>NZ_AP048538.1:0-2014807 GCF_059699065.1 Labrys sp. ALF-8
CACCCCGACTATATGGCGAAGATGGTGGGCGAGCCGTGGCCGGACGAGACCGCGTTGCCGCCGAAGGAAGCGGTGCAGCCGGCGACCGAAGAACAGCAGCCCCAGCCCGGCATCGGTCACAACAGCGGATCGACGCTCGATCAGATCGTCGCCGACATGGCCGAATGGGATGCGATGGCTCGCAAGCTCATGGCGGCCGGCCCGATCACCGACCAGGCGACAGCCGATAGGATGTCCGACATCGCCACCAAGTTCGGCGAGTTCGAAAAGGCCGCAACCGCCGAGCACAAGGCCGAGAAGGAACCGCATCTCAGCGCCGGACGAGCCGTCGATGCGAAATGGAAGCCGGTTATCGACAAGGCGGCGCGGGCGAAGCAGTCGGCGAAAACCGTCGTGGGCGACTTCCTGAAGGCCGAGAAGGTGAGGCTCGAAGCTGCAGCGAAGCTAGCTGCCGAAGCCGCCGGCGTCGATGAATCGGTCGTCGACCTTGGTACGGCCCGAGCCGGGCAGAAGCGCGCCGTCGTTCTCAAGACCCGCAAGGTGACCGAAATCACCGATCTGAAGGCGGCAGCGGCTTTCTTCGCCGCGATGGCCGAGCCGCCGACCGAGTTCGTCGAAGTCGTGCGCACCCTGTCCGGCCGCGTGATCGCCGCGGGCCTGACTGTGCCCGGCACCGAAGGCAAAACCCAGCAGTACGCAGCCTGAGGCAGCCATGAACCAGATCGTGCCGGTCGCGCAGACCACAGCAGTTGCCCAACTCTCCGACGGCGAACTTATCCAGGCGATGGAGAGCTCGCTCTATCCCGGCGCGAAGCCTGCTTCGATAGGCTTGGTGCTGACCTACTGCCGGGCGCGCAATCTCGATCCGATGATGAAGCCCGTCCATATCGTTCCGATGTGGGTGAAGGACGCCGCAAGCGGCAAGGGTGCCATGCGTGATGTCATCATGCCTGGCATTTACAGCTATCGCGTCGACGCCGCGCGCACCGGCCAATATGTCGGCAAGAGCGAACCTGAATACGGCCCCATACAGACCGAGACGCTGAGCGGCAAGGAGGTACGCTTCCCCGAGTGGTGCAAGATCACGGTCTATCGGTTGATCGCCGGCAAGGAACGCTCTTTCACCGCCAAGGAATTCTGGCTGGAGAACTATGCGACGGCCAGTCGCGAGACGCTTGCCCCGAACGCGATGTGGACGAAGCGTGCCTATGGACAACTGGCCAAGGTTGCCGAGGCCCAGGCGTTGCGCATGGCCTTCCCCGAGGCGGTCAGCAATCAGCCGACCGACGACGAAATGGAAGGGCGAGTGATCGAGCATCAGGCGATAGCGCCTCCCGCTCCACCCGAGCCGCCGCCTGCACCACCGCCGGCATCACAGGAGGTCACTGGCGAGATCGTTGACGAACCCGCGCCTCCCGCACCCGAGCAGCCGCCCGAATGGTCCTTCACGGACTACGTCGCCGGCCTCGACAAGGTGCTTGCGGTCGCCAAGACCGAGGACGAGCTCAAGGCCGCATGGAAGGGACGCGAGCAGCCCACACGCAAGCTCGTGACAGCCGAAATCACTGAGATGACGGGGCTGCTCGACAAGCACAAGGCACGCATTGCTGACGCCAAGCCTGCCGAGGAGACCGCCCCGCCGGAGCCGCCAGTTCCTGAGCCGCCTGCGCCCGACCAGGTCGGCGAACCGGCAACGCATGCTGCGGCGCTCGCTGTCCTTGAACAGGCCCGGGCAAAAGCGAAGGAGGGGTTGAAGAAGTTCAATTTCTGGCTCGGCAAGCTGACGAACGATCAGTTCGAAGACCTCGAGCCGCATCTCGATCAACTCCGCTCGGAAGCGGCCAAGGTCCAGGTAGGTGCATGATGGCAATCGAACTCGTCATGGTGCGCCGCGGTGCATCCTTGGTGGTCGCCAGCGCCTACGACCGCGAGGAGCTGGAGCGCTTCCCGCAATCGGTAGCGCTCAGAGTCACGGTAGACCGCCCCGCGCCGCTCGATCTCACCCGCCTGTACCGGGCGCTGTGCTCGAAGATCGCCCAAGCGACCGGCCACTTTCCGGACGGCAACTCCGTCCACACGGCGTTGATGCTCCGTGCCCACAAGATCACGGCGGTCTATGTCGCCGCCGACGGGTCGATCGCGAAGGGTACGCCGCTGCCGACCGGCGATTGGTCGCTGCCGGAGTGGCGCTCCTACTTCGATTTCGTCTGGCCGATCATCCTCGACGAGATCCTGCCCGGCGTACCGGAAGGGACATTGCGAGACGAGATCGAGCAGATGGCCGGTGTGCGTCTTGCCAAAGCTCGCGAGGCGGCAGCATGAGGGCGCACAACTTTACGCGTAAGCAGTGCCGCGACATCGCTCTTCGAGCCAACGGATGCTGCGAGTCATGCGGGGCGCGCCTGAAGGTCGGCGAAGGCGATGCGGATCATGTGTTGCCTGTCGAACTCGGCGGCGAGAGCGTGATCGAAAACGGGCAGTGGCTTTGCAGGGTTTGCCACAAGGCCAAGACCGCACAGGACATTGGACGCATCCGGAAATCGGATCGTCAGCGCGACAAGCATACCGGCGCCTATCGACGTACGGGCAGGCCGATGGACGGCAGCCGCAAGTCCCCTTTGAAGAAGACGTTCAACCACGGCGTTGTTCGCCGCGACGGAGCATCCTCATGAACGAGCACCAGTTCTACACGCACGCCGACGCGCTCGCTGACAACATCGTCAATTCCTTCACCGATGCCGTGGTTTCGGCACCGGACGGCACCGAGATGTCGGCCCTGGCTCTGACCGGCCTCAAGGCCGCGCTGGAGGCAATGACCATCGTCACGATGGGCGCCTACCAGATCCCGAGCGAGAAGACGGCCGACGTCAGGGCAGTCATCGTCACGACGCTCAACGCCTCGACGGGAGACGCCAACGCCTGTGACAAAGCGGTTGACCACATGATCACCTCGCTCAACGCAATGTCGGGCGCCCGGATGCAGGAGGCGGTCAATGGCTGAGATCAGCATCCACAAAGACGGCTCGATGTCGATCAAGTTCAGCGGCCCGACGACGGTGGAATCCACTGGGAGTGCACCGCCGGCTGAGGTCGGGCAGATCGATCAGCGCGCGATCATCGAGTCACAGAAGGTTGCGCTCGAAGCGGCCAAGCAAGCACTTGAGCAATGGCGCTATGTGGAGATCGGCCAGTATCTCGACACGATGTCTTTTCTGGCGATGAAGGCGCAGACCGAGAGCGCGATCGAGAAGATCGAGGCGCTGGCATGACCGTCCTCCGCCACTACAGCAATGCCGCTATCAAAAAGGTTCGGTCCACCACGCAACTGGATTTCGATGATCTCGCTTCGTATTCGAAGCCGCGCGGATTCTGGGTCTCGATTGTCGGCGAGGACGATTGGGAATCATGGTGTCGGTCAGAAGGCTTCCGCGATGTCGGGAAGCAGCTGGCATACGATGTCATTTTGGCGCCAGACGCCAATATTTTGCGCCTCTGCTCTCATGGGGAACTTACTGATTTCCAGAGACGCTTCGGGCGACCCAGTGCGGCATACTTCCATGGCCTCACGATAGACTAGGGAAGTGTCGCCCAAACCTACAGCGGCATTATCATCGCTCCTTACATCTGGTCGGCTCGCCTCGAACTCAACTGGTACTACGGCCGGGATTGCGCCTCTGGGTGCATCTGGGATTCGAATGCCGTCGCGCGGCTTGATCTGCTCCCATCATCGGTTGGGGAGGCGGCATGACCGTCCTCCATCCCTGCCACAACTGCCACCGCAAGGCGGACTGCAGCATCCGGAAGAAAACGCTCGCCGCGCTGAAGGGGCATAGCATCACGAAGGTGACCATGAAGTGCTCGTTGCCTCAGAAGGATTTTCCGCCGGGCTCGGTCGTCGACGTGAAGGCCTTCGAGATAGTCGAAAATCCCAACGAATACGGCGAGCTTACGCTCAAGAGCATGATCACGCGCCGCGGCATCGTCCGCGCTTGGCATGAGCGCAAGGCGATTGTCGTGCTCGACAAGGATCAGGAGATCCAGAAGCCCGAGGATGGTTCAGGCGCGATCGGCTACCTCAAGGTGGCGTCGGAGCGCCTGACAGCGACCGGGCTGCCGGCCGTCGAGCTCTGTTCATGCGGCCTATCCCAAGAGCGGTGCGAGGCGAACGACTACCCGTCCGTGCGGGATGGGCAATTCAGTTGCAGCCAGAGGTGGGCGGAATGAGCGCACTCGTCCCGCGCGCGACCATTGATCAAATTGTCGCGAACAGAAACCGAGCCTTGTCGCTCTACACCGATGCGCACAGCGCCCTGGGTACAGCCGCCTCGGCATTGCAGGAGGCATTAAGCGCGACATTGGTGGCCGCTCCTACCCAAACCGGCATCAATCATCATGCTAAGGAGGAACGTAGTGGCTTCCTCTCCGGCCTGGATCTTCCTATTCGGGATGATTTTCTCGGCGCTGCTCGGAGGATGATCGACACGGATGTCTGGGCGCATTTGATCCGGATGACGGAACTCGACACTCTAATGGACAAACGCGCCAAGGATGAATTCAGGTCGCAACTTCAAAAGGACCCGCCAGAAGTCACGGTCGAGAATGTCATAGCGACGCTGGAGCAATTCGCCCTGGACGCAGGCACGATCTTCAGGCGCGGAATCGCGATGTGCTTCTCCAGCTTGGATCGACGCTTTCGCTCACACGATGGATGGAAGATCGGCAGCCGAGTCATCCTGACCCGCGCGTTCAACGAGTATGGCTCTTGGAACTACTACCGAAATGAGCGCGATACGATCCATGATATCGAGCGCGCCTTTATGGTCCTGGAGGGGAAACCCGTACCGCTCGTTCATGCCGGCCTAGTCGCTGCGATCGAGGAATCGCGTGCCGGCCATTACGGCGCCAGACAGTCCTTCGTCGAGACGGAGTATTTCCGGGTGCGTTGCTTCATGAATGGCAATGCGCATCTGTGGTTCAAGCGAGATGACCTGCTCGACAAGGTGAACCAGCTTTTAGGCGAATACTATGGTGCCCCAATTCCGGAAGAACGCGGTCCGGATGAAGATTGGGGATTGCACACCCCAAAGACGTCGTTGGCCAAAAACTACGGGTTCTATCCGACTCCAGACGCGGCGACGGAACGGGTTGTAGATGCCGTGCCGCTCTATCGCCAGAAGGACGAGCCACCGCTGCGAGTGCTTGAGCCGAGCGCCGGCACCGGCAACCTCGCCAGGCCGCTGGTTAGGAAGGGGTGCATCGTCGACTGCGTCGAGATCAACGAGGAGAGAGCGGCCGGCTTGCGCCGCGAGTGGATCTACAATTGTGTGCAACGGGCAGATTTTCTTGCTCTCCAGCCTCCGCGTGATGGTCTGTACGACCGCGTGGTGATGAACCCACCATTCGACCGAGAGCGCGACATTGACCATGTCGTGCATGCGCTGAAGTTCTTGCGCCCCGGCGGAATTCTAGTGGCGATCATGTCGGCTGGCACCGAGTTTCGAAGCACCAAGAAGACGACAGCCTTTCGAAAGCTGATGATCGACATGAACGGGCAGCATGTCGACCTTCCTGCCGGCTCTTTCGCCAGCGTGGGAACCTATTGCAACACCATCATTGTCAAGGTGCGGAAGCCTGATCCGAGCACTCTGTCTCGACACCATGATCCCTACTTTGGCGCAAGGTTTGAGGTCGACGCATGAGCACGCACCCCGCCAACGCGAAGCCGAAGCCGACCTATTTCCGCTTGATGGAAGGTCCCTGGGAGAATTGTCTCGTGCCTTGCATCGTCCGCAACAACCCGGATGGGGGTGACCCACCCATCATCGCGACCTTCGCCAGGATCAACGACCTTGATGGGCTTCGCATGCTGGTCGAGCTCGCAAATCAGGCGTTGGGCAGCCAAGAAATCGGAGAGGCGGAATGACGGCCTCCCAAGAACCCGTGCAGAACATCGGGCCGGTTGTTGCCGAAAGTGATCACCGGCTTGCACGAAATGGCGGGACGGATCGTAAACGCGGTTGTCCGTGCGGCAGGGGGATTTGATGAACCTCCGCTGCTTCATCTTCGGTCATGCATGGCGCCTGCGCTGGTACTGGGCCAGCCCGACCGGGCCGCGCCAACGCCACCGAGGAGTCACCACCCGCTGCGAGTGCATGCGCTGCGGGAAGATCCTCACCGATTTCTCGACACCGCCGAGGCAGAAATGAGAGCGAGCGCTTGGATCACATGGGCCGCGCAGCCCAAGACCGCAGAAGGCCAGGTCGTGCCGGCGATCGATCCGAACTGGATGGTCGAGGTCATGCGTAAAGGTGGTCTTCAGACCAAGGCGCAGGCGCGTTTCGTCCGATGGGAGAAAGACGCCGAGTACGGCGAAGTCGTCGCCTACCGCATTGTGTGGGAGCGATGACGATGGCAGAGGCTACGATCCTGCGCGCCACCAGACTGCCGCGTCCTACCCGTCTTTGCACCGAATGTCCGAGTTGTGGCGCTGAGCTCGACTATGAGCCTGCCGAGGATGATGCCGGCGCTTTCTATGCCGAGCATGACTGGCCGACCTGCGAGGCCTGCAACATTGTCGTGGAGGTGCATCCCGTCCGCATTATCGAGGCCTTGGGCGTTTATCTGGCGAGGGGGAATTGATGCCGATCCGCCCCGAAAATCAAGCGCGCTACCCGGCAGACTGGTCCAAGATCAGGCAGGACATATTGCGTCGCGCAGACCACCGCTGCGAGTTTTGCGGCGTCGAGAACCATGCGCTGGGAGGACGAACGCGCGCAGGTGTCTTTCACAAGGCCCGGCCGACTGGCGACAACGGCTTGCGCCTCACTTGGCCGCGCGAGGGCGATCACGCCTGGTGCGAAGGCTATGACATCCAACTTCGCATTATCCGCATCGTTCTGACCGTCGCGCACTTGGACCACCAGCCGGAGAACAGCGACCCGGCAAATCTCAAGGCGCTCTGCCAAAGGTGCCATCTCTCCTATGACGCCAAGCACCATGCCCACAATGCATCGATCACGCGCGCCGAGAAGCGCGGGCAGCCTGACATGTTCGGGAGGAAATAGGATGGCACGCTCCTACGTCGTCATCACGTCCCAGGCGATATGCACCGACGGTGGCCCGATCTCGATCGAGCACTACTGCGACGGCACGCATTTCAAGCTGCTGGAAGACGCCAAGCGGCACGGATTCGAGATCCGAGGCTCCGACGATTTCAATATCGGCGTCGTCGAGGGCCGCAAGCTCGTCGACCTCCTCTGGATGGACAAAAGCATCCGCGAGGATCTCACGACATTGGCGCAGATCGGGAAGGAGATCGGGCTGTGACCCGCTTCCCAATCACCCGCTACGCCTTGGCCCGCTGGCTAGTCGCCATGGCGAAACGTGTCATCCCGGCGGATGACGAATGGCCGCGCGATAAGCTGTTCTGGGTCGACCACAGCTTGGGCATGACATTGAACCGCCTGCGCGGGAAACCGCCGTGGGGACCAGGAGAGAGCAGATGACAAAGAGCAAGAATCTTACAATTCGTCTGTCGGACAGCACTGCGGCACGCTTGGCCAGCCTGACGTCGATCATACCCTACGCGATATCCGTGACGAGTATCGTCGAAAGAGGGATCGAACTCGCCGCCGATGAGCTGGAAGTCCTGGCAAAGGCCTCAGCCGAGCACGCAGGCGCCAGGAAGCGCGAAAGGGAGTCGGCATGACCAAGCGCTACCTTATCGCGCTCGCCGCCGGCATCTGCCTCTGCGCTGCGTCCCTGCCGCCTGTCGCAGCGATCGGCGTGGCGCTGGTCGCGGCCGGCCTCGGTGGCCTGATCCACGACACGCGCGAGATGATCCCGGGCGATGACGAATCCTCCTGGGGCGGGGGCGAGTGACACCATGAGCCGCCGTCCACGCCTGCCTGCCCTCGACGAGATCCGAGACGATACCCCGCTGCAGCTCCATATCGCTGCACAACTTGCATTTCCCGACGGGACAATGTCTGTGAGCGGCTTGCGCAAGGCTCTGGCGAACGGAGCCCTTGAAGCCTGGCGCATCGGCGGCAGGCTCTACACGTCCCTTGGCGCGATCAAGGCGATGCAGCACGTGTTGGAACAGCGTCAACAAGCGAAAGCTGAAAGGCAGGTCAAGCCGCGGGAGACAGGTCGCAGGAGCGTCTATGTCATGGAGAGCGGGCGATACGTGAAAGTTGGGATCGCCTTTGACGTTGCCAAGCGCCTTGCCGACTTGAATGTCGCGTCACCTGTGGAAGTGACATGTGCGTTTTCAATCGAGGTGGCTGAGAAGGACGCTCGTCTAATCGAACGCGCTGTACATGCGCGGCTTTCCTCCAGTCGACGCCGAGGAGAATGGTTCGATTGTTTTCCCAGTGAAGCGATCGCGATTGTGAAGGACGTAGCTGGCGAGATGGCTCGATGAAACACACCCGCGCCGTCGAATCCGCCACTACCATTGTGCTGCCTCTATCACCGTCACCGCGCCGAGGCCTCTCATGTGAGGAAGCGGCTGCTTATATTGGCATCGGCCAGACGAAGTTTCTCTCGCTTGTCGAAGAGGGCAAAATGCCCAAGCCGATCAGGATAGATCGACGCGTAATCTGGGACATGCGCGCTCTCGACGCGGCCTTTGACCAGATGCGGGACGATCAGTCCCCGCAATCCCCAGGAGACGGCGTTGACGACGGTTGGGGCGATGAAGCACCCTGAGGGGATGGAAATAGACCTTCAATACCTTAGCGAGGAGAAGACGCGTCACGGCCGGCGTGTGATCTATGCACGTGTCAAAGGCAGGCGCATCCGGCTCAAGCATCCCGTGTCGTCGCCAGAGTTCGTCGATGAATACCGGGCTGCTGTGAAAGAGCTGCATTCCGATGCACCTCTACCGGAGAAGAAGGCCACAGGCCGGCAAGAATTCGCGCCCAAGACACTCGGCTGGCTGATAGATCGGTATTTCGTCGAATCGCCGAAGTACCTGACCATGAACCCGATCGGCCGCGGCCGACGGCGCAAGATCCTTGAGGCCATGAAGGAAAAGAGCGGGCATCGTCCCATGCTCATCCCGGCCGAGAACATCGCGAAGGGCATGGCAAAACGCGCCGCGGTACCAGGCAACGCCAATGATTGGCTGAAATCTATCAAGGCGCTCTACAGTTGGGCATCATCGCTAGCGATCGTTCCGTCGAATCCTGCAGGCGGCATCGGCAAGATCCAGACCGACACCGAGGGCTTTTACACCTGGACGATCGACGATCTCCGGGCATACATCGAGCGGCATCCTATTGGCACGATGCCCTATCTCGCATGCATGCTGCTGCTTTTCACGGGATTGCGGCGCTCCGACGCTACGAAATTCGGGCGCCAGCACGCGCGCAGCGGCAAGGTGAAATTCAAGACCAGCAAGACCGGAGCGGAACTCATAACTCACACGCCGTGGCCCTTGGTGCAGGCGATCGCGGCAATGCCTGAGACCGACCAACTGGCCTATCTGCTCAACGCCTATGGCAAGCCGTTCGCCTCCGGGGCTTCCTTCGGCAATTGGTTCAAGGACCGCTGCGTCGAGGCAAAGCTGCCAGACTGCTCCCCGCATGGGCTTCGGAAGGGCGGCGCTACGATCTGCTCGGAGAACGGCGGTTCGGAAGTCGAGCTCGAAGCGATGTACGGATGGTCGAACACGCGCCAGTCAGGCACCTATACCAAGAAGGCGAGGGCGCTCCTGCTGGCCACGAAGGGCTTCGAGCGGATCGCAGAGACTCTTGTCGCAGAGGGGATTCTCACGCCGACCGCAGAACAAAGGAACGACAGAAGTGTCGCACCTTGAAGCGTGGTTCGAATAGGTGCGACAAAATCGAGCCGTAACCTATTGAAATATATAGGGGTGAAAAGGAGAATGGCGCGCCCGAAAGGATTCGAACCTCTGACCCTCAGATTCGTAGTCTGATGCTCTATCCAGCTGAGCTACGGGCGCGCTGGGAAGCGAAAACGCTTCCGAGGCGCCCTGATAGCCAAGGGCGCCCGGGGATGCAAGCGCTTTGTGCGCTTTTTTTCACACTTTATCGAAACAGGCCTTCACCCTGCTCGTCGATCAGCTGTTTTCCCTTGGTCAGCGAGAACTGGACGGCGTCATCGAGGCTGGCGAAACGGTCGGCGCGAATGAATTTGTGGGTCTTCAGCTCGCCTCCGATTTCCTTTTCGACGAATCCACAGGTCTGGTACTGGCCGCCTTCCTTGTACGGGGCCGGGCGCACGACGAAGCCGTTATATTCCTCGCCGTCGCCTTTGGGGGCCGGCGCGGCGCTGTCGCCGCCCGATTCGCGGCCGCCGCCGAACAGGGAAGAGAGTGATTTGAGGAAGGAAGCCACGAGCGTGTCCCAGTCTTGTTGATGTTGCGGTCAGGATAGTCTCATCGGCGCCTTCCGCCAATGGGGCCGCGAGGGGGGCTTGCAACCATCTTGCGAATCCGCGGTTCACCTACGACATCTCAATCAGAACCTTCCTGGGAAATGCCATGTCCAAGCTGATCATCACCGCTGCGTTTCTGGCCGGAAGCCTGCTTGTCCTCGCCGGAGCATCCCAGGCCGCTTCTCGCCCGGCCGAGAGGCATCCCGAGGAGCAGAATGCCCGGGCCGAATGCATCCTGCCCTGGTACCGTTTCTTCGGCGCCTGCGACGAAGCCATCGATGACTATCCCTATGGCAACCACTGGCACGACTGGAACAATCGCCATCACCATCATGGCCATTGGCGCTGAGGCGCGGGACATGAAAAAGGCCTTCCCGGGTGATCGGGAAGGCCTTTCAATCAAGAACTCCAAACGTCTTCCATGAAGGGCGGACAGGGCGTCCGCCGCTCCGGGGATCAGTTGTCGAGGAAGCTGCGCAGCTTGCGCGAGCGGCTTGGATGCTTGAGCTTGCGCAGGGCCTTGGCCTCGATCTGGCGGATACGTTCGCGCGTCACCGAGAACTGCTGGCCGACTTCCTCCAGCGTGTGGTCGGTATTCATGCCGATGCCGAAGCGCATGCGGAGCACGCGCTCCTCGCGGGCGGTGAGGGAGGCCAGAACGCGCGTGGTGGTCTCGCGGAGGTTGGACTGGATCGCCGCGTCGATCGGAAGGATGGCGTTCTTGTCCTCGATGAAGTCTCCGAGGTGTGAATCCTCCTCGTCGCCGATCGGGGTTTCGAGCGAAATCGGTTCCTTGGCGATCTTCAGTACCTTGCGCACCTTTTCCAGCGGCATGGCAAGCTTCTCGGCCAGTTCCTCCGGCGTCGGCTCACGGCCGATCTCATGCAGCATCTGGCGGCTCGTGCGCACGATCTTGTTGATCGTCTCGATCATATGCACGGGGATGCGGATGGTGCGGGCCTGGTCGGCGATCGAACGGGTGATCGCCTGCCGGATCCACCAGGTGGCGTAGGTCGAGAACTTGTAGCCGCGCCGGTACTCGAACTTGTCGACCGCCTTCATCAGGCCGATATTGCCTTCCTGGATGAGGTCGAGGAACTGCAGGCCGCGATTGGTGTATTTCTTGGCGATGGAGATGACGAGGCGCAGATTGGCCTCCACCATTTCCTTCTTCGCCTGGCGTGCCTCGCGCTCGCCCTTCTGCACCATATGCACGATCTTGCGGAACTCGGTGATCTCGAGGCCGGTCTCGGTCGCGAGGTTGTGGATGTCCTCGCGCATGGTCTTGATGGTCTCGAGTTCGTGGGCCACGAACTCCTTCCAGCCCTTGGAACCGAGCTTGGAGACACGCAGGATCCACTTCGGATCGAGTTCCGAACCCTGGTAGGTCTTCAGGAAGTCCGAGCGGTCGACGCGATAGGATTCGGCCAGGCGCATGAGGCGGCCTTCATAGCCGATCAGGCGCTTGTTGATGTCGTAGAGCTGCTCGACGAGGGCGTCGATACGCGCCTGGTTGAGCGAAAGGCTCTTCACATTCGTGACGATCTCTTCCTTCAGCTTCTTGTACTTGCGATCCTGCGAAGGCGAGAGCGAGCGGTTCTGCAGCCGGCTCTCGACGTTCACGTCCTGCAGGCGGCGCAGCTTCTTGTAGTCGTCGGCGATGAGGTCGAAGGTCTCCAGGACCTTCGGCTTCAATTCAGCCTCCATGGCCGAGAGCGACACGTTGTTCTCCATGTCGTCCTCGTCCATCTCGCCGTCCATCGGCGGAAGGGCGTCGTCGTCCATCTGCTGCTCGGCTTCGCCGCCCTCGACGCTGCCTTCGCCCATGGCGACCGGCGGCACGTTCTTGCCGTCGGGGCCGGCATAGGTGGCTTCGAGGTCGATGATGTCGCGCAGAAGGATCTTGCCGTCGTTGAGCTCGTCACGCCAGATGATGATGGCCTGGAAGGTGAGGGGGCTCTCGCAAAGGCCCGCGATCATAGCCTCGCGGCCGGCCTCGATGCGCTTGGCGATCGCGATTTCGCCCTCGCGCGACAGAAGCTCCACCGTGCCCATCTCACGCAGGTACATGCGCACGGGATCGTCGGTACGGTCGGTAGGCTCCTTGGCCGTGGTGGTCGAGGCGATGGCGCGGGTGGAGGTGGCCTCGACGAGGTCGCCGCCCTCGGCTTCCTCTTCCTCGTTAGCCGGGCTTTCCTCGGTCTCCTCGTTTTCCTCGTTCTCGACGACGTTGATGCCCATCTCGGAGAACATGGCGAGAACGTCCTCGATCTGGTCGCCATCGACCTGATCGGAGGGGAGAACGTTGTTGATCTCCTCATGCGTGACATAGCCACGCTTCTTGGCGCGCTTGATCAAGGCACGGACGGCGGCGTCCGAAAGATCGAGCAAGGGGCTATCCTGGCTCGGCGCTTCGGTTTCCGGCGTCTCTTCCTTGTCAGCTTCTTTTTTCGCCATATCGCTTTCCCTCGATCGCCAAAGCAAAACTCGCGAGGCTATCCGCTGGGCCTCGCAAATCGATGCGTCTTTCCAAGTTCCTTGCAGGGCTTCCCGGGCCAGAAGCCAATTCCAACCCGGGAAACCCTGCTTGGCGCCTGCCAGCCTGCCGGGCGGAAAATTCCCGCTCGAAAGCACTGGCGAATACAACAACCCTGTGCCAAACCCTTGCGAGGCAAGGCACGATTCCTTCCCCTAGGGGGAGGGCCGACCGGCAACACCAAAAAGGGCAGCATCCGGTATCCGGAGCCACCCGACTGGTCATCGCCTTGCCCCATGTCCCTTCGAAGGTCTCTCCAGTTTCATATCTTCGCGGCGAGGCGATGACATCGAAGCCGGCTGTCCCTTTCGAGGGTTGGCGCTATCACTACCCGGGCAAAGGCTAATCCGCCGTTAACCCTGAATATCGTCATTGACTTCACATGGCCCGAGACGCACGCCCCGAAGAAGCCCCGAACCCTTCGATCGTCGCTTCGGTGCCTTCCATCGTGGCGATCTGTGCCTTGATGTTCTGGAGCCTTGCGAAATTCTCGTCGGTGAGGTCCTGCTCCAGCGCTGCGGCCGCGAGCCTGAGTTCCTTATGTAACGTACGGTTCTTGTGATGCAAGGCCACAGCATGCACGAATCCGTCGCGAACGTCAGGAAAAGCGGCGTCCCGACGCACCCAGAAGTGAGTCGGCGCGCTTACGGAGGTAATGTAATGGAGCAGGCGCTCGAATCCGAGGCCATGAAGCTCCACCTCGATCTCAGGTGATTCGTGCAGGCCGTGCGCCACGCAGTCGATCAGCGCCTGGCGCAGGCGATTGGCCTCGGCATTGTCGAATTCGATCTCGGCGAGGAGTTCGCAATGATCGTCGAGGAGAACGGGATGCGCCACCACCGCGGCGAGGATGAGCGCCTCGCGCGCGGGCACCGCACCGTGGCCGCCGCGCACGCGTGCGCTTTCCCTGACGCCCGCGGTGACGAGGCGCGCCATCGGCAGAGTGTCCTGGCGCCCGCCGCCGGGCGCGCGCCGCCATGAGCGCTGGCCGCCCTCGGGGCGACCTTCGGCTGCGCGGGCCGGTGCGAAGAAGCTGTTGAGCCGCCCCTGCATTTCGGCGCGATAGTGCTTGCGCACGGTTTCGTCGCGGATGGGGGCCAGCGCATCCAACACCTTGCGTTCCACGGCCGCACGGCGCTCGGGCGTCGAGAAGTCGACTCCCTCCGTCTCGCGTGTCCACAGGATGTCGGCGAGGGGCAGGGCGCCCTTGAGCACCTCGTTCACGGCGCTCGCGCCGGAGGAGCGCACCAGTTCATCCGGGTCCTGGCCGCCTGGAAGAAGGGCGAATCGCATGGTCTTGCCCGGCCCGATCTGCGGCAGGGCGACGTCCACGGCGCGGAAGGCGGCGCGGCGCCCGGCCTTGTCGCCATCGAAGCACAGGATCGGTTCCTCGCTCATGCGCCAGAGCAGGTTGAGCTGGTCTTCCGTCAGGGCTGTGCCAAGCGGGGCGACGGTGTGGCCGAAGCCGGCGACGCTCATCATGATGACGTCGACATAGCCTTCCACCGCGATGACGCTGCTCTTGTCATGCGCGGCCTTGCGGGCGCGATGGTGGTTATAGAGGCAGGAGCCCTTGTGGAAGAGAGAGGTTTCCGGGGAATTGAGGTATTTGGCCCCCGCTTCCTTGTCCATGGCACGGCCGCCGAAAGCGATGACCTTGCCGCGGGCGTCATGGATCGGGAACATGACGCGGTCGCGAAAGCGGTCGTAGGGAACCTGGATGTCCTCGCCGTGGACGAGCAGGCCTGCCTCGATCATGGCGTCGCGGTCCACCCCCTTGCCGGCGAGGTGGTCACGCAGGGCGAATTTCTCGTTGGGCGAATAGCCGATGCCGAATTCCGCCTGGATTGCGGGCGTGAGGCCGCGATCGGTGAGATAGCCGCGCGCGGCTGCGCCCTCGCGTGCGTGCAGGCGTGACTGGAAGAAGGCGGCGGCCATCTCCATGACCTCATGGAGAGAGGCGCGCTGCTCCTCGCGCCGGATATCCTCGGCCGTGAGCTTGGGCAGGGTGACGCCGGCTTCTCCCGCGCAGCGCTCCACGGCCTCCGGGAAAGAGACGCCCTCCGTCTCCATCAGGAAGCGGAAGATGTCGCCGTGCCGGCCGGAGGAGAAGCAGTGATAGAAGCCCTTCTGGTCGTTCACGTAGAAGGACGGGGTCTTCTCGGCGTTGAACGGTGAAAGCCCTCGCCATTCCCGGCCCTGCTTCTTGAGCTTGACGCGCTTGCCCACCACGGCCGTGACGGGGAGGCGGGCGCGGATTTCGTCAAGCAGGTTCGGCGGGTATTTCATGGGCTCACATGTGACGACATCGTGCCATTTCGCAAGGGGCACCGGCTCTCGCCATGTGTCCCTGAAGATTCTTCCCCGCTATTCTACTTCGGAAGACAGGTGGCCGGAAGATATGCGAGGTTCGGCCGGAGCCGATTCCCATATTGGTAGGGCGCGTCGGCGAGGCTCGAAGCAGCCCCAAAACCATCTGCAGGAATCGAGGAGCAATGACCGTCTTTCTTTCAAGAGCCTTGTGTGCGGGCCTGCTGTCCCTGTTGTTTCTTAGCGGTGCATCCGCCCAATCG
This sequence comes from Labrys sp. ALF-8, assembly GCF_059699065.1. Taxonomy (NCBI): domain Bacteria; kingdom Pseudomonadati; phylum Pseudomonadota; class Alphaproteobacteria; order Hyphomicrobiales; family Xanthobacteraceae; genus Labrys; species Labrys sp. ALF-8. The sequence continues at coordinate 15,514 of NZ_AP048538.1, forward strand.
CGGACCGACTATTCGGTGGGACCGCAATACGATTCCACGCATGTCTATGTCGAGCCTGGCGATTTCGATCGCTTCGTGGCCAGTTTCATCGCCACCTTCGGCGGCAAGGCCGGAAAACAGGGGGTGTTCCAGGTAACCCCCACGCCCAGCGAGACCCTGTCCCAACTCGTCGTCACGCCGGCCGGAATCGTGTCGGTCTTCGGTTTCAAGACCCCCGTTCCCTATCCCTTCGGAGAGGAACGCACAGGATATCTTGTAACCGATATCGATGCGGCGGTCGCTTCCGCGCTCGGCAATGGCGCGATCCGCCTTGTCGATACGTTCCCCGATCCGATCGGGAGAGACGCGCTGATCCAGTGGCCGGGCGGCGTGAACATGCAGCTCTACTGGCATACCGCCAAGCCGAACTACCCTCCGCTCGCGACCGTACCCGAGAATCGCATCTATCTCACCGCCGACGTTGCCGACGCCTTCGTGTCGCATTGGCTGAAATTTTCGGGCGGCACGGTCGTCTCCGACGACCCCCGTGCGCCCGGGATCGAAGTCGGCCGGCCTGAGGGAACGATCCGGCGCATTCGCATCAAGTCGGGCTTCGGCGGGATGGTGGTGTTCGTATCGGACGGCAAGATTCCCTGGCCCTATGGCCACGACATGACGGGATATGAGGTGAGCAATCTCGACGAGACCCTCGCCAAGGCCAAGGGGGCGGGCGTCGAGATTCTGGTCGCGCCCTATGCGGCGGCCGGCCGGCGGGAAGCGATCGTTCGATTTCCCGGAGGCTATATCGCGGAGATTCATGGCGGGAATCGAGGATAGCGCCTCTCGTCGAGGGTCTGGCCAGGCTCAGCCTGGCCCATGATGGCAGGTGCAGCATGCTTCTTGATCGTCGTACCCTGCTTTTCCTGATGGCGGCGACAATCGGCTCGCCGATCGCGGCGGCTTCTCCCGTGGCGACGATCCCGCTTTGGCCGGGCGAGCCTCCGGGAGGTGGCGGCCCGGGCGAGCCGGTGGACGTCAGCTCGCGGGGTGCCTGGTCGAACATCGCCACTCCTTGTCTGCAGGTCTATCAGCCGGACCGGCCCAACGGCTCGGCGGTGCTCGTGGCGGCCGGAGGCGGCTACAGGCGGATCGAGATGGGCAGAGAGGCTCATCCCGCTGCCACTTGGCTTGCCGCAAGAGGCATCACCGCCTTCGTGCTCGCCTATCGCTTGCCGGGGGAAGCCTGGGGAGCGGGGCCGCTGGCGCCGCTGCAGGATGCCCAGCGCGCGATCCGTCTCATCCGGGCAAGCGCCGCCGATTACGGGATCGACATCCGCCGCGTGGGCGTGCTCGGATTCTCCGCCGGCGGTCATCTGCTCGGGTTGGCTGCCACCCGCTCCGCCTTCCGCGCCTATCGGGCTTTCGATGCCGCCGATGCCCAATCGGCCAGGCCCGACAATGCCGCGCTGATCTATCCGATCATCACCCTGGAACCGCCTTACGACCATACTTCGACCCGACGGGCCCTGATCGGGCGGCATCCCTCGGCGGAGAAGAGCGGAGAATGGTCCGTGCAGATCCACGTGCGGCAGGACTGCCCTTCGATCTTCCTGGCGCAGGCGGAGGACGATGAGGTTTCCAACCCAGCCAACAGCGAGATCATGGCGCAGGCGTGCAAGGGCGCAGGTGTGCCGGTCGAGCTGCTGCACCTGTCGGGCGGCGGCCACGGGTTCGGCATGGGCCGGCCCGACACGCCGTCTTCCGACTGGCCGGGCAGCTACGAGACGTGGTTGCGGCAAAGAGGGATGCTGGCGTGACGGGCCGGGTGCGGCGCCACGGCAGCGCGTTCGAGGCATATTCACATCATGCCGGAGATATCGACGCTTCGTCCCTTCTTCCACTGGACGCTGCCGCTGTCGTCGGCTGGATAGACCGTGACCTTGCCGGCGCCCGAATAGGCTCCTTCCGCGAACAGCTTCTGTTCCTTGCTGCGCCGCCCGACGATCTCCGGAGGCTTGTTCCAGTTCATGAACTCCTCGGCAGCCTTCTTTCGGTCGCCGGCATTGAGGGACTTGATGAGGCTGGCTCGTTTGATGCCGCCCGTGTTGAAGTGGAACGAGACGAGCGCATCGAATTCGGCTTGGGACACGGTCACCTTGAGGACCGAATTGACGTCGTCCGCGAATTTCCCGATGTCGGCCTGGAAGAGTTCCACTACTTTCTCGAGTGTCATCGCCCCGCCAAAGGACCTGGGATCGGGCGGGCCGGCGCTTCTCGTATGTCCGACTCCGATCGTCCAGACGCCTTTGGAGTCCTTGTATGGTGTCTGCACGATGGCCTCATGGCCAATGAGTTCGATCAAGCCACGCTTTGAAACCGACAGCATCGTTCCTGCCCTCGTGAATGCTCTGCCAGATCACGTCCGATTGGCATTGGTGCCTATTTTTCTAGCTTTAAATAAATCTATATTATATTGAGATTTTATTCTGAAATACGAATTAATATATACATAAAATTGAATAATATTTACTTACTAAATATCAACTTCCAAAGAAATTAAGCTTATATTGTAATGTCGCATGCCGATATTTAAGTTAGTTCTGGAACTATATAAAGTTTAATTATTATCGTTCACGCTCGATAAGTCATGAAATATTTCTGAATAATTTATGAAATGGCTCGCCGCACTCGGCGAAGCCCTAGCCTTGGTCGGGAGCTGTAATCGGGGCCAAGCCGAAACCGGCAATATTCCGGCGCTTAGCGTTCGCTCCCGATGACCCTGGAATAGACTTCCATGTCGACATTGCCTCCGGACAGGATGACCGCAACTTCCTTGCCCTGCATCCTCTCCCGTTCCTGCATCAGGGCCGCGAATGCCGCTGCACCGGCTCCTTCGGCGAGATTATGGGTATCGCGGTAGAGCGAGCGCATGGCGGCCTTCACCTCTTCATCGTCGACCGCGACGATGCGGTCGGCCCCGCTGGAATAGATCTCGAAAGCCTCGGCGACGGGGACGCGGACCGCCATGCCGTCGGCGAGAGTGCTGGCGGAACTGGTTTCGATGATACGGCCTGCCTCGAACGAGAGCTTGGCGCCTGCGGCTTCGGTGGAGACCACGCCGACCACCTTCGTCCGCAGGCCAAGGGCGTCACGGGCCGCAATCACGCCGCAGATGCCGGAACCGCAGCCGATCGGCACATAGACCGAGTCAAGGCCTGGGGCGGCGGTGAAGAGTTCCAAAGCGTAGGTGGCGACGCCCCGCACGATTTCCTTATGGAAGGGCGGTACCAGGAAGAGGTCTTCGCTCTTCGAGAGGCGGACGGCTTCGAGGCGCGCTTCGTCGAAATCCCGGCCGAACTCGATAAGTTCGGCCCCAAAAGCGCGCATCGCTGCATTCTTTTCGGCCGAATTGCCGAAGGGGACCAGTATCTTGGCCTCAATGCCGGCGGCGGTGGCCGCACGTGCCTGCGCCTGGCCGTGGTTGCCGCGCGTGGCCGTGACGATGCCGCGAATATGCGGCCTGGAGCGGCTCAGCCAGTCCATGAAGCTTATGCCGCCGCGTGCCTTGAACGCGCCGATCGGAGTGTGGTTCTCATGCTTGACCCAGACTGCCGCTCCGGCGCGCTGGCTCAACAGAGGCCAGACGATCTGCGGTGTCGGAGGCAGCTGGCTGTAGATGAGGTCGGCGGCGGAAACGAGTTCTTCCCAGGAAAAAAGAGGCATTATCAACCTGTTGGGACGCAATGCTGTGCAATATTGCCGCTGGGGGAAGGCGATCCCGGCGGCGCGGCGGAGATCCATCTAGCTCTTGCGCTTATTTCGCTCGCGGCTCAAGGGCCGCTGCCACGCCGTTCGACGGGTGGAACTCAGTGGCTGGCGAGGCCTTCCAAAAGGAAGGGGCCCGACAGATGCCGGACCCCGAGATCGAACGGAAGGTATTCTGGATCAGAAGGTGCGCTTGATGCGCATGCCGCCCATCCAGAAGTCCGACTTGGCGTCCCGATGGAAGGTCGCTCCGCCCACGACAGGCGTATAGAGAGCATTGTCGATCTGCTGATGGGTGTAGGTGAGCTCGCCCGTGACCGTCAGTCCCTTCACCACGGTGTAGGTGACGTTGCCCGTCAGCGAATATTCCTTCACCTTACGATCGCTGCCATCCGGATTATACTTGTCGTAGCTGGTGTCGATATAGGCGCCAACGAGGTTGGCTCCCCACTGCGGCGTGAAGTTGCCGCCGAGTTCGGCCGTGATCGACCAGCCCTTGCCGCCGTCGAAGCTGTTGTTCGAGTTGAAGTAGTAGTCCTGGCCCTTGAGCTTCGAGGAACCGATGCCGAGATAGTCCAGCGCGCCGTCGGCGTACTGGCCTTCGATCACCAGATGGCCCTTGTCGATGGCCGGAATGTTGACGAGCAAGGTGCCGCCGACTGCGTAGCCCCACTTATCATTGTGAGCGATGTATCCGGCCTGTCCGGGTGCGATCGGCACTCCGTTGGCATCGAGAGCTTCGGCCGTACGATATTGGTGCAGAGCGCCTTGGAGCGCGAGCGAGCCCCAATCCTGCTTCAGACGGACCTGGCCAACGACGTCAGGAACCTGTTGGCCACCCTGCTGGGTGCTGGCGAAAGCGTTCTGGCGGTGGTCTCTTCCGTCTTCGACCGACAGGGTCGCCGTGAAGCCGCTGCCGAAATCGGCGGTATAGGCGAGCAGGTTGACGACATTCGACTCGGCGTAATACGGACCCCAGACGGTATTGCCGTATTCATAGTCATAGAAGCCGAAATAGGAATGCGCGAAGCCGGCCGTCAGGCCACCGAACTGCAGATAGGCATATTTGATCGAGAAGGTATTGCCAGACGTATCCTTGGTGGAATCGAAGTTGATGGGATGGCTGTTGGCGCGCAACTGGAAGAAGGAGCGCAGCAGGCCGTACTCGGTCTGGGTGCGGGCGTCGAACGAGAGGCGAGCTTCGGTATTGAAGGCGCTGCTGTGAATGTTGCGGGTCTGCTTGTAGGAATCAGCCCGGAAATTGCGGCCGCTTACGCCATCACCGTCCTGGTTGTAGAAGCGGTAGTCCGCGCGGATTTCGCCTGAAATCTTCAGGCAGGTGTCGCTGCCGGGGATGTAGAAGAAGCCCGGTCCGAAGGCCGAGCAGACCTTCACATATTCGACCGCTTCTCCCTTAGTCATGGGAAGGTCGGCGGCCTGAGCGGCGGAAAATGCGGCAACACTGGCCGCTGCGCCAAGCAGAAGAGATTTGATCGTCATCGGAAGGCTCTCTGAGCAAGTTGGATTGCGTTCATTTGGGCCGATCGTTCCAGTGCCAAATCCGCGAACCGCTGCCTCAAGAGATGCAGTCAGAAATGGATGCACGTGAAACGAGAGCCGACATGTCCTTGCTGAATCAGAGATGTTCTTACAATAGAAATTACAATCTTAGATTGATGTGACGTTTTTATAACTAGAGAATGTATCCAAAAAGCCACATACTAAATTGTGACAATTTAATTTAACTGAAGTTATATTTTATGACATTTGGATTAATTTAAGTAAATGGAGATAATAACTAGGGATGTAGGATCACATATGCGAAAATCTTCGCATTAAGATTTGATAATGTTTCAGTATCTGTCGCAGCTTTCCAAGCTTGTGCTGCACTGCGGGATATTCAGGGAATGGTTGGCTGCTTGTGGGGGCGCTCCACCGTTCCTTCGTAGAGGCGTGGCTGCGAAGCGTCCGGCAGCAAAGATTGTAAAATTATAAAAAATGACACGCAAAAAGAAGTTAAACTGTAGAATGCAACTATAGAATGCGGTCCTGGCGATGCTGCTGTTGCTCGGGAATAAGACGAGCGTCGACGATTCCTCAACTCACGTGATGAGCCCCGAAAGCCGGGATGCATTCCCGTGTCGCTCGGGGGCGAGATCGTATCGGCTTGTGCCACCCGGTCTTGGCCCGGACGAGAGCTGTGGGCTGCTTGCTTACCGCGGAGGCGCCGGGAGGGGAATGATCGTCGAGGATACTCCGAGTCGGTTCGGCAGAGGGATCTGCGCTCTCCACAAACTGTTATCGAACGGAGGCACCACGGCGTCCACGACCTTCATGCTGCGTTGAAGGATTTCTTGCGGTCACAAACCGCGCGGATGGCGCCGCGCTCCAAGATTTCGTTCCGCAATCTGAATCAGTCAGCCATCTCGGCCGCCACCTCCTTGAATATGCCGCGCAACCAGGCGAGCAGTCTGTCGTTCTTGCGGGAGGCAGGCCAGACCAGAGTGAGATGCAGGGCTCCGGTGGGCAAGGGCGGTTCGAGCAGGACCAGTCCGAGCGGTTCGGCGAACTGGCGCGCAAAGGCACGCGAGATGAGGGTAACCATGTCTGTCCTGGCCACCGTCGCGAGGGCGGCGCTGAAATGCGGCGTCGTCAGAGCAATGCGCCGCTCCAGGCCGGCGGCGGCCAGCGTGGCATCCGTCTCGGTGTGGCTGTCCCCGAAGATCGACATGGTGACGTGGGTCAGCGCAGCGTAGTCCGCCATGGTCAGCACTTCCATCGCGGTAACCGGATGGCCGCGGCGCAGGACCAAGGCAAGCCTGTCCTCGAGAAGGCTCTCGCTGTGGGTTCCGGGCGGCAGCGGATAGTTGGCCAGGGAGAAGGTGAGGTCCACCTCGCCGGCCTGCATGCGCCGGGCGAGGTCCGGGCCCATGGGGACGGCCCTCAGGTCGACATCCGGTGCGTCCTTCAGCAGGCGAGCCATGACCCCTGGGAAAAACAGGGCGGTCTGCGAGTCGACCGCGGCAATACGGAGCGTGCGGCGTTCCTTGCCGGGATCGAACTCCGGCTCCGCCACGACGTCGAGAATGTCGGCGAGGATCGCCTGCACGCGCGGAGCGAGTGTCTCGGCCCGCGCCGTCAGCACCATGCCCGCACCTGAGCGGATCATCAATTCGTCGCCGAAGAGATGGCGCAGCCGGTCGAGTGCCCGGCTCATCGCCGGCTGGCTGAGGCCGACCTCGCGTGCAGCGCGGCTGACGCTATGCTGGCGCAGCAGGGCACCGAGTGCGGTCAGAAGGTTGAGATCGATGGCCTTCAAATGCATGTCACGCATAGTTCGGATATAAAGCATGCATTGGAATTATGATAGGGCCGTTGCTACCTCCGTCGCATTGAACAGGAGGCGACAATGTCTGAACGGATCGTGATCTTGGGCGGTGGGCCGGTGGGGCTGGCGATCGCCGAGCAGTTGGGGAAGGCTGGGCGGCAAAGCGTCGTCGTCCAGCGCCGGCAACCCGGCAAGCTGCCGGCCGGTGCGAGCTTCGAAGCCTGCGACGTCCTCGATGGCCCCGCACTCGCGAAGGTCGTCGGCAACGCGCAGGCTCTGATCTGCACCGTCGGGCTGCCCTACGATGCAGCCGTCTGGGAGGAGAACTGGCCCAAGATCATGGCAAACATGCTCTCGGCCTGCTCGGCCGGCGGCACGCGGCTGGTCTTCATCGACAATCTCTACATGTACGGGCTGCAGTCCGAACCGCTGCGCGAGGACATGCTGATGGCCGCAACCGGGCGCAAGGGCAGGGTGCGCGCCGCCATCACGCGGCAATGGCAGGCGTCGGGTGTCAAGGTCGCGGCGCTGAGGGCACCCGATTTCTATGGGCCGGGCGTTACCAATTCGGTCCTGGGTGCGCCGACGATTGGTGCCATGGCCAAGGGCAGGGCGGCCCAACTCGTCGTAAGGCCCGATGAACCGCATGTTCTCGCCTATGTGCCGGACGTCGCGCGGGCCGCCATCCTGCTGCTCGATGCGCCCGACGATGCGTATGGCCAGATCTGGCACGTGCCGAGCGCGCCGGCCCGTACGCCGCGAGAGATCCTGGCCATGGCGGCCGCAAGGCTCGGGGTAAAGCCGCGGCTGATGGAAATGCAGGGCTGGCTGCAGTCCCTCCTCGGTCTCTTCGTGCCTTTCATGCGCGAATGGCGTGAGACATATTTCCAGCACGATCGGCCGTTCTTGGTCGACAGCAGCAAGTTCGAGCGCCGTTTCGGTTTGACGCCGACGCCGCTCGAGGTGGGAATACCCCTGACGGCGGAGAGCTTCCGCGGGTCTTGAGCGTCGCCGCTATTGCCCCAGCACGGCCTCGCCAAGACGCAGGGGCGCCGTCAGGATGGTGCCGGCGGTATCCACCACGAACACGCCGGTGCGCGAGATCGGATTGCCCCTCGCTACCATCGAATCGTTCCGGGTGACCTCGTTCAGCGCCGGCAGTATCGACACGAATTTGCTGTGGTTCATGGAATCCAGGCTCTTGTTATCCGACATGTCGATCACGCGCAGGCCGTAATGCTTGATCGCCGCCTGGGCCTGGGGATTGCTGATGAGCACGTTGCCCACCCGGGGAACGTCGCCCGCCAGGCGCTGGGAGGCTCCGAGTGCACGGTCGTCGCGCGAGACCCCCACGGTGATGGGCTCGTTCAGCTTGCCGATCGCGTCGAGCTGGGTCCGGAACACATCGACGTCGATGTCCGGCGACATCAGGAAGACCTCGCCGAGCTTGGGCAGGAAGGCCGAGCGGCTGCGAAGCTTGGCCTGGCGCAGCGTTTCCACCGTCAGCCAGTTGCCCATGGAGTGGGCGATGATATGGATGCGCTTTACTCCGGGCGCCCGGGCGAGATCGTTGAGGAACTGCTCGAAATAATCGCGCGAATAGGTTGTCGATTCCCGGTCGGCGACATAGCCGGTGAGGGTGCCCAGCGAAGGCCATGCAAAGCCGATCACCGTGTTGTCCGAGCCGCTGTCCTTGCTGAGCTGGGCGACGCGATAGACGGCTTCCTGATAGTTGGTGTTGTAACCGTGGACGAAGACGATGACGTCGCCGCTGCTCTTCTTGCCGGCGAAGAGTGACTGGTCGAAGCCCTTCTCGTCGAGGGCGCCGGCGCTGATCACCACGAAATTGCGGGCTGGGTCTCCGGGGGGCGAACTGGGCCATTCGATCTTGCCGGGGACGTGATTGGGCGGAATGGAGATCGAGTATTGTTCGTAGCTGAGCCCGAAGTTGCGGTTGCTGGTAAAATCCAGCTTATTGGCGTCCGACCGCTTGCGCGTGGTCGCCATCAGGACCTTGACGGGCGTTCCCACCCCGGCGGTCACAGCCACCGGATGCAACAGATTGGGGCCCGGCCGGTCGGCGCAGGCGGCAAGACTTGCAGCCAGCGCCAGCATGACGGAAAGCTGCAGGAACATTTTGAATATGGACGCCATGCCCTTCCCGATCCGTGAGCGCGGCAATCTAGCGGGCACGACGGCGGCAGGGAAGGGGACAGTTAAAAGAAGGTTAAGGCCGACGGAGGCGGCAGGCCGCCCCCGTTTGCCGCCGGTTTGCAGGATACGGCATCGTGCCGGGATGATCTTTCGGCGGAACTCAGCCGTTCAAGGCTTCCTTCACCAGCGGGCTGGTCTTGGAGAAGTCCATCTTGCCGGCGAAGCGTTCCTTCAGCACGGCCATGACCTTGCCCATGTCCTTGACGCCGGCCGCGCCGATCTCGGCGACGACGGCCTTGATGGCAGCCTTCGTCTCCGCGACGTCCATCTGCCTGGGCAGGAAGGAGGAGAGGATCTCGATCTCCGTCCGGGTGTTCTCCGCCATCTCCGCGCGGCTGGCCTTGACGGCGGTTTCCAGCGTTTCCTGCGCCTGCTTGATCATCTTCTGCAGCATGGAGAGGATCTCGCTGTCCGGGATCTTGCCGTCATGCTCGCCACCGCGCGCGGCGATGTCGCGGTCCTTGAGACCGGCCTGGATCATGCGCACGACGGAAAGGCGCGGCTTGTCGCCGCTCTTCATGGCGTCCTTGACAGCGGTGGTGAAATCCTCGCGCAGAGACATGGATGTCTGCCTTCTTCTTGGAATCAAAAGCCTTCGAAAAACGGCATCCGGTGGTGGATTATTTGACGTTCCAAACACAAGCCATTGTTGTTGCTTGATTATTTGGTTAACGAGGAGGGTTGACGACAAGCCGTCCGATCCCTACTTTCCGCCGCGTCTGCCGGGCGGAGCACGCTATGCCGCCGCCATTCATCTGGCACTTAAGATGAAAATGACAGTCGCACAAGCAAGGATGAGGGTCGATAGCATGGAAAATGGCTGGCAAAACGGCTGGGCAGAACCCAAGGCGACCGCCCTTCTCGTTCTCTCCGACGGTACGGTGATCGAAGGCCAGGGCCTCGGCGCCACCACCAAGGCGTCGGGCGAACTGTGCTTCAACACGGCGATGACGGGCTATGAGGAGATCCTCACGGATCCGTCCTACGCCGGCCAGATCATCACCTTCACCTTCCCCCACATCGGCAATGTCGGCGTCAATGACGAGGACATCGAGACCGTGAACTTGGCGTCCAGTTCGGGCGTGCGCGGCGTGGTCCTGCATGCGCCGATCACCGAGCCTGCCAACTACCGCGCCAGCCGCCATCTCGACGCCTGGCTCAAGGCCCGCAACATTGCCGGCATCGCGGGGATCGACACCCGTGCGCTCACGGCGCGCATCCGTGAAGGGGGCATGCCCAACGCCGTGCTTGCCTTCGATCCGGACGGCAATTTCGACGTGGAGGCCCTCAAGCGGGAGGCCGCCGGTCTGCCGTCCATGGACGGGCTCGACCTCGTACCGCCCGTCACCACCGCGCAGCGCTTCGACTGGGACCAGACTGTGTGGGAATGGTCGAAGGGCTATGGCCATCTGCAGGACCCGGCATATCGCGTCGTCGCCGTGGATTACGGCATCAAGCGCAACATCCTGCGATTGCTGGCCGCCGCCGGCTGTGCCGTGACGGTCGTGCCTGCGACGACATCCGCCGATGACATCCTGGCCCTCAAGCCCGACGGGGTCTTCCTGTCCAACGGCCCGGGAGATCCTGCGGCTACCGGCGAATACGCCGTGCCGGTGATCAGGACGCTGCTCGACAGGGACGTTCCGATCTTCGGCATCTGTCTCGGCCACCAGATGCTCGGCCTGGCGCTCGGTGCCCGCACGCGGAAGATGAAGCAGGGGCATCACGGCGCCAATCATCCCGTAAAGGACTTCACCACCGACAAGGTGGAGATCGTGTCCATGAACCATGGCTTCGCGCTCGATCGAGACAGCCTGCCCGAAGGCGTAGTCGAGACGCATGCCTCGCTGTTCGATGGCTCGAATTGCGGCATCGCCCTGTCGGGGCGGCCGGTCTTTTCAGTCCAGCATCATCCCGAGGCTTCGCCCGGTCCACAGGATAGTCACTACCTCTTTAAGAGGTTTGTCGAGAATATGGCATCTCGCCATGGTGTTGCCGCAGTTGCGCAACACAACGCCTGACCGCAACCGGAGGAGTGTGGATGCGAGGTGGCGTCGCTTGGCTTCTTCTGGCGTTGTTTTGCGGTAGTGCCGCGGCCCAGTCGGCCGACCCGTCCCTGGTTTCCCTCCCGGATTATTTCCAGAAGAGCTTCGATGCCGCCACTGCCAAGCCGCTGAAGCCCTTTGCGCCCAAGCCGAAGCTGATGAAGGCGATCAGGGCCTCGGTTGGCCTCGAGGACCTGCCGGACATCATCACGCGCGGCGTCCCGACGCCCCCTGAGCGCCCCGAGGTGCCTCAGACGGTAGCGGCATATGCCGAGACGCCACTGCCCCCGGAGCGGCCGGACAGTGCGATCCATCTCCCGCAAGCGGCGGCCCAGCAGGATGTTCCGCCGGCCGGACAGGCGCAGGCACCCGTTGAGGTGCAGCCGGATTCCCGGCCTGGCGCCGCGATCCCACCCGGCACGCTGACCCATGCCTTCGTGCCCCTGCCGGTTCGCCGGCCAGGCGGCATCGACGACCGGATGAATCTCAATCCTGGTGCAAACCCGCCCCAACCCGAAACCAAAGTCGCCATGCTCGGTGCCTTTCCGGGCGCCGGCATGGCCATCAACAACCTGGCGCGCATGACGCCGGAGGCGGCGATCGCCAAGGGGGCCTGCAGCGTGCCGCAGCCTTATCGCCTCATGGCGCTCGGCCCCAACAGCCGCACGACGCTGGAACCGGCCGCGATCGTCGACAGCGCCATGGTCGGCGGCCTGGTGCGATGGGAAGCCGGGATGCAGGCGGCCGCCAAGAAAGAGCTTGGCGAGAGCGTGGTGTCGATCAAGATCGCCGCTTCCTATGACTGCCGAGGCATGAACCGCAAGCGCGGCGCCAAGCTGTCCGAGCATGGCCATGGCAATGCCATCGATATCGCCGGCTACATCACCGCGAGCGGCAAGGAAATCACCGTCAAGAAGGATTTCTACGGGAAAGGCGCCAATGCCGCCTTTCTGCGGGACGTGCACGGGGTAACCTGTGACGTATTCCAGGTCGTGCTGGGACCCGGCTCCGATGGTTATCACGAGGACCATTTCCATATGGACATGGGGCGCTGGAAAGCCTGTCGCTGAGGGCGCCCGTCTCGTTCGGCGGAGCAGCAGGGCGGCAACGGATTCGCTGTTCCAGCGCGTCATGAAGTGACGGTTTTGCGACCTTAGGTTGAAATTTTCGGAACGCACCATCATGCATAATGATGGCGGATCCCGAAGGGGTGTCAACCTAATGGCCAGGGCTCGTCATAAAGTGGGCGTTGCCCCCCGCGAAGGCCTTTGGCAGTTTTCCTGAAACGATCGACGCCGTCAGGCCGACGCTGCGGCCTCCTACGGATGAATCGACTTGCCTGTCGATGTCGCTGCCCTTCGGCGGCCTGAAAGGAAATGACCATGACACTCGCGGCCCGGCGCCTCGCTCTGACGCTGACGACTGCCTGTCTCCTTGCCGTGCCGGCTCTGGCCGCGGCGGCCGGCCCGGACCTTACGGGATACAAGCTCATCCTCGACGACGAGTTCAACGGCGACAAGCTGGACCTGACGAAATGGCAGGCCGGCACCCAGCCCAATGGCGGCCAATGGGGCTCGGACAGCTATTTCGTCACGGTGGACCCGCGGGAACGGGAGATGTTCAACCAGGTCTACACCGTGAAGGACGGCGTCCTGACCATCCGCGCCATCTACAAGCCCGACTTCGTCGATCCCAATGGCTGGAACCGCAAATGGTATTCCGGCATGATCTCCACGGCCTTTTCGAACGGCCGTCCGCCCAGCGCGGTGTTCCGGCGCGGCTATGTCGAGGTGCGCGAGAAATTTCCCACGGGTTCCGGGGTATGGCCGGCAAACTGGGCCATCAACATGAAGTCGCAGCAGGCCGGCGGTGATCCGGAGGGCACCCTGGAGGTCGACGGCATCGAGGCCTATGGCAACGACATGACGGTGATGCGCTCCACCGTTCACAACTGGGGCGACAAATCCTATTCGGCGGGTGTCAAGCATGGGTTGCCCGACATGTCGGCGGCCTTCCATACCTATGGCTTTCTGGTCGGCGACGACGAGGTGATCTGCTATTTCGATGGCGAGGAAGTGCATCGGATGAAGCTGCTTCGGCCGCAGACCACCGACAAGTTCTTCTGGATGTTCAACCTGGCCATGGGCGGGGGCTGGCCGATCGCCATGCCCGCCAGCGGACATTACGACATGCAGATCGACTATATCCGCATCTATTCGAAGGACGCAGACGCGAAAGCGGTGAAACCTTGAGGGCGGCGGTCTCATACGGTCATTCCGGATACCGCGCCGCTTGCCGCGGCTAGCGGCGTAAGCCGCCAAGTCCCTCAAGTCAGCTGCTTGACCCCGGAATCCTCGTCCTGGGTCTTCAGCCCGCCGGGGATGGCGGCGCCCACGCTTGGGTTCACCGCACGATGCCCCGCCCCGGGGCCATCTTGCTCAAGTCGCCGCATGATCCCATGTCATGCGACCCTTTCGCGCTGGAGTGCCGACACGGTATGGCGCGCGATCATCGCTTCCTCATTGGTGGGAATGATGAAGACGCGCACTCGCGAGCGCTCGGAGGAGACGACCTGATGGCCGGCTCGGTTGGCGACGCGGTCGAGTTCAACACCGAGCCAGGCCATGCCTTCCAGCACGAATTCACGCACCTGCCAGGCATTTTCGCCGATGCCGCCACAAAAGACGATGGCGTCGAGCCCTTCCAGCACGGCGGCAAGGCCGCCAAGCTCGCGCCGTATCCTGAAGACGAAGTACTCGATGGCCTGGCGTGCTTCGCGCGTGTCGGCGGCTTCGAGCTCTCGCATGTCGTGCGAGAGGCCGGAGAGTCCCTTGAGACCGGACTCCTTGTAGAGCATTTCGGCGATCTCGTCGGCGCTCATGCCCTTGGCCTGCATCAGATACAGCACCACGCCTGGATCGAGCTGGCCGCTGCGCGTGCCCATGGGCAAGCCGTCGAGCGCAGTGAAACCCATGGAACTTGCGACCGACCGTCCATCACGGATGGCACACATCGAGGCGCCGTTTCCCAGATGTGCCACCACGACACGTCCGGCTGCGTGCAGGGGGGCGATCTCGGCCAGGCGACCCGATACATATTCGTAGGAGAGGCCGTGGAAGCCGTAGCGCCGTACGCCTTCGTCATAGAGGTAACGCGGCAGGGCAAAGGTATCGTTCACATAAGGATGCGCGCGGTGGAAGGCGGTGTCGAAGCAGGCGATCTGCGGAATGTCCGGCCACGCCGTCCGCGCTGCCTCGATGCCGGCGATGTTATGGGGCTCGTGAAGCGGCGCAAGCGGAACGAGCGAGGTGAGGTAGTTCAGGACCTCTTCGTTCACCACCGTGGGCGCGTTGTAGCGCAGCCCGCCATGGACGACCCGGTGACCGGCTGCCACGATCCTGATATCCGGCAAGGCCGCCTGGCGCCACGCGAGGATGCGCTGGAGGGCATCGACGTGGAACGGCCGGAGGCTTTCCCAGCCTTTCTCATGCGTGACCTTGCCGTCGCCGTCGCGCACTTTGATGCGGCGTGAGTCGCCGACCATCTCGGCGATCCCGACGGCCAAGGGGCGCGGCTCTTCGCCGTTAACGCCGAACAGGGCGAACTTGATCGACGAGGACCCGGCATTCAATGTGATGACATGCGCCATGAGAACGTCTCCGGCGAATGATGGTATCAGTTGCGCGCTGGCGGCACCACACTGGTACCGGTTCGCAGCCAGGCCTCGTAGAGCACGGCGGTAACGCACGAGAACAGGCGCGCGGCGGCATCGTCGGCGCGGCTGGTGAGCAGCACGGGCACCTTGGCGCCAAGCACGATTCCCGCGCCCTCGGCTTGTGCGGCGAAGGTCAGGTCCTTTGCGAGGATATTGCCGGCTTCCAGATTGGGCACGACGAGGACATCCGCCCGGCCTGCGACCAGGGAAACCAGGCCCTTGGTCTTGGCCGCAGAGAGGCTGATGGCATTGTCCATGGCCAGGGGCCCGTCGACGAGACCTCCCCTTATCTGGCCGCGATCGGCCATCTTGGCGAGGATGGCGGCGTCCATCGACGACTGGATCTTCAGGTTGACGGTCTCGACCGCCGAAAGCACGCCGACCTTGGGCTGGACGATACCCAGCGCGATCGCAAGGTCGATGGCGTTCTGGGTGATGTCCACCTTGTCCTCGAGGGTGGGAGCGATGTTGATCGCGGCATCCGTCACCAGTACCAGATCATCGAGATAGGGCACGTCCATCACGAAGACATGGCTGATGCGCCGGCCCGTCCGCAATCCGCCCTGCGACTTGACGACATGGCGCAGCAATTCGTCGGTGTGGAGCAACCCCTTCATCACGGCCTTGGCCCGGCCTTGATGCACCATCTCCACGGCGCGGGCCGCTGCGGCGTCGTGGCTGGCCAGGTCCTCGATCTCGATGCCGCCGAGATCGATGCCGTGCTCCGCGGCGACAGCATGGATCCTTGCCGCATCTCCGATCAGCAGCGGGCGGATGAGGTTGGCCTTTGCCGCTTCGACAGGGCCGCGCAGGGAACTTTCGTCCTCGGGCGCCACGATCGCCGTTGGGGTTGGCGGCAGGTTCTCGCAGGCATCGAGAAGACGCGCCACATGCCGATGGCGGGCGATGGTCAATGCCGGCAGGATGGCATGTCCGATCTCCCGGCCGACCCTGGGTGGGTGAACGATGGCGACTCCGTCGACCAGCATCTCCTCACCGCGTAGGATGCGTGTACGAAACGATACCTTGTTGTCACCGTTCTTTTCGATGACGGCGAGCGATACCGTCACGGTGTCGCCGACACGGGCACGCCCGAGGAAGTTCAGGTCCTGGGAATGATAGAGCGTGCCGGGCCCCGGCAGGATGTTGCCGAGCACCGCCGAGAACATCGAGCCCAGCAGCATGGAGGGAACAGGGGTCTTCTCATCCCATTCCGCGCCATCTTCCGATGGCATGTGCACCGGGTTCAGATTGCCGCTGGCATGGGCGAAGACGTAGAGATCGTCCGGTGTCAGCAGCCGTGAGATCGAAGCCTCGTCGCCGACCAGGAGATCCTCATAGGTCTTACTCAGCGCCATGGTCTTCCTTCCCTTTGCGGCTTGGGGTGCGCTTCGGCCTGGCCGTCGAGGGGCGCGCCGAAGTCCTGATGGAGGCGCTCGCCGCGGCAGCAGGCTTCGTCGCAGCCGGCTTGTCCTGGGCAGGCACTTCGGTTGGAGCGGGTTCACCGGCCGCCTGGGCCGTGGAATCCTGGATCAAGGGCTGCTCCGGGGCAGGCGGTGCCTCCGGTGGAGCGGGTTCGCCGGCCGGCTCGGCCATGGAATCTGCAGATGGGTGCTGCTCCTCGTTGGGCGGCGGCGCGGCGGGAAAGAGCGGAATATCGAAGATCGCCTCTATGCGCGCCAGCCTTTCGGCCGTGGCGGACGAGAGCGTGCCGACGGCATCGGCCACCCGGCGAACGGTGTCGAGAAGCTTGCGGCGTTCCTCCACATCCTCCGGCAGCAGGCGAGGCAATGTCTCGAGCGCCGCCTCCGCGTCGAGGCCGACGATCAGGGCCTGGTCGTGCAGGATCTCCTTGAAGCGCTCGAAACTGATGCCCTCGCGCGCAATCTCGTCCTGGTAGCGCGCGAGCGCTGCGAAGGCCCGCTCGTCAACCATGCGATCGGCCCGGTGGATATAGTTGACCGAGCGAAGCAGCGCCTCGACCGGGCCGCCCCGGGAAAGCTTGCTGCGCAGGTCCAGTTCGGCCTTGGCCGCAACGGTCTCGCGGATGACGCTGCGGGCGAGGCGCGGGGTAACGTCGGTGTCGCTTTCGGGCATGCCCACCGCAGCCTGGAGCGCACGGGAACCATAGACCGTGAGGAAGGCTGCTTCCTTCCAGGTGTCGAGCATCGCGCCGTAGTTCTTCCAGGAAGCCTCGATGATCTCGGCGGCGGAATGTTCGAGACGCCGGAACGGATTGTCCTCACGAACCGGGCGGCGGTTCTCGTGTACCGCTTGCGCGAAGGGCTTGACCGCCTCGACGAGGGGATTCATGTCTGAAAAGGCAGCATAGCGCAGGCGATGGGCGTTCATCCGGCGAAGCGCGTCCGCGAAGGGGCCGGTGACCGAGGCGCGCACCGCCGGTTGCAGGAAGGTGCGGTAGAGCCCGTTGTTGATCTCCGACACCCTCGCCACCGTCGCGAAGCGCCTGTCATCCTCCGGCGGATTGTCGCCGAAGGCCCGTATGTGATCGAGCGTGCGCACCTCCAGGCGAAAGAGATATTTGCCATGGATGAGTTCGGGATGCGCGGTCGCATCGTCGACTTCCTCAATCACGGCCTCGTAGAGACCCGGCGGCATCAGGTCGATCATCTCCATGCAACTGGCGAACTCGCCATGTTCCCGGCTGGCGACCTTGCCGGAAACGAAGATGCCGAGATGGCCGATGGTCTCATGCACGCAATAGACGATGGTCTGCCCCGCAGCGACGATGTCCTTCTCGTGTTCATACATGTCCGTGATCCAGGCCAGCGCCTGGGCCGGTGGGGTGATGTCATCTCCCCAGGAGCAGAATACAACGATGGGCGAACGGATATTGCGCAGGTCCACCCGCACGTCGTCCGAGGTCACGATGCCGCCGGATGTCAGCTTGTTGCCGACGAAGAGATTATCGGCGATCCACTGCATCTCTTCCGCGTTGAGCAGCACGGGATTACCCCACCAGGCCTCGAAACCGAGAAAGCGGGGCGCTTCACTGTCGACATTGTCGAACACATTGTAGTTCTTGCGGAAATAGGTATTGGCCGGATTCATGCTCTCGAAATTGGCGACGAGATTCGCGCCATCGAAGATCCCCGCGCCGACGTCGCCGGACAGGGCGGTGAGCCAGGTCCCGCCGAGAAGGCCGCCGAGATAGCGCAGCGGCGCCTTGCCACGGTTTCCGGCCCAGTAGGAGAGGGGAGCGCCGGCGATCAGAATCGGCCCGGGCAGCTCAGGATGAAGAGCCGCCATGATCATGACCTGCCAGCCCGCCTGGCAATTGGCGATGAGCGCCGGTGCACCGGGCGCCTCGGGATGGAGTTCGGTGACCTTGCGGACGAAGGCGGCCTCAGCCGTACAGATATCCTCGATCGTCTGCCCAGGCACGGGTACCGGCAGGAAGCCCACGAAATAGCAGGGATGGCCGGCCTGCATCGCCTCCCCGATCTCGCTATCCTGCTTCATGCCGGCGATGCCGGGGCCGTGTCCGGCGCGGGGATCGAAAACGATGAAGGGACGCTTGGCCGGATCGACCGTCATGCCGTCCGGCGGCACGATACGCAGCAGTGCGTAGTTGACCGCCTTCGGCAAATCTCGTCCATCGAGAATCACTTCGGCATCGAAACTGAGCACGTTGGGCGCTTCGCGCGCCTGAGTGACGATCGCCTGGTTGCCGCGCTGGCGCAGGACGTCGAGAAAGAGGATACCGCGCTGTGCCGCGTCCGTGAGGTAGTCCGCACAGTCGACAAGGAGATCCGCCGCCGTGCCAGAGCGCTCCCCTTGCTTGTCCGTGGTGTTCCACCCCGTCGGCCAGAAGGCCGTCATGGGGTTGAAATCGAAGAGCCCTCTTGATCCGACTCCGTTCGCGACACGCCCTGCGCTCATGCTGCTGGCCTCCCGGTTTCAGGCACCTGAAGTCTGTTAGCACATGCAGCATTTGGGCGTCAGATTTACGACGCCCCGCACCATGACGGCGGCGGGGCGCGTCCGTCGGTTAACGCAGGGCAAGCCGGCGCTGCTCCATTCGGCATACCGGCAATCGCCGGAGAGGTTGCTGCACGCCCCCTGATAGCCGGTCCTGCTGCGAGGCGGCATCGTCTCTTCGTAAATCGGCGAGAGGCCGCTCCGGATTGTCCGTCCACTTTCGCTCCAGGCCCAGGCTCAGTCCTCGCGTCAATCCTGCCATCAGATAAGAATTTATCATGGTTCTCATCTCCTTCTCGTCGGCAGCCCCTGTCATGATGTCGTTGACATTTTGCCGAAGACAGGCTGCCTCGACAAACGAGATGATCTTGCATATGCTCTCGTATTAATAAGAAACTCTTGTGAGTGTTGCATGGACGCGATGCCATCCCTGCCTGCCTTGCGGGTGTTTGCCGTCGCCGGCCAGACGTTGAGCTTCACAAGGGCGGCGGAGATCCTGAACGTGACGCAGGCGGCGGTTTCCCATCAGATCCGGGTGCTCGAGGAGCAGCTTGGAGTTCCGCTCTTCCAGCGCACCACGCGCAGTCTCAGCCTTACGGTGTCGGGCCAGCACCTGCTGCCGGTCGCCGTCGCCGCCTTCGAGCAGATCGAGCGGGCGGTCGCCGGCGTGAGGCGCTCGCAGGCCATGCTCGCAATCACCACCACGGCCTCCTTTGGCGCGCGATGGCTTGCGCCGCGCCTGCCGCGTTTTGCCGAACTGAATCCGGAGATCGAGATTTCCGTACGCCATACGGAAGCGACGCTCGACCTCGCTGCCGAAGGGCTCGACCTCGCCATTCGTGGCGGTCTCGGCAAGTGGCCGGGATTGACTTCGGAACTGCTGGGCTCCTCCGTGACGATGCCGGTGGCTTCCCCCGACTATGTCAGGCGGCTCGGCCTGTCGACTCCTTCCGATCTTGCACATGCGACGCTTGTCCATGATGGCAATCGCGGCGACTGGCGTGAATGGCTGATCGTCGCCGGTCTCGATCCGGCCCTTGGGCAATACGGCCCGCTGTTCGATGACGAGAACGTGCTGATCGAGATGGTGCTGGCGGGGCAGGGCGTGGGGCTGGCCGTTGGCAGCGTCGTCGAGGCGCTTCTCGCCCAGGGGCGGCTCGTGGCCCTGTTCGACCGTCAGGTCACGCTCAGTTATGGCTACTACCTGGTCTATCCGCCCGGTGCACTGGCTTTGCCCAAGGTGGCGGCCTTTCGGCGCTTCGCCCTCGCGGAGGCGCGCGCCGGCCATGCCGGCGTTCCCGTCAGCGGGACCTCGCCCCACGATCCTCGCAATGCAATGGCGTGAGGAACCTGCCGTTCACCAGCATTTCATCCGTCTCGATTCAGTCGCCGGGTTCATCTGGATCTCGCTGCCCCCTGTTGAGGCGCCCAGGTCGCAGGTAACCTCCAGCGAGGCGGGGGATACCTCGCCGGTCGCGCGATAGTCCCGGCCCGTTACTTCGATACGCAGTATGTCGCCGCCCGGGGAAGCCGGCCCGGTATCGTCGGGGCTGAGATGAAAGCGTCCGCTCGCATCGGTGGTGGCCGTGATGGTACGCTCCGGGCGGTTGGCGGAGACGACATGCAGGCGTGCCTGTGGGAGCAGGCGGCCGCTTTCCAGCAGGCGTCCGGTGATTCCGACCGGGCTCGGCGGGTCCGCCTATGCGGCCTGGCTGGATTGCGAAGGGGTCTGACAGGCGGCCAGCGCGAAGACTGCAGCTAGCAAGGCAAGAATCGGTTTCATGCGAGGGATCTATGTGGCTATGCGCGGAAACTCGGCAAGGCCCGCACCGATTTCATGGCAGAAACGCGCCGCGCCCCTTTCCCCCCACGTCAAAATGGTTTAGTCGAACCGCTCGATCCGCCCGGTGCCGTGGAGTCCCCTCCGCGGCTTTTTCATGCCCTAATTCGGACGAGCAATGCCAAAACGCAACGATATCTCCTCTATCCTGATCATAGGTGCCGGTCCGATCGTCATCGGCCAAGCCTGCGAATTCGACTATTCAGGCACGCAGGCCGTCAAGGCCCTGCGCGAGGAGGGCTATCGCGTCGTCCTGGTCAATTCGAATCCGGCCACCATCATGACGGATCCGGAACTCGCCGATGCGACCTATGTCGAGCCGATCACGCCGGAAGTGGTGGCCAAGATCATAGAAAAGGAACGGCCCGACGCACTGCTGCCCACCATGGGCGGCCAGACTGCCCTCAACACGGCGCTGAAACTCGCCGAGATGGGCGTGCTCGACAAGTTCGGCGTGGAGATGATCGGTGCCGACGCCGACGCCATCGACAAGGCCGAAGACCGCGAACGCTTCCGCGAGGCGATGGCGAAGATCGGTCTGGAGACCCCTCGCTCGCGCCTTGCCCAGACCCTCGGGGAGGCGCTGGAAGCCCTCGATTTTATCGGCCTGCCCGCCATCATCCGTCCTTCCTTCACGCTTGGCGGGACAGGCGGCGGCATCGCCTACAACAAGGCCGAGTTTATCGACATCATCGAGCGGGGGCTCGATGCCTCACCCACCACGCAGGTTCTGGTGGAGGAGAGCGTGCTCGGCTGGAAGGAGTTCGAGATGGAGGTCGTCCGCGACAAGGCGGACAATGCCATCATCGTGTGCTCCATCGAGAACATCGACCCGATGGGCGTGCATACCGGCGATTCCATTACCGTCGCGCCGGCGTTGACGCTGACGGACAAGGAATACCAGATCATGCGCAACGCCTCGATCGCGGTGCTGCGCGAGATCGGGGTGGAGACCGGCGGCTCGAACGTGCAGTTTGCCGTAAACCCCGCCGATGGCCGCCTCGTCGTCATCGAGATGAACCCGCGTGTGTCGCGCTCCTCGGCGCTGGCCTCCAAGGCGACGGGCTTTCCGATCGCCAAGGTCGCGGCCAAGCTCGCCGTCGGCTATACGCTCGACGAGATCGAGAACGACATCACGGGTGGCGCCACCCCCGCTTCCTTCGAACCGACCATCGACTACGTGGTCACCAAGGTGCCGCGCTTCGCCTTCGAGAAGTTCCCGGGGGCTGAGCCGATCCTCTCCACCGCGATGAAGTCGGTGGGTGAGGCGATGGCCATCGGCCGGACCTTCCAGGAGAGCCTCCAGAAGGCGCTTCGTTCGCTGGAGACCGGTCTCAACGGCCTCGACGAGATCGAGATCGAGGGCCTGGGCAAGGGAGACGACAAGAACGCCATCCGTGCCGCCCTCGGCACACCCACGCCCGACCGGCTGCTGAACGTGGCGCAGGCCATGCGTCTCGGGCTTTCGGATGCCGAGATCCACGGTGCGTGCCGGATCGACCCGTGGTTCCTGGCGCAGATCCGCGGCATCGTCGAGACCGAGCAGAAGATCAAGGCGATCGGCCTTCCCAAGACGCCCGGCGCACTGCGCGCCCTCAAGGCGATGGGCTTTTCGGACCGCCGCCTCGATGCGCTTGCGGGTGTTTCGGAAGGAACGGTCAAGAAACTTCGCACGGAACTCGAAGTGCATCCGGTGTTCAAGCGCATCGATACTTGCGCCGCCGAATTCGCCTCTCCCACAGCCTATATGTATTCGAGCTATGCGCCGCCCTTCGCCGGTACGCTTTCCGACGAGGCGCATCCTTCGGACCGCAAGAAGGTGGTCATCCTGGGCGGCGGCCCGAACCGGATCGGCCAGGGCATCGAGTTCGACTATTGCTGCTGCCACGCCTGCTTCGCCCTGTCGGACGCCGGCTATGAAACCATCATGATCAACTGCAATCCCGAGACGGTGTCCACGGACTACGACACCTCGGACCGGCTCTATTTCGAGCCGCTCACCGCGGAGGACGTGCTGGAGATCCTGAGGGTCGAGGAGTCGAGCGGCACGCTGCACGGGGTGATCGTGCAGTTCGGCGGCCAGACGCCGCTGAAGCTTGCCGCAGCGCTGGAGGAGGCCGGCATTCCCATCCTGGGCACGACGCCGGATGCGATCGATCTCGCCGAGGACCGCGACCGCTTCAAGCGCCTGCTCGACAAGCTCGGCCTGCGCCAGCCCAAGAACGGCATCGCCTATTCGGTGGAGCAGGCGCGGCTCGTGGTCGGCGATCTCGGCCTGCCCCTGGTGGTTCGCCCTTCCTACGTGCTGGGCGGGCGCGCCATGGCGATCATCCGCGACGAGGTGACATTCGACGACTATCTGCTCGGCACTCTGCCGCAGATGGTGCCGCCGGAGGTCAAGCTGCGCTATCCCAACGACAAGACCGGTCAGATCAACACGCTGCTCGGCAAGAACCCGCTGCTGTTCGACCGCTATCTCTCGGACGCGATCGAGGTCGATGTCGATTGCCTCGCCGACGGCAAGGATGTCTTCGTCGCCGGCATCATGGAGCATATCGAGGAGGCCGGCATCCATTCGGGCGACTCGGCCTGCTCGCTTCCGCCGCGCTCGCTGAGCCCGGAGATCCTCGCGGAACTGGAACGCCAGTCCCGGGCCATGGCGCTCGCCCTCGATGTCGGCGGCCTGATGAATGTGCAGTATGCCATCAAGGACGGCGAGATCTATGTGCTGGAGGTCAATCCGCGCGCCTCGCGCACGGTGCCCTTCGTCGCCAAGGTGATCGGCGTGCCGATCGCCAAGATCGCTGCGCGCATCATGGCTGGGGAGAGCCTCGCCTCCTTCAACCTGGCCCAGAAGAAGTTCGACCATATCGCGGTGAAGGAAGCGGTGCATCCCTTCGCCCGTTTCCCTGGAGTCGACACGGTCCTGGGCCCGGAAATGCGCTCGACGGGCGAGGTGATCGGCCTCGACCGCGACTATGCCGTGGCCTTCGCCAAGAGCCAGCTCGGTGCGGGCGTGACCGTCCCGACCGGCGGTTCGGTCTTTGTCTCGATGAAGGAGAGCGACAAGCCGCGCGTGCTGGATTCGATCCGGCAGCTCGCCGCTCTCGGCTTCAACATCATCGCGACCGACGGCACCCAGCGCTTCCTGGCCGAGCATGGCGTCGCAGCGACGCGTATCAACAAGGTTCTGGAGGGGCGGCCCCATATCGTCGACGCCATCAAGAATGGCGGGGTCCAGTTGGTGTTCAACACCACCGAAGGAGCGCAGGCCCTGCAGGACTCGCGTTCCCTGCGTCGCGCCGCCCTCTTGCATAAAGTCCCATATTACACCACTCTCTCTGGAGCCGTAGCGGCTGCACAGGGTATCAAGGCCTATATGGGCGGCGATCTGGAAGTTAAGCCCCTGCAGTCCTATTTCTGAAGATAGCGCCCGCCCCGGCCGGGGAGGGCGCTACAACTTTGCAATAAGATGCGTGTGTCGCGCAGGATTCTGGTCCGGCGCGCGCGTGTCTTTTGCGTTTTGAAGAGAAGACGAAGCAATGGACAAGATCCCGATGACGCCGGCGGGTTACGCCGCGCTCGAGGCAGAATTGAGGGAACGCCAGCAGATCGAGCGGCCGCGGATCATCGCGGCGATTTCCGAAGCGCGTTCCCATGGCGACCTTTCCGAGAACGCCGAATACCACGCGGCCAAGGAGGCCCAGGGCCATAATGAAGGCCGGGTCGCCGAGCTCGAGGATATGCTGTCGCGCGCCGAGGTGATCGACGTCAGCAAACTGTCCGGGGATACCGTCAAGTTCGGCGCGCGCGTCACGCTGATCGATGAGGATACCGAGGAAGAGAAGACCTACCAGATCGTGGGCGAGAGCGAAGCGGACGTCCGTTCCGGCAAGATCTCCATCGGCTCGCCGCTGGCGCGTGCGCTGGTCGGTAAGAAGATGGGCGTCTCCGTAGAGGTGAATACCCCCAAGGGGCCCAAGGCCTATGAGATCGCCAACGTCGCTTGGAACTGACCGCTCACCGGGTTCCGTTCCAGGACGCATGAACGCCGCATTCTGATCGGGATGCGGCGTTTCCTATGTTGAGAACCGCCGCGTTGCCGTCACTCGGAATTGCCTCGCTCGCCGCGATGGTACCTTCTATAGAAGGTGGACGGTCTGAGGAGGAAGGTGTCATGACATCTGGTGTTATCGGGCGCAGGGCCTTTCTCGCATTCGGCGCCAGCCTGATGCTCGCGGGTTGCGCCACCGCCTATGTCGACGTGTCGAGACTGCCGGTCATCAAGGCGGTACGCGTCAGCGGGGGCGGCAATCTCTGGCTGGAGACGATGCCGGCCTATGTCCAGCGCAATCTGATCCGGCAGCTCGGTTCGCGTTACCAGCCGGGCGCCAAGGGCGGTGCGACGCTCGTGGTGCAATTGACCGATATCAGCTTTCCGACTGACTCCGACGGCGGGCTGGTCAGCTTCGACAGCGTCGACACGCTGGACGGGCGGATTACGCTGCTCTCGGCTTCGGGCGGTGCTCTGAAGAGCTTTCCGCTCTTTGCCTCCACCGCATCGGTGGACGCCATGCCGGAAGTCCCCATGCCCACATCGCGACGCTATGACTGGCTGGCCTCGAGCTATGCGCATTGGGTGCTGAGCAAGCTCGCATCGTAGCTGGCGGAGCGCGGCCTCGCCCTTGGGCGCTGCCCTGGCTTTGCGGGTTGCGGGAACGGCGCTCTCCGATCGCAATTTCCCGCACGGTACCGCCTGCGAGAGGAAAGGATGGCGGTCGTAGACGGCACTCCGTGTTTGGCGTGCCTCGCTTATAGCCTGCACCTATGGCGCGTTATCGGCCGCGTTGCGGCTACGCCGTTTCGCCGAGGTCGAGTTCGAGCGGAACGATCGGATCGTCCTTGATCGAGCGCAGGGTCAGCGCCGTCTTGACGTTGCGCACGGCGGGAGCCGCAGTCAGTTCTGCAACGAAGGCCTGGAACGAACGCAGGTCCCGCGCCACGCACTTCAGCACGAAGTCGATGTCTCCCGAGAGCATCCAGCACTCGCGCACCAGCGGCTGGCTCTTCACGTAGTTCTCGAAGGAGGACAGGTCGGCCCCGGCCTGCGAGGTGAGGTTGACCATCGCGAAGATGGTGATCTCGTAACCGAGCGAAGCCTCGTCGAGGATGGTGCGATAGCCCTTGATCACGCCGGCATCCTCGAGTGCCCGCACGCGCCGCAGGCAGGGCGGTGCGGAGATGCCGACGCGCTTGGCCAGTTCCACATTGGTCATGCGGCCGTCGGCCTGAAGTTCCGCTAAGATTTTCCAGTCGACGGCGTCAAGGCGTGCGCGCACGATAAGCATTCCGGTTGCGAACAGGTAAGCCGTCCTAAACCGCCGTGAAAGGGCAGGCAAGCATCTTTGTTACGCAGGCTGGTTTGTTCTGTGAAACAAACTTGCGCGTCCCCGTTACAACGGACGGGCGGCTGCACTAGAGTTGGTGCAGCGCAACCCGAGTGTTTCGCGATACTGACGAGGCTCCCGCGGGCGGCTCACTCGTCGAATTCGAAGCGCGCGGAGACCGTGACGTTCAGCGTGTTGGCGCCCGATTCGATGGGTACGGCCGCCTGCACCATTTTCGTCCGATACACGGGCCCGCCGACCGGGCCGGTGTTCTCGCTCAATTCGACCAGCTTCCCGAGCTTGAGGCCGGAAGCATTTGCGTAGATCTCGGCCTTGCGCCTGGCATCCGCCAGCGCGGCCTTGCGTGCGTCGTCGAGCAATTGCGACGGATTGGAAACGTCGAACTGGATGCCGTCTATGGAATTCGCACCGGCCGTCACGGCCTTGTCGAGCACGTCGCCCAGCCTGGGCAGATCGTGCAGGGTGACGTTCACCGTGTTCCCGACCGTATAGCCGGTGATCGAGGGGCTGTCGTCGGAACTTGAAAGCGAGCTGCTCTGCGGGCGCAGGATCTGCGGTTGCACGGTGAAGCCGGACGTTTGCAGATCCTTGGCGTCGATTCCCGCGGCCTTGAGTGCGGCAAGGACATCGCCCGTGGTCTTGGAATTCGCGGCAAGGACCTCGGTCGCGACCTTGCCCGCGTTCTCCACGCCGATGCTGACATAGGCCACGTCAGGTTTGGCGCTTATCGCGGCCTCGCCGTTGATCGAGATCGAGCGCCTCACCTCGTCGGCATGGGCAAGCCCGAACGAGCCGGCCAACAGCAGAACAGCGAAGGCGGGGCGGGCAGGGAGGGACGACAGCATTTCGGGAACTCCGGAAGAACAGTGTGGACGGGCAAGCTTGCAACCGAAGGCGGCGGCATGATGACGGCCTATCGTGCAACGGAAATGACGAAGCGGATTGAATGGTGGCAAGACTCTGCCTATAGATGCGCCGTCTGGCACAGCCGGGCCTGTAGCTCAATGGTTAGAGCCGGCCGCTCATAACGGTCTGGTTGGGGGTTCAAGTCCCTCCGGGCCCACCAGAAATTCACATTTAAATTCAATTATTTGTGCGGGACCGCGTCGGTCTTTGCCTTGGTGTTCGTCTTTTGCGGCAATGATTGCGGCAATGATATGCGGCTTTTCGGCTTGCTCGTGAGACCGGCGACAGCCTCGCCTTGGAAGTCCGGGTGGTAGTGGCCATAGACCTCGATCAGCATCTTTTCGCTCATGCCGAGGTAGTTCGCGGCGAGCAGGGTAGGCACGCCGTTGAGCATCATCCAGGTCGCCGCGGTATGGCGCAGCGTGTGGGGCGTGACTCGCTTGTCGATGCTGGCAGCCCTCAGCGCGGCGGCGAGGCCGTATTTGATCGACCTGACCGGCTTACCGTTCCACTCGACGACATATTGCGCGAAGGCGCCCTTGTCCTTCCATCGGCTGAGATGGGCGACCAGGCGCGGGGGCAGCCTCACGGGCGGCTGGCGCTTGTTCGTCGTGCGCCGGCCTTCGGCGAGGCGAAAGAAGGTCTGGCTGTCGAGATCGATGAAGCTGCGATTCGATCCGGCGTAGGGCGATGCCGTGAAGATCGCGCCGGGCCGTGAGCCGGTATAGAGACCCATCAGCAGGAAGCGGGCGACATGGCGAAGGTCGTACCAGTCGCCCTCGACGATCTCACCCTTGCGGTCGCCGCGCATGGGCCTCTCGGCCCGCTTGTGGCGCCAGCAGGCCCAGAGCAACCGCGCGGCTTCCTCGCGTGAGAGCCAGTCCTGCCTCGCCTTGCCCTTGTCGGGGAGGGCGACCTTGACGCGGCCGACGTGCAATTGACGTTCGGCGTGGTGGTTGATCGCCGCCCGCAGATCCTCGAGGTCGCGCCGCGCGCCGCCGCCCGTGATGGCCTGCGGCTGCTTTCGCACGGCCTTCTGCTTTGCGGCGGCCGAAGCGATCTTCTTCCGGTGGGCGGTGTACTGCGCGCAGCTTGCCGGCGAGACGTCAGAGAGCATCTTTGCGCCCCACCATTCGTCCAGCCGCGCAATTCGGAGCATGATGCGCTCCTTGTCCGGGTTGGCCTCGACGATGTCGTCGACATAGACCGACAGAACGTCCGCTAGGGCGACTTCATGGGGATAACGGGGGCGCTGATCTTCCTGGGCGGCGGGGTTGTGCTTGGCGGCGATGTGCTCGACGAGCTTTTCTTCAGCTTCCTTATGCGCATCTGCAGTGCAGCCCGTGCTGAACTGACGTCCACGGTCGAGGATGATCCAGACGGGCTCCCGGTCCCCGGCTGCGGGCCGGAGCCAGAGGCGGGCAGGCTTGGCTTTACGTGGCATGCTTCCATCATCCGCTTGATCGAGCCGAGAGTCGTCATGTCCTTGTTGGCGATGCGGACGAGGGCGAGGCGCCCCCGGGCCGCCTCGCTGCGCAAGGATGACGCCCCAATCGAGCCGTCAGGAAACGCGATACGGGCCGCGACGTCCAGACGCAAGGGCACGTCATCCCCGATATCCGGCCCGAGCCGGGCGATGATCGTTGAAAGGTCACGCATGATTAGAAGCGCCTTGTGGCATGGTAAGTGCCGTTCGCACTGACTACGCGGATCGGCTGGACTTCGATCAGGATGTTGCAAGCCTCGCAGGCCGGCCACTCATCCTCGGCATGAAAAGAGCCCGCGTCGTCTTCGGCCGGCTCGAACTCGATAACGGCTTCACAGGTTGGGCAGCTGATGCCGAGCCGCGTTGGGAAAGGCAGCCTTGTCGGTGCAACGATGCGGGCTTCCATGTCTTCTGCGCTGGTTACGGCGGTCATGACCCCTCCGCCGCTCGATCTTCGGCCGCAATCTGCTCAAGCAGATCGACGACGCCTTCGGCCGTCAGGCCATCGGGGTTCGGGCAGGGCTGCCCGGTATCTGACTTCGAAAGGCCCGCCTGCCCGCAGATGACGCAGGTCCGGAAGATGGGCGCGCCGGGATCGGACGTGACCCGCAGGACGTGGGTGATGACTGTGCTGGTCATGTCGTGGCCTTTCCGGAGCGGGCGCGGATGGCAGCTTCGACGCTTTCAATCGCTACCGTTACCTCGGGGATCAGATCGATAGCCCGTGCCGCTCTGTTCAGAGCTTCCGTATTATCGAAGCCGGTTGCGAATGGCAGTGACATCGCCACTTGTGTTTTGAAATCGTCCGCCCATGCGCACAGGTTGTTCGCCGCCTTCTCGACCTCCCCCACGCTGGCGGCTGGCTGGGACAGGCTGTCCAGAAAACTCGCGAGGCCTTTAAGCCAACCCAACGAAACTTCCAGCGGTCCTTGCTGTGCGGCGTAGATCTTGGCGCTCACATTCCGCTTAGCCAGGTCCAATCGCCATGTCGGCGCAAGGCCGTTCTCGTCGCGATTATCTGTCTCCGGCGCGGCGGGCGTGGACCGCTCGGCCTTGGGGGATGGCGGTGAGGTGTCGATCACGCCAAGGGCTCGCAGTTCGATCACACAAGTTTCGTCAGACGATCCCGGGCACGCACTGTTGCGCCATTCTGACCAATTGCTTCCCGCTATGGTTGACTTAATGCGCCACTGCCACGCCACAGCATCGCCCTTGGGGGCGGTGGCGGAGGCTTCGAGGGTGGCGCGGCGGTTCCAGTTGGAGACGAAGTTCTCCTTGAAGCCGAACTCGACATTGCCCGAGGCGAGGCATTGCGTGCAGCTTATGCACGACCCGCCTGCATTCTCGCCCTCGTCGATGTCAATGCGCTCGGCAGCGCCGCCACAGAACGGGCAAGGCTTCAACTCGCGGGCGCGGAGGGGTGGGGTCATGGCTCACCTCAGAACGGGATGTCATCGTCCATGTCGGCGCTGGAATAGCCGCCGGTCTGGCTCGATGGGGATTGGCGGGTGGTGGTGGTGCCGTAATCGTCCGGGCTCGGGGCGGCGCGACCCTGGCTGTCGAGCAGGACGAGTTCGCCGCGATAGCGCTGGAGCACCACTTCGGTGGAGTACCGCTCGGCGCCGGTCGAGTCCGTGTATTTGCGGGTCTGCAACTGGCCTTCGAGATAGAGCTTGGAGCCCTTCTTCAGATATTGCTCGGCCACCTTGGCCAGGCCTTCGTTGAAGATGACGACGCGGTGCCACTCGGTGCGCTCCTTGCGCTCGCCGGTGGCCTTGTCGCGCCATGTCTCGCTGGTGGCGATGCTGAGATTGACCACGGCGCCGCCGTCCTGGGTACGCCGGATCTCGGGATCTCGGCCGAGATGGCCGATGAGAGTGACCTTGTTGACGCTGCCGCTCATGTATTGTCCCTTTGCCTCGGAAAAAGCCTGATGTCGGCGCGCATCATGCGGGCCTGGAGATTGCGGATACGCCCGATGTGCTTGGCCAGATCGGCGGTCGGCGCGCCCTGGATCTGGGCACCGTTGCGGCTGTCGCGGATGACGTCGCACCAGGTGAGGAGCGCACACTGAATTTCGCGCATTTCCTGCGCCGACAGGAGAACGGGCTGGCGTTGAGGTGCCTTGATCATGCGCCGGCCGCCTCACAGATGGGGCGATTGGCGATGGCGAGCAGCACGTCGGCATGGCAGCGCATGCCGGGCTTGCACCAGCAGGCGAGGTTCTTGCCGCGCAGCGCTTTGATGATGTCGGTGGGATGAGGGTAGGCGCCCCAGCGCGATGCGGCCGCGGTGTCGTTGACTTGCTTGCGGAAAAGCTCGACTGCGAGTTGTTGCGCGGCTTCCCGATCGTTGGATTCGACGTCGTAGTGGATGCCGCCGCGGCTTACGAGCCACTGGCCATCGACATCGCGCCAAACGATATTGGGGTTGCCCCAGCGGGTCGCACGATCGACCCTCACCGTGTTCGGTGGCATGCGCCAGCCCTTGCCGCGGGAAAGCTGGATGCGGGCGGGGGCGCTCATGCTGGCACCCCCGGAAAGGCGTTATGCTCGACACCGTCGAGCAGGCGGCCGGCGCGCTTCTTCCCCACACGCACGACGCCATCGCCAGTCAGGCCACGTGCGTCGAAGCTCTCAAGCTCTTCGGAGCTGATGCTCTCGGCGTCCGCCCATTCACCCCATTGCTTGAAGTAGAAGGGAACGCCGGCATCGGCGCACTGGTCGCGCAGGCTGCGCGCCCAATCCGGATGCATCGGCCTCGCGCCGGGGCCGCTCTCGCCGCCGGCGATGACCCAGTCGATTCGCATGGCCGGCGTTATGTCGAAGGCCATATCGATCTCGCCCACCAGAGGCTCGGCCGAGATGAAGCGCACGGCTGCCGGCGTGTCGTGCAGGTCGGCAATGCGCGCATTGAAGCGGATCTGATCTTCCGCCGATATGCCAAGCCAGACGTTGCGCAGGACAAGGGCCAGGACACCGCCAAGGCCCATTTCACGCGAGACCCTGTCCCAGCCCCACCGGTGGCTCACGCCATTGCCGAAGTATTCGCGCATGCGGTCAGGCCGCTTGGTGAGAACTTGGAATGTATGCCGAGGCGCGGCTGCCATGACGGCGAATACCCGCGCAATCCACTCGTCCGGTACGTGCTCGTGGAAGAGGTCGCCCATCGAATTGACAAAGATCCGGCGCGGCTTGCTCCAGCGTAGGGGCTGGGTGAGTATATGCTCGGGAGCGAGCGCCACCTTGCCGGTCCAGACGGCGTTGCCGTTCACGGTGCGGGTGGTGCCGGCATAGTGCGGCGCCTTCGGGTTTCCGTCGAGCAGGCGCGCCGCCTGCTTCATGGCATAGCAGTTGGTGCAGCCCGGCGAGACGATCGAGCATCCGACGATCGGATTCCACGTCGCGTCAGTCCATTCGATGCCGGTGTGGTCACCCATGGCCAAACCCCAATTCTGCGATGACTTCCTCAAGGGACACGCAGATTGTGGTGGCCATCAGGGCCATCAGCTCCGGCTCTTCGCCGTCCTGCGTGAGGATGATGCAACGCTTGCCCTGACCGCAGAACCAGCCAGCCTCGAGATGCGCCGACCTCCCGCAGGGGAGGACGAGGACGCAGGTGTCGGCCCACTGCATGGCGCGCATGTCGCGCATGAAGCCGCGCGCGGCCAGCGGGTGCGCCAGAAGCGTTTCCCTGTATGTCTGCGCCTTCCACGACTCCCATTTCGGGTCGACGTCGGACCAAGCGAAGCCCTTGACGCCATATTCGTCGGTGCCGCGGAAATCGTAGACCGCATGGCCATGGCGATGCAGGGCCTCGACCACCTCAGGCTGCTTGGCGTTGCGCCAGCTCGAAGCGACGTAGACGCGTGCCATTACCAGCCCTCCGCCGGCGAGGGCGTTGCCTTACGGTCGCAGGCCAACTCCGCCTCGAGCTGTTCGATCTCGGCGCGCAGCTGGTCGATGCGCCTGCGCCGGTGGTCGCAGAAGTGCTCGGCCGCCGCGATGGAGGAGGCGAGGCTGTCGCGCAGGACCCTCGCTTCGCCGAGCGGCATCGAGAAGCGATGCTCGACGACATGGTGGCCGTGCCCCGTGGTGACGATCAGCAGGACGCCGCCGTCGCAGCGGGCATGGGCTTGGTGCCTGGACATGGTCAGACCCTCATGGGCATGAGCACGACGAGCAGCTTGTCGTCGGCTTTGGATTGCAGGATGGCGGGGGAGATCCCGTCGGCGAGCTTGAGTTCGATGGTGTCCCCGCCGATGGCGCCGAGCGCATCGGTGAGGTACCTGGCGTTGAAGCCGATCTCGACGGGCGGGCCGTCATAGTCGGCCTCGACGTCCTGGCGGGCCTCGCCGGCATCCGGATTGGTGACGGTGAGGTGCAGGATGCCGGGCTCCAGGCCGAGCTTCACGGCACGGCCGCGCTCGGAGGAGATGGACGAGACGAGATCCACGGCGCGGGCGAACTCGGCCGCATCGAGCGCGGCCACCTTGTCGTTGCCCTGCGGGATGACGCGCTGATAGTCCGGAAACGTGCCGTCGATCAGCTTGGACAGGAGATGGGTGTCGCCTGCCGTGAGGAGGATCTTGGCCTTGGAGACCTCGAAGGCGAGGTCGGCCTCGACGTCCTTGGCGAGGCGGGCCAGTTCGCCCACCGTCTTGCGCGGCACGATGAGGCCGGGCATGCCCTGGCTGCCCTCCGGCGCCGGGATCTCGAAGCGCGCCAGGCGGTGCCCGTCGGTCGCGACAGCCCGCAGCCGGGGTGCGCCCTCGATCTCCAGGACATGGAGATAGATGCCGTTGAGGTAGTAGCGCGTCTCCTCGGTGGAGATGGCGAAGCGCGTGCGCTCGACCAGTTCGGCGAGGAGCTTGCCCGGCAGGGCGAAGCTGCGCTCCATGTCCGTCACGGGCATGTCGGGGAAGTCGGCAACGGGCAGCGTCTGCAGCATGAAGCGCGAGCGGCCGGAGCGCACGGCGATCTGGCCGTTGTTCGGCTGGGTGGTGAGCGTGACCTGTGCACCCTCCGGCAGCTTGCCGACGATGCCGGCGAGAAGGTTGGCGGGCACGGTGACGTCGCCGGGCAGACGCACCTCGGCCGGCGCGACGGTGGTGGCCTGGATGTCGAGATCCGTGCCGACCAGGCGCAGGCTGCCAGCGTCGGCATGAACGGCGACATTGCCGATGATCGGGATGGTGTTGCGCCGCTCGACGATCCTGTCGACCGTGGAAAGGGCCTTGGCGAGCGCGCCGCGTTCGATGGTGATGTCCATGGGGTGCCTGCGGAGTTCGGGGAGACGGGGCGCCGGTTACTTGACCGGCGGCGGATTGGCCTTGTCCCAGGCGGCGCCGGCGCGCTTCCACTCCTTGACGGTCTGCACCGTCGCGAACACGCTCTGGCCAGTGCTGTTGCGGTATTTGGGATGGGGACCGATTGCGGCGATACGCGCATGGTTGCGGAGCGTGGCCTCACGGGCCCTGCGTTTTGCCTTCGACCGCTTGGATTGCTCGGGGAGGCAATCTTTCTTCTCAATCCAGCCGGCCTTTATCGAGGCCTTCTGGACCATGGAAAGCGAGCCCGGCTTGCGGCCCGGCTGACGAAAGCCCTGCGGGTTGAGGTTGGTCATGGCCTGCACGAAGTGGGCGCGATCGTCGTCGTTGTCATGTCGCTGGCCGAGAAGGAGGCGATACATCGGGAATGCCTTGGTGTTCGGGCTGAAGGCCCGGCGGCCGGAGCCGCCGGGTGTGGCGGCGTCAGGCCTCGGGGGAGCCTTCGAAGCAGGGCAGTCCCGTCTGGGCGGCGACGGTGGCGAGGTCATCGCGCACACGCTCGGTGACGAACTGGTCCGGGCGGTAGATCTGATAGAACCAGATCAGCTTTTCGCCGCTCGGCCGGTAGCGCAGGCGCACCGGAATGCGGATCTTCTCGCCCATGAAGAACGGGGCGACCGAGAGGATGAAGAGGCCCTGCACCTTGATCGGGGCGCCGTTGGCGTCCTTGTGCTGCTCCTCGAAGGCCACCTCGGCCTCGCCCGTCTGCAGGTTCACGGTGCGCTTGACGCGGGATTCGACGTTGACCTGCAGGCCGCGAGAGAGGCGGATGAGATCGCTCGGCGTCGCCACCGTCGTGCCGAAGTCGCGCTCGAGCGTGGTGACTTCCGCCGTGGTCGGGCTGGAGAGATCGGCGATGCGATCTTCGATGAAGGCCGCGAAGTCGCCCTGCGTCATCGTCTTGCCGTTGAGCGCCGTCCAGGCCTGCCACTCTTCCGAGAGCGGGAAGCTGTAGGCGATACGGTGGCGCAGATTGTCGGCAGCGCCGCGCGACGCGTTCTGATGATAGTCGATCACGGCCGTGAAGCCGGGCTTGGTCCAGGTGGTGTCGGCGAAGACGGCGCTGTCTTCCGTCTTGTGGCGCACCGCGAGGGCGATGAAGCTGTCGAGCGTGAGCGCCTTCGCCGTGCCGCGCTTGGCCTCCGGCCTGGTGCGGAACTGCTCGATAAGGCTGCTGACGCCTTCCAGAATGGGGCGATCGCCATGCACGACGGCGGCCGGAATGGCGGAGGGAACGCCGACCATGCTCGACGGAGGCATGATGGTGACGATCTCGACGCCGCTGGCCTTGCGGCCGAGTTCAGCGATATCCCGAATGGACTGGTCAGAGGGCACGGCGACGGCCGGGCCGGCGTTCGAAGGCGAGGGAGCCATGGGCTTGTTTCCTTGCTGGGGGAGGGGTGCCGGCTATCAGCCGGCGGCTTCGGTACGGTCGATCGAGCGTGGCCCGTCGAACATCGATGTCTGCTGCGGGTGCTCGGTGGAGAGCGAGCCGTCGTCGAGAACCCAATAGAAGGAGGCGCCGCGCACCGGCTTGGGGCGCTTGGACTGGATATCGGCTGTGATCTCGGCCGAGGAGCCCTCCACCTCGATATCGAGGGTGAGGATGACCTTGCCCTTGATCTTGTTCTTGGGCCGTCCGCCGCTGAGATCCTTGAGCGCGGCGAGCGTCTCGGTGATCTCCTTGCCGAGGGCGGCAGCGGCCTCGCCGCCTTCCAGGGCGCCGATAATGGTTTGCGCATCGCGGATGCGTTTCATGGAAGTCTCCTCAGAAACCGTTGGCGTGGGGGCAGTACTGGCGAAGGCGCTTCAGCCACTCGTCGGCGGCTTTGTCCCAGGGCCAGAGCTTGATCTTGCCGCGCAGGGGCACGGGCCGGGCGCCCTCGATCGAGGGATGCCAGGGGCGGGGCGGCGCGGCGCAGAGATGGTCGCGCTCGGCCTTGAGCATGCGCAGGTCCATGGCATGCACGACCTTGGCGATTTCCGGCGTGGGCAGCTCTTCGCCGGCGGCGGCGAAGATGGCCTTGTCGACATTGCCTTTGAGTTGGCCGAGCGCGCGGCGGAACAGGCTCTTGCCGAGGGCCTTGCGGTCCCTGTCCTTCTCGCCGGTGAGTGTGCGCAGGCCGATCGACACCAGCTCGTCGAGCGCCTCGGCCGTCGGCGAGGTGATGTCGCCGATGATGAACTCATGCGCGTCGTGCAGCAGGAAGGCGGCGGCCATGTCGGACCGGCCGGTCTCCTGCATGACGGCGTCGCAGCCGAGCGCGCAGTGCTGGGCGATGGAGAGATGGCCGGTCGGCACGTTGCCGGCATAGCGCCCGTTGC
The DNA here is from genome assembly GCF_059699065.1 of Labrys sp. ALF-8. Lineage (NCBI taxonomy): Bacteria > Pseudomonadati > Pseudomonadota > Alphaproteobacteria > Hyphomicrobiales > Xanthobacteraceae > Labrys > Labrys sp. ALF-8. The sequence goes on from NZ_AP048538.1 coordinate 51,796, forward strand.
GGGCGAGCGCCGGCGCCACGTCGTTGATGAAGTCGACGTCCTCGGCCCGGGGGTTGAGGAGGTCGAAGGCGACGCCCGAGGAGGTTTGCGACCAGATCAATGGCGCGGCCTCAGGCGAAGGCGTGACGGAGATCGATCGAGGCGCGGCGCTTGGCGCGGACCACCTCCATGCGCTCGCGGGCGTTGCCGCCATGCTGGCGGATCTGCGCCTCGGTCCAGCCGCGCCGGCGCAGGTCGGCCTCGGTGATGCCGGCGTCCATGCCGCGATCGACGAGGATCTCGATCATGTCCTTGGCCATCAACGTGCGCAGGGCCGGGACGTCGGTGATCTGGTTGCGATAGATCTGCATGGCTCGTCCTTTCAGGAGCGGAGGGCGGTGACGTTGGAAGGGTTGGCGGCCTCGTCGGCCGGCTGGCTGCGCAGCTCGAGCGCACCGTCGCGGATCGACCATTCGAGCGTGACGGGCAGGGGCAGGCGGTCGAGGAACTCGGCCGGGCGAATGCCGTGGATCTCCGGCGGCAGGGTGATGTGCAGCCGGAAGCCATGGGCTCGCGAATTGGGAATGAGCTTGCTGCCCGCCTTCGCCTTGTCGACGCGGGCGAACTGGAAGGCGCCGAGGTCCTCGCCGGTGCCGATGGAAACGACGATACGCTCGCCGCCCTGCCATCCCAGCTTCTCGACCAGCTGCCGGGTGAGCACGAAGGTCAGCCGCCGGCGATCATCCCTGGTGCCGACGCGGCTGACATGCAGCCGGCAACGTGGGGAATTATCGACATAGCGATAATGGGACAAAGCAGGAAGGAATGGCATCGGCGCCTCCATAAGTGGATAGCGGCGATAATGAGCGATATTTTTAGCGTGTCAAGCGCAAGCGTGAAATTTATCGCTATAAGATTTTGCTAACGCTTCTTGACTCTCTTGTTACGTTGGTTCTTCTTTTGTTCTGGGCCGGGGAGAGTGGGTATGTCGAGGTTCACATATTACGTCGTGCAGCCATATGTTGTGGGAGTCCGGGGAAAGCTAGTACCGTGCGACCCCATTCCGGCCGAGCACGCGGAAGCGGCTCGTCTGCTTTGCGAACTGCACGGGAAACGCGGCGGAGCGCTCGCCTTCTACCGATCAGGTGATCCTGATACTGGCGACTTCGACGATGCGGTCGTCGTTTATTGCCATGGAAAGGTGCCAGAGCAATTCGCTCGCGAGGTGGCCTGACATCATCGACGCCCCACGATGACATGCACTGACTTCACTAACGGCCGCTCGATGATCATTTCTTGCGCGGGGTTATATTGCCAGAGCACTAGTGTCTTCGGCGTCCAGGCACGGAACTCCTTCACGTACCCTTCGGGCGGCTCGCCTTCTTCGTCAGGGAAGAGTTGCACGAGCACGTCATCCTCGCGTCTCGGCGTTTTGTTTGGATTGACCCATACCATTTCGCCAGGTTTATAGCGCGGAAACATACTGTCTCCGTCGATATAGGCGCCATAAGCGCCTACCACCCCTTTCAAGAACTCGGGGCGCTCAACGTATTCCACGACTTCACCATTGAATTTGAAGCGACCGTCGGCCCCGCCGACGGCGAGGCCAAGCACCGGCATGCGTTCGTTCAACATGCTTGGGGCGGGGACAAAGCCGGCAATATTCGGTGGAGAGAGTTTTTGACGCGGTGGCAATGCAGGAGGGGCGGGTTGCTTCAAAATGGGCTGCCTAGTTGCGTCCTGCTCTAGTGCTCGCTTCTCCATGACCTTGAGCCCTTTCGAAAGGGCGGCATCGAATGAGGTCTTGGGACCGCGTTCTTCGTCAAGCCACTCTGGCGTTGTTTCTAGAACGCTTGCCAATCGCTTTAGCGTATCCGCTCGTGGCGAGGCCGATTTGCCTTCGAGAATGTTCCTGATGGCACTCGGCGACAGACCCGCCGCTCTCGAAGTCGGCGTCGGCTGTAGCCCGAGATCATCCAGGCGCTCTTGAATTCTATCCGCGATCGTTCTCATTGCGATATTATTATCCTATCACCATCGTCATCGCATGCGATAAAAATAGCCTTGACATGGCGCTATCTTTATCGCTGTATCGTTGTATGAACTCGATCAACCACATCTTCGCGCTCACAAATGCCTATGCCGCTTTCCGGCATTTGTCAGAGTCTAGGGTCTCCACCCTCGTCTTCGGCGATGGCACACGCCTCAAGCACCTTCGTCAGGGCGGCGATATGGGCGTCCGCCGTGTGGAGCGCGGTGTGTCTTGGTTTTCGGCCCATTGGCCCGAGGGTCTGCCCTGGCCTTCCGACGTTCCCCGTCCTTCCCTGCCTGTCGTTGACACCCAGGCGGGCGCCGCCGCTTGCCCCTGCGCGGCGGCGCCTGTTCGTGTTTCCGAGGAGGCCTGAATGAGCCCGCATCCCTATCCGCTGGCGGTCGTTCGCAGTGTCTCGGGCTGCCCCAAGACTTATGACGTCACGATCAGTCTCAATTTGCCTGATGGCAGCACCAGGCGCTTCCGCCTCGGTGATGAGAGCGTCGCGGCCCTCATCGGCGGCTTGCCCTATTGGCGCGCCCGCCTCGCCCGCTGCTTCGATTCCGATACCGATCCGCTTGGTCCTGCTTTCGATGGCCTGGTGGCCGTCGAGGTCGATGAGGATTATCTGAATAACTGGTATAGGGGCGCGTGACATGATGCCGGTGTCACTTGCCGCGCGGCCTTCGTGGGGCCCCAATCTCGGAAGGCCCCAATCTATCGAGCGCGCCACCCTGGATGGCGCGATGTCGCTCGCCGGGATCTGTGGCCGCCTTCCTGAAGGCGCTTTGCCTGAGATCGTCGAAAATGCTCCGCATGTGATCCGCGGCCGGCGCGCCCAGATTGTCCTTTTGCAGGGCGGACTCGGCACTGTCCACGACATCGCGCACAACTTCGGCAAAGGCAGGATTTCCTTTGACGATGCCGCCAATCAATCCTCTTGCGAGGGTAATTGTCGCGCGCAGGGCGTCCTTTGCTTCCTTTTCCCTGAATCTGTCGATGGCATCCGCCATGTCTGCTCTCCGGTGGTTGGTGCCGATACGTCCTGACCCGATGGCCTGACATCGCACGCAAAACCCTGTTTCGGAACGAAAAAACACGAAGGCGATTTTCGTGGACAATCTCGCTTTGCCCGATGGGCTCATCACGCTGATCAAGAGTTCCAGCCGCGCCCAGGTCGCGGCCTGCGTTGCGCCGGGCTCAACAGGACCGCAGAGGGTCGAGCAGCTCACCGGGTTTTCCCAGGGTTCGATCAGCCGGTGGCAGTCAGACGCCCACAAGGACCTGTCGCCGCTCGAAGTGATCTTCCTGCTCGAATTCGTTACGCAGAAGCCGGTATTCGCCCGCGCCCTTGCGGCGCTGACCGGGCATCGCCTGGTGCCGATGGCCGATGATGAGCCCGCCGGAAACCTTGTCGGTGACCTGATCAAGGCGACAGGCAGCGGTGCGCGGGTTTCCGCCGAATTGAGCGCCGCCCTAGCTGACGGCGTGGTGACGCCTCGCGAAGCCAAGGATGTGCTCAAGGTTCTCGGTGAACATCAGGACATCCTCACGGACGTGGCCCGCAAGCTCGCCAATGTGGCGGCGGCCGCCGCTGCCCGATGACCATCCTCATCGTCGGCCGCCGCCACCTGGGCAAGCCGCCGCTGCGCATCGCCGTGGTGAAGCGCGCCCGCCGGGTGGAACGGATGGCGCGACGCATGGCGGCGGCGGGCTTCCTCGCCTTCCAGATCCGCCAGGCCTGCCGGCTGAAGCCCGAAAGGCTCGCGGCAATCCTGGCCGACACCTCGAACGGGCTGTGGAGCCCGTCGGACCTCAAGCTCATCAGGGAGATTGCCAATGCTGTTTGACATGCTCGCGCATTTGCGCCGGCTCGAGAGCCCGGCGGCACGTTGCGGCTTCCTCGGCAAGGTGGCGCCGATCATCGCACGGAACCGGTCACGGCCGGCGCAGGCCTGCCTTGCCCATCTCGCCGATCTCGCCCGCGAACACCAGCCATACGACGAGGTCGCGGAAAACGACAGCTTCGGCCGTCTCCACCTGCCGCCGGCCGTTCCGCTTAGCCATGCAGGCTCGCCCGCGCTGATGGCCGCTGAAGCGGGAGGCATATGATGAGCGCAACCCGAAAAATCGAAGCGCTGGCGCTCGGCGCCATCGTGCCCAATGCCATCGTCGGTGACGAGCCCTGGTTCGAATGGGTGCAGCCCTCCGCCCTGTTGGTCGAGGAGAGCTACCAGCGCGATCTCGGCCCGAAGTCCGAGGCCCTGATACGCCGCATCGTGGCCGAGTGGGATTGGAAGGCGATGAAGCCTCCGATCTGCGCCAAAGGCAAGGATGGCGCGCTTGTGGTGATCGACGGCCAGCATACCGCGATTGCCGCGGCGACCCATCCAGGCATCGCCATGATCCCGGTGATGATCGTCGATGCCTCGGCGGTGGCGGACAGGGCCTCGGCCTTCGTGCGGCACAACCGCGATCGCATCGCCATGACGCCGGCGCAGATGTTCCATGCCGCACTGGCTTCCGGTGAGGAAGTTGCCGTGGCCATGCGGGAAGCCTGCGACCTCGCCGGTGTCCGTATCCTGCGCAACCCGCTCGGTGCCGACGACTGCAAGGTTGGCGACACCATGGCGGTATCCATGATCCGCACGATCGTGGAGACACGCGGCGTGCGTTTCTCGGCCCGGATGCTGAAAATCCTCGTCGAAGCGGAGCGCGCGCCAATCCCGGCCGTCGAGATCGCGGCGGTGACGCAGCTGCTCACCGAGGCGGAATGGAAGGGCAGTTTCGAGCCCGACGCCCTGGCCGATCTCATCCGTTCCAGGATGCCGAAAGAGTGGCTCGCCCACGCCGAATCCAATGTCCGCAAGGGGCAGAAAATGCCGACTGCGCGGGCGCTAGCGATCGACTGGTTCAAGCTCGTCTCCAAGCGCCGGAGGGCGGTGGCATGAGCGCGCACAACCTAATCCTCGCCGGGCTGCTGATCTGGGCTTCGCCCATCGTCTGGCTCGTCGCCGATTACGGCATGTGGCAGCTGGAGCGCCGGGCGTTCTCCCGCCAGCGCGAGCGGAGGCGGGCATGAGCGAGCCCGTTTCCTTTCTCGGTGGCCGGGTGGTGCTGCGCGCGGGCGATTGCCGCGAGGCCATCAAGGCGACCGGAGACAACTCGATCGACGCCGTGGTGACAGACCCGCCCTATGCGCTGGTGTCGATCGGCAAGCGCTTCGGCAAGCCGGGCAGCGCGCCAGCCGTGCATGGGCGTGACGGGCTCTATGCCCGCGCCTCGGCCGGCTTCATGGGCAAGGCCTGGGATACCGGGGAGGTGGCGTTCGATCCCGCCTTCTGGGCCGAGGTGCTGCGCGTGCTCAAGCCGGGCGGCCACATCGTCGCCTTCGGCGGCACGCGCGCCTATCACCGGCTCGCCTGCGCGATCGAGGATGCCGGCTTCGAGATCCGTGACCAGCTCGCCTGGGCCTATGGCAGCGGCTTCCCGAAGAGCCATGACGTCAGCAAGGGAATCGACAAGCGGCGAGACTGGAGCGCGCTGCCGAAGATACAGGGTGCGATCAAGGCAGCCCGCAAGGCGATCGGGATTTCGCAGAGCGAAGCGGCGCGGCGAATGGGGCTCATCGCCCAAGGCGAGCAACTAGGCGGCGGCGGCTTCATGTGGTTCGAAACCGGCTATCGCCTCCCGACACGGGAGCAGTGGCCGGATCTCAAGGCCGCCCTTTCCCTGGGCAATGAATTCGATCAGTGTTTCGAGGAGGCCGAGCGCGAGATCACGGGCACGGTCGACGAATGGACCGATCGCACCAACTATGCCCTTACGTCCAAGGATGGCTTTCGGCGCGACAAGCCTGCGACCCCGGAGGCCGAGGCTTGGGAGGGCTGGGAGACGGCGCTCAAGCCGGCCTGGGAGCCGATCGTGCTTGCTCGAAAGCCGATCGAGCAGACGGTTGCGGCCAACGTGCTCATGTACGGCACCGGCGCCATCCATGTTGGCGCTTGCCTGATCGATAATCTCTTCGACGACGAGGAGCGCTGGCCGGCGAACCTCTTGCACGACGGCAGTGCGGAAGTGGAGGCCTTCTTCGGACTCTATTCGAAGCAAGCCGCCCGTTTCTTTTATTCCGCCAAGGCCGATGCTTGGGACCGCATCGGCTCGAAGCATCCCACGGTCAAGCCCGTCGACCTGATGCAATGGCTTTGCCGGCTCATCACGCCGCCGGGCGGCGTGGTGCTCGATCCCTTCGCCGGCACGGGCACCACGGGCGAGGCTGCCTTCCGCGAAGGCTTCTCGGCCGTGCTGATCGAGCGCGAGGAAGACTATCGCGCCGACATTGCCCGCCGCATGGCCCTGGCCGAGGCCGGCCCCGCAACCCGCAAGGCAGAGAGTGCCAAGGCACGCTTCGGCACCCTCGACGCCGGGCCGCTGTTCGGAGCGCTCGAGGAGGCCAGATCCGATGCATGAGCAGAAACTCTCCCTGGCCATGCGCGAGGCGCTGAAGTGGTTCCAGGACCATGGCGGCGACGGCTGCTTTCCCGAGGTCAACCGGCAGGTGCTTCTCGCCCAGGGCGAGCGCGCGCCCGTCACCAAAAGCACCTGGCACAAGCTCGCGGCCGCCGGCCGGGTCGAGTTCTACGGCCATCATCGCATTCGGATTATCGGGGAATCTCTGGGCCATGCGTGATCTTGATTACTTCCCGGGCTTTGGCCCGGCTGCCCCGATGGTGTTCGACCAGGACGAGTTGATTGTCGACCTGTTTGCCGGCGGCGGCGGCGCTTCGCTCGGCATCGAGATGGCGCTCGGCCGATCGCCCGACATCGCGGTGAATCACGACGCCGATGCCATCCGCATGCATGCGGTGAACCATCCCGCAACCCTGCACCTGCAGCGCAATGTCTGGCACGTAAACCCGCTCGACCACGTCGGACATCGCCGTGTCGGCCTCCTCTGGGCTTCGCCGGACTGCAAACATCACTCCAAGGCCAAGGGCGGCAAACCGTTGAAGCGGAATATCCGCGACCTTGCCTGGGTCGTGGTTCTTTGGGCCAAGCGCGCACGGCCTCGCGTGATCATGCTGGAGAATGTCGAGGAGTTTCGCGATTGGGGGCCGCTGACGCCTGAAGGCCGGCCGTGCCCGGATCGCAAGGGCCAGACTTTCGGGCAATGGACGGAGGAACTGCGCCGGCTCGGATACAAGGTCGAGCATCGCGAGCTGCGGGCCTGTGACTACGGTGCGCCGACAATCCGCAAGCGGCTGTTCCTGATCGCCAGGCGCGACGGCGGCAAGATCGTCTGGCCGGCGGCGTCTCATGCGGCCCCCAACAGCGATGCGGTTCTGAATGGCAAAAGCCTGCCCTGGCGGACGGCCGCCGACTGCATCGACTGGTGGCGGGCGTGCCCATCCATCTTCCTCACTCGCGAGGAAGGGCGGGCGATCGGCTGCAACCGACCGCTTGCCGAAAACACGATGGCACGCATCGCCAAAGGCGTGCAGCGCTATGTGATCGATGCGGCCAAGCCCTTCATCGTGCCCATAACTCATACGGGCGATTCAAGGGTTCACGCCATCGACGAACCCTTGCGCACGATCACTTGTGCACCCAGGGGGGAGCATGCCCTGGTGGCGGCGCATCTCACCAAGTTCTCGGAGAACTCGGTGGGTGCGCAACCGGGTGAACCCTTGCACACCGTGATGGCTGGGGCGCCTCGGCATGGCGTCGTGACGGCTCATCTCTCGGCCTACTATGGTGCGGGCTCCGGCTCTCCTGACCGATCGGCGAGTGCGGAGGAACCCGTCCGCACGGTCGTGACCGAAAATCGCCACGCAGTCGTTGCCGCATTCCTCAACCAACATAACACCGGCATGGTCGGGCACGGTGCGGACGAGCCGGTCTCGACCATCGTCGGCAAAGGCTGCACGCAGGCGGTCACGGCTGCGCATCTGGTTTCGATGCACGGCGGCGATCGGCGCGACCAGAGCATCGAAAAGCCGGCGCCGACGATCTGCGCCGGCGGCGGCCATCTCGCTGAAGTGCGGGCATTTTTGACGAAGTACTACCGCACGGCGATCGGCCAAGCGCTCGGTGACCCCATGCATACCGTCACCGCCGAGGATCGCCTTGGGCTGGTCATGGTGAATGGTGAACCGCATCACATCGTCGATATCGGCATGCGCATGCTGACGCCGCGCGAACTCTTCCGCGCTCAAGGGTTCCCGGATTCCTACGAGATCGAGCGCGACGCAGACGGCCGGCCCTTCACCTCGACCGTGGCGGTGAAGTGCTGCGGAAACTCGGTCTCGCCGGTTCTGGCGAAGGCATTGGTTCGGGCGAACTGCCCAGATCTCGCGCGGGTAGCGGAGGCCGCAGAATGACCGCGACCTCCGGGCTCTCACGCCACCTGCTTGATCTTCTCGATGGCCGCCGAGGTGAGAAAGGCGCTGCGGTTCATGCCGTGGCGCTTGGCGGCCGCGTCGATCGCCTCGAGGGCATCGGCGGGTACGGTGACGTTCACGCGCACCATGCGCGAGGAGTTGGTGAGAAGGGGAACCGCAAAGAGCGTTCCCTTGATGCCGTCCGCCTCCAGTTGCTCGACGATGGCGTCGGGGCTGGTGGGAACTGGCAAGGCTTCGCCGCTGTCGAGCGCGTCCTCGGCCCAGAGGCGCAAGGCCTCGGTCGCCCTGGCCGTCGCCTCGTTCATGGTTTCGCCGGCCGCCGTGCAGCCGGGAAGATCGGGAAAATGCACGCCCCAGAGCGTGTCGGGCTCTTTTTCGAGCACCGCGATGTACATGGTCATGGTTGCTGCCCTGGCAAGGTTGAAGGTTCGGGAAGGTCGACCGGGTGGCTTACCACCCGGCTGTTTTCGCAATGTTGCGGGCCGTGCCGCTCGGCAGGTCTCCCCGCCCTTTCGGAACCACCACCCGGCCTTTCTTTTCGGGGTGGGTGTAGACCATGTGGTCTCCCTGGTTCCGTGCGATCCAGCCTTCGCTTTCGAGCTTTTGCCGGATCTTTCTCAGGTCTCGTTCCATCGCGCCTCCCGTTTCGATGTGTATGTTTATACACATTTATACGCATGGCGTCAAGTAACAGTGTGTATGTTCATACACATTTTTTTGTGCCGGGACAAGCGCCATGACAACCGACCCCGCCTTCGAGGAGTGGATTGCCCAGGCGCGCGCGGTCGACCTGGTGACGACGGCCGAGCGCCTGCTGCCTTCGGGCGCCAGGCTGTCGAGAGGGAATGAGCGCACGGGGCCTTGCCCGATCGAGGGCGTGGGGCGCGACCGCTTCGCCGTCTCCACGCGCAAGAACATCTGGAACTGCCGGCACTGCGGCGAGGCCGGCGACGTGATCAAGCTGGTGCAACTGGCGCAGCGCGTCGACTTCGTGCAGGCCTGCGAGATCCTCACCGGCTCGCCGCCGCCGCGCGGGCAGGCCCTGACGCCGGCCGAGCGTGCCGAGATCGAGAAGCGCCAGGCCGAGCGCGCGGCGGAGGCGGCGCGGATCGAGGCCGAGAAGGCGGCGGAGGGCGCGCGCTATCGCGAGGCCGAGCGCCAGCGGCTCTACGACATCTGGCGGCACGGGCGCAGCGTGATGGGCTCGCCGGCGGGCGAATACCTCGCCGCGCGCGGCATCCCGCTCATTCCGCAACGGGCGCGGCTGCGCTTCCACGACCGCATGCACTATTTCAGGCCGGGCGAGAACAGGCCCTGCCACAGCGGGCCGGCGATGATCGCCGCGATCACCGGGCCGGACGGCACGTTTCGCGGGCTGCACATCACCTATCTCGCCCAGGCCGGCGGCGTGTGGAGCAAATTCTCGCCTGGGCTCGATTCCAGCGGCGAGGCATTGCCGGCCAAGAAAGTGCGCGGCTCCAAGCACGGCAACCGCATCGAGCTGCGCCTCCCGAACGAGCCGCGCCGCCTATTCGCGGGCGAGGGCATCGAGACGGTGCTCTCCGTCTGGCATGCGCTGGCTTCGGCGCAGCGGCTGGGGGAGGGCGATGCCTTCCTCTCCTCGGTGGATCTCGGCAACCTCGCCGGCAAGGCGATGGAGAGCATCGACCACCCGACCGCGCGCAAGGTGGACGCCAAGGGGCGGCATCGCCCGGTGAAGGTGCCGGGCTCGCTGCCGGACCTCAACAGCCAGGCCTTCGCGGTGCCGGAGGGCGTCGAGGAAGTGGTGTTGCTCGGCGACGGCGATTCCGAGCGCTTCTTCACCGAGATGGCCCTGCAGCGTGCCGCCCTGCGGATCGCCCGGCTTTATCCCAGCGTCAAGCGCGTGCGCATGGCCATGGCCGACGACGGGGCCGATTTCAACGACATGGTGCGGGGTGCCGCGTGACGACAGATCTTCAGTTCTTCGTCGGGCTGCATCAACCGAGCGATACGCAGCACTTCGAGCGTGCATGCATCTCCATCAACCGCATTCGAGGTCGGAAGTCCGGCTTCCCGGTCAAGCGCTGGATCATGGATTCCGGCGCCTTTACCGAAATCAGCACCTATGGATGCTATAGGCACTCGGTTGCCGAATATGCCGAGGCGGCCCGGCGTTGGATCGGCTGCGGCCTTCTCGAGGCCGTCGTCGCGCAGGACTACATGTGCGAGCCGTTCATCCTGAAAAAGACTGGTCTGACGGTCTCGGATCACCATCGCCTGACGATCGAGCGCTATGACGAACTCCTTTCCTGCGATGTCGGCGCGCCCATTCTACCAACTCTGCAAGGCTTCGATCCTGCCGATTATGTGCGCCATATCGCCCTTTACGGCGATCGGCTTAGGCAAGGCATGTGGGTCGGTGTCGGGAGTGTCTGCAAGCGTAACGGATCGCCGATCGATGTCTTGAACGTCCTGGGGACGATCAAGGCCGTGCGCCCTGACCTTCAGCTCCATGGGTTCGGGCTCAAGCGCTCGGCCATCTTCTACCCGGGCGTAAAGAAGCTCCTCTACAGCGCCGATAGCATGGCCTGGTCATTTGCAGCTCGCAAGCAAGGCCGCAACGCCAACGACTGGCGCGAGGCGAAGCGCTTCGAAAAGCAGATCTTGGCCGACGGCTCTCAGGATCGCGAAGCCTGGTGGCAGCCTTCGTTCGAACTCCAGCCCCCGAGGGAGTCCGTCACATGGCATTGATGTGCGCCGTTGCCATGTCCTTCCCACTGCGCACGCCCGGCAAAAGGACGAATGGCTATGGAAACTTCGAAATACCGAGAGGGCGGGCTCGAGCCTCGCTTTGTGATCGAGCGCGCGGATGGAAAGCCGATTCCGCCATCCAGGCGCTATTGCCTGGTGCTGGATTTCAGCGGAGCAGATCCGCATGCGGTCGTCGCGGCCAGGGCCTATGCGGCGAGCGTGAGGGCGGACAATCCCCGGTTGGCGGAGGATATCGAGCACGCCCTCGATGCACCCTCGGCGGCGCCCGCCCAGCATCGCTACGCGCGATAGCTATTCCTGAAAATCTGCTTGCTTTCGTCTGGGGGCGCGCGTGAACGAACATTCTCCCAATCTCGGCCGCATCGTGGATGCGATCGAGCGCGCGCCCGTGATTGCCGGCTCTGGCCCTCTCACACCCGTGGTGCAGGAACCGCCTTATTCCAAGGAAGATATCGGCTATCTGCCGGCGAAGGCGTGGCATGAGCTGAAGGCCTGCGCGCTCGAGCCGGAAACCGACATCGGCAACGGCCGGCGCTTCCTGACGCGGCATGGCGACAATGTGCTCTCGGTGGAAAATCTCGGCTTCTTCGTGTTCGACGGCAAGCGCTGGGCGCCGGATTTCACCGGGCAGCATATCCGACCGCTCGCCCATGGCACGGTGGAAGCGATCGAGCATGAGACGCTGTTCCTCGGCCCGACGCCAAGGGAATGGGAAACCATCATGGCCGGCCGCGATGCCGAGGCCGACTACAAGGCCCTCATCGCCAAGGGCAAGGAGCGCACCCCGGAGGAGATGACGGAGGCCCTGCGGCTCGAAAAGCTGGTACTGGCGGCCGAAGGCGTGAAAAAGCGCGTCTCGGAGCGCAAGTCGAAGCGGCTGCGCTATTGCAAGACGTCCGGCTCGTCCGGAAAGGTCGACAACATGCTGAAGGAGGCGGCCGTCTATCGCGCCCGCAATGTCAGCGTGCTCGACTTCGACCCCTATGTCGTGAATCTCGAAAACGGCTCGCTGCGATTCGTACGCGGCAAGAATGCCAAGGGCGAGGCCGGCAAGGGGCCATGGACGGTGCGGCTCGATCCGCATGACAAGGCGGATCTCATCTCCAAGCTCGCGCCGCTCGACTATGACGAGGCGGCGGAGTGCCCGAAATTCCTCAACTTCCTGGAGACGGTGCAGCCAGACGAAGCGGTGCGCAACTTCATCCAGCGCTATCTCGGCTATGCGCTCACGGCGCTCACGGCCGAGCAGGTGTTTGTGTTCTTCTACGGTAAGGGTCGCAACGGCAAGTCCACCCTGGTCGACCTCGTCTGCAAGCTGCTCGGCGACTATGCCACCACGGTGCCCTTCGAGACGCTGGCGGGCGATGACAGGCGCAAGGGCTCTGAGGCGACGCCGGACCTCGTTCGCGTGCCTGGCGCTCGCGTGGTGCGTGCCTCGGAGCCGGAGACCGGCATGACCTTCCGCGAGAGCATGGTGAAAAGCCTCACCTCGGGCGAGCCGATCCTGCTGCGGCGCATGCGCGAGGAATTCATCGAAGTCTATCCCACCTTCAAGCTGATCATTTCCGGCAACCACAAGCCGAACATCAAGGGGGCCGATGACGGTATCTGGCGACGCGTGCTGCTCGTGCCCTGGCTCGTCCAGGTGCCGAAAGAGGATGTCGACAAGGATCTGCCCGAAAAGCTCTGGGGCGAGCGGGCCGGCGTGCTCAACTGGATGATCGCCGGCGCGCTCTCCTATCTCGAAGGCGGCCTCGCCATTCCCGACGCCGTGCGCGCGGCGACCGATGAATATCGCGAGCAGAGCGACAGCTATGCCGCCTTCCTCAACGCCGCCTGCACGATCTCCGGCAACGCCACGGACATGGAGACGCCCGGCGACCTCTATGCGGCCTATCAGGTGTTCTGCAAGCAACAGGGCTTCTTCTGCGTGAACGTCGCCACCTTCGCCAAGGCGCTGCCCGACAAGGTGAGCGGGCTCGGCGCGTCCAAGGCCAAGACGAACGGGCTTTCGGTCTATCGCGGCCTGCGCATCAGAGACGAGTTTCGGCCCTCCGACACCCATAGTTATGCCGAGCAACGGGGCTGACAGGGGCGTTTTCAGGGAGGCTAGGGAGGCAAATGGCCGGCGGAGGTATTTGCCTCCCTGAGGAAGTCCGAAGGAAATCAACAGGTTAGGAGGCTAGGGAGGCTAGGGAGCCATTTTCCGGGATAATACATGAGAATGCGTTTGAGCGATGCGATTGCCTGAAGCGCTTCTCACATGTGATGCGGGAAACTGCCTCCCTAGCCTCCCTAGCGCCCCTGAGTTTGGATAAGTCTTTGTTTTATAAGGCTTTCGAGCAACGGTTTTCAGGGAGGCAAATACCTCCACGAAAAATTTGCCTCCCTAGCCTCCCTGAAGCGGAAAGGTGTTGTCATGAGGGTTATGGAGATCGAGCGGGTGCTGAAGTGGGCCTATGTGGATGAGCTGCCGCATTGGAAGGGCATGTCAGGCCCGGATGGTATTCGCTCCGGCTGGGCCGGCATGGAGAGCTATACGCAACTGCTCACCGTGATCGACTACAATGGCTTGGGCGTCCTGCCTGACATTGCTTCCATCCGCTTGCCCCACAACGATGCCCTGATCGTCGCCGAGGCCGTCGAGAGCTTGGAGGGGCTTGAACTCTGCCTGCCCGAGGATTGGTCGCCGTTCGATGACATCGCGCAGGAAGCGCGGACGCTGGGCAAGGCGGCCGCCGTGCGTGCGCTGCGTGCAGTCACTGTGGTGGGCGAGGATGGCAGAGAGCGGCTGCGCCAGCCCGTCAAGCGCCTCATCGTCCACCACGCCATCATGGGCGATGCGCCGGACTGGGAGGGCGGCCCGTTCGCCGTGCATGTGGAGCGAAACGCGCAGGGTGGGCCGGCCTGGTTTCGTCGTGAACTGCGCGGCGCCGGCCGCGAGGCGCGCGAGGTTGAGGTCGACGGGTACAATCACAAGCGCAAGCGGCCCTATCCCGGCGCCTATCAGCGATTCTATCTTGAGCCAGATGCCTACCCCGTGGCCGTGGCGCGAGCCGAATACGAGCTATGGCATGCGGCCCTGACATTCCTCGCCGATGAGTTGGCCGGCAAGCTCGAAAGCATCCGAGTCGAGCCGACCATGCATCCCGTAAGGCCTTGGGAAACCGGGGCTTTTCAGGGCCGGCGCATCCTGCTCGAAAATTCCCGACAAAATGCTTGACGCGCGGCGATGATTTGACATAGCCTTCAACACACTGAAAAAGGTAACAGAAAGCCCCGATGCAAACCGCGTCGGGGCTTTTCGTTTGGGCGAGGAGGCGGGCATGTAATGGCTGGTCTTTCGATCATCATCTCGCCGGCCGATGCCAATCTCCAGCGCTTCGCCAATATGATGGCGGCCTGCAAGCACCCTGAAAAGGCATTCCAACGGGCCTTGAGCCGCACGGGCGACAAAGCCAGGACGCAGGTGCTGCGTTCCTTGACGCATCAGACCGGTCTCAAGCGCAAGGTCATCGTCAAGGCGCTGAAGGTGAAGAAACCTTCCTTCGCCGACCTGAGCTACACCATGAAGACGCGAGGCGGGAATATCTCGCTGAAGTTCTTCTCCCCGCGCGAGACCCGCAAGGGTGTGAGCGCCGCGCCACGAAACCAGCGCCGGCTTTTCCCTGGCACGTTCCAGAAGGGTGGCCTGTTCCCCAATCGTGTCGCGCTCGGTATGGGCGGGCATGTCTTCAAGAGGGCAGGGGGCTCTCGAACGCCGATCGCCAAGCAGAAGTCGGGCGTCTACATCCCCGAGGAAATGGTGCAGGGCGAGACGGCCTCGGCCTTCCAGACCATCATTGCGCGAGACCTGCCCGACCGGGTCGGCCACGAACTCCTCCGGATGCTCGGGGGCTGACCCCTCGGCAGGCATGCGAATGATGCATGCCTAGGGGGCGCATCCCCTTCATCCATGCATCCCGCGAGGGTGTGGCAGAAATGCAACGGGTCCTTCCGGGCCACCCCCACCCCCCGCGGCCGTAAATGGCCCGGAATTTTGCCAGTTAGGCAGGTTGAAAATCAGGGTTGACTGAGGTGACAGAGGCGACAACGGCGGTTGACACGCCGCGCACTGTCATGTGGTCGATCTCCGATATCGCTGATCGTGACGGCGTTTCGAAGCAGTCTGTCAGCAAGAAGGTCGGCGATCTCGTCGAGAAGCACGGCCTGACCGTGGAACGGGACAGCCGGGGCCGTGTCGCCTCGGTGAACGTCGCCGAGTACGATCACAAGCGCGGCCTGTTCGACGATCCGTCGAAGACCCAGCGTCCGGCCCAGCCGGAGATGAAGGTCAAGCCGAGCGAGACCTACGAAGAGGCCCTTCGCCAGAAGACCTGGCATGAGGCCGAGCGCCGGCGCCTTGAACTCGAATCGTTCAAGGGTTCTCTAGTGCCGCTGGCGGATGTCGAGGTCGCGCTCGGCGAGGTTGCTGCCGATATCATCCAGGCGCTGGACCGTTTGCCGGCCTTGGCTGACGACATCGCCGCCGCGATTGCCAGGGATGGCGGACATGGCGCCCGCGTCGTCCTCAAGGCCGAGGTGGAGCGCCTCCGCAGCGCGATCGCAGACGCCATCGACAAGGCGATCAAGCCTGCCTCCGGGGAGGTGGCCTGATGCCTCATCCGGACGCCAATGCCCTTGTCAGGCGGGTGCTGTCTGCGGCCATCCGGCCTCGGCCACGCATCCCGTTGAGCCAGTGGCTCAAGGAAAACCTCGTCCTGATCGACGGGGAATATGCCGGCGATTTGTGGAGCGCGGAAGGCGCGCCTTATCTGCCCGAGATCGCCGATTGCCTCAATGAATGGCATCCGGCTCCGCTCGTCACGGTGCGCAAGGCGCAGCAGACGGGCGTCTCCATCCTCGCCATGGGATGGGCGATCTTCTGCGCCGACCGCGAACCGGCGAACTTCCTCTATGGTGCGCCTGGCATCGAGGCCCTGCGCAAGCTGAACTCGCAGAAGCTGCAGCCGCTGATCGAGGCTTTCGAGAAGCGCGCCAAGCGTCAGGTGTTCGCGCCGCAGACCCAGCGCTCCGGCAAGGGTTCGACGACGAACGAGAAGAAATTCCCGGGCGGCGTGCTTGCCCTGGCCAACGCGAATGCGGTGATGGACCTGTCCGCCGTCACCATGAAGAAGGGGGTCAAGGACGAGGTCTCCAAATGGGAGGACATCCCCGGCAAGGGTGACCCGGAAACCTTTTTCTTCGGCCGGTTTACCGCCTTCCGGCGCACGAAGTCGTACAAGATCCTCGAGCTTTCGACGCCGGAGATCGACCTCGGCGACGAGACGATGGAGACGCCCGGCCACTGCCGAATCGACAAGTCCTTCCTGCAGTCGGACCAGCGGTTCTGGAACATCACCTGTGTCGAATGCGGCGACGAATTCGTCCAGAAGATGGAGTACTTCCAGGTCGACAAAGACCATCCGCACAAATCGGTGATGATCTGCCCGCATTGCGGCCACTGGATCACTGAGGCGGAGCGGGTGCCGGCCGTCAGGGCAGGGCGGTTCGTCGCCACCAAGCCGGTGGCGAACCACCCCGGTTTCCATGTCGACGGCTTCATGTCGTTGATGCTGTCCTATGAGGACATGGCCGTCGAGTATTTGAAGAGCCTGAAGTCCGAGAAGGCCAATAAGGACTTCCACAACCTCTTCCTGGCCCTCGCCTATAAGTTCCGGGGTGACGCGCCAGACCACAAGCTCCTGATGGAGCGCCGCGAGGACATCCTCGTCCAGCGGCGCATCCCGGCGGACGGGCTTCTGCTCACCGTCATGGTCGACGTCCAGCATAACGGCCTCTTTTTCGAGGTCGTCGCCTGGACGGCGAGCCGCCGTTCCTATGTCGTCGACCACGGCTTTCTGGTTGGCGACACCACCAATATTCACGCCGGCGCCTGGGCGAGCCTCGACGAGGTCTATGAGCGGGCTTACGCCGATCCGTGGGGGCGCCTGCGCACTCTCGATGTCATGGGCGTCGACGCCGGCGACGGCGGCCGCTCCAACCAGGTCTATGCCTGGACCGCGAACCGCCTCAACGCCATGGCGCTGAAGGGCGAGGACGGATGGCACCATCCGGCCATCTCGGCCCAGCCCAAGCTGGTGGACATCAACATGCAGGGCCGCGTGCAGAAGCACGGCGCCAAGCTGTGGAAGACCGGCACATGGTCTCTGAAACGGGAGTTTTATGACAATCTGCGCAAGCCCCGCCTCGACGAGGATGGGCAGGCCAACCCCGGCTATTGCCATTTCGGCCGCTGGCAGGACGAGGCCTATTTCAAGCAGATCACGTCGGAATATCTCGACGACATCAAGGTCCGCGGCATCACCACGGGCCGCAAATGGGTCGCCCGCGGCGACAACCATTACCTCGATTGCCGCATCGGCAACATGGCGCTGGCCGAGTTTCTCGGCATCACGCGAATGACGGAAGCCGACTGGCGCAAGCTCGCAGCTCTGCGTGGCGTGCCAGAGACCGAAATCACGCCCGACTTGTTCGCGCCCGCACCGCTCAAGGTGCAGGCGAGTGAGAAGCCGGCGGATACACCACCCGCCCCAGCCTCGCCGAAGAAGCCGGGCATGTTCGACCGCCTGAAAAAGATCAACGCCGGAGATTAGCCTTGGACCTCGCCCAAGCCCTTGCTGAAGCCCGGCGGGCCCTGCATCTCCTGATGACGGGCCGTTCCGTTGTCAAGCTGGTCATCGACGGCCAGGAAACCACCTTCAACGCGGTGAACCGCGCCGATCTCGAGCGCTATATCGCCTCGCTCGAAGCGGCCTTGAGCGGCCAGCCGCGCCGCGGCGCTGTCGTCGTGGTGTTCTGATGCTCATCGACATGTACGGCTTCCCTCTCAAGGCGCAAGCCTCGACGGAAGCCGGTCACGAGCCCTATCGCGCGGCATCGCGGCGGTCGCAGGAACTCGGCACGATGCGCCCGGCGCTTTTGTCGGCCGATCGCGAGATCCGCCCGGCGCGGGACATGGCGCTGTCGCGCACCCGCTACCTCGAGCACAACGACCCGCATGCCGCCGCCGCGGTCACGCGCCTCGTCGACATGCTCATCGGTGCAGGCCTGCGCCTGGTCGCCAAGCCAGACTACCGGGCCCTCGGCATCTCGGTCGAGCAGGCCCGCAAGGTCCGAGCCCAGATCGAAGCCGAGTACCGGCTTGCCACGCAGGATCCGCGCTTCCTGTTCGATTCGCAGCGCCGGATGAGCCTCAACGGGCGCTTCCGGCAGCTCGCGCACACCTGGGTGACGGGCCGCGAGGTCTGCATCGCCATGCGCTGGCGTCAGGAGGATCTGTACGGGGCGCGGTACCGCACCAACATCCAGGCGATCGACCCGGATCGCCTGTCGACGCCGTCACATCTGATGGAATCGACTGCGCTGCGCAACGGCGTGGCCCTCGATGGCAACGGCGCACCCATCGGCTATTGGGTGCGCGATGCCCATCCCTCTGACTGGCTGTCGGTGACCAAGACGCTCACCTGGACCTATGTTCAGCGGGAGACAGCCTGGGGCCGCCCCATCTTCATCCATGGTTTCGAGGGCCAGCGCGAGGACCAGACCCGCTCGATCACTGCCTTCGCATCCGTGGTCGAATCCTTGAAGATGACGGCCCAGCACCGCCGGCATGAGATCAACAACGCCGCGGCCAACGCACTCTATGCCGCCTTCATCAAGTCCAACATGTCGCTGTCGGACGCCACCGGCATGCTGCACGCGGCAAGCGAGACCTTCGCCGAGTCCCGCGACGGCTATTGGGCCGATGTCGGGGCGCCCGTCGTCAACGGTGTGCGCATCCCGGTGATGCCGATCGGCGACGAACTCGTCATGAACAATGCGCCGCGTCAGACAGCGGCCTTCGAGACCTTCCAGCGCACCTTCCTGCGCTCGATCGCAGCCGCTCTGGGGCTCTCCTACGAGCAGCTCACCATGGACTGGTCGCAGGTCAACTATTCCTCGGCCCGCGCGGCCCTGAATGAGGTCTGGCGCGGCGTCCGCCGCGACTTCGCCTCCTTCGTCGAGCAGGTCGTCACGCCCGTCTACCTTGCCTTCCTCGAGGAGGCGTTCGACCGCTACATCGAGATCCCCAAGGGAGCGCCGAGCTTCTGGGAGATGCCGGCCGCTTGGGCTTCGGCTCGCTGGATCGGCTCGCCGCGTGGCTATGTCGACCCGGTCAAGGAAGCGCAGTCCGCCAACCTTCGCGTCGATGGCCTCATCTCCACCCTCGAGGCGGAGAACGCGGAGCAGGGCCTCGACTGGGAGGAGACGATCGAGCAGCAGTCCTACGAGCAGGCGCTCCTGGTCGAAAAGGGCGTGCGCCGGGTGAGCGCCACCATGGTCACCGCCGACGAAACTCCGCCGGAGGATAAGCCAAACGAAACTCCGCCTGAGGATAAGCCAAAATCGGAGCAGCAGGCTTGACAAATCCCCTCGCCACCATCGCCTCGGCCTTGCCGGAGGCGCTCGCCGCCCTTGCCGCTCCCGTGAACGCCGCTGCGTGGCCGGTCGCGCTTACCGCCGAGCCGCTGCTGGTCCTCGATACTCGCGCCGAGGATATCCGCTCGGCCTATCTTGCCGCCGATGTCGCCCAGCGCTCCGGCGCTCTGAACGCCACCACGGCGCCGCGCTATCAGGCACAGGCTGGCCGCGCCGTCATCCCTGTCGTCGGTTCCCTTCTGAACAAGGGCGATGTCGACGGCAGCCGCTACGGTTTCACATCCTATGGCTGGCTCGCCGCGGCCTTCGACGCCGCCGCGGCCGATAGCTCGGTCGACGAGGTTGTCATCGGCTTCGACAGCCCGGGCGGCACCGTGTCCGGCATCGAGGCGGCAACCGAATCCTTGCAGGCCCTGGCGGTGGTCAAGCCGGTAATCGCTCATGTCGACGGCCTCGCGGCCTCCGCCGCCTACTGGCTGGCATCGCAGGCGCATGAAATCGTGATGACGCCGATGAGCCAGGTCGGCTCCATCGGCGTCTATACCACGCATATCGACTTCTCGAAGCTGCTCGACAATGTCGGCATCAAGGTGAGCCTGATCGCCTCCGGCCGCCACAAGGTCGAGGGCAATCCCTTCGAGGCCCTTCCGCCGGAAGCCCGCGCAGCGATTCAGGAACATATCGACGATCTCAGGCTGACCTTCGCGCAGGTGGTTGCAGCAGGGCGGGGCGAGCGCCTCACGGCCGACCAGGCGATGGCGACCGAGGCCCGCATGTATCGCGGGCGCCACGCCACCCAGGGCAGGACCGACGCCGTTGCGGCGGGCCTTGCCGATCGTCTCGCAAGCAAGGCGCAGCTTTTCGCTTCCCCCGCCCGCAATCGCCGGGCTCAACCCAAAGGATCGCAGATGAGCGACCAGACCCAGCAGTCCGGCGAGAACAAGGCCGGTATCACCTCCGAACAGCTCGCAGCCGCCCAGGCGACCAGCCGTGGCGAAGGCGAGAAAGCCGGCGCCGAGGCGGCCAAGACCCGCATTTCCACCATCCTCGGCAGTGAAGAAGCCAAGAAGCGCCCGGCGCTGGCCAACAAGCTCGCCTTCGAGACCGACATGTCGGCCGAAGTCGCCGCGAGCGTTCTTGCCGCCGCCGCAGTGGAAGCCAAGGTTTCCCGCCTCGATGGCAATGTCCCGGACCCGAAGATCTCCGCCAGCGACAAGGCGCCCGGCGGCGATGCCAAGGTGCTCGACGCCGGCAATATCTACGCCAATCGCCGCAAGGCCCGCTGATCCCGCACGGGCTTTCTAGCCCGTTCCCTTTTCACCAGGCGCCGGGCCTGATCCCTGGCGCGCATTCTTTTCGGAGCTTCTCATGTCCGCCATCACCGAAGGCCGTCATACGGACGAGTTTCTGCTCACCGAGATGCCCGGCTCCATCTCGCTCGATACCATCCAGCTTGCCGCCGGTTCCGGCGTGCTGGTGGCCGGCACAGTGCTCGGTCTGGTCACCGCGAGCGGTCTATATGTGCCGCACGCTCCCGCGGCCACCGACGGCAGCCAGAACGCGGCCGCCATTCTGCGCCGCAAGACGCGTCTCGACGCGGCCAATCCGGTGCAGGCTTCGGCCGTGACCCGACTGGCCGAGGTCAAGGGCGTGGCGCTCACGCTCAACGCCGCGACCGACACCGACCCGGAGAAGGCCGCCGTCTACGCCAGCCTCGCCGCCAAGAACATCATCGTCCGCTGACCGCCTGGCCGGGCGAACCCCGGTCTGTCTCGCCGCGATTCCCTTTCACCCCGAAAGCCCCGCAGAGCGCGCCTCTGACGGGGTTTTTTGTTGGAGCCTCCCCATGGACATGGACGTCTTCAACCAGGATCCGTTCACCCTGGTTTCCCTCACCCAGTACGTCAACAACCAGCCTGCCATTCCCGGCCAGGTCGGCGCCATCGTCGACTTTCAGGAAGAGGGCATCACCACCACGGACATCGCGCTGGTCAGCATCAACGGCCTGCTCCAGCTCGTCGAACCGAGCGAGCGCGGCGGCCCCGGCGAGACCGTCGACCACGCCAAGAACAACTACCGCAAGCTCGCGACCGCGCATCTCCAGCGCGATGAGTTCGTGAAGGCGGATGAGATCCAGAACGTCCGCGATGCTTCGGCGATCGGACAGCCGGCCCTGATGACCATCGAGCAGCTCGTCCACAACAAGCTCAACCGCCATCTCGTCGACTTCGATCTCACCGAGGAGTGGATGAAGCTCGGCGTGCTCCGCGGCAAGGTCATCTCCGGCAAGGGCAAGACCATCATCGACATCTACAAGGAATTCGATCTCACGGCACCCGCCGCGATCACCTTCGACCTGGCCGACGATGCCTTCGAGTTCCGCGACGAGTCGATGGAACTGATCATGCAGATGGAGGACGATCTGCTAGCGCCGTCCTACGGCCATGTCCACACGCTGTGCGGCCGCGACTTCTTCAGGGCCATCCTCAAGAACAAGCAGTTCAAGGAGAGCTTCCTCAACACCCCGTCGGCTGCGGCGCTGCGAGATGCCCAGCCCGACAAGGTCGAGATGGGCGGCGTGACCTTCGAGCGCTACAAGTCCAGCGCCGTGGCGCGCCAGGCGGTCGGCGGCAACTTCATCGCCGACGACGAGGCCATCTCCTTTTTCGTTGGCGTGCCGGGCCTCTACATCACCCGCTACGCCCCGGCCGACTACTGGGATACGGTCAACACCATGGGCCTGCCGCGCTATGCGAGCGAGCTGACCGAGGAGCGCACCTCCAAGCGCGCCAAGTTCGAGGTCCAGTCGAACCCGATCCACCTGATCACCCAGCCCAAGACGCTCCGCCGTCTCAAGCTGGCGCCCTGATCCTTCGATGCCGACGCCCTTCGAGGAGGCGGCGGTGGACGCCTTCGCCCCGCACCTCGAATGGTGGGGCGAGGCGGTCATCGTGCAGCCGCGCATTGCCGGCAATTACAGCGCTGGCGACGATCCGTGCCGCGCCGCAGTTCCAGCCTGCGCCGTGATCATCCGTAGGGACGGTGTCGAGCGCGTCACCGATTCCGCCACGGCGACCCAGTGGGACCGTCAGGCGGCGAATTACCCGCTCGTCGCCTACCTGCCGGTGGCACCGTTCCTGTCATGGTTGCCCCGTGACGGTGATCGAATCGTCCGTTTAAATGCTCCGTCCGGCGAGCCTTCCGTCCTCGAGGTCGCTCGGCTCGGCAACCGCCGCGGCTCGCGTATCGTCCTCTATTGCATCGAAGGTCCGCCGAGATGAGCCTGTCCCGCCTCGCGCTCCGCATCGCCACGGTGCGGATGCTGGAGAACGCCACCTCGGCGGCCGACATGGTCTATGACAGCCGCATCCTGCCGCTGGCCGAGACCACCCCGCGCGATCCGTCCGAACGTCGCCCCGTCATCGTCGTGCTCACCGAGAATGACGATCGCGGCGGCGAGCCTCGCCAGATCAACGCGGGCGCGCGCAAGCTCGACCTCACCATCGAGATCATCATCGCCTCCTATTCCCTAATTCCGGACGGGGAAGGCGGCACCCTGCTCTCGCTGGACTTCGCCGAGACCGACCCAGGCATCGAATTCATGCTCGACCTGGTCGAGGCCGAGGTGGTCAATGTGCTGCAGGCGGGGCAGGGCCCATGGTCAGAACTCTGGCGCCGTATCGTCACCAAACGGATGGACTATGCCAGCCATCGCACCGCGGACGCCAACAACGGCGTGCGCTATGCCGCCAGGCAGATCGTCTACACCGTCGACACCATCGCCGATCCGCCCTTCGGCACCCCGGTCGCCGGCACGATATGGGCGGATTTCATCGCGGCCATGCAGGCCGACCCGCTGCTTTCCGTTTATGCCGGCCTGCTGCGCACGCGGATGGAAGCTCCGGCGCTGCTCGACTGGCAGGTGGCGCAGGCCTCGCTTGGCCTCACCCTGGCCGAAGTCCGTGCCATCGGCCTGGCCCCGATCTTCGAGCCGACCACTGATCCGGATGACGTGCAGGAAGCGCCGCCCGTGATCGAAATGACAGCAGGCGATCTCGTCAGCAATGAAGAGGTCATCGACGCGGCCCTGCCGCCGGAAGCCGACGATGGACCATGATGAATTGGTGCAGCGGCTGATTGACCTCGAGCGGCGGCTCGCCAGCACGGTTGTGAACGGAAAGGTCCATTCGGTCGACCCGGCCAAGGGCACCGTGCGGCTGCGCATCGGCGGCACGGACGATGAGCCGTTCCTGTCGCCGGATGTGCCCTACACGCAGGTCGCCGGTGCGCTGAAGCTGCATAGCCCGCCATCGGTGGGGCAGCCGATGACGATGCTTTCGCCATCGGGGGACTTCCGGCAGGGAACGGCGGTTCCCGCAACATGGTCGGACGACAACAAGTCGCCCTCCGACAAGGGAGATGAGCACGTCATGACCTTCGGCTCCCTCAAGGTTGCCGTGCGGGGCAAACAGGTCCTGGTCGAGATCGGCAGCGTGTCGCTCGACATCACGGACGGCAAGATCACGTCGACGGTCGGCGGGACCACGCTCGAGCTATCCGGCTCGGGCATCAAGGCCACGGCCTCGGATTACGACTTTACCTGATTTCCCAGCCCGCCTCTGTCCTGGGCGGATGCCATCGAATGACCGAGCGTTTGCGCCGACGGCCGCGCTCGCCGTGGATGGATTGGACAGCCCCTTGGGCAAGGGCACCCACCTATAACCCCCGAGAGAGCAGCCGGGCCCCTTGCCGCATCGTCCGCGGCAAGGGGCCGAGGCCATGGAGACCAGCATGCCAGGCGTTGCTTGCGTCGGTGTCGATTTCGCCGGCGGCGTGCAGCTGGGCAACCAGGGCGCCAAGTTCAAGGTTGGCGGCAATGCGGTTGTTCTGGTCGGCGACAAGGTTGCCGCCCATGGCGAGCCGCCGCATGCGCCGCCACCGCCGATGATCGAAGGCTCCTCGAAGTTCCGCGTGAACGGCATCCCGGTTTGCCGGGAAGGCGATCACGCAGCATGCGGCCACGCCACGACGGGGCGCGGCAATTTCAAGATCCCGTAGGGCGCCCACATGGCTGTTATCTCCCTTCGCGGCCTGGCGGGGTCGGGCATCGATCGCTTCACGGGCAAGCCCCTAATCGGCTGGCCCCACGTCGTCCAGAGCCTCGGGGTGATCTTCACCACGAATTTCGGCGAGCGCGTCATGCGCGAATATGTCGGATCCCTGGTACCGAAGATGCTGGGGCAGAACATCAGCGAGAAGGACATCCTGCCGTTCTGGACGGCGATGTGGACCGCGATCGCCACGTTCGAGCCCCGCTACCACGTCGACCACATCGTTCCGACCGAACTGACTCGCCTGGGTTCCATCGCCTTTCGATTGGAAGGCGAATACCGCCCGCGCGCCCACCTCGGCGACTTCACCCCAGAAGGCGGCCGAAAGGTCAGTGTTTCCTATGCCGATGCCGGCCGCTGGTATGTAGAAGGGGCCTCCTGATGGCGGAATTCACCATCGACTATCTCGCCGGCCTCGATCGCCCTGCCATCATTGAGACGATCGACTACGAGGCCATTCTCATTGAGAGGAAGGCTGAATTCGTCAGTCGCGCGCCGGCCTATGGGATCGACTACGACGTCGCCGATCTCGAAACCGATCCCGGGGCGGTCCTGCTTGAGGAAAGCTCCTATCGGGAAACGATCCTGCGCGCGCGGGGCAACGAGATCGCGCGATCAGCCTACCTCTATTATGCCGAGGGCAGCGCCGTTGATCATCTCGCGGCGTTCTATGATGTCGTCCGGCTACCGGGTGAAAGCGACGCCCGCCTGAAGCTGCGGGTCATCCTCGCCATTCAGGGCCGTTCGCCCGGCGGCACGCAGGAGCGCTACAAGTACATCGCGATGACGGCATCCCTGCGGGTCGCCGACGCCTATGTCTACCTGACGCCGCTTGATCCGACAGTCCACATCGCGATCTTTGCGACGGATAACAACGGCGTTGCCGATGCCGCCTTGCTCGCGATCGTGCGTGCCGCGCTGAATGCCAGCAATGTCCGCATGGTCAATGACACGCTCGACGTCCGCGCGGCGGTCGTCATCGTCGCCAACGTGTCCGCCAACCTCGTGTTGCTTCCGGATGCTCCGGACGACCTTGCAACGACACTCGCGGCGGCATTGCCCGCGCAGTGGGCCGCCGTGGGCGCCTTGGGCCGCGACCTGACCGGCGCATGGGTCGCAGGCAAGCTGATGGCCGATGGTGTCTATACCGCTGCGCCCACCTTCGGCGGGCCGTCGGGCATCGTGGCCGCGCAGCCCTACCAGGCGATCCGCATCGGGGCCGTTACCCTGACAGTCACGGGCCGGGCATACTGACATGGCGGAACACAAGCTGTTGCTTCCCCGGGAAGCGACGCCCTGGGAGAAGCTGAATTCCGAGGTCACCGACGATTGGGCCAACCTCGCGGATGAATATGCCCTGATCCCGGTCGGCTGGGCTTCACCGCCGCCGGCTTTCCAGCCCTTCCGGGTCTGGGAGCTTGGGCTGTCGCCGCTGACGCCCTATGTGCCGAACCTGCTGACGCTGATCAGCGTCGGTGTCCAGTGGCAGCGGATCCGGGGGACGCCGGCCGCGATCGCGATGGGGCTGGCGTGGATCGGATACGCGGCAACGCTCGAGGAAGAGCCGACCCGTCGCGTGCTGTGGAACAGGTTCCAACTGGCCCTTGATCGGGTCCGCGATGCGGACACGCCTGACCTGGCGCGGATCGCCGGCATCACGTCGCTATCGGTGCCGGCGCGGTCGATCTTCTGGCGGGCTTTCGCCGGCTACGACGTCCGGGCCTGCGAAACGTCATACCAGAAGACGTCGGCGTCGCTGACATCAGACCATTCCGGGGTCCGGTTGCCCGGGATCAAGGGATCCACGGTCGTCGATGTCCTGACACAGTGGTCATTCGGTCGCCGCTACGATGCCACTGCCGCGCTCGTCGAGGCAGATCTCGATGCCCTCGGGGTCTGGATCCCGCCAGTCGGCACTTCCGACGTCTGGGAAGACGCCAACTATCCCTGGGATACCGCTGATTTCGAGTGGGATATCCCCGGCGACGACGCCCGCCGCGCCGCGATGGCGAACGGGATTCTTGCCCAGACCGCTTACATCCGTTTCTCGGCCGCTGGCGGCGCCGTCATCGGCTATGCGGCGGCTGTTGTTCGGCCCGTCAGTGAAGCGGTGTCCGGCCCCTACACGCTGGCCGGGAAGACCTATGGCGTCGATGCCGCTGCGCCGCAGGGCCTGATCGTCATCGCGTCTTCCGATTTCGGCGACGGGGCAGGGCAGCCCGCCATTGCAACGGCTGTCGTCTTCGGCGCCACGCGCGCCGCCGGGGTCAAGCCCGGCAAGAACTGGCTTTCGGCGGCGCAGCTATCAGGCGGCGTCGCAGTCGCCCCCCAATCGGTTTCCGTTCCCTTCGGCCTGACTGTGCGGGAACAGGTTCGCTACATCTTGAGGTTCTGATGGCCTACGAACATCCGTCCGGCTTGCCGAGCACGTATGACCGCGCTGATGCTGGGCCAAACCGGCAGCAGGTCCTGTTGCCCGAAGGCAAGTTGTTCCAGGGCGCCGATTTCAATGAGGCCCAGACCATCATCCGGCGTCGGCAACAGCGCATCGGCAACATGGTCGCCAAGGACGGCGACCGGGTCGACGGTGCCGACATCAGCGTCGATCAGGACAGCGGAACCGTGGCCCTCGCCGCCGGCAGGATCTATGCACGCGGTGACGTCCGTCCGGTTGTGGCTGCGACGCTGTCCAGCGTACCCATGACGGGGAACGTGCAGGTCGGCATCAAGATCCAGACTACGCTTGTGACATGGGAAGACGATCCCAGCCTGAAGGGCCTTGAACCGGGGTCGCTTGCCGAGGGCCAGCCCGGCGCGGCGCGCATCGAGGAAACGGCGGTCTGGGCGCTGGCCGATGACGCCCAGCCCGGCGACTTCTTTCCGGTCTATCTTCTCGCCGATGGCACCCCCGTCGACCAGACGCAGCCGCCGGCCCTTCAAGGCATCCTGGCGGCGCTTGCCCTCTACGACGAGCAGGCGAACGGCCATTACATCGTGGATGGCTGCATCGTCCGGGCCTTGGGCAAGATCGGGACCGACCAGATCTTCTCGATCGAGAAGGGGACCGCGAACATCCGGGGATGGAAGCGCACGCGCGAGTATGCGCTGCGCTTCGCCGTGACCGAAGATCCGGATCTCGAAGCCGTTGCCGCCGAACCATCGACCTATACGGCGGCCGACAACGCCCCGACGATCATTACGGTTCAGCGCCCGCCGATCGCTGCGGTCTCGTCCGTCATCGTGGTCAAGCGCGTCACCGAATTGGTCGTGCGCAGCCCAGTGCCCGGCGGCCTCGATACCCTGGCCCATGGTTCCGTCGTGGCGATCGAGACCATCACGCAGGGGGCTACCACCTATGCCCCCAGCACCGACTACGTCCTGTCGTCCGGCAATGTGTCATGGGCCCCGGGCGGTGCGGAACCGGCGGCGGCGTCGACCTATAGCGTGACCTATCTCTACAACGCCAATGTCGTGCCCGACGCGGTGACATCGACCCAGATCACCGTTTCCGGGGGCGTCCACAACCAGCCTGTGCTTGCCTCGTATACCTCGAAGCTGCCGCGCATCGACCTGATGTGCCTCGATATCAGCGGCCTTCCTGTGTACGTGAAGGGGCTGTCCGCCCGCCTCGGCGCGGTGGAGCCGCCGACGCCTTCGACCTTGCTGAAACTCGCGACCGTCACCAACGACTGGCTGGCCTCGCCGGTCATCGATAACGACGGCACCCACAACTACACCTATGACCGGATGCGCCGGTACTTCGACCGGCTCGTCGACATCCTCGACCAGTTCGATCGCAGCGAGCTTTCGCGCGATATCCTGGCGCGGGAGCCCGTCAGCAAGAACGGGATCTTCACCGACAATTTCGTCGATGACTTCTACCGAGATCAGGGCGCCAGCCAGACCGCCGCCTGCAATCAGGGGGTGTTGCAGCTGGGCATCGACCAGGTCCAGATCGAGCGCGCCGGATCCGCCGTCGAGTTCCTGGCCTATAGCGAGGAGGTCGTCGTCAGCCAGCCCCTCGCGACGTCGGGCATGGCGATCAACCCCTACGACAATTTCATCCCGCTGCCGGCGGATCTCAAGATCGAGCCGCCCACGGACTACTGGACCGATCACATCACGGACTGGACCTCGCCGGTCACGATGGAATTCACGGCGGCGCCCAATCAGCCGCCGGGCACGACGACCGTCAACGTCGTCGTTCAAGAGGATCTGGAAAGCGCCGTCTATCTTCGGCAGATCCCGATCCACTTCAGGATCGCCGGCTTCGGCGTCGGCGAGAACCTGGCAACGCTGACCTTCGACGGTGTCGACGTGAAGCCCGCCGGCACGCAGACCGCCGACGCCAATGGCGAGATCGAGGATGATTTCACGATCCCGGCCCTGATGCCTGTCGGCACTCGCCGCCTGCGCGCCGATGGCGCCGCCGGCAGCTATGCCGAGGCGCTGTTCCATGGCGAGGGGGTCATCGACATCACCACCATGCAGCGGGTGACGCTGGTGACCCGGGAAGCGGCGAAGGCGACGCCGCCGGCCCCTGTGGTCACGCAGGTTACCAATCGTGTGGTGACCACGGCGCAGACCTCGAACGGCCCGAGCCAGTTCGATTTGAGCCACGGCAGCGATCCGCTTGCCCAGACCTTCACCTTGATCGAGGGCAGGCAGATCGTCGGGGTGAACATCAAGTTCACGGCGATCGGCGTCAGGTCGCGCGGTGTCCGTGTCCAGTTGGCGAAGACGCTGAACGGCTACCCGACCAAGGAGATCCTGGCCGAAGCCTTCATCAACATGACGTCGATCAACATCGGCGACGTCGTGCCGGCGCGCTTCGCTGCCCCTGTGTATCTGTCCCCGTTGGCCGAATACTGCTTCGTCGTCATGACCGACGATCCCACCCACGCGCTCGCGATCGCGAAGCTGGGCGATGTCGATCAATCGAACCAGAGCTTCGTGTCCGCGAACCCCTACACCGTGGGTGTCATGCTGTCCTCGTCGAACCGTTCGACCTGGACCCCGCACAATGACGCCGACCTGTGGTTCCAGATCATCGCGGCGAAGTTCACGGCGACGAGCAAGACGGTCAACCTGTGGACCGGCGACCTCGACAACGTCTCTGATTTCATCGTGCGCGGCACCGTCGATATCCCGACTGCCGATGCCAGGATGCGCTACGAGATCGTGCGCGCCAGCGGCGATGTGGTCCAGCTTGCCCCCGATCAGAACTATGCGGCGGCTGAATTCATCAATGAGACCGTCACGCTTCGGGCCATTCTCAATGGCTCCGAAAAGATCAGCCCGATCCTATACCCCGGATCGACCCTGATCTGCGGTCGGATCCGCACCACCGGCACGTACATCACCCGTGTCTTCCCGATGGGAACAGCGATCAGCGTGAAGGCGCTGTTCGCGGCCTTCCTGCCTGCCGGGTCTGGCGTGACGGTCGATGTCGATGCCGCCAACAACACCTGGGCTGCGATGACGGCCGGGTCGACCGGGACGCTAGGCAGCGGGTGGACGGAACCGAGCTTTGCCAAGACCGGATACACCGCTGCCGGCGGTGGCCGGGTCCGGCTTTCCTTGTCCGGCGGCCCCGCCGCGCGGCCTTCCCTTGCGCGGATGCGCGCGTATTCGCTCTGAGGTTTGACCAATGGCTGTTGGCGGCGACGATCGCAGCGCAAATCGGAACTATCCGGTTCCGACACCGGGAAACTGGCTTTCGGAGGATATGGCGCGCCTGATCACGGCGCTCCAGGCAATCGACGTCGATGTCACCGGGCTCCTGACCGCTGTCGCGGCACGGGCGCTTCTGATCCATTCCCATAGCATCAGCCAGGTCATGGGATTGCAGGATGCCCTCGACGGCAAGCAGAACGTCGGGGCGGTCACGATCACCCTTGATGACCTGACGGACGTCAACGTCACCGGCGCTGCTGCGCTTCAGGTTCTGATGAAGAGCGCCGGCTCCGGATGGGTGGCTGGCATCATCGACGCCGCCAATCTCAGCGGATGGACGGCGAAACTGGCGTCCTCCTCCATCGACGCCGGGCAGATCCTGACAGGCACCCTCGACCCTGCCAGAATTCCGGTACTTCAGCAGTTCACGCCGGTCGTCTCCACAGGCGACCTCACCGCGCTGACATCGGGGCAGTTGGCCACGATTGTCACGGGGTCGCTCGTCTTCGTCACCGATGGGCGCCGTCTCGTCTACAAGGGCAGCGGCAGCAAGACGGCCGACGCGAGTTATATCGAGCTGGTCGATGCTTCCCCGGACTGGGGTGTCATCGCAAACAAGCCCTTCTTCGGAACGTCGTCCGGCTATGACCTCGCGACGATTGCTCAATACCGCGCGGCGGCCGCAAACAAGATGCTCGATGCTGCCCTTGTATGGGCAGCGGCAGGGGCGCCGCAGCTCACGGACGCATCGACCATTCCGCTGGATTTCTCCACTGGCTTCAACTTCTACGTGACGTTGGGCGGCAATCGAACCCTTGGCACCCCTACCAATATGAAGACGGGGCAAACCGGCTCGATTTCGATCTTTCAGGACGGCGCCGGCAGTCGCACGCTCTCCTTCAGTTCGGCGTGGAAGTTCGGCGGCGGGATCGCCCCAACGCTTTCGACGCCGGCGAACTCCTGGGACAAGCTCTACTATGTCGTCGAGGACGCCTCGGCGTCCAAGATCCATGCTTCTCTTGTGAAGGGGATTGCCTGATGCTGCCGGGGATGATCCCGAACGTCGGGGCGCAGGTCACTTACGTGACCAAGCGCATCTACCTGACCACAACCGGCCTCAACAACTGGATCGTTCCGCCCGACTGGAACAGCGAGAGCAACACCATTGACGTGATCGGTGGTGGCGGTGCGGCGGGACTTTCCGCCAACACCAATCCGGGTGCCGGTGGCGGTGGTGGCTGGTCACGCAAGAACAATGTCAGGCTGACCCCAGGTGCATCGGTCCCTTACAATGTCGGCGCCGGGGCGCCTGCGGGCTCGGCGGCGGGAACCGCGCCGTCAGGCGGTGACACCTGGATGGGTGACACGACCTATGCCGGCTCCGGCACCTTCGTGGGCGCCAAGGGCGGCGCGGGCGGCGTAGCCGCGAGCGGGCCGGGCGGTGCTGGCGGACAAGCGAGCGCCGGCATCGGCGACCTGAAATATTCCGGCGGCACCGGAGGGCAGGGTGACGGCGGCGGTGCTGGCGGCGGTGGCGCCGCCGGGCCCAACGGGAACGGCGTCAATGGCGGGTCCAATCCCGGCAATGGCGGTGCCGGCGATGCCGGCTTCGGTGGGGCCGGTGGTGCGCTGGCAACAACCGGGAATGCCAATCCGGGTCTGCCAGGCACGGAATATGACGCGACCCATG
Source organism: Labrys sp. ALF-8 (assembly GCF_059699065.1). Classification (NCBI taxonomy): domain Bacteria; kingdom Pseudomonadati; phylum Pseudomonadota; class Alphaproteobacteria; order Hyphomicrobiales; family Xanthobacteraceae; genus Labrys; species Labrys sp. ALF-8. The sequence continues at coordinate 83,920 of NZ_AP048538.1, forward strand.
GGTCAGGCGGCGGCGGCGGCGGACGATCGAATATCGACAACTCCAGAGCTGGCCCGACCGGTGGCCTCTACGGCGGCGGTGGTGGATCGGCTCGATCCACGACCGGACAGAATGGCGGCCCAGGCGGGCAAGGCTTGATCGTCATCACATATCGGGGAATTGCCTGATGCTCGTTCGAATTGACACCCTCAAGCCATGGAACGGCCAGGATCGGCTTCCCGACGAAAACGGTGTGCTTCACCCGTTGAATATCGAGGATCTGTGGAGCGCGGCGGAACTGGCGGCGATCGGCCTCGCCGTGCCCCGGCCCTTCGTGCCTGTCGAAGGCAAGATCGCGACCGGCGCACCCTTCTACGTGCGCAATCCGGATGGATCGATTGGCACCGGCTACGCCTTGCAGGATGCCCCGTCGCCTGCCGCCCCCGACAGCGTCTCGGCCCGTCAGTTCTGGCTCGGTTGCGACCGGGAGGAGATCTATGACGATGTCAAGGCCTACATCAAACAGCAACCCCGGGCCGTGCAACTCGCCGCCGAATACTCGGCGAGCTTCCTGCGCAACGATCCGATGATGCAGGCCGGCTTCGCCGCGCTCGGCAAGACGACCGAGGAAATCGACGCCTTCTTCACCATGTGCGCCGGCCTTTAGCCGCCGAACTCACCGGGCAGCACCGCCCATCTCGTAGACCCCGCCCCGCGAAGGCGGGGTTTTTCTTTGGAGCAAACCCCTATGAGCGAGCCCATTTTTGGCATCAGCATCACGTCGGTGGACGACGAGCCGCGCCCGGTCACCGGCGCCGACATGGCGATCGTTGCCCTCGTTGGCCCCGCCGCCGATGCCGACGTCGACGTTTTCCCGGTGAATGCCCCGGTCCGGATCTTTTCGGACGACGCCACCACGACGGTGAAACTTGGCCCCGGTGCGCTCGCCGATGCCGTCGCGGGAATCAACGACCAGCTGGGCGCCTACGAAGTCGCGGCGCAGATCGTGATCGTCCGCGTTGCCGAAGGAGCCAACGACAACGAGACGATGACGAACATCATCGGATCCAGCGCGGCTAAAACCGGCATCTGGGCGCTGACGAAGGCCGGCCCTGAGCTTGGCATCGTGCCGCGGCTGGTCGCCGTCCCCGGCTTCACCAAGCAATTCACGCAGGGCGCGCCCACTGTCACCGTCAACAGCGCCGCCAAGTCCGGCGGCAACACTGGCAACGGTGCCCTGACGCTGGCAAACCCGGCCTATGGAGCGTCGGTGAAGAACGGCGTCTATCGCGTCCGCTGCACCTCTGTGGCGACCGATGGCGGCACCTTCAGCGTGGCCGATCCTGACAACATCCCGCTCGCCAATGCCACGGTCGGCAGCGCCTATACCGGGGACCACATCAAGTTCACGATCGGAGACGGCCTCATCGACTTCGCGGTCGGCGACGGCTTCGATGTCACGGCCGCCGTCACGGCCGGGGCGGTCACCGCAAACCCTGTGGTCGCCGCGCTGCCGCCGGTGCTCGAGCGCCTTCTCGCCCATGCCGTGGTGCAGGGGCCCACCGACAGCCTGGCGCACTTCCAGGCCTGGCGCGAGACGATCAGCAGCCAGCGCATCATCCCGGTTGGCATCAGTGTCAAGGTCGGCGCGGACGCGACCGAGCAGGACGCCTCGGGGCGTGTCCTCGGCATCGGCGTCAGGCGTGACCATGAGAACGGCGGCCGTCCCTTCCACAGCTGGGCCAACCAGGCCGTGCAGGGGATCGTCGCACCCGGCCGGTCGATCGATTTCTCGATCACGGACGGCAGCACCGAGGGCCAGCAGATCCTCGCCGTCAACGGCGGCATCATCGTGCGCGGCGATGCGGGGGTGGAAGGCGCCATCGCGGCTTCCGGCTTCATCTATATCGGCACGGACAATTGCTCCGAGGACGAGCTGTGGCAGTTCTACAACGTCACGCGTGGCCGCGACTATATCCACCTGCTGTTCCTGCGGGCGCTGCGCTTCTATCTCGGCCGCTTCAACATCACGATCCAGACCGTCGAAGCGATCATCCAGACCATGCAGCTCGCGCTTCGCGACCTGCAGGCGAATGGCGACATCCTCGGCTACCAGGTCGGCTTCACCAAGGCGCTGAACAGCCCCGAAAACCTGCGCCAGGGCAAGTTCACGGTCAATTTCCAGGCTGAGGAAGCGCCGGTCCTGCGCAAGCTGGGCATCCGTTCGGCACGCTACCGCGCCGCCCTCGACACCCTGCTCGACGATCTCGCCGCGCAGCTCGACCTCGTCGCCTGACCGGCGCCGGAACCCATCCCCGAAACAGCGTTCGGCCCGGGCCTGATGGCCCGGTGCCGGCGAAAGGAGCCGCCCCATGCTCATCGTCGAGGCCATGAACCTCTTCGTCGGCACCGCCGACCCCACCGCCTCCAAGCATCTGTCCATCCAGGAAGTGAAGCTTCCGATGTTGCAGAGCAAGTATCAGGACCACGCCGCCGGCGGCGCCATCCTTGATATCGAGGTCCGCACCGGCATCCAGAAGCTGGAACCCACCTTCAAGCTCGTCGGCCATGACCCGCAGGTTCTGACGAATTTCGGGTACATGAGCGGCGAGATGACCATGTACACGATGCGCGGGGCCATGCGTGACAAGATCACCGGCAAGGATGTCGCCCTCAAGGCGGTCATCGAAGGCGAACTCGGCAAGATCGAAAGCGATGCCTTCCAGAACGGGAACCTGCTGACGAACGACTACGCCATCAATGGCGTGCTCCTTTACCAGCTGTTCTTCGACGATACGGAGAAGTACTTCTTCGACTGGAAGAACAGCGTCCTGCGCGTCGATGGCGTCAATCGCCATGCCAAGCGCAATGCGATGCTGGGCCTGATCTGATGAAGGTCACCGTCCCCTTGAAGTACCCGGTGCCCCTTGAAGTGGGGCACCTCATTCAAATCGATGTGCAGCGGATCCGGGTCCGCGATCGCCTCGCGGCGCAGGCCGTCACCGATGCCGGCGGTTCGGACGCCGCCAGTTCCGTCGCGCTCGTCGCCTCGAATACCGGCCTGCCGGGCGAGATCATCGGGGATCTGGTCGGCAGTGACTTCGACGATGTGTTGGCGATGATCATTGCCACCACGGACGCAGACGGTGTCGGCGCGGCTGACGACGGCGAACAGGAGTAATCGGTATGACCATCCTGACGGCGGAGCTGGTCGCGCGCCTGAAAGACATGGTCAGTGGCCCGGCCGCCAAGGCTGGCAGGGCGCTTGATGGCCTCGTCAGGAAGTCCAACCAGGCCAGCCGGGGGGGCGGCTTTGCCCGCTTCGACAAGGGCCTCGAGAGCAGCGCCAAGGGGTTGATCGCCTTCGGCGGGGCCGCTGCTGTCGGGGCCTATGCCGTGAAATCCTATCGGGATTTCGCTGCCTTTGATCGACAGATGACCCGGATCGGGATCACGGCGGAAGCGACGGCGGGCGAGGTTGCGAACGCGAAGAAGCAGCTTTTCGACATCGCCAATAACACCGGTCTCGGTGTCGATACGGTGAGGGAAGGGCTCGATACCCTGACGGCCGCCGGCCGGAACATGAAGGACAGCCTGGCATTCCTTCCCTCGGTTGCGAAGACCGCCCAGGCATCGGGGGCCGAGGTCGCCGACATCGCCAACACCGCCGATGCCATCGGCAACTCGATGGGCATCACGTCGGACAAGATGCAGGGTGCCTTCGACATCCTGGCCAAGGCCGGCAAGGCGGGCAAGTTCGAACTCAAGGACATGGCCCAATACCTGCCGGCGATCGCGCCCGCCGCGGCGGCGATCGGCATGAAGGGCACCGATGGCCTGATCAAGCTTGCCGCCGCCTTGCAGATGACCCGGAACCAGACCGGTGACGCCTCATCGGCCGCGACGAACCTGCAGAACGTGTTCCAGAAGATGACGTCGCAGGAAACGGTCGGCAAGTTCAAGAAGATGGGGATCAAGGATCTCCGGGGCCAGTTGGACAAGGCCAAGAAGTCGGGGAAGGACGTCTTCGACACCTTCCTCGATATCACCGAGGCGGCCACCAAGGGCGATCTGTCAAAGATCCCGCTTCTGTTCAACGATGCCCAGATGCAGGCTGGCATGCGGGCGCTGATCTCTCAGCGCCAGCAGATGCGGGAGCTTCGCGGCGAACTCGGCAACGCTGCGGGGACGGTCGACAGGGACTTCGCCAAGGTTGCGAACGACGCGGCCTCCGGCATGGAGCGACTGGCGACGGCAACGAGCGCCGTCACCAACGCCCTCGGCGGCTTGCTGGACAAGGGAGGCGTCACCGACTTCCTGAAGACGTTGACCGATGAAATCAATCGATCGGCGAATTTCCTGAGTACCATTTCCGAGAACATGAAGAAGGGGCCACTGGGGTTCCTTGATGCCATTCACGACATGAACGAGCAGGCCGCGAACGACCCCAATGCGATCAGCTGGACAGGACAGAAGGGCCAGCCGTTCAAGGATCGATCCAATGAGATCCGTGACGACTATCGAAGGGGGCGACCGCAGTCGACTGAATATGATGCGGCGCGGCAGACCGTTCGCTTCAATGACCAGTATTTCGCTGACATCAACGACGGCGGCGGCCCCGTTAATGACGAGCAGCGCGCCGAGTATGCCAAGCGCAAGGCAGAGAACGAGCGGCTAAGCGCCTATATTGCGGCCGAGGACGCGAAGTATCAGGCTAACCGCACGGGGCTTCTTGATCGGCTACGCCAGCGGCAGGATGCGCAAATACAGATCGATCACCCCGGGTTCGTCGAGCCGCTCACGAAGGACGATAGCCGCCTGCCGATGCGCGGGGGCAAGGAGGTTCTGGGCCCGCAGATCCCGTATGGGTTCGGGCAACAGTCGCGGACCGGAACCCCGCTGCCACCGGAACGGCCCGCGGAGATCACGCCGCAGGTCAACACCGGGCAGGTCGATCAGGCCAAGCAACTGCTGCAGGATCTGGATATTGGTATCCAGAACATCAACGGCCTTGAGGCGATCGTGAACGTGAAGCCGGGTGGTAACACGGCGGCTCTGAAACAGGACCTGAGGGACATCAAGAACCTGATGGACGAGATCAACTCCGGCACGGTGCGCGGGCCATCCGGCGGCCCGGCCGCCGCCCGCGCCGCCCGTGGCAGCGGGGCCCCTGCCGCCAACACCGGGATCCGCTGATGCTTTACCAATTGGGCTCGGTTCAGTTCGAACTCTATCCCCTCAACATCGAGGACGTTTCCCAGGACGCCGGCGCCGACTTCGCGTCGAAGCCGATCCTCGGCCGGCGGCCGCGGCTTGAGTTCGTCGGCGAGGCGGAGGAGACGATCACGCTGTCCGGAAAGCTTTTCCCGCAGCGGTTCGGCGGAAGCCTTGACGATCTGCGGTCTATCCGGCTGTCCGGCCAGGCGGTACCGTTGACGCGCGGCGACGGCGCCGCGCTTGGATGGTTCGTCATCGGAAAGGCTTCAGCGAAGGGTAGTGAGCTTTCCGCAAACGGCGTCGGGCAGGTCATCGAGTTTGAGGTCACTCTCAAGCGCGATGACGGGCCCGGCGCGGAAAGCTACTACAGCATCATTTCGAGCCTGTTCGGTTAGTTGTAGCCGCCGGTTCGGCACTGGTATTTCAACGAAAGATCCTTCGTCGAGTAAAAGTCGACCAGATCCCATTCCGGTATGCGCGGGCGAAGGTCTGAGAATTCGAGGTTGCGCTCTTCGATTAGCCCGCCTTCGGGTTTGGTCACCGCGCACTTTACCTTGAGATGGCCGATTGGCTCGTCGGTGTTGTTGGTCACCTTCACCATAATCGTCAGCCAGCCGGTGTCCTTCTTGATGTAGGGCGGCGTCACCTCGATCGATGTCGGTCTCTCTGCCGCATTCGACGCTGCTGTCCCGAATGCCAACGCCAGCATGGCGCCCGCCAGTACCATCGTCCGCATACTGCCCCCTGTTCTCGCCAGAACTTCGGCGATGGGATGTCATATCTTTCTCGGAGCCCCGATGTCGAGCACGATCGAAACCTATACGGTGCAGACCGATGGGCTGACCCTGTCGCGCATCGTCTGGAACCGCTTCAGGCGCCCGATGCCGGGGCTGGTGGAGCGGATTCTCGACACGACGCCGAGCCTCGCCCGCAATGGCCCGATCCTGCCGGTGGGCGCCGTGGTGCAGATCCCGATCGACACCCCGCGCGAGCAGCAGGAAGTCGCCGTCATCAGCCTGTGGGATTGACGGATGGCGGCCGAGACCCACTACGCCGTCTATATCGACGGCAACAACATCACGTCGTCCCTCGACCCGATCCTGATCAATCTCAAGGTCACGGACAAGGAAGGGTCGGCCTCCGATTCCTGCTCGATCGATCTCGACGATACCGACCAGCAGATCCAGTTCCCGAAGGAAGGCGCCGACATGCGCGTCCTGCTGGGCTGGGGCACGTCGGGCCTGGTCGAGGTCTTCGTCGGCAAGGTCGACCATGTGCAGGCAACCGGCGCGCGCGGGCAGGGGCGGACGCTGAAGATCGAGGCCAAGGGCCTCGACACCAAGGGCAAGGCGAAGCAGCGCAAGCATAAGCACATCGACAAGAAGAAGATCTCCGAGGCCATCAAGGAAGTGGGCCAGGACGCCGGCATCACGGATGTCACTGTCGATCCCGATCTCGACGAGGAGCGCGACTACTTCGCCCTGCAGAACGAGGGGGTCTGGGACTTTGCCGATCGCCTTGCGAACGAGGTCGGCGGCGTCGCCCACTTCCGCAACAACAGGATCATCATCGCCAAGCGTGGCGCCGGGAAGTCGCCCGGTGGCCAGGCCCTGCCAACCGTGACCGCGACATGGGGCGATAACCTGATCTCCTATGACGTGATCCCGGTGACCGGCATCACCCGCTACAAGAAGGTGAAGGCCCGGTACTTCGACCGGAAAAAGGCGGCCTGGCAGGAGATCGAGGCCGACACCGAGGATACGGATGCCGAGGCCACCCATCAGCGCGCCCACCCGGCCGATGACGAGAAGCACGCCAGGCAGCACAACAAGAATTCGCAAGCCGCCGCCTCGGACAGCAAGGGCGGCGGGTCCGTCATCATCGACGGCAACCCCACCGCGCGCGCCGAGGGAACCCTGAAGCTGGTCGGTGCCAGGCCGGGGGCGGACGGCCAGTACGCGATCGAAGGTGTCGACCACAACGTCGGCCGCGGCGGCTTCACCACCACGATCACCTTGAAACGCCCCGGCGAGGGCACCGGCAAGGACAGCCGGAAGACGAAGAAAACCCGCAAATAGCAGCCGCCAGCGCTGCGAGGAGAGAGACCATGGCTTTGCAGAAATCCACCGCCGTGCGCGACGCGCAGAACGATGCCATCGAGAATGCCATCGGTGCGAGCGCCGTACTCAAGATCTACGACCTCACGGCCGGTGCGCCCGCCAATTGCGCCGCCGCGATCACCGGGACCGTCCTGGCGACGATCAGCTTGCCCGCCGACTGGATGGCGGCGTCCTCGGGAGGCGTCAAGGCCAAGTCGGGCACCTGGGAGGATGCCTCCGCCGATGCCGCCGGCACCGCCGATTTCTGGCGTCTGTTCGCCTCCGATGGCACCACCTGCCACATGCAGGGGACCATCACGGCCACGGGCGGCGGCGGTGACATGACGCTGGACAATACCAGCATCGCGGCGGGCCAGGACATCATCATCAACACCTTCTCGATCACGGCGAGCGGCGCGTAAGCGCCGCCTCGGCGCATTGCGGTAGGAACAGCCCGGCATGGCGACGACCTTCGACCCGTCCTTCAAGGCCTCGGCTGTTACGCTCAGCGGCGCCAACAAGGTCGCATCCTTCAATGCGACCTATGGCGGCGTGCGGCTGCTCGACGCCCTGTCGAACGCCAACCAGTACTGCGAGTTCGGCCTGTCCGGTTCGTCGACGGGCCGCTATCTCGACGTCGCCATGGTCAATACGAGCTGGGCGACGGGCCAGTGGCCCGGCGGAATCGGCACCAATGGCATCACCATTGGCACCGATGGCGGCAATGCCGTCATCAACAACGGCACCGTCGGGACGATCACCCCGCTCGCCGCCAATACCAACGGTCGCGTGTGCTTTGCCAGGCACGCCTCATCCGGGCGCATCTACTTCCGTTTCATCACGGCTGCCGGTGTCGTTGGATCCTGGATCGGCGCGGGCGATCCCGTCGCGGGTACGGGCGGTCTTTTGCCAGGTATCACCGGAACCCTCTATCTTGCCCTTCTGTCGGACGCCAACCCGACGATCGGCACGGCCTACACTGCCGCTTCGGAATGGCAGGGGACGCCACCGTCCGGGTATGGTGAGATCGGCCCCTCTGTCGCAACCGGCGCCCTGTCGATCACCGATGCCGCCGAGTCCAAAACGCTTGCCGGGCTGGTCAAGGTAAAGGCCGGCCTCGGCAAGACGGATGCTGCCGAAGCGATCGCGGTTGTCGGGCAGGGCCGGATATCGGCTGTTGCCGCGCTTGCCGGTGGCGCCGACACCTTGGCGACCGCAGGCAAGGCGACCGTCAAGGCGGCCGCCTCGATGCACGACGGTGCGGAGATGTGTGCCATCGGCGCCGCTGCCAAGGTCCGTGCGGCGTCGGCGCTTGCGGATGGGGCCGAAACGGTTGTGTCCGTTGGCAAGGTCCGCGTCGCGGGCGTGGCGTCCCTTCTCGATGGCATGGAGGCTGCGGTCCTCGCGGGAAATGCCCGTGTTACGGCGACCTCTGCCCTGATCGAGGGTGGAGACGCGACGGTCGCCGGCGGCGCAGTCAGGGTCAAGGCTTCGGCAGCGCTTATCGATGCAGTGGAAGCGCTGTCGGCCAAGGCCGGGGCAGGGGCCGCAACCGGGCTTGTGGCGCTGGTGGACGTATCCGAGACGATCGCCGCGTCGGCCACTGTGAAAATCAAGGCGGCCTCCGCTCTTGCCCAGGCCGTTGATGGGCTTTCCGCATCCGCCGGCGTCAGGATCCGTGCGGCTGTCGCGATTGCGGATGGGGACGCATTCGCCTCTGCCGGCGCCGTGAAGGTCAAGGGTGGTGCCGCGCTCGCCGAGCCGCTCGACACGGTCGCCGCCGCCGCCAGTGGCATCGTGACATCGGTTGCCGACGCCGCGCTGCAAGACCGGGCGGATACCACCGCCTCGTCCGGCGAAATCAGGATCCATGCCCATGCCAGTCTCGGTATCGGCGATGGCCTGGCCGCCAATGGCGCCGTCAGAATCAGGGCGAGCGCGCCCCTGACCGACGGGCTCGAGGCCCTGTCGGCCACCAGCGGCCGCGCACCCGTCGGTGGCAGTGCCGTCCTTGTCGACGATGGCGAAGTTGTTGCCGCGGCCGGCAAGGCGCGTGTCGCTGCGCTGGCCGCGCTGATCGAGGCCTCGGACATCCTCGTCACCGCCGGCCATGTGCCGGCCAAGGGCCATGCCGGCATCGCCGATGCGGGCGACGGCCTGACGTGCCATGCCGGCGTCAGGGTCAGAGGTACCGCTGCCCTGGCGGATAGCTCCGAGACGCTTGTCGCCAGCAGTAGCCGTGCGCCGTCCACCGGCGGTGCCGCCATGGTCGACGGCGACGACAGACTCTCCGCATCCGGCAAGGTGCGCGTCGCCGCCCTGGCCGCGCTGATCGAAGCTTCCGACATCGTCGTGGCGGATGGCGCCCTCCCGGTCTCCGCCGATGCGGCGATCGCCGAGGCCGACGATGCCGTCGCCGCCCATGGCTACAACGCCGGCGCGGTCCATGGTTTTGTCGAGATCCTGGATGGCGTTGAAGCCATGGCCTTCGGCGCCATCCATGCGCGGGCGGCATTCGCCATGTCCGTTATGTTCCCGGGGCCGGCCACGCTCAAGGGTAGCTTCCCGGGGGCTTCAGCCCTGCCGGGTACATTCACCGGCCCGGCTTCAGTCACCACGAAATTTACGACCTAGCGAGGTATCATGGCGTCTTCCAACAAGATCTCCATCTCGCAGGCCGACAGCATCGACATCGACGTTGTCGTCGCCGGGCCTGCCGGACCCATCGATTTGACCGGCGCCACGATCGAGTGGGCACTGGCAAAGCAGGAGAATGGCCCCGCTCTCGTCCGGAAGTCGATAGACGCCGGCATCGAGTTGATGGACGCCCCCGCCGGCAAGATCCGCATCAGCGTCGTTCCCTCCGAAACCGCCGCGCTGGCGGGCGACTACTTCCACCGCCTGCGCGTCGCGCTTCCCAATGGCGATGCAAAGACCGTCGCCCGTGCCTTCCTCACGGTGCTGCCTTCCATCCCGGCGGCCACCTGACGAGACCCCGCTAAAACGAGCGGTCTGTCGCCTGCCTGCTCTCCATCCATTCTTCCCCCACAAGGCCGCCCTCGAGGCGGCCTTTTTCATGAGGTGATCATGCCCACCCCCAAGCTTCCGCCCTGGCTGGTCGAGGCCTACAAGGATCTCGGCCTGCGTGAGGCCCCAGGCTCGGCCGACAATCCCCGCGTCGTTCAGATGTTCGCCGAGGCCGGCCATCCTGAGATCAAGCACGACAGCGTGGCCTGGTGCGCGGCCGCCGTCGGCGCATGGCTGAAGCGTGCCGGCCTCAAGGGGACCGGTACGCTCTGGGCGCTCGATTACAAGAAATGGGGCGTGGCGCTCGGCAAGCCGATCCTTGGCGCGATTGCCGTCAAGAGCCGCGACGGCGGTGGCCATGTCACCCTTGTGGTGGGCGCCAGCGCCGATGGCAAGCGAGTGTTCTGCCTCGGCGGCAACCAGGGCGATGCGGTCTCCATCGTCGACTACCCGGCCTCGGTATTCTCCTATCGCTGGCCGGCCGGTGTGCCCATTCCGCTGCCGGCGCAGCCGATGCCCACCAGCATCGCCGGCGCTCGTACCGGCACGAGCGAGGCCTGATCCGATGCGCCGCCTCGCCGCCCTGTCCGCCCTCTCGCTCACTCTCGCCAGCTGCGCCTCGCTGCACCGCGTCGAGAGTGGCGACATGTCGCCCGCCATGGGCCGGGCGCTGGCCGGGAGCCTCCCGAAATGATCTGGCTCCTCGTGCCGCTGTTCTCGGTTCTCAACCACGCGCGTGGCGGCGGCGGGCTCCTCGGCATCTCCGCCCTGATCGACCGGCTTCCCGGCCGCCCGATCTTCTATGCCGCGCCGCTCGCCTTCCTCCTGCTCTGGCCGTTCCTCGGCTGGCTTCGCGCGCTGGAATTCGCGGCCGTCTATCTCCTCTGGGGCATTCCGGAGTGGGGCCGCTGGTACACGCTCAACCGCGAGCCGCGCACCATCAGCGGCGCGCCCGGCTGGTGGGCCGCGATCCTCGAGCGCTATGCCGACCAGATCCCGTTCGGCCAGATCGTCGACCCGGCCACGGGGCAGAAGCGCAACGACTATGCCTGCTTCACCATCCGCAACGCCGTGCTGCTCGCCCCGCTCGCCGTGCTCTCGCCCTGGCTCGCTCTGCTCGGGCCGTTGCAGACGGCGGCCTATGAGGCTGGGCACCGCCTGCGCCATCCCGGCGGCGTCGCCGTCTCCGAGCTGCTCTTCGGCGCCCTGATCGGCGCCGCGCTCGCCCTCTACGGCCTCAACGTCTGAGGCCCGAACCGCGCCCGGCGGCCTCCGGGCAATCCCTGATCAGGAAACCTGCCATGAACCTCACGCTCCTTCTGGGGCTGGCGGCGCTTGCGTTGCTCGCCTTCGTCGTCGCCGCCGGCGATATCCGCAGCCGCTTCGCGGCCTTCGCCCTTTCAGCCCTGGCGCTCTTCGTGTTCGCCAGCCCGGCTCTCGCCCAGACCGCCACCGACGCGGCATCCACCGCCGTTTCCGTGCCCTATGGCAGTTGGATCGCCGGCGTCGGCGAACTGGTGCTCGCCATCACGGGCGCGGCCATCGCCTGGCTGTTCCGCAAGCTGCCGGCATCCGTGCTGCAGGTGCTCACCACCATGCAGGCCGAGCAGCTGCTCAACAAGGCGATCGCCTATGCCGTCAACGCGGTGGAAGGCGCCACGGCCGGCAAGACTCTCAGCGTCAATGTCGGCAATGCCGTGCTGGCGCAGGCGCTGACCTATGTGCTCGACCACGCGCCGGGCTGGCTGGTGAGCTGGCTGGGCGGCACCGACGCGATCGCGCAGAAGATCATCGCCCGCCTCAACCTCGGCGAGGATGCCAGCGTCACCACCACGGACAGCGGCGTCGCCATCACCAGCACCGCCGCGGGTTCGTGAGCGCCTTCTGGTCTGCGCTGGCCGCGCTCTTCCTCGAAGCCTTCGGCAAGGCCGCCGTCGATTGGGCGACGGCCTGGCAGGCCAGCCGGCAAGCGACCGAGGCGACGGCGAACGCCGCCGTCTCGACCGCCGCGGCCGAAACCCAATCCGTCATCTCGGAGACCGCCGATGCGCGCTCGCAGCTTTCTCCTGCCTCTGATGCTCACGATCTGGCTGCCCGCCTGCGCGCACGTGCAGCCGCCCAAGGCGGTGGCGGCGGTTCCTGACACCGCCGCCGACCGCAAGGCCGAGATCCATAGGCAACTCGCGGCCCTCTGCCCCAATCCCCTTCCGCCCGAGGCGCTCACCCGCGCCGCCGATTATCTCGACGCCCACCCGGATGCGTTCCCCGTTCTCGGCGACCTCGACCGCCTCGATCGCGAAGCCCGCCTCTGCCGTGGGGAGAAGCCCTGATGGAGATGGCTTTGCCTGAAGAAACGGTCACTCTCAGCGAGGCCGAGATGGAGCGCCTCGTCAAGCGCGTGGTGAAGGAAACGCTGTTCGAAATGGGCCTGCGTTCCGACGATCCCGAGGCCGTCGAGGCGTCGCGCAAGGATTTCACCTTCGTGCGCCGATTTAGGGAAGCGTCGGAAGGCGCGGCGAGCAAGATCGGCTGGCTCATTCTCGCCACGTTCTGCAGCGGCGTCCTCTATGCCCTCTGGCAGGGCATCAAATTCACCGCCAAGGCCCCCTAGGCCGGCGGCCTTGCATTTATTCCGGAGTTTTCATGTCGACCAAGCCGACGCCCCTGCCGGAGCGCGCGACCCTGCGCGACTATTTCTGGCTGCTCATCTCCATTCCCGTGTTCGCCGCCCTGCTGTGGTTTGGCTCCGTTCTTGTGGGCGGCGTCAAGGTGCGGCCCGTGCCGGCCGAGACCGTCGACGAAAGGATTGCCTGATGGGCCGCGTATCGGGAAAGCACCTCACAGCCGGCGAGCGCCAGGCGCTCATTGCCCTTCTCAAGACGGGTATGGTTGCCTCGCACGCTGCCCGCCAGATCGGCTGCAACGTGAAGACGGCGCAGCGCCTCGCCCGATCGCTGCAGGCCGATGCGCCTCCGGAGCCGGTATCGGCGGCCGAGGCCGATCCGATCGAGCTTCGCCGCCAGCGCGACAGGGTGGAGGCCGAACGCAAGGCCCGTGTCGCGGCCGAGCGCCGCGCCGCTTCGGCCGAGGACCTGCGCGCGGCCGTGTTCGGCCTCACCAGCGAGCCGCTGGAGCCGGTGCATTTCAGCGTGCAGCCCGGCGGCAGCGGCCAGGCCGAGACCATCGTGCTCTTCCTCTCGGATCTGCACTGGGGCGAGGTGGTCGACGTCGCCGCTCTCGACGGGCTCAATTCCTTCGACCTCAAGATCGCCGCCGCCCGGCTCGAGCGTTGGGTGCGCACGGTGATCGACCTCGCCACGCGGCACTGGTCCGGCCTGCCGCCGGAGCGGATCATTCTCATTCTCGGCGGCGACCTGATCTCCGGCGAGATCCATGCCGAGCTGGCGCGCACCAACGAGGCACTGGCCATTCCGGCCGTGCGCGACCTCGTCGCCCATCTCATCGGCGCGATCCGGGCGTTCCGGCGCGAGATCGGCTGCCCGATCGATATCGTGGCGATCCCCGGAAACCATGGACGCTCCACCTTCAAGCCGGAATCCAAGCAGATGGCGGAGACGAGCTATGACGGGCTCGTCGCCACCTTCCTGGAGATGGCCCTGCAGCGCGAGGCCGGCATCACCTTCTATGTGCCGAAGTCGCCGGACGCGGTGTTCTCGGTCTATGGCTGGCGCGTGCTCGTCACCCATGGCGATCGCATCGGCTCGCGCGGCGGGCAGGGCTTCATCGGCCCGGCCGCCACGGCCGCGCGCGGCTTCAAGCGCATGGTGGCCGACTATGCCACCCGCAAGATCCTGGTCGACCTCATCCTGATCGGGCATTTCCACGTGCCGCTCATGCTCGAGGAGGGCTTCGTCAACGGCTGCCTGCCGGGGCCGACGGAATATGGCCGCGACGGCCGCTTCAAGCCGACGCCGCCGCAGCAGCTCTTCATCACTATGCATCCGCGACGGCGCATCGCCCAGGTGCGCTGGATCGAGGTCGGCCGGCCGGAGGAGGGCACCCTCTACGAGGCGCCGCCAGACACCGGCCCGCAGCGCCCGAAATACCGCGTTCCAGCCATCGGAGTGCCGGCATGAACAATGGCATTGGCAAGGTCCGCATCATCGGCTTCTGCGGGAAGATCGGGGCAGGCAAGAGCACGGCTGCCAAAGTCCTGCTGGACTACGGCTTCCGCCGAGCGAAGTTCGCCGGCGCTCTCAAGGAGATGATCCGCACATTGCTGCGGTATCGCGGTGTCGACGGGGAGACGATCGAGCGCATGATCGAGGGCGACCTCAAGGAGGTGCCCACGCACTATCTCGGCGGCCGCACGCCCCGCTATGCCATGCAGCGGCTCGGCGGCGAATGGGGCCGGGATCTCATGGACCCGAACCTCTGGGTCGACACGGAAGACGATCACTGGTTTGCGGTGACGCGCCCGGGTCAGGATCTGCTGCTTGTCTTCGACGATATCAGGCACCCGAACGAGGCCGACGCTATACATCGTCATGGCGGCGTGATTGTCCGCATCGATCGCGAAGGAGCCGGCAGCGGCGCCGACATGGCCCATTCCAGCGAGGCCCTGGCCTTCGAGCCCGATATCGTCATCCGCAACCAGGGGAGCGAGGAGGCCTTCGTCGAGGCCGTGGCGGACGCGATCGCCGATTATGCTTGGGTCAAGCGCTAAAGGCAGTTCTCTTCGCAATCTACGGGTTGTGGCCAAGAAGGTATGACGCGCCTTTTTGGTTTTCGATTATCTTGAAAATCGTCGACTGCTCGAAAGTTATCATGCAGGCATGATGCACAGATAAGACCGCATCCTGTAGACGCTGGTCAGCTTCAAGATCGGCAATCTTCAGGCCAATTGATCTCGCTTTAGCCTTATGTATATGCCGAGAATGAGTTTGCGTCGCGCGATTGCTGCCGAGTTCTGCGACAATCGAGTCGATCGTCGCTGCACCGTTTTGGTCGTTAAGGAACATCCCATCTGCCAGCCGCTGTCTTACGACCGTATCCGCCATCGTGATGGCGTGCTGCACTAGTGTAATATACCCTGGGTTTAGTTTGCCAATGATTGGTTGCCAGACATATGCGGCTCCTGGGTTGGTCCTCATTTCTGCTGCCGCCCGATTAAATTCTTCGAGGACAGCTTGCGCTGGCATGCCATTCATTTGTGGGTCGAACGGCCCCAAATTTGAGTGCTGCCCCATAACTATCTCTCTGCACGCGCACGCGATCATCGAGCCACCAGACATTGCAATCTGTGGCACGATCGCCCGAATGTCTGTACCGAACATCTGTCTGAGATAGTCTATTATTGACTCCGTGGCAGACATGTCGCCACCAGGAGTGTGCAGAAGCAAATCAAGCCCCTTTGCGCGGTCGAGCTGGTGTACGACCGACATGAAGCCGTTTTTGTCTAGATCATTTATTGAAAAATCAAGTGACTGATTTGGGTTTGTTCTTTTTTGCAGCCACCCAGAATAATACAATATGGTATTTCTTCCAGTAAGTCGACTGAGTCGCTGCATGTATTTTCGGCGTATTACATCTACCGAGTGGCCTGTTTCTTTTGTTTCGTTGAGTATATATCCCCAGCTTGGCATTCTGTTCCCTCGGCCCTGAACATTTTCTCGCGTTGTAGGCCGCTGAGATATTCTACGTCTTGTCCTGCTGGTGCGGCGACAACATGCATTCGGCTGGCATTATATTTTGGATCGTTCATTGTTGACAATACTGAAGTTACTTCTTCCTCCGAGAAGTGTTTCATTTTGATTTTTCCTTGAATTTTTGCTGGGAGATCGGCGACGCTAACAGTGACTATGATTTGGACAATAGCATATCGGCAGGCGCCTGGCGATGTGACCAAATGAGCGACTTAATCTAGAGTGAATCCGCCACATCCGCCTCGTTATAGCTCGGGCTATTCACCTTCGTTGAGATCGGCCACATGTCCATGAGTTCCGCCGGGTAGGCCGTCATCAGGTCGGCCGGATCGGGCTCGATGTTGTCGAGCCAGCGGGCATAGTCCTTCTGGTGCAGGATCACCGGCATGCGATCGTGGATCTTGCCGACAAGCTCGTTCGGCGGGCAGGTCACGATGGCAAAGGTCCTGGTGACGAGGCCGGTCTCCCTGTCCGTCCAGCTTTCCCAGATGCCGGCCAGGGCGAATTTCGAGCGGTCCCGCATGGCGATGGCATAGGGCGTCTTCTTGCCTTTCACGGGCTTGCCATCATCGCCGTAGATCTTCTGCCACTCGAAGAAGTTGTCGACCGGGATCAGGCAGCGCCGGCCCTTGTAGGCATTCCGGAACATGCCGCTGCTCGCGATGCCCTCGCAACGGGCGTTGATCGGCCTTTGCCCCTGGTTGAGCGTCTTGTACCAGGCCGGCGTGAAGCCCCATTGCAGGAGGTCGTGGACATAGCGCCCCGTGCCCGGTTCCCGCCGGATGCACCAGAGCCATTGCGACGGCGCGCCGTTGTGGTGCGCTTTCCAGGCCCTCGCGAGCGTCTCCTCGGTTGCCCCCATCTCGGTATGAATGCCGGGCAGTTCCGGCCCGGTCTGTCGCACGCGTCCGCACATCGCCTTAGAAATCTCTCGCGCCGCCGAATCCCGGCCGCTTCATGTTGCGCAGGACGAAGGCCAGTTCCTGTGCCAGGCGCTGATTTTCCGCGAGCCCCAGCATGTAGTTGTCGGCGAGGCCGGTGAGCGCCTCTCCGACCTCCGTCGGTTTCCATCCGGCGGTCACGGCCTCATCGACGATTGCAAGGAACGCCGTTTCGAGATCGAACTCGCATTCGCCGATGCGATCGGAAATATCTGTACTTGGCTTGGGGCCGCGGATAGTGGCCATATGCGCCTCCTCGGTGGCGGGGATATCAGCCTAACAAGGAAGGCCGGCTCTGTCATCGCGGCCGCCGCGGGCCGCCATTGGATCAATTGACAGCCCCACCGCGCGGCGTATGTTCTCATTATGTTCTCTATGGAGTCGAAAATGGGATCGTCGACCAGCACTGGTTTCGAGCCGAAGGGCATGCCGCTCACCTTCCATGTCGAGCGCTGGTTCGACGAGAATAGCTATGAAACCGTCGCCATGTGCCGCGGCTTCTCCATGGCCGCTGCAGCCTTCGACGAGGGGCTGAAGGAGCCGAGCAATGGCTATCTACTGTTGCGCCAGCGCTCGCGCGTGATCAGGGATAGCCGGCGGTCCCAGCGAGCGGCTGCCGGAGACCTCGGCGGTGATTGACCCGTAACGCCCGACAACGCTACGGCAACGATACGGCAATGAATGGAAGTAGATAAACCTCCAAATATGCCCCAAAAGGGTGCTCGACAGGCCCACTGGAATGCGTTTTTCCGGCCTTGTCTGCGCTCATAACGGTCTGGTTGGGGGTTCAAGTCCCTCCGGGCCCACCAGACACAAGTATTTTCACTACTTCAGGCGTGATTCGCCCAAGGGGCATTTAGGCTCGCCATTATGGCCACCTGGATGGCCCCACCTGTGAGAACTCGCAACAAGAGAACCCGGCAGACCGGGATCTCTCGGAGTTGGCGAGGTCGGCGTAGAGTGCCGGGTTAGAAGAGTTTCTCCGGATCGAACTTGTAGCTCACGCCGAGAGTGAGGTTGGTTGATTCGAACCGCGCCTTGTGGCGCGTGCCGGCGAGGTTGAAGTTCTTGCTGCCGAGATCGACGTAGCGTACTTCGCCCCGCACGGTCCAATTGTCGGTGATCGCATATTCAAGCCCGGCGCCCGCCGTCCAACCAACGCGGGTCTGGGTATTTGAACCAAAACCGGCGACGCTGATCTTTTCATTGCCGTAGGCAACGCCACCGGTGATGTAAGGAAGGAACCGATCGAAGGCATAGCCAATGCGGGCGCGGGTGGATCCTTGCCACTCGTTCTTGAATTCCGCGCGAGTGGCGACAGCGCCCGCAAGTACATTCTTCGACTTGCTGAAGCTCGAATAATCGATATCGGTCTCAAGGCCGATAACCCAACCGCCGGCGAACTGTGCATTGTACCCAGCGTGGGCACCACCGATAAAGCCGGTGCCATTGACCTTGGCAAAATCCACCTTGCCCTGGCCGATATCGGCGCCTGCATGAAGGCCTACGTAGAAGCCCGTCCAATCATAAGGTGTGACGACAGGTGCTGCCGGTTCTACCGGAGCCGGCGCCAGGTCGGCCGCAAGTGCCGAAGAGCAGGATAGCAAAACGGCACAGATCGCAATTTGGGCACGCATTAAGGTTTCCTCAAAGGTGAATGATTTGTACCCCTGAAAATATTCCGCGAGTACCACTATAGGTGTAATGTCAACTTCATCGGAGTTCAATCTAATCTATACGTGCGCCTCTCGATGGCGGCTCCGCGGTGAGGCTGATGGATGGGCGAAAAGGGTTTTCGGGAGGGGTGACACGCTAATCGCGGTGAACTCACTCTTCGCCCGTCGCGGCGCATCTCCATTTTTGAGCGGCAGGTCGGCCCCGGTTTCAGGGGGCTGAGTACAAGCGCGGAATGCAACAGAGTCGAAGCCGGACTGGCTCCCTGGCTGCAGCTATGGTGTTGCCCAGGCATTTGACCCGGACCGTTTGTAACCGGAAAGGCGCCAGGTCACCGAACCGCTGTTGAACCCTGCACCGAGGGCAAAGCCGCTTTTAAGGTCGCCGGCTGCCGCTCCGTTCCGGGGGACGGGCTCGATACCCCGCTCCGTCAAAACCGCTTGGGACAGGATTGCGAATGGCGGAATTGCGGACGTTTCCTGGAACTTCAATCCACCTCCGACCATACCGGTGTTGGCGTCGCCTGTATCGGTCAGCCTGAGTTCGCGGGAAGCAACTACAAAACCCCATCCCCGCCGATCCGGTGGAATATTACCGCCATCGTAGAGGTATTTTCCAAAAAAGGTCACCCCTTCTTGTTCAAGGTACCCGTCTGGTTGAAGCAGTATAACCTCGACCGTTTTTGATCCATTTGAAATCGAAATCTTGCAGCGAGAAAACATTTCCTAGGCTCCACATTACAAGTGGATCCTAATGAAGCCGACAATGAATACATCCTTCATAGAGGGGAGCGACGCCAAGGATACGCACGTGCTTGTTTCAAGCCGCACAGGCTTCATCGGGCTTCAGGTGGAGTTTGAAATCCTGGACACCTGTGTGAAGAGTCCACAGGCAACAGCGCGTAGAGGGCCCATGCTGGTGGGCTGCCCACAGCCTAACGCGAGCGTGACCGGGGAGACCTCGGGGCATTTCGCTTTAGTGCTTCATCATTGCAAGCAGCCGCTAGCCTAGCTTCTCGCAATGCCCTCAGGCGCGCTGTCTTGGCATCTCTAGCGGCTGTTTCCTGATCGATGATGGCCTTGGCCGCAGCGTCAATAGCGGCGTTTTTGGCGGCCCAGTCACTTCGCTTCGGACCTGATTCGTTCACTGGCGCCGCCTTTCGGGACGCATTCTTGGCAGGTTGCGAGGAGCTTCCTCCCCCTCTGGTACGCTCTCTCCCGTGGCATGCCGAAGCTCGTGTTCCTGGGCTACCCGTTCCCGAGGGGTATTGACGCCCTTCAAACGATATACGGGAATGGGACCGTCCCCGGGCATGATCCGCGTGACTTCGTAGGCGGTTTCATCGCGGTTGCCAATGTGGGGCCGAAGGACAACAATATCGCCTATATGAAATTCATGTGTGGTCATTTCTCTCCTGCCTGCGGCAGTGGAGCATGTAACGCGCCCACCGCCGCTCAGATGGATGAGTTTATTTCGCAGCGAATGCCGGACGATCACCTGCGGACGGAGGAGACATGGCAGGTCTTCCTTTTGCGCCACCGGGGCGGGGCTTGGGCTTGGGAGCCGGAAGGAGCCCTTCGCGCTGGGCCTGCTTTCTGGCCAGTTTACGAGCTCGCCTGACAGCTTCGGCTTTTTCGCGAACCTTGCGCTCAGAAGGCTTTTCATAGTGGCCGCGCAGCTTCATCTCCCGGAAGACGCCTTCACGCTGCATCTTCTTTTTTAGCACCTTTAGCGCCTGTTCGACATTGTTGTCGCGAACGAGAACCTGCATGTTGGCCACCTTATGTTAATGAGAGAAAAGGCCAATCCTCACCCCTCCGTTTCGGTTTAATGATGAAGAAAACAAGGCCGACTAGATCATTTGTCAGGCTGGTTTTCAGTACTGGTTGGCAAACAGCTACGCCTTCCGTCTGTCGCGGCGCTGCGTCAAACCACAATGAATTGGGAAAGCTGCTCGTGAAGATATGGCTTGGCGATGCAGTTTTTTTGCCAAGTGCGAGCCGCCATCTTGGACCTCGCCCGCTATCGCGTCAATATTATTATTGATGTGCGCGAATTCACTAGCAGAGGGATGGATCCAGCGAATCGCAAAGGCGGAACATGCCCCGCTGCCGACCTGGCAGCGGATCCCCGAAGCCGTTGGCACGAGGACGCTTATCGCAGGGCGTCACGCCAGTCCCTCGAGGTTCTCCGGCGTCTCGCCGTATCGTGCCAGGATCAGTGCATCCTCGAAATCGCCCAGCGTCGGGTCCCCGGAGCGGGAGAAAGCGATCGTTCCCACCACCTGATCATCTCCCCGCTCTTGCCCGACGATATTAAAGGCGCGGTGTTTGGCCTTCGCTACGTCCGTGGCCTCTTCGGGGTCGAGCGCCAGGAAGGTGCCGTCAGGGGTCCGGATAAAGGGGATAACGAGGTAGTAGGTGATGCGGGGCATGTTATCACTGCCTGTCGAGCACTCGCGAGCTTGCGCGGAAGGAACCGTAACAAGCAATCCGCACGAATGCCAAGGGTGTCATCAGTAAGAGTTCCTTCGACATGGGGGAGGGGGCGAACCTGTCCCGTTCGCCTGCCAGGCGAGAACAAGCGGAGAAACGACTAGCGTTTGACCATCCAGGTAGCGCATCGCTCTCACTGTCTATCGCCGTCTATCGCCCCTCCGAACCTGCCGAGTTTTCCTGATCTGCGATACGCCGTCGTGGCTCGTCTTCGGGTGGTGCCGGCTGTGGCGGTTCGGCAGATCCCGGGAGAGCAAAGCCTCCATGCATCTTCGTCGGATCCTGGCTTGCGCTGCTGCCCATGGGGTGGCTCGTGTCGCATGCCCTAACTGTCGCCTAATTCTTCTCGTCCAGGGACTTTGGCTGCAATCGGTTGTGCCGTAGGGGCAAGCATCGACACTCCCATGAGGGCATCCCGCACTCCCTCCTTCATTATCTGGGCCGCAGTCGGGGCGGTGATCGGGGCCGCCATCACCTTGATCGCCGAGTGGGATAGCGGAGCGTTGCGTGTCGGCGTCATCCTCCTGGCGGCTATCGTGGGAGGCGTGTGGGGAACATCGCTCTCACGGAGCGAAGATGACTAGGATTGTTGGGCGTGTCGGCTTCGGCGTGGTTTGAAGCGAGGGAGAGGCCCGGCATCGACGGGTGGACGATTTCGCCGGACCTCCCGCCTTTCGAATGGGGTGGTGATCGAAAGGCTTTCCATCCAGGCACATCTTTCTTGGCCAGGAATTAGGTTCGCCCTTCGGTCCAGCGGTCGATGAAGAAATCCTGACGCCTCCAACAATCGCCGGACACCCCCGCCTTCGCCGAAATCATGACCTGTCGGGGTACCGCGGACGCCTGAAGATATCTTGTCGCAAAGTCGGGAGGCGCCGTATCATGCGCTCGGCCGACCGCAGGGCGCGGTCGCAAAGGCACGGCGTCGAAACAATGACCAAGCAAAAATGGGCTTTCGTCGTTACGGCCGGCTGGATTTTCATATTCGCCGGTTATTTCTTCGGTTGTGGGTGCTATCGGTTGCTGGGGATTGCCTCCAAGAGCTGGGAGTTCGGCCATGACGAACTTGCCAGGGAAATGCGGACGTGGATCGCTTTCACGGTGGCTGGCCTTATGTGCCTGCTGCCCTATTTCATGTCGAAGGAGTAATCGGCTCTGCCGGTCATGTTTGGCACAGTGCGGCCCATGCAACCAGCATGCCTGCCGGGATCTAGCTCGGTATTCTTCAAGCCGGGTCACCCAGAATCGCAAAATACTCCTGTTATCGAGACTTTGAGCTGGAGAAAGGACGCCGTCTAAATGCACTATGCTCTAGACAGTTGAAACGAGGGCGAGAAGCGAGAAAATACCCGGCTCATCGGTAAGCCGGGCAAGGTAAGTCCTCGGCGGGGACTCAGAAATCTGCTTGATCGAAGACCAACGGGAGCCGAATGCGCTCAGGTCGAGTCGCTCGTCCAGATCAATATATGGAAATAACGGGCATCTCTCGATTCATGGCGTTTCAGTCTGGAAGTGGAATACCCTGAGCGCAGCAGTCTACGCGCAGGGCACTGCGATGGCGGTCAGATGGCGTTGGAAATATCCGTCGCCAGGCCAGTCGCACCCCCGTTGTAGCCTGATATGGCGGTAGCAAGGGTCGGGTTCACGGCCGCCAGCTTGGCGTTGATGGCCTGAACGATGTCGGGCGAGAGTGGCTTGTTCGCCGCTGCTTCGAGGGCTTCGGCAACCTGCGCGGCCGTCGGGGCAGTAGTCCCTTGTGCGGGCGAGAGGTAGTTCTGCAGCAGGCCGGCGTAAACGATGGACACCCTGCCAATTTCGGATTTTGCAGATGCGTGTTTGAGAGCCGAGGGCGACGCATGCAGGAAGCCGTTCAACGAACCGAGGCTGCTGGCGGAAGGTTGGGTCGTGCCCTGGTCGGTACCATCCTGGCTAGACGAGTTGTTGGATGCAGATGTGTGGCTGTCGGCATGGGAATTGCCGTTGCCGTTTCCATTCCCACCGCCATTTCCTCCACCCTTACCGTTGTTTGCAAGGGCAGGGGAAGCAACGAGGGCAATTCCTATCAGGACAGCCGAAGCAGTTTTGGCAGCACTGGTCATGTTAAGAGTACGAAGCATGCATCTCTCCTTTGAGCCCCCCATTCCAACTTTCACTTGATCGCTTTCACCGCGCCGGGTGTCTCGCCATAGCGGGCGAGGATCACGGCATCATCGAAGGCTCCGGTAGCGGGATCGCCTGATCTCGCATAGGCGATTGTCCCCACGACCCTGGGGACGCGCCTTGTCCTTCGCATCATGTTGAACGCCCGGAAATTGGCCGTGGCTGCATCCGGCGCCTCTTCTGGTCCGAGTCCCAACAGTTCTCCATGGAGGTCGCGGGCAAAGGGAACGACCAGGTAATGGGTGACGCGGGGCATGGCCATGACCTCTCGATCGAAGCATCCGCCTATCACGTCACTATTAGCTGTTCATTATGAGTTCCGAGGGCGACGGTATCGCGCTTCTCGGATTGCCCCTTATGGGTTTTTCTTTTAGTTTCAACATCTTGAGTCTTATGAGAAGGCCCGCCGGCCCTGCTGGGCGCAAACTCTGGCCATCTACGCGTCGACCTAGGCCGGGATCCTTCCGGAGCAAGCCATGTTGAGGAAGACCAGTACTGTCCCAGGCAATAAACTCACCCTGGATCCCTCGTCGGCCATGCCTTGACCCGCGACCGTGGTGACGGTAGCAAAAGCGCCATAACGCGCCATGTTGCCGGGCCTGTTCACGCTCAGGAGACAATGAAAAAGCCAAAGCGGATCATTCTCGCTACAGTAGGCTGGTTCTCCATGCTTGCCGGAGTCGTCTTCGGCTCCGGACTGTATCGGTTCCTGGATATCGCCGACAAAAGCTGGATGTTTGGCGGTGCCGAACTCGACAGAGAAATGCGGGCGTGGATCGGCTTCAGCCTAGTCGGCCTTGTCTGCCTGCTGTTCTGTTACATACCTGAGGAATAAGTCGCTTCGCGCTGGGACCTGTCGAGGTCGAGAATATCAGGCTGTCCCTGTGTAGGGCGTGGCGCACGGGGCTGGGCGATTGCTACGTCGTGCAAGCGCCAGTCTTTCTGATCCGAGAGCGAATAGAGCATGACAGCTGCGCTGCAATTTCGCGGGCCAGCGCGGCTGTGCATTCGGGCTAGAAAGTTCAACATCGTTAATCAATCCTTTAATCCTAGTAGTTGTAATTTTGTCACCAATCGAACCTTGGTAGATGCTACCAGCTGTCGAAACCAATATAGGGGGAGTTGAGATGAAGTTTGCCCTTGCTGCTGGCGCACTGCTTGCCAGCGTTGCCACTGCCACGGCCGCCGATCTGGCAGCCGCTCCGGTGGAGCCCGTCGCGCCCGTCGTCCTCCCTTATAGCTGGACCGGCTTTTATGTGGGTGCCCACGCCGGATACGCCTGGGCGCAGGAGCGCGACAATGCCAGTTCGATCGCGCCCGCGCCGGTCGACAGCTTCAACGTGGACGGCGCCATCGGCGGTATTCATGCCGGCTACAATGAGCAGTTTGACGGTGGCTTCGTCGTCGGTCTCGAAGGCGATATCGATATCAGCGGAATTAACGGCAGCGACCGTGCCGTCACTATTGCCGGCCCGAGCAGGCTCGAAATGAAGAATCGCTGGCAGGGGTCGATTCGGGCACGCTTCGGCTATGCCTTCGACCGCATTCTCGTCTATGCCACGGGTGGTGTGGCGTTCGCCGATATTCGTGAACGGTGGAACCTGGCCAACGGGCTATTCGTGGGATCCGACACCAACACGCGCGTCGGCTGGACGGTCGGCGGCGGCGTCGAATACGCTTTCGATGACCATTGGAGTGCCCGGGCGGAAGTGCGCTACAGTGATTTCGGGAAATCGAACTTTGCCGTCGCGCCGGGCGTCCGCTTCCGGGGTGGCTTTCATGAGACGGTCGGGCTGGTTGGCGTAAGCTACAAGTTCTGATCTTCAATCAGGGATGTATGGAAGGGCCCGGCCTGGCAGCCGGGCTTTTTGTTGCCTTGCCGCCGAAGCGCCCTGAACTTCGGGCGACATGGGCCGGAGCCCCGTCGGGCGGCGGGGCGCGAAATAGGGAGTGGTCCGGAGGGAGGCTTGAGACCCATTCGGGGACGGTACCCGGCGGAACCTGCAACCCGCTCGAGCATGGCATGTCCCCGCCCGTGGCCTGTCCCTTCGTACAAGTCGCGCAATCCTTCTCTCGGGACCTATATTGCCTCTCTCAGCAAATGGATTGGGCGCCCGTGAAAGCGACAATATTGCCTGGAATAGATTGACCCAATGGGCGGGAGAAGCTGTGTCGTCGGTATCGCTCGTGAGTGCCATGGTCGATGACATTCGATTTCTCCTTACCTTTGAAACAAAATACTACAGAATCTCGAGAGGAGAGCGGTCTTGGAGGCTTCAGTCAGGCTGAAATCGGCAACAATTCCATCCGCTATGTTTGTCCAACATCGTCTCGCTCGTTCTTCCATTGGCATGTGGTCGGTATTGATGGTCAGGAACGGCCTCATGAGGATCAAGACTGTGATGGGGCTGGCATTTGTGTTCACTCTTGCCTCTCCTGCGCTCGCCGCCATCCTGGTGGCATCACCCCCGATAGGCTCGCCAGCCATCAAGGTCGCGGGTGGTTGCGGCTTCCTCTACCATCGAGGGGCCAATGGCAAATGCCACCGAAATACCCTGTCCACGCCGCCACCGGCCGCCCCCCTTCGCGGACCTGGCGGACAGCATCACTGCCGGCCGGGCAGCAAGGATCCTTGGCGCTGCAATTGACTCCCAGCGCCCGGTGTTCGGCCCATCCGTCGCCTGCTTATGCCGCGCGCCCTCGCGAGTGGCGGAACGGGGTTTGCTTCCCACCATGGGGTTTGTTCGGTCTCGGTGCTGTCGACCTCGGCCGAGGTCCCGTCCAGGAACTCGTAGCTGAGATTGGCGAAGCCATAGAGCTGCAGATGGCTAGCCAGTCCATCTTCTTTCTTCCAGGCATCGAGCTTCTCGATGCGTAGGCCGCCTCGGCTCCTCAGGCTGTCACCCTTGCCGAGTTGGTTGATCGAGTCGCTCCCGTCGACGAAGCTCAGCGTTGCGGCTGGCAAAGCGGTCATTCCACCAAATCCGGCATTGTCCAAGCGTTTGAACAGTCCCCCCTGCATTTCTGGTCTATTCGGGGCGCCTGATTTGCCGACACTCAGCCATTGCCGTGACTTCCGCGCAACATGGCCGCCGTGTGCAGATGCCCCCAGACCTCATAGCCCACCACTGAAACCGCTGGGGCCAAACTAAGAATGACCAGGCAGATCGGCATCGACAAACCAGACCACGAGGCTATGAACGCAAGGGCAATCACGCATGCCGTGGCTAGCAAGAGCCAACGATGAAGAGTGTCTCCACTTTGCATGAGGTAGCTATAGAGCGCGTAGAGGCCGCCAATGAAAATAACGAGCGGCACTGCCACCGTTAGCAAGGTCGCCGTCGGGCCAATATGAGCCTTGTGCTCGATGAAGTTCGCAGCCACATGCAAACCGGCTCCCGTTGCCACAATCGAAGCAACAATCGCCATGTGCCCATATCCCCACAAAAATGACTTGTCGCGATTCTTCTCCAAAGCCTCTGCAGAAGGAAGCAGATAGTAAATCCACCACATACCAAAGGTCAGCCCGATCCCTGCCAGCCCGACCAGTCCGACGGCAGGTGAGAAACCTTCGCTGTCTATGACGGCTGAAAGAGTTGCAACGGTGCCTACTATCCCTTCACCCAGTGCAATTATGGCGAAGAGACTGTAGCGTTCGGCGATATGATGAGGATGCCAGGGGATCCCTCCGCCGACACGCTCTGCCACGTAAGGGCCTGCCAGCTCGAAAATCGCAAGAATTGCGCCAAACATAAGGCTTGCGGTTAAAGGAAGATCAAAGAATATCTGTGCGATCCAACCAATCTGAGCGATTGAAATCGCGGCGGCATATATGTGGCAGGCATGTCTTTGATTTCCTCCCTGCTTCGCCGCGCGCAGCCACTGAAATATCATGGCAACCCGCATGATAACGTAGCCAAGGACCATCACCGAATTGTCGAGATACGCTCCCTGTTCTATTGAGGCGAACATTCTCGGTATTCCGAGAGCCAGAATGAGAACGCCTATCATCTGTACCATGGTGACAAGACGATACAACCAGTCGTCAGTATCGAAGGCCGATGCAAACCAAGTAAAATTGATCCAGGCCCAACAGATAGCAAAGCTCGAGAACCCAAAACCTATCACCGCGGAGAGAAAGTGACCTTCCGCCAGACCATGTGCGAGATGGGAGGCTGCCAGTCCAAATGCGATGACGAACGTCAGATCAAAAAGCAGTTCCAACGGGCTGGCAACACGGTGAGGTTCGTCAGGATCCCTTCCCCTCATTCTTATCAGATTGTGGCGTATATCTTTAGGGGATTGCAGAGCGGAGCTCATTCCAATTCTCATTATATCGGGTTGAATCATAGTATTTATTACACGTTCCCCGGTATCCGTACTAGGCGTAGATCGAGTAGCGCGGGTCGATATATGTGCGGTCTCGGATAAATATGTTTTCCGAACAGAAACCAGCAGAGTCCGATGCGGAACCTGCCTTCGCGTTGCCTAGCCGAAGAGAGCCTTTCATACCCGGTGGATCGGAATCGAGCTTTTGATCGGGTGAATTTGACCCCGCCGCTGTTGCCGGGACGGCAGCAATGCGCTTCCGGATTGGAAATTGTGAGAACCAAGTAGATCGATATAAATCACGGGTCAGTCGCGGGCTTCGCGACAACATGTTTTCTGTCGCTCATTGTTTTCCGACGCTCTGGCTCACTCTGATAGCTGGCTCTCCTCCAGCCGATTGACGCCGGGCCGTGATTGCTGACTTTCAACCGGGGGTGCAGGATGTTGTGTGGTAGGTTGGAAGCCTGGGGGCCGCAGGTCATTCTCGATGGCGCGGGTGTGGCATTCACGCGTACCGAGCCCAATGCAACCGGATTTTCGCAATCGGCTCATATGTTGCTCGTTCATCTCGCTGGCGAGCCCCAATGGAGTGTTGCGGTCAATAGCGATCGAAAGTTCACCGGTTTTGCTCCAGTCGGGGCGATCGAGATCGTGCCGGCTGGGAGCGAGGCGTCCGCTAGCTGGACTACGCGCAAGCAGAGCTTAAGGGTGGACATCGAGCAAGCTCGTCTTGAACGCTTGGCCGGCGCTGAATTCGACAGGGAAGCGTTCGAGCTGCAGCCGCCCAAGTTCGGGTATATCGACAGACAGTTGCATGCCACTGCGCTGTTGGCCCATAGCGAGCTAAATGGGCCAAATTCCTTTAGTGGGGCAGCGCTTGACGCCCTCGTGACGCTTTGTTCGATACATTTGCTCCGCACTTATTCCTCCTTGAGAGGGAACCGGTTTTCGCGGGCCACCGGCGGGCTGTCGCCGGCGGTTCTGAACCGCGTGGAAAGCTACATCCAAGATCATCTTGAAAAGTCTCTATCGCTCGAGCGACTGGCCTCGATTGCCTGTTTGTCGCCAAGCCATTTCCTCCGGGCCTTCAAGAAAAACACCGGTCAAACCCCGCATCAATTCGTCATTGCCGCTCGAATGGCCCGAGCACGCGATCTCATCCTCAAGACGGATCTTTCCTTCGGCCAGATTGCTATGGCGACCGGTTTTTCCTCCCATAACCATATGACGACATTGATGAAGCGGGCGTGGGGAGCGACACCTTCGGAAATTCGGCGATAGCGATTGAACACGGGCGCGTCGCACGAACTTTCGTGAGCAGGTGACGATGATTGCGAGAAGCTGTACTCCGGCCTCGCGGAGATGGCGCTCTTGCCGGGGAAAATTTGATCGACAAGAGCGCCACCGTGGGAAGCCTAATACGATGCGCGAGGCCGCTGGCCGTCAGTGGCCTTGTGACGGCGTGAACACGCCGCGGAACCGCATCTTGCCGGAGGAGAGGCGGTCATACGCTTCAGTCGCCTGATCGAGCGAGAAGGTCTCGACGATCGGCTTGACCTTGCCCCTTGCTGCAAGATCAAGCACCTCGCTGAGGTAATGCTGGCCGCCATGCGTCGAGCCAATTACCCGCTGCCGCATCATGTGGAACGGCACGCCCTCGGACGAGATCGAGAACGGTCGGTTAAAGTCCAGCCCGCAAAGGACCACGCGACCATCGACTCTTAGACCTGCGATCGCTTCCTCAGCAGAACCGAAATCGTTGGTGGTGACTAGAAGGACGTCCGCACCGCCGATATCCCGTAGCTCCTTGCCGTTGGCGACGACCTGATCGGCGCCGAGCTGCACGGCCAGATCACGCTTGTCGGCTGAATGTGTAATTGCAAAGGTCTCAAATCCGCACGCCTTGGACAACTGCAAAGCCACATGCCCGAGCCCGCCGATGCCCACAACGGCGATCTTCTCGCGTGGTTGCGGCTCTGCGTCCCTCAGGCCGCTCCAGGTCGTATAGCCTGCGCACATCATGGGTGCGGCGTCCGTGTACGCCAATCCATCGGGCAGCAAGACAGTGCCTTCCGCCGCAATGGCGATGTACTCGGCATGTCCGCCTTGCGACGCGAATCCAGTCGTGCTGGGCGAATCGCAGTTCATCGCAGTCTGGCCGGTCAGGGGACGGTTCTGCCGACAGTATGGGCAACGACCACAAGCCGATTGAACCCAGGTCGTGCCGATCCGATCACCCACCTTGCGCGTGTGCACGCCAGGGCCAACTTCGACAATTTCGCCGACAACTTCGTGGCCGGGAGTTTGAGGATAGATATCACCGCCATAGCCCTGGGTCGCCCACACGTCCGTATAGCACATTCCCGAGGCATGAACTTTCACCAACACAGTTCCCGGCTCCGCCTTCGGAACGGGAACTTCCCGCACCTCCCAGGGCCGGTTGGCTCCGGTCATCACGACTGCCTTCATCTTCACTTTCTGCTCCTTCTTGGCGTCATCCGTCCGGAGAATTTTCGGACGATCCGCGAGGGTTTCGCGAGGGGGGCACTGTTTTCGGGGTGGCTATTCGCCCCGGCATCGACCCTGGCTTCTTCGCCAGGGGTGTTCACGGCAGCGTGCCAAGTGAGCAAGCCGAGATATCGCCGCCACTCCAAGACGAGACGACCCGGCACAAGCGCGCGGTCTTTCCTTGAGAGCAGCCTTCTTCTGGAAGTCGGTGCATCGGATCCCGGCGCGACCAATCTAGGCCTGTGCACAGACATATTCGGCTCTTGGGCTGACGGTTCAGCCAATGTGCGTCCCGCCGGAAGAGCTGCCTGAAACCATGAAGAAGTCGCCGATCGTACGGGGATTGGAGAGTTTGCTCTCACCGAGGGCGATGCTGCCGGTGGCGTAGACTGACGTGGAGAAAAGAAGGATCGCAGAACCCGTAGCTGCAAACTTCAGGAGGCTCATATTAGTCCCCAACGCGATTTCATCGATGGGATACCTGCGAGATCATCAATCTCAATTCAATACGGGCGCCTCAAGTAATGATGATTTTATGTAAATGATGGTCATTTTCTAAATATTCGTGGCCACGTTATCCGTGCTGGCCGACGGTTTTTGCCTTGCCGTTCTCATCGTAACTCAGAAGTATTTTCGCAACGCCCGCACTCCGGCGGATGCCAGCGTGGTGACAGATAGTGGCGTGGATCAACGATGTTGCTGTCGGGGCCCAGGTAAGATGGTGCGATCCATCGTAATTCGATGGTGGGAGGGCAGCAAATGAGGCAGGCACGACGGACCGCCGCTGGCAATGACATGGCGACCAACCGCCTTGGGCGAGGCGAGGGACCCCGACGTCATGGCTCCTTCATGAGAATGCGCGCTTTCCTTGGCGGATCCGGCGGGCAGGGCGGTTAGCTAGGCCCAGGTGGGTCTCCTTCCCGCCCTGTCCAACCGGGATTTGGTGCGCCGAGCTTTGCGATCGAATCACAGAACGGCGCCAAGGCTCTTGCATCCGGCCGGCTGAAACACGAGACGGCCGGGCTTCCATGCATTTGCGTTAGTGCTGGCCGCCCTTCTTGCCGGCTTCCGATGCCCGTTCGCGGTCTTCCGCGAAGTTGCCGCCACCTTGCTGCTTGCCGCTGCCATGCGTGGACTGCTGATGCTGACCACCGTGGCTCTGTTCGCCGCCCTTCTTCCCGGCCTCGGAGGCATGCTCGCGATCCTGCGCAAGATTACTCTTGCCGCCTTTGTGCTCCGTGTTCATGGCTTGCTTCCTCTCCTCAATCCAGGGTCAAAGCGATCCACACGGGCAGGACAAGGGCTCGGCTACCATTTCGTTGGTCAGGGCGGGAAACCGGCAAAACCATCCCCATTCCCTATGCTGCCACGGCCGGTTGACGCGTGTGGTATCACTTACATAACCACTCGACGGGACTATCAGTTCCCGCGGATTGGATTCCCCCGGATGCCTTGCGCGTCCCGATCGAGCGGGAGGAGGCGGCATCTGAGGCCGCGGCGGGCGAATGAGGGTAAGCGCGTCCTCGGGTTTCCTCAGTCGCCCAGGAGGTGGTTCAGCAGCGCCGCCAGCCTCGCACCGCCGGTGGCGAGTTGCAGGTCGACCGTGGGCTGGACGGCTCTCTGGTAGTCCGTACCGATGGAGACGGGAGTGCCGGCCGACGGGGCCGGCGTCATCTTGTAGAGGCGCTGGGCGACGACGTGGCAGTCGTCCACCCAGGTCTTGGCCCAGTCGCCGTAGACGGTGGGCGCGGGCAGCTTGCCCGAGAAGCGCTTGTCGAGGTCGTCGGCGTAGGTGCCCCACGCATACACATGGGCATTGATGAGCGCATCGTCCCAGATCGCATGCAGATTGGTTTGCACGACGGGCAGGGGCTTGCCGTCGGGGCCTTCGATCGCGAGCGACACCGGCACCAGATTGCCGCCATTGTCGTTGTCGCGCTCGGCGCAGTGGAATGGCTGCGTGCTGTCTCCCACGAGATGGATGAGCATCAGCAGGGCCTGGCGATGCTCTGCCTCGTCCCGATGCGGATCGACCAGGATCGCGCTTTCCGTTCGAAGGGCCGAAACCAGGCAGGCGCCCTTGCAGTCCTCCTCGCCATAGGCAGGCTTGGCGACATCGATGTCGATGTAATGCCAGCTTTGCGTGGACGTGCCCTCGGGACGGAACTTGTAGTCGTCGGCCCAGCTTGCGACGCCGGCCATCAAGGCGCCACCCAGCAATTCGTGCACGATCCCGGCAGTCTTCGGCGCAAGGTGCCGTTGCGCCAGCTCGGCGACGACGGAGTGGCCGCGGTCGCCCCATGCGAAGGCGGGGACACAGGTGGCCATCAACGCCAGACACAGGAACGATCCGGACAGACCTATGCGCATCGAAGGGCTCCGTTCGTCGAATGACAGCGAGAGCATGGGCTCGTCGCGTGACGATGGAGTGACGTGACGAGGAGTGAAGACGTCGTGCGCTCAGGCACAGAATTCCGCCCCCTCGCAGCCGATATCGGGGGCGCAAGATGCCGGCCGCGGGGGCCGGTATCGGACTTTCGGTGCTGCAATGCTTTTCGATATCGCCAGGCTCGGCCTCATTCATGCCGCCGCCCTCATTTCCGTCGCCGCCTTGACCTGCCGGGACCAGATCGTGCTCAGGGCGCTGCTCGTTCTCTCGACGCTCCTCTACATCCTGTATTATTTCGTGGTTCCCGCGGTGCTGCTCTGGGACGCGATCTTCTGGACGGTCGTCAATCTCGGCGTGAACCTCTTCATGATGAGCAGGCTTCTGCTCGGGCGCACGCAGTTCCGCCTGAGCGAAGACGAACGGCGCCTCTTCGCTGCCTTCGGCACACTCTCGCCCGGCGAGTTCAGGGCGCTGATGCAGATTGCCACCTGGCGCAGGGCAGAGACCACGCAAATCCTCCTGCGCGAGGGTGCGCCGGTCGAGAAGATCTACTACGTCCTCGATGGCACGCCCAAGGTCAGCAAGGCCGGCCGCAGCTTCCCGTTGCACGCGCTGGCTTTCATCGGGGAGATAGGCTTCCTGCGCAAGACCCCCGCGAGCGCCACAGTGACGGTGGAACCCGGCACCTGCTACGTCGAATGGCCGGCCAAGGCGCTTTCGGCACTGCAGATGCGCCGCCCCCTGATCAAGGTCGCCCTCGATGGGCTGCTGGCCTCCGACATGGCCGTCAAGATGGCGGCGGCGTGAGGTTCGATAGCCCTCTTCGCGCGCGCTTGCTCCGCCTGCGAAAACTGATATTGCCTATATCAACCGGTCAAAAATTCCCCGACTCAACGGGGTCCCGTCCTGCCGCCGTCCCCCGCGCTGAATGAGATAGACATGACTTCCCCCCGGCAGGCCGGCATCGGCATCGTGAGTGTCAGGATGGGCATCGCCCTCTATCTGACCGGCGTCTTCTTCTTCGCCCTCAACGATGCGCTCGGCAAATGGCTGGTGGCGGACTATTCGGTGGGGCAGCTGATGCTGCTGCGGTCGGTGGGCGCCGCCGTCGTGCTCCTTCCGCTGGCCTGGCATCTCAAGGTCGATCTCTTCGACTTCAGCCAGTGGCGGCTCCAGATCGTGCGCATCCTGTGCATGGCCGGCGATACCTTTGCGTTCTACTACGCGACGCGCACCATGCCGCTCGCCGATGTGATGACTTTCTACATGGCCGCCCCGCTGATCATCACCGCGCTGTCCGTTCCGCTTCTCGGCGAGAGGGTCGAGCCTTTCCGCTGGGCTGCCGTCCTGGCCGGCTTCATCGGCGTGCTAATCGCCCTCCAGCCTTCCGCGGCCCTGTTTTCCTCCGCATCTCCGATCGCCCTGTTCGGTGCCGTCATGTTCGGGCTGGCGGTAACCGTGACTCGTCGCCTGCGCCGCACTCACTGGCTGCCGTTGGTGGTGTGGCAGTTCGCCGGTGCGGCCGTGATCGGCGGGGCCACCTTGCCGTTTGCCTGGACCACGCCGGACTGGTTCGACACGGGCCTGATGTTCCTGGTCGGCATCGTCGCCATGCTCTGCTTCATCTGCATCACCAGGGCGCTGTCGATGGCACCCGCCGCCACGCTGGCGCCCTTCCAGTATTCGGCGATGGTCTGGGCCACGCTGATGGGGTGGCTGGTGTGGCGCGACATACCGACCCTGCCCATCGTCGTCGGCAACGTCATCATCATCGGCAGCGGGCTGTTCGTGTTCTATATGGACCGCGCGGCAAGGCCCGTGCCGGCGGAATAGATCAGCTCACGGGCGGCACCGTCGAGCCGCGGAAGACCAGGTCCACGGGCCAGATCTCGGTCAAGCTGGCTGCATCCGCACCATTGGTGATGGCCATGGCGATCTCGGCCACGCGGGCACCGGCGGCGTGGATCGAGGAGAAGGTGGTCGTGAGCGC
Organism: Labrys sp. ALF-8; assembly: GCF_059699065.1. NCBI lineage: Bacteria > Pseudomonadati > Pseudomonadota > Alphaproteobacteria > Hyphomicrobiales > Xanthobacteraceae > Labrys > Labrys sp. ALF-8. Next base: position 118,394 of record NZ_AP048538.1, read on the forward strand.
CGGTGTCAGCGTCTCGGGCCGAATGGCATCGAGCCCGTCGTCATGGGCGATGAGCGAGAGATCCTTGCCGATGACGCGGCCGGTATCGCGAGCGGCCCGCATCGCGCCCAGCGCGGAGAAGATCGAGGAGCACAGCAGCGCGGTCGGCGGATCGGCCAGATCGAACAGTCCGCGCGCCAATCGGTACCCGTTCTCCTCCGTCATGCGGGCGCTGCATTCGAGTTCCGGCTGTGCGGGGAGGGCGCGCTCCCCCAACGCCTTGCGCCAGCCCTGGGAGCGGTGCATCGCGAAGGTGTAGCGGACATTCTCGTTGATGAGGCCGATGCGCCGGTGCCCGAGATCGAGCAGCAGGGTGGTCGCCTGGAAGAAGGCGGCTTCGTTGTCGATGTCGAGATAGGCGTAGGCCTGGTTCGTGAGGCAGCGTCCATGCACGACCAAGGGCATGCCGAGGCGCTGCAGCAGCGCGATCCTCGCATCGTCGACGGTGGGCGAGGAAAGTACCATCGCATCAACCGAACGTACGCGGGCAAGGCGGCGATAGGTGCCTGCCTCGTCGCCATGGGCGGAGGAGACGAGCACGTCATTGTCGGCCAGCGAGCACTGGCTTGCGACGCCTGCGAGGAAATCGGTGAAAATGGGATCGAGCAGCATGTTGCGCTCGGACGAGAAGACGATGCCGATCGCGCCGGCCCGGCCGGTGGCGAGCTTGCGGGCGCTTGAATTGGGGCGATACTGGAACTTCTCCGCGGCCTCGAGCACACGCTTGCGGGTAGCCTCGCCCACTTCGGGAAAACCGTTCAGGGCTCGGCTTACGGTTGTCTGCGACAGGCCAAGGTGTTCGGAAAGTTCCTTCAAGTTCACCGCAACAATCCTTCCAGGCCTTCTCGTTTCTCTCTAAATGGTCTTCGGCACTTATCGGCTTGACTTGCCGGCGGCCGTTTTGTCGAAGCTGTTTGCCAGCTCTTCAGTACTTGGGGCATTTCTCGAAATGGGCGGTTTAGACAGCCGATGGCGGCTGCGAACACCCTGTTGAAGCGCTTTGAGCGGCGCTTTCTACGAGCTGGCCCGCGCCCACCATAGTCATTTCCAGGGCAGCGCGCATTCCATTTGTCATATTTATTGCGAAATTCACAGTTTTTTCGGTCATTTGGTCAAAATCTACCATTCGGGCCGGTTTTTGTGCAAAAGATCTCAGTTTGGCCAAGGCTTCCACATCATTCTGCTTACGCGTGGGGGTTGCTGCGCGGACATGTCACAGTCTGCCTTGACAAAGTCCTCTTTTTGTCCGAATGAAAATTCAAAGCGCTTTGAAATAACTTTGCGGCACATCATGGTGTGATGCCCGCAGGGGGAAACGCCGAAGCCTTTCCCGACCTTCCACAGAGAAGGCGGCATGGGCGATACAAGAGGAGGAAGTCCGCATGTTCATGCGTTTGGCTCTGGCCGCTACTGCGTCCATGGCATTGACCAGCTTCGCCCATGCTGCTGAAATCTCGATTTCCTGTGGCGCCGTTGGCCAGGAGTTGAGCCTTTGCAAGAGCGGTGCGGAAGCATGGGCGAAGAAGACGGGCAATACCGTCAAGATTGTCTCGACGCCCAATGACACCAACGAGCGCCTGGCGTTGTATCAACAGCAGCTGTCCGCCAGTTCTTCCGAAATCGACGTTTTCCAGATCGACGTGATCTGGCCAGGTATTCTCGGTCAGCATTTCGTCAATCTCTCTCCCTATACCAAAGGCGCCGAAAAGGAGCATTTCCCCGCGATCATCGAGAACAACACCGTCAATGGTGAATTGGTGGCGATGCCCTGGTTCACCGATGCGGGCGTTCTCTACTATCGCAAGGATCTCCTCGATAAGTACGGCCTCAAGCCGCCGGCGACGTGGCAGGAGATGACCGACGAAGCCACCAAGATCCAGGACGGCGAACGCAAGGCCGGCAACGACAAGTTCTGGGGTGTGGTCTTCCAGGGACGCGCCTATGAGGGCCTGACCTGCGATGCGCTCGAGTGGATCGATTCCTTCGGCGGCGGCACCATCATCGACGCCGAAGGCAACATCACCGTCAACAATCCCAAGGCCGCCGCTGCGCTCACGCTCGCTGCCGGCTGGATCGGCAAGATCGCGCCCGAAGGCGTCCTCAACTATGGCGAGGAAGAAGCCCGCGGCGTGTTCCAGTCGGGCAATGCCGCCTTCATGCGCAACTGGCCCTATGCGTGGTCTCTCGGCAATGGCGCCGACAGCCCCGTCAAGGACAAGATCGGCGTAGTGGCCCTGCCGAAGGGAGGCGAGAGCGGCAAGAATACCGGTACGCTCGGCGGCTGGCAGCTCGCAGTCTCCAAATACTCCAAGAACACGGATCTCGCGGCCGATCTCGTCGTCTATCTGACATCGAAGGACGAACAGAAGCGTCGCGCCATCGAGGGCAGCTACAACCCCACCATCACTGCCCTCTACGACGATCCGGACGTGTTGAAGGCCGTGCCCTTCTTCGGCGATCTGAAGGCGACCTTCATGAACGCCGTGGCCCGTCCCTCGCGCGTGACCGGCGCGAACTACAACGAAGTGTCGACCAACTTCTGGAACGCCGTCTCCAATGTCCTCTCGGGCAAGGAGAAGGCGGAAGACGCATTGACCACCCTCGACAGCAATCTCGCTGGCATCAAGGGTTCGGGCTGGTAAGAAATCCTCCCCGCCTGCGCCGCGAGCTCTCCGGGTTCGCGGCGGCTTTTATTCCCGCTGCCGTTCCGTGTAGCCGGGTCGATCTGCCTTATCGATCCGGCAACGCCGCGTGAGGTCCTGGCGTCGGTACGCCGGGCGACATGCGCCGGATGCGTCGATCCCGCGGCGGCCGCCCGGCCGGCAATCGAGCCGGCTCGCCCCAACAACAAGGTCTCCTGAGAGGGGGGTACATGGCCAGTCAATCCGAACTGACGCGCGCCAGGGTAAAATCCGCATGGCTCTTCCTGCTGCCGATGCTGGTCGTGCTTGCCATCGTGGCCGGATGGCCGCTTCTGCGCACCATCTGGTTCGGCTTCACCGACGCGAAGCTGTCGACGCCAACCTACAAGTTCATCGGTTTCGGCAATTATCTAGGCTATGCCGGCGGCCACTGGTTCGGATTGCTCACGCAGGGCAACTGGTGGCGCTCGGTGTGGAACACCGTGTTCTTCTCTTTCGTCTCCGTGGTGCTGGAGACGGTGCTCGGCACCATCGTCGCCCTGGTGCTGAACGCCAATTTCAGGGGCCGTGCCATCGTGCGCGCCGCCGTGCTGGTGCCCTGGGCCATCCCGACCATCGTGTCGGCAAAGATGTGGCTGTGGATGCTCAACGACCAGAACGGCATCGTGAACCACATCTTCCAGGATACCGGCGTCAACTATGTCCTGCAAAGCCTCGGCCTGATCTCCAACCAGATCTCCTGGACCACCGGATCGATCGCGCTGTGGACCGTCATCATGGTCGACGTGTGGAAGACCACGCCATTCATGGCGCTGCTCATCCTTGCGGCGCTGCAGATGCTGCCCTCGGACTGTTACGAGGCGGCCAAGGTCGACGGCATCCATCCCGTGAAGGTGTTCTTCAAGGTGACGCTGCCCCTGATCCGTCCGGCACTGATGGTGGCGGTGGTGTTCCGGGCACTGGACGCCCTGCGCATCTTCGACCTCATATACGTGCTGACACCCAACAACGACTACTCGATGTCGATGTCCGGCTTCGCCCGCCAGCAGCTCTATTCCTTCTTCAAGACGGGCTACGGCTCAGCGGCGGCCACGCTCCTCTTCCTCATCATCGGGCTCATCACCGTCGTGGCAATGACCGCCGGCAAGGTGCGTGTTTCGGAGGACGCTGTGAAATGACCAGGATTCTCAAGCCCATCGGCTTCTGGCTGCTCGTCGCCGCCATCGTCATCTACGCTGTCTTCCCGTTCTACTACACCATCCTGTCATCCATGCGCACGGGACAGGGACTGTTCAGCACCTCGCTCATCCCCGACTTCAACTTCGGCAATTATGTGAGCGTGTTCGAGCAGCAGCCCTTCGCCTGGAACATCCTGAATTCGCTCTTCGTGGCCGTGACGGTCGTGATCATATCGCTGTTCCTCGGGGTGACGGCCGCGTATGCGCTTGGCCGCGTGCACTTCAAGGGCCGCGGCCTCCTGCTGATGACCATCCTCGCCGTCTCGATGTTCCCGCAGGTGGCGGTGCTCTCGGGCATGTACGAGGTGGTCAAGGCCCTCGGCATCTACGACACGATGTTCTCGCTAATCCTGTCGAACCTCATTCTGACGCTGCCTTTCACGGTTTGGGTTCTCACCACCTTCATGAAGGAACTGCCGCGGGAACTGGAGGAGGCCGCCTTCGTGGACGGGGCCACGCCGTGGATCGTGGTCCGCCGCGTCTTCCTGCCGCTGATGTGGCCCGCCATGGTGACGACGGGGCTGCTCGCCTTCATCGCAGCCTGGAACGAGTTTCTCTTCGCGCTCACCTTCTCGCCCAACAACCGGACCGTTCCGGTGGCGATCTCCCTGATGAGCGGCGCAAGCCAGCAGGAATTGCCCTGGGGCAACATCATGGCCGGTTCGGTCATCGTGACGCTGCCGCTCATCGTCCTCGTTCTCCTGTTCCAACGCAAAATCGTGGCGGGCCTGACCGCCGGCGCCGTCAAGGGGTAAGCATCATGGCGAATGTGACGCTCAAGAACATCCGCAAGTCGTTCGGCCGCATCGAGACAGTTCACGGCGTGAACCTGGAGATCGAGGACAAGGATTTCGTGGTTTTCGTGGGGCCCTCGGGCTGCGGCAAGTCCACCTTGCTGCGCCTGATCGCGGGGCTGGAGGACATCACCGCCGGCGACCTGATGATCGACGGCCAGAGGGTCAACGACAAGACGCCGAAGGACCGCGGCATCTCCATGGTGTTCCAGTCCTACGCGCTCTATCCGCATATGAACGTCTACCAGAACATGGCCTTCGGCCTCGAACTGGCCAAGGAGGACACCCAGACGATCGATCAGAAGGTGAGGGAAGCGGCCAAGATCCTCGAACTCACCCCCCTTCTGGAGCGGCTGCCGAAGCAGCTCTCCGGCGGCCAGCGCCAGCGCGTCGCCATCGGGCGCGCGATCGTGCGAAACCCCAAGGTGTTCCTGTTCGATGAGCCTCTCTCCAACCTCGACGCGGCCCTTCGCGTCCAGATGCGCATCTCCATTGCCAAGCTGCACAAGCAGATGGGCGCCACCATGGTCTACGTGACGCATGACCAGGTCGAAGCCATGACTTTGGCCGACAAGATCGTCGTGCTCAATGCCGGCAACGTCGAACAGGTCGGCGCTCCCCTGGAACTCTATCATCATCCCAGGAATCTGTTCGTGGCCGGCTTCATAGGCTCACCCCAGATGAACTTCATCGATACCGAGGTGATGCAGGCGGATGCGGGCGGCGTGAAGGTCGGGCTGCCCGGCGGCGGCAGTGTGGTGGCGAGGGTGGACGGTGCGGGCGTCAGGTCCGGCGACAAGGTCAAGCTCGGCATCCGGCCCGAACATCTGTCGGAAAGCGGCGGGGATTCCTCGTTCTCCGGTGAGATAGAAGTGGTGGAGGAACTGGGCGAGAGCCATTTTCTCTACGTGCGGACGGCCGACGGCAAGCTGATCACATTGCGCCATGCCGGCGACGCGCCTGTCGCAGATTCGGCCCGGACTTCGATCGGCGTGCCAGGCGAACTCTGCCACCTCTTCGCCGCGGATGGCGCTGCCCTCCGGCGCCTGCCGGCTTGAAGCCCCTGGACGCCTTGAATTGGCCATTCTATGGCCCTCTCGGAGCGATCCGTTAATCACATCCTCGGCGAATTCTGCGCCGAGGAATATTTCTGCCGAACCTGCTTTTCTTCGATCTGCCCCTTGTGGCAGGGTCCGCGCGCCAAAGCGCTTTGGCCATTCGCCTATTATGAAGGAAATTCGAGATGACGATCCGCGCCCTCGTCTGGAACGAGAACCGGCACGAGCAAACCAACGCCCTGGTGCGCAAGCTCTATCCCCATGGAATTCATGGCGAGATTGCTGCTGCGCTGAAGGAGGCTGGCGGCATTTCCGTCGAGACCGCGACCCTGGACGAGCCGGAACATGGTCTGACGGCGGACAGGCTCGCGGCCACCGACGTTCTCCTGTGGTGGGGGCATACCGCCCATGGCGAGGTGAAGGACGAGATCGTCAGGCGTGTCCAGGAGCGTGTCTGGGAAGGCATGGGTCTCATCGTGCTTCATTCCGGCCATTTCTCGAAGATCTTCAAGCAGTTGATGGGCACCCCCTGTGCCTTGTCCTGGCGCGAGGCCGGCGAGGTCGAACGCATCTGGGTGCTCAACAAGAACCATCCCATCGCCGAAGGCCTGCCCGAGCATTTCGAGATCGAGCATGAGGAGATGTATGGCGAGCCCTTCACGGTGCCTGAGCCGATGGAGACGCTGTTCATCTCCTGGTTCGAGGGAGGGGAGGTTTTCCGGTCCGGCCTGACCTACCAGCGCGGCGCCGGCAAGATCTTCTATTTCCGACCCGGTCATGAAGCCTATCCGACCTATCACAACGCCACCGTCCGCAAGATTCTCGGCAACGCCGTGAAATGGGCCCGCAACCCAGCCTCGGCGTGGAAGCGCGTCAACCAGGCGCCCAACACCCCGCACGACAAGGCGCCCGTACCTATCGAGGTCAAGGGACCGCGCCTGCATGCGGATGGCGAGGAAGGCTTCAGGTAAGGCTCCCAGGATCAATCCCATGCCCAAGATTCGTATCCTGGTGCTCGGCACCGGCAATATGGCCGCCACCCATGCCCGCCATTTCCAGGCGTCTCCCGACGCGGAAGTCGTCGCCGGCGTCGATATCGACGAGACCCGTGCCCGCGCCTTCAGCGAGGAGCACGGCATTCCTCATTCCTTCGGCGATCTCGACGAGGCACTCGCTTGGGGTGCCTTCGATGCGGTCGCCAATGTGACGCCGGACAGGTTTCACTACCCGACCACCATGAAGCTCATTCTCGCAGGCAAGCACGTCCTGTGCGAGAAACCGCTGGCCGAGACGTACCCTCAGGCCGACGAGATGGCGACAGCGGCGGAAGCCGCGGGGCTGACCGCCATGGTTAACCTGTCCTACCGCGACGTGCCGGCTCTGCAGACCGCGCACGCCATGATCGCACGGGGCGATATCGGCGATGTCCGCCATGTCGAGGCTTCCTACCGGCAGAGCTGGCTGGTGGGCAACCATTGGGGGGACTGGGCCACCGAGCCGCGCTGGCTCTGGCGCCTGTCCGAGGATCATGGCTCGAAAGGCGTGCTGGGCGATGTCGGCGTGCACATCCTCGACTTTGCAAGCTACGCCGTGAGCATGACGCCGGTGGCGCTTCAGGCCCAGCTCGCCACCTTCCACAAGGCTCCCGGCGACCGCATCGGCGACTATCCGCTCAACGCCAACGACAGTGCCGTCATGTCGGTGCGCTTCGAGAATGGCGCCCTGGGCGTGATCCACACAAGCCGCTTCATGACCGGCTATGCCAATACGCTCAAGCTCAGCGTATTCGGCACGAAGGGGGCCATCGAGATCAACCACGGCCCCTATACGAGCCTGCGCCTGTGTGCCGGAGACGACATCAACAACCAGGCCTGGCGGGACCTGCATGCCGATCCGGTGCGGACGAACTACCAGCGCTTCATCACGGCCATCCAGCTCGGGGAGGGGGTCGAGCCGAGCTTCCGCCACGCCGCCAATCTGCAGCGGGTGATCGATCGTTGCTACGATCCCGATACGAGCGCGGCTCCCGCGATCGCCTGACGAAGGCCTGCCTGCGGCCAGACAAGCGCCCGGCTTCGATGAAGCCGGGCGTCTTGCATTCAAGGTGGCGGGGTAGGTGCAACCGTCGTGCGAATACACAATCGATGGTGCATTCCTGGAAGCGCGAGCGAGGGCCAACCGCCTATTTTCTGCCTGACCCGGCCGGCGATGGGCTGGCCAGAACAGCGCAGGAGAAGGGGATATGCCCTACATCACGACGAAGGACGGGACGCAGATTTTCTACAAGGACTGGGGCACGGGGCAGCCGATCGTGTTCCACCACGGCTGGCCGCTGAGCGCCGACGACTGGGATTCCCAGATGCTGTATTTCCTCCACCAGGGATATCGGGTCATCGCCCACGATCGTCGCGGCCACGGCCGATCGAGCCAGACCTCGGGCGGGCACGACATGGATACCTATGCTGCGGATGTCGCCGAACTCGCCGCGGCACTCGACCTGAGGGATGCAGTGCATATCGGCCATTCGACGGGCGGCGGGGAAGTCGCCCGATATGTCGCCCGCTACGGCAAGGGGCGCGTGGCAAAGGCCGTGCTCGTCAGCTCGGTGCCGCCGATCATGCTCAAGACCGAGGAGAATCCCGGAGGCCTGCCGATCGGCGTGTTCGATGATCTTCGCAACCAGCTTGCCGCCAACCGAGCGCAATTCTACCGGGCGGTTCCGCTCCCCTTCTACGGCTTCAACCGTCCCGGCGCCAAGGTTCTGGACGGCGTGGTCGATAATTGGTGGCGCCAGGGCATGATGGGAGCTGCAAACGCCCACTACGAATGCATCAAGGTCTTCTCCGAGACGGACTTCAACGCGGATCTGCGGGCCATCGAGGTGCCGACGCTCGTACTGCACGGCGACGACGACCAGATCGTGCCCTACGCCGATGCCGGTGTTCTCTCGGCGAAGATCATCGCCGATGCTACTCTGAAGATCTATCCGGGCTATCCCCACGGAATGCTGACCATCCATGCGGATGTGATCAATCCGGACCTTCTTGCTTTTATCCGGGGTTGAATCCGGGAGAGCGTCCGTCACGGCTATCGCCGCAGCACCTGCCTGAAATAGACGACGCGCTCGGTTTCCTCGAAGCCGAGCGCGTTGTGCATTTGCTGGCTGAGCTCGTTGTCCAGAAGGACGTCGGAAGCGAGTTCGCTGCAGCCCTGCACAAGCGTCCAGCGCCTCACGGCTTCGACGAGGGCTCTCGCGACCCCGCAGCGGCGCCAGCCCGGCTCGACATAGATGCCCTCAAGGAAGCCGACCGGGCTGGTTTCGCAACCATTGACGTGGTCTCGTCTCAGGCTCGCTTCCGCGAAACCGGCGGAGGTGGAATCGACGCGGGCGAGGAAGGCGACGCAGGCCTGTGGCTGCGCGAGCATCCGCATGCATTCCTGCCGATGCCGCTCGAGGCCTTCGGACGGCCACAACGCCTCGCGCATCCGGGTCCAGTCGTCGAGGTCGGCTATTGACGAGCGCTCAATCCGCATCGGTCTCCAATGCCTTCAGGAAGCGATCGAGCTCGGATTTGTCGATGCCGACCACCTGGTTTGCGGCTGGGAAGACACCGCTTTCCACATCTGCAGCATACTCGGTGAAGGCGGCGACGCGTTCCTTCTGCAGACGTTCATATTCGGCGCGAAAGTTGCGATAGACCTTGGCGTGGCGCGGATAGTGGCCGCCATGGGCACCAAGGACATCGTCCGCGAAGAGATACTGAGCATGGCAACCGCCGCCGGCGCCCATGGAAATCATGAACAGGCCCGTGCGCGTGGCGACGGCACTGGCGATCTCCACGGGAACGACCTCGATCTCCGCCGCGAACGCACCTGCGTCCTCGAGCGCCTTTGTCTGCTGCCAGACCTGCCATGCCGATTCGAAGGTCTTTCCGACGGCCTTGAAGCCGCCTGTCCAGGTGCGATGTGAGGGAATGAGGCCGACATGGCTGACCACCGGGATGCCTTCCTCGCGCAGCGTTCGGATCGTGGCGAGGCTGGCCGCGCAGTAGACCGCATCCGAGCTCTGGAGCTTGGCCTGGAAGGCGGCCCGCAGATAGTCCTCCGCCGTGACGAAACGGCCATGCTCGAGGCCCGTTACGGCGAAGGCGGTCGGCGCCGCCTCCCGGAAGGCGGGATTCGCCATGAGGATGGGGGGAACGGACAGCATGCCGATCCCGGCCCGCTCGGCCGCTTCCGCCTCATCCAGGGTCTCTACCCTCAGCTTGGCGATCTGTTTCTTGCCGCGCATCGACAGAAGGTCGGCAACGGTCGGGCGGTAGCTTGGCATGTCGTGTCCTAGAGGGCTGTTAGGCGGCGAGAAGGGATTTGAGGCGGGTCGCGGGATCTGCGAGAGCGGCAATGTCCGGCCTTGCGCGTCGTGCGATGAGCATTTCGGCGAGGCGGATGTCCCGCGCGATCAGGTTGCCCGGCCCGATGCCGCTGGCCGCGACGAGGCGTCCCTCATCATCGAGGTGAAAGAGGATAAAGGAGCCGTCCGGCCCGTCGCGGCGCACGGCGCGGCGCCCTTCGTCGACGAGCCCGGCGACCTGCAGCGAGAGTTCATACTGGTCCGACCAGAACCAGGGGACGGCATCGAACGGGTCTTCACGCCCCAGCATCGTCCTGGCGGCATGCGTGCCCTGTTCCTGCGCGTTTCGCCAGGACTCGAGGCGAACGCGCCGTCCGCCATAGAGCGGCAGGGGAAAGGAGCAGCAGTCTCCGGCGGCGTGGATGGCTTCGTCGCTCGTCCGCAGGCGGTCGTCGACGGCGATGCCGTTGTCGATCGCAAGCCCGGCCGACTGCGCCAATGTTGTGCTGGGCACCGCGCCCACCCCGAGCACCACCAGGTCGGCTTCGATCCGCTTGCCGCCCGCCAGGCGAACGACGGGACCGCTACCCTCGTCTTCGATCGCGGCGATGCCGTCGCCGCAGAGAATGGCCACTCCGGCAGCCAGGTGGCGCTCCTGCACCACTTCTGCGATCTCCGGCGGTACTCCCCGGCTCAGGAGGCGGGGCAGGGCCTCCAGGATCGTGACGTCGGAACCCCGCTGCCTGGCGCTTGCGGCGAGTTCGAGACCGATGAAGCCGCCGCCGATGACGGCAATGCGTGCATCCGGACGAAAGCGCTCGCGCAGATGAAGGGCATCCTCGAAGCGGCGCAGCGTCACGCAGGCGGGATGGTCGGCCCCGGGAATGGGAAGCCTGCGCGGGGTGGCGCCCGTCGCGAGCAGCAGCTTGTCGTAGGCGATGGTGCTGCCGTCGTTGAGGCCGACATGGCGCAGCCGTCGGTCGATCGTGGTGACGATGCGGTCTGCGATGTGGGTGATCCCTTCGCCCGCGAAGCGCTCCTCGCCGACGATGTAGCGCGGTGTCGGATGTGCCTCCCCGATGAGAGCCGCCTTGGAGAGCGGAGGACGTTCATAAGGGGCGTGAGGCTCCTCGCCGACCAAAGTAACCGGCCCGCTCCAGCCGTGTTCGCGCAGGGCGAACGCCGCCCGGGCACCGGCCTCGCCGGCTCCCACGATCACCATCCCGGGATGCATGGCCGTCAGCCCAGCTGGATCTGGATTTTGCCACCGTCAACCCGGACCGGATAGGTCTTGAGGTTGATGCAGACCGGTGCTCCCTTGGCCTCTCCCGTCCTGTAGTTGAAGCGACCGTTGTGCTTGGGGCATTCGATGATGTCGTCCATCACCAGCCCGTCGGCCAGATGGATCTGCTCATGCGTGCACAGGCCATCGGTTGCGAAATACTCGTCGTCCGGGCTGCGGTAGAGAGCATAGGTACGTCCGCCGTGATCGAACCGCATCACATCTTCCTGGTCGATGTCGTCGGCGTCGCACGCGTCGATCCAAGTCGTGCTCATGATATCCTCCCAAAGATCTCGTGTTGTTGTTTCAAGGGTGCTGGCCGGCGAAGCGGGTCCGCGGGTCGTCGGGCGCCACCACCTCGCCGTGCAGGTCGGGGCGATAGGGACGGGCGCTCGCGGGCAGGCTGCGGCGAACGAAATACTCCGGATCGCTCATCTGGCGCAGCAGCGCGGGAATGATCTCCCGATAGGCCTCGATGGTGCTGGCGTAGGGCTTTGGCGTGTCGGCGAGCATCGCCTGATGGAGTTCCGGCAGCGCGTGATAGGGCACCATCGGAAACATGTGATGCTCCACATGATAGTTCATGTTCCAATACACGAAGCGGAAGAACGGATTCATGTAGACGGTGCGCGAGTTCAGCCGATGGTCGAGGACGTTTTCGGCGAGGCCCGCATGCTGGGTCAGGCCGAAATAGAGCATCAGCCAGCCGCCATACATCGTCGGCAGCACGCCTATGAACATCACGGGCAACCAGGAGTGCAGGACGAGCGCGGCGGCTATGGCAGCGGCGTGGACGGCGAGCCAGATGCGGGCGGTCACGAACACCTTCGGCCATTCCATTTCGGGCACGAAGGTCTTCTCCTCCTCGCTGAGGCGGCCGGTTGCATGCAGGAGCACGCTCTTGATCGCCGCCCAGGTCGAGGCGATTGCGAAGATATTCGAGATGAGGCGCAGCATTGCGGGCGGACGCATGGCGGCGATCTCGGGATCCCGACCGACGATGATCGTGTCGGTATGATGGCGCGTGTGGCTCCAGCGCCAGATCGTGGGCTCGCGCATGATCATGAAGCAGGCGACCTGATAGACGGCGTCGTTCATCCAGCGGGTGCGGAAGGCGGTGCCGTGGCCGCACTCGTGCCAGCGCGAGTCGGAGGCCGTGCCATACAGGATCCCGTAGAGCACGAAGAAGGGCACGCACCATAGTGTCCCCCAGAGGAGACTGCCGCCGAGGGCACAGGCCGCGAGGCCTCCGATCCAGATGGCGGTATCGCGGATGGCCGGTCCATCCTCGCGTTGCATCAGTTCCTTCAGGCGCTTGCGGGGAATGTCGCAGCGATACCATTCGGCAGCGGCAAGCCCGCTTTCGACCGCGGCCTTGGCATCACGCCCGATCAGACTGTAGTCGCGCTGGGTCGGCGTCATCGAGAACTCCCTTGCCGGGCTCCGCTGTCGCCGTGGAGCTCCGTTTCTGGAAGGGAATGCTAAGACGCAGTTTCGAACTGCTCAAGAAGACGTTGACAGTTTCTATCAAAAGACATCAAATCAAATGTCATTTTGATGTGAAAATATCAGGATCATGCCCCGACCCACTATCCAGGACGTGGCACGCGAGGCGGGGGTCAGCCCCGCGACCGTCGATCGCGTGCTCAACGCCCGGCTTCCGGTCCGTGCCGAGACCGCCAAGCGAGTGGCCGAGGCCGCCAATGCGCTCGGCTATTACGCGGCGGGGCTCATCGCGCAGCGGCTCGACCGCGATACGCCGCTCCTGCGCCTGGGCTTCCTGTTGCTGAGGGGCGATTCCCGTTTCTATCGCCATCTTGCGCAATTCATTTCCGAAGCCGCCGCATCGGCCCGTGACTATCGTATCTCCGCAACGATCGAGCACTTGGCAGATACTTCCCCCGCCAACGTCGCGGACCGAATGCGCAGGATGGGCGAGCGATGCCAAGCCCTCGCGGTGGTCTCGGTCGATCACCCCGTGATCGCCATGGCTGTATCGGAGTTGAAGGAGCGCGGCGTACCGGTCTTCGCGCTTCTTTCAGACTTTGCTCCCGAACTGCGGGCCGGCTATGTCGGCGTCGACAACCGCAAGGCCGGGCGAACGGCGGGATGGCTGATCGCCCATACGGCGCGCGAGCCCGGCAAGGTCGGCATATTGGTCGGCAGCCACCGCTTTCTCGGACACGAGATGCGCGAGATCGGGCTGCGCAGCTATTTCCGTGAACATGCCCCGGACTTCGAAGTGCTCGACAGCCGCATCAATCTGGAGGAACCCAGCATCGCCCATGAGGCGACGCTCGACCTGTTACGGCGCTATCCGGACCTCGTCGGGCTCTATGTCGCCGGGGGAGGCATGGAGGGGGTGATCGCAGCCTTGCGGGAGGAGGGGAGAAGCGGACTCGTGGCCATCTGCCCTGAACTCACTGCCGACTCGCACCTTGCGCTGACAGAGGAGATCATCTCCTACGTAATCGGGACGCCCGTGTCGCAATTGCCGGCTGAACTCATCCGGGTGATGGCGCTCGCCTGCCTGCCCGGTGGGGCGGATCCACCCAGCCAGACCTTCCTGCCCTTCAATCTCTACCTTCCCGAAAATATCTGAGAAGTCAGTAACTTGTGTTTCGTTCGGGATGCCAGGAAAGGCAGTGCCCGGGCGAGGAACGGGTGTTTCCCATCGAGATTTCTGCCTGGTCCGCCCGGCCTGCGCGCACGCACGCGTGATAAAAGTGCTCTTGACAGCGCTCTCCAAAAAATGGAATAATAATTCCAATTCGTAATAAAAAAGGTTCAATCATTCTATTTTTGATCGATTGAAACCGGAAGTGCAGGGCGCGATGGTTTCGCAGCGCCCGGGTTGGGAAGCGTAGCGCCACGGGCGCAAGGGAGAGGCGTATGGCACGGGGAGCGGAGCTCTTCGCACTTAATCACATGGCGGCGCCGAAGCTGCATCTGCCGGAGTTGTTCGCTCTTGCGCAGGCGCTGGGTATTACACGTGTCGAGATCCGCAATGACCTTGCCGCCAATGCGATCCTCGACGGTACGCCGGCCGTGGAGGTGGGAGCGGCCGCCGAAGGAGCCGGTATCGAGATCGTCTCCATCAATGCCTTGCAGCGTTTCAACGACTGGTCGCCGACGCGTGAACGCGAGGCGGTGGAACTTGCGGACTACGCCGCCGGAGCCGGTGCGCGGGCACTCGTGCTGGTGCCGCGCAACGATGGCGAAGGACGCGGCGACGGCGAGAGGTTGCCCAATCTGACCGTTGCCCTGAAGGCCCTGCGGCCCATCCTGGAGCAGCGGGGGCTTATCGGCCTTGTGGAGCCGCTCGGCTTCGAAATCTGTTCCCTGCGCCTCAAGTCGGAAGCCGTGACTGGTATCGACGCGGTGGGCGGCGGCTCGGTATTCAAGCTGGTGCATGACACCTTCCACCATCATCTTGCGGGCGAGGAGACCCTGTTCGCGGATCGGACCGGCCTTGTCCATATCTCCGGGGTTGACGATCCCGCCATTGCCGTGGGCGACATGCGCGACAGCCATCGCGTCCTGGTCGATGGCGGCGACCGGCTCGGAAATCTCGGCCAGATCAGGGCCTTGCGTGGTGCCGGCTATGCCGGCCCCCTTTCCTTCGAACCCTTTGCCGAAAGCGTGCAGAGGCTGGACGCCGCACACATCCGCGAAAGCCTTGCCGCAAGTATGGCATTAGTGACCGCTGGTGTAGTGTCCTGACATTCAAGCGAATTCCCCGCTGAACGGGGATTATCCGGAAAATGACGGGTGCATCCGGACATCCAGGAGGAACGACGATGAAACGGACCCTACTTGCTCTTGCCGCATCCGCCCTGCTGTGCGGCACGGCCTATGCCGAGAATATCGGCGTCAGCATGGCCAAGTTCGACGACAACTTCCTCACCGTGCTGCGCAACTCCATGACCGACTACGCAAAGGGCCAGTCGGGCGTGAACCTGCAGATCGAGGACGGCCAGAACGACGTCAACAAGCAGCTCAGCCAGATCCAGAACTTCATCGCCCAGAAGGTGGACGCTATCATCGTCAACCCGGTCGATACCGACGCCACGCCCCAGATGACGAAGCTGGCGAGCGATGCCGGCATCCCGCTGGTCTACGTCAACCGCATGCCCTCCGAGGAGAAGCTGCCGGAGAAGGTGGCGTTCGTCGGCTCGAACGAAGTGGATTCCGGCACGCTCGAGATGAAGGAAGTCTGTCGCCTCCTGAACGGCAAGGGCGACATCGTGGTGATCATGGGCGAATTGTCCAACCAGGCGGCACGCCAGCGCACTCAGGACGTCGAGGACGTGATCGGCAAGGAACCCTGCACCGGCATCAAGATCCTGCAGAAGCAGACCGCCAACTGGGACCGCACCCAGGCGATCGACCTGATGACCAACTGGCTGACCTCGGGCCTGAAGCCCGCGGCTGTCGTCTCCAACAATGACGAAATGGCCATCGGTGCCATCCAGGCCCTCAAGCAGGCCGGCCTTGCGGGCGGCAAGACCATCGTCGGCGGCGTCGACGCCACCCAGGATGGCCTTGGCGCCATGAAGGACGGTGACCTGCAGGTCACGGTGTTCCAGAACGCCGCCGGCCAGGGCAAGGGCGCCGTCGATACGGCCCTGAAACTCGCCAAGGGCGAAAAGATCGCCGATCCGATGGTCTGGGTACCCTTCGAACTGGTGACCCCGGCCAACATCGACAACTATCTCAAGAAGAACTGAGCGGATTGCCCGAGACCCCTTCGGCCTCGTGCCGGAGGGGATCACGATATTGACGACCCCGTAGCGATGCTCGGATGTGAATCCGATGCCACGGGGAGCGTTCCGGCACAGGGAGAACAAGGATGGCTGTTGCGCAATCGGCGGCGCCGAGCCGAGGTGCCTCGGGGTCCGGGTACCTCATCGAGGTGGAAGGCGTCCGCAAGGGTTTTCCCGGCGTGCTCGCCCTCGACAACGTCTCCTTCAAGCTTCGGCCCGGCACAGTGCACGCCCTGATGGGCGAGAACGGTGCCGGCAAGTCCACCCTGATGAAGATCATCGCAGGTGTGTACCAGCCCGACGGCGGCGTGATGAAGCTGCGCGGGCAGGAGGTGCATTTCGCCGGACCGCTCGACGCGCTTGAGCACGGCGTGGCGATGATCCATCAGGAGCTCAACCTGATGCAATTCATGACGGTGGCCGAGAACGTCTGGATCCGGCGCGAGCCTTTGACCCGCTTCGGCTTCGTCGACCATCGCGAGCTCAACCGCCGCACCGCCAAGCTCTTCGAGCAGCTCAAGATCAACATCGATCCGACGGTGCAGGTGGGCAGCCTCAGCGTCGCCAACCGCCAGATGGTCGAGATCGCCAAGGCGGTGTCCTACGATTCCGATGTGCTGATCATGGACGAGCCGACGTCGGCGCTGACCGAGACGGAAGTCGCGCATCTGTTCGAGATCATCCACGACCTCAAGGCGCAGGGGAAGGGCATCGTCTACATCACGCACAAGATGAACGAGCTCTTCGAGATCGCCGACGAAGTCTCGATCTTCCGGGACGGCAAGTATATCGGCACCGATCTGGCCACCAACCTGACGCGTGACGAGATCATCCGGCGGATGGTGGGGCGTGAGATCACCCAGATGTTTCCCAAGGAAACCGTGCCGATCGGCGACGTCGTTCTCTCGGTTCGCAATCTCACGCTCGCGGGTGTCTTCCACGATATTTCCTTCGACCTCAGGGCGGGGGAGATCCTCGGCTTCGCCGGACTGGTCGGCGCAGGACGCAGCAATGTCGCCGAGACCTTGTTCGGCGTGACGCCGGCCTCCAGCGGAACGATCGAGATCAAGGGCAAGCCGGTATCGATCACCTCCCCCTCGATCGCCATGAGGCAAGGCATGGCCTTTCTCACCGAGGACCGGAAGGACACGGGCTGCTTCCTCATCCTCGATATCCTCGAAAACATGCAGATGGCGGTGCTGACGCAGCGCTATGTCAAGGCTGGCTTCGTCTCGTCGGGCGAGGTGCTGCCCGCCTGCTCGCAGATGAGCGCGGCCCTGCGCGTCAAGACCCCGAACCTGCACGAGCGCATCGAGAATCTCTCGGGCGGAAACCAGCAGAAAGTCCTGATCGGCCGATGGCTGCTGACCAAGCCGCGCATCCTCATTCTCGATGAGCCGACACGCGGCATCGACGTCGGCGCGAAGGCCGAGATTCACCGCCTCATCAGCAAGCTCGCGGGTGAGGGGGTGGCGGTGATCATGATTTCCTCGGAACTGCCCGAGGTGCTGGGCATGAGCGACCGCATCCTCGTGATGCACGCCGGCCATGCCACCGGCATCCTCGACAGGGCCGAGGCCGATCAGGTGCGCATCATGGAACTGGCCGCCCGCTAGGGCAAATTTCGTTCGAGCGGGCCGACCGCCTTGCTCAACCCTTTGTTTCGGCGCGTCATTGCAGTGTCCGGCGATGCGATCGGATCGCATCACGCCCTGGGAATTGGAAAGAACCCCGACAGCGCACTGCACAGAGCGCCCAACGAGAAGAACTGGAGGATCCAATGTCTGCGAACGAGGCTGCCGGCAAGTCGCCGCAGATTTCCAGCGTCAAGCCGCACAAGCGCCTGCCGCAGGAACTGAGCATCCTGGTCGTGCTCGCCGCCATCATTGCGGTATTCGAACTCATCGGCTGGCCGCTCAAGGGCCAGAGCTTCTTCTTCAACTCAGGCCGCCTCAGCATCATCTTCCTGCAGGTCTCTGTGATCGGGATCATCGCCGTCGGCGTGGCCCAGACCATCATCACCAGCGGCGTCGACCTTTCCTCGGGCTCGGTCGTGGGGGCGACGGCGATGGTTGCGGCCTCGCTGGCGCAGGTCAGCACCGCACGCTCGGTGGTCTATCCGCACCTCACGGACCTGCCCTTCATCGTGCCGGTTCTGGCCGGCCTCGCGGTGGGCCTCCTCGCGGGTGCGATCAACGGGGCGCTGATCGCTTATGCCAATGTGCCGCCCTTCATCGCCACGCTCGGCATGATGGTCTCGGCACGCGGCTTCGCCACCTGGTACACGAATGGCCAGCCCGTTAGCACATTCACGCCGTCTTTCCGCGTCATCGGTTCACCGGTCGAGCTGTTCGGCTTCTCGGTGGACGTGCCCACGGTGATCTTCCTGGTGGTGGCGCTGATCTTCCACATTGCCATGTGCTACACGCGCTACGGGAAGTTTACCTACGCAATCGGCTCGAACATGCAGGCGGCGCGCGTCTCCGGCATCGACGTCAGGTGGCATCTGGTGAAGGTCTATGGCATCGCCGGCCTGCTCTCCGGCCTTGCGGGCGTGGTGCAGATCGCCCGTGCCGGCTCCGGCCAGGCGGGCGCAGGCCTCGGCTACGAACTCCAGGCCATCGCCGCCGTGGTGATCGGGGGAACCTCGCTGTCGGGCGGCGTGGGGCGTATTACCTCCACCGTGATCGGCCTGCTGATCCTCAGCGTCGTGCAATCCGGCTTCACCTTCGTGGGCGTCCAGGCCGCCCCCCAGCAGATCGTGCTCGGTGCCATCATCGTCACGGCCGTGGTGATCGACCAGTACCGCAGGAACAAGCGGCGGAAGGTGTAGGCCTTCAGCGAACACGGCTGAACTCGGCGCGGCCCATTCCCGGTGAATGGGCCGCTTTTTTTGTTGGTTGCCCTGCTAGGAATGCGCTGCCGCAATAGGTAAGGAAGGCGTATGACGGGATCGGCTGCGCCATGCTGCTAAGGTGGCCGCGCCTTACCCATTCAGGCGGAGAAACCATGGCTGAGGTGACTGTTGGAGTGCCCGTCTACAATGGCGCGGATCTTATCGCCGAGAGCCTGGACTGCCTCGTCAACCAGACGTTCCGCGACGTCGAGATTCTCGTCTTCGACAATGCCTCGACGGACGGGACTCAGCAGATCATCGAGGGGTTCGCCGCCCGGGATCCGCGCATCCGTTATGTGAGGCGCCCGGAGAATGTCGGGGCGATCAAGAACTTCATCGATCCCCTCGACCAGGCGACCTCTCCCTACTTCATGTGGCGGGCCCACGACGATCTCTGCTCGTTGGACTATATCGAGAAGCTGGTGGCCGGCCTGAAGCGGACGCCGGGGTCGAAACTCGCGACCGGCACCATCGAGCATGTGCGGCGGGCTGGCCGCAAGACGGAGATTCTGGTGCCCCGGCTGCCGGCGCGGACACTGCCGGCCATCGAGATCGTGCAACTCATGTTCCGCTCCCACGCTGGTTGGTACTATGGCCTGTGGGACACCGAGACCCTGCGCACGCTGGTCCACCGCGTGTGGACCGAGTTTCCCTACGCATGGGCTTCCGATCACCTGACGCTCTACCCGCTTCTGCTCGACCGAGCCGTCGTGGCGGTGCCTGAGACGCGCTTCATCCAGCGCGTGGTCGTCAAGGAGTATACCCCCAAGAAGGGCGAGAAGCCTTCGGTGGCCCATGTTAAGGAACTGCGCGCCATCTTCAGCCAGTCCTGCCGGGATTTTCTCGCCGAGCGCGATTTCGGGCCGGTGACGCGCTTTATCCTGGATGCCGCCATATGGCCCTACACGGGCAAGCGGGTCTACAAGGCGCGGCGCGTGTGGAAGCGCGAACTGGCTGCCTATTTCAAGCGGCCGGCCCCTGGGCCCCAAGGTTGAAGCGGGCGGGATCCAGGAAAGTCTCGGCCTGCGCCTTCAGTTTGTCGTCGGGCCAGGTCCACCATTGGCTAGCCAACAGACGTTCGATGGTCTGCGGGTCGAAGCGGTAGCGGATCAGTTTCGCCGGGACGCCGCCCACCACGGCGTAGGGAGGCACGTCCTTCGTGACCACGGCACCCGCCGCGACGACGGCTCCATGGCCGATGGTAATGCCGGTGAGCAGGGTCACGTTGAGGCCGATCCAGACATCATGTCCGATGCGGATCGGGCGATCGGGCGTCAGGACGTCATCGCGGGTGCGGGGGACTATGCCCCATTTGTCGAGATAGAAGGCGGGGTTTGTCGAGACGAGGTCGATGGGGTGGTTTCCCATCGATACCTTGATATTCGGTGCCAGAGAGCAGAATGCGCCGATTTCAGCGACCATGGTATTCTTGTAGCAGAGCTGCCTGTGACCGTACGTATACTTGCCGACCGGAATGCCGAAGCGGCGCGCGATGGTCGCCCGCATCAGGTCATCGCGGGCGCCGTACTTGTTCCGCGACAGTTTCGCGATCATCCTGAGAAAACTCCTCGGCCCGTGGAGCCGGGAGAGCCAGCGATCGACCGCCGAGCGCAGGATAATGTTGTCCTCCGCATAGGCCAGCGGGTGGACTGCCGGCATCGGTTCCGGGCCGTCTCCGTCAGGGCGCACTGTGCGTCATCCTTCCTTCGTGGAGGCAGGAAGCCACGTCTGCGCCATACCGGCGGCTCTCGCCCGGATCGATTGCCAAGGCGCTCACTTCTTGCGTAGGCACAGCATGCGGACGGGGCCATACTCCCCGGAGAACGGCAATTGGGCCGCCAACTCGTGATGCTTGTCGAAATAGTCGGGAGCAGTGCCCTGCGAGGCGCAGATCGACGAATAGATGACGCGGCTCACCATGTAATAGGTGCTGCTGATATTCGTGCTTTCCTCGATGCTGAAATACTTGGAAAGATACTCTTCCGTCTGGTTCTGGATGAAGAACAGGTTATGGTCGCGGATCGCAATTTCCGGAAGATTGAAACGGGTACGCAGCGCATTGAAGTTGCTCTGCCCTTCCACGAAATTCTCGATCATGACATAGATGCCGTCCTGTCGCAGGGAAGACAGGATGTTGTCTATCGCCTGCCGCTGCAGATCCCAACCCGGCAGGTTTATGAGGCAGCGCGTGGTGTAAGCCATATCCATGCCTGTGACGGGAAATGGCTTGGTCGCATCGTGCTGGAAGAGTTCAATGTTCGTCAGGCCGAGGCCCTCGACCGTCGCCCGTGAGTTCGTCACCATGGACTGCGCATAGTCGAAGGCCGAGAAATGCTTGTCCTTGAACTCGGAAGCCAGGCGCGACGTCGTCCGCGCATCACCGCAGCCGACGTCGAGGATGGTGGAAACGGCATATTTGCGGACTGCATCGGCAAGCACCCTTGCCTCGATTTCCCTCAGGAAGACGTCCTGGGTGGTGGATTGGGCCGTATGATCGAGCGATGCCCTGTCATCCCAATACTTCCTGATCGACTCGAAATCCATTTTCGTGGCCTTGTTCTGATTTGATGGGGGAGGGGATTACCGTTCGGGCGGCGCTGCCACAATTTCGCGCAGGGCATCGCAGACGATCTGAACCTTGTCCTCCGTCATGTTGTATCCCGACGGTACGTTGATGGCGTGCCGCGATAATATCCGTCCCTTGTCGGTCGGGGTGAGGTATCGCTTGGCCTCGGTGCGGGATTCGAAGGCGGGGAGTTCCGACAAGGGCGAGAAGAAGGGCCGGGTGTCGATGTTGCGGCGATCGAAGGCGGCCATGAGGTCGAACTTGTCATAGCCGAGCGCCGGGTCGAGCACGGTGGTCACCATCCAATAGGAATTCACCACGCCCTCGGGCTCGACGTTGAGGGTAACGCCGTTCAAGCCGCGCAGCCGTTCCTCATACCAGCGGAAGATCTGCCTCTTATAGGCAATCAATTCGTCGATGCGCTCCATCTGGGCGACGCCCAGGGCGGCAGTGACGGCATTCATGCGGTACTTGAAGGCAACCTCGTGATTGAGGAAGAAGCGATCGCCGGGGTTCCGGCCGTGATCGCGCAGGAACAGCACGCGCTTGGCTAGGTCCGCGTCGTCGGTGACGAACATGCCGCCTTCACCCGTCGCGACCGTCTTGGAACCATGGAAACTGAAAGCGGCGGCGCGCCCGAACGCGCCGGCACGCCGGCCGTGATAGCTCGAGCCGAGGGCTTCCGCCGCGTCCTCGATGAGGTGAAGCCCATGCTTATCCGCGATGGCCTGGAGGGCGTTCCAGTCACACATCGAGCCATAGAGGTCGACGCCCAGGATAGCCTTTGTCTTCGGCCCGATGGCGGCCTCGACGGCGGCCGGATCGATGCACCAGGTGTCGGGCCGGATATCGACGAGGACAGGCTCGGCGCCGACATAGACGATCGGCGCGACGGAGGCGATCCATGTCACATCCGGCACGATGACCTCGTCTCCCGGACCGATGCCGAGGGCGGTGAAGATCAGGTGCAGCGCGGCCGTCGCATGCGGCACGCTGACGGCATGCCGCACGCCGACATAGTCCGCCATCATCTTTTCGAAGCGGGCATTGTAGGCATAGTGGTTCGAATACCATGCCGTGCGGGCGGCTTCGGCGGCAAGCTCCGGCTCGCGATCGGTGATGGAGGGGCCGGCGACAGGGATACGTTCAGGCGCGATAATCACGATGACTCAAATGCCTTCAATGGGATCGCCTCTCATATCGCGACTGTCCAGCGGGCGCTAGAGCAGGATCCATACAGTGCAGCGAACGACTGCCATCGATTTCAGCTAGAATGGAGCAAAGATTTGGGCCTTCCTGGCCGCTTCGTCGACTTCTTCACTATTTTCTCCGGGCTCGGCAGCAGCATGATGGCCCGCAGGCGCGTCATTCTTGTAGTCCAACGCATTTTCGTCTATCGCGCTGATCATGGGGGAACAAGAGAACGAGTGGCCCGATGTCGGCCGTGCTGAGGCAAGATGGGCAGACTAGCTGTTGTATACCTCTCACGCGCCGTGAACGATCCACGGTTCTCCTGGGCATTTTTCCGTAGCCTGGCAAGCTTTCCTGCCGGTGTGGATTTTGATTTGGTGCTTGCCTCGAAAGGATATGGCAGGGACGAAATCGACCCGTCCTTTCCTGCCTGGCGCTCTCGGATCGCCTGCAGCAAAGTCGAGGTGGCGCGATATGACGATTCCCTGTCGGCGACCCTCGTCTGTTTCGATCTTGCAAAGAACATCGCTGCGGACCACGTAATTTTCTTCACGTCCTGGAGCCGCATTTTGGCGGCAAACTGGCTGAAATACTATGCAGACGCTTTCGAGAAAGTGCCTGATTGCGGCATCGTCGGGGCGACCGGCGGGTATGAACGGCTGAACGACGACACTCCCTTTCCGAACATCAGTGTTCGAACCAACGCTTTCATGGTGCCTACGAGATTGTTTGCCTCGCTCGACGCCGGGAATCTATCCGCACCCAATGGCGGCCACCTGTTCGAGGCAGGTCCGAACGGCATGACCAAGCAGATCATGGCTCACGGGCTGGTGCCGATCGTCGTCGATCGTTTCGGCCGGTCTTGGCGACATGAAGAGTGGTGGAAGAGCCAGACATTCAGAATGGGCCAGCAGGAGGGACTGCTGGTGGCCGACAACCGGACGTATCATTTCGATATCGCGAGCATCCGCAAGCGTCGCAGGTTGTCGCAGCGTTGTTGGGGGTCGGCGGAAGCGATTGCGAGGCGCCCCATGCTGAGGAAAGCCGTCGACTGGTATACGTGGAACTATCCTCGCGGCTTGCACGATCTGGGCGGCGATCTTGCCACCGGGGCGATGGATACCTGGCGGCGATTCTCCGGTCAGGACGCGAAACATCCAGCCCGTGTCTTTCCTTCCTGAGCCCCTCGAAAGCTCCGATTGCGGCTGTGTCGGTGCCGCGGTCCATCATTGAGCGCGCGGCCATTGTGCTGTCTTTGCTTGAGCGGAAGCATTGACCGCCAAGGCGCCGGACGAAAGCGTCAGCACTCCCGCAAGTGCCAGCAGGGCCAGAGCGAACAGGCTTTCCGCAATATCGGTGCGCGTCATCGGTCTCATCCGTTCTTCGGTACGGATGATTTAGCGGAGCGTGGCGAAAACCACCGTGACGCCGGCCGATCAAGCCGGTATCAATCCGTCCTTGCGGGCCAATGCCGATCTACGAACGCATCGATCGGCCCCAACAGCCACTCAGCCTCGGACTTGATCTTCTCGTCGGTCCATTCCCACCACCGGATGGCTTGCAGCTTCTCGATCGTCTCGGGATCAAATCGATATCGTATGACCTTGGCAGGGTTTCCAACGATGACGGCATAGGGGGCCACGTCCTTTGCTATGACGGCGCCGGCGCCGATGATGGCGCCATCCCCGATCGTCACGCCCGGCAAGATCATGGCCCTGCGACCGATCCATACGTCGTTGCCTATAGAAATGCCGACGGGGCGTCCGAATGCCGTCGCCGGCACGGCCTGTCCGAGCATGATGTTCGAAATTGGAAACGTCGTTGCGGCGTACATCAGGTGGTGGCCCGCGCACATCAGCGCCACTCCTTCGGCGATCGAGCAGAAACTGCCGACCTTCAGCGGCGCGTCGGCGCTGGGCAGCAATACGTTGTGCTCCTTGACGCCATAGCTATGGCGGCCGACCGAGACGAAACTTGAAAAGTCGTCAGCGAACTTCTTCGCGAGGCGCTTCCGGCGAAAATAACTAGAAATAATCGACATTTAATCGCTCCGCCAACCTAGCCTGCGGAAGCCACGATATCCGAAGGTATCTGTCTTTCAATGGTGCTTTCGATCCATTTGCGAGCCATGCGCACGATCCAGCTTATTTCATTTCAATTTGCTTGGGTCGCTCAGAGAGCATGTCGTACGTGGTTTGTCTTCATGAAATCTGGCTTCGCATGCCATTTCTAGAAATCCGATGGGCACTGAGGTACTGTGTACGCAGTTCCATTTCTGCCAGAGAGGTCAGTCGAATTGCCAAGGCATATTCTCGTAGCCTGCATGCCGAAATCGGCGTCAACATTTATGTCCAATGCCATCGCCGAGATTACCGGATTTCGAAAGGTCGTTTTGGTCCCTGATTTTGGCGGACGCGAGCAGGAGTTTTGCGAGATTCGACTATCTGAGTACGATAATTTGGATTACGTTGCGCAACAGCATATTCGAAATAGTAAATATACTTCCTCTCTGTGCGCGTCACATAATATCATACCGATTGTTCTGGTCAGAAGCCTCTTCGATGTCGTTGTCAGTTTACGAGACCATTCCCGAAATGAGAGTCTTGTTGGCGTTCCCAGCGTTTATTTGGACAATACGCATGACGGATTGGACGATGGAACTCTAGAAAACATCATTTCGAGACTCGCAATACCTTGGTATATCGGATTTTATCTCAGTTGGCGAAAAGAGCGTGATATAAAGCTCGTTCAGTACGAGGATTTTATTGCCGATCCTGCCGATGCACTCCGCGGTATCTTGAAATTTTCCGGCATTTCCATGAGCCGTGAGGAGATCGAGGCCGGTATTGCTCGTCTCAAGGAAAAAAACTCGAGCCGTCTCAACGTGGGCATAAAGGGGCGTGGCGCGCAGCTTGCTCCTGAAACCGTCAAAACTATTCTGGAGTTGCTTGATCTTTATCCGGAGATTGCAGGCGATCCCTATGTTGCGCGCATGAAGGCCCAGGGCGCCGAGATCCTGGCGTCTTCCGACTCGCCCTTGGATCCGGCGCTGGCGCAGCGCTATGTTCCCGCTGCAGCGCCGGCCACGCCGATCCTTGAAAAGTCCCCGGAATGGCTGAAACAGACGATCCGCGAAATCAAGCGCCTGGGCGGCAATCCGCGACGGCTCATCGGCGCCGGCCTCATTGTCCTGGGCCTGCTGCATTTCTTCCTGCTCAGGGATGTCATTCCTGATACGACGCTTCTCGGCAGGGTCGATGATGTCCTCGTTCCGGTCGTGCTCGCCTATATCGCGGGCCGCTACATGACACGCAGGAGCAAGATCGTCCGCGTGAGGTCCGACAAGGGCGCATAGCCGGGCGCGCATCCCTTCGGAAGCCGGACGGGTGGGGAGTTTTTCTCATTCCGCCAGTTTCATCACCGTGTTCCAGTTGCGTCCGGTCACCTTGGTGCCGAGATGGTGCTCGATCAGCTTGGCCGTGAGCTTGGATGTTCCGATGCCATCGGGATAGACGACATAGAGGCAGCGTTCGCCGGCGGCCATATATTCGCGGCCTTTGACAGCTGCGCGCAAGGCATCCACGTCCGCCTCTGCTATCGCGTCCCTGGTAAGCAGAACGAGGAGGTGGGAGGGATCTTCCTTCGCCTCGGTCGCGAAGGGATTGGCGGCGACGAGCACCTGCCATTGTGCGGCGGTGCGCACCAGGAAGGTGGTCCTCACGCCGAACTGTGCCTCGACAGCGTGCTCCCAACTCCGTTCGAGCGCCTCCGTATCGGCCTCGTCGGTATCGAAGATGAGATTGCCACTCTGGAGCAGCGTCTTCACGCCGACATAACCGAGCCTTTCGCCAAGGCCGCGCAACTCGGCCATCTTGATCGTGCTGTTGCCGCCGACGTTGACGGCGCGGAGCAGGGCAACATGGTGCATGCGGCTATCCGGCAAGTGGGAATCGCGGGGACAATAGCGCAATCGCCGGCAAGCCGGGATGCCAGTCTCTTCCGGAATGCCAAGGCGGCGTGAACGGCGGGACGGCAGCAAGTAAGGCGGACAGCGATTGCTTTTGGGTAGTATAAACCAGATCCTGATTTGACGCTGCCAAGCATCTGTGAAAGCAATAGATTGTGGGAGCGCAGCCTGTTCCGGACGAGTCGCCGGCCCGCTCCGCTATTATTTCGGCCCTGGAGGACGGTGCGGGAAGCCTATGCTTCCCCGGAAGATCCTTCGGCATGAAAATCAAGAGGGCCGGTCAACGGCCTGTGGGGAAACTTACAAATTTCCGGCGGTTCGGGTCGAACCGGACTTTGCCGGCTGGGAGAGAACGCCAATGGCATACAGCACGGCAACCGCCAGTTCTGCAGCGCCGATATCGAGGGAGGACCGGAAGGTCATTTTCGCTTCCTCGCTCGGCACCGCATTCGAGTGGTACGACTTCTATCTCTACGGTTCGCTGTCGACGATCATCGCAGCGCAGTTCTTTTCGGGCCTGAACGAAACGACTTCGTTTCTGGCCGCATTGCTTGCCTTCGCAGCCGGATTCATTGTTCGCCCTCTCGGCGCGCTCGTCTTCGGGCGCATCGGCGATCTCGTCGGCCGCAAATATACCTTCCTCGTCACCATCACGCTGATGGGTGCCTCGACCTTCCTGGTCGGCGTGCTGCCATCCTATGGCTCGATCGGCATCACCGCGCCGCTCGCCTTGATCGCCTTGCGGATCATCCAGGGCCTGGCGCTCGGCGGCGAATATGGCGGGGCGGCGACCTATGTGGCCGAGCATGCCCCGCACGGAAAGCGCGGGCTCTACACGGGTTGGATCCAGACGACCGCGACGGGCGGCCTGTTCCTCTCGCTGCTGGTGATTCTGGCCGTTCGCCTGTCGGTCGGCGAAGTGGCCTTCGCGGCGTGGGGTTGGCGCATCCCGTTCCTGGTCTCGGTCGTGCTGCTCGGTATTTCGGTGTGGATCCGCATGCAGCTTTCGGAAAGCCCATCCTTCGTCAAGATGAAGGAAGAAGGCTCCCACTCCAAGGCGCCCATCACGGAAGCCTTCGGCCGCTGGCGTAATCTCAAGATCGCGCTGATCGCGCTGTTCGGCCTCGTCGCCGGCGAGGCCGTGATCTGGTATTCGGGCCAGTTCTACGCGCTTCTCTATCTCACCAAGACGCTGCGCGTGGATGCTACGACGGCAAATGTCCTGATCGCCATCGCGCTCCTCATCGGCACGCCGTTCTACGTGATTTTCGGCTGGCTTTCGGACAAGATCGGCCGCAAATGGATCATGCTGGTGGGCTTCCTGCTGGCGGCGGTATTCTATATGCCGATCTTTAAGGCCATCACCCACTACGCCAATCCGGCGCTGGAAGCAGCCTTGGCATCCTCGCAGGTCACCGTCGTCGCCGATCCCGCCGACTGCTCGGTGCAATTCGACCCGGTCGGCAAGGCCAAGTTCACGTCCACCTGCGACGTCGCCAAGAACTTTCTTACCAGTGGTTCGGTCTCCTATACCAACGAGGTGGCTGCGCCCGGAACCGCCGCGAGCGTCAAGATCGGCGATACCGTCATTCCCTCCATCTCCACCGCAGGGCTGGATGCGGCTGCGGCGAAAGCCAAGACGGCAGAGTTCACCACCGCGCTCTACAAGGCCTTGAAGGCGCACAACTATCCGGTGAGCGAGAAGCAGGTGCCGGTGAAGGATGCCGGCGGCAACATCGTCAAGAACTCGGATGGTACCGATCAGACGGCGACCACCTACGCGATGGCGCCGGCTGACGGTGCGGCCATGAACAAGCCCATGCTCGTGGTCATCCTCACCGCCCTGGTCATCCTGGTGACACTGGTCTACGGCCCTCTGGCGGCGGCCCTGGTGGAACTCTTCCCCACACGGATCCGCTATACCGGCATGTCCTTGCCCTACCATATCGGCAATGGCTGGTTCGGCGGCCTGGTGCCCTTCATCATCTTCGCGATGGTGGCCGCGAGCGGCGATTTCTACTTCGGTCTCTGGTACCCGATCGTGGTGGCGGCGCTTACCTTTGTCGTCGGGCTCATCTTCGTTCCGGAAACGAAGGATCGCGATCTGGACAACATTCCGTCCTGACGGGTCCCCAATCACGAGTTACGGCGCGGCACGGGAGGTGCCGCGCCGTTTCCATTTCCGGTGAACAGATCCGAAACACCCCGGCGCCTAACTGGAAAGCCGGTCTCCCGCCCGTGTAAACTCCGCTGGCGAGAGGATCCGAATCAATGCCCGACACTATGGTGCGCAAGCGTCTGCTGGCTCAGAGGCAGGCATTGCTCGACCTTGGCACGCGAAACCGCCTGATCAATGTGCCCCTTCGTGTAAAGGGCGTGCGCACCATAGAAATCGTCGACGAGAAATCGAGTGAAATCTATCGGTTGCTGACGGAGGCGAAAGGGCTGACCTTCCTGCCTGGCCGCGACCCTCCGTCCGATGACGTCGAGGCGCCAGATCCCGCCGGCGAGGCGACCTCCGTCAGTCAGCCGTCGGCGCAGGAAGAACGAGATGCCAACGGCCGGCTTAAGCGCCACACCGACTTGAAGCTCCAGACCCGTCTGACCGGTGATGGGTTGCAGAAGCGCCTTTTCGACATGTGGTACGACGCCCGCAGCTTCGAGGAGGAGCAGGGCGTCAACATCCTCTATCTCGCCTGCGGCCTGCTGCGCTGGTTCGAGGACGAGAAGTCGGAAGTCGCCCGGCACGCGCCGCTGATCCTGCTGCCGGTCCGCCTGGAGCGCTCCAGCGCGGCCGAGCGTTTCTCGCTGCACTGGCGAGGAGAGCCGGCCTCGCCGAACCTGTCGATCCAGGCCAAGCTGCGGAGCGATTTCGGTCTCGCGGTGGAGGATTTTCGCGACGAGGACGACGTCGACATCGTCGCCTATCTCGCCGATGTCGCGCGAACGGTCTCCGGAAAGAAGCGCTGGGAGGTGTTACCCGATGCCATGGTGCTCGGGTTCTTTTCCTTCGCCAAATTCCTGATGTATCGCGATCTCGATCCCGAAAATTGGCCGCTGGGAAGCCCAATCGATACTCACGCCCCGGTGGCGGCGCTGTTGGGCGATGGTTTCGAGGGTCATGAGCCGATCGTGGCCAACGATCAGCCGATCGATCCTGTCATCCCGCCGCTGGCCCTCAATCACGTGCTCGACGCCGATTCGTCGCAGGCGGTCGCCATCGAGGAGGTCCTCCGTGGCCGCCATCTGGTCATCAAGGGGCCACCGGGCACCGGCAAGAGCCAGACCATCGCCAACATCATCGCCGGCGCAGTGCTGGAAGGCCGGAGGGTGCTCTTCGTCGCCGAGAAGATGGCGGCGCTCGATGTGGTGCAGCGCCGCCTGCGCCATGTCGGCCTTGGGCCGATGACGCTCGAACTCCACTCCACCAAGGCGAACAAGCGCCTGCTGCTGGAGGAACTTCGCCGCACCCGCGAACTCACCATGAAGATGCAGGTGCAGGACCCCAAGGTCATTGGGCGGCTCGACGAGGTCCAGGGCGAACTCAACCGCCATGCCGCGAAGCTGCACGCACCCTGGGGGCCGAGCGGGATCAGCCCCTACGATCTGCTCGGCCACCTGCTGGCGATTCGCGAGGCCGGGGGGCGGGCAGGCTTTGCCCTCGAAGATGCGGCCCGCTGGACAGGCGATGAAGCCCGGGCCCGGCGGGACCTGATGGCGGAGCTAGCCTCCAGGCTCGCTACCATAGGCAATCCCACGACAAATATCTGGCGTGGCGTACGGCGCGAGGCGGTCGATCCGGCCGAGCTGGAACGCCTTGGCCAGTTGATGCGCAGCGTGGAGGCTGATCTCGAAGCCGTCGAGGAGGCAGCGGCCTCCGTGGGCCGAGATTTCGGCATCGGCGTGAACCGGATCCGCGACCTCGACATGCTCCTGCGCATCGCCAGGGCAACCGCCGCGCTCCCCTCCGATGCCGACCGGCAACTCCTGGCCCAGTCTGCCTGGCGGGAGGAGGCTGGACGCATAGCAGAACTGGTGGCGCTTGGGCGCAATCATCAGAAGGTGGCCGTCGCGGCCGCTAGCCTGTTCCGCTCCCAGGCCTGGAATGTCGACCTCCAGCCGGTCCGAGCCGAATTCGCCGCGCACGGTGCGTCCTGGTTCCGCGTTTTTTCCGGGCGCTACCGGAGCGCAAAAGCCCAGTTGAAGGCGGTGCTGGCCATCGAGATGCCATCCGAACTCAGTGAACGCCTTGCCCTGATCGACGGCATGATCGCCGCGCAGGACGAACGGCGGCGCTTCGAGGCGCTAGCACCGCTCGGCGCCCGTGCCTTTGGCTCCCGCTGGGCCGGCGAGAATTCGGAGTGGAGCGGCCTGCAGGCCATCAGCGACTGGTGGCGGGATCATCGGCCCGAGTCTCTGGGGCCCGATTTCCTCACCTATCTTGCCGCCCGTCCGCGTGGGGGGCTCGGCTCGCTCGGCGCGACCATCATGCAGAGCGTGCCGCGACTGTTCGAGGAGCTCAAGCAGCTCAGCGCCTTCCTCGACTACGATCTCCCAGGCAGCCATGGTGTGGACGACTGTGCCGACCTGCCGACAGCGGAGCTATCGGCCCAGTTGCGCCTGTGGTTCGCCAATCTCGAATCCCTCAGCCGCTGGATCGCCTTCGCCAATCGCTGCCGGAAGGCGCGCCAGGCGGGGCTCGGGTCGCTGGTCGAGGGGCTGCTTGACGGCAGCGTCGCAGGAGCCGACCTCGAGGCGACCTTCGAGCGCGCCTATTATGAAGCGCTGAGGCAAGATCTCTTCGCCCGATGGCCCGAGCTCAAGCTTTTCGACGGCGAACTCCATGATCGGCTCGTTGCGCAATTCAAGGTGCACGATCGCGATCGTATTGCTTTGGCCCGCGAGAGCGTGGCGCTGAAGCACCAGCGCGAGCGGCCGACGGCGCTCGGCGGTATCGGCCCGCTGGGCGTCCTCAACGGCGAGATGGCCAAGAAGCGCAACCATCTGCCGATCCGACAACTGCTCGACAAGGCCGGTCCCGCCATCCAACGGCTGAAGCCGGTGATGATGATGAGCCCGCTGTCGGTCAGCCAGTTCCTCAAGCCTGGCGTGCTCGCCTTCGACCTCCTGGTCATCGACGAAGCCTCGCAGGTCGAGCCCGTGGACGCAATCGGCGCCATCGCGCGGGCGAGGCAGATCGTCGTCGTCGGCGACGAACGACAGCTTCCACCCACCCGCTTCTTCGCCAAGCTTACGGGCGAGAACGACGAGGTGCCGGACGACGAGACATTCCAGGCGCGTGATGCGGAAAGCGTCCTCGACCTCTGCCTCGCAAAGGGCATGGCGTTCCGACAGCTCAACTGGCATTATCGCAGCAAGCATCAGTCGCTGATCACGGTTTCCAACCGCGAATTCTATGACAACCGCCTCCTGGTGGTTCCGAGCCCGCATCTCGGCGGGAGCAAGAGCGGGGCCGAGCCTGCAGGATTGATCTTCCGTTACCTGCCCAAGGCGGCCTATGACCGGGGCAATACACGGACCAACCCCGAGGAAGCCAAGGCCGTCGCTCAGGCGATCATGGCCCACGCCCGCCGCCATGCCTCGCAGTCACTCGGCGTGGCGACCTTCTCGGTCGCCCAGCGTCAGGCCATCCTGAAGGAATTGGAACTGCTGAGGCGGGAAAGCCCGGCCACGGAGACCTTCTTCACGCGAGAAGGCCACGAGCCGTTCTTCGTCAAGAATCTCGAGAACATCCAGGGCGACGAGCGTGATGTCATCTTCATCTCCGTTGGCTATGGCCGGAGTGCCGAGGGGTATCTGGCCATGAGCTTCGGTCCACTGAACCTCGAGGGTGGCGAGCGGCGCCTCAATGTGTTGATCTCGCGTGCCAAATATCGATGCGAGGTATTCTCCTCCATTCGCGGTGAGGACATCGATCTCGGTCGCGCCGATGCGCGCGGGGTCGCGGCGCTGAAGCTGTTCCTCACCTATGCCGAATCCGGCCGCCTGGGCGACGCGGTCGAGACGGGGAGGGAGGCCGATTCCCCGTTCGAGGAGCAGGTGGCGATCCGGCTGCGTTCGCGCGGCCACGCCGTTGCCCACCAGATCGGCAGCGCCGGTTTTTTCGTCGATCTCGCCGTGGTCGATCCGGAGAAGCCGCAGCGCTACCTTCTCGGCATCGAATGCGACGGTGCGCAATACCACGCTTCGCGCTCGGCGCGCGATCGCGACCGGCTGCGCCAGCATGTGCTGGAAGCGCAGGGCTGGGTCATCCATCGCATCTGGTCGACCGATTGGTATCTGCGCCCGCAGGAAGAACTGGCCAAGGTCGAGGCGGCGGTCGAGCGGGCAAGGGCAATCTGGCTTCGTCGCGATGCTGATCTCGCCGGCACGGCGCCTCCGGCCGCGTCCGCATCTGGATCCGAAGGGGTCGCGCTGCCGCCAGAGCTGGAATTACCCGGCCAGCCGGGCATCACAGCAACCGAGCCGTCCTCGCTGAGCAGGCCTTATGTCGAGGCGACGTTGAAGACCACCAGGACCCACGAGCTTCATGAGATCTCCACCGCACGGATGGCCGCCTATGTCGTTGGTGTCGTGCAGGCCGAAGGGCCGGTGCACGAGCAGGAGATCGTTGCACGCATCCGAGACGCGTTCGGCCTGGCTCGCGCGGGCAATCGCGTGCGCGACGCCGTGCAGGACGGCATCGATGTCGCCCGCATGACCGACAAGATCGCCGGTGGTCCCTTCTATGCGCTGCCGGATGCGCCCGTGGTGGTGCGCGACCGCTCGCAGGTGATGAGCCAGGGCCTGCGCCGTCCCGACATGCTGCCCACGCAGGAAGTCGAGGCGGCCTTCCTCGCAGTGATAGCCGCCAACTATGGCGCCCCCCGTGATGCACTGCTTACCGCCGCTGCGCGCCTCTTCGGCTTTGCCACGACTAGTTCCGTCCTCAGGGAACGGCTGGATGAGGTGCTCACGGCGATGCTGTTCAAGGGGCTGCTCAAGCGACAGAATGACCTTATCGTGAACGGGTAGGGGCTCATCTAGAGAATGCCCCTTCGGCCTGTGGCGCCGCACCAGGATACTTGTCAGGGAGCCTATCGATGGCAATCGTCTACCCCGAAACCAGGCAGTTGCCGGACAAGCCCGACGCCAAGGCGCCGGATGGCTCGGATGTGCGCATTCTGCTCAATCTGCCGCGTGGCGGCATGGCCCACTTCGAACTCGCGGCGGGCCGTACGTCTGCGGCGGTTACCCACAAGACGGTGGAGGAGATCTGGTACTTCCTGGGCGGCCGCGGGCAGATGTGGCGCAAGCAAGGGGACCAGGAGTCTGTCACGGATGTTCTTCCGGGACTCTGCCTCACCATTCCCCTCGGAACTCATTTCCAGTTTCGTTCCCTGGGCGACGAGCCCCTTGCCGCCCTGGGCGTGACCATGCCGCCCTGGCCCCCGGAGGGCGATGCGATACCGGTCACGGGAATATGGGAGCCGTCGGCAGAGTGATATCCGCGCCGGTCTCTCTCGCCGGCCGACGGAGCGTTTTGGCTGGGACATTCCCGCGGAGAGGCAAATGCCCCTATCGCCGCGCTGTCATTTGAAGGGAGCGCAGAGGATCTCATGCGAGGGGATTTCGCCCGCAGGCTGCGACGCAGACGCCAACAAGGTGGCGGGCACCGGGCAGCCGTAGAGCTGTGGTCCCTTCTGCAGGAAGAGCACTACATCGCGGTCTCGCACGGCGGTCTGCACCTGGAATCCATCGGCAAGAAGCTGGTCCAGGGGTACTCGCGGCTCGTCCATCATCAGTGGTGCCACCACAAGCAGGATTTTCGCGGCATGTGCCGGAACTGCCAGATACCCGATCATCGGCTCAGACCCTTGGAAGAAATACGCATCCTGTCCAGACGGAACGGCTGGAACGCGAACAGAGGTGGCTATTTCCAGCGTGTTCGGCTTGGCAGGCCGGGAATTGCTTAGGCCCGTCGAGCGGGGGCTACAAATAAAGAAAGCATAAGGGCATCCTTCCCCGAGGCGGTTCCTGGTTTCTCCAGGAATCTGAAATTGCTGGGTTTTTCTCTCTGGGTGCAGGGGAGGGGTGGTCAAGGAATGGTCAAATCGGCGGCATGAGCATGCACCGCCCTCCCTTCAGGCTTCCTGCGAGAAGTTGACATGCAACTAAATGGTTGCATATTGGTGCCTCATGAATGAGGATGCTGTTTTCCGCGCCCTCGCGGATGCGAGCCGACGGCGTCTGCTGGATCGGCTTCATGAACGCAACGGCCAGACTTTGGGAGAACTCTGCCAGGGGCTTGCCATGACGCGCCAGGCCGTGACCAAGCACCTCGGCGTCCTCGAGGAGGCCAATCTCGTTTCCTGGCGCCGCCAGGGGCGGGAGAGGCTGCACTTCATCAATCCGGTGCCGATCAACGAGATCGCGGAGCGCTGGATCGGAAAGTTCGACCGTCCGCGCCTGAGCGCGCTCTCGCAATTGAAGCAGAGCCTTGAAGGAGACGACCATGACTGATGCAGCGGGTAGCACCTTCGTCTACGTCACCTATATCCGGACCACGCCGGAGAAGCTCTGGATGGCCCTGAGGAGCCCGGAATTCACGAAGCAGTATTGGTACGGCGTCACACAGGAAAGCGAATGGAAGGTCGGCTCCTCCTGGCGCATGATCTTCCAGGACGGCCGCGTTGCCGATACCGGCGAAGTCGTCGAAATCGACGAGCCGCGGCGGCTCGTGCTCAAATGGCGCAACGAATTCCGGCCGGAGCTCAAGGTCGAGGGGTATTCGCTCTGCACCATAGAACTGGAACCCCTGGAGGCTGCCGTGAAGCTCACCATCACGCATGAAATGGAACAGCCGGGCGCCAAGTTCATCGAAGCCGTCTCGGGGGGCTGGCCGAAGATTCTCTCCAACCTGAAATCCCTGCTGGAGACCGGGCAGGCGGTGCCGGGGCTGTAGCCGGCAAGAGGGACGGGGAAACGCCGCAGTCGCTACCGCCAGTTGCTTTCCTTCTCAAGGCTCGGTGCGAACTCCGGGGGTACCACGACGACGGGATTTTTCCCCGGCTCGTAGGTATCGATCAGCGTGTAGCCCTCCGCGATGATGGCCTCGACGTTCTGGCGGGTCATCGTGACGTCGAAGGGCAGGTGGGCCGCGAAGGGATCCCAGTCCGAGCAGACGGTGCTGACGTCGCGCATGGCGTTGCGCGGCACTTGGAGAGAGAATTGCACAAGGCCCTCGAAGGCCGTGATCGAGTTGATGAACAGGCCGCCCGGCATGTGCCCATGCTTCGCGAAGCGCTCTGCCAGCGCTTCGCGGGCAGCCGAGGGCCTATAGCCGCAGCAATAGACTTCCGGCTCCGCGTCCAGGCCGCTTGCCGCGACCGCGTCGCGAAAGCCGGCGATACGCCGGTCCGTTGCATGTTCGCCTTCGACGCCGCCCAGGAAGAGCAGGCTCGACGACGCCGTCCTGCGCTTTCGCATGCGGTTGATCAGACCTTCCGTGAGCATCCTCGCGCCATTGTAGTTGTCCGTGACGACGGAGGGGGCATCGCTGCCCGGCAGGTCGAGATTGACGCAGGGGATGCCCGCTGCATGGCAGAGCGCGTTCAGGGGCTGGGTATGCCGCACGCCGGCAATGAACAGGAATTCGACCTGCTGGGAGAGGAGAGTGGCGGTCACGCTCGCCTCGATGCCTTCGTCGCGCTGGGTGGACACGACGATCGGACAGAGGCCGCGCGCACGCGTTTCCGTCTCGAAGGCCTCGGCAAGGCCGGCGAAGAAGCGGTTGCGATAGTGCGGAATGATCATGCCCGCCAGGCCCGATCGCGAAAGACGAAGCCCCCTTGCCTTCATGTTGACGGCATAGCCGAGTTCCCTGGCCGTCTTGAGGATGCGCTTGGCCGTATCTTCCTTGATGCGGTAGCGCGTCCAGCTGCCGTTCAGCACCAGGCTGACCGTGGAGGCGGATGCGCCGGCCGCCTCGGCGATGTCGTAGATCGTGGACCTTCGCCCGCTTCCTGTCCGCGGCATTCGTTTCTCACCCCGATACCAAGGAACGGATGTCGAGATCCGCTCGTGCAACCGAATGCTAAATCCATTTAGTTGGCTTGACAAGAAAAGCTAAATGGATTTAGCTCGCCTTCATCTGCGGGGCGATAACTCGCGGTTGCCTCTGCAGGCAAATAATTCCAAGGAGGAAGTGGCCATGGCTTCGAGCTTTGATTCCCTTCGTGCGGCCGGGATGAACCGCCGCAGATTTCTGATCGCCTCGACCGTCGGCGCAGGCTCGCTCCTGCTGCCTGGTGCTCTTGGCGCCGCCCATGCGTCGAAGGAAAAACCCGTCATCGGCGTCGTCGTGAAGATCGGCGGCATCCCCTGGTTCAATGCCATGGAAGCCGGCATCAAGAAGAAGTCGGCCGAACTCGGCGTCGATGCTTTCATGGTGGGTCCCACCAGCGCCGATCCCGCCTTGCAGGTCCGCGCCATCGAAGACCTCATCGCCAAGAATGTGGACGTCATCGGCGTCGTTCCCAACGACGCGGAAGTGCTGGAACCGGTGCTCGAACGCGCGCGCAAGGCCGGAATCAAGGTCATCACCCACGAATCCCCCAAGCAGAAGCAGGCGGACTGGGATTTCGAACTCGCATCCGTGCAGGGCTTCGGCGAGGCCTATGGCAAGAACCTCGTCGCTGCGCTCGGCGGCAAGGGTGAATATGCCGTGTTCGTCGGTTCGCTCACCGTGCCGCTTCACAACGCCTGGGCAGATGCCGCCATCGCCTACATCAAGAAGAACGCCCCGGACATGAAGCTGGTCGGGGATCGCTACGGCGTCGCCGAGGACGTCGACGCCTCGCGCTCCACGGCGCTCGACCTGATCCGCGCTCATCCCGGCCTCAAGGGGTTCCTCGCCTTCGGTAGCCAGGGGCCGATCGGCGCCGCTCGCGCCGTGGCCGAAAGGGGCAAGAAGGGTCAGATCAAGGTACTCGGCCCGTTCTCGCCCGGGCAGGGCCGCAAGCTCGTGCATGACGGCGTGCTCACGGGCGGCTTCATGTGGAACCCGATGCAGGCCGGCGAGGTCTTCGTCACGCTCGGCACGATGGTCGCCAAGGGCGAGGAGATCAAGGACGGCACCAAGATCGAGGGCCTCGGCGAAGTGCATCCCGACGGGCACAATCTGATCGTCGACCAACTCGTCGAGCTCAACGACAAGACCGTGGACGACCTGGCTAAGATGGGGCTGTGAGGGCAGGGCGGCTTCCGGCCGCCACCTTCTCCTCGATGATGCATCGTTTCCAGGATGGCGGTCGCCGACCGCCATTCCAATCGCACGGCCTGAGAGGTTGCGATGACCAACGTGGCTGAGGCGCCTGCCGCCGAGCGGGCGCTGATCTCCCTGACCAATATCTCCAAGCAGTTCGGCGGCGTGAAGGCTCTCCAGTCGGTGTCCTTCAACGTCATGCCGGGGGAGGTGCTCTGCCTTGCCGGCGAAAACGGCTGCGGCAAGAGCACGCTCATCAAGCTCATCAGCGGGGTCTACCAGCCCGAGCCAGGCGGGGAGATGCTGTTCGACGGCCATCCCATGGACGGTCTGTCTCCCGCCAGGGCTCGTGCGCTCGGTATCCAGGTGATCTGGCAGGACCTGGCACTGTTTCCCGAAATGCCCGTGGCGGAGAACATCGCCTTCGAGCGCAATCTCGGCGGCAGACCCCGCCTCGTCAACTACGCCTCGATGCGGGCCGACGCCCGACGCATCCTCGACCGGCTCGGCGTCAGGCTTGATCTCGACGCGCCGGTGCGCACGCTCTCCATCGCCCAGCGCCAGATCGTGGCGATTGCCCGCGCCCTCGTGGCGGAGGCGCGCCTCGTCTTCATGGACGAGCCGACCGCGTCCCTGAGCCAGGCGGAGACGGACGCGCTCCTCGTTATCGTGCGGCGTCTCGCGGCCGACGGCATCGCGGTTGTGTTCGTCAGCCATCGTCTTGCCGAGGTGCTCGATGTCTGCAGTCGCGTCACCGTTCTGCGCGACGGCCAATATGTCGGCACCTATCCCACGGCGGGCATGACGCAGACTCGCCTTACCGAGTTGATGACCGGCAAGACCTTCGACCAAGCGGTACAGGCGCACGATCATTCTGCGTTGCCGGTGGTGCTGGAAGTCGAAAAACTCTCCAGGCCCGGCGATTACGACGATATCACCCTGGCCATCCGGCGGGGTGAGATCCTCGGCCTGACGGGCCGGCTGGGGGCCGGGCGAACCGAACTCGCCTTGTCGCTGTTTGGGCTCACCCGGCCATCGAGGGGCGCGATCCGGCTGGAGGGCAAGGCGCTTTCCCTGCACTCCAACCGCGCCGCCATCGATGCAGGCATCGCCTATGTGTCGGAAGATCGCCTTCAACTCGGCCTCATCCAGCCGCAGTCGATCAGCGACAATACCGCGATCACGGTGCTCGACCGCCTGCTCGATCTTCTCCGCCTCATCTCGTCGGCGAAGCGGCGCAGTCTGATCGATGAATGGGTGCGCGCGCTCGCCATCAAGGTCAGTTCGCCGGACAATGCGGTCTCGACTCTGTCAGGCGGCAACCAGCAACGCGTCGTGCTCGCCAAATGGCTCGCCACCAACCCGAAGCTGCTGATCCTCGATTCCCCGACCGTCGGCGTCGATGTCGGCGCGCGGGCGGGGATATTCGCCATCATCCACAGGCTCGCCCGCGAGGGCATGGCCATCCTCCTGATCTCGGACGAGATCACGGAGGTCTATTTCAACGCCGACCGGATCCTGCACATGCGCGATGGCCGCATGATCGCCGAATATGTCCCGGGCGTCGTACCGATCGACAAGATCGAGGAGGACGTCCATGCCTGAGAACGGAGCGACCCGCGAGAGGCGCCGCTGGCGGATCGGCGGCACGGAAGGCTGGCTAATCCTGGTGATTCTCGTCATGGCGGGGGGGCTCAGCCTGACCACCGACACGTTTCTCACCCTCTCGAACATCTTCGACCTGCTGAACACCAGCGCGGTGAACATCATCTTCGCCGCCGGCCTCCTGGTGGTGCTGATCGCGGGCGGCATCGACATCTCGTTCGCCGTCGGCGCCTCGGTGGTGCAATACCTCACGACGCTGACGGTGATGTATTTCGGCGGTGGCAACTGGGTGCTCGGCTTCATCGCCGCCGGCTTCTTCGGCTTTCTGCTCGGTGCCTTCAACGCGGCACTGATCTATCACTTCCGCATTGTCTCGATCGTGGTGACCATCGCGACCTTCAATCTCTTCTTCGGGACGCTGATGTTCCTCACCGGCGGCGTGTCGCTCTACGACCTGCCGGACTGGCTCTCGAACCGCATCGTGCTGCTGCATCTCGATACGGCCGACGGCTCGGCGGAACTGACGCTGCCTGTCGCCGTGATGGCCGCCTGCGTGTTCGTCACATGGCTGCTGCTGCGCCGCACCACCAGCGGGCGCCAGCTCTATGCCATGGGGGACAACCCCGAGGCGGCGCGGCGCGTCGGTATCAACACCGGAGCCATGCACTACCTGGCCTTCGGCTGGCTCGGCCTGATGGCTGGTATCGCAGGGCTCATGCAGGCGCATTACGCCCAGGAGGTGGTACCCAATGCCCTCTACGGCCGCGAACTCGATGTCCTGGCGGCCGTGGTGCTCGGCGGCGCCCGCCTCGGTGGAGGCCGGGGCACGCTGCTCGGAGCCATCCTCGGCATCTTCCTGGTCGCGATCACCGAGAACGGGCTCAACCTGCTCGGCATCACGCCCTACGCCTTCAAGATGATCATCGGCGCAATCATCCTGATCGCCATTACACTGTCGAGCGACGGCGTGGCCCGGCTGATCGGTTCCTGGCGCAGCCCCAAGACGAGGAGAGCGGCCGCATGAGCTCCCTTCCTGCCTCTTCCGATCGCGACAAGGCCGGACTGAAATCCCTGCTCGCCAGCGACGTGGTGGGCCTCCTCGGTTTCCTCGTCGTAGTCGTTGTCGTACTCGGCCTGACGACGGATCGTTTCCTGACGGGCACGACCTTCGTCTCCATCGCCTTCCAACTCCCCGAACTCGGCCTGCTGACCCTTGCCATGCTGATGCCGATCATTTCGGGCGGCTTCAACCTGGCGGCCACCTTCACCGCCAACATCGCCGGGCTCGCCATGGCCTGGGTGCTGCAGACGCAGGGGGGCGTCGATGCGGGCGTGGGCGCCTTCGTCCTCGGTGTCGCCGCCGCGCTGGCCGCCGGTTCCGCCGCCGGCTGGCTGATGGGCATCATCATCGCCTATACGGGCGCCCATCCCATCCTCGTCTCGCTTTCGATGATGATCTTCCTGCGCGGGCTGGGGGAATTCCTGACGCATGGCGGCGACATTTCCGGCTTTCCCGCCTTCGTCGGAGAGATCGGCCACGGGACCTGGTTCGGGGTGCCGGCCCCGATGTGGATCCTCGTCGCGGCCGCGTTGCTGTGGCATGTGGTGATGACGCGCTCGCGCCTCGGCTTCGCCACCCGCATGATTGGCTCCAATATCGAAGCCACGCGCTATTCCGGCGTCGATACCAAGCGATCGGTAACGCTGATCTATACGCTCTCGGGCCTGATGTGCGGCATTGCCGGCGTCGTCATGCTGGCGCGTTTCAATTCCGTGCGCGTCGGCCATGGCGAGGCCTATCTGCTGATCACGGTCCTTGCTTGTTTCCTGGGGCGCGTCGATCCTTTCGGTGGCTTCGGGCGCGTGATTCCCGTGGTCATCGCCCTGGTGATCCTCCAGATCATCGCCTCTGGCCTCAACCTGCTGGGTGCCAACCAGCATCTGGCCACGGCGATGTGGGGCGCCTTCCTTCTCGTGGTCATGATCCTGCGCTGGGTCTGGGCGCGCGAATTTCTACAGTCTCTCTTCACCAAGAAACCCACAGTGTAAGGATGGAATCATGAAGGGCTTCGGTATTCATACCAGTCTCTGGTCGCATAGCTGGACGCGGGAGGCGGCGGAACTGTCGATCGCGGAAGCGGCCAGGTACAAGCTCGCCTTCGTCGAGATCGCGCTGCTCGAACCGGCCAAGGCCGATACGGCCCACACCAGGGCGCTGCTCGAGAAGCACGAAATCGGTGCCGTCTGCTCGCTGGGCCTGCCAAACGATTCCCGCCCCACCAACAATCCGGACAAGGCGTTGGAATTCCTCACCCTTGCCCTCGACAAGACCGCGGAAATCGGCGCCAAGGCCTTGTCGGGCGTGATCTATGGCTCGATCGGCGAACGTACCGGCAACCCGCCCACCCAGACCGAGTATGACGCCGTGACCAAGGTCATGACCAAGATCGCAGCCCACGCCCGCACGCTTGGCCTCGAGATCGGTCTGGAAGCGGTGAACCGTTATGAGAACCACATGATGAACACCACCGAGCAGGTGGTCGGCATCATCGAGCGCATCGGCGCGCCCAACGTCTTCCTTCACCTCGATACCTACCACATGAACATCGAGGAGAAGGGCCAGGCCAACGGCATCCTGAAGGCCGGCGAGCACCTGAAGTACATCCATCTGTCGGAAAGCGACCGCGGTGTCCCCGGCACCGGCACCATCGCATGGGACGAGGTCTTCGCGGGTCTCGCCGGCATCGGCTTCAAGGGCGGCATGGCGATGGAAAGCTTCATCCATATGCCTCCGCAGCTTGCATCCGCATTGTCGGTATGGCGCCCCGTCGCCAACAGCCGCGAGGAGATCCTCGCCGAGGGCCTGCCTTTCCTGCGCAACAAGGCCAAGCAGTACGGCCTCATCTGATCTCGATGAGGCTTTCCGCAGAAGGGCCGGCTTCCTCCTGCCGGCCCTTCACATCGGACGCGGCCGCACGATCGCCGGCAGGCCGCCCTCCGGCGACAGCGTGATGCGGGAGTGAGGGAAGACCTGAGCCGGATCAACGAGTTCGAAGCTGAAACGCGGCAGCACCGTTGCCAGCACGGTGAGGATCTCCTGGAGAGCAAAGCCCTGGCCGATGCAGATGCGCGGCCCGAGGCCGAAGGGTATGTAGGCGCCGCGCGCCAGTGCTTCGTCCTCGAGGAAGCGCTCCGGCCGGAACTCGTCCGGAGCGTCCCAGAGGAGGCGATGGCGGTGAACGATCCACGGTGAGATGACGATCTGGGTTCCGCCCGTCACGGGATAGCGGCCATAGTCGTCGTCCGCGATAGCCTGCCGTCCCATGAAGGGAGCGGGTGGATACAGACGCAGCACCTCGTTCACCACCGCGCGTGTGTAGGTCAGCTTGCCAAGCTGTTCGCGCTGGACGGCGCCTGTTCCGCAGACGTCCTTCAGTTCGCGCAGAACGCGCCGCTCGGCGTCCGGAAACAGCGCCAGCAGATAGATCGCCCAGGCGAGGGCGTTGGCCGTGGTTTCATGACCGGCGACCAGGAAGGTGAGGACGTTGTCCGCCACGGCGCTGGCGGAGAGGGGCTTGCCGCTGTCGGGTGAATGGGACAGGATCAGCCTGTCGAGCAGATCCGGCGGCTGGTGAGAACCCGCGGCGAGCCTCTGGGCCACCACCCGATCGACCACGGAGCGAAACAGCGTGAGCGAGGGTCTGGCACGCCAGCCCGCAATGCTGGGCCACCAGGAAGGCAGGTCGAAGAGGCTGGCAAGATCCACCCGACCGACAGTGTCGAAATAGATGGCCAGATGCGTATGCACGTCGACCCTGTCTTCATCCAGGGCGCCCGAGAAGATGGTCCGCGACACGATCTCATAGGTGAGGCGCTGGAATTCGGCCGTCAGATCGAGCGGCCGGACAGTGGAGGAACGCAGGTCCCAGCGCTCCAGCATATCCTGGCTTGCGACTCCCATGTCATCGAACAGAAGCCCGATGGCCTTCGGATTGAAGAGCGGCGCGGTCACGGCGCGGGCGTTGCGCCAGGTCTCGCCTTCCGATGTGACGAGCCCGTCGCCCAGCGCCGGCTGCAGGCGGCTCTGCTGTTGCCGGCTCTTGCGGTAGTTTTCCGCGTTGTCGAGCAGGATATGCGTGATCGCATCCGGCTCGCTGACCAGCACCACGCGCTTTCGCATCCCGATTTCCAGGAAGGGAGCTTCGTAGGCCTCGCGGGCGAACACGGTGATCGGGTTCGTTCTGAGTCGGCGGATGGCCGGCAGCATGCCAAGCCTGCGAGCCGGCGGGATGGGAGCATTGGGGCGGCGAACCGCAGCGGCGGCATCGAGCCGGGTGATTGCCGGCATGATGATGTCCTCCTTCATGGATTGCTCCCGACGCTACGGACACCTGTCGCCGACGAATGCACACCCGGCGGCTGGATTGGTTTATCCATAGGGAAGCTTTGTGCCCGAAGATGGGCGGCTGAAGATGAGGAAATCTGGGACGGCGGCCACGCGCCGGCGACGCTGGGCATCAACAGGATGAGCGCCAGCAGGACGAGAGCGGAGATGATGTCGGCGATGGTCGGCGAAAACATCGGAAACCGTCGAAAGCTGTGACGCTTCCAGGTAGGCGTGGGACGTAAGCCCGATATGTCCGGAATGTAGATATTTGTAACAGCCGGCGCGTGGGTGGCGCGCTGCGTTTCCGCCGAAAAAAGCATCAGGGGCTGCAGAGCGTTCTGGTGCTCCGGACCATGGCGGTGAATGGCGTCACCGTCATGCAGCCCCTGATGGGAAGTCGGGGTCCACGAGCCCCTTGAATAGGGCGGGGAGAGTGACGCATCCGTGATACGGACGCGACGCCATGCAGAAACATGTCGTGAGTAGCTGCGAATCGACCTTGGCGCCGTGATGGTCCGCACGTGGCGGGGCTTGCTCCGGCTTTTCATCCTGCGCATGATCGCCACCAGAGAATCTCGGGAGGAATGCGCGTGTTTCTAGGCCTCGATATCGGTACCTCGTCGGTCAAGGCGCTTCTGGCCGATGGGGAGCAGCGCGTGCTGGCGAGCCATGACGTTGCATTGACGGTGC
Organism: Labrys sp. ALF-8; assembly: GCF_059699065.1. NCBI lineage: Bacteria > Pseudomonadati > Pseudomonadota > Alphaproteobacteria > Hyphomicrobiales > Xanthobacteraceae > Labrys > Labrys sp. ALF-8. The sequence continues at coordinate 163,132 of NZ_AP048538.1, forward strand.
AGCGTCCCCAGCCCGGGTTTTCCGAGCAGGCGCCGGATGCCTGGGTGGAAGCGGTGATTGCCGCTGTCGACGCGCTCAAGGCAACTCATCCGGCACAGGTGGCTGCGGTCGAGGGAATCGGGCTCTCTGGCCAGATGCATGGGGCCGTGCTGCTCGGAGCCGATCACAAACCGCTGCGTCCCGCCATTCTCTGGAACGATGGGCGCTCAAGCGCGGAATGTGCCGAGCTGGAGGCTCGATGGCCGCAGTTGCGGGCCGTTACCGGCAACAAGGCCATGCCGGGCTTCACGGCACCCAAGCTGCTCTGGGTGGCCCGTCACGAACCCGATGTCTTTGCGAGGACGAGTCTCGTCGTGCTGCCCAAGGCCTATGTCCGCCTGGTGCTGACGGGGGAAGCGATCGAGGAAATGTCGGATGCCGCTGGCTCGCTGTGGCTCGATGTCGGCAAGCGCGACTGGTCGGACGCTGGGCTCGAGGCCACCGGTCTGTCGCGCCGGAACATGCCGCGCCTGGTGGAGGGCTCTGCGCCAGCGGGGCAGTTGAAAGCCGACCTGGTTGCACGCTGGGGCATGAAAAAGGCGCCGGTCTTCGCAGGCGGAGCGGGGGACAATGCCGCGGGTGCCGTCGGTCTGGGTGCCATCAGGCCCGGCTCTGCCTTCGTTTCCCTGGGAACGTCGGGCGTGCTCTGGGCGACGACCGATCGCTTCCTGCCTAATCCCGACCGTGCCGTCCACGCCTTCTGCCACGCGGTGCCGGAAACATGGCACCAGATGGGCGTGATCCTCTCGGCCGCCTCGAGCCTCGCCTGGATCGCCAACGTCCTGCAGACCAAGGAGGCGTTGCTTCTGGCTCCGCTCGGCGATAGGCCCACGGCACCGTCGCCCGTGCAATTCCTGCCCTATCTTTCGGGAGAACGCACGCCTCACGACGATTCCCGCATTCGCGGCGCCTTCGCCGGTCTGGCCCATGAGAACGGCCGGGATGCGATGGTTCAGGCCGTGCTGGAGGGTGTCGCCTTCGCCTTTGCCGATTGCCGCGATTCGCTGGCCGCGGCCGGCACAAGCATCGAAAGCGCCGATGTGATCGGCGGCGGCTCGCGCTCGCGCTTCTGGCTGGAAGTCCTTGCCAACGTCCTGGGCTTTCCGATTCACCGCCTCGCCGACGGCGAGACCGGCGGCGCATTCGGTGCCGCGCGGCTGGCACGCCTTGCGGTGACAGGGGAAGATCCTGCCCTCATATGCACACCGCCCAAACGCGTCGAGACGATCGAGCCCGATGGAGTGCTCTCGGCGGCCTATGCCGAGGCGCTGACGGGCTGGCGTAGGCTTTATCCGGCCCTTCGGGGCGCCACCGAATAAGTCGAGCGCAATTTTGCCGCGTTGTGCCGTAACTAATGCGCGGACGGCCCGCTTTATTGAATCGTTTCGACAGGTCCTTATGCGCCCACTGCTCTTGGCGATCTGGCTCGGCAGCATCGGCATCACGCCGGCTCTCGCGCAGGACGCCGCTCCGTCCAAACCGGCTCCCGTCGCGAGTGCGGCGCCGGCTTCTTCGTCGGCAAGGCCAACTCCAGCCGATATCAGGTTGGCCGAGACGGTCGTCTTCTACTATGTGCGCAAGGATCCGACTTCCCTTTTCCCGGTCTTCGCCGCGCTACGCGAACCGGGAGGCGTGAACAGGACCCGCCTTTCGCGCGCATCGCTTGCAGGCTTCCTGTCCATGGTCTTCCTGCAGAACCGCTCGCGGCTGGAAGGCTGGATCGGGCAGGGGACCAACTATCCGCCCGACATGAAATCCGTTCTGGTTTTCGCGCTCTGGCAATCCGGCAACGGCGATCTCATCTATCCGCTCTTCCACGAGCTGCCGAATTTCGCCAACGACAAGCCCGGAAACCTTTATACGCTGACGCCGCGCTCTCCGATCGAGATGGATCTGAAATGGGGCGCATTCTTCGCCACCGGCAATCCCGGCTTCGTCGCCGCCATGGTCGACGCGCTCGATTCCGGGAGGCCTCTCACCGGCAGCCGCGAACTCGATGCGGCCATCCGCTCCACGTCCCTGGCGGGACTCACTCTCAACATGCGCCAGCACGAGGTGCTGGAGCGGTATATCCGGCAGCGCTCGCTGGAGGCGAGCGGCGCGTACAAGCAGGTTCTCAACACCCTGTTGGCCTCCCGCCAGGCAGCCTACAAGCCGGCGCCTGATCATGACGGCGACTTTGCCGGAGTCATCGCAACCCTGAAGCTACCGGAAAAGCCGGACCCCGAGGCGATGCGCGCCGCGGGTCTCGATGGTGCCAGCGGACCGCGGACCGCTCGCCGGGGCGACACGATCGGCGTGACGGTGCTGTTTTCCGGGATGCAGCTTGCCGACGATCTGTCTGCCGACGTGAGCTACGACATCAAGGTGACGGGACCCGACGGCACGGTGAATCCGAGCTCGAGCCAGACCGATGTGGCGGCGCTGAAGGACAAGGTGCCGGGGCGCTTCGCCATGCTCGACAGCCGTTCCACTCTCAGCATTCACTTCGAGCCGGCCGACAAGCCGGGCCCGTACCGCATCGACGTGCTTCTGAAGGACAATATCAGCGGCAGGAAGGTGGCGCTGAGCCGTTCGATCGAACTGCTCGACAACTGACAGGTGGCTAGCCCCTGCGAAAAGAGCGGGCTTGTGGCCCGCCCCAGATAGCGAAGACCGGGATCACGCCGGGGCGCTCGCAGCGTCGCAGACATCGTCGAAGCCGGCTGGCCGGCTGGGATGCCCGCAAACACTCAGTTCAGGCCGAGCGTGCCGCGCAGCTTGGAGAGATCCTCGGCGAGCGTGGTGATCGGGCCCTGCAGCGCCTTGCGATCCGCATCGGTCAGCTTGTCGTAGGTCTCGTAGCCATGCGCCGTCTTGTACTTGGCGAGGATCTTCTCGACCGTCTCGAAATTGGCATTGACCTTGTCGCTCAGATCCTTGTCCGCCTTGATGGTGAGGGGATGCAGGAGCTCGACGATCTTCCTGGCGCCATCGACATTGGCCTTGAAGTCCCAGAGATCAGTGTGGCTGTAGCGGTCTTCTTCACCGGTGATCTTGGTGGCGCCGACTTCCTCGATCAGTGCGGCAGCGCCGCCGACCATCTTATCGGGCGGTACGGTGAGGCCGGCGATGCGCTTCTGAAGGTCCTGCACATCGGCATTCAGCTTGTCGGCAAACGGAGCCAGCCCCTCGGTGCTCTTCTTCTCGAAGAGGCCATACTCGATGCGATGGAAGCCCGTGAAGCCCGGATCCTCCTCCTTCTTCTCATGGTCGTCGGCGCGCGAGTCGATGCTGCCGTCGAGGTCGGAGAAGAGTTCGGCGATGGGTTCGATCATCTCATAATGGAAGCGGGTAGGAGCATAGAGCGCCTGGGCCTTCTTGAGGTCGCCCGCCTTGACCGCCGCGGTGAACTTGGCCGTATCCTCGACGAGGCTTTTCACGCCCTTGCTCACATAGACCTTGTAGTCGGCCACCGGCTGGACGAGGTCGAGCGGCGAGACGGGTGCGGTATCCGCAACCGCTGCGGTGGCGATGCCGAAGGCAGCCGCACCGAGCAGGATGCGCCATCTGAGATTCTTCATGCTGTGTCTCTCTTCAGTTCAAGGTTGAAGGACTTCGGGTTTCTTCAGGCGGTCGCTTCGAGAAGCGATTGCCCGAGGAAGGCGGATTTGTCGGGCATGCCCGGCAGGATGAAGAAGTACCCACCGCCGACGGGCTTGATGTATTCCTCCAGCGGCTCACCGTTGAGGCGGCCCTGTACATGGGCGAAGCCAGCCGCGAGATCGGATTGGAAGCAGATGAAGAGCAAGCCCATGTCGAGCTGGCCGGACTTGGTCACGCCGTTCGAATAGTTGAAGGGGCGGCGCAGGATAAGGTTCTTCCGGGCCTCCTGCGTGCGGGGGTTGGCGAGGCGGATGTGGGAGTCGAGCGGCGTGCGCTTGCCTTCCGGATCATCGCCGTACACGGGCAGGTCGAGTTCGTTCTTACCGCCGAGCGGGGCTCCGTTCGGCTTGTGCCGGCCCATGATCGCTTCCTGCTCCTGCAACGGCGTCCGGTCCCAGCGCTCGACGAAATTGCGTATGATGCGCACCACGGCGTAGGTGCCACCGACGGCCCAGGCGGGTTCTGCCGAGTCCGCCTGCACCCAGACGAGGCGCTTCATCTCGGCTTCGTCGCTATGGTCGGGATTGGCGGTGCCGTCCTTGAAGCCGAGAAGATTGCGGGGAGACGATTGCTTCTCGCCCAGTGCCCGCGGCGGGGGCACGAAACCCTCCTGCTTCCACCGCACCATCAGGAGGTCAGGTGTGTTCTTGACGATGTCGCGCAGTGCGTGAAGGTTGCTGTCCAATGTGTTGGAGCAGATCTGCACCATGAGATCGCCGTGGCAGATTTCCTCACTCAGGGCGTCGTTGGGGAACTGGGGCATCCTGGAGAGTTGGAGGGGTTTCTTCGCGGCGAGGCCGAAACGCTCATCGAACAGGGAGGCACCGACCCCAACGGTGATGCTGAGATTGTCGGGAGCCACTACCGGTCCCATAAGGCCCGAATCGGGCGGCGGGAATTTGGGATCGATCATCGGTGGCGTGCCGCCCTGGGTCAGGAAGGCGATACGGTCGGTCAGAAGGTGGAACAGACGCTCGAGATCGGCCCGCGTCGTGGCGAGTACGTCGAAGGCGACCACCAGCCCCATGGCCTGCCGTGGCGTCGCGACGCCCGCCTGATGGGCCCCGAGATAGGGCTGACGGTCCTGCAGGCTGGTGACGGCGCCCGGCTCCTCGGTCGGGGCCTGGCCCTGCGCCGTACCTGGCAACGCGGCGAGCAGGGCGCCGCCACTGGCTGCGCCGAGACCGAACAGCATGGAGCGCCGGCTCCGCGATGTCGGTTCGCTCATCTTGGTCTCGGGAAGTGCATGTTTGTTTGTCATGGTCATAGGCCCTGTCAGTCCAGCCCCAGGGTGCCGCGCAGTGTCGACAGGCTTTCGGCCAGGGTCGTCACCGGCTTCTGCAGCGCCGCGCGGTCTTCCTGCGTCAGCGCGTCATAGGTCTTGAAGCCGCCATCCGGTGCCTTGTACTTGGCGAGAATGGCGTTCACCGCCGCAAAGTTCTCCTCGATGCTCTTCTGCAGAGAGGCATTGGCTTTGGTCGTCAGCGGTACGAGCAGGTCGGTGATCTTCTTGGCGCCGTCGACATTGGCCTGGAAGTCGGAGAGATCCGTGTGGCTGTACCGTTCCTCCTCGCCCGATATCTTGGATGAGGCGACCTCCTCCATGAGAACGGCGGCACCGCCGACCATCTTCTCGGGAGGAACGGCAAGGGTGGAGATCCGGCCCTGCAGTTCGGCAACGTCCTTCAGGAGCTTGTCGGCGAAGGGAGCAAGGCCGTCCGTGCTCTTGGCCCCGAACAAGCCGTGCTCGATCCGATGGAATCCGGTGAAGCCCGGATCGGCCTCACGCTTCTCGTAGACGTCGGCGCGGGCATCGATGGCCTTGTCCAGATCGGAGAACAATTCCGCGACCGGCTCGATCCGCTCATAATGCTGGCGTGTCGGCGCATAGAGTGCCTGGGCCCTGGCAAGGTCGCCCGACTTGACGGCGTCGGCGAACTCCTTCGTGGCATCGACGAGATCGTCGACCTCCAGGCTCACATAAACCTTGTATTCGGCCAGCGGCCCGATCAGGTCGACCAGGCTCGGCTTGACCTGCTTCGGCGCATTGGCGAGCGCAGTTACACGCAGCTTGCCGCGCGGATTGGTCAGCAGGCCGCAGGCGATCTCATATTCGCCGGGCTCAAGCCTGGCCGTCAGCTTCTGGGTGAAGCCGGGAGCGATGTTCTCGCGTTCTTCCACCACCATCACGCCCTGGAGAATTTCCCATTCCATGGCGCGGCTGCTCTTGTTTGTGATGGCGAAGGTGGTACGTCCCTCGGGCACCGTCAGCTCATTGGGGTCGCAGGCGGTGGCAGTGACCGCCACGGCAACGGCATCGCCGGGCTTGGGACCCTCTGCCGCTTCACGCCGGGCCGCGAAGAAGTAGGTGCCCACGCCGACGGCCACGATGAGCGCCGCCATGCCGGCGCCGACAGCCAGATAATTGATACGCGGGGCTGTCACGATTGGGCTGCCTTGGTTGGGGATGACGACTGGGAGGGGGCCAGCAGGAAAAGGAAGAGCGCCGGCACGAGATAGAGCAGGTAGGCGATGAACTCGCCATTGGTGGGCGTGGCCGTGTAACCGAAGATGCCTGAGAGGATGGAGCCGACCGCGCTATCGTCGGGCAGGATGCCGGAGACGTCGAAGGCAATGCCTTGCAGTTGGTTCCACAGTCCCGCCTCATGCAGCGAGCGCACGGCCGTGGCGACCAGGCCTGCTGCCACGAAGATGATCAGGATGCTGGTCCAGCGGAAGAACAGGCGGAGGTTGAGGCGGGCCCCGCCGTAATAGAGCGCGACGCCGAAGACGACCGCGCAGGCAAGGCCGAGAACAGCCCCGAGTGGAGCACTGTAGCCGACATTCTGCTCGAAGGTCGCCAGCAGGAAGAAGACCGACTCCAGTCCCTCTCGCGCCACCGCGAGGAAGACCATCCCCACCAGCGCCATGCCCTGATGGTCGCTGGAGGCCAGGGCTTCGTCGATCGAATGCTGGATCTCGGCCTTGATGGTGCGCGCGGCCTTGCGCATCCAGAAAACCATGGCGGTGAGCAGGCAGACCGCGATGATGCCGACGATCGCCTCGAAAAGCTCCTGGGTGCGCTGCGGGAATTCGGCAGCGGCAAAATAAAGCGCCGCGAAGACGGACAGCGACAGGCCTACAGCCAGGATGATGCCGCACCACACCGCCGGCATCCAATTGCCGCGCCCGGTTTGCCGCAGGTAGCTGGCGACGATGCCGACGATCAGCGCTGCCTCGATGCCTTCGCGCAGCATGATGAGAAATGGTACGAGCATAGCCTTGGTCTCGCGCGCCCCCACGGCGTCGCCATCGTGTTATTCGTGCGAGCTATTACACGCTATCGAATTTGATGAACAAGAGGTAATGATACAAAAAGCCATTATAAATCAAAGATAAGAGTAATTCTAAATTATAGATATGAGTAATTCTAAACTGGACCGTCTGGAATTATTCTTTAGAGCGTTTCAAAACTGCGCTATTTCTGATCCCGATCGGAAAGGCCTCGCTGCCGAACTCTCTTCGAAGGCGAACGGCTAGGTAAGCTGCAACCGGCTTCAAACTGTCACGGTTCGTCGCTAGACTGCAGGTTCCGTGAGTTGCAGTGCCCCATGACAGAGACGCCCGACGCAATCCAATTTCCCCGGCCCAGTCGTTTCCTTGAGATTCTTGGAGTTTTCTTTCGCCTGGGCCTGCTTTCCTTCGGCGGTCCTGTCGCCCATCTCGGCTATTTCCACGAGGCACTCGTCAAGCGGCGACGCTGGATCTCGGAAGCTGGTTACACAGATCTGATCGCGCTGAGCCAGATGCTGCCTGGGCCGTCCTCGAGTCAGGTCGGTTTCGCCCTCGGCGTGATCAGGGGAGGGGGGCTGGCCGGTGGCCTTGCGGCGTGGGTCGGCTTCACCATGCCGACCGTGATCCTGCTGCTGGCCTTCGCCCAGGGTGCTTCCGCCTTCCGGGAACCCTGGCAGATCGGCCTGCTGCAGGGCCTGAAGCTGGTGGCGGTCGCCATAGTAGCCCATGCCGTCTGGGGCATGGCGAAGATCCTGGGATCGGACAAGCGCCTCGTCGCTGTCACCGTTGTCGCCACGGTCATGGCGCTCACCCTCCAGGGCAACTGGGCGCAGATCGCCGTGATCGTCATGGGAGCCGTCGCAGGGCTTGTGCTTGTCCGGGGCGGCGACGGTCCCGACATCTCCCACGTACCCACCGTGGTTTCCCGACGGCAGGGCGCCTGCGCGCTCGCCGTCTTCGCGGTCCTGTTCCTTGGGCTGCCCGTGTTGGCTGAAATCACGGGATGGCACGTCCTCGACCTCTTCGTCGGTTTTTTCCGATCAGGCTCGCTGGTATTCGGTGGCGGCCACGTCGTGCTGCCGCTGCTGCATGATGTGATGGTGGCGCCCGGATGGGTGAGCGTCGACGATTTCGTGGCCGGCTACGGCGCCACGCAGGCCATGCCTGGTCCGGTCTTTTCCTTCGCGGCTTTTCTCGGCGCTGTCGCGGCACCGGCGCCCAACGGTGTATTGGGAGGGATGATCGCCGTGGTGGCGGTGTTCCTGCCGGGATTGCTGCTGATCTACGGCATGCTGCCCTTCTGGAATGCCTTGCGTGGCATCGGGTCCGTGCAGGCCGCGATGCGGGGCGTCAACGCGGCTGTGATCGGCCTGCTCGCCGCCGCCTTCTACCAGCCTCTCTTGACGTCCACTATCACCGGGGTCACCGATATGATCCTGGCATTGGCCGGCTTTGCCGCGCTGGTGTTCGGGCGCGCGCCGCCTTGGCTCGTTGTGGTCGTGCTCGGAGGGGTGGGGATTTTGCGCGGCATCTCGGGCCTGGGCTGAATACCGTCCTCAGCGGGCGGTGCGGACCGCGGCCACGGCCCGTGCGACCAGCGCCTTGGTGGCCGCTATCGCACCCCAGACGGGCGTGGCCTTGAGCCAGTCGAGGATGGCGGCACGGATCCAGGCGATGAAGTTGATCACCCAGGCGAACCAGCTGATCGTCATCAGCTTGGATTTGCTGGCGTCGTAGATGCGCTCGATCAGGAGGAAGCTGGCGAGATAGGCGAGAGCGAGGATCAGGACGCCTCGGACCAGATGCCCCTGGCCGATCTGCAGCAGGCCATAGATCTTCAGAGGCTCGGCGATGGCGAGCGGCACCAGCAGCAGAACCAGTATGACGAAGCGCGGCAGGCGGGCCACCGCCGCTTCCGCCGCTTCCACGACGTGCAATTCGGCAAAGCGGCGGATAAGCGGGCGATAGATCGGCCTCGCGAGTTCGTCGATGACGACGATGAAGCCGACGACGATCTGGATAGGGATGAGCAACAGGCGCTTGAGCGTCATGCTTGATGAGTTCCGGTGACCGTCGACAATGTGTGGAGGCGTAGCGGGATTGCAACAGCAGCGTGCAAGAATCACCGAAAGATCGCTTTTCCCACCGTTTCGCCGCATTCGGCGGTTCTATCAGTCTGCGGTTTCAGTGATATGAGGCTGCAGGCTCTTTGGAACTTCGAGATAACGCGGTTCTTTCCCGCCCACCCCGTGAGATGGCAGGAAGGTCCGCCCAGGCAGGACGATGGAATCGAGACAGCATGTAGGCTTGGCGGCCGTGGGGGCAATCGGATTGGCGCTGGCGTTCGGCAGCTTCATGCTGCATCGCCCGGTGACGCGCGCCCAGGTGGTCGAGGCAGACATGGCTGCCGCCGCACCGGCGACGCCGCCTGCAGCTTCGGTCCCCACGCCCCGCGCAGCCGAAAGCTGCCTCCGCAAGGGGATTTCGGTGACGCTGGGCCAGGATACTCTCCATGTGCCCGGTCCGCCGGCCCTCACGCTGGTGACCGGTGATGGCGTCGATGACGAGATCAATTTCGCCACGAAGGCCGGTGTCGACAAGGGCTGCCTCAATCCCGCCGTGACCGCCAAGGCCATTGCCCTCAACTTCGATGCCATGGACAAGGACTGGGGCGTGTCGGCCAACTGGCGTGCCGATTTCTGCAGCGAAGGGCTGGACGACACCTTGCGCTTCCTCTGCAACGGCGAGGAGCGTCCCAAGGGTACGCCACGCCGTCTCGCCTTGGTGGCGATCTATGATCCGAAGACTTTCGACGGCGAAAGCATGTTCCGGCAGGATGCGCCCGAATATGCGAATTTCCAGGCTTGGAAGGACCGGCTGACCAAGGCCGGAACGCCACCTCCCGTGCAGGCCGACGGTATCTTCGACGTTTATCCCGGTGGCGTCTGGGTCGAGCGCGAGAACAAGGGCGGAGACCCTTTCCTGATCTCGTGCGACACCGATTCCTGGCCTGTTTCGGGCCAGCATTATTGCATCGGCACCCTCGCGTTGGAAAAGGGGCTGAGGGCGCGCTTGGAGTTCCGCACGGTGACGGGCCAGATCGGTGCGGAGGCGAAGCAGGCCGAGACGCATCTGCAGGCCCTGCTGGCCGCCTGGAAGTAGATCGCCGCCCTCATGCCGATGGCGCCGGCGACGTGAGTGCGCCGGAAGCGGCCTCATAGGCATCCCAGACGCTCCAGAAGCAACGCTGGGGACCGGCCAGTGCCTCGGCGCCAGCCCTGACAAGCCCGATGCGGGCATCGTCCTTGAGGCGTGCGAGATAAAGCGTCTTGCCCTTGCTGCGCAGCACGCCCTCGAACTCGATGAGGGAGTCCAGAGCAGTCGAATCCATGTCGGCGCTGTCTTCCAGGCTGAGGATCACGGCGCGCAGAGCCGGCTTGTCAACGCAAAGGCGCTGCGCGAGCGCCAGGCTCGCCTCTGCATTGAAGAAGAAGAGCGGTTCGGTTGGCCGGAAGATGCCGATAGTGGCGTCCAGATGGGCATCGGGGTGTCGGGCGACGTCGACGAAGTCCCGCGAACTGCCGAGTTCTCCCAGCACCGAGACCTGGGGGGAGCCGAGGCGTCGCAAGGCGGCCGCGATCGAAAGGGCGATGGCCACCAGCATGCCGTTGAGCACTCCGAGAATCATGACCGCCAGCGCGGCTGCACAGGCCACATATTGGTCGCGATCCATCTTCCACAGCCGCCAGAGGGGCTTGGGGTCGAGCGCATGCGCCATGGCCGCTATCACCACGGCGGCGAGAACGGGTTCGGGCAGGCGGGCGACCTGTCCGCCGAGCACGCCGATGAGGACGGCAACGCCAAGGGCGGCCACCAGGCCCGCCCGGCGGCTTGTGGCGCCTGCCGCCTCGTTCGCAGACGATGCCGAGAAGCCAGCGCCGACGGGCATGCCACGCACGAGGCCGGATATGAGATTTGCGGTGCCGATTGCCAGCAGTTCCCTGTTGGCCTCGACCTGCTCGCCATGCCGCAAGGCAAGCGAACGCACCGTGCCCCAGGATTCGGCGAAGAGGATGAGGGCGAGAGGAACCGAAGTCTGGATCAATCGGGACCATTCCCGCCCGTTGAGATCGGGAATGACTGGCAATTCGGGCATGACGTCGATCGGGCCGACGATCGCGACGCCATGGCCGGGAAAGTCGATTGCGTAGGTTGCGGCGATGCCGGCTGCCAGGACGAGGAAGGCGCCCGGCAGGGCCGGAAGGCGCCGCAGGAGCAGCAGGGCGGCAAGCGCCAGCATGCCCGTGGCAAGGCCGACCTCATTCCAATGCGCCACCTGGCCTGCGATGCCGATGACCAGCCTCAGGGGATCGCCGCTTGCCTGGATGCCGAGGATTGGCGGAACCTGCTTGAGGACGATGGTGATGGCAAGGCCGAAGGTGAAGCCGCGAAGGACGGGGCGGGAGACGAAACTCGATAGCGAGCCGAGCCTGGCCGTTCCGGCGAGGAGGAAGACCAGCCCGGCGATAATCACGGCCATGAAGGCGATCGCCTGCTTGTCGACGCCGCTCGCCATCGGGAAGGTGGCCACGGTCGCCGCCAGGATCGCCGCGGAAGAGGATGTCGCAGTGGTGATGGCGTAGTTGCTGCGCCCGAGCGCCGCATAGACCAGGAGACCCACGACTGCGGCAAAGACGGCATGCTGCGGCGGAAGGCCGGCAATGGTGGAATAGGCTACCGCTTCAGGCACCAGCAGGCCGGCAACGGAGAGCCCGGCAAGGACATCGTTACGCGATATCGCCAAGTCCCGATCCCTTTGCCGGCAAATGGAAAAAGGGCATGAGCGGACCGGATTGTGGCGGCAATGTGGCGCAGTGCGCGCCATGACGCAATCTCGGCAAGCGGCAGCTGTGCTCATGAAAAATCCGCCGGCCCTGGAGGCCGACGGATCGACAGGCATCGGTGGAGATCAGCCCTTGATGGTCTTGATCAGGTCGTCATAGGCCTTGCAGACTTCGTCGGTCGGCTTGTCGCCGGCGGCCTGCGCCTTGGTCATCAGTTCCTGGGCCTTCTGCTGCCAGGTCGCGGCATTGGCCGCAGCCTTGGCCGGATCCTTCATCGCTTCCTGCATGGCCGACATCAGATCGGTGCCTTTCTGCTTCAGGGCCTCGGGGGTGCAGCTCGAGCTGCCGCCGCCACAGGAGGCCAGGGAGAGGGCAACGGCGCCGGTCATGGCGGCGATCAAGAGTTTCTTCATTGGAACTTCCTTTTCCTCACCTTGGGCGGCCGACGGGCGGCGCGCCGTGATTCTATGGTGCTTCAGCGCAGGTGAGACGGCGCCGGCGGCAGACACTAGGCGAAAGGGATCGCGAATGACGTGCCCTTGGGCACACTTCACAATCGAATCAGAGATCGTCCAGTGCGCCTGCCGTAAACGACGGCATTCATCAATTCAACTTATAAGCGTATTTTGCTCTATATGTCGTACAGAAATGAGAAATATTTATTATTTTCACAATTTAAAATACGACCAAAGTACAAGCGAGTAGTAGGCCGTAAAACGCAATAGCGCGTTCCGCCCGCCGATTATTCCCTCTCGGACTTCAATGCCGTTGCTTGCAATGGTGCTAGACGCAGGCGGTCAGGCCGCCGTCGACATAGACGATGTGGCCGTTGACGAAGTTCGAGGCATCGCTGGCGAGAAAAACCGCTGCCCCCGCGAGTTCCTCGACCTTGCCCCAGCGTCCGGCCGGCGTGCGGCCCTCGACCCAGGCAGAGAACTTCTCGTCCGCCAGCAATGCGGCGTTGAGCTCTGTTTCGATGTAACCCGGTCCGATGCCGTTGACCTGTATGTTATGGCGGGCGAGTTCCGCGCACATGGCCTTGGTCATCATCTTCACCGCGCCCTTCGCGGCCGTATAGGGTACGATGTTGGCGCGGCCGAGCTCGCTCATCACCGAACAGATGTTGATGATCTTGCCGGCTTTCCTGGCGATCATGCCCCGTGCAACGGCCTGGGCGACGAAGAAGACGCCGTCGACGTTGGTGGTCTGCACTTCGCGGAACACCGCGGCCGGGAAATCGACGAAGGGTGCGCGTCGCTGGATGCCCGCATTGTTGACGAGGATGTCGATGCCCCCGTGGCGTTCCTCTATGGCGGCGACCGTAGCCTCCACCGCAGCGATGTCGGTGACATCGAAGGCAGCCGTCTCGATCGCGAAGCCCTGCTCGACGAGGTTCCTCGCAGCCTTGTCGAGCTTTTCCTGGTCGCGGCCGTTGAGAACCACGGTTGCACCGGCTTCAGCCAGCCCCTTCGCCAGCGCCAATCCGATGCCCTGGCTCGAACCGGTAATGAGGGCGACACGGCCCGTAAGGTCGAACATATCCGTCAGCATGATTTCCTCCCGGGGCGAACCTAGCGTGCGAGCAGGGCCGAGGCCAGTCGGTTCATCCGACAAATGTGCAGCGTTCTTTCACGATGTCGTTCAGGAAGACTGCTTCGTCACGGCCTGGATCTGCTCGTCATAGGCTTTGCAGATTTCGGCCGGAGGAGAATTGCCTGCCGACTGCGCCTTGGCCATCAGGTCGAGAGCCCTGGCCCAGGCCTGCGAGTTGTCCGCAGCCTTGGCAGGATTCCTTGCGAGAGCCGCTGTCATGGCGTCCTGGAGCTCCCTGTGCTTCTGCTGCAGCATCTCGGAGGTGCAATCCTCTCCGCCGCAGGAGGCGAGAGTAAAGGCGATACCGCCGAGGAGGACGAAAAGCAGAGCGGTTTTCACGGAACCATTCCTCGCGTTCAGGGTGATTTCGAATCGCCCGCCGACAGTCCGCATAAGCGATGCCCTCGCCCCTTTCAATGCTGGGTGCATGCCTCACATGTATTCCCTAGAGGCAACCGCCAGGCGCTCAAATAATGGGGACGACCGAATCGTCGGAATTGCATCTCGTTGCCAGGCTAAATCTGCAAGCGGAAGAGAGCTTTCCCGGTGATGTGTCTCAAAAAGCTGTGGGAACGTTGTGCGTCGTGTCAAAGCAGTCGCATACTGACAAAAACATGGCGCACTTCGTGGTAATGAATGACGTCAACCCGCAGGAGTCCTCGGTGAAGCCATGCGGCGCGGTTCGGCAAGGCGCATTTGCAGATTGCCAGCTGGAAGAGATCTTTTCGTGAAGGGCAACGCAAAACAAGTGTGCGAAACAACACGCCGATCAAGGATTGATTGAACTATTCCAAGTAAATTCTGTTTCGATAATTGAAGACAAGGATCTCCTCACCAAAGAATGGCCAAGGCAGCAAAGCACGTCAGCAATTCCCCATCCTCTTCAGCGGAGCTTCGCCAGGTCGCGGCGCTGCCCCTTCGCCTGGAGCGGGAGCAGCTCGAGGTCTGCATGGTCACGACCAGGGAAACGCGTCGGTGGACGATCCCCAAGGGCTGGCCCATGAAGGACACCAAGGATTGCCGTGCGGCTGCCATCGAGGCCGAGCAGGAGGCTGGCCTCATAGGCACGGTCGGGAAGGATCCCGTTGGCCAATTCCTCTACTGGAAGCGTCGCAACCTGCACTTCGATCTCGTACGGGTTTTCGTCTATCAGCTCGATGTCACCCGCAACCTGCCTTCCTGGCGCGAGATGGGCGAGCGCGAGAGACGCTGGTTCAAACCGCGCGATGCCGCCCTGCTGGTCGAGGAAGCGGGACTCTCGGATCTGCTCAGGCAGTTGGAACAAGCGGCGTAAGTGTTGCCGGATAACTGTCATGAACCTGTCGCATGCTTGATCTAGCCGGTGAAATGCCAGGTTGTGCCGCCCGTTCGGGCTGGGCGGGGCGGTGATCCTGGCGGAGCCGCGATGGACAACATTCAACAGCAACGCCTGCCGGGCGTGAACTTCGTGCCGGCAGCGATTGCCGGCCTGGTCTGGGCCTACCGTTTCCGCGAGGGCTACGCGCCGGAGGCGCTCGATGCCCGGGACGTGCCAGCGGCGCTCCTCGCCGAGGACGGCTGGCTCTGGCTGCATTTCAGCCTTACCGACCGTCTGGCGCGTGATTGGCTTTCCTCGCTCGAGCAACTGCCCGAGGAAGCGCGCGAACTGTTCCTCGCCAACGACGAGTCCCTGGGATTGCAGGCCTGCGACGACGTCATCTATGGCGTGATCGCGGATTTCCACAGCGAACTCGGCAGCGAGAGCGATCATCTGGGGCGCTTGCGCTTCGCGCTCAGCGAGCGCCTGGTGATTTCAGGGCGCCGTCACCCGCTTCGTTCGGTCGAGGAAATCCATCGGGCCGTGAAGGGCGGGCTCAATCTGCCGGTCGCGGGCCAGCTCATCGAGACCATCATCGACCGTTTCTGCGATTCCGTCGCCCGGCGGGTCGCGGCCATGACGGATGAACTCGACACGGCCGAAGATCGTGTCGTCGGCGACATGGCGACCACCGAGCGGACCCGCCTGATCAATGTCCGCCGCATCACCGTGCGCGTGCACCGCCAGCTGTCGTCGCTCTCCTCCGTGCTGCGGAACTGGCATGCGCAGGCGCCGGAGGAAGAGGAGAGGCCGGCAATGCATATCCCGGCCAAGCGGCTCGCCGATCGTCTCGAATCGCTGGATCACGAGATGTACACGCTGCAGGAGCGTGCCAAGCTTCTGCTGGACGAGGTTTCGGCCCGCCAGGCCGACGAAACCAATCGCTCGCTGCGTGCCCTGTCCATCATCACCGCCCTGCTGCTGCCTGGCAGTCTCGTCGCCGGCATCTTCGGCATGAACACCAAGGACCTGCCCTTCGTGGAAACCGAAGGCGGCTTCTGGTTCGCGATGGCCATCGGCGCTGCTGCGACGGCGTTGTTCTATTGGGTTCTGCGGCGGGTCGGCGCGGGCCTGCGTCTATGAAGGATCGTTAAGGATCGGCCGAAAACGGGCGGCTGCCCTTGCGAAAGAGCGCGCGCCCTTCCACACTAAGACCTCTATGGTTCAACTTCGGAAGTCGTCCTTGTCTCGCGTCGTCTCCGCCCCCTGGCGCCTCAGCCCCAATTTCCTGCCGATCCTGGCGGTGTTCCTGGTGACGGGCTTTTCGCTCTTCACCGGGTGGCTCTATGCGCCGGTCGCAGTCTTCGCCTTCGTCGTAGCCGGCTGGGTGATCTCGCTGTGCCTTCACGAGGGCGCGCATGCCCTGGTGGCTTATTGGGGAGGGGACAGGGGCGTGGCCGAGCGGGGATACCTCACGCTCGACCCGCTGGCCTATGCCCATCCGATGCTGACCTTCGGCCTGCCCATCCTCTTCTTGCTGCTGGGCGGAATCGGCCTGCCGGGCGGCGCGGTCTACATCAATACGGGCGCCCTGCGCAGCAAGCATTGGGACGCGATGTGTTCGGCAGCCGGGCCCCTGGCCAACCTCGTCGTGCTCGCCGTCATGGGCTTGCCCTTCATGCTCGGCCTGCACGAGCAGATGGGCACGCCGACATTCTGGGTGTCGCTGGCCTTCCTGGCGGCGTTGCAGGGCTCGGCGGTGGTGCTGAACCTCCTGCCGATTCCCGGCTTCGACGGCTTCGGCATCATCAAGCCCTATCTGCCCTATGAGATCCAGGCGCAGGCCATCCAGGCCGCTCCCTTCATTTCCATGCTGGCGCTCCTTGCGCTCTGGACCAGCCAGGTTGGCGGCGCGGTCTGGAACGCGGTATTCCACCTCACCAGCTTTTTCGGGCTGGAGCCGACCTACATCCTCTACGGGCTGCAACTGTTCCGGTTCTGGAACTGAGGGGACGATACGCCCGGAACCTCGCTTTGACAGGCCGAGAACCCATGTGAAGCAGCAACTGCCGGAGGCGGAAGTTTCGCGGGCGCGCCCTTGCCCCGCTCCGCCGCCTCCGCTACACACCGCCCCAATCCCCATTCTCTGACAAGCGGCAGCAAGGCACCATGGCCTCGTATCAATTCGTCTACCACATGCAGGGTCTGAACAAGACCTATCCGGGCGGCAAGAAGGTGCTGGATAACATCCACCTGTCCTTCTATCCCGATGCCAAGATCGGCGTGCTCGGCGTCAACGGCTCGGGCAAGTCGACACTGCTGCGCATCATGGCCGGCATCGACAAGGATTTCACCGGCGACGGCTGGGTGGCCGAAGGCGCGCGCGTGGGGTATCTGCCGCAGGAGCCGCAGCTCGACCCGAACAAGACGGTCCGCGAGAACGTCATGGACGGCGTTGCCGCCAAGAAGGCGATCCTCGACCGCTACAATGAACTCGCGATGAACTATTCGGACGAAACGGCGGACGAGATGACCCGCCTGCAGGACGAGATCGACGCCAAGAACCTGTGGGATCTGGACAGCCAGATCGACCAAGCCATGGACGCGCTGCGCTGCCCGCCGGACGATGCCAATGTCGCGACGCTCTCCGGTGGTGAGCGCCGCCGCGTGGCGCTCTGCCGCCTGCTGCTGGAACAGCCGGAACTCCTGCTGCTCGACGAGCCGACCAACCATCTGGACGCCGAGACGGTCGCCTGGCTGGAAGGGCATCTGCGCACGTATCCGGGCGCGATCCTGATCGTCACCCACGATCGCTACTTCCTCGACAACGTCACCGGCTGGATCCTCGAGCTCGATCGCGGTCGCGGCATTCCCTACGAAGGCAACTACTCCACCTGGCTGGTGCAGAAGCAGAAGCGCCTCGCCCAGGAAAAGAGCGAGGAGGAGGGCCGCCAGAAGCAGCTCGCCGCCGAGCAGGAATGGATCGCCGCGAGCCCGAAGGCGCGCCAGGCCAAGTCCAAGGCCCGCATCAACGCCTATGAGGACCTGCTCGCCAAGGCCAATGAGAAGGGCCCGACCACGGCCCAGATCATGATTCAGACCGGCCCGCGCCTCGGCGGCAAGGTCATCGAGGTCGAAGGCATCTCCAAGGCCTTCGGTGACCGTCTCCTGATCGACGATCTCTCCTTCTCCCTGCCGCCGGGCGGCATCGTCGGCGTGATCGGCCCGAACGGTGCCGGCAAGACCACGCTCTTCCGCATGCTGCTCGGCCTCGAAAAGCCCGACAGCGGCAGCATCACCTTCGGTGAAACGGTACAGCCGGGCTATGTGGACCAGTCGCGCGATGCGCTCGATCCGAAGAAGACGGTGTGGGAGGAGATCTCCGGCGGCAACGAGATCCTTTATCTCGGCAAGCGCGAGGTGAACTCGCGAGGCTACACGTCCGCCTTCAACTTCAAGGGCGGGGACCAGCAGAAGAAGGTCGGCGTGCTCTCGGGCGGCGAACGCAACCGCGTGCAGCTCGCCAAGATGCTGAAGGAGGGCTCCAACGTCCTCTTCCTCGACGAGCCGACCAACGATCTCGACGTGGAGACCCTGCGGGCCCTGGAAGAGGCCTTGGAGAACTATGCCGGCTGCGCCGTCATCATCTCGCATGATCGCTTCTTCCTCGACCGCCTCGCCACCCATATCCTCTCCTTCGAAGGCGACAGCCATGTCGAGTGGTTCGAGGGCAACTTCGAGGCCTATGAAGAGGACAAGAAGCGGCGCCTCGGTATCGATTCCACAATCCCCAAGCGCATCCAGTACAAGAAGTTCTCGCGCTGAGGGACTTGGCCGCGTAAGTCCGAACTTGTGCCGTCGCCGGGGGCTACCCCGGCGACAGCATCGCGGGATGTGATCGCACGCCGCGAATTTTGATCGGTCGGGCGCCGATGCCTGCGGTCGATCGAACCGACGTTTCAAATTCAAGTTTGCGCCGCAGCAATTGTCGGCTTATAGTCGCGAAGTGGAGGCAAGCTCCACTTATCCTAACGACATCCTCTTTCAAACACCGATCAAATGCTCACACGGCCTTCGAGGCGGTGCGAAACTGGTCGGCTATTCAAGGACATATCCATGTTTGTTTGTACCGGCTTTTCGACGAGCGCGGCAGATCAGCCGCTTGGGCTCGCGAAGATCAACCGTCGCGATCCCGGTCCGCGCGATGTCGAGATCAAGATCCGTTATTGCGGCGTCTGCCACTCCGACCTGCACACCGCCCGCAACGAGTGGGGCAATACGGTTTATCCCTGCACGCCAGGCCATGAGATCGTCGGCGAGGTGACCCGCGTCGGCGCCGAAGTGACGAAGTTCAAGGCCGGTGATCTCGCAGGCGTCGGTTGCCTGGTCGATTCCTGTCACACCTGCTCGGCCTGCAAGGAAGGACTGGAGCAGTATTGCGAGAACGGCTTCGTCGGCACCTATAACGGCCCCGACAAGCAGCTCGGCGGCATGACGCAGGGAGGCTACTCCTCCCACGTCGTGGTCGACGAGGACTTCGTGCTGCATCTGCCGAAGAACCTTGATCTTGCCGCCGTGGCGCCGCTGCTGTGCGCTGGCATCACCACCTACTCGCCGCTACGCCATTGGAAGGTCGGCCCCGGCCAGAAGGTCGGCATCGTGGGCCTCGGCGGCCTCGGCCATATGGGCGTGAAGCTCGCCCATGCCATGGGTGCTCATGTGGTGCTGTTCACCACCTCGCCGGGCAAGAGCGAGGACGCCAAGCGCCTGGGCGCCGACGAGGTCGTTATCTCGAGGAATGCCGAGGAGATGGCCAAGCACGCCGACAGCTTCGACTTCATCCTCGACACCGTGGCGGCAGACCATGACGTCAACGCCTATCTTGCGCTGCTGAAGCGCGACGGCACCATGACGCAGGTCGGTGCGCCGGAGAAGCCGCTGGCGGTTGCCGCTTTCAGCGTGATCTTCAAACGCCGCAACTTCGCGGGCTCGCTGATCGGCGGTCTGCCGGAGACGCAGGAGATGCTCGATTTCTGCGGCGAGAAGGGCATCGTTTCCGACATCGAGATCATCCCGATCCAGAAGATCGAGGAAGCCTATGCCCGCATGCTCAAGAGCGATGTGAAGTACCGCTTCGTCATCGACATGACGAGCCTGCCGGAAGCAGCGTAAATCGCATCACGCCGGGCGGCTTTTCGCTGCCCGGCTTTTTTTGGATGTCCGCGCGCCCGGAGGGGCGATCACCGATCGCCCTCTTCGTTTGTAGCAAGACGGGCCGTACCTCGGATGTCGATCGGTCATCGAACCCGAAATGTTGGCGCCGACGGGCGAGATGCCCGTGCAGCCGGATCAGGCCGCCGCCGGCAATTGCACCGCCCAGCGTTCCCTGTGCGCGTCCTGACCGATCAGCGCGAGGCCATGGGCGATCGATTCGAACTGGTCGGTGGAGACCAGCCGCTCCTCGCCGAAGCGCTCGACGAAGAGCTTGCGGATCGCCGGTACGAAGGACGTGCCGCCGGTAAGGAAGACACGGTCGATGGCCTTGCCTTCGACTTTTGCCCGGCGCAGGGCTTCGTCGAGCGTCGTGGCAATCTTCGCCACGCCCGGAGCGATCCAGCGCTCGAAGCTTTCCCGCCTGAGCTTTCCCTCGATGGCGATGTCGCCTCCCTTGAAGGAGAAGCGGGTTTCATCCTCCGAGGAAAGCGCGATCTTCGTCCTCGATACCGCGCTGTAGAGGGCGAACCCCATGTCGAATTCGATGATCTCGATGAACTTGCGTAGCTTTTCGGGTTCGATCGCCGATTTCAGAAGATCCTGCAAGCCCTTGAGATCGCCATTGGATTTCATCATGGCGAGCTGATGCCAGCGGGCAAGATTGGCATAGTAGTGATTGGGGATCGACAATTCCTTGTCGAAGGAACGGAAGTGCCCGCCCTTGCCGAGGCGGGGCGAAACGATACGGTCGACGATGCAGTAGTCGAAGGCATCCCCCGCGATGCCGATGCCCGCGTGGCCGAGCGGTTCGGCGTGCAGTTGTCCGGCGACATGTTCGAAGCGCATCACCGAGAAGTCGCTGGTGCCGCCGCCGAAATCGGCGACCAGCACGGTCGAATCCCGCTGCAGGTTGCGGGCATAGAAGAAGGCCGCGCCGACGGGCTCGTAGACATAGGAGGCGTTCTTCACGCCCACGCGCTCGAAGGCCAGGCGATAGCGCTGCATGGCAAGCGCATCGTCCGGCTGTCGGCCGGCGAAGGTCACCGGGCGGCCGATGACGATATTGGATGAGGAAAGGTCGAGCCGGCCCCCGGAATGCCTGACGAGCGTGCGCAGGAAGGTGGCGAGCAGGTCCTCGAAGCGATAGCGCTCGCGCAGGATGCGCGTCTCCTGGAAGGTGGAGTTCGCGGCGAAGGTTTTGAAGGACTGGATGAAGCGCAGCGGCGAACTCGCATCAAGGAACTGGTCGATCGCCCAGGGGCCGCCCTCGACGCGGGTCATGAGGCTGCCGCCGGCACCTTCGTCCCAGAAGCAGAGCGCGGTGACATAGCCATGGAGGGTCTGGCCGTCGTGATCGAACGACAGCGCTTCGGCGCGGCCGTCCTTGTCTGCAAAGGAGACCACGGTGTTGCTGGTGCCGAAGTCGATGCCAATGGAAAGCGGGCGCGTCGGCCCGCGCGAGTGCGAGGTATCCGGCATGGCTGGTCCTGGAGACGGGAAGGGCCGGGGGCATTAGCCCAGTTGGGCCGAGAAAGCTAGTCCCTTTCGACGGGCGATTTGTCAGACTTGTCAGGACAGGCGAGGTCGCTACGATGCGCGCCAACAGGAAAGGGAGGACGACATGGAATTTGCCGGAGAGCGTATCGTCGTGACGGGGGCGACACGCGGCATCGGCCGCGCAACGGCGAAGCTTCTCGCCGACCGGGGTGCGAAGGTGGTCGCCATTGGCCGCAGCAAGGAAGACCTGGCGAGCCTGGCCGCAGAGATCGATGCTGAGACGCATGCGGTCGATCTCGCCGATCCCGAGGCGGTGAGGGAGGCTGCACGCAGGATCCAGCCCATCGACCGGCTGGTCAACAACGCCGGCACCACGTCGCTCGAACCCTTTCTCGAGACAAGCGTCAGCGCTTTCCAGGAACTCATGGCGGTCAATGTCGTCGCTGCGATGATCTTCGGCCAGGAGTGCGCCAAGGACATGATCGCCAGAGGCAAGAAGGGAGCGATCGTCAACGTCTCCAGCATCTCCTCCAGCATCGGATTCGCCGATCACGCCGCCTATTGTGCCAGCAAGGGGGCGCTCGATTCGCTCACCACCGTGATGGCGAACGAGCTCGGTCGCCAGGGCATCCGCGTCAATGCAGTCTGTCCCACCATCGTGCTGACACCCATGGCAGTGAAGGCCTGGAGTGACCCCGCCAAGGCCGATCCGATGCTGAAGCGCATCCCGCTCGGGCGTTTCTTCGAGCCGGTCGAGTGCGCCGAGGCGATCGTCTTCCTGCTCAGCGACAAGGCCTCGATGGTCAACGGCGTGACCATGCCCGTCGACGGCGGCTTCCTGATTAATTGATTGGCCGTGCAGACCGGCGCGCGCCATGGTGCCGCGCTTCATGCGAGTGGACGAGATGGCTGACTGGAATCCTTCCCTATATCTGCGCTTCGAGGACGAGCGCACCCGCCCCGCACGCGATCTTCTCGGCCGTGTGCTGCTGGACGGCGTCACCCATGCCGTGGATATCGGGTGCGGGCCGGGCAATTCCACCGAACTCCTGGCGGAGCGCTGGCCGGATGCCGATATCCTCGGTATCGATACCTCCGATGCCATGCTGGCCGATGCCCGCAAGCGCCTGCCATCTGCCCGCTTCGAGAAGGGTGATGCCTTGCACTGGCATGCGGTGAGGGCGCCGGACGTGATATTCGCCAATGCGGTCATGCAGTGGGTGTCCGGTCACGCCGCCCTGCTGCCACGCCTGCTGGCCCAGGCGGCCCCGGCAGGCGTCCTCGCCGTGCAGATGCCGGACAATCTGGAAGAGCCGTCGCATCGGCTGATGCGCGAGACGGCGCTCCTCGGTCCGTGGGCGCCGAAATTCGGCGAGGGCGGGCGCCTGCGCGAGCGAATTCTGCCGGGCGAGGACTACTACAATCTGTTTGCCGGCCAGGCCTCGCTGATCGACATCTGGCGCACGACCTATTTCCATGTCCTCGACGATGCCGCGGCCATCGTTTCCTGGGTGCGGGCGACAGGCTTGCGGTCCTATCTCGACCTCCTCGACGAGAGCGAGCAGCCGCAGTTCCTGGAGGATTACACCGCCCGTATCGCCCAGGCCTATCCGCCCCGCAGCGACGGCAAGGTGGTGCTCGCCTTTCCGCGGATTTTCATCGTGGCGAAGAAATAGGCTTTCCCGGATCCGCATACGCGAGACGCGGAGCTTGCCGAAGAGGGCCGTCGATCCTGAGATCGCCACGCATATCCCGCATCTGCAAAGCGGGAGGGTGTGTGTCGGGCGCTCGAAATCTATGAATATCAACAAGTTGGAGGAATATTGTGAAGAACATTCTTTGCTTCGGTGATTCCAATACCTACGGCACGCCGCCCATGGCCGGCCCCGGCGACGAGCGCCGCTTCGACGGCAAGACACGGTGGCCGGGCATCATGCGCAAGATCCTCGGCCATTCCTGGCATGTCATTGAGGAGGGGCTGCCGGGACGAACGACCATTCGTGACGACCTCATCGAGGGCATTTTCAAGAACGGCAAGCGCTATCTCGCAGCCTGCCTCGAGAGCCACAGGCCGCTCGACGTGATCGTGCTCGCCCTTGGCACCAACGATCTGAAGGCCCGCTTCTGCGCTCCGCCCGAGGACATTGCCGCTGGCATCGACATACTCGCCGGCATCATCAACGCAACGCCCAATCTCGGCCACCCGCCGGCCAAGCTCCTGATCGTGGGCCCGCCGCCGATCGGTCTGGTCGGGTTCCTTGGCGCCATGTTCGCAGGCGGCGTCGAAAAATCGAAGGCATTGCCGCCGCTCTATGAAGCCGTCGCTCGCAAGCATGGCGCCGATTTCATCGATGCCGGCAAGCTTGTGGCGGTAAGTCCGGTGGATGGCATCCACTATGACGAGGCGACGCACCGCGTCCTCGGCGAGACGATCGCGACCAGGGTGCAGGAAATGGTTGGTGAGAGGACGATCTCGGTCTGATCATCCGCAAGCCATGTGGTCATGCGGACAGTCGTGGCCCCGTCAAGGATTCCGTAGCGGCATGAGCGGAAGATGCATTCCGATGCAAAAGACAGGTGACAAAGCCCGTTCGCGCGACTATATGCGTCCCATGACCTTTGCATCCGCCCCCTACTTTTACTGGTATTTTGGCTTTCGCAGGCCGCTGGCGGAGGTAGGGGTGCGCTCGATCTGAAGATTGCAGTAAGTCAGACCCGAACAACCGCCAGCCCATCTGGCGGTTTTTTTGTGCCGCCGGCTGGGACCCAACTCTCTCCAGGAACCCGAGGCCAAGGAACCCAGGCTATGTTGAGCACCACCGACGATCTTCGCATCCGTGAAATCAAGGCATTGACCACCCCCGCCGCTGTAATGAGCGAGCATCCGCGCACGCTGGAAGTGACGCGCACCGTCAGCGAGGCACGCGGCGCCTTCCACGATATTCTTCGCGGGAGCGACGATCGTCTCGCCGTGGTCATCGGTCCCTGTTCGATCCATGATCCGGTGGCCGCTCTCGATTACGCCAACCGTTTGGTGAAGCTGCGCCAGCGCCTGGGTTCTTCGCTGGAAATCATCATGCGGGTCTATTTCGAGAAGCCTCGCACCACGGTGGGCTGGAAGGGGCTTATCAACGATCCCGATCTCGACGGAAGCTTCCAGATCGACAAGGGGCTGAGGATCGCGCGCAAGGTGCTGCTCGACATCAACAGTCTCGGGCTGCCCGCTGCCTGCGAATTCCTGGACATGACAACGCCGCAATACATCGCCGATCTCGTCGCCTGGGGGGCGATCGGCGCGCGCACGACCGAAAGCCAGATCCATCGCGAACTCGCCTCGGGACTCAGTTGCCCGGTCGGCTTCAAGAACGGCACGGATGGCAATGTGCGCATCGCCGTGGACGCGGTGAAGTCGGCATCGCAGCCGCATCATTTCATGGCGGTTACCAAGGACGGCCAGTCGGCCATCGCCTCGACCACCGGGAACGAGGACTGCCATATCATCTTGCGCGGCGGCAAGGCGCCGAACTACGATGCGGCCAGTGTGGAGGCCGCCTGTGCCGAGGTTGCCAAGTCCGGGCTTTCTCCTGTCGTGATGATCGATGCCAGCCACGCCAACAGTTCCAAGAAGCCCGAGAACCAGCCGCTCGTCGTCGACGATATCGCCGGGCAGGTTGCTGCAGGCGACAATCGCATCATCGGTGTCATGGTCGAGAGCAACCTCGTCGCAGGCCGTCAGGACCAGGCGCCGGGCAAGCCGCTGACCTACGGCCAGAGCATTACCGACGGCTGCATCGACTGGGATACGACCGTGGTCGTGCTGGAGCGTCTGGCGCTTGCTGTCGAGCAGCGCCGTATCGCCAACCGCGCAGCGGTGAAGGTAGGCGCGTAACGCCGGCAGCGTGGACGCCCGTCCGCCGTCGAACTTTAATTCCGCGGAGAGAGGCGGAGTGCTTGTCCTTGCGCTCCGCCTTTTCTTTGGCGTTATCGTTTCGAGAGCGTACGGGGCGTCTGCGCCCCCGGGCTTGCAATTCCCCTCCCGTCATGGATTGCTGGCTTCCTATTCGGAGCCTGCCCCATGCCCCTCGATCATTGGCTCGCCTTCGCGGCCGCCTCGGCCGTCCTGCTCGTCATTCCCGGCCCGACGATCCTGCTCGTGATTTCCTATGCGCTCGGCCATGGCCGTCGCTTGGCAGGGGCGACGGTTGCGGGCGTCGCTCTTGGCGACTTCACTGCCATGACCGCATCGATGCTCGGCCTCGGCGCTCTGCTGGCGACTTCTGCGGCGATATTCACGGCACTGAAATGGATCGGCGCTGCCTATCTGATCTATCTCGGCCTCAAGCTTTGGCGTGCACCCGTCGGTGCTGCGCTTCAGGATGGAGCGAGCGAGCCGGCGGGCCAGCCGCTGCGCATCTTTCTGCATGCCTATGTGGTCACGGCGCTCAATCCCAAGAGCATCCTGTTCTTCGTGGCCTTCCTCCCGCAATTCCTCGATATGTCCCGACCGATCGCCCTGCAGATGGTGATCTTCGAGGCGACCTTCCTCGTTCTCGCCACGCTCAATGCCAGCATCTATGCCTTGATGGCGGCCATGGCGCGCTCCACCATCCGCAAGCCGCGAGTGCAGAGTCTGGTCAATCGCACAGGCGGCACGCTGATGATCGGCGCCGGCCTGCTCGCCCTGGGCTGGAAGAGAGCAGCGTGACCGAAGCGCAGATCATTGGCAAGATCGCCTTTGCCGTCTGGTGGCGCATCGGCGTGCCGTTCGCCCTGTTCGTGTTCTGCTGGGGCTTCGTGGTCAACTTTCTGCTCTACGTGTTGCCGATGGCGCAGGTTTCCGGGCTGATCTCCGGCTACGTCGTGATGTTCCTCGGCATGCTCACGGGCGGCGACATGCTGATGGGCGACGGCATCGTCGGCACGATCGTGGTCGGCTTCCTGCGCGCCATCCTCGACAATCTGCCAATTCTCGTTGTGCTCCTGTTTTTGACTCGCTGGCAGGTGAAGCGGCATATCGGCCCCATCCTGCGCGAATACCATC
The DNA here is from genome assembly GCF_059699065.1 of Labrys sp. ALF-8. Taxonomy (NCBI): domain Bacteria; kingdom Pseudomonadati; phylum Pseudomonadota; class Alphaproteobacteria; order Hyphomicrobiales; family Xanthobacteraceae; genus Labrys; species Labrys sp. ALF-8. The sequence goes on from NZ_AP048538.1 coordinate 189,596, forward strand.
TCGCCCAGCGTGGGCGGGACGACAATTCGGCGCCATGACGGGCCGCCCTGCCTCCAAGAGAATATCGATGTCAGAACAGACCTCCTATGCGATCCCGGATATCGCCGTCATTCCCGCCATCAAGCGCAAGGGCAGGGTGGCGGCGCTGGGAGCCGCGCCGGGCGAGGAGATCGGGGCGGAGCGCCGCGCGGTTCTCGAACTCACCCATGAAGGGATTCCGGGCGACCGCCATGCCGGTTTTCTGCGTCCTGCAGATGTGCGGGTGCCCTGGTTCAAGCGTGGGGAGGCGATCCAGAACGAGCGCCAGGTCTCGATCGTATCGATGGAGGAACTTTCCGTCATTGCCGCCAATCTGGGGGTCGAAAGGGTGGCGCCGGAATGGCTCGGGGCCAATCTCGCAGTGGAAGGACTGCCCGACTTCTCCTTCATCTCGCGTGGCACCCGCCTGTTCTTCCCATCCGGCGCGGTGCTTGCGGTGACCGACCAGAACGCTCCATGCCGAATCGCAGGCGCGGAAGTCGAGAGAAACCTGCCGGATGCCGAGGGACTGGCCTTGCGCTTTGCCGCCGCCGCCAAGCGCCTGCGCGGCGTCGTCGCCTATGTGGACAGGCCGGGGCCGATCTCGGCAGGCGAGGAGTTCGCCGCGCGTGTGCCCGAGCAGTGGGTCTGGCGGGGATAGGCGTTTCTCCTTTCCACCATCGCCCCAGCCCCTCTCTTCGCGGTTCTTGATGCCTGCCCTCCGGGGCTTGCGGCCTGTTGGTCATGACAGTCTCCTCTTGTCGGCTTCATCGCGCGATGGGCTCGATCGGAAGCCCTATGGATACCGCCATTTCCGAACGGATCTGGCCCTGTGCTCCCGGCAAATTGCACGTCCGTCGCCATGGCGCACTTCGTCGTCGGTTTTGAAACAAAAATCTTGCGCAATTTCGGAAATCACATAAACATATCTTTATGTGAGGAATGAAAGCGGGCAATGGCAACTTCAGCTCCCTTCGAAACGGTATTGAGTGCGCTCAAGGCGGCAGGCGAGCCCACACGCCTGCGCCTGCTCGCGATCCTGGCGGAGGGCGAACTCAACGTCACCGATCTCACGGAGATCCTCGGCCAGTCCCAGCCGCGCATTTCGCGCCACCTTAAGCTGCTGGTGGAGGCCGGTCTGGTAGAGCGCATCCGCGAAGGCGCCTGGGCCTTCTTCCGTCTGGCAGAGGGCACGCTGAAATCCGAACTCTTCGCGGAAATCCTCGCGCGGCTTGACCGCAGCGACCGCATCCTCGCCCGGGATCGCTCCCGCCTCGTGGAAGTACGCCGGGCCCGTGCCTCCGTCGCCGCCGATTATTTCCGTGCCCACGCCGGCGATTGGGATCGTATCCGTGCCCTGCACGCTTCCGACGATGCCGTCGAAGCCGTCCTCAGGCAGGTGGTTGGCACCCAACCGGTGCAGGCTTTTCTCGACATCGGCACTGGTACCGGCCGCATGCTCGAACTTTTCGCACCGCTGGCGACGCGCGCGGTGGGCATCGACGCAAGCGCCGAGATGCTGGTGATCGCCCGCGCCAATCTCGAGCGCAACGGTATCCGAAACGCCGTGGTGCGCCAGGGCGATCTCTTCGCGCTGTCGGTCGAGCCGGGCGCCTATGACCTCATCATCGTTCACCAGGTGCTGCATTACCTCGACGACGGAGCGCGGGCCCTGCGCGAGATCGCCCGCGCGCTGAGGCCGGGCGGCCGGCTGGTAATCGTCGACTTCTCACCGCACGAACTGGAATTCCTCCGCGAGGACTTCGCCCATCGCCGCCTCGGCTTTGCCCGCGAGACCATCGAGCATTGGCTCGAGGCGGCGCATCTTCAGCCCGAGGGCTGGCGCGAGGTGGAGGCCGGCGACGGCCCCTCCAGTCTCACGGTTTCAATATGGACAGGGCGCGACCCGCGCCGGGTCTCCGACAGTATTTCTCTTGGTCAGGAGGTGGCGTGATGGCTGGTCATGCATTGCCCTCACGCGGTGGTATCCGTGTTTCCTTCGAGTTCTTTCCGCCCAAGAATGCGGAGATGGAGGCCTCGCTCTGGGAAGCGGTCGAGCGACTGGCCCCGCTCGACCCGGTCTTCGCTTCGGTAACCTACGGGGCTGGCGGCACGACGCGGGAGCGCACCCACGGCACGGTGGCCCGGATGGTTCGGGAGACGGATATTCGGCCGGCGGCGCACCTCACCTGCGTGGGCGCTACGCGGGAGGCCGTCGACGAGGTGATCCGTTCCTATGCCGACGCCGGTGTGCGCCATATCGTGGCGCTCCGCGGTGATCCGCCTGCCGGGGTGGGCGCTCACTACGAGCCCCATCCGGGAGGCTATGCCAGCTCAGCCGATCTGGTCGCCGGCATCAGGTCCCTCGGTGATTTCGAGGTTTCCGTCTCGGCCTATCCCGAGAAGCATCCCGAAAGCCCCTCGATTGCCTTCGACATCGATATCCTCAAGGCCAAGGTCGACGCGGGAGCCTCCCGTGCCATCACCCAGTTCTTCTTCGATAACGAGCACTATCTGCGCTATGTCGACCGTGTGCGCGAGGCTGGCATCGACATACCCATCGTGCCTGGAATCGTGCCGGTTCAGAACTTCAAGCAGGTGAGGAGCTTCGCGGAACGCTGCGGCACCAGCGTTCCCCGGCGGCTCGCCGAACGCTTCGAAGGCCTGGACGACGATGTCGCCACTCGTAAACTCGTGGCGGCCGCAGTGGCGGCAGAGCAGGTTTTCGACCTCGTGGACCGCGGCGTGAGCGAATTCCACTTCTATACGATGAACAAGGCTGATCTCGTCTACGCGATCTGCCATCTGCTGGGTTTGAGGCCGAAGGTGGAGAAGGCAGCCGCGTAGGATAGGGGGCGGTCCTGCGGGCAGCATGGAACCGGCTTGGTCGAAAAGACTGCACCATCAAAGCCCAGGATCGAACACCTAGGGGATCGTCACCGTCGGTGTCTCCCTGTCGGCATAAGCGAGCCGGATCCGTGCGCCGCACTCCGACTCGAGCAACTCGGACAATTCATCCGCTGCCGCTTCCAGATCGCCCCATCCGTTCGCCTGCACGGTGATCAGCGCCCGCCTGGTGTCGGTGGTGATGGCCGATCGCATGTCCTGGCGCCAGTTCCAGCGCCGGCAGAGGACGTGCCGGCTGTCGGCCAGCACGACTTCGCCGTCCTTGGGCGGGTCGTCGGGATCATCTCCGGCCTCGGCTCCCATGTCCAGGAAGCTGTCGCCAGGCCGCGAGAAGCGGAAGGCAACGGGCGGGGCGATCTTGTCGAGGTCGTCCGCCCCGATGCAGAAGCCGTGCTGCAGCGAGGCCGCGTTGTAGATGTCGACGAAACTGTTGATGGCAGGCAGGCTGTCACCGGCGAGCACCCGCTTGATCAGCCGCTCCACCGAGGAACGGTAGCTGGTCTTCTTGATGCCGAAGCCCTTATAGGCGCTCCGCCAGGCCGCGACGCCGGGAATGGCGGAGAGTTCCGTGCCGGCGTGGCGCCGCCGGCACTCCGCCTCGCCCTCGCGGATAAGGTGGTCCAGCCTCTCAGAACGGGGGCCGGAGATATTCAGCCGCTCGGCCACGATCACCGCGACGCGGAAATCGGGAAAACGCTCGACAAGTTCGGCGATGCTGAGGTCCATGAGGGAGAAACCAGTTTCCGGTGGAGCATGAGGGAAGGGACCCTGGCATCGGGCAAGGTCTCGTGGAATCCCTTGCCCGGCAGGGAGCCTTCACTTCGGCTTGCCTGTGCCTGCCGACCTGATAAAGTGAATCGGCACATGGCGGCAAGCTTTTGTGGCATTTATGTTTTCCCCGTTCCCAGAGTTTCTCAGGGACGGTCAGTTATTCCCGGGGGCCGGCATGGGAGAGCCGACTTCACGTTCCGCAAGTTACGGTGTCGAACCGGGGCTGCGTTTTGCCCTGTTGCTTGATGGCCGCGGAGGATGTCAGCAGATCGATTGGGAACGCGCCAGCAACTGGCGACCGGACCAGGGCGTGATCTGGATCCATCTCGAACGGGATGATCCGGTCGCCGCCGAATGGATCAACGGCAAGGCCGGCTTCGATCCCGTGATCGCCGAGGCCCTGCTCGAGGAAGAATCGCGGCCGCGCGTCGAACCCGTGGATGATGGTCTTCTCATCATCCTGCGCGGCGTCTGCGCGACGTCTCCAGAGGATGTCGACGAGAAGGAAAGGCCCTCCGATATCGACCTCGTCCCCCTGCATTTGTGGGTCGACGGCAATCGCGTTATTTCGCTGCGTGACAAGGGCCATTACATGACGGCGCTGCGAGACATTCGCAAGGCGCTGCACAAGGGCAAGGGCCCCAACCACACCGGCGACCTTCTCGCCATGATCGGCGACAAACTCGTGCGTGATCTTGAGCCGGTGCTCGACGGCATGGACGAGGAGGTCGACGAACTCGACGACATGATCTTCAACGGAGAGGCCAGCGAAGTGCGCGAACGCTTGAAGCTGCTGCGCCGCCGCTCCGTCCAACTCCGCCGCTACCTTGCCCCGCAGCGAGACGCGCTCAATCGCATGGAGCATGATGACGCTCCCTGGCTCATGGAGCGCGACAAGCTGCGCCTGCGCGAGGTCACCGACAAGCTCATGCGCTTCATCGAGTATCTCGATGCCATTCGCGACCGCACCACCATCCTGCACGACGATCTGGGCACCGTGATCAGCGAGCGCATCGCCCGCAATTCCAACCGCCTCGCGGCGCTTGCCGCCCTGCTGCTGCCCCCGAGCGTGGTGGCCGGTCTGTTCGGCATGAATGTCGGCGGCATTCCGGGCGTGAACGACACCTGGGCCTTCGTGGTCATCGTTGCCTTCGTGACCATCACCTCAGTCGCCACGCTGTGGGTGCTCAAGCGCATCAACTGGCTTTGAAGAGAGCACCTTAACGGGCTTTATCGTCGGAGCCGGATGGCGTAGAGCCATGACAGCGCTCCCCGAATCCTACCCTAGAGAACCGCTTCTTGCAGCCCGATAGCACACTCGTTCACCGCCTGGTGCCATCGCCCAATCATGGCGAGCGGATCGACAGGGGAAGCCCACTGCTTCTCATCCTGCACTATACCGGCATGCCCGACGGGCCTGGCGCGCTCGCACGCCTCGCGGATCCCGCTTCACAGGTCTCCTGCCATTATTTCGTCGGGGAGGACGGCGAGATCGCGCAGATGGTGCCCGAGGCCAGGCGTGCTTGGCATGCCGGCCAGTCGAGCTGGGAGGGCGTCGCCGACATAAATTCCCACTCCATCGGTATCGAGATCGTCAACCCGGGCCATGAATGGGGCTACCGCGATTTTCCGCCTGCCCAGATGGCGGCGGTGAGGGCGCTGAGCCGCGACATCGTCCGCAGGCACGGCATCAGGCCCCAGCATGTTCTCGGTCACTCCGATATCGCACCGCTGCGCAAGACGGATCCGGGCGAACGGTTCGACTGGGAAAGTCTGGCGGCCGAAGGCGTCGGCCTCTACGTGCCACCGTCGCCGATCCGGGGTGGCCGCTTCTTCTCACCGGGAGAGGCGGGCCAGCCGATCGAGGCTCTGCAGGCGATGTTCTCGCTCTATGGCTATGGCCTGGAAATAACCGGTTCCTATGATGTGTTGACCGAAGCCGTCGTCACCGCCTTCCAGCGCCATTTCCGGCCCGCCTTGGTCGACGGCATCTGCGACGCCTCCACCATCGAGACGCTGCGCGATTTGATTGCCAAACGGGGATAGCAGGAGGATGGCGCAACAGCGCTGTGCGTTTTCGCACAGCGCGATTCGGCGCCGTGCCCTACATCCGATCCTACGAATGGTTCCCATTCCCTCCAAGACACACCTTGCCGGCGCATTGCGCCGGCTTTTTCTTTGTTGACGTCTCGATGACATCGCGTCAGACAGGCGCGGCTAGCTGGCCGGGCGGCCGCTGTTCCAGGGCGTTCGCTCCTGGGATGGAGGAAAGTCCGGGCTCCACGGAAATAGGGTGCCGGCTAATGGCCGGCGGGGGCGACCTCAGGGAAAGCGCCACAGAAAGCAAACCGCCCCGGCGATGCCGGGGTAAGGGTGAAAGGGTGCGGTAAGAGCGCACCGCATTTCTGGTAACAGGAATGGCACGGCAAGCCCCACCCGGAGCAAGACCGAATAGGGACGGCCGCGGCGGCCTTCGGGTGCGCCGGAGCGCATTTCCGCGCTGTCGTTCGGGTTGGTTGCGTTGAGGTTGCCGGCAACGGCAGCCCCAGATGAATGGCCGCCACGTTCGCGCAAGCGGGCCATACAGAACCCGGCTTACAGGCCAGCTAGCATCCTCCCTCCGTCGGACGAACGGCCTGTCGGGAGCCTGAGTCCAGAGATAGGACGCCTTCTCGCGTCCATTCTTGTCTTTGTCGTCAAACATCGCCAGATTGCGCGGGAAATCGTCTGGAGTCCCGGCATGAACATTATCTGGACCGTCCTCATCGGCTTCTTCGTGGGCCTGATCGCGCGCTTCCTCTCGCCGGGACCGCACAATCCAACAGGTTTCATCCTCACGACGGTGCTGGGGATCGTGGGCGCGGCGCTGGCGACATGGCTCGGCCAGCAGGTCGGCTGGTACTCGCCCGGCGACAAGGCGGGCTTCATCGGCGCCATCGTCGGCTCGATCCTGGTGCTCATGATCTGGCGGGTATTTGCTCGTAGCGCATGAGGCCCGTCCGGGGTTTCGGGCAAGTCGCGCCGCGCCTTCGGAGGGCGCCCGTCCCGCCCCTACGCGGCGTTCGGCTCCTGGCTTTTCGTCTTCGCGCGGCGGCGCAGTTCCAGGCTTTCCTGGAGGTTGCCATGATAGGAATGGTAGCCATGATGATTGATCGTGGCCGTGGTATCGACCCATAGCTCGCCGCCGCATTCCCGCCAGCGATCGCAGAAGGCATAGTCCTCCCCGACCGCCTGTCCGTCCACCACCGGAATGTTGAAGAGCGGATAAAGGCGGTAGGGCACATTGTGGTAATGATACATGCCGCTCTTGAAGTGGTTGACCATCTTTTCCAGCATGTCCCGGCGGCATAGCATTGCGCCGGCTCCGACGCGCAGGGCGCGCGCAAAGCCGTTGCGGGTCTCGTTCAGGCGCGATTGCCCGGTGAGCACGGCCGGGTCCTCGAAGACCACGTTCCAGCGGATCGTGGAGGCATGAAAATCCTCCAGGTCGCGGGCGAATACCCTTCCGGCCTTCTCGTTGTCATAGCCTTTCGAGACATACGGGGCTGCCGTGAAGGGCTGGTCGTAGGTTTCGCTGAATTGCAGCATCCGCAACACGGTCTTCGGGTGCACTTCCATGTCTGAATCGAGACAAAGCAAATGCGTGCAATTCCCACTGAGGAAATAGCTTACGACGGCATTTCTCGCATGCTCGAGATGCGGGATCCCCGACTGGCCGAGGAAGTCCACGTCGATCTTGTTCTTCTTTAATTCGAGAGCAATGCTGAGAAATGAGCGGACTGCATCTATGTCTACATATCTGTTGCCACAGACGCAGGCTATGAGAACGGAAATTCTCTTCACCCGATAACCCTTTTCAATATGCGCTAGTAGGCTCTCTCAAGCCAGGCAATGAAGTATCAAACACGAAACTGATAGATGATTTTCCCAAAGGCAGGAAGTTCATAATTCACAACTATGGCGCTTGCTCATTCGGCGTTGCGTGTATCGGCGGTTGGTAACTGGGGCGGCTTGCAATATTTCGTAGGCATTAAGGTTTCTATTCGGCGAAGTTTTTTACGAGATTCTCGCTGAATTCTCGAACTCGACGCATCCGTATTGTAGTTTATTGCGCTTCAATGCCGGACTGATCACAATTTTGTGTCCCCAATGTTTCGGGGACTGGTGGGAGCTATCCCGGCTGCATCTACCTCCCGGCCACCGGGCATTTTCCGGCCGTCAGGCCCGACTGCGATGTCATCCCGGTCGCTTCCCGAGGACGGCCCGGTTCTTGCTCGCCCAAAATTTATGCGGACCGCCTGTCGATGGTCCATAACCATGTCGCGTTTTTCCTGCTAGTATCAAAAGAGGTAGGTTGTGCGTGAGGTTACGACATATGGCGGATATCATTACTCAATCGGATAGTATTTCAGATAGCCAGTTCGCCCAGTTCAAACGTGATGGCTTCATGGTCATCAAGGCCGCCTTTGCGAAGGACACCGCAAAGGCGTGTGAGGACCTGATTCTCGAAATGCTGAAGAATGAGGAAAATGTTGATAAAAGCTCTCCATATAAAGCCAGATTTGTTATGAAAAGACGCGCAAGCGTCGTTTTCGATCGGATGATCACCTCAAGGCTCACCGGTATCCTTGATAAACTCTTCGGAAGAGATGGCTGGGATCGCACGCATTTTCATACCCATGGCGACTTCTTCGTCACATTTCCGGGATTTGTGCGTTCCTCCGGCGAATCGTCACCTCTTGTCGGACGCTGGCATGTCGACCTGGGGTACCAGGCAGCGGAAGCGCATGATATCCGCGACAGAAATTGTGCATTCGTACCTGCCTTCCTCATAACGGACTCGAAGCGGGACGGTGCCTCCACGCTCGTCGCGGCGGGCTCGCACCGAGTCGTCGCCAGACTTCTCGCGTCGACGAACGAGCCGGTGCGACGGCATGACATGGTGGCATTCTGCGAAGGATACATTGCACGGAAGGAAGGCAAGGAGAGTATCGTCCAATTGGTCGGCGAAGCCGGGGACGTCGTGGTGATGCATCCGCTGCTGATGCACGCCGCATCGGCCAATTGCCGCGATACGATCCGAATCATGGCCAATACCGGTGTCGGAGGCGCTGGTCGGCGCCAGCTCGACGATAGCGACAGCGATCGTTCCATCTCCGATGAAGTGATCTGGCAGGAGATGAAGGCAGTCGGGCGCAAACCTTCCCATGAGCGGTTCCTCAAACTCGTTCTTTCGCTCAACCGCTATTTCTGGGCATTGCGCTACAGGCTCTACGACAGATGGAAACGCGAGGCGGAGACCCGCTACGAGGACCGGACGGCATTGTTCGGCTGGCGGCTCGTCCCTTACATCCTGCTGAAGCCCGTCTGCGCGATGACGACGTCGGCCATTCTCAGAGTCGTCCGGTAGGCGTGCGCTCGGCCTCCTCTCGCGCTTCGCTCGGGGCGACGTAGCGTCATGGTTTCCTATCTCATCATGTTGTAAACCTCCAGGCAACGAGATTCTGCCGGAAGCGATGGTGCTCATGAAGTGGATGCTCACCCTGGTCCTGGCCGCGGCGGGCATGGCTTCATGGCCGGCCGGATCGCTCGCCAAATCCGCGGCCCCTGCCGCACCTCCACGCGACCCCGTTTTCCACTATGTCGGCGATGCGGATGCCTACGGCAAATATGTCGTGTTCATCGCCACGCGTCAGGGATCGGTCTTCTACTATTGTGCCGGGAGCATCATCGACGAGCGCTTCGTCCTGACGGCCGCGCATTGCGTTACCCCCAAGGCTGGCGCGACGACCGTCTATTTCGGTGCGGACATGAGGCGCTTTCAGCGCGGCGGCAAGGGCATTCCCGCAGCCGAGATCCGGATCAATCCACGCTACTTCGAAGACGCCGGCTCCGGACAGAAGACCTCCCTGTGGTGGCAGGACCAGCACGAGGCGGATCTTGCGGTCATCAAGCTGTCGCGCGACATTCCGGCGGATTATAAACCGCTCGCGCTCGACTACACGACCACGCACCAGGCGGATGGCCACTTTTCGCGCGTGCTCTCCGGTTACAGCTTGGGCTATGGCGACATCGTTACGCAATCCGGCAAGAAGAAGCTCGACATACGTCTCAAGCGCAAGGATCTCGGCGGCCTGCGTGTGTTCGAATATTCGAACATCCTGCTCGTCGCGCCGGATAAGGCCGCCTATTCGGTGTGCAGCGGCGACTCCGGCGGTCCGGTCATCCTGAGCGATGGCGCCGATACACCCAGGCAGATCGGCGTGAATTCGCGTGCCGATCCGAAATGCCAAGGAAGTTCAGCACCAGCACCGGTCGCCGACAGTTACGACTGGATCCGAGACGCCATGGTCGCCCTCAAGGCGGCGAATCCGGTGCCTGCCCGGCCGAACTATGCAGGCGACTGCGTGCAGCGGGCGACCGACATGAAGATCACGGGCGGTAAGCCCGCCGTCCAAATCACGATCACCAATGCTTGTGCCGCTACGGTGCGCTGCATCGATGCCGGGTGGTTCAAGGACGATGACAGCCAGCGTACCCTGTTCAAGAATCCCGTCGATCTCAAGCCGGGCCAAGTTTACGCGCGGACCCTGCCGGGCGTGAAGACGGTCTCCGACGAAGTGGGCCTTGCCGCATGCTCGAGCGTGAATGACCCGGATGCGACCGTAAGCAAGGCCGGGCCGTGAGCCGTCACATCATCCCCCGCACCGAATGCTTGTGCTCGCGATGCTACTTTTCCACATGCTTGTCCAGGATCAGCACGTCGATGTTCCGGTCCGGGGTATAGTTAACCTTCTTGACCTCATACCGCGTACTGGAGATCTTCCTCGCCCCGTCGGCGCAGAAGGAGACGAGGTTGTCCGGGTAGGCCTTGTCGATGGTAAGGTCGAAGCGCCCGATCGGGCCGAGCCCGTTCCGCGCAATCGCATAGCCGAAATAGGTCTGCCGGGCCTTGATGTCGGCAGCCGCATCTCCGGCGCCGGGTTTTGCCTCCGCGATGCGCCTCGTCAAGAGGTCGGCGGCCCGCAGGAAACCATCGTCGGTGCAGTATTTTCTCTGGTATTGCGCCAGCGATTCACCCGTGAGATTGGCCTTGTCGAAATAGACACCCGAGGCGACGCCGACGCTTGGCGTGAAACTGTGCTGCAGCAGGACTTCCTTCTTCGCCGGAAAGACCTGCTGGCGGGTAAATCTCGATCGGAGCGTCCAGAGCGGTGTGACGGTTTCTCCTTCGATCGCCGCATAGCCAGCGCTGGTAAGCTTGCCGCGATCTTCCGCGCCGAGTTGCTTGATGGCGGCAGCAGTGGCCTCTCCGAGAGGCATCAGCGGAACGTTCAGGCCCTTGAGGAGGTCGGTTATTTCGATCTCCTGGCCCCCATCCGGTGTGAAGAAGGCATGCTGTTCCAGCGTCGTCTCGGTCGTCTTGCCGTTAACCTTTGTCTGGAAGTTGAGGAAGTTCGAGGAAGCAGCGTTGGGAAGGCTCACGACCAGATCCTGCTCGCCTGTGATGTCGGGCAGCGGGAACGAGACGGCGAGGGGCAGGTCCTTGTCGCCTTTGTTGTAGAAACGATAGGCGACGCGGATCTGCTTCACCGAGAGAAAGACGTCCTCCGCCCTGAGCTCGATCTGGTCGCTCTTGTCGAGAACGAGGCCGCCGGCATCCAGATTGGCCACGGAATCATCCGCCAGTGCAGCGCTGCCGGGCAGGGCTGAGGCAAGGCTGGCGCCCAGCAGGAACGCTCTGGCGGATTTCAACATGGGAACCGAATCTCCACACGGGTACCGTGAATTGGCGGCGATTGTGCATGCCTTTGCCGGCCAGCGAAAGAGGCATGCTGCGACGCCTCGGAAAGCCTCTCCACCAACCCGGCGGTCGCATGACGTAGAGGAATTTGCATCCGGTTTTCGGGGGCTCGCGAACCGTTCATTAACCTTTCATCGGCGTTAATGGGATCGGAGAAATTCGCTCGATTTGCGGGCAAGTTCGTCCGCAATCCAGCTGTTCGAGAGTTCGATGCCCGTACCTCCCATGCCCTCCAACGATGCAGCCCGGCATGTGCCGGTGATGCTCGCCGAGGTCATGGAGGCCCTCGCGCCGCGCACGGGCGAGCGCTTTATCGACGGCACCTTCGGTGCCGGAGGCTATACGCGTGCCATCCTCGACGCCGCTCCCGATATCCGCGTCCTGGCCATCGACCGCGACCGTACGGCGATCACGAACGGCATGGCGCTGGTGAGCGCCATGAAGGGACGGCTCACGCTGGTCGAGGATCGTTTCTCCCGCCTCGATGCTCTGGCGCCGATGCTGGGCGAGGAAGGCATTGACGGGGTCGTGCTCGATATCGGCGTTTCCTCGATGCAACTCGACGAGGCCGACCGCGGCTTCTCCTTCCGTCGGGATGGGCCGCTCGACATGCGGATGTCGGGGGAGGGGCCGACCGCGGCCGATCTCGTGGCAAGCCTGCCGGAGGACATGCTGGCGCGCATCTTCCATGTCCTGGGCGAGGAGCGGCGGGCCAATGCGCTCGCTCGGGCCATCGTCGCCGACAGGGTGAAGGAGCCCTTCACGCGCACGATGCAGCTCGCCGATCTCTGCGGTCGCGTGATCCGTACCCGGCCCGGCGATATCCACCCGGCGACGCGCGCGTTCCAGGCCCTGCGGATCGCCGTCAACGGTGAACTCGACGAACTGGGTGAAGCCCTGCTGGCGGCTGAACGCGTGCTCAAGCCCGGTGGGCGACTGGTCGTCGTGACCTTTCATTCCCTTGAAGACCGCGTCGTAAAAGCCTTCTTCGCCGATCGCACGCGCAGCCAGGCGGGCGGTTCCCGACACGCGCCTGTGGCGGCGGTGCCGCCGGCCACCTTCACGCAGACGCATCGGGCCGCCACCGCCGCCTCGACCGCCGAAGCCGACGTCAATCCACGCGCCCGGTCCGCCAAACTGCGCTTCGCGATCCGCAGCGAGGCGCCGGCACGCGACACGGGCACCAGCTTTCTCGGGCTGCCAGACATGAACATTCAATCCGGGAGGAGCCGGTGACGCGCATCCTCAATCTTATCCTGGTCGGCCTGCTCGTCGCCTCGGCGATCGGCGTCTATTCCATCAAGTATGAATCCACGCTGCAGGCCGAGAAGGTGGCCAAGCTTCGTCGCTCCATCGAGGCGGAACGGCGTTCGATTCAGGCCTTGAGGGCCGAGTGGGCCTATATGAGCCAGCCGGAGCGGGTGGGCGACATGGCCAAGCGCCATCTCGATCTCGTGCCGATGAAGATCACGCAGGTCGTCAATCCCTCGGAACTGCCGGCCAAGGTGCAGCAGGGTGATCTGATCGCCGAGAAACTGGAAGGGCTTGGTCTTGCCGGGCCGCCGCAAGTGACAGGATCGACGCAATGAGCGAGGAAACCGTCGTGGAAGACCTGTCTGCGGGCGTTAGTGCCGCCGCCGAGGTGCCCGAACCGGTGGCCGCGCCGCCCAGGGCCGCTCCACCGCGCCGGCGCATGACCAAGCTCCAGAAGAGCGCGAGCCGCATCATCCTTTTGGTGGGCGGCTTCGTCTGCATCTATGTCGCCATCTTCGCCCGGTTGACTCAGTTCGGCGCCGAGCCTGACCAGCAATATGACGCCCGCCGTTCCGCAGCCGACCAGCTCGCCGCTGCAAGGCCCGATATCGTGGATCGCAACGGCCGCATCCTTGCCACCGACGTGCAGGTGCCGTCGCTCTACGCGGAGCCGAAGAAGATCATCGACGTCGACGAGGCGACCGAGCTGCTATCCGCGCAACTCCCCGAACTCGATGCCCGCGACCTGCGCAGCAAGCTAGCTTCCGGAAAGGGCTTTCTTTGGCTGAAGCGTGAGATCACGCCGGAGCAGCAGGCGGCGATCTACCGCCTCGGCCTGCCCGGCATAGGCTTCATCATGGAGAACAAGCGGATCTATCCGAACGGGTCCACGCTGAGCCATGTCCTCGGGGCCGTCAACATCGACAACCAGGGCATTGCCGGCATCGAGAAATATATCGACAGCAAGCGGGGGCTGAGCGACCTGCAGGCGCTCGGCTATGCCTCGAATTCGAGCGATATGAAGCCCATGCAGCTTTCCATCGACCTGCGCGCGCAGGCGGTGATGCGCGATGAGCTCGTGGGAGGCATGGCTCACTACCGCGCCAAGGCGGCTGCCGGAGCCGTCATGGACGTCAATACGGGCGAGATCCTGTCACTGGTTTCGCTTCCCGATTTCGATCCAAACAATCCAGCCGATGCGCTCGATCCCAACAGGATCAACCGCATCAATGTCGGCACCTACGAGATGGGCTCCACCTTCAAGGCCCTGACCGTGGCTGAGGGCATCGAATCGGGCAAGTACACAACGAACTCGGTGCTGGATGCGGTTCATCCGCTGCGCTACGGCCGCTTCACCATCACGGACTACCACGCGACCTACAGCATGCTCAGCCTGCCGCAGGTGTTCGTCCACTCGTCCAACCTCGGCGCGGCGCGCATCGCCCTTTCTCTCGGCGTCGACGCGCAGAAGGCGTTCCTCACCATGATGGGGCAGACCACCCGCCTCGTCACGGAACTTCCGGAGAATGCCATGCCGCTGGTGCCGCGGCGCTGGAGCGAGGTGAACACGGCCACGATCTCCTTCGGCCATGGCATCGCGGTCGCGCCCCTGCAGGCGCTGATGGCTGTCGGCGCGATGATGAACGGCGGCCATCTGATGAAGCCGACTTTCCTCGTGAGGAACGAGGAGGAGGCGATCGCTGCCTCGACGCAGGTGCTCAAGCCGCACACCTCCGATGTGATGCGCTACATTCTGCGTCTGAACGCCACGGATCCGAAGGGCTCGGCCAAATTCGCGGACCGGCCCGGCCTCCAGGTGGGCGGCAAGACGGGCACCGCCGAAAAGCTCATCAACGGCCGGTACGCCAAGGACAAACTGCACAACTTCACCACCTTCATGGCGGTGTTTCCCTTCGACAAGCCCAAATATCTCGTGCTGGTGATCTATGACGAGCCCCAGCCTGTGCCGGAGAGCTACGGTTACACCACGGCGGCCTGGAACGGCGGCGTCACCACCGGCAAGGTCGTCGAGCGTATCGCGCCCCTTCTTGGCGTGAAGCCCCGCTTCTACGAGGTGCCGAACAACGTGCCGCCGCTATACGCCCCGAAGGACCAGGCCCTCGACATGGCCTGGCTGACGGCCCATTGAAGCGGCGGACCTGAAAGAAGATGAATGGCATGGCAGATCATGCCCCGGCCCGGCTATGGAAAAGTTCCATTGCCGGGCTTGTGTCTATAGAAGCAGCCCGCCGATTCCCCGCCGATCGATCGCCTCATGACCAAGACCCTCGCTGACATCGCTCCTCCCGGCAGCCTCGATCCTCGCTTCGGAGAGATTTCCGTATCCGGCGTTACCTCGGATTCCCGGCAGGTGAAACCAGGTTTCGTCTTCGTCGCGATTCCGGGAACGAAGAGCGACGGGCTCGACTATGTCCCGCAGGCGGTCTCGGCGGGCGCGGTGGCGGTCGTGGCGCAGCAGCCGTTGCAGCTCGAAAGCGCGGTGGCCGCGATCGTGGTCCCAAATGCCCGGAAGGCGTTGAGCGAAATCGCGGCAGCCTTCTACGATCGCCAGCCGCCGACGATCGTGGCCGTGACGGGCACCAGCGGAAAGACCTCGGTCGCCGCCTTCGTGCGCCAGATCTGGGAGAGACTTGGCCACCAGGCTGCCTATGTCGGTACGATCGGCCTCGTGGCACCCTGGGGTGAGACCTATGGCTCGCTGACCACGCCCGATCCGGTGGAGCTCCATCGGCTGATCGACGAGCTCGCGGGCAAGGGCATCACGCATCTTGCGATGGAGGCTTCCTCCCACGGGCTCGACCAGTATCGGCTGGACGGCGTGCGGCTTTCGGCCGGTGCCTTCACCAACCTTTCGCGCGACCATCTAGACTACCATCCTTCGGTGGAGGCCTATCTCGACGCCAAGCTTCGCCTCTTCCGCGAGCTGTTGCCGCCCGGCGCCGGTGCGGTTGTCGCAGCGGACCATCCGGAGTCGATAAAGTTCATCGTGGCCGCCCGGGACAAGGGGCTGCGGTTGACCACCGTCGGGGAGGCCGGGGAGGGGATACGCCTTGTCTCCGACCGCATCGACGGCTTCACCCAGCATCTCACGCTCGACTATCGCGAACGCACCTACACGGTGAAATTGCCGCTGGCCGGACGTTTCCAGGTCGAGAATGCCCTCGTGGCTGCCGGCCTTTGCCTAGCAACGGGGGGCGAGCCGCAGGCGGTATTCGCGGCCCTCGAACATCTGCGTGGCGCCAAGGGACGGCTCGATCTCGTCGGCACGGTCGAGGGGGCGCCGGTGCTCGTCGACTATGCGCACAAGCCCGATGCACTGGAGAAGGCGCTCGAGGCCCTCAAGCCCTTCGCCAAGGGGCGGCTCGTGGTCGTCTTCGGCTGCGGGGGCGATCGCGATCCCGGCAAGCGCCCGATGATGGGCGAGATCGCCACTCGCCTCGCCGACAAGGTCATCGTCACCGACGACAACCCCCGCAGTGAGTATCCCGCCACGATCCGGGCGGCCATCCTGGCTGCCGCGCCGGGCGCCATCGACATCGGCGACCGCCGCCTTGCCATCGAGACGGCCGTGGCCGAACTCGGCAGCGGAGATGTCCTGCTGATCGCCGGCAAGGGGCATGAGCCCGGACAGATCGTCGGCAAGACCGTCTTGCCTTTCTCCGATCACGATGTGGCGCGCGAGGCCATTGCGCGCAGAACGGCGTGATCAAGGCCCATTTGGTGTAACGTCGCTCCGTCGAGCGAGATGATTCGGCCACTATGGCCGAAGGTTTGAGAGGGTTTCCATGTTCTACTTGCTGAGCCGCTTCAGCGAACATTTCGAGGCCCTCAACGTTTTTCGCTACATCACCTTCCGTACAGGCGGGGCAATCGCGACCGCACTGCTCTTCGTGTTCTTCTTCGGACCCTGGACGATTTCCTGGTTGCGCCTGAAGCAGGGCAAGGGCCAGCCTATCCGCACCGACGGACCCCAGTCGCATCTTTCCAAGCGCGGCACGCCGACGATGGGCGGCCTGATGATCCTCTCCGGCCTGACGGTATCGGTGCTGCTCTGGGGCAATCTGGCCAATCCCTATGTCTGGGCGGTGCTGTTCGTCACGCTCGGCTTCGGTGCCATCGGCTTCTATGACGATTTCCTGAAGGTTACGAAGCAGAGCCACAAGGGCTTTTCGGGAAGGGCGCGCCTGTCCCTGGAATTCGCCATCGCGGCGGTAGCCGTGATCGTGATGGCGGAGGCAGGAGGCGCGCGCTTTTTCGGTTTCCTGTGGGGCGGCGCCGAACCCAATCCGCAGGCGACGGCGCTGGCCTTTCCGTTCTTCAAGGAACTCCTTCTCCCTCTCTCCTACTTCTTCATCGTCTTCGGAGCTTTCATCGTCGTCGGCTTCGGCAATGCGGTGAATCTCACGGATGGGCTCGACGGTCTCGCCATCGTGCCAGTGATGGTGGCGGCCGGCAGCTTCGGCTTCATCGCCTATCTGGCCGGCAACGCGGTGTTCTCGAACTATCTGCAGATTCATTTCGTGCCCGGCACCGGTGAGCTCGCGGTAATCTGCGGTGCCATGATCGGGGCGGGCCTGGGCTTCCTGTGGTTCAATGCGCCGCCTGCCCAGATCTTCATGGGCGACACCGGCTCTCTCGCCCTCGGTGGCATGCTCGGCTCGATCGCCGTGGCCACCAAGCATGAAGTCGTATTGTTGATCGTCGGCGGCCTGTTCGTGGCGGAGACGCTTTCGGTGATCATACAGGTGGTGTCCTTCCGCTACACGGGCAAGCGCGTCTTCAAGATGGCGCCGATCCACCATCATTTCGAACAGCTAGGCTGGAGCGAGCCGCAGGTCGTCATCCGCTTCTGGATCATCGCCATCGTGCTGGCCTTGCTCGGCCTTGCCACGCTGAAGCTGAGGTAAGCATGATCCCGGTGACTTGTTTCGGCGACCGCCAGATCGCCGTGTTCGGCCTCGGCGGCTCCGGTCTCGCCACTGCGCTCGCCCTCGTCGCCGGAGGCGCGCGCCCTGTCGTCTGGGACGACGGCGAGGCGGGGCGTGCGGCTGCTGCCGCCAAGGGACTGGCTGTCAGGAACCTGGCCGAGATCGACTGGACCTTGCTTGCGGCGCTTGTCCTGTCGCCGGGGGTGCCGCTCACCCATCCCGAGCCGCATTGGACGGTGAAGCTGGCGGCCAGACATGGCGTCGAGGTGATCGGCGACATCGAGCTCTTCGTGCGTCAGCGCAGGTTGCAGGCACCGGGCTCGCCCTTCGTTGCCATCACCGGTACCAATGGAAAGTCGACGACGACGGCGCTGATCGCCCATCTCTTCGCGGCTTCCGGGCATGACACCCAGCTCGGCGGCAATATCGGCACGGCAATTCTCTCGCTCGAGCCGCCATCCGCCGGCCGAGTATATGTCGTCGAATGCTCCTCCTACCAGATCGACCTCGCACCGGGCATCGATCCTTCCGTCGGCATCCTGCTCAACGTCACCGAAGACCATCTCGATCGCCACGGAACGCTGGAACACTATGCCGCCGTCAAGGCCCGCCTGGTACACGGCGCCCGGACCGCCGTCGTCGGTGTGGACGACCCTTGGTGTGCAGCCATCGCCGACGACATCGAGCGAGAGGGTGGCAAGGTGGTGCGCATCTCCGTCGAGAAGGTCCTGAGGGATGGTGTCTATGCCGTCGGCGAGAAGCTCTATTCGGCGGACGCCGGGGAGGTTGCCGAGGTAGCCTCGCTCGCCGGGATAGGGTCGCTGCGGGGGACTCACAATGCGCAGAATGCCTGTGCCGCGCTCGCGGCCGCCCGTGCCCAGGGGCTCGGTCTTGACCAGATCCAGGCCGGCATGCGCAGTTTCCCCGGCCTTGCGCACCGCATGCAGCAGGTCGGGCACCTCGGCCCGGTGCTGTTCGTCAATGATTCCAAGGCCACCAACGCGGATGCGGCGGCCAAGGCACTCGCCTCCTTCGAGACGATGTACTGGATCGCCGGAGGCAAGCCCAAGACCGGCGGCATCGGTTCGCTGGCCGATTATTTTCCGAAGATCCGCAAGGCCTACCTGATCGGCGATGCCACCGAGGAGTTTGCAGCCACGCTCGAGGGCCGCGTCCCCTACGTACGGGCCGGGACGATCGAGAAGGCGGTGCCGCTGGCGGCTGCCGACGCGGTGGCCTCGGGCCTTGCCGAGCCGGTGGTGCTGCTGTCGCCCGCCTGCGCTTCCTTCGATCAGTTCCGCAATTTCGAGGAGCGCGGGAAGGCCTTTAGCGAGGCGGTGGCGGGACTGCCGGGGATAGAGGGGATCTGATCCGGATCGCAGGCAGTCCTGCGTGCTCCTGGAACGTTGCGCATGAGGGATGCGGGGCAGGCTGGCGTGCCCGCGATCCCAGGAAATCCTCGTCCCACTTAACCCTTCCTAAACCGTGTCGGGAGCACTGCTAGGGCTTATCCTGCCTCAGTTGACGGACCTCCCATTCATGGCCTCGCGTACCGAACGTTCAGCCTTCAATTCCTGGTGGTGGACCGTCGATCGGCTGATGCTGATGACCATCCTCGCGCTGATGCTGATCGGCATCGTGCTCCTGCTGGCCGCCAGCCCGGCCGTTGCGGAGCGCATCGGCATCAACGACATGTTCCACTTCGTCAACCGCCAGGCGATCCTGATCCCGCCGGCGCTGGCGGTGATGGTCGGGGTGTCCTTTCTTTCTCCGCAGGCGCTGCGGCGGCTGGCGCTGGCCGTCTTCGTTGTCTCGATCATGCTGGTGGTGGCGACGCTCCTGTTCGGTGCGGAGGTGAAGGGCTCGAAGCGCTGGATCGCAGGCATCCAGCCCTCTGAATTCCTCAAGCCCGCCTTCGTGGTCCTGGCGGCTTGGTTCTTCTCCGAGAATGTCAAGCGGCCGGACGTGCCCGGAAACATCCTGGCCATCCTGCTGCTCGCCTGTTCGGCGGGCCTGCTCATCATGCAGCCCGACTTCGGCCAGACCATGCTGATCTCGATCGTCTGGGGCGCATTGTTCTTCATGGCCGGCCTGCACTGGTTCTGGATGGTCGGGCTCGGCGGGGTCGGTGCGGTCGGCATCGTCGCCGCCTATCACTTCATCCCGCATGTGACCTCGCGCATCGACCGTTTCCTGAAGCCGGAAGGTACCGACACCTTCCAGGTCGACGTGGCGCGCGACGCTTTCCTCTCCGGCGGCTGGTTCGGCAAGGGGCCCGGCGAGGGCACCTACAAGCTCATCCTGCCGGACTGCCACACCGACTTCATCATGGCGGTGACCGGGGAAGAGTTCGGCCTTCTCTTCGTCATGGTGCTGGTCGCCATGTTTGCACTGATCGTGCTGCGAGGCTTCTGGCATGCCTTCCGGCTTGAAGATCCGTTTTGCCGCTTCGCCACCGCCGGCCTGACCCTCCTCTTCGGCCTGCAATCCTCGATCAACCTGATGGTCAATCTCCACATGATGCCGGCCAAGGGCATGACGCTTCCCTTCATCTCCTACGGTGGCTCATCGCTGATCTCGGTCGCCTACGGCATGGGCATGGTGCTGGCGCTCACCCGTCGCCGCCCGCGCACCGACATGCTCGAAAGCGCCTTCTCCTTCCGGGATCGCCGCCATGGTCCCGCTCAGGCCGGCGTGGGGCTGGCATCGTGAGCGGCAAGACTATCCTGCTCTGCGCCGGGGGCACCGGTGGGCACCTCTTCCCGGCCGAGGCGCTCGCCAGCGCCCTGGTGCCGCTCGGCTTCGTCGTGCAACTCGCAACCGACGAGAGGGTGGAGCGCTACACCAGCACTTTTGCCTGGCAGCACATCCACGTCATTCCCTCCGAGACGGTGCGCTCGCGCTCACCCATGGCGATGGCGAACACGCTCTGGCGCCTTGGCAGCGGCACGGTGGCTGCATGGCGCATGCTGGGCAGGGTGAAGCCGGCCGTAGTCGTCGGTTTCGGGGGCTACCCCACGGTGCCGCCGCTGACGGCCGCGACCTGGCGCAAGATCCCAACCATGATCCATGAGGCCAATGCGGTGATGGGCCGGGCCAACCGCATGCTGGCACCGAAGGTGACGCGCATCGCCACCGGCTTCGCCGAGGTGGCGATGATGGACGACGTGCCGAGGTCGAAGCTGATCCACACGGGCAATCCGGTGCGCCCCGCTGTGATCGTCGCGGCGGCGACGCCCTATCCCGCGACCGGCGAGCGCATCAATCTGCTGGTCTTCGGCGGCAGCCAGGGCGCTGCCGTGATGTCGAAGATCGTGCCGCCGGCAATCGCCCGCCTTGACGAAAGCCTGCGCCGCAAGTTGACCATCGTCCAGCAGGCTCGCAAGGAGGATCTGGCGGCGGTGCGTCAGACCTATGCCGATCTGGGTGTGAACGCCGAAATCGAGGAGTTCTTCCGCGACCTGCCGGCCCGTATCGCCGCGTCCCATCTGGTGATCAGCCGCAGCGGCGCTTCCACCGTCGCCGAGCTTTCCGTGATCGGTCGCCCCTCTATCCTCGTGCCCCTTCCTGGGGCGCTGGATCAGGACCAGGCCGCCAACGCCCGCACGCTTGCGGCGGTCGATGGAGCGAAGATGGTGATGCAGTCCGACTTCACGCCGGAGACGCTGGCAAGCGACCTTGCCGCGCTCCTGGCAGACCCTCTGGGCCTGGAACACATGGCGGCGAACGCCCGCCAGGCAGGCATCCCCGACGCGACGGACCGGCTGGCGGAGTGGGTGGTGAAGCTGGCGGCCATGTAGTCGCGCAAGCAGGTTTCCGGCCTGCGCCGCCGCCCCATCGTCGTCCGCAAGGATGGGCCGGCTGCGAAGGGCTGCTCCCAATTGCGTTGCCTCCCGCCGCCTACCCCCCTATACGAACCGAAATGCCACTTTTCCGAGAGATTCCATGAAGCTGCCCCGCGAGATCGGCCCCATCCACTTTGTCGGCATCGGGGGCATCGGCATGTCCGGTATCGCCGAGGTGCTGGTCAATCTCGGCTACACGGTTCAGGGCTCCGACGCGGCGGACAACTACAACGTCAAGCGGCTCAAGGACAAAGGCGTCAAGACCTTCATCGGCCACGCGGCCGAAAATCTCGGCGAGGCGGAGGTCGTCGTGGTCTCCACCGCCATCAAGCGCGACAACCCCGAGCTTGTCGCCGCGCGGGAACGGCGCCTGCCGGTCGTGCGTCGCGCCGAGATGCTGGCGGAGCTGATGCGGCTGAAGACCTGCGTGTCCGTCGCCGGCACCCACGGCAAGACCACGACGACATCTCTGGTGGCCACGCTGCTCGATGCGGGCAATTTCGACCCCACCGTCATCAATGGCGGCATCATCAACGCCTATGGCACCAATGCTCGTCTCGGATCGAGCGACTGGATGGTGGTCGAGGCCGACGAAAGCGACGGCACGTTCCTCAAATTGCCGACGGACGTCGCCATCGTCACCAATATCGATCCGGAACACCTCGATCACTTCAAGACCTTCGAGGCCATCAAGGACGCCTTCCGGGCCTTCGTGGAGAATATTCCGTTCTATGGCTTTGCCGTGATGTGCCTCGACCATCCCGTGGTGCAGGAATTGGTCGGCACCATCGAGGACCGGCGCGTCGTCACCTATGGCGAAAATCCGCAGGCGGACGTGCGCCTCGTGGATCTCGACCTTGCGGGCGGACGATCGCGGTTCCGCGTGGTGATCCGCGACCGCAAGACCGGCGCCGTCGTGGAAATACCGGATCTGGGCTTGCCGATGCCGGGCGGACACAATGCGCTCAATGCCACCGCGGCCATCGCAGTGGCCCACAATCTCGGCATGGATGCCGAGACGATCCGCAAGGGGCTGGAGAGCTTCGGCGGCGTCAAGCGGCGCTTCACCCGCACGGGCGAGTGGAATGGCGTGGCGGTGTTCGACGACTATGGCCACCATCCCGTCGAGATAGCGGCGGTGCTCAAGGCCGCACGCGCCTCGACCACGGGACAGGTGATAGCGGTGGTGCAGCCGCACCGCTACAGCCGGCTTGCGAGCCTCTTCAACGAATTCTCCGCCTGCTTCAACGATGCCGACATGGTCATCGTCGCCGATGTCTATGCGGCTGGGGAAACCCCGATCCCAGGCGCCGACAGGGACGCCCTCGTCGCCGGGATCCGTGCACGTGGGCACCGCCATGTGGTGGCCCTCGAGCGGCCGGGCGCGCTCGCCGGCATCGTCGCGTCGGTCGCCCGGCCCGGCGACTATGTCGTCTGTCTCGGTGCCGGCAACATCACGCAATGGGCCTATGCGTTGCCGGGCGAACTGGCGGCACTGGGATAGGCATCACGTGAGGCGGCGTTCCTGCGACCCGCCCTTCGTGCGGTTTCGCCAGGGCAGGCAGGCCCTTGCTTTCGAGTGCTGTTGCATGGCTGCTTCATGGGGTTGTGAAGCCCACGGGCGTCAGACCGGGCCAGATTGCCTTCGCCCTGGCCGTCTTGGCGGCAAGCCCCTTATCGATCTCCCGCAGCGGATTGGGCCGTACGATCAGGCCGAACATGTCGTCCAGCCCGAAAGGCGCGGCGATATCGAGACGGCCATCCTCATCGAGCCGTACTCCCACTGCATGCGCGACTGCCGCGTAATGGCCCAAGGCCTCGTCCGCTGATCGCAATTGCGGGTAGGGGGCGCCGAAGCGCCGTTCGAACCACAGATGTACCCTGGCCTGGTTGCGGACTTCCACGGGCCACCGGCCGGCGAAGGCAGCCTCGGCCGTTTTGATCACAATATCCTCCGCCGCCCAGCTTAGGTCGCTTCCATCGAAATAGATCAGATCATAATCCTTGATCCCGGTCCCGCGCGGCAGGCCGCTGAGGTGGTTCCACACGGTCTGGTAGATGCTGCCGGCAACGAGCCGCCACTGCGGTAGGGCGAGGGAACGGGCAATGCGCAGGATGGCCATGAGATCCTGGTCTGCTGTCAGGATGGCGCGCAGGCGATCCTCGTGGGTCCGGGGCTTGTTCATCGGGCGTGCGGCAGAATCGCTGGGCTTTTGCGGCAATGTAGGCAATAAAGCGCGCGATCCCAATCGCCGCTTGCTTCGATGACCTTCCCCGATATCACTCCGACCCTCCGTTCCCTGATGCCCGGCTTGCGCGGCTCGCTGGAAGCCAATGCGCCGATGGCGCCGTTGTCCTGGTTCCGCACGGGTGGGCCGGCGCAAGTGCTCTTCACGCCCGCGGATGAGGACGATCTCGCGCTCTTCATGACCGCGTTGCCCGCGGAATTGCCGTGGATGGTGGTGGGGCTCGGCTCCAATCTCCTAGTGCGGGATGGCGGAGTGGAGGGCATCGTCATCCGCCTTGGCAAGGGCTTCGGCGACATCAGGGTGGATGGCCTCACCGTTAGCGCCGGGGCTGGGGCGCCAGACGTGAAGGTGGCGCGCGCTGCGGCCGATGCCGGTATCAGGGGGCTGTCCTTCCTGCGCGGCATTCCGGGCGCCATCGGCGGTGCGCTGCGCATGAATGGCGGAGCCTATGGCGGCGAGACCAAGGATGTCTTCGTGTCCGCGCGGGCGGTTGCGCGCGATGGTTCTCGCGTCACTTACGATGCGCAGGCCATGGGCTTCTCCTACCGCAAATGCGCGGCCGCTTCCGACATCGTCTTCACGCAGGCCGTCTTCCGCGGCGAGCCCGGCGACCGCGAGGAAATTCTGGCGGAAATGCAACGCATCACCGAATCCCGGTCCTCCACCCAGCCGGTCAATACACGCACTGGCGGCTCGACCTTCAAGAACCCGCCGGGCAGCTCGGCCTGGAAGCTGGTGGATGAGGCCGGTTGCCGCGGGCTCATCGTTGGCGGAGCCCAGGTTTCGCCGATGCACACCAACTTCCTGGTCAATCTCGGCAATGCCTCCGCCGCCGATATTGAGACTCTGGGTGAGACAGTTCGCGAACGTGTCAGGAACCAATCGGGCATAGAGCTCGAATGGGAGATCAAGCGCGTCGGCCGGCCGGCGTGACGGTTCGGGCGGACGTGTCTACCGTAACGGCATGTCCCAGCGTCCCACATGCAATTTTGTGAACGATGCCAGCCGCTAGAGACATAATCCTTAAGCGACGGTAACCGATTGTTTACCGATTTGTCCGAAAGCTAACCTTAATGGGGCATGAAGCATTTCCCGCCGGGGAAATGATCGGGCTCCTGAAACCGCCCTTCCAAACGATCATCCCGAGCGGGTGGTTCATCAAGAGAGCGTTGGCTTCGAGCATATGCTGCGTCTGTTCAATCTGCCCGATCTGCGACAAGCCGGATTCACGACCCGCACCTGGGTGGATCTGCGTTCCTCGCGTCTGCAGCGCTTCGTTTCCAATCCGCCGCGCGGCCTCGGGCTGACGCTGGCACTGGCCTTTCTCGCCGGCACCATCGTCTATGGCGCCGAAACCGGACCGGTCTGGCCTCAGCTGCAGGCGCAATACGGTACGCCACTCGACATGGCGGCCAACGCCTTCGGTTTTCGTATCGAGACCGTGGCCGTGACTGGCCAGCGCGAACTCACCGACCAGCAGATCTTCGCGGCGGCGGGCGTCACCAATACCTCCTCTCTCCTGTTCCTGGATGCCGAGGTGGCGCGCGAGGGGCTGGAGAAGCTCCCACTCGTCAAGTCCGCCCAGGTGCGCAAGCTGTTTCCCTCCACGCTCTCGGTGACGATCGAGGAGCGCAAGCCCTATGCGCTCTGGCAGCGCGACGGCGCGGTATCGATCATCGCCGATGACGGTACCCTGATCGATGATGCCGTGGATCAGCGTTTCGCCAACCTGCCGCTGGTGGTGGGCGAGGGGGCGGACAAGAGGGCCCACGAGATCGTGTCGGCTCTTGCCGACGCGCCGGAACTCGCCGGGCGGACCAGGGGCGCGACGCTGGTTTCCCAGCGACGCTGGAACCTGACGCTGGACAACGGCGTGGTGGTGAAGCTGCCGGAAGAAAATCCCGTGCAGGCTTTGAAGAATTTGGCGTCGCTCGAACGCGACGCCAAGGTTTTGGAAAAAGATATACTGGCAGTCGATATGCGTATGCCTGATCGCGCTACTTTTCGTTTGAGTGAACAGGCTGCGGCCGCCCGGGCCGACGCTTTCGCCAAGAAGAAGGGGGGCAAGGTATGATCCCCTTCGAGAACGGCCTCACGCCGAAGCTGAAGCCACTGGCGCCTCGCAGGACGAGCGTCATGTCGGTGCTGGACGTCGGCACCAACAAGATCGTCTGCCTGATCGCCCGCCTGCGCCCCCTCGAGGGCGCCGATCTGCTTCCGGGGCGCAGCCATCAAGCCCAGATCCTGGGCATCGGACACCAGCGCTCTCGCGGCATGAAGTCGGGTGCCGTCGTCGACATGGAGGCCGCCGAGCAGGCCATCCGGCACGCGGTCGATGCCGCCGAGCGCATGGCCGGGGTGCGCGTGGAATCCGTGATCGTCAACGTTTCCTGCGGCCGGATCAACAGCGAGCACTATTCGGCCTCCGTGCAGGTGAGTGGCCACCAGGTCTGCGACCACGACATTCATCGCGTTCTCGACGCCGGTGCCAGCCATTCGGTTCGCGACGGCCGCGTCGTGCTGCACTCGCTGCCCATCGGCCACATGCTGGACGGGGTGGGCGGGATCCGTGACCCGCGCGGCATGCTCGGCCGCCAGCTGGGCGTGGACATGCATGTCGTAACGTCCGAGTCCTCGCCCGCGAAGAATCTCATGCTCGCCATCGAGCGTTGTCATCTTCACGTCGAGGCCATGGTGGCAACGCCCTACGCCGCCGGCCTCTCCGCACTGGTCGACGATGAAACCGAGATGGGCGTGACCCTCATCGACATGGGCGCCGGCACCACCTCGGTGGCCGTCTTCGCCAACCGCGCCTTCGTGCATGCCGACGGCCTTGCGGTCGGCGGGGCGCACGTGACCACGGATGTGGCGCGCGGCCTTTCGACCAAGCTTGCCGAAGCCGAGCGCCTGAAGGTTCTCTACGGCGCCACCATCGCCAGCCCCTCCGACGATCGCGAAACCATATCGGTGCCGCCTGTCGGTGACGACCAGGGCGACGGCATCCACCATGTGCCTCGTTCACGGCTGGTGCGCATCATCCGCCCACGCATCGAGGAGATCCTCGAAATGGTGCGCGACCGCCTGCGCAATTCGGGAGCCTGGGCCGAGGCCGGTCGTCGCGTGGTGCTGACCGGTGGCGCGTGCCAGCTCACGGGGACCGTGGAACTCGCCCGCAAGATCCTCGACCGGCAGGTTCGCATCGGCCGTCCGCTGGGCATCGCGGGCATGCCGGAAGCAGCAAAGGGACCGCCTTTCGCTACGGCAGCAGGGCTTCTGGTCTATCCGCAGATCGCAGGTGTCGAGCATTTCGAGCCGCAGGTCCGGATGCGGGCTCAGGCCACTGGAACAGACGGTTATTTCGGTCGGGTGGGACGGTGGTTGAAGCATAGTTTCTAAACCCTGATTTCAAAACGGAAATCCAGTTTCGAATCAGGACGTCTACCTTGAACTACTAAGAACGAACGGTTTTTCAAGGCCGTTTGAACTTAAAAAATCCGGTCGATTTTGGCCGGAATACACAAAAGCCTGCTTCGCAAATCAGCAAGTTTCTGATTCAAAGGGCAGGAAGGGGTCGTAAGGCCTTGAAGAAAGTCAATTAAGGGGCGCGGTGACGCGGCCTTGCAAAAGAGGCGAACCATGACGATCAACCTCAAAATGCCGGATATCCGGGAACTGAAGCCGCGTATCACTGTGTTCGGCGTTGGTGGGGCTGGCGGCAACGCCGTCAACAACATGATCGAAGCTGGGCTCGAGGGCGTCGACTTCGTCGTCGCCAACACGGACGCCCAGGCGCTGACTCTCTCCAAGGCCGATCGCATCGTTCAGATGGGCATCCAGGTGACCGAGGGCCTCGGTGCGGGTTCACAGCCCGAGGTTGGCCGCGCGGCGGCCGAAGAGGTCATCGATGAGATCCGCGATCACCTCAACGGCGTGCACATGGTGTTCGTCACGGCCGGCATGGGCGGCGGCACCGGCACCGGCGCTGCTCCCGTGATCGCGCGCGTGGCTCGCGAGGTCGGCATCCTCACGGTCGGCGTGGTGACCAAGCCGTTCCATTTCGAGGGTCTGCGCCGCATGCGCCTGGCCGAGTCCGGCATCGCCGAACTGCAGAAGAGCGTCGATACCCTGATCGTCATCCCGAACCAGAACCTGTTCCGGGTCGCCAATGACAAGACCACCTTCGCCGACGCCTTCGCGATGGCCGACCAGGTGTTGTATTCGGGTGTCGCCTCGATCACCGACCTGATGGTCAAGCCGGGCCTCATCAACCTCGACTTCGCCGACGTTCGCGCCGTGATGCGCGAGATGGGCAAGGCGATGATGGGCACGGGCGAAGCTTCCGGCGAGCGCCGCGCCATCCTGGCCGCCGAGGCCGCCATCGCCAATCCGCTGCTGGACGATGTCTCGATGAAGGGGGCCCGCGGCCTTCTCATCTCCATCACGGGCGGCCCCGACATGATGCTCTACGAGCTCGACGAGGCCGCTACCCGTATCCGCGAGGAAGTCGACCCCGAGGCGAACATCATCCTCGGTGCCACGCAGGATCCCTCTCTGGAGGGCACGATGCGCGTGTCGGTGGTCGCCACCGGCATCGACTCGGCGCTTCTACCCCAGGCGGCTCCTTCCAAGGATGACATGCGCCTCGCCGAAATGACGGCTCGTGTTCGCGAGCAGGCTGCGGCCCAGGCCGCCCAGGCTGCGCGCGTTGCGGCGCCCCGCCAGGCTGCTCCGGCGCCGGCGCCGATCGTGGTCGAGACCGCCCCGGTCCAGCCCGAAATCGCCCAGCCGGTTCTCGCACCCGCGCCGGTCGAAGCGGCGCCGATGGCGGTCGCCAATGACGTGACGCTGCGCCCGATGGCTCCCAAGCCCACGCTCTTCCGTGAGCCGGTGGTCGAGGAAGCTCCGCGCGCTCCCGAACATTATGTCGAACCTGACCACTTCGTGCCGCCGGCTCCCGAGCGCGCAGTGGTTCGCCCGCCCCGCATGCCGCGCATCGAGGACCTGCCGATGCCGGCTCAGGCCCAGATCGCTGCCCAGCGCACGCCTGAGGCTCCGCAGGGCGCCGGTGGCGACAGGAAGCGTATGACGCTGCTCCAGCGCCTTGCCGCCGTCGGTCTCGGCCGGCCGGAATCGGAAGATGTCGAGCCGGCTCCGGCACCAGTGGCGCGCCAGCCCGAACCGCGTCCGGCTCCGCCCCGTCCGCCGGAAGCCCAGCGCCGCCCGCCGGCTCCGCGTCCGGCTCCCCAGGTACGCTCCATCGAGGACGAGCAGCTGGAGATTCCGGCCTTCCTGCGCCGCCACTCGAATTGAGGCCGAATTCGTACCCGTGACGAATTTGTAACCATATGACTGAACATCCACGGCCCGGGTTTGTCGCCCGGGCCGTAATCTTTTGAAATGTTTAAGGATTCCGAAATTAGGCTGCGATGCCGGAATGAGGCGGACCTGTGTTACAGACCGTAAGAAAGCGTGATTTGGCTAAACCTTTGGGTTCTGCTTTACGTATTTCTGAAGAAAGGCCCGAGTCCATGTCGCTAGGCATGGTCGATAAGGGCCAGGGGTCAAAAGAGAAAACAGGCCAGTCTGGTTTTGGTTGGGTTTCGCCCTGTTGGCGGACGGCTTGTGGAATACGAACATGAAATCTGGTTTCCAGACGACTTTGAATGACCGGGTATCCCTTGAGGGGATCGGCGTCCATTCTGGCAAGCCTGTCTCTATCACCTTGCATCCGGGCGAGGCCAATAGCGGCATCGTCTTCCTGCGCACGCATCTTGAGAATGGGCGCGAGCGGGAGATTCTGGCTCATCATCCCAACGTCATCGACACGCGCCTGTGCACCGTGGTCGGCGATCCCCTGCGTGGGTCCGTCGCCACTGTCGAGCACCTGATGGCCGCCCTGCGTGGCCTCGGCATCGACAATGTCACCGTCGAGATCGACGGTCCCGAAGTTCCGATCATGGACGGTTCGGCTGCCATTTTCGTGGATGCGATCGACCAGGTCGGCATTGCCACGCTGCGTGCGCGCCGCCGCAAGATCAAGGTGCTCAAGCCGGTACGGGTCGAGATGGGCCGTGCCTGGGCCGAGTTGCTGCCCTCCGACAAGAACAACGCCGGGTTCCGTCTCGATGTCGAGATCGATTTCGAGACGCCCCTCATCGGACGCCAGCGCCGGATCCTGGACCTCACGCCGGATGTGTTCCGTCGCGAACTGTCGCGGGCGCGCACCTTCGGTTTCGTGAAGGATGTCGAGCAGCTCTGGGAACGGGGCCTTGCGCTTGGTTCCTCGCTGGAGAACTCGGTGGCGCTGGGTGAGGATCGCATCCTCAACCCCGAGGGGCTGCGCTACAGCGACGAATTCGTTCGCCACAAGATGCTCGATGCCGTGGGCGACCTCGCTCTCGCGGGAGCACCGCTGCTTGGCCACTATCGGTCCTATTGTGGTGGCCATCGCGTAAACTTCATGGTGCTGGAGGCGCTCTTCGCCGATGATAGCGCCTGGACGATGGTCGATGCACCGGTACGCCGCGAGAGCGGCCATGCCGAGCTGAGCAGCGGCCTGGCTGCTGCCGCCTTTGCGCCCGATACCAACTGAGCGCAGAGGCGTTAGCCTCATTTGGCGATATCGCAGCAAAGCTTTGTACAAATCGATCGAAGCGGTGGCGCTTGGCCTCACAATCGGCTAGAAGGGCGCTTCAATTACCGCAGGTCAAGTGGCTCTTCCGCCATGGAGGGGCCATTGTTGCCTGCAAAGGTCGAGCCACGAAGTGTTAACGTTGTGGTGCGAGTCTGATGGGTGGTTTCATCCAGCGGAAGCGTGCCGTAACGCCAGTTTTCGTCGAAGTAGAGGTCTGAGTGATGCCGCTGCGTTCCCTCTCGTCTTCCCGCGTGATCGCGACGCGGCTCGCGGTTCGCGCCGTCGCAATCGCAATGCTGGCGACTCCGCTGGCCGCCTGTGGCCTGTGGGACGACGATCCGGTCTACACCACCCAGGCCACCGATCCGCCCGACTTGCTCTACAATCAGGGCCTCGTGGCCATGAAGGCCGGCGACTATTCCAAGGCATCCAAGCGCTTCGACGCGCTCGACAAGCAGTATCCTCAGACGGAGTGGCAGAAGAAGGCCATTCTGATGAATGCCTACGCCAATTATTCCTCCGCGAACTATGACGACGCGATCTCTTCCGCCCGGCGCTATGTGACGTTGTGGCCAAAGGACAAGGACGCAGCTTACGCGACCTATATCTGGGCCAACGCCCAGTACAAGCAGATCCCGGACATCACGCGCGACCAGGATCGGGCCAGCCAGGCCCTGGCAGGTTTCCAGATGATCGTCTCCGACTATCCGAAGTCGGAATATGTCGACGATGCCAAGTTCAAGATCCAGGTGGTCAGGGACCAGTTGGCCGGCAAGGAAATGGAGATCGGCCGCTTCTACCAGAAGCAGCAGAACTATACGGCGGCCGTCAACCGCTACAAGACGGTGGTGGCCCAATACGCCCAGACCCGCCAGATCGAGGAAGCGCTGAGCCGCCTGACCGAATGCTACATGGCGCTCGGTCTGAGCAGCGAGGCGCAGACAGCGGCCGCGATCCTGGGCCACAACTACCCGGACAGCCAGTGGTACAAGGACGCTTATTCGCTCGTGAAGTCCCATGGCCTCGAGCCGCGCGAGGATACCGACTCCTGGCTGAGCCGTACCTTCCGCAACGCGATCACGCTGTAATAAAGTCCCATTCGGTCTATCGAAAAGGCCGGTCTTCGCGACCGGCCTTTTCCTTGTGCGCAGCCGGCTGTTTTGTCATGCGGCGCGGCCGCAAGAGCGATATATAAGGGCGCATGCTCGTCCAACTCGCTATCCGTGATATCGTCCTGATCGATCGGCTCGACCTCGAATTCGTCTCGGGGCTATCCGTGCTGACGGGTGAGACCGGCGCCGGCAAGTCGATCCTGCTCGACGCTTTCTCGCTCGCGCTCGGCGGTCGCGGAGACGGTACGCTGGTCCGTCACGGGCAGAATCAGGGGCAGGTGACGGCCGTGTTCGACATAGCGGTCGACCATGCGGCGCGAGCGGTGCTCAAGGCTAACGACATTCCGGACGACGGTGATCTCATCCTGCGGCGCGTGCAGATGGCGGACGGCCGGACCCGGGCCTTCATCAACGACCAGCCCGTCAGCGTGCAGGTGCTGCGGGCCGCGGGCGCGGCACTGGTGGAGATCCACGGCCAGCATGACGACCGCGCCTTGACCGATCCCGCCTCGCATCGCGCGCTGCTGGACGCCTTCGGCGGACTGGAAAAGCTGGCGGGCGACGTCTCATCCAGGCACGCCGCCTGGCGAAAGGCCACGCAAACCCTTGCCCAGCACCGCGCCCGCCTCGAAAAGGCGAGGGCCGAGGGAGACTGGCTGCGTCACTCCGTGGACGAGCTCTCCAAGCTGGACGTCCAGGGGGGCGAGGAGGAGGCCCTGGCCGAGCGGCGCGCCCATATGATGCAGGCCGAGAAGATCGCCGTCGACCTCAAGGAGGCCTATGAGGGCGTAGGCGGCCATGACTCGCCCGGTCCGGTCCTGGCAGCGATCATCAGGCGCCTCGAGCGCAGGGGCGCGCAGGCACCTCGCCTCGTCGAACCCGCCATTGCCTCGCTGGACCAGGCCTTGAATGCGTTGGAGGAGGCGAGGATCGCCCTTCAGACGGCGCTGGAGGAAGCCAATTTCGATCCGGCGGAGCTGGAGAGGCTGGAAGAGCGCTTGTTCGCCCTTCGTGGCGCGAGCCGTAAATATGACGTACCCGTCGAAGGGCTCCCGGCGCTCGCGGAACGCTACGCGGCGGATCTTGCGGCGCTCGACGAGGGTGAAGGCCAGCTCAAGACGCTGGAGGAGGCAGATCGGGCTGCCCGGCAGGCCTATGAGGGGCAGGCAGCCCTCCTTTCCCAAAAGCGTCAGGCCACAGCCGGGCAGCTCGACAAGGCCGTCAACGGCGAACTCGGGCCTCTGAAGCTCGAACGCGCCCGGTTCTCGACCAATGTCGATAGCGACAAGACACTGGCTTCGCCAGACGGCTTCGACCGCGTCGAGTTCTGGGTGCAGACCAATCCCGGCACGCGCCCCGGTCCGATGATGAAGGTCGCCTCCGGCGGCGAGCTCTCCCGTTTCATGCTGGCGCTCAAGGTGGCGCTGGCCGATCGCGGCTCGGCCCCCACCCTGGTGTTTGACGAAATAGACTCGGGCGTCGGGGGAGCTGTCGCCGATGCCATCGGCCAGAGGCTGTCGCGCCTTGCCGCGCGCGTGCAGGTAATCAACGTGACGCATGCGCCGCAGGTTGCCGCTCGTGCCTCCACCCATTTCCTCATCGCCAAGGAAGCGCAGGGAAAGGAGAAGGTGGCGACGCGCGTCTCTCCGCTCGACAGCCCTCGCCGCCGCGAGGAAATCGCCCGCATGCTCGCCGGTGCGCATGTGACGGACGAGGCGAGGGCGGCTGCGGACAGGCTGCTGGGAGGCGGCATAGGGGGATAAGGG
The DNA here is from genome assembly GCF_059699065.1 of Labrys sp. ALF-8. NCBI lineage: Bacteria > Pseudomonadati > Pseudomonadota > Alphaproteobacteria > Hyphomicrobiales > Xanthobacteraceae > Labrys > Labrys sp. ALF-8. The sequence continues at coordinate 222,905 of NZ_AP048538.1, forward strand.
TTTGGAGCGCAGACCATCGGCTGGGCACGCCAAGCCTCTGCCCCGATTAGACCGGTTATGCTAAGCCAAGGTCGATTCATCGCACTGTCCGGGCCGATCATGACCAAGCTGAAATCCGTCTCCGATCTTACTCTCGAGGAAGCTCGCGCCGACTACGACGCGCTCGCGGCCAAGCTGCTGGAGGCGGAGCGGGCCTATTTCCAGGATGATGCACCGGTCATGTCGGACGCGGAGTATGACGCGTTGCGGCTGCGCTATGGGGCTATCGAGGCGAAGTTTCCGGAACTGAAGTCTGCGGAGAGCCTATCGGACAGGGTTGGTGCGGCACCCTCGGAGAAATTCGCCAAGGTGCGCCATCGCGTGCCGATGCTCTCCCTGTCCAACAGTTTTCTGGACGAGGATGTCCAGGAATTCGTGGGTCGCATCCGCCGCTTCCTGGGCCTTGATGACAATGACGATCTCGTCATCACGGCGGAGCCGAAGATCGATGGGCTGTCGTGTTCGCTACGCTATGAAGATGGCAGGCTCGTGGTCGCCGCAACTCGCGGCGATGGTGCCGAGGGCGAGGACGTCACCGCCAATGTCCGCACCATCGGAGACGTGCCCAATGTGCTGAAGGGCAAGGTGCCCGAGCGCTTCGAGGTGCGCGGTGAGGTCTATATGCGGCACGCCGACTTCAATGCCATGAACGAGCGACAGGCCGCTGCGGGCAAGCCGCTCTTTGCCAATCCCCGCAACGCGGCCGCCGGCTCCCTTCGCCAGCTCGATGCTTCGATCACCGCGAGCCGCCCCCTGCATTTCTTTGCTTATGCCTGGGGCGATGTAAGTTCATTGCCGGCGGACACGCAGTATGGCGTGGTGCAGGCCTTTGCCGAGTGGGGCTTCACCGTCAATCCGCTAATGGTGCGCTGCCACGGCGTGGACGAACTCCTCAAGCGCTATCACATGATCGAGGAACAGCGTGCAAGCCTCGGCTACGACATCGACGGGGTGGTCTACAAGGTGGACCGGCTCGATCTGCAGCAGCGCCTCGGCTTCGTCTCGCGCTCGCCACGCTGGGCCACCGCACACAAGTTCCCGGCCGAGAAGGCCATGACGATCCTTCGCGACATCGAGATCCAGGTGGGCCGCACGGGCGCGCTGACGCCCGTGGCCAAGCTGCAGCCCGTCACGGTCGGCGGAGTGGTGGTTTCGAACGCCACGCTGCACAACGAAGACGAAATCGCACGCAAGGATGTGCGCGTCGGCGACACCGTCATCGTGCAGCGAGCTGGAGACGTCATTCCCCAGATCCTCGGACCCGTCATCGAAAAGCGCCCGCCGGAGGCCGTGCCCTATGTCTTCCCAGCGCTCTGCCCGTGCTCCCTGCAGACGCCGGTCGTGCGGGAAGAGACGGTCACGGGCGGGGAAGGGGCCGTGCGGCGCTGCTCGGGCGAATTTGCCTGCCCGTTCCAGAAGATCGAACATCTGCGCCACTTCGTTTCCCGCCGTGCATTCGATATCGAGGGGCTCGGCGAAAAGCAGATCGCCTTCTTCTTCGAGGATGCGGAGCTGCCGATCCGGGAGCCCGGCGATATCTTCACCCTTGCGGCCCGCGACAAGCGGAACCTCAAGAAGCTCAAGGACCGCGAGGGCTTTGGCGATACCAGCTCGCGCAATCTGTTCGCTGCCATCGACGCGCGCCGCGACATCGCGCTGGAGCGCTTCCTTTATGCCCTGGGGATACGGCATGTCGGCGAAACAACGGCCCGCCAACTGGCCCGCGCCTATGTTTCCTGGCAGGCCTTCGAGCAGGCCGCCCTGCGCATCGCCGCCAAGGATGAGGAGGCGGCTGCCGAGATGGATGCCATCGACCAGATCGGCGAGACTGTGGTGGATGCCATCGGAGCCTATTTCGCCGAGTCGCATAACCTTGCCATCCTCGAACGCCTCACCGCCGAGATCCGCATCGTCGATGCCGAGAAGCCGCGGGCAGAGAGCCCCGTCGCAGGCAAGACCGTGGTCTTCACCGGTTCTCTCGAACGCATGAGCCGCGACGAGGCAAAGGCCATGGCCGATCGGCTCGGCGCCAAGGTTTCGGGCTCCGTGTCGAAGAAGACGGACCTCGTCGTGGCCGGTCCCGGCGCCGGCTCGAAACTGGCGGATGCGCAAAAGCACGGCGTTCGCGTCATCAATGAGGATGAATGGTTCGAGCTCGTGAATGGAGCAGGGAACAAAAGCGAATGACCAGGATACGTAAACTTGCCTTCGGCCTCATGCTTGCCTTCGGGCTGGCTGCGCCGGCGCTCGGGGCGGAAGCGACGCCCGAAACCGTGGTGAAGCAGATCTACTCGGGAAAGACGCCCGCCACGAAGGGCATCGACATCATCGGCAATGCCAAGCTGCGGGACAAATATCTCAGCAAGGATCTGGCGGCTGCGGTGAAGAAGGATATCGACGAGTCCGCCAAGTCGGGCGAGGTGGGTGCGCTCGACTTCGATCCCGTCAGCGATTCCCAGGATCCGATGATCAAGGACCTCAAGGTCGCTCCCATGCCTGTGCAGGGCGACAAGGCCCAGGTCGAGGTCAGCTTCAATCGTGGCGATCCCCAGCGCGATGTTCTGCTCTACGATTTCGTGAGGGAAGGCGGCCAGTGGCACGTCTTCAACATATCCAAGCGTGGCAGCGCGGAGGACGCATGGTCCCTGCGTGACATGCTTTCGCTGAAATAGGGCGGACGTCTGTCCTCGGATGCAACTTTCATCCAAGCAAGTTGCCGGCGGCTGCGCTATCCTGAAGGGTATGCAGCCGCAGTCCACCGCCTTCACGACACTCGGGGATGCCGCCGAACGGGGTGATACAGTCCGTTTCTGGCGCGAGCAGCGTTATGACGGGCTGGAGTGCCTGAACGCGGTGTTCAGGCGGCACCGCTACGTGCCTCACACGCATGAAACCTATGCCATCGCCGCCGTTCTCGACGGCTGCGAGGTCTTCAACCACCGCGGGACCAGGAATTACGCCTGTCCCGGCAGTTTCGCCGTGGTTTGCCCGGATGAGTTGCATGACGGCGAGCCGGCGGGCGAGGGTTTCGTCTACCGCGTGCTCTATCCCACCGTCGACCTGATGCGCTCCATTGCCGAGGATACCTTCGGCAGGCCGGTTTCCGGGACGCCGTGGTTCGATCGCTCGGTGGTGCACGATCCCGAGCTCGCCGCTGAACTGGCGACGTTGCAGATCGCGCTCAAGGATCCCGAAATATCGCTTCTGGAGCGCGACACCCGACTCGGACGCTTTTTCTCAGCCATGCTGGGACGCTGGGGCGGCCTGGGCGAGCCGATCCGGCTGGGAGACGAAAGCGGGCCGCTCGCCAAGGTACGGGCTCATCTCGACCAGCATTTCGACAGGGATGTGGCGCTCGATGAACTGGCACAGGTGGCGGGGCTCAATCGCAGCCACCTGGTGCGGTCCTTCCGCAAGACGATGGGCACGACGCCACACGCCTATCTGCTCGATCGGCGTTATCGTGCGGCCCGCCGCCTGCTGGCCCAGGGGGAAGGGCCGGCCGAGGTCGCCCTGGCCTGCGGCTTTTACGATCAGAGCCATCTCAACCGGGTGTTCAAGGCGCGCACAGGCGTAACGCCGGGTGCATTCAGGGGCGAGCAGGCCGTAGCCCGCGGAACCCCCGGCGGGGCGCCGTAAGTACCCGTTGCTGGGAGAGGCGCGCCGAGGGCGAAGCTCGTTCTCTGACGGCATTGCACTCGCACCTCCATTGGGCGCGTCCGGGACGTCGATCATGAACGCTTCCACGCAACGTGCTGCTGCAACTTTTGTCCAAGACCCTGCAGCGGGATGCGTTTAATCAGGCGGCTCTCCAAGGAGCCCCGTCTTGTCCGCCCGATCCGAAGTTCGCACCGCCCTCATCGACATAGCACCGCCCGCCCTGGCGGCCGTGCCCATCGGTTTCCTGTTTGGCGCCATCGCCGTCTCGAAAGGCCTGTCTCCGGCGGAGGTGGCCCTGATGTCCATGACGGTATTTGCCGGCAGCGCGCAGTTTTCGGCGCTCGAGCAATGGGCTCAACCGGCCCCGATCCTGACGCTCGCCTTCGGCACGCTGCTCATCAACTGCCGGCATATCCTGATGGGTGCCTCGCTCACCCCGAAGACGAGGCAGTTCACACCGGCCCAGCGCTTCCTGGGCTTCTTCTTCATGGCCGACGAGAATTGGGCGATGTCGGAGCGACGTGCCAGCCGGACGACCCTGACGCCTCTCTATTATTTCTCGATGGCGATCTTCTTCTATCTCAACTGGCTGGTGTGGAGCACGGCGGGCAGCCTAGTCGGCCAGTTGCTGGGCGATCCCGTCCGCTACGGCGCAGACTTTGCTTTCACGGCGCTCTTCATCGGCCTGATCGCCGGCTTCTGGGAAGGGCGCTCCACGGCGGCCACCGTTCTGACGAGCGCGGCGGTGGCGGCCATTGTCTACGCCAAGTTCGGTGCGCCATGGCACGTGCCGGCCGGCGCCCTTGCCGGCATCGCGGCCGCCTACCTTGCAGCCAAACCCAGGGCCTGCAGACAGGATGGCAAGGGAGCCCTCAATGTTGCTTGATTCCCATGTGGTCGCAGCCATCCTCGCCATGGCACTGGTGACCTATGGCACCCGCCTTGCCGGCATCTTCCTCTCCGGCCGCCTCAATCTCACGGGGCGCCAGAAAGCCGCGTTCGACGCCATTCCCGCCGCTGTCCTGGTCTCGGTGATCGCGCCCGTTGCGCTCGCTACCGGACCGGCGGAAACGGTCGCCACGGTGATCGCAGGCATCTCCGCGACGCGCATGCCGCTGCTGGTGACCATCCTAGTGGGCGTGGCCAGCGTGGTATTGCTGCGCATGGCGATGCCGTAGAGCGGGACAGATCCCCGAAGCCTGCCCCGGCTCGCTGCAGGCCCGGAAAGGCACGGCGCCCGTGTCACGCTCGGGCTCGTCCTGGGCGTGGGGGCCGTGCCCCATGCGGCTTGACGGTTGCCGCGAACGTCCGTTTCGGGAAACTACCCGATCTTCGCGGTCGCCTGCTCCAGCCATTCGCGCTCGGCATCGTCCACGAGCGGGGAAATCGTCTCGTAGACGCGGGCATGATAGGCATCCAGCCAGTCGACCTCGCTCGCGGTGAGCAGCGAGACCTCGATCGGGCGGGTATCGATCGGGGCCAGGGTGACCGTCTCGAAACCGTACATAGTGCGTTCGGCGCCTTCGACGGCGACTTCCTCCACCAGCACGAGGTTCTCCGTGCGGATGCCGAACTCGCCGGCCCGATAGTATCCCGGCTCGTTGGAGAGGATCATGCCGGGTTCGAGGGGCGTGGTGCCGAGCTTGGAGATGCGCTGGGGACCCTCATGCACCGAGAGGTAGGAGCCGACGCCATGTCCGGTGCCGTGGTCGAAATCGGTGCCGATCTCCCATAGCGGGGCCCGGGCGAAGCTGTCGAGCTGCGAGCCGGCTGCGCCCTTCGGGAAGCGGGCGAGCGCAATGGCGATATGGCCCTTGAGCACGCGGGTATAGCGGTCCTTCATCAGGGGCGTGACCTCGCCCACTGCGATGGTGCGGGTGATGTCGGTGGTGCCGTCTACATATTGCGCGCCGGAGTCGATGAGATAGAGCCCCGGCGTGATCGGACGGTTCGAACCGTGGCTCACGCGATAATGCGGGATCGCTGCGTTGGGTCCGGCCGCCGAGATCGAGGGGAAGGACAGATCCTTCAGGACACCGGTGCCGGCACGGAATTGCTCCAATGCCTCGGCCACGGAGATTTCGGTCTCCTTGCCCCCGGGAACCGTGCGGTCGAACCAGGCGAGGAAGTTCACGAACGCCACGCCGTCACGAATGTGGGCCGCACGGGTTCCGGCTCGCTCCGCTTCGTTCTTTACGGCGCGCAGGAGGGCGACGGGATCGCCGCCCTTCTGGATCCGGCCGCCGGCACGTTCGACCAGTGTGGCGAAGTGCTCGACCACCATGTTCGGATCGAGCCGCACCGTCTTGCCCTTTATCGTCCCGGCCAACACCGCCTCGATCTGGCGGGGTTCCGCAATGGCCATGTGATGAGACAGGTCATCGCGCACTGCGTTGGAAAGCTTGCGTCCGTCGACGAACAGAGTCGGTTGGCCCTCCGCGGGCACCAGCGCGTAGGAGAGGGGAAGGGGCGTGTGGGAGACATCACCGCCGCGGATGTTGAAGAGCCAGGCAGCCGCGTGCGCGTCGTTGGTGAAGACGGCGTCGACCTTCTGCTCCTTCAGCTTCGCCTGCAGCCTCGCGATCTTGAAATCGGCGGCCTCGCCGGCAAGGGCCACATCGTGGAGGACAACCGGCGCGACGGGCGGCGCCGGGCGATCTTTCCAGATCGCATCGATGGGGTTTTCGTTGACAGGCACGAGGTTTGCGCCGGCCTTCTCACACGCCGAACGAAGCCGTTCAACCTCATTCATCGATTGAAGATGCGGATCATAACCGAGCTTCTGGCCGGGCTTGAGCGCCTCGTCCAGCCATTTCTCCGGCGGCTCGTCGATGAGGTGGCGCGGCGTGATCAGGCGGGTGTCGACCTGCTCGCGAACCTGCACCGTGTAGCGCCCGTCGACGAAGATCGAGGCCTGGTCCATCAGGACGACCGCGATACCGGCGGAGCCGGCAAAGCCGGTCAGCCAGGAGAGCCTCTCCTCGGAGGGCGGGCAATATTCGTTCTGATGCTCGTCCGAGCGGGGTACGACAAAGCCGTCCAGGCCGAGTTCCCCGATCTTCTCACGCAGGGCCTTGACGCGGGCGGGACCAAGCGAGGGCTGGGAAACTTCATCGAAGGACTGAAAAGGCATTGGTGATATCCCTGGGAGCGCGGACGTCCCGTCCGCTCTTTGAAACGATGTCGTCTGACGCCGGGAAGAGCGGACGGGACGTCCGCGCTCTCAGCCTAGATCTTCCTCGGCTTACCGCCGCCATAGGACAGGACCAGCGTCGTCCATTCGTCCAGCTTGATGCGGCGGATGAGATGGAGGCCCTGCATGCGATAGGCCGCCAGCGCCGCGTTGGCGTGGGCATGCAACAGGCCGGACAGGATCACCGTGGCACCAGGAGCGAGCAGCCGGCTCATCGGCGCGGCCAGACGTACCAGCGGTCCCATCAGGATGTTGGCGAAGACGAGGTCGAAGGGCTTGTTCGCCTGCATGGCATGGGCCGTCGTGCCGCGGGCAACGAAGCTCTGGACATAGGCACCCGCCTTGTTGAAGCGGATATTGTTGCGTGCCGTCGCGATGGCGATGGGGTCGATATCCGAGGCGAGGACGCGCAGATGCAGCGCCCGCGCGGCGGCAATCGCGAGCACGCCCGTGCCCGTGCCTATGTCGAGGGGGCGCCGCGGCCGTTCGCGCTTGAGAAGGTCGTCGAGGGCAAGCAGGCAGCCGCGCGTCGTGCCGTGGTGGCCTGTGCCGAAGGCGAGCGCCGCTTCGATTTCGATGCCGATGGTGTTGGCCGGGACCGCCGAGCGGTCATGGCTGCCATGGATCGTGAAACGGCCTGCACGCACGGGCGCGAGCCCTTCCAGGGAGGCCGCCACCCAGTCCTTGTCGTCGAAGCTGTCGAAGGCGATGTCGATGTCGGGCCCGGCAGCGAGGGCGATCAGGCCCCTGACGCTGTCCTCGTCCGGCGCGGACCGGAAATAGACCTCCACCAGCCACGGTGGCTTTGCGGTGCCGTCTTCCCTTTCGAAGGCAGCGATGGCCGTCTCGGTTGGATCGAAGCTCTCGCCCAGCAGGTCGGCGATGCGGCGTGCCCGCACCTCGTCCGTGACGATGCGGGCGACATGAGTGGGATTGTTGGGGTGCAGTCCTTCAAGCATGGTGCTTGGCTATCGCGCCCGGCAGGGAAGGGCAACGGAAATCGCGCCCGCTAGGCGTTGAAACGCGAGAAGCGTTCACGCAAGGCCTGGAGTTGCTCCACGCCGGCATTGGCGAAGGCGACGCGCATATGCCCTTCCTGCCCCGGGCCGAAATAGGGCCCCGGCAGGCAGAGCACGCCCGAGCGTTCGACGAGTTCCCTGACGACGCCTGACGCAGGGCGTCCGTGAAAAGGGTGGCGCAGGAAGGCGAAGTAGGCGCCCATGGAATCAACCTTCCAGCCATTGAGACCATCGAACGCCGCGCGGAAGGCCTGTGCGCGCCGCTCGATTTCAAGCCTGTTGGCCTGGCGCCAGGCGGTGAGCCCGTCGATCGCCCACGCCACGGGGCCTTGCGCCGCACGCGGGGCGCAGATCTGCAGCGTGTCGAGGATCTTGCCGATCTGCTCTTGGAGTTTGGGCGAGGCGGTCAATGCGCCCAGGCGGTGGCCGGGGATGCAGTAGCTCTTGGAAAAAGAATATAGATAGATCAATGTGTTGCTATAATTTTCTGATGCGATGAGCTCGTGTGGGCGGCCGGCGATGAAATCGCGATAAGTCTCATCGAGGATGAGGAAGAGGCCGCGTTCGCGGCAGAGCCGCGCGAAGGCTTCGATCGTTTGAGGCGGATAGACCGCTCCCGTCGGGTTGTTCGGCGTGACCAGCACGATGGCCCGAGTGGTCGCATCGATCAACTCGGCCGCGCTTTCGACATCCGGGACGAAGCCGTTGTCCGGCGGGCAGGAGAGGGCACGCGCCTCGATGCCCAGCATGTCGAGCGTCATCTTGTGGTTGAAGTACCAGGGGCTCGGCAGCAGGATCGAGTCGCCTGCCTTGGCTGTCGCGATGGCCGCGATGAAGAAGGCCTGGTTGCAGCCCGTGGTGATGGCCACATCCCGCCAATCGATCGGCCCGTCATAGAGTGCCGAGACATGGGCTGCATAGGCCTTGCGCAACGCGGTATCGCCCTCGATGGGGCCGTAACTCGCCGTGCTAGCTTCGCCTGCGTTCCGGCTCAGGCGCTCCAGCAATTCGGCGTGCGGCGGATAGCCCGGTACGGCCTGGGAAAGGTCGATCAGCGGGCCGGCCGCCCCGTCATAGGCCCTGGCCCAGGCCTGGGCCTCGGGAATGGGCGGCGTGGCGGTGTCGATGAGATTGGGATTGATCGCGGGCGAGGTGCTCATGGGCGTTTTCATGCCTGCAGCCCCCGAAACTGGCAAGGGCCCGGGAATGACATTTGTGGCGGAGGGCGGAATTTCCTGCTCCGACCCCGCCAGGTGTGTTTTCACGGCCTGCCATCCCGCCTCCATCCCGATGCATCTCTACTACGGCATCGAGGCGGGATGCGCGTCGGGGAATCTCCAGGTTCCGTCGAGGATCTCGGGGCGTGGGCGATAGAGCCGGACCATGTAGTTCCAGCCAGGCATGGTCGGCAGGCAGTTCGCCGTTGTCTTGCCGCAGCCGCCGAATTGGATGGTGATCTTCCCATCCCCATCCTTCTCAGCGGTGATGCTGTTCAGGCTGTAGGCGTTGAGCCTGTTAGGTTCGTAATAGCCCTTGGCATTGTAGAGGGAGACGGACCAGAATCCATCGACCGGCACCTCGCCGACATTGAGCCTGTAGACTTCCTTTCCGTCATTTTTCGCGGGAACGACATTGAGATAGAGCGCGTCCTTCTCGGGATTCCCGCCCCAGGCGGACGCCGAGCCTATGAGGCGCCTGACGGGATCGACTTCGCTCTTCGGGCCAAACATTCCCTTCGTGTCGGGCAAGGTAGCCGCGAGCGCGATGAGCGCCTCCCGAACCTTCTTCTGGCTCTTCGGATCCCAGAGGGGGACTTCGAACTTGCCTGGGCCGCCCGGTTGCTCCACCTTGATGGCATCCTGCAGTTGATGGACCGCCGTCACGTCCTTTGGGTCGCCGGGGTTCACGAGTGTTCGAATGGCTGCCACCACATAGCGCGTCCCGATCTCCTCCCTGCTCAGCTTGTAGGTGCCCGAACCGTAGTAGACGTGGGGCGTATATTGATCTTCGTCGATGACCTGCAGGGACATGAAACGCTTGCCGGCGTCGGGCAGAGCTATCATCACCGGTCCTGCATCGAGGTCGAACACGGCCGCCGAATATAATGTGTCGCGGTTCAGGCGGATGACGGTCTGGTGCTCGATGGCGGCGGGCTCCCTGTGGTGGAGGATTACTCCCAGGCCGCCGGCATCCTTCACGACACCCGCGAAATAGAGATCGGACTCGGCGCGCGGGAAATTATCCGCCGTCACTGGCACGGCCGGCGTGTCCCCGGCTCGCGCAGTTTCAACAGCCAGGGCTGGCCCAGCGAAGAGGAAGATGGTGGCCAGAATCGTTGTCTTGCGCTGCATGGCGGAGCCCTCGAATATGATCCTTCACGCAACCTAGCCTTGAGCGTCGACGCATTTGACTCTGTAACGGTAACAGCCTGCTCCGCGCCGGTCGGGCCGACGCCGAACGGCGTCCTGTCCATGAATGACATGGCGCCCCGACCATCCTGGTACTACAGTCGTTCCTGCTTGGTGCCGCTGACGTCGTCGCGAGCGAAGCAGTCCGCGAGCACAGGCGCGCGCCCTCTATCCCCTGGATTGCTCCGCTTCGCTCGCAATGACAACATGGCTGCAAGCCCGAAGCCAATTCCAGTAGAAGTGCCAGCCTCGATTCATGTCCCTCCCGTCCAGCCTCAAGATCGACGCCTCCGGTTTCCGCGTAACCCTCGACCCGACCGATCCCGTCTTCGTCCAGGATCCCTATCCCGCCTACCGGGCGATCCGTGAGCGCGCACCGCTTTTCTTCTGGGAGGAGTATGGCTGTTGGTGTGCCGCATCTCACCAGCTCGTCTTCGATCTCTTCCGGGACAGGCGCTTTGGGCGGGAAATCCTCCATGTCGCCACGCGTGAGGAGCTGGGCTGGCCTCAGCCCCAGGCCCATCTCGCGCCCTTCGACGCCGTCGACGCCCATTCCATGCTGGAGCGCGAGCCGCCGGTGCATACGCGGCTGCGAACCCTTGTGAACCGCGCTTTCGTGTCCCGGCAGGTCGAGCGGCTGCGCCCGCGCATCGCCACGCTCGCGCACGAACTGATCGACGGCTTCGAGGCGAAGGGCAGGGGCAATCTTATCGATGCGTTCGCGACGCCCATACCCGTGATCCTCATAGCGGAGCTGCTCGGCGTTCCTCCCGCCATGGCGCCGCAACTGCTGGACTGGTCGCATCGCATGGTGGCGATGTATCAGTTCAAGCGCACGCGCGGCATCGAAGATCAAGCTGTTGCTGCAGCGGAGGAATTCTCTTCCTTCCTAAAGGGATACGTCAGGGAGCGTCGCGCAGTGCCGCGCGACGATCTGATCAGTCATCTCATTGCCGCCGAGGCGCAGGGCGACCGGCTGGGCGAAGAGGAACTGATCTCCACCTGCATCCTGCTCCTCAATGCAGGGCATGAGGCGACGGTCCATGCCATAGGCAATGGCGTGAAGGCGATCCTGCAGGAGGGCCTCGGGGCAGCGGCCGTCCAGGCAGGAGGTGAGGGATTGGTGGAGGAGATGCTGCGTTTCGATCCCCCGCTGCACATGTTCAAGCGCTATGCCCTGGCGGAGATCGCGCTCGGTCCGGCAACACTTCGCAAGGGCGAACAGGTCGGGCTGCTGCTCGGTGCGGCCAATCACGACCCCGACAGGTTCCCGGAGCCCGAACGCTTCCTCCCGAGCCGGGAACGGCCTCCCCACGTGAGTTTCGGCGGCGGCATCCATTTCTGCGTCGGCGCGCCGCTGGCTAGGCTGGAACTCGAAGTGGCGGTACCCATCCTGTTCGAGCGGTTCCCGGGGCTGCGCCTGCAAGGGAAGCCGCTCTATGGCGATACCTATCATTTTCACGGGTTAAGGGCATTGGACGTGGCTTGGTAGGATTGGAGTGGCGGTCACCGACCGCCATTTCACTCATCACAAGCGTGGTGGTTTCGAGAAGTGCGGTGGTGACCGCCCCTCGCTAGGCCGGCATCAACTGTCCGCCGTTGATGTGCAGGATTTGTCCCGTGATGTAGCCGGCCGCGGCGTCCGAGGCGAGGAAGAGTACGGCGCCCGCGCATTCCTCCGCCGTGCCCAGCCGCCCGAGCACCGTGGTCTTGCGCACGAATTCGAGGCGTTCGGGTGGCGTCGAGGCATGGAAAGGCGTGGTAATGACGCCTGGCGCGATGGCATTGGCCCTGATGTTCCTGGGGCCGAGATCGGTCGCCATATGACGCGTCAGATTATGGATGGCGGCCTTGGCAGCGGCATAGATGGCCGAGCCCGGCGCGCCGCCATTGTTCCCCGCGATCGAGCCGAGATTGACGATGGCGCCGCCTCCCTGCTTCTCCAGATGCGGTATGGCTGCTTGCGTACCTTCGATCACCGCCGCGACATTCAGGTTTAGGACCTTGTCGTAAAGGTCTCTATCCAATTCGAGAAATGGCTTGCGAGCAATCAGGGAGCCGGCATTGTTGACGAGTACGTCGAGCCGCCCGAGCGCCTTGACGGCTTCCTCCACCACACGCTTTGCTTCGCCTTCCTTGCCGAGGTCGCCGCGAACCAGCCACACTTTCCCGCCCTTGGCCTTGATGGCGCTTTCGACTTCCCGGGCTTCAGCCTCGCTCGAATTGTAGTGGAGGACGACGAGGGCGCCTTCTTCCGCAAAGGCCTTGGCGACAGCCGCGCCGATGCCGGTGCTCGCACCGGTGACCAGCACACCCTTGCCTGCAAGATCGAGTTGCATGGACGTTTCCTTCGATTGAATCTTTGGGATTGTTCAGACGAACGACATCATTCGTGGAAAGGGCAGCGGGGCCAAGTCAAAACTTCGCAAGCACGATCGTCATACGAGAGGGCAGGTTTCCGGAAGGAGACGCCCTACCGCGACAGGGGGGCTTGAGTCGCGACAGGCCATGGTGAGTGCCACTCCTCGCCCGGCGCGCCTCAAGCAGCGTTGACGAACGAGTCAACCACCCGCTTGCGACCGGCCTTGTCGAAATCAACGGTGAGCTTGTTGCCGTCGATCTCCGCGACTTCCCCGTAGCCGAACTTGATGTGGAACACGCGGTCGCCGATCTTGTGCACCGAGGCCGTGCCGGTGGAACGGGCCACGAGTTCGCCCTCGATCGTCAGCGGTTCGCGGCGCGGCGGCGGTTGCGTTGCCTTGAAGCCGGATGCCATGTTCTGCTGCGCGCGCTGCCAGCCCGGAGTCGAATAGGTCGACCCTGCGAACGGCTGGGCCTTGTCGAAACGGCTCATGGCGAAGCCGCCGCCCGACGAATAGGACCCCGAGGGTTCGACGACATCGACATGGGCCGCCGGCAATTCATCCACGAAACGCGAGGGCATCGTCGCCTGCCAGAGGCCATGGATGCGGCGGTTGGAGGCGAACCAGACCTTGGCGCGCCGGCGGGCGCGGGTGAGGCCGACATAGGCGAGCCGGCGTTCTTCCTCGAGACCGGCGCGGCCGTTCTCATCGAGCGAGCGCTGGTGCGGAAACAGGCCTTCCTCCCAGCCGGGGAGGAAAACCGTTTCGTATTCGAGGCCCTTGGCGCCATGCAGGGTCATGATCGAGACCTTGTCTTCGCTGGCGCCTTCCTCGCTTGCATCCATGACCAGCGAGATATGCTCAAGGAAGCCGGCCATGTTCTCGAAGCTCTCCATCGAGCGTACGAGTTCCTTGAGGTTCTCGAGCCGGCCCGCGGCTTCGGCGGTGCGATCCTTCTGCCACATGTCGGTGTAGCCCGATTCCTCGAGGATCAACTCGGCCAGTTCCTGGTGGCCCAGAACCTCGCTCTGCGCCGCCCAGCGGGCGAAGGAGGTCATCAGGTCGCGCAGCGTCTGGCGCGGCTTCGGCTTGAGTTCCTCCGTTTCCACCAGCACGCGGGCTGCCTGCATCATCGGCACGCCGTTATGACGGGCAAAGTCGTGGATGATCTGAACGGTGGCATCGCCGAGGCCGCGCTTGGGCACGTTGACGATGCGCTCGAAGGCAAGATCGTCCGCCGCCTGCATGGTCGCGCGGAAATAAGCCAGCGCATCGCGGATCTCGGCCCGTTCGTAGAAGCGCGGGCCGCCGATGACGCGATAAGGCAGGCCAAGGGTGACGAAGCGGTCTTCGAATTCGCGCATCTGGAACGAGGCACGCACCAGGATGGCGATGTCGTTGAGGGCGTGGCCCTTGCGCTGAAGGGTCTCGATCTCGTCGCCGATAGCGCGGGCCTCCTCGCCCGAGTCCCAGGCGCCCGCAACGGTGACGCGCTCGCCTTCCTCGTCATCCGTGAACAGCGTCTTGCCTAGGCGTCCCTCATTGTTGGCGATGAGATGGCCCGCGGCCGAGAGAATGTGGCCGGTGGAGCGGTAGTTCCGTTCCAACCGGATTACAGCCGCGCCCGGAAAGTCCTTCTCGAAGCGCAGGATGTTGTCGACCTCTGCGCCGCGCCAGCCATAGATCGACTGATCGTCGTCGCCAACGCAGCAGAGGTTCGGCTTCTCCCCGGCCGGGGCCTGTGCGAGCAGGCGCAGCCAGAGATACTGGGCGACGTTGGTGTCCTGATATTCGTCCACCAGCATGTAGCGGAAGCGCCGGTGATACTCGGCGAGCACGCTTGGATTCTCGCGGAAGAGGCGGATGCATTCGAGGAGGAGGTCGCCAAAGTCGGCGGCGTTCAGGGTCTTCAGACGCGCCTGATAGGCAGCATAGAGCGCGCCTCCCTTGCCGTTGGCGAAGGACACGGCTTCGCCCGCCGGCACTTGCGCGGGGGTAAGACCCCGGTTCTTCCAACTGTCGATTGCGTTGGCGAGCTGGCGGGCGGGCCAGCGCTTCTCATCGATGCCTTCGGCCTCGATCACCTGCTTCATCAGGCGGATCTGGTCGTCGGTATCGAGGATGGTGAAATTGGATTTGAGGTCAACCAGTTCGGCGTGGCGACGCAGGATCTTCACGCCGATGGCGTGGAAGGTGCCGAGCCATGGCATGCCCTCGACGCTCTGGCCGATCAGGACGCCGATGCGCTCGCGCATCTCGCGTGCCGCCTTGTTCGTGAAGGTCACCGCGAGGATCTGGTGGGGCGCCGCCCGCACGGTGGCGAGAATATGAGCGATACGCGTGGTGAGGACGCGCGTCTTGCCCGTGCCTGCCCCGGCGAGCACGAGAACGGGGCCGTCGAGTGTTTCCACCGCCTCTCGCTGCTCGGGATTGAGACCCTGCAGATAGACGGCAGGCCTGGCCGCCGCCATGGCCCGCGCGGCAATGCCGCCGGTAGCCGGCTGGTGGGCAAGGGAAGGGGAACGCTCGTTGGACAAGGTGCGCTTTCGGTTGATTCTCGGACGCCGGATAATGGCTTAGATGGGGGGCTGCGTCGAGTTTTGGAAGGCTGTGTCTTTCCTGGAACGGTCGGCTGCCTGTGTGTTCCTGAGAACATGGCGCTTTGTCCAGAAGGCGAGACGCCGCGCTCGCAATGACGGCCGCGAGAAGTCCCCTCCATCTACAGGCGCCATGTTCTCGGAGCCGGCTGTCCCGTGAAGGTTGCGTCGGTACCCCATCCATGCAGCAATATCGGGCACCCTCCCTCGGATTCTCCTCATGATCAGCCTGCCGCTCCTCTTCGCCACCTTCCTCGCCGGCTTCATCTACACGATCTCGCCCGGACCGGCCTTCCTGGCTCTCTTCACCCTCGGCGCAGCGAAGGGGCGGGGCCCCGGAGCGTGGTTCATGACAGGGCATCTCGTGGGCGATATCACCTGGTCCGTGGCTGCGCTGGCGGCGATCGTCGGCGTCAGCCAGATCGGACCGATGCTGTTCGACGTTCTCGGCATCTGCTGCGGCCTCTATCTGATCTATATGGGCGCCAAGGCGATCATGACGCGCAAGGACGGCAAGGCGGCCGTGATCGGTGCCGAGAGGCCGCTGCTGAACGGCGTTCTCTTCGGCCTTACCAACCCCAAATCCTACCCCGTCGCCTTCGCCACTTTCGGAGCCTTGGTTGCGCCCTATGGCTCGAGCATCACCTGGGGAGCGACTCCGGCGCTGATCGCCAGCGCCTTCGCCGGTTTCGTGGTGGCCGATCTCATTCTGTTCGTGGCCATCGGCCTGTCGCCGGTGCGGCGTTTCTTCGCCCGTTATGGCTTGTGGGTGACGCGCATCGTCGGCGTGGTCTTCGTCGGGTTCGGAGCGAAGTCTCTGTTCGACGGTGCCCGCGGGCTGGTCTCGGCGCGGGGATGATGGAGGCGCAGGTCTCCGGGAGCGGAATGCGTTCAGGTTGAACCGTTCATCCAGCCTGGCACGCGGCAACAATCAACATTCCACGATTCACGGCGCTTCGATCCCGGAAGACGTGGCGAACTATCCCAATCGCTTCCTGGCCTTGGCGCTCGCCCCGCCGATCAAGCGGTCCGCGACGATGCCGATGAAGGCGATGGCGAGGCCGGCTGTGATACCGCGCCCGGCGTCCGCCTTGGCCAGTGCGATGAACACCTCCTGGCCGAGGTCGCGCGTGCCGATCATCGCGCAGATGATGATCATGCTCAGTGAAAGCAGAATGGTCTGGTTCACACCCAGCAGCACCTCGGGCAGCGCCATCGGCAACTGGACGCGCCAGAAGGTCTGCCGGCGGGTGCAGCCGGCCGTCTTGGCCGCTTCGATCAGGGTAGGCGGCACCTGGCGCAGGCCGTGATTGGTATATCGGATGGCCGGCACGATGGCGAAGGAGACGGTGGCGATCAGGGCCGTGACGTCGCCGACGCGGAAGAGCATGACGATCGGGATGATGAAGCAGAAGGAAGGAAGCGTTTGAAGCGTATCCACGACCGGTTCGATCAGGCGCGCAAAACGGTCGCTGCGCGAGGCCCACACACCGATGGGAATGCCAGCCAGAAGAGCGATGACCGCGGAGACGCCGCACAGGTAGACGGTGGACATCGTCTTTTCCCACAGGCCGGAGGAGGCGCAGAACAGGACGAGCAGGCCGATAAGGCAGGCCAGCCGCCAGCCGCCGAGCCGATAGCCGGCCAGCGCAAGCAGTAGGAGAGCGCCGAGCCAGGGAAAGCTCTCGCAGAATGCCCGCATGGGATTGAGGACATAGACGAGCAAGGCGACCCGGAATGCCTCGATGACGTCGAAGAAGTGGACGGTGACCCAATCGACTGCCGCTTTCCACCAGGGCGCTGTCGAGAGGGTCCAGCCCGGCGGGATCTTGGCCAGGGCGGGCAGCGCCAGACTGGCGAGCGTGGTGGCGGCGAGGATGGCGAGGGCGAGGAAGAGATGCGGATTTCGCGCTAGGAAAGGCTTCGTCGTGTGATGTACCGGCGCGCCGCCCTTCGACGCAAAGGCCTGCGACAGCCGGTCGAGCGCGATGGCGAGCACCACGATGGCCAGGCCCGCCTCCATGCCCTGTCCGATCTTGAGGGCACGCAGGGCTAGAAGCACATCATAGCCGAGGCCGCCGGCGCCGATCATCGAGGAGATGATCACCATGTTCAGCGCCAGCATGATCACCTGGTTGACGCCGACCATCAGCATCGGCCGCGCTGTCGGGATGAGCACCCGCCACAGCCTCTGGCGCGGCGTGCATCCAGCCATCACTGCGAAGTCCCCGATTTCCGGCGGAACCCGCGCGAGCGCCACCATGGTCGCGCGTACCATCGGGGGCGTGGCGAAGATGCTGGTGGCGATCATCGCCGAAACGGGGCTGTTGCCGAACAGGATCAGCATCGGGATCAGATAGGCGAAGGTCGGGATCGTCTGCATCAGGTCGAGCAGCGGCGCCACCACGAACTTCTCCAGACGGGGCGAGCGCCAGGCCCAGATGCCGAGCAGGAGGCCGGTGATCACGCAGAGCGGCACGGCGATGATGATCAGGGCAAGTGTCAGCATGGCGCTCTGCCATTGGCCGAACAGCGCGATGTAGCCGAAGCAGGCGGCCATCAGGAGGGCGAGCCTAGGGCCGCCCGCCGCATGGCCGGCGATGACGGCCGAGGCGACTACGCCCGCCCAGGACAGGGTCGGCACGACGATGCCGAGGCCGGCAAGCCTGGTGGGCTTGGCGAGGAGACCGAAGGCGATCTGCAGGGGAACATCGAGTACGGCGGCGATGGCGCGCGTTGCCCAGGTGAAATTGACCTTCAGCCACGCCATCACGGCCGAGAACCAGGCAGCGAAGGGCACGGCGTCGCTCTCCGGCCAGGCATTGGCCTCGGGAAACTGGTCGCGCAGCACATAGAGCGAGAGGGCAAAGGCGGCCGCCAGCGCCCAGACGAACGGCCAAGCCTGCACACGGCGTCCGGCGGCGCCCCGCTCGGCGATAGCGGTCGGTGCGAGATTGCTCACGCCGCTGTCCTGCGTTGATCCGCGCCGGCCAGGATGTCCAGCACGGCTTCCGGCGTCACTTCGCCCAGGATGGTGCCTGCGGCATCCAGCACGGCGAAGGGGGCGCCGGCCCCGATGACGGCGGCGGCAAAGGAGGCGACCTTGTCGCCTCGCGCCAATGTGCCCGCATGGCTTATCCCCGCGGTTGCCGGCCGCATGAGGCCCCCCGCAGAGACCACCTTGGCGCGTTGAACGTCGCGGGTGAAGTCCGCGACATAGTCGGTCGCAGGCCGGGTCACGAGTTCTTCGGGCGTGCCGGTCTGGATGATGATGCCATCCTTCATGATGGCGACGCGGTCAGCCAGGCGGATCGCTTCGTCGAAATCATGGGTGATGAAGACGATGGTTTTTCGAAGCGCGGTCTGCAGGCGTATGAGTTCATCCTGCATCTCACGCCGGATGAGGGGGTCGAGCGCAGAGAAGGGCTCGTCGAGGAACCAGAGCTCCGGCCCCACCGCGAGGCTGCGAGCAATGCCGACGCGCTGCTGCTGGCCGCCGGAAAGCTCCCGCGGGTAAAAGCCCTCGCGTCCATTGAGGCCGACGAGATCCACCATCTCCTGCGCACGCTTGTGCCGCTCGGGCTTGGCGACGCCCTGGATCGCCAGCGGGAAGGCGACGTTCTCCAGAACGGTCAGATGGGGCAGCAGCGCAAAGTTCTGGAAGACCATGCCCATCTTGTGGCGGCGCAACTCGATCATTTCCGCTTCGCTGGCCGCCAGCAGGTTGCGGCCGTCGAACTCGACCTGTCCGGCCGTCGGCTCGACCAGCCGGGAAAGGCAGCGCAGCAGAGTGGATTTTCCCGAGCCGGACAGGCCCATGATGATGAAGATCTCGCCCTCATGGACCGTGAGGTCGGCCTGGCGAACGGCCGCCACGAGGCCGGCCCCGGCAAGCTCCTCCTGGGAGGGCTGATGGTTGTGCAATGCCAGCATATGCGCGGCATTGGGGCCGAAGACCTTCCACAGGCCGCGGCAGGCGAGTTTCACGCGCCTTTGCGATGCCTGCTTGCTCATGGTTGCCATTGCGCCATGCATCCGGCTGCCTTTGCTCTCGATCGAAAGAGGCGGGCGGCGAGGGCGCCCGCTGCAACAATCAGGCGCCCCGGTATTCCCGTACGATAGCGGGCACCGGAGCGCTTCAGGCCGTCCGGCCTATTTCGACCAGGCCTGCCAGGTGGCCTCGTGATCGGCGATCCAGGCAGCCGCGACGTCATCGATGCTCTTGCCGTCGAGATCGACCTGGCCGCTCATCTTGTTCAACTCGTCGGTGTCGATCGAATAGGCCTTGGCGACCTTGTAGGCCACCGGCCACTTGTCCTTCATCCCGGCCCAGGCATATTTCCAGATCTCGCCGTGGGGCTTGCCGCAATCATATTTCGCATCCGGATTGACGCCCCATTTCGGGTCCGTGTAGCAAGCCGGTTCGTACTCTGGGAATTGCACCCATTCGCCCTGGTATTTCGCAGGCGCCCAGTGAGGCGAATAGATCCACAGCATGATCGGCGCCTTGCGCTGATAGGCGGAGTCGAGCTCGGCGAACATGGCCCCATCCGTGCCGGCATGGATCACGGTGAAGGGCAGCTTGAGGGCCACCACGCGCTCGTCGTCGAAACCTTCCCAGGTCACCGGACCGCCGAGATAGCGCCCCTTCGGCGTCGTATCGGGCGTGGAGAAGGCCTCGGCGCATTTCGGGTCGAGCAGCGCGTGCCAATCCGGCAGGCCGGGGCATTTTTCCTTCATGTAGAGAGGGTACCACCACTCTTCCTTCGCCTTCGGGCCGAGTTTACCGAGGCGTTCGGTCTGCTTGGTGGCGTCGGACGCCTTCATGGCCTCGCCGGCCGTGGTGTCCCAGAACTCCATCCCGACCGTCAGGTCGCCGTTGGTGAGGCCGGTCGTCAGGCTGGAGAGGTAGTCGGCCGTCGGGTATTCGACCGTATAGCCGAGCTTCTCGAGAATTCCGCCGAGGATCTTGGCGTTGAGATTGACGCTGGTCCAATCGAAAAGCGCGATCTTGATCGGGTCCGAGGACTCCGGCGAGGCCGCGAAGACGGGGGAAGTCCACGTCAGCAGGGCCGCCCCCACGGCCGCATAGGTACTACGTCGAATAGACTTCAGAAATTCCATGGCAGGCACCCCTCTGGCCAATTGCTGTTCCCGGCTGGCCGGTAACTTTATGGTTTTCTTGAGGAGGTTCGTTGCCGGCCCGGCACGTCAACATTGGCGCAGAGTTCTCTCCTGAGCAAGTATTTTTAACCTCAAGAATAATGATTATATTTCAATCAGTTGCTGGCATGTTTTTGAACATTATGCCCGGATCTGGGGCGCCTTTCGGCTCCGCGAGATTTCCACGTCGGCATCACCGCGTCTGCACGATGGCTGCAAGCCTTCATGGGATGCTCGCGCATGATGACATTCCGGCTCTTCCTTCGCGAATTCTGGCTCTTCGGCCTCAAGCAGGCGTCGGCGTGCCTGTTCGGCGGCGCTTTCCTGGCCCTGATCCTGGCGACACGTTTTTGCTATCCGCCCGGCTTCTGGATGAGCCGCTACGATTTCCTGGTCCTTGCCGCGCTGGGCATCCAGGGACTGCTCCTGGCCCTCAGGCTGGAGACGTGGGACGAGGCAGCCGTCATAGCGATCTTTCATGTCGTGGGCACGATCATGGAGATCTACAAGACCTCGGTGGGCTCCTGGGCCTATCCGGAGGCGAGCCTGTTGAAAATCGGCATGGTGCCGCTGTTCTCGGGCTTCATGTACTCGGCCGTAGGCAGCTATATCGCCCGGGCCGCGCGGCTCTTCGATTTCCACTACAGCGCCTATCCTCGCATGCGGTGGACGATGCTTCTCGCTGCCCTCATCTATGCGAATTTCTTCACGCATCATGTCCTCCCGGACATCCGCCTGGCCCTGTTCGCCGGGATCGGGTGGCTGTTCCGGCATACCGACATCTATTTCACCGTGGACAGGGAAAGGCGCTCGATGCCGCTCCTCCTCGGTTTCTTCCTGGTCGCCCTGTTCATCTGGATTGCCGAGAACGTTGGTACCTACAGCCAGGTCTGGATCTATCCGCACCAGCATCACGGCTTTGCGCTGGTATCCCTCGGCAAGCTGGGTGCCTGGTATCTTCTGATGATCGTCAGCTTTGTGATGGTGTCGCTGGTACACCGGCCCGTGCTGCTGCGCCGCCCGGCGCGCAAGGCTATTGCCGGGTAAGCGGAGCAGGCCGGCGGATGGCGCGTCCGATGATTTCCGGCGTCGGAAGATAGCCGTGCGAGGAGCGCATCTCGGCGAGGTTGTCGATGATGTCGCCCGGGAATGGCGCGACGCGCCTGGTGGCGAGATCGATGTTCAGCGAGATCAGTTCGCAGGTCGCCGATACCCATCCTTCGGTCGCGTGGCACAATTCCTCGTAGATGTGCAGCCGCTTTTCGTCGAACCCGACGAGCTGGAGACGCACCCTCACCGGGTCGTCGAGGTGAAGTTCACGCTTGTAGATGACATGGACCTCCCCGGTAAAGAAGGACATGCCGCGCTGGTGGATATAGTCTTCGCCCAGGCCGACGAGCGACAGTGCCTCGCCCAAGGCGTTATCGAACAGGACATGATAATAGGCCATGTTGAGATGGCCGTTGTAATCGATCCATTGCGGCTCTATCCGCATGGAGGAAGACACGAAAGGTGCAAAGAACAGCGCTGGTAGCTTGTTGGTGTCAAACATTTCCGCTCCCACGCAACTGAGTTTCTTCTGATCTCGCATTGGCCCACCGCCGGTATTGGGGCTCCAAACCCTGGTTGCGAGCGGGCCTTCGCGCTGGCCTCCCAACTCAGTGTATGCAAAATGAGCGACACCTCAAGAAAAAGCAGCACAATATGGTTGATTCTGGCGAAAATGCCCGGCGGTTCACGGCCCAAGACCTGTCATTCCTATGCGACCGGCTGGCGGCGCGCTTCGGGGCGCGCTTTTCGACGGGCCAGGCGTTGCGTGACCAGCATGCGAGCGTGCTGACGTGGCTGCCGCCGCAGGCGCCGGACGGCGTCGTATTCCCCGAAAGCGAGGCCGAGGTCGCGGAGATCGTGCGTTTGTGTTCCGAGCACGGCGTCCCGGTCATCGCCTATGGCACCGGCACGAGCCTCGAAGGCCACGTCAATGCGCCCGAGGGCGGCATCAGCGTCGACATGGGGCGCATGAACGCGGTCGTCGCCGTCCACGCCGAGGATCTCGACGTCGTGGTCCAGCCGGGCGTGACGCGCAAGCAGCTCAACGACTATCTGCGCGACCAGGGCCTGTTCTTCCCGATCGATCCCGGTGCCGACGCCTCGATCGGCGGCATGGCCGCCACCCGCGCGTCCGGCACCAATGCCGTGCGCTACGGCACGATGAAGGATAACGTCGTGTCGGTGCGTGCCGTGCTTGCCAATGGCGAGGTTGTCTCGACCGCGAGCCGCGCCAAGAAAAGTTCGGCCGGCTACGACCTGACGCGCCTGCTCGTGGGTTCCGAAGGCACTCTTGGCATCATCACCGAGGTGACCCTGCGCCTGCACGGCATTCCGGAGGCGATCAGCGCGGGCGTCTGCCCCTTTGCGACGGAGAAGGCGGCTTGCGATGCCGTCATCGCCACCATCCAGTCGGGCCTCGCGGTCGCGCGCATCGAGTTGCTCGACGCGCTGATGGTGCGGGCCGCCAACGCCTATTCGGGGCTGGATCTCCCGGAAAGCCCGATGCTGTTCCTGGAATTCCACGGCAGCGAAGCGGGCGTGGCCGAACAGGCCGAGCGCTTCGGCGAGATCGCGGCCGAATATGGAGGGGGCCCGTTCTCCTGGGCCACCAGGCCGGAAGAACGCACCAGGCTTTGGACGGCCCGCCACAATGCCTATTGGGCGGCGGGCGCCCTGCGTCCAGGCATGCGCAGCCTTGCCACCGATGTCTGCGTGCCGCTCTCGCGGCTTGCCGAATGCGTGGCCGAGACGCGTCGGGATATCGACGAGACGGGTCTCGTAGCCCCGATCGTCGGCCACGTCGGCGACGGCAATTTCCATGTCCAGCCGATCATCGATGTCGACAATGCCGACGAGGTCGAGGCCTGCAAGGGTTTCCTCGAGCGGCTCGTCCAGCGCGCGCTGGCCATGGAAGGGACCTGTACCGGCGAACATGGGGTGGGGCAGGGCAAGCGGAAATATCTGAAGGCCGAGCATGGCGAGGCGGCTCTCGCGGCCATGAAGGCGATCAAGACCGCGCTCGATCCGAAGGGCATCCTCAATCCAGGCAAGATCCTCCCGGATTGAGCGGCGGGAGTGCCCACGGTCCTTCGGCGAAGACGTTCAAGTCAGGATCTGGCGCCGGAACGCAAAACAGGCGGGTGTTCTCCCTGAAACACCCGCCTGCCGGCGAAATTCTGTATGATCATAGGCACTCTCCTCGAGGGGACCCGGCTTCCAGCGAAACCGGAGCGCATCATCAGAAAATGCCGCTGGCTATGGTGTGACCACCACAGGCTGGCCGACAGCCTTTGCTCCCTCGGTGGCGTCCTTGGGCTTGACACGAACGATGATCGGCATGGTTAGCCCGGAAGGAACCGGCCGGCCGTCGAGATAGCCAGCCTGCTGCGTCTGCTTGTCCACCGAAAGAAATACGAGCATGTTTGCCGCTGCCACACGGCTGGAGGGTTCACTGCGGGCCAAGGGATTCTGAACCGTGTGAGTGCCAACCGTATAGAAGCCTGCGCCGAAAACACCTAACGCCAATGCGACTCCAACGGAGCTGATCAAGCGTAACATTGTGTACCCACCTCACTGAAAGCGAGAGATACCGTTCCTCTATTGACGCGACGCTGTTATGACGATGGTCGTCAAATCGACCACCCCTTAACTCCGGACGCCCACATTTGTTTCGGGATCGTCCAGGGTACAGCCCTACCGGCCCATGCTTTTGCACTGATCCCGGCACTAGTTTTCATATCACAAATTTTGTACGCACCTTAATGAAATCTAAAGATTTGGTGAAAATGTGAACGCCGCCTGCTTCTTGTGCAGACCACGCTTTTTCCTTGTTGACGATTTCGCCCCGCCTTTGTTTTCGCGTATGGTCCGATGAGTGGGACGATATTCACGGCCAGTCGCCAAATGCCGGTGCGGGCATGATCTTTAGGCCCGGTAAGGCTCCGGTTGGAGCTGGATGAAAGGAAGTTCGGCGTGCGCGAGGCGCTCACCGTTGTCGGTTTCTTGTTGATCCTGGCTTTTGCGGCTCTCTTCACGGCGCCGCTCTACGTGGATTGGAATGCATGGCGCGATGATATAGGCGCCCGCCTGTCCGAGCACTTCGGGACGCCCGTGGTCATCAGGGGCCAGATCCAGGCGCGCATCCTGCCTCAGCCATGGCTGTCCCTCGGCGACGTGGCGATCGGAGATCCCTACGGCACGACCAAGCTGAAGGTGGCGAGGATCGACGGCGATGTCAGCCTGGGTGGCCTGTTGCGCGGCGATGTCGACTTGTCGAATGTCGTGGTGCGCAGCCCCGATCTGACCGTGGTGGCCGACGACCAGGGGCTGGTGTCGCCGCTTGCGCAGAACCTGGTCTCGCTGAACGCTGCAGTGGAGAGCTTCGAGCTCAATGACGGCTCTCTCCACTATATCAACAAGGCCGATGGCCAGGACTTCACGCTGGCCGGCATCAATCTGGTGGGAGAGGCCGGTTCCGTCTTCGGTCCCTACAAGGCGGAGGGCGGCGCCCAATTCGCGGGAGTGCCCCACACGATCAAGCTGACCACCGGCGTGCTCGACGGCAACGGCCTCAATCTGCGCCTCACCGCGGTGCCCGCCGACAAGCCGGTGACGCTGGATCTCGAGGGAGCGGTGAAAATCCAGGAGGGCAAGCCGACTTTCGTCGGCAATGCCACACTGATGCGGCCGGTCTTCGCCGCCAGGACCAACAGCGCGCCGGCGTCGGATGGTTCGGATGAGGTTCAGACGCCGTGGAGCATCACCGGTCCCGTGACGGCTTCGCCGGCCGGCCTCATCTCGGACAAGGTAGCCATCCAGATCGGGCCGGACGAAACCGCCTTGAAACTGAACGGCAGCCTCAATCTTTCCTTCGGCACGCGCACGGTGCTGGAGAGCGCACTTTCCGGCAAGCAACTCGAACTCGACCGTTTCGCGGGCATAGGTCCCGATCAGCGCATGCCGCCCGCCGCAGTGCTGGCCCGGCTGATGCGGGCCTTGCCGGGCTCATCCGACCTAGCCGCGTCCTCGCATGTCGATCTGTCGGTCGAAAGCCTGATGCTGGGCGGCGAACTGATGCGCAATGCCCGCGCCAGCCTGCGCATGAATGACGGTCGTCTCCAGGTCGATCATCTCGAGGCTGACCTGCCGGGGCAGTCGCATCTGCTGCTGGCGGGCGACGTGAACGACGATGGCGGCGGCTTCAAGGGCAGTCTCACCTTGAACTCCGACCGGGCAACCGGCCTGATCGGCTGGCTGCAGGGGCAGCCGGTGCTAGGCCGTCCGGATGCGGCGAGGAAACTGACGCTGCAGGCCAATCTCGCCGCCGACGCCGACAAGGTCGGCCTCTCCCAGCTCACGCTTTCCGTCGATGACGCGGCGGTCAAGGGCAACCTGGCCTGGAGCCGCCTGGCCCAGGGCAGGGCGGCCGGCCGGGTCGATGCCAATCTTGCCGCCCAGCGCATCGATCTGGATGCCCTGCCGTCCGTTGCGGCCTTGCTGCCCGGCAGCAGCGACATCTTCAGCGAGGCCGATGTCAAGATCCAGGCGCAGGAACTGGCGCTCGCGGGCATCGAAGCCAAGTCCGTCAGCGGCCATATCAAGGCCGGGGGCAAGCTGATCGCCCTCGAGGACGTGGTGGTGAACGATCTGGGCGGCGCCAACCTCACGGCGAACGGCCATATCGACAATATCGGGACCCGTCCGCAGGGCGAGATCCGCGTCAATCTGAACGGGCGCGACCTGACGGGCCTCGCGGCCACGTTGAGACGCAGTGCCCTGCCGGCCTTCTGGGTAGGGGCCTTCGCGGACAGGGCCGCCGCCCTCTCCCCGGCCAACGGCAATCTTGTCATCGCGTTCGGCAATACGGAGCGCTACTCGATCGATGGCAAGTTCGGAGGCAGCGTCATCCAGCTCGACACCGACCTGGGGAATGCCTCCGGCAAGTCGGCGGTCAACGTCAAGCTGAAGGCCGACAGCCTGGACGTCGCCACCCTGCTGCGCCAGACGGGCCTGCGCCTTTCCACCGGCAATATTCCCGGCCGTGCCTCGCTGGATACCAGCCTGTCCGGCGTGCCGGGGACTGCGATGAACTGGACGGCTGCCTTCAAGGGAACCGGGCTCGACCTCAGCGGCAAGGGCCAGGTGGCGGGCTCGCTGGAGGCTCCCGTTCTCGATGGGCAGGTCAGCGCCAGCACGGACGACGTCCTCGCTCCCGCCCAGCTCTTCGGCGTGGCACTGCCCGGCGTCCTGCCCGAGCAGGGGGTAACGCTGTCCGCCGGCCTGCACATGCGTGGCGGGCGCTTCGCCTTCGATAACCTGTTCGGCACGGTGCTCGGCATGCCCGTGAGCGGGGCCCTTACTGTCAATCCGGGTTCGCCGAGCCACTTGGACGGGCAGTTGAGCTTCGCTGAAGCCGATGCCAAGCTCCTGGGATCGCTGCTCTCGGGAGCGGATCTCGACGCCGGCAACGCGAACGGCAACGCCTTCTCCGACGAGGCGTTCGGGACGACCGCCCTCGACAACGTCGCCGGCCGCCTGACCGTCACGGCCCAGGCCCTGCAGCTATCGCGCCGTTTGCCCGACCTCTCCGACGCGAAGGGTGAGCTCAGTTTCGGCGCCGGGTTGGTGGCCGTCGATAATTTCTCCGCCAGCCTCGGTGGCGGCACCATCGCCGGTGCCTTGCAGCTCTCCCGCGCCGCACTCGATACCGCGGCAACCGGACGCTTCACCTTGAAGGACGTCGACCTCCGGACACAGGATGTCGATGGCCGGCTGACCGCGGCTCTGGACTTCCAGGGGACGGGCCGCTCGCCCGACAGCCTGATGTCATCCCTGACAGGCGGGGGGACGCTGGAACTGAAGGAGCCGGTGCTGTCGGGCTTTTCGGAGAACGCCTTCAGGCAGACCGTCGCGGCGGTCGACGGCGGCCTCGCCGCCGATGCGGCCCGTGTGAAGCCGGCCTTCGAGCAGAGCCTGGCAACCGAGCCGTTGAATCTCAGCCCGATAACCGGCAACCTTTCGCTCGCGGGAGGCATATTGAGGCTCTCTTCCACACGCACGGCGTCGGCGGGCAGTGCCGTGGCGCTTTCAGGCCTGCTCGACCTTTCCGACCTGACCGTGAAGAGCGACGTCGTGTTGATGCCGGCTGATATGCCGGATGGTTTCGGCGGACCTGCTCCTTCCATTCCCGTCCAGATCCGCGGCGCCATCGACAATCTTCGGAAGGATGTCGACGTTTCCGGCCTCCTTGCCTGGCTGAGCATCCGCGGCGCCGAGCAGCAGGCGCGCAAGCTCGAAATCCTGGAGGCTCAGCGGCAGGCGGAGGAGAAGGTGCAGGAGGAGGCCCGGCGTGCGGAGGCGGCGAAGATGCAGAAGGCGATCGACGATGCCCGCATCAAGGCCCTGCTGCAGTCGCCCGGGCCGGCCGGGCCCCCGAAGGATCAACTGCCGCCCGCCGCGGTTTCGCCGGTGCCGCCCCCCGTGCCGCAGGTCCAGGGCGCGCCGGTGATCAAAATGCCGTCCTTGAACAACTTGCCGTCGACACCCGTTGCCCCGGGCCAGACGACGGTGTTGCCGCCGCCGACCCTGCCGGGCGGGCCGCAATTGGCGCCTCCGACCGAAGCGCCCGCCGTCACGCCGTAGGAACCCTGCCGAGACGGGAGAAGGATAGGAGTCGGCTCATCTCCGGCGGGAATTGGGGCGATTGGTCGCGACAATGCCGGGAATGCCTGGGGAGCAGGAACGATTCGGGGGAAAGGCGCGGGCGGCGGATGCTCTGCCTTCTCAGCCGCGGCGAACGTTCTCCAATACGAACAGGCGAATGGCTGACGACAGATTGCCCTGGGCCCGCGTCGCGTCGATTTCGGCAACGACGTCGGAGAGCGTCAGGTCGCGTTTCGCGGCGAGCTCCTTCAAAGCATCCCAAAACGCATCCTCCAGAGACACGCTCGTCTTGTGCCCGGCGATGACTATCGATCGTTTTACAACTTTGCTCTTCATGGCAGCCAATCACTCTTCATACTTGGGCTCCAGCCGGTGTTGGTCGAGATGAATTTCAGCATCTCTATTCTCCGCCTGAAGCCTTTCTTTCTGTGCTCGTGACAACCCGTGTAGAGTGCGGTTCCGCGCAGCCTCCTGCTCGGCTTTCCTCTTTGCCTGAGCCTTGCGAGCTCTCCTTAAATTTATGATCTCGACCATATATTTACCCGAGGGGAAATTTTCTCCTGCATGAGTAGTTCCGTTGCTACCTTTTTAGATACAGCTTACGCTATATAAAGGTTGGTTAAAAACATTCATTTGATCATTCTTTATCTGTTGTGATCATCCGTGCAAGGCTCATCGCTTCCTCAAATGCCTTTTTGTCCATTATTTTCGCTGCCATTACTTCTTGAAGTAGCGTAGTACCGTTTCGATGGGCAGCCTTCGCAATATAAGCTGCCTTATCATAGCCAATGATCGGCGTGAGTGCCGTCACCAGCATCAGGGAACGCGAAACCAGGTCGCTGATTCGCGCGGTATCGGCAGCCAGGCCCTCGACGCAGTGCTCGCGGAAGCTGTTCGCGGCATCGGCCAGGAGGCGTACGGACTGCAACGCGGCATCGGCGATCACGGGCTTGAAGACGTTCAGCTCCAGATGTCCCTGGCTCCCCGCGAAGGTGATGCTTGCATGGTTGCCGAACACGCGCGTGCAGACCATCGTTATCGCTTCGCACTGGGTGGGATTGACCTTGCCCGGCATGATCGAAGAACCCGGCTCGTTCTCGGGCAGGATCAACTCGCCCAGGCCGGCGCGAGGTCCGGAGCCGAGCAGGCGGATGTCGTTGGCGATCTTGAACAGGCTGACGGCGACGGTATTGAGCGCACCGTGGGCGGACACCAGCGCGTCATGCGTGGCCAGCGCCTCGAACTTGTTGGCAGCCGTGACGAAGGGCAGGCCGGTGAGGCTGGCGAGCTCCGCTGCGATCCGCTCGGCAAAGCCCTCGCGTGTATTGAGGCCGGTGCCGACGGCGGTGCCGCCCTGAGCGAGCGGCATCAACTCCGACAACCCTGCCTCCACCCGCCGGATCCCGTGGCGGAGCTGGGTCACGTAACCCGAAAACTCCTGGCCGAGCGAGAGCGGCGTCGCGTCCTGGAGGTGGGTACGTCCGATCTTGATGATGTCCTTGAAGCTCTCGGCCTTGTGCTCCAGCGCTTCCGCCAGCTGCGTGAGGGCCGGCAGCAGGCGCTTCTCGATCTCGACAGCCGCGGCGACGTGCATTGCCGTGGGGAAGGTGTCGTTGGAGGATTGCCCGCGATTGACGTGATCATTCGGGTGGATGGGCGTCTTCGACCCCATCGCGCCGCCGAGCATCTCGATGGCCCGGTTGGAGATCACCTCATTGGCATTCATGTTCGTCTGCGTTCCCGAACCCGTCTGCCAGACCACGAGCGGGAACTCATCGTCGAGCTTGCCATCCGCAACCTCGCGTGCCGCACGCTCGATCGCGTCTGCCAAACGCGCATCGAGCGCGCCGAGTTCCCTGTTGGCGCGTGCGGCGGCCAATTTAATCAGCCCGAGCGCATGGACGAGCGGCCGCGGCATCCGTTCGACGCCGATGCGGAAATTCTGCAGCGAACGCTGGGTCTGGGCACCCCAATAATGTTCGGCGGGAACCTCGATGGTACCGAAGGAATCGCTCTCGCGGCGAGTGGCCTGCGCGCGCTCGTTCATCGTCTTCTCCTGTGTGGCCCGTGGTACGTTCGTTCAAATAAGGCTGCGTAATCCTGAGGAAAGCATGCGTAAGCGGCAATCGCCTCTTTTTTCTCCCGAACAGGCAGCTTATATTCTCTTTGCCGGCTCGCGCCGGCTATGGCGATAAATGGTCATCGGAATAAACCTATCGGACCCGGGGGCAGTACCCGGCGCCTCCACCAGAGCCCGTCACGCGCGGGCTGCGGCGGGGGCGAAACAGGATCGACGAGGGTGTAAAGGGTGTGCTTTCGCTCGGCATGGTTCCGCCGATATCGGGCCGTTTCAATAGTTGCCAACGACAACTATGCTCCGGTTGCGGTTGCCGCGTAAGCGGTAACTAGACCGAAATCAAGTCCTGACGGGTAGCACCGGCAGGCGGGGTTCGGAGGCACCTGGCAACAGAAGCCTCCACTTCATTTCCGGTCTGCCTGCAGGCCTTTCCAATGAGCCGGCCTGGTAAAGAAGCGCGATGAGTACTGACCATATCCGTTATGATCTCCTGACTCAGGATGCGCTGCGCGGCATGGTTCGCCGCGTGCTGGCCGACGCCGCGCGCATGGGCCTGCCGGGCGAACATCACTTCTTCATCTCCTTCAAGACGCAATATCCGGGCGTCAGCATTCCTGCGCGCCTTGCGGAGAAGTTCCCGGAGGAGATTACGATCGTCCTTCAGCACCAGTTCTGGGATCTCAATGTCAGCGACTTCGGTTTCGAGGTCGGGCTTTCCTTCGGCAATGCGCCCGAGCGCCTCACGGTGCCTTTCGCGGCCGTGACGGCATTCTTCGATCCGTCCGTCGATTTCGGCGTCAAGTTCGAGGTCGACGAGGAGCCCGAAGAGGAAGAGGCGGTGGCGGAAGCCAAGCCGGCAGCGCCGGCCGTACGGGCCGTCCCGTCGCCCGCCGAGGCGGTCGAGGTCCGGAGGGAGGCGCCAGCAAAGCCGGCCCGCGGCAAGAAGGCTGCTGCAGCGCAGGACGAGGAGACGGTAGCGCCGCCCGAGCCATCGGATGAAGACAAGCCTGCCGAGGACGAAAAGATCGTCAGCCTCGACCATTTCCGCAAGAAAAAGTAGCGCCTGGCCGATCGGGGCGGCTTGAGGAGGGATCGCGGGGCGCCGCGCCGGGTCTCCTTCGGAGTTGCGCCGGATGGCGGATCGTCGTTCGATCCGGCACCACTGTGCCTTGGAAACACGAAGCCCCGCTCCAGTGGCTGAAGCGGGGCTTTTGTTTGATCAGGCTACCGGTGCGAAAAATGGCACCCGCGCTCAGTTCAGCGCCAGGGCCACGAAGTGAAGCTCGCCCTGTGCGTTCGAGAGCAGGAGCAGAGCCTGCTTCGTGCCTGTCTTTTTCAGATCGTCCAGCCGCTTGGTCACATCATCCGGACTGGACACGCTCTGCTGGCCGACCTCGATGATGAGGTCGCCCGGCTTGACCTGCTTGTCCTGGGCAGCAGAGCCATCGTCCACCTTGGTGATCAGCACGCCCTTGGCGTCGCTGCCGAGCTTGAACTGGTCGCGCAGTTCCTTGGTCAGCCCCGATATTTCGAGGCCCAACGCCTTGGCGGTCTTCGGTTTCGCTGGCACGACAGGTTCGGCCGAAGCCTTGATTACGGTGTCGCCTTCATCGAGCCGGGCCACTGTGACGGTCTTGGTCAGCGTCTGGCCCTTCCGCAGGATCACGACCTCGACCTGCTTCTCGACGGTGGTATCGGCAACGATCCGGGGAAGATCGCGCATCTCCTTGATGTCGTGGCCGTCGAACTTGAGTATCACGTCGCCCGGTTCGAGGCCCGCGGGTTTCGCGGGACCCTTGTCGTCGACGCCGGCGATCAGCGCGCCCTGGGCGTGATCCATGCCGAGGCTTTCGGCGATATCGTCGGTCACGGCCTGGATGCGCACGCCGAGCCAGCCGCGGCGCGTCTCGCCATATTTCTCCAGCTGGTCGATCACCGGCTGCACGGTAGCGGCGGGCACGGAGAAACCGAGGCCGATGGAGCCACCCGTGGGTGAGATGATGGCGGTGTTGATGCCGATGACGTCGCCGTTCATGTCGAACAGCGGGCCACCCGAATTACCCTTGTTGATGGCGGCATCGGTCTGCAGATAGTTGTCGTAGGGCCCGGAATTGATGTCGCGGTTGCGGGCCGAGATGATGCCGAGCGTCACCGTCGACGACAGGCCGAACGGGTTACCGATGGCCATCGCCCAATCGCCCACGCGCACCTTGTCGCTGTCCGCGAACTTCACGGCCTTCAGCGGCTTCGGCGGGTCGACCTTGAGGACGGCGACATCCACCTTCTTATCGCGGCCCAGGAGCTTGGCCTTGAGCTTGCTGCCGTCGTTGAAATTGACCTCGATGTCGTCGGCGCCGTCGATCACGTGGTTGTTGGTGACGATGATGCCCGAGGAGTCGATGACGAAGCCCGACCCGAGCGCCTCGGTCTTGCGCGGGCGTGGAGGCGCGCCCTTGCCGTCCTTGTTGAAGAACTGGTTGAAGAAGTCCTCGAAAGGTGATCCCGGAGGCAGCTTGGGCATCGGCTGCTGGGGAGCATCTTCATCGTCGTCATTGTTGTTGTCGGCCGTGATCGTCTGGGAGGTCGAGATGTTGACGACCGAATCGATCAACTGCTCCGAGAGGTCGGCGACGGACGGGGGGCCGGCGGCGGCGAAGGCAGGCGGGGCGAACAGGGCGGCCGGGCTGGCGGCGAGCAGGGCGGCGAGGGCGACGGCGCCGCTGCGGCGCATCAGGCTCTTGGAGTCGATCAGCATAGAGTCCTCGGTGGATGCGGCATTGTCCAGGTTGATTGGCCGCTGATGTGGTGAGCAATCCGAGTGGATTTCAAGGGTTGAATGCGGCGCGAGCGTGACGCCTGCTGCCATTCACGCAATGTTGTGTCCCATCCTGTTCCCATAGGCACTCGAAACAGGGTCGTCACAGTCCTCGTACGCACCAGATGATGATGATGCCTATGATGGCGGAGATAAAACCGGCGATGCGCAGCTGCGCATTGGGGGAGGTGGCGACCGAGACCATCATCTTCCGCACGGGGTCAGGAAAAGCAAGAAAGACCAGTCCTTCGATCGCGAAGGCGAGACC
This sequence comes from Labrys sp. ALF-8, assembly GCF_059699065.1. NCBI lineage: Bacteria > Pseudomonadati > Pseudomonadota > Alphaproteobacteria > Hyphomicrobiales > Xanthobacteraceae > Labrys > Labrys sp. ALF-8. The sequence continues at coordinate 256,220 of NZ_AP048538.1, forward strand.
GAGTGCCGTAATGAAATCGCCGAAAGAGAAACTGCCCATCCGCCCCACACATGATACGCACGGTTCTTGGTATTCAATGAAAACGCCGGCCGCAAGGAAGCGGCCGGCGCAATGGAGCTTTATCTAGGGCTGGCGTCAAGCTTATTGCGAAGGCGCCGAGGCCGAGGGCGCCGCTGGGGCAGGGGCCCCGGTTGATGGGCCCGGGCCGGGAGCGGCGGGCGAGCGCAAGTAACGATAGTAATCCCAATCCGGGCTCACCACGACCTGCGTGTTGGCGGGCTTCGTCGTCTCGACATAGGAGCGCGTCGACAAGTAGAACTGCGCGAACTCCGGATCCTTGCCATAGGCGTCGGCCAGGATCTTGGCCTTGGCCGAGTCGGCCTCGCCGATGGTCGCCGACGCCTTGCCCCGGGCTTCGCCGAGGATCTTGGCGACCTGGCGGTCGGCATCGGAGCGGATGATCTGGGCGTTCTGCGTGCCCTGCGAGCGAATCTGCTGAGCCTCAGTCTGGCGCTGCGACTGCATGCGCTTGTAGACGGCCTGGCTGTTGGCGTCCGGCAGATCGGCGCCGCGGATGCGCACATCCACGACGTCGATGCCCAGGCCATCGGCCTCGCGGTTCACGTCGCTGCGGATCTTCTCCATCAGGTTGGCGCGCTGGTCGCGCACCACGGCCGCGAAGGTGGCCTGGCCAAGCACGCGGCGCACGGCCGAGGACAGGATCGAGGACAGCTGCAATTCCGCTCCCTTTTCCGAACGGGAGGTCTGGTAGAAGCGCAGCGGATCCTTGACGCGATAGCGGGCGAAGGCGTCGACCTTCAGGCGCTTCTGGTCACTGGCGATGATCTCCTGCGGGGTCGAGTCGAGATCGAGCACCTGCTTGTTGATGTATTCGACATTCTCGATGAACGGCCACTTCCAGTAGAGGCCCGGTTCGATCTTGGCCGGCAGCGGCTCGCCGAAGCGCAGCGGCAGGGCATAGTCGCGCGGGGTGACCGTATAGGCCGACAGGAAGACGAGGATGAAGGCGGCCGCAACTGCGATCAGGCCGCCGGTAGCGATGGGCGATCTCATTGGGCGCCTCCCTGCTGGGGCTGTTGGGGAGCCGGCGGCTGCTTCATCAGGCGGTCCAGCGGCAGATAGGGCACGATGCCCTGGCCCGGCGCCTTGTTGTCGAGGATCACCTTGTTGGTATCCGAGAGGATGGCGGTCATGGCTTCCAGATACATGCGTTCGCGGGTCACGGCCGGGGCCTGCTTGTAGGCGGCGTAGACCTCGTTGAAGCGAGTGGCCTCGCCGTTTGCTTCGGCGACCGTGCGGACGCGATAGGCCTCGGCGCTTTGCGTGATGCTCGCCGCCTGGCCGCCCGCTTCCGGGATCACCTTGTTGGCGTAGACCTGGGCCTGGTTGACGGTGTTCTCCTGGTCGGCCCGGGCCGCCTGGACGTCACGGAAGGCATCGATCACCTGCGGAGGCGGATCGACATTCTGCAACTGAACGAGGCGGACGAGGACGCCGGCCTTGTAGCTGTCGAGCGCCCGCTGCATTTCCACCTGGACCTGCTGCTCGATCGCCTGGCGGTCGCCGGTCAGGATCGGGGTGATGTTGCGCTGGCCGATGGCCTCGCGCATCGCGCTTTCAGCAACGGCGCGGATCGTTCCACGCGGATTGGAGAGATTGAAGGCATAGTCCTGCGGATTGGCAGGATTGATCTGCCATTGCACGGTGAAGCCGATATTGACGAGGTTCTCGTCGCCCGTCAGCATTTCGTTGTTGCTGTCGTTGTCGCCGCGCGCCCCGATATTGATGGTCTCGACATTGGTGACGGTGGGCTTTTCGACCGTGCCGATGGGATAGGGAATGTTGTAGCGCAGGCCCGGCGGGCTCAGCGAAACATATTTTCCGAAGACGAGATTGAGGCCGACTTCGTTGGGCTGTACGCGATAGAAGCCGGTGAGAAGCCAGACGACGATCAGGATCACCAGGCCGATGGCGATGTTGCGCGGCGTGAAACCGCCGCCGCCCTGCAGGTTTCTCAGGCCGTCCTTGCTGCGGCGCAGCCAGTCTTCGAGATCGGGCGGAGGACCGCCGCCGCCGGCCGGACCACCGCCCCAGGGGCCACCGCCACCGGGGCGCCCGCCGCTGCCATTGCCGCCGCCGCTCCCCCAGGGGCCTCCACCGCCGCTCTGGTTACTCCAAGGCATGTCTGGGTCCTTCAAATCGTCGTCTGCATCATCATGGCGAAATCCCGATCTGGGAGGCAGAAAGGGCCATGAAGAAGCTGCATATAGGAACGCAGCCCCTTCGATCAATCCGAAAGCTCGTTTGGAAACAAGCCTCTATGAGCCCGCTCCAAGATTGGGGCATGCCCGCCTTCTTCTCGCCCCCAAGCGAAACTTCATCGGCATGGCATTGATATTTCTATGTAAACCTATCTCCGGGCGGCCGGGCGCACTTCCTGGCGGCGGGCTGGTTAAATTTCGTTCATCAGGCTCCCAACAGCCCATTCGGGGGCTTCCTGCGGGGAAATGAATCGCCAGCCGGGCATCTGATGACGGAACCAGGTGAACTGCCGCTTGGCATAGTGGCGGGTATCTGCCTTTGCTCCCTCGATCGCCTCGGCGAGCGAAATCTCGCCCCCGAGATAGCGGAGCAGGCCGGGGACGCCGTGGGCGCGCATCACTGGCAGTGCGGGATCGAGACGGCGGGCGGCGAGCGCACGCACTTCCTCGATCGCGCCCTGTTCGATCATCGCGTCGAAGCGCTGGTCTATCCTGGTGTAGAGGACCTGGCGTTCGGGCGCGAGGAAGAGGCGCAGGCAGCGCGAGGCGTCGAGCAGGGGCGGGGAGTGCGGTTCCTGCTGCCATGAGGAGAGGGCGCGGCCCGTCGCCGCGAAGATCTCCAGCGCGCGGATCAGGCGCTGGCGGTCGCTTGGTCTCAGCCGAGCCGCTGTCCCGGGATCATCCTTCGCCAGCCAGGCGTGGAGGGTCGGCGTCTCCAGAGGCTCGGCCTTCAGGCGGATCGCTTCACGCACCGCATCCGGCACGGCCGGCATATCGGCGAGTCCCTGTTCGAGAGCCTTGAAGTAAAGCCCGGTGCCGCCGATCACGATGGGCAGCCTCCCCTCGCGACGTGTCGAGTCCAGCGCCGCCGCCGCATCCTCGCGCCAGCGGCCGACCGAATAGTTGATGGCGCCGTCGACGTGGCCGTACAGCAGGTGTGGGGCACGCGCCGTCTCGCTCGCATCCGGACGGGCGCTGAGGATGTGGAGATCGCGGTAGACCTGCATGGAGTCGGCGTTGATGACATTTCCGCCGAAGCGCTCGGCGAGATGGAGGGCGAGAGCCGACTTGCCGCTGGCTGTCGGACCTGCCAGAAGCACCGCATCGAATTGTCTGGCAGTCACCACATGTCCCTTGTCGCCACGCTGATCTCCCACCCCGACCGGCCCGCCATCGACGCCCAGGCGCTCGCCCGGGCCGCCGAGGCGCTGAGCGCGCCGCAGGCTCCCGTGCTCCTCGCCGCCGGCATCGCCGCCGATATCGCCTGCGAGCCCGATGGCGCGCCGCAGGCCATCGAGGCGCGGTTGCGCGAGGCGCTGGCAGGCATTCCGGTCGATGTGGTGGTGCAGGAAGGTGAGGGACGGCGCAAGCATCTTTTCCTCGCCGACATGGATTCCACCATGATCGGGCAGGAATGCATCGACGAGCTTGCGGATTTCGTCGGGGCCAAGGCGTTGGTGGCCGAGATCACCGAGCGAGCGATGCGCGGTGAGATCGCCTTCGAACCGGCCTTGCGGGAGCGCGTGATGCTCCTGAAAGGCCTGCCGGAGAGCATAGCTGACGAAGTGGTCCGCGAGCGGCTTACGCTGACGTCCGGAGGGCCGGAACTGGTGCGCACCATGCGGGCGCACGGCGCCTATTCCGCACTGGTTTCGGGAGGCTTCACGCTGTTTACCGCCAGGATTGCCGAGATGGTGGGTTTCGACGAGCACCATTCGAACGTCCTCATGGTCGAGGATGGCCGCCTCACCGGCGAGGTGGCGGAGCCGATTCTCGGCAAGGAGGCCAAGCGCGCCAATCTCGAACGCCTGCGCCAGGCGAGGGGGCTGGCCGCTTCCGATACGATGGCGGTGGGCGACGGCGCCAACGATCTCGCCATGCTGGGCGAGGCCGGGCTCGGGGTCGCCTATCGCGCCAAGCCCGCTGTGGCGGCTGCGGCGCGCATGCGTGTCGAGCATGGCGACCTGACGGCGCTGCTCTATGCGCAGGGCTATTCCATCAAGGAGATCGCCAGGGGGTAGATATTTGTTAGCCTGCTTCTGCGACAGTGGATGACGGCTAACAGCCATCGCGGAATCGCTCTTCGGAGGCTATATAGAGCCCATGCTCGATCGCACCCGCAAACCGCATCCTGAACAAGCCTATCTGGAACTCCTCGAGCGAGTCTGGCGCGAGGGGTCGCCCCGGCGCGACCGGACGGGCGTGGGCACCCGCGCCTTGTTCGGACAGACGCTGCGCTTCGACCTTTCGGACGGCACGATGCCGCTTCTCACCACCAAGCGCGTCTCGTGGAAGACGATCGTGCGGGAGCTGTTGTGGTTCCTCGACGGCGGCACCAACATCCGGCCGCTGCTCAAGGACAAGGTGACGATCTGGACGGACTGGCCGCTCGCCAAATATCGGCGCGAGACGGGAGACCAGATCTCGCAGAAGGATTTCGAGGCCCTCATCGTCGCCGACGAGGCCTTTGCCGAGCGCTGGGGCGATCTCGGTCCCGTTTATGGCGCGCAATGGCGGCATTGGCCGCTCTTCGTGCCCACCGACGTCCAGGGCGAGGAGCAACTCTACCGGCGCGATCCCGCCGGCATCGACCAGATCGCGAGGCTGGTGCACGACATTCGCACCAACCCCACGTCGCGGCGGCTGATGTTCACGGGCTGGAACGTCGCCGAACTGGACGGCATGGCGCTGCCGCCCTGCCATACGACCTATCAGTATTTCGTTGCCGACGGGCGGCTCTCCGGTCTCCTGCACCAGCGCTCCTGCGACGTCGGCCTAGGCGTGCCCTACAACATCATGACGGCCTCTTTGCTGATCCGCATGCTGGCTCAGCAATGCGATCTCGAACCGGGTGAGTTCGTCTGGTTCGGCGGCGACACCCACGTCTACGAGAATCATGGCGATCTGGTCCGTGAACAGCTCAGCCGTACGCCGTTGCCCTGGCCGACTCTTCGCTTCGCCCGCAAGCCTGCCTCGATCCTCGACTACAAGTTCGAGGATTTCATCATCGAAGGCTACCAGTGCCATCCCGCCATCGAGGCGCCGATCGCTGTGTGAGCGAGAGAGCGGACCATCCGACACTTCCTTAGAGTGTCGCAGGGATGTCCGCACTTCCAGGAGCCGCCATGCCTGTTCCCGTCATCATGGTCGCCGCCATGGCCCATAATCGCGTCATCGGCGTCGACAACGGCCTGCCATGGCGCATGCGGTCCGACCTGAAGCAATTCAGGGCGGCTACGATGGGCAAGCCCTTGATCATGGGCCGCAAGACCTACCAGTCCATCGGAAGGCCCCTGCCGGGACGCCGAACCATCGTGGTCACTCGCGACAAGGCGTTTGCGGCCGAGGGGGTGGAAGTCGCCGACGGGCTCGAAACGGCACTGACCCGGGGCCAGGAAATAGCGGCCGAGATGGGGGCCGATGCCGTGGTCGTCGCGGGTGGAGCGGCCATCTACGCGCAGGCGCTGGCGAAGGCGGACGGGCTGCTGCTCACGGAACTCGACCTGGAGGCGAAGGGCGACGCTGTTTTCCCAACGGTATCGCCGACCGAGTGGCTGGAAGTCTCGCGTGTTGCGTTTCCACGCGGCGAAGGCGACGACGCTTCCTTCGAGGTCGTCACCTGGCAGCGGCGATAGCGCCTGCGGTCCGTCGAAATCACGGTGACTGTTGCGTCGCACAAAAAAGTTTGAACTTTGTTTCTGGAATTTTGCTGAACAGCGCGCTCGTTTCGAAACATTGCGAATTGCCGAGTGATTTCAACGATAGGGACATACGCTTCGGAGCCGGCGGCACAGCTTCGGATTGCAGGGCCGCCCGAGACGGCAACCTATTGAATAGGTTGGAGAAATACTTCACGAGGCTGTGAATCTCATCCAGGCGCGACCTGTGTCATGGGAAATGGGCTCCGCCTGTCGCTGCGCGGCCGGGGGCTTCTCATCATTCGTTTCACGCTTGGCGCTCTGTTCAGGGGGAGGGCGGCAGGACGTGGACTCAGGCCCGGCTGCATGATCGCACTCGTTCGCATTGCCCTGAACCGTCCCTATACCTTCATCGTCCTAGCGCTGCTGATCCTGATCATCGGGCCTCTGGCGGCGCTGCGCACGCCCACGGACATCTTCCCGGATATCCGCATTCCGGTGATCAGCGTGATCTGGCAGTATACGGGCCTGCCGCCGGACCAGATGACCGGCCGCGTGACCACGCCGTTCCAGCGTGGCCTCACCACGACGGTGAACGACATCCAGCACATCGAAGCCACTTCCTATAATGGCTTCGGCATCATCAAGATCTTCTTCCAGCCCAACGTCGACATTCGTACCGCCAATGCGCAGGTCACTTCCGTGTCGCAGACGGTGCTTAAGCAGATGCCGGCGGGCATCACCCCGCCGCTGATCCTCAATTACAACGCCTCCACCGTGCCGATCCTGCAGATCGCCCTCTCGGGGCAAGGCATGACGGAGCAGGGCCTCGCGGATCTCGGCCTGCAGACGATCCGTACGCCGCTCGTCACCGTGCCGGGCGCGGCGATCCCCTATCCGTTCGGCGGCAAGTCGCGTCAGATCCAGATCGACCTCAATTCCTACGCCCTGCAGGCGCGCGGTCTTTCGGGACAGGACGTCGCCAACGCGCTCGGTGCCCAGAACCTGATCACGCCGGTCGGCACCGAGAAGATCGGCGACTACGAATATGCGGTCCAGCTCAACGACGCGCCGTCATCCCTCGACGATCTCGCCAATCTGCCGATCAAGTCGGTGGATGGGGCCATCGTCTACATCAAGGACGTTGCGAGCGTCCGGGACGGCAACCCGCCGCAGACCAACATCGTGCACGTGGACGGCGCACGCTCCGTACTCCTGCAGGTGCTCAAGAACGGTTCCGTGTCGACGCTCGCCATCATCCAGGGCATCAAGGATCAACTCGCCCAGATGGCCTCGACCCTGCCGGACAACCTCAAGGTTTCGCTGCTGGGAGACCAGTCGATCTTCGTGCGCGGCGCCATTGCGGGCGTGGCGCGCGAGGGCGTGATTGCGGCCGCGCTCACCAGCCTGATGATCCTGCTCTTCCTCGGCAGCTGGCGCTCGACCGTCATCATCGCCGCCTCGATCCCGCTGGCGATCCTGGGATCGGTGATCGCGCTGTCGGCCATCGGCGAGACGCTCAACATCATGACGCTGGGCGGCCTGGCGCTCGCAGTCGGCATTCTCGTCGACGATGCGACGGTGACGATCGAGAATATCAACTGGCATCTCGAACACGGCAAGGACGTGCGCACCGCCATCCTCGACGGAGCCCAGCAGATCGTCATGCCCGCTTTCGTCTCGCTGCTGTGCATCTGCATCGTGTTCGTGCCGATGTTTTTCCTGGACGGTATCGCCCGCTTCCTGTTCGTGCCGATGGCCGAGGCGGTGATGTTTGCGATGATCTCGTCCTTCATCCTGTCACGCACTTTCGTGCCGACCCTGTGCAACTACCTGCTCAGGCCCCATGTCGACCACGGTGTTCATGGCCGGCCGCGCACGCGCAACCCGCTGGTGCTGTTTCAGCGCGGCTTCGAAGCGGGCTTCGAGCGCATCCGGACGGGCTATCACGGCCTGCTCGATCTCGCGCTTGGGCATCGGGCGATCTTCATCGTGGGCTTCCTCGCCTTCGTCCTGGCATCCTTCGTCCTGACGCCCTATCTTGGCCGCAACTTCTTCCCTGCCGTCGATACCGGCCAGATCCTCATGCATGTGCGGCTGCGCGTCGGTACGCGGGTCGAAGAGAGCGCCGGGGAGTTCGCGGAGATCCAGAAGGCGATCCGCGGCATCATCCCCCCCGACCAGCTTTCGACGCTGGTCGACAATATCGGCATGCCCATCTCGGGCATCAATCTCGCCTACAACAACACCGGAGTGATCGGTTCCCAGGACGGCGACATCCAGATCAAGCTTTCCGAGGATCACCGCCCGACCGACACCTATGTCCGGAAGATGCGCGAGGAACTGCCACAGCGCTTTCCTGGCGTGACCTTCTCCTTCCTGCCCGCGGACATCATCAGCCAGATCCTCAATTTCGGTGCGCCTGCGCCGATCGACCTGCAGGTGCGCGGCAACGATCTGGAGGCCGACTTCAAATATGCAGACGTGCTGCTCGGCAGGCTGCGTCATATTCCCGGAGTCGCCGATGCGCGCATCCAGCAGTCGGATGCCAATCCTACTCTGAACGTCGACGTGGACCGCGCGCAGGCCGAATATGTTGGCCTGACCGAGAAGGATGTCACCAACTCCCTGGTCGTCAACCTTGCGGGCTCGAGCCAGGTTTCCCCGACCTACTGGCTCGATCCCAGGAACGGCGTTTCCTATCCGATCGTGATGCAGACGCCGCAATACCAGGTCGACACCCTCGGCGCCCTTCAGACCATCCCGATCACGGCGGCCGGCACGGCCTCTCTTCCGATCCTGGGAGGGGTGGCCAGGGTCACCCGCAGCAAGAGCGACGCGGTGGTCTCCCAATACAACATCCAGCCCATGGTACAGATCTATGCGACGACCCAGGGGCGGGACCTGGGAGCCGTCGCGGCCGATATCGCGAAAGTCGTCGCCGATACCAGGGCACAGGTGCCCCGGGGCAGCAATGTGGTGCTGCTTGGCCAGGTGCAGACCATGAACAGCGCATTCGTCGGCCTGCTTCTGGGCCTTCTCGGTGCCATCGTGCTGATCTATCTGCTCATCGTCGTGAACTTCCAGTCGTGGTCCGATCCCTTCGTGATCATATGCGCCTTGCCGGCGGGCCTCGCGGGCATCGTCTGGATGCTGTTCGTTACGCAGACGCCGCTCTCCGTGCCGGCCCTGACCGGCGCGATCATGTGCATGGGCGTCGCCACCGCCAACTCCGTGCTGGTGATCTCCTTTGCCCGCGAGCGCCTGGAGGAACTGGGCGATCCACTCGCCGCGGCAATGGAAGCGGGCTTCGTGCGCTTCCGTCCGGTCTGCATGACCGCGCTCGCCATGGTCATCGGCATGGCGCCGATGGCGCTGGGCATGGGCGAGGGCGGGGAGCAGAACGCACCTCTCGGCCGTGCGGTCATCGGCGGCCTGATCTTCGCAACCCTGGCGACCCTGGTATTCGTGCCGGTCGTCTTCTCCCTCGTCCACAAGCGCCGCGGGGCACCCGACAAGCTCCATCCCGTGACGCTGCAGGAGACCCCGCGCCATGTCTGAGCCCGCCATCGCCGAAGCACTCGACAGCCCGGCCGATGCCGGCACCATGAAGGGCCCTGCACCGTCCGAGCCGGTGACGCGGCCGGCGAGGCGGCGCTCCGGGGGAGCGCTCGGGATTGTCGGCGTGCTGCTGCTCGCGGGAGCCGTGGCCGTGGTCTACACCGGCATCAGCGCCCGCGAGAAGAGCAGCGCCGAGCTCGCCGAATGGACGGAGGCGCAGGCGGTCCCGACCGTCAGCCTGGCGCCGCTCGATGCAAAGCCCGGCGTGGTGAGCCTCAACCTGCCCGGCCGCCTGCAGGCCAACAACAGTGCGCCGATCTATGCGCGTGTCAGCGGCTATGTGAAGGACTGGAAGGTCGACATCGGCGCCAGCGTCAAGACCGGCCAGGTCCTGGCGGAGATCGAGGCGCCCGACCAGGACCAGCAATTGCTGCAGGCCCGGGCGGACCTCGCCAATGCGAAGGCCGCCGAGGCCTTGGCCGATCTCACGCTAAAGCGGGAACGCCCGTTGCTCGCCTCCAATACCGTGGCGCAGCAGGAGATCGACCAGCGTGTCGCTGACCTCGCCAGCAAGCAGGCGGCCGTGAGTTCGGGCGAGGCCAATGTCGAGCGCCTGCAGGTCCTGTCGGGCTACAAGGCGGTCACCGCTCCGTTCGACGGGCTGATCACCGAGCGCAACACGGACGTCGGCGATCTGATCGCCGCCGGTTCGAATGCCGGGCGCGCCATGTTCGTGGTGTCGGACGTCCACACCTTGCGGGTCTATATCAATGTGCCGCAGAACTACGCGCCGGTCGTGCGGATCGGCTCTGCCGCAACGGTCTCGGTGCCCGAATATCAGGGGCGCACCTTCCCGGCCACGGTGGTCGCCTCGGCTCGCGCCGTCGACGTCGCCTCCGGCACCACCCAGATGCAGCTCAGCGTCGACAACGCCATGGGCGAACTGATGCCCGGTGCCTATGCGAATGTGAAGCTTGACCTCTCGGGCGTCCAGGGGGCCTTCCGCATCCCGGTGAGCGCGCTGATCTTCGACCAGAGGGGACTGCGCGTCGCCACCGTCGCCGCCGGCAACAAGGTGGCGTTCAAGCCGGTGACGATCGCCCGGGACCTCGGCAGCGAGATCGAGATCGGCTCCGGCCTGACCGCGGATGATCGCCTGATCGCCTCGCCTCCCGACGGCTTGGAGGAGGGCGATGAGGTACGCGTAGCCGGCCCGGTGGGCACCGGCAAGGAAGCTGCGAAGGCAAAGGGATAGGGGGCTCCTTGGGCGGCGCGTCCGCGCGCTCGGCTGGGGTTGGTCCTGGACATCCGGAGATCTCTTCTGCCGGTGCCCGCTCCATCCCCTCTAGTCCGAGAATTCGCTTCGGACAGCCTGATCCTGAGTCCCGGGCGGCCGGAACGTGCGGCAAATGTTATTTTCTCGTAATCAGCGCTTGACCGCTTCGACACAAGCCCCTAAAACCCCGTAACTTTCGCAAAGAGGAGCGCTCCGTTGCGCAACATTCTTATCGTAGGTTTGGCGTCGTCGGTGGAGCGGGCATAGTCCCGAATCTCCTGCGATGACGCACATGGGCCCCTTGAGGGCCTTTTTTATTGCCTAAAGCTCAACGAACGAAAATACGAAGTCCGAAAGCCCAAATTCTGTAGCCAAGGAAAAAGGCGATGTCGACGAAGCAAATGACCGGCGCGGAAATGGTGGTGCAAGCCATGATCGACCAGGGTGCGGACACCCTGTTCGGCTATCCCGGCGGTGCGGTTCTGCCGATCTATGATGCGATCTTCCATCAGGAAAAGCTTCGTCACGTCCTGGTAAGGCACGAACAGGCCGCCGTCCACGCTGCTGAAGGCTATGCCCGCTCCACCGGCAAGGTGGGCTGCGTGCTGGTGACCTCCGGCCCGGGCGCCACCAACGCCGTGACCGGCTTGACCGATGCCTTGATGGATTCGATCCCGCTGGTGTGCATCACCGGCCAGGTGCCCACCCATCTGATCGGTTCGGACGCGTTCCAGGAGGCCGATACCGTCGGCATCACCCGCCACTGCACCAAGCACAACTATCTGGTGAAACGCATCGAGGATCTGCCGCGCATCCTGCACGAGGCCTTCCAGATCGCCTCGACCGGCCGTCCGGGACCGGTGCTGGTGGATATCCCCAAGGACATCCAGTTCAAGACGGGTGAGTATTTCAAGCCGACGGACAACATCCACAAGACCTACCGTCCGCGCCTCGAAGGCGACGCCGACAAGATCAAGGCTGCGGTGGCCCTGATCGCCGGCGCCAAGAAGCCGGTGTTCTATACGGGCGGCGGCGTCATCAATGCCGGTCCCCGCGCCACGGCCCTGCTGCGCGAGTTCGCCAAGCTGACGGGCTATCCCGTGACCTCGACCCTGATGGGTCTCGGAGCCTATCCCGCCGCCGATCCGCAATGGCTCGGCATGCTGGGCATGCACGGTACCTACGAGGCCAACCTGGCGATGCATGACTGCGACGTGCTGATCAATATCGGCGCCCGCTTCGACGACCGCATCACCGGCCGCATCGACGCCTTCTCGCCGCACAGCCGCAAGATCCATGTCGACATCGATCCGTCTTCGATCAACAAGAACGTGAAGGTGGATATCGGCATCATCGGCGACTGCGCCCATGTGCTGGAGCAGATGCTCGCGGCCTGGCGCGAGTCGAAGCCGAGCGTCGACAAGGCGGCGCTGAAGAGCTGGTGGGGCGAGATCGAGGGCTGGCGCTCGCGCAAGTCGCTGAACTACCGGCACTCGGACGAGGTCATCAAGCCCCAATACGCCATCGAGCGGCTCTACCAGCTCACCAAGGACCGCGACGTCTACATCACCACCGAGGTCGGCCAGCACCAGATGTGGGCCGCCCAGCACTTCCATTTCCAGGACCCGAACCGCTGGATGACGTCCGGCGGCCTCGGCACCATGGGATACGGCCTGCCCGCCGCCATCGGCGCGCAGATCGCGCATCCCAAGTCCCTGGTGATCGACATTGCCGGCGAAGCCTCGATCCTGATGAACATGCAGGAGATGTCGACGGCGGTGCAGTATCGCCTGCCCGTGAAGATCTTCATCCTCAACAACGAATATATGGGCATGGTGCGCCAGTGGCAGGAACTGCTGCATGGCGGGCGCTATTCCGAGAGCTATTCGGCGGCGCTTCCCGATTTCGTCAAGCTGGCGGAAGCCTATGGCGGGGTCGGCATCCGCTGCTCCAAGCCCGGAGACCTCGACGCAGCGATCAAGGAGATGATCGACGCGCCTCATCCGGTGATCTTCGACTGCCACGTCGACAAGGCCGAGAACTGCTTCCCGATGATTCCCTCGGGCAAGGCGCACAACGAGATGATCCTGGGCGATGCGGCCGTCGATATCGGCAGCGTGATCGACGCCAAGGGCAAGCAACTGGTGTGAGGTTTGCCCCGGGGCTGCCGGACGCCGGCGGTCCCGGGGATGCCCCGCCCATCCATACCGACCTGGAAATCCATCATGACCGGATCTGCCTATTTCATGGCCTCCACGGCCGAGACCATCGTGACCCATACGCTGGTGATCGAGGTCGACAACGAGCCCGGCGTGCTTGCGCGCGTCGTGGGGCTGTTCTCGGGCCGCGGCTACAACATCGAAAGCCTCACCGTGTCCGAGACCGAGCATGCCGAGCATGTCTCGCGCATCACGGTGGTCACCACCGGCACGGCCAGCGTGATCGAGCAGATCAAGGCCCAGCTGGAGCGCCTCGTGCCGGTGCACAAGGTCGTGGACCTCACCCTCACCGGCAGGGCGCTCGAGCGCGAACTCATGCTGATCAAGGTGCGCGGCAAGGGCGAGGAGAGGGGCGAAGCCCTGCGCATCGCCGATGCGTTCCGCGCCCGTGTCATCGACGCCACGGTCGAGAGCTTCGTGTTCGAACTTACCGGAAAGGGCGACAAGCTCGACCAGTTCATCGAGCTGATGCGCCCGATCGGCCTCGTGGAGGTTTCGCGCACCGGCATCGCCGCCATTTCGCGAGGCCCCGAGCCGCTTTGAGAATGGCGCCGCTTGCCCCGCTCTCCAGCCGGGATCCAGGCGGCGCTGCCGGCCAGAGGCGGCGATGAGCGAGGGGCGACGAAGCCCCCGATCTATTTTCGCTACGTTCCGGCCGTGCCGGACGAAATATTCGAAGCCGGCCGTGCTTTTTCCCGCAACGAAACTTGCCTCCCACCTGATGAAGGGCTATTCGCCCCCATCAATAATCTTCCCCTCATAGGAAATGTCTGAAGGACGAAGGACCATGCGCGTTTATTATGATCGTGACGCCGATCTCAATCTGATCAAGAATAAGAAGGTTGTCATCGTCGGCTACGGCTCCCAGGGCCGTGCCCATGCGATGAATCTGAAGGATTCGGGCGTCAAGGACATCGCCATCGCGCTTCGTCCCGACTCCACCACCGCCAAGAAGGTCGAGGCCGATGGCCTCAAGGTCTTGACGGTGCCGGAAGCCGCCAAGTGGGGCGACCTGCTGATGATGGCGACTCCTGACGAACTCCAGGCCGACATCTACCGCGACGAGATCGCTCCCCACATCAAGGACGGTGCCGCCATCGCTTTCGCGCACGGGCTGAACGTTCATTTCGGCCTGATCGAGCCCAAGAAGACGGTCGACGTCATCATGATCGCACCGAAGGGCCCCGGCCACACGGTGCGCGGCGAGTACCAGAAGGGCGGCGGCGTGCCTTGCCTGATCGCTGTCCATCACGATGCTTCCGGCAATGCCCATGACATCGCGCTTTCCTATGCCTGCGGCGTCGGCGGCGGCCGATCGGGCGTGATCGAGACCAACTTCAAGGAAGAGTGCGAGACGGACCTGTTCGGCGAGCAGGTGGTGCTGTGCGGCGGCCTGGTCGAGCTGATTCGCGCTGGCTTCGAGACGCTTGTCGAGGCGGGCTACGCTCCGGAGATGGCGTATTTCGAATGCCTCCATGAAGTGAAGCTGATCGTCGACCTCATCTATGAGGGCGGCATCGCCAACATGAACTATTCGATCTCCAACACCGCCGAGTGGGGCGAATATGTCTCCGGCCCGCGCATCATCACGGATGCGACCAAGGCCGAGATGAAGCGCGTCCTCAACGATATCCAGACCGGCAAGTTCACCTCGGAATGGATGCAGGAATACCGGGCCGGCGCCTCGCGCTTCAAGGGTATCCGCCGCCTCAACGACGCCCATCAGATCGAGGCCGTCGGCGAGAAGCTGCGCGGCATGATGCCCTGGATCGGCAAGAACAAGCTGGTCGACAAGGCCCGCAACTAAGCCGGGTGCGCTTTCTGGGACCGCCGGCTCCAGCCGGTTCCCGGAAGCGTATGGAATAAGAGGAAGGGCGCTGACCTCGACGGTCGCGCCCTTTTTTCATGCCGCGGTGGTTCAGGGGCCGGCAAGGTGCGGCGGTCCCTGGGATCAGTGTGCCGCGGCGCCGCCCGCTACCTGGCCCTTCCGGGCGAACAGCAGCGAAATCGCGGCGATCGCCAGCATGATGCCGATGACGGCGAAGGTGTCGCTGAATCCCATGATCAGGGCCTGGCGCTTGACGATGCTGCCGAGGGCGGCGATCGCCTTGTGGTGGGCGAGCGCCTGGTCAGCGATCCCGTGGGACTGGAAGTAGCCGGTCATCTGGTCGATCCGCTCGCGCACCACGTCGCGGTAGGTCGTCACCGACTGGCCGATGATGTTGGAGTGAAACTGCTCGCGCTTGGTGATGATGGTGGAAAGGCTCGCCGTGCCCACGGCCCCGCCGAGGTTGCGCAGCATGTTGAACAGGCCCGAGGCGTTGGCGGCGTCCTTGGGAGCGATGCCGAGCATGGCGATCGCGGTAAGAGGCGTGATCACCATGGCCTGGCCGATGGCCCGCACCATGTTGGGCACGAAGAACTGGTCGCCGGAATAGTCCAGAGACATCGAGATGTTCATGAAGCAGCTGAGGGCGAACAGGGAGATGCCGACCACGCCGATATAGCGTACGTCGAAACTCTTCATCATGCGCGGCACGAGCGGAATGAGAAGGAGCTGGGGCAGGCCGGTCCAGGCCAGGACCTGGCCGATCTGCTCGGCATTGTAGCCCTGCACCTGTCCCAGATATTGCGGCAGCACATAGACCGAGCCGAACAGGGCGAAGCCGACGAGCACGTTCGCGACCGTGCCGATGCCGAAATTACGGTTCATCAGCAGCCTGAGGTCCACGAGCGGCTTTTTCACCGTCAGCTCGATCCAGATGAATGCCGAGAGGAACACGAAGGCGATGACGGCGAGGCGCACGATGAAGGTCGACTGGAACCAGTCGTCCTTGTTGCCTTCCTCCAGCATGGTCTGCAGCGCCGACAGGCCGATAGCCATGGTGGCGATGCCGGCCCAATCTCCCTCCCTTAACAAGGCGAGATTCATCGGCTCGCGCTCCAGGGTGAAGTAGAGAGCCACGACCATGACGATGCTCGGGGCGGTATTGATGAAGAAGATGGTCTGCCACCCGTAATTCTCGGTAAGGTAGCCGCCGATCGTGGGGCCGATGGCAGGTGCGAAGGTGACTGCGAGGGCGAACATCGCCATCCCCGCGGGCTGCTGGGCCTTGGGCAGCTTGGTCACGACCATGGTGAAGGCCATGGGGATCAGCACGCCTCCGGCGAAGCCCTGCAGGCCGCGCATCGCGATCATCGAGCCGAGGTCGTGGGTGAACGCACAGGCCATGGAGAACAGGGCGAAGAATACCGTGCTCGCGATCATGTAGAGGCGGAAGGAGAAGACGCGGCTGAAATAGCTGGTCAGTGGGATCACCACGATCTCGCCGATGAGGTAGGAGGTCGAGATCCAGGCGCCGTTGTCGACGCCCGTGCCGATGCCGCCTTCGATGTCTAGAAGGGAGGCGTTGGTGATCTGTATGTTCAGGATCGCCATGAAAGCGCCGATCATTCCGGCGAGGATGGCGATCCAGGTGGTGAGGCTGGCCCTCTCAGGGGTCGAGGTCGATGTCTGGGCCATGGTCATGATTCCCTGTGAGCGCGGACGGTGGGTCGCGATCGAGTCCGTCGGTCGCGTCCTGCCCGCCTCGTGGAAACGGCGTGCTTGTTCATGCCGGGACCGGAGCGGCGGATGCCGGCGGTCCCGGGGTTACTTCGTCTCGATCGTGGGGTAGACCGACATGCCGGGGCGCAACTGGTCGGCAAGCGGGCTGTCGGGATCGAGCACGATCTTCACGGGTATGCGCTGAACCACCTTGGTAAAGTTGCCGGTGGCGTTGTCGGGCGGCAGCAAGGCGAATTCCTGTCCGCTGGCCGGAGCGACGCTGTCGACATGACCGCTGACGCTCACGCCCGGAAACATGTCGACATCGATGTCGACCTTCTGGCCGGCGTGGACGTCGGTCAGCTGCGTTTCCTTGTAGTTCGCGACGATATAGGCGGCCTTGGTGGGGACCACCGCCATCAGCTGCGTGCCCGCCTGTACATATTGGCCGACCCGCAGCGTACGATTGCCGACGACGCCGTCCACCGGCGAGACGACACTCGTATAGGACAGGTTCAGTTCCGCCTGGTGCTGGACTGCCTGGTCGCGGGCAAGGGTGGCCCGGGCCTGCGCGAGTTCCGCCTTCAGGCTGTCGACCTGCTTGGTGGCGGTCACCAGGGCAGCGGTGTCGCGCTGCGTGGTGGCTCGGGCAGCCATGATGCGGGCGCTCGCCTGCTGCGCATTCTGCACGCTGCCGAAGCCCTGGTTGGCCAATGAGGCATAGCGCTTGTCGTCCTGCTCGGCGAACGTCTCGTTGGCCTGGTCTACCGTGATCGTCGCCTTGGCGGCGTCGATGATGGACTGCTGGGTGTCGAGCGCCGCCTGCTTGCCGTCGATTGCGGCCTGCGCGGCAAGGACGTCCGCCTTGGACTGGTCGAGGGCCACCCTGAAGTCCCGGTCGTCGATGCGGGCCAGGACCTGGCCGGCCTTGACGCCCTGGTTGTCACCGACCAGGACCTCGCTGATATAGCCCGAGATCTTTGGGGCGATCGTGGTATTGTCGGCTTGGACGTAGGCGTCGTCCGTCGAGATCTGGAAGCGGCCGACCGTCCAGTATTGTTCGCCGTAATAGGCAGCGCCAGCGAGGATGAGGAGACTTGCGCCGATCAGCAACGGCTTGCGCAGGCGGTTCTTCCGTGCCGGAGGAGGCACGGCGGGCGGCGTGGCCGGCCCGGTGCCGATATTCATCCCCGGAGCCGCCTCGGCGGCGGGAATCGGGCGGTCGATCTCGAGGGATGTTGGATGCTTGGTCATTGTCTGTACCTCGTTTCCCTGCAGCAGCGGGCCCACTTCAACCAGGACGGGTGCCGCGGGTCTTTCGTCGTCGCATCGTTTTTTCCGAAAATAGGCGTCTGTTTCCGGTTCTGTGCGCTGGCCGCCCTTGCGGTGTCGGCCGGTATGCCCTAATTAGGAAATCAGTTGTTTTCTAAAATAATCCGCGAAGGCCCGTTGTCAACGGGAAATTGGAAAACTGTCATGCGACAAAATCAACTTCCGGTGAAGCGCCCTCGCGGCAGGCCCCAGATCCGGTCGGACGAGGAGACCAGGCGCCTGATCGTGGAAGCTGCCGCCAGCGAGTTCCAGGCCAATGGCTATGCCGCCACCAGCATGAGCGCGGTGGCGCAGAGGGCAGGGGTCTCCACCAAGACGATGTATCGGCTGATCCCGACCAAGGCCGACATGTTCACCAGGGTCGTGGCCGATCGCATCCGCTTGTTCATGCTGGTGATCGATGACGAGGCGCTTGACGAGGACGGACTCGTGCCCGCGCTGGAGCGCATTCTCATCGCCTATGGCAAGCTGACGCTCAGTGAAGAGACCATCGCTATGAATCGCCTGGTGATCGGGGAGTATGACCGCTTCCCGGAGATTGGCGACGCTTTCTACGAGACTGCCGTGATGCGTACGAACGCGGCGATCGAGACATGGCTCCGCCTGCAGGCCGAGCGCGGTCTGCTCGAACTGCCGGATCCAGGGGCTGCGACGGGAATGCTGCGCGGCATGATGATCATGGAATTGCAGCGCGCCGTCATGCTCGGCCGGCGCAGCGCACCCGACGATGCGGAGATTGCCTATCGCGCCAGGCTATGCGCCCGGGTATTCCTCAGGGGCTGCTGCGCCAGGGCGCCGAAGTGACGAGACCGCGCCACGTCAGCGGATGGCGGACCCAAGAGCCTGATCCAGGTTCGGCCGGACCGCCACACTTTTGGCAGCACTCCATGGTGTTGAGTGCTAACATATTGATTTCGTTTTATTATTAACGAAAATTTCATTGCGGGAATGTGACTTTTGCGATGCAATATGACTGTCACCGTCGCAGGAGGTACCGTCTATGGTGTCGGTTGCGTTTCGTCGTCAGTTGGAAGGATACGGCCTGACAACGGCCAACATCCTCTATCGCCTTCCGGATCATCCGGCGGTGCTGCAGACCTATATCTGGCAGGAGTACGACCTGGCTCCGGTATTCCCCGAACTGCAGAGATTTCTCGGTTTCTGGCGGGACAAGCTCGAAGGAGCGCTGCACTCGGTCACCGTGTCGCATAGCGGGCTGATCAAGCCGGCGGAGTTGCGAGCGGTTGGACAGGAGTTCCGGCTTCACTAGGGCAAAGTGCGGTTAGATCGAACCGCGTCTTGCTGTTCATGGTGATTCCGCCTGGAAGCGAAATGCCGTCGGGATGCGACGGCGTCCGGATCGGGGACGGCCCGGAATACGGTTGGTGCCTGTCGGAGAACCGGCACACCGGAAGCTGGCATCACCTGCAAATAACGCTATAACGCCTCCCAATCATGCGGAGGCTCCGTGGACAGATATATCGAGGTTGCTCGGCGGCTGATCACTCATCTGGCTGACCAGTTGCAGGCGGATTTCGCCGTCGAGTTGTGGAATGGCGAGATCCTGCCGCTTGGAAAGGACGCCCGTACCGATCTCCGCCTGAAGATCATGAACCCGGAGGCCATCACGCGCCTCGTGCGCAAGGCGACCCTGGGCAAGGGATTCGACCAGCTCATCCAGCTCCTGGCAGATGGCAGCCTGCGGATCGAGGGCGGCACGCTGCTCGATGTTGCGGCCCGTCGCGGCAGCATGAACACAAAGGGCCTGTTCAAGCGCCTGAGCAAGCTCCAGCTCGCCCGGGGCCTGTGGCCTTTCCTCACCCGCTCGCTTCCCAGGAAGGACGAGAAGGCGGAGAAGCATGACTATGCCGGCGACGTCGCAGACAAGGTCGAGAAGGGAAGGGACGACAAGCCGCTGGTGCAGTTCCACTATGACCTGTCCAATGACTTCTATGGCCTCTTCCTCGGACCGACCATGGCCTACACCTGTGCCTATTGGCCGAGACCTGAAACCACGCTCGACGAGGCGCAGACCGCCAAGTTCGACATGATCTGCCGCAAGCTGCGCCTGCAGCCGGGGGAGCGCTTCCTCGATATCGGTTCGGGCTGGGCGGGACTGATCTGCCACGCCGCGCAGCATTACGGCGTGACCGCGCATGGCGTGACGCTGGCGCAGGAGCAGTATGATTTCGCGCAGGAGCGCATCGCCCGGCTAGGCCTGCAGGACAAGGTGACGGTCGAGCTCAAGGACTACCGCGACCTGACGGGCAACTTCGACAAAATCGCCTCGATCGGCATGTTCGAACATGTCGGCCTCGACAATCACGACGCCTATTTCCGCAAGATCCACAGTCTGCTGCGTCCGCGTGGCCTCTATCTCCACCATGCCATCGCCCGGCCAGCCAAGCGCGACATGAAGAGCTTCCGCAAGAAGCGCCCGGAGTTCGCGGCGCTCACGCGCTACATCTTCCCGGGCGGTGAACTCGATACCGTGGGCATGTCCGCGAACGGCCTGGAAAGCCATGGTTTCGAAGTGCATGACGTCGAGGCCTGGCGCGAGCACTATGCCCGCACGACGAAGGCATGGACCGAAAACCTCCATGCCCGCCGCGAGGACGCGGCCAAGGAGGTGGGCGAAGCGAAGACCCGGATCTGGCTCCTCTATCTCGCCGGGTGTTCGCTGGCCTTCGAGCGCTCGGCTGTGGGTATCTTCCAGACGCTGGCATCGAAAAAGGCGAAGGGTCCTTCCGGCCTGCCGCCGACCCGGGAGGACCTCTATCGGTAGTGTCGTTGCCGGGATGGCAGGCGTCCCGGCCATGACGCGGTGTTTCGTCAGATTTGTTCCTCGGCCATGCCCTGCATCCGTCGCGGCGTCCCGCCTGCAAGCCCCGCCAGTTCCTCTGCCCTCCGCCAGGAGAACGGTCCTGTCTTCAGTCCCGCCAGCGTCTTGACCATTTCGGCTTTCAGCCAGGGCATCCTTCCCATCGGACCGAACGCCGCATCGCGTACGGGCCCCGTCATCCGCGAATGCGACTGGAAGAACTGCGTCAGTATCGCGCTTGCGGTCTGGTAGAAGCGGATATGGGCCCGCCGCCCGACTACAAAGGAGGTGAGGGCCTCGCCGAGGTCGCGGTGGAGCGCAATGGCATCGGCGAGCGCGGCGGCATCGAGCAACGCCATGTTCGCACCCTGGCCGAGCTGGGGGCTGGTCTGGTGCCAGGCATCGCCGAGCAGGGCAAGCCGTCCGCTTACCGGTGCCGGCACGGTCAATTGCGCATAGCGGGCCTGGGTGAGCTGGTCGTGCCTTGTGAACTGGGCCGTCAGGGGACCGGTTTCCGGCCATATATACCCGACCTCTTCCCGCCATGCGGCGAGGTCGGCCTTGTTCCAGCGCTCGAGTTCGGCGACCGGCAGGCTCCAGAAGAAGGCATTCAGCGGAGTGGGATCGCCCGGCAAGGAACCCACCGGCAGGACGCCGATCATGAAACGTGCGGTGCGATAGCGTTGTTGCAGTGTATCCCGCAGGAAACCCGTGTCGCGCGCCACGCCCCAGACAGCCCCATGGGCATAGGGCCGGATGCGCTGCGGGCCGAGAGCTTCGCGCAGTCGCGAGCGTGCACCGCTGGCATCGATCACCAGGTCGAATGGGCCGAGACGGCGCCCTCTCCCGTCCAGAAGCCGGGGAAATGACGAGATGTCCTCGACGCCCGCGATCTCCGTCGCCTGCTGGAGGGGTATCGCCCGGGCCTGCACGGCGCCGATCAGGAGGTGGAACAGGGATGCCCGGTGCAGCCCCGTGCCGTGCAGGCCGGGCAGCAACTCGTCATAGCGCCTGTCGAAGATAAGGGGCCCCTCGGGTCCGCTGCGGCCATGGAGACGTTCGATGCGGGAGCCGATGCGCGCTGCTTCTTCGCGCAGGCCGAGCCGTTCGAGCACGGCGAGGCCGGTGGGCTGGATGAGCAGGCCGGCACCGACCGGTCGGGCCTGCTCAAAGCGCTCGAAGATCACCGGCCTGTGTCCGGCGTCGGCAAGAAAGGAGGCTGCCGCGAGACCGGCGACGCCGGCGCCGACGACCGCGATGGAAAGGCTGCTCATGCCCGATCCTATCGCCAGGGCCGGATTCACCGCCAGCGGCGGCCCTCTGCGATCCACAGTTGTGACGAAACGGAAATGAAATGCAGAAGAATCCCAGTTGTCATTTGTCCGAACAATCATAAGATGATGTGAGCGCACCGGACTCAACCGGACGCGTCAGGCTCAAAAGGGCCGCATCAATGCCGAGGCATTGAAAGCAAAATCGCAACGGAGGAAATAATGACCAAGGATTCGACGCCGCATACGCGGCGGGACTTCATTCGCACCGCCTCGTTCTCCGCAGGTGCCGCCGCTGCCCTGTTCGGAGGCTTTGGCATCGATCCGGCCCTCGCCGCGGAAGCCGCGCAAGTGGCAGGGCGCTCCGAGAAGCCCCTCAAGGCTGCTTTCTCCAATGCCGGCCTCCAGGCTACTTGGTGCGCCCAGGGCAAGCAGGCCGCGGAATATTGGGGCAAGCTCTTCAACGTCGAGGTGACCTGGTTCGACGGCCAGCTCGATGCGGTCAAGCAGCGCGCCGCCATCGACAACATGGCCTCGCAGAAGTGGGATTTCGTCGCCATCCAGGCCTTCGGCATCGGCACGCTGACGCAGCCCGTGCAGAAGATGATCGATGCAGGCATTCCCGTCATCGACATGGACACGCTGATCGCCCCGCTCGACCAGATCAATGTGCATTCCTTCCTCGCTCCCAACAACGAATTCATGGGAGCCTCCGTCACGCAGGCGCTCTGCAATGCCATCGGCGGCAAGGGCAAGATCATCATGACGCAGGGCGCCCTCGGCCATACCGGCGCGCAGGGGCGGGCGAGGGGCTTCGAATCCGTCGTCAAGCAGTTCCCGGGGATCGAGGTGCTCGACACCCAGCCGGCCGATTGGGACGTCACCAAGGCGGCTCGCCTTTGGGAGACCTACCTGACGAAGTATCCGCAGATCGACGCGGCCTTCTTCCACAATGACGACATGGCGCTCGCCGCCTACAACATCATGAAGGCGCGCGGCCGCACCGACATCAAGATCGGCGGCGTCGATGCCATGCCCCCGGCCATTTCGGCGGTGGCAGACGGGCGGATGTTCGCCACCGTGCGCAATCCGTCCTGCCGCATCCATGGCGGCGCGATCGTTGCCGGCGTCGCGGCCGTTGTCGGCGGGGAGAAGACGGGCGACGACGGCATTCCCAAGAACGTCGTCACGGATGGGCCGGTCGTCACCAAGGACAATGCCGCGGGCATGCTCTGGATGGAAAAGCACTTCCTGATCTGAGCGTGATCGGTAGGTGCCGGTCCTTCAGGCCGGCACTTTCCCTTGTATGTCGTGCCGGTCCCGGGAAATTGGCTGGAATGTCGATGGCACCTCGACTGCTTGTCATTGCCGCGCCCGTCCCTGCAATCCAGTGGAACGCCGCAAGAGGGCGCACGGCTGGAGGCCAGGGAAAGGCCAGGACATGACAAGTCGAGCCTCTCGGCCTCGTCACGTTTGCGAGGCCGGTTCCGAAGACCGGCACATCTTTTCAATCCTGTGAGGCGTAATGTCGTTGGACGCAACGCAAGAGGGCGCTCTCGGTCAGCCGCGGCTGAAGATGACGGGCATCTCCAAATCCTTCGGCGGCGTGGCGGCCCTGAAAGGGGTGGATTTCACGCTACAGGCCGGTGAGATCCACGGACTCGTGGGTGAGAACGGTGCCGGCAAGTCGACGATGATGAAGATCATCGCCGGCGTTCACACCGAATATCAAGGCACGCTGGAAATCGACGGCAAGGAAGTCCATTTCCGCTCCGCCCACGACTCGCTGGCGGCGGGCATCAGCATGGTGCATCAGGAACTGAGCATCGTGCCGGACCTCAGCGTTGCGGAGAATGTCTATCTCGGCAAGCAGCCGCTTAATGCTCTTGGCGCCGTCGATTGGCCGGCCATGGTGAAAGGCGCCCGCGAGCAGCTCCGGAATCTCGGCATCGACGTCGATCCGCGCATGCGTATCGGTGCCCTGCCGATCGGGCTGCAGCAGTTGATAGAGCTTGCCCGCGTGCTGTTCTCGGGTGCGCGCATCATCATCCTCGACGAGCCGACATCAGCGCTCTCGCCCCCCGAAGTGGCACGGCTCTTCGAGGTGCTGCGCAAGGTGCGGGCTGACGGTCGGAGCATCGTCTTCATCTCCCATTTCCTCGACGACATCCTCAGCATTTCCGATGCCGTGACCATCTTCCGAAACGGCCGGCATGTGATTTCCCATTCGACCCAGGGCATCGACAAGAACTGGGTGATCGAACACATGATCGGCCGGGGCCATGAGGGGTTGGAGGAAAGCTATTCGGGCCTGATCAGCCTGCCGGCCAAGCCTGCCGGCACGCCGGTCCTCGCGACGCAGGGGCTGTCCTATGGGCGCGCCTTCGCCGATGTGAGCATCGACGTTCAGGCAGGCGAGGTGCTCGGGGTCTATGGCTTCATGGGCTGCGGACAGCTCGAATTCGCCCGTACCCTTTTCGGCAAGCTCAAGCCCTCGCACGGGCATATCGAGCTTCAGGGCAAGACGCGCCACCTGCGCAATACGTCGCAGGCCCGCGATGCCGGCATCGCCTTCGTGCCGGAGAGCCGGCGCTCGATGCTGTTCCACCATCAGCCGATCTACCGGAATGTCTCGATCAGCATCCTCGATCGCATCTCGCGCCTGTGGCTGAAGCCGAATGTCGAGCGCCGGACGGCGCAGGGCCACATCGAGGCGCTGCATATCCGTCCGCCCCTGGTGAACGCCCTGCTGGGCTCGCTTTCAGGCGGCAACCAGCAGAAGGTGGCGCTGGCCAAGTGGCTGACCTATCCTCCGAAGGTGCTGATCCTCAGCGAGCCGACGCGCGGCATGGATGTGGGCGCCAAGGACGACGTGGTGAAGATCGTTCGCGACCTCAGGGACAAGGGCCTGGCGGTGATCGTCGTGTCGGCCGAGCCGGAGACGGTTCTCTCGCTCGCCGACCGCGTCGTCGTGATGAAGAAAGGGCGGATCGTGCGCGAATTCGCCAATGAAACAATTTCAAAAGACAAATTGCTCGAAGCCGCGTGAGCCGAAGAGCGGCGGCATGAGCATGCCTGGGAGTTTCTGTTGATGAGCACACCGGTTCAGGATGGCGGCCAGGCGGCCTTCGCGCGACAAGGATGGGGCGCCATCCTGCGCAACCAGATGCGAAACATAGCGCCCTTCGTCACGCTGCTCGCGCTCGTGATCTTCTTCGCCGTGGCCAGTCCATCCTTCGTCACGCTGGACAACCTCGCCAACATCCTCGTGCAGATCTCGGTCACCGGCGTGATCGCGGTCGGCCTGACCTTCGTGATCCTGTGCGGCGAGATCGACCTTTCCGTGGCTTCCATCGCCAATGTGACCGGCGTGGCGGTGGCCTTCTTCACGGCGCAGGAATCCTATGTGAACATCGCCAATGCCGATTTCATCATGCCGGGCGGCGTCGCCATCGTGCTGGCTCTGGTGGCCTGCGCGGCACTGGGCCTCGTCAACGCCTTCGGCCTCACAAGGATCGGTATTCCCTCCTTCATCATGACGCTGGCGATGATGCAGATCGCCGACGGCGTCTGCGCCCTGCTGCTGCGCGGCCAGATCGCCTATGCGGTGCCCTCTCTCGTTACCACCCTCGGCTCCGGCAGCATCGGCGGCATCCCCTGGATCGTCGTCGTCCTGGCGATCTTCCTGGCCGTCGGGCACGTCGTGCTGACCTATACGCGCTTCGGACGCTACATCTACATGGTGGGCGGGAATCGCGAGGCGGCCGAGTTTTCCGGCATCAACATCAAGATGATCCTGGCGTCGGTGATGGTGATTTCGGCGATCTGCTCCGGCGTCGCGGGAATGATCGGCGTCGCCCATTTCGGTAGCGCCCAGCAGAACGAGTTCACCGGCTACCTGCTCGACGCCATTGCCGCGGTGGTCGTGGGCGGCACCAGCCTGTTCGGCGGACGCGGCGGTATCGGCAACACAATCGTGGGCCTGTGCGTGCTCGGCGTCCTCAACAACGGTCTCGACCACGTCGAGATCGACAGCTTCCTGAAGATCCTGATCCGCGGCGTCATCCTCCTGGCAGCTCTGATCATCAACGTCTACGCCCAGCGCTTGCGCGATGAGAGTGCTGCGGCGGGGTAGGCTGGAGGCGCATACATCTCCTGGGACAGCCGGCTTCCTTGCCGACTCCCCTGGAAACGAGAAAGAAATAGGAGGGGGCGCACTCGGTTAGGTTTGCGCCTTCTGTCGAGATGGCAGTCGCTTCCGGGATGCCGGCGGTCCCAGGCGTTATCGCGAAATCTCGCCGCTTTTCACCTTGCCGAAATGGCGCGACATGAACGCCCCCAGCGCCAGCGCGCCGACGAGCAGGGCGATGAAGCCGTCGTTGATGCCGATAGCCACGGGGTGGCCCGCAAGGATGGCGAGGCCGAGCACCAGGTTCAGGCCTCCCCAGAGAAAATTCGTCAGCGGCGGGGAGTTCCCGATGCCACGCGGCCTGGCGAAAGGCGTTGGGAACGGCGATCCGGTCAACCCGCTGGCGATGTGCGGGACGGCGTTGCACAGGAGCGCGCCGGCGAGGAACAGCAGGATATCGCTCATTGAGGCTCAGGCCCGGCTGGCAGGGGGAAGAGAGATATGCGAGGATATCCTCGCAAAACAGTTAGTAGAGGATACCCTCGCATATGTCAACGAGCGTGCCAGCCGACGCCCGGACTCCCAAGCGCCTCCGCGGGCATCTGCGCGTCGCCGCCATTCTTGCGGCTGGGGCGGAGGTTTTCCGCGAGAAGGGCTACGAGGCCGCCACGATGACGGAGATCGGCCTTCGCTCGAAGACGGCGATCGGTTCGCTTTATCGCTTCTTTCCTTCGAAGGAAGTGCTTGCCGATGCGCTGCTGCAGCAATTCGCCGAAGGGAGCCTGAACCGGCTGGCGAGCCTCGAGGATCTGGCTGCCAATCTGAGTGCTCGGGAACTGGCGGATGAATTGATCGTTTTCGCAATCGCTCTTCGCTCGGAGCGGCGCTTTGCCGTTGCGCTCGTCGATGCACAGGGCGACGGCGGAGACAAGCGGGCCGAGTTTCGCAATTCCCTTCGCGCGAGTGTCGCGGCCATCCTGCGCAAGTCCCGCAAGGATCTTTCGCCGGAGCGTGCGGCCGTCATGGCCACGCTCGTCCTTCATCTCCTTAAGGCGCTCAGCCTGGAGGAGGGAAACGATGCTGCGCTGGAAGCCGAGGTCAGGCAGTTGCTGGGGAGCTATCTCGTCGGCGGGCGGTGAGGAACCAGCCTCGCGGCCATGCGTGGAACGCGAGTTGGTCGCCTCCGCCACTCCGCGCTTCCTCTCCGAGAAGTCGGCGCGCGGACGTCTCCGTCCGCGCTTCCGGGTTACCTCTTCAGGATCCGGTTCACGCCCGAGAGCACCGCCTTGAGGGCCGACTTCGTGGTGTCCCTGTCGATGCCCACGCCGAAGAGCGTCGAGCCGTTGGTGATGCGCAGTTCGACATAGGAAACAGCCGCCGCGTTGGCGCCGGAGCCGATTGCATGCTCGCGATAGTTGGCGACATCGAAATCGAGCCCGCTTTCCTGGCGCATGGCCTGCACGAAGGCATCGATCGGACCATTGCCCTGGCCCGTCACCGTCTTCTCCTCGCCATTGTCGCGGATGCGCGCGGTTATGCTGCGTTCCTCGCCGTCACCTTCGCTGGTGACCTGGTGCGACACGAAGGAATAGCGGCCGTTGTCGAGATATTCGCCGGTGAAGGCATGCCACAGCCGGTCGGCGCCAAGTTCCACGCCCTCGCCGTCGGCGATGCCCTGCACGACCTTGGAAAACTCGACCTGCAGCAGGCGCGGCAGTTCGAGGCCATGCTCCTTCTCGAGGATGAAGGCGATGCCGCCCTTGCCGGACTGCGAGTTGATGCGGATGACCGCCTCGTAGGAGCGGCCGAGATCCTTCGGATCGATCGGCAGATAGGGCACTTCCCAAACCCGGGAGCTCGACGTTTCCATCGCCTTGAAGCCCTTGTTGATCGCATCCTGGTGCGAGCCGGAGAAGGCCGTGAACACCAGTTCACCCGCATAGGGGTGGCGCGGGTGGATCGGCAACTGGTTGCAGTGCTCCGCCACGCGGACCAGCGCGTTCACGTCCGAGATGTCGATCTGCGGATCGACCCCCGACATGATGAGGTTGCCGGCCATGATGACGAGGTCGACGTTGCCCGTGCGCTCGCCATTGCCGAACAGGGTCCCCTCAACGCGGTCGGCTCCCGCCATCAACCCGAGCTCGGCGGCGGCGACGCCGGTCCCGCGGTCGTTGTGGGGGTGCAGCGAGATGATCACGCTGTCGCGGTTCTTGATGTTGCGTGACATCCACTCGATCTGGTCGGCATAGATGTTCGGCGTCGACATCTCGACCGTCAGGGGCAGGTTCAGGATCAGCTTCTTCTGCGGCGTCGGCTTGTAGATGTCCATCACCGCCTCGCAGATCTCCTTGGAGAAATCGAGCTCGGTGCCCATGAAGCTCTCGGGCGAATACTGATGGCGGATATTGTCTTCCATACCCAGCTCCTTCGTGAGCTGGACGATCAGTTCGGCGCCCTTGACGGCGATGTCCCTGATGCCATCGCGATCCTGGCGGAAGACGACGCGGCGCTGCAACTCCGAGGTGGAGTTATAGAGATGGACGATGGCCAGCTTCGCGCCCTTCAGGCTCTCGAAGGTGCGGCGGATCAACTCCTCGCGAGCCTGAGTCAGCACCTGGACGGCGACACCGTCGGGGATGCGGTCCGTCTCGATCAGGAAGCGCACGAAGTCGAAATCGGTCTGCGACGCGGAGGGAAAGCCCACCTCGATTTCCTTGAAGCCCATGGCGACCAGCGTGTCCCACATACGCAGCTTGCGCTCGTGGCCCATGGGCTCGATCAGCGCCTGATTGCCGTCGCGCAGGTCGACCGCGCACCAGGTGGGAGCATGGGTGATGGTTTTGGAGGGCCACTGGCGATCCGGCAGGTCGATCGGGGGCCAGGGCTTGTACTTGGCGGCGACATCGACCTTGGGGGCGGAAAATTGCGAGACTTTGCCTGCATATGTCATGGTGGAAACTCTTCAGCCGAAGGGAAGGGGCGGCGAGCTAGACCGCTGAACATGAACCCCTGAGCGCCCAGGCTGATGCCCGGCCGGCCCTCAGGGGCGGCTAAGGAGGAGGCCGGAAAGAAGGGCGAGCGCCGTCGCCGGCGCGGGAAGCGCAAGCGACTCGATCTTGGCGGGCGATATCGCCACGGCTCGTTCCTCATCTTGCAGCGGCTGAAGCCGCGCGGTGTGAGGGGCTTGTACAGCGATGTTGCCGCGCGAGCAAGACCATTCCGCGCCGGCACTGCCAACGGATTTGGGAATCAGGAGCGATGCGCTAGGTTTTGGTGGCCAGCCCATCTCGCCCGGAGTTTCCATGCGCGCCGTCCCCTTAGCACTCGTCGCAGTTCTCCTGGGCGGCGCAGCAGCGCGAGCAGACTGCGTCGCCGATTTCACGGCGATCATGCAGCACGGACGCGAGGCCGGCCCCTTCCGGGTCGACGGGGAGGCGTCCGTGGGCGCGCTGCACATGGAAACGGTGACGGAGGTCATCGTGCCTGATACGGCCCACCTCCTCGTCAGCACGTCGCGGGGCGATCAGGAGGTTATCATCGTCGGAGACCGGGCCTGGGGCAAGGTGAAGGGCCTGTGGCTGGCGCTCGACGAAGGCACCATGCGCCGCATGCACAGCGACTATGTGGCGGCCGGCATCCTTTATTCGGATGGCGCCCGGAATATCGAGTGCCTTGGCGGCAAGGTCGTCGACGGCGTGAGCTATGTCGCCTTCAAGTATGACGCGGCGATCGCGAACTTCACCGTGCCGATGACCGTCTATGTCGATCCGGCGAGCCGGTTGCCGGTGAGGACTGAGGGTAGCGTGGAGAGCGGAGGCGACACCGCCCGGTTCAGCGCAACCTACAAGCTCGATCCCGCGCTGAAGATCGAACCGCCGCCACAGCCGTGAGCGGATGCCTCACGGCTTTTAAACCAAATTGCCGTAGAGATCGGGACGATCCCGGGACGTGATGGTCCCGGCCATGAAAACCAATGGAATGTTCATGATGCGTCTTCTGATCTGCGCCGCCCTGCTGGTGGCTTCCTGTGCCGCTGCCCCCGCTCTCGCCGCTTCCTGCAGTGATCGCATCGCCTTCGTGCACCGTGTCATCGACAAGGACGTGAAGATCGGCTTCGTGGACAAGAAGGTTCACGACGACATGGGCAGGGACCTGGATGCGGCGGCGAAGGCCTGCAGCGCCGGCGACGATGCCAAAGCCGAGCAGTTGATCTCGTCCACCCAGCGCCGCCACGGCTACCCCGTCCGCTGAGCGGTGCGGCGGTCCCCACCGTTTCTGCTCTCTTACGCATCGTATTTCGCGATGGGGGGGATGCCGAGACGATAATTCAAGGCGCCTGACCCGGGTGCTACCTGATTCCCGAATGTTCGAATGGCGGCGGCAAAGGCGAGGGACATCGTCGGCCTGCAACGCCAAGAAAAGCGGGCAATCGGGGAGGCATTGGATGACGTCTGCAGAGACCAGCGTACCGCAACGAGACAATATCGGCGAAGCGGTTCGTCACCTCGTAAACAACTACAGTACCAAGAGTTCTTCCATCGGCTGGCTCATGCTGGCGTCGATTCTGGTGGAGGCCTGGGATCTCTATGCCATCGGCTTCGTGCTCGTCTTCATCCGTGAGCACTACAATCCGGCCCCCCTGGCCCTGGGCCTTGCCGCTGCTGCCACGCAAGGAGGCGCCATCGTCGGCGCCCTGTTCGGCGGATGGCTGACGGACAAGCTGGGCCGGCGCATCATGTTCCTGTCGACGATGGCGATCTTCATCGTGCTGGCGCTTGCGCAGTCCTTCGTCACCAGCATCGGCTGGCTGATTGTCGTGCGTTTTTTCCTGGGCATCCCGCTCGGCAGCGATCCGGCGACCGGCTTCAGCTACATCATGGAGTTCCTGC
Source organism: Labrys sp. ALF-8 (assembly GCF_059699065.1). NCBI lineage: Bacteria > Pseudomonadati > Pseudomonadota > Alphaproteobacteria > Hyphomicrobiales > Xanthobacteraceae > Labrys > Labrys sp. ALF-8. The sequence continues at coordinate 287,188 of NZ_AP048538.1, forward strand.
CCAAGGGCCAGCGTGAGTTGATGGGCAATCGCTGGCAGTTCGTGTTCGCTGTCGGCAGCATGGCCTCGGTGGGGGTGGTCGCCCTGCTGCTGTTGACGGGTATGGATCACGAACTGCTATGGCGCATCACGCTGGGGCTCGGCGCGGCGCCGGCTCTTCTCATCCTGGTGATGCGCCGCAACCTTCCAGAGACACCGGTATGGCTGATCCGCCAGGGGCGCTTCCGGGAGGCCAAGCAGGTCTCGCTCAGCATGTACAACGACCCTCTCGACATGCTGCCGGACCGCGACATCCAGGTGGTCAAGCCCAGCCCGACGGCGTTCCTGGCCGACCTGCGCCGCGATCCCGTCCGCTGGCGCGCCAGCCTCTATGGCTGGATCGCGAATTTCTGCGCCACTGCCGATTTCCAGACGTTCGGCTTCTACCTGCCGGTGTTGTTCGCCATGGTCGGCGTCTCGACACTGCTCGGGAACGACCTGATCCTCTTCTGCCTTTATGGCGTCGCGGCGGTATCGGGCTGGATGGCGCCCTGGATCACCACGAAAGTGGGGCACCGCGGCGTGGGCATTCTAGGCTTCGGCACGGTGTTCGTTGCCTTGCTGGCGGCAGCCGCGGCGCTTTACGCGGGATGGACTTCCGTCCTGCCTTTCGCGGCGGCGGTGATGATCTGGGGCGAGTACCTTTCGGTCTCCAACTGCATGACGATCTCCACCGTCGTCGCCAAGCCGGAATATCGCGGTACGGCCGGCGGCTTCTCCTATATGTTCGTCAAGCTGGCCGCCTTTCCATCCATCTTCCTCTTCCCCACCATCTTCACGGCGATAGGACAGGCCAACGCGACCCTCCTGGTCTCCGGTATCGCCCTTGTCGGCCTGCTCGCCGCGATCTTCATCCTCCCCGAAGTCTACGGATTCGATCAGGAAGGATAGAGGGCCGACCGGCAATCGAGGAAACATGCGATGCTCAAACGGCAATACGACATCCAGGTGGTGAAGTCGGCCGGCAATCTCGTGGGTGAATCACCGCTCTGGCACCCACTGGAACGCGCGCTGTACTGGGTCGACACGCGGCGGCCTTCGATCCAGCGACTCGGAGCCGACGGTGCGTTCCGGGAGTGGGCGATGCCGAACCGGCTCGGCACCATCGCCCTGAGGAGGGGGGGAGGGCTGGTAGCGGGGACGAAAAGGGGATTTGTGCACTTCGATCCCTCGGATGGGAGCGTGACGACCATTGCCGATCCCGAGGCGGCCAACCCGGAACATCGCCTCAATGACGGCAAGATCGATCGGCGCGGGCGCTATTGGTGCGTCTCCACTGGCTCCAGCGAGGAGGATCCGGGCGGCTCGCTGTTCCGCCTGGATCCCGACCTGTCCTGCCACAGGATGGATACGGGCTACATCCTGGGAAACGGTCTCGCCTTCAGCCCGGATGATCGTACGATGATCGTCGGGGATACCAATGCCGGCTTGCTCTACGCCTATGACTTCGACCTCGATGCCGGCCAGGTGAGCAATCGGCGCCCGTTCTTCTCCAGCGTCGAGATGCCCTGGCAGACGGATGGGGGGACCTTCGACAGCGAAGGCTTCTATTGGTGTGCGTTGATCTTCGACGGTGCCATCGGCCGGTTCGATCCGACGGGGCGCCTCGATCGTCTCCTTCGTCTCCCGGTCAGTACGCCGACCATGTGCAGCTTCGGGGGCGATGACCTCGACATTCTCTATGTCACCAGCGGCAGCATCTTCCTGAGTGAGGAGCAGCGCGCGAGAGAACCGGAGGCTGGTTCGATTTTCGCGATCAGGAACCATGGCGTGCGCGGCGTGCCGGAGTCATGGTTCGGACAAGGTGACGCATCGGATCCCAGTGAAAGAGGAAAGTGACCATGGACAAGGTTCTCGTCGTGACCGGCGGCAGCAGAGGTATCGGCGCCGCGATCGCGCGCCAGGCTGCCGCCCAGGGCTGGCTGGTGGTGCTGAGCTACATGAAGGGAGCGCAGGATGCGGAGGCTGTGGTCAGGAGCATCTCGGAGGCCGGCGGCCGTGCCCATGCCGTCCAGGCCGACAGCTCCAGGGAGGAGGACGTCGCGCGGCTCTTCGACGAGGCGGCGCGTCATGGCCGCATTGCCGGCCTCGTCAACAATGCCGGCATCAATGGCGGACCGGTCCGCGTCGCCGACCTGACGACCGAGGAACTGCGCAGGGTGATCGATGTAAACGTGGTGGGCGTATTCTTCTGCGCCCGCGAGGCCGTACAGCGTATGTCGACGGCCAGGGGCGGGCAGGGGGGTGTCATCGTCAATATGGGCTCCGCCTCGTCCTGGCTGGGTGCTCCCGGCGAACGGGTCCACTATGCGGCCACCAAGGGCGCGGTGAACGTCATGACGCACGGGCTGGGTCTGGAAGTCGCGCGTGAGGGGATCCGGGTAAACTGTGTCAATCCCGGCCTGATCGAGACGGATATGAATTCGCCGGATCGGCTCGCGCGGCTCTCGCCCTCCATCCCGATAGGTCGCTCCGGCACGGCGGACGAAATCGCCTCCGTCGTGGTTTTTCTTCTCTCCGATGCGGCCAGCTACGTGGTCGGTACCGACATCCGCGTCAGCGGTGGAAGATGAAATGACGAGATCCCGCCGCATGCGGCCGAGGACCGTGCACGGAGCGTGAACCCGGCCGGAGAGCCGGGGGGGCGTGGACACGGACCGGCCGGCGCTGTCCTCCCTGATCGAGCCTCGCGGACCGCGGGCCCTGCGTCTCAGCTCTCGCAAATATGCTTGAGGAGCAGAGCCGCTGCGGCGGTGAGCTGGCGGCCGTTGCGCGTGCAGATGAGGTGCTGACGCGTCGCCCATGGGTTGGAGAGCTGCACCACCCTGACCTCGGGGCGCACGCGTTCGTCGCGCAGCACGCCATCGGGAATGATGGCAATGCCCAGGCCCGCTTCGACCATGCGGATGGCAGGTTCGAAGGTCTTGACCTCGATCCGCGTGCGGACGACGAAGCCACAGGCCTGAGCCATGTCGGCCTGCAATTTCTGCAGCGAACTGCCCGTCGCCAGGCTGATATGGTCGAAATCGCGGAGATCCTCGAAGCTGATCGTCTCGCGATCCGCGAGTTGATGGCCTGCCGGCAGCAGCGCCACCAGCCGGTCCCGCTTGTAGCGGATCACGTTGAGGGTATCCGGCGTTTCGATGTTGCCTCCGAAGATGCCGATATCGCTGATGCCCTCCACCGTTGATTGCACCACAGCCGTGCTGGTGTCTTCGCGCAGGATGACCTTCACATCCGGATATTTGGCGCTGAAGGAAGCGAGTTGCGGTGCGAGAAACTCGATGATCGCCGAAGTATGGGAGTGGATCAGCACCTGACCGGCTACGCCGGAGACGAAGCTGCTCATGTCGGCTGTCATGCGGTTAAGGCTGTCGAAGAGCGTGAGGGCGTGTCTGGCCAGCGTTTCCCCGGCCGGCGTTGCAGTGACCCCTCTCGAGTGGCGGTAGAACAGGGGTGCGCCCATTTCGGCTTCGAGGGTCTGGATGCGCTTGCTGATCGCGGATGATGCGATGTGCTCATACTCGGCGGCCTTGCTGATGTTGCCCAGCCGATGAACGGTCAGGAATATCCGCAAGGTGGTAAAGTCCGGTTTCTTCACGCCACTCCCTTCCCTTGTCGACGCCATCCCACTCGAGGTGGCGCTTGTCTCGAACGTCTCCCGATTCGTGACGAGGGAGGCCGTCTCATTTGTTTTCTTGCCGGAGCCGCCTCGGTGAAACCGGCCTTCGGCCCGAGGAATGGGCATGTCGGCCATCGCACGCGAAGCAGCTCGGTTATCTGGACTTTTCTATCCAGAATGTTCAAGCCCTGCCGGAAGGGGCGCAGCAGCGTCCGCCATCGGAGAAAGGGGGCATGCCGAACCGATGCTGTTCGGGCATGACGCAGCCAACTTAAAGTATTGCTCCACTAGGGAGCAATGTAATGTCTTCGAATTCGTTTCAACTGGCGGTCATGCCTGGCGACGGTATCGGCCAGGAAGTCATGGAGGCCGCTGTTGCCGTTCTCGATGCCGTCGAAGCACGGCACGATTTCAGTTTCTCCAAGAGCTATGTCAGCGGCGGCTCCCGCCAATACAAGGAAACCGGCGTCGCGATGACGGAGGATGCCTTCGAGGCGGCCGAGAAGGCGGATGCCATCCTCTTCGGCGCCATGGGGCTGCCCGATATCAGACATCCCGACGGTACCGAACCCGCTCCCCAACTCGACCTGCGTTTCCGGATGGGACTCTATGCCGGCCTGCGCCCGATCCGTGCCATTCCCGGGGTGCCGCTGGCGCTGGCCTCTCCCCGCGCCCGCGAAATCGACTTCGCCCTCGTTCGGGAATCGACCGAGGGCCTCTTCGCCTCGCGCGGCAAGGGCACGGTGGAAGACGACACGGTCGCCAAGGACACTATGGTCATCACCCGGGGTGTCACCGAGCGCGTCTCCCGCTTCTCCTTCGACCTCGCCAAGCGCCGATCCGAGCGCCGTAACCGCAAGGGCGTCGTGACGCTGGTCGACAAGTCCAACGCCTTCCTCTCCTTCGCGTTCATGCGCAAGGTCTTCTTCGAGGTCGCGGGCCGGCAGGCCGACGTGGAGGCGCGCCAGCATTCGATTGACGCCATGGCGCTCGATCTCATCCGCAAGCCCTGGGAGTTCGACGTCCTGCTCACGGAGAACATGTTCGGCGATATTCTCTCCGACCTCGGCGCCGGCCTCGTCGGCGGCATGGGCTTCGCCCCGTCGGCCGACATCGGCGATGAGCACGCGCTTTTCCAGCCTTGCCACGGCAGTGCCCCCGATATCGCCGGCAAGGGCATCGCCAATCCCGTCGCCATGATCCTTTCCGCCGCCATGATGCTCGACTGGCTTGCCGTTCGTCATGGCAGCAGCCGCCTGAGCGAGGCAGCCGAGGAGATCGAAACAGCCATCGATGCCGCCTTCGGGGCCGGTGCCGTCAAGTCCTTCGACATCGGCGGACAGGATGGAACGAGCGCGATCGCCAGGGCCGTGATCGAAAAGATCAAGAATCCGTGAAAGCCTGGCTATCAGCGTGTCCCGGTCTATCGTCCGCCGGGTGGTTTATTCAGGAACTGTGAGATATGGCTATAGACAATGTAAAGGCGTTGACGTTCGATGTATTCGGTACGGTCGTCAACTGGAGAGATGGCGTCGCTCGGGAGACAAAAACAGCGCTCTCGCCCAAGGGATATGATCTCGACTGGCACGGCTTCGCGGATAAGTGGCGCGCTTGCTATCAACCTGCGATGGAGAAGGTTCGCACTGGCGAGCGGCCCTGGGTAAAACTCGACATCCTCCATCGCGAAAATCTTCTGCTCGTCCTGCCGCAGTTCGGGGTGGAGGGGCTGAGCGATGCCGAGATTGACGACCTCAGCCATGCGTGGCGCCGTCTCGATGCCTGGCCCGATGCCATCGAAGGCCTTACGCGGCTTCGGCGTAAGTATATCCTGGCGACATTGTCGAACGGCAATATCGCCCTGATGGCCAATATGGCTCGCCATGCCGGCCTGCCCTGGGACGCCATCGTCGGGGCCGAGATCGCGCAATCCTACAAGCCGACGCCCCAGACCTATGACCGCAGCGCCGCCGCGCTCGATCTGCCGCCTGAGCAGATCATGATGGTGGCTGCGCACAACAGCGATCTGCTGGCTGCCCGCAGCCGCGGTTTCAAGACCGCCTATGTGGACCGGCCGCTCGAGGATGGCCCGAACAAGACCAAGGATCTGCGGGCCGAGCACGACTTCGACGTGATCGCCGATAGCTTCCCCGAGCTTGCGACAAAGCTCGGTTGCTGATTTCGGGAAGGGAGCGGCGATCTGCGACCGCTACTCTCGAAAACGAAGCGCTTTTTGGAACCGCGGGCGGCGATCGGAGATCGCTACTGCGGTCCCACGCACCCCGGTCGCCGCCGTCGACGCATGCGGGGTGCCCGAACCGAAATCGACAAAGCCCGAGACGTACCGTCCGACGTCCGGGGGCAAAAACAATGGACCCGAGGGAGTAGGAATCATGAAGACCACATCCAGCTATCCGAGCCGGCGGACAATCCTGCGGGGAGGCGTCGCCGCCCTTGGACTTGCCGTGGCGGGCCTGCCCGGCGCCGCTTCTGCCGCCACCTATCCCGACAAGCCGATACGGCTGATCGTGCCTTTCCCGCCCGGTGGGGGAACCGACCTGACCGCGCGCATCGCCGCCGAGGGGTTGAGCAGAAGCCTCGGCCAGAACGTCGTGGTCGAGAACGTCGAGGGCGCGGCATCCCAGATCGGCATCGAACAGGCCGCCAAGTCCACCAATGACGGCTATACGCTGCTCTGGGCGTCCTCCGACGGCATCACCATTCTGCCGGCAGTCAAGCCCAGCGTTCCCTACAAGATCCCGGACGATTTCGAATTCGTTTCGGGCTTCGCGTCCGATCCGCTGATCGTCGCCGTCAATCCCAAGCTGCCGATCAAATCGATGAAGGATCTGGTCGAGTACGGCAAGGCACATCCGGGCGAGCTGAAGTACAGCAGTTCCGGCGTCGGCGGCGGCGGGCATCTGGAAACGGCCTATATCGCCAAGGTCGAGGGCATCGACATGGTGCATGTGCCCTATCGCGGCGCGGCGCCGGCCGTGGTGGCGGTCACCGGGGGCTTCGCCGACCTGACGCTGCCATCCTCCGCCTCGGTGATGTCCTATCTCACCGCCGGCACGCTGCGGGCCGTCGCCAGCACCGGGCAGAATCGCATGAAAGTGCTGCCCGATCTCGCGACGGTCGGCGAACAGGGTATGCCGGAGCTGACGGTGGATCTGTGCACCGGCATCTATGCGCCAGCCGGCACGCCCGCCGATATCGTCAAGACCATCCGCGACCACATGTCGGCGATCATCCAGGATCCCAAGACTGTCCAGCGCCTCCATGACCTCGGCCTCGAGCCCCTGGATATCGGCGGCAAGGACTTCAGGGACTACCAGGTGAAGGATCTCGCCCATTGGCGGGAGATCGTTCAGAAGGTCGGCGTGAAGCTCGGCGGCTGAACCGATCCCGGCCATGGCCCGGCCTCGCTCCTTCGCGGGGCGCGGCACCGAGCCCAAGAAAACGGCCCGAATTTGGTGTCTTGCAGTGTCGCTCCTGCCCGCTAAGGGCAGGGCCCTTCGTGGCGTCGGTCATGGAACACTGCTGGGGAGGGTTTCATGCTCAAGATCGTCGACCAGAAGCAATTCACATCCGGTCTCTTCTTTCTCTTCATAGGTATCGTCGCCCTCAAGCTGCTGCCGGCCGATCTCGGCAGCGCGAGCGAAATGGGACCGGGCTATTTTCCGATGTTGCTCGGGATCTGCCTCGTACTGCTTGGCGGCGTGTCCGTGATCCAGGCCATCCGGACGAAGCAGCCCGTCCACATGGACCGCATTCCGGTCGTGGCCTGCCTCTTCATCATTGCCGGCGTGATCGCCTTCTCATTCCTGATCAGGCCGTTCGGCCTGGCGGTCTCGCTCGCGGCGCTGATGGGTCTGGGCTGCTACAGCCGCATCTTCCGGCAGCCCCTCGCGGTGCTGGCCATCTATGCTGCTGTCCTGGCCCTTACCTGGTTCGTCTTCATCTATGTCATTCAGCTCCCGATCACGCTGGGCTGGCGCTGACGGGCCGCGGAAGGGAGCTGCATCATGGAATTTCTGCAAAACCTGAATCTCGGTTTCTCGGTGGCATTCAGCCCCGCCAATCTCCTGTTCTGCCTCATCGGCGCGGCAGCCGGCACGCTGGTCGGCATCCTGCCGGGCATAGGACCCGTCACGGCCATCGCCATGCTGCTGCCGCTCACCTTCAAGATGCCGGCGATCGGCTCGCTGATCATGCTGTCGGGCATCTACTACGGCTCGCATCACGCCGGTTCCACCACGGCGATCATGCTCAACATGCCGGGCGAGCCGAGCTCGGTGGTCATCTGCCTCGACGGCCACCCGATGGCGCAGGCGGGGCGGGCAGGACCGGCCTTGTCGATTTCGGCCATCGGTTCCTTCTTCGCCGGCTGCGTCAGCGTGGTGGTGATCGCGGTGCTTTCGCCGCTCCTCGCCGACGTCTCGATGATGTTCGGGCCTACGGAATATTTCGCCACCATCGTGATGGCGCTCGTCATGGCCTGCGTGCTCACCAATGACAAGCTGGTAACGACGCTCAGCATGTCCGTGCTCGGCCTGCTGCTCGGCTGCATCGGCACGGACCTCACGACCGGCGACGAGCGCTACACCTTCGGCGTGCCGGCGATGGCCGATGGCATCAACTTCGTCGCGGTGGCGGTGGGGCTCTTCGCTTTCACCGAGGTGATCATGAATGTGGGCTTCCCGATCCGCCGGGAGGGTGTGATGGCCAAGGTCAAAGGCCTCCTGCCGACACGCCCGGATCTTGCCGCGGCCTGGAAGCCGATCGTGCGCGGCACGGCGCTCGGCGGGTTCCTCGGCATCTTTCCCGGCACCGGACCGCTGCTGAGTTCCTTCGCCTCCTATGCCATGGAGCGCCAGCTCGCCAAGGATCCGGCGCGTTTCGGCAAGGGAGCGATCGAGGGCGTGGCCGGCCCCGAGTCGGCCAACAACGCCGCCGCGCTCACCCATTTCATTCCCATGCTGACGCTCGGCATTCCCGCCGGGGCGGCGATGGCGCTCATGCTGGGAGCGCTGCAGATCCAGGGTATCTCCCCTGGGCCGCAGGTGATGACCAAATATCCTGACCTGTTCTGGGGCGTGATCGCCAGCATGCTGATCGGCAACGTCATGCTGCTGGTGCTAAACCTGCCGATGATCGGCATCTGGATCAGGCTGCTGCGCATGCCGTTCCAGGCGCTCTTTCCGGCTATCCTGGCCTTCTGCTGCATCGGCGTCTTCAGCGTGAACAACCAGTCCTTCGACGTGCTGCTGGCGGCGATCTTCGCGGCAGTGGGCGTGTTCTTCAAGACGGTGGGCTGCAGTCCGGCACCCTTGATCCTCGCTCTCGTGCTGGAGCCCCTGCTTGAGGAGAATTTTCGCCGTGCCATGATCATCTCGGGCGGCGATGCCTCGACCTTCTTCACCCGTCCGATCAGTCTTGGCATCCTCGTTCTCACCTTGTTGCTGGCGTTGCTGCTTTCCAGCCGTAAGATGAGCGTATCGTCTCTTCTTACCCGTTCGCTCGATGTTGTCGGCAAGCGACGGTCACCCGTCAAATGAAGTGAAGGAAAGCCTGTCATGAGAGCTGTGGTCCTGCATGCGCCGCTCGATCTGCGCGTCGAGGAACGCGACCTCCCGCAACTCGGGCCTGGCCAGGTGCGCGTCGGCCTTCGTGCGGGAGGCATCTGCGGCTCGGACCTGCACTATTACCTGCATGGCGGCTTTGGTGCCGTGCGGCTGCGCGAGCCCATGATCCTGGGCCACGAGGTCGCCGGCATCGTTCAGGAGGTGGCACCGGGCGTCACCTCGGTGAAGGCCGGCGACGTCGTGGCCGTCAATCCGAGTCTCGCCTGCGGCATCTGCCGATTCTGTGCGAAAGGGATGCACAATCATTGCCTCGACATGCGCTTCTACGGCTCGGCGATGCGCATGCCCCATGTCCAGGGAGCGTTCCGCGACAGCATCGTCTGCGAAGCCATGCAGGCGGTGCCGCTGCCGGAGGGTACATCGGTCAATGAGGCCGCCTTCGCCGAGCCGCTCGCTGTCTGCCTCCATGCCGTCGTCCGCGCGGGTTCACTGCTCGGGCAGCGCGTGCTGGTCACGGGCGCCGGCCCGATCGGCATCCTGACCGTTGCGGCGGCACGAGCGGCCGGGGCGGCGGAGATCGTGGCCACCGACATTCTCGACGGGCCGCTGGCCATGGCGCGCCGGATGGGAGCGGACCGAACCATCAACGTCGCCAGCGAGCCCGAGGCCATGTCGTCGTTCGAAGCCGAGAAAGGCTGGTTCGACGTCATGTTCGAGGCGGCCGGAAGTGCCGTACCGCTGCTGTCGGGCCTCAAGGTGGTGCGGCCCCTGGGAACGATCGTGCAGATCGGCCAGGGCGCCCAGGCGGATCTGCCCATGTCGATCGTCGTCACCAAGGAGATCAATATGGTCGGCACCTTCCGCTTCGACACTGAGTTCCAGACGGCGGTCTCCTTCATAGCCCGGCGGCAGATCGACGTACGTCCACTCCTGACGGAGATCGTACCGCTGCCGGAAGCACGGCGAGCTTTCGACCTCGCCGCCGACAAGAGTCGGTCGATAAAAGTCCAGCTTGCGCTCGGCGAGGCCTGAGCAATCCCGATCGTTCCTTGAGGTGCCACCATGACCACAGCCTTCGACCCCGAGGCCGCAGCCTCCCTGCTTGCGGACACATGGCGGGGAGGGGACGCGCTGCCCGGCTTTTCGCCGGGCCTGCGCCCGGCCACGCTTGCGCAGGGCTATGCGGTCCAGGAGGCTTTCGTGGCCCGGCTCGGCGGGCCGGTGGTCGGCTGGAAACTCGGCGGCGGCAGTCCCGCCGGTAAGCGCCAGAACGGCCTCACCGTGCCGCTGATCGGGCAGATCGTGGCGTCGCGCTCGCTGAAATCCGGAGATCTCGCCCCGCGGACGAACGGACGGCCCCTGGTCGTCGAATTCGAGATCGCCTTCGTCGTGGATGAGGATGTCGAAGCGGGCGCTCTCCAGGCGCTGCCAGGTCGTATCTCGGCGCATGCGTCATTCGAACTGGTGCAGTCCCGCTATGCCGACAGGACCAAAGCGAGCGTACCGGAAACGGTGGCCGACAACGCCTTCGCCCACGCCATCGTGCTGGGGGAGGCCCTCGACATCGGGGATCTCGGCGCGATCGTCGCCGATGTTGCCGTCGAAGTCGACGGTGTCGAGCAGGCGCGTGGGCTCGCGGGCGAGGATCTCGTCGATCCGCTGGCGGCGCTCCATGAGTTCATCGACCATGCGCGCCGGCGCGAGCTTTCATTGCGCCGTGGGAACGTCATCCTGACGGGGACGCTGACGCGGCCGTTCGAAACACCCGAGGGTGCCGGTCGAATCACGGCACGTTCGATCGGAAAGGCCGTGACCGTGAGGATCTGAGTTGCGTGCCAGGGGCTGCGGGCCCTGCCTTCGTCCGCCCCGGCGGGAGACTTCTCCCACCCCGGCAGCGACCAGGTCTCGAGCGACGGCGCTCTAGACTCCAGGCGCTTCAGACGAGATCCGTTCCAGCCGATGCATGAGATAGGCGCGCTGGAACGCCGGCATCCTGTCGGCCACCAGGTCGTCGCGGCTCCGGACGACATGCATGCGGCTGAGTTCGGGCTGGCTGTCGGCGGCGAGAAAGCCCTCGATCCTCGCCTTCAGCGCTCCTGCCGGAACTGGCGACCGAACGGTCTTCATCATCGCGATGCGGGGGCCATGGAATACGGCGGTCCAGCCGGCGGCGATCGTCACGTCGCGGGGCGATACGCCGGTCTCCTCCTCGAGCTCCCGCGTGACGCTGCCGGCGAGATTGACCATGTCTCCGTCGAGGTCCGACGGGTCGGGCGTGCCGGCCGCGAAATAGATGGCCCCGGCGTTGCTGGTATGCTCGGCCATCTCGCCGAGCAGAAAGGCGCCATCGGCCGCCTGGAGAGCCGCCATGGCGAAGCAGTTCCATTTGGGCTCTCCCGGCGTGCCGAAATCGCGCCAGGCCAGGAAGCTCGCATAGTCTGTCATGAGGTAGGAACCGCGGAAGCGCCGGCCGCTGATTTCCCAGCGATGCAGCAGCAGGATCCTGCCGTTGAAGCTGGCGGGCTTCTGCCGGATGACCTCCTCCCAGTGCGTTGCGATCGCCGCGTGGTTTTCTTCCGCGAAAGCCCAGGGGCGCGGCTCGAAGCGGCAATCGATCTCATCGAGTTCGACGATCTGCGGATCAGACATGCAGCTTCCCTTGGCTGACGATCACCGCGTGGCCTCCGATGGAGGCGGAGCGGAAGTTCACGCCATCGATCTGCATGGTGAGGTCGATAAGGGACGGGCGGCCCATTTCGAAGCCCTGCTCGATACGAAAATGCCGATTGCCCTCGCTGAGATCGTCGAAGCGATGGAGCACGCCCGACAGGCCGGCCACGGCCGATCCCGTGGCGGGATCCTCGGGGATACCGTCTCCCGGCGAGAACATGCGGGCGTGGAGGCTCGATGTCGGCTCCACGGTCTGGCGCGTATAGGCATAGGCCGCGCCGAGGCCCTCCTGGCCGAAAGCCGAAATCCAGAGGCTGGTGTTGATGCGGATGCGCCCCATGGCTTCCAGGGTGCGGACCGGCACGAAGGTGTAGGGGAAGCCGGTGCCGAACAATGTCGGGACGTGGTTCTCGAACCCGATGTCGGCGACGTTGAGGCCGAGCGCTTCGGCGATCAGCGCGGTCGCGGCCGGGGCGCCGCGCTCCGTGGGCAGGGCGGGCACGTCGAAGCGTGCATAGGCGGCATCACCGCCGAGGCTGACGGCGCAGGGCACGGTGCCGATCAGTTCCTCAAGGCCGAACAAGTAGTCACCGCTGGCATTTTCATGGTCCAGGCTCGCCAGCAGGACGGCGGTTCCAACCGTGGGATGGCCGGCGAAGGGCATTTCCAGGCCCGGCGTGAAGATACGGATCCTGGCTCTGTGCCGGTCGTCGGCCGGCGGCAGGACGAAGACCGTCTCGGACAAGTTGAACTCGCGGGCGATCCGTTGCATCGCGGCGGTATCGAGGCCTTCGCTGTCGAGCACCACGGCGAGCGGATTGCCGGCGAGTGCATGGTCGGTGAAGACGTCAAGGGTGTAGAAGCGGCGGGGCATGGGAACTCCTGAATGGCTGGCCCCTGCGGGCCGGAGGAAGGCTGCGGGCCCGAGGGGCCGTCAGACCTTCTCGACGGGAAAGCGGCGACTCGGCGTGACGAATTCCTCCTGGGCCTCCACGGTCAGGATCTCGCGCGAGCCGGCCTCTTCCGTGCGCTTGAGGAGGCCGTAGATGGAGGAGCCGGCGAGATCGAGCGCTTCAGCGGCGGATCCCGAGCGCTTCCAGTGCAGATTGAACAGCGCGGCGATCGCGTCGCCCGCGCCATTGATCGACAGGCCGAGGCGCGGGGTGCGCATGCGATAGAAACCGCTGGCGTCGGAGGCGAGAAGATCGATCGCGTCCTCCGGCGTTTCCTGCGTGTCGAGCGACGTCACGAGCACGACCTTCGGGCCGAGGCGATGCAGCGCCGAGACGGCGGCCTTGGCCTGGCCCACCGTCCGGATTTCCTGGCCTGAAAGATATTCGAGTTCGAACCGGTTGGGCGTCACCACGTCTGCCGCCGGCACCGCCTTGTCACGCATGAACTCGGGAATGCCGGGACGCACGAAGATGCCGCGGCCGACGTCGCCGATCACGGGGTCGCAGCAATAGGTGGCGGCGGAATTGGCGGCCCGCACCTTCTCGACCGCGGCCATGATGGCGTTGCCGATGTCGGACGAACCCATATAGCCCGAGAGCACTCCGTCGCAGCGGCCGAGAACGCCGCGTTCGGCGAGGCCCTCCACCAGTTCATCCACCATGGTTCCATCATAGACGCGGCCTTTCCATGCCCCGTAGCCGGTATGATTGGAAAACTGCACGGTGTGGATGGCCCAGACCTCGCAGCCCAGGCGCTGCATCGGAAAGACTGCCGAGGCATTGCCGACATGGCCATAGGTAACCCAGGACTGGATGGAGAGAATGTTCATTGCGCAACCGGGAGGGCATGGAAGATGCCTCGCAGATGAGACGATAATGCCGCAGGACGCAACATTGCAGGGCGGCCGAGCCTATCAGGATTATTGATCGATCCCATCAAATTGCCCGCTCCATGGAGTATACCGGGCAAGCCGCGCGAGGATTCGGGCCGCGTGTCCACGCCGGCACGGCCGCTCATCGATGGGAACCCTCGGTTCCACGGCCGCGAAGGCTGGGGTCATTGGCGTGTCCTGCCTCCTCCTTAGGGGTAGAACGCCTCTATTCCTTCGGGTGCCGTCCACCGCCTTTCCGTCGAACAATGCACCAATACGTCATGTATTCGTTGTATTCACGCAAGGCAGGTTGTGCTTGGAAAATCTCGCGGCCGTGGCCTTTCTTTCTAGTTTGTCCATTATATTTCAACGTGTTAATTTGGTTTTTTGACTTCGCTGGCGCCGGACGTGCAGCTGGCGACGTCATTCACGCACGACTTTCCTCGCACGGATACCGCCGGGTGATGATCTTGAATTGCCTTTCAACAGGGCGCAGAAATACTGGCAGATGCACGGTCGCTCGGGCGACGCAGGGTTGGCCACTATGATTCCTTCAGCAGACGAGCTTCTGACCATCGATCCGATGGGCTACCGGAATGCCTTCGATACCCAGCCCTTCGGCTTCCAGCACAGCCTGCACAAGCTGCCCATGTTCCAGCCGGAGGCCCTGGTGCGTTTGGCGGAGCGCTATGCCGACAAGGCGCAGGATTTCTTCGTGGCCGCTTCGGCGGCGACGCCCGGAACGAAATTCTACGACGTCAAGCACAGCATGTTCAAACCGCATGAGGCACTGGGCCAGTTGGGCAGCAGCCCGGTGCGCGTGCTGCTGAAGCGGGTGGAGAACCATGATTCGGAATTCCGCGACCTGCTTCATACGCTGTTCGACCGCCTGAGCGAATTGCGCGGCGGCTTGAAGGGCGAGAAGGTCATGCGGCTGGAGTCATCGGTCTTCATTTCCTCCGCCGCTTCGACGACGCCGTTCCATTTCGATCCCGAGATCAACCACTTCTTCCAGATCGAGGGCCCGAAGAACTACCACGTCTTCGCCCCGACCGCCGTGGACGAGGCGGATCTCGAGCGTTTCTACGTGAAAGGCGTGGTGGATATCGGCCAGCTCGATCTGGCGAGCTGCGATCCCAAGCAAGAACACGTCTTCAACCTCGAGCCTGGCAGGGGCTTCCATCAGCCCCAGAATGCGCCCCACTGGGTCCAGACTGGCACCGTGCGCAGTATTTCGTACGCTTTCGTCTTCGAGACCGACGCCAGCCGCGAGCGCAGCAGCGCCCGTTCGGCCAATCACTACCTGCGCATGCTCGGCATGAAGCCCCAGCAGCCGGGCGTCAACCCGTCCTCCGACCACGCAAAGGCGGCCGTGATGCAGGTGATGACGCCGATGCGCCAGGGTGTGCGCAAGACGGTGAAGCAGGTCCTCGGGCGATAGAGAGACCGGGCGGCCGGCTACCGCCTGCGGTCCTCTTTGGAGGAGGTGGGCGATGTCGGGCGCTGTCCTCGACTTTGCGATCCGGTAGGCCCGTTCCCGTCATCACAGCCATGCACACGGCCCTGGGCGAGGCACCCTTACAGTAACGATCAAGTACACCCATATAGCGCTGACCGATTGAAAGTCTGATCCCGGTTAGTGCTATGTTGCTCGATACTTCTCCTACCTTCATCCTCGACGAGGATCCCATCCCGCAAGCTTCCCAATCTCTTGGGACGCCTAACGATGCCCAGCTTCTCGATGCCTACTCCAACACGGTGATGGGCGTGGTCGACCGAGTCGGCCCGGCCGTGGTGAAGCTCGACATCCAGAAGGGCGGTAAGCCGGCCGGATCGGGTTCCGGCGTCATCCTGTCTCCGGACGGGCTCGTCCTCACCAACAGCCATGTCGCGCAGGGCGCGCCGCGTGTCGCGGTGCAGACCCAGGACGGCCATCGCTTCGATGCCAGGCTGATCGGTGACGATCCCGATACCGATCTGGCGCTCGTGCATATCGAGCAGCCCGTCAGCCTCGCGGCGGCCAGGCTCGGCAATTCGAGCGCGCTGCGCCGCGGGCAGGTCGCGGTGGCGATCGGCAACCCGCTCGGGTTCGAGACGACGGTGACCTCGGGCGTCATTTCAGCGCTCGGCCGTTCGCTGCGTGCCAAGAGCGGAAGGCTGATCGACGACGTCATCCAGACCGACGCCGCGCTCAATCCCGGCAATTCCGGCGGTCCGCTGGTCTCGACGCTGGGTGAAGTGATCGGCATCAACACCGCGGTCATCATGGGAGCCCAGGGCATCTGCTTTGCGGTGGCCTCGAACACGGCAAGCTTCGTGATGGGGCAACTCATCCGGCACGGCCGCGTGCGCCGCGCCTCCATCGGCATTGCCGCGCAGCAGGCGACGATCGCGCGCAGGGTGCAGCTCTCAGCCGGTATCGATCAACCCGCCGGCGTGATGATTTCGGCTGCCGAAACCGGCCAGCCGGCCGATTCGGCAGGCCTGCTGATCGGCGACATCATCGTCGCCCTGGATGGGTACAAGGTGTCCGCAGTGGATGATCTCATCCGGCTGCTCAACGAGGAGCGCATCGGACGCAGCACGCGCTTCGATGTCTTGCGCAACGGAAAGTCCCGCTCCTTCCAGGTTACACCCAGGGAGCGGAAGGGTTCCTGAACAATGCTGGCCGGGCGTACCGAGGGGTGCGCTTTGCCGGTCTCCCTCCTCCATAGGCTAATTCTCGGCAACGAAAGTCGTAGGATTTAAGGCTTTTGGATGATCAGCATTCTTATGTGTACAGGACAATGAGGTAAGTCTAATCGAATGTAGAACTCGTTCTCTCTTCTGTAGGTGTTCAGAGTTTATTCGGCGTGCTCTACGGTTTTAGAATCACGGAGACTGTTGCAATTGAGCTACAGATTTCCTCAGCGGTATGTGATACGTCCAGTTGTAGTGTATAAGGAGCAGCTCGATGAACCGTTTGATTCTCGCGTCGGTTTCCCTGTTGGCGATATCTTCTGCAGCGTTCGCCGCCGACCTCGCCCCCGCTCCTGCTGAGCCCGTGGCACCTGTCGTCGCTACTCCCTACATCTGGACGGGCGTTTATGGCGGTCTTCAGGCAGCCTATAGCTGGTCCTCGTCTGACACCCGCAATTATCATCTCACGGATGGCGTTACCGACTACAAGGGAAGCATCGATGGCGATGGGTTCTCGGGCGGTGGCTATCTTGGTGCAAACTATCAGTTCGCGAACACCAACTTCGTGATCGGCGCTGAAATCGACGCCAAGTTCGGTGCGATCGACGGCCGGGACGACATGGTGGGCGTGGGGCCCTCGGTGGGACGTCCGAATGCCCCGACGAGCACCAGGATCAAGTGGGATGGCGCTGCTCGCCTGCGCATCGGCTATGCGTTTGATCGCTTCCTGCCCTACATCGCAGGCGGTGTTGCCGGCGCAGATTTCCGGTGGCGGCCGTTCTATCCGATCGACCTGTCAGTGCCTCACGACGTGACGATGTGGGGCTGGACCATCGGAGCGGGCCTTGAATATGCCATCACGGACAACCTGATCGCCCGTGTCGAGTATCGCTACACGGACTACGGCGACAAGACCAAGCTGGACTACAAGCCGACCGCAATTGCTGACGGTGGCTATAACGACACCGCCAATCTGAAGACCAACGATATCCGCGTTGGTATCGCCTACAAATTCTGATCTGCCACGTATGGTGGAGGGAAGCCCGGCCATTTGTGCCGGGCTTTTTATATGGCCGGAGGCCGACCGCCTTCAGCAGCAAAGTGGCTGCCTGCGCTGTCAGGCCTTCATCAGCCATTCGTGGTCGGGATCGTTGTGGAATTTCCAGACGCGCTTCGGCCCGGCCATCACGTTGAGATAATAGAGGTCGTAGCCGTGGGCGGCGCCGACCGGATGGTACCCCCTGGGTACCAGTACAACGTCGCGGTCGCCGAAGGACATGGTCTCGTCGAGAGAGCGGTCGTCGGTGTAGACGCGCTGCACGCCATAGCCCTGCGGCGGGTTGAAGCGGTGATAGTAGGTTTCTTCCAGGAGGCTTTCGGCCGGCAGATTGTCCTGATCGTGCTTGTGCGGCGGGTAGCTCGACCAGTTGCCGGAAGGAGTGATGACCTCGACCACCAGAAGGCTCTCGGCAGGCTCCCACTCAGGCAGGATATTGCGGACATGGCGGGTGTTCGATCCCTTGCCTCGCGTCTCCTGGCCCACCTTGTCCGGGCTGATGACACGCGCCGGGAGGGCGCCGGTGCCCGGGGCCGCGCAGACGGCGAGTTCCACGGGTGTCTGCGCCGTCACCTCGTAATGCGACCCGGCCGGCACGTATACCGACCAGGGAGCCGAATCGAAGGGGTTGTCGCGCTCGCCCAGCACGCCGAAATCCTGGCCGCCGGCCGTGATCGAGGCCTTGCCTGCAACGAGCACGAGGCAGACCTCTCTGTCGGCGGTATCCGCGCTCAGCATCGCGCCTGGGGGGAGTTGATGCACTTCGAAGCCCACGTAGGCCCAGCCCGCCGATTCGGGCGTGACCTGATGGATCTTCGAGGAAGTCTTGTCGGGTTTGATGAGCAGCCTGGACATGGAAACCTCTCGGAAGCGCGGACTTTAGCCATATCGGACATTGTGGGATGTGGCCGCGGCGTCCGCTCTTTGAAACGACGTATCTTTGGCAAGGGCAAGGCGGACCGTACGTCCGGTGTCCCGTTCAGGCCAGCCCGGCTTCCGCCAGCACTTTCTTGAGATGGGCGTAGCCGGCCTTGGCATATGTCAGCGGATTGGCCTTCTTGGGATCCTGCTCCGCCTCCACGATCACCCAGCCGGAATAGCCTTGGAGTGCCTTGAAGACGGAGGGGAAGTCGATCATGCCGTCTCCCGGCACGGTGTAGACGCCCTCCAGCACGCTGTCGAGGAAGCTCCAGTCCTCCGCGTCCGAACGTGCCCGCACGGCGGCGCGGACGTCCTTGGTGTGGACGTGGCTGATGCGGTTGCGATACCGGTGGGCAAGGTCGGCAGGGTCCGAGCCGCCCCAGGTTGCGTGGCCGGTGTCGAGCAGGAGATGCACGGCCGGGCCGGTCGAGGCCATGAAATGATCGATGTCGGCACCGGACTGCACGATCGTGCCCATATGATGGTGATAGTCGAGCTGCAGTCCTTCCGCCCTGAGCATTTCTGCGTAGGCCGTGATGCGCCGGCCATATTCCGCCCAGTCTCCATCCGCCAGCCGAGGGCGCCGCGAGAGCGGCCTGGATTTGTCGCCGTGGATGGCGTTCGACGTCTCGGCCACGATGAAGACGCTGGTCCCCATCGCCTTGAGCAGGTCGATATGGGCGCGGGCGGCGGCAAACTCGGCATGTTCGTCGCGCTCGAGCAGTTCGATTGAATGCCAGCCGCCCACGCAGACCAGGCCAAAGGGAGCCAGAGCCGCCTTCAGAGCCTCCGGTTGCCGCGGGAACTTGTTGCCGAGTTCCATGCCCTCGAAGCCGACCTCCCCGGCCTCGGCCAGACAGGTTTCGAGCGGCGTATCGCCTCCGATCTCGGGCATGTCGTCATTCGACCAGCCGATGGGATTGGCGCCGATGCGGATAGGCATGGATGAACTCCTGATACATCACCCCTTGCCGGGGGCGGCCCTCCGGGGCCTTGGTGAAATGAGTGGCGAGCACCGGGATCGCGAAATGGCCAAGCGGATTTGAGCCGCAGCGCCGGGGCCGCTCGAGCTTGGCCCCGTCCGCTCCTGCCCTGCAGGAAAAGTCGATCAATCGCCGATGCTCTGCAGGGTTTTCGACTTCACATAGTTGGCGTGGGCTGCCTCGACCTGGGGTCGCACGGAAACCTCGGGGACGGCGACGTCCCACCAGGCGCCGCCGGCATCCGTGGATTCCAGGGGATCGGTATCGATCACCAGGACCGAGGTACGGCGATGTCCGCGCGCCTCGGTCACGGCGGCTTCCAACTCGGCGAGGCTCCTGACCTTCACCGCGAGGGCGCCAAGACTGGCGGCGTGAGCCGCGAAGTCGATGTCAGGCAACTCCTCGTGGCGCGTGTCGCGCAGGAGATTGTTGAAGCTCTCGCCGCCGGTGGCGCGCTGAAGGCGGTTGATGCACCCGTAACCCCGATTGTCGAGAACGACGATGGTGAGCTTGGCGCCGGCCATGATCGAAGTGGCGATCTCGGAATTGGCCATCAGGTAGGACCCGTCTCCCACCATGACGATGACCTCCCGGTCGGGCTGGGCGAGCTTCACGCCAAGGCCGCCGGCGATTTCGTAGCCCATGCAGGAATAGCCGTATTCCATGTGGTAGCCGCCGGGTGCGCCGGACTGCCAGAGTTTATGCAACTCGCCCGGCAAGCCACCGGCTGCGCAGACCACGATGTCGGAGGATTTGCCAGCGCGCTGCACGGCGCCGATCACCTGCGCGTCGGAGGGCAGTTCGGCATTGCTGGCCTCGGTATAGCGCGCCGCCGTCTTCAGCCAGGCGCCGCGGCTCTCGATCGCCTTCTGCGTCCAGGCGGCCGGCGCCTTCCAGCTGCCGAGGCCCGATGAGAGCAACTCGAGCCCGACCCGGGCGTCGCAGACCAGAGGCTGCGCCTTGTGCTTGCTCGCGTCGAACGGCTGGGTGTTCAGGCCCACGATCCGGTGCTTCTCGCCCTTGAACAGGGCCCATGAACCGGTGGTGAAATCCTGCAGGCGCGTACCGACGGCAAGCACGAGATCGGCTTCCTCCGCCATCTCGTTGGCCGCGCCGGTTCCGGTGACGCCGATGGCGCCCATGCCGAGCGTGTTGTCATGGGCGAGGGCGCTTTTGCCGGCCTGCGTCTCGCCGACGGGAATGCCATGCTTTTCGGCGAACTCCGCCAGGGCCTTTTCCGCCTCGGAATAGAGGGTGCCACCCCCGGTTACGATCACAGGCTTCCTGGCGGCCTTCAGTGCGGCGACCGCGGCGGCGAGTTCGTCTACGTCGGGGCGCTGGCGGCGGGCGGACCAGACACGTTCCTCGAAGAAGGAGGCGGGATAGTCGTAGGCCTCGGCCTGCACGTCCTGGCAGAGGGCCAACGTCACCGGGCCGCACTCGGCCGGATCTGTCAGGACAGTCATGGCGCGCGCCAGGGCAGGGATGATCTGCTCGGGCCGGGTGATGCGATCGAAATAGCGCGAGACGGGGCGGAAGACGTCGTTGGGTGTCACCGTGCCGTCGCCGAAATTCTCGAGCTGTTGGAGCACGGGATCGGGATGGCGATTGGCGAAGACGTCGCCGGGGAGGAGCAGCAGGGGGAGGCGGTTCACATGCGCCACGGCCGCGGCAGTCACCATGTTGGTCGCGCCGGGACCGATAGAGGTGGTGCAGGCCATCACGCGGCGACGGCGCATCGCCTTGGCGTAGGCGGTGGCTGCATGGGCCATCGACTGCTCATTGTGGGCGCGGTAGGTCGGCAGTGCGTCCCGGACCTGGTAAAGCGCCTCGCCCATGCCTGCGACATTGCCGTGCCCGAAGATCGCGAATACGCCGGCAAAGATCGGGACCGTCTGCCCGTCGACAACCGTCTTCTGGGCGATGAGGAAGCGGACCAGGGCCTGGGCCATTGTGAGGCGGATCGTTGCCACGAGTACTCTCCCTGTGATCGAGCCCGGCAACCGTCAAAACGGTTGAGCCATTGGCTTTAAGGTCTTGTTATTTCGGAACTAGATCTAGTTTTCCGGTTGTCTCCCGCCCGCACCATAGCGCGGGAGGTCCTGGGTCGCGAGCGCTATTGCGCCGCCGCCGCGTGGCCTGAGGCTGCCTGCCAGGCACCCACGAGTCTGGCGAATTTGGAAGCCATCGCGTCGATCGCGGCTTCGTCGCTCAGCGCGCCGCGAAGCCACGCTCGGGCGGGTTCGTTGAAGATGGTCCTGCCCACGGCAAAGCCCTTGACCAGGGGCTCGCGCGCGGCGGCGGCGAAAGCGGCCTCGAGGTCCTCCTCCGGGGCCTCCAATCCGAGCAGGACGATGCCGCGGCAGAGCGGATCATTCCGCTCGATCACATCGGCGACCGCCCTCCAGGCCGCGGCAGTCCTGAGGGGCTCGAGCTTCCACCAGTCCGGCTTGATGCCGAGGTCGTACAGACGCTGCACGACACTCGAAACCGTGTCGTCTCTCAGCGGACCGTGCTTGCCGGCGATGATCTCGACGAGCAGTTCGCGGCCCACGGTGCGCGCCGCCGCGTAAAGGCGCAGGAGCTGCCTTTCCTGCTGCTCCTTCAGGTCCTCGGGATCGTCGGGATGGTAGAAGCAAAGGCATTTGATGGTCTGGCCGACCGGCCATTCGATCAGGCTGGTTCCGACATCGCCACCGCCCTCGAATTCGAGCGGCCGGGAGCCCGGCAGTTCCACCGGACGGCCGATCCAGAAGGGATGATCGGCGGCTCGGAACAAAGCCTCCCGACCGTAGATGCCATCGATCAGCATGCCGAAGCCCGGCTGTCCTCCAGCGACCCTTGCAGCCGCTTTCACGGCCAGGACCTTGAAGGCGGAAATCTTTTCGCGAGATGCGCCGGCTTCGTCCGCCATGGCTTCCATCTGGGCGCGGTGATCGATGGCGAAGGCCATCAATCCGTCGGCGGCGGGCCGGCGGGTGGTCGCCCAATGGATATGGTTGATGACCGCATCCTTGCGTAAGGCCCGTTCCTTGCTGCCATTTTCCAGGAAGTACCGAAGTTCCGCGAAGGTCGGTATTTCAGGGGAGCAGAGAAGGCGCGAGACCGCGAAGGCGCCGCTGGCATTGGCATAGGTGCAGGCGGTTTCGAGGGGCTCTCCCCTGAGCCACCCGCGCAGGAAGCCTGACATGAAGGCATCGCCCGCGCCGAGGACGTTGTAGACCTCGACAGGAAAGCCCGGCCCCTTGACGCCGTCGTCCAGGCTGTCGGGGATATCGGCGGGGAAGACGACGCAGCCCATGGGGCCGCGCTTGCAGACGATGGTCGCGCCCGAAATCGCGCGGATGCGGCGCAGCGTCTCGAGCGTATCCTCCGAGCCGCCGGCAATGGCCAGTTCCTCCTCCGTGCCGACGATCAGGTCGCAGTCGGGCAGGATGGTCTGGAGATGGGCCGTGACGTGGTCGGCCCTGATGTAACGCTCCTCACCCGCACCATGGCCGGCGAGGCCCCACAGATTCGGACGGTAATCGACGTCGAAGACCACCTTGCGGCCGTGCTTGCGCGCAAAGGCGATGGCCCGGCGCTGCGCGGCGTCGGTATTCGGCTTGGAGAAATGGGTGCCGGTGACGACGATGGCGGCGGCCGAGGCGACATAGGCCTCGTCGACATCGCTCTCGTCGATTGCCATGTCGGCGCAGTTGTCCCGGTAGAAGATCAGCGGAAATTGCTTTTCATCGCGTACACCGAGCACGACGAGGGCGGTGAGGCGGGCTGGGTCGGTATGGATGCCCGCGGTGTCGACACCCTCGCGTTGCATCTGTTCGCGGATGAAGCGGCCCATGGCCTCGTCGCCCACGCGGGTGATGAAGCCGGATTTCAGGCCGAGCCGGGCCGTACCGATCGCGATATTTGCCGGGCAGCCGCCGACAGCCTTGATGAAGGACGCCATGTCTTCGAGACGGCCACCGATCTGCTGGCCGTAGAGATCCACCGAGGCGCGGCCGATGGTGATGACATCGAGTGTGGGTGTGCTCATCCGTGACCTCCAGACATGCCGCCGATCGTTCGGCCTCCCACACCGGTGGCGGGGAGGGCCAGGATATCGCCAGCCAAACGCTTCCTCGTCGCAACGAGCCATGGTGGAATCGCTGCGCTGTTGTTGTTGTCGCGGAGGGTTGGGGTCACACCGATTCAGGCCCGGCGCGTCCTTGCCTCGCGCTCCAAAAATGAAACATATATTCTATTGTGTTGTCAATATAGAATAAAAATGCCATATTTTGGAACGAAGCAAGAGGTCGATGCGCGGCGGGTCAAAAGGGCTAAATCGCCCTTTGAAGAGCTGCGCTGACGTCTATGCTCACGACATGATCTTATGCCCGATTGTCGGGCCAAGCACGAACAATGGGGAGAGAAATGGTTCGTCTCGCAGTTCTCGGGGCCGGGCGTATCGGCAAGATCCACGGCCGCAACGCCTCGCTTCATCCGCAGGCCAAACTGGTATCGGTCTCCGATCCGCACCAGCCCTCCGCGGAGGCTCTCGCCGCCGAAACAGGCGCCGCCGTGCGTTCCATGGAGGAGGCGATCGATTCTACCGACGTCGACGCAGTTCTGATCTGCACGCCCACCACGACTCACGCCGATTTCATCGAGAAGGCGGCCAAGGCCGGCAAGGCGGTTTTCTGTGAGAAGCCGGTGGACTTGTCATCGGACCGGATCCGGGCCTGTCTTTCCGAGGTTGCGAAGACCGGCAAGCCCCTGATGATCGGCTTCAATCGCCGCTTCGATCCCAATTTCGCCAATCTCAAGCAGCGCATCGTCGACGGCGCGATCGGTGACGTGGAACTCCTCACCATCATCTCGCGCGATCCGGCGCCGCCGCCCGTTTCCTATATCGAGACGTCGGGCGGCCTTTTCCGCGACATGATGATTCACGATCTCGATCTTGCCCGGTTCCTCCTGGCCGAGGATCCGGTCGAGGTCCATGCCGTGGCCTCTGCCCTGGTCGATCCGGCCATCGGCAAGGCCGGCGACGTCGATACCGCGGCCGTGCTGCTCAAGACCGCCTCGGGCAAGATCGCGCAGATCTCCAATTCACGCCGCGCCACCTATGGCTACGATCAGCGCATCGAGGTGCATGGCTCCAAGGGCCTGATCCGCGCTCACAACGTGCCGCGCACGACGGTGGAGGTGGCGACGGGAGCCGGCTTCCTGGCCGATCCCATCCAGGATTTCTTCCTTGAGCGCTATGCGGAGGCCTATCGGTTGGAGATGGCCGCCTTCCTCGATGCGATTGCAGCCGGCAAGGCGCCCAATCCCTCGGGCGAGGATGGTCTGAAGGCCCAGATCCTGGCCGATGCCGCCACCGAATCCGCCAGGACGGGCCAAGCCGTCAGGCTGTAGGGCGGGCCTTTCCTCCAGTCAGCAGGGCAAGATGGACGATGACAGGACCTGAGTGCCGGTCAGTCGCGGCCCTTGCGTTCGGCGGTGCCTACGGCGAGGGTCATCGCCAGGGCGAACGTCGCCGCCAGGGAGCGGAAGGCGCCATGATCGGCCTCCTCGACATCCAGGCGGATCCTCGCGAGGCGAGCGAGCGGGCTGGAGGGACTGTCCGTTATCGCCACCACCGGGTTTCCACGCTGTACCGCCAGCGTGGCAAGCTGCACGGTGTCGGGCGAATAGGGGGCGTAGGAGATCGCCAGCACTACGTCCCGCGGGCCGGCAAGGCCGATCTGTTCGCGACCGAGCTGGCCGACATGGTCGACGAGGGCGCAGCGTTGGCCGAGATTGCCGAAGGCATAGGCGAGGTAGGCCGCCACGGGGAAAAGCCGCCGCGCCGCAAGCAGGTGGATGATCTCCGCGCCCGCGAGCAATTCGATGGCGTCATCCATCTTGGCAGTATCGGCGGAGGCGCGCAGCCGCTCGATCGACAGATTCGCGGCGTCGGCAAATCCATTGAGCAGCGGGCCGGAGAGCGAGCCGGCGTTGGTGTCGGTGCGCAGCAAGGCGACGCGCTGACGGTAGTCGGGAAAGCGCTCCTTCAGGCGCGCGAGGAATACCTGTTGCAGATCCGAGAAGCCGGCATATCCCAGCGTCTTGGCGAAGCGCACCAGGGTGGATGCCTGGACGCCCGCGTTCTCGGCGACCGATGCGGCAGTCCCGAGCGCGATCTCATCCGGATGCTCCCTTGCGAAATGGGCTACCTGCCGCAGACGCTTCGGCAATTGCTCGACCCTCTCGGCGAGACGCGCCGAAAAGTCGGCAAAATCGCGCGTATCGTCTTCAGCCATCCAAGTGCCCCGTTACCGAAACGGAGCAACGCCGTTGCCGCTCCGCAAGTCTCGCGCGGCGTCTATGGAGAGAGTCGATCCCATGCCCGGCGCCCGGCCGCATGCAAAGGTTGCGGCAGGTCCGAGGCTAGCGCAAGCCCCGCTGCCGTGAAATTCATCGGATCGGCAGCAGCGTGCAGCCGTTCAGTACTTTCGGGTGAGCGGGCCGGATTGGTCGGCTCCCGATCCATCGTCGTCCCTGTTGCGGGATCGCATGGAGGGATGGCGCCGATTGCGGAGGCGCTGGGCCTGTGGATCGTAGAAGCGGGCGATGAGCGCCGCGATGAAGCCAGTAAAAAGCATGGCAGTTGCCCCTCGGCTTCCGGCCGTGGGTGGCCGGGGAGCCTCGTTCGGATAAGTTATCTTCGCCCGGCCGGTTCGGCCGGTCGTTCAAAGACGAATCGATCTGCGTCGATTTTGGTGCGCTGCAGCATACAACAAAGTCGTGCTGCAGTGCACAATGAAATGGAATGACGGCCATACCAAGGCGGTATGCCACCGTCCCATGACCAAGAGTTGATCATTTGAGGGCAGGAACGCGCCATGAGTGGAACGGAAGGAAAGGGGCTGGGTGTCGGCCTCGTCGGCACGGGTTACATGGGCAAATGTCATGCGCTGGCCTGGAATGCGGTAGCCTCGACATTTGGCGATGTCGAGCGGCCGCGCCTCGTCGCGTTGGCCGAGGCCTCGGCGGATCTTGCGCACGCCAAGGCCGCCGAACTGGGTTTCGCCGCAGCGACCGGCGACTGGCGCGATCTCCTGGCCAATCCTGAGGTCGATGTCGTCTCCATTACGACGCCCAACCGCTTCCATGCGGAGATGGCGATCGAGGCCCTAAAGGCGGGCAAGCATGTCTGGTGCGAGAAGCCGATGGCGCCGCGGTTGCGGGAAGCCGAGGCGATGCATGCAGCCTGGCGCGAGAGCGGCAGGGTCGCCGTCCTTGGCTTCAACTACATCCAGAATCCGGTCGTGCGCCTGATCCGCAAGCTGATCGGGGAGGGGGCGATCGGCACGGTCAACCACGTTCGCATGGAGATGGACGAGGACTTCATGGCCGATTCCGAGGCGCCTTTCGCCATGCGCAACGAGGCGAGCGCGGGTTATGGGGCGCTCGACGATTTCGCCGTGCATCCCCTCAGCCTTCTGCGGTTCGTGCTCGGCGGGGTGAGCGAGGTCTTCGGGGAGATGTCGCGCCCCTACCCGAACCGGCCGGACGGCAAGGGAGGGCGCCGTGCCATCGAGAATTACGACATCGCGACCGC
Source organism: Labrys sp. ALF-8 (assembly GCF_059699065.1). Taxonomy (NCBI): domain Bacteria; kingdom Pseudomonadati; phylum Pseudomonadota; class Alphaproteobacteria; order Hyphomicrobiales; family Xanthobacteraceae; genus Labrys; species Labrys sp. ALF-8. The sequence goes on from NZ_AP048538.1 coordinate 314,156, forward strand.
CCTGTTGCGGCTCGACAACGGCGCCTCCGGCGTATTGACGGTGAATCGCGCTGCCTGGGGGCGCAAGGGGCGCATCCAGTTGCAGATCTTCGGGCACGAGGGCAGCATCGTCTTCGATCAGGAGCGCTTCAACGAAGTGCAGCTCTTCACGCGGGAGGGCACGGAGGAGACGCAGGGCTTCAGAACCATCCTCGCCGCGCCGGTGCACGGGCCCTATGACCGCTTCATTCCAGCGCCCGGCCACGGCCTCGGCTTCAACGATCTCAAGGTGATCGAATGCCGCGAATTGGTTGGGCGAATCAAGGGCGAGAAGGCCTCGATCTTCGATTTCGACGATGGACTCGCCATCGAGAAAACGGTGCATGCAATAGCCGACAGCTTCGCCGGAGGCGGCTGGGTGAAGGTCGGATGACAAAAAGGCCGCGGGTAGCACCCGCGGCCTCGAAACATTCTCAAGCCTTGCGTGTGGGCTCAGCTCAGCCCTTCAGCCGCTTGTTGCATTCGCTGTAGTAGCCGCCGCCTTTCTGGATCCACTTCAAGCCGCCATTGCCGTTATTGGCCTTGTTGGCGTTGTACTGGTCGAGGCAGGTATGCATGCGCTGCTTGCCGGCCGACTCGGTGGAGTATTTGGGCGATACGGCTGTCGGGAACACGGCACCGCCCGTCGTGGCGGTGGGTGCCGCCGGCTTGGGCTTGGCCGCCGTGGTCGTCGGAGCGGGAGCGGCGGGAGCAGCCGGTGCGGGAGCGGCAGGAGCCGCGGCAGGCGTCGCGTCAGCGCCGCACTGGGCCTTGCGGAAATCGTTCCAGCTCATGCCGTTGAGCATATTGCCCGACTTGGCCGCTTCGTACTTGGTGCTGCACTCCTTCATCGTAAGTGCGCTGGCGGGGGCCGCGAAGGCCATGGCGCCGGCGAGTGCCAGCCCGGTAGCGATGATGGCTGAACGAATCATCTGGTAACTCCCTCTCTCTCGGCGGACCATGTCCGCCGCCGACTCTTGGATAAACCCTCGGCCGGGATGCCTATTTCTGCGATTAGGATTGCGGCGAAGGTACGGCACGAACCGGTAATAGACTGAGTCTGCGAAAGAAAAAAGCGGAACCTGGGCGTAGAGGGACAAGTTTCCGTTTCGGGCAAAGCTTGCCGGGCATGCTCGCCCGGCGTGCAATTCATGAACATGTCATAGTTTATGGCGTTTTTCGCCGTAACGTCAGTAAGTATAGGATCTGTCGTTTTTCAGAAGGGTTTAGCCTGCAGGCTGCGCGGCACGGCGCCTACGAAACATTGCAACAGGGGAGCCCTGATGTATGGACTGCCGGACATATTCATAGCCACATTTGAGCGCGACCCGTTGTGAGTGAATATTATCGGGACTCGTCATGCAATTGGTATGTGGAATATCAATATGGCCATCGAACCAGCTTAGGACCATCTTTGCTGCTTCCGTGGCATAACCTTTACCTTGGTTGGCGCTCGTGATGCTGTAGCCGAGTTCCGGGGTGCCACGGAATTCGGGCTCGATGTCACGCTCGAAGTTCTGAATGCCCACCTCTCCGACGAAATGCCCGGTCGCCTTCTCCAGGACGACCCAGAAGCCGAAGCCGAGCCACTGCCAATGCCCCCCGTAGCGAAGGATGCGGGTCCACACTTCCTCCCGGGGATAGGGGGATTTGCGGATGTATCGCAGGACTGCGGGCTCGGACCACATCGCCGTGCAGGGTTCCAGATCTCCGGGTCCGTGTGCGCGAAGTATGAGGCGCGGCGTCTCGAGAGTCGGTGGAACGGAGAATGCCGACAGTCGGGGCATGGGTGAACTTTCCTCGATCTCAAATGGTGGATCGGTATTCATGGTAGCGCCCGGCGGAGCTTTTGGGCCCGTTGCCGAGTGGGGGGAGGTGACGTCGACGAGGGAGGCGATAGTCCTGTTCCTTGTTCAAGAAGCTTCACGGATGTGGTTGCGATATGCCCGCATGGTAGCCATGCACTCTCATCGCTACCGGACGGAGCGGCGCCTCTCTATATTGCACTGCAACAAACAATGGATTTGAGAGAAAGATCATGATCTTCGCGAGCCTTATTGCCGCTCTGCGCGCCCGCTACCAGGCCTACCGGGCCTACCAGAATCGTCTGGCTGCCTATCAGATGCTCACCGACAAGGATCTTGCCGAGATCGGCTTCAGCCGCGGCGATATTCCTGACCTCGCCCGGCATGGCTGACACCTTCGCTGGCTTCCCGTGAGAAATAGAAACGAGCCCGGACGCTTGGTTGCGTGCCGGGCTTTTATTTTGCCTGATATGCGCGCGGGGAGCTGTGCGGCGTGGTACGCCGCCACAATCGGACGACGGAACGATCTCCGTCCTTCTCTGCATAATGCGCTCCCCCAGAGGGCTGCGGATACTGCTCCAAGCATCCCCATCTCAGCGTGACGCGGGTGTTATATCGGAGGCGGAGGCCGCATGACAGATGGTTGGCGTGCCGTTGGGAGCGGTGCCAGCCCGCCTTGCTCCTTCGCACTTGATTCGCAGCCACCTGCGGCGAGACGGCAGTTGTTTCCTCTGACAATTTCCACCTATTATCCGCCTGCGTGCCGCGTTGCACGCGCCTGGTCCGGGCTTGTTCCAGCCGATCGTCAAGAATCGGAACCTGTTCCGCGGCAGAGAGATAGTTGAGGAAATGACCGGCCCGGCCGGTACCGAGGAACGGACCTAAGACTGTGACAAGTGCGGCGACGCGATCCCAGCCCGTCATTTGCGTGGGCACGACCACCCTGGACCAGGTGCTTGAAATCGAGGAGATGCCCAAGCAGGCCATAAAGATCCCGGCCCTCCGCCATGCCAAGCGCGGTGGCGGACCGGCGGCGACGGCGGCTGTGGCGTGCGCGGTTCTGGACCGGCCGGCGGAACTGTGGAGCCGCATGGGAGCCGATCCGGAGAGCGAGTTCCTGCGCGAGAGATTGCATCATCACGGCGTGGGCCTGGCCGGAACCCTTTTCGAAGACGGTGCGGACACCGTCACGGCGGTGGTCATCGTCGATCGCAAGGGCGAGCGCTTCATCGTCGGCTATGGTCACGGCTCCCTGCCATGCTCGGCGGCGCATCTGCCGCTTGGCGACGTAAAAAAAGCCGGTGCAATCCTTGCCGACGTGAGCTGGTTCGAAGGAGCGGCGGCGGCGCTGGACGCCGCTCGCGCTGCCAACGTGGCTTCAGTGCTCGATGCGGAGGGGATCGAACCCGACAAGCTGTTCGATCTTGCCCGCCGTTCCAGTCTCCCGGTCTTCTCGGAGGACGGCTTCGCGCTGATGAGCGGGGGAGCTGAGCCGGACGCGGCGAGCTGCCAGGCCCTGGCGGAGCGGCTCGGCGGTACGATCGGCGTAACCCTCGGGTCAGAGGGGTCGATCTGGTGGACAGACGGCCGCCTCGCCCATGTTCCAGCCCTGCGTGTCACCGTGCAGGACACGACCGGTGCAGGCGACGTGTTCCACGGTGCCCTGGCGGCGGCGCTCGCCGACAGGCGCCCGCTGCTGCAGGCGGCTCGATTTGCCAGCGCGGCGGCAAGCCTCAAATGCGAGCTCGGCAATGGCTGGGACGGGATGCCTGGCCGCGATGCCGTCGAGCAAGCCATGGCGCGGCTGGGCTGACCGCGCGCATTGTCGATTCCGTCAAAACACAAAGCGCTCTAGGCTACGGCCCGGGAGCGTTCCGCATCGCTCCGGCGCAGCGACGCGCCGCTCTGCCTGTCGAAGACATGCAGATTCTCGGGATCGAAGGTCATGCGTATCCTGTCGCCGACTGCGGGGCATTGGCCTGCCGGCACCAGGATGCCGAGTTCGACGCCGGCATATTGCAGGCTGATAAGGGCTTCATTGCCGAGGAACTCGATGAGGTCGACCGTGCCTTCGACGAGATTGCTCGTCTCCTGGGGCTGCGCGGGACGGAAATGGGCAGGACGGATGCCCGCCACCACCGCGCTTCGCCCTTCGAGTTCGAAGCGAGTGCGGTCGATGGTGATGCCGGCCGGGGCGTGCAGGTCGACGTCGATGAAGTTCATCGCCGGGGTGCCGATGAAAGCGGCGACGAACTGGCTCCTGGGGCGCTCGAAGATTTCCCGCGGCGTGCCGACCTGCTGGATGACGCCGTCGCGCAGCAACACGATGCGGTCCGCCAGCGTCATCGCCTCCAGTTGGTCATGCGTGACATAGACCGTGGTGGTGGAGAGGCGTTGATGGAGGCGCGCGATTTCCACACGCATGTGGTTGCGCAGCTTGGCGTCCAGATTGGAGAGCGGTTCGTCGAATAGGAAGACGCCGGGCGTCTTGACGATGGCCCGAGCGATGGCGACGCGCTGCTGCTGGCCGCCTGAGAGGGCCGTGGACTTGCGATCGAGGAAGGGCTCGAGGCCAAGCGTCGCGGCTGCCGCGTGCACTCTCCTGTCAATCTCGGCCTTGGCGATCTTCATGCGTTTCAGGCCAAAGGCGATGTTTCCGTAGACGCTCATATGCGGATAGAGGGCGTAGTTCTGGAACACCATGGCGACGTCGCGCTCGCGGGGCGTGAGGTCGTTGACGACCCGGCCGCCGATAGCGATCTCGCCGCCGCTGATGTTCTCCAGTCCCGCCAGCATGCGCAGCAGGGTCGACTTGCCGCAGCCCGACGGTCCCAGGAAGACGATGAATTCGCGGTCCGCCACATCCAGGCTGAAGTCGTGCACGACGCCGACTTCCCCAAATTTCTTGACGACCTTGCGAAACGAGATGTCGGCCATGATGCTACCAGTCCTGGGTGGATTCGAGCTCGATCTGCAGCTTGACGTCTTCGGGGCGGCCCGAGGCGGCCCGTTCGAAAGCTTCGATGGAGCGTTCGAAGTCGAAGGTCTCCGAGATCAGCGGCTTGAGGTCGACCTTGCCGGAGGCGATCAAGCCGATGGCCCGGTCATAGACATTGGCGTAGCGGAACACCGTCTCGACCCTGAGTTCCTTGCCCATCAAGGCATGGATCGAGAGGTGATAGGCATCCACCGGAATGCCCACGAAGACGATCGCGCCACCCGGACAGGCCAGGGTGGGCGCGCTTTCGATCGCCTTCGGTGCGCCGCTTGCCTCGAACACGACATTGGCGCCCCAGCCGTCGGTCTCGCGTTCGACGACCTGCCTGACGTCGTCACCGCGTATGTTCACGGGAATGATGCCGGCATAGCCGCCCGCGATATCGAGCTTGGGCTGGTGCAGGTCGGTGATGATGACCTTGCTGCAGCCTCCCGCCAACGCCGCCAGCGCCACCATGATGCCGATGGGGCCGGCGCCGAGCACCACGGCGACATCGCCCGGCTTGATGCGCGCGCGGGCGGCCGCCTGCATGCCCACCGCGAACGGCTCCACCATCGCTCCCTCGGCGTAGCTGACATTGTCGGGAAGCCTGAAGGTGAAGGCCGCCGGGTGGACGACATAGCCGGTGAGGCAGCCATGGATCGGCGGGGTCGCCCAGAAGGTCACCGCAGGGTCGACATTGTACATGCCGAGCAGGGTGGCCTTCGAGTTCATGTCGGGGATACCGGGCTCCATGCAGACACGATCTCCGACATGCAGCTTCTTCACGGCCGAGCCCACCTCGACCACCGTGCCAGAGGCCTCGTGGCCCAGCACCATCGGTGCCTCGACCTTGCGCGAGCCGATGCCGCCATGGGTGTAGTAATGCACGTCGCTGCCGCAGATGCCGACCGTGTGCAGGCGGATCTTCACGTCATGGGGCCCGACCTTCTGCGGCAGGTCGATATCGCGGATGGAGAGGACGTCTTTCTTTTCCAGGACAAGCGCGCGCATTTCAGTCTCGTGATTTCAGGGCGGAGTTGATGAAGCCGGAGATGACACCCAGGAAGAGGAGCGGGGGCAGGGACAGAAGGATGACCGAGGCGTTGAGGATGCCCCAGGGAACGTCCCGGCCTAGCTGGGTGAATTCCGAGGCGACGATGGGCAGGGTCTTGGCGTCGGAAGTGGTCAGCATCAGCGCGATGAAGAACTCGTTCCACACCAGGATGAAGGAGAAGACGAGCGCGCCGATGAGGGACTTGGCGGCGACGGGAATGGCGATGAGGAAGAAGATCGAGTACGGGCCGTAGCCGTCGACATAGGCCGCCTCTTCGATCTCACGCGGAACGCGCGAGAATGCCGGGATGGCGAGCCATACCGTGGTGGCGAGGGTCGAGAGGGAATAGGTGACGATCAGCGCGATCTTGCTGTCGTACAGGCCGAGATTGAGCCATATGACCATCAGCGGCACGGCGATCGCGACCGGCGGCATGAAGCGCATTGAGAGGACGAAGAACTTTATGTCGTCGGACAGCCTCATGGGATAGCGCGCGACGGCATAGGCGCAGGGCAGGCCCAGCAGGGCGCCGATGGCGACTGCCGATCCCGTGACGATGAGGGAGTTCATCAGGCCCGCCTGCACGCTGTCGCGGGTGAGGATGTAGGTGAAATTGTCGAGGGTGGGGGTGAAGAAGAAGACGGGAGACGTGGTGACGATGTCGACACGGTTCTTGAAGGCGCTGAGCAGCGTCCAGAACAGCGGGAAAAGCGTCAGGAAGACCAGCCCGGCGATGATCAGCCAGGCGATATAACGGGCTAGACCTCTTGCCATTTTTTCACCCGCTTGAAGATGACGGTGAAGGCGATGGTGGTGGCGACCATCATGAGCACGGCCATTGAGGAGGCGTAGGAGATGCGCCCCGACTCGATGAAGCCTTGTGAGAAGGCGTACATGTCGAGCGTCTCGGTCGCGATGCCGGGACCGCCGCGGGTCATGACGTAGATGAGGTCGAATGCGCGCAGCGATTCGACCATCTTGACGAAGGTCAGGCTGACGAGGGGCGCGGCAAGCATGGGCAGGGCGATATAGAAATAGACTTCCCACGTGCGGGCATGATCGAGCCGGGCGGCCTCGAGCGGCTGCTGCGGCAGGGTTTCGAGCAGCTTGACCAGGATGACACAGAACAGAAGACTCCACTGCCAGACGTCGACGATGGCGACGGTCGCCATGGCGGTACGCGGATCGGCGAGGAGGTCGATCGGCTCGCCGGTGATCATGCGGATGGGATAGACGGCGATACCGAAAAGGGGGTGGAAGGCGAATTTCCACACGAAGGCGGCCGAGACGCGCGGCAGCAGGACGGGGATTATGAAGATCGCGCACAGGATGTTGCGCACGCGCGGGGAGGTCGTCTCGAATAGGAGGATGGCGAGTACCACCGCAACGAGCATGGTGGCCGCCACCGTCGTGATCTCCCAGAGAAGCGATACCCGGATGGCGTTGAGAAAGCGATTGTCATGGAAGAGGTCGACGAAATTGGCGAAGCCGACATAGCTGACCTCTTCGCTGCTGAGCTCGCGGTCCTGGAAGGCGATGTTGATCGCGTAGACCGTCGGCACCAGCGACAGGAACAGCAGCGTCAGCATAGACGGTGCCGTGAAAAGCACCGGAAGGCGCGTCCTGATCTTCATAGAGGCAACCACCGCGCAACGAGGGACAGGGGCTATATGAAGTTAGGTGGCATCCGTTCCGTCCGATGGAACGACGTCACCTGGCGGCCGCCTCCTTCCGTAAATCGGGAAGAGTGCGCGCCGGCGCCTGGTTGCGGGTGTGGCGGGACGGAACTGCCCCGGCACGTTTCCTCCAAGTTCTATTTTTGTCTTGTTACAACCCAAGCGAGATTGTTGGGGTAGACAACTATTGATCAAGTTTTCCGGGTCGTCAACGCGATTGGTCGGACAATGAAAAACGGCGCCCCCGTAGGGACGCCGTTTTCCAGACTGGAGCCGTTACGCGACGACCGGCGGCTCCGGCCGGTAGATGATCCTGGCGCAAGCGAACCAAAGGGAGAAGCGGCCTAGTAGCGGTACCAGCGATGATAGGGGCGATACTCCGGATGCCCCCAGTAGTGGGGATGATAGCCATAGCCGTAGCCATAGCCATAGGCCGGACGGCGATCGGGAACACAGCGTCCCCACGGATTGGGGTGCCAGCCCGGGCCGCATCCCCAGCGCACATCCTGCAGCAGGGGCGAGGCCGCCGGCACCTTGGAACCCAGAGGCATGGCGGATGAGGTTTCGATGGTGGCGGCCAGGCCGGTGATGGCGAGAGCGGCCGCAAAAATGGTCTTGGTGGGGAAAGTCATGAGACCCTCACTGGCATTGCGATGAGGGCAACTGTCGCACAGGACGACTGAACGCGGCTTGAGCGCGCCGGTCATCCTTCGTTCAGAAACATTGCGGACTATTTCTCGACGCGATCCCAGCCATTGGGGCCCAGACGTTCCTGCGGGAGGAAGCGGCCCTTATAGGCCATCTTGCGCGAGCCTTCGACCCAGTAGCCCAGATAGAGATAGGGCAGGCTCATCGCCCTGGTGCGCTCAATGTGGTCGAGAATCATGTAGGTGCCGACGCTGCGCCCGGCCATTCCGGGTTCATAGAAGGAATAGACCATCGACAGGCCGTCTGCGAGGATGTCGGTGAGGGAGACGCCGATCAGCGGACCCTCGCCCTGGCGATTGACCGGCAGGTCCGGGCCGGAAAGGCGATATTCCACCAGCTTGGTGTTCACATGCGTGTCCTCGACCATCATGGCGTAGTCGAGCACCGTCATGTCCGCCATGCCGCCATCGGCGTGGCGCTGGTCGAGGTAGGCGCGGAAGGTGGAATACTGTTCGGAGGTCGGCGTGGCGCTCCGCATGTCGGAGACGACGTCGCCGTTGTCCGTCCAGGTGCGCCGGAAGGATTTCGTCTTGTGGAAGTCCGCCACGGGCACGCGTACGGAAACGCAGGCCTTGCAGTTCTCGCAGGCGGGGCGATAGGCAATAGTCTGCGAGCGCCGGAAGCCGCCATGGCTCAGGACGTCGTTGAGGCGGGACGCGCGTTCGCCGATCAGATGGGTGAAGACCTTCCGTTCCTGCCGGCCCTTCAGATAGGGGCAGGGCGAGGGCGCAGTCAGGTAGAATTGCGGCGAGTCCCTGATTTCTATGCTCAACGCCACTTTCCTTGTCGATTGGGACAAGCGTACCACCGGGGCGCCCCAACTGCCAGTATCTCGTGGGGGCGAACGGGATTTTGAGTGGCGATCCGCATCCCGGCGTGACCTACGGCTGCCCTAGACCTGCCGCGGACCGGTCTCGGCGAAACCGAGCAGGCCGCCGGGGCGGAAGATCAGCATCACCACCATCACCACCATGACCGCGACGTCGCGCTCGCCGATGGGCAGATAGGCCTGCCAGATCATCTCGAAGAGACCGAGCGCAAGCCCGCCGAGAAGGGCCCCTTCCACCGAGCCGATACCGCCGATCACGGCTGCGACGAGGCCCTTCAAACCGATCAGCACGCCGCCATAGGCATCCGTGCCGCCATAGCTTGCCGTCGTGATGAAGCCGGCGATCCCGGCAAGGGCGGAGGCCATCACGAAGGTCCGTGTCAGCATGGCGCGACTCGATATGCCCACCAGATTGGCCATCAGCGCATCGTCCGAGATGGCGCGCCAGCGCCGGCCGAACTCGGTCACATGCATGAGCCGGGCCACGAGCAGGGCCAGCGCTGTGGCTCCGGCTCCAACCGCGATCTGCATCGGCGTGATGTTGACGACGAAGCCTTCCGCCCTGGCCAGGGGAATGGGCGTGGCGTCGATGGGGGGCACCCATCGGTTCTGCGGCCCTTCCATGAGACGCATCAGTTCACGCATGGCTACCGCGACGCCGAGGGTAGCGATCAGGATGGTCTGCCCGCTCCGGAAGGCGAGGGGGGCAAATACCAGTTGCTCGACAACCTTGCCGGCGAGCATGGTCAGGCCCACGGCCGCTGCGCCTGCACAGAGGAGGTTGAGGGCCATGGATGCCGAACCGAAGGCAAGCATGGCCAGTACGGCCGATATGCTGACGATGCCCCCCAGAGCGGCGAAGTCGCCGAATGCCAGATTGATCCGTCCGACGAGGCCGAAGACCAGGGCATAGGCGACCGCGATGAGCATCGTCATCGCCATGTTGGGCAAGCCGTTTGCGATGCTCTGCAGGAGATAGGCGATGGGCGCCGGCACCTGCGGCACATCGACCGCGGTTTCACCGGGGCCGGGATCGGCTGCATAGGAAAGGTCTCGGCGGTCGAGCCAGTATCGCTTGAGTATATGAAGCCTGACAGGGGAATAGATCTCGGTAGGCGTAGAGAGGATCGTCAGTTCGCGTGCGCGATCACCCCGTTCGCCAGGTCCGAAGCCGCACAGCACGAAGGAGAGGCTGGTCTGCCCGTGCCGGGTGACGCGATAGTCGATACGCATGGTGTAGGGCGACGGGGCCGGTGCGACCGCCGTGACGAGAAACTTCTCCGCGTCGAGATCCACGGCGGGCAATGTCTGCCGGCAGGTCGTGACTTCCTGCTGGTCGAGCCCATCCCGGCAGGAGACGAGACACAATGCCATGAGGATCAGGGCGACGAGGCGATGAATCAAGGCGGCTGCTATCGGGACTGTCTGTGTTTCGACGATCGATGCGCTTTCCCCGGGCAGTGCGCAAGCCTATCTTTGCCCCATGCCATTCCTTCGGTTCGAGGATTCCCATGCGTGACGACAAGCCGAGCGTGACCATCGTGTACTGCCGCCAATGCAACTGGATGCTGCGCGCAGCCTGGATGGCCCAGGAACTCCTCTCCACCTTTCAGGAGGACCTGGGAGAGGTCACGCTCGTCCCCGCGACCGGCGGCGCGTTCCGCATCGAATATGAAGGGCTGGAGATCTGGGAGCGCAAGCGTGACGGAGGCTTTCCCGATGTGAAGACGCTCAAGCAGTTGGTGCGCGACAGGCTGGATCCAGAACGGGATCTCGGGCACATCGACAGGTGATTACCCCTCCTCCTATTTCTTCCGCAGATATTCGGCGACCCGCGGGGCAAAATAGGTGAGGATGCCGTCGGCGCCGGCTCGCTTGAAGGCTGTCAGGCTTTCCACCATGGCCTTTTCGCCGTCGATCCAGCCGTTCTGGGCCGCCGCCATGATCATCGCGTATTCGCCCGAGACCTGGTAGGCGAAGGTCGGTCGGCCAAAGGTCGATTTCAGGCGGGCAACGATGTCGAGATAGGGCAGCCCCGGCTTGACCATGATCATGTCGGCGCCCTCGGCAAGATCGAGCTCTGCCTCGCGTACGGCCTCGTCGCTGTTGGCATAGTCCATCTGATAGGTGCGCTTGTCGCCCTTCAGGGCGCCGGAGGAGCCGACCGCTTCCCGGAACGGGCCGTAGAAGGCCGAAGCGTATTTGGCCGAGTAGGCCATGATCTGCACGTCCATAAAGCCAGCATCGTCCAGCGCGGCGCGGATGGCGCCGACGCGGCCGTCCATCATGTCCGAGGGGGCGATGATGTCGGAACCCGCTTCCGCCTGGACCAGGGCCTGGCGCACCAGGAGGGCGACGGTCTCGTCGTTGAGGATGCGACCGTCTTCGAGCAGGCCGTCATGGCCGTGGGAGGTGTAGGGGTCGAGCGCGACGTCGGTAAGGAGGCCGATCTCCGGCACCTTGGCCTTGATGGCGCGGCAGGCGCGGCAGGTGAGGTTCTGGGCGTTGAGGGCCTCGCTGCCCGTGGGATCGCGCAGGTCCGGATCGGTGTACGGGAAGATCGCCACGACGGGGATATCCAACTCGGCGGCGCGAGCGGCCTCCTGCGCGGCGATATCGATGGTGACGCGGTCGACGCCGGGCATCGCGGCAACCGGCGTGCGCGTATTGATGCCGTCCTGCACGAAGATCGGCCAGATCAGGTCGTTGGCAGTGAGCACGTTTTCCTTCACCAGCCGGCGTGCCCATTCGCTCTTGCGGTTGCGGCGTGGGCGTTCGGAGAGATCCAGCCGATCGTTCCGGGGAGCGGGGGCGGTCTTGAGCGGCGTGACGGAGGAGGGCATGGCAGTCTCTTGGAAAGGCGATTGTTTCGAATAGTTCTAGCACATCCGCGCCTTGGCGCAGAGGGCGTCATGTCACACCCCCGGAAGACGGACGAAAACATGCGCGCTCGACACGGGAGCTTCGATCACCAATCGACGACCTTGGAGACGAAGTGCCCTGGGGGAGAAGAAGGGCGATCGGTGATCGCCGCTCCGGGCCTGGCGCGCGCCAGGCCGTAGAGCCGGCTCCATCCAGAGGGTGCCGGAGCTCCCATTTGCCCTCCGGCACGCTCCCCGCTAGAAGACCATGCGTAACGAGGCATGACATGAGCGATATCGAGTTCGACCGCGACGGCCCGCCCTATGGCGCCTATCTGTTGTGGTTCATGCGTGCCGTCGCCGTCCTCTGGATGGCAAAGGGTATCATCCATTGGTGCCTCATACTCGGGATCGGGCATGCCGACCCCGATCGCTTCCTTGGCATGCCCGTTCTGACCCAGACCGCGGTGATCTTCTTCGCGGTCTTCGATCTGGTTGCCGCCGTCGGCTTGTGGATGACGGCGACATGGGGCGGCGTGATCTGGTTGATCGCCTCGGGCAGCTACTTCATCATCTCGCTGTTTCGCCCCGAGATCTTCGGACGGCAATATGCGATGATGACGACGATCGGGGTGTTGATTGCCCTCTATGTCGGGCTGGCGTATTTTGCGTCCCGCGAGCGGCGGCATCACTGACGCCGGGGTGGGGTGCAGGCTGTTGCAACAATGTCACGGCGATGCGGGGAAAGCTCACATCCGGGTGATCTTGCCGGAGAGCCGCCATATTTGTCCCGGTTTTGCCGTTTTCTGCCGATAGGCGTCAGTCTCAAGTCTAGTATAACGCGTATGCCTGTCGGGGCTGGTGACAGAGTTCTGTTCTGGTCGCGGTTCGTTTACCTGTCTGGTGTAATACCTGCGCCAATTCACGGCTGCGGGGGACTGCCGGTACGGTAGGAACGTGGCGGAAGCAGGCTTTGACTGCAGGATTGGATCGATATGTCTCATTTTTCTCGCCGCAATTTCCTCTCCACCCTGGCTTTGGGGGCTGCGACGACCGCACTTACCCGTTCCGCCCTCGCCGACGATCTCGGCCTCGGGCAGATGGAGATGAAGGATCGCTATGATTCCGTCGCCAGTCCGATCGCGGCGGCGACCAGTTCCTCTCCCACCTTCTCGCCCTATACGCTGCAGGCGACGCAGAACGCGCTGGCCAAGTACACGGAACTCGCCTCCCAGGGCGGCTGGCCGCAGGTGACCGGCAATGGCCGCCTTCAGCTCGGCGACCGCAACGCCGACGTCGTGTCGTTGCGCCAGCGCCTCATCGTCTCGGGTGATCTTGCTCCCTCTCTCGGCGGCTCCCCGGTGTTCGACTCTTATCTCGACGGTGCCGTGAAGCGCTTCCAGTCCCGCCATGGCATCCTGGCCAGCGGTGTGGTCGGCGATACCTCGCGCGCCGCGCTCGCGATCCCGATCGAGATCCGCTTGAAGCAGTTGCAGATGAACATCGTGCGTCTGCGCACCATGGGCAATCTCGGCAACCGCTACATCATGATGAACATCCCGGCGACGGAACTCGAAGCCGTCAGCAACGGGGTGGTCGAGCAGCGCCACAATACCGTCATCGGCAAGCCGGACCGTCCCTCGCCGATCCTCTCGACCGTGGTTCAGAACGTGAACTTCAACCCGTTCTGGACGGTGCCGCTCTCCATCATCAAGAAGGACCTGATTCCTTTGATGCAGAAGGAGCCGACCTATCTGGCCGAGCACCATATCCGCATCTACACCCCCCAGGGCCAGGAGATTCAGCCCGAGCAGATCAACTGGAATTCGGATGAGGCGACCCGCATGCGCTTCACCCAGGATCCCGGCTTTGGCAACTCGCTCGGCCAGGTGCGCATCAACATCGCCAACCAGTATGGCGTGTACATGCACGATACGCCCTACAAGTCGGTGTTCGGTTCGGAATATCGCTTCGACTCCTCGGGCTGCGCCCGCGTGCAGGACGTACGCGAGCTCTGCGCCTGGATCCTCCAGGGTACGGAGTATACCCGCGACCGTATCGACGAAGTCATTCGCTCGGGTGCCCGCACCACGGCGACGCCGCAGGCCAAGGTGCCGGTGTTCTGGGCCTACATCACCGCCTGGGCCACTCCCGAGGGCCTCGTGGAATTCCGTGACGACGTCTACAACAAGGACGGCTACGCGAACCTCGCCGTGGTGACCAAGGAAGAGCAGGGCTGATTCCGGCATCGGGGCTTCAGGAGGACGTTTCGGCGCCGCAGGCATCTGCGGCGCCGTTTTATTTGGGCACGAGCGTAGTCGCTCCTGCGAACCCAGGCTTCCAGCCTGCCTCTTCCTTTCCCGGAGGGCGGGGATGACAACGTTTCGCTCCCGAGGGCCTGAAATCGCCTCTCTTTCGACGTCCGGATAAATACCGGGCGGTCTGTGGAGACCGGCGCACCAGGCCGCACGCTTCGGTCTCACGAACGGCTCGTGTCCGCCAATCACACTTTGGTCGCTTGCAGACATGACTTTGCGGCGCAACTTCGCTATGTCGTCTGCCTCCTGTCCAACAAGGCCCGCCCCTGATGAATGACGCTCGCTCCGCCACCCTGTCGAACAGCTTCTTCGCCGCCGATCTGCATGCCGCGGATCCGGAGCTGGCGCGGACGATCGATCTCGAACTCGGCCGTCTGCGCGACCATATCGAGCTGATCGCTTCCGAGAACATCGTCTCACGCGCCGTCCTCGAGGCGCAGGGCTCGATCATGACCAACAAATATGCGGAGGGCTATCCGGGCCGCCGCTATTACGGTGGCTGCGAATTCGTCGACATGGCCGAAAATCTCGCCATCGAGCGCGTAAAGAAATTGTTCGGCTGTGCCTATGCCAACGTTCAGCCCAATTCCGGCAGCCAGGCCAACCAGGGCGTGTTCCTGGCGCTGATGAAGCCCGGAGACACCTTCATGGGCCTGAATCTCAACGCCGGCGGCCATCTCACCCATGGCTCGGCCGTCAACATGTCCGGCCGCTGGTTCAACGTGGTGCCCTACAATGTGCGCCCGGACGACCATCGCGTCGACATGGACGAGGTCGAGCGCCTCGCCCATGAACACAAGCCGAAGCTGATCATCGCAGGCGGCTCGGGCTATGCCCGTCACTGGGATTTTGCCCGCTTCCGTGAAATCGCCGATGCGGTCGGAGCCTACTTCTTCGTCGACATGGCACATTTCGCGGGACTGGTCGCTGGAGACGCCCATCCTTCGCCGTTCCCCCACGCTCATGTCGCCACGTCGACCACGCACAAGACCCTGCGCGGTCCGCGCGGCGGCATCATCCTCACCAATGACGAGGAGATCGCCAAGAAGGTCAATTCGGCGGTGTTTCCGGGTCTCCAGGGTGGTCCGCTCATGCATGTCATCGCCGCCAAGGCGGTGGCCTTCGGCGAAGCGCTGCGCCCGGAGTTCAAGGTCTATGCCAGGCAGGTGGTCGAGAATGCCACCGCCCTGTCCGACAATCTCAAGGCCAATGGCTTCGATATCGTCTCCGGCGGTACTGACAACCATCTGATGCTGGTGGATCTGCGTCCCAAGAATCTCACCGGCAACTTTGCCGAGAAGGCGCTGGAGCGAGCTCACATCACTTGCAACAAGAATGGCATCCCCTACGACCCGCAGAAGCCGATGGTGACCTCGGGTATCCGCCTCGGCACGCCGGCGGCGACCTCGCGTGGCTTCGGCGCCACGGAGTTTCAGGAGGTCGGCGATCTCATCACCGAGACGCTGGAAGGCCTCGCCAAGAACGGAGCCGACGGCAATGGGTCGGTGGAGGAAGCGGTGCGTGCAAAGGTCAACAAGCTGACCGCGCGCTTCCCGATCTACTGAGCTGAAAGAGCGGACTTCTCGTCCGCTCTTTCATTTTCGCGAGCGATGCGGTTCCAAGAGGCGGACGCCACATCCGCACTCCCAGGAATGTTCCATGAAATGTCCTTATTGCGGCGCGCCCGACACCCAGGTGAAGGACAGTCGCCCAACCGATGACGGTACTTCGATCCGCCGCCGCCGGGTCTGCTCGGATTGCGGCGGCCGTTTCACCACTTTCGAGCGCGTGCAGTTGCGCGAATTGACGGTGGTGAAGCGTTCCGGCCGCAAGGTGGCTTTCGATCGCGACAAGCTGTCTCGCTCGATCGAGACGGCGTTGCGCAAGCGCCCGGTCAGCGAGGAGCGTGTGGAGCGCCTGGTGAACGGCCTGGTACGCCAGATCGAATCCCTCGGCGAAAGCGAGATCACCTCGGAACAGATCGGCCGCATCGTCATGAAGGGCCTGAAGACTCTCGACGACGTCGCCTATGTCCGCTTCGCCTCCGTCTATCGCAATTTCAACGAGGCCAAGGACTTCAGCGCCTTGCTGGAGGAACTCAACAGCGAGGATGAGTCCAAGGACGGCGCGGAGCAGCTTTGACAGAGCTGCCCTGCAGCATTGCAGGTTGAATAGCGCCTCCAGCCTGTCTATCTGCCTGTGCAATTCCTTTGCTTGGTCAGATTGCCCCGCACCGTGACAGCGCCCATGCTCCCCTCCGCCATCGAGGCCTTGCGCCGTGACGAGCGCTTCATGCGCGCCGCACTGGCGATGGGACGCCGGGGGCTGGGAAATACCTGGCCCAATCCCGCGGTCGGCTGTGTCATCGTCCGTCGCGTCGGGGATGCCGATGTGGTTGTCGGACGCGGCTGGACCCAGCCCGGCGGCAGGCCGCATGCGGAGACGCAGGCACTCGCGGAGGCAGGGCCGCTTGCCAAGGGGGCCACGGCCTATGTCACACTCGAGCCGTGTTCCCACTACGGGCGTACCGGGCCTTGTGCCGATGCCCTTGCGCGCGCGGGCGTAGCGCGCGTGGTGGGCGCGTTACGCGATCCCGATCCGCGCGTGGGGGGCCGCGGCTTCGACATGCTGCGCCGCTATGGCCTCGATGTCGCCGAGGGCGTGCTGGCCGACGAGGCCTTCCAGGCCCATGTCGGGCATATCACCCGCGTGACCTTCGGCCGGCCAGCCGTGACGGTGAAGATCGCGGTATCCTCCGACGGCAAGCTCGCCGGGCCGGGGGGCAGGCAGGTGCAGATCACGGGCCCGGACGCCAGCGCCCGCGTCCACATGATGCGCGCGCAGAGCGATGCCATCGCCGTCGGCATCGGCACCGTGCTGGCCGACGACCCCATGCTGAACGTGCGGCTGCCGGGCATGGCGGCTTCGTCGCCCCTGCGCATCGTCTTCGATTCCCATCTGCGCATTCCGCTCACCTCGAAACTCGTTCTGACGGCACGGGAGGTCCCGGTCTGGGTGATCGCCCGGACCGATGCGCCGGTGGAACCCGAAGCGGGGCTGGTCGCGGCCGGCGTCGAGGTGATGCGCATCGGCTGTGCCGCCGTCCCCGCCACAGCCAGCCAGTCGCTCGATCTCGGCGAGGCGCTGCGCCTCCTCGGTACGCGCGGGGTCACGCGCCTGATGGTCGAGGCCGGCCCGCACCTTGCCGCCGCCCTGATCGAGCAGGACCTGATCGAGGAGTTCGTGCAGTTCTCCTCCCCCGATCCCATGGGGGAGGGGCTGGTGGCGCTCACACCCGAACTCCTGGCGCAAGTCGACGCGCAATTGCCCAACCTGGCCGCCAGGATGGCCGGCCATGATACGATGACCATTCAACGCAGAAGCTGAGGACCCGCCCGTCATGTTCACAGGCATCATCACCGATATCGGCGAGATCGTCTCGCTCGAGGATCATGGCTCCACCAGGCGGGTAGCCATCGCCTGCGGATATCCGCTCGACTCGATCCCGATCGGCGCTTCCATCGCCAATGCGGGCGTGTGCCTCACGGTGACGACCCTGGCGCCCCGCGGGAACAAGGATACGGTGTTCACGGTCGACGCCTCCTCCGAAACCATCGACAAGACAACGATGGGCAACTGGCGCGTCGGCGACAGGGTCAATCTGGAACGCGCGCTGCGCATCGGTGACGAGCTTGGCGGGCACATCGTGTCGGGTCATGTCGACGGCGTCGCCGAAATCGTCTCCCGCAAGGACCAGGACGGCACCTCTCATTTCGTCTTCCGCGCGCCAAAGGAGCTTTCGAGGTTCATCGCCCAGAAGGGATCCGTCGCGCTCAACGGCACCTCGCTCACGGTCAACCATGTCGAGGGCGACGATTTTACCGTGATGATGATCCCCCATACGCTGGCCGTGACGACCTGGGGCGATGCCAAGGCCGGCGACAAGATCAATATCGAGATCGACACCATGGCCCGCTACGCCGCGCGCCTCGCGGATGTCGCCGCCGGCCGTTGAGGCCGCGGTTCTCGTCATCGCCGCGATCGTAGCCGAAAAGCGGCTTCCCCTTTTCGGTGCGATGCTCTAGTGAACGCCTCCAATATGATTTCGCGGCCGGGATGGTTCCAGGCTGCTTCCCTTCCGAATAAAGAGATCCGTTATGGCCGGCCCACGCCGTTCTTCCGCAAGCGCCGATACCGAGTTCGGCGGCCCCCTTCCTCCGCATATCCTGATCGTCGAAGCGCGCTATTACGACGAGATCGCGGATGACCTGCTCACCGGCGCAACCGGCGCCATCAAGGCGGCCGGCGCCACTTTCGACGTGATCACCGTGCCTGGCGCCCTGGAGATCCCTTCCGCCGTCGTCATCGCGCTCGATGCCGCCGCCCAGCGCGGCCGCGCCTATGACGGGGCCGTGGCGCTCGGCTGCGTCGTGCGGGGCGAGACCAGCCATTACGACATCGTGGCGGGAGAAAGCGCACGCGCCCTGATGGAACTTTCCGTGGACCGCGCCTTGCCGCTCGGAAACGGCATTCTCACGGTCGAGAATGACGAGCAGGCCCGAGTACGCGCCAGCATTTCCGAACTGAACAAGGGCGGGGGGGCTGCCGATGCGGCCCTGCACATGATTGCGCTCAAACGCCGCCTGCATGGGGCCGAGGCATGAGCCGCGCGCAAAAACGCTCCGCCGCGCGCCTGGCCGGAGTGCAGGCGCTCTACCAGATGGATATCCGCGGCACGAGCGTGGTCGAGGTGCTGGCCGAGTTCGAGAACCACTGGATCGGACAGGAGATCGAGGGCGTCGAGTATTCACCAGCTGAGGAGGGCTTCTTCCGCGACATCGTCGGCGGCGTGGTCCGGGAGCAGCGCAAGATCGATCCGAAGGTCGATGAGGCGCTGGCCGAAGGCTGGCCGCTGAAGCGTGTCGATGCGATCATGCGGGCCATCCTGCGTGCCGGCGTCTACGAATTGTCGCATCGCCGCGATATTCCTCCCAAAGTGACGATCTCCGAATATGTCAACGTCGCCCATGCCTTCCTGGATCGCGACGAGGCCGGCATGGTCAATGCGGTGCTCGACAAGATAGCCAAGGCCGAACGCAGCGATCACCTTCAGGCTTCGTAGCGTCTCCGGGGGCTTGCATGGCGAGGCTTACCGAAGATCAACTCATCAGCCGTTTCTTCGCGCCGCTTGCCACTGCGAGCGGAGCCCGTGGTCTTACGGACGACGCCGCCACGCTGAGCGTGCCGCAAGGCCAACACCTCGTGGTCACGACGGACGCACTGGTTGCCGGGGTGCATTTCCTGCCCGACGATCCGCCGGATCTCATCGCCCGCAAGTCGCTGCGCGTGAATCTCTCCGACCTTGCGGCCAAGGGGGCGAGGCCGCTTGCCTATACGCTTTGCCTCGCCCTGCCGGAAAATTGGAGCGAGGACTGGCTGGCGAGGTTCGCAGAGGGATTGCGGCAGGACGGCGAGGAGTTCGATTTTGCCCTGCTCGGCGGCGATACCGTGAAGACGCCCGGTCCGCTGACCGTAGCCGTCAATGCCTTCGGCATGACGCCGACGGAGCGTATTCCGCGCCGCGACGGTGCTCGGCCGGGGGACAGTCTGTATGTCACGGGCACGATCGGCGACGGAGCCCTGGGATTGCTGACGCGGACGGGAAGGGGAGACCTTGATGCCCTGCCCGAAGAGGATCGCAGTTACCTGACGCGCCGCTATCTTCTGCCTCAGCCGCGCAGTGCGCTGGCGGGGGCCGTTCTTGCCCACGCGTCGGCCTCGATGGACATTTCGGACGGCTTCGTCGGCGACCTGGCCAAGCTGCTGCGCGCTTCGCAAGTCTCCGCCGATGTCGAGCTGGAGGCGGTACCGCTGTCGCGGGCGGTGAGGAACGCCTGTGCCCACGATCCGGCCTGTCTCGAGCGGGCACTGACCGGCGGCGATGATTACGAGATCTTGTGCGCGGTACCACTGGGAGAGCGCAGCGTCTTCGAGGGCATGGCACGCGCCTTCGGCGTCCCGGTTGCATGGGTGGGCACTGTGACCTCGGGCGACCATCCGGCGCGCTTCCTGACCGCGGACGGCCGGGAGAGGACCTTCTCGCACGGTAGCTTCAGTCATTTTTGAGAGGCGCCTCGGTGTGCCGGCCTGGTGGGCGGCACACCGAGGTGCGGCAGGTCTCGCTCCTGTCTACTTTGCGGCGAGCGCCTTGGCGAGATCCTCGGGCAGCGTCAGCCGATAGGCCAGCACCATCGTGTCGTTAGTCAGGCCGGCATCGTAGGCCGCACCCTTCATGACGCCCTTGGTGGTAAGGAAGTCGTTGTCATTGCCGATGAAAAGGAACGCATCGTTGGGCGCCGCCGGATCCAGGGCGGGGACCAGCGTCATGGCTTCCCACTTCTCACCGAGCGTGAAGTCGTTGGCATTGGGATTGTCGATATTCATGCCGAACTTCTTGAGCTGGGCGGTATTCAGCATGTTGATCAGTACTTCGGACTTGGCGGGCGTGATCGAGGCATCGAGCACGTCCTTGCCGTCCTTTATCGGGGCGATCGGCTTCACGCCCGTCTCGTAGTCGGTGCCGGCGAGGTTGGTAGCGCCGGTCGTATCCACGACCAGCACGGCTTTGTACATTTCAGGGGCCTTGCAGTTGCAGCCATGGCCGGTGCTGTCGCGGGCAAGCAGCAGGAAGCGGTGGTCGTCGAGGGCGACCATCTCGCTCTGCGCCGCGGTGGAATCGATCTTGCCGTCACCCTTCTTGGAGTAGACCGGCAGTTCGATGGCGTAGACGGCCTTCGGCGCCTTGGGCAGCGGATCGGCGGAGATGTCGTAGGCGTAGATGCGGGTTATGGCACGGTTCGCCTGTCCCTTGGCCGAGCTGTCCTGCAACGCCCCGCTCTGGAGGACCGCGAGCAAGGTCTTGCCGTCGGGCGTGATGGAGGCAGCTTCCAGGCCCTGGTTGTTGCGGCGGCCCGTATCCGGCGCATCCATCGAGGTGTAGTTGATCTTGCCATCCTTCATGGGCACCAGCGCGGGGCCGGGAGGGATCAGGCCCTTGAGCTTGCCGTCCGCCGAGAAGAGATAGAGCGCCGCGGCATACTCATCGCCGACATAGAAGCTGCCGTCGGCGCGATAGGTGAGGGCTTCGGCGTCGAAGGACAGCGAGCCGTCGCCCAGCGCTCCGGCAGGCGGGACCGGCAGCGTATAGCCATCCATGCTCACCGTATTCGAACCGGGGTCGGCGCCCGTCGTCGGCTTACCGTCGAGGCCGGTGAGGAACACAGCCTTGTCGTCGAGCGGCTTGAGGGTGACCTGGGATTGCGAAGTAGTCGCAGCGGGAAGGCCCGGGCCGGAGTAGGGCATGAAGTTGAGGTCGAAGGCCAGCACCCGGCCCTGATAGTCGAAGAACAGGTTCTTGTCGGGATCGTTGTAGCCGCGATCCGGCAGCGAATAGAGCCGCCCGGTATAGCCCGTCGCAGTCTTGGCCCAGCTCTTGGGATCGATCGCCATGGAGGAGAAGGAACCAAGCGAATCGCCCTTTGCATCCTTGAGATCGGCACTCAGCCGCCCGATGCCGACGAGGCCGTGATTGACGAAGGTGCCGCCGGCGAAGTCGATCTTGTCGTCACCGGCATTGGTGGAGACGAAGGGGGACTTGTAGGCGAGCGGCTCGGCATGCGCGGCGGCGGGCAGGGTCGAAGCGGCAATGAGAAGGGCGGTTCTGAGAAGGCGCATGGTTTCCTCGCTGGGCAGCTTGCATCGAGGCTTCCTTTGCAAGGCAGGGTGACAGGGGCATGACAACCCCTGCTTGTCATGGCGGGCGGGCACGCCAGGTGATTTACGCGGGCTGCCGCTGGCCTTGATGGCCGTTTGCTCCCGCCACGCGCATGAGGAAGGCCCTGGTGCGCTCCGATTTCGGAGCGGTAAAAAAGACCTCCGGCGGGGCCTCCTCGATCACTTTTCCTCCATCCATCATCACCACGCGGTCGGCCACTTCGCGGGCAAACCCCATTTCGTGGGTGACGACGATCATCGTCATGCCGTCGCGCGCCAGTTCCTTCATGACTTCGAGAACCTCGCCTACCATCTCGGGATCCAGAGCACTCGTGGGCTCGTCAAACAGCATCAGCGTGGGTTTCATCGCCAGCGCCCGCGCAATGGCTACACGCTGTTGCTGTCCACCGGAGAGCTGGGAAGGGTAGGCCGCCGCCTTGTCGCCCAGGCCAACGCGCTTCAGCAATGCCATGGCCTCGGCCTGTGCGGTCGCCTTGTCGACGCCGAGGACCTGGATCGGCGCTTCAACGATGTTCCCGAGAGCCGCGAGGTGCGGAAAAAGGTTGAAGCGCTGGAACACCATGCCGATCTCACGGCGCTGGCGTGCGATATTGCGCTCGCTGTCCTCGATTAGCCGCCCCTTCGCCTCGCGATAGCCGATGAGATGGCCGTTGACCCTGATGCGGCCCTTCTGGATCTTCTCCAGATGATTCACGCAGCGCACGAAGGTCGTCTTGCCCGAGCCCGAGGCGCCGACGATGACGACGACCTCGCCACGCCTGACGTTGAGCGAGGCGCCTTGAAGAACCTGCGTGGAGCCGAACCACTTCTCGACATGCTCGGCCTCCACCACCCATTGCATATCGGAGTCCTTCATTGCGCGCCTCCAAAGACGCCGCCGAGAAATGAACGGCCCGCCGGCTTGTTTCGCGCCTCGGCAAAGGGGGCGCTGTAGCGATCTTCGATCCGCCGTTGAAGGACGCTCCAGAGCGTGGTCAGGGAGAGATAGTAGAGTGCCACGACGGAATAGAGTTCGAATACCCGGAAAGTGGCCGAAGTCACCATCTGCGTCGCCAGCAGAAGTTCCGGGACGCCTATGACGCTGAGCAGCGTCGTGCTCTTCAGCATCGAGTTGAAGTTGTTGCCGAGCGGAGGAAGGATCACCCGGGCCGCCTGGGGCAGAATGATGCGGCGCAGGAGCAACCCCGGGGTCATGCCGAGCGACTTGGCCGCTTCGGTCTGGCCCTTGTCGATCGAGTTGATGCCGGCGCGGATGATCTCGCACATATAGGCGGCCTCGTTCAGGCTCAGCGCGATGATGCCCGCCTGCACATTGCCAGGAAGCACCATGAATCCGAGATCCACGTCGTGGAAGCGGATGATGTTGGCCGCCGCAAGCGCTGTGTAGATGAAGACGATCTGCACCAGCAGGGGCGTTCCCCGCATCACCCAGACATAGAAGCCTGCGATGACCTGGAGAAGGCGCAGCCGCGACAGGCGACCGAGGGCAACGAAGAGGCCAAGCGTCGTGCCGACAACCTGCGACACGACGCTGATGCTGAGCGTGAGCCAGAGCCCGTGCAGGTAGATGCTGCTGGGCTCGAGCAGATAGTGGAAGAAGATGCTCCAATTGAAGATCATCGGGCCGGCCTCACAGGGCGTCCCGTTCGATTCCCCACGTCTTCAGGATCGACATATAGGTGCCGTCCTTGCGAACGGCGTCCAGTGCCTGGGCGAAAGCGCCCTCGAGGTCCTTTTCATCCTTGCGGAAGGCGGCGCCGATGACGGTGCGGGAAAAGGGCTCGCCGGCGATTTCGAAGAGATCGGGGGCCTGGGTGAAATAGTAGCCCGCCGTCTTCACCGTCGTCCCGTAGACGTCGACCTGGCCGACACGCAGGGCCTGGAAAGCGTCGGTATCCTTCGGAAACACCACGATCTGCGCCGGCGCCTTGCTTTCGCCCGCGAGCTTCTTGTTCTCGTCCTCGATGAGCGATTGGACGGTCGTGCCGTTCTGCACCGCGACCTTCTTGCCGGAGAGATCGTCAAGGGTCTTGACCCCGGTGGGATTGCCCTTGAGCACTACCATGGACTCGCTGGAATTGAGATAGTCGACGAAATCCACCACCTCGCGGCGCTTGGGCTTGTCGTAGAGCTCCGACATGATCATGTCGCATTGCCTGGCGATCAGGGCCGGAATGATGTCGTCGAAGATGACATATTTCCATTCCGTGGTGACGCCCCATTGCTTGGCGACGGCGTTGCCGAGGTCGACCTCGGCGCCGACCAGCGAGCCGTCCTCCTTGTAGAAGGATAGCGGCGGCGAGCCGATATCGGCGCAGATCACGACTTTCTTGGCCGCCGCGATGGCAGGCGGCGGCGTTACGCCCTGGGCCTGTGCCGAGGAGAGCAGCGCGGTGGACAGGATCGCTCCGGCAAACAGGCCGAAACTGGAACGAAGACAAGGCGATACGGCACGTGGCACGCGCATGATGATGCTCCGGTTGGGTTTGCCAGCATGGTCCTTCTGTCTGGAACCAATTTTTATGGCGATATCATTATTGGTGCATACTCTTTGATGAATCAGCAAGAAAAATTGCAAACACAGTAGACTTTTGTACTTATGTGCCCATAATTGTTGGAACCAATATGGAAATTGGTCTCATATGAATTCACGAGAACAAGCCATCCAGGGTCTGATCGCTCTGATGAACGGCGGTCGCTATCCCTCCGGTTCCCAGCTTCCGCCGGAACGGGAGTTGATGCTCGAACTGGGCGTGAGCCGCCGGGCCCTGCGCTACGCCCTGGAGATGCTCGAGGCGGAGGGACGCCTGTGGCGCCATGTCGGGAAGGGCACCTTCGTCGGCACCAGGCCGCCCGGGCGTGAGTTGGGCATGTCCCTCGTCACGGCCAGCACCAGCCCGGCCGAACTCATGGATGTCAGCTTGTGGACCGAACCAGCTTTCGCGCGGGTCGCCGCCCTCCGGGCAAGCCGCATGGATATCGACAATCTACGCTATCTTCTCGCTCGGAGCACCGCAGCCCGCGATCCCGTCACCTGGGACATCTGGGACGTTCGCCTGCACCGGGCGATCGCGGAGGCGACCCACAATGCGCTCGCAACGGCGGTGTTCGACAGCCTCAATGCCGTGCGCGACGAGGGTGCATGGCGACATCTGCGCAGCGATCCGACCACTTCGGGGCGTTTCGAAGAGTTGTCCGCCCATCATCGGGAGATCGTCGAGGCGATCGCCGGCCACAATCCGCCGGCCGCGGAGGCGGCAATGCGCCGGCATCTGCACTCGGTCCAGCATGCCCTGCTCCTCTTCGATGAAGAGGACGCTGTTTCCGCCAGCCCATTTCAGGAAGCGATATCATGAGAGATTTTCATTTTCCCGGCCGCTCGCCGGCGCGTGCGACCGAAGCCATGGTCGCCACCTCCCATCCCTTGGCGAGTGCCGCGGCCCTGGCTTTGCTGCGGGAGGGAGGCAATGCCATCGATGCGGCGATCTGCGCCGCTGCGGTCCTTGCCGTGGTCGAGCCGCAGTCGACAGGCATCGGCGGTGATGTCTTCTGTCTCTATGTACCGGGCGGCGAGGGCGAGGTCATCGCCTTCAACGGGGCCGGGAGGGCACCTTCCGGCGCCCATGTCGACTGGTATGAGGAACGAGGGTTCCAGGCCATTCCCACCGACAGTGCGCATGCCGTGACCATTCCAGGCGCCGTCGACGCCTGGTGCCGCCTTTCGGCCGATCATGGCCGCACGCCGCTGGAACGCGTCCTCGCGCCGGCCATCCATTATGCGTGGAATGGCTATGTGGTGCAGGACCGCGTCGGAGCAGACTGGTCGGACGCGCGGGCCCTGCTCGTCCGGGACGAGACGGCCGCACGTATCTTCTTGCCGGCCGGCGCTGTGCCGAAGGCCGGTGACGTGCATCGCCAGCCCGAACTCGCCGAGTCGCTGCGGCGCATCGCCCGGCACGGACGCGGCGGCTTCTACGAAGGCGAGGTGGCGGAGGATCTCGTCTCACGCCTGAAGGCCGGCGGCGGATTGCACACGCTGGAGGATTTCGCGACCGCGCAGGGCAGCTACGCCGCTCCGGTCAAGACAACATATCGCGGCACCGAGATCTGGCAGATGCCTCCCAGCAACCAGGGGCTCACGGCCTTGCTGATGCTGAACCTCCTCTCGGGCTTCGACCTCGCGGGGCTCGACCCCCTGGGAGCGGCGCGCTTCCATCTCGAGATCGAGGCGGGACGGCTGGCCTACCAGGTACGCGATGCCCTGGTCGCCGATCCCGGGCAGGCACGTGTGGACGTCGGTGGGATCCTCTCGAAGACCTACGCCGACAAGCTGCGAGCGAGAATCGCGCCCGACCGGGCCCTTGAACTTCCGCATGCCGTGATGGAGCCCTCCGATACCGTTTATCTTTCGGTGGTGGACGCCGATCGCAACGCAGTCAGCTTCATAAACTCGACCTATTGGTCCTTCGGCAGCGGCCTTGTCGGGCCGAAATCCGGCGTCGTCCTGCAGAATCGCGGTGCGGGCTTCCGGATAGACCGGTCACATCCGAACTGCATCGCTGCGGGCAAGCAGCCCCTGCATACCATCATGCCCGGCATGGCCATGCGCGACGGACGTGTCTTGGCGCCCTTCGGGGTGATGGGCGGCGACTATCAGCCGTTCGGCAATGTCCACGTGCTCACCAACGTCCTCGACTACGGCATGGATCCTCAGGCGGCGATCGATTTTCCCCGGGCGTTCCACAACAGGGGCGGGGCCGTCGTGGAGCGCAGCGTTCCGCCGGCCGTCATGCGCGGGCTGCAGGAGCGCGGTCACCTCGTCGGCATCGCGGAGGAAGCTCTGGGCGGTGGCCAGATGATCGTCATCGACTGGGACAGGGGTACGTTGACCGGCGGCTCGGATCCGCGAAAGGACGGGCTGGCGATCGGATATTGATGAATGGCCTTTTCTTGCACGCTGCCCCTCGCATAGTTGCGAAAGGGCGAAATGCCGTCCGATCCCCACGTCCTTCTAGCCTCGACCAAATTGCCTGGACCGAAATGCGGTTGTCATCATCAGCCGCTTTACTTGGCGGCAGCAGGCCTGTCTCTCAAAGAACTTTGACTGATCGCGCCACGTTGGTTGCGCTGCCTCTCTGATTTTGGCAGCATCAGGGCAATCCGGACATTTCACGGCGTCCGGTGGAGGATTCGCCGCACCGACAATTCCCCGGCTTTCACCAAGGGGGGCGGGGCTTGGCAACTTGTGCGAAGTAAGGGACAAGGAAAAAGACGTCCATGCTTTCATTGTGGGTTATTATTGCGTGCGGGGCGCTTTCCCTCGTCTATGGCATCTGGGCATTCCAGTCGGTAATGGCGCAGCCAGCCGGCACCGCCCGGATGCAGGAAATCGCCGGCTTCGTGCGCGAGGGCGCGCAGGCCTATCTGCGTCGCCAGTACATGACGATTGCGGGCGTCGGCATCGTCATCTTCGCCCTTGTCGCCTACTTCCTGTCCATCCCCAGCGCGATCGGCTTTGCCATCGGCGCGCTGCTGTCGGGTGCGGCGGGCTTCATCGGCATGAACATGTCGGTGCGGGCGAATGTCCGTACCGCGCAGGCCGCGATGAACTCGCTTGGTTCGGGTCTCGAGGTCGCCTTTAAGGCAGGCGCCGTCACCGGCATGCTGGTCGCGGGCCTCGCTCTGCTGGGTGTTGCCGTCTATTACTACGTGCTGACAGGCCCCCTGGGCCTCAGCTTCGCCGATCCCAAGCAGGCCCGCGAGATCATCGACTCGCTCGTGGCTCTTGGCTTCGGCGCCTCGCTGATCTCCATCTTCGCCCGCCTCGGCGGCGGCATCTTCACCAAGGGCGCCGATGTCGGCGGTGATCTCGTCGGCAAGGTCGAGGCCGGCATTCCCGAGGACGATCCACGCAATCCCGCGACCATCGCCGACAACGTCGGCGACAACGTGGGCGACTGCGCGGGCATGGCGGCGGACCTGTTCGAGACCTATGCGGTCACGGTGGTCGCAACCATGGTGCTGGCAGCGATCCTGTTCGCCGGCACGCCGGTGCTCTCCAACGTGCTGCTCTATCCCCTCGGCATCGGCGCGGCCTGCATCGTCACCTCCATCATCGGCACTTTCTTCGTCAAGCTGGGCGCCAACCAGTCGATCATGGGTGCTCTGTACAAGGGCTTCATCGCCTCGGCCGTGCTTTCGATTGGCGGACTTGCGATCGCCACCCACTTCCTGATCGGCTGGGGCGAGGTCGGTACCGTGGCGGGACGCGCCATCACCGGCACTTCCCTGTTCGGCTGCGGCATCGTCGGCCTGCTGGTGACCGGCCTGATCGTCTGGATCACCGAGTATTATACCGGTATCGGCTATCGGCCCGTCCGCGAAATTTCGCAGGCTTCCGTCACCGGCCATGGCACGAACGTCATCCAGGGTCTTGCGGTCTCGCTGGAAGCCACGGCCCTGCCGACGATCGTCATCGTCGCCGGCATCGTCGCCACCTACACCCTGGCAGGCCTCTTCGGTACCGCCGTGGCGGTGACCACGATGCTCGGTCTCGCTGGCATGGTGGTGGCGCTCGACGCCTTCGGTCCCGTCACCGACAATGCCGGCGGCATCGCAGAAATGGCGGGCCTGCCCAAGGAGGTGCGCAAGTCGACGGACGCGCTCGACGCCGTCGGCAACACCACCAAGGCCGTCACCAAGGGCTATGCCATCGGTTCGGCCGGCCTCGGCGCTCTGGTGCTGTTCGCCGCCTATACGTCGGACCTCACCTACTTCTCCTCGAATGCGGCGCAATACCCCTATTTCGAAGGCGTGCAACCCAACTTCTCGTTGGCCAATCCCTTCGTGGTGGTTGGCCTGCTTCTCGGCGGCCTGATCCCCTATCTTTTCGGCGGCATCGCCATGACGGCGGTCGGCAAGGCCGCCTCGGCCATCGTGGAGGAGGTTCGCCGCCAGTTCCGCGAAAAGCCGGGCATCATGAAAGGCACCGACAAGCCCGATTACGGCAAGGCGGTCGACCTGCTGACCCGCGCGGCGATCAGGGAGATGTTGCTTCCCTCGCTGCTGCCGGTTCTCTCGCCCATCGTGATCTACTTCGTCGTTCTCCTGATCACGGGCTCGAAGTCGGACGCCTTTGCGGCGGTGGGCGCGATGCTGCTCGGCGTGATCGTCACGGGCCTCTTCGTCGCCATCTCGATGACGGCGGGCGGCGGCGCCTGGGATAACGCCAAGAAGTCCTTCGAGGATGGCTTCATCGATGCCAACGGCGTCAAGCACCTGAAGGGTTCGGAAGCCCACAAGGCGTCGGTCACCGGCGACACCGTCGGCGATCCCTACAAGGACACGGCGGGTCCGGCCGTGAACCCCGCGATCAAGATCACCAACATCGTGGCCCTGCTGCTGCTGGCGGTCCTCGCCCATCACTGATCGGCGGGACCAGGACAGGATCGAGGGAGGAGGGCGTTTCGCCCTCCTTTTTCATGCCACACACCGCCATTCGGCCGGCGACCGGCCGAGGTGGCGCTGGAAGGCGCGGCTGAATGCCTCCTCGGATCCGTAGCCCACCTCCTCGGCGATGGCCGCCATCTTCATGTCGGTGGAGCGCAGGAGATCGGCCGCGAGCTGCATGCGCCACTCGGCGAGATAGCGTATCGGCGCTTGCCCCAGCATCTCCCTGAAGCGGGCATCGAGTACCGAGCGCGACGTGGCCGCACTGCGCGCCAGTGCCTCCACGGTCCATTTGCGGGATGGCTCGGAATGGAGGAGGGCCAGGGCCCGGCCGATGACGGCATCGCCCGTCGCCGCGAGCCAGCCCCTGCCGCTGGGGTCCTGCTCGCAATGGAGCCTCAGGACTTCCATCAGAAGCAGTTCCGGCAACCGCGACAGCATCATGGCGCTCCCCTGACGGCTCTGGGTGCGCTCCTCCAGCGCATAGTTGACGCAAGCGTCGATCCAGTCGGCCGTCACCCCCTTGGGTGGGCGAACCCGAAAGACAGGAGGCAGGCGGCGCATGAAGGAGTTGAACAGGAGATCGCCGCATTGCAGGTAGCCGCAGACGATGCGCGCCATCTCGCCGCCGCCTTCGACCCGGCAGGTCGGAATGCCCCTCCAAGGCGGAGGCGGCAGGAGCGTGGCGATCGGCACCGGATCCAACGCATCCTGGCTCCCCATCGCATGCTGGTGGGCATGCGGCAGCACCACGATATCGCCCGCCTCTGCCTCGATCCTGAAACCTCCGGCGCTGATCCAGGCGCGGCCTTCCCGGATGATGTGGAAGAGGATGAGGCGCGCGGTACCCGGCGCCAGCAATGCTACGAGGTCCGGGTGCTCGGGGGATGCAAGGGCCCACGGCGCCGAATATTCGCCACGCAGGAATACCGCGCCCGACAGCCGGATGTGGGCGAGAATGTCTGACAGAAGATCAACTCTTTGTGTTGCAACTGCCACATCGGGGGTTTCGATCAGGGGGCTCGGTGTATCGATCATGGTCATTGAGCGGGCTCCGGATGATCCTGTGGTCATTCACGGGGAGCACGTTGCTCCGGTGGAGAAACCAACAATCGGGAGGCACTTATGCCAAAGTACGTAATCGAGCGTGACATGCCTGGCGTGGGCGCGTTGACCCGCCCGGAGTTGCAGGGCGCGTCGCAGAAATCCTGCGCGGTGCTGGGCGCCCTTGGGCCGCAGATCCAATGGATCCATTCCTATGTCACCGACGACAAGATCTATTGCATCTATCTCGCGCCGGACGAAGGCATGGTGCGCGAACATGCCATGCGCGCCGGCTTTCCAGCCAACAAGGTATCACAGGTCAGGACGATCATCGAGCCGATGACGGCCGAAGGATGACGCCGGCCCTGTGAGACCCGGCGGCCGGAGCGTCCGACACATCCGGCCGCCGGACCTTTCGACCGCATTTCGGCGCAGCGACGAAAGGTGCTTCCTGCGATTCCATAACCGGGCCAGAAGGGTCAAACCCGGTCGCAGAGCATCTCGCGGGCTGCGTTGTATCCCGGTGCCCCCGTGACGCCGCCGCCGGGATGGGTGCCGGAACCGCAGATGTAGAGGCCCTTCAGAGGCGTGCGGTAGTCGCCGTAGCCCAGCATTGGGCGCGCGGAAAAGAGCTGGTCGAGCGAGAGCGCGCCGTGGAAGATGTCGCCGCCGACCAGGCCGAAGATGCGTTCGAGGTCGAGAGGCGTGAGCACCTGCCTGGCCAGCACGCTCTGCCTGAAGCCGGGAGCGTAGCGCTCGACCGTATCGATCATCAGGTCCGCGACCTCCTCGCGCCGTACGTCCCAGCTTTCGCCGCCTGGAAGCTGCGGCGCCACATATTGGCAGAACAGGCTCGCCACATGCTGCCCCTTTGGCGCGAGCGTGTCGTCGAGTGTCGAGGGGATGAGCATTTCGACGATGGGCGCCTTGCTCCAGCCGGTGCGCCGGGCATCGATGAAGGCGTCCTCCATATAGGTGAGGCTCGGCGCGATCACGATGCCGGATGTATGCTGCACGCGCTGCTCATGCCCGGGGAGGGCGGTGAAGCTCGGCAGTTCGGACAAGGCGACATTCATGCGCAACACGCCGGAACCGACCTTGAAGCGGCGGATGCGCTCGAGGAAATCGGCGGGGACGGCATCCTCCGGCACGATCTTGTCGAAGAGCAGCCGCGGGCCGATATTGGCGGCCACCGCCTTGGCGCGGACGATGCGTCCGTCTTCCAGCAGCACGGCGGCGGTTGCGCCCTTCTCGACGATGACCTCCTTCACCGGCGCGTCCGTTTCAATCTCCGCGCCGGCCTCGCGGGCGGCGGCGGCCATGGCCTGCGTGATGGCACCCATGCCTCCGATGGCATGGCCCCACGCCCCCTTCTTGCCGTTTACCTCGCCGAAGACATGGTGCAGCAGCACATAGGCCGAGCCGGGCGTGGAAGGCGCAAGATACGCGCCGATGATCGAATCGAAGCCGAACAGGGCCTTGACCTCCTCGCTCTCGAACCAGCTGTCGAGATAGTCGCTGGCCGATTTGGTGAAGAGGTCGAGGAGCACGCGGCGGTGATGCATATCGAGGCGGGACAGACGCCGGCCGAGCTTGCCGGCCCGCAGCAATTCCGGCAGCGAACCGAACCAGCCGTCGTCGGAGACATTGGGCGGGGTCTGCAGGATGAGATCGCGCAGCACGTCCGCGATCGTTTCGATTTCGGCACTGTAGGCGGCAAGGCGCGCGGCATCCCGCCTGCTGAACCTGGCGATCTCCGACTCCGTCCGGCCCTCGCCGGAAAGGATGTAGCGTCCGTCCGGGAAGGGGAAGAAATTGGAGGCCTGGCGTTCCACGATCCGAAGGCCGTGGCGCGCGAGTTCCATGTCGCGGATGATCTTCGGATTGAGAAGGCTGACGGTGTAGGAAGCGACCGAATTGCGAAATCCGGGATGGAATTCCTCGGTCACGGCGGCACCGCCAACGACGGAACGACGCTCCAGGACCTTCACCTTCCGGCCGGCCCGCGCCAGGTAGTAGGCGCAGGTCAGGCCATTGTGACCGCCCCCGATGATGACCGCGTCATAGGTCGTGGGAGCAGGCGCGCTCCCCTGCAGTGATGTGCCAGTCAATCTCGTTCCTCAACGGCATCGCCCCGGTATTTGCTCATTCTTCCCGGTAGGAAGGCGACGCTACTTCAAAGAGGTGCAGCATCAACCGCGTGCGGCGTCAAGTATGCGCTTGCAGTCGTTCAACTCCATCAGGACGGTCTGCAGCCTCCGGCGATCGTCTCGTCCCAATTCGTCCGAAACCGGGCCGGCGCGATCCTCGACGGGCGGGGCTGGGCGACGCTCCGCCCTGACGGGCGGGGCGGCAAGCGAGGAAAGCGGCAGCGACTGCTGGGCGGGCGAGGGCTCGTACTGTTCCGCTTCCTCATCGAGGGCGGGCTCGATATGCTCTTCCGGCAGATCTTCATACTCGCTGGCGGCTTCGGCATGGGCCGGCCCTTCGGCTTCCGGCCATTCGGCGCGCTCGCGGCGGCGTTCTTCCTCATCCGCCCTCGGGATCACGGCAACCGGCGGCACATAATCCTCGTTCTGGGCACGGCCGATCTCGATCACATGGCGATTGCCGCGTTCCTTGAGAATCCGCTGCACGCCCTTGATCGTATAGCCCTCGCCATAGAGGTAGTAGCGGATACCCTTGAGCAGATCGATATCGTCGGGGCGGTAATAACGCCGCCCGCCGCCCCGTTTCAGCGGCTTGATCTGGGTGAATCGTGTTTCCCAGAAACGCAGCACGTGCTGAGGCAGATCGAGATCTTCGGCGACTTCACTGATGGTGCGAAACGCGTCAGGTGCTTTTTCCATGGCCCTGAACTCCTGACCGGAAGGCGGCTAAGTTTGCTCCTCTCCTATCAGTCGTCCGATTCTGTCATAAAAGACAAGTATTTATAACATCTTTCCAACCCAAAACATCACCGCGCGGCATGAGCCAACCCTATCGAGTAACGTTGGGGCGCCTATCGACGGATCGAGCCGGGGGAGGGAGAGCCCGCCATGCTGCGTTTACTCATCCGAAACACCTTCGACGGATTCACCATTGATCTGGGCCTTGAGGATGTTCGATGGCTTGAACACCATAACCCGCCGCGGTGAGATGGGCACTTCCTTCCCGGTCTTCGGATTGCGGCCTATACGCTCGCCCTTGGAGCGCACGACGAAGGAGCCGAAAGAAGACAGCTTGACCGTCTCCCCCCGTTCCAGACAGCTCGAAATCTCATGGAGCACCAGTTCAACGAGCTCCGACGACTCTGTCCGCGACAGGCCGACCTTCTGATAAACGGCTTCACAAAGATCTGCTCTTGTGACGGTATTTCCCGCCATCGCTTTCATGCCCCTCGCTGGACAGACCCCTCCCTGACAAGGGCAGGCTGTTGGTTGTTCGATCACCGCAGCTACAGATTACGCGATTGAACCATGTTCAATATCCGGCAATGACCGTAGCACCGCCGTGAAATCCATTCCGCAATCCTCTCCAGTGTGGCCAGGATTCAAGTCCCGACTCTATGTCACTGAAAACGCGAAGCTATTGACGAATTGAACGCAGGTCAACCTCCAATCGAAGCCGGATGCGTTCCCCTCGCCATGACACGCATGATCATCACGTGCCGATATGCAACCGTGCAGGAATACCGCTCCATGCGCCCATCTCTGCCACGGGCACCGGTCATTTACCGCAGCGGCTGCGGCTCATATCCGCGAGGCAGGCATGGTCCGAAGGCTGGAAATCATCACCAGCGGATGAGCGCGGCGCCCCAAGTGAACCCGCCGCCCATGGCCTCGAGCAGCACCAGGTCCCCCTTCTTGATACGCCCGTCCTTGACGGCGACATCAAGCGCGAGGGGAATCGAGGCCGAGGAGGTGTTGGCGTGGTCGGCCACGGTGAGCACCACCTTCTCCGGTGCTAGGCCGAGCTTCTCGGCAGTAGCGCGGATGATGCGGACATTGGCCTGGTGCGGTACGAACCAGTCGACGGCATCGAAGGGAAGGCCGACATCGTCGAGCGTGTCGTGCAGGATCTGGGGCACCATGCCCACGGCGAGCTTGAAGACCTCCTTGCCGTCCATGCGCAGCTTTCCGACCGTGCCGGTGCTGGAGGCGCCGCCATCGACGTAGAGCTTCGACTTGTGGGTGCCGTCCGAGCGCAGCCGAGCAGCCAGCACGCCCTCGTCATGGATCGAGCCGTCGCCCATGGTGGCTTCGAGCACGACGGCGCCGGCACCGTCGCCGAAAAGCACGCATGTCGTGCGGTCGGTCCAGTCCAGAATGCGTGAATAGGTCTCGGCACCGATCACCAGCGCATGCTTGGCCGAACCGGAGCGCAGGAAGTTGTCGGCGATGGTGAGGCCATAGACGAAGCCGGTGCACACTGCCTGCACGTCGAAGGCGGCTCCGCCCGTCATGCCGATATTGGCCTGGACGGTCGTCGCGGTCGCGGGGAAGGTGTTGTCAGGTGTCGAGGTCGCCAGCACGATCAGGTCGATGTCCGAGCCCTTGAGTCCGGCGTCGGCCAGGGCCCTCTGGGCCGCCTTGGTGGCGAGGTCCGACGTGAACTCGCCCTCGGCCGCCTGATGCCGGGCCCGGATGCCGGTGCGCTGCACGATCCATTCGTCGGACGTGTCCACCACCTTGGCGAGGTCTTCATTGGTGACGCGCTTTTCCGGGAGATAGGAACCGATACCCCGGATCACGGAACGAAGCGTTGCCATTATGCTGCGTCCGGGTTGGCTGCGGCTGCGGCCGTCACTGCACGGTGGTCGAAGCTGAGGCTTTCGGTGATCTTCTTCATCAAGTCTTGTTTCACCATATCGTAGGCCAGCCCGATGGCCGCCGCATAGCCCTCGGCATTGGCGCTGCCGTGGCTCTTGATGACGATGCCGTTGAGGCCGAGGAAGACACCGCCGTTGACGCGGTTGGGGTCGAGCTTTTCACGCAGGGCCTGGAAGGCACCGCGTGCAAAGAGATAGCCGATGCGCGCCATGAGCGTGCGCGACATCGCCGAGCGAAGATAGGAAGCGATCTGCTTGGCCGTGCCCTCGGCAGTCTTGAGGGCGATATTGCCGGCGAAGCCTTCGGTGACCACCACATCCACCGTGCCCTTGCCGAGATCGTCGCCTTCGACGAAACCGTGATAGGTCAGGTCCGGCAGGCTGGTCTCGCGCAGGATGCGGCCGGCCTCGCGGACCATTTCGAGGCCCTTGACCTCCTCGACGCCGACATTGAGGAGGCCGACCGTCGGCCTTTCGACGCCGAGCACGATGCGGGCCATGGCCGCGCCCATCACCGCCATGTCGATCAAGGCATCCGAATCGGCGCCTATCGAGGCGCCGCAGTCGAGCACGATCGATTCCCCGCGCAGCGTAGGCCAGAGCGCGGCGATGGCGGGGCGGTCGATCTCCGCCAGCGTTCGTAGGCAGAAGCGCGCCATCGCCATCAGGGCGCCGGTGTTGCCGGCCGAGACGGTGGCGTCGGCCTCGCCCTTGTTGATCGCGTCGATGGCCAGCCACATCGAGGATTTCTTGCGGCCGTAGCGCAGGGCATGGCTCGGCTTGTCGTCCATCCTGATGGCGATGTCGGTATGGTGGATGCTCGAGACCGACGCTAGTTTCGGGCGCGCGTCGAGCAGCGGACGGATCGCCTGCTCGTCGCCATAGAACAGGAAGCTGAGTTCGGGATGGTGCGCGAGCGCGACTTCGGCGCCGGGAACGACGACCGTGGGGCCGTGATCGCCGCCCATCGCATCAAGGGCGATACGAATTTTCGAAGCCCGATTGTCGGAAGCCATGAATCGCTCGAGAGCCCTGTTTCGTCTATCCGCCGCGCGCGGTTTGAAGGCGCTGCGTTTTGCAGCAAAAGACCATGCACCACAAGAGTGTAAGGAGGGATGATGGCCGGAAATTCGGCCAAGCCTCCGCACACAGCCTTGTCGACTGGCTGATTCTCGCGTCAGAAAGATGATGATTTTGACGATTCTGGGGAGAAACGCGGCACATGAGCGCAAGCACCCCTCGTATCGTCAGGAAACGCTCGTGGATACCGGCCGCTCGCGCTGCTCAGCATTCCACCGCGTTGACGGCGAGGCCGCCCTGCGAGGTCTCCTTGTACTTGGACTGCATGTCCGCGCCCGTCACGCGCATGGTGGTGATCACCTGGTCGAGGCTGACCTTGTGGGTGCCGTCGCCGCGCAGGGCGAGGGAGGCGGCAGCGATGGCCTTGTTGGCGCCAAAGGCATTGCGTTCGATGCATGGGATCTGCACGAGGCCCCCGATGGGGTCGCACGTCATGCCCAGGTGGTGTTCCATGCCGATCTCGGCCGCATTCTCCACCTGCTCGATGGTGCCGCCCAGCGCGGCGGCGAGTCCGCCCGCCGCCATCGAAGCCGCCACCCCGACCTCGCCTTGGCAGCCGACCTCGGCACCCGAGATGGAGGCGTTCATCTTGAACAGCATGCCGATGGCCGCGGCGGTGAGCAGGAACTCGTCCGCGCCTTCCTCGCTGAAGTCGCAGAAGTCGCGATAGTAGCGAAGAACCGCCGGCACGATGCCCGCCGCGCCGTTGGTGGGGGCCGTCACCACGCGCCCGCCAGCGGCATTCTCCTCGTTGACGGCGATGGCGTAGAGCGAGACCCAGTCCATCACCTCGTGCGGCGCGCGGACATTGCGGCCGATATCGGTAAGCAGGCGGTCATGCAGCGCTTTGGCGCGGCGCTTCACGCGCAGCCCGCCCGGCAGTTCGCCCTCCAGGCTCATGCCGCGGTCGATGGCGGCGTCCATCACGGCGCGTATGCGCGCGAGGCGCTCGCGGATCGCGGCCTCCGTCTGGTTCGCCTTCTCGTTCGCCATCACGATGCCGCCGATCGTGAGGCCATGCTGCGTGCCGATGCGCAGGAGGTCGGCACCGCTCTTGAAAGGGTGGGGGGCTTCCACGGCGGCCTGCGCAACCGCGCTCTCGCCTTCGGCCAGGACGAACCCGCCGCCGATCGAGAAAAAGAACTCGGTGAACAGCGCCGTGCCGTCCTCGTCCCAGGCCGTGAAGGAGAGCGTGTTGGGATGGCCCTTCGCCGGGGTCTTGCGGTCGAAGACGATGTCGCGATTGCGCTCGAAACTCATGGCGCGACGCCCGCCCAGCGCCAGCATGCCCTTGGCGGTGGCCTCCTCGACGATGGTGGCGACGGCTTCGGGATCGACCGTCTCGGGTTCCTCGCCGGAGAGGCCCAGGATCACGGCGATGTCGGTGGCGTGTCCGTGGCCGGTCCAGGCGAGCGAGCCGTAGAGCGTGGTCTCGACGCGATGCGTGTGGACGAAGTGCCCCCGCTGGCGCAGGGACTGCACGAAGCGGCCCGCCGCGCGCATCGGGCCGACGGTATGCGAGGAGGAGGGCCCGATGCCGATTTTGAAGATGTCGAAGACACTGATCATCGGCAGAAAGTTCCCCTGAAACGCCGCTGTCATTGGAGTGCAGCAATCGAAACGCGCCGTCTGCGGACGGCTCGTAACAAATATTACATCCATTTTCGTTGCACAGGAAACTTGCGCGGCGGAGCTTGAATTGCTACCCCAAAACCGACGCCGGTTTAGCTCAGCTGGTAGAGCAACCGCCTTGTAAGCGGTAGGTCGCGTGTTCGATTCACGCAACCGGCACCATATTCCATTTTAATTTCAATCGTTTGGTATCAGCGGGCATATTGCTCAGAGCTTTTTTGCCGGAATAGTCGGTCGTCATTCCGATGAGAGACCGTTTTTGTTCGGAAGTTTGATGCCTACCGGCCACCTTTCGGGTGACCAGGCACTTCTTTGCCACCTTGGTGGACTGCCTCCCGGTGACCTTAATATAGCTCCTCGCGACAGCGGATTGCTGGCGCGACTGGGTGCAGATTTCTGCGTCGTCGTCCCTCCGTCAGGCCGCCTACGGCGGCGTGGTCGCCTTCTCGATCCTGGCACACGTGCGGCGCGGAAGTCGTCAAGTCCATGACTACCCGCAGGCGGGGCCGGAAATGAAGAATGCGGTGGCATCGTCAGGTCTTGTGGGCGGGAGTTGCTGCGTCATCACCGCTGTGCCGGGAGGTATCGGGCGATCTTCTACGGCAAGCGGCAGCACAAGCCGACCGTGGCGGCCAAACTTGGTGGGAGCCTGGAGGCAATGGCGAGAAGGTAGGCGAGCTTTCCGAGACGATCGAACGGCATGTGCGCGACGGCAACAAGGACGTGGCGCGCTTCGTGACGAGGTACTGGCGAGGCTCCGCGAGATCGATAGCAAGGCAACCGGCAACGGCAAGGCGCTCCCGGAACCGAAGGGACTGGTTTCGTCGTTGATGCTGACGCGAGGTCGTTAGGGTGTTCGTACTGGGGGCATTGAAGTATTTGGGGATGTTTCGCCGCTTCCCGCGACATCGTAAACGGGATGCGCAGGTTTTGAGCCCCTCAGTTCTTTGGACCGGAGGGGCAGTTTTGGTTTTTGGAGGTGCGCGGCCCATCCAAAGAAATTCACTTAGTGATGCAAAAAAGATACAGCATAAATCATGCTCTTCATGGTAAATAACTTTGGTAGTTCATTTTGTGGGGGGATGAGTAATGAAACGTC
The DNA here is from genome assembly GCF_059699065.1 of Labrys sp. ALF-8. Taxonomy (NCBI): domain Bacteria; kingdom Pseudomonadati; phylum Pseudomonadota; class Alphaproteobacteria; order Hyphomicrobiales; family Xanthobacteraceae; genus Labrys; species Labrys sp. ALF-8. The sequence continues at coordinate 353,313 of NZ_AP048538.1, forward strand.
TGCTTATTGCCGCTTCCACCTTGGCTATTGTTTCCGGCACCGCGACCGCTGCCGATTTGGCGCCGCAGCCTGTCGAGCCCGTGGTCCCAGTAATTGTCCCCTTCAGCTGGACGGGATTTTACGCGGGCGTGCACGCCGGTGCAGTTTTCACGAACTCCTCAGCCAGGGTCGGTGGCGTAGATTTCAATAGCCTCGACAATACGGGCTTCATCGGCGGCGCACACCTCGGGTACAACTATCAATTCGATGGCGGCTTCGTGGTGGGTCTCGAGGGCGACATCGACTATACGAGCCTGGACAAGGATACGAGCACCGTTCTTGGTGGAACACTCTTCACGGCAAATATCAAGAGCGAGTGGCAGGGCTCGATCCGGGCTCGCGTTGGATACGCTTTTGATCGCTTCCTGCCTTATATTACTGGCGGCGTTGCGTTCGGGGATGAGAAGTTCACAGCGGTTCAAACTGTTCCGTTCGCTCGCGTTTCGAACAGTGACACTCGAACCGGTTGGACCATCGGTGCGGGCCTTGAGTATGCCCTGACCGACAATTGGCTTTTGCGCGGCGAGGTCCGTTACACCGACTTTGGGCACAATTCCTTCACGAACCTAGGCGTTCCCGCACGTGTGAAGCTGAACGAGGTGTCGACGACACTTGGTGTCAGCTACAAGTTCTGACCAGAAACTGGCGCGAAAATGGAACCCCCGCTTCGGCGGGGGTTTTGCTTTTGCCGCTTGAACTCTGCCCTCTCGATCTTCGACTCTCCGACATCGATTGCGTTGCCGCCACGAATTCGCTCACGCGTGCTTCATCCAACGCCTGAGCGCCGTTGCCGATCGTCAGCAATCGTTGAGGGCTTTGACGGCTGGAGGAACTGCCTCTCAGGTGGGCAATAGCTGAGGGAGATGAGAATGGTTCATGGGGCGTTGGTAGTGGCAGCCTCCGCATTGAGCCTGATCCCGGTATCGGATCGGCCGGGAGCTCTGAAAGGCTTCCAAAAGTTCGATTTTGGAATGAGCATGGAAAAGGTGAGTTCCTTAGCGGGTGTTGCCCCAAAGCAATATCCCATCGGCGGTGGCTTCGTCGTCATCCATGGCCGTTCTGCTCAGATGTCTGGCAGCACTTTTAATATCAGCTTTCTGTTTAAAAATAATCAGCTTGTTCAAGTCGGGTTGATTCGAGAATTTGCGCCAGCATGGAGCTGCGGCAGCGAATTTGTGAACGAATACAAGGATCTTGTTCGGCTTTATGGTTCTTCGGACAAGCCCTACACTGTCTCAAACCCACCGGTTACCTACAAAGTCGATTTTGATTTTTGGGCCGGAGGAAAAATCGAGCTGAACAACCTGTCGTTAGCGCCGCAGAAGAAATGCCTCGAGTCGATCATTTTTAGGGGGGTCGGAGCCTCGCGGTTCTAGCTCTTGGCTTATTTTATTCTCTCGCGAGCAATTCTCCTGTTTTTCGGCAGCAGAGCTTTCCGCCCTATTGCTTCGATGTCAGGTCGATCACGCTGCCATCATCGGCGATGATAAGTTCTGCGCTCTTCCAGTGTTCTCGGCCCGGCCGGAACGAATCTGGCATGATGCTGTCCTATCCCTCGTCCGATGTGATGCATGCATCGGTAAGGCCGTAGGGCGCGTGCGAGGCGGGACGGTGCGTTGGTGGTGACCGCCTATATCGTAAATCCCGACGGGTGATGCGGTCACGGATGCCGAAGAGCACGTGGATCCATTTCATGACCGGCAGGCACCTTCATTTCGTGGCGGGGGATGTTCTGTATTCCGACGCACCCGAAAGTCCGTGCATAACCAAATTCAGGTAAATTCGGCCGTTGTCGGAAGAGCGCTTAATGATGCTGACTTAGCGAGCGACTCGTAAGCGGTAGCTCATCAAATACAACAACGATTTGTTTCAAAATTTAAACAATTATCGCATTGCCTTTCCGCTGCCGGGCGACTGACTTGGCGCCAGACAGCAGCTCGTTCCCGGTTTCTCGTTTTTCGGACATTCACAAATGAATCGCCTTGGTTGCCACCCCGTTCTGTCCAGCGTCCTTAGACGGAACGGAGGGACTGCGTCAGGCCCGGTTCCGGAGGTGACTTCGTCCAGGCATGCCATCTCCGAGGCATTCGCCTTGCTTCGTCGCAGCGACGTATCGGGAAAAGTCGTGGGTATCGTCGCTCCAGCCCTGAGCGACGACCCTGCCACATGCACCTTCGATAACGCTGTAACTCCGGCTCGACGCGGCCGGACGCCCGTAGGCTGCGAATAATGGCACGGTACGAAGCCCGCCCGATCGGGGACGGCCTATATTGGGCTGTCTACGAGACCGGCGCCAATGAGATCGCAATTGTCGGTGGGCTGGCACTCGAAGGGCTGAGCATGGAGCAGGCAGACGACTTGGCTGGTCTACTCAATGCTATCGAGGCTGTGGATAAATTAGCTCGGTCGACGAGCGATTGGCCCGAACACAACGGTATTCGGTGCACCCGGCCTTACGATATATGCCCCGATGACGACGATATCATGTGGATTGTCCTCGATGTGAGGACAGGTGAGCCGGCGTGCTTCAACGATATCATTTGCACGGGCCTCGCACTGGACGAGGCTGCGAATCTGGCTGAACTGCTCAATCAGTTGGAAACGGAGAAGATCCAGGGTCGCGGTCATTGATATTTCGCCGGCCGGTATGCGGGGACAAGCCAGCATCAATGCGCAGAGAGAATCTAACTCTTGCTCGGAGGATTCTGAGTGTGGCATTGCTGGAGTGGAGACACATCTGAAGTAAATGTAGACGTTGATCCACCAGGATAGCCTGAGTCTCTATTTAACCTCTGATGGGAAAAGTCTAATGTCCGATTTCAACGCTAAAGACGCGGCTCTAGGCAGCATGATCCTGGTCGAGCAGCTCCTGCTGACCCTGGAAAAAGCCAACATTCTTCCCGCCGCCCAGATCGCCGACATCATTCGCGACACCGTGGCGCGGCTAAACACCACCGATCAATCCGGTGCGGGAGCTGCTGTCTCCCATTATTTCCAGCATTGGTTTGCGGAGTAGCCGTTGGCCGTTGGCTCGATGTCGCGAGATAACCAGATCTCCGTGTAGGTTAGTTCGAGCGCCCGGACACGACGTTAGGGGCGACGCGGCGATCGACGTCAAGGGCTAGCGGTGGCCGAGCACGAGCATTCCCTAATGATCACCCAAGACTTACGCACGAAAATGGCGATTGGCGCGGGGGCTGCCTGGGATCTGGGAGGCATCGGTGTCGTGGCCGGAGATCTGGTAACTGAGCTGGAGCTCGTTCTTCTGAAGTGCCTGAGCGACGATCGTGGACGGACAGCCAAGGCGCTTGCGAGGGTTTGCGGGTATAATCAAGACTTGGTGCAATATGCGTTCGTTCGCAATCATGTGCTTCTGCCTCTCAGGAAACGCGGCCTTGTCGATACGATGAGCGAGAGTGGGCCAACGATTTTCGTCATTACTGATGAAGGCCGCGCGGTTGCAGCTGCGGCCGATGATTGCGCTGAGTTTCCGGATTTGCCGTGCAAGGAATGCACACGCGATCCGCACGGCCATGTTAATGTGTCCAAGCCTAGGCTTTTCCAGCTTGCGGCCAACATAGCTAATCGGGAGGACACGATGACGGCAGTAGTTGTGACCCACGCCGTGGGCGATTTCGAGCAGTGGCTCAAAGCTGGTAATCGCGAGCGGCTGTTTCCTAAGTTCTGCTCAAGCTATCGCCTTTTCAAGCATGCCGACGGGAAGAGCGTATCTGTCGTCGCCGAAGGCGTGGACCTCGCCAAGATGCAGGCATTGCTCAGTACGCCGGAAGGGGCTGCAGCGAAGGCGGAGGACACGGTAATCGATCCTATCGAGGTTTATATCGAGGTCGAGGGCGGAAAGTGAGCGACGCTCGCAATCAGCGGCGATAAGGGTTTATCCTCGCGGGCCTGTATTCCTGCTCGCGGGGGCGCCCACTCCCTGATCTTTGCCGACCTCCTAAAGCAAGAAAGCGCCCCCCGGCGGGAGCGGCGGTTCCAGCCTAGGAAGATGGCATCGGGGCGCCAAAGAGACTTTGCATGTCTTGGCGCTCCCGCACTCGATCCCGACGATTCCGTCCGAAAGATGAATGCATCAGGTCATGGCTTGGCGATGCATTCTTTCTTGCGCGGAGTACCGGGGGATCCGCCCGTTATCTTTTTAATCTTGCCGGGTCCGCATGTGCCATCATCGACTAGGGCCGTTGCGCCAGCCCGCAGCGTGCCCTTCGGTGGTTCCTGCTTCAAGATCTGGGACTGGACTAATTTCCCCGCATTTGCGTACGCAAGGCCGACATAGCCAGTATTTGTGATAGCCAGCACTGTAACCAATGCGATCGATGCACGTTTCATGTTGCTTCCCGCTGATGTTCGCCCCCCGTCAAAAGTGCGAAGATAGAAACATGCACGCAAGAGATATTTGGAGCGACGAGGGGCAACAAGGCCTCGATCATCGATGCCGTCACGCTCGTGTCACAATTGCCCCCTGTCACCGTCCTTTAGGTTGGTCGCTGCAATCGAGCGCCCGCCGGGGAACATGGCCAAGTCGCAGCCAGAACTTCTCAGAAGGCGACAGGGCCGAGGAAGAAGTGGATGATCACCTATCTCGCCATTACGGTACCGACAACCAAATCCGAGCGGCGCGGACTTCCTCCAAACAGTGCTTGGCGCTTTGAGGGGAACTTCAAGGCGAAGGAGGCACCGGGTACCGTGATCGGCTGCGCTCTCGGCGAAGCCTTGCGGATGAACGGCGCCAGCGGCGGAAGAGCGGTGCATTCTCGCCTCCTGCAGGTATTTTGAATGACGGGGCTGCTCGTTGTAGACACTCCGCCTGCTTAATCTGAGGGGAGGGGCGGCATGGAACGTTTCACGGGCGGTTGCCTTTGCGGCAATGTCCGAATTGTGGCGTCGGGCCGACCCTACAGGGTCGGTCTCTGCCATTGCATGGACTGCCGCAAGCATCATGGCGCCCTGTTTCACGCGTCCGCGATATTTCCAGAGGATGCGGTGACGATCGACGGCGAAACACGCGGCTATGCTGGGCGCTTCTTTTGTCCCCGCTGCGGGTCGCCCGTCTTCGCACGTACCGCGGACGAGACCGAAGTGAACCTTGGATCGCTGGATGCTCCCGACCAGTTGATGCCGACCTATGAAAGCTGGATCATCCGCCGCGAGTCCTGGTTGCCGCCGTTTCCGCTCGCGAGACGGTACGATCGCGATCGCGACCCTACGAGCCGCCTCGAGGAGTAGTGCGTTTCACATCCGCGCCGGCTCGCTGCGAGCCGCAAGATACGCTCACCGATAATGAGCTGCCCCGGACTACTTTCTCGAGCGCAACGCACTTTGCGCGGATGAGCGGTAGGCCTTTGTCGGATCGAACGGCTGCTCGGCAGGTTCGCGGCGGCATGCTATTCGGGAAGGCCAGCCTTGCGGTAGCCCTCGATGAAATGCTCGAGCGTCGCGCCGTCGCGGAACGGCTCCGTCGCGGCCCAGTGGCGGATGGTGAAATGCGGATTGCCCACGAGGAACAGTTCGACCTCCGAGCGTGCCTCTTCCAGTCGGCCCAACTGGGCGAGGCTTGCCGCCAGGAAGCGGCGTGAGCTCGTACGATAGGTTTCGTCCCTGCGCAGTGTCCCAACCGCGGCTTCATAGTCGCCAGCGGCGTATTGTGCCTGGCCGAGCGCCAGATAGTACCAGCTTGCGGGGAACGGATTGAGGCGAAACGCCCTGCGAATGTGTTCGATACCCTCCTCGACCTGCCCCGCGAGAACCGCTATGTCGGATCGTGCGGCCCAGGCATCAGCCTCGTTCGGATCGAGCTCCGTCGCCCTCGCGAACTCCGCATCAGCCTCGGCGAAGCTGCGGTCATAGGCAAGCAGGTAGGCCAGGACCCAACGGCAGCCTGCATCGGTGGGATCGAGCACCACGGCTTTGCGCGCCAGTGCCAGGGCGGCGCCACGGTCATCCCCGGTGGGGCCGCCCGAGTGAACCCACCCCATCCAGCGGTTCATGGCAAGCCAGCGATAAGGCTCGGCATATTGCGGATCGAGCGAAACTGCGCGCGTGAGCATCAGTTGTGCTTCCCGCGCTGTCTGCGGTGAATCGTCCATCAACTTGCGCGCCTGCACGCAGAGATCGTAAGCCTCGAGGTTCCTGGGACGATTGCGTTGCGGCAGCGCGCGCAGCCTGCCGAGCAACGCCTCCACGATCTTGGCCGTGACTTCGTCCTGTACGGCGAAGATATCCTCCAGGTTGCGATCGAAGCGCTCTGCCCAGAGATGATCGCCACTCGCGGCATCGACCAACTGAGCATTGATGCGTACGCGTCCCGGAGCGCGTCTCGCGCTGCCTTCCAGCACGTAGCGCACGCCGAGATCCCGTCCGATGGCGCGCACGTCGAATGCCATTCCCTTGTAGGCGAAGGTCGAATTGCGTGCGATGACGAACAGGCCCGGGATCCTGGCGAGATCTGTGATCAGGTCTTCGGTCAATCCGTCCGCGAACGAGTCATGCTCGGGATCGTTACCGAGACTGACGAAGGGCAACACGGCTATCGATGGCCTGGCGGGGAGAGGCAGGGGTTCTCGCGTTGCGCTGCCGAGCCGTTCGACGGCGCCGGTGAAGCGGTAGCCGACGCGCGGAACCGTGGCGATCCATTCGCCGCCGTCGGCAGCCGGACCCAGGAGCTTGCGCAGCAGGGCGATCTGTACGGTGAGATTGCCCTCCTCGACGGCAGTACCAGGCCATGCCGCGTCCATCAGCTCGGCTTTGCCGAGGATTTCGCCCGCGCGTCCCGCGAGCGCGGCAAGCAGCTTCAGCCCCCGGTAGCCAACGGCAACGGGGGTGTCGTCCCGCCGAAGCGTTCCCGCACCTGGATCAAGCACGAAAGGCCCAAAGGCAAAGCGCGATTCCTGCATGCGGCAAATCCATAGCAGGCTTCAGGGCGTGCCGTCAGTCGTGGATTGGAGTTTGACGGGAGGCATCCTTGGGAGCGGCAGCGCGGCGATGCGCCTGCCATGCGGCCCATTGCTCGATCTCGTCAATCTGCCATGTCGGCGCGGACACAAAACGCCGGGGTTCATTTGGAAGTTTTGAGAACTATTTGGGAAGGCTTAAGTACCGCGCCGTTCGTGTCCTCCAGAATTCATCCTCTTTCAGGTCGAGGTTTCCTCGGCCTTCGAACCACAAGAGGCTGCCATGAACGATGTCCCCACTCTTGCGCCGGCTTCGCGCCAGGCGCCGCTGCCCAGAGCACGCCGGCGGCTCTACAGCCTGTCGGCCTTGAGAAGCATGGTCGCGACCTGGCGCGAGCGGATACGTTTACGGCGGGAACTCGAGGAAATGTCGAGGACCAATCCCCACATGATCAAGGATATCGGCCTGACGAGTTGGCAGGTCGAGGGGGAGATCGCCAAGCGCTTCTGGCAACCATAGAGTACGTGCTCAAAAGCGAGACCGGCCTCAAGTCGCAAGCTGGGATTATCATCCGCACTGTACCACGTGGGCCAAGCCGCCGATGTGCCAGCCCGACCCATCGGAAGCTATGATGCGGCAGCGCCAATGCTGCCGGCTGGCTGGCGAAACGGACAGGGGGAGCAAACTAACCGTGAGTTGCAGCATACGACCTTGGTGGCGGCAATATCGGCAGGGGTGTTCCAAAATAAAAACGCCGCACCCGTTGGGAAGGTGCGGCGTTCCATTACAAACTACAATAGATCACTTCGATCGGCGTGGGTCGCCGTCAACTACAATTTCGTGCTTACAATCGTTACCGACTGTGAGGGATGACTTGCTTATAACCCCCCATTGCGACGATTTGATTTCAACACCTCAACTCGCCACGAGTAAGTCATTTATAAGACGCGGCGTCTCCTTTTGCAACGAGAAACGATACGGGGCGGATTGAAATTTTCGTGAAGAGGGAAAAAAGCGGGCATGTCCGCGTTATCGCTTCAGGTGCCGATCGACGGCCGCTGAACCTGGCTCTGCAAGGGGCTTGCAGGCGCTAGCCCGCTGGCACGGTTGCAAGGGAGAGTTGATTGCAAAAAAGCAGGAATAGCTTTATATACGAGACATTACGTCTACAATTGATATTTAGCTTATAAGGAGTTGTCCGTGGCCATTGCTCAGCAGACGGCACGCCCCGTCGGAAGACCACGGTGCATGGAAACGCATAAGGCGATCCTGCATGCCGCCGCGGATCTGCTCGAGCACACGCCCTATCGCGATATTTCGGTCGAGCGTATCGCTGCGTCGGCGGGCGTAGGCAAGCAGACGATCTACCGCTGGTATGACAGCAAGGCGGATCTTCTGCTCGACGCATTCCTGACCCGCTACAGCGAGGCGATGCCACCTGTGGTGGTAGGCGGCGAGCCGCTGGTGAATTTCCGGGCTTATCTGCACCGCCTGGCCGCTTATCTGCCGAACCCGGTCATGGAAGGAGCCTACCGTGCGCTGTTTGCCGAGGCCCAGTTCGAACGGGGGTTCCGCCAGCGTTTCAGCGAAATCGTGTTGAAGCGCCGGCAGGATATCGCACGCGCTTTCGTGATTTCGGCGATTCACAAGGGACAGATACGTGACGATGTGGATCCGGATCTGATCGTCGACCTGGTGCTGGGCCCGATCCTGTTCCGCTTCCTTTCCACGATCACCGCACCGGACCAGGCTTATGTCGACAGGGTGATGGATACGGTGCTGGCCGGTGTCGCTGTCCGGGATGTGAAGTAGGGGGCGGGCGTCACCCCCTGCCGTCATGATCCGAAGTGCTTGCTGCGCGTTGCCATGATGGCGGCGACTTCATTGATCGACAGTGGGGCGTAGCCATGGCTGTCGACGCCGACATCCAGGCTGTAGCCGAGCGGTGCGTTGTCGAGATTGCCGTGGACATGGCCGAACAGGTGCCAGGCTCCGCGCCAGGCGCCTGGCCATTCGCGCATCGGATAGTGGCAAAGCACGATGCGCTGGCCATTCCAGGCGATTTCCTTGATGTCCGAGATTGAGCAGAGGCGCCCGGCCACCTCCAGCTTTTCCCGGTCGTCGTGGTTGCCGATAACCAGGTGTATCTGGCCGTTCAGCCGCTCCAGATAGGTCTCGGCCGGCTTCCCCGCTCGAAAGCTGATATCGCCCAGATGGTAGACCACGTCGTTGGGCGCCACCTTGCTGTTCCAGCGTGTGATCAGGGCCTCATCCATTGCCTCCAGGTTGTCGAAGGGACGCTTACACAGGCGGATGATGGATTCATGGCCGAAATGGGTGTCGGCAGTGAGGAAGAGCTTGCTCACGGTCGTTGCCTGGTTGGGAGCTTCTTCGGCCCGTTCGCGTCCTGCCTGCATCGTGAAGCATTGCTTCCAAGGCAGGCAGGACGCGAACGGGCCCGGCAGGGCTTCCGGCTTCCGTCAATCGGGATGGAACGTACCGGCCCCAGGGCCGGTACATCGCTGTCAGCGCTTGAGGTCGGGGGGCGTCGCCTCGTCGACCAGCGCCTTGATCGCCTCGTCCAGCGCAAGAAACTGCTGCTGCTGGGAGCCGAGGCGTCGGATCGAGACGGTCCGCTCCGTCGCTTCCCGCTTGCCGAGGGCGAAGATCACCGGCGTCTTGGTGAGCGAATGCTCGCGCACCTTGTAGTTGATCTTCTCGTTGCGCAGGTCGGCTTCGGCGCGCAAGCCCGCCTTGCGCAGGGCTGCGACTACTTCCTCCGCATATTCGTCGGCCTCGCTGGTGATGGTGCACACCATGACCTGCTCGGGCGCCAGCCAGAGCGGGAAATGCCCGGCATGGTTCTCGATCAGGATACCGAGGAAGCGCTCCATCGAGCCGCAGATGGCACGGTGGATCATCACGGGCGTCTTCTTCTCGCCATCCGAATCGACATAGAAGGCGCCGAAGCGCTCCGGCAGATTGAAGTCGACCTGCGTGGTGCCGCACTGCCAGTCGCGGCCGATGGCATCCTTCAGCGTATATTCGAACTTCGGCCCGTAGAACGCACCTTCGCCGGGGTTGATGCCGGTCTTGATGCGCCCGCCGGACTGCTCCTCGATCTGCTTGAGCACCTGCATCATCACGTCTTCGGCCCGATCCCACAGATCGTCCGAGCCGACCCGCTTCTCCGGCCGCGTCGAGAGCTTGACCACGATCTCGTCGAAGCCGAAGTCGGCATAGGTCGACAGGATGAGATCGTTGATCTTGAGGCACTCGGCCGCCATCTGCTCGTCGGTGCAGAAGATGTGCGCATCGTCCTGCGTGAAGCCGCGCACGCGCATCAGGCCATGCAGGGCGCCCGAGGGCTCGTAGCGGTGCACGGCGCCGAATTCGGCGAGACGCATCGGCAGGTCGCGATAGGACTTGAGCCCGTGCTTGAAGATCTGCAGATGGCCGGGGCAGTTCATCGGCTTGATGGCGAAGATACGGTCGTCATCCGTGTCCTCGCCGGCGGATTTCGCCATGAACATGTTCTCGCGGTACCAGCCCCAATGGCCTGAGATCTCCCACAGATGCTTGTCGAGAAGTTGCGGGGCGTTGACCTCCTTGTAGTCGGCCTTGAGGCGGCGGCGCATATATGCGATCAGTTCCTGAAAGATCGTCCAGCCCTTGCCGTGCCAGAATACCACACCGGGGCCTTCCTCCTGGAAGTGGAAGAGGTCCATCTCGCGGCCGAGGCGGCGATGGTCGCGCTTCTCGGCCTCCTCGATCTGCTTGAGATAGAGGTCGAGTTCCTCCTGGCTGCGCCAGGCGGTGGCGTAGATGCGCGTCAGCATCGGATTGTTGCTGTCGCCGCGCCAATAGGCGCCAGCCACCTTCATCAGCTTGAAGGCGGGTCCGATCTGGCCGGTGGAAGCCATGTGCGGGCCGCGGCAAAGGTCGAACCAGTTGTTCTGATAGTAGATCTTCAGGTCCTGGTCCTCGGGGATGGCGTCGACGAGTTCGACCTTGAAGGCCTCGCCCTTGTCGCGGAACACCTGCCGGGCCTTGTCGCGGCTCCAGATCTCCTTGGTAAAGGGGGCGTTCTTCGCGATGATCTCGCGCATCTTCGCCTCGATCTTCGGGAAATCTTCCGGCGTGAAGGGTTCGTTGCGGAAGAAGTCGTAATAGAAGCCGTTTTCGATGACCGGGCCGATGGTGACCTGCGTGCCGGGCCAGAGTGCCTGCACGGCCTCGGCCATGACATGGGCGGCATCGTGGCGGATCAGCTCCAGCGCCTCGGGGCTTTCACGGGTTACGATCTCGATGCGGGCATCCTTGCCGATCTCGTCGGCGAGATCGGCAAGCACGCCGTCGAGCTTCACGGCGATGGCCTTCTTGGCCAGGGATTTGGAGATGCCCTCGGCAACGGCCTTGCCCGTCACGCCGGGCTCATAGGAACGCAGGTTGCCGTCGGGAAAAGTCAGAACAGGCATAGTCTGTCTCCAGGCTCACTCCTGCCAACCAAGCAGGTAAGCGAATTCACGTTTGTTTATTGGGGATCGCCCGCGTCGCAGACGAAAGGCCGGCGCCGGCCATAGCGCCACGGTCTATACCAGCTTGCATCGGCGGGCAATCGCTCCGGCACGGGATCGAGCCCCGAGCCGCCCCAGGGATGGCAGCGGCAGATGCGAAAAGCCCCCATCCAGCCACCCGCCCAAACGCCGTGCTTCTCGATTGCTTCCTCGGCATACTCCGAGCAACTGGGGAAAAAGCGGCACTGCCGTCCGATCAGCGAGGATAGCGTGACCCGATAGGCAATGATGGCGTAGCGGGCGAGGGTGCGGGGCAGGGTCATGGCGAGGCTTTTCCCCGAACTCCGGGGGGACGGGCCGGCCTTCAGGCCGACCATCTCGGAAATGCAGGGCCCGCTTGGAAAACCGGCCCACCAATCAATCCTCGAGCGCGATCTCGGTTTCGAGGGTCTGCACGATTTCGATCATGCGCTTTGTCTGGTCGAAGGCCATCTGGAGCCTTTCCTCCAGTTCGATCATCTCGTTGAGCGAGGCGACAGAGAATTTGCTGCCGCGCAGGAATTCGCTTCGCTTGAGGGAGATCGAGCGATCGGCCCATATCGATTTGTAGGCGAGCACCAGTTCGTCCGGATAGCCCTTGAACAGCGCGTGGAGATCCCTGTCGCTCTCGATGCGGCTGGTGAGTTCGAACTTCTTGCCGCCGATCAGGCCGGACTTGGCAGTGCGCCGCAGTATCAATTTCAACATCGGCGCCTCCCATCGTTCCGCAACCGTGATGCTCAATTCCCCGAAATGCCGGCAAGTTCAAGGCCGCAACGAAAATTTTCCGCCATTTTTTCCGAATGAAGACCTGGCACGGAGCGCTGCCTATTCTGCGGCAGCCTTCTTGGCCTCGATGCTGTCGAGCGCGGAGACCACCGCGTCGAAGGTGAGCAGGGTCGAGGCGTGCCGCGCCTTGAAGTCGCGCACCGGCTCCAGCACTGAAGCCTCGGCGAAGCGGCCCTGCGGAGGCGGGCCGTTCTCCTTCAACATGCGTCGCATCGTCTCACGCGCTTCACGCAGTTCTGCGCTGCTCGCACCTATGATATTGCGCGCCATGATGGAGGACGAGGCCTGTCCGAGGGCGCAGGCCTTCACGACATGGGCGAAGTCGGAAACCGTGTCGCCGTCGACGGTAAGCTCCACCGACACGGTGGAGCCGCAAAGCTTGGAATGCGCCGTAGCGGCCGCGTCCGGATGTGGCAGATGGCCGATACGCGGAATATTCGCTGCCAATTCGAGAATACGTTTATTATAGACGTCGTCGAGCATGGGGAGCCGCTTGGTTGTGGGCGCGTAGCTCACGACTATATAAGCATGGAATGCGTGTTGGGGAGAGGTACTCTTCGATCCAGCACGAAATGATGGCTTTGTGACTGCCGGGCGCGTCGTCCGGTGGCTGGAGTGGATGAATGGATGCGCTCGTAGACAAGCACGCGGCCCGGCCAGAACGGGAAGGCGTTCATCGCAAACCCGCGCACCGCCCCTCGCGCGAGGACGCGGAGGCGGCCGTGCGCACCCTGATCCAGTGGGCGGGAGACGATCCGGAACGCGAGGGCCTTCTCGACACGCCGCGCCGCGTGGCCAAGGCTTGGCGCGAGATGTTCGCCGGCTACGACCAGGATGTCGCCGAGGAACTCGACACTATCTTCGAGGAGGTGGGCGGCTACCAGGACATGGTGCTGGTGCGCGACATTCCCTTCTTCTCGCATTGCGAGCACCACGTGCTGCCGATCCTCGGCCATGCCCACATCGCCTACTACCCGAGCGGAGGCGTGGTGGGGTTGTCCAAGCTTGCCCGAGTGGTGGATATCCATGCCCGGCGCCTGCAGACCCAGGAACATCTCACTGCAGGGGTGACGCAGGCGATCGAGGAGCACCTCAAGCCACGCGGCCTGGCCGTCTTGATGGAGGCCGAGCATATGTGCATGGCCATGCGCGGTATCCAGAAACAGGGCGTCTCCACGGTGACCACCGGCTTCACCGGCGTCTTCAAGGACGACCCGCAGGAGCAGATGCGCTTTCTCACCCTGGTTCGCCAGCCCTTCAAGGCGCGCTGAGGCCGGCGTGCCCCGTGCGCCGAGGTCATGCCCAGATCATTGACCGGGCAGGCCGGGAGCATTTCCATCCGCGGCGTGGGATCTTCCTCCTCGCGCGGGATCGGCCTCACTTCGTTCAGTCCAAGGTTATCTCCATGCCTCATTTCCCCCCGCCCGGCGACAAGGCCGCTCTTGAGGAAGGTCTGGTCTTCACGCCGAAATTCGACCGGGACGGCCTCGTCACCGTCGTCGCCGTTGGAGCAGAGAAGGGCGAGGTGCTCATGGTGGCGCATATGAACGAGGAGTCGCTGTCTCGCACGTTGGAGACCGGCGAGGCCTGGTACTGGTCTCGTTCGCGCCGGAGCCTGTGGCGCAAGGGCGAGACCTCGGGGCAGATCCAGCGCGTGGTGGAAATGCTCACGGACTGCGACCAGGATGCCCTTGTCATCCGCGTGGAGGTGGGCGGCGATGGCGGCTGCTGCCATACCGGGCGCCATTCATGCTTCTACCGAGTGGTGAAGGGCGATCACGACGCGCCGGCGCGTCTCGTGCTGGCGCAGTGAGGCTCGACCTCGGGAAGCGATGGGGAGTTAGTCATGCAGGTCGGATTTGCCGGGCTCGGGAATATGGGCTTCGCCATGGCGGCGAACCTTGTCAGGGCCGGCCACGCCGTGAAGGCCTGGAACCGCTCGAAGGAGCCGGTCGCTCGACTGGTTGCCCTCGGGGGGCAGGCAGCTTCGAGCCCGGCTGAGACGGCGCAGGCTGAAGTGCTGGTCACCATGCTGGCGGACGATGCTTCGACCCGTTCCATCCTCGATGAAGGGGGAGCGCTCGCGCAATTAAAACCGGGCGCCATCCATGTCTGCATGGCGACGGTCTCGGTGGCCTTCGCAAAAGAGATGACCGCGCGGCATGCCGAGAAGGGTGTCGGCTATATCGCGGCTCCGGTGCTGGGCCGCGTGAATGTCGCGGAGGCAGGGCAACTCAATATCCTTGCAGCCGGCGATTCCGGCTTGATCGACCGCGTGCAACCCCTTTTCGACGCCATGGGCCAGAAGACCTGGCGTTTCGGCTCCCAGCCGGAGCGTGCGAATGCGGTCAAGCTCGCCGCCAATTTCATGCTCGTCAGCGCCATAGAGTCCATGGCCGAGGCCTCGGCCATGGTGGCGGGGCATGGTGTCGCCCCCGCCGACTTCCTGGCGATGGCGACGTCCACGGCTTTTGCCGCTCCGGTCTACAAGATCTACGGCGAGGCCATGGTGCAGGAGCGCTTCGAGCCGGCCGGCTTCAAGCTCGCACTGGGCTTGAAGGATATCCGCCTTGCCCTGGAGGCCGCCGAGGCGGCTCGCGCGCCGATGCCCTTCGCGAGCACGCTGAAGGACAACTTGCTGAATGGTGTCGCCCATGGCGAGGGCGACCTCGATCTCGCCGCGCTGTCGCGGGTTGCAGCCCGGCGGGCGGGGAAGGGCTGAGCGCGCCGGTTCCGGCAACGCCCTCGACCCTATGCCCGCATCGCCTCGATGACGGCTCGCAGGCCTGCCGACATATTCCGTCGGCTTGGATAATAGAGGTGGAACCAGTCCTCCGGCGGGCACCATTCGTCGAGGCAGCGGATGAGGCGCCCTTCGCGGATCTCGCTTTCGGCCTGGTTTTCCCAGACATACGCCAGCGCCACGCCGGAGAGCGCTGCATTCACCATCAATTCATGGTTGTCCAGGGATAGCGGTCCTGACGGTTGGTAGGACACCGTCTCCTCGCCGCGCTGGAACTCCCAGGCGTAGCGCTGGCCACTCGGATACATGTTCTGGATGCCGACATGCTCGGCAAGGTCGTGCGGCGTCGTGGGGATGGCATGCTTGCTGAAGTAGGACGGCGAGCCGACGACGGCAAAGCGCAGGCGCGGCTTGATCCTGACCGCCACCATGCCTTCGCGCAGACTTTCACCAAGGCGAATACCGGCGTCGAAACCTTCCTCGACGATGTCGACGAGTTGATCGGTGGCTACGATTTCGAGTTCGAGGTTCGGGTTCGCCTTGAGCAGGGGTCCCAGCACCGTGCCGACGAGGAAGGGGCCGACCGAGTTCGGCAGGTTGAGCCGCACTTTGCCGAACGGCGTCTGCCGGAACTGGTTGAGGGCATCGAGCGCCGTCCCGATGTCGCCGAACGCGGGAGAAAGCTGCTTGTGCAGCATGGTGCCTGCATCGGTGAGCGAGACGCTTCGCGTGGTGCGGTTGAGCAGCCTGATGCCCACTCGCGCTTCGAGATTGCTCACCGCGTGGCTGACTGCCGAAGCAGTGACGCCGCGCTCCTCGGCGGCGCGGCGGAAACTGCGATGGCGGGCAACCGCGTCGAAGGCGGCAAGCTCGGATAGGTCGGTGGCGCGCATCGATGAGGCCGGTTCAACAATATTGCTGTCCGAGCCACCCTAGCGCGCGAGGTCCCGAGGCGCTACCGCCTACGCCTGGCTGCGGTCATGCACCCTCTGTCCGCCGGATGCTCAGCACCGCGAGGAAGCTGATCACGGCCGCCGCGGTGATGTAGTAGCCGACATAGGGCAGGCCGCCGAATTCCTGCAGGCGCTTGGCCAGATAGGGCGCGAGAGAGGCTCCGAGGATGCCACCGAGATTGTAGGCACTGGACGCGCCGGTATAGCGAACCCGCGTTGGAAACAAGGCAGGCAGCAGCGCACCGAGCGGGGCGAAGGTGAGGCCCATCAGTCCCAGCGAGATGGAGAGGTAGATGAGGATATCGACCGTATTGCCGCTGCCGAGCAGGAGAGGCAGGGCAAAACCTGAAAGAGCGGCCATGGCAGTGGAGACCAACAGCACGGGGCGGGCGCCGAAACTGTCTGAGAGGGCAGCGGAGATCGGCGTCGCGATCGCCATGAACACCACTGCGATGCACAGCAGGCCTAGGAAGTCGATGCTTGGGATGTGCAGTGTCGCCACGCCGTAGCCGAGGGCGAAAACGGTAGAGATATAGAACAGCGCGTAGCATACGACGATGGTAAGCGACCCCTGTATCAGGGCGCCCCAGTGGTCGCGCAGGACATCCAGCAGCGGTACTTCCACACGCTCGTTGCGGGCCATTGCGGCCTTGAACTCCGGCGTCTCGCTGATCGAGACGCGCAGATACAGCCCGATTGCCACCAGGAGTGTGCTGAGCAGGAAGGGAATGCGCCAACCCCAGGCCTTGAAGCTGTCTTCGCTGAGGAGGAGCAGCAGGAGCAGGAACAGGCCATTCGCGAGGAAGAAGCCGATCGGTGGTCCCAATTGCGGGAACATGCCGAACCAGGAACGCTTGCCCTTCGGGGCATTTTCGGTCGCGAGCAATGCCGCGCCGCCCCATTCCCCCCCAAGTCCGATACCCTGGCCGAAGCGCAGAAGGCAAAGCAGGACCGGAGCCAGTACGCCCGCCGAGGCGTAGGTGGGCAGGGCACCGATCAGCGTGGTGGAGAGGCCCATGACGAGCATGGAGGCCACGAGGGTGGACTTTCGGCCGATCCTGTCGCCGAAATGTCCGAACAGTATCGAGCCGATGGGGCGGGCGATGAAGGCGATGCCGAAGGTCAGGAAGGCGTTGAGCGTCTGCACGCCCGGATCCGAGGCGGGAAAGAAGGTCTGCCCGATCACGAGGGCAGCGGCCGTGCCATAGATGTAGAAGTCATAGAATTCGATGGTGGTGCCCACCAGGCTCGCCAGGACGATGCGGCCGAGACCGCCCTGCGTCTGAGGTATTCCGCCCGTCGAGGCGGGACTGGCTCCAGCGTTTCCTGCCATTTTGCTTTTCCGTTTATGCTTTGTGAAATGTTCTCGCAGTTCTTGATTCGGCTGCGATTTCGCGAAACTAGCGTTACTGCTTTCGGACGGAAAATGTGAAACGGGAATTCATCATGATCCATGACATGCCGGCCTGCTCCTCGCGGCGGCTCCGTGGGTGGGTGTGAAGGGATGGCCGGCTGGCGTCCCCCCGAGACGGTGTGCGTGAAGGTCATCGGCCTCGCCTGGCGAAGGGAGAGCCTGCTGGCGGTGGAGATCGACACCGATGCAGGAACGTTGAAAGGCGTGCGCCCGCCGGGAGGTTCGGTCCAGTTCGGCGAGAGCCGCGAGGAGGCGCTCCGGCGTGAGTTCCTGGAGGAACTGGTGAGCCCGGTGGTCATCGTGGGCGGCTGGCATGTTTTCGAGAATATTTATCGCCATGAAGGCGCGCCAGGGCATGAGATCATCTTCGCCGTCGACGTCGATCTGATACGTCGGGAACTCTACGATCAGGAGGAGATCCTGTTCGCGGAGGACGACGGCACCCGGTGTCGCGCGCGCTGGTTCGAGCCGTCAAGCCTGCGCCGCTCGCGGCTCGAACTCTATCCGACCGGTCTGGCAGAGTATCTCGACGGGCAACGTTGCGGCATGGCCGGGCAGGGTGGAACGGCGAGGCACAAGTAATCCCCAGATTGAAAACGGATTTGCGCCTGCTGTCGGAATGCGGCGGAAATTGCCGCTCCGGCATGAAATTTACGGTATTGCGGGCGTCGCCATGCACCAAAAGGCGGTGCCTGCCTGCCTTACGATAGCTCGAGCTATACTACTTGCTCTGGCCTTAGGACGAGGGCAGGGAGTAGGGAGCAGCGCATGGCGCGCATCGGCGTAGGGATGCCGCTCTTATTCAGGAATCAGCATGGATCGCGCCCAGAAAGCCGCTCTAGGGAGTGCCGGCATCGGTATCGTCGTCCTCGCGCTCAAGCTCGGCGCGTGGTGGCTGACGGGCTCGCTCGCACTTTATTCCGACGCGCTCGAGAGCATCATCAACGTCGTGGCCGCGGGGGCCGCCTTTCTTGCCCTGCGCGTTGCCTCCCGGCCGGCCGACGGCGGGCATCCATATGGCCATCACAAGGCAGAGTATTTCTCAGCCGTGCTGGAAGGCGTGCTGATCGTCGGCGCAGCGGTCATGATCCTGAAGGAAGCCTATGCCGGATTTCTGGCGCCTAAACCTCTAGAAACGCCGGCTCTTGGTCTCGCCGTCAATGCCGTCGCCGGCGTCATCAACGGCGTCTGGGCCTGGCTGCTGCTCAAGCGTGGGCGTGAATGGCGCTCGCCGGCCCTGATCGCTGACGGCAACCATGTCATGGCGGACGTCTGGACCTCCGTCGGCATCCTGGTGGGCGTGAGCCTGGTGGCGATTACCGGCTGGCTGGTCCTCGATCCGCTCCTCGCGGCGGTGGTGGCGCTCAACATTCTCTGGTCGGGCTGGGTGATGATCCGAGATTCCGTTTCCAGCCTGATGGACGCTTCGGCACCTCCCGACGTGCTCGACAGGATCGCGAGGACGATCGCCGGCCACAGCGAGGGTGCACAGGAGGCTCACGACGTGCGCACGCGGCAGGTCGGCAGCGTCACCTTCATCGATTTCCATCTCGTGGTGGCGGGCACGATGTCGGTATCGGAGTCCCACGCGATCTGCGACAGGCTCGAGGCAGCCCTGCGCAAGGAGATCGAAGGCGCCCGCGTGACCATCCATGTCGAGCCGGAGGAAAAGGCCAAGCACAAGGGCGTTCCCGTGCTCCTGGCTTCGTAGCGCACAGGGAAGCGGAACTCGCTCCTGCCTCAGCGTGCCACGACTTCGACGTCACCATCCTGGCCAGCCTTCACGTCGAATTCCCGAGTGTAGACCCGGCCTTCGTGGCGAGCGACGACGGTGTAGTTGCCCTCGGCCAGGATCAGCGACGGAAAGGCGCCGATGGATTCCCGGATGACGTCGCCGCCCGGCGTGAGAACGGACCAGGCGGTATTCGCGATGGCCTCGCCGCCTGGCTGGCTTACCAGCTTGAGCGTGAGGCTGGCCGCCATCTGGTGGAAAGTCGCTTCCGTCAGCTTGCCGGCCGTAACGGAGATTTCCGCCGAAACGGCGGCATTGGAATCGCCATAGGTGCATTCGACGTAGTAGCGGCCCTCGGGCAGCCTTATGATGTCGGTGGCCGATACGCCTTCGGCGATTAGACGGCGTTCGCCCGTCGGCTGGATCAGCATGATGCGGGCCGTCAGCTGCGTGGGCGAAATCGGTTTGTCGAGCACCGAGGCTTCAACCTGCAGACCGCCGGCCTTGAGCATCAGCGTGTCCTGCACGGCGTCCCGGCCGACGGTGATGTCCTTGGTGACGGCGGCGAGGCCATAGGCGGCATGCACGATGTAGTGGCCGGGTGCCAGGGTGAATTTCGGGCTGGGATCGTCGGACTCCGTCACTTTCACCGCGTCTGATCGGGCCGACTCGACACGGAACACACGCCACTTCATGCCGGAGACGATTTGCGGTCCTTTCTCTGTAAAGACCGCGGACAGGCTCACGCTGCGAAGCAACGCCGGATCGGCTGCCGGTCCCGCCTGGGACGGAGCCGCCGGTAACGTCGGGGCCGGATTCGCCGCCGGCGGGGCAGGCGGCTTGCCGGCGTCGGGAGTCGCTTGCTGCGCCGCGAGCGGCGTGGAGACGGCCAGTAGGACAGCACTCGCCACAAGGAGGCAGGAGGAACGATTGAAACTCATGCCGCCACGATTCACGGAAAGCCGGCAATTTCAAGCCCGATCTTGGCCTGCAACCCCTTCCTCCCCGATGAAGCGGGGCTCGAAGACCGTGGGCGGGACATTGTGAGGTCTGTTCAAAGCCCATCCTACCGCTTATGTCATCGCGCGTTGCTCGATGCATACGCATAGGGATTTTCGGCAAAAGGATTTCGCGATGGATGCCGTCACGCTTTTGAAGACCCGCCGCTCGGTGCCGCCTGCCTTTCTGGTGGAACCTGGACCCAATGTGCAGCAACTCGAGACGATCCTGGGCATCGCCAGCCGGGTGCCGGACCATGGCAAGCTCGCGCCCTGGCGCTTCGTGATCTATCAGGGCGCGGCCCGGGACAAGGCCAGCCAGATCGTCTACGACACCTTCATGGCCGCCTGTCCCGATGCCGACGAGCCCGCGCGGAAGAAGGAATCGAATCGTTTCTCCATGGCGCCGCTCGTGGTCGGCGTGGTCTCCACGGCGGCCAATCACGTGAAGATTCCGCTCTGGGAGCAGGAACTCTCCGCCGGGGCCGTGTGCGAGAATCTCGTCATCGCCGCCCATGCGCTCGGGTTCGCCGCGAGCTGGCTGACCGGCTGGATGGCCTATGACGAGCGCGTGCTCCTTCGCCTCGGTATTGCTTCCCACGAGAAGGTTGCCGGCTTCGTTCATATCGGAACGGCAAAGGAAGCCATGCCCGACCGACCCCGTCCCAATCTTGCCGATGTCGTCACATACTACGCTCAAAACTAAGGTATTTTAATACCATTATCGTAAGCAATTGTTTTTTAAAGACTATTTTTGATGTTTCGCTAAAGACGTGCGTTGACGTCCGCCGAGGGCTCGTGTAGAAGCACGCCAACTCGGCGGCCGTAGGTCGCCTTGTCCGTTTTAACCGTCGATCGACAGCGAAACTCAGGCGAGACCATGTCCTCCTTTACGCTCAAGACCGCCGATATCGAGAAGAAGTGGGTCATCATCGACGCCAAGGGCCTGGTTGTGGGCCGCCTTGCCTCGGTGATCGCCATGCGTCTACGCGGCAAGCACAAGCCGACCTATACGCCCCATCTCGACTGCGGCGACAACGTGATTGTCATCAATGCGGAGCAGGTGGTGCTCACCGGCCGCAAGCGCAATCAGAAGGTCTACTACCACCACACAGGCCATCCCGGTGGCATCAAGGAACGCACCGCCAAGTTCATCTTGGAAGGTAAGTTCCCCGAGCGCGTGGTCGAGAAAGCCGTGGAACGCATGATTCCGCGTGGCCCCCTCGGTCGCAAGCAGATGCTCAACCTGCGCGTCTACAAGGGTATCGAGCATCCGCACGAGGCTCAGCAGCCGGAAGTGCTCGATGTCGGCGCCATGAACGCCAAGAATGTGAAGGGCTGATCCGATGGCCGATACGCTCAATTCGCTTCAGTCGCTGGGTGATGTGGCGGCAGCCGCCGAGGCGCCCAAGCATGTCCAGAAGCTCGACGCCCATGGCCGCGCCTATGCCACCGGCAAGCGCAAGGACGCCATTGCCCGCGTGTGGATCAAGCCCGGTCCGGGCAAGATCACGGTCAACGACCGCGAGCTGGATGTCTACTTCGCCCGCCCCGTTCTGCGCATGCTGATCCAGCAGCCGCTGACCGTTGCCAACCGCGCCGGCCAGTATGACATCAACATCACCGTCGCCGGTGGTGGTCTGTCCGGCCAGGCCGGCGCCGTGCGCCATGGCCTTTCCAAGGCCCTCACCTACTTCGAGCCGGAACTTCGTTCGGCCCTGAAGAAGGAAGGCTTCCTCACCCGCGACAGCCGTGTGGTCGAGCGCAAGAAGTACGGTCGCGCCAAGGCCCGCCGCTCCTTCCAGTTCTCGAAGCGCTAAGCTTTCTGGACTTCGGTTTTTCGAAAAACCCCGCTCCGGCGGGGTTTTTTATTGCCGTCGCGGTTGCGGAACGCAGCGGCCCCTTGCGGCCTCAATGCTTTGCGGGCGCCGTCGACGCTCGCGTGACCAGCTTGGTCTCGAATTCCCGGCGCTCGATGCCGCCTGCATCGTCCAGGATCATCTCGACGGCGAGCCGGCCCATGGCATGGATCGGCTGGGCAATGGTCGTAAGGGGGGGGTGGAACTGGGCGCCTTCCGCAATGCCGTCGAAGCCGATGACGGACACCTCGCCGGGCACTGAAAGGCCGCGTTCGCCGAGCCAGCCGATGGCGAGGAAGGCGATTCGGTCGGACATGCACAGCAAGGCCGTGGGTGGCTCCGCGGCGGCGAAGATCTGCTCCAGGCCCTGACGAACGGCCTCTTCGTGCTCGCTTTGGGTCTCGAGAATAGGGACGTTGCGGGTCTCGATTCCGAACTCGCGGAGGACGTCGAAATACCCGGCGACCCGGTCGCGTGACGTCGAGTAGATACCCGCTTGCACGTCCACCAGCGTCACGAAGCCGTAATGCTCATCCGTGAGCGGCGTCGCGAGGATCGCAAATCTGCGGTGCCCGAGATCCGCCAGATGTCGCGCCGCAAGGCGGGCGCCAGCGAAATTGTCGACGCCGATAGCCGAGATCGTTTCGTCCTTCGTGCCCAGGTGAAGGGCAACGAACGGAAGCTGGCGCTCTCGCGTGAGTTCGACCAGCCGCGGCCCTTCGTCGATGCAGAAGAGAATGAAGCCGTCCACCAGGGCGCTGTGGACGTTCCATGCGAGCTTCTGCTCGTTCATGGCCGAGACCAGGGCGATCCCCGCGCCACGCGCGTCGCAGGCCTGCGAGATCGCCGTCATCATGGCACGCGCGTAGGGATCCTCGAAGAAGTAGGATAGGGGCTCGGCCGTCACCAGTCCGATGGCGTTGACCTTGCCGGCGCGCAACAGCCGGCCCTTGGGATCAGGGCCGTGATAGCCGAGTGAGCGCGCTATACCCTCTACGCGTTCACGAACCTCCATGCGCACGAGATGCGGGCGGTTGAAGACGTTCGAGGCGGTGCCTTGCGACACTCCGGCCGCCTTGGCGATGTCGGCGAGACGTACGACCTTCTCCAAGAATGCTGCTCCCTGCCACTGGCCGACACGACGATAATAGGAGCGTTGGATCGATTCAAACATCTTGACTTTCGAGAGTCCTCCGGATTATTTTGAATCGATTCAATAAGCCACGATCCGTCAGATTTGTCTTTTGGCGGATTTGCATGGCGTATTTTTTGAATCGATTCAATAACTTGAACAGGAAACCTGCGTCATGATTCCTGCGAGCTACTTCTTCAAGGCTGCCAATTGCCGTGAATGGGAGCGACCCGAACTGCCGGAAGGGGTGCCGGAAGTGGAGGTGGAAGAGGGGCGACGTTGGCTGGACCGTCTCCTGGCGCTTTTCCTCGCTCCGAGGGGAGAGGAGAAGGGGATCGAGAGGCAATGCTCTCCCGGAAGATATTCCTCCCAGCGCGGTTGAGCGCTGGATCGCGTTCTGTTCGATCCAGCGCCTTCGTCAGGCCGAGCATCGTCCGAAGATCTGGGGGCTGAGGCCTTCCGGCTGGATGACCAGGATGTCAGGAGATGGCCGAAAGATCGTCACCGGAACATTCAGGCTGCGCAGATAGTTCGTCACCGTGGTTCGGCTCGCCTCGTCGGTCTTTGATGCGTCGATGCCGAGAAAGCGAAACAGTTGGGTCTCTTCGGCAAAGACCGAGAACCTGTTGCCGCCCATGGAACTGTAGATCACGTCAAGTTCGTGATCCGTGCCGGCGCTGCGCGTACCCGTGAAGGCATAGCGGCTCTTTTGCCGGATCCGCATGCCAAGCTTCGTGCAGGCAGTGGCGATGGCACCATCCGAAGCCTGCGCTTCATCGAACAATACGGTGAGAGACAGCCATAGGCCGTCGATGTCGGCCAAGACCACCTGCGGATAGTCGCGCAGGAAGCTGCCCGAATTACCGGCAGTGCCAAGGAACGCCTGTCTCGCCGCGCCATATTGGCCGAGCAGGCTGGATTCCCCATGGACACCGCCGGCGGTGGACAGAGCGGTGGCCAGAACCAGGAATAAGCGTCTCACCCCATCCCCCCAAGGCTGAAGATTCCGCAGGATGGTGGAAGTTGGCCCTGGCGACAACCACTCGGATTCGCCGGAGTTCTAGGCCTGGCAGAGGCGGGATTGCGCGAGGCCCGGCCGGCTGCGACTATCCCCCGGAGAATCGGCCCAGCGGCAACGCGGTTCGCGGGCGTCAGGGCAGGTCGCATGGCGAGCCATGTCCCACCGCGATGGAAGGGGCAGCGCTGGCCAGGCCCGGATCGGAAGGCACATGTCCTTTTCCGTCAGAGATATCTGGTTCAAGGGATATCGCTCCCTGCGCTCCATTCATTTCGAGATGGGCGAACTGACCGTCTTCGTCGGCGCCAACGGCACGGGCAAGACCAATCTATATCGCGGCCTGCAACTGATCCAGGCAGCGGCGCGAGGCAGCTTCGCGCACGAACTGGCTCGTGAAGGAGGCTTGGCCGCAGCACTCTGGGCCGGAACACGTCCGAAGAACGAGCCGGCGCGCATTCACCTCGATGTCGGCCTGGTCGGGGAGGCTGCAGCCTATCGCTATCGCATCGAGGCGGGATTGGTGCAGCAGGCGGGCGGCGCGATTTTCGGGAATGGTTTCCTCGGCGAGCCGCAGGTCAAGCTTGAGACACTCAAATTCAGCCATCGCGGGCGGGAGCAAACCGTGCTGGAACGCAAGGGGCCGTCGCTCACCATCCTTGGACAAGATGGAAAAAGGCGTTCCTTCGGTGTTCCCCTGCTTGCGTCCGAGACCGCGCTCGCCACGTTGCATGACGCCGATCGCCTGGCCGACATAGCGGCTGTCCGGCGCGCCCTCATTGAATGGCGTTTTTATCATGGCCTGCGCACCGATCGGGATTCACCCCTGCGCCAGCCTTGTCACGCGGTAGCAACCCCCACGCTGGCATCGGACGGCCACGACCTCGCCGCCGTCTTTGCCACGCTGGTGCATATCCGGACCGACACCGCTGCCTTGGAGGAGAGCATCGAGGAAGCCTTTCCAGGGGCCCGGCTGGTCGTGCCAATGCCGGATCGTACGGCGTCCTTCGGCATGGTCTTCCCTGACAATGCCAGGCGCATCTACGAGGCGGGCGAACTCTCGGATGGCACCTTGCGCTATCTTGCCATGGCGGGCGCTCTCCTGTCGGCCCGGCTTCCGCCGTTCATTGCGCTCAACGAGCCCGAGGCAAGCCTGCATCCCGACCTGCTTGTGCCGCTTGCCGGCATGATCGTCCGTGCTTCCCAGCGCACGCAGATCTGGCTGGTCACGCATTCGCAGACCTTGGCGGATGCCATTCGGGATCTCTCCGGCGTTGGCCCTCACAGGGTGGTCAAGCGCGACGGCGAGACCTGGCTCGAAGGTCTCCGCCTGTCCGGCGACTTCGCAGCCGAGGACTGAGGACAAATTACGCGGGAGAAGGCCGGTCATCGCTGACGGAGAACTTCATTCCAGCGGCCGAGCTGCATGTTGCACCAGTCTCGATATGAGCGCAGGCCGGAATCTCGGGGAGACTCCGGCCTGTTCCATATCCTGTTGGGTTGGTTCGTCGTGGCACTTATTATGGACTGATCAGTCCTTATTGGGTGGAGGTCTCCGAGGCGAATTTGAAGTCGGGTGCGCCCTGGAGTTGTTCCTTGGTCATCGCCAGTGTGCCCCGATAGGGGTAATCCTGCACGGTGTTTCGGGGCGCTGCAGCCGGAGCGGGCGTCGGGGTGGTCGGCCCAGCCCCGCCCGCGGGTGGTGCGGCCGTCGTATCAGGCGCCGGCGGTGGCATGTCCACCCAGGAGATGACGGAGTAGGGGAGGGCGACGTTCTTTTCGCCTATCCCCAGGAAGCCGCCCACGCCGATCACCACTCCGACGATCGAACCCTTCTTGTCGACGATCAATTCGTTGACGTTACCGATATTCTCGTCCTGCGGATTGTAGATCTTGACGCCGACGAGTTGGCTTGCCCGATACTGTCCGGGGTCTGCCTTGGTGATGAAGGTGACGGCACCGGCGGGTGACGTCGAGTTTGCCTGCGGTTGCGTTGTCTGCGGCTGCTGTGATGCCTGCTGAGCTTGTGCCATGACCGGCGTCGCCAGCATTGCGGCAAGAGCAAACGCGTAGGGTGCTGTCTTACGGATCATGAAAACCTCCTCTCATGAGCCCGTCCCGCTTTGAAAACGTGTGGACGTCCTTGATGTTCCTTATCTTCTCTTCGCGAGTGGGCCGTTCGACGCGCCACGGCCGGTGCCCCGGGGTGGAGCAGAGGTGGCGCAAAGCGCTACTTTCGCTTATAGGCGCAGGCCGGATCATAGGAGAAACAGCGTGTCCCGCACTTGGCTCGACGGCGCCATTTCCAGGATCGAGGCGGACTTCGCCCGTTCTGCCGATACGCATCTCGTCAGCGTGCCGATCGGCGGCGATATCGATCTCTTCTTCAAGGACGAGACCACGCATCCCAGCGGAAGCCTCAAGCACCGGCTGGCTCGTTCGCTCTTCCTCTATGCCCTGTGCAACGGCTGGGTGCACGAGGGCACCACCATCATCGAGGCCTCCTCGGGTTCGACGGCGATCAGCGAGGCCTATTTCGCGCGGCTGCTGGGATTGCCCTTCATCGCCGTGGTGCCGCGCGCCACCTCGGCCGAGAAGCGCGCGCAGATCGAGTTCTATGGAGGCAGGCTGCACCTGGTCGACAGCGCCGACGCCGTCTATGAGGCCTCGCACCGGCTCGCCCGGGACACCAATGGTCATTTCATGGACCAGTTCACCTTCGCGGAGCGGGCGACCGACTGGAGGGGCAACAACAACATCGCCGAATCCGTCTTCAACCAGATGGCTCGCGAGACACACAAGATTCCGGCGTGGATCGTGGTCGGCGCAGGCACGGGCGGCACCTCCGCGACGTTCGGGCGCTACGTCCGCTATCGCCGGCACGCCACCAAGGTCGCCGTGGCAGATCCCGAGAATTCGGTATTCACGCCCTACCACGCAACGGGTGACCGCAGCCTGGTCTCCGCCCTGGGCAGCCGCATCGAGGGCATAGGGCGCCCGCGCGTCGAGCCTTCCTTCATCCGCGATGTCGTAGACGAGATGATCCCCGTGGCAGACCTCGATTCCATCGCCGCCATGCGCGTGCTCTCGCAGATCCTGGGCCGGCGGGTCGGCCCGTCCACAGGCACGAACTTCATGGGTGTGCTGCGTCTGCGGCGGCGCGTGATCGAGGCAGGGCAGGCTGGCTCGATCGTGTCGCTGATCTGCGATTCCGGCGAACGCTATGCCGACCTCTTCGATGACGCCTTGGTCGCGAGCCGCTTCGGAGAGGGGTTGGCCGGGCGGATCGACGCCGTCCGCGCCCTGATCTAGCGGGCGCCGCACACTTCTGCCGTCTTGAAATGCTTCCTTGTCTGTCAGGGTCGAAAAATGTATGTTTCCTCTGGACTAAACGTTTAGCTAAACGGCTAGTTTCCACATGGCCATGCTGAAGAGTGATTGAATCACCGCAGATCGGAGGAAGGGAATGTATACCAAGCAGGCGTTGCGCGAACTCGGCGTTACCGGAGCGGAGTTTACCGAGGACCAGAGGCGATCCCTCGACGAGAACGGCTATTTCGTCATCACCGGCGTGTTCTCGCCGGAGGAATGCCGCGAGATGGCCGCCGAATTCGACAATCTTCATCGCAAGGAGGGCGAGCAGGGTGGGCACGAGGTGCATGTCGAGCCGGGCGCTCCCCGCGTATCCAACCTCTTCAACAAGACGGCGGCCTATGATCGCTGCCTGGAGATCAAGCCGCTCCTGGCTGCCTCGCACTACCTGCTCGGCGAGTTCAAGCTGCACGGCGCCAATCTGCGCGACCCACTGCCGGGCAAGGGACATCAGGATCTTCACGTCGACGTGCCGAAATATTTCCCGGACGATTGGTGGGTGCTTAACGCCATCGTCACCTTCGACGACATGACGGCGGAAAACGGGCCTACCCGCATCGTGCCCGGCTCCCACCGGTGGCATCCCATCAACGTACCCCATGTCAACCAGGGAGACTGGGAACCGTCCCCTCTCACGCCCGAGGAGGAGGAGCGTACGCCCGCTGATCTCGCTGCGCCCTATCCGGGCGAGATGCATGTGAAGGCCCCGAAGGGCTCGGTGATCATCGTCAATTCCTCGATGTGGCATGGGGGCACGGTCAACCGCAGCGGTGAGCGGCGGCGCGTTCTCCATCTCACCTACACGCGCCGCGATCTGCCGCAGCAATTGGTCCAGCGTGAATATCTGACGCAGGACCTCTATGAACGCATGAGCGCGGCCCAGCGCTTCCTGATGGATATCGAGCCTTTGCCCGACAATGCCATTGCCCAGCGCTCGGCCCGCAAGGCCGGCACGGATGCGGATGGCCATTGGTGGCGCTAGCGCTTCGCGCCGCGGTCCCGACGTTTGTCGGGGTCGCGATTAGCAGTAACAATCGGCCAGGTTGATTCCTTCCTGGCCGGCAGGCTTGCGCCCGCCCACCTTACCACTCGAGCGTTCATGCCGACCATCCGCGACGTTGCCCGTCTCGCCGGCGTCTCTACTGCCACTGTTTCCGCTACGCTCAGCGGCGCAGCCTTCGTCAGCGACGCGCTGCAGGCACGAGTGCGGGAGGCAGTCGCCCAACTGGGCTATTCGCCTCACGGCATCGCCCGCAGCCTGAAGAGCGGATCCTCCCGCCTCATAGGCCTGGTGATCCCCGACATCACCAATCCCTTCTTCACCAGGCTGGTCCATTACGTCGAGCAGATCACGCGCCGGGACGGCTACTCGATGGTGTTGTGCAATACCGCCTTCGACGTTACGCGTGAGCGCGAGGCCCTTGCCCTGATGCGTACCCAGCGGGTGGACGGCATCGTCCTGTGCCCCGCCGGCGACATTCCGGATTACGGGGACGCCTTCGCAATCGGCCGCGGACCGCCGATCGTGCTTGTCGACAGCGCGCCGCCGGGAGCGGGAGCCGACTCTGTGGTGATCGACAATTTCGCGGCGGCTTTCGTGGCAACCTCGCACCTCATGGAACTCGGGCACCGGCATATCGCCGCTGTCGCAGGTCCCCAGCAGGGCCTTTCCAGTGTCGAACGCACGCGCGGCTTCCTCGCCGCCCTGGAGGCACGCGGGTTGACCTTCGGGGCGGAGGACATCGTCCATGCCGACTTTCGGGAGGAAGGCGCCTATGAAGCAGTCGGCGCCCTGATCGGAGCCGAACGACGCGCTACCGCGCTGTTCGTCTCCAACAACCAGATGCTGGTCGGCGTCATGCGGCGCCTCCACGATGCCGGCCTTCGGGTGCCGGGAGACATATCGGTCGTCGCGATCGACGATTTTCCCTGGGCCAGTGCCTTCCGCCCCGCGTTGACGACCATGCGCCAGCCCGTCGAGGAACTGGCGATCCAGGCCGTCGAGCGCCTGCGCGCCCGCATGGCTGGCGACATATCCGAGCCTCGGCGCATCGAACTTGCCGCCAGGCTGATAGTGCGGGATTCCGTCGCCGGGCCCGTCACCCGCTGAGCTGGTATTTCCTTTGTCACGCGTTCGCCGTAAATCCTCTGGCATCATCTTCCGGAGTTCACCATGGCTGGCCCCACTGCCGATCCGCTGCGTCCTCGCCCGACCGACAACGCCGTCTTCCGCAAGGAGATCCTGGGCGGCGCCACCGAGCCGACCTACGGCGGCGTGCTGTCCTTCATGCGGCGGCGTTTCCAGAGGGACCTGACAGGCATCGACGTTGCCGTGTGGGGCATTCCCTTCGATGCGGCGGTGTCCAACCGGCCCGGGGCGCGCTTTGGACCGCAGGGCGTGCGGCGTGCTTCGGCCATCTTCGACGGCGATCCGCAATATCCCTTCCACGCCGATCCGTTCGAGCATCTCGCGGTGGTGGACTATGGCGACTGCTCCTTCGATTATGCGCGCCACGGCGAAATCCCCGCCTGCATCGAGGCGCAGGCGCGCGACATCATCGATACCGGCACCATGCTGTGCTCCATCGGTGGCGACCACTTTGTCACCTGGCCGCTCCTGAAGGCCCATGCTGCGAAACACGGTCCGATGGCGCTGGTGCATTTCGATGCCCACCAGGACACCTGGTATGACGACGAGGGCCGCATCGATCATGGCTCCTTCGTCGGGCGCGCCGTCCGGGATGGCGTCATACTGCCGGAGCGTTCGATCCAGATCGGTATCCGCACCCATGCTCCCGATGATTTCGGCATCAGGATTCTCTACGGTGAGGATCTCGAGACCCTGACGGTCAACGAGGTGGTCGAGCAGGTCCGCCAGCGCGTGGGCGATGCGAAGACATACATCACCTTCGACATCGACTGCCTCGATCCGGCCTATGCGCCAGGCACGGGTACTCCCGTGTCGGGAGGCCCGTCTTCCCGCCAGGCGCTGATGATCCTGCGCCGCCTCGGCTTCCTCGACATCGTCGGCTGCGATCTCGTCGAAGTGGCACCCGCCTATGATCATGCGGACATCACCTCGATCGCGGGGGCAACTGTGGTTCAGCACTATCTGGGCTTGATTGCAGAGCGGAAGCAGGGCAAAGCCGGGATATGAGCAAGATACACAAGAATTCCCTGACTTATGCCGATGCCGGCGTCGACATCGATGCCGGCAACGCCATGGTCGATGCCATCAAGCCACTGGTGCGCGCGACCCGTCGTGTCGGTGCGGATGCCGAGATCGGCGGTTTCGGAGGCCTGTTCGACCTCAAGGCCTGCGGTTTCAAGGATCCGGTGCTGGTTGCCGCCAATGACGGCGTTGGCACCAAGCTGAAGGTGGCGATCGAAACCGGTATTCACGACACGGTCGGCATCGATCTCGTGGCGATGTCGGTGAACGACCTCGTCGTGCAGGGCGCGGAGCCGCTCTTCTTCCTTGACTATTTCGCCACCGGCAAGCTCGCGCCGGGGCAGGGCGTCGCTATCGTCAAGGGAATTGCCGAGGGCTGCACGGACGCCGGCTGTGCGTTGATCGGGGGCGAGACAGCCGAGATGCCGGGCATGTATGCGGATGGCGACTACGATCTCGCCGGCTTTGCCGTCGGCGCCGTCGAGCGGGATGCCATCCTGCCGCGGGGCGGCGTGGCGGAGGGGGACGTCATCCTCGGCCTTGCGTCCTCCGGCGTGCATTCCAACGGCTATTCGCTCGTGCGCAAGATTGTCTCCCTGTCGGGTCTCGCCTGGGATGCTCCCGCTCCCTTCGGCGAAGGCGGTACCCTTGGCCAGGCGCTGCTCACGCCGACGAGGATCTATGTGAAGCCGCTGCTCGCCGCCCTCAAGGCCACGGGCACCGCAATCAAGGCGCTCGCCCACATCACGGGCGGCGGCTTTCCCGACAACATCCCGCGCGTGCTGCCCGACGGCATCGGGGCATCGATCGATCTGGCCGCTATCAAGCCCCCGCCGGTGTTCGGCTGGCTGTCGCGGACCGGAGGGGTGGAGGAGCGCGAGATGCTTCGCACGTTCAATTGCGGCGTGGGCATGATCGTCGTCACGGCTGCAGGCGATGCCGAGGCGGTGGAGAAGGCTCTCGCGGAGGCGGGCCTGCCGCCGATGCGCCTCGGCACGGTGGTGCGGCAGGAGAGCGCCGAGCGCGTCACCTATCGCGGCACGCTCGCACTATGAAGGGCCGCAAACGGGTCGCCATCCTGATTTCCGGCCGCGGCTCCAACATGGCCGCTCTGATCGAGGCCGCGAAAGACCCGTCCTATCCGGCGGAAATCGTCGCGGTCATTTCCAATCGCCCCGACGCACCGGGCCTTGCGCGGGCCCGCGAGGCCGGCCTGGTCGCCGAAGCGATCGATCACAAGGCTTTCGCCAGCCGTTCGGATTTCGAGGCGGCGCTGGAAGCCCGCCTCGAAGCCCATGTCGTGGATATCGTCGCACTCGCGGGATTCATGCGCCTGATGACGGCGGCCTTCGTCGAAAGCTGGGCGGGGCGCATGATCAACATCCACCCGGCCCTGCTGCCCTCCTTCCCGGGGCTGGCCACGCATGAGCGCGCGCTCGAAGCGGGTGTCCGGCTGCATGGTTGCACGGTACACTATGTTACCCCGGGAATGGACGAGGGACCGATCATCGCCCAGGCTGCCGTCCCGGTGCTGCCCGGCGATACGGCTGCCGAACTGGCGGCCCGCGTGCTGCGAGCCGAGCACAGGCTCTATCCGGCGGCTCTCGCCCGGGTGGTACGCGGGGAAGCACCCGTGATGGGTGAACGCGTCGAGATTGCACCGGGCGATCTGGTGTTCATCGACGACGCATAGAGTTGGGTTGGGAAGAAATAATGGGCGCATTGCGTAATTCATATCCAGGGCTTTCTCGCCGTGGTCTCAAGATGCTGGCCGGTGCCGGCCTGATGGCGACGACCGCCCTCACATTCGCGCCGGCCCATGCCGCCCCGGCGACCGAGCAGGGAGCCCGCGACCTGCAGGCCAGGCTGGAGGCTTTTTTGGGGGATGACGAGGCGTTTCGCAAAGGCATCGTCAGGATCGTTCCTGCAGGGGAAAGCTACGATTTCATCGTCGACCCCAACAAGGGGGAGTCCAAGTCGAAGCCGTCTCAACCGCTGCCCGTGGGTACCGTGCATGTGACGCCAAAGGATGATGGCACCTATGCCTTCATCGCCGATCCTCTCTCCTATTCCGGTTCGTCGCCGGATACCGACGATCCGAAGAAAATCACCAGCGTGAAGCTGACGAATTGCGTTGCCAACGGCGTATTCAATCCGAAGGACAGCTATCTCTCGACGGTTTCCGCCGGGTGCGATGCCGTATCCATCAAGGCGCCCGATGCGAAGGATCCCATCGACTTCGATATGGGAAAATTCTCGCTGGCCTGGAGCGGCGTGGAGCAAGGAGCCACCGCTGACCTGAAGTTGTCCGTAGCGATGAGCGGCCTTACGGCAATTTTCCCTGATGAGAAGAAGAAGGACCAACTCATTCATTTCAAGATCGGCGATCTGCGCTACGATCTTGGTGTGGAGGCGGCCCGCGCCCACGAGATCGCGGATCTTCTGATGCTGGCACGTTCGTCCGAGGGCATGGGCAAGAAAAAGCCATTGGAAAGCGAAGTGCTGGCGAAGGCGAAGGCCGCGCTCCCGCTGTGGAACATGCTCAAGATCAATTCGGAGTTTACCGGCATCAGCGTCGAGAGTGACGAGGTTAGCGTCAAGCTGGAACAATATGCCGAGCGTCAGGCCCTTTCGGGCGTCGCCAAGGATTCGAACTACCAGGTCGATATGAATATTGCGGGCCTCACGGTCGCAAGCCCCCAGATGCCCCCGCAAGCCACGCCGTTGTTGCCGGGGAAGGCGGGTATCGGGCTCAAGATTTCAGGCCTCGACCTCGATAGTGCGGCGAAGACCATTTTCGATAACCCCAGCCCGTCGAACGATGCGGTGCAGGGGGCGCTGATGAGCCTTCTGTTCAAGGGAGATGCTCGCATCACCGCCAATGTGAATGCGGCGGCGGCGGCCTACGACTTTGACGGTCACGCCGAAGCGCCGATCGACCTCAAGCTGCAAGGCAACGGTGTCTTCTCCATGCGGGGCTTCGACGACATCGTAGCCGCTGTGGGCAAGCTCAATTCGCCCGACGCCGCCAATGCGAATCTCGGGCTGGCGCTGATCAAGGGCCTGGCGAAGAGCGGCGAGGACGGCCGGCTTGTCTGGAACGTCTCGGTGGATGGTCTGGCCAAGAAATTCACGGTCAATGGCCAGACCTTCGATTTGCCGGAAAAGTAGGCGAGGGCGCCTGATCAGCCGAGCTTCGGCTCGAGATCGATCGACCACAGCGACGCGTCGGCGACGTCGCGCAACGTGACCGTCATCACGCGCGTGTCGGCGGCGATGGCGACATGGCCGAAGAACTGCAGGCCGGCGGCGGGCGAGAGGTTGGCCTTGCCGGCCTCGGGCGCCTTCACATATTTGAGTTCCGGGCCGAACGTCATGTCGAGATCGTTCGGTCCGAAGGTACCGGCATTGAGCGGGCCGGAGACGAATTCCCAGAAGGGATCGAAGTCCTGGAAGACCGCCTTGTCCGGATTGTAGTAGTGGGCGGCGGTGTAGTGGACGTCGGCCGTTAGCCACACCGTGTTCTTCACGCCTGCCGCCTTGATGAAACGCAGGAGATCGGCGAATTCGAGTTCGCGGCCGAGCGGGGCGCCGTTGTTGTTGTTCGAGACCGCCTCGAAGCCCTTCTTGTTGTCGGCATCGTTCCACACGACGAGGGAGAGCGGCATGTCGGCGGCGATCACCTTCCAGGTTGCCCGGGAATTGGCGAGTTCGCGCTTGAGCCAGGCAAGCTGTTCTGCGCCGAGGAAGGCCGCCTCGCCGCCTTCGATCGTCTGGAGGTTGTCGCCGTTTGGCCCGCGATAGGTGCGCATGTCGAGCATGAAGACGTCAAGCAACGGGCCGTAGGGGACCTTGCGATAGACGCGGCGCGGCTCGGCCAGCGTCGTGGCGATCGGCATGTACTCGTGGAAGGCCTGGGCGGCGCGGGAGGCGATCAGTTTGATCGATTTTTCCTTGTAGCGATCGTCATGCGACAGGTCCTTGGAGGAGGACCAGTTGTTCGTCACCTCATGGTCGTCCCACTGGGTGACCACCGGCACCGCGCGGTAGAGCGCCTGGAAATTCTGGTCCATGAGGTTGTATTTGTATTGGCCGCGGAACTCGTCGAGTGTCTCGGCGACCTTCGATTTTTCCGGCGTGACGATGTTCTTCCATACCGTACCGTCAGGCAGCTTGACCTCGCTCTTGATCACGCCGTCGGCATAGATGTTGTCGCCGGAATGGATGAAGAAGTCCGGATCGTGCTTGAGAATGGTGGAGTAGATCTTCATGCCGCCGGCATCGGGATTGATGCCCCAGCCCTGGCCTACCGTATCGCCCGACCACACGAAGGAGACGTTGCGCAGGCCCGCGGGCGCCGACCGCAGATGGCCGATCACCGGCTCGCTCTCGACGTTGATGTCGGCGAGGTTCTGGAAGCGCACGCGATAGAAGATCTCCTGGTCCGATGGCAGGCCCTCCGCCAGGATCTTGGCGGTGTAGTCGGTTTCCGGCGAGGTCGCCACGGCCGGCAGACGGTTCACCGTCTTGAAGCTCTCGGTGGTCGACCACTCGAAGATCGCATTCGCCGGACGATCGGTACGAGACCAGAAAACGGCGCGGCCGCTATGCACGTCGCCTGACTGCAGGCCGCTGGTGACCACCGGCCGATCCGCTGCACGGGACAGACCCGGTATGGCGAAGCTGCTGGCGGCGCCCAGAAGGCCGGTGGTGGCGCTGGTGGTCAGGAACCGGCGTCGGGACAAGGGTTTTTCAAAGATGCGCATCGCGACTCTCCCCGTTTCAAAGCGGGCGGAGTGTTGGACAGCCAGATGACAGCGGCATGTCGCCTCGTTGGATGTTTTATAAATTGCACCAGGGCGGCGATGCGACCACCGCTATGGTCGGCAGGTGCACAAAAATTTCACACACGACCCGTTGGACACATGGCATAGGAGGAATGGGGATCTTTAGCAGCGGATCGAGTTTTTCATGGCTGTTTCGAACATTCGTCATCGCGTAGGGCGCGCAAGGCGCGGCCTTGTGCCGGCCGCCGCCCTGGCAGGTCTTTTCCTGGCAGCGCCTGCTCACGCGGCTACCGCAACGCCCGCTGGCGCCAAGGCGATCACCGACGGCTTCGCGCGCTATTTCGGTCGGAAGCTGGTGGACCGAGGCGTGATTACAGTGACGCCGAAGGGCGACCACTACGATCTCACCTATGCGCTCGATGGCGCAAAGCTGGGCCTGCCCGCAGATGGACCTCAATTCCAGTTCGGCCCGGTCACGGTGCAACTGACGCAGAAGGATGACGGCAGTTATGCCTTTACGGCCGGCCATCCTTCCATCGACGTGACCTTCAAGTCGCCGAAGGGCGCTGAACCCCTGGAGTTCGCCGAACATCTCAAGAATTGCAGCGGCAGTGGCGTGTTAGATTTCAAGAGCATGCCTTTCGGCAACCAGGCCATGGCGTGCGAAAGCGTGACCGTGGCCATGCGTTCGTCGGTCGAGGATGTCGATGCCTCCATGGGCAAGCTCACCTATGTGAGCAATGCAAAGCCCGGCGATGATGGCGTCGTAGACGTGGCGATGACGTGGGAAGCGGTCGATCTGGTCGAAACCGTAACCGTCAAGGATCCGCGCAACCCCATGCCGCCCATCGCTATCCGGTCTGATCGGATACACCAGGAGGCGACGATTGCCGGTTTCCACAATATTCGTCTCCTGGATGTACTGGCGTTCTTCGCCGAGCATGACTTCGCCGTCGGTTCGGCCTATCGCGCAGAAGCGCAGGCAAAGTTGAAGGCTGCCCTGCCGATCTGGCAGGGCCTGAAGGGGGACATCACCTATTCCAACCTCAGCGTCGGCACGCCCAAGGGTATCGTCAAGGTCGCCTCCGTCGATAGCCAGACGGTCAGCACCGGCGCTGTTAAGAGCGCCGAAGTCGGCATGAATACGAGCTTCTCCGGGCTCGAACTGCCGGATGGCATGGTGCCCGACTGGGCCGCGCCCCTGGTGCCGAAGAGCGGCGTCGTCAATCTCAAGCTGACAGGCGCTGATTTCGATACCATGGCCAACCAGCTCATCGAGACCTTCGTCGTTCCGAAAGGCGAGGTGAAACCCGACGCTCTCAAGTCTGCATTCCTGGCTTCATTCCTGGGCGCCTCTCCGCATCTTGCCTTCGAGCAGAGCGTCACTGCCCCGGCCTTCGATCTGAAGGGGCAGGGGGAGACAAGCCTGGTGCCATCCCAGCAGGGCAAGGCCAGCGTTTCGGCGTCCAGCCTCGATGGTGTGATGACCGCCTTCACCAATGCCGCCTCCACCATGCCGAATGCGCAGCAGGGTGTGATGGGCATCGCTTTCCTGAAGGGGCTTGCCAAGACCGGCCCGGATGGTCGCCTCACCTGGGACATCGGGTTCGACAGTGCCAGCAAGACTGTCACCGTGAACGGCCAGTCCTTCGGACCCGGCGCGAAGAAACCCTAGGCTGCAGGCCTGTCGCCCGATCGCGGATCGATCAATCCACGATCCGCGTTTCGAGACCCAGGCTCTCCCAGGCCGCGAGGTCTGCCAGCAGCGCCTCGGCATGTCCGCGCACGGCGGTGATGGCATCCTTGCCGAGTTGGAGCCGCAACGGCGTGTTGGCGGCGCGAAGCGCGGTGTCGATGGCCGCCGCGGCTTTCATGGGGTCGCCCGGCTGTGTATCGCGCATGCCGCTGGTGAAATCGCGTACCGCCCGCAAGCCGTCGGCATAGGCTGGCAGCACGGGCATGTGACGCAGCGCGCCGCCTGCGAATTCGGTGCGGAAGGCGCCCGGCTCCACGATCATCACCTTGACGCCGAACGGGGCCATTTCCAGCGCGAGTGCCTCGGATAGTCCTTCCAAGGCAAACTTGCTGGCCGAATAGGCACCGTATCCGCCATAGGAAAGCTGGCCGCCCAGGCTGGAAATGTTGACGACGGCGCCGCTTCCCTGGTGGCGCAGCAGCGGCAGGAGGGCCCGTATCATTGCCGCTGCGCCGAAGAAGTTGGTCTCCATCAGGGCGCGCAGCTCGGCTTCCGGCGTCTCCTCGACCGCGCCGACGATACCGTAGCCGGCATTGTTGAGAAGCACGTCGATCTGCCCGAAGCGGGATCGCGCGGACTCGACCGCAGCCTCGATGCTGGCCCTGTCGTTGACGTCGAGCGCGACGGCGAGCACCCGTTCGCGAGCCTGCGACTGGAATGACGCGAGCCTGGAAGGATCTCGCGCCGTGGCTACCACATTGTAGCCTTTCGATAGGGCAT
Source organism: Labrys sp. ALF-8 (assembly GCF_059699065.1). Lineage (NCBI taxonomy): Bacteria > Pseudomonadati > Pseudomonadota > Alphaproteobacteria > Hyphomicrobiales > Xanthobacteraceae > Labrys > Labrys sp. ALF-8. The sequence continues at coordinate 391,262 of NZ_AP048538.1, forward strand.
AGCGGGCGAAGCTCAGGCCGAAGCCTGAGGAGGCACCGGTAATGAACCAGGTGGTGGCAGCCGGCATGGCATAACTCCTTCTTCGATCATCGGAACGTGATCGAAGATCGCTCCTTGCGCATAAGATGATAAGATAGCTGAGTTCGAATATCTTATGCGATTTGGTGCATGAATGGATCGCGATCTACTCATTCATCTACCAGTGGTCCTTGCGGTGGCGCGGCGCGGCGGGTTCGCGGCGGCGGGGGCCGATCTCGGCATGAGTCCCTCTGCGGTGAGCCATGCGGTGCGCGCCGTCGAGGACAGGCTCGAGGCGCCGCTCTTCGCACGTACGACGCGCAGCGTCGCGCTGACTGAAGCGGGCAGGACTTTCGTTGCGGATATCGCCCCCGCCTTCGATGACATCGGGGAGGCGGTGGAACGATTGCGGGCGGCGAGAGGGCGCGTAGCCGGTCTGCTCCGTCTCAACGCGCCGCGCGTCGCCTTGCCCAACGCCATCACGCCGGTGCTGGCGGCGCTTTCACGCCGCCACCCCGGCCTCGTCGTCGAGGTCTTCAGCGACGACAGCCTCGTCGACATCATTGCCGGCGGCTTCGATGCCGGTGTGCGCCTGGGCGGCATGATTGCGCAGGATATGGTTGCGATCCGCCTCACGCCGCCCTTCAAGGCCGTCATAGCGGCCGCACCCTCCTATCTGGAGGTGCATGGCGAGCCGAAGGCCATCGCCGATCTCGCGGCACATAATTGCATCGGCTTCCGGCTCCTGGCATCCGGCGGCCTCTATGCCTGGGAGGTGCTGGAAAAGGGAGAGGACATGGCCGTCAGCGTGAGGGGCAGCGTGCAGGTAAGCGATCCAACCTATGCGAGGGAACTCGCCTTGGCGGGAACCGGCATCGCCTATGTCTTCGAGCCTCTCATCCGCCGGGACCTGCAGGAAGGGCGTCTCCGATGGCTGTTGCCTGAGAGCGCCATCGAGGAGCCGGGGTTGTTCCTGTACTATCCCCGGCGAGCCTCGCGCGCACCCAAACTGCGCGCCTTCATCGAGGTCGCCCGGGACGTCCTGGGCGCAGATGCCACGGCCAACCTGCAGTGTGAGCGGTGACTGAACGATGGAGGAAACGTCATCCGAGCCTCGTATATGCGACGAGCATTCCATGTCGAGGTGGTGGATACGGCAATGCCGAAACGGTGGCGCATCGGTGCGGGGCAGGAAAACCTGTGTCGCAGGAGACAGTGGAACGTCTTGGATCTCTGGAACGACATGGCGATGTTTTTTCATCGACCGGAACAGGGCATTTCCTCAGACCATTACGAAGTCTTCTTGACAACGCTGCCGGTAATCGAAGACAAAAGTTCGTCAGGCCAAGGTCCGAGTAAAACGATTAAACCAGCCTGACCGGGAGGTAGCGGGATGGCTGGCGCCGGGTTTCTCCGGTTCGAAGACGTGGCCAAATCCTTTGGCGGCACGCGCGCCCTCAAAGGGGTGAGCTTCGACGTCGGCCGCGGTGAAGTCGTCGCCCTCCTGGGAGAGAACGGCGCCGGAAAATCCACCCTGATCAAAATTCTCGGCGGCATCGTCAGGCCCGACAGCGGCAGCGTGAGCATCGATGGCGAGCCCTATCGCCATCGCGCCCATGCCAGGGCCGAGCGCCAGAGCGTCGCCTTCGTCCACCAGGATCTCGGTCTGGTGGAATGGATGACGGTGGCCGAGAATATGAGCCTGCCGCAGGGCTTCGCCGGCAGGGCGTGGTCCGGCAGGCTCGGCCTCATCGACTGGCGCGCGGCCGAGCGGCAGGCGCGCGAGGCCCTTAAGCTCGTCGGCTGTGACATCGATCCGACGACGCGTGTGCACAGCCTCAGCCGCACCGAGAAATCCCTCGTCGCCATCGCACGGGCGCTGGTGGTGGAATGTGATTTCCTGGTGCTCGACGAGCCGACCGCCAGCCTGCCGGCCGACGAGGTGGAGCGTCTCTTCGATGCCATCCGCCACCTCAAGCAGCGCGGGGTTGGCATGATCTACGTTTCGCACCGGCTGGACGAGATCTTTCGTATCGCCGACCGGGTGGTGGTGATGCGCGATGGTCTGAAGGTCGGGGAGCGTCCGATCGGACAGACCAATCCGGATGAACTCGTCAGCCTCATCGTCGGGCGCTCGAATCTCGATCTTTTCAAGAAGGCCGCCGTGCAATCGGGACCCCTGCGCGTGCGGGTGAGGGACGTATCGACCGCTAGCGCCGGGCCGATCAGCTTCGACGTACGCCAGGGCGAACTGCTAGGCCTGGTCGGCCTGCGTGGGGCGGGACAGGAGGAAATCGGCAGGGCGCTTTTCGGCGTGGTGCCTCACGAGGGAGAGATAACCCTCGACGGCACGCGACCGGATCTATCCTCGCCTCGTGCCGCGCTGCAGTCCGGCATCGGGCTAATGGCGCGGGACCGCATGGAGGAATCCCTGGCGCCGGCGCTCAGCGTGCGCGAGAACGCCTTTCTCAATCCGGGTGCCAGCGGGCGAGGACTGCTGTCGTTTCTCTCCCCGCGCAGGGAAGCGAAATCCGCCGTGGAACTGGGTGCTTCGGTCGGCCTGCGGCCGAACGATCCCGATCTACCCATCGAAGGCCTGTCAGGCGGCAACCAGCAGAAGGTCGTGGTCGGCCGCTGGCTTGCGACAGGGCGCAAGCTGCTCGTCGCGGAGGATCCGACGGCCGGCGTCGACGTGGGTGCTAAGGCAGAGATCTACCGCCTGATCGCCCGCGCCCTTGAACAGGGTCTCGCGGTCGTCGCGGTTTCCACGGACTTCGAGGAGATCGCCCATATCTGTCACCGCGCGCTCGTTTTCAACCGCGGCCGGATCATCGCCGAACTCCAGGGCGAGGCCCTGACGACGGAGGCCGTGATCACGGCCGCGTCGGCTTCGGAAGCGATGATGACCCAATAGAGATGCTGGGCGGGATTTTCAGGACCGGAGTTGGGATCCGGCCCTGAAAATCCCGCAGGAACTTCAAGAAGACGCAGCAAGCCCTTCCAAAACGGGGTTCGTGAATTCTGCTTACGGAGGCCGCCGTATGTCGATGAACTCGATCAAGTCCGATGCGCTGGAGCCGACAAAGGCGGAGCTTGAACGGTTGAGCTTCGGAGAAAGGCTGGCGCGCCGGCTGCCGGTTTACGGCCTGCCGATCCTTGCGGTGTTCCTGGCGGTCTTGTTCTCCCTGCTGCTGCCTCAGACATTCCCGACCATGCTGAACCTGCGCTCGATCATCTCCGACAAGGCGATCATCGCGCTCCTGTCCCTGGCCGCTATGATTCCGATGGCCGCCGGCAAGATCGATCTCACCGTCGGCTATGCCATCGTCATCTGGCACATCCTGGCCATCAGCCTGCAGACCATGCTCGGCGTGCCCTGGCAGGTGGCGGTGGTTATCGTGCTGGTACTGGGCGCCTTCATCGGCTTCATCAACGGTGTCCTGGTGGAAGTCGCCCGCATCGACAGCTTCATAGCGACGCTCGGCACCGGTACAGTGCTCTACGCCGTCGCGCTCTGGCATACCGGCGGGCGTCAGGTCGTGGCACAGTTGCCGCAAGGCTTCCTGGCCCTCAACGGCACCATGGTGTTCGGCCTGCCGATCACCGGCTTCTATGTGATCATCCTCGCCTTCTGCCTCTGGCTGGTCCTCGAGCACCTGCCGATCGGGCGATACATCTACACGATCGGGGCCAACCCGAAGGCAGCCGCCCTCAACGGCATTCCCGTCCGCCGCTACACCATCGGCGCCTTCGTCGCCTCGGGTGTCCTCACGGCCGTTGCCGGCATCCTGCTCGCCTCCAAGCTGCGCATCGGTCAGGCCAGCGTCGGCCTCGAATACCTGCTGCCCGCGCTGGTGGGGGCCTTCCTCGGCTCCACCACCATCAAGCCCGGCCGCGTCAATGTCTGGGGCACGCTCGTGGGCGTCGCCATCCTCGCCATCGGCATTGCCGGCATCCAGCAGTTCGGCGGCTCCTTCTGGGTGGAGCCGATGTTCAACGGCGTGACGCTGCTGATCGCCATCGGCATTGCCGGCTACGCGCAGAGGCGTCGCGGCAGCGCTGTGAAACCCCTCAAAAAGACGGACGCATGAGCGAACCGTCGCAACCTGCGGAGGAAGGCCTATGTTGAGACGAAATTCCTGGATGGCGGCTGCCAGTGTCCTGGCATTGCTCGCGCTGCCGGCGATGGCCCGGGCCGATGCCTTTGTCGATGAGGCGAAGGCCGTGGTCGCCAAGGCCTCGCAGCGTGTCGACAAATGGGACGGCCCCACCACAGGACCGAAGTCCGTGGGCAAGAAGACGATCGTCTATGTCGCCGGCGACATGCGCAACGGAGGTATCCTCGGCGTGGCGCAGGGCGTGAAGGAGGCGGCGGGCATCATCGGTTGGGATTATCGCGAGATCGACGGGCAGGGCACCGTCTCCGGACAGGCGACCGCCCTGAGCCAGGCCGTTGCGCTCAAGCCCGACGCGATCATCATCGGCGGCAGCGATGCGCAGGAGCAGAAGGCGGGCATCGAAGCCGCGGCGAAGGAAGGCATCAAACTGGTGGGCTGGCATTCGGGGCCGAAACCAGGGCCGCTCGACGGCGTGCCGATCTTCGCCAACGTCACCACGGACTCCATGGAGGTCGCCAAGGTCGCGGCCATGAAGGCCATCGCCGATTCCGACGGCAAGGCCGGCGTGGTGATCTTCGCGGATTCGACCTACGCCATCGCCATCGCCAAGGGACGCGCGATGGAGGCGGTGATCAAGCAATGCGGCGGCTGCTCTGTGCTGGCTTTCGAGGATACCCCGCTTGCCGATGTTTCCACCCGCATTCCTCAGTTGACCACGACGCTGCTGCAGCAGAACGGCGCCAAGTGGACATATTCCCTCGCCATCAACGACCTCTACTACGATTTCATGCCGCCCTCGCTGGCAGCCGCCGGCATCGCCGGTGACGGCGATCCGCAGAACATTTCGGCGGGCGACGGTTCGGAATCGGCCTATCAGCGCATCCGTGCCAAGGACCATCAGGCGGCCACGGTGCCGGAACCCCTGGCCATGCAGGGGTGGCAGCTGGTGGACGAGCTCAACCGCGCCTTCGCCGGAGAGAAGTGGTCGGGCTATGTTCCTGGCGTCCATCTGGTGACGCCGGACAACATCGCCTATGACGGCGGCCCCAAGAACGTCTTCGATCCCGACAACGGCTACCGGGACGCCTACAAGAAGATCTGGACGGGCCAGTAGGACGACGGGCGCCGCTCAACAGGGCGGCCAGCAATGGGCGCGAGGAGCCCTTCCCCCATCTGGGGGAGGGGCCGGCTGCGCCCCATAGGGCAGCGCCGGCGCGTCTCGTGCCTCATGTGCCCGAGACCTCCAGTGCTTGGGCTAGATCGGCGATCAGATCGTTGGCATGCTCGATGCCGACGCTCAGGCGGATGGTGCTCGCCGTTACGCCAAGGCGGGCACGCAGGTCCGCCGGCACGCCGGAATGCGTGGTGGAAGCGGGGTGGCTTGCGAGCGACTCCGTGCCGCCGAGGCTCACCGCGAGCTTGAAGACGCGCAGGGCATTCAGCATGCGGAAGGCCTCCGCCTCGCCGCCCTTGATCTCCAGGCTGAAAGTCGAACCCGCGCCGGTGCATTGCCGGTCGAACACGGTGCGGGCGGCGCCGCCTTCGGGCAGGTGATGCAGTGCATGCACTGCTTCGACGCTGCCATGGGCCGCAAGGAAGTCCGCGATGGTGATCGCGTTGCGCGCCGCGGCCTGCATGCGAAGCGACAGGGTTTCCAGCGAACGGCCCAACATCCAGCAAGTATGCGGATCGAGCTGCGTGCCGATGGCGCTGCGAAGCGCTCTGACGGGCTTCAGCATGGGCTTGCTGCCGATCGCCGCCCCGGCGATGAGGTCGCTGTGTCCGCCGATATATTTGGTAGCGGAGTAGACGACGATGTCGATGCCGTGTGCGAGGGGACGCTGGAAGAGGGGACCCAGGAGGGTATTGTCGCAGATAATGACCGGGCGGGCACCCTGCCGCTCGGCGATGCGGTCGGCGACCTCACCGACCAGCGCAAAGTCCACCAGCGTGTTGACGGGATTGGAGGGTGTTTCGATGAGGATGACGCTGACGCGGCCCCGGTTCACGGCTCGGTCCGCGGCCTCGCCGATCTCACGGGCATGAAGGCCGTCGACGAAGCCCTCCTGGCCGATGCCGAAATCGGCTAGCGTGCGGGCGAGCAGCGTCTCGGTGCCGCCGTAGAGCGGCTGGCTGTGCAGCACCACGTCGCCGGGGCGGGCATAGGCGAGCACCGCCATCGAAATCGCCGCCATGCCCGAGGAGAACAGGAGGGCGGTCTCGCCTTGCTCGAAAATTGCGAGGCGATCCTCTACTATCTCGGTGTTGGGGTGATTGAAGCGCGAGTAGACCAAGCCCGCGCTGCTGCCCTCCGGCGGGGCGCGGCGGCCCGACGTATAATCGAAGAAGTCCCGTCCGTCCTCGGCCGTCTGGAAGACGAAGGTCGAGGTCAGGAAGACAGGCGGCTTCACCGATCCTTCGGAGAGTGCGGGATCATAGCCGTAGCCGAGCATCAGGGTCTCGGGGTGGAGGGGATGGTTGTTAAGCATGGCCTTGTGGCTGCGGTCCGTTGCCATGGTCAGCCTCTCCTTTTCGGATTAAACGTCTCCCCACGCTCGAGCATGGTCACGAACTCGGCCAGCTTGAGCGCCCGCGTTTCCGATTTGCGGGCGTTATGCAGGCGGTGAAGGATAGCATAGCGGTTGGCGCCGTTGAGCGTTTCGAAGAATCGGGCCGCCGTGGCATTGGCCTTCAGCGCGGTCTTGAGATCTTCCGGCATTTCGGCTTTGCCCTGGGAGGCGTAGGCGGCGTCCCAGCGCCCATCGGCCTTGGCCCTTTCGATCTCCGCGAGCCCCGCCGCGTGCATGCGGCCTTGCTCGACCAGGGCGAGCGCGCGGACCCGATTGTTCTGCGACCAGATGCTTCCGGCTTTCCGGGGCGTGAAGCGGGTGAGGAAATAATCCTCGTCCAGGCTGCCGAGCTGTCCGTCGATCCAGCCGTGGCAGAGGGCGACGTCGATGGCTTCGGGCTTGGCGATGGTCGGCGTCCCGCGGCCCTTCTTGGCAAATTTCATCCAGACGCCAGGGCTGTCCGAGGTCTGCTCGGCGAGCCATTCATCCCACTCCGCCGCGCTCGAGAAGGCGAGGACGGGCAAATTCGCCTTACGGGGATCCAATTCGCGGCGTTCCCATTTTGAACCAGGCCCGGGCGATCCTGCCGGATTCCACCTGGTAGATGGCGATCACGTCGATCGCGCCAATGCCGTCGGGAAAGTTGCGGGTGACGATTTCACGATCGACCACGAGATCGCCGACCGACAGCCGGGCAATCAGCCTTCCATGCAGGGCGCTCTCGCGGAAGCGGTCGAGGTGCCGGGCCCGGATCTCGGCGGCGCCCCTGGCGAGAAGCGTGTCGGGATGGGCGAAATAGACAGCATCCTCGTGCCAGCACGCCATGAAGGCCTCGATATCGCGTCGATTATAGGCTTCGAGCTGTGCGGCGACGACGGCTTCGGCCGCGCTTCCATCCTGGGGCGCGACCATCTCAGGCTGCTTGAAGCTTGCGGATGGCGACCTTGTTGTCGTGAAAGGCGCCGCCACCCACCGGGGCCGGCGCATCGGCCCCCGTCAAAGTGTTGATACCCTTGCCATCCTCATAGGATGAGTTCGGCCAGATCGACTCGGCGATCAGGACGCCTCGGCGGAGGCCGGAAAAGACCTTGGCGTGGAGTTTCACGCTGCCGCGCAGGCTGGTGAGCTCGACCTTGTCCCCGTCATCGATCTCGGCGGCTGCGGCGTCGTCGGGATGGATCAGCACGGTCGGCCGTTCCTCCTTGGCCAGCGAAGTCGGAGTCTCCGTGAAGCTCGAATTGAGGAAGTTGCGCGCCGGGCTGGTCGTGAGGCGGAAGGGGAAGGTCTCATCGGCCAGTTCGATTGCCGTCCAATAGTCCGGGAACTCCGGCATGTCGTGCACGGGACCGAATTTCGCCGGGGCGGCGTAGGGGTTCTTGGGCCAGTTGGCCTTGAGGCGGAACTTGCCGTCGGGCCAGCCGAAACCGTCGAGGAAATGTGCCTTCTCGAAGGGCTGCTGCACGTCAAGCCAGCGCTTTTCCTCCAGTTCCGCCAGCGTGCCATGCCCGGAAGCCTGCAGCGTGCGGTCGATCAGCTCGCGAGGGTCCATGGCGAAGGCCGGATGCTCGGCACCGACGCGCGCGGCGACGGCCGTGATCACTTCATGATTGTTGCGGCATTCACCCGGCGGATCTACCAGCTTCGGCCCCAACAGGATGTGCTGCTGGCCGCCGGCCTGATAGACATCGTCATGCTCGACGAACATCGTCGCCGGCAGGATGATGTCGGCCATTTTCGCGGTATCCGTCATCACCTGCTCATGCACCACGGTGAAGAGGTCTTCGCGTGCGAAGCCCTGCTTGACCAGGGTCTGGTCCGGCGCAACCGATAGCGGATTGGTGTTCTGGATCAGCAGCATCTTCACCGGCGGACCGCCCAGCAGGGCTTCGGGGTCTCCTGTGAGGATGGGGCCGATGCGCGATTGGTCGAGCTGGCGCACTTTGGGGTCGCGCACGTCCAGCCCCTCGATCAGGCTCTTGCGCCAGCCGAACATGCCGGAATTGGAATGCAGGGCGCCGCCGCCTTCATGTTGCCAGGCGCCCATCACCACTGGAATCGAGCTGACCGCATGCATCGCGGCCGCCCCGTTGCGCGAGCGTGCAAAGCCGTAGCCGAGGCGAAAGAAAGTGCGGGGGCGTTCGCCCAGCAGCTTGGCCAGCGCCTCGATTTCGGTAGCGGGAACGCCGGTGATCGCGGCGGCCCATTCGGGTGTGCGGGTGGCCAGATGTGCCTCGAACTCGCGGGGATGGTCGGAGAACTTCTCGAGGTAGGGCCGGTCCGCGTAGCCGTCCCGGAAAAGAACGTGCATGAGGGCACAGGCAAGCGCCCCGTCTGTACCCGGCTTGAGGATGATCTTGACGTCGGCCTGCTGCATCGTGGCGTTGTCGTAGACATCCACTGCAACGATCCGCGTGCCGCGTTTCTTGCGGGCGGCAGCGGCATGGGTCATGACATTGACCTGAGTCACCACCGCATTGGTGCCCCACAGCACGATGCAGTCCGACTGCGCCATCTCGCGAGGATCGGCGCCGGCCATGCGGCCATGGCCCGCGAGATAGCCGGCCCAGGACAGAGAGGTGCAGATGGTCGAATACTGGCCGGAGTAGCGTTTCGCATTGCGCAGGCGGTTGATGCCGTCGCGCATCACCAGCCCCATGGTGCCTGCATAGTAATAGGGCCAAACGCTCTCCGCTCCGAAATCTCGCTCGGCCGCCAGCATGGCCTGCGCGGTGCGGTCGAGCGCCTCGTCCCAGTCTATGCGCTTGTACTGGCCCGATCCCTTGGGACCGGTGCGCATCAGGGGATGGAGGAGGCGGTCCTTGTGATGCACGCGCTCGGCGTAGCGGGCCACCTTGGCGCAAATGACGCCCTTGGTGAAGCTGTTGTCCGCGGCACCATACACCCGCCCGATCGTCTTGCGGTCGAGCACTTCGACCTCCAGCGCGCAGGTGGAGGGGCAATCATGCGGGCAGGCGGAGGCCCTGCGGATCGGGCCGAGCGGTCTGTTCATCGAAAGCTCTTGATGTTGCCCGGCTAATCTACGGGCAGGGGCCGGCAAGCGCCAGCCCCGCTTTTGTCCATCGCAAGAATTGATGGATCCATTCATGCGGCGAATGAGGCGTCGTCTATGCCAGGATATTCACGGCGCGGGCCGCGACGAGGGCGACGGTGAGCAACGAAATCATCGCTTCCGTCATCATCAGGAGCTTGGCCCGCGCAGACAATGGCAGGGTGTCGGTCGGCGAGAAGGCGGTCGCGTTGGTGAAGGCGAGGAAGAGGTAATCGACGAACCCCGGAATCCAGTTGTCGAGCTCACGGTCGGACAGCGTCATCTGGGGGAACAGGAAATCTGCCTCGGCTCGTTTCGTCAGCCCGCAGGTGGGCGGCCCTCCGCGGTCCGTGCTCCAGTACCAGAGCGCGAAAATGATGACATTCGTGACCCAGATGTTGAGGGCGTCCACCAGCAGGGTCTGGGCGCTGCCGCCATGGCCTTCCAAGAGCCGGCGCACGAGCTGGAGGAGCGCGAAGCAATTGATAAGGCTGACGACGGCGGTGAGAAGAATGGCCGTCCGCCTGATCCAGAGGCGATAGTTTCGGATGGCTTCCCAATGATGGTCAGCCGTCGCCGAGCGAACCCTGACCTGTGTCCAGGCCGTGGCGATGGAGAGCGGGATGAGCATGATCAGCTCGATGGCCGGGGCCAGCCAGCGTGGGCCGACGGTCAGGTCGTTGACCAAGAGCAGTTGGAGCATGGCGATGACGAAGACCGCGCCGCGCGCCATCCAGAAATCGAGGGCGTAGTTGTGAATGACGACATGAACTTTCTGCACTTGGCGGGCTTCTCCGGAACAGAGATGACGCCCCAGACACTCCGCACGACAAGCCGACGGATATCGCCCCGCGCACGTGCTTGCGCCGCGGTTGTGGCCAAATCAAGCCCGCTACCGCCGCCTCGCGGCAGGTCCTAACGGGCGTGCAGGGCCTTCGCCGCCTCCAGGACCTCCGCCACATGATTGGCGACGCGTACCTTGGGCCAGACCTGGGAAATGACGCCCTTTGCGTCGATCAGCATGGTCGTGCGCTCGATGCCGAGATAGGTGCGACCATACATGCTTTTCTCGCCCCAGACTCCATAGGCATTCAGCATGTCGAGCGTTTCGTCAGAGGCGATGGTGGTGCTGAGGCCATGCTTGGCGACGAATTTCTGCTGCTTCTTGACCGGATCATGCGAGACGCCGAGGAGCTCGGTGCCGGCGGCGGCAAAATCTGCCTTCGCGCCCGAAAAATCGATCGCCTCGCGTGTGCATGCTTCCGTATCCGCCTTGGGATAGAAGAAAATGACGAGCTTGCGGCCTTTGAAATCGGCGAGACTCACGATTCCGCCATCAGCCTTTGGGAGGGAGAAGGCGGGAGCGGGCTGCCCAGCCTGAAGCGTCTGCATGTGCCTTCCTTTCGACCAAATGGCGGCTAAGAGCACAATCGTGTATGGGTCATGACAGGTATGGTCCAGAGCGTTTCTGCCTTCGTGTTCCTGCGTCGGCGAATTCGTGTCGGAAACAACGGTTTGTCCAGCGTATCGGCAGATGGCCCGGCTTTTCGAAAGTCGAGCTGTTTCAAGTGTTTGTGTCTTCATCTTGCTGCAATCCCCCGGTAAGGCCGCAAGGCGGGATGAGACAGTGGTCACCCCTTCGCGCGCAGGCTCGCGAGGGGCCTATTGAAAGAGGCTGGCGAATCGTTGATGCCAAGGAACGTCCATAACGCGTTGCAGAAAAAGGAGCCGGAGGCCGAAAAGCCGAAGGATGCAACGACAGCCGTGGATAGCTCCCGCTACGGCACTTCCCACGAGAATGAAATGCCGCATGAAACGGCGGCCCGCGAAGAGCGCGTGCGGTCACTGATACGTTCCAAACGGCATCGGCGCAGCTTCGGGGCGATCTTCATGCGCCGCTGCGTCTCCCTGATGCTGACCCTCGTGGCCGTCGTCTGCGCGATGGCCGGCATTCTTTATTGGCGTCTGGCCAACGAGCCGATGTCGATGCCCTTCGTCACGCAGACCGTTCGGGATGCCATCGCGGAGAAGATGCCGCCCGGCTATCGCATCAACATAGCGGATGTTGCGCTGGAGCGCCGCGACAGCGGCATGACCGCGACCATCAGCGGCGTCACGATCCAGGACGGCAACACCGAAATCGCATCCGCGCCGCGCATCGTCATCGGGCTCGATACGGCTTCACTCCTGGCGGGCAGCGTGGCGGCGCGCTCCATCGTGGTCGAGGGAGCCGCGGCGACGGCCTATGTCAGCCGCGACGGCAAGTTCACACTGCGGCCGGGCGTACAGACGGCCGAACAGCCGGTGGGAGAGGCCTTGTCGCCGGTGGCGGTCATGAACGCGCTCGACGCCATCATCGCATCCGCCGGATCGGTGGACACCGTCGAGGTCAAGGACGCTACCCTCGCCATCCACGATCAGGCGCTCGGGCACGATATCACCCACCGCAACATCGACCTGACCATCAGGCGCACCGCGACGGCGGGAGGCCTGTCGATCGCCCTGGCCGCCGGCGGCGGCACGGTGAACGCGACCACTTCGGGCACGGGCGACGAGCCCCGCACCATCGACGTGAAGGCGAACAACCTCGTACTGAGCGAACTGGTGACGACATTCGCGCCGGGCGCGGAGCAGCCCGCGATGACCGCTTCGTTCGACGTCTTGGCGCGCGCAACCATCCAGGCTGATGGCACGCTGGAGATGGCGCAGGCCAACGTGACGAGCGAGGGCGGCGTCTGGGACGTCGAGCCGCGGGCCGATCCCTTCGTCTACGACAAGGCGGGCATCAGCGTTCACTGGGACAAGGCCGCACATGTCGTGCGGCTGGACAGCGCCATGGTCAAGGCCGGAGAGGGCATCATCGATTTCAAGGGCACCATAGTTCCGCCCTCGGCCGGCACCGGAGAAATCTGGACTTTCAACCTGGCTGCGCCGGATGTCCTGCTTGCCGGGCGGCGCGCCGAGCAGCCGCCGCTCAAGCTCGATCGCATCGGCGTCGAGGGACGCTATGATCCGGCTACAAATCGCCTGACCCTCGACAAGGGCGGGGCGACCGGTCCCACGGTGGCCATCGGCTTCACCGGCGGCGTGACTTTCGGGGGCAAGACGCCTGCCATCGATCTTGAACTGGACGCGAAGAACTTGCCCGCGGTGGCCATGACGCGGGTCTGGCCGGTGTTCTCCCTGCCTCGCGCCAAGGCGTGGATGGAGGACCACATCAAGGCCGGCGTGCTCGATGGCGCAAGACTGACTCTTACCGTCCCCCGGGACGCACTGGTCGCCGTCAACGGGAAGACACCGCCTTTGCCTGACGAGGCGATGCATGGGGAGGTGACGGTCTCCAACGGGACGGTGCAGATCGTCGATACGCTTCCGCCGGTCAGCAATGTCGAGGCCAAGGTCACTTTCAGCGGTCGGCGTCTCAATGTCGTCGTCGACAGCGGCAGCATCGATACGGGGGACGGCGACGAGCTTTCGGTCGAGAAGGGCTCCTACACAATCCCGGACTTCGCGCCCAATCCGCCGGACCAGATCGTCGGCTTCTCGATCAACGGTCCCACGCGTGCGGTCGCCAAGCTCCTAACCCAGCCTCCGCTGTCGGATGCGGTCAAGGGGATCGAGATCGATCCGAACAGCGTCACCGGCACTGCTGATCTCGACGTGAAGCTCGAAATGCCGCTCGAGGACCATCCCAAGCCGGAGGAGGTGCACTATTCCGTTACCGGCGGCATGGAGGATATGTCGATCGACCACCTGTCGGGTGGCAAGCTCGACAACGGCACCATGAAGGTCTCCATCGAGCCGGGGCTGCTCCTGCTTACCGGCAAAGGCGTTTTCGGGGGCCTGCCGGCCACCATCGATATGCGCAAGGCGGCCGATCACGATGCGCAGATGGCCCTCAACGTTACGCTCGACGATGCGATCCGCAAGAAGAAGGGGATTGATTTCGGCGATGCGCTGAGCGGGCCGATCGTGGCCGATATTCGTCCCACGAACGGAACGAACGATCCTCAATTCGACATCGACCTCGATCTGACTGCGGTACGTATCAAGGACCTGCTGCCCGGCTGGCAGAAGCCGGCAGGCAAGCCTGCGAAGGCCAGCTTCACCTGGAATCCTGCCGACAAGGGCGGCGGGGGGACGGTGCAGGACATCGTCGTCGACAATGGACCCGTGTCGTTGCGCGGCAGCGTGGCTCTCACAGCCGACAACAAGCTGCGCAAGGCGACGATGAGCACGATCCGCCTGTCGCCCGGCGACGATTTCCAAGGCACCTTCGAACCTGCCGCCAACGGCTGGAAGGTCTATGTGCGCGGCAACCAGCTCGACGCTCGCCCGCTGCTCTCCTCGCTCCAGAAGCGCTCGAAGGCGAGCGGCGCCAATGGCAGCTTCAGCGCCGACATCAAGATCGACAAGCTGCTCGGCTTCAACGACGAAACGCTCAGCTCGTTCGGCCTGGCTCTCGAGAGCAAAGGCACGACGATCCGGAAACTGGACCTCAAGGGCACTTCGGATAGCGGCGGCCAATTGACGGCCGCTCTTAACGACGACGACAGCGGCTCCAACGTCATCGACGCCCAGTCCACCGATGCCGGTGCCTTCATGCGCTTCATGGACTATTATACGCATCTGCGCGGCGGCAGCCTTTCGGCCCGTGTCACGCCGGTGATCGATAACATGCGCGGCAATCTCATCATGCGCGATTTCGCGGTGGAGAACGAGCCGGCTCTCGGACAGTATCGCACCACCCTGAAGAATTCGGGCAAGGCCTCGGTGGACGCGCCGCTCAACGGCAACTCCGCCAAGTTCACCCGCCTCCAGCTTTCCTTTACGCGGACGGCCTCGCGCATCGGCATCCTCGATTCAGTGGTCTGGGGGCCGGATGTCGGCGTCAGCCTCTCCGGCGACATCGACTACGCGGCGGATCGCGTCGGCCTTGTCGGGACTTTCGTGCCGGCCTATGCGCTGAACAACATCTTCGGCAAGATCCCCCTTCTCGGCGAGATCCTCGGGGGCGGCAAATATGGCGGCCTGTTCGCCATCAACTTCAAGGTCGCAGGCCGGGCCAGTGCGCCGGTGCTGACGGTGAATCCTCTGTCCGCCATTGCGCCCGGCTTCCTGCGCAAGATCTTCGAGTTTCAGAAACAGACCAATTGAGGCCGTTGCTCAGCGCGTTTTACTTTCGGACGGGATCGTCACGTATCGCAAGATCCTCGTGATTTCCGCATGTCAGGCAGAGCGAACCGTTCGAACTGCCCCCAACCTGCCCTAGAAGCGGAAGCGCAGCAGGCGCCCGACCTTGCCAAGCGCCGGCACAACCTGGAACAGCCAGATCGCCGCCCGCGTGGCGGGGGTCATCCTGGCGAGTTGGCTAGGGTCGTAGCCTTCCGGCGAATAGGCATGCAGATCCTGCATCAGCCGCAGTCGCGGGATCGCCTTCTCGATCGTGCCTGGATCTTCCAGGCTCCAATGCACCTGGGCGCCGCTTGCCCGCAAGAAGGGCTGCTTGCGGATGATACGCAGGCCAAGCCGGCTATAGGCGTCGAAGGCCAGTTCGCCGCCCGGGAAGTAGGCGGTGAGGTGGTCGAGCAGCGGCAGGGCGGCGTGGCTCGGCAGATAGGGCGAAACTCCCTCCGCCAGGATCAGGGTGGGGCGATCGGCGGGTACCGTCTCGAGCCAGCCGGAGTCGGTGAGGGATGCACCGATCAGGGTGTAATCGCTGCGCTCGGGATAGAGGCGCCGCCGCAGTTCGATGACTTCCGGATAGTCGACATCGAACCAGCGCACACCGGGCGGGGGATCGAGGCGGAAGATGCGGCTGTCGAGCCCGCAGCCGAGATGCAGCACGGTGCAGCCCGGGTGGAAAGCGAGGAAGGCCTTCGTCCAGCGGTCGAAGACATGGGCACGCATGGCGATGGCGATCAGGATGTCGCGGGTGACGTGCAGGCTCTTGAAGTCATAGTCGATACGTTCGATTGCCGCCGCGGCGAAGCGATCGTGCAGGAGCGAGTCCGGCAGGCGGCTTTCCTCGCCCTTGCCGTAAAGCGTGATGAGAAGTGTCTGCTTCTCTCCGGTCAGCGAGACCTTTTCGACAACCATGACGGCACTCTGGATACAGGAGGACACGACATCGCCGATGCCTCGACCGGGCGTTTCAGCATGTAGACCTTACGTCCGATTGATGGCCTGACGCCACACCGATGTCGCGCCAGTGTGCTTAACGGCGGGTAATGCCAGGTGGTCCTGGCGGGGGGAGCCGCGTTCGGATGCGGCAGCACGAATGATTGGAGAAGACGGAGTAACCGCCAGTATAGAAGTCGACCCAAGCCTCACATTGCGCCCCAGCCGTATTCTATACGGGTGTTTTTGCGCCGTGTTGTGCGTTTTCGCACAGCGCGTGCATGTTCATTCGATCTAAACAGAGATTATCAACGTATTTGGACTTGAAGTCTCGGCCGCGCTATGCAATAGCCGCGCCCGGCGCTGACATAGTGCCGTTGAGCAGGGAAGATGCCTCGATCAGTCGATGCTGGTCCCTGCAGTTTGCATTCCATCGAAGGTATTGCTCTGCGCAGTTTGCTGCGCCTGGGCGGCTTGTGACTAAATGTTTCAGCCTTGGGCGCTGCTCGTGCAGCGCGTCCAGGGGCGGATAAGTATTGCGTGCGGATGTCAAGACCAATCAACAGGGGGTAGTCGTGATCTGGCCCGTCGTCATGGTATCTATACTTGGAATTTTCTGCGGGACCCGGATTCCCCTGTTGCCTTTTTCCCTTGCCATTATGGTCGCGGCCCTCGGGGGGACCGCTTCGATGTGGATCGATGGCGTCGAACCCGGCTTTATCCTGCTCGAACTGGGGGTGATCATGTTTGCGCTGCAGGCTGGCTACCTGGTCGGGCTGATCAGCCGGGACTATCTGCTCCAGCGCCGCTCCGGCGAATGGTATTCGTCTTCGGAAACCGTTCCGCAGGAATACCGGAACAGGAATGTCGAGCGCCGGATGCTCCGCGTGAGCCAGGCGCCGCTTCCCTGATCTCGTCCGTCGAGCGGAGCCGATCAGCTCCGCGACAGCCGCCGTGCATTCGCCCGCACCCGCTTCTGGGCGGGCCTGGCAGCCGCCACCGCCACGGCCATCATGCCGGTCGCGATGTCGCCAGCGTCGGCCTTGCCCATCGCGGCACGAAGACTTAGCGCCGTGAGCTGCTGGGAGGCTGCAAGCGTACCCTCTGCCAGCGCTTCGAACTTCTCGATCACCATCAGGTTCGCCTCGATGATGCTCTCCGGGTGAGGCCAGAAAGGCAGGCTCGCCAGGATCGGCATGCGACGACTAATGGTTACGGTGCTGGCGTGGTGAGCTTCGATCGCGGACGACATCGCCCGCAGGAACAAGGTCGGAAATGACAATACGGTACCTCCGATTAGAGGAGGATTGTGGTCCCTTACGGCAGGTGGTGCAAGGCCGACCTTTGCATGCCACCTGTGTGCCTGAAGCATCGTGGCGAAACGCGTTGCCCGCCGATTGTACCGCCGGAGTGCACAAAGCAGCTCACGACTGCTAAAGGGGCCGGAATCACGCCCAGCGACGCCAGGGCTTGAGCGGATCGCCCTTCTTGCCGTCGGTGCCGGTAGGCTGGTAATGCTCGCGCGAAACGGGGACCTTTCCGGCCTCGAGTGCCGCAACGGTCGGCGCATTGCTGATGTCGAGCGCATCGAAGCCGCAGCGAATCATATAGGCGACACGGTCGAACAGAATGTCGCCTACGGCACGCAGCTCGCCGCGAAAGCCATATCGCTCGCGCGCGATGCGGGCGAGCGAGAACGCGCGCCCATCGCCGAATTTCGGGAAGGCGAGGGCGAGAAGCGGCAAGCCTGGCAGGTCGTCCGCGATGAGTTCGATCTTGTCGGCGGGCTGCAGCAGGACGCCGAGCGGCGTGTTGCGCGCCGACAATGCGTCCTTCTCCGCGAGAAAGCGCTTGAGTGACACGATCACCGCGCCTTCCGGCAAGACCTCGTCATCGCCGACGGAGCGATAGCTGTCGGCCTCAAACTGGCCGTTCTTCCAAAGGGCCACGGGAGCCTCCTTCATACCGCCTCATGCCGAGGCAGGTTCCGCAAATGCGAGCGCCTTGCTCAGATGCCGCTGCCGGATTTTTCCGGCGTGACATGGATGCCGCACTCGATCTTCCCCTTGCCGCGCCAGCGCCCGGCGCGAGCGTCCTCTCCCTCGACGACCCGGCTCGTGCAGGGCATGCAGCCGATGGAAGGATATCCGTCGGCGACCAGCGGATGTGGCGGCAGGTCATGCCTGGTCAGGTAGTCGGCAACGTCCTTCGCGCTCCAGTTCGCGAGCGGGTTGACCTTGATGCGGCCGGACTCGGCTTCGAACGGGCGGAGCGCCGAACGCGTCGCTGCCTGGTGACGCTTGCGGCCGGTGATCCAGGCGGAAAACGGTTCTAGGGCCGTGTCGAGCGGATCGACCTTGCGGATCCAGCAGCACATGTCGGGATCGCGGTAGGCGAGCAGCCGGTCAGGATCCTCCTGCTGCACGAGCGCCGCACGAGGCTTGGCCGTGCGCAGATCGGTTAGGCCGAGCCGGCGCGCCAGCTCGTTGCGGTAGAGCAGCGTCTGGCTGAACAGACGACCGGTGTCGAGGAAGATCACCGGCGTCGCACGATCGATCTCGGCGACCATGTGCAACAGGGCGGCCGATTCCGCGCCGAAGCTCGAAACAAGCGCGATGCGGCCGCCATAAAGCGAGAGCGCGGCCTTCAGGATATCCTGCGCGCTGGCGTCGTGGTACTGGGCTGCCAGGGCTATGGCCTGGGCTTCCGGATCCACATCGGCGCTGACCGCTAGGCTATCCACAGATGAAGCCACGCCATGGTAATCAAGCACGCTGTCCATAGAGTGCCTCCTTGAAGGGCGGCAGGCCGACACGACGAACCGCCTCCAGGAATGTTTCCGTCGGAGAAAGCCGCAGGCCCAGATAGGTGTCCACGACCTTCTCCACCGCGTCGACGATGCCGTCGACACCGAATCCGGGGCCGACGAGCTCGCCGATCGAACAGTCTTCGCGCGCCGAACCACCGAGCGTAATCTGGTAGTTCTCCACGCCCTTGCGGTCGACGCCGAGAATGCCGATCGCCGCGACATGATGGTGTCCGCAGGCATTGATGCAGCCCGAGATCTTGATCGGCAGGTGACCGATTTCCGCCTGGCGCTCAGCCGAACCGAAGCGCTCGGACAGTCCCTGCGCGATCGGGATCGCGCGCGCATTGGCGAGCGAGCAGTAGTCGAGCCCCGGGCACGCGATGATATCGGTGATCAGGCCCTCGTTCGGCGTTGCGAGACCGACAACCTGCAGCGCCCCGAACAGGGCCGGCAGATCGTCGAGTTTCACATGGGGAAGCACGAGATTCTGCACGTGGCTGATCCGGATCTCGCCCAGCGAATAGCGGTCGGCGAGGTCGGCGACGAGATCCATCTGGTCGGACGAAGCGTCGCCCGGGATGCCGCCGATCGGCTTCAGCGAAATGGTGGCTATGCCATAGCCCGGCTTCTTGTGGGCATGGACGTTGACCGCGACCCAGCGAGCGAAGGCAGCGTCCTTCGCCTTGGCCGCATCGAACACGGGCGTCGCGCCGATCGCCTCGAAGGGGCTGGCAGCGAAGTACTTCGCCATTGCCGCTACCGATTCCGGCGTCAGCTTGAGGGCGCTATCCTTGACGCGATCGAATTCGGCCTCGACTTCCTCGCGGATCGCATCGAGCCCCTTTTCATGCACCAGGATCTTGATGCGGGCCTTGTACTTGTTGTCGCGACGGCCCTCGAGGTTGTACACGCGCATGATCGCCTCGGTATAGGTGAGGAGATCCGCTTCGGGCAGGAACTCGCGCAGCGCCTTGCCGACCATCGGCGTGCGGCCCTGGCCTCCGCCGACGAAGACGCGGAAGCCGGTCTCGCCTGCCTCGTTGCGCACGATCTGGTAACCGATGTCATGCACGCGCACGGCCGCGCGATCTTCCTCGGCGCCCGTGATGGCGACTTTGAACTTGCGGGGCAGGTAGGACAATTCCGGATGCGCGGTCGACCATTGCCGCATGATCTCGGCATAGACGCGCGGATCGGCGATCTCGTCGGCAGCGGCACCGGCGAAGTGATCGGCGGTCACGTTGCGCATGCAGTTGCCGGACGTCTGGATGGCATGCATCTCGACATCGGCGAGTGCCTGCAGCACGTCGGGAACGTCCTTGAGCGCAATCCAGTTGAACTGCAGGTTCTGACGCGTGGTGAAATGACCGTAGTCACGATCCCAGCGCCGGCCGATCATGGCGAGCTGGCGCAACTGCTTCGACGACAACGTCCCGTAAGGCACGGCGATGCGCAGCATATAGGCATGCAACTGCAGATAGACGCCGTTCATCAGGCGAAGGGACTTGAACTCCTCTTCGGTGATGTCGCCCTTGATGCGGCGGGCAACCTGATCGCGGAATTCCTCCACGCGCGCCTTGACGAAAGCGTGGTCGAACTCATCGTAACGATAGAGAGCACCCATTATTCGGCGGCCTCGAGTTCAGCCTTGGGCAGGTAGGCGATCGTCGGCCCGAGCGCGCGGATAGCCTCGCGCAGCCTGGCGGGGCGAGGGGTCTTGCCGCTCAGGTTCATCTCGACCGCATAGACCTCGACGACGTCCTGCTCATTGGCATTGGCATTGACGGAAGCGATCACGGCGTTGGCCGCGGCCTCATCGGTTTCGATGGCGCTGTCGGCGACATCGAGCGACCAGCTTCCGCTCGGCGTGCGGAACACCACGCGCCCATCCCTCAGGCGATTGGCAGTGATAGCGAGCGGCATGGCGAAAACCCTGATTGGAATTTATCCACGATATCGGTTCTCGCATTCATTTTGTCAAATAGATTTAAATACATACAAAAAATGTGATTAATGGCTCGGTTTGAAAATAACCTTTTTTATCAAGATCATGGGTAGGAGCCATGCGTCGGCCTCAAGGCAGATTTCTCGATCACGATTGCTTCAAGCGATACGAATAACGTCCAATTTCTGTAGAAAAGCCCAAGCTCCTGTAGAGTTCGAGCGCTGCCGTGTTGGCTGCCATCACCGGCAGACAGGCGCCATCCGCCTGCTCCTCGCGCCGGGCCCAGGCAAGGATCGCTTCCACGGCGAGACGGGCGTGGCCTCTGCGGCGGAACGCCAGGTCGGTCGCCACGGAGTTCAGGCAGACGATGCCGTCATGCACGGCACCGAAAGCGATCGCGGCGATCTGTCCATCGGGGACGAGGGAGGCCGAGAAGGCCGCCGGCAACGCGATCGATCCGAAGAGGGCCCGGCTGCTGGCCTGCGCGGACATGCTCTGGCCCTGGATGCGGGCGAGGGCCTGGAGCCAGCTCTCCACCACGCTGGTCTGCAACGTGACCGTCGCGGGTACATCCTGCCCGGGCTTGCTTGCAAGGTTGCGATGGAGGATGCAGCTCTCATCGAAGCGGGCACCGTATCCTGCCGCATCGAGAGCAGGATCGAGTATTTCGACATCGAGGCTCGAAAGCTGGAAGATCGTCGGCAGGTCATGCCTGGCATAGAGCTTCTCGCAAAGCCGAATCTTGGCGCATGGGTCCGTGCTGGAGGGCCAGAGCAGGCTGATCGAATTGGCGCGCTTGGTGTGGCCACGCGAAAAACGCAACTGCCAGCCGTCCAGCGTGACGCTCTGCAACGCCGGCCAGCCGTTGAGGCAGGCCTGCTCCGCGCGCTTGGCGAGGATGGTGGAAGGATAGGCCATGATCCGAGGCTCCGAACTTATGCATGTCTCCCGGCAGCATAGCCAGGCCGTGCATCCCCACGGAACCCCTTTGGCGCTTTTCTGGATGCTCTGCCTCTTTGCACGGTGACAACGCCCGCATTAGCGTCTTGAGCACGGGGAAGCCGGGCTTCTATAACGGCGGATGATGGCAGGTGAGCCTGCGCGGCTCCCCGTGCCTGATGCAAGACTGGAGTGTGGCAATGTTGAGCCTGGACCCTCGCCGTACGGCGCTTGTCCTGATCGATCTGCAGAATTGGATTGTAAACCGGCCTCTCGCGCCGCATTCGGGCGAGGATGTCGTCGATCGTTCCCTTAAGATGGCCAAGGCGCTCAGGAAAGCCGGAGGCGTCGTCGTGCTGGTGCGCGTGGCCTTCTCCGACGGCTATGGGGACGTCGTGAAGGTGCCCGTCGATTCGCCGATGATCCTGCCCGAGGACAGGATGCCGGCCGACGCCATCGCCTTCGACAAGCGCATCAGCACGTCCATCGCCGACGTGGTCATCACCAAGCGGCAATGGAGCGCTTTTCACGGGACTGAACTCGACCTGCAACTGCGTCGGCGCGGCGTCGATACGGTGATCGTCTCGGGCATCGCCACCAATTTCGGCGTGGAAGCGACCGTGCGCGATGCTTTCGCCCACAATTATGCCCCGGTGGTCCCCGAAGACGCCGTGAGTAGCATGTCTGCCGAAATGCACCGCTTTTCGATCGACAACGTCATGCCACGTCTCGCGCGCATCCGTCCCACCGAGGAAATCCTCCAAGCGATCAAGGGCGGCTGAGGATCGGAGCGAGACGGGCTTCACGCCTGGCTCCGAAGCACCTTCGCCAGGTGGTTGATATGGGCCGCGCCAATGCCGCAGCATCCGCCGATCATGTTGGCGCCTGCGGCGACCCATTCGCAGGCGAAGCGGCTGTAGGTGACGGCGGTAAGATCGGCGCGCGTGTCGTGCAGGCTCTCGTTGGCCGCCGCTTCTTCCTGCTGCTGTTCGAAGGCATTGGCGTAAACGCCGATATCGAGGGCAGCGCCGCTTCGGCCGATCTCGTCCCTGGCCACGCGTATCGCGGGCTCCATGACTTCCGGCTCGCTGCAATTGAACAACAGGGCGCCGGCGCCCGACGCTGCCGCCCAGGCAGCCGCGTCCCTCACGGGTTCGCCGGACCGTAACTGCGGTTCGCTACCCGCCGAAGGGCCGTCAGCGAGTGTGAAGGAGATCCACAACGGCTTGCCCGTCGCGGCGATGGCCTGCCTGGCAGCCTCCGCCTCCGCGATCAGGCTAAGGGTCTCGCCGAGCCAGACATCGACGAAAGGGGAAAGTTCACGCACGAGGACCGACAGGTAGTCCTGCACCCGGCCGGGATCGAAACGGGCCGGCTCGTAGGAACCGAAGATGGGTGGCAGGGAGCCGGCCACCACTATGCTGCGATCCCCATGCGCATCGGCGGCCTCGCGGGCCAGTTGCCCCGCAAGCGCTATCAGACGGGCACCGTCCCGCCGGAACCGATCCTCGCCGATGTGGAACGGCACCAGCGCATAGGAATTGGTCGTGATGACGTCGGCGCCCGCCTCGATGAACTCGTCATGCACCTGCCGCACCAGGGCGGGCGTCTCCATGAGTGCGGCTGCAGACCACTCCGGTTGGCGCAGGGGCGCCCCAAGCCTGAGAAGCTCCCGGCTCATGCCGCCATCGAGTACCCTGATACGCTTGTCCATCGCCTGCTCGCAATCATTGGAGGAGGCGCATCCCTAACATGGGCGAATGACGGAATTGAACCACCTTTTGCCGGGCGGAGGGCGGCTTCGTCCGCCGCCGGGAAACTTTGCGATTTTGCCGCGTGCGCCAAAACCCGCAGGGGTGCCGATAGTCCCTGCAGGCACCCGAGGGCGGCGCCTTATTTCGGCGCCGGAGCATCTTCGCGCAGCAGGCCCTCCGCCTTCAGATCGGACCATAGTGCGGCGGGTATCTTCGCGCCCATGATCTCTGCGTTGCGCGTCACCTCCTGCGGTGCCTGCCCGCCGGGGATGACCGACACGACCTGGGGATGCCCGAGCGGGAACTTCAGCGCGGCCTCTACGAGCTTGACGCCGTGGGATGCGCAGACCCTTTCGATCCGGGCCACCCGGTCGAGGATCGCCGGCGGGGCGGGATCGTAGTTGTAGTGGGCACCGGGCCGGGGGCCGGTGGCAAGGATGCCGGAATTGTAGGGGCCGCCCAGCACCACGCCGATCTTCTTCTCAGCGCAATAGGGCAGGAAGCTCGTCAGTGCTTCCTGCTCCAGAAGCGTATAGCGTCCGGCGAGGAGGAAGAGGTCGAAATCGCCGGCGCGGGCCAGCGTTTCGGCGACCTGCCATTCGTTGATGCCGGCACCGATCGCCTTGACGGTGCCTTCCTCGCGGAGCTTGACCAGCGCATGGTAGCCCCCATCCATCAATTCCTTGATGCGGCGGTCCGACGCCTCCTTCGAACCATGCGTGAAGATGTCGACGTCGTGGGCGAAGAGGACGTCGATGGTGTCGATGCCCAGCCGTTCCAGCGAGAATTCCACCGATCGCATCACGCCGTCATAGGAATAATCGTAGACTTCCTGGCGCGAGGGCGTGTTGAAGAACTTGCCGATGCCTGTGCGCCGCTCCGGCGGAACCACCTTGAGCAGGCGGCCGATCTTGGTGGAAAGCACATAGTCCTCGCGCTTCAGGCGACGCAGCAGGGGGTTGAGGCGGGTCTCGGCGAGGCCGAGGCCATAGAGCGGCGCGGTATCGAAATAGCGGATGCCCGCATCCCAGGCGGCGTTGACGGTGAGGGCGGCGATGTCCTCGTCCAAGGCACGATAGAGATTGCCGAGCGGGGCCGTCCCGAAGCCAAGCTCGGTGAAACGGATGACCGCACCGGAGCGGCTGACATGGGAACGGACGCCGAAATTGCTCTGGGACATTGAATTCTCGCTTACAGGTCTTCGAATAGGGCAGGGTTCTCGGCGGCGAAGGCCACCAATTCGGTGATGACGAAATCGAGGTGTTCTTCCATGGCACGGCTGGCCGCATCCGCATCGCCGGCCGCGATGGATGCGACGATCTTTTCATGGTCGATGACGGTGAGATCGTGATGGCGCGGGGATGACAGCAGGCGCCTTACACGGTCAAGGCTGGCCCGCGCCGCCTCCACGGCGGCCTTCACGCGGCCATAGCCGAGCGCGTCGAGGAGGGTGAGGTGGAATTCGAGATCGAGCAGGTGAAATCCCCGCCGGTCTCCGGCGTCGGCCGCAGCCCGCTGATAGCGAAGGTTGCGTTCCAGATCCTGCAACAGCGTGCCTGCGTCGCCCGCGGCAGAACGGCCAGCCAGCGTCCGCACCGCCTGGGCCTCCAGGGCGCTTCGGATGAACATGCTCTGGCGCACGTCGGCGAGCCGGATGCGCGAGACACGGGTGCCGCGCTGTGGCAGGATCTCCACCAGCCCTTCACCCTGCAGGCGGGCGAGGGCCTCCGAAACGGGAAAGCGGGAAACGCCGAGCCGTTCGCAGATCTCCAGCTTGTCGATATCGGCCCCCGGTGCGAGTTCGAAGCCGATGATTGCCTCGCGCAGGATGGATTGTACGCGCTCCGTCGTGCCGCCACGGCTGCTCAGGCCCAGCGGTTCGAGAAAGTCATAAGAAGCTTTGACGGCCGCATCTGACATGCTAACATGTTAGCAATTGATCCCGCGCTTGACCAGCGCCTTTTTCCTGGATTTCGCCATGCAGATCGTTCCCAAGACCGCCCGGACCCTCCGCCTGAACAGCAAAGACAACGTTATCGTTGCCGTTGATGTGATCGAACCGGGCATGGAAGTCGACGGCGTCGCGGCGCTGCAGCGTGTGCCGAAGGGCCACAAGATTGCAGTTGTTCCGGTCGCCGAGGGTGAGCCGATCGTCAAGTTCGGGCAGATCATCGGCTTCGCCTCCCAGGCCATCGTGCCCGGCAGTCATGTCCATTCGCACAATTGCGAGTTCCATGCCTTCGACCGTGACTACGCCTTTGCGCAGGACGCGAGGGAAGAAGCGATCCTGCCGGTTTCCGAGCAGGCGACCTTCCAGGGCTTTCGCCGCCCCAACGGCAAGGCCGGAACGCGTAACTACGTCGCCATTCTCACCAGCGTGAACTGCTCGGCTTCCGTGGCCCGCTTCATGGCCGACGCGTTCAATCAGTCCGGCATTCTCAAGGATTATCCGAACATCGACGGCGTGGTGCCCTTCGTGCACGGCACGGGCTGCGGCAT
This sequence comes from Labrys sp. ALF-8, assembly GCF_059699065.1. Taxonomy (NCBI): domain Bacteria; kingdom Pseudomonadati; phylum Pseudomonadota; class Alphaproteobacteria; order Hyphomicrobiales; family Xanthobacteraceae; genus Labrys; species Labrys sp. ALF-8. The sequence goes on from NZ_AP048538.1 coordinate 417,083, forward strand.
GGCCGACAAGGGGGAGGGCTTCGAGATCATGAAGCGCACCCAATGGGGCTACGCTTCCAATCCCAACATCGCCGCCGTGCTGCTGGTCGGCCTGGGCTGCGAGGTCTTCCAGATCGGTCGCATGAAACAGGAATATGGCATCGTCGAGGGCGATCATTTCCAGACCATGACGATCCAGGACACCGGCGGCACGCGCAAGACCATCGAGCAGGGCATGGAGCGTATCAAGGCCATGCTGCCGCTGGCCGACCAGGCCAAGCGCGAGACGATTCCGGCCTCGGAACTCGTGCTGGCCCTGCAGTGCGGAGGCTCGGACGGCTATTCGGGCATTACCGCCAATCCGGCGCTGGGCGCCGCCGCCGATATCCTCGTGCATCAGGGCGGCACGGCCATCCTGTCCGAGACGCCGGAGATCTATGGCGCCGAGCACCTGCTGACCCGCCGCGCCGCCAGCCGCGAAGTCGGCGAGAAGCTGGTCGAGCGTATCAAGTGGTGGGAGAACTATACCGCCAAGAACAACGGCTCGATGGACAACAATCCCTCGCCGGGCAACAAGGCAGGCGGCCTCACCACCATCCTGGAAAAGTCGCTGGGGGCTGCAGCCAAGGGCGGCACCACCACGCTGACCGCCGTCTACGAATATGCGGAGCCGGTGAAGGACAAGGGCTTCGTCTTCATGGACACGCCCGGCTACGATCCCGTCTCGGCCACCGGCCAGGTGGCTGGCGGCGCCAATGTGCTTTGCTTCACCACCGGTCGCGGCTCGGCCTATGGCTGCAAGCCGACGCCCTCGATCAAGCTGGCCACCAATTCCGACATCTACCGCCGCATGACCGACGACATGGACATCAATTGCGGCGACGTGCTCGATGGCGTGTCGATCGAGGAGAAAGGCAAGGAGATCTTCGCCAAGATCCTTGCGGTTGCCTCCGGCGAGCACTCCAAGTCTGAAGAGCTGGGTTACGGCTCGAACGAGTTCGTGCCCTGGCAGGTGGGAGCCACGATGTGACCGGCAGCGCTGGTTCCGGAAGCTGAGAGAGACGCATTAAGGCCCGGCAATGACGGAACTCGTCGGCCGGGCCTTTCTTCGACAAGGCGCCGGGCATTGGCATCGAACGGGCCACGCCAGAGGAAGGCCGGCGCTCCCGGTCTAGGCCAACCTTCTTCTCGGTACGCCGACGAACATCCATAGCGCGACCACCGAGAGGATCGCGGTCAGGAAGAAGGGTGCGCCCGGTAGTTCCATCAGGGCGCCTGGCCCCGCGAACATGCCGAAGAGCTGCGTGCCCAGGAACGGGCTCACGATCGCGGAGATACCCATCAGGCTGGAAATCGCACCCTGCAGTTCGCCTTGCGCATCTTCTTCCACCTCGTGCGTCATCATCGCGTTGATGGCAGGCATTGCGATGCCCTGCAGCGCACCGACGACCAACAGCGCATAGATCATCCAGCCATGGGTCGCGAGGCCATAGCCCACTGCGATGACGCATTCCACGGTGAGGCTGATCACCGCCGCCATCCGTTCCCCGAAGCGTGCGATGAACGGCCCGACCAGCCCGCCCTGGACGATGGCGGTGATCACGCCGAAAGCCGTGAGCGACAGGCCGACTTCCAGTTCGCTCCATTGATAGCGATAGATGGTGTAGTAGGCCCATATCGCCGGATAGACGTTCGTCGCGAGGAACTGCAGGAACAGGACGGCCCCGAGGCCCAGAAGCAGCGGATGTCGACGAAAAGCCACCAGCGCACCGAGCGGATTGGCCCGCTTGAGGGTGAAGGGCCTGCGCCTGCCCGGGGACAGCGTCTCAGGCAAAACGAAGTAGCCGTAGATGACGTTGGCGATCGAAAGCCCGGCGGCCATGAAGAAGGGCGCGCGATCGCCGAAATGGGAGAGCAATCCGCCCAGTGCCGGGCCGATGGTGAAGCCGATGCCGAAGGCGGCACCCACCATGCCGAAGGCCTTGGCACGGTTCTCGCGGGTGGTGATATCGGCGATGAAGGCGTTGGCCGTGCTGTAGGAGGCGCCGCAGATGCCGGCGATCAGGCGGCCGAGGAAGAGCCAGGCGATCGTCGGCGCGAAGGCCGTGAGAAGGTAGTCGACGCCGAGGCCGGCCACCGAGGCCAGCAGCACGGGCCGGCGGCCATAGGCGTCCGAGAGGTTGCCGATGATCGGGCCGAACAGGAATTGCATCGCCGAATAGGCCACGAAAAGCCAGCCTCCGATGACGGAAGCGTGGGCGATGTCGACATGCGCGACGTCCTCGATCAGGCGCGGCAGCACGGGAATGATGATGCCAAGGCCGATCATGTCGATGAGAACCGTGATCAGCACAAAGGTAAGCGCGTGCGGGCTGGTCTTCGAAGCGGTCATAGCCATGTCTTCCGGGCGCAGTCGTTGAAGGCGGATCTTCTACCGTCCCGCTGCAGGCGCTTGCAACCAAGGGGCCGGTGGAGGGAAGCGATGCTTCGGGCTTGGCGCAGCGTCGCAACAATCGTAGATAGGCGCGCGACGATGGCCCTAGGGGCGTAGGCACTTCCCCGGCGAACCGGTTCGCCGGGCATGGACATGAGGAACAGGACGATGGCGGCGCAAGCAAGCGGAGAGCGGACGACGGTGCTTCCGCCGGATCACCCCCTGATGGGAAGAGTGGTCCCGCCGGGCTCGAAGTCGATCACCAACCGAGCCCTGCTGGTGGCGGCCCTTGCCAAGGGGACGAGCCATCTCACCGGGGCACTCAAGAGCGACGACACCCGCTATATGGCGCTGGCCCTGCAGGCGATGGGCGTGAGCATAGAGGAGCCCGATGCCACGAGCTTCACCGTTGCGGGCAGCGGGCACCTCCGCAAGCCCGAAGGGCCGCTCTTCCTGGGCAATGCCGGCACGGCCACCCGCTTCCTGACGGCCGCTGCCGCGCTCGTGGAAGGGGATGTCGTCGTGGACGGCGACCAGCATATGCGCAAGCGGCCGATCGCGCCGCTGGTTTCGGCCTTGAAGTCCCTCGGCGTCGAGGCGGACGCGCCGACGGGATGCCCGCCAGTGACGGTACATGGCAGGGGGCGCTTCGGTGCCAATCGGGTGGAGATCGATGCCGGTCTTTCCAGCCAGTATGTCTCAGCGCTCCTAATGGCGGCTGCCTGCGGCGACGAGCCCATCGACATTGCCCTCACGGGCCAGGAGATCGGGGCCCGCGGCTACATCGACCTGACGCTCGCCACAATGCGTGCGTTCGGGGCCGAGATCGAGCGGCCGGATGCCGCCACCTGGCGCGTGGCACCCACCGGCTATCGCGCCACCGACTATCTCATCGAGCCCGATGCGTCGGCCGCTACCTATTTGTGGGCCGCCGAAGTGCTCACGGGGGGGGCGATCGATCTTGGCGTGCCGGCGTCCGACTTCACCCAGCCAGACGCCAAGGCCTATCAACTGATCTCGGCCTTCCCGCATCTTCCGCCCGTCATCGACGGTTCCCAGATGCAGGACGCGGTGCCGACGCTCGCCGTCCTCGCGGCGTTCAACGAGACACCCGTGCGCTTCACCGGGATCGCCAATCTTCGAGTGAAGGAATGCGATCGCATCGCCGCGCTCGCGGACGGCCTCATCCGCATCAGGCCGGACCTGGCTCGGGAGGAAGGCGACGATCTCGTCATCGCCTCCGATCCCGGCCTTGCCGGGCAGACACTGCCGGCTTCGATCGATTCCTATGCCGATCACCGTATCGCCATGAGCTTCGCATTGGCGGGGCTGAAGATCCACGGCATCACCATCCAGGATCCCTCCTGCGTCGCCAAGACCTATCCGGGCTACTGGAACGCATTGGCATCTCTCGGTGTTCAGCTGGAGGAGCGGACCGCGTAAGGCAAGTTCGGGAAGGGGGCGGGGATGACGAAGCCTGGTTCACCTGCGCCCTTCATCATGTGGTTTCGCAATGATTTGCGCCTGAGTGATAATCCGGCGCTTCATGCCGCCGCCGCTGGCGGAGCTCCACTCATCTGCCTTTACGTTCACGAGAAGGATGAGGAAGGCCTGCGCCCGCCGCAGGGTGCGTCGCTGTGGTGGCTGCACGGGTCCCTCGCGAACCTGAACCGTTCGCTGGCAGCAGAAGGCGGGCGCCTGCATGTCCTCGCGGGCGATGCCGGTGAAATCCTGGACGCGCTGGTGGAGGCTTCCAGTGCGTGCGGCGTTCACTGGAATCGCCGCTATGATCCGTCCGGACGGGAGATCGATGCCCGGATCAAGGCGCGATTGCGTGACAAGGGTATCGCGGTCGAGAGCTTCAATGGCTCCCTGCTGCACGAGCCCTGGAAGGTGACGACACGAGCGGGCTCCCCCTTCCAGGTCTTCACGCCCTACTGGAAGGAGGCGCTTCGACGAGGCGATCCACCGATGTCCTTGCCGGCCCCGACGCGAATGAGCTTCGCCGACGTTCCAAGGGCGGTGGCGAAGCGCTTCGCCTACCGTTTCGAACTGGATGCCGATCCGCAGAAGCCGGATTGGGCGGCCTCCATGCGCGGCCTGTGGAAGCGGAGCGAGGAAGGTGCGCACGAACGGCTTCACGCCTTTCTCGACGAGGATCTGAAGGGCTATGCCGACAATCGCGACCGGCTCGACCGGCAGTCCACCTCGCGCCTGTCACCGTTCCTGCGCTTCGGCAATGTCTCGATCCGCCAGGTCTGGCACGCTCTCGCGGCGAGAGAACACGCTGGTTCGCTCAAGACGGCGGGCCGCGACATCGAAAAGTTCAAGTCCGAGCTCGGCTGGCGCGAATTCTCCTACTCGCTGCTCTATCACTATCCGAGCCTCCATCGCGACAATATCCACCCATCCTTCGACGGCATGCCCTGGCGACAGGACAAGGCAGCGCTCGAGGCGTGGCGGCACGGGCGTACGGGCTACCCCGTGGTGGATGCCGCCATGCGCGAATTGTGGGCGACAGGTAGCATGCACAATCGCGCCCGGATGATCGTGGGTTCCTTCCTGGTCAAGCACCTGCTGGTCGACTGGCGCGAGGGCGAGTCCTGGTTCTGGGATACACTCGTCGATGCGGACCCCGCGAACAATCCGGCGAGCTGGCAGTGGATTGCCGGCACGGGGGCCGATGCCGCGCCCTATTTTCGCATTCTCAATCCCGTGCTCCAGGGCAAGAAGTTCGATCCCGACGGCGCCTATGTGAAGCGCTGGCTGCCTGAACTGGAGAGGCTGCCCGCCGCCGCCGTTCACCATCCGTGGACGGCGGGAGCCGCGGTGCTCGATGGAGCCGGCATTCGGCTGGGCGATGACTATCCCAGGCCGATCGTTGATCATGATACCGCGCGCAGGCGTGCTCTCGCGAGCTGGAAAGCCATGCGCGGTCGAGATAAAGAAGAAATTTAAGAGAGATATTTCATATGGTTGAGAGAATTACCTTATCTATTTTCAGCTTTTCGGCTCCTCGGAGGAACTGCCAATGAGCACTGCAAGGCGGGTCGGTGGCCCGGCTGCCCTTGTCATCGTCGGCAGGGTTTTCATGATCCTGGGGCTGATGGCCCTGGCGCTTGGAGTCTATTTCGGCGGCAATGAGCTTCGCGGCCGCCATACCGCTACCGCGCCGGGCAAGATCGTCACCGTGGGAAGCCTGCCCGCCATCGAGTTCACGATGGCCGACGGCAGCATCATTCGTTTCACCAACTCGGTCCGCAGTTCCTCCTGGCATGTCGGCGATGAGGTCAGCGTCGCATACGATCCCGCGAACCCCTCCGATGCCGTGGTCGATGACCTAGTCGGGCGCTGGTTCTCCGCGGCATTGGCCGGCCTGCTCGGGGCGGTCTTCCTGCTGCTCGGCGTGGTGCTGACGGTGTTTGGCAGAAGGGCGCGCCGGGCCGGCAGGGCGTGAGTATCCGTCGCCTCGACGCCGGCGCAGCCACAAGGGCGGGACGCCATCGGCGGTGCCGGCCTCTACCGTCGCCTGCGCCTTCCCGCTAGGTTGCTGCAAATTGAGTCTGGGAGACGAGTATGGCGCAACCTGAAACTGCGGCGGGCCTGTCGGACGCTGTCCGGCGGGGCGAGGCTTCGGCATTGGCGGCGGTCGAGGCATGTCTCGCGCGCAGCGCGGTGGTCCAGCCAAGGCTCAACTGCTTCACGGAAATCTATGCCGAGGAGGCGCGCGCGGAGGCGACGCGCATCGACGCGCTGTCGGCGGCCGCGCGCGAACGTCTTCCCCTATGCGGCGTACCCATCGGCATCAAGGACTTCACCCCGCTGGCAGGCAAGCGCACCACCTTCGGCTCTAAGGTGCATCGAGACCATATCCCGGAGCACGACCCGGTCATCGTCCGCCGACTGAAGTCGGCCGGTGCCATCATCCTGGCCCATACCACTACGCCGGAATTCGCTTATTCCGGTTCAACCCACAGCCCGCTCTGGGGCATCACCCGCAACCCCTGGGACCCGGCTTGCACCCCGGGGGGCTCCTCGGGCGGTTCGGGCGCGGCGGTGGCGACCGGCAGCGTCCTGCTTGCCGAGGGCACGGATATGGGCGGGTCCATCCGCATACCGGCCTCGCTCTGTGGTGTCGTGGGGCTGAAGCCGAGCTTCGGCCGCATCCCGATGGACATCCTGCGCACGCAATATGAGACGCTTGCCCATTTCGGCCCGCTGGCTCGCAGCGTCGAAGATGCTGCGCTGTTCCTTTCCGCCTGCGAAGGCCCGGATGATGTAGATGCCCTCTCGCTGCCGGCGTTGCCGCCGGTCTTTCCGATAGCCGAAGCGCCCAGGAAGCCGAGGCTTGCGGTTTCGCTCGACCTCGACATGCATGTCGTGTCGGACGAGGTCGCCGGCCTCTTTCATGCGCTGGTCGCGGATATCGAAAGGGCGGGGGCGGAGGTCAGCTGGGTGCGCACGCCGTTTTCCGTGCAGGCTGCCAAGGATTGGTATGACCTCTGGGCCTATTGCTTCGCCGGTGATGTCGGGCACCTGCTCGATTCCCATCGGAGGGACCTCGACCCGGGCGTGGTCCAGCTGATCGAGAGGGGCCGCCGTCTCGACGCCGTAAGTCTGAGGGCCATCGAGCATCGCCGTACCGCGCTTTGGCGTTCCTTCGCGCCGTTGCTGCGGGAGTATGACGCGCTTCTCTGTCCCACCACGGCGGTGACGGCGCCGCCTGCCGATCCCCGTCTCCAGCAGGGCGACAAGATCCTCGCGGACGGCCGTTACAAGTCGGTCGACATGACCGGCCACTTCAACCTCACCAGCGCCTGCCCGGTGTTGTCTCTGCCCATGGGACTTGCCGGCAACGGCATGCCGGCGGGCGTGCAGATCGTCGGTCGCCGCCACGACGACCGTGGTGTGCTGGCGCTTGGACGGTGGATCGAGACCCTCAGGCCGCCGCGGTTTCCGCCTCTGCCGGCCTGATCCCCTTTGAACTCGAAAGATGTATAGATCAACCGATGTGGACTCCCTTTTCCGATCTTCCGGCTGACGTGCCGCCCAAACCCCTGCGCGGTATCCGCGTACTCGAGCTTGCCCGGATCCTGGCCGGTCCCTGGGCGGGGCAACTCCTGGCCGATCTCGGTGCGGAGGTGATCAAGGTGGAGCGTCCCGGGCAGGGGGACGATACCCGGACCTGGGGGCCTCCCTTCATCATGGGGAGCGGCGGGGAGAATCTGGGGGCCGCCTATTTCCATTCCTGCAATCGGGGCAAGCGCTCCATCGCTCTCAACTTCGAGACGGCGGAGGGTGCGGACAAGGTGCGCGACCTGGTGCACGAGGCCGATGTCGTGCTGGAGAACTTCAAGGTCGGCGGCCTGAAGAAATACGGGCTCGACCATGAGAGCCTGAGGGCAGTCAATCCGCGTCTCATCACCTGCTCGATAACCGGCTTCGGCCAGGACGGCCCCTATGCGAGCCGGGCGGGCTATGACTTCATGATCCAGGGCATGGGCGGCATCATGGATCTCACCGGCGACCCGAAGGGCGAACCGCAGAAGATCGGTGTTGCCTTTGCCGATATATTTACCGGTGTCTACGCCGTGGTCGGGGTCCAGGCGGCGCTGCGCCGACGGGAACTCACGGGGGAGGGCGGCCATGTCGACATGGCGCTGTTCGACGTCCAGCTTGCCGTGCTGGCCAACCAGGCCATGAACTATCTTGCCTCGGGCAAGAGCCCCACGCGCATGGGGAACGCTCATCCCAACATCGTGCCCTACCAGGTGTTCCCCGCGAAGGACGGGCATTTGATCATTGCGTGCGGCAACGACAGCCAGTTCGTGAAGCTCTGTGCGGTGCTCAACATTCCCGACATCGCACGCCATCCCGACTATCTGACCAACAAGGACAGGGTATGCAACCGCGACGCGCTGGCGGTGCTGATCGGGGGGCTGACGGCGCTTCGGACGCGGGATGACCTCCTGGCAGCGCTCGAAGGCGTGGGCGTGCCCGCCGGTCCCATCAATTCGGTGGCCGACGCCCTGCACGATCCCCAGGCCGTGCATCGCGGCATGGTCGTCCAGTTGCCGCATCCGGGCGTGAAGGATGGCTTCATCCCTTCGGTGCGCACGCCCATCCTGATCGACGGCGAGCCGATGGTGGCCTTGCAGGCAAGCCCTGACCTGGGATGAAACCTTGTTGGCCGGTTTTCCGTCCGGCTCTCGGAAACCACCATACCAAAGAGAACAGCCGGACCTTTCGGTCCGGCTGTCCTTCCTTTGCGATAGAAGCGGTGTCCGGGAGCGGGTCGCCAATCGGCGGTTCCGGCATGGAACACCAGCGATTTATGCCGTCGCCAGACCCTTCTTGCGAGCGAGGCTGGCGTCGAGGCTCAAGCTGCCAGCGCCGAAGGCAAGAACCTGGAGGAGGCCGCCGGTCATGGCGATGTTCTTGAAGAAGTGGATGAACATGTTCTGATCGGCGAGGTTCGAGTGGAAGAATACGGCGGTCGCCAGCGTGAACACAGCCATGATCAGCGCGACGAGGCGGGTCTGGTAGCCAACCACGAGCAGGATGCCGCCGATCAGTTCGACGACGACCGCAATGGCGACGCCGAGATAGGGCAGGGGCAGGCCGGCGGAGGCGATGTAGCCGGCCGTGGCCGCGGGAGCAGTCAGCTTGCTGAAGCCGCTGAGGATGTAGATCGCGGCGATCAGGATACGACCGATGAGTGGCAGGTAGCGGGTATCGGCGGACATGGCAGTCCTCCTTGGTGAGGGCCGGCCCCTCGGGGCACGGCGCTGGCCTCAGGCCTTGGTTTCGGTGATGTGGGCAGTCTTGAGCGCGTGGGCGACGAAGGCGACGCGACGGCCTTGGAAATTCGCGACCTCGAGGTCATCGGCGGTCGGAGGAGCGGGCGGGTTGCCGGAGACGGCCGAGGCGCCATAGGGCGTGCCGCTCTTGAACATCGCCGGATCGGCATAGCCGAGCGGCACGATGATCAGGCCGAGATGGGCGAGCGGATTGTAGAGGGAGATCAGGGTCGATTCGTTGCCGCCATGCGGCGTCGAGGACGAGCCGAATACCGAGCCGGCCTTGCCGTTGAGCTTGCCCTGGAACCACAGGCCGCCGAGCGAGTCGATATAGGCCTTGAGTTCGGCGGCGACGGCGCCGAAGCGGGTGGGGGTGCCGAAGATGATGGCGTCGGCCCATTCGGCGTCGGCCTCGGTCGGTGCCTCGTATTTGGCGTTGAGGGCGGCAGCCTGTTCGGCCCAGCCGGGGGCCTGGGCCATTACGTCGGCGCTGACGAATTCGCGGGCACGGCGCAGGCGAACCTCGGCACCGCTGGAGCGGGCACCTTCGGCCACGGCATTGGCGAGAGCTTCCGTCACGCCCGAACGCGAATAGAAGACGATGAGAACCTTGGGCTGAGACATGGGGGATTCCTTGATTTCAGTCGGTACGCTGGGTGCTGTTCCGGGCGATTTCCTGCCGAGCAGGCGATCGAGGATGGCGGCAATGAGCATGTGAAGAGGACCTGAACGAACTTGGATCGTGTAATGCCCGAGATTGATCTTCGAGAAAATATGGATAATCTCGACTATTAGGTTCGAGAAAGTTGATATGTCAGATCCCAAGCCGACCCTTGACCAGCTCCAGGTTTTCCTCGCCATCGTTGAGACAGGCAGTTTTGCGGGCGCCGCCAAGCGCCTGGGGCGGGCGACTTCGGTGATCAGCTACACGATCGCCAATCTGGAAGCCCAACTCGAACTGGAGTTGTTCGACCGCGATACAACTCGAAAGCCGCAACTGACCGAGGCAGGCAAGGCGATCCTCGCCGAGGCGCGCGTGGTGGCTCATGGCATGGGCGGCCTTATCGCCAAGGCCAAGGGCCTTATGTCGGGCCTTGAGGCCGAGGTGACGCTGACGGTCGACGTCATGCTGCCGCCCTGCAGCCTCGTGCAGGCTCTCGATGCCTTCCAGGCGGAGTTTCCCACGGTGGCGTTTCGCCTGCATGTGGAAGCGCTGGGCGCCGTAACGCAGCATGTCCTGGAGGGCATCGCCGATATCGGTGTCAGCGGGCCTCTGGAGCACACGGCAGTTGGCATCGTGCGAAAGCCCATCGGCTCCGTGCGCCTCGTTCCCGTGGCCGGACCCAATCATCCGCTCGCCAATATGTCGGCTGAAGAAGCCGACGCCAGGGTGCATGATCACATCCAGCTCGTGCTCACCGACAGGTCGCCCCTGACGGAGGGCCGGGATTATCAGGTGATCAGCGCCAAGACCTGGCGGCTTGCCGATCTCGGTGCGAAGTACCTGTTGCTCAAGGCCGGGATCGGATGGGGCAGCATGCCCGAAGAGATGGTGCGGGACGATGTCGAGGCTGGCCGGCTCGTGCGGCTGGCGATCACGGCCTGGGACAATGCGATCTACCGCCTGCAGGCCATACACCGCGCCGAAGCCCCGCCGGGTCCGGCCGCGAGCTGGCTGCTCGGGAAGCTCAAGGAGACGCTAGAGGCGAGGTGAGTGTCCAAGGCACTTGCTTCGTCCGGCAGACATGCCGAGCAGGGAGCGTTCTCCAGCGGCCATCGCATATGCGGGCGGCAGGAAGGCGGTCTCGGATTGCCACTCCCGTCGTGCGCCCTACGCCCCTGCCTTCACCGGTACTACCGTCACCTTGACGCCGTAGGCATGCAGGGATTCCAACTGCTCGGGGCTGATCCCGTCATCCGTGATGAGTTCGTCGATCGCGGAGAGCTCGCAGAAGGTGCAGAAGGAAGGGGCCGAAAACTTGGAACTGTCGACTACCACGATAGTCCGACGGGATGACTGGATCATCTTGCGCTTCATGGAAGCGATCTCCAGCATGGCGTCGGTGAGGATATTGCCGGTCACAGCGTAGGCGCCGGTGACGCAGACATCGGCATGCACCGTGCTGAAGAAGCTCTCCCCGGGCTCTCCCCAGAGCGAACGCCAGCCACCGGGCCTGAGAGTGCCGCCGGGCATGATGACACGCCAGCTCGCGACGTCGGAACTGATCTGGGCGATGTCCAGGCTGTTTGTCACCACGGTGAGCGACAGGTCCCGCAGGGCCGTGGCGCGCACCACCTCCATGACGGTGGAACTCGCTTCGAAGATCACGCTTTCGCGGTTGCTGATGCGCAGGGCCGCCTCGGCACCGATGGCGATCTTCTGGGCCCGCTGGAAATGCGCGTTGATCTGGGACTCCCGTTCGAACGTCGCCTGTAGCGGCGGCACCAGCAATGCTCCGCCATGGGTGCGTTCGAGGTAGCCGCCTTCCATCAGGTGCTCGAGATCGCGGCGGATGGTGGACTGCGAGCCGCCGATGGCATCGGCGAGTTCCTGGATGGAGGCCGCACCGTTCACGCGAAGATGCTCAAGGATCATCGCGCGCCGCTTGGCGGGAATGATCTCGACGCGCTTGGTGGCGGGGGCTTCCATTCAGGCGAACTCCTGTAGCGTCCCTGGATAAATCCAGCTTTACCGACCTTTCCAAGGCTCTAGCAGATCCAGGCGCACCGGGCGACGGCATTTGAAGTGTCGGTCAAGACCTGCCCACAATGTTGCAAAAGCCATCAAACTTTCATGCCGTCCCGCCTTGCTCTCCGGATAGACAAAAGGCGGACCACGAGGATCCGCCTTTCTCGATCGTTCAGGCAAGGCCCGATGGCGATCAGGCGGCTTTCTTCAGCGCGGCCGACTGGAGCACCGTCTCGGTGATCTGACGGTCATCCTCAAGGCTGAGCTTGCTCTTGAGACCGCTCTTGGCGAGTTCTCCGTGATAGGCCTTCACCGCCTCTTCCGGTGCGATGTTGCCGCTGGCGACTTCGCGCATCAGCACCAGCAGCGCCAGCGGGTCTTCGGCCAGGTTGATCTTGCGGCCGAACAGGGCGACACGGGCGCCGTACTTTTCAGACTGGCTCAGCAGTTCGAAGGTATCGCGCGTGGTGCCGGCACCGCCGCCGAGAACGCCGACCACGAGGGCCGGGTCAAAGCTGGCAAGTTCCTCCAGCGCCTTGGGGCCATTGTAGACGATCTTGAGGAACTGCGGTCGGTCGGCCTTGGTCACGCCTGCCAGGCAGCGCAGGATTGAGTCGTTGATGTACTCGCCGATCGCTTCCCGGTCGAGCCCGCAATCCACGTTCGGATTGAAGACCTCGAAGAAGTACTTGAAGTTGTTCTCGGCGGCTTCCTCGCGGAAGGCGGCGAACGCATCGAGCGCCGCGTAGTCGTGGTCGAGATCGTTCATGAACGTCACCGAATAGAGGCCGAGATCGGTGAGGGCGATCGGCGCCCCGATCGCAGGCTGGTTGGTGCCGTACATCACGCGGGAGACGTTCGCCGTGCGAAAATGGCGCGAGGGGTGCTTGGTATAGGCTTGATGGCGCACGCCGCCCCAGCAGTCGGTGGTGTCGTTGGCGCGAATGGCGGGCTTCACCAGCGAGTTGCGGAAAACGCCGCGCTCATGCAGGGCTTCCAGGTTGGAAGCGGAAACGAGCATGATATCGACGATGTCCTGCTCGACGATGGCCTGAATCTGGTCCAGGAACTCGGCGCGCGTACGGCGACGGCCCGTGCCGCCGTCGGCGCTACGCTCGAAGCCCGTACCGGTGATGCCCGAGCCCATATCCGCGTCCTTCGCGTCGGCGATGATGAAGTCGGAAGGCTTGTAGTTGCCGGCGCGGATGGTGCGCAGTTTCTGGTCGAGGCGGGTGTCGATCGGGGTCATGGCGGGTCGCTCCTTGGGCTGCCGGGCTGTCGTCGCATCTTGGGGGCGACGATTCAAGTTCGTTTCAATGGCACTCATATACTATCAAAAGATGTCAAACCAGCGCAAAGTGGCGTTGTCGATCGAATTTGACCGAAGAGTCGAGAGGGTCGGCTTCCGTGGTGGCCAAAGCGCCGGCATCACGCGTCATTCCGCGCGAGGCGGAGGGATGGGCATGGCCCGGGAAGCTCCCTTCATAGGCGGCGAACGGATATGGGCTCGGCCTGCTTGCTGCTGGTCGGAGCGAGCCGTATGCCGCCCTCATATCCTGCTCCACGCCGGCTCCAAGCATTCGCGCAGGACGAGATAGGAGCGATAGCGCTTTTCCATCAGCGCAACCTTGCCGGGGTCCGGTTCGATGCGTTCCCTCACATGCGTCATGCCGGCGACGCCGCTCTCGAGATCCGGATAAAGGCCGGCCGAGACCGCCGCGATGATGGCCGCGCCCAGGGCGCCGAGTTCCTTAGCGGTGCCGAGTTCGATCGGCATGTCGAGCGTCGCCGCAAAGATGTCGAGCCAGGGCCGGCTGCGGGCGGCGCCCCCTGCAAAACGCGCCGCCGTCGGCCGGGGGCGGCCGGCGAGAAGCCTCTCGATATTCTGGCGGTGCTCCAGCGCCACTCCCTCAAACACCGCGCGGATCATGTGCGGCAAGCCGTGCCAGCCGGAAAGCCCGATGAAGCTGCCGCGCGCGGCGGGAATATCAAGCAGACCGTTCAGGTAGGGCAGGAAGTAGACCGGCGGATCGCTATCTCTGGCGTCGGCCAGCTTCTCGTTGCACCAGGCATAGACGCTGGAATGGTCGCCTGCGCCGATGGCGGGGGCGACAATGGTGTCGACAAACCATTCGAAGGTGCTGGCGGAGGTCGCGCCCCCGTCGACAAGCACATATTTGCCCGGTGTGGCGCCGACCATCGCCGCGAGGATCGATCCGTCGGTCGGCGCGCTGTCGGCGATGAGCTGGTTGAGCCCCCAGGTACCCGAAACGACATGCAGGTGGCTCTCGTCGACGATGCCGAGCGCCGTCGCCATGGCGAGGTTGTCGGCAAATCCGGCTGAGACCGGTGTACCCGCCATCAGGCCCGTCGCCTCGGCAGCTTCCGGCGTGACAGTGCCGGCGATTGCAAGGGATTCCAGGGGATCGCCGAACAGGCGCGCGTGATGGCCCAGACCGACATGCTCGATTACCGCTGGGGTCCAGCGCCTGGCGGCATGATCGAAGAGGCTGCCCGAGGACATGTCCGTGATTTCCAGCGCCAGCCGTCCGGTCAGCCGCAAGCGAAGAAAGTCCTTGCACATCAGCAGATGCTGCGCCCTGTCGAGAACCGGCGCCTCGTTTTCCTCCAGCCATTGTATGAGGGGCAGCGGCTTGCCGGCCCAGATCTTCTGGTTGGTCATTTCCAGGTGCCGGGGTTCGAGCCCCTGCCTGCACCAGCGCTCGGTTATGGAGGCGGCTCGCTGATCGGAGGAGAGGATGCCGTTCCGCACCGGCGTGCCTTTCCCGTCGACGAGATAGAGACCGTTGCCATAGCCCGTGAGACCAACGACGGCGATTTCGCCGGAGAGGATGCCGGCCACCTCGATCGCCTTGCGGGTCACCCGGCAGACGGCGGTCCACATCAACTCGGGATCACGCTCGTTGTGGCCGGGGGCGGGACGGATGGGGGAAAGGGTCTCGCCGGCCACGGCGCACTCCCGGCCCGCAATGTCGTAGATCGCCGCCTTGACGGCCGTTCCTCCGGCGTCGAGGGCAAGGATGTATTCCGCCACCAGGACCTCCCTGCGGGGCTTGTCGCCGCCCCGTGATTGCTTGCCTTCAGCTTGCCACGGCCAGAGGCCGAACGCAAAGTCATTTGCTTTCGGTATCGAAAGTTTGCGGTTCGTGGTGTGCCTGGGTTGCGATCCGGCGGGCGGCGGTCACCGCAGGGCCTCAGCAATAATATGTTCGGAGATCGGCCTTGATGCGGTCTTTGTTACAAGATCGGTAGCCTCGACGTGTGGTCGGGCGCATGTCTCCTGAAGACATCAGAAAACCGATCGGATGCTTAACTTTCAATTTGACAACCATTTTTCTTGTGAAATAGAAATTAACGCAAGCGACTATGGCAAGTGCGGAGCTTTCGTTCTCCATCCTCGGGGAGGGGCTGTCGGCTGCCGAGATCGCGAAAAAACAGCCGCAAACGGCAATCAACAGGAGGGAACATATGCTTTTCGCAGGGAGCACGCGCCGTGGGGCGCTCGCGTCGATTCTGGGCGCCGGCGTTGCGCTTGGCATGCTGGCGACGGGCGCCGGTGCTGAGGGCTTCAACTGGCGCCAGAAGGAAGGCACCACCATCAATATCGGCTTCTCCGCCCATTCCATGTCGGACGCGCTGATTTCGATGCTGCCGGATTTCGAGAAGCAGACCGGCATCAAGGTCAACTATGAGGTGGCGCCGGAGAATGATTTCCGCGTCAAGCTCAATGCGCAGCTGGCCGCCGGTGACGGCTCCGTGGACATCTTCATGACGGGCCCCTCCACCAACTGGGAATATTCGGCCGGAAAGTGGATCGAGGATCTGCAGCCCTACGTCGACAATCCCAAACTGACGGCGCCGGACTGGGACTTCGCGGACTTCTTTACCAATGCAGTCAATGTCAACCGCTGGACTGGCGAGGAGTTCGGCGGTCTCGGCAAGGGGCCTCTCTATGCCATTCCAATGAACGAGGAAGGCTACTCGCTGGCCTATCGCAAGGACGTGCTGGCCAAGGCCGGGGTGAAGGTGCCGGAGACGGTCGACGATCTCGTCGCCGCAGCCACCAAGCTCAACGGTTTCGAGATGGACGGCAAGAAGCTGAGCGGGTTCGTGGCGCGCGGGCAGGAATTCTGGCCGACCCTGATTACCGGCTATGGCAGCGTGCTTGCCGCCTATGGCGCGAAGGACATCAATGCCGACGGCACTTCGGCGGCCGACAGTCCGGCGTCGATCGAGGCCACGACGAAATGGGTGGCGCTGCTGAAGAACGGCCCCTCGGACATCGCCTCCTATGGCTGGGAACAGGCGCAGGCCGATTTCGCCGCCGGCAATGCGGTCTTCCTGCTCGATGCCGACCACATGGCCGAAGTGTTCGAAAATCCCCAGAAGAGTCAGGTCGTCGGCAAGGTCGGCTACGCCCTGGCGCCTTCCGGGCCGGCGGGGCGCGGGTCCGGCATCTGGCTGTGGTCCCTCGGCATGAACGCCTTTTCCAAGAACAAGGAGGCCGCCTGGCTCTTCATAGAATGGGCTTCCTCGAAGGAAATCATGGGCAAGACCGTGCCGTTTGGAAACATCAACCCGACGCGCAAGTCCGTTGCCAACGGTTCCGAGATGACGAAGTTCGTCGCCAATTGGGGCGACTACAACAAGGTCTGGACCGAGAACCTCGATAAATATGCTTCCTGGCGCTGGAATCCTTCCACCAGCTTCTCCGAAGCCGGCAATCGCTGGGCGCTGGCCGCACAGGAGGCCTTCGCCCTCGGCAAGGATCCGGCCGAGACGCTGAAGGCGGCGGCGACCGATATCGATGCCGTGATGGAGCGCGTGAGAGCAAACGCAAAGAAGTGAAAGAGTCCCGGAGGCTCGGACGGAAACGTCCGCGCCTCCAGCCACGGCGTATCCTGCGTGAACCGGAGCAGCCATGTCCGATCAGGCTCTCGACAATCCTGTTCCGATCGCCCGCCCGCCTGGCGGGCGTCGCGATGGCAGGCTTCTCTCGCTGCTCTTCGTGCTGCCGGGCATCCTCCTGATGGTCGGCATTCTCTGGCCGTTCCTTCAGGGCGTGCACTGGGCCTTCAGCGATTTCCAGCTCACGCGGCCCGACATCATTCGTTTCAATGGCGGCGCCAATATCCTCGCCGTCTTCACGCCCGGGACGCCGGAATTCGGTGCGCTGTTGGTGACGCTGCGCTTTGCGGTCACCTGCGTAGTCCTTGAAACGGTGCTGGGCTTCTCGGTGGCGCTCCTGCTCAACTGGCCCGCCCGCTGGACCAAGGTGTTCCGGGTGATCGTGGTGATACCCATGCTGGTGCCGCCCATCGCCGCGACCATCATGTGGCGGGTGATGCTGGTCGAAAGAGGAGTCGTGAACTATTCGCTCACCCAAATCGGTCTCGAGCCGGTCAACTGGTTCGGCTCGCCCACCATGGCCTTTTGGGCGGTGGTGCTGATCGATGCCTGGATCTTCACGCCCTTCGCCATTCTCATCCTGCTGGCCGGGCTGCAGTCCATTCCAAGGGAGATCGTCGAGGCGGCCACCGTCGACGGTGCCGGCTTCTGGACCAAGCTCAGGCGCATCTAC
This sequence comes from Labrys sp. ALF-8, assembly GCF_059699065.1. NCBI lineage: Bacteria > Pseudomonadati > Pseudomonadota > Alphaproteobacteria > Hyphomicrobiales > Xanthobacteraceae > Labrys > Labrys sp. ALF-8. The sequence continues at coordinate 434,587 of NZ_AP048538.1, forward strand.
ATTCCAATGAGCGCGCCGTTTCTCATCCTCGTCGTGCTGTTTCGCGGCATCGACAGCCTCAAGATGTTCGACGTGATCTGGTCATCCACCAAGGGCGGCCCCGTGGGCGTGACCAAGAACCTGCATGTCTTCGGTTACGAGCAGGGCATCACCTATCTGAACTTCGGCCGCTCGATGGCGACGCTCTTCGTGCTCTGGGCTCTGTGCTATGGCCTGTCGATGCTGCTGCTGCGCCTTCGCCGGAAGGAGGGGGTGGCATGAACGGGAACGATATCCGCATCGTCAACTGGCGGCAGCGCTGGCGCGGGGCAGGGGTGTTCGCCGGTCTCGCCGTCTATTCGCTGTTCGCCCTCTCGCCGATCCTGTGGATCGTGCTGATGTCCTTCAAGCAGGGCAACGACATCATCGCATACCCGCCGAAGTTCATCGACTTCACGCCGACGCTGGAGAACTACCGGGCGATCTTCGCCCTTCCGGATTTCCTCGGACCGTTCTGGAACACGCTCAAGGTCACGGTCGGAGCGGTGGCGGTGAGCCTCTGCATCGGCCTGCCGGCCGCCTATGCGATCGCGAAGATGCGCCTGCCGCTCCGCGAGCATATCGCCTTCTCGTTCGTGAGCCTGCGCTTCGCGCCGGAACTGTTCGTCATCCTGCCGCTTTTCGTGCTCTACCGCTCGCTCGGGCTGAACAACACGACGCTGGGCCTGATCGTCGCCTACCAGCTCATCACCTTTCCGCTGATCGTCTGGCTGATGCGCTCCTTCTACGAGGAGGTGCCCAAGGAGATCGAGGAGGCCGTGGAAGTCGACGGCGGCTCCGTCTTCACCAAATTCCGTATCGCGACGCGCATGTCGATGACAGGCATCCTGGCAAGCGCTGTGCTCGCCTTCGTCTTTGCCTGGAACACCTATGCGCTGCCTCTCGTTCTGGCGGGCAAGGATACCCAGGTCATCACCGGCGCGATCCTGGGCTTCATGAAATTCGCGGACATCCAATGGGGCAGGATGGCGGCCGGTACGATCATCGCCATCCTGCCGAGCTTGGTCTTCACCTCCGCGCTGGTGGGACGGATGGTCGACGGCATGACGGCCGGCGCCGTCAAGGGTTGAAGGGAGACGACAATGAAGGCACTGGTATTCAAGGCGATCGGTGAGGCCGTGATCGAGGAGATTCCCGATCCGCGGCCAGGCCCCAACGATGTCGTAGTCAGGGTCGCCGCCACCGGAATCTGCCATACCGACCTCGATATCCTGCACGGGCGATACCTCGCCTCCTATCCCGTCGTGCCCGGCCACGAGATCGCCGGTACCGTCGTGGACAAGGGCAGGGCGGTCGGGGGCGTCGAGATCGGGGCTCGTATCGCGGTCGATCCCCTGATCGTCTGCGGCCAATGCGCGGCCTGCCGGGCTGGCCGCCCGAGCCTGTGTGAAGACCTCAAGGCCTATGGAGCCACGTCGAATGGCGGCTTTGCCTCCTTTCTATCGCTCGATGCCGGCAATGTTCACGACATCGGTGATCTGCCCTTTCACGTCGCTGCCCTGGCGGAGCCCTTCGCCTGCGTGATGCACGGCATCGACCGTGCCCGCGTCAAACCGGGCATGAAGGCGCTGATCTTTGGAGCGGGGCCGATCGGCCTCATGATGATGATGGCGCTGGGCGCTCGTGGCCTGGTCGACATCACCGTCGCCGATATCGAGGAGACGCGGCTGGAGCGAGCCAAGTCGCTGGGCGCCGATGCCGTCGTGCAGGCGAAGGGACTGGAGCTAGGTGACCTCCCCGGCAGGTTCGACGTGGTGGTGGATTGCACAGGCGTTCCCGGCGTATGCGAGCGCATGCCTTCCTTTGCGCGAGATGGCGCGACCCTCCTGTTCTTCGGCGTATGCCCGCCCGGCGCGAAGGCCGGCTTCGCACCCTTCGAGATCTTCCGGCGCGAGCTGACGCTGGTTGGCAGCCATTCCCTCTCCAACAACATTCCCGATGCCGTCGCCGTGCTCAAGCGCCTGGGGAGCCGGGCGGCTGCGCTTGTGTCGCATCGCCTGCCGCTGGAGGCGGTGGCGGAGCAACTACGCTCCCCGGTCAAGGGAGGCACGATGAAGGTTCAGTTCGAGGCCGGGGCTTGAGATGGCCGATTCCGGCGTGACCCCGGCCATGAACGCCCCCCTCCTTCCAGCCCGGGCCGAAAGCCTTGCCCGGGCCAAGGCGCTCGGCGATATCGACGTGCTCATCATCGGTGGGGGCATAAACGGCTGCGGCACCTTTCGCGATCTCGCCCTTCAGGGAGTGCCCGCCCTGCTGATCGACAAGGTGGACTTCGGCGCCGGCGCCTCGATGGCTTCCTCGCGCATGGCCCATGGCGGGCTGCGCTATCTCGAAAACGGTGAATTCCGCCTAACCGCCGAGGCGACGCGCGAACGTAATCTGCTGCTGGCGAATGCCCCTCACATGGTGGCGCCGCTGCCGATCGCCATTCCCTTCTTCTCCTACTTCGCCGGCCTCTTCACCGCCGCCAGACGCTCGCTGGGCATGAAGGCATCGTTGAGGGAGCGCGGCTTCGTGATGGCCGAGATCGGCCTGTTTATCTATGACTGGTTCGGCCGCTTCAATCGGGCCACCCCGTTGCACGCCAAGATGGGGCGAGGGAAGGCGCATCGGGTTTTCCCTGCTTTGCACGCGGCGATACGGGCGGTTTCGACCTATCACGATGCCGTGATCCGGGCGCCCGAGCGCATCGCCGTGGAACTGGTCTCAGATGGCCTGGCGGCCTGTCCGGCGAGCCTCGCGCTCAACCATTGCACGGTCGAATCCGGCCAGGACGACTTTATCGTTCTCAAGGATCTGGTCGGCGGCGAGCGTTTTGCCGTCCGGCCCAAACTTGTTCTGAACGCCGGCGGGGCGTGGATCGACAGTGTGAATGCGGCCATGGGCGGCGGAAAGCCGCTGATCGGCGGGACCAGGGGGTCCCATCTCGTCATCGACAACGCAGGTCTCCTGAAGGCTCTGGCCGGGCACGGCATGATCTTCGATGACGGCAAGGGGCGCGTCTGCGTGCTCTATCCCATGGCGGGAAAGGTTTTGCTCGGCTCAACCGACATACCCGTCGCCAATCCTGAAGAAGCAGTCTGCACCGATGAAGAGGAGGACTATCTCCTCGCTTCCCTGCGCATCATCTTCCCCACGATCGACCTTGGCCGCGAGCACGTCGTCTACCGCTTCTGCGGCGTGCGACCCCTGCCGAAATCCGATGCGGCGACACCCGGAGCCGTCAGCCGCGACCACTCCTTGCCGGCTTTCGAGCCGGCACCGGGGCGTCCCTTCCCGATACTTTCGCTGGTCGGCGGAAAATGGACGACATTCCGCGCCTTTGCCGAGCAGGTGACCGACGAGGTGCTCAGGCGGCTCGGAGCTACGCGAAGGGCTGACACCAGGAATATCGCGATTGGTGGCGGCCGAGGCTTTCCCCGTACGCAGGACGGTCTGGAAAGCCTCATCGCCAGCCTATCGCAGGAGGCGACCATCTCTATCGAACGGGCACGGGAGCTGGTCCAGCGCTACGGCACCGGAGCCGCAGGCGTGGTCTCCTTCCAGCGCCAGGGATCGGATCGCGACCTGCCTGGCGGCGCGCCCTATAGCGAACGCGAGATCCGTCGCCTCATCCAGGCCGAGATGGCGGCCACTCTCGACGACATCGTCTTCCGCCGCACGACACTGGCCATGGACGGATTGCTGACCCGCCCCGCGTTGGAGCGCATTGCCGATATTCTCGCCGAGGAGACGGGATTGTCTCCGCAGGCCCGCGGGATGGCGATCGACGAACTCGCCCGTCGCCTGACCACCGTCAATGCCGTCCCCGACCTCTTCTCTGCCCCTTCTCAAGCCAGGATCGCCCTATGACCGCTACCCGCCTCGACCAGAAGCTCGCCAACATCAAGGCCGATCCGAGCGGCGCCAAGGATTTCATCATCTGCGATGCCAAGGACAGCGACATGGGCTTCGGCCTCGCTCACGCGGGACCCGTCCATGATGCGGAAGGCAGGCCGACCGGCCGCCTGAAAGGCCGGATCGAATTCCTCGAGCAGATCCGCGAGATCGTGAAGCAGGACATCGTCGACCTCATGCTGCTCAGCGTCTCGAACCTGCATCGCCTGGCCGTGCAGGAGCGCCTGTTCGAGGGCAGCGCAATGGGCACGGCCATCCGCGCCAACGACACAACCGATGTCTGGGCGGTGCGCCATACCGCCTATCGCAATACGCCGGCCTTGCCGTTCCGCACGGCCGAGCTGCGCCATGCCCTGCCTGGCAGGAACGGCGAGAGGGGAGCCGACATCGGTCTTTATGCCGTGACCTTCAACAACGACGTGGAGGCGGACCGCCAGGCCCTGCAGGCGTTCAAGGATTTCCGCCGCGAATGTGAGGACCTGGGATTTTCTTACTTCCTGGAGGTCTTCAATCCAAACGCGCCGAAGGACCTTTCGCCTGAAGCGATGCCGTTCTTCGTGAACGATTGCATCATCCGTTGCCTGGCCGCGGTTCCTGATCACGTCAGGCCGAAATTCCTCAAGGTCGTCTACAATGGGCCGAAGGCGATGGAGGAATTGGCGGGCTATGATCCCGGCCTCGTCGTGGGGGTGCTCGGCGGTTCCTCGGGCACGACTCATGACTGCTTGAAGCTGCTTCACGATGCGCGCAAATACGGTGCCCGCGTGGCCCTGTTCGGCCGCAAGATCAATCTTGCCGAGGATCCGCTCGGCATCATCGTGCAGATGCGCAGGGTCGCCGATGGCGCCATCACGCCGGAGGAGGGGGTGAAGGCCTATCACGCCGGCCTGGCGAAGCGGGGCTTGAAACCGTTCCGTCCGTTGGACGATGATCTGGCGATCACCGACCCGGTCCTGCAATGAGGAAGTTCGGATGACCGCCCTTTCGCTCGAGAACGTCAAGAAATCCTATGCCGGGCACCAGGTGCTTCACGGCATCGACCTCAAGATCGATGCCGGTGAATTCGTGGTGTTCGTCGGCCCGTCCGGCTGCGGCAAGTCAACTTTGCTCCGCATGATCGCGGGGCTGGAGGAGATCTCCTCCGGTGTCCTTCGCTTCGACGACAGGGTGATGAACAATCTCACGCCCAATGAGCGGGGCATCGCCATGGTGTTCCAGTCCTATGCGCTCTATCCGCATATGACGGTGCGCGCCAACATGGCCTTCGGCCTCAAGCTGGCGAAGGTCGCAGGCGCCGAGATCGAGAAGCGCGTCAACGCTGCGGGGGAGATGCTGCAACTCACGCCCTACCTGGAACGTCTGCCCCGGCAGCTCTCCGGCGGCCAGCGCCAGCGCGTCGCCATCGGCCGTGCCATCGTACGGGACCCGAAGGTCTTCCTGTTCGACGAGCCCTTGTCCAATCTGGATGCATCGCTGCGTGTCGCTACGCGCATCGAGATAGCCAAGCTGCACGAGCGCATGCCCCAAACGACGATGATCTACGTCACGCATGACCAGGTGGAGGCGATGACGCTCGCCGATCGCATCGTCGTGCTGAATGCCGGACGGGTGGAGCAAGCGGGTACTCCGATGGAGCTGTACACCAGTCCCGCAAACCTCTTCGTCGCCCGCTTCATCGGTTCGCCGGCCATGAACATCCTGCCCTGTGCGATCGACGGTTCGGGCGTGGTGACCTTGGCTGGGGGCGGCGAGGTCACGGACGTGCGCTATCAGGCAAGCGGCGCCGGACATCTGGGCATGCGGCCCGAGGATATGATGTTCACCGAGAGCGACCCTTTGGTGAGCGGTACGATCGACCTGGTCGAGCAATTGGGCGAGGTGCAGCTTGTCTACATCACCACCGCGACAGGCGAGGCGATCATCGCCAAGGCCGGGCGCGATGCCAGGCTGGAGAAGGGCAGCCAGGTGGGGCTGACGGTGGCGAGCAAGCACCTGCATGTGTTCGACGGCGCCGGCAAGGCAGTGGCCAGGGCGCCGGACCGCGTGGCTGCCTGAAGGGGCCAGGCGATCACCAAGCGATGCAAGGGCTCACGCCAGCAGGCGAGGAGGCTACGTGAGGCTCCTTGCCGCTGGCCCGGTCCCTAATCCACCGGTCTCGCGTTCACGATCTCGATTCCGAGTTCCTTTAGCTGCATGGCGCAGGAGTTGTCCACATGGCCCGCCGTGAGGAAACTGTCCACGTCTTCGACGCCGCAGATGCGCGCGAGGGTGGACCGGCCGAACTTGCTGCCGTCGGCCACGATCACTACCCGCAGGGCTGCGCGCATGATCACCTGCTTGATAGCCGCTTCGGGGAGATTGGTGGTGCTGATGCCGAAATCCGGATCTATGCCGTTGCAGCCGATGAAGGCGATGCCGGCCCTGATGCGTTCCAGCACCAGGGTCGCCATCGGCTCCACGAGGGAGTGCTGCAGCGGGCGCAGGCTGCCGCCCGTCACCACCGTCTGGATGCGGGGATAGGCGCTTTCCAGCGTGAGGGCGAGATTGAGACCATTGGTGAAGACGGTGACGTTGGCGAGGTCGTCGCGGCGTACCAGCGCCTCGGCGATCGCCATCGTCGTCGTGCCGACGTCGAGGAGGATGGTGTCGTTCGACTGCACCATCGCTGCCGCCGCATGTCCGATGGCGGCCTTGTCTTCCGCCTGGGCGCGGCTGCGGGCCTCGTAGGGGGTCTCGGCGTAGGGCGCTTGGCCGCGCATGATGCCGCCGCGCACGCGCCTGAGGCCCTTGCGCTCCTTGCTGAGGGCATCGATGTCGGCGCGGATCGTCACTTGGGAGACACCGAACATCCTGGCGAGGTCCTGCACGGAGGCGAACTGTTCGGCATTGACCATCGCGGCGATCTTGTCGCGCCGCTGATCGATATCCAGCGCCTCCGTTTCAATCTCGTTGTTCCTGCGGGGCGGTTGCATGGCGTTTCCTTTGACTTTCTTAAAAGAAAGCCTATTTCTTTCCGTTTCGCAATAAAATCCTGCGAGCTCACGGAAGCGAACGGCGCTCAAGCTTGATTTCGACTTTCGGACTCACAGAAAAAGAGGGGAAATGCCTTGTTCATGAGCTGTCGACGTGCCGCTCTCGAAACACATAGGAATTCCTTCCATGGCGGATGACGCCGTGCTCGCATCGTTGCGCAGGATGGGATTGGTCAAGGTCGGCGAACCGGTCCGGCTGTCACCCCTGACGGGCGGGGTCTCCTCCGATATCCACCTAGTCGAGGCACCTGGGCGGCGCTTCTGCATCAAGCGCGCACTTGCGCGCCTGAAGGTGGCAGCCGTGTGGGAGGCCCCGCTTGGACGCAATGCCGCGGAAGCGGCGTGGATGCGAGAAGTCGGCTTCTGGCTCCCGCATGCGGTGCCCAGGATTCTGGGCGAGGATGTGGATCTCGGCCTCTTCGCCATGGAATTCCTGCCGCCGGAACGCAATCCCGTCTGGAAGGCGGAGCTGCTGGCCCAACGCGTGGACACGGCCTTCGCAGCCAGGGTCGGCCACGATCTCGGTGTCATCCATGCGCGGAGCGCGCGCGATCCGGCCATCGCTTCGCACTTCGCCAATGACGGAACCTTCGTGCCGATCCGCATCGAGCCCTATCTGTTGGCGACCGGCAAGGCACATCCCGATCTTGCCTCCCGCCTGGAGGCCATCGCGCAGACGACGCTCGCCAACAAGCGAGCCCTCGTGCATGGCGACGTAAGCCCGAAGAATATCCTGTGCGGCGTGGATGGCCCGGTCTTCCTCGACGCGGAATGCGCCTGCCACGGCGATCCGGCCTTTGATGTCGCCTTCTGCCTCAATCACCTCATGCTGAAGGGCGCCCGCAGGGGCGTAGCTCGCGAAGCCTATCGCGACGCCTTCGAAGCACTGGTCGAGGCCTATCGCCCCTCCATCGACTGGGAGCCGGCGAGCGAGTTCGAAGCCCGCGCGGCAGCAATGCTGCCGGCGCTCTTCCTGGCGCGTGTCGACGGAAAGTCTCCAGTTGAATACCTGGCAGGCGAAGATGAGCGCGAGGTCGTCCGCCGCTTCGCCGTGCCGCTCGTCGCCCGACCTCCTGCCGATCTCCTTTCCATTGCCAACGCCTGGACATGTCCATGACCGATATTGCCATTCGTAGACTTCACGCCCGGCGGATCTGGGATTCGCGGGGAAGACCCACGGTGGAGGCCGAGGTTACGCTCAGCGACGGCACGGTGGCGCGCGGCGTCGCGCCGGCGGGCGCCTCGCGCGGTACCCGCGAGGCGGTCGACCGCCGCGATGGGGGCAAGGCGCTCGGCGGCTTCGATGTTCAGGGAGCGCTGGCGAGCGTGCGCGAGGAAATCGCCCCCTTGCTCGTCGGTCGTGATCCTTTCGATCAAACCGGCATCGACGCGGCCATGATCGATCTTGACGGTACGCCGACCAAGGAGCGCCTCGGCGGGAACGCCACCGTTGCCGTCTCGCTCGCCGTGCTTCACGCCGCCGCCGCCAGCCGGGACCTGCCCCTCTGGCACTATCTCGCCGGGGAGGAGGCCGTGACGATCCCGCTGCCGGAGATCCAGATCTTCGGCGGTGGCGCCCATGCCGGGCGACGTACGGATATCCAGGATTTCATGGTCATGGCCCCCGGGGCAGGAAGCTTTGCCGAAGCGCTGGAAGTGACGGCGGAGGTCTATATCGCTGCCGGCAAGATCATGGCCGAACGTGGCCTCCTGCAGGGCGTTGCCGATGAAGGCGGCTGGTGGCCGGCCTTTTCTTCCAATGAGCAGGCGCTGGACACACTGGTGCTCGCCATCGAGCGCGCGGGCTTCACGCCCGGAAAGGAGGCGGCAATCTCGCTCGATATCGCGGCCTCGGAATTCGGTAGGGGCGGGCGCTACGTGCTCGGGCTTGAAAAGCGTGAACTGGACCGCGATGGCATGGCCGAATACCTGCTCGGCTGGTGCGACCGGTATCCCATTCTTTCCATCGAAGACCCCTTCGCGGAGGACGATTACGAAGGGATGAGGCGCTTCACCGCGGCGGTGGGCGACCATGTCCAGGTGATCGGCGATGATTTTCTCGTCACCAATGCGGCGCTGGTCGAGAAGGCTGTTCTGGATCGATCAGTCAATGCGGTGCTGGTCAAGGTCAACCAGGCGGGCACGGTCACGGAGGCGAAGGCCGCCTGCGACGCTGGACGGCGCGCGGGTCTCGGCACCGTCGTCTCTGCCCGTTCTGGGGAGACGGAGGACGTCGCCATCGCTCATCTCGCCGTCGGCTGGCATGCGGGCCAGCTCAAGGTCGGTTCCTTCGCGCGGTCCGAGCGCATGGCCAAGTGGAACGAAGTTCTGCGCATCGAGGAAGCGCTCGGCAGCACGGCCAAATTCGCCGGCGGCGGGGCGCTGCCGTTTCGTCGCTAATTCCCGGAGGAGGAGCGTCCCTCCAGCGGCAGTTCCGGCAGGAAGAGCAGTACGAGGAGCGCTGCCGCAACGATACACACGCCTGTGGTGAAGGTCACCGCGATGGCATGGCGGTAGAGGGCGACGATCCCGGCCTGCATGGCCGGCGACAGTTTCGAGAAGGCCTGCATGCCGGTGTCGGCCGAGGTGGCGATGTCGCTGGCCGCGCCGTGCAACTGGGCGGTCAGGATCGCGCCGGAGCCGGTGACGCCGAGCAGGCCACCCAGCGAGCGGAAGAAGGAAAGGGTGGCGGTGCCCACGCCGCGATGCGCGGGCGGCAGCGCATTCTGCACGGCGATCGTCATGTTGGGCATGACAAGTCCGAGGCCGAATCCCAGGGCGACCATGGCCGGCTCGATCACGAACAGGCTTTGCGCCGTAGCCGCCGCCCAGGCGAGCACCGCGAAAGCCATGACGGCCATTGAAAGTCCCGCTACCTGCGCTGGCTTGTAGCGGCCGTAGCGCATGAGCACGCGTCCGTTCAGCATGGACGAGCACACCAGGGCGATCATCAGCGTGCCGGTCAGGAAGCCCGAATGCGAGGGCGTGACACCCATCACCACCTGGAAGAAGAGGGGGAAGAAGACGCTCGATCCCATCAGGCCTACGAATGCGAGCGCCATCACCACGCTGGCGATGACGAAGAGCCTGTTGCGGAAAAGATCGAGCGGCAGCACCGGCTCTGGCACGCGGCGAACGTGCAGGATGAAGAATACGGTCGTAGACAGGGCGGCCGCCATCGTTCCGAACAGTTCCGGCGAAGTCCAGGGCCAGGTCGTGCCCCCCAGGGCCAGCACCATGAGGAAGGCCGTGGTGGCGATGGTCAACAGGGCCGAGCCGAGATAATCGATCCGCCGGACATGATGCGGTGGCGTGTGCCTGAGCGCACGGGCGATAACGGCGAGGCCGACGGCGCCGACGGGCAGGTTGACATAGAAGATCCAGTGCCAGGACAGGAGATCGGTGATTACGCCGCCCAGTACGGGCCCGAGCACGCTGCAGACCGCGAACACGGCGGCGATCATGCCCTGGCGCCGGCCGCGCTCTGCGGGGGTGACGAGGTCCCCGATCACGATCTGGGCAAGCGGCAGCAGTCCGCCGGCCCCCAGGCCCTGGACGGCACGGAAGAGGATGAGCTGGAAAAGGTCCTGCGCGAGCCCGCAGAGGACGGAACCGAGCAGGAAGGTGAGGATGGCCGCATAGAGCATCGGCTTGCGGCCATACTGGTCGCTCAGCTTGCCGTAGAGAGGCATAGTCGCGGTGGAAGCCAGCACATAGGCGGTGACGACCCACGAAAGGTGGCTGACGCCGCCGAGATCGGCAACGATGCGGGGCAGGGCCGTTGCGACGATACTTTGGTCGATGGCACTGAGGCCCATCACGATCATCAGGCCGATGAAGACCAGGCGGATCTCGCGGCGGCGGGCGGCGCTCTCGGCGGCCACGGGGGATTGGGCGGTCACTGGCTGATCTCGTCGAGCGGGGCGAGGGCGGCGCGGATAGCCTGGCGTCCTTCCGGCGTCAGGCGATCGAGTTGGCCGACGAGCCAGTCCCGTCGACGCCGGCGGGCCTCCTCGAGAAGGTCGCGGCCCCTGTCGGTGAGAAAGAAGCTGGAGCGGCGGCGGTCGAGCGGATCGACGGCGAGGCGCTTGATCAGCCCGCCAGCCTCCAGTAACTTGACATGGCCGCTGATGGTGGGCCCGCGCAGCTTCTCATGCTTCGCCAATTCTCCGACGCCGAGGCCGGGCTTTTCACCGATCACCATGAGGAGAAGACGCTGGATCGAGGAGATGCCGAGATCCATGTCCTCGCTTTCGCGCCGGAAACGCCGATAGAGGCGCTGGAGAACGGGGCGCATCTCGTCTGCGAGCGCAAGAGCGTCATCGGAAGAGCCGGGCATGTCGAGGAATCCATATAGATAGGCTACCTATCTATATGGATTCCGTATCTGGCTTTTTTGAGGCGGATCAGCGGAATGTCACTGCGCGGGAACGATCCTGGCCCGCCAGTAGACTGGCCAATCGTCCGAGCCGACCCCCTTGCACTGGCCCATGCTGCTCGTGCCGACCAGCACGAAGGCCTTGCCGTTCCAGGCATAGGTCCCGCTGTCGCCGCAGTCGCCGATGCCACGTCCCTTGGCAAAATAGCCTATCGTGCCTTCCTTGGCGTCGTAACCGGCATTGACCAGTGACGTCGCCGGTTCTGGCGGCTTCTTGCTCCCCTCCTCGGCGAGGGTGGGGAAGCTGACAAGGCGTGCCCTCCCGACATCCGCGCCTGTGACGACGAAGAACTCGCTGTCCATGTTGTAGGCGCCCCCGCCCGAGCAGTTGATCGTCACCAGCGTGTGGTTCGCGTCGAGCGCGTCGACTTCGCCATCGGCCGCCTTCGACTGGCTGTCGTCGGGATCAGCGTTGACGCACGAATCGTCCTTATCCTTTTTGAGCTTGCGCCAGATTGCCTGGAGAAATGCCTCGTTCGCCTTGGCATTTTCGCCGGCTGTTGCGACCGTCACCTCAGGTGCCGCGGGCGGAACGGGTACGGCGTCTGCCGGTTGACTGCCGGGCCGGGCGAGGGCGGTTACCGTGCCGATACGGTGCTGCTTGTCGTCCATGTAGAGAAGGGACGCCATCGATCCGTTGAGCGAGACGTCGGCGCCGACGGTTCCGTCCGCTGCCGTCAGCTTCAACTCGGTGCCGTTCCTGAAGGCCTGGATCAGCGCCGCAATCTCCTCCGGCGACAGCTTCACCTCGAAAAGATCGTCCGATCCGCCGCCGGCGAAGCGGATCTCATGGTCGATACCGCTGACCGGCTTGTCGTCGACAGTCAGCCTGAAATCCTTGTCCTTGACGCTGCTGTCGGCGTAGTTCGCGTTGAACCAGAAGGATGCCTGCGGCTTGTCGTCCGGGCGCCCGCCGCGCGTGAGGGTGAGATAGCCGCTCGAACCGCCGTCGGAGCTCGACATGCCGACGGCCTTGCAGGCACGGGTATTGTCGCAGCCCACTTCCCAGTCCTTGAAGCTGGCCGCGAAGCTGGAAGTCGAGGCAAGCAACGCCAGGGTGAGGGGAAGAGCATATCGCAGGAAGGGCATGGCTTTCGCTTTCAACGGGCCGTGGCACACGGATGAGCTGTGGCGCTTTCCCAGGGCTGCCGCCGTGTCCGTGCGCACGGTCCGAGCATGCGGTATTCCTCTTACCAATCTGTGGCGCCGGCGTCTGCCATGTTCTATCAAGTGCCGGGCCGAGTGCCCCAAATCAGAGCATGCCCAAGGAGAGTGACATGAAGTCCGCTGTTCCCGCCGTCGCCACGCCCAAATGGGTGACGCTGACCGGCCATCGAACATGGTTGCTGGGGCAGGCGGAAACACTGTTCGACGTGTTCGAGCGCAACAGCCTGAACCCGGCCGGCGGGTTCTATGACCTGGACATGCAGTGCAAGCCCTTCGCTCCAGGCAAGCCGCCGGGAAGCAAGCCAGGACGGCAGATTCACGTCACCACCCGCATGGTGCATTGTTTCGCCATTGCCCATCTCATGGGCCGGCCCGGTGCGGACGTGATGATCGATCACGGCATGGACTTCATCTGGAACGGCCATCGCGACACTAGGAATGGCGGCTATTTCTGGGGCGTGGGCTACCAGGAGCCGACTGACGACACCAAGCAGGCCTATGGCCATGCCTTCGTCTTGCTGGCTGCCTCCAGCGCCAAGGTGGCCGGCCATCCCGACGCCGACCGCCTGCTCGCCGACATTTCCACGGTGCTGGCGGAGCGCTTCTGGGAGGAAGGCCCGGGAGCGACCGCCGAGGAGTTCACGCGCGACTGGCAACCCTTCGACAAGTATCGCGGACAGAACTCCAACATGCACCTCACCGAGGCGCTGATGGCCGCCTTCGAGGCGACTGGCGACAACGATTATCTTCGCAAGGCCGAACGCATCGCCGACCTCATCATCCGCCGCCACGCCGCCGAGAACAATTGGCATGTTGCCGAACACTTCGGCGAGGACTGGAAGCTCGACAGGGAATATTCCGGCAGTCCTGTCTTCCGCCCCTATGGCACTACGCCCGGGCACTGGCTCGAATGGGCGCGCCTCCTGCTGCAGTTGTGGGAACTCGGCGGGCGTAAGCTCTCCTGGCTGCCGGACGCTTCGAAGAACCTCTTCCGCCAGGCCGTGAAGGATGGCTGGGACCATGAGAAGGGCGGCTTCTACTATACACTCGACTGGTCGGGGAAGGCGCGCATCCGCGACCGCTACTGGTGGCCCTGCTGCGAGGGCATCGGCGCCGCTGCCTTCCTGAATGCCGTCGACGGCGATGCCTTCTTTGAGGAGTGGTATCGCAACATCTGGAACTTCAGTGCGGCCCGCTTCATCGACAAGGAGCATGGCGGCTGGTTCCCGCAGCTCGGCGACGATCTCCAGCCGAACACCGGCCCGTTCTATGGCAAGGTGGATATCTACCATGCCCTGCAGGCCTGCCTGATCCCGCTGCTGCCGACGACGGGCAGCATCACGCGCGGTCTGATCGAGACGGGCGTGAAGCTGTAGGCCGACAGCACCTGTTGCGAGCGACGGAAGGGAGGCCCGGAATCCTCGAGCAGGGTCCCGTGAGGGGCCGCGTTCCCGGATTCCGGATTTTCGCTTCGTCGTCGCCCGGAATGACGCCGCAGTCAGTCCTGGCGCCGTCGCACGGCGGATCAGCCGCCCACCATCAGCTTGACGATCTCGTCATGGTTGGTTTTGGCAATCCGGCGCTCCCCGGCGAGCGTCCCGCGCCTCAGTACCACGATGCGGTCCGACACAGCGAAGATATCCTGCAGGTTGTGGGATATGAAGATGATGCCGCGGCCCTGTGCCTTCAGCGTCTGGATCAGCGAGACCACCTTGCGCTGCTCGGGTACGCCGAGGGCGGCGGTCGGCTCGTCCATGATCAGTACCTGCGCGTTCCAGTAGACCGCGCGGCCGATGGCGACGGCCTGGCGCTGCCCGCCGGAGAAGTTGCCGACGGGTGCGGCAAGGCGCGTGACGTGAAAGTCGAGCCGGGCCATGGTTTCCTTGGCAGCTTCGGCCATCTTGGCCCGGTCGAGCACGGGCAGGAAGCCGAACAGCCGCTTCATCGGCTCGCGGCCGAGGAAGATATTGGCGCCGATGGAGAGATTGTCCGCGAGTGCCAGGTCCTGGTAGATCGTCTCGATGCCATGGCCGCGCGCGGCCTCGGGCGTGGCGAACTTCACGACCTCACCATTGAGCCGGATTTCTCCCACATCGGCGTGATAGACGCCCGAGATCGTCTTGATCAACGTCGACTTGCCCGCGCCGTTGTCGCCGGCAAGGGCGACGACTTCGCCTGGATTGAGCGTCATCGAAACGCCGTTGAGCGCGGTGACGCCACCAAAGCGCTTGGTGATGTCGCGGACTTCCAGAAGAGGCTGGGCGCTCATGAACGGCGTCCTCCCGAAATGCTGCGCTGGGCCTGGTCGACCAGCACCGAGACGATGATGACCACGCCGACCGAGACGAACTGCCAGAACGGTTCGACGTTGATGTAGACGAGGCCGAACTGGATGACGGCAATGACGAGCGCGCCCGCGAGGGTGCCGGAAATCGAACCGGAGCCGCCGAACAGGCTGGCGCCGCCGATGACCACCGCGGCAATCGAGTCGAGCAGCAGCGGCTCGCCGGCCTGTGCCGCGCCGGCGGTGAACCGGGCGGCATAGAGGACGCCGCCGATGCCCGCGCAGATGGCCGACAGGATATAGAGCTTCTGGGTGTGCCAGGCGACGTTGATACCCGCTCGCAGTGCAGCCTGCTCACTTGCGCCGATCGCATAGGTGTGCTGCCCGAAACGGGTCTGGGACAGCACGTAATGCATGGCCAGAAGGAACACGACGGTGACGATCACGACCACGGGGAGGCCGTAGAAACGGCCATTGCCGAGCGCCGCGAACCAGTTGTTGGAAACGGGAACGGTGGTGCCGCCGGCGAGGAGGAAGGCAACGCCGCGCGCCACGCCATACATGCCGAGCGTGCCGATGAAGGGCGGAACCCGCAATTTGGAGATCAGCAGGCCGTTGATGATGCCGGGGATCACGGCCACCGCTACACCGACGAGAATGCCGATCAGCATGGCGGGGAAGGGGGGCATGAAGCCGCCCATCGTGTTGACGGTATGGGCCGCAACCACGGCCGACAGGCCCATGATGAAGCCGATCGACAGGTCGATGCCTCCGGAAATGATCACGAAGGTCGAGCCCAATGCGAGCAGCAGCGGGGCCACCGTATAGATCGAGATCGACTGCATGGTCGTGACCGAGAAGACGAAGGTCGAGCCATAGGCAAGGCGCGCCCATAGTTCGAAGAAGATCAGCAGCAGGATGAGAAAGAGCCAGGCTCTCAGTTCCGCAATGCGCAGGAGCCAGGGATGAGGCCCTGACGCGGACTGCGACCGCTGGTCGAGGGAGGATTGGGCTGACGACATCTGCCGCTCCGTTCAAAGTCTTTGGGGGCCGCGCGGGGCGGCGATCGATGCAGGTCCCGGGCCTCGCCCGACGGCCATGCGCGTGCGGAGCGGTCCGGGTCTTGTCATGCCCGGGCCTGTCCCGGGCATGCTTGCAACCTCGTCGGCGTCGGAGTCCCCGCGATCGCCTGGACGGGGCCGGCGATGCGAGGGAGGCTTGCCGATTTTCCCGGCCAGGCCCTGGGGCCGGCCGCGGCGTCACTCCTTGTAGATGAAGCGCGCCACTTCCGGCTGGTCGACGTTGGACTTGTCCATTTCGGTGAAGCCCGTGCCGATCGTGGTCGGGATCGACTGGCCGGTGAGATGGGCATAGGCCGCCATCACGCCGAAATAGCCGATCTCGGCCGGATGCTGGGCAATGGCGATATCGACCAGGCCGGTCTTGATGTTGTCGACGATCGAAGCCGGCGCGTCGAAGGCGGCGACGCGGATCTTGCCGCTCTGGCCGGCCTGCTGCACGCCGTTTGCTGCACCGAGGGCGGAGAAGAGGTTGGCGCCGAACACGCCCGCCAAATCTGGGTTACGGGCATAGACGGACTGGAACTGCGAGGCTGCCTTGTTGGCGTCGTCGTCGTTGAATTGCGTCTCAAGAACAGTGATGTCGGGATATTTCTTCATCTCGTCCTTGAAACCCTCTTCGCGCTGGTCCGTGGTGGAGACGCCAGGCTTCACGTTGGAGACGTAGACCTTGCCCTTGCCGCCGATGGCCTTGGAGAGGGCATCCGCCGCCATGCGGCCGCCGAGAAGGTTGTCGGAGGCGATGTAGGAGAGCGGGAAGTCGGCATCGCCCGAGCCGGTCTGGTACTGGCCGGTGCCGATGAAGGTGTCGACGGTGATCACGGGAATGCCCGCGTCGATTGCCTTCTTCAGGGGCTGGATCAACTGCACCTTGTCGGTCGGGGCGATCAGGATCGCGTCCGGCTTGCGGGCGATGACGGCGTCGAGGACCGGCGTCTGGGTGACGGGGTTGAAGTCCGGCGCGCCCTGGAAGACGAGTTCGGCGCCGACCGCCTTGGCTGCCGCCTCCGCGCCCTTGCGCATGGTGATGTAGAACGCATCGGTGGTCAGGCCCGGAATCAGGGCGATGGTGAACTTCTTGTCCTGTGCCTGAGCGGGGGCGGCGAGTACGCCGATGCCGATGGCGAGGGCCGCAACGGCCGTGAGCAATTTCCTCATGTCGTTTCCTTTGTTGGCTTGTTCGATGGGTCGCGCGGCGCTGGGCCTCTTCTGGCGAGAGGTGCCATGCCGGTTACGGCCGCCCGGAGGGCGTCCGATGACGTGCAGAAAGGATACAAATAGACCTGAAGCGCGCCGGGGCATCCCATGCCACCCGGGCTGTTTATCCCTCCCTCCTGATTTTGTTTTTGTCTTTTATATTTTGTCAGACTATGGTTTGACTATAAAAGCGTCAATAAAATTTATTGCGCGAGAAAAAGTTGACAAAACAGGGATGGAAGCGATGCCAGAAACTCCGAACAAGTTATTGTAATTTATCGATAAGACGATATTGGTCGCCTTGTGGTGCCGCGAGCTTGGCCGACTAATTTTGCGGCATGTAAAAAATAAAATTTTTTTCGCGTGTAAAAATTTGGAGCCGCTTGGAACCAGGGGGATCGCCATGGCCGTGCAGAAGATCAGGAACATGGCGGAGTTCGCCCAGCTCAGCGGGATTTCACGCCCCACCGTGTCGAAATACTTCAACGATCCCTCCAGCGTGCGCAAGTCGATCCGCAGCAAGATCGAGCGCGCCTTGGCGAAATACGACTATCGCCCCAACCTCTTTGCCGTGAACCTCAACAAGAAGCGGCCGAAGATCGTGGGAGTGATCGTGCCCGACACGTCCGACATGTTCTTCTCCGAGATGGTTCGCCACATCGAGATGCGGTGCGCCCTCGACGGTTACCTGGTGCTGGTGCTCTCCTCGCGTGGCGATCCCTCCCTGGAAGCCCGCTCGGTCGAGACTCTTCTGTCCTTGAAGATCGCGGGGGCGATCATCGCGCCGCTGGGTACTTTCACCGACGCCTCGCGCATGGAGAGCCTCAGGGCCCATATCCCCGTCGTCTATCTCGACTCCTTCCTGCGCGACGGATCCCCTTTCGTCGGCACCGACAACGAGCAGAGCATCGGCCTCATCACCGACTATCTCTGCCGCACCGGCACGCCGCCCTGTTTCTTCGAGATGCCGGCCGTGAACCATAACGCCGGTGAGCGGCGCGCCGCCTATATCGGCGTGATGGAGCGTCTCGGTTTCACGCCGCAGATCATCCCGGTGACCAGCAAGCCGGACTGGCGTTTCGAGGAAATCGGCTACGGCGAGGCTTTGCGCGTGATCGACGGCAAGGGATTTCCGTCCTCCACCGTATTGTGCGCCAATGACCGTATCGCAGTCGGCGTGATGGCCGCTGCCTTCCAGCGCGGCATCAAGGTCGGGCGGGACGCCGATTCCCGGCTTCGCGTCGCGGGCCATGACGACCAGCCCTATAGTCGTTTCGGTTGTCCGCCCCTGACGACGGTCGCCCAGAATTTCTCGCGTATCGGCACCCAGTGCGTCGAGACCCTTCTGGCCAAGGTCGAGGGGGCGGAAACTGCTCCCGACGCCCCTCAGCAATATCGGCTGGAAGCGCAGTTGATGATGCGCGCCTCGGCCTGACGAACCCATCATGACAGCGTTTAGGGAGAACCCCATGTCCATTCTGGCAGACCTCGCGCCGAGCCGGCGCTCCGGGCGGCCGCGTGGTATCGCCGCGATCTGTTCGGCTCACCCGGCGGTGATCGAGACGACCCTGGCGCACGGCCGCGACGTCGGCGGCGACGTGCTGATCGAGGCGACCTGCAACCAGGTCAACCAGGATGGCGGCTATACCGGCATGACGCCGGCTGATTTCCGCCGCTCCGTCGAGGACAGTGCGGCGGTGGCAGGGTTCGACACTGGCCGGTTGGTACTAGGCGGTGACCATCTCGGCCCCAACCCGTGGCGGCATCTCGAGGCCGAGGACGCCCTGCAAAAGGCCGAGGGCATGATGGCCGCCTTCGTCGCGGCCGGTTTCTCCAAGATCCATCTCGACGCCAGCATGGGCTGCAAGGGTGAACCGGAGGCGCTCGACGACGAGGTCACCGCGCTTCGGGCCGCCAGGCTGACGCGCGTCGCCGAGAAGACAGCTCGCGACAATGGCCTGTCTCCGCCCGTATATGTCATCGGCACCGAGGTGCCGGTACCGGGCGGTGCGTGGCATGCGCTGGATGGCCTGCAGCCGACTTCAGCGGCGGCGGCCAAGGCCACCATCGCTACCCATCGGGAAGTCTTCCGCAGGCACGGGGCCGAGGCCGCGCTTGACCGCGTCATCGGCGTTGTCGTGCAGCCCGGAGTGGAGTTCGGCCACGAGGAGGTCGTGGTATACCGGCCCGACAGGGCGCGGGAACTCGCCGGCGTGCTCGATGACGAGCCGGCCCTGGTTTTCGAGGCTCATTCCACCGACTATCAGCCCCGGAGAGAACTTGCCCGCTTGGTCGCGGACGGTTTCCCCATCCTCAAGGTGGGCCCCGGCCTGACCTTCGCGCTGCGTGAGGCGCTGTACGGCCTCGATCTCATCGCCGGTGAGCTCGATCCCTCCTACGGCGAACGGTCCCTGTACAAGGCGATGGAAGCCCTGATGCTGGCAGAGCCAGGCTATTGGCAACGTTACTACCAGGGCGACGCCAATAGCCAGCGTATGCTGCGCCATTACAGCTACAGCGATCGCATCCGGTATTACTGGCCGCATCCTCGGGCGGTCGCCGCCGTGGAGCGGCTCAGAGCGGCGCTGGCCGGAAGGGAGTTGCCGCCGACACTCGTCCACCAGTTCCTCCCGGCGTCCGCGGGGCATGCCGGACCACTGGACATGCCGATAGCCCTTTCGCTCGCCGTGCGCGAAGTGCTGGACGACTACGCGGCGGCCGTTTCGCCAGCAGGAGCTGCCTGAGAGAAGCAGACGGCCGTCGTCATGAAGCAGCGGGATAGTTGGACGGAAACATGGCCCGCTTGGCGTCCTCGTCCATCTCGGTCTTGAAGACATGGCCCGATCCGACCTGCCGCGCCCTTGACGCCGCGGGTCGGCCGTCGACGGCGGCGAACCAGCGCTTCAGATTGGGAAAGGCGGCGAGGGGGTCTTCCGCACCGGGCAGGACACGCGGCGCGCGATCGAGCCAGCCCCAGGCAGACATGTCGACGATCGTGTACTCGTCACCGAGTATGAACTTCCTGTCGGCGAGCTGTTCGTCCAGGATCTTGTAGTGTCGTTCCACCTCGCGCCGGTAGCGGTTGATCGCGTAGGGTATGGCATCGGGCACGGCGTGCTGGAAATGAACCGCCTGACCGGAGTAGGGACCAATGCCTGTTCCGATGAAGAACAGCCAGGACAGGAGTTCCGGCCGGTCATCGGCCCCGCCGAGGAAGCGCCCGCTCTTCTCGGCGAGATAGAGCAGTATGGCACTGGAATCGAAGACGCGAGCCTGCCTTCCGCCCGGCCCATCCATGTCGACGATAGCCGGCAGCTTGCCGTTCGGATTGATGGCCCGGAAGGACGACTGATGCTGCTCGCCCTTGCGGGTGTCGATCGGCACCACCTCGTAGGACAATCCGCACTCCTCGAGAAGCAGTGCTACTTTGAGAGGGTTCGGCGTGGGATGGAAATAGAAGCGGATCATGCAGTGGCCTTCCAGACATTGAGTTTTGGAGCGGTCGCTATAAAATGCATGATGCTAGGCGGAAGGCAATCGCCGACCGGACATAATCTCGGGAAGGACCGACCATGGCCCGGCCACGGGAGTTCGATGAAGAGGCAGTGCTCGACGCGGCCGTGGGATGCTTCTGGGAGCAGGGGTACGAGGCGACATCGGTGCGTGACCTCTGCGCGCGCATGGGCATTACCAGCGCCAGTCTCTACAATGCCTTCGGTGACAAGCGTGCCCTCTATCGCCGCTCTCTGGATTTCTATGCGGAGCGGAGCTTCGGCGAACGCTCGACCCGCCTTGAACGGAGACTTCCGCCTCGCGAAGCGATCATCGCGTTCTATCGCGAAATCATCGAGCGATCTCTCGGCGACACCAAGGCGCGGGGTTGCATGATGGTGAATTCGGCCCTGGAGGCAGGCCCCCGAGATCCGGAGTTTCGGGCGGTCGTGGCCGAGGTGCTGGGTCGCATCGAGGCTTTCTTCCATCGTTGTGCCACAGCCGGGCAGCAGGACGGCAGCATTGCCCTCACACACGATTCGGAGGACCTCGCCCGCTTCCTGCTCAGTGTGCTCCTGGGCATTCGCGTGCTCGCCCGGACAGCTCCGAGCCGAGACCAGCTTGAAGGAGTGTTGCGGCCTGTGCTGACCGTACTCGGGCAGGAAGAGCGTTACGGCAGGGGCGAGATGCCATGACTGGAGGTCCAATCGGGCTGACGCCGACGCTGCAACTCTGCATGGGCAAGGGGATGGGGCGGCTTCCAGGTTCCGCGTCGGGACGAAATAGGAGCCGCCCCGCCGCGTCAGGCCCTGGCGGGCTTCAGCGTGCCCTTGATCGTGTGGCAGGTGCCCTTGGGCACCAGCTTGAAGGACGCCTTGTCGTAGTCGATCGTGGAATGCCCGGCGCAGTCATGCTTGCCGGCGGCACAGTCGTTCTGTCCCTTCAGGGCGACGCCGTAGCACTTCTCCTTGCCGATGGCCTGCTCGGGGCTGACAGGGCCGGCGAAGGCGGGCATCGCAATGGCGGCGAGGGCCGAGGCGAGGGAGCCCGCGAGGGCGAGCGTTACGATACGACGATCCATTATGGTATCTCCATGGAATGCAGCGAGCCGCTATCGGCTTGCAACGGCTCCTACGTCGGACTGCCGGCGATCATTACGGCCCGTAACAAAGACGTGAACCCACGCGTAGAAGGGGTGAGGCGTGCATAATTCCCCACGTGAAGAAGAGTGGGCGGCATGGCTGCGGGCGGCGATCGCAGGTGACGGCGGAGCCTATCGGCGCTTCCTGCTGGCGGTGACGCCTTTCCTGCGAGCCCTGGCCCGCAAGCGCTGCGAGAGTTTCGGCGCCCCACCGAACGAGGCTGAGGACATCGTGCAGGAAGTATTGCTGGCCATCCATCTCAAGCGGGGCACGTGGGATCCGGCACGCCCGCTGGGTCCCTGGCTTTCGACCATCGTCCGCAACAAGATGATCGACACCATGCGCCGCCGTGGTCGGCAGACGGTCGTCCCGATCGAGGACGTGGTCGAGACGCTGCAGGCGGAGGAGCAGACGGATGATCTTGATCACCTCGACATCGAGCGCCTGCTTGCGCGTCTCAAGGAGCCGCAACGCGATATCGTGCAGTCCATCTCGGTGCGCGGCACGAGCATTCGGGACACGGCGGCCCGGCTCAACATGTCGGAGGGGGCAGTACGCGTTGCCCTGCATCGCGCTCTCAAGACCCTGGCGGCGCTCTACCGGAGTGACAAGTCGTGAAGACCGATGATCTCATCAAGGCGTTGGCTCAGGACAGCGCGGTCCGCTGGCGGCTTGGCCGGGCCCTTGCCGCCGCCTTCGCCGGAGGTGTGGTCATCGCCGGCATTCTCTTCTTCTGTTCCATCGGCATGCGGCCCGATGTCGGCGGTGCCATGCATACGGGGCGCTTCCTGTTCAAGTTCCTGGTCACTCTCACGCTGGCTGCGACGGCAACCGGCCTCCTGCTGCGCATGGCGCAGCCCGGCGTTTCACTGGGCGTGTGGGGCAAGGCCGTGGCGGCCGCACCCGTGCTGCTGGCGGTGGCCGTCATCGTGGAACTGGTGGTTATGCCTCCCTCCACCTGGGAGACGCGCTGGATCGGTACCAACGCCCGCTATTGCATGATGCTGATCCCGCTGCTGGCAGTGGGGCCGCTGGCGTGCATTCTTTATGTCATGCGCCAGGGAGCCCCGGAGAACCCGGGTCTCATGGGAGCGATAGCCGGGCTCGTCGCCAGCGGCATTGGCGCGACCTTCTATGCCACGCACTGCCCGGACGACAGCCCCCTTTTCGTGGCGACCTGGTATCCGCTGGCGACCGGCGTCGTGGTGTTGGCCGGCTATTTCGCGGGCAGGAAGCTGCTGCGCTGGTAGAGCCGGCCGCGCGCGGTGCCAGCGGGACGCCGATCGATCCGATCGGCCCATGCTTCATCGGACGGCGTCGCCGAACCGGTATTCGTGCGAAAGTTCGTCGAGCTGCTTCTTAAAGTCCGCTGAGAGGGCATAGTCGGCGGCGGCCAGGGAGTCGTCGAGCTGGTCGGGGCGGCTGGCTCCGATGATCGGAGCGGTGATCACCGGATTGGCGAGCACCCAGGCCAGGGCGAGGGTGGCCGGCGCCACGCCTGCCTCCGAGGCCAGCTTGAGATAGGCATCCACGGTGTCGAAGGCACGATCGTTCCAATAGCGTTCCTGGTAGCGCGCGCCGGCCGTGCCGAGGGTGAAGCGGGTGCCTTGCGTCGGCGCGCCGCGCTTATGCTTGCCGGTCAGGAAGCCGCCGGCGAGCGGATTGTAGGGGATGACGCCAAGGCCTTCTTCCGCGCAGAGGGGCAGCAGCTCGCGTTCGATCTCGCGAAAGAGCAGGCTGTAGCGCGGCTGGACGCAGACGAAACGAGCCGTATTCTTCAGGTCCGAACGACCCAGCGTCCGGGCCAGGCGGTAGGCCAGGAAATTGGAAACGCCGATATAGCGTGCACGCCCCGATCGGACGATCACGTCGAGGGCCTCCAGCGTCTCGTCGAGCGGGGTGGAGGCATCATCCGAATGAAGCTGGTAAAGGTCGACATAGTCGGTATCGAGCCGGCGCAGCGAGGCGTCGATCGCGTCGAGCAGATGCTTGCGCGAGGCGCCTTGTTCCCACGAGTTCGGGCCCATCGCTCCGCACGCCTTGGTGGCCAGGATGAAGCTTCCCCGTTTGTCCTTGAGCCAGCGGCCTACGATCTCCTCGGTGCGGCCGACCGTGTCGAGTCCGCCCCCGAGTGGATAGACGTCCGCCGTGTCGATGAAATTGATGCCGCCTGCAGCGGCCTTGTCGAGGATCTGGCGGGAGAGAGCTTCCTCGATCTGCAGTCCGAAAGTCATGGTGCCGAGGCAGAGTTCCGAGACCTTGAGGCCGGTCTTGCCGAGCGACTTGTAATGCATGGGTCTATCCGATGGTGAGGGGGCAGGGGCCCAGGGAAAGGACTTCGAGGAAAGGAGAGGAGGAATGCCGCGTTTATCGACCCGGGAGCCTGCCTTCGCCAAGCATCGCGGTCATCACTTTTCGGTGTGCCTCTGCCGTTGCAGCGCCTGGATATAGGTGATGAAGAGTTCCCGCTCGGAGGTGATGTCGAGCTTCTCGTAGATGCGCAGGCGGTGGTTCTTCACGGTGCCGCGCTGGAGGTTGAGGCGCTGAGCGATCGTCGCCGTTGGATGTCCTTCCAGGACAAGCTTCACGATGTCGATCTCTCGCGGGGTCAGCGAAGGATTGAGGCGCGAGATGATGATCTGGTCGTAAAGTCCCGATGTATATGGGGACTTCTCGACCATGAACAGCCAGCCCTGGGGAGCGATGGCATGGGCCGGTGAAACGCGGGTACGGTGCAGGACGTTGCCCTCGCCGAGCACGGCCTGGTCCGCGTCCCCGGCGATGAGACGGTCGACGGCCCGCATCAGGCCGGCATCCTCTCTCGCGAGTTCCCGCCAGGCCTCGCTCGAGTGGACGGGATGGCCTTCGCGATCGCGGATCAGGAAGGCGCGCGGCAGAGACGGCCCCGTGGTGCCTTCCGCAGCGAGGACGGCATTCACATGCGCGATCTCGAGACCGGCGAAGAGCGGGTAGAAATCTTCTATCGAGGCCCGCTCGGCGCTGAGGAAGCGCCCGACGCCGCGCTCCAGGAACATCGCCACGCTCGCTCGCCCGATCGCCGGCAGGAAGATGCCGAGTTCGTCGGTGATGGAGGATTCCTCGAGGAATTCACGGACATATCGGCTCTGGCGGGTTGCCGTGGCCGGAAACATGTCGAGCGAAACGACGCCCGGCTGCTCCGTCTGGATCCAGTAGCGATAGAAGGGATCGAAGACGAAGAAAGTGGTTTCGTATTGGCGCGCAAGGATATCCGAGAAGCCGTGGTGGAGCAGGAAATTCGGCGTGCCGACTGCCGAATAGCGCACCACAGTTGCAATGTCGTGTGGCACCAGGCTCCTGAAGGCTGTCAGCAGGGCCGGATAGAAGCCCGACGTTCCAACCAGCCGCGCCGCTTCGCCCAAGGCGGTGGTGGCGGAGGCGAGCGGGAGGCCGGAGGTGAGGCGCATCTTGCGTGTGGTGCTCTGCTCGGAATCCATACCCATTTGTAAAGGCTATACCGCGGCTGCCGGCCTCACCAGAGCGCCCCTCCGGTGATCTGGATGTTCTCCGCCGTGATCCCCTTGGCTGCGTCGCTGCACAGGAAGACGGCAAGGCCTGCCACCTCGTCGGGCTGGATGATACGCTGCTGAGGGTTCTGCGCGGCGATGCGCGCCATGGCGCTTTCGATGTTCTCGCCCTTGCCTTCCCGTTGGGCGACCTGGGCGACGTTCCGGCGCATCAATTCCGTTTCGACCCAGGTCGGCGAGATCATGACGGCCGTGATCCCGTGCGGCGCGCCCTCCAGAGCGACGCATCGCGTGAGGCCCAGGAGGCCGGACTTGGAGGCGCAGTAGGCCGGATTGTCCTTCCAGCCGACGGTTGCCGCCGTCGAGCCGATATTGATGATGCGCCCCCATCCACGCGCGATCATGCCCGGCAGCAGGCTGCGCGTCGTGCGGAAGGCGCCGGTGAGATTGGTGTCGATGATCTTCTCCCAGAGCGCATCGGAATGGCCGCTGACGGGCTGTTCGGCCGTCGTGCCCGCGGCGTTGACCAGGATGTCAATGGGGCCGCAGGCGGCCTCCGCCTCGGTCACGAAGGCATCGATCACCTCGCTGGAGCGCACGTCGAGATGGCCGGCATGAACCTTGACGCCCAAGGCTTCGAGCGTAGCCCGCACATGTTCGATCTGCGCCTTCTCGGGATAGGCGGCCGCGTCTCCCAGCCGCGCGCCTTCGCCGATATAGGAGCCAACCGCGACATTGGCACCCGCGGCGGCCAGTGCCTGCGCGATGGCAAAACCCTGGCCGGTGAGGCCGCCGGTGATCAGGGCTGCGCGGCCATGGAGGGAAGGGAAGTAAGGCACTGGCTGTTTCTACCTTGATGATTTCGCGAGTATAGCGTCGTCGCTGGGACCGCGACCGTACCCCGCCGCCTTTTCCTTTCCACCAAGCGCTCTGCTTCGAGGAGTGCGGGCGAGGTCGCTTGCGGTCCCGGTTACGGCGCCTATTTTTCCGCCGGCAGCGGCTGCTTCAGCCACTCGCGATAGAAGCCCTCCAGGTCAGGATCGAAGTCATGCACGATGGGGTAGCCCGGTGCCGCAGCCTCCACCTCGTGCAGCGTGCCGCAGGACTGGCAGACGAACTCGCGGATCTCCATCCATTCCGGGTCGGGGATATCGGAATTCGGATAGATCTCGCGCAGCGCCTCCTTGCTCCTCCGCACGCGGATATGGGCGCCGAGCTTCCAGTTCCTCTTGTAGTGCCCGAATTCCTGGCCGCACTCGCATTTGGTCACGCGGCCGCTTGGCGTGTCGGCGATGAAGAGGTGGTCGCCGATCGGCAGGAGGATCCTGTCCTCCCAGGCCACACGGTCCTGCAGCACGGCGATGTAGGCGTGGAAGCGGTCGTCGTCCTTGTAGGCGCTCATGATCTGCCTGGTCTGGTGCCAGGGCAGGGTGCCGGCAACGAGCTCGCGGATGGTTTCCTTGGGATAATTGCTCATATCGGACCTCAGTACTTCATCGTGAAATCATCGTTGAGCCCCCAGAAGGCCCGGAACTCGCCGGCGAAACGGGGAGAGAGCTTCATGGCATTGGCATGCATCTTGGCGACTTCCGGTGCGAAATCGGAAGCGGCCACGCGCCTGGCTTCCTCGGCGATCCATTCGGAAACGGGTACCGACGCCTCGATCCGTTCCCGGCGCATCCTCCCGCGCAGGGCTGCGGTTGCCTCGGGATCGGGTTCCAGACGATCGGCCTCGACGGCTTCGCGCAGAACGATGCCGAATACTCCCCGGGCCGCCTCCGGTGTCAGGAAGCCGTTCTCGACGTCATGGGTCGTCTTGACGGGATCGCGCTCCAGTACGTCGCCATAGCCACCCCCGCCGTTGTAGGAGTGGGTGAAGATGTCGCCCGACTTGTGCGGCGCTGTGATGTAGGGGCCTTCGTCGGTGACGTGCTTGCCCTCGACGAGCTTCTCCAGATCCGAGTGCCGGGGATCGGTGCCGATGGTATGCGGCAGAGGCTTCTGCTGCGCGATCAACTCGCCGACATTGGTGTCGCGCACGGCCCGATGCATCTGGCAGGTAGGCGCCGGATAGCCGCCGCACATGCCGCCATTGTCGAACACGCGCGAGGAGTGCTCCGACGTAACGAGACGCAGATGGTTGGACTTGCTCACCAGCCAAGTCGAGATGAAAGCGCAGCCGCCGCGATATTTGCCGGCGCCCCCCGAGTTCGGCAGGATCGAGCGGCCGATATAGAGCATCGGCATGTTCTGTTCCCAGATCTCGATATTGCCCATGTCGGATTCGGGGTTCCAGCCGACATAGGCGGTGTCGAGCCCGTCCTTGATGGCGAGCGCCCCGGAACCAGCGGCGGCGCATTCGAAATGCGCCATTCCGAACAGCGTACCATACTGGCTTTCTCCGCCCATCTCGATCATCGGTGAATTGACCTGCCCGACGAAGACCTCCTCGATGAAGCCGCGGGCGAGGAAGCCGCGCGAGAGCAGGCGCTGGAACACGCCATAGGCAGGCAGCAGCAAGGCCCAGGACGTGGCGGTCGCCACCATCTCGTTATCGGGATTGGTCCAGGTGCCCTTGGGCAGCTTCAGTTCGGTGGCGAGCCAGGCGCCGTCATTGACGAGGCCCTCGAAGTTCATGTGCTGCGTGAGGGTGACGAACATGCCGCCGTCCATGCCAGCCGGCGTGCAGTTCATCGAATGATACCCCCAGGGTTGGGTACCTTCGAAGTCGAGCGTGATCTTGCCCTCGGTCGAAATCTCCATCTCCACGGGAATGTTGTAGAGCCAATCGGGGTCGCCGAGCGGCTGGAAACCGGGTTTGCCCTGCGTGACGTGACCGTAGAAGGTGTGGCCGCGATAGATGCCGGGCACGGTGAGCTGCCGCGTGCGGGCAAGCTGGGAGAGGCGCCCTTCCTCAATGAACTCCTTGGAGACCTGCTTCCAATAGTCGAGGCCGATCTCGTCGACGAGGGCGACGAGATTTTCCCGAATGTCGATGCAGGAGGCGACCTTGGCCTTTTCGTCCAGCACCCAGTAGATCGGCATCCGCAGGTTGCGCTCGCAGCGGATGACGTAGTCGCGGCGGATCTCGTCGTTCTCGCCGATCTTCTCGGCGCAGACGAACAGGCCTTCGGTGAAGCGTTCCTGCGCTAGGCAGACGTCGCCGCCCGGGGTGATGCCGCCGGCCTCGAGCTCATGGCAGACGGCGCCGGCCCAGCCGATCAACTCACCCGAATGGAAGATAGGCACCACGTCCATGACGTCCGGCACCTGCACCGTGCCGATGAAGGCATCGTTGTTGGCGAAGATATCGCCCGGGCGGATGCCGGGATTGGCCTCGTAGCCCTCGCGGATCATCCACTTGATGAAGCGGCTCATGGTGTGGACATGCACCATGATGCCATTGGAGAGAGCGATGGCGTCCCCCTCCGGTGTGTACAGTGCTACCACCATCTCGCCGACCTCGCGCACCCCCGGGGAGGCCGAGATGCGGCGCGCCATTTCGCGGGCCGAGACGCAGAAGGCACGAAGCTTGGTGTGCAGCGTCTCGAACTTCAGGGGATCCTGCCTGCGCAGCTTCAGCGAGGTGATGCCGTCATAGCAGCCGGTTTCCTCCATCAGCCGCTCGGACTCGAGCATGCGCTCGCGAAGAGG
Organism: Labrys sp. ALF-8; assembly: GCF_059699065.1. Lineage (NCBI taxonomy): Bacteria > Pseudomonadati > Pseudomonadota > Alphaproteobacteria > Hyphomicrobiales > Xanthobacteraceae > Labrys > Labrys sp. ALF-8. Next base: position 463,514 of record NZ_AP048538.1, read on the forward strand.
CATGTGGGTTTTGGCGTGATCCAGCATGGACTTATTCCTCTTCGCTCAAGCGTGACGGTAATGCAGCAGCGTCCACTCGTCGACGAAGACGCTGTCGCCGGGATGCACCACCAGTGTAGTCGCGGGATGCTCGATGATCGCCGGCCCGTCGACCTCGTGGCCGGGCTGCAGGCGGTCCATCTCGTAGAGGTCCGCCTTGTGCCAGCGCCCACCGAGATAGGCCTCGCGCCTGCCCTTGTGGGCTGATCCGGGATCGGCGCTGCCGAGCGGGCGCTTGAGCAGCACGGGCTTGACCTTGTCGGCGGTGGCGATCAGGCCAAGCTCCATCACCGAATAGCCAGCCGAGCCGTAACGCGAGACGCGGTGGTTGATCTTGCCGTAGACGTCCTCGAAGGCGTCGATGATATGGCGCATGTCCTCAGCCGTGCTGGCCTGCTCCATGGGCGCGGCGACTTCGACGTCCTCCAACTGCCCCGTGTAGCGCATCATCAGGAAGGGGACCGTCCTGATCTTCTCCCGAGCGTGTCCGTCGGCGAGCATCTCGGCGACGGCGGCCTGGCGCAACTCGTGCCATACGCCGGAGATTCTCCTGGCAAAGGCCTCGAGCGCGGCATCGTCCGCATTGCTCGGCACATCGATCTGCGTCGAGATCGAGTGGCGGCGCATGTAGTCGGCCGTGGTGCAGCCGAAGGCCGAGAAGGCGGCTGCGAACTGGAAGGTGATGATGTCCTTGAAGCCGATGCCTCGGCTGCAGCCGGCGAGATGGAGAGGGCCTGAGCCGCCATAGGACAGCAGGGTGAATTCCGAGGGGTGGATGCCCTGGCCCGAGATCACGCGGCGCAGCGCATTGTTGGCGTCGGCCTCCAGCATGTCGATCATGCCTTCCGCTGCCTCATGAAGGGGCACGCCCAGAATGTCGGCGCATTGTTCCCTGAAGGCCCTGGTGGCCTTTTGGACATCCAGCTTGACCTTGCCGCCGAGGAAATAATCAGGGTTCAGACGCCCGAGAATGGCGTCGCAATCGGCGATGGTCGGGCGTGTGCCGCCACGGTTGAAACAGATCGGGCCGGGATCCGAGCCGGCGCTCTCCGGCCCCAGGCTGATCTTCTTCGTCAAGGGATCGACCTTGAGGATCATGCCGGCGCCGGCACCGATGGTGTCGAGATGCAGTGTTGGAACGTTCAGCTTGAACCGGTCCATGATCGGTTCGTTCTCTATGCGGGTCTGGCCGCGGGTGATCACGCCCATGTCGAAGGAGGTGCCCCCCATGTCCGAGCAGATCAGCGAGTCGTTGCCGATCAGCTTGCCGACATAGGCCGCACCGAGGATTCCGCCGATCGGACCCGATATCATGGTCTCGTGCAGGCGCGGATGGTCGATCGAGGTGAGGCCGCCGAAGGAGAGCAGGGTCTGCACGCGATAGCGGTAGCCATGCCTCTTCGAAATGTCCTCGATGCCCTTGAGCTGCTTGCGCCCCCTCGATGTGGCATAGGCCTCGATCAGCACCGAGTTCAGGCGCGACTGCTCGCGGATGACGGGGCGGACCTCGTGGCTGGTGTAGACGAGCGTCTCGGTTCCGGCCCTGGCGATTTCCTCGCGAGCGATCTCGGCGATGCGCTTTTCATGCGCCGGGTTCACATGGGCGAACACCGTCATGATGCAGATGGCATCCACCTTGTCGGCGATGAGCTTGCGCACGGCCGCGACGACTTCGTGTTCATAGAGGGGGATGATGACGTCGCCGAACTGGTCGACGCGCTCGGTCACGCCATGGGTGCGCCGACGCGGCACCAGCGGGTCGGGATGGTGGTGGGTGATGGCATGCAGTCGGTCGGCATAGGAATAGTCGGCCCAGGCCTGCAGTCCCCGGCCCATCAGGATCATATCCTCCAGGCCCTTGGTCGTGATGAGGCCGAGCTTGCGCCCCGTGCGCGAAAGCAGGGTGTTGAGCATGCCGGTGCCAGAATACAGCACGACGTCGATGCCCGAGAACAGGTCTTCCAGCGAGATCCCCCAGGCATCGGCGGCATCGGCGGCCGAGGCGATGAAGCCCTCCGATTCATCGCGCGGCGTCGTGGCGGCCTTGCCGATCTTGAAGTGGCCGTTGCCGTCGACGAGGATCGTATCGGTCATCGTGCCGCCGGCGTCGATGCCGATGACGATGGGAGTGCCGACTGCTTCTGCGCTTGTCGTGGTCATCGCGGTCCCTGTCCCCTGTGAACCGGAACAGGTTAGGCAAAGGGAGACACGAACCGCTATGTGCCTGGGGTCACTATCGGTGAGCGCCGACAGGGCGTCAGCGCTCGGACCTCCTCTTCTGATAGATCATGAGATTGGCATAAGTTGTTTGCAGCAAGGGTGTTTCGAGGCCAGCGTCCCGGCCCCTCGTCAGCAGGTCCCCGATGATCTGTTCTGCCTCGATGGGCGCCCCCTTCTGCAGGTCCCGGTACATGGACGAAGCCATGGGCGAGCCTTTCTCCGTCAGCATGGCGAGTGTCCCGGTGAGGAAGGCCGCGCTAGGCAGCTTGCCTGCCGCTTCCACCACCTTGACGACCTCGTCGAAGAGCCGCCGCACGAAGAGAGTGCCTCCCGTGGCCGCCTCTATCTCGCCGACACTGGCCCGCATCAGGCAGCATATGCCGCCGAGGCTGGCGAGCATGATCCACTTGCCCCACATTTCACGTTCGATGTCATCTGACAGCCTGGCATCGAATCCTGCGCCCGTTGCCGCCGCGTCGAACCTCAAAATGCGATCGGAACGCGCACCATCCATCTCGCCATAGGCCAGTTCCTGAAGCCTCGTGAGCTGGACGATGCGACCTTGCTCGTCGATGGTTGCCGCGATCTTGCACACGCAGCCCGCCAATGCCTTGTCGCCGAAACGAGCCCTGATGACGCCGACGTGCTTCATGCCGTTGAGCACCGGGAGGATCATGGTTTCCGGACCGACGGCGGGCGCAAGATCGTCGAGCGCGGCTTCGAGGGCGTAGGCCTTCACGGCCAGCAGCACGGCGTCGTAGGGGCCGTCGATGGCTTCGGCCGTCACAAGCCGTGGATGAAGGGTTGCATCGCCGAGCGGGCTGACGATCTCCAGGCCCCTCTCGTGCAGCCGTTCGGCACGAGTCGGCCGAACGAGGAAGGCGACGTCGCGGCCGGCCTGGACCAGGCGTCCCCCGAAATAGCCGCCGGTCGAACCGGCGCCGACAATCAAAATGCGCATGACCTCTCCAAGAAAAGTATCGATGGCTCGATGAAGCGCTCCTGACCAAAGGTCGGTTTCGTGAGCCGCCATCAGGCCGAACGATCGTCTGAATTATAAGCGGGTATATGCCCGTAAATTATATGCTGCAAGCGGTCCGGCAGGTTCCTAGCCGAATTGCGGCTTGGAGAGCATGAGCCAGAGGATGCCGAGCACTGCACCGAAGGCTGGGAAGCCGCAGGCAAACCAGATGCGAAAAAGGCTGTAATAGTCTGCAGGCAAAGAGGATTTTTCTCTGACTGCCTGGCGCGCGAGATCGCGCATCCTGACCTGTATGACGACCACCGGCAGCCAGAACAGCCCGGTGAGCGCGTAGAGAGCCAGCGAGGCGAGTATCCATCCCGAGTCCATCGGCCAGCCGATCTCAAGGGCGAGCATCGCGCCGGTGATCGGCTGGGCCACCACGGCTGAAGCCGTGAAGACGAGATCGGCGATCACCACCGCGCCGGCGACATGGGCAATGATCTTCGGATCGCCCGTGCGATGCGCCATGAGCATGAAGAAGGCGATCCCGGCGCCTGTACCGAGGAGCACGGTGGCGCCGATCACATGCAGCCACAGGAGAAACGCGGCAAAGGTCATCTCGCATCCCTGATGGCGAGTGCGACGAGGGCAAGCACCGCCGCCGGCAGGGTCTTGACGAAGGGGCCTAGCGGGTCGAGCCATAGGTCCGGGGTGAACAAGGTGCCAGCCAGCAGATAGAAGGCGGTCACCCCGACCATGCCGATGCAGGCGGCAGGCATGGTGCGGCGGCATAGCATTCCCGCTCCGAGCGCTATATCGACCAGCGCGCCGCCGTGGACGGCAAGACCTGCGACACCCGCTGAAAAGCCGCGGCTGGTGAGAACTGCCGTCGCCACGTCATAATGGATCAAGCCGATGATTCCGGAGGCGAGCCAGAACAGGCCAAGTGTCAGGATGATGATCGGCTTCAGCAGGAAGAGATGGGCGAACCAGCGGCTTCTGGCCGAGCCGTCCATCACGGCGAGGATCTCCGGCAGCGGTTTGCGGGAGCGGCCGGTCGCTGCCGCCAGTGGCCTGGGATCGCCGTCGATGCCCGCCAGGATCTGTCGCAGCGACGTGGTGCGAAGCGGCGGCCGCCAGCCCAGCCAACTCGCGGCATCGCCCAACCGGAAGAGCAGGCCAAGGAGCCAAGGCGGCAGAGGCAACGGCCGCGCCGGCGGGAAGCCCAGGCGGCTGCGAATGTGCCCGACGATATCAGCGAGGCCGTGGGGCTCGTCTTCGACGAGATCATAGATCCGCCGGGTGGGTATTTTTCCTTCGGCCGCCGCCACGACAATGCCTGCGACCTCGTCCAGAGCCACCGACCGGATCGAGGGAACTGGCGGCAGGGGCGAGAAGAAGGGAAGGCCGGCGAGGGCATGCAGCAGGGCGCTGCCGCCATAGGCCTGCGCACCCAGGACGAGGCCGGGACGCAGGATCGTCCACTCCAGGTCCGATGCCTGCAGCGCTTCGTCGGCCATGCCCTTCGAGCGCATGAAGACGGTCTCGGCATCCGCCGAGGCCCCTGCCGCCGAGATCTGCACGAAGCGTGGAACACCTGCTTCCGCGCAGGCCTGGAATAGCGCGACCATCGCGAGCGACTGCGTGACCATCACATCGTCGCCCGGGCCGTCCTGCAGCACCCCGGCGGCGTTGACGACCGCATCGATGCCCTCGATCAGCGGCAGCCAGGCCTGCGCCGAGACGAGTTCCTTGAGGTCGTGCCGCAGCCAACGGGCGCGAGGCTGGCGCAGTCTCGCCTGGGCGACCGAGCGGCCGAGCCCCGTAACCTCATGGCCGGCCGCCAGCAGGGCCGAAACGACAGCCGAACCGATGAAGCCGTAGCCGCCGGGAACGAGAACGCGCATGGGAGCCCTTTGCCTTGTTTGGGGTGCAGAGGCAAGGAGCGAACCGCCGAGGTAGCTCTTCGCAGCACTCGCGGGAAACATCCGGCGGCGACGTACGGAAATCTCGACCTTGCCATCAAAACGTCATTTCGCATTCCCAAAGTCGGCAATTGTTTCAAGGTTGATATTGACGATGGAGTTTCAAGGGTGAGCCGCTTTGCCTCGACAGTTGATTTCTACGAACGCTTTCGGGCGCCGTATCCCGCAGCCTTCTTCGAGAAGATCGTTTCGGCACTCGGCATCACGCCCGAAACCTCGCTCATCGATCTGGGCACCGGTCCGGGACTGATCGCCCTCGGGTTTGCGCCCTATGCCGGTCCCGTTACGGCGGTGGATCCCGAGCCCGCCATGCTCGCCCTCGCGCGACAGGCTTCGGCGAGGGCCGCCCGCCCGATCACCCTCATCGAAGGCACGGCCGAATCTCTTCCTGCGGATGCGGGAGCCTTTGATGTCGTCACGATCGGCCGTGCCTTGCACTGGATGGATCCAGGGCCGACCAAGGTCGTTCTTTCGCGGCTCGTGGCGCCCGGCGGCGCCATCGCCGTCTGTGCTTCGAGTACGGCCAGGGACGGCCGCAACAAATGGCGCGACGCCTATGATGCCCTGCGCGTGCGCTGGGGCCAGGCCAAGCCGGATCGGTCCCACATCGACCTGCCGGCCTTCTTCGCCGGGACACGTTTTGCGGTGAGCGAGAAGATCGTGGTCCTGACCGAACAGACCATTCCCGCCGAGGATCTGGTCCAGCGCATCCTTTCATTTTCCTCGACCTCGCCCGCCATTCTGGGGGACAGGATCGAGGCGGCACTGGACGAGGGCCGCGAGGTGCTGGCGCCTTTCAGCGAGAACGGGATGATCACCGAGACGGTGGAGAGCACGGCCACGATCATTCGATGAACAGGGCAGGCCTTCCGGGATCAGCGGTCGTCACGATGCAGGCGCGCCGATCGCCACGCCTTGACCAGGGCTGACCGGTAGCCGGGATAACGCTCGCCCGTTTCCTCGGCGGTGGCGATGCGATCGGTCCGAAAATGGCGAAAGTCCTGGCGCAGTTCGCACCAGGCCGCCAGCATGCGCACCTCTTCCATGAAGCCGAGCGCGATCGGCCAGACCACGCGCGACGAGGGTTGCCCCGCAAGATCGCGATAGGTGATACGCAGCTTTGCTTGGGCCCGGATGGCAGAGCGATAGGCCTTCAACTCGACCGGTTCATCGGGATATCGTCGCAAGGGAGGTCCCGGATGGGCGACGGGATTTTGCGCCGTCTCGCGCATCGCCGGTGGCAGAACCGCCTCGATCTTCGCGAGGGCGTCGTGGGCTGCCTGGCTGAGAACGGGGTCTCCCCGCTGATCGACATAGCGCAGGCCGAGGACGATCGCCTCGGTCTCGTCGGCCGACAGCATCAAGGGCGGCAGGAAGAGGCCTGGCCGCAGAACATAGCCGACTCCGGCCTCTCCATAGATCGGAGCCCCCTGGGCCACCAATTCGGCGATGTCCCGGTAAAGTGTTCGCTCGGACACCTCGAGTTCGGCTGCCAGAGAGGCGGCGGTTGCCGGCAAGTGCTTGCCGCGCAGGATCTGGAGCAAAGTGAGAAGGCGGCTTGTCCTCGCCATGGCAGAGATATCCGGTTGAGCGGGCTATTCTATCGCATGTGCTGACGGAAAATGTCAGGAGAGGCGAACGGTTGCGTCGAGGGAGAGTCCTCAGTTCGTGCCTCCGGCGGCACGAGTCGCGCGGGCCCGCTCCGAGGAACGGGTCTTGCGGCGTTCCTCGCGCAATTCATCCAGGGTGGGAGACCACCAGCCGCGCGCCAGCTCGCGTTCGCTCGGTGGCCAGTGAGACGGCCAGGCCGCAACCAGTTCCGCGTGGGTCGGTTTGTGCCACAGGCCCCAGACCAGCGTCCCCATCCCCGTCGCTATGCCCGGGTAAAAGCGGCTGACGATGGCGTCCTCCGCAATTTCCCCGGTGACGTCGATGAACAGGACGGCCCCGTGGATCGTCATGACGATGCGGTCGGGTGGCGGCAGATCACCTGCGGGCACGGGGTAGCGATGGCGTCGCCGTTCGCTAGCCTGCACCTTTGCCTCCTCGTGCTCGGCCGTGCCCCGCCGTTCCTCGTGGCGCCTTCGCCGTGTCTCCGGTTCATTGCGCCGGGCGGCTTCCTCGATTGCCGGCCAAAACCGGCTGAGTTCGTGCCACGAGCGATAAGGGACACGCCAGGCCTTCATCTCCTCGTCCCACCGGGCCCAGGGGACCTTGCGCAGTTCCTCGATGATGGTCCGGGAGTAGGGCGTGCGGATCTCGATATCGTCCCGCGCGGCCAGATACGGGCTCTCAATCGGTTCGAACCGAAAGGCATCCCGGCCGCGCTCGTCCGCGTAAGCAAGCACCGAACCGAGTTCGCGATCCAGCCAGCGGTCGAGACGCGAAACCGCCCGGACGCCGGGCACGAACCAGGCTTTCAGGTCGTCACGCCAGCGGGCGCGCGGAAAGGCGGCGCGAAAGCGCTCCACCGTCATGCGGTCATAGGGAAAGACAGTGGTTGCCCCGACCTTCCCACCTTCGGCGGGCTTAACTTCGAAGCCTTGCGGGTTACGACTCATACCGGATGTCCTCCAGTCCGACGAGAAGGGGACTGCCGAAGGCTTTGTATTGCAACGATGAAATTCCCTGCACCGTTCCTGCGCTTCCAGGCGCTCGCGGAGTTTTGATTGCATGCTTTTAATTAGGATGCTAATTATTAGCTCATGAACAAAATCGACTCCCTCCTCTTCACGCTCACCAGCAAGACGCAGCAAGTCGGGCGCCAATGGCGGCGGCTCGTCCGCGATATCGTCACGGCCCATGGCATATCCGAGGCCTGCGCCGTGCCGTTGATCACCATCGGGCGCAGCGGCGGCGGCATAAACCAGATAGCGGTGGCGGATGAGATCGGCATCGAGGGCGCTTCCCTGGTGCGCCTGCTCGACCAGCTCTGTGCCAACGGCCTGATCGAACGGCGCGAAGGCATCGACCGGCGTTCCAAGACATTGTGGCTCACGCCGCTGGGCGAAGAGGTGACGCTGCAGATCGAGAGCGAACTCGTCGCGCTGCGCAGCAGGGTGCTCGGCCATCTCGGCCAGAGCGATATCGAGGCTACCCTTCGCGTCTTCGCGGCGATCGAGCAGGCGGTTGTCCGCCAGCAGGAGGAGGCAGTCTCGTGACGATGGGCCTCTCCCTGCCGAGCTGGCGCGAATGGCTCTTCTCCCTGAAGGCCTTCATCGCCGCGATGCTGGCGCTCTATATCGCGCTCGCCGCCGGGCTGGAGCGTCCCTATTGGGCCATGGCGGCCGTCTACGTCGTCGCCAACCCCCTCTCCGGCGCAACCACGTCCAAGGCTCTCTACCGCGCACTCGGCACCTTCATCGGTGCAGCGGGTTCGGTGCTTCTGCTTCCCGTCTTCGCGACCGCTCCGGAGCTCTTCATCATCGTGATCGGCCTGTGGACCGGCCTGTTCCTGTTCGTGTCGCTGCTCGACCGGACGCCGCGCGGCTATGTCTTCATGCTGGCGGGCTACAGCCTGCCGCTGATCGCCCTGCCAGCGGTCAACGCGCCCGGCACCATCTTCGATGTCGCCGTTGCCCGTTCGGAAGAGATCACGCTCGGCATCGTTTGCGCTGCAGTGGTCAACTCGCTGTTTTTCCCGACGCGGGTCGGTCCCGTGCTGGGCGCCCAGGTCGAACGCTGGTTGCGCGATGCCGGCGCCTGGGCCGGGTCGCTCCTGCGCGGCGAGCACGGGCTCGGGGCGTCGCTGGAACGCCAGCGTCTTGCCGCCGACATCCGCAGCATGGACATGCTCATCAGCCAACTCGGCTATGACGCCGCCAATCGCGACACGGTTCGCGCCGCTCACGAGTTGCGCGGACGCATGGCGTTGCTTCTGCCGATCCTTTCGTCCCTGGACGATCGCGTCGCCGCCCTGCGGGAGGTCGGTGCGGACACGGCTGAATTCGAGGCCTTGAGGCGGGACGTCCAGGCTTGGATGCTCTCGCCGGCCGAGCAGACGAGCCATGCGGTCGACGATCTTGAGGGACGGATCGCCGCTCTCGAACCAAGCGGTGAGCGCGGCACGCAATGGGACGGCCTCCTTCTTTCGAGCGCGCTCGAACGGCTCAGGGAACTCGTGGACCTCTGGGAGGATTGCCGCCAGCTCAAACGCAGGATCGAACTCGGCGACCGCGCCGGCAAATGGAGGCCTGCCTTCCGTTCCCGGAGAACCGTCGGCAAGGCGCGCCATTACGACTTCGCCCTGCTCGTCTTCTCGGCGGGTTCCGTGGTGCTCGCCACGATCCTTGCCGGCTTCCTCTGGATTGGCACGGGATGGAGCGAAGGTGCCGGCTGCGTGATCATGACGGCGGTCGGCTGCTCCTTCTTCGCGGCCATCGACGATCCGGCCAGCCAGATTCGCAGCTTCACGCTGTGGATGGCGGTGAGCGTGGGTGCTTCCGCGGTCTATCTCTTCGCGCTGCTGCCGCTGGCGCACGATTTCGTCGGCCTGGTGGTTATGTTCGCGATCCCCTTCATCTTCGTCGGTACGCTGGTATCGAGGCCGCAATTCACCATGATCGCCATGCTGCTGGCAGTGAACACGGCGTCCTTCGTCGGCCTCCAGGCCAACTACAGCGCCGACTTCGACAGCTTCATCAACGGCAACATCGCCTCGGTGGCGGGCGGTGTCTTTGCCCTGGCCTGGACCTTGGCGACCCGTCCCTTCGGTGCAGCCTTCGTGGCGCGGCGCCTGATCAGGGCAGGGTGGGCCGACATTGCCGCCACCTCGCGCGGAGGGCGCAACGAGGATCCGGATCGTTTCGCCGGCCGTGTCTTCGACCGGCTCGGCCAGCTCGTGCCGCGCCTGGCTGCCGACGAGACCGGGAACATCGCGGCCGCCGATCTCCTCCAGGAATTGCGGGTGGGCATCAACGTGCTCGACCTGCAGCGCGTGCGGAGAAGCCTTCCGGCGTCCCAGGAGCGGCTGCTCCAGGAGGTTCTGGACACCGTCGCCCATCTCTATGCCGAGTGCGCGGCCAGCGGGAAGCCAGTGGCGCCCTATGCCCAGCTCCTGGCTTCGATCGACGCGGCGTTGGCGGAGATCACACAGCGGATGCCGGAAGGAGCGAACAGGCGCCGGGTGCTGCAGGCCTTCGTGGGCCTGCGGCGCGGCCTGTTCGCCGATGCTCCGCCGCCCGTAACCCTGGTGCCGGCAGGGGCCGGTGCCGTGTCCCCACAAGCTGAATTGGAACTCGCCTCATGAATGCGGACATCGATATTTTCGGCGTCTATGTGCCGAGCCTCATGGTTCTCGCACTCGCCGCCATCGCCATCGATCTCTTCGCCCGGACCGTGCTCGCCAAGGCAGGCTTCTATCGCCTCGTCTGGCATCGCTCGCTGTTCGATCTCGCCTTGTTCGTCATAGTCCTGAGTGGACTCTTCTCCTTGTCTCAACGGTTCGTGTCGTGAAACGCTTTTTTGCCTCGGTGGGGCGCGTCCTCATCACTCTCATCATCGTCGTCATCGCAGCTGGTACCGGCTGGCGGCTTTGGGACTACTATATGAACGATCCCTGGACCCGGGACGGCCATGTGCGGGCCGACATCATCGGCGTGACGCCCGATGTTTCCGGTCTCGTCAGCGAGGTGCTGGTGCATGACAACCAGGCCGTCCATCACGGCGACGTCCTGCTGAGAATCGACGGCAAGCGCTTCGAGCTTGCGCTGGAACAGGCCGATGCGGCAGTAGCCGGGGCGAAGGCCACGTTGGCCCAGGCCCAGCGGGATTTCGCCCGCTACAGCGAACTCGGCAAGGATGTGACCTCCGCGCAGAAGATCGAGCAGGCACAGGCGGCCCAGGACGTGGCCGCCGCCAGCTATGCGCAGGCCGTCGCCAACCAGGGCGTCGCGCGCCTCAATCTGGAGAGGTCAGAGATCAAGGCTCCCGCGAACGGCGTCATCACCAATCTCGATCTCAACGAGGGCGACTACGTCAATGCCGGCAAGGCCGTGATGGCGCTGCTCGACACCGATACATTGCGCGTGGAAGGCTATTTCGAGGAAACCAAGCTTCCGCGCATCGCGGTGGGCGATCCCGTGGATATCCATCTGATGGGCCAGCCTGCCACGATCACGGGACATGTCGAGAGCATCGCCGGTGGTATCGAGGATCGCGAGCGCAGCGATGGCTCAAAACTGCTTGCGAACATCAATCCTACGTTCTCATGGGTGCGCCTGGCTCAGCGCGTGCCCATCCGCATCGCCCTCGACAAGATACCGGACGGCGTGAGCCTCGTTGCGGGCCAGACGGCGACGGTGATGGTCAAGTCTCCGGCTCCCGCGACGGCGCGCCTGTGACGAGAATGCCGGACGCCTCGGCGGGCGCCGGCATTCTCTGGGACACCAGCGGGGGAACGGGCATCCGGACTTGGCTGTCAAACCGCTGGCCCAGCCCTTTGTTCCGCAGATCTGGCCGCGAGCCTGCGATGAAGCAGCGCCAGTACCGCGGCTTCCTCCGGCTGCAGCCGAGGAAGGTCTTCCTTCAGTTCCCGCGCCGCCTCCGATCGGATGTTCAGCATGAGATCGCCGTCGAGATAGACGTTGAGGATTTCGGGGTGCACGTAGCACTTCCGGCAGATTGCCGGGGTGTTTCCAAGCCTCGCCGCCACCGTCTCGATGGCTGCCTTGAGGTTGCGCTTGGCCTGGGCCTGGCTGTCGAAGCGTTCGAGTTCATTGAGGGCCAGCGCCGCCAGTATGGTGCCGGCCCAGGTGCGAAAATCCTTGGCCGAGATCTCCTCGCCGGAAATCTCATGCAGGTAGTCGTTGACGTCGGTCGAACTCACGCCATGGATCTCGCCATTGACGCTCCTGTACTGCAGGAGCTGCTGGCCGGGTAGTTCCTGGCAGGAGCGGATGATCCTTGCCACGCGTCGGTCCCTGATGCCGAGAGACCATTTCTTGCCGCTCTTGCCAGTGAATTGGAACCGCACCTCGCTGCCGTCCACCCTCGCATGCCGGTTCTTCAAAGTGGTCAACCCGAAGCTCTTGTTGTGGCGGGCATATTCGTCGTTACCGATCCGAATGAGCGTGCATTCGAGGAGATGTACCACGCTGGCCAGCACCTTCTCCCGACATAGCGAAGGCAATGCCATGTGTTCGTCCACCTTGCGGCGTATAGCGGGCAAGGCGCGGGCGAACGTCGCCATGTGCTCGAACTTGTTGGCCTCACGAAGCGCGCGAAACGCGGGGTGATAGCGATATTGCTTCCGCCCCTTCGCATCGCGGCCGGTAGCCTGGATATGGCCGCTGGAGAAGGGGGAGATCCAGACATCCGTCCACGCCGGCGGGAGGGCCAGCTTGTGGATACGGGTCAAGATCGCGCTTTCCCGGATGGGGGTGCCGTTTCGGCGGGTATAACGAAATCCCTTGCCGGCCCGGCGCCGATGGATCCCGGGCTCCTCGTCGCCGACATATCGAAGCCCCGCTTCCTCTGCGGCCAGTTCAATTTCGCTTGGGGGGTCTCGCAAGGCATCTGGCATCGGCTGGCTCCGGTGGTTGCCATGACTGGCCGGAATTCAACCCGCACCATGCCCACCGGTTCCGGCGTGCGGAACAATGGCCCGTCAACGGAGATTGTAGAGGAAACAGGAGGTTGCCATGTCCACTGTCGAGAAAGACAAGGTTCAGCCTGCTCCCCGCGAGGGCAGGGAGGAACCGGTTCGCATAACCGCGGACACCGCCAGGCAAGGCCCCGACGGGCATCGCGTCCTCTATGTGCTGCTCGGCGGTTTTGTCGGTGCGGCTCTCGCCTGCTTCATCCTCTTTGCGTTCTGGAGTTCCTGAGCGGTATTCGTCAGGCGCCGATGTGGAATACGATCTCCCTGCGATGGGGACGGTCTCGGTGCTCGAACAGATAGAGGCCCTGCCAGGTGCCCAGCAGGAGAGTTCCCCTGCCGATGGGAATGGACATCGAGGTCTGTGTCAGGGCTGACTTGATGTGCGCCGGCATATCGTCCGGGCCCTCCAGGCGATGCACGAGGTAGTGCATCGAAGCATCTGTCGCCGGAGGGACCAGTCGTGCGAAAAAAGCCTCGAGATCGGATTTAACATCCGGATCGGCATTTTCCTGGATGACGAGGGAGGCAGAGGTATGCCTTACGAAGGCCGTGAAGAGTCCCGTCTCCACCTTGGCGCGGCGGACGAATTCGTCGGCATGGCCCGTGATTTCGTAAAGGCCCTGGCCGGATGTCTGGATCGTGATTGCTGTCTGGGGCATGCGCCTTGATGGGCGCAGGGGCGCGGCGACGTCAAGCGTCATTGGGGCGCTTCAGGACGGCGAGGGCGACTTCTGCGGTCCAGGCAATATCGCGACGAGCAGCAGGCACAGGAAAGCGCCGACCGCTGCAGCGAGGAAGCCGTCTATGAAGGACAGCACCGCTGCCTGCTTGGAGACGGCGGACGCAAGGAGGCTCGTCGCCCTCCCGGCGACAACGGCAAGGTCCGAGGTGTGCGTCCCTACCGCATTGCGATAAGCCGCTAGGCGATCGGCGGTCAGGCTTGCCAAGCTGTCGACATGCAGGCCGATTAGATTTGAATGAACCTGCTCGCGCATACGCACGAAAGTTTGCATGAAGGCGGTACCGATTTCGCCGCCGAACAGGCGGCTGAGCTGCAGCAGGGCGCCTATGGTGAGCGCGTCGGCGGGATTGATGGCCTGCACGGCTAGCACGATCAGGGCCGTGAGTGCGAAAGACTGGCCGAGGGCCTGCAGGATCTGGGAGGCGAGGAAATCGTCCGTGGCCCAGAAACTGGTGAGTTGCGCCGCCATCAGGCAGGCAATGCCGACGCAAGTGGTGCCGATCGCCAGCACCCAGCGTCCGTCCACACGCTGCAGGATGTAGCCGAGCGGCAGTACGATGGCGAGCTGGGGAAGGGCGATCCAGAGCAGCACGGAGCCGACCTGCAGTTCCCGGAAATTCTGCACCGACTGCAGATAGGTCGGAATGATGTAGGCGGTGGAGAGGATGATGAAGCGAAAGCCCGCGAGCAGGAGCAGGATCAGCACGAGCTGGTGCCGCATCAGAATGCGCAGGTTGAGGAAGGGCTGACGCGAGACCCAGAGCTCCCTGACGACGAAGGCGGTCGTCACCAGCGCGCCGGAAATCAGCAGGCCATTCACCAGGCCGCTATTGGTCCAATCGAGCCGGTTGCCCTGGTCGAGACCTGCATAGAGCAGGCTGAAGCCCAAGCCAGCATAGGCGAGGCCCGGCCAGTCGAGGTGGTGCAGCAGCTCCGTCTTCACGTCCTCGCGAGGGATGCCGTACCACACACAGGCGAACATCAACGGCAGCATGCCGCAATACTGCCAGGTGATCCATCGCCAGGACAGGTTGTCGGCATACCAGCCCTCGAGCGAGGCGGCGACGTTCTGCGACAGCTCCGAGTTCATGGCGTAGACGGCAATGCCGTAGACCACGAGACGGGCAGGGAGGCTGCGAACGATGAAGCTGATGGTGAGCGGGATGAAGGTACCCGAGCCCACGCCCGCCAGGAACTGCATGGCGAGGAAGGCTTCCAGATTTGGTGAGAGCGGAGCCAGGAGGCTTGCCACGAACAGCAGGATGATGCCGAGCAGCAGCACGCGGCGCACGCCGAAGATAACGCCGAGATAGGGGCAGGACACGCCCACCAGCATCTGGCCCACGGCGAAGCTGGTGGTCATCCACGCTCCCTCGTCGAAGCCGAGATGGAGGCCGCCACGCAGGTCCGCCAGGCCGAAGCTGGTGACGCGGCTGCCGAGCGTGGACATGATCGCACCCAGCAGGACGCCGAGGATGCCGACATAGGGCCGCAGGCTGTCAGCGGTCAGGCGTGGGTGGAAATGCGAGATCGGGTGAAGGACCGCACCCACCGCCGTGATCGGAGCAAAATGCAACCTCATGGCTTGGTGGTCGCCGCCGCGGCCGCGCCGTCCAAGCCCTTGCTGCCGGTGTCTATGGTCGCGACGACCGACATGCCCGGCCGCACCAGTGTGCCGAGCGCGGGATTGCTGTCGAGGACGATCTTCACGGGTACGCGCTGCACGACCTTGGTGAAGTTGCCCGTTGCGTTGTCGGGAGGCAGCAGGGCGAAGGTGCTGCCCGTGCCGGGTGACCAGGCATCCACATGGCCGGTCAGCACAAGATCGGGAAAGGCGTCGACGGTCACCTTGGCGCTTTGGCCGAGGCGGACATTGGTCATCTGCGTTTCCTTGTAGTTCGCCGTCACCCAGATATTGGGGAGAGGTACCACGGCGATCACCTGCGTGCCCACGTTGACGAACTGGCCGGGGCGTACCTGGCGCTGGCCCAGCAGGCCATCGGCGGGGGAAAGGATGCGGGTGTAGCTCAGATTGTTGGTGGCGAGCGCCACCTGCGCCTCGGCCGCCTTGATCTGCGCCGTGACCTGCTGCTCCTGCACGTCGAGACCGGCGAGCAGCGCCTTCTGCTGGTCGAGCTGTGCCTCGTTCAGCGCCTTCTGCGCGACGGCACGCTTGGCGTTTGCATCGGCCTGTTCCACGAATTGCGGCGTGCCGGCGGTGCCGCCGGCGAGAAGGTCGCGCTGGCGCACGGCCTCGGCCTGATAACGTTCCACATCGGCTTCGGAGGCGGTGATGTTCGCGGATGCCTGGCGGATGAGCGCGTTCTGAACGTTTTTCTGGTTGGCGATGTTGGCGAGGCTGGCCTGCGACGCCGCCAGGTTGGCCTGCGCCAGTTCGAGCTGGGCCTGATAGTCGGCGGGATCGATGGTGGCGATGAGATCGCCCTTCTTCACCGTCTGGTAATCCTGGACGGCGACGCTCTGGACGTACCCCGAAACGCGAGCCGAGAGCGGCGTCACGTCGCCTGCGATGTAGGAATCGTCCGTGGTGGCGAGGCGCGCCGCGCCGGTCCAGCGGTTCCAATTGCCGGCTACATACCAGACCAGCCAGGCGGCAAGTATGAGGAAGCCGGCGCGCAGGGCGGGATAGAGCCAACGCGAAAGGCTGCTGCGGCGGGGAGGCTCGGAAGCTGGTGATTTCCCGAGGGCGTCAGACATCCCTACCTCCAAATGCGTAGCATACGCAGTCATTGATAGTGAATTCGCGAAATGAGTCCATGGGCCTGCCCATGATGGCACGGGGGCTGGCCCGTGTCCGGTCCGCGATGTCCGGCCACCCATGGCTGAACCGCCAGGGAAGGGCGAGAACGGGAGGCCCGATCGAGGGATCAACCGGGCCCTGGCGTATCGGAAGCAGCGAGCCTTGCGCCCGCCGCCGCACTACTGGCGCGGCGGCGTTTCACTGGGCAGCAGGAGCTCATTCGTCAGGAATGCGACTTCCGTGCGGTTCTTCGCCTTTATCTTGCGCATGATGTTGCGGATATGCACCTTCACGGTGCTCTCCGTCATGTTGAGCTTGTGCGCGATGATCTTGTTGGGCTCCCCCTTGCGCACGCAGGCGATGATTTCAAGCTGGCGCTCGGTGAAGTAGCTCTGACCCTCGCCCGCCTCCGACTGATCGGTCGGGGACGCCGGTGCCGGGCGAGCCGACAGCAAGCCGCTGGCAGGCACGAAGGTACCGCCTACATTGACGATGCGGATGGCTTCGATGGCGACGTCGAGGCTCAGACTCATCGTCACGAAACCGCGGGCACCCCTTTCGAGGGCGTTGACCATGGTTCCGGGACTGTCGATGTCGGACACGATGACGACGTTCGTGTCCGGATGCGCTGCGAGGAGTGTGTCGAGGTCGTGTTCGACCAGCAGATCCGTTGCTTCCCGTCCTCCTGCGCAGAGAAGAACGATCGCGGAGGTATCATGCGTGGAAGCGTCGATCCAGCGTTCGGCGCTGTCATAGCCTTCCGCTACGATATTTGCCTCCGATGCAGACAAGCATTGAGTGAGGCAATCACGCCAGAATGCTCGCCTGTCGATGACACAAACGGGGATCCTCAAGTAACGCTCTCCACCAATTGCCGAGCCAAGCTCAATATTCGGTGTCACGGCTTCCTCCTACCCCTTCACCATAGTTAGGCAAGGACTTCAAACTCGATGACAAATTGCCGCAACTTCGTTGATTGCGGCGGCCAATTGTTTTCTTTGTGGAGAAACATTGGCGCAGAGTTCGACAACCGCACCGTTTGGCTTTGGGAGGGGAGTGCCACTGTGGTTGAGCAGACCCTGCCAAGTTAAGGCGATGTGGTGACCTGACGATGTGGCTGCAAATCGTCGGAGCAATCTGTGCGGGTTTGCACATGGCTCTACTGCGAGCCCCGGACGCTGTAACCGGCGGGACAGCCAATTCCTCGGACTGGCCTTATGGCTGGGCGGTTTGGGATCTCTCGCTTTCGCTGCGCATCACTTGGGGACGCCATGCAGGGAGCGCCTGGTGGCATCCGTGCGACAGGCTGAACCAGGGTGACAGCGTCCGGTGACAAGAGACGTATAGCCGCAGTGCTGCCAATGACGTGATATCGAGGTCGCGGCAGAGGGATATCGGTGCCGACGCGGGCGATTCCCGGCGAGCGCCTCATGGCATGGTGAGGACCAGGTGCCCGAGGAAGGGAAGGCCTCAGACTGGCTTCACGGCGCCGGCCGCGTAGTTGGCCCAGTATGCCGTATTGACAATGCTGCGACCCTCGACCTCGATATCTCCATCGGCCGTCATGACGATCCTGACAGGGCCAAAGGCGACAAGGTCGATGGTGATGGCACCTGTTTCATCGTCAATCGTCAACGTAGATCTGTCAGTTTGTAGCTGTATCGCTTTATTCTGATCTTTTTCCATCGTTGCCAGGGCCCATTCTTGGTAAGGCGTAGTAGGGTTTTTCTACACGATACTAAACTCAACGTTCCTTCCCTTGCATCGAAGGCGACGTGAGAACTAGAGCGCTGCACGACTCCTTGGGAAATGCGCCCGGAATTTCAGGTTCCGGACATCTCAGTTTGGAGATTGAAAAAAATAATAAGGTACATTATCCGAGCATTGCCCCTATGTAGTCTCGGTGCAAGAAGTAGTTTGAAAACTGGCGTGGCCGCTCGTTTTGCACTATCATACCGTTTTGATGCTTTGGGGGCGAAACATGAAGGCGCTCGATAAGATATATTATGATATTGTAGATGAGATCGGTAGTGTGCCGACATCTACCGATGTCAAGACCATGTTGAACCGTGTTGTTCAGAGCTACGGGCTGCGCACTGCTGCCTATTTTGCTGTAAATATTCCGAGCTCTACAAGCGATGACCCATATCTGGCTGTTACTTACTCCGACGATTGGGTTGAGCACTACAAGAGTGAAAATTATGTGAGAATTGATCCCGTCCTG
The DNA here is from genome assembly GCF_059699065.1 of Labrys sp. ALF-8. NCBI lineage: Bacteria > Pseudomonadati > Pseudomonadota > Alphaproteobacteria > Hyphomicrobiales > Xanthobacteraceae > Labrys > Labrys sp. ALF-8. Next base: position 482,049 of record NZ_AP048538.1, read on the forward strand.
CGGGAGGGATTTTCGGCCGTCCTTCCGATCGACTGGCGAAAGTTCGATCTGAAGGGGGCCAAGCTGCGAACATTCTTCGGCGAGGCCGTGGAGTTCGGGCTTGGCCGACAAGGATTGACCTTTCCCATTCGCGGAAAGCACGGAGAACGCGCGCTTTTTACCATTACGAGCGACGTTCCGGACGCTGAATGGGATTCAACGCTGCGTGCCTTCAAACGCGACTTTCAGGTGCTTGCCTATCACATTCACAATGCGATCTTGCGCACGGAAACCGTGGTGGAGGAGGAAGTCCATCTTTCTCCGCGCGAGATCGAGTGCCTGAAGTGGGTGGCACGGGGCAAAACCGTTTCGGAGACGGCGACCATTCTCTCCCTGTCGGATAGGACGGTACGGTTTTATCTCGACCTTGCCCGAGCGAAACTCAACGCAACCAATGTTACACATGCTGTCGCTAAGGCACTGAATATGAGCATTTTTTTCGGAGTGAGGTAACCCGTCAAATCTGCCGTATTTCTATAGGAGTAGTCCCTAAGTAAAGTCGAACAGTTTTCGATGGAGGGACTGTTCGATGATTGAGGTCATTCAAAGTAGTGAACGTCATTTGCATGCCGAAACCCTCGATTCACTTTATAGAATGCGGGCTAGGGTTTTTAAGGACAGGCTTAATTGGGAAGTTCAGGTTCGAGATGGTCAGGAAGTCGATTATTTTGACGATTGCGATCCCGTCTATCTAGTATCGAGGAACCAGTATACCGGCCGGGTCGAGGGCGGTCTGCGTCTTCTGCCGACGACCGGCCCCAATATGCTCCGCGATGTGTTCTCCGTGCTCTTGCCTGATGGGGAGATCGTCGAGAGCCCGCTGATCTGGGAGAGTTCCCGTTTCGCGATCGATCCGGATCTCGCCACCGACGGCAATCGCCGGCTTCATTCCGTGACGACCGAGCTTCTCTGCGGCATCGTGGAGGTCGGCATGTTGGCGGGCATCGATTTCGTGGTGTCGGTCTACGACGCCCGCATGGCCCGCATATTCAAGCTCGCCGATTGCCCGGCCGACATCATCGGCGTTCCCACCCGCATCGGCCGCGTGATGACCTATGCCGGCCTGTTCGAGATCAGCGAGGACATGCGCAGCCGTATTGCGCGCGCTGGTCAGATCGCCGGCTCGGTGCTCCTGCCCGATACACAGGTGCATGCCGCGGCCGCTTGAGGCCGTCACAAGCGCGTGCATGCTTCCTGCCCAATGCGGCGCAGGCTACAACCAAGAGCCCTGGAGTTTCTGCCGCGCGGAGCGACGGAAGCGATGTCAGGGCTCCTCCATTCGAGACATCGGGATCAGCGACCACCCCCGGGCGCGTGCCGCGACGGCGCCGATGCAGGTTCCGGATACGCGGAACGAACTCAACTGCCAGGAAAAGGCTTCGAGGGCGCTTCCACCGACGCGCAGGAGGCTCGTTGGCTCGCCCTTCGAAAGATCGAACTCGAAATGGGAGGGCGGCGTTTGCAGCCCGGTGCCCAGGGCCTTCAGGCAGGCCTCCTTGCATGTCCAGCCTTTGAAGAGGGCCGCATTCCGGCCGGCCTGGGGCAGCGCCGCGAACTGTGCCTGCTCAGGTGCCGAAAAGATATGGCGAGCGATGTCCTCCTCCATCGGCCGGACATGCTCGATGTCCACGCCCAGTTCGATGCCAGCGGATATTGCGAGCGCGGCGCTGGCCTCGCTGTGGCTGAGGTTGAAGTCGAGATGCCAGGCGGCAGGCTGTGTCATGCTGCGAGGCTTTCCGGCGGGGCCGTAGTCGATCGCGACCTGGGCGGGTCCGACACCCAGATATTGGGCCAGAATGGCACGAACCCGGCCCCGGGCTATCACAAAACGCTGCCTGTGCTTCTCGAATCGAAAGGCATCGGCCCTCTGGCGCTCGTCCGGCGAGAGGCTTTGCCAGAAGGCTTCGAAATCGGCAGGAGATGTCTCCAGCTGCCACAACCAAAGATGGACGTCATTTCCATCCGGACGATGCGCTGGTCTGGGGGGAGGCATGGTTGGTTCGACGCCAGTTTGCGATGCTCGCTCTCGCTACAACCAAATCGGCAGGCCCGGCAAGCCCTTGGCCTAGTGTCCGTTGCGGTGACATTAGCACTTTGGAGGTATTACGAGACGTCTCCGTCGCGGGGGTGCCTGCATACCCCTTTGGGCGAATTCGCTTCCTTTTTCCCTATTGGGTGTCCTCGAATTCCGGAATTGAGGCGGGAGTCTACGGCCTCTAGTATTCGGATGTCGTTTTGATTTGGAGAGGTACCAATCGTTTGACTTGCGATTCCCGTAGGTTACGTCCCAGGCGGATGGAGTTCAGGTGTTCGTCGCCCCGTCTATTCTCGTTCTGGTCGGTATCTGCGTCGGTTGAGTAGGGAAAACATCGTTCAGGATTGGCTGTGGCGGGATGATACCCATGAGAATGGGAGCCCGCCATTTCGGTAGGTGGTGAAAGGGGCGAGGACATGAACATTCGTGCTGTTGCGAGACGCCTGGGCCGGCGCCTTGACGGCATGGCTGCCTTGCCTGTTCTGAGTGGTCTCTACGATCGCTACTTTGCCATGGCTTCGGGAAACATACGGTTGTTTCGTGGCGTCTATCCCGATTTCGCCAGCGCACGGGCGTCTGCCCCGGCCACCAAACCGATCGGCTACGACAACGACGCCTCGGCGCTCCGGCTCGAATCCGAGCGCCATCAGGTGTCTCCGACCGATTATCCCGTGATGTTCTGGATGCAGAAGCTGATCCGCGGTCGCAGCGTGATCTTCGACTATGGCGGCAATGTCGGCATCAGTTTCTTCAATTTCAGGCCCTACTTCGCCTATCCCGAAGACATAAGGTGGATCGTCTGCGACGTGCCGGCCGTTGCCGCCGCTGGCGCGGCAATCGCCGAGCAGGAGGGCGCGACTCAACTTTCCTTCGTTACCGACTTCGAAGGTCTGGACGAGGCCGACATCTACCTGGCTTCAGGTGTATTGCAGTTCGTGGAAGATCCGTTCCGCTCCCTAAGGGAGGCTGCGAGGCGACCCCGGCATGTGCTGATCAACCGAACTCCAATACAGGATGGCGAAACTGTCGTGACGCTGCAATCCATCGGTACATCCTTCTGTCCGTATTATCTGTTTAACAGAAAAGAGTTTCTTTCGAATTTTACGGATCTGGGGTATCGTTTGGTCGATGAATGGCGGAATCCAGGGCACGGTTGTAGAATTCCTGCATACTCAAAATATAATATAGAACAATTTTCTGGATTTTATTTCGTCCTGGAATAATTTTTCCTCCTCTGAGGGCCAGGGTTGTATTATGTGGAATTGGTTTGGGGTCCAAAATGAAGAAGTTCGCCGTGTCGGAGCGGCTTTCGAGGAAATGTCTTGCCGAGCGCTGTTCGACTGCCGCCAACGGCTAGGTCGATGTAATTCGTATGTATCGTGCCATGGATTTAACTATGGCGCGGTAGTTTATCCGGAGGCCCCGTGACCAATTTTGCTTCCGCGCGGCCCATCCATGTTCTGATCAGTCAGCAGGCTGCCTCCCGTGCGGGAAGCATTGCGGTGACATGCGATGGCGCGGCCATAACCTACGGTGAACTGGAGTCCAGGTCGAACCAGCTCGCCCATCGATTGCGCAAGATGGGGGCGGGGCCCGGCTGCCTGATCGCCATAGGGCTCGAGCGCTCCATCGACATGGTGGTCGGGCTGCTCGGCATCCTGAAGTCGGGGGCCGGCTATCTTCCGCTCGATCCTGGCTACCCTCGCGATCGCCTCGTCTTCACGCTCGAGGATGCGAAGCCGGTCGCTTTCGTGACCAGTTCGACCGGGCGGCCCTCCTTGCCGGAAAGCAACGTGCCGGCCCTTCTGCTTGATTCGGATGCCGCCGCCCTCGCTCAGGAGCCGGCGACCGCTCCGGTGGTCGCCGAGGACCTCGATTCGCTTGCCTACGTCATCTATACCTCCGGCTCCACAGGTAGACCGAAGGGGTGCCAGGTCACCCATCGCAATGTCGCGCGCCTGTTCGGAGCGACCGAGCATTGGTTCGGTTTCGGCCCACAGGACGTATGGACCTTCTTCCACTCCCACGCCTTCGACTTCTCGGTGTGGGAGATCTGGGGTGCGCTGGTCTATGGCGGCCGGGTGGTCGTGGTGCCCTACGTCGTCAGCCGCTCGCCCTCCGAGTTCCTCGACCTGCTGGTGCGCGAGCGGGTGACCGTGCTCAACCAGACGCCGTCGGCCTTCCGCACGCTGATCGAGGCGGACCGGCGCAGCACCCATCAGCCGGGCAGTTTCAGCCTGCGCTACGTGATCTTCGGCGGCGAGGCGCTGGAACTGCAGATGCTGCGTCCCTGGTTTGCCCGCCACGGCGACCGCAAGCCGCAACTCGTCAACATGTACGGCATCACCGAGACCACGGTGCACGTCACCTACCGGCCGATCAATCTCGCGGATCTCGACGAGAATCGCGGTAGCGTCATCGGCGAGCCGATCCCCGATCTTACAGTGCATGTGCTCGACGAAGCACGCAGACCCGTCCCGCAGGGAGAGGTCGGCGAGATGTATGTCGGGGGCGGCGGCGTGTGCCTGGGTTACCTCAATCGCCCCGAACTCACCGCCGAGCGCTTCATCGAGTGGCGTTCGCCCGCGAGCGGCGTGACGGAGCGCCTCTACAAGACGGGCGACCTCGCGCGGCGCCTGCCGGATGGCGATCTCGAATATCTCGGCCGCAGCGACGACCAGGTGAAGATCCGCGGCTTCCGCATCGAGACGGGGGAGATCGAAAGCCAGCTCATCCGTCATCCCGGCGCGAGCGCCTGTGCCGTCATCGCCCGCAGGGATGGGCCGGCAGGCGAGGCACGCCTTGTGGCCTATGTCGTCCCTGCCGCTACTCCGACCTCGGCGGCGGAACTTCGGGCCTATCTGGCGCAGACGTTGCCGGACTACATGCTGCCCTCGGCCTTCGTCGAACTCGCCGCCCTGCCGATGACGGAGAACGGCAAGCTCGATCGCAAGGCTCTCCCGGCCCCCATGGTTACGGCAAGCCCCGTCATTCCTGAGCAAAGGGACGAACTCGAACAGAAAATCGCTGCGATCTGGGCACGGGTGCTGGCCATTCCGCATGTAAGCACCAGCGTGAATTTCTTCGACCAGGGCGGTAGCTCGCTGCAGATGGTGACCGTTCTGAACGACATCCAGGAGAGTGTTCATCCCGCGCTGCGCATGAACGATCTCTTCGAGCGGCCCACGATCAAGGCGCTCGCCGCATTCATTCGCGGCAGTGCCGCGTCCCAGGCAACCGTGGTCGGTGCGGGGCAATTGCGGGCGCGCCAGCAGGCAGAGGCGCTGCAGCGGTTGCGCCAGCGTCAAGGAGGGGGAGCCAAATGAGCGAGCCTCTGGACCATCTTCCCGGCGGCACACAGGCCGAGGAGCTTCCGTTCAACGCGGTGGCCGTTATCGGCATGGCTGGCCGTTTCCCCGGCGCTCGCAACGTTCGCGAGTTCTGGAGCAACCTGTGCAACGGCGTGGAGTCGGTGACCCGTTTCGAGGATAGCGAACTGGAGGACAGTTTCGGTCCCGATGTTCGCAGGGCACCTAACTTCGTGCGCGCCCGGCCGATCCTGCCGGACGTGGAGTTTTTCGACGCAGGCTTCTTCGGCATGTATCCGCGCGAGGCGGAACTGACGGATCCGCAGCATCGCGTCTTCCTCGAATGTGCCTGGGAGGCGCTGGAGGACGGCGGCTACGATCCTTCCAGCTATCCGGGCGCCATCGGCGTGATCGCTGGCTGCAGCATGAACACCTATTTCCTCCATCATGTCCTGGGTAACCGCGGCACCTCGGAGGACTTCACCAATGCCTTCCAGGTGGGGCAGTATCCCATGCTGCTGGGCGCCAGCCGCGAGTTCCTGGCCACGCGCGTATCCTACAAGCTGAACCTCAACGGTCCGAGCTTCAGCCTGAACACCGCCTGCTCGACCTCGCTGATGGCGATTGCGCAGGCCTGCCAGCAGCTGATGCTTTTTCAATGCGACATGGCGATCGCCGGCGGCGTCTCCATCACCTTCCCGCAGAAGCGCGGCTATCTCAGCCAGGAAGGCGGCATGGTCTCCGAGGACGGGCATTGCCGCACCTTCGACGCCGGGGCCAACGGCACGGTATTCGGCAGCGGGGCAGGGGCGGTCCTGCTGAAGCGGCTGGAGGATGCGGTTGCCGACGGCGACCACATCTACGCCGTCGTGCGTGGCAGCGGCGTCAATAATGACGGTGCGGCCAAGGTCGGCTTTACCGCGCCCAGTTCCGACGGGCAGGCGAACGCCATCATGATGGCGCACGCCAATGCCGGCATCGAACCCCGCTCGATCGGCTATGTCGAATGCCACGGAACGGCCACTCCCCTCGGCGATCCGATCGAGATCGCCGGGCTGACGAAGGCTTTCCGGGCCACCGGCGACGAGGCCAAGCAATTCTGTGCCATAGGCTCGGTGAAGAGCAATGTCGGCCATCTCGACGCGGCGGCGGGCGTCGTCGGCTTCATCAAGACGGCGCTCAGCCTGCAGCATCGGCAGGTGCCGGCGACACTGCATTTCAGGACGCCAAATCCGCGTCTCGACATTGAGAATACGCCCTTCTTCGTCAATGCGACCCTGAACGACTGGCCGGAAGGTCCCGAGCCCCGCCGGGCCGGGGTCAGTGCCTTCGGGGTGGGCGGGACCAACGTGCATATCGTGCTGGAGGAGGCGCCGGCTGTTTCCGCACGGCCTGCCGCCGACGCGGTCGAGGTGATCGCGCTTTCCGCCCGCAGCGAGGCATCCCTCGGCAAGGCGCGCGTGGCGCTGGCCGGGCGCCTGCGCGAGAATCCCAATCTGTGCCTCGCGGATGTTGCCCATACGCTCCAGGCTGGTCGCAAGGCCTTCGACTATCGCTGGTCCGCCGCGGCACGCGATCTTACCGGAGCGGTTGCGGCGCTGGAGAGTTCTGCCTCGGCCCGTCCCGTGAAGGCCGCCGCCGAGCCTGGCGTGCTGTTCATGTTCCCAGGGCAGGGATCGCAGTATCCCGACATGGCCCGCGACCTCTATGAGGGCAATGCGGGCTTCCGGGCCGATATCGACCGTTGCGCCGAGATTCTGAGGCCCTATCTGGAACGCGACCTTCGCGAGATCCTGTATCCGGCCGAGCGAGGCGAGGACGATCACAAGGTACTGGCGGCGACCTGCTATGCGCAGCCCGGCATATTCTCGGTCGAATACGCGCTGGCGCGGTTGTGGATGAGCCGGGGCATCACGCCTCGTGCCATGATCGGCCACAGCGTCGGCGAGTTTGTAGCTGCCTGCCTCGCCGGCGTCTTCACGCTGGAGGAGGTGCTGCCGCTCGTGGCCACGCGTGGGCGCCTGATGCAGGATCTGCCCTCCGGCGGCATGCTGGCGGTTCGCCTGCCGGAGGCGGAGCTGGTTCCGCTTCTTGACGGCGATCTCGCCATTGCCGCCATCAACGGCCCGTCTCTCTGCGTGGCTGCCGGCCCGCATGAAGCCATCGACCGGCTGGAAGCCGTGCTCAAGGAGCGCAATGTCGTCAGCCGCCGGCTGCACACGTCGCATGCCTTTCATTCGCCGATGATGGACCCGATCATCGAGCCCTTCACGGGCCATGTCCGCAAGCTGGCGCTGCACCCACCCGCCATCCCCTATGTCTCGGGCGTCACGGGTCAGTGGATCACTGTGGCCGAGGCGACCTCTCCGGACTACTGGGCGCGTCATTTCCGCCAGCCCGTGCGCTTTGCGGACGGCCTGGCCCTGCTGCTCGGCGACGAGAACGCCGTGCTTCTTGAAGTCGGCGCCGGCAATACGCTGACCTCGCTGGCCCTTCAGGGAGCGGCGAAGGGCAGGGTCGTCGTGCCATCCCTTGGGGATGCCGTTAGGGAACGTACGGATGATGACACGATGGCCGAGGCGCTTGGCCGACTCTGGGCAGCCGGCGTCCCGATAGATTGGGCCGTTCTGCGCGATGGCGCACAGCGTCGGCGGGTCAGCTTGCCGACTTATCCTTTCGAGCGCGAGCGTCATTGGATCGACGCTCCCAAACAAGCCCAGGGCGCTCTGCCTGCTGCGACGATTGCCGTGGCCACAGTTTCCACCGATCCGGCGCCGACACCTGTCGGCGCGACTCAGGATATCCCTGCAATGCCGCTCCCAGAGCAAGCCGCCATGCCTGACCCGAACGCCCGCGAAAACGCCATCCGTGCCCTCGTCGTCTCGATCTTCGAGGATCTTTCCGGCGAGGACGTCGGCACGGCTCCCCTCGGGACGACCTTCCTGGAGATGGGCTTCGACTCGCTCTTCCTCACCCAGGCGGCCCAGGAACTGCTCAACAAGTTCGGCCTCAAGATCACTTTCCGGGCGCTCCTCGGCGATCTCGGCAGCATCGAGGCCCTCACGAACTATGTGGCGGCGACACTGCCTCCGGATCGGTTCGCTCCGGCACCCGAGCCCGTTGCCGCGCCTCCCGTCGTGGCCCAGGTGCCGGCGGCGCAGCCGTCGCCCGTCGCTCCGGTGGTCGCGGTGGCGCAGCTTGCGCCTCTCGCGACAGCTCCCTTGGCGGGCGGCGCCGCGGGGGTAGAAGGCCTGATGCGCGATCAGCTGCAGGTCATGGCCCAGCTCATGCAGCAGCAACTGGAGGTGCTGCGCGGCGGCGTCGCCCTGCCGGCCGTAACGCCAGCTCCCGCACAAGCCACGGCCCCTCAGGTGGTTTCCGCCTCGCGGGTCGCTCCGGTTGCACCGGCACCGGCCACCGCACCCGTTGCAGCCGAAGGGGCCGACAAGGACCTGCCCTCCCGCTTCGCCGTCTACAAGAACACCCAGAAATCGCATGATCAGGGTATCGACGCGCGCCAGCGGGCCCATATCGATGCTCTGACCGCCCTCTACAGCGCGCGCAGCCCTGGCTCCAAGCGCATGACCCAGGACTATCGCAAGGTACTGGCCGATCCGCGCGCCGCCTCCGGCTTCAACCCAGACTGGAAGGAGATGGTCTATCCGGTCGTGGCGGCCCGCTCGAAGGGATCCCGCATCTGGGATGTCGACGGCAACGAATATATCGATCTCGTCAACGGCTATGGCCAGACCATGTTCGGCCACGCGCCGGACTTCGTAGTCGAGGCGGTCGACCGGCAGCTCAAGGAAGGCTTCGCGATCGGTCCGCAATCGGCGCTGACCGGCCAGGTCGCCACGCTCTTTTGCGAGATGACGGGCAATGAGCGCGTGACGTTCTGCAATACGGGATCCGAAGCCGTGATGGCCGCCATGCGCGTCGCACGCACCGTTACGGGGCGCCAGCGCGTGGTGACCTTTGCCGGCGACTATCACGGCCAGTTCGACGAGGTCCTGGTCAAGGGCCAGGTGCGCAAGGGCGAACATCGCTCTCTCCCGGTTGCTCCGGGCATCCCGCCCCAGTCGGTCGAGAACATCACCGTGCTGGAATATGGCTCGGACGATGCATTGGCCTGGATTCGCCAGCACGCGGGCGAGCTCGCGGCGGTCGTCGTCGAGCCGGTGCAGAGCCGTCGGCCCGACCTGCGGCCGGTCGAATTCCTCAAGCAGGTGCGGGCCATCACGCAGGAGTCCGGCACGGCGCTGGTCTTCGACGAGGTCGTCACAGGCTTCCGCATGCATCCTGGCGGCTTGCAGACGGTGTTCGCCGTCAAGGCGGATCTCGCCTGCTACGGCAAGGTGGTCGGCGGCGGCCTGCCTGTCGGCGTGCTTGCCGGCAAGGCGAGCTTCATGGACGCGCTCGACGGCGGCATCTGGAACTATGGCGACGACTCCTATCCGGAGGTTGGCGTCACCTTCTTCGCCGGCACCTTCGTGCGCCATCCCCTCGTCCTCGCGGCGCTGCTGGCCGTGCTCGAGCACATGAAGGCGAGGGGGCCCGCGCTCCAGGAGGAGGTGTCCGCGCGAATGGGCCGCCTGGTCGAACAACTCCAGACCTGCTTCGCCGAACACGGACTTAGCTTGCCGACCCCGGTTTACGGCAGCATGTTCTACATGCAGCCGAGCCATGACTACCGGTTCGGCAGCCTGCTCTACTATCATCTGCGCGCTCGCGGCGTTTACGTACATGAGGGCTTCCCGTGCTTCCTGACGACGGAGCACACCGACGAGGACGTCGCGCGCATCGTCCAGGCCTTCCGCGAGAGCATCGAGGCGATGCAGGCGGATGACCTGTTGCCCCGGGACGAATCCATCGGCGCGGTCTCGCCGGCCGCCAGCCCCGTCCCCGAGGCGGCCGCCCCTTCGGGGCCGATCGTGCCGACGCCTTCGCAGACCGAAGTGTGGCTGTCGGCTCAGCTTGGCGACGAGGCCTCCTGCGCCTTCAACGAGTCGATCAGCCTGAGCTTCGATGGGGAACTCGACGCCGGCGCCCTCACTTCCTCGCTCAACGAGGTGATCTCGCGTCATGACGCCTTGCGCGCCAGCTTCGACACCACGGGCACCCTCATTCATTTCGCGCCGGAGCTTCGGCTCGATCTGCCGGTCATCGATCTCTCCGCCGAGACATCGCCGGAAGCGGCGCTCAAAATCCGGATCGGGGAGGACGCCAGGACGCCCTTCGACCTGGTCGGCGGACCGCTGGTGCGAGCACAGCTCCTGCGCCTCGGCGCCGGCAGGCATGTGCTCGTCTTCACGGCCCACCACATCGTCTGCGACGGCTGGTCGGTCAACGTGCTGATCGGCGAGCTTTCGGAACTCTACCGCGCCAGGATCGAAAAGACGCAGGCCGTTCTGGCCGAGCCGCTTGCCTTCAGCGCCTATGCTCGAAGCGAGCAGCAAAGCGCCGGCTCCCCCGCTGACGAAAGCTATTGGGTGGCGCAGTTCCGCACCGCGCCTCCGCCTCTGGAACTGCCAACCGATCGACCGCGTCCGCCGATCAAGAACTTCAACGGCGGCTCGGTGCAGTTCGCCATCGACAAGCCGCTCTACGATGCCGTGAAGAGGGCCGGTGCCAAGCGCGGCAGCACGCTCTTCGCCACGCTGCTGGCGGCTTTCGAGGTCCTGATGGGCCGGCTCGCCGGTCAGAACGAGGTTGTGGTGGGCATCCCTGCCGCCGGCCAGTCCCTGATCGAGGACGACCGGGCGCTGGTAGGGCACTGCGTCAACCTGCTTCCGCTGCGGGCGACATGGCGGGATGGCGTGAGCTTCGCCGATTTCCTCGCCGCGACGAGGCAGAACGTGCTGGACGCCTATGACCATCGCAGCTGCACGCTTGGCACCGTGCTGCGCAAGCTCACTCTACCGCGCGATCCAAGCCGGCTGCCCCTTGCCGAGGTCCAGTTCAATCTGGAGCGCCTGGGAGGCGACCTCGCCTTCCCGGGGCTAAAGACGGAGGTATCCGCCAATCCGAAGAGCTTCTCGACATTCGATCTCTTCGCCAATGTGACGGAGTCCGCGAACGGGCTGCGTGTCGACTGCGACTACAATGCCGATCTCTTCGACGAGTCCACGATCCTGCGCTGGATGGGCCACTATCGCAGCCTGCTGCGGGCCATTGCCGAGGATATGAGCACGCCTGTCGAAAGGCTCCCGCTGGTCGCTCCGGGGGACGAGGTCGCGACGCTTGACGGCCCGGTGCTCACCGTGCCCCTCCAAGCGAGGCTGAACACGATCCACGGCCTCTTCGAAGCGCAGGTTGCGGTAGCGCCTGGTGCCGAGGCGGCATCCTTCGAGAACGAGACGGTAAGCTATCGCGACCTCGATCGCAGGGCGGGGCAGGTCGCTGCCTGTCTTGCCGGCCGCGGCGTGGCGCGCGGCTCGCGCGTGGCGGTGCTGGTGGACCGCTCGATCGACATGCTCGTGGCCCTGCTCGGCGTGCTCAAGGCCGGCTGTGCCTACGTGCCCCTGGCGACCAATCATCCGGCGGCCCGGCTGGCTTCGATCATCGAGGAAGCCCAGGTCTCGGCGGTGCTCACCCAGGCCGCTCATGCCGGCATGGATTTCGGTACGGCAAGGGTCATCCAGCTTGACACCGAGCGCGAAGCGATCGCGTCGCTCGCGCCGCTGGCGGCGGGCTCGGTGGACGTCCGGGGGGAGGATCTCGCCTATGTGATCTTCACTTCAGGATCCACCGGCAAGCCGAAGGGCGTCGAGGTAAGCCATCGCAACGTGGCGAACTTCCTCGCGTCGATGCGCGCCACGCCCGGTTTTACCGCCAGCGACCGGTTGCTGGCCGTGACGACGATCTCCTTCGACATCGCGGCGCTCGAACTCTACCTGCCGTTGACCGCGGGTGGCAGCGTGGTCATCGCGCCGCAAGGCGAAACGGCGGATGGCTTCGCTTTGCTCAGGCGCCTCGAGGAGAGCAGGGCCACGGTGATGCAGGCGACGCCGATCACCTGGGTGATCCTGCTGGAGAGCGGCTTCCGGCCCTCGCCAAACCTCAAGATGCTTTGCGGGGGAGAGGCGTTGCCCCGCAGCCTTGCCGACCAATTGGTCCAGAATGGCGGCGAGCTGTGGAACATGTATGGGCCGACTGAAACGACGATCTGGTCATCCGTGGCGCTCATCAAGCCCGGTCCCGAGCCGATCACCGTCGGCCATCCCATCGCCAATACGCAATTTCACATTCTCGACAGGTTCGACCGTGTCGTGCCCGTCGGTGTCGTGGGCGAATTACATATCGGCGGCGACGGCGTGGCGCGCGGCTATTTCCGCCGGCCCGAGCTGACAGCCGAGAAGTTCATCGCGGATTCCATCTCGCGCAAGGCGGGCGGACGCCTCTATCGAACCGGCGATCTCGCGCGCCTGCTGCCGGGCGGACGCCTGCAACTCCTCGGACGCAACGACCACCAGGTGAAGCTGCGCGGCTTCCGCATCGAACTCGGCGAGATCGAGGGCGCGCTGGGCAAGGCAGGCCTGGACGTGGCGGCGGTCATCCTGCGGGAGGATACGCCCGGCGATCCGCGGCTGGTCGCCTATTTCGAAGCACCGGAGCACAAGGCCCCGCGTATCGAGAGGCTGCGTGCGGCCGTTGGGGAAACGCTGCCCGACTACATGGTGCCAAGCCAATGGGTAAGGCTCGATGCGATGCCGCGCAACTCCAGCGGCAAGATCGATCGGCGGTCCTTGCCCAAGCCGGACGGGGCGTCGCTCGGCGACGAAACCACCTATGTGGCTCCCCGCAGCGAGCCCGAGATCCTGCTCGCGCAGATTTGTGCTGATGTGCTGGGGCAGTCGAGGGTAAGCGTGGAGGACGACCTGCTCGCGCTGGGGGCGGATTCGATCCATATCTTCCAGATCGTGGCGCGGGCCAATCAGGCGGGGCTGGCTCTTTCGGCCAAGACCCTTCTGCAGAACCGGACCATCGCCAGGGCGGCCGCAACCATTGCCACGGTGGCGCCGCCGGAAGCTCAGCCCGAGCTGCCCCAGCTCGTCCGTGTCGCCAGGGCCGGCCGTCGCATCAGCGGCGCGGCGGCTGCGGCGGTCAGTACTGTCCAGTATCCCGAACGGTGACGTTTATGACGAATTCTGACCCCGGAAACAGCGGCGGGATGGATCACCTGGCTCCGGAGCCGGAGATCTATGAGTTCCCGTGCTCCCTGGCCCAGAGCCGCTTCTGGGTTCTGGATCAGATCACGCCGGAAAATCCGGCCTTGAATGTCGCGGTGCGCTGGCGGCTCCAGGGACGGATCGACGTTCCCGTGCTGCAGGAAGCACTGAACGAGGTGATCGAGCGGCACGAGATCCTCCGAACCGCCTATCGCGAGATCGACGGCGAGCCGGTCCAGCTCGTCATGCCTGAAGCCACCCTGCAACTCCCGGTGATCGATCTTACGCTCCTGCCCGAGCCCGCGCGGCTGGAGGAAAGGGAGCGCATCAGCCTGATCGAGGCACGCAAGCCCTTCGACCTGACGGCGGTTCCCAATCTGCGCGCGACGCTCCTGAAGGTGGGAGCGGAAGAACACATCATCCTTGTTACGGTCCATCATATTGCGAGTGACGGCTGGTCGGTGGGGATCATTGCCCATGATATGATGACGTTCTACCAGGCGGCCCTGAGGGGAGACACCCCCCAACTGCCGGACCTGCCGCTGCAATACGCCGACTTCGCGGTCTGGCAGACCGAATGGATCAAGGTCGACGACCTCAAGGCGGAGCGTGCCTATTGGACGCGTCAGCTGGCCGGGTTCAAGCCGTTCGACCTACCGACCGACAAGCCGCGCTCCGTGGGAGCGGCGCCGGCAGTAATCGCCGGCCGCCAATTGCCCCGCAAGCTGACCGACGCCATGACGGCCCTGGCGACGGCGGAGGGCTGCACTTTCTTCATGGTCGGTGCCAGTGCCCTCGTCGGCATGCTCCATCACCTCACGGGGCAGGAGGACATCACCCTCGGCACCCAGATCGCCGGCCGCGACCGGGTGGAACTCAACAATGTCATCGGACCGTTCATCAATACGGTGCCGCTGCGGGTTGATGCGGGGGGAATGCCGAGCTTCCGCCAGCTGATGATGCGGATGCACGATGTCATCGAAGGCGCTCTCGTCAACCAGCGCATGCCCATCGAGGACATCGTGGCCATCGTCAAGCCGGTGCGCGATCCGGGCCGCAATCCGCTCTTCTCCGTCAATGTCATCTGCCAGCGCTCCTTCATCCCGACGGATGTGCGGCCAGACCTGACGCTGATCGACATGCCTTCGGTCTCGCCAGGCGCGCTTTACGATCTCAACTTCTTCTTCGTCGAGCGGCCGGACGGCTGGCGAATGTCCTGCGAGTACAACACCGCGCTCTACAATGCCGAGACGGCGGAGGGCTATCTCCTGCAGTTGCACCGTCTGCTCGAAGGCTTCGTCGCGAATCCCGACCGGGCGATTGCCGAGAGGCCCTCGGTGCCCGCGCGGGCGCTCGAGGCGGCGGTACCGGCAAAGTCCGCGCTGCAGGCACCCGCTGCTCCCGCTCCCTTGACGCGGGACGGCGTGGAGGCTCAGCTAGCGGAGATCTGGAAGGCCGTCCTCAAGATTCCGGCGCCAGGCCGAACCGACAATTTCTTCGCGCTTGGGGGGCACTCCCTGACTGCATTCCGCCTGCTGTCGCGCGTCGAAAAAGCTTTCGACCGGCGCATCGCCTTCGAAGACCTCTACACATATCCGACCATCGCCGGCTTGGCGAACCTTCTGGTCGGCGAGCCGCCGGCGCCGACCCGCAATGCGGTCGTCATGCAGTCTCAGGGCGACAAGATCCCGATCCTGGCCGTGCATGACACCTTCATCTTCCAGGATCTTGCCGATCGCCTGGGAGAAGAGCGTCCCTTCATTGCCATCCCCGTGCCGGATTTCGTCGAGAGCAGGCCGCAAATACCCTATTCCGAGCTGGCCTCGCATTATCTGCGCGCTATCGAGGAAGTTCGTCCCAACGGCCCCTATATCCTGCTTGGTTTCTGCTTCGCGGCACGTCTCTCCTTCGAGATCGCGCGCCAGCTAACCGAAAAGGGAGAACGCGTCGAACTCCTGGTGGCGATCGATGCGTGGGCGCCGAAATATCTGCAGCGGCAGTCGAGGTTGCGGGCATCTCTGGCCGAGGCTTCCTATCGCGTCCAGAAGTTGACCTTCTATGTCGGACAACTGTTCAGGGGCGGGGAGGGGCGCAGGAATGCTCTCCGCCGCATGGGGATGTTCACGAGGCGGATCTTCGCGGCGCTGGGGCTGGGCTCCAGACCGGATGCCGACATCGACGAGATCACGCAACGCAATAAATGGATCGACCAGGCCGGCTGGAGCCAGGAGACCCGGCAATTGCCTGTCCCCATCCTCTCCATCCACAATGCCGACATGCCCCTCGGACCGTTCCTCGACAAGACGATGGGGTGGCAGTCCTTGACCACCGAATCAGTCACCATGGCGGCGGTTCCCGGCAGTCATAGCGATCTGCTTCGCCGCGCGGGCTCGACGACGATCGCCAATATCATCAATGCCACGTTGAAGCGGCAGTCCGGCCAGCAATGAGCCGGCGGCCGTTCCTTGTCGGCCTCAAGACGCGACTAAAGGCATGGCGGACCCTGTCCTCCGCCGTGCGCCTGCTGGCAGGCATGGTCGTGGCCGGCCTGGGGGCCCCAGGCCCCTCCAGCGCCGATACGTCCGGCGTCGACATGCTGGCACTGCCGCTGACGGAGCTCTGCCCGGGGGGACATGCGGTGGAGGGCCTTGCGGATATCGGGCGCCGGCTGGTGGTTAAGGCCTGGTACCCACGCGAGGGGGTGGATGTGCCGGACGCAGGACGCCTTCGTCCCTTGCTGCTGTTCAACGCCGCATGGGGCGGCAGCAGCGACAGTCATTTCGGACAGATCCTGAATCTCGTGGCGCACGGCTTCGTCGTCATCAGCATCGATCACCGGCTGGACCTCGACGAATACGGGCAGTTCCTCGATTTCTCCTCTCAGGAGTCGTTCGAGAGGACCAGGCTCGTGGCCGATCACAAGGCCCGCCAATTCGCTTCGGACAATAGCGCCGTCTTCGATGCACTCACTGCGGCGGCTACATGCCCCGCGACGAGCCGGACGCTGGCCCTTCTGCGCAGCCTCGACTTCAGCCGGGCGGGGATCCTCGGCTACTCCTTCGGCGGTGCCGTCGCAGCGCAAACGGCGTGGCAGGATCCGCGCTTCAAGGCGGCGCTCAACCTGGACGGTTGGCTCTTTGCCGATGCTGCCAAGCTTGGGGTGGTACAGCCTCTCATGGAGATCAGCGACGATACGCCGATGCCGACCCCGGAAGAGCTTTCCTCGCCCGACGTGCCGGATCGCCTCCTCGCGCAGCTGAACGATTCCGACTATCGCCGGCTGCGGGCCAACATGATTGCTCATGGCGGCTACTATCTGGTCATGACCGGCGCGAACCATGAGAGCTTCGTCGACGTTTCCAAACGCTCGATCGCACAGCAATTCGTGGCGCTGCTGCCCAGCGCCCGAGGCATTCCTGACATCGTGGACGCCTATATCCTGACGTTCTTCGAGCGCTATGTGGCCGGCACCCCGACCAGCTTGATCGACGACATGCCCTCTCCGTACCAGCAGGTGCGTCTGGAGTTTGCGAGACCGCCCTCCGCATCCCGATGAGGCGGCCTCGCGCTGACGGCATTCCGCCAACCCGCCTTCCCCTCCCGCAGGGCATCTTGCCGAACCGGTGCGGATGCCAGTAAGCCGAGCATCTCCCGATTCGGGCAGGTGTGATTCGAACGAGGTGCCGAAGCGCGAGAATCGGCCGCTCCTCCATTCTGAGGCGAAAAGGTCGAAGGGCAGGCAGGACGTAATGCCGCAGCAGTACGATTTGCTGGATCCTTCCCGGGCCGTTGTCCCGCCCGATTGATTTCACGCTCCAATCTCGCAGCAGGGGTAGGATCCTGTTCCCAGGGATACACCTCCTCCTGTCGAAGAGCGTTTTTTGCGGGCCGCTGTGCGATTTCGCACAGAGCTGAACGGGGAATCCCTGAAGAAAGAGGGGGTAGGACGATCCGGCTTTCGAGGGATCGAATCCTGCACAGGAGTTGACCTTAGGAAATGCGTGATTACCGGGAGGTGCCGGCCCAACTTTAGACTGAAACCTATCCTAACGGTATCACGCAGGTGTCACGGCCAATGATGTCTAACGTAACGCATCATACAAATTCCGCAGGGCCATTCTGCATTCTTATGGAGTTTACATCGGAATCGATGCATAATGGTTAGGCATCTGGGAAAATTTTCCGGGCAATACCTCGTCCTTTCGAGGTAACATAATACTCCTCCGCCCGGATTGAAATTAAGCGTGGCTGCTAGAACCACGAATGTTGCCAGGATATTGAGTGCCGCGGCTTGGTTGGGACAGGCTTGCTGGCGGCGTTGGGAAAAATCATTTATTCGGAGACTGGGACTGTGAACGACTTATCTGTGGGTCGCCAAGAATTGGAGCCGTTTGCGACAGGGGGAGGGCCTTCTTCCGTGCCCTCGACAGCCGTTCTTGATTTCAAGAAGGACGAATACCCCGCAGGCTCGAACGATGTCCGCTCGGGCGTGAAGCTCGACCCGGATCTGCAAACGCGCATCGCCATCATCGATGAGAATGCGCTGTCGCGCAGCTGTCTGATGCGCTGTCTTTCGGCTTCCGAGCCGAATTTCCTCACCAAGGGTTATGCAAGCGTCGGTGATTGGCAGCAGCAGGATGCTCAGGACGCTCCTCTGATCGTGCTTCTGTGTGCCACCGGCCGTAAATCCACCGAAGCAGCCGTTCGCCGTGATCTCGATCTCGTCATCCAGACGAAGCCCGAGGCGCGCGTGATCATGGTGTCCGATTTCGACGAGCCAAGCGAGATCGTTGCGGCTCTCGAGCGCGGAGCCAAGGGCTATATCGCGATGAGCTCCAACCTGGATGTCGCGATCGCTGCCATCCGCCTCGTTCGCGCGGGTGGAACCTTCGTGCCGGCCAGCGGCCTTCTCTCGTCGAGAGGCTCCAACTCGCCGGCGACCGCGGAAGCGGAAACGAGCGGCAAGTCTCGTCAGAGCGTCTTTACCCAGCGCCAGCTCGAGGTCATCGATCGCCTCCGCCAGGGTGAATCGAACAAGCTGATCGCCTACAAGCTCAACATGGGCGAATGCACGGTGAAGGTGCATGTCCGCAACATCATGCGGAAGATCAAGGCGCGCAACCGTACCGAGATCGCGTTCCTGACCAACGAGCTGTTCTGATCTGGAGGGCCTTCGGCAGGCTCTCCTCTTTCATGAAGCGGGCGCGCTCCCGGGTGACTCCGGTGCGCGCCAACTTCTTTTGTCGCCTTTTGGTGGCTTCATTTCATTCACGGCTGCGCTGCAGATCGCCACTGCCACCAGGCGGTTCCCTTGCCCATGCCATACGGACGATGCGTGCGCGGGCATCTGCCGGCGCCAAAGCCCGTATGCAACCAGCCGGCGACGCGGGAGAGCCCTCCAAGGGGCGATCGGAGTGGCGGCCCGGGCGGGCGGCGCCGCCATCGGTGAATAGCGCTGCTTCCTCGTCAGGAGACCTTTATACTTGGTCCTAGCGGCCGGGTGGTCTCGGGGGCATTGTAGATCTCGTGGCCCTGGGCACGGAGGATATCGCGCGACTTGTGAGCGATGGCCGTCCGGCTCTTCACCTTGAGCTTCTTCATGATGTTGCGAATATGCACTTTGACCGTGCTCTCGCGAAGATTGAGCTCGTTGGCTATGGCGGCGTTGGATTTCCCGCGGCTGACCGCCGCTATGATCGACAACTGACGCGGCGAGATCGGCGCGTGCGGTCTTCCGGCGAGTTCGGGGCGCATCGTCACGGGTTCGCTGGCAGCGCGGATCAGGCTGGCCGCCGGCACGAATACGCCGCCAGCCATAACGAGGCGCGTTGCCTCGATCGCGACTTCGATCCCGAGACTCGAGGGAATGTAGCCCTTCACGCCCATGTCCAGCGCGCGGAAGATGCTTGCCGGGTCCTCGGCATCGGAGAGGAGAATGACCGGGGTGGGCTGCCGGGTGGCAGATCCCAGGCCGAGCGCCGCGAGGTCGACAACGCTGTCGCCTTCGCACAGGAAGATCAGGGGCGTGGAAGCCTCCTGGTCGGCGACGGCATTCCAGTCGTCGATCGAAGCAAAGGTCAGCACGGCACGGTGCGGAAATTCGATCGCCAGGACGCGACTCAGGCAGTCGCGTTGAAGCGCCCTGTTATTGATCAGAACTATCGGCCCGATCAGACTACTCGCAACCATGCAGCTGCCACTCGATTGATCCGGCAAGCGCGAGGATGCCGGAGGGGATGGATCTCTTGTAACCTGCAGTTTGCTGGGCTCACCGGTTGCCTCCACGGACAGGTCAATGGAACAAAGTCGCGATACTTCTTCGCGCAGATCCTGCAACTCCACAAAGAACTCAATCTCTGTGTTCTTGCTTGACTTGACCGTTCGGCGACGGCTTGGCATAGCAGCCTAAATGTAATCTTTGGAGGAATTACTTATAGTGCGTCACGTTATCTGCCGCACTATTCACAATCCTGTAGCCAAAAACCCTTCTACGCCATACTGCATGGTCGCAGAATGATTGAAATGACCCTTCATTTCAATTTAGCAATGTTGATAGGAACGGTGATGGTGGCGGGCCCAATTTAGGTATCGTCTAACCCAAAGGCAGTAGGTAGTAGGTTTGCCCGCTAAGTCCCCCGATGTGAGTATTTCCAGAGGGAACTGCACGTTGTCGAGCCCACTCGGGCGAGTGGGCGAAATCCAAATGGGTTAAGCTGGGCGATTTGTGGATGGACGCAAGTCGTCATCCGCTCATCTAAAGAGCTATTGCCTGGGGCGACGCAGCAAGGTCGGCCAGTCGCGCTTGGGAACCTTGTTCAAAATAGCGCCGAGAACCTTGCCGTTGGCTTGCTGGAGCGTTTCCAGGGCCTCTGTGACGTCATCGCTCGTGGTCCGGCCCGCCTCGATGATGAACACCATCGCATCGAGGAGGGGAGCAAGGGCCTTTACGTCCGATGACATGCTCATCGCCGGCAGGTCCACGACGACATAATCGTAGGCCTTCATCACCTTCAGTTCCCCCTGCATGGCCGAGGAGCCGATGAAGAGATTGATGTCGGTGCTCCTGCCGCTGCCCATCGCCGGGATGAAATCCAGCCGCGGCGCGATGTTCACGTCGGAAACGGTAATTTGGCTTTCGCTGTGCTGCAGCACGTCGCTGAGGCCATATTTGGCATTCGGCGCATAGCGCCGCGTGAGCGTCGAGTTGCGCAGGTCGCCGTCGACCAGCATCGTATGACGCCCCGACGCAGCGAAGAGATGGGCCAGGTTCGAGGCGATGGTGGTCTTGCCTTCGCCGGGAAGGCAGGAGACGACACCGATGAGCCGCGGCCCCGAGCTGACCTCCCTGCCCATGATGGCCGTGCGGACGGCCCGCAGGCTTTCGGCGAAGGGCGATACCGTTCCCGCCCGCGACGTGCTGTAGGAGAGGAAATCCTCGCCATTTTCCGTCTGGTCCTCACCGTGGAACGGCCACAGCGAACGCAGGCCGTTCAGGGTCGAGCGCGGCAGGTTGATCGCCCTGCTAAGCAGGCCTCCGTCCCTGCTTTCCGTCGCCATCGGCACGATGCCGATGCAGTTCAGGCCGAGATCCCGCTGTATGTGCCGCTTCGCCCGAAGCGTTCGGTCGAGGCTGTGCAGGATACCGACGGCTCCGAGGCCGGTGAGCAGGGCAAGCGCAAAGGCCAGCGCGAGAATGAGCTTGGTCTGGGGATAGCTCTTGGCCAGGGGTTCGGTCGCCGAACTGATGATGCGCGAGTCGGACGCGGAGAACTGCCTGTCCGGCAGGACGCCGTTGCGCACGGCTTCCTCGCTCGCCTGCTGCTGGGACTTGATTTCGTCGATGCGCCCCTGCAGCCAGTCGTTGCTGCGCTGAATGGTCAGGGACCTACCTTCGATCTGTTCGCGGATGAAGGAAGCCGTGATTGAATTGGCGATGCTGGCCGAGCGGACGGAGGAACTCGACCGGTAGCCGATCTCGAGCACCAGCGACTGTCCGATCCTGCGCACAGTGACTCGATTCGAGAAGGACTGGAAAGCCGCCTCGGCCTGGCGCTTGGCCACCTCGCCGGTCGGGTCCGGCCCCGTAAAGGGCTTGCCCATCAATTCCGGATCGTTCTGCAGGTTCAGGGTCTGGAAGACGTATCGCAGTACCCTCTCGGATCTCACGATCTGGATCTGGCTTTCGACCTGGGAGTTGTCGAGGTTGACCTGGAGCAGGGTCGCATCGTTGCCCTGCAGAGCGGAAAATGAATTCCGCGGCTCCAGGATGACATTGGTCGATGCGTAGTACTCCGGCGGCGTATAGACCAGATAGGCAACCGCCAGCGCCATGCAGAGAATGAACCATAGCGCCAGCCCGCGGCCATATCGCAGAACTTCCACGATGACATCGCGAGGGCTGAAGCGGTTAGGCTGATCGTTGAGCGGCCTGAGATAGAGCATTCCGGCTGCCTTGAACCTTTAAATGTCAAATACGCGGTGAATGTAAGGAAACCGGAATGAGCCGCATTTCCCCACTTTTTTACCTGCTCAGATGCAAGTTGCGCATCCGATAAATGGCATGATCCGATGACTCTTTCGAGCAGCCGAGGAATCTAGCGTTTAGTATGAGTACCATTGGCCGAATTGCTTATAAGGTTCCGGACCGAAAGCTGCAATGAGAAGCGTGTTCGATCTTCGATCCGTGCCGGACATCCGACATCAGGACTGCAGCCGAGGCTGCAGAATGTTGGGTATTTCCTCCTCTTCCTGCCGTTTCCCCGCCTCGACATGGCTGGTTTCGCTGGCGGCGCAGACCAGGCCCGCGAGCATGAAGAAGGACAATCCCAGATCGATCAGGGACGAGGAGATCGCACTGCTGATGAGGTTCGCGACACAGGTCGTGCGGGCCGCCGCGCGCACCTCATGCACGTACCAGTCCAATGGCTTGCTGCTGCGCCTGAACAGGATGAGCAGCAGGAAGAGTCCATAGGTGATGCAGCCGATCACGCCGAGATTGCCGAAAACCGCGAGCAGGAAGCTCGACGAACGCACGGCGCCGATGCCTCCGCCGAGGCCGTAGGTCGCAAAGAACGTCTCGATGGAGGCCTTGTTCCAGCTGCCACGCTCTTCGGCGGACTGGCTGGTCGCCTTGTTGAAGAGCATCTGGTCCGCGATCGCCCAGATCTGGTCGCCGATCGCCGGAATCAGCATGGCGGCGGCGACGATGACCAGGAACAGCAGCGGGGCAAAGATGAGGAAGGCCATGACGGTCTTGGGCACCGGGCCGCGGATCATGCGCCACAGCGAGGTCATGTAGAGAATCCCCAGGACCAGGGGAAGCGCGACATAGGCGGTCGTGGCTGTACAGAGGACCAGCAGGATCAGGCTGATCATGGCAATCGTGAAGGTGAGCGCCGGCCGCACGCCGCCCAGCCAGAGCCTGAAGGTGAAGCCGAATGTGCCGAGGGTTACGCCACCGAAGGAGGAGGCCTCGGTGAAGGAGCCGACGATGCGCTTCAAGCCGGCGATGACCGTATCGTCATGGATCGCGTATGTGGTGTTGCGCATGAAGTCCAGGAGGAAGCCGGTATTCGTCCAGAAGGTCGCGAGATCCACCAGCGCGAAGAAAATGTTGAGGACGCAATAGATGAAATAGGCTTGGGCCAGCACGTTGAAATTGTCGCGGCTCTTGGCGAATACGTAGCAGACCAGGAATGTCACAACATCGGCGAGAAAGTATACGGACTGGGTGAGGTTGCCCGTCGTGGGGCCGAGCGGCACCATCAGTGCGGCGGCACCGTCGAATCCTGCCTGGGAGATGGCCGACACATAGACCGCCCCGGCGAAGATGCGCGGGAACAGGATGGCGCCGATGGTCCCCCATAGAGCTGTCATCAGCAGCCAGAAGCCCTCCCGCGGGAAGGCGAGGGCGGACCACATCTGGCCCGTGGTCCCGGGTTGGGCGAACATCGCCAGGATGACGAAGCCCAGCATGAGATGCGCCGGCTGGACCGGGGCGCCGCCCAATGCCGTGAGGAAGAGGACCGCGCAGGAACCCAGCAACCCGGAAGGGATGAGGATATAGAAGCCGAGCACCGGTCCCCTGAGAAGGATCAGGATGCCCAGCAGCAGCGCTACCGCACCGATTGGCTCTATGGTCATCCGAGTGCTGCCCCCATGCCGAATTCCCACGGTCCTGCCCGCTGGATGGTGGCCGAGGGGCGGCAGCCGCCACCCACCGCCGCGGACAGCGCGAGGCTCGTCGCAAGGATGGCAGGCGTGTTCCCGTTCAGAGCCGGCTTCCTTTCATGAGGTCGAGATAGCCTCGCGCGGATGTATCCCAGGAAAAGGACTTGACCCTCTCACGGCCACGCTCGCGCAGTTCGTCGCGCAATGACGGCGAATCGTTGAGCCGCTTGATCTGAGCTAGCCAGGCTTCCGGCTGGTCGGGTGGCGACATCAGTGCCGCATCGCCGCAGATTTCAGGCATGCTTGCCCGATCGGACGAGATCACGGGGCATCCCAGTGCCATGGCCTCAACGATGGGCAGGCCGAATCCCTCGGTGAAGGACGGAAAAGCCAGGCACAAGGCACCACCGAGCAGGGCCGCGAGGTCGTCGTCACTGACAAAGCCCATGAACCGCAGATTGGGGGCAGGGGCGGCGGACTGGCTGTCGTCCGCGAAGATGCCCGCCTGGCCGCCGGTCACGACGATATCGATGCCCAGTTCGTCGAGAGCCTTCGCCAGGCCGAAGATCATTCCGGTGTTCTTGTGGCGAGCCCGGCTACCAAGGATGAAGACGTAGGGGCGCGCAAAAGTGTGCTTCTGCAACAGAGCGGAGCGGCCGGCGTCCCACTGGAACACATGTTCGTGCCCGTTCGGCAGAACAGTGATCCCTTCAGCCTTCAAGGGCAGGAAGCGCGCCAGCTCCCGGGCGGAGAAATGCGACACCGTCGTTATGGCGGCGGCTTGTCGCGCCAGCACGGGAAGAAGGAAGCGATAAAGGCTGCGAAACGCCCGGCTGTAGCTTTCGGGCATGTTGTAGACATTGGCGTCGTGGATGCAGACGATCTGGTTGCGGCGCAGGGCCGGCCCCAGATTGCATAGATTGAGGAGGATGGTGGGATCCTGCAGGGGCAGGACCGCCTGCTCCCAGACATGGCCGCCCAGGCGATGCGATCTCACCGGTTCCAGCCCCCGGTAGGGCGGGATCGGCGTCTCGCCGGCCGGAAGGTACAGTTTCGCCCGCCGGTTGTTCTCCTGGAGGATGCGATCCAGCCGGTCCGTGATCTCGCGAGCGTAGCGCTGCACGCCGGTGACGGGCTGCGTGAGGAAGCGCCCGTTGACGGCGAAGGGCGGAAGGCCGGTCATGTCGGGCTTCGAGGCCCGCTCCGCAAGAGCCGAACCGGTCGCACCAGGCGGGTGCGTTGCATCGGCGATCATCGCAAGCTTCCCAATTTCGGCACAGGCTATCAAACGGGTCCGCAGCGAACAAGTATTGCCGCTTCCGGAACCGGCCCCGCCGTATCAAATAAAACACCGCCCCGAAGGTGAGTATTCGGGGCGGCGCTGTTGATTGTTCACGAGAACCGGGGCGAGGCAGCCCGGATCGGCTCAGTAGGAGCCCTTCGACTGGAGTAGGGCGGGAATCGTCTTGAAGATGATGACGATGTCCTTCCACAGGCTCCATTCCCGCACATAGCGAACATCGAGGCCCACGCGGTGCTGATAGGATGTGTCGGAGCGCCCGCTGACCTGCCACAGACCGGTAAGGCCGGGGCGGACACGCAGATAGTCCTCGATATGCGCTCCGTAGCGAGCGACCTCGTCCCGTACGATCGGCCGGGGGCCGACGAGGCTCATGTCACCGCGGATCACGTTAAGGAGCTGGGGAAGCTCGTCGACGCTGGACTTCCGCAGGAAATGACCCAGCGCCGTGATGCGCGGATCGTTCTTGAGCTTGTGGTTTTCCTTCCACTCTTCGCGAGCGCTTGGATTGGCTGCCAGATATTCGCGCAGAACCACATCCGAATTGGTCACCATCGAGCGGAACTTGAGGCAGGGAAAGCTCGCGCCTCCGCGTCCTATGCGATTGTGTCGGATGAAGATCGGGCGTCCCTGAGCAACCAGCAGCACGGCAACAAGCAAAAGGAACATAGGGAGCAAAAATACAAGCGCTGAAGTCGCCACCGCGACGTCGAACCCGCGCTTGCTTGCTCTTGCGAGATCCAGAACAACGCCGGAGGTCCGCTTCCTTGATTGGAACAGGGAGGCGTCCTCGTTACCGGCAATCCGGCTTAGACTTTCAGAGCTAGCCAAGTTCTCCATCTGTCGCCTCGGTCAGAGTGGCATGTTACGTTATGTTACCGAACACTCGAACATCCGCCGCTCAGCATGTTGCGTTGCGGCATCTGGGAACAACGTTTTGTTTGTTGCAAAGCGTTAAATAATTCTGCTGACGACGGTAAACAGAAGCTCACCCGCCACTGAGTTCGCGTTAAATTAATGATCTCTGAATTGCTGAATTTTTGACCGGAAAGCAAGGATTAGCCCCGACGGAATTGGGCGTAGTGCCGTGGTACCGTTGCGTCGCGGTTGGAGGGTGTCATGCCTCCTAAGGGCTAAATCAGGTGGTAAATCATAGTAAGGAGGAGGTATGTCGCCTGCGAAGATCCTACCCCCGCATCGAAATTCATGCAGTCCTGAGGAGTAGGTTTTGCATCGCTTCAGCGGGCAGGGAGTAGATGAATCTCCCTCCTGGGAGGTGTGGCAGAACCGCAACTGCGACACATGAATGTACGGGTCGACCTTTGGGATGCCACAGCCGCCTTCGGACGCAGCCAAGGGCTGTTCGAATGGTGGGGGCAAATCAGCCGGGAAGGTGTGTCGCCGTTGGAATTTGCTGAAAATTTGCTGAATTCTGGGTGAAAATGGGCTGTTTGTCCCCTGGATCGCCCTTTGTGCGAAATCGCACAGGCGGCGCTCCTCACAAGAGATAGGGTGTCATTTTTGCAGCGCCCGTGTATGGGGACACGCGGCCTCGTTTCGGACCTCACGGGTTCGTGGATTAAGCCATAGGTCGTACGCCCCGGCGTGAAAACGCTGGTGGCGTAGCTGTCGTTTGTGCTTGAAGAGTTTGGCGTTCTACTTGGACGCGCGGGAAATGGTGCAATGCGAATTGCTATCGTACATTATTGGTTCGTCGGGATGCGCGGCGGCGAGAAGGTCATCGAGGCGCTCTGCGAATTATACCCGCAGGCCGATATATTTACTCACGTTTATCGCCCGGATGCCGTTTCTCCGACAATTCGCAGGCACAAGGTCACGACCTCGTTCATCAACAGCCTGCCGGCAGCGCACAAGCTCTACAAGAACTACCTGCCGCTCATGCCCCTGGCGCTGGAGAACCTTGACCTGCGGGGATACGACCTGGTCATCAGCAGCGAGTCAGGCCCGACCAAGGGCATCGTTCCGCCGGCCGAGGCCACCCATATCTGCTATTGCCATTCTCCCATGCGCTACGTCTGGAACATGTTCCACGACTATCGCGAGCGCAGCGGCCTGTTGAAGCGGCTGGTGATGCCGCCCATCGCACATTACATCCGCAATTGGGATGCGGTCTCGGCAACGCGCGTAGATCATTTCGTCGCGAACTCGAAAACCGTGTCGCGCCGCATACAGTCTTATTATCGACGCGATTCGGATGTCATATTTCCACCAGTCGATACAACCGATTTTCAGGCAGTGGACGCCTCGGAACTCGGGGACTATTATCTGATGGTGGGCGAACTGGTCAGCTACAAGCGGCCGGACCTTGCGGTGGAAGCTTTTAACCGCACAGGCAGGAAACTGGTCATCATCGGCGGCGGTGAGATGCTGCCGAAGATCAAGGCCATGGCGGGGCCAACCGTTACAGTATTGGGGCCGCAGCCGTTCTCTGCCCTGCGTCATCATTACGCGCGTGGCAAAGCGCTGATCTTCCCCGGGGAAGAGGACTTCGGCATCGTCCCTGTCGAGGCGATGGCCAGCGGGCGTCCCGTGATCGCCTTCGGGCGGGGTGGGGCGACCGAAACGGTGATCGCGGACAGGACGGGCGTCTTCTTCGAGACGCAGAGCGTCGAGGCGATCATCGAGGCGGTCGAGCGGCTGGAAAAGATGGATATCGATCCGGTGGCCATATCGGCTCACGCACAGACTTTCGGAAAGGCCGTTTTCTTGGAGAAGATGAAAGCCTATGTGGACCGCCGTATCAGTGAGAAGCAAGGCAGGCTATAATGCAGTTCCGGCCTGTTGTTTCATCTCGTCAAACCTGCGCAGGTCGGGCATTCGCACCCAGCGCGCCGATTGAAGATTGGTATGTGGCTTCATGAATTCTGATCACCTTCACCAGAACTCTCATCGCGGCAAGGCAAAGGCCGGTTTTCTTCGCAAGCTGGCCGTGGCCCTGCTCATGGCCTCGACCGCCTTCGTCGGAATGGCTGCGCGGGCGCAGGCTGATCCCTATCTCCTGGGGCCGGAGGACAAGCTCAAGATTCGCGTCTACGACTGGCGGGCCTCCGCCAGCGATGCCCATGAATGGGCCGCGCTGACCGGCGAATTCGTGGTTGGTGCGTCTGGCAACGTTTCCCTGCCGCTCATCGGCGAAGTTCCAGCCAGCGGCAAGAGCACGGCCGACCTCTCGGCCCTGATCGGGCAGAAGCTGCAGGAAACCATCGGCTTGTCCAACCGGCCCGATGCCTCTGTGGAAGTTTCGACCTACCGTCCCTTCTTCATCCTCGGCATGGTGACGACCCCCGGCCAGTATCCCTACAAACCCGGTCTCACGGTTCTCCAGGCGGTCAGCACGGCGGGCGGTGTGCTGCGCGTTACGGATTTCGGCCTGCTCGGCTTCCAGCGCGACAGCCTCGTCAACCGTGGCGACCTGCGCACCCTTGCGGTGGAGCGTCTCGGTCTCATCGCTCGCGAGGCCCGGCTCGATGCCGAGCTGCAGAGCTCGCCGACGATCACCTTCCCGCCGGAACTGACAAGCCAGGCCTCCTCGCCGCAGGTTCAGCAGCTCATGCGTGAGGAGCAGCTGCTCTTCGACGCCCGGCACCAGGCCGTCAGTTCCCAGGAAGCGGCCATCGGCCAGACGAAGACCCTCCTGGGTGCCGAGGTCCAGTCGCTCAAGGAGAAGACCGTTTCGCTGCAGCGCCAGCTCGACCTCGCCAAGCAGGAGCTCGACAACGTCAACGGCCTTGTTCAGAAGGGCCTTGCCATCGCCTCCCGCCAGCTGCAGCTCGACCAGAACGTTTCGGCCTTCGAGAGCAATCGGCTGGATGTCGAACTCCAGATGCTTCGCGCCCAGCAGGATATGTCGAAGGCAGATCGCGATCTCGCGGACGTACGCAACAAGGCGCGGAACGATACGCTGAACGAGATCTCCGAAGTCCGGGGGAAGCTTGCGGCGAATGTGGAAAAGACCACGACGACTCAGGGATTGATCTACAATTCCGAGGTCCAGGCGCCGCAGGCGGTGGCCGCCCAGATCGGCTCCGCCAGCAGCAAGATCCTCTACACGATCGTTCGCAATGTCGGCGGCAAGCCTGAAACCATTTCTGCCACCGAGGCGGATACGGTGTTGCCGGGCGATGTCGTCAAGGTGGAGCGTGCCGGCAATACGTCGGACAGCGTCACCGTCGTACCCCAGGGGTCCCTGTCTGCATCGGCTTCGGGCGGAACCCCGTCGCCTTCGCAATAGCGACCGGGGCGATAGATATTGAGGAAGGGCGCGCCGGTCGGCGCGCCTTTTGTGTTTCGTCATGCCGGCCAAGCAACACCCGTCGTCACGCCGCATCGTGAAAGATGATGCCCAGCGTATGGCGCCGGCCAGAGCGCAGGCGGCTGACGCCATGGCGCATATTGACCCGATAAGCCCCCTTGCTGCCTTGCATCGGTCGATTGTGCACGGCGAAGGCTACGGCATCACCCTGCCTGAGAGGCACCACCTCGGCGCGGCTTTGCATGCGCGGGCGCTGCTCGGTCAGCACGAATTCTCCACCCGTGAAGTCCCGATCCGGCTCCGACAGCAGTATCGCCACCTGAATGGGGAAGAAGAGGTCGCCGTAGAGATCCTGGTGGAGGCAATTGAAGTCGCCGGGACCATATTGCAGCAGCAATGGCGTCGGACGCGTCTGTCCCGCCTGGCGGCAACCCGACAGAAAATCGGCATGGTTCAGCGGATAGCATGCGGCTTCCCCCAGGAGACCGTTCCACTCATTGGCGATCTGCGCCAAGGGCGGATAGAGAGCCGTGCGCAAGTCCTGGATCAAGCCGGGCAGCGGATAGGCGAAGTATCGATATTCTCCCTTGCCGAAGCCGTGACGCGCCATGTGGACGTGGCTGCGGAAATGCTTCTCCTGCGCATAAAGATCGGCGAGGCCCGCACACTCCTCGCTCGTCAGCAGCCTTTCGAGCACGGCGCAGCCATGGTGGCCGAGTTCACCGGTAATGCCGGGCCAGTCATAGGATGCGACCTGCCGGTCGACGGAGCCTGGCGGTCTTGGCGGTAGCGAGGGATGGATAGACGTCTTCATCGCGTTGTTCATCGGGGCACTCCCTGTTGGTTGGCATATCGCCATTAAGGGGTGCGCATGCGCGCCTCGCATTCCGTTCCCTGCGATGCACCGGAAGTAATGGCGACGGCGTGCGCTAGGTGACCGTTTCCGGAACTTTGGGAGTGGCTGCTCGTTCATCCCAGACCGGACAAACCATCGAGGGATCTCGCCATGTCGGCACTTCGTATTCTCGCATCCATCGCGGGCCTGGTCTTCGTCGGCAGGATCCTGGAGCAAAACCGGCAATTGCGGCTTGCCCTGGATCAGCGGACCGCCTTGAACGCTGCACTCGCCGACGAGGTCCTGCTCTATCTGTGGACCGAGCGGGCAGTTCGCCGCCAGGCGCTCTGGCAGAGCCCCCAGACCTGGGACGAAGTGGACGAGGCGAGCGACGAATCCTTCCCTGCCAGCGATCCGCCCTCGTTCAATGCGAGCCGCTGAGGGAGGCCGGGCGGTTCTCCGGGCCGGGAAGGCTCGAGATAAGCCTCCCCGATGAACCATCCTACCCTCACACCGCGCGCAGGTAGTACTCGTTGGTGGTTTTCGATACCTGCCCGTCGTTTCTGGTCAGGTCGCTGAGCGAGTAGGAAGGGGCCGCTTCCAGGACGTCCTTGGATACCGAGATGACGTAGCCTCCCGCCTCGGGATCGTAATCGAGCTTGGACCACGGCACCGGAAAGTACTTTTCTCCCACGCCGAACAAGCCGCCGAAGCCGAGCACGGCAAACATGATCTGATTTGAGGTCTTGTCGAGGACAAGGTCCTCCACATTGCCGATCTTCTCATGACCGGTATCGTAGACGCTGCTTCCCTGCACGCGTGACGCGAGGATGGCGGTGGTGTGTCCTGAAGCTGTGGGCATCGGCATGCTCCCTGCGGTTGAGATCTGGAGGCTCAACGTGCCGCCGGAAGAGAATGTTCCGATAGGTGTCTTGCGATGTAATGTGGCGGTTGCGGGGGAGAGGGGCCTCGCGGCTCAATGCCCTTGGTCCTGGAGGGGCGCCCGCGGCCGTCGAGGCTGCGGGGGAGGAACCGGTTTCAGTGCTTGGTCTGGGTTCTGGCAAGCCTGCATTCGGCCTGGAGGGCTGCCGCGTCGAGGCGCATCATGGCATCGGTGATCATGCGGCGGGCGGAAAAAGGGATGCGGCCGCGCATGGCGAGGAAGTCTCCCGCGCGCTGATGATCGGTGTCGGGGAGGGACTCCAGATGCAAGAGAGCATCCGCCCAGCGCAGACAAGCCCTTACCTGTTCGGTCGATCTGAGATCGTTCAGGTTCAGGATCGCTTCGTGCGTCGCAAATTCATATTCGAGGGCTGCTGCAATCACCGGATCGTGCCGATCTTTCATCGTCGCCTTCTCGCTGTGATATTTCCCTGGAAGGTAAAATCCTCTCCTACACTCTAGTCAATGATCTTTAAAAAACCATACCGGCAAATTCGCCAGTTTTTGCGACCTGACAGTGTGCATCTTCCTCGGTTGGGTAAAGCGGCATCAGCGCAAAGTCATAGCGCTAAGCATTTTGGTGAATTCCACGTCGTCCGAATGGCAGAAGGGGCATGGTGCCTCGAAAATGACTAAACGGAAGGCTGTAAAGCATGAAAACGGAAAGGACATCGCAGCCTGCGATATGTTTCGTTTCCCGGCTCGTGACTGCCACCAAAGAGGGACAGCGCGTCCGCTGCCTGGTTCTTTCTCGCTGAAGAGGCGCGGCGGACCGGTTGACGAGGCGACCGCGATCGCGCTTAGCTTGGGCATGGTCAGAGAGAATGAAATTCGCAGCGGCGAACTCGCGGTCGAGCCGCCGGCGGCGCAGGATGCGGGACTGCAGTTCATCGGACGCATCTCGACGCCCTGGACGCATCGCCGGCTCTGTCCGCGCCAAGGCCGGCAGGATGGTCCGATCTGCCGCCTCGAGATTTTCGAGCCGTGGGTTGCCGCGCTGGCGGGAATCGAACGCTACCAGCAATTGGAGGTTCTCTACTGGCTCGACATGTCGCGCCGTGACCTCGTGCTCCAGAGCCCTGCCGACGACGGCTCCGTGCGAGGCACCTTTGCCCTGCGCTCGCCCGTAAGGCCCAATCCCATCGGCACCTCGATCGTACGGCAGGTTGGCCGGGAAGGGCCTGTCCTGCTGGTGCAAGGGCTCGACTGCCTCGATGGCACGCCTCTTCTCGACATCAAGCCCGAACGGCGGGACTTTGTCCCCCTGGCGCCGCCCCAGCCCGGCGATTTCGAGGTTCGTGAAAACGAGCGAGCCGCAAGCGACGGCGATCCGCGATGAAGACGATCCGGATCGCGGCGGCCTTGATCCTTCGCGGCGGGGAGACTCTGCTGGTGCGCAAGCGGGGCAGCGTCGCTTTCATGCAGCCGGGCGGCAAGATCGAGGACGGTGAAGGCGCCGTCGAAGCCCTGGTGCGGGAGTTGCACGAAGAGGTAGGACTGGCCGTCGCGCCGAAGGACCTCGTCTTCTTCGGCCGGTTCGAAGCCGTGGCCGCCAACGAGGTCGACCACAGGGTCGACGCCGAGATTTTCCGGATGGAAATCGGGACGGATGACGTCACACCGGCGGCGGAGATCGAGGAAGTACGGTGGGTATCGATAGCCGAGCCGGGCACGATCACCATGGCCCCGTTGACGGGACACCAGCTCCTGCCGGCGCTGCGCCACATGCTCCAAGCCGTGTCCTGAA
This sequence comes from Labrys sp. ALF-8, assembly GCF_059699065.1. Classification (NCBI taxonomy): domain Bacteria; kingdom Pseudomonadati; phylum Pseudomonadota; class Alphaproteobacteria; order Hyphomicrobiales; family Xanthobacteraceae; genus Labrys; species Labrys sp. ALF-8. The sequence continues at coordinate 514,866 of NZ_AP048538.1, forward strand.
CGGAACCGGCGCGCGAGTCGCCTCGCGCGCCGGCTTTTCGACAACCGGACCCATGAGCGAAACCTCTCACGGATGGTCCGGCGGATGATCCAGGCCTTGCGTCAAGGCCGGCACCTTCAGGCGGTCAACACCGCCCTCTCTGAACCAGCGCGAAAATCCTGGATCACGAAGTAGTCAGACACTGGATCACCTCCTTTCGTTGGTTTCGGACACAAACAGACTGGCGGCTAGGTCAGCGTTTGTAAAGCCACCCTGGGTGGTGGTGCACTGGAGTTTGCGGCGAAATCGCGGGCTTCTTCCTTCAGCCAGTCGCAGAACAGCGACGATTTTCGATTGCGCCGCGCACGGCGCAACGCCACGTAATCCTGCCCGCTTGCGAGAAAACCCAATGGTGCGGCCAACCGGCCTAGACGGATGTCGTCGCTGACATAGGGCCAGGGTGCGACACAGACGCCCAGGCCTGCCCCGGCCGCTTCCAACATGAAATAGAAATGCTCGTAGTCGACCCGCATACCCCCAGTGACGGGTTTTGCGCAGAGAGCGAGCCAATCCTCCCACGCCCGGGGGCGTGTGCGCGTGTGAAGCATCGGAATACCATCGAAAGCCGGTCCCCCGCGCGTATCGAGGATCGGGGCCAGCACCGGTCCCGTCTGTTCTGGGAAGAGCAGCGCGACCTCCGCACCGTCAGGCCAGGGTGGGGTGCCCACGCGAAGGGCGACGTCGAAGCCGTCCCGGGCGAAATCAACCGGCCTGTGCGAGGCCGTCAGCCTGACTTCGATTTCGGGATGGGCGGCCTGGAAGCGGTAGAGCCGGGGTATCAGCCAGCGCATGGTGAAGGTGCCGGGGCAGGAGACATCGAGCGATCCGTCCTGCGGATCGGCTACGGCACGCACGGACAGGTCGATCTCATCGAAGGCGCGGCCAAGGCCGGAAAGCAGCGTTGCACCGGCTTCTGTCAAGCGCAGCGCATTCCTGGGCCCCTCGAAGAGAGCGACGCCGAGTGTTTCCTCCAGGTGCCGGACCTGCCGGCTGATCGCGCCATGCGTGACGTGCAGTTCCTGGGCCGCAAGAGTCATGCGCCCGAGCCGGCCGGCCGCCTCGAAGGCACGCAGGGCATTGAGGGAGGGGAGGTGTCGCTTCATGTGAGATTTTCGTACAAACGCTGTTCGATCATATCGATTTTCAAACACCCTGAGAGAGTTCTATTCGAGATATATCGGATCGAAGGCAGCGCGAGATTTTCTTTGTTTCGGCTGGAATGGCGGAAGGACCGCCTGTGATCCCCATCCCGCGCAATGGGAGAATGTTGTGCACAAAAAGCACGAAGATGGAAGTGCAGGCGATGCGGATTACGGTCGCATCGGCGTGGGTTACCGAAAGTATCGCCAGGCTGATCCGATTATTGCCCGCGTGGTCTATGCTGCGTTGGCCGATGCGGAGACGGTGCTCAACGTCGGAGCCGGAGCGGGCTCCTACGAGCCAAGCGACAGGCGGGTGACGGCCGTCGAGCCGTCTGCCTCCATGCGGGCACAGCGTCCCGTCCATCTGCCCGCGGCTGTCGACGCCATGGCTGAGTGTCTCCCCTTCGCCGACGGCGTTTTCGAGGCCAGCATGGCGACGTTCACCGTGCATCAGTGGAGCGGCCTCGAGGCAGGTCTGGCGGAAATGCGGCGCGTGACCAGGGGGGCCGTCGCGATCCTCACCTGCGATCCGGGGGAACTCGAGCGCTTTTGGCTGCATGGCTATGCGCCGGAGGCCATTGCGGTCGAAGCCAGGCGCTACCCCTCCCTGCGAACCATCGCCAAGGGGCTGGGGGAAAATGTCGACATCATACCGGTACCTATCCCGCTCAACTGTGTCGACGGCTTTGGTGAGGCGTATTATGGACGTCCCGAGCGCCTTCTCGATCCCGGCGCCCGGCTTGCCAACTCGGCCTGGAGCTTCCTGGAGCCCGCCGTCGGGGTTCGCTTCGTGGCCCATCTCAGCCGCGACCTGGCGGATGGCAGCTGGGATGCCAGCTACGGCCATCTGCGCCGCCAACCCTTCTTCGAAGGTTCGTTGCGCCTGGTCGTCGGGAAACGGTGAGGTCAGGCGGGGACCGCGGCCCCCGCCTGACTTCACAGCGCTATCTGACGCTGCCGTCGCGCCCCGTCCACATGCTTTCGGCATCGGGATCCGGGGAATGCTCGTTGCCGTGCGAGTTGAAATCGTCCCAGCCTTCGGCTTCGCTCAACTCCTGGGCATCATCGTTGATCACGACCCGATCGGTGAGGATGGCGCCGTCGCGGTCCAGCACCGCGACGATCTCGGCCTCGTCCCGCAAGGCCGGATCGACGCGAAGCCAGAGAAAGGCGCCGCCCTGGCCCAAAGCATGGACGTAGGTGGCCGCCGTCTCGCTCGACAGGCCATGCTGATCGAGGATGTGGCTGGCCTCTTGCGCTGTGCCGCCACCGCCTTCCACAATGGAGATCTCGTTTCGCGCGATGCCGATTGCTTCCAGGTCAGCCCTGGCTTTCATGGCGATGTCGGGGCGATCGTAGAGGGCATGAATGAGTGCTGACATTGATCGTCTCCAAGACGTTGTTCTCTCCGGGGTCGAGGATGGGCAGGAAACAAACTGCCGTTACGCACAACGCGTGGGAAGGCGATTGGTTCAACGGGACTCAGGCGGAGGCAGAAAATGACGATTATCCCGACGACCGGGCTTCCGGATGGTTCCTCCATGCCGGTATTCGGGCTCGGCACCTGGGGCATGGGAGAGAGCCGGGCCGATTTCGACTCCGAGGTGAAGGCGTTGCGGGCGGGGCTTGATCTCGGCATCGGCCTCATCGACACGGCCGAAATGTATGGCGGCGGCGGCGCCGAGCAGGTGGTAGCGAAAGCGATCGCTGGGCGCCGCGAGGAGACCTATCTCGTCAGCAAGGTGCTTCCTTCGAACGCCGGGCACCGCCAGGCGGTGAGGGCTTGCGAAGAGAGCCTGAGGCGCCTCGGGACCGACCGGCTCGATCTCTACCTGCTGCATTGGCGTGGCTCGGTTCCCCTGGCCGAAACCGTGCGTGCTTTCGAAGACCTGCGCCAGGCGGGCAAGATCCTGCGCTGGGGTGTCTCGAACTTCGACGTCGATGATATCCGTGAACTTGAAGCCGTCAGCAAGGCGTGCGCCGCCAACCAGGTCCTCTACAACCTGACGCGCCGCGGCATCGAATTTGATCTCGTAGGCTTGAGCCGGGAGCGATCCATGCCGATCATGGCTTATTCGCCGATCGAGCAGGGTAGCCTTGCCGCAGACAAGGCCTTGGCGGGGATCGCCCGCGCGCACGGCGCCACGCCGGCGCAGATCGCCCTGGCCTGGGTGCTGCAGGGGCCAGGCATGATCGCCATTCCGAAGACCAGTCGTCCCGAGCGCGTAGCCGAAAATCTGGGTTCCCTGCGCATCACGCTCACGGACGAGGATCGGGCCAAGCTGGATGCCGCCTTTCCGCCGCCGCGCCGCAAGAGATCGCTGGAAATGATTTGAGCGGGGGCCGCCGTCTTTCGGAATTGTCCTGATGAGGCCAGATGATATGATTTCGTCGATAAGACGTTGAGCCGCCGGGGGAGCGCATCATCCAAGAGCCTCTGTCAGGATTACTGGTTTTTGCGCTTCTTTCACTGAGTGCGGCCGTTGGTTTCGCCTTGCGCAGGCGCTTGTCGGAATCACATCTGTCGAACGAGAGTCTCGAATCGCTGCGCCTTATCACGGGGTTGCTCGTAACCTTCCTCGCGTTGGTGATGAGCCTTCAGCTTTCTTCGGTGAAGACGTCCTTCGACAACGCCTATCACGATCGCGGACTGGACGCCGCGCAACTTGCCTATCTCGACCAGTGCCTGCGCAACTACGGGCCGGAGGCGGGCCAGGCCCGCGGCCTGCTGCATTCCTATACCGCCGGCGTGATAGCCAGCACCTGGCCGGACGAGCCGCCGCCCGAGGGCATAGATTACCCCGATGCCAGGCATATGGCGATGGTCGGCGAGAATCCGGCCCTATCCTCACTTCTGAATCGGGTGGGGCTGGAGATCGCGAATTTCGCTCCCGCCGATACTCTGCACCAGAACCTGGCCGCCAGTTGCCGCCAGGCCTATGAGGGCGCGCAGAACCGGCGATGGATGGTGATCGAGGACGCCCACGGTTCGGTGTCGCCGCTCTTCTCGCAGATCCTGACCTTCTGGCTCATGCTCGTCTTCCTCAGCTTCGGCCTGCAGGCGCCGCGCAAACTTCTTGCCGTGATCGTGATTGGGATCGGTATTACAGCGGTCGCCAGCGCGATGTTCGTGATAGCCGATCTCGATCTGCCCTATGGAGGGCTTTTCGGTATTCCGAGCACCGCCATGCGCAATGCACTCGCGGATATGCTTCGACAGATGCATTAAATCCCGAGCGTCACATATATAATGCAACTTTTGCAGACTATTCCGTAACGTCCAGCGAAGATGCGACTTCCGTGAAATTGCGCTTCCGGAACGCTTATATGTTCCGCAGCCCGCCGATTTCCTGATCGCTGGAACGGATTCTTAATTTTTCTTAATCTTTATTTGTCAAAGTAATAATATTTTTAATGTCACGAAAACTGTTATGCAAAAGTATTAGGGCGTAAGGCGAATTCATTAAACCAAGGAACTTCCAAAAAAGCCTACGAAGTGCAACAGTAGAAACATATAGCGTATCGTTTTGACTTGCTTTGCAAATTGGTTCCAGCTCCATTGGAGTCCCGATGCGGATAGCTATTGTCCATGAGTGGTTGGTGACTTATGCGGGCTCCGAAAAAGTGCTGTCGGAGATGCTGAGGGAGTTCCCACAGGCGGACCTGTTCTGCCTCGTGGATTTCAGCCAGGGGCGTTTCAGAAGACACTTCATGGGAAAGTCTTTCAAGACGAGCTTCCTCCAGAGGTTTCGGGCGTTCGCGAAAGTCTACCGGTATTTCTTCCCGCTGATGACGATCGCGGTCGAGCAGTTCGACATGTCCGGCTACGACCTCGTGATCTCCAACAGCCATGCCGTTGCAAAGGGGGTCATCACCGGCCCCGACCAGCTCCACATCTGCTACTGCTACACGCCGATGCGCTACGCCTGGGATCTCCAGCACCAATATCTCAGGGAGCAGCGCTTCGATGGCCGGCCTCGCGGCGTGATCGCACGGGCCCTCCTGCATCGTGCGAGGATCTGGGATACGCGCACGGCGAACGGCGTCGACCATTTCATCGCTTGTTCGAAATATATCGGGCGCCGGATCTGGAAGGTTTATCGGCGCAAGTCAGAAGTCATCTATCCGGGCGTCGATACCGATTATTTCCAGATCGGCGCAACCAAGGGGGACTACTATTTCACGTCGTCCCGAATGGTTCCCTACAAGAAGATTCCGCTGATCGTGGAAGCCTTCCGGCAGATGCCGGACAAGAAGCTCGTGGTGATCGGCGACGGACCCCAATACAAGGACGCGCTGCGCAAGGCGGGGCCGAACGTCTCCGTGCTCGGCTATCAGCCGGACGACGTCCTGCTCAAGCACATGCAGGAAGCCAAGGCCTTCATCTTCGCGGCCGAAGAGGATTTCGGCATCACGCCGCTGGAAGCGCAGGCGTGCGGCACCCCGGCGCTCGCCTTCGGGCGAGGGGGAGCATCCGAGACCGTTGTCGATGGCGTGACCGGCTTCCACTTCTGGGAGCAGAGCACGCAGGCCATATGCGACTGCATACGCAAGTTCGAGACCTCCGGCGTCACCTTCGACCCGATTACGATCCGCCGGCACGCCGAACAGTTCTCGATTGCCCGCTTCCGCCGGGAATTCAGGGAATTCGTCACGGAAAAGTGGCAGGCGCACAGCCAATCCAATCAAAGCGTGAAGGAAAGGACGTTGAATGAGGCGGGCCTTCGTGACGGGGATAACGGGACAGGACGGAGCCTACCTTACGGCGCACCTGCTGAATAAGGGCTACCGGGTTTACGGCGGCCATCGCAGGACAAGCTCTCAGAATTTCTGGCGTCTTTCACAGCTCAAAGTTGCGGATCACGAGAATTTTTCGCTCCTCGAACACGATCTCACCGATCTCGGTTCGAACATACGGGCAATCAACACCGCCGAGCCGGATGAGATCTACAACCTGGCCGGCCAGAGCTTCGTGGCCGTGTCCTTCAAGGAGCCCACGCTGACCGCCCAGATCTCGGCGGTAGGCGCGCTGCAACTTCTGGAAGCCGTGCGCATCATCAATCCGCAGATCCGCGTCTACCAGGCCTCTTCCGCCGAGATGTACGGCAAGGTGCAGGCCACGCCGCAGACGGAGGAGACGCCGTTCTATCCCAGGAGCCCCTATGCGGTGGCCAAGCTGTTCGGGCACTGGTCGGCGGTGAACTACCGGGAATCCTATGGGATCTTCGCGAGTTCAGGCATCCTCTTCAACCACGAGTCGCCGTTGCGCGGCCCTGAGTTCGTGACGCGCAAGATCAGCATCGCCGCGGCCCGCATCCGCCTCGGGTTGCAGCCAAGCCTGACGCTCGGCAATCTCGACGCTAGGCGCGACTGGGGTTTCGCGGGCGAGTTCGTCGATGGCATGTGGCGAATGCTGCAGGCCGGGCAGCCGGACACTTTCGTTCTCGCCACCGGGGTGACCACCACCGTGCGTGATTTCGCGACCCAGGCCTTCGCGGCTGCCGGTATCGATCTCGATTGGGTCGGAAGCGGTGACGACGAGATGGGCCGTTGCCGCGAGACGGGGCGTGCCGTGATCCAGATCGATCCTTCTTTGCGCCGCCCGTCGGAGGTCGACATGCTGCTCGGCAGCCCCGCCAAGGCGGGTCGCCTCCTGGACTGGACGCCGAGGACCACGGTGAGCGACCTCGCCCGCATGATGGTGGAAGCCGATCTCGTGCGTGAGAAGGCCCTGGCGCAGATCGCGCATTGATGTTGCCTCAGGCCGCGGGCTTGGCGAGGAATTCGTTCGCCCTGAGCGGATTCCTTACCTCGTCGAGAGGAGCCAGCAGGTGAAGGACGGTGTTGCGTAGCCAGACATGCTGGTGATTGGCGCTCTCGCGCTTGTGCCAATAGAGGAAAGCCTGCTTCAGCGGCATATCGAAGGGAAGGCGATAGACCTGCAGGCCGAGCTGTCCGGCAACGGACAGGGCGAAGCGTACCGGCAATACGCCGAGCAGGTCCGATTGCGCCACCACGCGGCCGACGCCGTGGAAACCGGGAACCGAGACGGCCACATGCCGCTGGCGCCCGAAGCTTCCGAGGATGGGATCCTCCTGGCGTTCATAGTCGTCGGTCACGGAGAAGATCGCGTGGCCGAGCGTACAGAACAGGTCGAGAGGCAGGACATCGCCCCACTCCAGGCCGGCCTCCCTGATGGCCGGATGATTGTCGCGCGCCACGGCGACGGACGACATCTGGAAGGCCAGTGATTTCTCGATCCAGTCCGGTTGAGGCTGGGGGACCGAAAGGGCGAGGTCGAGGCGGCCGGCCGAGATCATGCCGAGGAGACTGTCGGGGTCCGCGGGCAGCAGCTTGAGGCGCATGTTGGGAGCCACGCGCTGCACCGTATCGGCGAGCTTGGGCATCAGCATCTCGTTCAGGAAATCGGAACCTGCGATGGTGAAGGAGCGCGTGCAGGTGAGCGGATCGAACGGAGTGCCGCCGCAGAGGGCATGTTCGAGGTTTGCCAGCGCGGCCCGCACCGGCGCCTCGAGAGAGCGCGCAAAGGCCGTCGGCACCAACAGGTGGCCTTCGCGAACGAAGAGAGGATCGCCGAGGGCTTCGCGTAGCCGGCGCAACGCAGCGCTGACCGCCGGCTGGCTCAGCCCGGCGCTCTGTGCCACCCGTGTCGTATTGCGCTCGGCCAGCATGCCGTCGAGCACACGAAGCAGGTTGAGATCGAAGGCCCTGAAATTCACGCTGCTTATACCTGATGCGCCGGCAATCAATCTTATTTATTCTCTCTCCCGTTTACTTGTCACGCAGGTTTTTGCGCGCGAGTGTTTCCGGACAATGAACAGGCCGCGCTTATGGCAGGGACAACCGGGCTCCTGGCCCTTCAGCCCACGACCAGATCGTCGACTTCGGGATGCCGGCTCGCCCATTTGACCAGGAACGGGCACTTCACGATGGCCTTTTGATTACCGGCGCGGATCAGGTCGAAGACCCCTTGCGCCAGCCTGGAGCCGATGCCTCTGCCGGAGAGCGCCTGAGGAACCTCGGTGTGGACCAGAACCAGGCTGTTACCCTCGCGGCGGTAATAAACCACCGCCAGTTCACCATCCACGGCCATTTCGAAACGGTTCTGGGCCGGATTGTCGATGACGGTTTCGCTCATGGCGGGATGTCCTTGTTCGATTCGGGGGAGCGTTCGTTCGAAATTCGAGAGCTTCGATCCTAAGCAAAGCGCGTTTAGGTAGAAACGCCGCTTTTCTTCAGCTCTTTGTTTTTCGACGCGTCTTTGCGTTTTCCGATTCCGTCGAAATACAAAACGCTCCGGCATTGGTGCGTCGTGCTTTCGGACGGAATCGTTGCGGATCACAAAATTATTGTGATTTCAGCACGTTAGGTCGAACGAGCAATTCGCCCAGACGGCGTTTTGCTCTGGGGTCTATCGGCTCCGCACTCCGTCACTGCGAGCGAAGCAACCCGAGCAACATGTGCGGGGCACCCATGGGGACTAGGCCAGCAGACGTACTTTTTCAGCCAGGGCGTCGATATAGGCGGTGGGATCGAGGCCCGAGCCGGTGGCCTCGCGCAGGATTTCGTCGGGCGTGCGGCTGCGGCCATGCCGATGCACGTGCTCGCCGAGCCAGAGCCGGAGAGGCGTGTAGTTGCCGCTGTCGAGGCCCTTCGCGACGGCAGGAAGCTTGCCGGCGGCCTCGAAGAGCTGGGCGCTCATGACGTTGCCGAGCGTATAGGTGGGGAAGGATCCGATCATCCCCGCAGACCAGTGGACGTCCTGAAGCAGGCCTCTTGCGTCGTCGGGCACGGTCAGGCCGAGAAAGTCCCGGATCTTTCGGTTCCACAATGACGGTAGGTCGCCCACCTCCACGTCGCCAGCGATCAGGGCGGACTCGATTTCCGTACGCAGGATGATGTGGAGGTCGTAGGTGAGTTCGTCCGCCTCGACGCGGATGAGACTCGGCCGCACCGCGTTCACGGCTCGCCAGAATTCCATGGCATCGACATCGGCCAGCTGTTCGGGAAACGCGTCCCGGAGGGCGGGAAAGTGCACCAGCCAGAAGCGCTGCGACCGCCCGACCCGGTTCTCCCAAAGGCGGGACTGGGACTCGTGCATGCCGAAGCTGGTGCCACCCATCGCATAGAGGTTGACGATGTCGGTGGTGAAGGCGGATCGCGTGAATTTCTCCAGCACGCCCTGCTCATAGATACCGTGCCCCGCTTCGTGCCAGACGGCGAACAGGCCGCTGGGCAGCCAGTTCTCATGGAAGCGTCCCGTGATGCGCACGTCCTGGCGCGTCAGGGAGACCTCGAAGGGATGCACGGTATCGTCGAGCCGCCCGCGGGTGAAATCGAAGCCCATCGAGGCAGCGATATCGGTGGCATAGGCCTTTTGTGCTTCGATGGGATAGGAGCGTTCCAGGATATCGAGCCGCGCCTGGTCTAGGCGGCTGAAGACGGTGTCGAGCAGGGGCAGAAGGGCGTCCTTGAGCCGCGCATAGAGCCCGTCCAGGATCTGAAGCGTCATGCCGGGTTCGTACTGGCCGATAAGCGCGTCATAGGGATGGCGCTCGAAGCCGATGGCGTGGGCCATGGCTCGCTGGATGCGGACCGTCTCCTCCAGCAACGGTGCGAAGGAGGAGAAGTCGTTCCTGGCACGCGCCTCGATCCAGCTCTCGTGAGCGCGAGGCTTCAGGGCCGCTGCCTCGACGATCAGCGCCTCGGGGATTCGGCGTAGCGTTTCTATGGTGGTCTTCGTCAGGAGAAGGGCGCGGCGCTGCTCCTCGGTACCCCGTGCTTCCGCTTCTTCCAGCCCGGCCTCTATGGCGTCCCGCATGGCCTCGCCCGTCGCCATCTCCCGCGCAAGGCCGGAAAGCGTGGCGATCTGCTGGCCGCGGGTGACGGCGCCGGCCGCGGGCATCTTTGTCCACGCATCCCAGCTGAGCAGGTTTATGGCGCATAGAATATCGTTGAGACGCCCAATTTCATGTTCGAAACGGGCAAATCCTCTCAGTCCGGCATTCATTAATTCCACCCACTGTTCGAAGCGGTTTCAGATGCCGCGATGCCAGCTCATGCCGGAGCATTCCGGGTGGCACGCCTTCGCCATCGGGCAGCGTAACATGGAGGAAGCGGATCTTCGGACGAAAAACATCGCCAGACCTGCGATGCCTCTGACATCAATCCGGAATCGGCCGCGGCCGTCTGTCCTCGTCGATCGCCACGAAAGTGAATGTCGCTTCCGTCACCAGCCCGGTCTCGTCCGATTCACGCGCACGGCGATAGGCCTTGACATGGACGACCATCGAGGTCCGCCCGATCTTCAGGATATCGGCGAAGAAGCTCACTTCGTCCCCCACCAGCACGGGGCGGTGGAAACTCATGCGGTCGACCGCAACCGTGGCGCAACGCCCCCTGGCGCGCCTTGCCGCGGCATTGCCGGCAGCGAGGTCCATGTTCGCCATCAGCCAGCCGCCGAAGATGTCTCCGGCCGGATTGGTGTCGGCCGGCATGGCGATGACGCGGATGTCGGGGGCCTGGTCCGAAGTGAGCATCTGTTCGGGGGTCTCGAGGGTCATGCCGTGTGTCTTGTCCATTGGTGGGGAGCAGCGGGAAGGATAATAAGCGCCAGGAGCGCGGTTGGCTCAATCCTGTCCGTGCACTTACCCGCAGGAACTGCTTTAATGCCGGCCTGATCGAGACCGCCCGGAAGGCGGCCGCCCGCGACCCCTTGGGAGGAGCCGGACATGAATGTGAGTTTCTCGTCCGTGGATACGCCGTTGCTGCGCGAAGATCGGGACGGCGTCGTCACGCTCCGGCTCAACCGGCCTCACCAGTACAATGCCCTTTCGCAGGCTGTGCTCGAAGCGCTGCAGCATGAACTCGACGCCCTCGCCGTCGATGAAAAGGTGCGTTGCGTCGTGCTCGCCGCTGCCGGCAAGGCATTCTGTGCGGGGCACGACCTGCGTGAGATGAACGGCACTCGTCGGCTCGATTACTACCAGGCGCTGTTCGCCCAATGCAGCCGCGTGATGCAGGGGCTCCAGGCGTTGCCCGTGCCCGTCATCGCGCGCGTGCACGGTATCGCCACGGCCGCCGGTTGCCAGCTGGTGGCGAGCTGCGACCTGGCGATTGCCTCCCATGCGGCCCGCTTCGCAGTCTCGGGCATCAATGTCGGCCTGTTCTGTTCGACGCCGTCCGTGGCGCTTTCGCGCAACGTCTCCACCAAGCGGGCCTTCGACATGCTGGTGACGGGTCGCTTCATCGACGCCGCGACGGCGGCGGACTGGGGGCTCGTCAACCAGGCCGTGCCGGACGAGGAACTCGATGCTGCCGTGGCCGCGAAAGTAGAGGAGATCCTCGCAAAAAGTCCGGTCGCCGTCCGGTACGGCAAGAGGATGTTCTACCGTCAGCGCGAAATGGACCTTGCCGACGCCTATGCCTATGCGGGCGACGTCATGGCCCGCAACATGATGGAAGAAGATGCCGACGAGGGCATCCGCGCATTCCTGGAGAAGCGTCCCGCGAAGTGGGCGGCCGAGGGCAAGTCGCGCTAGGCCGCTACGCTCTCCCGGCGTCGGGCCTCCGCGGCGCACCGGTCCCCATTGTCAGTATCGCCTCGAAGAATGTCAGTTTCGCCCATCGGCAGAGCGAGGCGGGCAGTCTACCTTTTCCACCGTCAGATGCGTTCAGCTTCACATCAGCGAAAAGGACCAGGGACATGCCCACGATCACCACGAAGGACGGCACCGAGATATTCTACAAGGACTGGGGTTCCGGTCAGCCGATCGTGTTCAGCCATGGCTGGCCGCTCTCGGCGGACGACTGGGATGCGCAGATGCTGTTCTTCCTCGACAAGGGATTTCGCGTCATTGCCCATGACCGCCGTGGTCATGGCCGCTCGACCCAGACCGGCGGCGGTCACGACATGGACCATTACGCCGATGACCTCGCGGCGTTGACCGCTCATCTCGACCTCAAGGATGCCGTCCATGTGGGCCATTCCACCGGCGGTGGTGAAGTCGTCCACTACATCGCCCGCCACGGCGACAGCCGGGTGGCCAAGGCCGCCATCATCGCCGCCGTACCGCCGCTGATGGTGAAGACCGATGCCAATCCGGGCGGCCTGCCCAAGGAGGTCTTCGACGGACTGCAGGCGCAGGTTGCGGCCAATCGTTCGCAGTTCTACTACGATCTTCCCGCGGGCCCGTTCTATGGCTTCAACCGGCCCGGCGCCAAGCGCTCCGAGGCCGTGATCTGGAACTGGTGGCGGCAGGGCATGATGGGTGGCGCCAAGGCGCATTACGACGGCATCGTCGCCTTCTCCCAGACGGACTTCACCGAGGATCTCAAGAAGATCAACGTGCCGGTCCTGGTGATGCATGGCGACGACGACCAGATCGTGCCGTATGCCGACTCCGGCCCGCTCTCGGCCAAGCTTCTGAAGAACGGCACGCTGAAGACCTACAAGGGCTTCCCGCATGGCATGCCGACGACCGAGGCGCCGACCATCAATGCCGACCTCCTGGCCTTCATCAAGGGCTAGGAAGGCGGCAAAGGGCAGGGGCGTGGAACCTGCCGAAACTTCCCGCCTTGCGACTTCCAAACCGCCGCTGGAGCTTTGGTTCCGGCGGCGGTTCTATGAATCGCCCTCTCCGGCAATTCCCGCGAGAAAGCCCGGGAGATCGTCCGTCACGAAATCGGCTTGTCCGGCCTGGCTGCCCTGGCTGTCCCACCAGGCTGGAATCTCGTCTCGTTTAGAAGGGACGATGAGGACGGTCAGCATTCCGAGGCTTCGGGGCACCTCGAGATTGCGGGGCAGGTCCTCGAACATTGCCGCCCTGCCGGCGTCGATGCCGGTGTGCTCCAGGAATTTGCGGTAGCTCTCCGCCGTCGGCTTGGGCGCGAAGCCGCCCGCGACGAGGTCGAAGATGCCGTCGAATCTCCCGTCCAGACCGAGCGCCTGGGCAACCGCATCGGCATGACCCCGGCTCGCATTGGTGAAGATGAACTTGCGGCCGGGCAGGGCGTCGATCGCCGCGGCAAGCCCAGGCTGGGGCCGCAGGGCCGAGTAGTCTATGGCGTGGACCTTGTCGAGATAGTCGAGGGGATCGATGCCGTGATGCGCCATCAGGCCCAGCAAGGTCAGGCCATGGTCCAGATAATATTGACGCTGCAGCACCTTGGCCTCCTCGGGCGCAAGCCCGAGCAGGGATCCGACATAGTCGGTCATTCTTCTGCCGATCTGCGAGTAGAGATCGACGTGGTGGGGGTAGAGGGTATTGTCGAGGTCGAACACCCAGTCGGTGACGTGGCCGAACCGTGACGCACGCTCCCTTTGACTCATCTTCGGCATGGCGCTCACGGTCCTTCCGGTCCGCTGCCGGCAGAACCGGCGTTGCCTTCGAAGGAGGCCGGCAGGTCCATCGGCTGGCCCGCCAGCCTCTCGCGTGCCTCGTTCAGGGTGCGTAGGCTCGCCAGGGTCTCCTCCGGGCGCTGGCTGGCGACGCCGACCAGCAGCGTCTCGATCAGCCCGAGCGTGGCAGTGTGGAGGCTGAGCATGTCGGCGCGCCCCCGGGCAACGGGCAGGACGATTCCCACCTTGTGCCTGAGCGTGCCGGCCAGCGAATCCGTGAGCAGCATCGAGTGGAGCCCGATCCGGCGGATCTCGTCGAGAAGCGCCGACAATTCGGCATAGACACGGCCATAGGCCAGCATCACCACGAAATCACCCGGCCGCAGCTTGCGCAGGTCGTCGGCAAAGAGGAGCCCGGTATTGGACAGGCTGGCTGCCTCCAGACCGAAGCGTGCCAGCTGGAAGACGAGATACTCGGCCAGCGCGCTTGAGGGACCGATGCCGAATACGAGTACCCGTCTGGCGGCAATCATTCCTTCGACGGCATCGCGGAACAATTCGGGCGTGATCGCCTGGCGCAGGTCCAGAAGCGATTGGATCTGGATATCCAGCGTGCTGTCGAAGGCGGCGGGGAGGTTGCCGCCGACGGCGCCGAGGGTCCGGGAGAGGCGGTCTGCCAGCGACAGGGAAGTGCGCAATTCGGAGGCGAGCATGCGCCGAAGTTCCTCCAGCCCGGCATAGCCGAGGGCCTTCGTCGCCCTCACGACGGTCGCGTCGCTGGTATCGGCCTTTTCCGCCAGCGCCGCTGCCGACGCGATCAGCACCTCCTCGCGATTGTCCTGGAAGTAACGAACAACCCTCTGTTCGGCGGGACCCATGCCTTGCAGGCGGGCGGCCACTCTTTCTTCGAAGCTCGGGGGCACGCTCATCCGGACCCTAACTCTCCGCTAATGTTGTGAATGCTACCATCATCCTGCCAATATGTAGTGTATGCTACATAGCGTTCATGGCCAATGTCCGGTGATGGCAATCGTGGATTTCGTTTCGTGGCATGTTGCGGCGCCGGCTGTAGGCGCGGCCTTCCTGGCCTCCGTGGTCGAGGTCGTGGAGGCATTCACCATCGTGCTTGCGGTGGGCACCCTGCGCGGCTGGCGTCCGGCCGGCATCGGCACGGTTGCGGCGCTCGCCGTTCTCGGCCTGATGGTGATCCTGCTGGGGCCGCTGCTCGGACAGGTGCCCCTCGGCGCGCTCCAACTCGTCATCGGCGTGCTCCTGCTGTTGTTCGGCATGGGCTGGCTGCGCAAGGCGATTCTCCGAAGTGCAGGCATTATCCCGCTCCATGACGAGGATGCCATCTATGCTGCCGAGTCGGTGCAATTGGCCGCAAATCCTGGGCGCGGCTCCCTCGATTGGATCGCGGGCCTGACCGCATTCAAGGCCGTCCTTCTCGAAGGCCTGGAGGTGGTCTTCATCGTGATCGCGGTGGGCGCGGGGCGTGGCCTGCTGTTGCCGGCGTCCGCCGGTGCTGCCGCGGCATGCCTGCTGGTTCTCGCCATCGGCCTGCTGCTGCGCAAGCCGCTCGCGCGCGTGCCGGAGAATGCGCTGAAGTTCGGCGTCGGGGTGATGCTCTCCGCCTTCGGTGTGTTCTGGACTGGCGAGGGGCTTGGCGTTCCATGGCCGGGAGAGGACGCCGCCCTGCTCGGACTGGCATTGATTTTCCTGTGCGCCGGGCTTGTCACGGCGTCCCTGCTGCGGCGGCCCGCGCTGGAGGTGCGGCCGTGACCGTCTTCCTCGACGTCATCCGCGAACTCGTCGGCATGTTCGTCGCCGATGCGCGCTTGACCATCGCCACCCTTGTTCTGGTTTTCGCAGTCGCTGCTCTCGCCGTGGTGCTTCGGGTTGCTCCGTTGCTCTGCGGCGGCGCGCTCCTGGCGGGTTGCCTCGTCATTCTAGTTGAAGCTGTAGTCAGGGAGGCACGGCTGCGTCGCCGGAGTTGACGGGCGCAGGATAAGAGATCTGATCGTTATCTGTATCCAGATGCAGTTATAAATTGATGCGCGGAATTTCTTGTATTCTGTGTATTTGGACAGTTGTTTTCTATTTTATGGAATTAATCTATATAATTGCATATCATGTTATGAATTTGTGTCTGATACAGGTAATTTATATTTAAATTTCATTTAAACTTCATTTTGGAATGATAGCCGGAATTCGTACTCACTCCCTCAAGAATGAAGGATAAGTCGATGAGGCGTCTTCTCGGATCGATCCTGCTTGGCTCGCTGGCCATAACGCCGGCCATCGTTGCCCGGCAGGCCGAAGCGGCCGGAACCCACTACAAACACGTCCTGCTCATCAGCATCGACGGTCTGCATGCAATCGATGTGGCGAACTACGTCGCTTCCCATTCCGGCGGTGCGCTTGCCGGTCTTGCCCGGCACGGGCTGTTCTATCCCAATGCACTGACGACGGCGCCGTCCGACTCCTTCCCGGGCCTGGTGGCGCAAGTCACGGGCGGCTCGCCGGCCGTCACGGGCGTCTTCTACGACGACAGCTACGACCGCAGTCTTTTCGCCCCGGGCTCCAACTGCAAGGGAGACCCCGGCACCGAAGTGTCCTTCGCGGAGAATGTCGACATCGATTCCGATCGTCTCGATGCTGGCGGCACGCCCGGCAAGCCGCTGACGCAGATCGATCCGGCCAAATTGCCCATGGCCCTGGTCGGTGGAAAATGCACGGTCGTCTATCCCCACGATTTCGTGCGCGTGAACAATATCTTCGAGGTGGTGAAGCAGCATGGCGGCCGCACTGCCTGGTCGGACAAGCACCCGGCCTATGAGTGGCTGGGCGGTCCCTCCGGCAAGGGCCTCGATGACTTCTACGCCCTGGAGCAGGATTCGCGCATTCCGGGCAGCAAGGTGAAGACGACCGGCTCCTTCAAGGCGGAGCGGGATTTCGACGAAGCCCGCGTCAAGGTGCTGATCAACGAGATGCGCGGCCTCGACAGCACGGGCACCGTCAAGGAACCCGTTCCGGCGCTGTTCGGCATGAACTTCCAGGCCGTCAGCGTGGGCCAGAAACTGCCCAAGTCGGGTCCGGGTGACGAAGACGGCCTGAAGGGCGGCTATGCGGACGCGGCCGCCACGCCCAATAATGGGCTTGCCAAGCAGCTCGATTATGTCGACGGCGCGCTCGGGGAATTGCTCACGGCCTTGCGCGAGAACAAGCTCGAAAGCGACACGCTCGTCGTCGTGGCTTCCAAGCACGGTCAATCGCCGATCGATCCCGAGACCTTCCAGGCGCTTGATGACGATCCGTACTCCAAGACGCCGGGCTATGCCTTCCATATCGCCGATGACGCTTCGTTGATCTGGCTGAAGCCGCGGGACCGCGAAACGAACCTTGCCGCGGCGGCCGCCTATCTGGAGAAATCGATCAAGACCCTCGGCATCGGCCAGTTGCAGACGCCGAACCAACTGGCGCTGGCCTATCAGGATCCCGCCAAGGATAGCCGCACGCCGGACTTCATCGTCACCGTCAATCCCGGCGTCGTCTACACCTCGGGGACCAAGATCGCCGAACATGGCGGCGCCAATGCCAATGACCGCAACGTCGCGCTGCTGCTCAGTGGCCCGTCGATCAAGCCGAGGACCATTACGGCGCTCGTCCAGACGACGCAGGTCGCTCCCACTGTGCTGCGTGCCCTGGGGTATGACCCCGCCGAGCTGCAGGCGGTAGCCAAGGAGAGCACACAGGAACTGCCGGGCGCGCCGTTCTGATCCCCGAGGCGGCGTCGAACCGAGCGGCGCCGTCATCCTGCCGACGCTTGTCGCCGGGAATGCCCGGTGGTCCATCCCTGCATTATGCGAGGCTGCCCTCGCATAATGCAAAGTGCTATGCCTTCCCTCTTGAACTGCGGGAAATCCGGCGCAAAATGCCGGGAAGGCTGGCGGGGTGGAGAACCGGCCCAATGGGTGAAAGGAGCAAACAAGGAGGCGACCGATGACGCAGCGGCAGACAGCTTGCCATCCGCCCGCGCATCTCTTGACACACGATATCGAGCTTGACCGGCTGATGTGCCCGCATCGCTTCTACAAGCGGCCGGCCAATGTTCTTTCCGATGCTGCCCTGACGCTGGCCGAGCAGCGGGCCATCCTTTCGTCCTGGGCCTCGCAGACCTGCGCTTCCGGAGCGTTGCCGACGCCAGGCGTCCATGGCGGAACAGCGAACAGGCTGCCCGTGAGCTTCGAGGAGATCACCGATGCGCTGGCGCAGCTCGATCGTGCTGCCCCGCTGGCGTGTGCCTCGAGGTTAAAACGCGCCATCAATTGAGGGCTCGCGTGCAAGCGAGCATGCGGATTTCCGCTGCCGGATCTTCGACAGACGCCATGCAGGGCGGTCTCCAAGGCCGGGTTGCTGGACCAGACCGGGCTGCGTGGTATGGTGGCGCGACGCTACGCCAAGCAGGGATCGCGCCCCAATGAGGCCCTTCGCCGATATTTTCGAACTGGCCGCTGGCCGCAAGGGCGGTCCGGCTGCGCTGGACCGGATGCTCGCGACGACGGCCTCCCTCCCGCCGGCCGAGATCGCGCTCACTCCTGATGATCGCATCCTGGCCGAGATGACGCGCCGGATTTTCTATGCCGGCTTCTCATCCAAGGTGATCGACGACAAATGGCCGGCCTTCGAAAAGGGATTCGACGGCTTCGAGCCTCACGCCTGCGCCTTCATGACCGACGATCACTTCGATGCGCTGATGCAGGATCGCGGCATCGTCCGCAACGGCGCCAAGATCCGCTCGGTTCAGCTCAACGCCCGATTCCTGGTCGATCTCAAGGCGGAACACGGCAGTGCTGCCCGTTTCTTCGCCGATTGGCCCGACAGCGACTATGTGGGCCTGCTCGACACCCTCAAGAAGCGTGCCAGCCATCTGGGCGGGGATGCCGCCGGCCGTTTCCTGCGCGGCATCGGCAAGCCGGCCTTCGTCGCGACTCCCGACATGGTGGCCGCCCTGATCCGCGAAGAGGTGCTGACGGGACCGCCCGGCGGGAAAAAGGATCTGGCGGCGATCCAGGCCGCCTTCAACCAGTGGTCGCAGCAGTCGGGGCGCGACCTTACCGCCATCAGCCGCGTGCTCGCCATGAGCGTCGACAGCGACAGCCACGGCTACGGGCAAGCGCGCAAGAAGGGCTGAGGAAATGGCGCCGCTGGAGGTGCTCGTCATTTCTGTGAACGATGAATGAGGTTGCGATGACGGCCGACGTTTCGGAATTTCTCGCCAGTCTGCAACAGGAAGAGCCGCCCGTTTCGTTGCCGCCGCTCCTGAGGGCTGTCTGGCACGGCTTGCATGGCGAGTGGGATCCTGCCCATGAGATCGCCCAGGCCGGGGGCGATCGCCAGAGCGCTTGGGTGCATGCGTGGCTGCATCGCATCGAGGGAGACCAATGGAATGCGCGCTACTGGTATGGTCGCGCGGGACGGGAGATGCCGGCCGGCGCCACCAGGGAGGAGGGAGCGGCCATTGCCGCCGCTCTCTTGCAGGGCGGCACGGCAAAGGGTTCGTGAGCGCTTCGTAGTCGGTGACCGGCCCGGCCTGTCGGGCGAATTGGCCTTGTGAGGGTTGCGCTCCTGGACCGGGATGCCGATATCCCGGGTTTCATTGACCAAACGCATGACGGTTCTGGAGAGCAGCATGGTTCAACATATCAAGATCGATTTCGTCTCCGACGTTGCGTGCCCGTGGTGCATCATCGGCCTCAAGGGGCTGGAGGAGGCGCTGAGCCGTACCTCGGATGCGGTGGAAGCGGACATCACGTTCCAACCCTTCGAGTTGAACCCTGCGATGCCGGCGGGCGGCCAGAACATAGTCGAGCACATCACGCAGAAATATGGCATTACGGCCGAACAATCCGCTGCCAATCGAGCAATGATCCGCTCGCGCGGGGAGGGCGTCGGATTTACCTTCAGGACGTCGGACGAAAGCCGGATCTACAACACTTTCGATGCCCATCGCCTGCTGCATTGGGCGAAAGCCAGTGGTCTCCAGGAGGCGCTGAAGCTTGCGCTGTTCAAGGCCTATTTCACCGATGGTGCCGACGTGGGGGACCAGGAGGTGCTGGTGGCTGCGGCGGTTTCCACGGGGCTCGATGGCGAGGCGGCGCGCGAGGTCCTCGAAACCGGCCGCTACGCGCAGGACGTTCGGGATGCGGAGAGGCTTTGGCAGTCGCGCGGCATCAACTCGGTTCCCGCGGTCGTCATCAACGAGAGATGGCTGATCTCCGGCGGACAGCCCGCCGAAGTCTTCGAGCAGGCGCTACGCAGCATCGCCGCACAGGCGGCAGCGGGCACGGAGGAGACGGCGGGATAGGTACCGTCGGCCGGGCCCGCCGCCTGCGGTGCGAGCGCTTCCCGACGCCGCCTGGTCAGGGGAAGGTACGGATCGCGATGTCAAAGCGGGCGGAGCCGCTGCGCCAATGGCCATGCGTGCTGCGCTGGTGCCTTGGCCAGCGTCTCGTGGGCTCTTGCGAGATCGCGTGCTATCTTTCGCGCGTGCTCGCCCGGGATATGGCTGACGGGCATGAAGCATGCAACCGCACTCTCCACGTAACGGGGCAATGGGTTGTGCCGAAAGCTCGTAAGGGCGGCCTGCGCCAGGTCGAGGAGTACGGCTTCCCGTTCTTCGGCCGACAGGGGCAGTTTTAGCAGATGCTCGACAGTGAGTTCCTGCGCATCGTCGAGGGGATCGTGAAATCCCTGGCGGCGCATGCGGCCCGAGAAACGCGCCGAATGGGCCGCCAGGGCCTGCTCCCAGCGCTTTTTCTTTGAGACATTGCCGGCGTGCATCCGATACAGCAGCAGTACATCCGGAAGGTTCGCGATCTCATGGCGTTCGATCAGGCGCGTCCAAAGGTCGAAATCCTCGGCGTGGTTGAACTTCGGCCGATAGCCACCTGCGGCCAGAACCTCGGCTCTTCGAAACGCCACCGCCGGATGGCATAGGGGAGTGTTGCCCGCGATCAGCGAGGCTCGGGCCTCGCGAGGCGTCTCGGGGTAGCGGAACGGGCCGACCGGCCGTCCCTCCGCGTCTATGGACTGAATGTTGCAGCCCACGGCCACGATCTCGGGATGCGTGTCCAGAAAGCCCACTTGCCGACTGATACGCTCCGGACAGGCGATGTCGTCCGCATCCATGCGAATGACGATGGCGTGGGCTGCTGTTTCCAGTCCCCGGTTGAGGGCAATGGCGATGCCCTGATGAGGCGTGTGCAGCACCCGGATCCGTTTGTCTTTGCGAGCCCAGGCGCCGAGCTTTTCACCTGAGCCGTCGGTAGAGCCGTCATCGACGATGATGAATTCGAAGTGCGGCCAATCCTGCCGCAACATGCTTTCGATAGCGGCATCGAGATGGCGGACACCATTATGGACGGGCATCAGCACCGATACGGGGGCAGTCTCTTTCACGGGCTGGCAGTCCATGACCACTTCTTGCACCCCGCTACTATTGCAAGCGATTGCCGAAGAACCAAGCCGTTCCGGCCAAGGCAGGCCGTGCGGTGAGCGATGCCGGGAGGTCCATCGGGAGCGCGTTCCTGGCATTTGGCCCTCCACATCCCCGGCGGGCCGAAGGCCGGTGAAGGGGGATCCAGGGGCAAAAGAAACCCCGTAGGATCTCCTGGATTCCCCGGTCCTTCGCCCTCCCTGGTTCGGCTCGCCCGCGCAAGAACAGGGAATTCCTGGTTTTCACTCTGCTGTGCCCGGAATGACGCCGCGCTGCGATCGAAGCATGAAGAGTTCTAGTTGCCGCCGAGGACATCGAACAGGCTCGCGATCCAGACGACCTGAAACACGAGGGCGAAGGCGACGAACAGGACCTGATATCGCTCGGATTTTACGATCAGCGCTCCGATCGTTCCAGCGATCAGCAGGCCTTGCCGCACCGGGTAGTACCATCCGTAGAACTTCTCATAATAATCCGTTCCCTTGATCAAGGTATCCAGAATGTCCACGAGAAACATGATCAGCAGGAGGCTGTAGAACAGGGTATTTCGATCCCTGAAATATTGCTCCAGCCTTCTATGATCGCCGATGTTGTCGGGGAAGGCGATCGACGCGAGCATGACGAAGACGACGGCATAGGAAATCAGGAGGAGGTATTCCTCGAAGGTCCATCGCGTTATCCGCGTCAGTGCGAATTCAAACCACCAGAAGTGGATTATCGAGAGAAATATGAAAATCACCCAGCCAAAATGGATGAGATCGATTTTTTCCTTGCCCGGATGCTGGATGAACCGGGTCACGCCGGTTACGAGACGCGCAACGCTGAGACCCAATATCATGCCGATGATGATACGGATATGGACGAAGATCTCGTGACTTTGGTCGATGCCAGTAGAGCCTTCCATTGAACCTGAACTTTCTTCTGGTGGGACCACGGCTGTGCTGGACGCGCCGCCCGGCGTGCCTTCCATCACCCCGCCGACAGGACCGGGGGGATGCCGTGGTCGCTCATCGCGACATCGTCCACGTGCTGCACCTTAGATCGAGTCGCGGCGGTCGTCATTCCATACGGGCCTTGCCACCCGCCGTGGTGGGTGACGACCGGGTCTTATGCTGGCTTGGGGCAAAATGCGCCCGACACGAGACGATCTTCCGGCGCAAGCCGGCGATATCCAATCATTCCATGTTTCTTCGCGGTTCGGTTTGAAGGCGAGGCTCGCTAGGTTCCATTCTTGCGCAGGATCGCGACAAGGGTGAATGCGGCGCATGCCGCGGCGGCGAAATAGGGCAGGCCGTGCTGCTGGAGATTCATGGCGACGCCTGCCGTGCTGGGGCCGAGGAACGCGCCCACGCCCCATGCGACCGACATCACGGCATAGATCGAGACCAGGTCTCCGCCCTGGAAGCGACTGCCGACCAGCGACATCATCACCGTGTAGATACCCACGAAGAGCCCGCCCCAGAGAAAGAGCAGGGCGTAGGCGAGCGGCGGGACGGCGATTGCGTAAGGCCACGCCAGCGCGCCGGCGGCCGAGGCGATTCCGAGTGCGATGACGAGCTTGCGGCGATCCATGCGATCGCCGAGCCATCCGATCGGGATCTGCATCACGATTGCCCCGAGCAGCAGGACGGAAAGCAGCAGCGTCGCCGACTGCTCGTCCCACCCCACCTGCATGGCATAGAGCGGGAGGAAGGACATTCCTGCTGTCTCGAGCGCTGCATTTACCAGCGTGGCGGCCAGCGCTACCGGCGCCAGCACGAGGTAGCGAAGCGGATTCGTATGGTTCGGCCGTTCGAAGACCGGCGCCCGCACCCAGGGCATGGCGACGGCCAGGAGGGCGACCAGGGCAATTCCACCCGCGATGAGGAAAGGCGTCAGATCCTGGGTTCCCACCACCGTCAGGATCATCGGTCCCAGGGCGAAGCCGAGGGACAGCGCCGCCGTGTACGTCGCCATCGTACGGGTACGATTTGTCTCGTCGCTGAGCTGGCTGAGCCAGGTCTCCGACATCACGAACATGGTCTCCGACGCGACGCCCAGGGCGAGTCGCAGGGGGAACCATAGCCAGATGGCGGGCGCGATGGGGAACAGGGCAAGTATCGCGGCTGCGGCCAGCAGGGCTGCGGTGATCGGAAGTTTCGGCCCCGTGCGCCAGGCGAGCCGGGGCAGGATCGGCGCGGCCAGCAGCACGCCTACGGCATGCATGGCCGCGTTGGCGCCGACGAAGCTCTCGCCGAACCCCAGCTGCGTGAGGCACAAGGCGAGGAGCGGGGCGCTCAGGCCATAGCTGAGGCCGAAGATCAGGCCGGTTGCCACAAGCGAGGCGATGGCCGAAAAGTTGGAACGCGTCGGCTGTTCCTCGGCAATGAGGGCCCGGCGCTGCTGCAGGTAGCGTTTCCTCGTTTCGCGCAGGCGGTCGAACCACCTCTCGCGCCGTCCCTCGAGGACGTGCTGCAGGGTCTGCGCGTAGTCGAGGATAAGGCCGGGAGTCCAGGTCATCGCCTCGGCTCGGGCGCGCCAGAGCGCGAGCAGCCACATGGCCGGATCCGTCAGCAGCAGGAAGATATGCCGCAGGGGCCGTTCCTGGCCGAGAGCGCCTTCCACCGCCGCATCGAGAGACAGGGCGACCGTCGAGGAGCAGTTGCGGCTGGTGAGGTTGTAGACCGGTTCGGCCTTGTAGCTCGTCAGGAAGGCGCGGACCGCCGCGCTGTTGTAGCGCTGGAAAATGACTTCCCGGTCGGGCTTTCTCCAATCCGCACACTCCTGCTCAAAGGAAGGGCGAAAACTCCCTGGCACGTTGTTTTCCGGCCCGGCGCGCAGGAGATGGCCGAACTCCTCGGGAGAATGATCCATGTCGTCAGCCGGGCACAGGCTGACATAGACGTCGGGCGGCAGCGACATCGCGGCATGCCCGGTGGAGATGACCCCGCCCTGGTCGATGGCGGCGATGTAGCGATCGATCAGGAAGCGGCGCTGTGGATTCACGGCGGAGCCGACGGGCGTCCAGACATGGACGGTCAGGCCCTTGTCGTTGTCCCACGAGGCGGTTTCCTCCTGGGACGGGTGTATCAGGTCGCGCGCGTGCCAGTTCGGCCCTGCGAACAGGGGCAGATCGGTCACAGATGCGCCGGGCTTGAGACGCCTGAGCTGCAGGCTGAGGCGGGCCAGGTTCCAGGCGGCCGCTATAAGCGCAGCCCCCAGGCAGAACGGTACGCTCTGGCGGTGCGGTATCGGCCACGGTGCCCAGACGAGCCCACCGATGACGATCTCGATGAGGCCGACCAGGACAGCGTGGCGCCAGCGTACCGAGCGGATGACGGCCGCGCCTGCCCAGCGAAAAAGCCCGTCGAGGACCAGCGCCGAGCCCAACACGATGGTGGCGACGATATTGTCGTCCCACGGAATGTCGATGGCCATGAAGCCGAGCGCAAAGAAGCCCAGCGCCTTGAGTACGGGAATGGTCGCGTTGGGGAAACCGATCGCCGCCAGGGCCAGCAACCGGACGACGCCCTCAATCACGAAGAGGATGCCGATGACGTCTGTCGTGACAACGATCGCGGTGTCGAAAATATCGGCCATGAAAATGGCCCCGAGCGCAAGACACAGGAGGGAGAGCGTCGCGAAGGCCCACCAATATGTTCGCAGCGGACGGGCGCCGAGCAGGAGAAGAATGAGACGGATCATAACAAATCCTTCCACAATCGTTGTCTTGTCCCACGCCGCAATGACGCACAGCACTGCCGATGCTGGCCAGGGCAAGCGAAGCGGGGACCGGGAGACTTGTGAGGGGCACGTCGAGGCGGGGTGCGAGCGGCGGCTCTTGCAATGACGAGTGCCCGCTCCTGTCCGGGAAAAGCCCGACCGCTGACGACCTTGGTCTCCAAGATCAGATGTCAGCTTGCGACCGATTCCAGATCTCGCAGGCATAAGGAAAGATCGCGGGGACCTGATATGGTCGCTTGCCGGGCCGGCGGCGATGGCCGCGGACGCGGACAGCGAGCAACCATGAGAAGCGGGCTGCACACTGTACAATGCCGGGACCAAAACAAT
Source organism: Labrys sp. ALF-8 (assembly GCF_059699065.1). Taxonomy (NCBI): domain Bacteria; kingdom Pseudomonadati; phylum Pseudomonadota; class Alphaproteobacteria; order Hyphomicrobiales; family Xanthobacteraceae; genus Labrys; species Labrys sp. ALF-8. The sequence goes on from NZ_AP048538.1 coordinate 539,956, forward strand.
TTATGATCTCATTCCGTCCTCTTTCCGGGGCGACAGGCTCATCACTCGCTCCCATGGGTAAAGCAAGGGATCTTCATCGGAAAGCGCGAAGAAGAGCTGGTGCCGTGTTAGAGATCGGTTTTTGAAAAGAAGATCATTTTGTGAAATATGCGGGAGTGCGGTGCATCTGCCGGATTGCAAAAGCCCGTGGTGGACATGTCCGGGTGGATGTCGCTTCCTCGCACGTCGGTGCGGGCCGTTGGTATCATTGGCCGCGAACCCCCTTTGCAATTCGGAGTGGATGCAAGGGAGGATCTTGTCTATTGGGATCAAGGACTTGCTTGCCGGATGCCAGCAAAGGCAAAATTGCCTGGCGTGGACCACATACCTGGTACCTGTATTGTTGTATTCTGCTTCCTATGTCGATATCTGGATATATCGAAAGTAGCATCTGAGGTACGGTGCCCCACGTTTAATCCGATCAGATGCTGGATAAAGCTTGTATCCCAATCATAAAATGATCGTTTCTTGAAACTTAACGATCATTTTATGAGATACATTCATAAATAACTGATATAACTCAACGTCATATGTAACCAAAAGTCATCACGGATTGTAACAATATAAATAATGATCCAATGCGTGGCGCGGCGTGCAGTCCGTCACTTGGTGCAATATCTGGAATAACGCGACGTCAGCGAACCAGGAAATGAAATATTTCGGCTTTCGGTGACGATCTTCAGCGCATACCCCCACGGTATGGCAAATATATAATACTAATGTATATATTACGTAACGTAATATAAGTATATACTAAATAACATGTCGCGTTTTGTTCTGTATGTGTGACTTGGGTGGTTTGTTTTGCTGGGAGGATGTCATGCATATGGGCGTGGCAGTGGTTGGTTATCTCGTCTTGAGTGTCATCTTATCCGTACTAGTCGGACGGCTTCTCCGTGGCCGCTGCGAGCAGTACAGGGAGGCTTCTCCTCTAAAGGCTGTCGATCGCCTCGGGAGATTCTCCGGAAATTCGGCCTCGGCGTCCACTTCCGCCATCGGCGGTTTCAAATGGCGTGGCGGTCTGCGTCGCTCCTGACATACAGCGAGGCTTATCTGTTGCGGGGATATCGGGGCGACCGCGCGCGTACGAGGTGAAGTTCCAATCTAACACTCTATGGGGCTATTTATGGGGCGAGTAAAAACAATAACTCCCGATGATATTCGGGAGACTAGATGCCTGATTTTCGATGAAGAAACAGGTGACATTACCATTACCGTGCCAGCAGAGGGTGTCGTAAATATAACTCTGAAGAGCGATGGCGATGTCTTGTTCAATGATGTGAGCATATCGGACAAGAACGTCTCCGATATTCTGATGAGAGCGCATCAGTTCCAGTGATAGAACCGCGTTACACCAATTTATGCATACAAATGCTGTGAGTGCCATCGTCTGGCATGATGCGCTCGCCGTCGTAAGCACGACCAAGATAGAACGAGATGAAGATAAGTATTGATCAGCAGGTCCCGGCAGAAGAGCCGGCGGCCTTTGAAAAGGCCAGCCTTTCGATCATTGCCGGCGACACCTTCGGGCGGGACTGCTTTGTTCGTTGCCTGATGCACGCATATCCGGGCCTGAGAGTGAGGGGCTACGAAAGCGTCGAGGATTGGACGCGGGACAGCGTGAGCGGACGTGGCGACACCATTATCTCGATCTGCAGGGGCGGAGGAGCGGTCTACGGGTTCCTTCGCGCGGGTGTGGCGTCGATACGGAGTCGTGATTCCGAGGCCAGAATATTGCTGATTTCGGATTTCGTCAGCCCTCGAATAGTGCTGGACGCGACCCAAGCCATGCTGGACGGCTATGTCAGCATGCACAATGACTTCGACGTGGTGGCATCGGCGATCAAGGTGGTCGCTTCCGGCGGGTCGCTGTTTTCCATCGGAAGCCCCGGTCCCCAGGGGGTGGCTCGCGAGGTCGCTGATTTGACGAGCAGGGAAATGGATATCGTCTACGCGCTCGGCGAAGGGCATACCAACAGGGAAGTCGCCGCCAAACTCGTCATGGCTGAGGCGACCGTGAAGGTGCATGTGAGGAACATCATGCGCAAGCTGAAGGTCAAGACGCGCATCCAGGTCGTCAGGAGAGCCAGCGAACTCTTCAAGCTCGCCCAGGACCAGTGAAAGGCAACGAAGGAGGCGAGGGGCGGGACGACCTGTGTCGCTCTCCCCCGAACGCGAAGACAGTCTGCCCCTCATCCGGCCAGTTCGGCCAGGATCTCGGCGCCGCTCTTCGTCTCGTTCCTGGGCCAGGCCAGGAAGTCGCCGTCGACCTGCAGCGCATTGTTGAGCAGCAGGTGATATTGTGTCCTCGGCAATTCGAGTGCGCCGAGGCTGGCAAGATGCTCGGTGACGAACTGGGTGTCTAGCAGGCGGTAACCGCCATGCCGCAGTCGGGCTACCAGATGGGCGAGCGCCACTTTCGAGGCATCTCTCTCGCGGTGAAACATGCTCTCGCCGAAAAAGGCGCCGGCGAGATCCACGCCGTAAAGCCCGCCGACAAGCCTGCCTTCGCGATAGGCCTCCACTGTGTGGCAGTGGCCGAGAGCGAAAAGCTCGCCATAGAGCTTGCGGATGCGCTTGTTGATCCAGGTCGAACGGCGGCCGGCGGCCGGTGCGGCGCAGCCTTCGATCACGGCTTCGAAATCACGATCGATCGCTATCTCGTAGTGGTCCGACCGGATCGTGCGGGCCAATCGATGTGAAACGATCAAGCCATTGAGCGGGATGATGCCGCGATATTCGGGCTCGACCCAGTACAGACCCGGATCGTCAGCGCTCTCGGCCATCGGGAAGATGCCGCAGGCATAGGCTTTGAGAAGAACCTGCGGCGTAATCTCCAGATCTTGGTCGGCGCTCGACAATTGGCCCGCCTCACTCGCTGTCGCGCATGCCCCCGGCTTCGAGGAATTTCTCAAGCCAGTGAATGTCGTAGAGGCCGTTCTGCATGTCCGGATTGCGCACCAGGGTGCGGAACAGGGGCAAGGTGGTCTCGACACCGTCGACGACGAACTCGTCGATCGCACGGCGCAGGCGCATCAGGCATTCGGTGCGGGTACGGCCGTGCACGATCAGCTTGCCGATCAGCGAATCGTAGTAGGGCGGAATGCGATAGCCCTGATAGACGGCCGAATCGACGCGCACGCCGAGCCCGCCCGGAGGATGGAAGTAGCTGATCGTGCCGGGCGAAGGACGGAACGTCGCGGCATTCTCGGCGTTGATGCGGCATTCGATGGCATGGCCCTCGATCTGCACGTCGGACTGCTTGATCGAGAGAGGGGAGCCGGCGGCGATCTTGATCTGCTCATTCACGAGATCAATGCCGGTGATCATCTCCGTGACCGGATGCTCCACCTGGATGCGCGTGTTCATCTCGATGAAGTAGAACTCGCCATTCTCATAAAGGAACTCGATCGTGCCGGCGCCGACATAGCCGAGTTCTATCATCGCGTTGGCCACGATGGTGCCGATCCTGGTGCGCTGCTCGGAGTTGAGCGCAGGCGAGGGGCCTTCCTCCCAAACCTTCTGGTGGCGGCGCTGCAGCGAGCAGTCGCGCTCGCCCAGATGAATGGCATGGCCCTGGCCGTCGCCGAGCACCTGCAATTCGATATGGCGGGGCTTCTGCAGATACTTCTCGAGGTAGACGGCATCATCGCCGAAAGCGGCGAGAGCTTCGGCGCGGGCCGTCGCCAGGGCGTCCGGCAGGTCCTCGGCCGTCAGCGCCACCTTCATGCCGCGCCCGCCACCGCCGGCGGCGGCCTTGACCAGCACCGGATAGCCGATCTCCGCTGCGATGCGAATGGCGTCGGCGTCGTTGGTAACGCCGCCGTCGGAGCCCGGCACGCAGGGGATGCCGAGGCGCTTGGCCGTGCGCTTGGCCTCGATCTTGTCGCCCATCATACGGATATGATCGGCCTTGGGGCCGATGAAGGCGATGCCGTGCTGCTCCAGGATATCGGCGAAGCGGGCATTCTCGGACAGGAATCCGTAACCCGGATGCACGGCCTCGGCGCCGGTGATCTCGCAGGCGGCGATCAGGGCGGGAATATTCAGGTAGCTCTCGCGCGCCGGCGGCGGGCCGATGCAGACGCTCTCGTCGGCGAGCTTGACGTGCATCGCATCGGCGTCGGCCGTGGAATGCACGGCCACCGTCTTGATGCCCAGTTCCTTGCAGGCCCGCAGAACGCGCAGGGCGATCTCGCCGCGATTCGCGATCAGGATCTTGTCAAACATCCATCTTACTCGATGATCATCAGCGGCTGGCCATATTCGACCGGCTGCTTGTCTTCGATGAACAGCGCCGTCACGGTGCCGGACTTCGGCGCAGCGATATCGTTGAAGGTCTTCATGGCCTCGACGATCAGGACGCGATCACCCTGGTTCACCTTGCTGCCGACCTCGACGAAGGGCTTGGCACCGGGGCCGGAACCGAGATAAGCGGTTCCGACCATCGGCGATTTCAGGACGCCGGGGTGGTTGGCAGGATCGGCGGCGGCCGGCGCAGCGGCCGCGACAGGAGCTGCCGCAGGCACGGCGACGCTAACCGCGGGGGCGGTGACGGGAACAGTCGCCGTGACATTGATCTGCCGGGCCACGCGGATGCGCAGATCCGCCTGCTGCACCTCGATTTCGGTGAGATCCGTCTCCGTGAGGAGGTTGGCCAGTTCCCGGATAATCTCGGGATCGATTCCCGATTTGGTTCGCGACATCGTCATGCCTTGCGTTTCCGCGGGGCCCGCAGCCCCGTCATTCACATTAAGCTGATACGCTCGAAGCCAGTGCTTCGAGGGCAAGTTCGTAGCCCTTCGGGCCAAATCCGCAGATCACGCCCTTGGCAGCCGGCGAAACCCAGGAATGGTGCCGGAAGCTTTCACGCGCGAACACGTTGGATAAATGCAATTCGATTACCGGCAGGCTAACGGCCTTGATGGCGTCATGCAGGGCAATCGACGTATGGGTCAGTGCGCCCGGATTGATCACCAGGCCCGCTGCCCCCTTGTGGTAGGCCTCGTGCACCCAATCGAGCAGAACGCCCTCATGGTTCGTCTGACGGAATTCCACCTTCATCCCGAGTAGATCGGCGCGCGCTCGCGCAAGCCTCTCAATGCCTGCCAGGTCAAGCGTGCCGTAGACCGATGTTTCGCGGACTCCCAGCATGTTCAGGTTGGGGCCATTCAGAATGTAGACGAGCGCCATGCTTTCAATTCGGACCATAAACGCAAAGCCCGAAGCATGATGCATCGGGCCTTCTGCGCCCTCTTATAGGGCGGTACTACTCGGAAGGCAAAGCCGGCGGTTCTTCATCCACCGCCGATCCTGGCATTCAGCCACAGACTGTCTGCCCGCATTTGCGCATCGAATCGATTTTGGCCTTCAAAGCATCGTAGCCGATTGCGCCGGGAACGATCTCGCTGCCGATCACGTAGGAGGGGGTTCCATTGATGCCGAGCTTGTCGCCGAGCTGCAGGTTGGCCGCCAGATCCTTGCGCAGCGAAGTATCGGCGAGGTCGGACTGGAGCTTCTTCATGTCGACGCCGACGTCCTGGGCCACCTGCAGGGCGCGGTCCTTGTCGACGGCACCGCGAGTGGCCAGCAGTTCCTGGTGGAAGGGCAGGAACTTGTCGCCCTTGAGCTGGTTCTTGACGGCCAGCGCGACGTTAGCGGCCTCGATCGAGCCGGGAGCGAGGATCGGATAGTCGCGCAACACCACCTTCAGGTTCTTGTCGGTCTGCAGAAGCTTGACCATGTCGGCCAGGCCGCGCTTGCAGTAGCCGCAATTGTAGTCGAAGAACTCGACCAGGGTCACGTCGCCCTGCGGGTTGCCCAGCACGGCATTCTGCGGCGCGTTGATGATGGCATCCAAATTCTCGGAGACGCTCTGCTTCTGCCGCTCCGCGGCATCCGCCTCCTGCTTGGCCTGCATCGCGTTGAGGGCATCGGTGATGACCTCGGGATGCTTCATCAGATAGTCCTTGACGATCGCCTCGATGGCGGGACGGCCGAGTTGCTCATCGGCGACGGCGGACTGTGCAACCGCGAGCACGCAGGCGCCCAGCGTCAATCCAGCCAGAAAACGCTTCAGGAACATTGGTTTCTCCAAAGGGGCCAAGCTGCATCATGCTGCATAGGCTCAGGTGTATGACCGGTCAATTAACCGGCCCGCGGCACGCCGCAATCTCACACAATCGTGTTCGATCCAAGACGGGCGGGACTATTGGTCCTTGTTCTTCAGTGCGTTGAGGGCCGCGAAAGGCGAAAGGTCCGCATCCTCCGCCGGTCCCTCGAAGGAAATGCCAGGCTTGCGGGGGTAGGGGTCGAGGGCCAGCGCCAGGAATTCGGCAATGATGGCACCGAGATCGATCTCGCCTCCCGTCAGCAGGTCCGGCGGATCTTCCGCATCGGGATCGTTGAGCTCGGCGAGGTCGAAATCGGCGTTCGGGTCCTGTCCATCGGGGGAGAAGCGGATCTCGACGGGCGCTTCGACCGTATTCTCGAAGTCCTCGGCTGAAACGACGCAGGTCTGCGTCAGCCGCGCATGGACGGTGCCGGCGACGGCGAGGCCGTCCTTCCGAAAGGGGCTTACCACAAGCCGGGCCGACAGCTCGGCGATACCCGGCAGGCCGAGCTGTCTCGCCACGGCTTCCCGTTCCGATTCGGAGGTGGCGATGTTGAAGTGGCGGCCCGTGGCGGGAACCTCATGGACATGCACCGGCCGCGAGAAGGTGAGCGCGTCATTGGTCATGCAGTGGCATCCAGGCTGAGAGGAGGGGAAGGAAACGGAATGGTGCCGCGTACGAGCGTCTCCGCCGGCACGCCCGCCAGCGCGGCGTTCGCCCGCCGGACATAGCCGGCGAGGGCCGCGGCCTCCCGCCGCCGTTCTTCGGCCCGGCCATAGACGTTGCGAAGCAGTGCATCAGCAAGTTCGGTCTCGTCGGGGCTGGCCAGCGCCTTCCCGTAGGAGACCGAGCATCCGGTATAAATATCGGCGACCTTGCGCATCTTCTTCGGCACGGTGAGATCGCCCACGCCCATCTCCCGCATGGCCCTGTCGAGCTCCGCGAAGAAACGGTCGCAAACGCCGCGCGCGAGTTCATGCGCCTCTCCCTTCTCGCCATTGAGGCGATGCAGCAGGAGAAAGAGGTGGAGCAGCATCATGTCGGTTCGGCCTTCCACCGTGTCGGGCACGCGGCCTTCCAAGAAGAGCACGGGATCGCGGCTCTGTGCCAGAATCTGGTCGTAAAGACGCGATATCCGTGAATCGCGCTCCTTGTTGCGAAACAGGCCGAACATGATCCCCTTTTGCGGCAGCGGTTTCCGGGAGAACCGGAATTTACGGATTGATAGGCGATCGGCGTTGAAATGCCGTCCGTTCCGATCGTCCGGGCGAATTTCACACCATATAAGTGGATGTTCCCCGAGCGCCAAGGTTGAATTTCACATCAGAGCGGGTTACGCCAGAACCCGCGCGACGACAAGGCGAACGAGCCCGTGCACCCCGATGGAGGCCAAAGTGAGTATAGTTGTGTTGCCCCCCCGTTTTCGGTCCCGTGCGCTGGCAGCAGCGGTGGTGATCTCCGTTGCCGGTCTGCTGCAGAGCTGCGCGACCATGGGGGAAACCAATGTTCATGGTATCGTGGTGACCGAGAGCACGCTGTCCGCGATCAAGCCGGGCACCTCCCAGGCCCAGGTCATTGATGCGCTGGGGACGCCTTCCACTACTTCGACGCTCGACGGGCAGGCCTTCTATTACGTGTCCCAGACCACGGCACGTCCGGTTGCGTTCATGGCGCCGCATATCGTCGACCGCAACGTGCTCGCCGTCTATTTCGCCAATGGCAAGGTGAGCCGCGTAGCCAATTACAGCCTGAAGGACGGCGTGGTCTTCGATTCAATCACGCGCACGACGCCGACGGCCGGCGGCGACCTCAACTTCATCACCCAGCTGGCCCGCGGTATGACCGCCGGCATACCGGGCTTCGGCAACTGACGAATAGCCGGATTTGCTGAGCCGGCGCTTGCGCCGGCTCGCGTGCGTCAGATCCCCCTGGCGGGGAAGACGATCGTCAGATAGCTCCAGAAATTCACGCTCATCGAAACGCCTGTAGCGAGTGCCACCGCGAGCACCGGCATGTCCGCCATCGGGCCGCCAAGCGTGACGAGCGTTGTGAAAAGAGCGAGATTGATGAGCCCTGCCAATGCACTGGCGGAGGCATACTGCACGAATTCGGCCAGGCTGGGTGCATCGGCGCGGTCGCCGAAGGCGAGGGAACGATTCAGGAGCCAGGTCGCCACGAGAGCGCAGCCGAACGAGGCGAGGCGCGCCACACGGGCATCCAGCCCCTGATGGGTGAGGACCGTGAGGATGCCCGCATCGACGGTAAATCCGGTCAGGCCCGCCACTGCAAACCAAGAGAGCCGCCTCGTCAGCGTGCGATCGGGCCATCTGAGTGTCTTGCTCATCGAAACGGTTTCCTGGCTGCCTCAGAGTTAATCATGCCGCACCGCAGCATGGGGCCGCAACATCCTTTATTGGTCATGTCAGTTACCAAATGGGATAGATCACCGGTGCTCGAAGGAGAGGGGGAGGGAAAATGTGCGAGAATGCAGGCTCCGCCTGCGCTTCTCTAAGGTTTTCCAATTGGGCAGTTGAAGGGAGATTTCGCACCTGCGAGACATGTCGAAGCTAACGTCGGTGGCACTTGCCAATAGGCTATATGTCGTATTGGCTCTTGCCGGCTCTGTTCGTCTGCAAAGAATTGGAACAGGAAATCGATATATTGTTCTCTTTGTTTCAGGAAACCGGATTATTTTCCAATCGTCGGCTAATTTCTTGATACGTTGACTTGACCTGCAGGATTGCTTCGGGCACCCTCCGCCGCATCGATTTTCGGCCGAACGACTTGGCCCGGCGCTGCGGCTTCTGCCACGCGCCTGCTAACGAGCTCTCCCCTGAATTCGACAATCGCAGAAGTCCGCGCGCCATGCGGACTTAGGCTTTCACTACGTTGAAGGAATAGCTCACGATGAGCACTGGTACCGTTAAGTGGTTCAACACCCAGAAGGGTTACGGTTTCATTCAGCCCGATGATGGCTCGAAGGACGTGTTCGTTCACATCAGCGCGGTTGAGCGGGCCGGCCTGTACGAACTGCGCGAAGGCCAGAAGATCAGCTATGAGCTGGTTCAGGACCGGCGTTCCGGAAAGTTGGCTGCTGACCAGCTCAAGGCTGCTGCTTAAGCCAGGGCGACAGGATCGTTCGCTTAAGACCCGATTTGAGAAAAGCCGGTGCGGCAACGCACCGGCTTTTCTTTTGCAATGCAGCCCGAATTCTCGAATCTTTTTCTGTATCCGAGTTAGTTTTGTTCTTGATGGACCTTGGGAACAAGAGCAAACTCGGAGCGTTCATGTCGCGAGGGAAGTCCCTCATGAGCCGGCCGTAGAAGAGAAGCCGGCGATTGGAGGTTCGTCATGGATATGAGTGAGATGATCACGGGCTTTCTGGTTGCCCTTGTGATAACGATATTGGTTATCGATACGGTCATGGATTGGCGCGTACCGAAGGCCCGCAAGCAGGCGTCGTCGCCTGGCAGGCTCAGGCAGCAGCACAGTCTCGATCCGAAGATCGGTTGCGATATCGTCTGGTGCTGAAAAGTCCGCCGCCGATGCGGTTGGCGGACGAAGCTGGGGGTAGGCAGCCGCAACATGGGCAGCTCCACCAAGCAGATGTTCGCGCCGTTAGCAGTCGATGAAACGGCGTCGCAAAACACCACGGTTAATGTAAGGCGATGCTGCGAGCCAGTCTTCACTCCCCCTTGCTATCGAAGCCCACGATCGCATCTGGCGGCTTTTGCCTAGCGTGGCCTCCTTCAGGTTGAGTCACCCGGAAACGGGAAAATCCTTTTGTACCAATACTTTGATCTGGAGAAATGACGCCGTCTGAGCGCATTCTGCTTATGGGAGGCGAACATGAATCTCTCCCGGAAGGACATCGTCGCCATAATCGGGCCTGCCGACGAAACGCTGATCGCGGATATCCTGCATATGGATGCAACATCCAGCGATCTCGCGGAAGCCTGGGCCTGGATCAATAGTGACGAGGTGCTGATCCGCAGCGGCGGGGTCTTTCCAACAGGCAAGATCGCCGCGCTGGTCGAACTCCTGTCCAACGAGCAGGAGTTCGAGGATCACGATTTCTGAAGGGATATCGAGATCCCGACCAGGCGTTTGCAATGGATAGGCGGTGATTTTCGGCACTTCGACTCGATCATCGACTTGGCCCGGGGTGCGAACTGCCGGGCTTTCCCGAAATCCCCCCTTCGCCCGCCATCTCCCCGTCCTCACGATGCGGCCGACATCCGACGATCGATTCCTTCGGTCGAAGCAACGGCGCCTCCCCATGGATAGCGGCACTGACCTCGATCGAAACACAGCCACGGCGATACAGGCTGGAAAGGCCGGAGGAAGAGGTCGATCCGGCCAGTAAACAATGACCCCTCCCGTAGGAACTATTGCTCTTGTCGTCACATCTATATCGACAGGCGGTGGAAAGAAGAGCCTGACAGATAGATTAGAGCGTCGTTGCAATGGTGCAATCGACAAGAAATTCTAGAGAAAAAATATATATGCTGGAATCGGTGCCGATAAAGAGGTTAGTTAAGAATTGTAAGGAGCAATTTAAATTGCAATATAAGAGATGATGTATATTCTTAGTATTTTTACTCGACGTAAGCAATACCTTATAATTCTAGTGGTTATCTTGCAGGTCGCGTTTTATGAGAGTATACGCGCAATGCTAGTGCGAAGCTCGTAACTACAACACGGAGCTTGCCATGACCATTCGCTCAACAATATGTCGAGTTGGTAGTGCGTTAGCTGGAAGCTTCATCCTCGCCTCCACGGCCCTGGTTCCCGCTCAATCGCAGACCCCTTCACAACCCAATATCGTCGTCATAATGGGTGACGATATCGGCATGTGGAATATCGGTGCCTATAGCCGCGGTATGATGGCCGGCAGAACCCCCAACCTGGACAGGATTGCTCAAGAAGGCATGCTGTTCACCGACTACTACGCCGAGGCGAGTTGCACGGCGGGCCGGGCCAATTTCATCACCGGCGAACTGCCCATCCGAACCGGCATGACGACAGTCGGCCAGGCAGGGGCCGCTATCGGCCTGCCCGCGGAAGCGGTAACAACTGCGACCATCCTCAAGTCGATGGGCTATGCAACCGGCCAGTTCGGTAAGAACCATCTAGGCGACAAGAACGAATTCCTGCCGACGGTCCACGGCTTCGATGAGTTCTTTGGCTATCTCTATCACCTGGACGCGATGGAGGATCCCGCGCACCCCAACTACCCGCAGGATCTGCTGGACAAGGTCGGCCCGCGAAATATGGTTCACAGCTGGGCTGCGGATGTCGATGATTCCACAGAGATGCCGCGCTGGGGCAAGGTGGGCAAGCAGAAGATCGAGGATGCCGGCACGCTCTATCCCAAGCGGATGGAAACGGTCGATGATGAGATCCGCGACTTTGCCATCAGTTTCATGGACAAGGCGCACAAGGACGGCAAGCCGTTCTTTGTTTGGCTCAATCCGACCCGCATGCATATCGTGACGCATCTGTCGCCGAAGTATGAGGCGATGCGGAATTCCCAAAATGGCTGGTCGGAGGAAGAAGCGGGCATGGCCCAGCTCGACGACGACGTCGGCCTGGTCATGAAAAAGCTCACCGATATGGGTGTCGACGATAACACTATCGTCCTCTTCACCACCGACAACGGCACCGAAGTGTTTACCTGGCCCGACGGCGGCCAGACGCCGTTCGCCCAATCAAAGGGCACGGTTCTGGAAGGTGGCTTCCGCGTTCCGGCCCTCCTGCGCTGGCCGGGCCATGTGCCGGCGGGCTCAATCCAGAACGGGATTTTCTCGGGCCTCGACTGGCTGCCGACCTTTGTGGCGGCTGCCGGCAATCCCAATGTCACGGACGAGTTGCTGAAGGGGAAGACGATTGGTGACCGCACGTACAAGAACCACCTGGACGGCTACAATCAGTTGGATGCCATCACCGGGAAGGGGCCATCGGTGCGCCACGAGATTTTCTACCTCGGCGAGAGTACCGTCGGCGCCGTACGCATCGATGACTACAAGTTCCGGTTCATCGACCAGCCCGCAGGCTGGGTAGGCGAGAAGACCCACCCGGACATACCCATCATAACCAACCTGCGGCTTGACCCGTTCGAGCGGACAGGCTGGCCGAACAACGGAACCAAGGACGGCGCGCAGCAATATTTCGATTGGTTCAAGTACCAGTTCTGGCGCTTCGTCTTCGTCCAACAGGTCGTCGGCAAGGAGCTTCAGACCTTCATCGAGTACCCGCCGATGCAGAGGGGGGCGAGCTTCAACCTCGACGCCGTCAAAGCCGAGATGGCAAAGCGCATGGCGGAGGCCGAAGCCGCAGCAAAGGGCCCCGGGAATTAGCAGGGAAGAGCAGGGCGGCGGCTAGCCATGCCCAGGCTGGCCGCCACTCTCGAACCGTCGGCCTTCCTGGTGGCCTTGCATAAAAGGGGAGAATTCGTGTGCGCTTGTTCTGGTTCTTAGCCGTAGCCCTTCTGAACAGCGGGATATCGGTCACGCCTGTTGCCGCGGCCGACCTCGTTCAACCCATCGTGCCGCCCCCTCTGGTCATCACCAACGAGTGGAAGTTCCAGGCAACTCTCTATGGCTGGGCGACGGCTCTGAATGGGAAGGTGGGCGTGCGCGGGCTGCGGCCGGTCAATGTCAACGTCAGTTTCTCCGACATCCTGAAGAACCTGGATGGCGCCGTGATGGGGTCGTTCTACGCCTCCAACGGCAAATGGATGGTGCTCACCGACGTCATATTCGCCAAGCTTTCCGATCGCGTCGATGTCGGTCCATTTGGTGGCTCGGTCAAGTTCGAGCAGAAGCAGGCCATAGTCCAGGGCGCAGTCGGCTACGCGTTACCCCTTGGTATTCCCAATCTGCAACTCGGCCCCACCGTGGGAGTGCGCTACAATTACCTCGACGCGAAGGTCGAGATAAATCCGGCGCTCATCCCGGTCAGCGCCCAACGGCAGGGCTCCAAGAACTGGGCGGATCCCACAATCGGTCTCTCGATGCACTACGACATCAATGATCGCTGGTTCGTGAACGCGCTGGCCGATATCGGCGGCTTCGGTGTCGGGTCGAAGCTGACCTCGCAGGGCTTCGTATCGCTGGGTTATATGTGGACGAAGAACGTATCGACCGCGATCGGTTATCGAGTGATCTATACCGACTACAAGGATGGTGGCTTCGTCTACGACACCACCCAGCAGGGGCTCTTCACCAGCCTGGCTTTTCATTTCTGAGCGTATTCGAGGGCGATTCGGCGGCCGGTGAGATGGGGCGCCAGGAGAACCGATGTCGGGGGTATTCCATTCCCGACGGCGCCATTTCAGGCGCCTACTCACTCCAAGTCTCTATCGGCAAGGCTTGGGGGAACACTCTGAGATTTTGATTTTGAAAATGGTCGGAGCGAGAGGATTTGAACCTCCGACCCCTAGTCCCCCAGACTAGTGCGCTAACCGGGCTGCGCTACGCTCCGACGCTCATTGAGCGTTGTCCCAATAGGAAAATTCGCTCTTGCGCGCAAGCACTGATTTCAGTTTCGCAGAACATAAAAGACGCGGCATGCTCCGTGCGGGACCCTCGGCGACGGAAAAGTCCCGATCCATGTTCGCGGATCGATGTCGGGTCGATCCGTCTGGGAGGAGATCGTCGTGGCGAGGGTGGCTGGCTTCGCGCCCGGCGGTAACTTTTCCTGGAGCGACGGTGGAATTTGATGGAAAGACAATATCCCAGGTCTTGGGAACATGTATAGTTCGCCGTCGGCTAGCTTGATGGTCTCGCTATCCGCGGGGAATTGTTTCGATGCTCAAAAATATCCTCGTAATTTGCAGCGTGGCACTTCTGCTCGCTGCTTGCGCGAACGCACGAGACACTCGCATGGCCAAGGGCGCAGTCATAGGCGGCGCCGGCGGTGCTCTCATCGGCGGTATCGCGAGCCACTCCGCGGGAGGAGCAGTGGTCGGTGGCGTGGTCGGTGCCGCAGCGGGCGCCATCGTCGCGGATGCGACCAGGCCCAGGCACCGTGGAACTCGGTGCCATTACAGCAGCGTGCTCAACAAGCGGGTTTGCTCCTACAAGTAAGGCCGCAGATGGCAAGCGGCCGAACCGGCGCCGCTTGCCCATGGCCCCTATAGGTGAGGCGCCATCTGCTGGTTGTGTGTCAAGATAGACATCAACCAGAAATAGAGCGGAAACGCTGACCGGCATATTCTCATATGCGCTCCTGGCTGTAGCCAGCGCGCACGGAGGTCCGGTTCCATGTCAACACGTGGAGTGCCCCCCAAGCTCACCGGGCCTCCCCTCATCATTCGTACAGGTGACGTCTGGCTTTATCCGGCCGGAGAGTCCCTCGCGGCCTGGGCCTGCTTGCCAGCCTGAGATACGCTGCCGATCCGAGCTCCGCTGACGCGCCACCGCCGCCTTCGATTCTCGATCGGCGTCATCCCGCCCACGCGTGACTGGCCGGTCGGAGGGGGACTGCTTTCCTGCGGTTTGAGGGCAAGCGCTCGCCGGGCCGCGTCCTTCAGGGCCTCATGGGCGACGAAGGCCTGGCGACGGGCAACTTCCCTGTTCAGCCGTTTGGCCGCGCCGGCGAAGACCTGCTTTCGTCTGGACGGTTGATTCACATTGCCCGGAAAGCTACCGCCCCTTGTCTCGGCCTTCCCACGGATGCTGCGACGCATCTGACGGGCCAGAGACCTTTCCTTGTCCTGCCAGTCACGGACACGCCGCAGAGTTTCGCTCAACCCCTTGTCGTCGAGGTCGATCAGGGCCGGAAAATGCGTGCGGGCAATGACTTCCCGTTCGTCCTGCTTCAGGAGCGAGTTTTCACTCTTGGTGGATAGGGTCATCCGTCTCCTCCGTGAGATTCTCGTCGATCGCTTGCAGCTCCAAGGCTCATCGCCCCGGGGCCACGGCGGCATGTGCGATTTTAATAGGGGAGTCTGGCCGTTGCCCGGAGTATCCCATCAGCGCCGACGCCAGTGCAATCCCTGCAAGGATTCCCACGACGCCGATAGCGAAGCTGAACTGTCGTTCGGCATCCTCCCTTGATATGAGGCGTCCACGGTTGGGGGCGGTGAAATCCAGGCGCGTTTCGTTCGACATGTTTGGCTCGCGAAGGCCGTCCCGGCAGATGCCTCAACCTCTGCCCGGTTGGTGCGGTGTGCCGTCCTGCGGACTGCGCCGCTTGGCATGGGAATGATCGCAGCGAAGGTAGGGCAATCGAGAAACCGCGGCCATCCGGCGAATCCGACAGTCTGTCTTCGGTCGGGTTGTCCGGAGTAAATGCGGTCAGGTCGAACCGATCATCCGGATCGACATGCAGAAATCAGGAGCATTTTGCGATTCAGGGTGATTCTGTCTGGAAGCGAAATGCGCCGGTTTTTTCGAATGTCAGGAAAAGACCCGGCAGGCATTGAACCTGCCGGGCTGCTCAATTCGTTCAGGTAGAACCCGAACGTTCAGTAGCGGGGATGGCAATAGCCGCCGCGCGGACCGAGATAGGTGCCACGGGGGCACACGCGGCCATAGCCGCTGCGGTTGGCGGGGATGGCGCCGCCATAGCGGTAGTCGGGACGATATACGGCAACGCAGCGGCCCCATTTGTTGGGCGCGTACCCACGGGGACAACCATAGGCGATGTCCTGCACCAGCCCTGCATCGGCGCTTGCGCCGCGAGCGGCCGTCATCGCGGAGGAAGCTGCGGGCATCGCGGCCAGGCCCATGGTCCCAAACAGGGCCGCGATAAGAATTTTCTTCATTGGGAAGCTCCAGTCCGGTTCTTGCCGGTGCAGGAACCTGCCACCTAAAGGTGCATGGGAATCACAAGGGAATATGAAGGTTCTCCGCGGAGCGGGGCGTCCCGTCGCGACGTGTTCCGGAAGGGCTCAGGGAGCCGCTTCCGACATAGCCCAGCCGAGCAGGATGATGCACGGGCCGTCCAGTTCCTGCGCTGCAAAGACCGATCCCATTTCGGCTATGGTCGTGTGAAAACGCCTCTCGCGCGCATGCGTGGCATATTCCACGATGATGGCGGGCGTGTCCGGCGCCATGCCTGCAGCGAGCAGGTTGGAGGAAACCTGGCCGACCACGAGCTTTCCCATATAGATGGCGGTGGTGGCCGCGGGATCAGCGAGAGCCTTCCAGTCGAGATCGTCGGGCAGCTTGCCGTTCCTGGCATGTGCCGTGATGTATTGCAGGCGCCGCGCGTGATCGCGATGCGTGAGAGACACCTCGAGGCTTGCCGCCGCCCCGGAGGCCGCGGTGATGCCGGGGATGACTTCGACGGGAATGCCGGCGGCACGACAGGCGGCGATTTCCTCGCCGGCGCGACCGAAGATCAGCGGATCGCCGCCCTTCAGGCGCACCACACGCTTGCCCTCGCGGGCGAGGGAGACCATGAGCGCATTGATGTCGTCCTGCTTGCAGGAGGGACGGTGGCCGCGCTTGCCGGTGATGATGCGCTCGGCCTCACGCCGCGCGAAGTCCAGCACATCCTGCGACACGAGGTCGTCATGCAGGATGACGTCGGCCGACTGGAGCGCGCGCACGGCCTTGAGCGTGAGCAGTTCCGGATCGCCCGGCCCGGCGCCGACGAGGGTGACGCTGCCTTGGGGCGGCGTCTCGGCCTGCTGGTCGATCGAGGCTAGGAAGGCGGCGCGGTCCGTCTCGTCCGGGACATGGTCGGGCTTGCGGAAGGCGGCGCCGACGAAACGATCCCAGATCTCGCGACGGGCTTGCAGGGAGAGATCGCGGGCCTGGACCAGCGGACGCCAGTTGCGTGCGGCCTCGGCCCATTTCTGGAAGCCTGCCGGCAGCAGCATCTCGATCCGCGTCCGAATCGCCTGGCCGAACACGGGAACGGCGCCGTCCGTGGAAATACCGACCACCAGAGGCGAACGGTTGACGATGGAACCGAACTGGAAGTCGCAGAACGCCGGCCGATCCACGATGTTGATCGGCACGCCGGCCTTGCGAGCGTAAGAAGATAGCCTGCCGGCCTCCGCTTCGTCGGCGACGTCGGCAACGACGATGGCGACGTCCGCAAGATCCCCCTCCTGCCAGTCGCGGGCGAGGTGCGCGATCCGCATATCGTCACGGCTGCGAATTTCGGCAAGCGCGGGGTCCGCGAGGGGAGCGATCACGGTGACATGGGCTCCCGTGGAGGCCAGGAGCTCGGCCTTCCAGGTGGCGCTTCGCGTCGCGCCGATCACAAGAACCTTTTTGCCGGAGAGGCGATAGAACACCGGCAGCACGGCGAGGGGCGCGATGCGCGCGGGTTGCGAGATAGGGTTACGACTCATCGGTCACGGGCTCAACGTGCTCATTTTCCTGGGGAAGGCGCCGATAACTGCTGCCTGCCGACCTCAGTCTTGCCGCACGTCACACAGCAGACAAAAACTAATGCAATTCGAACGGGCAGACAATCAACGATGCTCGACCTATGCCAGCCACGAGGAACATGCCAACGTGTCCGAACTCTACGAAAGGCCTTTCAGAGGAGGCCGGCTCTGCGCACGGAAAAAAAGCGAGGCCCTTTCGAGCCTCGCTTTATTCTAGACCTCGTCCTAACCCATCTTCCCGGAACTTCCTTCACGCATCTTTGTGCTGTTTGAAGTGGCGGGACGGCTGCTCGACTCAGTTGGTTTAACTGGCGGCGCCTGCGGGCTTCCTCCCAAGACTTGGACCCTGACTTCCTGTTGCTCATTTGCGAGCTTTGGATGCCCTGTCGTTGACGGACTGGACGCTAGACGAAGTTTTTTTGCTTGTCACGTCTTTGTGCATCAATCCGCACAAAATTAATATCTTTGCTTAAAATTTGTGCGCGTCACTTCCCTGGGCGGGATGTCCAAACGCGAATGGACAAATCTTAGGCAGATGGATTTTTCGCCTTATCTCTCCCGCAAAACCAGTGAAAATGTCAGTTTTTCGAGCTGATCCCTTGTTTTTTCCTGCCCGATCAGGTCAATTTGCCGCCCGCTTGTGGGCAGGTCGTTTTGTCCGATGCGCGTCGCGACCGACGGAATCGCGACGGCGTGCCGGGTCACCGTTTTGCCACATCGTTTTACTGGGGCTTTCGAAATTGAGGCCCGCATGTTCTTGAGAAGGTCTGCCCGATGCGTCTGAGCCGTTATTTCCTGCCCATCCTGCGTGAGACGCCCAAGGAAGCGGAGGTCGTTTCCCATCGTCTGATGCTTCGTGCGGGCATGATCCGCCAGGAATCGGCCGGCATCTATGCCCTTCTGCCACTCGGTCTGCGCGTGGTGAACAAGATCAACGCCATCATCCGCGAGGAACAGAATCGCTCGGGCGCCGTCGAACTGCTGATGCCCACCATCCAGTCCGCCGATCTGTGGCGAGAGAGCGGCCGCTATGACGACTACGGCAAGGAGATGCTGCGCATCAAGGATCGCCAGGATCGCGAGATGCTCTACGGGCCGACCAATGAGGAGATGATCACGGAGATCTTCCGCGCCTATGTGCGCAGCTACAAGGATCTTCCGCTAAACCTCTACCACATCCAGTGGAAGTTCCGTGACGAGATCCGTCCGCGTTTCGGGCTGATGCGCGGGCGCGAATTCCTGATGAAGGACGCGTATTCCTTCGATCTCGACCAGGCCGGCGCACAGCATTCCTACAACAAGATGTTCGTGGCCTATCTGCGCACCTTCGCGCGTCTCGGCCTGACGGCCATTCCCATGGTGGCCGACACCGGGCCGATCGGCGGCAACCTCAGCCACGAGTTCATTATCCTGGCGTCGACAGGCGAAAGCGAGGTGTTCTGCCATCGCGACTATCTTTCGATGGAACCCCCGGCGGCCGGCACCGATTTCGATGATGGAGCCGGCCTCCAGAAGATCGTCGATCGCTGGACATCCCTCTATGCCGCCACCGAAGAAAAACACGACGCGGCTGCCTTCGACGCGCTGCCCGTCGACAAGCGGGTCTCGGCCCGCGGCATCGAGGTGGGCCATATCTTCTACTTCGGCACCAAATATTCGAATCCGATGAAGGCGGTGGTGGCCGGGCCGGACGGCTCCTTGGTTCCCGTGCATGGTGGGTCCTACGGCATCGGGCCGACGCGCGTCGCCGCGGCCGCCATCGAAGCGAACCATGACGAAGCCGGTATCATCTGGCCGGAGGCCATCGCTCCCTTCAAGGTCGGCCTGATCAATCTCAAGCCCGGCGACAGCGCTGTGGACGCTGCCTGCGGCGATCTCTACCTCCAGCTTGGCGCCAAGGGCGTGGACGTGCTGCTCGACGATACCGACGAGCGTCCGGGCGGCAAGTTCGCCAAGATGGATCTGATCGGCTTGCCCTGGCAGGTCATCGTCGGGCCGAAGGGCCTTGCGGAAGGCAAGGTCGAGGTGAAGAACCGGCGCACCGGCGAAAGGCAGACGATCACGCCGGCGGATGCGCTCGCCTTGCTGTCGTGACGGCGCCCGTTCATCGAATTCCTGAATCCTGCAATCTGTCGGGGAGGGCCGCGCCACAGGCGGCCCTCCCTTTTTTGTTCAAGCGATTGTGACCCTGGGATTCGCCAATCCGGTTTGCCTTGGATGGTCGGCCCTCGCTAATCGGTGCGGACCTGCTTGCCGTACCAGGCTCATCCGCCATTTCGTTCTCGCTTTCAACGCCTGTCCCCATAGGGAGAATTTTCATGACCAAAGCACAGTGGATCAAGCTGAAGGCCGCTGACGGCGTCGAGATCAGCGCCTATGAAGTGCTGCCGGACGGGCCTGCCCGTGGTGGGCTGGTGGTGATCCAGGAGATCTTCGGCGTGAACGGCCACATCCGCCGCGTCGCTGAAAGCTATGCCGCCGATGGCTTTCACGTTATTGCACCGGCGATCTTCGACCGGGCGGAACCGGGTTTCGAAGTCGGTTACGATGACGCGGGCCGCAGCAGGGGTATTGCGCTGATGCAGAAGGTCTCGGCGACAGATTCGATGCAGGATATCGCCGCCGCCGTCGACCTGCTCAAGAAGGAGGGCAAGGTCGGCATCATCGGTTATTGCCTGGGTGGGACCTATGCTTGGCTCGCGGCATCGCAACTGCCGGTCGATGCGGCGGTCGTCTACTATGGCGGTGGCATCGGGCGTTATTCCGACCGCAAGCCGGATGTGCCGGTGCAGGGACATTTCGGATTGCTCGATACGCATATCCCGCAATCCGATCTCGCCAAGGTGCGGGTCTATCCCAACGTCGAGCTCTTTACCTACCAGGCCGACCATGGCTTCAATTGCGACGAGCGCTCGTCCTATGAACCGGCCAGTGCCTCGCAAGCGCGCGAGCGCGCACTTGGATTCCTGCACGCCGAGATCGGTTGATTTTTTCCTGTAAAATTAGAAAACCTCTTCAGCATTTTGATATTGAAGAGGTTTTTGTGATTTACGGGCTTTGTCGCGTGGCCTTCTTGGCGCAAAAAGCCGTGGCAAAGATGGTTATGGTTGTATTTTTGCCGTGCAAACGCCGCGATTCTCGCGGACTAAGGGTTCGAGGTCCATTCGCCGGCTTCGGCTTTGGTCGTCGGCACCGGACCCTCAGTTTCCCGCCTGGAACCCTATGAACGCGTCCACTCCAGCCATCAAATCGTCGGAACCTACAGGAACGGCCCCCTTTTCCGCGTTCGAGTGGATGGTGGCGATGCGCTATCTCTTGCCGCACCGCAAGGGTGGTTTTGCTTCGCTGATCGCCGCCGTTTCCTTCCTGTGCTTCGTGCTGGGCGTTGCCACCCTCGTGATCGTCATGTCGGTTATGAACGGCTTCCGGGTGGAATTGCAGTCCAAGATCCTCGGTTTCAGCGGGCATGTCATCGTGACGCCCTACCAGACGCCGCTCAATGATTTCGCGGCCGTGACCGAACGTATCGGCAAGGTGCCCGGGGTCAAGCTTGCGGTTCCCTTCGTGGAGGGGCAGGTCCTGGTGTCCTCGCCTTTCTCGGCGAGCGGCGCGGTGGTGCATGGCATGAGGCTGGAGGACATTCAGAAGATGCCCGGGCTGGCCTCCAATATAAAGGACGGCAAGCTCGACAATTTCGATCAGGGTCAAGGCGTGATCATCGGCACGAGGCTGGCGCAAGCGCTCGGCCTGCAGATCGGGGACGGCATCACCCTGATCTCACCGAAGGGCGACGTAACGGCCTTCGGCACCACGCCTCGCATAAAGGTCTATCCGGTGGTGGCGACGTTCGAAGTCGGCATGTCGGATATCGACTCGGCCTTCGTCATCATGCCCCTGCAGGAATCCCAGGCCTATTTCAGCCGGGACGGCGATGTGACGGGCATCGAAGTCTATGTCGACGATCCCGATCACGTGCAGTCCATCGGGGAGGCGATCCAGAAGGCGGCCGAGCGTCCGGTCACCCTCACGGATTGGCGTCAGCGCAATACGGCCTTCTTCACGGCGCTGCAGGTCGAGCGAAATGTGATGTTCATGATCCTGCTGCTGCTGGTCATCATGGCGGCCCTCGGCGTGGTTTCCAGCATGGCGATGCTGGTCCAGTCGAAGCAGACGGATATCGCGATCATGCGCACCATGGGGGCGACGCGCGGCGCGATGATGCGCATCTTCTTCATCACGGGAATGTCCATCGGCATCATCGGGACGGCCTGCGGCCTCGTCGTCGGTCTGGTGTTCTGCCGCTACATCGAGAATATCCAGGAGTTCATTTCCTGGATTTCGAATACGCAGGTCTTCAATTCGGAGATCTACTTCCTGTCGCGCCTGCCGGCGAAGACCGATCCGACCGAAGTCGTGATTGTGGTCATCACCACGCTCGTCCTCTGCTTCCTGGCCACGCTCTATCCGTCATGGCGGGCGGCGCGGCTCGATCCCGTCGAAGCGCTGCGGGGGGCTTGAGACATGGCGATGCCTGAAGCCGTCCCGGCGCTCGAACTGATCGATGTGCAGCGCAGCTATCAGCAGGGCCCTTCGGAACTGCGGATCCTGCGCGGCGTCAACCTCACCGTGATGCCCGGCCAGTCCGTGGCGCTGATCGCTCCGTCCGGCGTCGGCAAGTCTACGCTCCTGCATACCGCAGGCCTGCTCGAAAAGCCGAACGGCGGGGAGGTCGTGGTCTCGGGCCAACCCACCAGCGATCTCAATGACGCCGGCCGCACCAGGCTGCGCCGGAACGCCATCGGCTTCGTCTATCAGTTCCATCATCTCCAGCCGGAATTCTCCGCGCTGGAGAACGTCATCCTGCCGCAGATGATCCGGGGCCTTTCCCGTAGCGAGGCGCGCCGGCGAGGCGAGGAACTCCTGACCTTCCTGGGCCTCGGGGAGCGTTTCGGGCATCGGCCGAACGAACTGTCCGGCGGCGAGCAGCAGCGCGTGGCGATTGCCCGCGCGGTGGCGAATGCGCCTCACCTGATCTTGGCCGACGAGCCGACCGGAAACCTGGACCCCGGCACATCGGACCATGTCTTCGGCACGCTTACGGCGCTGGTGAGGGCTTCGGGGCTGGCCGCCCTGATCGCCACGCACAATCTCGATCTCGCTGCGCGGATGGACCGCCGCGTCACCCTGCAGGATGGGCGGATCGTCGAACTGGATTGAGCAGGTCCGGTTGGGGGCGGGGCCGTTCCGAAAGCCTCTTGGCCGTATGGTAAACGCCGGCGGCGCCCCGGTCCCGGTTGAACCGGCCCCACTATCAGGCTCTTGAAATTCCTGGAGAATCCACTGCTGCGAGAACCATGTTCGTTCTTGGTCTGCGCTCATTCCGTGCAACAAAGCGGAACAGAAGCGCGACGCAAGATGGCAGTTCGGCGACGCAGTGCTTGACGTAGAACAAAACATGAACATACGATGGGGATATCAAAGAGGAGGACGCAATGTTCGTTCGTTTTGCCGAAGATCTCGCCGCCATCACCTCGATGGGTCTCTTCCTGATCATGATTGCCATGTGGACCGGCTTCCTGAGCGGTATTTGATCCCCAGTTTTCCACACTTATCCACAGGCATTCAACAGGCGGTTGCCCGATATGTGGCGGCGATCGGGCTGCCGGGGAGGGGGCGAAATGTTCCCTATGGCCGCCGCCCGGTTTGCCATAGATGGTTGATCGACAGAGGGTGATGAGTCGTTCCCCTCGGGTCGGAGCAGCGGCGAGCGGAGGCATCATGGCAGAGGGCAAGGCGGCAGGCGGACCTGGATTCGTGCATCTGCATGTGCGCTCGTCCTATTCCTTGCTCGAAGGCGCCATGAAGGTCCCGAAGATCGCCGACCTCGCAAAGGCCGATGGCATGCCGGCGGTCGCTTTAACCGACGTCAACAATCTGTTCGGTGCGCTGGAGTTTTCGGAGAAACTTGCGGGCAGCGGGATTCAGCCGATCATGGGCATTTCGCTTGCCGTCAACTTCGCTGATCGCGACGATTCCTCTGACCGTCGCCCCCTGCACCAGCGGCGCCTGCCCCGCATGGTGCTGCTGGCCCAGAACGAGGAGGGCTATGGCCACCTGATGGCGCTGTCCTCCCATAGCTACACGGATCCGGCCAACGGGGAGGAGCCCCATGTGTCGGTGGAGCGGCTGGCGGAATTGGGCGGTGGCCTGATCGTGTTGACGGGAGGTCCCTCGGGAGCGCTCGACATGGCTCTGCGCGAGGGTCTCGACGATCTGGCCCGCACGCGGCTGCAGCGCCTTGCCGATCTTTTCGGCGACCGGCTCTATGTCGAGGTACAGCGCCACGATACGCCGGAGGAACAGCAGATCGAGGCGCCGCTGATCGAGCTCGCCTATGCCGCAGACATACCGATCGTTGC
Organism: Labrys sp. ALF-8; assembly: GCF_059699065.1. Taxonomy (NCBI): domain Bacteria; kingdom Pseudomonadati; phylum Pseudomonadota; class Alphaproteobacteria; order Hyphomicrobiales; family Xanthobacteraceae; genus Labrys; species Labrys sp. ALF-8. Next base: position 563,880 of record NZ_AP048538.1, read on the forward strand.
CACCAACGAGGTCTACTTCGCCGCACGAGGGGATCATGAATCACACGATGCCCTCCTGGCCATTGCGGAAGGGCGCATCCTGGCCGAGGGCGATCGTCGCAAGGTGACGGCGCATCACTACTTCAAGACGCGCAACGAGATGATATCCTTATTCAAGGATATTCCGGAAGCAATTGAAAATACACTCGAAGTCGCCAGGCGCTGCGCCTTTCGTGTCCGGACGCGCAAGCCGATCCTGCCACGTTTCTCGACGGGTTCGGACGAGACCGGACAGCCCGTGGACGAGGCGGTGGAACTGCGCCGCCAGGCGGAGGAGGGCCTGCGCGCTCGGCTTGCGGCCCATGGCCCGGCGGAAGGCCACACCGAGGAAAGCTACGCCAAGCGACTGGAATTCGAGCTCTCGATCATCGAGCGCATGAAGTTTCCCGGCTACTTCCTTATCGTGTCTGACTTTATCAAGCACGCCAAGTCGAAGGGCATCCCGGTGGGCCCGGGCCGTGGCTCGGGCGCGGGTTCGCTCGTCGCCTATGCGCTTACGATCACCGATCTCGACCCGCTGCGTTTCAGCCTGCTGTTCGAGCGCTTCCTCAATCCCGAGCGTATCTCGATGCCGGACTTCGACATCGACTTCTGCCAGGAGCGCCGGGACGAGGTCATTCGCTACGTGCAGGAAAAGTATGGCGAGGATCGCGTCGCGCAGATCATCACCTTCGGTTCCCTCCAGGCGCGCGGCGTGCTGCGCGACGTCGGGCGGACGCTCGAGATGGGCTACAACCAGGTCGACAAGCTCTGCAAGCTGGTGCCTCAGAACCCGGCCAATCCGGTCACGCTGGCCAAGGCTATCGAGGACGAGCCCAAGCTGCGTGAATCCGCCAAGGACGATCCGACGGTCGAGCGCCTGCTGACCATCGCCCAGAAGCTCGAAGGTCTCTATCGCCACGCCTCCACGCACGCGGCCGGCGTCGTGATCGGCGACAGGCCCCTGGTGGAGCTCGTGCCGCTGTATCACGACCCCAAGACGGCGATGCCGATGCCGGCGACGCAGTTCAACATGAAGTGGGTGGAGCAGGCCGGTCTGGTGAAGTTCGACTTCCTCGGCCTCAAGACGCTCACCGTGCTGCAGCGCGCGTTGATGTTCATCGCTCAGCGCGGCATCAGGCTCGATCTCGCCAGCGTGCCGCTGGATGACGTGAAGAGCTACGAGATGCTCGGGCGCGGCGAGACGGTCGGCGTGTTCCAGGTTGAAAGCGCGGGCATGCGCAAGGCCCTGCTCGACATGAATGCCGACCGTTTCGAGGACATCATCGCCCTCGTGGCGCTCTATCGCCCGGGCCCGATGGCGAACATTCCCGTCTACAACGCCCGCAAGAAGGGGCTGGAAGAGCCCGACTACATGCTCGATCAGCTGAAGCCGGCGCTCGAGGAGACCTATGGCGTCATCATCTACCAGGAGCAGGTGATGCAGATCGCACAGATCCTCTCCGGCTACACGCTGGGCGAGGCCGACATGCTGCGCCGCGCCATGGGCAAGAAGATCAAGGCGGAAATGGACGCGCAGCGCGCGCGCTTCGTCGAGGGCGCGGTGGAGCGCGGGACCAAGAAGGCCAAGGCCGACGAGATCTTCGATTATCTCGCGAAGTTCGCGGACTACGGCTTCAACAAGAGCCATGCCGCCGCCTATGCGCTCGTCTCCTATCACACGGCCTATCTGAAGGCGAACTACGCGGTAGAGTTCCTTGCGGCGTCGATGTCTCTGGATATCTCGAACACCGACAAGCTCAACGAATTCCGCCTGGAGGCGCGCCGCCTCGGCATCAAGGTCGAGCCGCCGTCCATCAATCGTTCAGGCCCCGATTTCGAGGTACATGACGGCGCCATCCGCTACGCGCTGGGCGCGATCAAGGGGGTGGGCCTTGCCGCCATGCAGCGCCTCGTCGAGATCCGGGGCGACCAACCCTTCTTCGATCTCGGCGATTTTGCCCGCCGTATCGATCCCAAGGCCATCAACAAGCGCATCCTCGAGAGCCTCGCGGCAGCCGGCGCCTTCGACGAGTTCGATCGCGATCGCGCCCGCGTAACGGCGTCGATCGACGGCATCATGGCACAGGCCCAGCGCTCCCATGCCGAAAAGAGCGGCGGACAGGCCGACATGTTCGGCTCCGCCTCGGCGCCTGAGCCGTTGAAGGGTACCGTCGTGGAGGCCTGGGAGCCTTCGGATCGCCTCCAGCGCGAGTTCGACGCGATCGGCTTCTTCCTGTCGGGCCATCCGCTCGATGCGTATGCTACGTCGCTGGAGCGCCTCCAGGTTCCTTCCTGGGTCCAATTCACGCAGAAGGTGAAGCAGGGGGCGACGGCCGGACGTCTCGCAGCGACGGTACTGTCGCGCTCCGAACGCAAAACACGCACCGGTTCCAAGATGGGCGTGATCATGCTTTCGGACTCATCAGGCCAATTCGAGGCTGTGATCTTCTCCGAGGGACTTGCCCAGTACCGTGACCTGCTGGAGCCCGGCACGGCTGTGCTGATCGCGGTCCAGGCGGCGCACGAGGGCGATGACGTGCGCATCCGTATCGTCACCGCGGAGCGGCTGGATGTGGCCACGGCCAAGACCCAGCGCGGCATCAAGGTCTTCCTGCAGGGCGACCAGGCGCTCGATTCGGTCGCCAAGCGGCTGGGAACGCGCGGCGAGGGCGAGGTCTTCCTGATCCTGCAGATCGAGGATGGCCAGCGCGAGGTGGAGCTGAAATTGCCGGGCCGTTATCTCGTCACGCCGCAGATCGCTGGCGCGATCAAGGCGATACCGGGCGTGGCGACGGTGCAGCAGATGTAGCCTGGGAATGTCCGCCTTCCCCGGATTTCCACTTGCTTATTCGCCCCCACCCCCTTATAGACCCGCCCATTCCACACGCGGACGAAGCGGCCATGCCGCTCCGGTGCCGTGTTTTGTTCTGTCTGCGATAGTGCAGCAGGGCAGGCACGGTGGATGTCCGCGGAGGCTTATCAAACCGGAGTTACAACTCTCATGGCAATACCCGATTTCTCCATGCGCCAGCTTCTCGAAGCCGGTGCCCACTTCGGCCATCAGTCGCACCGCTGGAACCCCAAGATGGGGCCCTATCTGTTCGGTGTTCGCAACGGCATCCACATCATCGACCTCGCCCAGACGGTTCCGGCTTTCCACCGCGCCCTGCAGGCGGTGTCCGACACCGTGGCTCGCGGCGGTCGCGTGCTTTTCGTGGGCACCAAGCGCCAGGCTCAGGATGCGGTCGCCGATGCGGCCCGCCGTTCGGCCCAGTATTATGTGAATTCCCGCTGGCTCGGCGGCACGCTGACCAACTGGAAGACGATCTCCAACTCGATCCAGCGTCTGCGCAAGCTCGACGAGCTGCTCTCCGGCGGCGCCCAGCAGGGCTACACCAAGAAGGAGCGTCTCGACCTTACCCGCGAGCGTGACAAGCTCGAGCGCGCCCTCGGCGGTATCAAGGACATGGGCGGCACGCCCGACCTGATCTTCATCATCGATACCAACAAGGAAGACATCGCGATCAAGGAAGCCCGGCGCCTGAACATTCCGGTGGCCGCGGTCCTCGACTCGAACTCCGACCCGGACGGCATCACTTATCCGATCCCGGCCAATGACGACGCCGGCCGCGCCTTGTCGCTGTACTGCGACCTGGTCGCTCGTGCGGCGCTCGATGGCATTTCCCGCGCCCATGGCGAACTGGGTCTGGATGTCGGTGCCGAGGAAGCTCCGCTGGTCGAGGAACTGCCGGCTGGCGAAGACTATGCCTCCAGCGAAGCTTTCGAGTTGCTCTCGGCTCCCCGCGGCGCTCCCGATGACTTGTCCAAGCTGACCGGTGTCGGCCCGCAGCTCGAGAAGAAGCTGAACGAGGGCGGCCTCTATCATTACTGGCAGTTCGCGGCCATGACGCCGGAAGACGTCGCCAAGGTCGATGCCGAACTCAAGCTCAATGGCCGCATCGAGCGTGACGGTTGGGTGGAACTCGCCCGCAACCTCGTCACCGGCGCCTGAGATCGAAGGGCTGCAATTTTCTCGCAGCCTGTCCATATATCGTGAAATACGGCCCGGCCGCTCGCATTCCGTTTGTCATATCGGAATGGTAAGCGCCGGGCCGCTTCCCATCACCGGACTGATTCCGGTTTCCCAACGAGGTATTCCCTGATGTCGAACATTACCGCCGCCATGGTGAAGGACCTGCGCGAACAGACTGGCGCGGGCATGATGGATTGCAAGGCCGCCCTGACCGAGACGGGCGGCGATATCGAGGCGGCTGTCGACTGGCTGCGCAAGAAGGGCTTGTCGAAGGCCGCCAAGAAGGCTGGCCGCGTCGCAGCCGAAGGTCTTGTCGCCCTGTTCGTCGAAGGCAACAAGGGCGTTGCCGTCGAGGTGAACTCCGAGACGGACTTCGTGGCTCGCAATCCTGAGTTCCAGGATCTGGTTTCCGGCATCGCCGAAGTGGCGCTGAAGGTCGGGGACGAGGTCGAGGCCATCAAGGCCGCTTCTTTCGGCGACGAGGGCACCGTTGCCGACAAGATCTCCGCCACCGTCGCCAAGATCGGCGAGCATATGTCGCTGCGCCGCGCGCAGACGCTGTCGGTCGGGCAGGGGGCGCTCGCCACCTACATCCACAACCCGGTGGTGCCGAACAAGGGCCGCATCGGCGTGATCGTTGCGCTCGAATCGACCGGCGGCAATGCCGAGAAGCTTGCGGAACTCGGTCGCCAGATCGCCATGCATGTGGCGTCCTCGAACCCGGTCGCCGTTGACGCCGCCGGCGTCGATGCCGCGACGATCGAGCGCGAGAAGGGCATCCTTGCCGACAAGTACCGCGAGCAGGGCAAGCCGGAAGCGGCCATCGCCAAGATCGTGGAGAGCGGCATCAAGACCTATTTCAAGGAAGTGACGCTGCTCGAGCAGCCCTTCATCTTCGAGCCCTCCAAGTCGGTCGGCCAGGCCATCAAGGAGAGCGAAGGCGCTGCGGGCGGCCCGATCAAGGTTGCCGGCTTCGTTCGCTACGCCCTCGGCGAAGGCATCGAGAAGCAGGAAAGCGACTTCGCGGCCGAGGTCGCTGCCCAGGCCGGTCATCCCGCCTGACGGCAGTAACGGTCTAGGGCCGGCGCGGATCTTCGGGGAGGCGTCGACGCTTCCCAACGTGCCGGGGGGCGCCTGACAAGAATACCGGCATGGCCATCTTTCGGCCATGTGGATCGATGAAACGACCAACAGGCGGCCTTGTGCCGCCTGTTGTATAAGTGGCTAGCGAATCGGAGCAGCAATCATGACGGCACTTCCCTATAAACGCGTCCTGGTAAAGCTCTCTGGTGAAGCCCTGATGGGCAAGGAATCCTTCGGTATCGATCGCGGCACGGTGCGTCGCATTGCCGAGGACGTGATCGAGGCGGTCAAGCTCGGGGTCGAGGTGGCGGTCGTGGTCGGCGGCGGCAACATCTTCCGCGGTTCGCAGATCGCCGGCATGGGCCTGTCGCGCCCGGCCGCCGACTCCATGGGCATGCTCGCCACGGTGATGAACGTCATTGCACTCGAGGCCCAACTGGCCTCGCTCGGCCAGTCAGCCCGCGCCATGTCGGGCGTAGCGATGCCCTCCGTGGTCGAGACCTATACGCGCCAGCAGGCGATGGAGCACCTCGCCAAGGACCGCGTTGTCCTGCTTGCCGGCGGCACCGGCAATCCTTTCTTCACCACGGATACCGGCGCGGCGCTGCGTGCGGCCGAACTCGAGTGCAACGTGCTGATGAAGGGCACGCAGGTCGACGGAATCTATTCCGCCGATCCGAAGAAGGATCCCACCGCCACCCGCTATGACCGGGTAACCCATGACGAGGTGATCCGAAAAGACCTCAAGATCATGGATACGGCCGCGTTTGCGCTTGCCCGCGAGGCGCGCTTGCCGATAATCGTCTTTTCGATTCATGAAGCTGGATCGATCGCCGCGGTCCTGCGGGGGCAGGCACCCTGCACCCTGGTCACAGCCTGATCGTCCAACCAGAAGATTTCCGAGGGCAGGAACATGTCTGAGTCATTCGATATTGCCGATGTCAAGCGCCGCATGGAAGGCGCGCTCAACGCGCTCAAGCATGAGCTGGGCGGCCTTCGCACGGGGCGCGCCTCTTCATCCCTGCTTGAGCCGGTGCATGTCGAAGCCTATGGCGCCAGCATGTCTCTTTCCCAGGTGGCCACGGTCTCCGTGCCGGAGCCCCGACTGATCAGCGTGCAGGTCTGGGATCGTGGCATGGTCGGCGCCGTCGAGAAGGCGATCATGAATTCCAATCTCGGCCTCAACCCGCAGACCGAGGGCCAGGTCATCCGCCTGCGCATCCCGGAGATGACGCAGGATCGCCGTAAGGAACTTGTGAAGGTGGCGCATAAGTACGCCGAATCGGCTCGCGTGGCGGTTCGGCATGTGCGCCGCGACGGTCTCGACGTCTTGAAGAAGACCGAGAAGGACGGCACCATCGGGGAGGACGAGGAAAAGCGTCTGGCCGATCAGGTGCAGAAGGCGACGGATGCGATGATTTCAGAAATCGACAAGACGCTCGCCGCCAAGGAAAAGGAAATCATGCAGGTGTGACGGGTGGGCCTTGCAACCTTCCCGCAAGGACTATTCCTCTAGCCATTTTGACACTAAATATCCACTGTCCCCCGGATGATCGTTCGATAGAATTCGTGCCAATATAGGGCGGATGAGGCTTCGAGGCACTTATGTTTGGCAGGGATCTGATCGAGGAAGCGAATGTGGCGCCGCCGACACATGTCGCCATCATCATGGACGGGAACGGTCGCTGGGCATCCAAGCGCCTGATGCCTCGTTTCGAGGGGCATCGCCGAGGTGTCGAGGCGTTGCGGCGTACGGTTCGCGCCGCATCGGATCTGGGCATCCGGTACCTCACACTCTATTCCTTCTCTTCCGAAAACTGGTCGCGTCCTCGTACCGAGGTCGACTATCTCATGGGTCTGGTGAAGCGCTTCGTCCGCAATGACCTGGCCGAGCTTCATGCCAGCAACGTCCGCGTCCTCATCATCGGCGAGCGCTCTGAGCTGGAAGGGGAGCTGGCCGACCTGCTGGCCGAGGCGGAGAATCTCACGGCTTCCAATACAGGGCTGACCCTGGTCGTGGCCTTCAACTATGGCGGCCGCCAGGAGATCGCGGCGGCGGCGCGGCGTCTTGCCGAGATGGTCGCGGCGGGCACGCTGAAGCCCGAGGAAATCACACCGGAAGTCTTCGCCGGCAAGCTTCACACTGTCGGGATACCAGATCCAGACCTGGTGATCCGGACATCCGGCGAGCAGCGCATTTCCAATTTTCTGCTCTGGCAGTCGGCCTACGCCGAATTCGTCTTCCTGCCCTTGCTCTGGCCGGATTTCGACCGGAGCGCTCTCGAAGCGGCCCTCGCGGAATACAAGTCGCGCGATCGCCGTTTTGGCAGCGTGTCAGCTGCCACGCCCTCTCGACAAGCGACATCGGGCTAGATTTGGTGCGGGGGCTGCGAAACGAGGTTGCCGGGGGAGTGCCCGGCAGTGCGCGGCCTGTCTTCGGGCGTCATCGGAACGGATATGAAATGCGGCAGACTGGACGTCACGCCCCAATCGCCTGCAGGTCCTGAGATGTCGAGTGCGCGCAAGGCCAACTGGTCAGATCTCACCGTCCGTATTGCTTCCGCAGTCGTGATGGCCGGGCTGGCGCTCGGTACCAACTGGCTTGGCGGTCTCTCATTCGTCGTGTTCTGGCTGCTGGCGGCCATCGCTGTTCTGTGCGAGTGGCTGTTCCTGATCAGGGCAGGGGCGAAGGACTGGCCGACCGTCATTGCGGCCTCGGCCTTCCTGATCCTCGCCACGGCCATGGCCCATGAAGGTCATGGCATCTCCTCGCTGCTTATTGTCGCAGGCGGAGCGATCGTCCTCGGGGCGGTCGCCATTGCAAGGCCGCGCCCGCAGCCGCTTTTGACGGCGGCGGCATTGCCCTACGCCGCCTGTGTCGTACTTCCGGTGACGTCGCTGCGGCAGGACGAGTCCCATGGCATGCTTGCCATCTTCGTGCTGTTCGCCATCGTCTGGGGTTCGGACATCATGGCCTATTTCACGGGACGCACCCTTGGCGGACCGAAACTGTGCCCCAGCATCAGCCCCAAGAAGACGTGGTCCGGCTTCATCGGCGGCGTGGTGTTCGGCGCGGCGGCAGCCGGACTTGTCGCCGGCTCCTTTGCCGTGGTTCTGGTCGGGGCCCTGCTGGCGGCGGTCTCGCAGGGCGGTGATCTCCTTGAATCCGCCCTGAAGCGCCGCTTTGATGCCAAAGATGCCAGTCATCTTATTCCGGGGCACGGCGGTGCGATGGACAGGCTCGACGGCTTCGTGGCGGCTGCCCTGGCAGCGCTGCTTATTGGATTGGTTCACGCCGGCATGCATCCGGCATCGGGGTTCGTGGCCTGGTAGGAAGCGAACCGGATCTTGGGAAAGGGGTATCGCCAGCTGGCGATACTTGAGGGTTACGGGATGATGGGTGTTCTCGACAGTCTTGGCATGGGCGCGCTCGGCTTCGTGCCGTTCGTCGTGATCATTTCCATCCTGATCTTCTTCCATGAGCTCGGGCACTTCCTGGTCGGGCGCTGGTGTGGCGTGAAGGTGGTGACCTTCTCGATCGGCTTCGGTCCCGAGCTGTTCGGATTCGACGACAAGCACGGCACGCATTGGCGCGTGGCGGCCATACCGCTGGGTGGGTATGTCCGCTTTTTCGGCGACGCCAACGCCGCCTCCATGCCGGACGTGGAGCGCAACCAGCTGATGACGCCGGAGGAGCGGGCGGTGAGCCTGTTCCACAAGCCGGTCTGGCAGCGCATCGCCATCGTCGCAGCCGGGCCGCTGGCCAATTTCATCCTCGCCGTTTTCGTCTTCGCAGCCGCATTCTCGATTTATGGTTACCCAAATAATGATGCCGTGATCGGCCCCATGAGCGTCGATGGAGCGGCTGCCAAGGCCGGCCTGCAGAGGGGGGACCGGATCGTCGAAGTCAACGGCACCAAGGTCACCGTGTTCGACCAGCTTCCCGGGCTGATCGCCGGGTCGGCCGACAAGCCCGTGAAGCTTACGATCGAACGTGGTTCTGAGACCTTCGACGTGAGCGTGGTGCCGAAAGTCACCACCGTCACGGGCCCCGACGGCAAGCCGGTCACCCAGGGCAGGATCGGCATCGGCCCCGGCGGCATGGCCCGGCTGGACCCACTGACGGCCTTGTGGACCGGGACGCTCGCGACCACGCAAACCATTGGCGCATCAGTGAATTTTATCTATGAGCTGGTCGTGGGCCGTGGAGACCCCAGCCAGGTCGCCGGCATTGTCGGCATTGCAGTGGCTTCGAAGACCATCAGTGAGACCATGGGCCTCATGGGACTCATACTGTTGACGGCAAGCCTGTCGGTCTCGGTAGGCTTCATCAATCTCCTCCCGATACCGGTTCTCGATGGCGGCCATCTGGTCTTTTACACCATCGAAGCCATCAGGGGCCGTCCGCTCGGCGCGCGTGCTCAGGAGCTTTCGTTTGGCATCGGCCTCATGTTGATAATTACAATTACGGTTTTGGTATTGGGCCATGATCTGTCACGACAAATCTATGGCGGCTGAACGGGCGTGGCGGATTCGCAACGGTCTCCCAAAAAAGGACGCCAGCCTCTTCCCGGTCGGTTTGCATGCGTCCGGAAACCCTGTAGAAGCATTTCCAATGAGCTCAATGCGGGCCTGACGGCTTTGCATGGGAACTCAAATTGGTTTGGTAAAAAGAGTGGGATTAAGACCCGATGGCAACAGCAATGTACAAGTTGAAGCTGGGCGTTGCCCTCGCGGCTGTCGCGGTTCCGTCGTTGTTCGGTGCGTTTGTGGCCTCTCCGCTGGTTGGGTCGGCCGAAGCGGCGCCTAGGAAGCAGGTTGCGGCGCGCTCGGCGCCGATCATCAACCGCATCGTCTTCGAGAAGAACAAGAAGGTCACGTCGGACCAGCTTTCCTCCATCATGGAGTCGAAGCCCGGCAATCCGGTGAACCAGGCGACCCTGAACGCCGATATCGATCGGATGAAGGAGGCCTATAACCGGGCCGGTCGCTCCACGGTCCAGATCTCCTACCGCGAAGTTCCTCTGCCGAACAACCGCGTCGACCTCGTCTTCACAGTGGCTGAAGGCGTCAAGGTCGGCATCGACGAGATCAGGTTCGTCGGCAACAACAATTACTCCGACTGGCGCCTGAAGCGTCAGATGGTGACCGTGGAATCGGGCTATCTCGGATGGCTGCGCACCACGGACACCTATGATCCGGATCGTCTGGCAGCGGACGAGGATCGCCTGCGCGTGTTCTACGTGAACCACGGCTACCCGGACTTCCGCGTTCTCTCCGTCGTACCCTCTCTCAATGAGAAGCAGGACGGCTACATCATCACCATCACGATGGACGAGGGCAAATATTACAAGTTTGGCCCTTCGCAGGTCGAGTCCACCATCTCCGACGTCAATCCCGATGAACTCCAGCACAACGTTCACTCCTGGAACAACTGGACCTATCGCGGCGAGGACGTGGACAGGACCGTTGAGGACATGACGATCCAGCTCGCTGGTTCGGGACATCCTTTCGCGCTGGTTCGTCCGCGCGCGGTCCGCGATGACGCCGGCGATACCATCGGCGTGAACTATGTCGTCGAGGAAGGCGCCAAGGTTTACATCGAGCGCATCAACATCTCCGGCAACACCCGTACGCGTGACTACGTCATCCGGCGCGAGTTCGATATCGGTGAAGGCGACCCCTACAACCAGGCGATGATCGACCGAGCGGCCCGTCGCCTGCGCAACCTCGGTTATTTCCAGAGCGTGCGCATCACCAACACGCCGGGCTCCGAGCCTGACCGCGTGGTGGTCAATGTCGAGGTCGTCGACCAGTCGACCGGCGAGTTCTCCGTGGGCGGCGGCTACTCCACCTCCGACGGCTTCCTCGGCGAAGTCTCGCTCACCGAGCGCAACTTCCTCGGTCGCGGCCAGTATGTGAAGGCGTCGGTCCAGTATGGCCAGCGCACGCAGGGCTATGGCCTGTCGTTCACTGAGCCCTACTTCATGGGTCAGCGTATCGCCGCCGGCTTCGACCTCTTCTCGAAGACGACCGACGATAGCGATTACCAATACTACAAGGATCAGACGACCGGCGGTACGATCCGTGCCGCCTTCCCGATCACCGAGAACTTCACTGTCGGCGTGAACTACACGCTCTACAGCGAAAAGGTCACCATTCCTTCGCAGTACAACGACAACAACTACCTGAACGGCGAAGCTTCGCGCGCCATCAAGGAACTGGCGGGCCATAACCGTATCGTTTCCCAGGTTGGCTACACGCTGACCTACAACTCCCTGGATGATCTGAAGCAGCCCAGCGAAGGTATCTACGCTCAGTTCAAGCAGGATATCGCCGGTCTCGGCGGTGACGCCAAATATGTGAAGTCCTCGGTCGACAGCCGCTACTATTATCCGCTGACCGACGACCTGACCCTGATGGCCCGTGCCCAGGGCGGCTACATGGTCGGCTTCGGCGGCGAGAAGCTGGCGATCGTCGACCAGTTCAATCCGGGTCCGGATCTGGTGCGCGGCTTTGCGCCCGGCGGTATCGGCGCCCGTGACCTCGCCGGCGGCGGCAAGGGCAACGGCCTTGGCGGCACGACCTATGTCGGCGGCACGCTGGAACTGCAGTTCCCGATCTTCGGCCTGCCGCGTGAAGTCGGCCTGCGTGGCGCGATCTTCGCCGATGCCGGTACCGTGTTCGGATATGGCGGCACGAAGTACAGCCAGGCTTGCGTGGCGATCCCGGGCGGTGGCAACACCGGCAACTGTAACTCCGGCGGCGGCGCGGGCAGTGGCGTGCGCCAGTTCGATCTGGTCGACAGCCACCAGATCCGCTCGTCCATCGGCGCCAGCTTGCTTTGGGCTTCTCCGATCGGCCCGCTGCGCTTCGACTATGCTTACGTCCTGACCAAGGCCAAGCATGACGATACCCAGGCCTTCCATTTCGGCACGATCGTCAACTATTGATGGTCCGCCTGATCGAGGCACGCCGGCCGGTTCCATTGGAACCGGCCGGTTTTTTGTGCTTATGGCACCGGCTGTCTCCGCAGCGTGGCGCAAGGTTCTGAAATATTCGGTGTTTTGTTCTGCTGGGCGGACTGGTGTATGGGCAGGTTCTGTCGCCTCGCCGGTAACGCTTTTGCAAATCGGCGGGTGTAATCGTAAGAACCGATCAGCTGAAGGCGCGCTCTGCGTCCGGTGCTGGTTTCCTGGAGCATGACGCGTTCGGGCGGCAACGCTGTTTTGCTTCGACTGTTAGTTTCGACGTGTTTCGTGATTCCTGGTGGATCCTTGGGATCACAAGTGTCTTCCTGAGGCTGATTGCAGCGTGGATATGATGACTGATCCGGTTTTCTTTCGGGCGCGGGGCCGGCTTTTGGTGGCGGACATCACCCGCCTCACCGGTGCGGAGCCGATCGAGGGCGTGTCGCCGGATATCGCGGTGGAGCGCGTAGCGCCGCTCGACCAGGCGGGTGAGGGGGATCTCAGCTTCCTCGAGAATCCGCACTATCTGCCGATGTTGGCCTCGTCCAAGGCTGCGCTGATCCTCATTTCGCCGAAATTCCTCGACCGGGCCCCAAAGAACGCTCCACTTCTGGTGGCCCGCGAGCCGTATCGTGCCTTCGCCCAGGTTGGCATCGCACTGTTTCCGGAGGCTGCGCGCCCTCAGTCCTTTTTCGGCGCAAAGGGAATTTCTCCCGGTGCCGTGGTCCATCCCGAAGCGCGGCTGGAGATCGGGGTCACCGTCGATCCAGGCGCCGTCATTGGCCCCCGGGCAGAGATCGGTGCCGGGACGATCGTCGGTGCCAACGCCGTCATCGGGCCGGATGTTCGGATCGGCCGCGACTGCTCCATCAGCGCGAACGCCGTCATCCAGCATTCGCTCGTCGGCAATCGGGTCATCATCCATCCGGGAGCTTGTCTCGGACAGGACGGTTTCGGCTTTTCGATGGGACCGCGCGGGCATCTGAAAGTACCCCAGGTCGGGCGGGTGGTGATCCAGGACGACGTCGAGATCGGCGCCGGCACGACGATCGATCGTGGTGCCAACAGGGACACCATTATCGGCGAGGGCACCAAGATCGATAACCAAGTGCAGATTGGGCACAACGTGATGGTTGGCCGGCATTGCGTGCTGGTTGCGAAGGTGGGTATTTCCGGTTCGACCGTGCTGGAGGACTTCGTGGTGATGGGTGGGGCTTCGGCGACCGTCGGCCATATTCGCATCGGCATGGGCGCTCAGATCGCAGGCGCGGCCAATGTGAAGGACGACGTCCCGCCCGGCGCCCGCATGGCGGGCACGCCCGCTCAGCCCCTAGGCGATTTTGCCCGCGAACTGGCGGTGCTGAAGCGCCTGGTCAAGGAAACACGGGGACGGACTGACACCAAGAAGGAAGGCTGATCCGCGCTCCGTAGCCCATAAGGCAGCGACAAACAACGAAAGGGCCTTGTCCTCGGGCAAGCCAATTCAGAAGACGAGACTGTTATGACTGAGACAAAGCCCGCGACGCTCGAATCCGTCGACATCGGCAAGCTGATGACCTTGCTGCCGCATCGCTATCCGTTCCTGCTGGTCGACCGCATCATTGAGATCGACCACGACAATTCGGCGATCGGCATCAAGAACGTCACTGTCAACGAGCCACATTTTACCGGCCATTTTCCGGAGCAGCCCGTGATGCCGGGCGTGCTGGTGATCGAGGCGATGGCCCAGACCGCCGGCGCGATCTGCGTTCTCAACGCCATGGGCAATGCCCGGCCCAAGGTCGTCTACTTCATGACGATCGACGAGTGCCGCTTCCGCAAGCCCGTGACGCCGGGTGACCAGGTGCGCTTGCACATGACCAAAATCAAGAATCGCCGCAACATGTGGTGGTACAAGGGTGAGGCCAAGGTGGACGGCGTGATCGTTGCCGAGGCGACGATCTCGGCCATGGTGGTGATGGAATGACGCAGACGTCAGCTCCGGCCATCCACCCGACGGCGATCATCGCAGCCGGCGCCGACATCGGCGCGGGCGTTTCAATCGGACCCTATTGTATCGTGGGCGAGAACGTCGTGCTCGGCGAAGGCGTGGTCCTGCATGCGCATGTCGTCGTGACCGGCCATACCACCATCGGTCCACGCACGCAGGTCTATTCCTTCGCCGCTCTCGGCTATCCGCCGCAGGATCTGAAGTATCGCGGCGAAGTCTCCCAACTCGTCATCGGTGCCGATTGTGTCATCCGCGAAGGCGTCACCATGCATCCCGGCACGACGGGAGGGGGCTTGCTCACTCGTACCGGCGATCACTGCTGGTTCCTTGCGCAGAGCCACGTCGCCCATGACTGCAAGATCGGCGACTATGTCATCTTCTCCAACAACGTCATGCTGGCCGGTCACGTCCAGGTGGGAGACTATGTCATCATAAGCGGCGGCGCCGCGGTCCATCAGTTCTCCCGCATCGGCGCCCATGCCTTTATCGGGGGTATTGCCGGCGTCGAGAACGATGTGATTCCCTTCGGCATGGCGCTTGGCAATCGTGCCAGCTTGGCGGGTCTCAACATCGTGGGCCTCAAGCGCCGCGGTTTCGACCGCAACCAGATTCACGCGCTGCGCCATGCCTATCGTGCCTTGTTCGCGCCCGAGGGCACGCTCAAGGAGCGGGTCGAGAAGGTAGCCGAGGAGTTCGCCGACCATCCGGCCGTGATGCAGATCGTCGATTTCGTGCGTACCGGGGGCGACCGCGCCCTGGTGACCCCGCGTGACCTCGCGGGCGTCGACGCGTGAGCGCAGCCACGGCCGTCGGCGCGGGCCCTCTGGCGATCATCGCTGGGGCGGGCCGCTTGCCGGCGGAGATTGCGGCCGAGGTGGCGGAACGCCAGGAAGACGTGGCCATCCTGCCCATCAAGGGCGTGGCGAATGCGGATTTTTCCGCCTTCCGGCAGCGCCCGGTCGGCATGCTCGACCCCAATGGCGTGCTCGCGGCGCTCGCGGATCTCGATGCGCGAGCAGTAATCATGGCGGGCACCGTTCATCGACCAGGCATCGGATTGGTGATGGCTGGCTATGAGGCGGTGCGCAACCGCGAAGAGATCCGCAAGGTGGTGCAGGGCGGCGATGACAATCTCCTTCGCGGCATCATTGCCTTCCTTGAAGATAACGGCTTTCCGGTGCTCGGCGTGCGGGACGTGGCGCCGCGGCTGATGGTGCAGGAGGGCCTTCTGGGTCGACACGCGCCCACGGAGGCCGACACACAGGACATTGCCTCCGGACGGAGGGCCCTGGCTGCGATGGGCTTGAGCGATATCGGTCAGGGTCTGATCGTCGCCCAGCACCGCATATTGGCAGTCGAAGCTGCCGAGGGGACCGACAACATGATCCGCCGCGTGACCGGCCTGCGCCGCAAGGGTTTGATCGGACGGCTATTGCGGCATGGCAGGCCGGCAATTGCGGAGCAGACAGGCGGCGTGCTCGTCAAGGCCGCGAAGCCTGGCCAGGACTTTCGTGTCGACCTGCCGGCCATTGGTCCGCGCACGGTGCGTCTTGCCCGCGAAGCCGGACTAGGCGGCATTGCAATCGAGGCCGGGAGCGTTCTGGTGGTGGAGCGGGAAATGACCATTCGCGCCGCGGATGCGGCCGGGCTCTACATCATAGGTGTCGCGCCATGACGGAGCGCCCGCTTCATATCGCCCTCGTCATCGGCGAACACTCCGGCGACCAACTCGGGTTCAAGCTCATCCAGGCCTTGCGTACTGCGGTCCAGGGGCCCGTCCGCTTTACGGGCGTGGCGGGGCCGGCCATGAGTCGCGAGGGCATGGAAAGCTTGTTTCCATTGGATGACATCGCCGTGATGGGCTTCGGCGACGTCATCCGGCGCTACCCGACGATCCGGTCCCGGGCCTGGACGGCGATCGATCATATCGTCGCGGAGCCGCCTGACGTGCTCGTCATCATCGACAGCCCGGATTTCACGCATGCCGTCGCCAAGCGCGTGCGCAAGCGGTTACCGAGCCTGCCCGTCGTCAACTATGTCTCGCCCAGTGTCTGGGCGTGGAGGCCGGGACGTGCCAGGAAGATGAAGGCCTATGTGGACCATGTCCTGGCCTTGCTGCCCTTCGAACCGGAGGCTTACAAGCGGCTCGACGGGCCGCCTTGCACCTATGTGGGCCATCCCCTGATCGAGCGCCTTGCCGAGCTTCGACCCAATCGGGAGGAACAGGCGGCGAGGGATGGCGAAAGGCCGCTCATTCTCGTCCTGCCGGGCAGCCGCTCCGGTGAAGTCGCGCGGCTTACTGATATTTTCGGCGCGACGCTGCAGCGCCTGGCAACGGCGATCGGTCCCTTGGACACCGTCCTGCCTACCGTGCCGCGCCATGCCGCTCATCTGACGGAGGCGACGGCGTCCTGGCCGCACAAGCCCCGGATTGTGTCGGACGAGGCAGAGAAGTTTGCCGCGTTCCGCCGCGCCCGCGGGGCGCTGGCTGCTTCCGGCACGGTGACGCTGGAACTGGCGCTCTCGCAGATTCCGATGATCGGGGCCTACCGTTTCCCGGCCTGGGAGGCCTTTCTCGCCCGTCGTCTGGTAAAGGCGCCCTTCTTCCTGCTGCCGAACCTCATTGTCGGCCGCAGGGCCGTGCCGGAACTCTTCCAGGAAGAGGTGACGCCGGAAAACCTGGCTGCCATCCTCACGCCGCTGCTGGGCGAGACGCCGGAGCGGGCAGGACAGATGCAGGCTTTCGACGAAATCGACCGGCGCATGCAGGTCGTGGGCGAGACGCCCTCGCAACGCGCGGCGCGCATTGTATTGGAGACCATACGGCGCTGATATCCGCCGGCATCGAAACGCGGCGCAACAAAAAAGGGGCCGGTCGCGGGACCGGCCCCTTCGTTCAACCGCGGCGCTGGGCCGGGGAGATGTAGTCGCGGCGCGTTGCACCGGTGTAGAGCTGACGCGGGCGGCCGATCTTCTGGGAAGGGTCTTCGATCATTTCCTTCCACTGCGCGATCCAGCCCACGGTACGTGCGAGCGCAAACAGCACGGTGAACATCGAGGTGGGGAAGCCCATCGCCTTGAGGGTGATGCCCGAATAGAAATCGATGTTCGGATAAAGCTTCTTCTCGACGAAGTATTCGTCGTGCAGGGCGATGCGTTCAAGTTCGAGAGCCACCTCGAGAAGCGGATCGTCCTTGTGGCCGAGTTCGTTCAGCACCTCGTGGGTGGTGCGCTGCATGATCTTGGCGCGGGGATCGTAGTTCTTGTAGACGCGATGCCCGAAACCCATCAGGCGGAACGGGTCGTTCTTGTCCTTGGCCTTGGCGATATACTGCGGGATGCGGTCGACCGTGCCGATTTCCTGCAGCATCTTGAGAGCCGCTTCGTTGGCACCGCCATGGGCGGGTCCCCACAGGCAGGCGATGCCGGCAGCGATGCAGGCAAATGGGTTGGCACCCGACGAACCAGCGAGGCGCACCGTCGAGGTCGAAGCGTTCTGCTCGTGGTCGGCATGAAGGATGAAGATGCGATCGAGCGCCCGCGCCAGGATCGGATTGGGCTTGTATTCCTCGCACGGTACCGAGAAGCACATCCGCAGGAAGTTCGAGGGATAATCCAGGCTGTTCTGCGGATACACGAAAGGCTGGCCGATGGAATATTTGTAGGCCATCGCCGCCAGCGTCGGCATCTTCGCGATCAGGCGCATCGACGAAATCATGCGCTGGTGTGGATCGGAGATGTCGGTGGAGTCGTGATAGAAGGCGGAGAGGGCGCCGACGGAAGCGACCATGACAGCCATCGGATGCGCGTCGCGACGGAAGCCCTGGAAGAAGCGGGCCATCTGCTCGTGCACCATGGTATGGCGCGTGACGCGATAATCGAAATCGGCCTTCTGGGCCATGGTCGGCAATTCGCCGTACAGCAGCAGGTAGCAGGTCTCGAGAAAGTCGCCATGCTCGGCGAGTTGTTCAATCGGATAGCCGCGATAGAGCAGGACGCCCTCGTCGCCGTCAATGTAGGTGATCTGGGATTCACAGCTCGCCGTCGAGGTGAAGCCCGGATCGTAAGTAAACATACCCGTATGCTTATAAAGTGAGGCAATATCGACAACCGCCGGACCGACGGAGCCGGCCTTGGTCGGCAACTCGATCGTCTTGTCGTCAATAGTCAGAGTCGCCGTATTACCGGTCATGCAATCCTCCTTGTACGGAAAATCAGCGCGTCACGCATGAGCCCGGGGTGGGCACTGCCCCGTGGAGGGCCAGCGTATCCGTTCATCCGTTCACGTTGGGTAGACCATTTGCTGCAACGCCGCAAGAATGACTGCGGACCAAACCGAGGGTTCACTTCGCCATTTGCGATAGGTAGGATGATTGACGGGTTGCGCCGATGAATGCTTTCGCATCACGGGCGAAAATGGCGTCGGCCTTCACTCCGGCGGGGCGACATTCGCTCTCTTTGTGGGCGGATGCTCACGATCGGGAGGTGGCGGCAAGCGCCTTTCGCGAGGGGCGAGGCCGTTTCGGGGTATCGGGTCACCGGCCTGCGTTGGCTTCTCGCAAGAGCGTGGAAACTCCCTGGAGGCCGCCGATGAGTTCCTCTTCCGTCGGCCAGCCGTAGCCGATCCTGAAATAGCGCTTCGACATTTCGAACCAATGACCGGGACCGACATAAGTTCCCTGCTCGTCGAGAAGGCGACGATGGAACAGGTCGAGGTCGAAATTCGAGTCGACGGCAAGCCGGGCAAAGCCGACCACGCCGCCTTGAGGGCGAACCCACTCGGCCAGCGGCTCCCTGTCGATCCAGGCCTGTACGATGTCGCGGCGGTGGCTCATATCCGGGAGGACCTTCTCCAGGAAGCCGGTGCGATGTTCCAGCATCCGGCGAGCGACGAGTTCATCGATCACGCTGCCGCAGATGCCGATCTGTTCCTTGGCTGCCAGAAAGCGCTCGTAGAGCGAGGCATCCCGTGTAACCAGCCAGCCGATGCGGATGCCTGGGATGCCGTATGCCTTCGAAAGGGAACTTACGCTGATCGCGTGCGGACTGAGGCTCGCGGCGACCGGAAGCTGCGCGCCGTAGCTCAGATCCCGGTAGGTCTCGTCGACCAGCAGATAGCAGCCATGACGTTCGGCCAGGGCAACGAGGGCGTCCAGATCCGCGCCACTCATCATCGTACCGGTCGGATTATGGGGGCAGGTGACACTGATATAGCGGGTATTCGGTCTCAGGGCCTGCGAGACCGCCTCGATATCGATCAGGAAGCCGCTGTCGAAATCGAGGTCGATATAGCTGATCTGGCACCCTATCGCCCGAGGCGTCTCAATATTGGTGGCGTAGTTGGGACGCACCACGATCAGATGGTCGCGCTCGGAGAGGAGGCTCGTCGCGATGATGAAGAGCGCCCCGGCAGCACCTGCCGTGATCAGAACCTGATCCGCGGACAGGCCGGAAGCCTGGGCAGCGACCAGGTGACGCAATTCGCTGTCGCCGCGATGCTCGCCGTAGAAGAGGGTGGCGTCCGGAAGAGAAAATCCAATATCCGACAATCGCTGATCGGCAATCGAACTTTCCGAGAGGTTGAAGCGGATGCGGTCGTAACCGTATTCCTCAGGTGCTTCCTTTTCGATGACCATCCTTGCATAGTTCATGGCGACCGTCTCCAACCCTGCAGCGAGGCCGCCGCATTCACGGCTTCAGGGGTAGTGACAATTGCCCGGACGGGCCATCCTCCCAAGGGGGGAGTTCGCCGGACACCTCGATAGGAGCATTCGAAGTCGACCATGCCCCCCGCCGAATACAAGCAGCTTGCCAACATCATAGAGGCGGTCGGTACGCCGGAATTCTTCCATCTCTTCACGAATTGGATACGTAGTTCTGTCCCGTTCGATCTGATCGCAATCGTGATCTATCGCGGGCATGGCCTGCCATTACATGTCCATGACGATTTCAGGGAGGAAGCCGCCCGCAAGGGGCTTCGGCAATATCTGGCGCAGACCTACATCCTGAACCCCTTTTTCCAGCGCCACCTGCACGGCCTCGCCTCGGGGGTCTATCGCGTCGGGGAACTTGCGCCAGACCGGTATCTGTCGAGCGATGTCTACAAGTCCTACGAGGTCATCGTCGCCGAACAGGAGGAGATAGGCTACCTCACCAGGGACTGGCCGCGCGGTCTTGAAGAGGTGGATATCGCGGTGCCGCTGGACGCTGGCGAAACCACCGAGATCGGACTCTACAGGGCAAAGCATGGCGGCGGATTCAGCGACGGCATGATCGCCAGGCTCCAGGAGATGCTGCCTTTCATCGACGTCGCCTTCAGGCAGCATTGGCAGCGCATCAAGACCAGGATCGTGCTCGACAATTCGGCCCGCACGGCACTTGCCGAGGAGGCGTTCCGCAGTTTCGGAGAGGGGAGGCTCACCGGCCGCGAGCGCGAGGTCATGGTGATGGTCCTGCGTGGGCATTCCTCAGATTCGGTCGCCGCCAACCTCGACATTTCCCGCACGACCGTGAAGAGCCACCGCAAGAATGCCTATGAGAAGCTGGGAATTTCGACACAGGCCGAACTTCTCTCGCTCTTCATCGATCATGTGCGGGCACGGATGGAAGAGAGCTGAGTTCGCGAATGGCTCCTGGCTCACCTGCTTTCGAAAGCCTGCTCAGCCCATGTCGTTCAGGATGCGGAGCACTTGATCGTGGTGGGCGGGATCTCCCGTCGCGACATAGCGCTTGCCCGAGTGGATGGTGAGGGGCCTTCCTTCCCAGTCGGTGATGCGGCCGCCGGCGTTGGCGATGACCGGAACGAGTGCGCAGAAATCGAAGGGGTCGTGTCCCGTCTCGATGCCGATATGCATCTGTCCGTTCGCAATGCTGCCATAGCCGTAGCAGTTGGCGCCATAGACGCAGAAATTCACGCGTTTGCGCAGGCGGTCGAAGGCGGCGCGCTCGGCTCCCTGGAAAGGCTCGGGATTGCCGGTGAAGAGGACGCTCCGCTCGAGTGCGAGACCCTTGCTGCTTGCAACGGCTACACCGTTGAAGGTTGTCCCCAGGCCATCGACTCCCAGCCAGCGCTCATTGGTATAGGGCTGCTCGATTACGCCCAGCACCGGCGTCCCACGCCAGGTCAGGGCGATCAGCGTCCCATAGACGGGGATGCCGCCGATGAAGGGCTTGGTGCCGTCGATGGGATCGATGACCCAGACGAGGTCGCGGTCGAGGCCCGTCGGCTCGAATTCCTCGCCCAGAACGCCATGCCGCGGATGATCGCGCGCGATGACGCGGCGAAGTTCACGCTCGATCTCCCGGTCGATCGCCGTCACCGGACTTGCATCCGCCTTGAGGTCGAAGGAGCGAGCATCCGGCGCGCGGCCCGGCCCCGCGTGGCGATGGATGATCGCGCGGCTGGCGTCGGCAAGGCGATTGGCGAAGGCCGCGTAGTCCTGCAGATCGCCCCGCGAGACGCTCGAAGGGATAGGCAAGTCGGAATCACCTTTTCAGATATCGATTGAGGCGCGTCTCGATCACGCCCACGGCCCTCTGTATCACACCTGTCAGAGCGAGATAGATCACCGCCGCCGAAATGAAGATCTCGTAGGGCGCGAAACTGCGTGCAACGATCGTGCGCGCCACGCCGGTAACGTCTAGCAGCGTAATCGTGCTGGCGAGAGCCGTGGATTTGAGCAGGCTCACCATTTCATTGCCGTACGCAGGCAGCGCCAGGCGCAAGGCGAGTGGGAAGGTGATCTTGATGAATACCTGCGGCCGCGTCAGGCCAAGGGCCAGCCCGGCCTCCCTCAGGCCCTTGGACACGCCGAGGAAGCCGCCCCGCAGGATCTCGGCGGTATAGGCCGTCGTATTGAGCACCAGGGCGAGCAGCATGCACCATTGCGGTTCTCGCAGGATCGGCCAGAGCACGCCGTGGCGCACGAAGCCGAGTTGCGGCATGCCGTAGTAGATCATGAAGATTTGCACCAGCAGGGGCGTTCCCCTGAAGAAATATATGTAGGCGGCGGCCGGCCACTTCAGGATCGGCATCAGGCGCAGGAGCGCCATGGCCAGGCCGCAGGCGAAGCCGATGACGATCGCACCGAAAAGGAGTTCGAGCGTGATCTCCAGGCCGAGGAGGAGAGGTCCCAGGCTGTCGAGGATCAGCTGAAAATCGATACCCATCATCCCCTCGCAAGATGGCTGTTCGCCCGCTTTTCGAGCCAGCCCATCGTGACGCCCACGAGGGTGGTAAAGGCGAGGTAGATCAGGGACACCAGAAGGTAGATCTCGAAAGGCCTGGAGGTTACCGAGGACGCCATTTCCGCGGTGAACATGATCTCCTGCAGGCCGATCAACGATATCAGCGAGGTATCCTTCACCAATGAAGTCAGGTGATTGCCAAGGCTCGGCAGGGCGAGGCGCCACATCTGGGGGAAGCGAACGAGTGCGAAAGCCTGCCATCGGCTAAGGCCGAGCACGTAGGCCGCCTCCATCTGACCGATGCCGACCCCCAGGAACGCGCCGCGAAAAGTCTCGGTGGCAGCCGCTCCCACGATAAGGCTGATGACGAACGAGCCCGTCCAGAAGGGCGAGATGTCGACGAATTTGATCCCGGGGTCGAAGGCCTGGGCTATCCAGGTCAGGCTCGAGGCGGATCCGAAATAGACCAGCAGCAGGATCAGGAATTCCGGCGTGCCGCGGAACAGCACCGTATAGGCGTTCGCTAGTTTTACCCTCCAGGGCCGCCCCGACAGTTTTGCTGCTGCGCCGACGAGCCCGAATATGACGGTCAATACGAGCGAAACCAGGAAAACCGCGACGATGACGAAGGTGCCTTGAACGAACTGCCAACCCCAGTCGGTGATGATCTCAAGCATTGGCTGCGTATTGCCTGGTGGAATTTGCGGAGCCCCGGCCGCCTTCGAGGGACGGTAGCCGGGGACTGGTCGGTGACCGGCATGAAGTGCCGCGCGAAGTCAGTTCGTCGGATAGATGGCGAAGGGGAAGTACTTCTTGCTGATGGCGTCCAGCGTGCCGTCCTTGGTCATCGCTGCAAGAGCGGTGTCGATCTGCTTGCGAAGGTCGTCGCTGCCTTTGCGCAGGCCAATGCCGCAACCCGGTCCGAACAGCGCCTTGTCGCCGATCTCCGGGCCGACGAAGGCATAGCCAGCACCATCATCCTTCTTCAGAAAGGCGTCGTAGGCTTTCATCGGGTTGGTCATAATGGCGTCGACACGCCCGGCCTTGAGGTCGAGGAAGAGGGCATCGACGCTGTCATACCGCATCACCTCGGCGCTCGGTACCTTGGCTTGAATCCAGGTATCGTAGGTGGTGGAGCGCTGAAGCCCGATGCGGATGCCCTTGAAGCCATCGACATTGATGCTGTCGTCGGCATTGAACAACTTCAGGTCCGCCTCCTTGGCGGCGACGAAGCGGCCGACCGAGGTGCGATAGGGTATGGAGAAGTCGATCTTCTTCTGGCGTTCTTCCGTGATGCCCATGGATGCGGCGATCAGGTCGAACTTGTTGGCCAGAAGAGCGGGGATCATGCCGTCCCACTGCTGGCACACGATTTCGACATCATGGCCGAGCCGCTTGCCGATTTCGCGCGCAACATCGACGTCATAGCCCGAATAGGTGCCGTCGGCGGCCTTGAAGTTGAAAGGATAGGAAGTGCATTCCGTTCCAACGCGCCAGGTGTCCGCCCGGGCGGTGCCGAAAGTGGCACCACAAAGCAATGCTAGGGCCGCCACCAACGCGGCAAGCAGTCTGGTCATTCGATTATTCCCCTCATGCGCCCGCGCGGATGCGCGCGAACGACCTGTCAGAAGACCTGCTGGATTGTGATGATGACAGGTGATTCGTTCATCGCCACCTTGCCGCCATCACAACCGCAGTCTTCCCAAGGGTAAATCCTCCCAGAGGGGGAGACCAGCCAATCGTCAGCCGGCCTGGTCCTTGAGCCGGGCAAGGCTCTCGTCGCGGCCCAATACCGCTAGGACGTCGAAGACCGGCGGCGAGGTCGTACGGCCGGTGAGGGCGGCGCGCAGGGGTTGAGCGAGGGTACCGAGCTTGGCTCCGGTCTCCTCGGCGGCTGCCCGGACGACTGCTTCCGTTGCCGCTGCGCTCCATTCGCTGAGGGCTTCGAAACGGGGTACGAGCATGGCGACGGTGGCGCGGGCCTCGTCGCTCAGCATGGCCTTGGCCTTGTCGTCCAGCGGGAGCGGGCGGGAGACGAAGAGGAAATTCGCTCCATCCAGGAGTTCGATCAGGGTCTTCGCCCGTTCCTTCAGGCCGGGCATGGCGGCCAGGAACTGGGAGCGCTTCTCGCCGCTTCCGGCGGCGAGTTGGGCCGCGAGCGTGGGGCCGTCCGGAATGTGCGGCAACAGCTGGTCGACGGCCTGCATCAACTCCTCGTCCGAAGAACTGCGCATATAGAGGCCGTTGAGATTCTCCAGCTTCTTGAAGTCGAAGCGGGCTGCCGATTTGCCGATGGCCGTCGTGTCGAAATACTCGATCATCTCCTGCGTGGAGAAGACCTCCTGGTCGCCGTGGCTCCACGACAGGCGCACGAGATAGTTGCGCATGGCTGCCGGAAGATAGCCCATGGCGCGATAGGCATCGACGCCGAGCGCGCCGTGGCGCTTGGAAAGCTTGGCTCCGTCCGGGCCGTGGATCAGGGGAATATGAGCCATGTGGGGCACTTCCCAACCCATAGCCTCGTAGATCTGCTTCTGGCGAGCGGCGTTGGTGAGGTGGTCATCGCCGCGGATGATATGGGTGACGCCCATGTCGTGGTCGTCCACCACCACGGCGAGCATGTAGGTCGGCGTCCCGTCTGAGCGCAGCAACACCAGATCGTCCAGGTCCTTGTTCGACCAGGTTACCGTGCCCTGCACGTCGTCATTGATGACGGTCACGCCCTCGGTAGGGGCACGAAGGCGGATCACCGGCTTGACGTCCCTGGGGGCGGTCGCCGGTTCGCGATCGCGCCAGCGGCCATCATAGCGCGGCGGACGGCCTTCCTTGCGGGCCAATTCGCGCATCTCCTCCAGCTCCTGCTGGGTCGCATAGCAGTAATAGGCCTTGCCCTGGGCGAGCATGGCTTCCGCCACCTCGCGATGTCGGGCGGCACGGGCAAACTGGAAGATGGGATCGCCGTCCCAATCGAGACCGAGCCACGACAGGCCATCCAGGATGGCGGCGATCGCGGCATCGGTGGAGCGTTCGCGGTCGGTGTCCTCGATGCGCAAGAGCATCTTGCCGCCCTTGGCCTTGGCGTAGAGCCAGTTGAACAGGGCCGTGCGACCGCCGCCGATATGGAGGAAGCCGGTGGGCGAGGGGGCGAAACGGGTGACGACGGGCGAAGACATCGAGGCTGACAATTCCAAAGCGGGCGGGCGAACGGATGAAATGCTCGCTGGGGACAGGCCCTTGGCGAGCGGCGTTTATATAAATAGGCTAGGGCGTTTAGCACAGGGTTTCATCCGGCGGTAGCGGCGGGGGGCTTTTGCCTGGGAATGAAAGAGGGCGTGTAAGGGTCGGTGTCCTTGGCGGCCGGGGCACTGGGAGCCTCGTCCTGCCGGGAGCCGGCCGCATCGGCCGCGCCCTCGACATCGTGAAGGCGTGGCTGGCCGCGGGCATGGCCACGGAGATCGCCGCCTTCGAGCTGGCCCTCGTGGTTCCGGTGTTCCTGGGGCTTGGTGTGATCGCCTATTTTGCGGCGCCGGATGAGCCGGACCTCCTGGTTCCCCTCATCTCGACGCTTGCTCTCGCGGCCGCCGCCGTGGCCTTGCGGCGACGCTGGTGGCTCCATGTGGGCCTTGTCTGCGTCGCGGCGACCGGAGCCGGCTTCTGCTCCGCCAAGCTGCGCACGCTTGGCGTTGCAGCACCGCAACTCAGCCGATCCCTGTCCGGCAATGTGACCGGGCTGGTGCTGTCCCTGGAGGCCCGGCTCGGCGGGAGTGCGCGCGTCATCATCCGCCCGGCGTCGATGGAGGGCCTGGCTGCCGACGCCATGCCGGGCAAGATCCGTCTCACCTTGCGCAAGGTTGGCGATCTCGAAGCCGGCGACAGCATCACGATCAAGGCGGTGATGCGCCCTCCGCCGCCGCCTGCGTTGCCCGGCGGCTACGACTTCGCCCGCGACGCCTTCTTCGACGGCATCGGTGCGGTGGGTTTCGCGGCAGGCAAGATCGCGCCTGCGGCGGCACCCGTCGAGCCAACCCGTGCCGAAGCCTTCAATATCTGGATCGACAACCAGCGCAACCGGCTGACCCGACGCATCGTAGAGGCAGTACCAGGTGAGAACGGCGCAATCGCAGCCTCGCAGGTGACGGGCAAGCGCGGCCAGATTCCAGGCGACGCCAACGACGCGTTGCGCGCCTCGGGTCTCTATCACGTCGTCTCCATCTCCGGCCTGCACATGGCGCTTTTCGCCGGCGGTCTCTTCGCGCTGATCCGCGCATTGCTGGCTCTGTCACGCCGTATCGTGCTCTATCGGGGAGCCAAGGAACTCGCGGCGCTGCTGTCGCTGCTGCCGGCGGCCGCCTATACGCTTTTCTCCGGGGCCGAGGTGGCGACCGTGCGCTCCTTCCTGATGACGGCCATCGTGCTGCTCGCCGTGGCGCTGGGGCGCAGCGCCATCACCCGCCGGAACGTGGCACTTGCGGCAAGCTTCATCCTGCTGACGACGCCCGAGCAGTTGCTTGGCCCGAGTTTCCAGATGTCTTTTGCTGCGGTCGCCATGCTCGTGACGGCCCATGATGTCTGGAACCGGCAGCGGCGCACGCAATTCGCCACTATGTGGGAGCGTGCCATTGCTTCGGGCCTCACCCTCCTGCTGGCGATGATGTTGACCACGCTGGTCGCCTCCCTCGCCACAGCGCCTTTCTCAGCCTATCACTTTCACCGCCTGACGCTGCAGTCGCTGGTCTCCAACCTTGTGGCAACCCCGATCGTTTCCTTCCTGATGATGCCTCTGGCCCTGCTGGCGGTGATTGCCGAGCCGTTCGGCTATGGTGCGCTCTTCTGGCAGGCGATGGGGTGGTCCGTCGGACTCTTCATGCAGGTGGCGCGTCATGTCGCGACGTGGCCAGGCTCCGACCTCGTCCTGCCGCAGTTCTCGTCACTCGCCCTCTGCCTGTTTTCGCTCGCGCTGGTGCTCCTCACCATCATGCGCAGCCGTCTTGCCGTGTTCGCGCTCATGCCGCTTTCCTTCGGCGTTGCCGTTGCGGCCGTGGCTTCCACACCGGTTGCGATCCTCGGTGCCAACGGCCACGCGGCGCTCGTCCGAAAGGGCGACTCCCTCACGTCGCTCGCCGAGCGTTCGGACGCTTTTGCCGTCCAGCAATGGCTCCTGGCGATGGGTGACCGACGCAAGCCGGACGATCCCGGTCTGGTCGAGCAACGCCAGTGCGACAAGGAGGGTTGCTCGGCGCCGATCGAGGGCGGCGATGTCTTCATGCTCGACCGCACCGTCAACGCGGCCGAAGAGGATTGCGGTCACGTCAGTGTGCTGGCCGGAACCTTCGCCATCGGGACGAGCTGTGCGGGCGAGGGTATCGTGCTCAATCGCGACATGATTCAGGCGGCAGGATCGATGGCGATCTACGCCGACCCACCCGCGCGTGAGGGGCAGGCGGCCCGCTGGCGGGTGGTGACTGCTCGGGACCCCGGGGCGTCGCGGCCTTGGGCGCCATTACCGGCCTGGAAGGCGAAGGCCGCCGTCATCGCCGCTCCCCCGGCGACCGCTCCGGATTCGTCAATGGACACAACCGTCCAGAATGACGATGATTGAAGCGTCGGATTCTCCCGAAGGATAACTCATGAAGATCAGCGCGCGTAATCAGATCAAGGGTATCATCAAGAGCGTGACCAAGGGGCAGACCACCTCGCATGTCCAGATCGAGGTCGGTGGAACGATCATTACCGCCTCGATCACCAACGAGGCGGTAGACGACCTCAAGCTCACCCCAGGCCAGAGTGCCTATGCCGTCATCAAGGCATCCGACGTCATGGTGGCGGTCGACTGATCGCCGACAGCAGGCCTGAAGCCGGCGTCCTCAATAGCGCCGGAACAGGCCGACAAGCTTGCCCTGGATGCGCACCCGGTCCGGCCCGAAGATGCGGGTTTCATAGGCCGGGTTTGCGGCTTCCAGGGCGACGGAGGCGCCCCGCTTGCGCAAGCGCTTGAGAGTCGCTTCCTCGTCGTCGATCAGGGCCACGACGATGTCGCCGGTATCGGCGTGGTCCTGGCGGCGGATCAGCACCGTATCATTGTCGAAGATGCCGGCCTCGATCATGGAATCGCCGCGCACTTCCAGGGCGAAATGCTCGCCGGAGGACAGCATTTCCGGCATCACGCTGATGGTATGGCTCTTGGTCTGGATGGCGGAAACTGGCGTACCCGCTGCGATCCGGCCCATCACCGGGATGAGGACCGGGCGTCCCGCATCGTCGTCCGCGTCCTGGCGCACCGTGCGCACCTTGCCGAGGTTTCCTTCGATGACGTTGGGGCGGAAACCGCGCTGCGACGTCGCCAGCGTGAGGCCGGGGACCGCCGATTCAGGCAGGCGAACCACCTCGAGCGCGCGTGCCCGGTTGGGCAGCCGCCGGATGAAGCCGCGCTCCTCCAACGCCATGATCAGGCGGTGTATGCCTGATTTGGACCGCAGATCCAGCGCTTCCTTCATCTCGTCGAAGGAAGGAGGAACACCCTGCTCCTTCAGGCGCTCATGAATGAACCGAAGCAATTCGTGTTGTTTCTTGGTCAGCATGGGCGATCCCGTTATGGCGGCTGCGAATCACGATCTGTGAGTAAACAAAGCAAGAACACTGCTACATGTTCACACTGTGTTCTGCAACAATGAAGTTCACGTTAAAAAGCGCCGTCAATATCCGGCGCTACGCAAATCGATGATCTCGCACGCATCGCCAGGCTTTGCTTCGGGAGCAAACGGCGGCCGGACGACGAGACAATCTGCATGCTGCAGCACGCTGACCAGCGACGAATCCTGCGACGATAACGGCGCTACCTTGATGATGCCGGAGGTATCGTCAAGGGCGAACCTGGCGCGGATATAGTCCTCGCGCAGATCATTGGCAGGCCAGGAGGAGGCGAAGACGGCTTTCCTGCGGGCGAGATTCGCATCCGTGCGGCCAAGCAGGGTGCGCAACAGGGGCACGAGGAAGAGAACGCTGCATACGACGGAGGAGACGGGATTGCCTGGCAGGCCCAGGATGTTCATGGCGCCGAGCCGTCCGTGCAGCAAGGGCTTGCCAGGGCGCATGGCGATCTTCCAGAAACCCAGCGTCATCCCCTCCCGCGTGAGGGCGGTCTGGATCAGGTCGTGATCGCCCACCGAGGCGCCGCCGATGGTCACGAGGATATCGGCCTTTTCAGCGCGGGCACGCTTGATCGCCGCCTCCAGGGCCGGAAAATCGTCGCTGGCGATGCCAAGGTCGAGCACCTCGCCGCCCTCCGTCTCGACCAGCGCGGCGATGGCGAAGGTGTTGGAGGCGACGATCTGGTCTTGGCCTACGGCCTGCCCCGGCAGAACGAGTTCGTCGCCCGTGGCCAGAATGGCGACCTTCGGCCGGCGACGCACAGGCAGCCTCGGGTGGTTCATGGCCGCGGCGAGCGCGACGTCGCGAGGGCCGATCAGGCTGCCGGGCAGCAGGGCTTCGGTACCCTCGGAGAAATCGAGACCGCGGCTGCGAATATTGGCGCCTGGCTTCACGGCGCTCTCGATGATCACGCGATTGCCATCCCGCCGGGTATTCTCCTGGATCACCACCGCGTCCGCTCCATCCGGAACCGGTGCGCCGGTGAAGATGCGGACGGCCTGTCCCTCGCCGACATGGCCGGCGTAGCCGTGGCCCGCGGCGGATTCGCCGATGAGATCGAGCGCCGCGCCATCGAGGGCATCCCCGGCCCGCACGGCATAGCCGTCCATGGCTGAGGCGTTGAAGCCGGGCTGGGTGCGCAGAGCAGTGATGGTGGAGGACAGGACCCTGCCTCTCGCCGCCTGGATGGGAACTTCCTCGCTCGGCAACGCCGCGACATCCGCGACGACCTTTGCGAGGGCATCGGCAACCGGTAGCAGGCTCATGGGGTGTCCTCCGCGTGCCAATCGCCGGATTTGCCTCCGGACTTTTCAATCAGCCGAATAGCCTCGATTCGCATGCCGCGATCGACGGCCTTCACCATGTCGTAGATCGTGAGGCATGCGACGGAAACGGCGGTGAGCGCTTCCATTTCGACACCGGTCTGCCCCGAGACCTTGGCGGTGGCCCGCACCAAGAGGCCGGGCAGGGCCACGTCCGGCTCGATCTCCACGGCAATCTTGCTGAGCAGCAGCGGGTGGCAGAGCGGGATCAGTTCATGCGTTTTCTTTGCCGCCATGATGCCGGCGATGCGGGCGGTAGCACGCACATCGCCCTTCTTGGCATCGCCGGAGAGCACGAGGTCGAGCGTGGCGGGCTGCATCACGACGCGACCTTCGGCAACGGCGACCCGGCTCGTCACATCCTTCTGCGAGACGTCGACCATATTGGCTTCGCCCGACGCATCGAGATGGGTGAGGCCTGAACTCATGCCGGCGTATCCAGGGCCAGGAGCGCACGCGTGGCGGCGGTAACGTCGGCCTGGCGCATGAGGCTCTCGCCGACGAGAAACGTATTGACGCTGGCGGCCTGCAGCCTTGCGATGTCGGCAGGCGAGAAGATGCCGCTCTCGCCGACCAGGAGCCGATCGGCCGGCACAAGGGGGGCCAGGGTCTCGGTGGTCTCCAGGCGGGTGACGAAATCGTTGAGGTCGCGATTGTTGATGCCGATCATGCCGACATCGAGGGGCAGAGCCCGCTCCAGCTCTTCGAGATTGTGAATCTCGCAGAGCACGTCGAGTGACCAGTCCCTGGCGGCTGCGATGAGGGCCCGGGCCTCCTGATCGGTGACGCTCGCCATGATCACCAATATGCAGTCCGCGCCCCAGGCTCGGGCCTCGACGACTTGGTAGGGATCGTAGAGGAAATCCTTCCGCAGGGCCGGTAGGGCCACGGCGGCCCGCGCGGCGGTTAGGAATTCCGGCTTGCCCTGGAAAGAGGGCTCGTCCGTCAGCACTGAAAGGCAGGCGGCACCGCCTGCCTCGTAGGCGCGGGCGAGAGCCGGGGGATCGAAATCCTCGCGGATCAATCCCTTGGAGGGGCTTGCCTTCTTGATCTCGGCGATCAGGCCCGTCTGGCCGGCTGCAAGCTTGGCTTCGAGCGTCCGTTGGAAGCCGCGCACCGAGCCGGCCCGCTCGGCCTGCCTGATCAACTCGGCGAGGGGTATCGCAGCTTTGGCCGCTTCGATCTCACGACGCTTGTAGGCCTCGATCTTTTGCAGAATGGTCGCCATGGCACTCACATATGGGAGACTTCAACCAGGCGGTTGAGAGTTTCGAGGGCTTTGCCTTTGTCTACGGATTCAAGAGCGAGGGCAGCACCTTCGGAGAGGCTCTTGACCTTGCCTGAGACGAGAAGCGCGGCGGCCGCGTTCAGGACGGCGATATCCCGATAAGGCGTCTTCTCGCCCTCCAGCACTGCTCGCAAAGCGAGTGCGTTGTGAGCCGCGTCGCCGCCCTTGAGATCTTCGGGGCGCGCCACCTTCAGGCCGATTTCTTCCGGCGTGATGACGCCGTGGCTGATTTCGCCGTTCTCGAGGGAGACGATTTCAGTCGGTCCCGTAGTGGTGATTTCGTCAAGCCCGTCGCTGCCGTGAACGGCGATGATGCGCGTCGAGCCGAGCGTCTTCAGCACTTCCACCATCGGCTGCAGCCAGTTCCGGGCATAGACGCCGAGCAACTGCCGCTTGACGCCGGCGGGATTGGACAGCGGCCCGAGCAGGTTGAACACCGTACGGGTGCCAAGTTCAACGCGGGTGGGTCCGACATGGCGCATGGCCCCGTGATGAGCTGGAGCGAACATGAAGCCGACGCCGGCGAGCTCGATGCAGCGCGTGATCGCATCCGGTTTCAGTTCGATGTTGACGCCAAGCGCCATCAGCACATCTGCGGCGCCGGACTTGGAGGAGAGCGCGCGATTGCCGTGCTTGGCTACCTTGACGCCCGCGCCCGCGACGATCAGCGAAGCGGCCGTCGATACGTTGTAGGAGCCGGAGGCATCGCCTCCGGTGCCGACGATGTCGATTGCATCAGCCGGCGCGGTCACCGGCAGCATCTTGGATCGCATCGCGGTGACGGCGCCGGCGATCTCGTCCGGCGTTTCACCGCGCACGCGCAGGGCCATCAGGAAACCGCCGATCTGCGAGGGCGTTGCCTGTCCCGAGAGCAGGAGATCGAATGCTTCGGCAGCCTCCTGCCGAGACAAGGCGCCGGAAGCCGCCTTGCCGATATAGGGTTTGAAGCCGTCCATCACGCGTGCTCGGGCTGCAGGTTGCGGTGTTGAACGTTCCAGGCCGCGGCGATATCCAGAAAATTCTGGAGAATGCGGTGGCCATGGTCGGACATGATCGATTCCGGGTGGAACTGCACGCCATGCAGCGGTGCGCTCTTGTGCTGTACGCCCATGATCACGCCATCATCCGTCTCGGCGGTGATCTCCAGGTCGACCGGCAGCGTATCGCGCTTGACGACGAGCGAATGATAGCGCGTGCCCATGAAAGGGCCGTTGATGCCGCGGAACACGCCGCGCCCGCCGTGCTCGATGGAAGAGATCTTGCCATGCATGGGAATGGCGAGGCGGACGATGTCGCCGCCAAAGACCTGGCCGATGGCCTGGTGGCCCAGACAGACCCCGAAGAGCGGGATCCTGTCCTGGGCTTTCTGTATCAGCTCGCAGCAGATGCCGGCTTCCGTGGGCGTGCAGGGGCCCGGGGAGAGCACGATCGCGTCGGGATTGCCGGCGATGACCTCGTCCGCGGTGATCTTGTCGTTGCGATGGACGGTGACCTTGCAACCCAGCTGGCCGAGATAATGCCAGAGGTTCCAGGTGAAGCTGTCATAATTGTCGATCAGCGTCACGGTCATGGAACGGTCTGTCGTCGTCACGGCACTAGCCTCCTTTGAAGCTTCCACGACTATGCGCGCGAGGCCACGGGGTCAAGCGCTACGGCGTCACCCCCGGCAGGCGGGAGCGATTGAATTGCGCGCAGCCGACGTTCAGCTCATCTGCGAGGGCGTGTAATGCCGCATCCCTTCCTTCTTGCCATAGGCGCAGGCGAACACTTCCAGGACCACGAACATCCCGATGCTCCGCCACAGGAAGGGCGTGAAATAATCGGCCGCTCCCATCATGTGGGCAGCAAAGGCTCGGGCCGCCACAGGGAAGACGGAAGGAAACTGCATGATCGTATAGGGGATCAGCACGGCAAAGCCGGCGAAGATGCCCATGTAGACGATCGAGACGAGGGATGAGATCAGCCAGATGCCGAAGCTGTAGTCCGGGTAGGCCGCCGCCCGCTCGCTCTCGAACAGCCAGTGGAAGAAGAAGATGCCGTAGGCAGCGCCAAGGGCCGGAATGAAGATACCGAGTAGCAGCACGGCAATCTGCTGCTCGTCCGGCAAGCCCCAGAAATAGAAGTCGGCCAGCAGCACGACATAGGCCGCGGCGATGGTGAGCAACGCCGAGCGCGTGGAGCCCGGCCATCTATGCATGGCAGGCGGCCTGCAAAGCGAATGGACGGGGAGGGACGAGTGCCGTCATCGTGCCTGCATCAAACTGCAAAAGCGACCTGGATTTCCAGGAGGCGGACGCGGATGTCCGCGCTCCCACGATTACTGTCCGCGTCCCGGCTGTCCGGCGAAGCGCACCGCTTCCTCGGCGGCACGGAAGAGAGCCTTGGCCTTGTTTATGCACTCGGCCTGCTCGCTGGCCGGCACGCTGTCATACACGATGCCGGCACCGGCCTGGACATACATGGTGCCGTCCTTCACCAGGGCCGTGCGCAGAACGATGCAGGTATCCATCTGGCCGTCGGCACCGAAATAGCCGATGGCTCCGGCGTAGAGACCACGCTTGTCCTTCTCGAGTTCGTCGATGATCTGCATGGCGCGAACCTTGGGAGCTCCCGAGACGGTACCGGCCGGAAAGCCCGCGGCAAGCGCGTCTAGGGCGTCGTGGTCCGGGCCGATGTCGCCCTCGACGTTCGAAACGATATGCATCACATGGCTGTAGCGTTCGATGAAGAAGCGGTCGGTGACGTTCACCGTGCCCACCGCCGCGACATGGCCAACATCGTTGCGCCCAAGGTCGAGCAGCATGAGATGTTCTGCCAGTTCCTTGGGATCGTCGAGCAGCGAACCTGCGAAGGCATCGTCTTCCGCCTTGGTCCTGCCGCGAGGCCGGGTGCCCGCAATGGGTCGGACCGTCACCTTGCCATCGCGCAGACGTACCAGGATTTCCGGGCTCGAGCAGACCACGGAGAAGCCGTCGAGCTGGAGATAGACCAGGAAGGGAGCAGGGTTGATGCGGCGAAGGGCGCGATAGAGCGAGAAAGGCGGGAGCTGGAACGGTGCGGAGAAGCGCTGCGACAGCACGACCTGGAAGATGTCGCCGGCCTTGATGTACTCCTTGGCGCGCGTCACCATGGCCAGATAGTCGGCCTCGCTGGTGTTGGAGACCTGGATTGCGTGAAGGGCATCGAGGTCGATTGTCTCTGCAAGCTTCGGCGTCGGCCTGTCGAGGCCGTCGACGATCGCCATCAGCCTTTCCTCCGCGCGAAGATAGGCCTGCCTGGCGCTTACCCCCGCCTGCGGCCGTACGGGCGTCACGGCGGTGATGGCGTCGCGCACGGCGTCGAACACCACCATCACGGTCGGGCGCAGGAGGATAGCATCGGGAATCCCGATAGGATCGGGCTTCTGCGCCGGCAGTTCCTCCACCAGCCTCACCATGTCGTAGCCGAGATAGCCGAACAGGCCGGCGGCCATCGGCGGCGCGCCTTCCGGCAGCTCGATCCGGCTTTCAGCGATGAGATCGCGCAAGGTCTGCAGAGGGTGGCCGTCGAGAGGTTCGAAGACGTTGGCCGAGACCTGCCGGTTGATCGACGCCTTGCCGTTCTGGCAACGCCAGATCAGATCCGGCTCCAGACCGATCATCGAATAGCGCCCGCGCGTGGCGCCGCCTTCCACCGATTCGAGGAGAAAGGCATTGGGCCTGTCGCCGGCCAGTTTCATGAAGGCGGAGACGGGCGTCTCGAGATCGCCGACCAGCGTCAGCGTGACGATCTGAGCCTTGCCCGCGGCATAGTCCGCCGAGAAGGCTTCGAAGGACGGTTCAAGAAGCATGGGATGGGCTCAGAAGCTGCCGGTGCCGACGGTGCGGTCGACATTGGTCTGGTTGATGGTGACGCCGAGCTGATCCCGGACCTTGGTGACATATTCGGCCATCATGTCCTGGCCGATGGCCGCGGAGAGCTGCTTGCCGTTGGCGATGGTGTCGGCAGCCTTGAAGTCGAGTTCCGGAACCACATTGTCCTCGACATGGAAGATGATGCGGTCGGTGCCGTTGGCGGAGATGGATGATCCAAAGCCCTTCAGCGGCGTGGCGAACACGGCATTCACGGCAGCGGCGGGAATCGGCGCGTTCTGGCCGCTCCGGGTGAGGTCCCAGGCCGGCATGACCTGCACGGTCAGGCTCTTGGCGACCTCGTCCAGGGATTTCCCGCCGTTCAACTGCTTGACCACGTCGTCAGCCTTTTCCCGCAGCCTGTTGGCCTTCTCGTCGGCCGCCCACGCGGCAACGACGTCAGCCTTGGCTTCATCGAGCGTACGCTCGCGCGAGGGGACGACACTGTCGAGCGAGAACCACATCAGGCCTTGTTCGCGACCGTCGATGGATTCGGGATCAGAGCCCTGTTCCGTCTTGAACAGGGCAGGCAGCACCTGAGCCGACAACGGGAAATCGACCTGCTTGCCGGCTGCATCGAGACCCTGCGCATCGAAGGGGCCCACGCTAGCGACCTGCAGCTTGAGCTTGGCGGCGATATCCTTGAGCGGGGTTCCGCCCATACGTTCGTCCTCGACCGTGTCTCGCAGGTTCTTCAAGGATTCCTGGGCCCGCTGCTGCTGCAACTGGGCTCGAATGACGTCCGTGGCCGGGACGATCTTGGTGACCTTCAGGATGACGTTGGTAAGCGTGCCCTGCACCGCGCCGGAGGTGGCGCCTTCGGCAAGGCCGAAGGTCGCCTCGGCGATTTTCGGATCGGTGAGCTGCGACCTCGAAAGCGTGCCGAGGCTGGTGTCGTCCGGTGTCAGCTTGCGTTCCGCTACCAGGCCCTCGAAGGTGACCTGGCCGGAAGCGATGCGGGCTGCTGCCGCCTTGGCCTCGTCGAGCGAGGGGAAGGCGATCTGCTCGACCGTCCGCTGTTCCAGAGCCGCTGCCTTGTCCTTTTCGCTGTCGATCCTGGCCTGCACATCGGCATCGGTCACTGTCGCCATCGCATCGATCTGCGCAGGCGTCACCAGGAGATAGGTGAGGCTGCGCAGTTCCTTGGTGCGGAACTGGCCCTTATGTTCGTCGTAATAGCTCTGCAGCGCAGCGGCCTCGGGCTGGCCGACATCCCCGACCGCACTCTGCGGCAGCACGAAGTAGGAAACGTTGCGCTTCTCCTGATTGAAGCGGGCTCCCGCCTGAAGCATCGTCTGGGAGACGGGGCCGCCTTCCGCGAACGCCTGGTTGACCTGGTTGCGGATGTAGAACTCGTGCTGGCGGGCAAAGAACATGTCCTCGTTCAGGCCGTTGTCCTGCAGGAGCCGCCGGAACGCATTGGGATCGAAGGCAGGCGGCTTGCCCGGCTGGCTGACCTGGAAGCTCGGGTCGTTCATCACGGCCTGCACCATGGAGGCCTGGTCGAGGCCGAGGCCCAGCTTCTTCGCCTGGAGATCGAGAGCGGTTTCGGCGATCAGCGAGTTCAGAACCTGCTTGTCGATCTGCAGCGTGCGCGCGAGATCCGGCGTCACGGCCTGGCCGGTCGCCTGGGTGATCATCGTGGTCCTGCGACGATAGGCTTCGCTGAAAGCGTTGGAGGAGATGGGTGTGCCCCCTACGGTCGCGACATCCGTGGATGTGGTGCCCTGCAGCCAGCCCTCGACACCCCACAAGCCGAAGCTGCCGATCAAGAGAAACATGATTACAGCCGTGACGTACTTGGCTGGTCCCTTGGTCATAACGTGGCGGAATGAGCTCAGCATAGGTATCTTGGTTCCATCAGGCGGGGGCGACCGAGGCCTCCCGAAAAGCGGCGCATCATAGGGATGAGGGCGGGGCGTCGCAATGGCGCGCGGATGTGTTTCTTGTAACCTCTGCACAGCGCTCTTTGCGTGCGCGGGCCGTCCCAACCATTCATCTCGACAGGTGCGGTGCCTTGCTCATAGATCTGCAGGTTGATAATCACCGCCCTGCCATTCGACAGGAAGGAACAGAGAGCATGACAGCAACCCGGCCGCGCCCCCTCGTTGCGGGCAACTGGAAGATGAACGGTCTCATCAAGGGCGTGAACGAGTTGGATGCCATCGCCACCGGCGTCGCCGCCGGAGAGGCCGGCAGCGCGGAAGTCCTCGTCTGTCCGCCCTTCACGCTGGTTTCTCGCTTCTCGGCCGAAGCAGCCGGGCAGCATATCAAGATCGGCGCACAGGATTGCCACGCCGAAGCCTCGGGGGCGCATACGGGCGACATCTCAGCCGAAATGCTCAAGGACGCGGGTGCGAGCTATGTCATCGTCGGCCATTCCGAGCGCCGTACGGATCACGCCGAAACCGATGCCCAGGTGAAGGCGAAGGCCGAGGCTGCCCTGCGCGCTCATCTGGTGGCCATCGTTTGCATCGGCGAGACCCGGAACGAGCGTGAATCGGGCAAGACTCTCGACGTCGTCGGGACGCAGCTCGCTGGATCTCTGCCGGCGGGAGCCACCGGGGCAAACGCCGTGATCGCCTATGAGCCGGTCTGGGCCATCGGGACCGGGCTCACGCCGACAGCGGCGGATGTGAAGCAAGTGCATGATTTCATCCGCGCCGGTCTCGTCGAACGGCTGGGAGACGAGGGGCACAATGTCCGCATCCTGTATGGCGGTTCGGTGAAGCCGGCCAACTGCGTGGAACTGATGGGGGTCGACAATGTCGACGGCGCACTGGTCGGCGGCGCTTCGCTGAAGGCGGCGGACTTCCTCGGTATTGCGGCAGCCTATCGCTGATGACGACAGGCATCCGGGAGGCGCGGGGCGCGGAGGATCTCGGCTTCATGCTTGGGCTTGGCGCCCGCCTGGCACGCGTGATCGAGACGCCGCTGCATGAGGCCTCCGCCATCGCCGCTTTCCAGGATGCCTATTCGTCTGCCAACCTCAGGGATCCTTCGCCTGATTCGCTCAC
Source organism: Labrys sp. ALF-8 (assembly GCF_059699065.1). NCBI lineage: Bacteria > Pseudomonadati > Pseudomonadota > Alphaproteobacteria > Hyphomicrobiales > Xanthobacteraceae > Labrys > Labrys sp. ALF-8. Next base: position 602,330 of record NZ_AP048538.1, read on the forward strand.
GCTCATCGCCGAGGATGAGAACGGAGAAAGGCTCGGCTTCCTGCATGCCTTGCCCGGTCCGGACGGCATCACAGGCAGAAGCATCGGCTATGTTGCCCTGCTGGCTGTCACGGAGACTGCCGAGGGGCAGGGCGTCGCAGGGCTGCTGGTGGAGGGCGCGGAGGCTTGGGCGAGGCGCATGGGCTATGCTGCCCTGTCGCTCGACGTCTTCGCCAGCAATGGCCGGGCGCTGCGCTTCTACGAGAAAAGCGGCTTTTCCATCGAGACGATGCGCATGGTCAAGCCGCTATAAACGCGCTTCGTCGGCGCTGCCCTGCACGGGCGCGCTCCGGCCGTTAGCGCTCTCCTGCACCGATTCGCTCTTGCGGTCGGCAGCCGGCGCGATGCCGTAGCGTCTGCGGTAGGCACGGCTGAAGGCTGTCTCCGACTGGTAGCCGACCTCTTCCGCGATCAAGCCGAGGGGGGCCGGTCCCGCCAGGAGGCGCTGCCGGGCGATGGTAAGGCGTAACTCGGCCAGGAAGGCGAGGGGTGCCATTCCCGCGGTTTTCTGGAACAGGCGCACCAACGTCGCCCGCGAGGTGATGGCGAGTGCGGCGAGGCCGTCGAGCGTCCAGAGCCGGGCGGGCTCTGCCAGAATGGCTGCGAGTACCCGGGCCGTATGTCGGTTTTCGAGTACGGCAAGTATCCCCCGGCTGTTGGGCTGGCTCTCGAAATGGGCGCGTAGCACGATGACCATGAGCGCGCTGGCGAGATCCGCTGCGAGCGCGTAGGCGCCCAGCCTGTCCTCGTCGAGCTCGGCCTGGATCATGTCGACGATGGTTCGCAGGCGCCGGGCATCGGTTCCGCCGCTCGCTCGCAGCAGGATGACGGCGGGGAGCGCCATCAGCACCATGTTGTCATGGGCCTGTTCGAAGCGAAGGCGCCCGCAGATCAGCTTGGTGTCGGGCGGTCCGTCGACGTTCTTCTTCAGCAGCAGATTGTCATGGCGGCGCTGAACGGTCTGGAGCGGCTTTTCGCTCCCAGTGGCGATGCAGGGAGACCGCACGGTATGCGGGTCGCCATGGGGAAGGATGGCCACGTCGCCTGCCTTCAGCAGGATTCCCTTTTCTTCACCGACATCGAGCAGGCAAGCGCCGTGGCTGACGACGTGGAAGGGGGCCCAGCCTCTTTCCTCGTGATCGTGCCGGGAGGTCCACTGGGCGCCGAACCTGCAGAGCTGCTGCAGCTGCGGGCGTACCCGAAGGAGGGGAGCAAGGCCTGTAAGCGCGTCGATCTTCCCGTCCATCCCTGCTTCCGATCAAACCCTGATCCGCGTGGCTAGGCATTTGCGCCGCAAGGCGAGTACCAGCCTGGCATAATCTTCTATCCTCGCCGGCACAATCAAGGAGAGAACCATGGCACGTGCCGGCTTTCGCTTTCCGCCCGCCGCCTTCTTCGGTATCGCGCTCGGCATTCTTGCGCTTGGTCTCCTGTGGCGGGGCGCCGAACGTCTATGGCCTCTAGCCACATTCATATCCGAGCTTATCCTCGCCGCCGGCGTGCTGGTCTGGTTGCTGCTGATCCTGCTGTTCGCCGGCAAGTGGCTGTTCGCCCGGAGCGAAGCAAAAGTCGAGTTCGCCGATGCCATCCAGTGCTGCTTCATCGGCCTCGCGCCTGTGACCACGATGCTGGCGGCCCAGGCATTTCTTCCTTATTCGCGCGTTGCTTCCATCGTCCTGGCGATGTTGGGCATGGCCGGTGCGATCGCCTTTGCAGTCTATCGCTCGGGAGGGCTCTGGCGCGGCGGTCGTGACCTGACGACGGCCACCGCGGTCCTCTATCTGCCCACGGTCGCGGGCAGTTTCGTCACGGCTTCCACGCTCTCCGCCCTGGGCTGGCCCGACTGGGGCCAGCTCGCGTTCGGCGGCGGCGTGTTTTCCTGGCTTGCCCTCGAATCCGTGCTCCTCAATCGCCTGTTGCATGCGCCCGCACTGGCGGAACGCCTGCGGCCGACGCTGGGAATACAGCTCGCACCGCCCGCCGTGGGCGCCGTCGCCTACCTCAATGTCACTGGAGGCCATAGTGACGTCTTCGTCATGGCGATGGTGGGCTATGCCGTCCTTCAGGGACTGATCCTGCTCCGTCTGCTGCCGTGGATACTGGTGCAGCCCTTCTCGGCCGCCTATTGGGGCTTCAGCTTCGGTGTTGCCGCCCTGCCGACGGCCGTCATACGTCTCGCGGCCGAAGGCGGCAGCCAGCCCATGCTCGTACTGGCGCCGGTACTGTTCGCCATCGCCAATGTCGCGATCGGCATTCTCGCCTTGGGCAGCCTCTACCTCCTTGCCCGGGGCCGGCTGCTTCCGGCTCCCACGCAGCCCGCGGCAACGAAGGGGTGAATATCTGTCGTCGCAGGATTCATGTGGGCAGCCGGACGGCAAGCTCTTCCAGTTGGGTGAGGCAGGTTCCCCACCCCTGGAAGAAGCCCATGTCCTCGTGCTTCACCCGATCCTCAGGGCTCTTGTGCCGCACGAGGGCGCGATAGCGTGTACCGTCGGCCACCGGCTCCATGCTGATCTCCGCCGTCATGAAGGACTCGGCGTTCGGCCGGAACAGCGGCCCGAGGCCATCGGTCCAGACGAGGCGGCGTTCCGGCTCAACGATGAGGACACATCCCGGCTTCTCCGGAAACGCTTCTCCGGCAGGCGAATGCATGACGATATTGAACGTGCCACGGGGAACGAGTTCGATCTCGGCCTTGGCCACGCCGTATGGCCGGGGCGCGAACCATTGCTTCAGCAGGTCCGGCTCGGTCCACGCGCGCCAGAGCTGCGCGGGGCTTGCCTTCACCGTGCGCTCGAGAAGGAGGTCGAGCTTGTCATTCAAGTCCATTTGCATCTTCCTTTGCAGCCAGAGTTTCGACGAAGGCATCCAGCCGATCCAGCCGGGCCTCCCAAACACGACGTTCCTGCTCGATCCAGCTTTGCGCCGCCGCGAGTGCTTCAGGTCGCAACTGGCACATGCGCACGCGCCCCGTCTTTCGGGATGTCACGAGTTCGCTCACCTCAAGCACGCGTATGTGCTTCATGAAGCTGGTGAGTGCCATGTGATGCCGCTGCGCGAGGTCGCCGACGCTGGCGGGGCCGTTGGCAAGCTGCGCGATGACAGCACGGCGGGTGCCGTCCGACAGGGAATGAAAAACACGATCAAGGTGAGCCATATGGCTAAGTGATCGCAGTCGGTGCTTCTTGTCAAGACTGTGAGCCGTTTGGCTCAGTATTTTCTTGGGAGGGCATTTTGGGCCGGCCCTGGAACGTTTTGTGTTTTGACGGAATCAGCAGAACGCAAAGATGCGTCAAAAACAAAGAGTTAGAAAAAAGCGGCGTTTCTACCTACACGCGCTTTGCTCTAGTGGGCCGGCTCCTTCTTCACACGCGTGACCATCTGGGTCGGGTTGACGAAGCGCAGTGCGACGACCAGCCATACCAATGTGCTGAGCATGTAGATGACAGCCATGGCATCGATCGATTGCGGCGCCCGCACGCCGGAGGCCGTGACGGCGGCATAGAGCGAGACGACGAGGGTCTGGCTGTCCGACCCTGCAATCAGGAAGGTCAGCTCGAACATGGCTATGGTGCGTACCATCACCAGCAACAGGGCTGCCAGCGCCCCCGGCAGGAGCAGCGGGATCAGCACGTGCCGGAAGATCGAGCCCGTCCGTGCGCCGAAGACCCGAGCCGCCGCCTCGAGCCTCGGATCGATCTGCTCGATGAAGGGGATCATCACCAGGATGACGAAAGGCAGGGCAGGCACCAGGTTGGCGATGACGACGCCCGCGAGAGTGCTGCCGAGCCCGACCTTGTAGAGCACCGTGGTCAGCGGAATGCCGTAGGTCACCGGCGGCACGAGCAGAGGCAGCAGGAAGAGGAGCGTCACCAGCTTCTTCCCCGGGAAGTCGCGCCGGGCAAGGGCATAGGCGGCGGGAATTCCGAGGACGGCGGAAAGAAGGACGACGCCGAAGACGACTTCGAAGGTGACGGCAAGCACGCCGGTAAGGCCGCCAAGCTGGAATTCCTCCCAGGCGGAGGAGTACCAGCGCGTGGTCCAGCCCGCCGGCAGCCATGTGCCGAGCCAGCGCGTGGCGAACGAACTCACCACCACGGCGGCGATGACCGCGAGCAGGTTGATCACGAAGAAGATTGTGAGTGCCCAGACCGCGGTCGCCCAAAGGCGTTCGGAAAGAGGGCGGGAAGCTTGCATGGCCTTACCCCTTTCCACCGCCGGCCGGGCCGCGATAGGCCAGGGATCGCAGACCGAGCACGATTGCGATCACGATGAGCAGGATCGCTCCCATGATCATCGCGATGGCCGAGGCCATGGAATAGTCGTAGAGCTCGGTGGCAGCCTGATAGGCGGGAATGGTGATGACGCGTGTCGGCCCGGCGGGAGCGCCGAGCATCACCGCCGAAGGGTACACCGAGAAGGCCTGCACGAAGCTCAGGCAGAAGGTCACTGCAAGGCCGGGAACCAGCAGAGGCAGGAAGATGTGCCGGAACCGCGCTGCCGGCTTTGCCCCAAGGGTGGAGGCAGCATTCTCCAGGGCAGGATCGATGCCGGTGACATAGGAAAGCGTCAGCAGGAAGGTGAACGGAAAGCCCGTGATGACGAGGGAGAGGAAGACGCCCCAATAGTTGTGGATGAGGCGGGCCTGGCCGAAGCCGAGGGTGACCAGCACACGGTTGAACCAGCCCTGCGGTCCCAGATAGGTAAGCAGGCCCTCGGCCACCAGCACGGTGCCGAGGGTGATCGGAAGCACCAGTATGGTGGTTAGCAGGCGCTGATGGCGCATCAGCCTCACCCGGAATGCCACCGGTATGGCGGCGAGGAGGTTGAACAGCGTGACCGGCACGGCGATCCACAGCGTGGTCGAGATGGTGCCGTAGAAGGCGGGATCGCTGAAGAAGGTGATGTAGTTCCCGAAGACCGAGCCATCCTTGGGTCGGAAGGAAAGCCAGAGGCCGTAGAAGAAGGGGTAGATGAAGAGGGCCAGCAGAAAGACGGCTGCGGGCAGGACCAGCAGCGTGACGCCGTCGATACCGCGGGCCGCGAGCCGGGCCTTGAAGCCGATGTCCGGCTTCGCGGCATCTGATATGTGGGTGCTCGGCAGGCTCATGCCGCAACCTCGTTGAACACGAGCACGCGGGCAGGATCCGCGGCCAGGCGCACCTGCTCGCCAGGGTTCACGCGGGTGGCAGACCGGAAGAACACCTCGCGGCCCCCGGGCCCCCTGGCTGCACCGAAGAAGGCATGGCCGCGATATTCGCAGATGTCGACGACGGCGGGAAACCCGTGTTCCCCAGCCTGGAGATCCTCCGGGCGGATGGCTGCGACGGCTGTGCGGCCACTGAGTTTTTCGCGTGCCGAACCGTGCAGCCGTTCCCCCTCGACGCTCAGCGAGATCGCATCTCCCGCGCCACCGACGATTTCGCCGGCGAGCCGGTTCCGGAAGCCCATGAACTCGGCCACATCGAGGGTGGCGGGACGCTGATAGAGATCCTCGGGGGTGCCGATCTGGCGAATCTCTCCGTCGCGCAGGACCACGATGCGGTCCGCCAGCGAGAGGGCTTCGTCCTGGTCGTGGGTGACGTAAAGCGTGATCGAGCCGAGGCCGGCGTGGATGCGTCGTATCTCCTGGCGCATTTCCAGGCGCAGCTTGGCGTCGAGGTTCGACAGCGGTTCGTCCATCAACACCAAGGGCGGCTCGATGGCTATGGCGCGTGCGATCGCGACGCGCTGCTGCTGGCCACCCGACAATTGGCCCGGCAGTTTCCGGGCCTGGTTGGTGAGGCGCACGGTCGCCAGGGCTGCCTCGATGCGCCTGGCTGCCTCGTCCTTGGCCACGCTGCGCATGCGCAGGCCGAAGCCGACGTTGTCGCGGACGCTCATATGCGGAAAGAGAGCGTAGTTCTGGAAGACCATGCCGAAACCGCGATCCTCCGGGCCGAGGGTGTCGATGCGCCTGTCGTCGAGCCAGATCGAGCCACGGGTTGTGGGCAGGAGGCCGGCGATGCAGTTCAACGCCGTCGACTTGCCGCAGCCGGACGGGCCGAGGAGGGCGATGAACTCGCCGCGCCGGACCTCGAAGGTCAGGTCTTTCAGCGCGTTCATGGCGCCGAAATCCCGCCCGACATGATCGAGCTTCAAGGTCTTGAAGTTGTTCAGTGGGGACATGAGGCCACCGGTCGATGGAGCGCCGGGATACCGGCGGTTGAGAGACGAACTCGTGGAAACAATTCGGGGCGCAGTCCCGGAGACAAAGGACCGTCATCCCCTGCGAGGTCGAGTGCCTCGGAAAGGGGATGACACGTCGCGCTTGCGTCATCCGAGCCGGACTGGCGGAGGCCCTGTCCTTATTTCGTCTTGGCGGCGCCGACTTCCTTGTCCCAGATGTTGAATGCCTGGACCATCTGGGCCGGGACCAGCGGCAGTTCGGTCGGATTGTCGGCGATCAGCTTGTCGTATTCCGGCCGGCCAAATTCCTTGATCGCGTCCTGGCTTTCCTGCGGCGCCATGTCGATCGTCACGTTCTTCACCGCGGGGCCGGGATAGAAATAGCCCTGGTCGTAAGTGTAGGCCTGCTGCTCGGGCGTCAGCATGAAGTTGATCAGGTCAAGGAGTACGGCGACTTTCTCCGGTTCCAGGCCCTTCGGGATGCAGGCATAATGCGCGTCCGTCACCCAATGGAAGCCCTTGAGCGTGGTGATGGCGGCGTTCTCCGGGACGACGCCGAGCACGCGGGGATTGATGTCCCAGCCGGTGGTGGAGACGATGATGTCGCGCGAACCCTCGCCGAACTCCTTCATCACGGCAGCGGTGCCGGTGGGATAATACTCGATGTTCTCTCCAAGTTCCTTGAGATAGGCCCAGGTCTTGTCCCAGCCCTTGACCGGATCCTTGGGATCCTTGTCGCCGAGGATATAGGGCAGCCCCATAAGGAAGGTGCGGCCAGGCCCTGAATTGGCGGGGCGGGCATAGAAGAAGCGATCCTTGTTGGCCTTGGTGTAGGCCAGCAGCTCCTCGGCGCTGGTCGGGGGCTTGGAGACGCGCTCGGGTGCATATTCGAGCAGCGGACCCGATGGGTAGTAGGAAACGACGACGCCCGCGCCTCCGGCAAGCCCCTGCATCCTGGCTGCCGCAGGCAAGAGGATATCGTCGAGCTTGGGCAGCGAGCCGGCGAGCTCGGGCAGGAGCTGCACCCAGATCTTCTGGTCGAGGCCAGCGGAGAGAGCATCGGTGCCCGTCAGCACCAGATCGATATCGACGCTGCCGGCATCCTGCTGTGCCTTGAGCTTGCCGGGCAGGTCCGGGGCAGGGGCCTTGGTGAAGTTGATCTTGGAGACGAGGTTGGACTTGGCCTTGGCGTAGTTCTGGATCGCCTTCTGGGTCAGGGCGAGATTTCCGGCGACGTCGACGATGTTGAGTGAGACTGGCGAGGTCGGCAGCGCCGGGGCCTGTGCACGGGCGCCTGTGACGCCTAGGGCGACGAGGCCCGCGCCCATGCCGAGCGCCTGCCGGCGCGTATAGGATGAAGTCATGAAACCCTCCCAGGTTGTTCGCTTGTCTTGGTCTAGCGTCCGCGAGTGATGCGTTTCGTCTGTCCCGGCTGGCCGTCTTCCGCGGCATCCATCAGGAAATAGGCTTCCACATTGGCGATGTGGTTCTGCATGGCCTGCCTTGCCGCTTCTGCGTCCCGTACCGCGATGCAGTCTCGGATCGCCTCGTGGTCGGCCATGTTGGTGCGCAGCTTGTTGGAATTCTTGGTGAGTTCGCCCAGACGCGAGAAGATCTGCCCGCGCATGTCGCCCCAAAGCAGTTCGACCATGCGGACATAGACCGAGTTGCCCGTGGCCTCCGCCACGCCGAGGTGAAAGGCGCGGTCGGCCTCGAATGAGTCCTCGCCCTTCAGATATTCTCGCCGATACCAGGCGAGCGCCTCGTCCAGGCCGGCGATGTTCTCGCTACTCGCGGAAACGGCGGCGGCCGCGGCGATCTCTCCCTCGATGGTGCGGCGTGCGGCGAGCAACTCGAAGGCGCTCGGGCCCGCATCGGAAATCTCACGGGCACGGGGCGTGGCGGCGGCGACGTAGCTGCCCGTCCCGGTCTTGACCTCGACAAAGCCGGAGATCTCGAGCGCGATCATCGCCTCGCGGATTACCGGGCGGCTGACACCGAGTTTCTTGGAAAGGTCCCGTTCAGCCGGAAGTCGCGTCCCCGGTGGCAATTCTCCCGAACGGATGAGGCCGACGATCTGCTCGGCCACCTGCTGAAACAGCCTCTGTGACGCCACCGCCTGGAACGGCATTTCCTGCCCATGTCGACTGTTGTTGATTGAGAGCGAGACTAACAGAGGCTTTCAAACAATCAAGTGGCTAGGTGGCCTGACCACGACGAGCAGACTGCCTCTCCGGCGCACTCGTCGCGTCATCGCCTCAGTTCACGCCCTGCATGAGCCGGCCGGCGGCGTCGGGCTTTACCGCGAGGAACTCGATGTTCGACTGGCCCTTGAGGACCTTGCGGGCGACGTTGTCGCAGAGCCCGGGGGCGACCGGCTGGCGCTTGGAGGTGAGTTGCGGGGCGCCCTTCTTGCCATGCACGCTCTTCAATGCACGGACGATGTCGTCATAGCGCGGCTTCAGCTCCGACTTGATCATGAAGTTGCCGGGGCAGTCACGCACGATGCCGAAGGAGACCGAGGCTTCCGCCATCTGGTGGCAGCTGACGCCCGGCATGCATTCCTGCTGTTGTGCGAGGGCGGGCGTCGCGAAGAGAACAAGCAGCGTGCAAAAGGTGTAGGCCGGCTTCGACATTCTCGATTCCTCGATGGTTCAGCGGAAATGCTTGGACAGCTTCAGCGCCTGGCCCTGATAGTTTGAATTCAGCCCCGCGCCATAGAGAATCTGGGGCCGTTCCAGCATGCGCTCGTAGATCAGGCGACCAACGATCTGTCCGTCCTCGACGATGAAGGGCACTTCGCGCGAGCGCACTTCCAAGACGGCGCGGGCCGCTTCCATGCCATCGGGCGAATAGCCGAAGCCTGGATCGAAGAAGCCGGCATAGTGTACGCGGAACTCGCCGACGAGCGGGTCGAACGGCACCATCTCGGCGGCAAAGTCCGGCGGAACATGCACCGCTTCCTTCGAAGCCAGGATGTAGAACTCGTCCGGATCCAGGATCATGTCGTTCTTGCCGCGGTGGGGGATCGGCTCCCAGAAGTCGAGCAGGTCGCAGGCCGCGCGCTTGTCGACGTCGATGACGGCGGTATGGCGCTTGGCGCGATAGCCAACGATCCCATTCCCGAAGCCCGTGAGATCCACCGACACAGCCACGCCGCCAGCGACATCCGGATCGGGTGTGGAGACCAGGCCCATGCGGCGCTGGAGTTCCCGCAGGGCCCCATCATCGATGCGGGCCTCGCCCCGGCGGAAGCGGATTTGCGACAGTCGCGAGCCCGTGCGTACCAGAACCGGGAAGGTGCGCGGGCCGATTTCCGCGTAGAGCGGCCCGTCATAGCCTGCCTCGACCTGGTCGAAAGCACGGGCATGATCCGTGATCACGCGGGTGAAGACATCGAGCCGGCCAGTGGAGCTTTTCGGATTAGTCGAGGCGAGCAGCCCCTCTGGCATGGAGAGGCTTTCGAGTAGCGGCACGATATAGACGCAGCCCGTTTCAAGCACGGCGCCGTTGGTGAGGTCGATCTCATGCAAGGCGAGATCAGCGATGCGCTCGGCCACCGTCGAGCGCGGCCCCGGGAGGAAGCTCGCCCGCATGCGATAGGCCTTGGTGCCAAGCCGCAGATCCAGGCTCGCTGGCTGGACCTGGTCCGATGCCGGCGGTGGGCCGATGCGGATGGCGCCCTTTTCGATGAGGGCCGTGATCGCCTGGGAGGGCAGGATGCCTTGGGAGTGCATGTGTCTCGCTTCTCGTCGGGGCGGCCTGGCAATGGACTTGGTGAGCCGTGTCCGCCGCAGTATGTTTCGCTCTAGACCAAACCATCCATTGACGCCACGGGGCAGGAGGTCTACTCAACAGCCCTCGTCGTGGTGGATTTGGGCCGGCCGGCTTGCAGCCACGTTAAACAACTCGCTAAAGAGGCCGTGAGAAAGAGCTTAACCGCTCAACTTGCGGCTATTGGGATTGCCGCAGATGACCAAACACATAACCACCGCTCGCTCTACCCGGGAATTGAGCCCGGCCACCCGCCTTGTGCACGCTGGCACGCTGCGTTCGCAATATGGAGAGACGTCTGAGGCTCTGTATCTGACGCAGGGGTTCGTCTACGAAACCGCGGAGCAGGCCGAGGCACGTTTCAAGGGCGACGAGGCCGGTTTCATCTACAGCCGCTTCTCCAATCCGACGGTAGCGATGTTCGAGCAACGCATGGCGGAGTTGGAGGGCGCGGAAGCGGCACGCGCCACCGCATCCGGCATGGCGGCCGTGACCGCCGCCCTGATCGGGCAGCTCAAGGCAGGGGACCATGTCGTCGCCGCGAAAGCACTGTTCGGATCCTGTCGCTACGTGATCGAGGAACTCCTGCCGCGTTTCGGCGTCCAGTCGACCCTGGTCGACGGCACGGACCTTGCACAGTGGCAGGCGGCGGTGCGGCCGGAGACCAAGGTCTTCTTCCTGGAAAGCCCCACCAATCCGACGCTTGAGATTCTCGACATCGCTGCGATTGCCAAGATCGCCAAGAGCGCCGATGCGACGCTGGTGGTGGACAACGTCTTTGCCACGCCGCTCTTGCAGAGCCCGTTGAAGCTGGGCGCCGACTGCGTGGTTTATTCGGCTACGAAGCACGTCGACGGGCAGGGCCGGTGCCTCGCCGGCGTGATCCTCGCCTCCGAAAAATTCATCGCCGACTACGTCCACACCTATCTGCGCCAGACCGGCCCCTCGATCTCGCCCTTCAATGCCTGGGTCATGCTGAAAGGCATCGAGACGCTGGAACTGCGCGTGACGCGCCAGATCGAGAACGCGTCCAAGATCGCCGATGCCCTCGCAGCCCATAAGGCCGTCGAGCGGGTCATCTACCCCTTCCGCGACGATCATCCGCAGGCCGCGCTCGCACGCCGGCAGATGAAGGCTGGTGGCACGCTCGTGACCTTCGAGGTGAAGGGGGGCAAGGCGGGCGCCTTCCGCGTCGCCAACGCCCTGCGGATTACCCGCATCTCCAACAATCTCGGCGACACCAAGAGCCTGCTTACTCATCCCTCCACGACAACGCACCAGCGCTTCGACGAGGAGCAGCGTCTGGGCATGGGGATCAGGCAGGGCATGCTGCGCTTTTCCGCCGGCATCGAGGATGCCTCCGACCTCATCGCCGATTTCAGCCAGGCCCTCGACAAGGCGCTGTGATTTCGCCCGGACGGCAGGCCGGAATGCCTGCCGTCTCGGCCGCACCGAAATTCCCCTTTCCGTCGCCCCAAAAAGAGGCAATTATCGACCTGCTCTAAATCGAGGCAGTCGACAGTATGGCGGTGGAACCAATCATGGGGCAGCACGGCGGGCGAGGCGAAGGCCCTCCCTCGAATCGCTTTGGCTTGCCTCTTGCAAAGCGGTATCATGGCAGCTGGTTCGCGGTGCGTTTGGCCGCGTTGCTCTGCCGGGGCAAGTGAATGCGCAATTCCGTCCGTTACCTGCGCAACGGTGCCGTCGAGGTCATCGAGGATCTCGATCCGAAGCAGACTTTGCTCGATCATCTGCGTCTGGCCAAGCAGGCCGTCGGCACCAAGGAAGGCTGCAATGAGGGCGATTGCGGCGCCTGCACGGTGGTGCTTGGACGCATCCGCGACGGCGAGCTCCATTATGAGCCCGTCAATGCCTGCATCACTCTCACCGGCATGGTCGATGGCTGCGAGGTCGTCACGGTAGAGGATCTTGCCGAGGGCGAGACACTGCATCCGGTACAGCAGGCCATGGTGGATCATCACGGTTCACAATGCGGCTTCTGCACGCCCGGCATCGTGATGTCGCTGTTCGCGCTGTATCAGGACGGCGCACGGCCGGTGACCCGGCAGGCGATCACCGATCAGCTTTCGGGCAATCTGTGCCGATGCACCGGTTATCGGCCGATCATCGAAGCGGCACATTCCGTCTGCGCCACGCCGGCCTCGGACGGGTACGCGCGCGCACGCGCGGGCAAACGATTGGCCCTGATGAACCTGCAGGACGAGATGGACGTGTTCGTGGGAGATGAGCGGCGCTTCTTCGCCGCTCCTGCCTCCATCGATTCGCTCGCCTGCCTCTATCTCGAACACCCGGACGCCATCCTCGTGGCCGGAGCCACGGATGTCGGCTTGTGGATCACGAAACAATTGCGGGATCTGAAGAAGGTCATCTGGCTGGGCCGGGTGGCGAAGCTCGACCGGCTGTCCCTGGCGGAGGACGGCGTGTCGATGGGAGCCACCGTCACCCATGCCCGTGCACTGCCCGTACTCGCCGCCATCGATCCCGATCTCGGCGAGTTGATGCGTCGCTTCGGCTCAACCCAGGTGCGTGCCTCTGGGACGGTCGGCGGCAACATTGCCAATGGTTCGCCCATCGGTGATCTCGCCCCGGCCCTGATTGCGCTAGGCGCCAGGGTCTATCTGCGGCGGGGCGAGGAAGGGCGGGCCATGGCGCTCGAGGACTTCTTCCTCGACTACGGCAAGCAGGACCGGTTGCCAGGCGAATTCGTCGTTGGCCTGGCGGTGGTCCGTCCCGGGGAAGGCGAGAGCTTCCGCTGCTATAAGGTTTCGAAGAGGTTCGACGAAGACATCAGCGCCGTGATGGGCGCGTTCAGCTTGACCGTGGCCGAGGGACGCATCACTGCCGCCCGCGTCGCCTTCGGCGGCATGGCCGCCACGCCCAGGCGCGGTCCTCATACTGAACAGGCCCTCACCGGCATGGAACTCGACGACAGTTCCCACTGGGGGAGAGCGCTCGACGCGCTGGCGCTCGACTACAAGCCGATTTCGGACATGCGGGCTTCCGCCGAATACCGGAACGAAGTGGCCCGCGCGCTGTTGATGAAGGCACTGGTGGAAGTCGCCGGCGCCGAAACCTCGCAAACGCGGCTCATCGGCCGCAGGGAGCGCGCAGATGCTGCATAAGCCCGCGACCCCCATGATCGATGCCCCCGCGGTCTCGCAGGCATTGCCGCATGACTCGGCCGTCCGCCACGTTGCGGGCGCCGCCCTCTATATCGACGACGTGCTGGAGCCGGCGGGCACATTGCATGTGGTGCCGGTCGGCGCGGCGATCGCGTCCGGCAAGATCGTTTCCATTGATCTCGATGCCGTACGAGCGGCGCCCGGTGTGATCGCCGTACTGACGGCTGTCGACGTACCAGGCCGGAACGATGTTTCTCCGGTGGATTTCGATGTCGATCCCTGCTTTGCCGACGGGCAGGTGGAGTTCCATGCGCAGGTGGTGTTCGCCGTGGTCGCGCGCAGCCGCGACGAGGCACGCCGGGCGGGCAGGCTCGCAAAGATCGGCTATGAAGAGACGGTTCCCGTCGTGACCGTCGACGAAGCGCTCGACCATGGCGGCGAGGTGATGCCCGACTATGCCTTCGGGCAGGGCGATCCGGATGGCGCCCTCGACAAGGCGGAACATCGCCTGCAGGGCTCGATCCGGGTAGGTGGGCAGGAGCATTTCTATCTCGAGGGGCAGATTGCGCTGGCAACGCCGGGCGAGGCCGGCGACATGCATGTCCTTTCCTCGACCCAGCACCCCAGCGAGGTGCAGCATGTCGTCGCGCGCGTGCTGGGCATCCCTGATGCCGCCGTCGAATGTGCCGTGCGTCGCATGGGAGGCGGCTTCGGCGGAAAGGAGAGCCAGGCCAGCCAGTGGGCGGCGCTCGCGGCGCTGGCCGCTCATGCCACCGGCAAGCCCTGCAAGCTCAGGCTCGACCGCGACGACGACATGGCGATGACCGGAAAGCGCCATGACTTCCTGGTCAACTACGATGTCGGCTTCGACGAGGACGGGGTGATCGGCGGCTATGACGTCACCTATGCGGCACGTTGCGGCTATTCGGCGGATCTGTCGCTCGGCATCTGCGACCGTACGATGTTCCACGCCGACAACGCGTACTTCCTCGGCGACTGCCGTGTCGCCACGCGGCGGATGAAAACGAACACCGTGTCCAATACGGCGTTCCGCGGATTCGGCGGACCACAGGGCATGATGGGCATCGAACGCGTCATCGATGCAATCGCCTGGCGGCTCGGGCGTGATCCGCTCGATGTGCGCAAGGCGAATTTCTACGCCCCTGGCCGGGATGTCACGCCTTTCGGCCAGACGGTTGAAGACAATGTCGTGCTTGATCTCGTCGAGGCCCTGGAAAAGAGTTCCGGCTACCGCGCACGGCGCAAGGCGATCACGGCTTTCAACGAGACCAGCGCCATTCTCAAGAAGGGCATCGCGCTTACGCCGGTGAAGTTCGGCATTTCCTTCACTCTCATCCATCTGAACCAGGCCGGCGCGCTTGTGCATGTCTATTCCGACGGGTCGGTGCACCTCAATCATGGCGGCACCGAGATGGGGCAGGGGCTCTACCAGAAGGTGGCGCAGGTGACGGCGGACGTCTTCGGCATCGCCGTCGACCGGGTGAGAATCATGGCGACCTCGACCGCCAAGGTCCCAAACACCTCGCCGACGGCAGCTTCCTCGGGGACGGACCTCAACGGCATGGCCGCCAGAATCGCCGCGCGGACGATCCGTGACCGCATGGCCGCCTTTGCCGCAACCGAATTCGGTGTCGCTGCCGAGTCGATCGAGTTTCGCGGCGGACGCGTGCTGGCGGGCGACAAGAGCATCGGCTTCAACGAACTGGCCAAGAAATGCGTGCTGGCACGCATCTCCCTCTCGTCGACCGGCTACTACCGCACGCCGAAAATCCATTGGGACCGGCCGGCAGGGCGGGGCAGGCCTTTCCTGTATTTCGCCTATGGGGCTTCCTGCTCGGAAGTCACCATCGATACGCTGACCGGCGAGACCAAGGTCGATCGCGTCGACATACTCCACGACGTCGGACGTTCCATCAATCCGGCCATCGACATCGGGCAGATCGAGGGCGGCTTCGTTCAGGGCATGGGCTGGTTGACGACCGAGGAACTCGTGTTCGACCGGCAGGGACGCCTGCGCACGCATGCCCCCTCGACCTACAAGATCCCCACGGCCGGTGACATTCCTGCCGATTTTCGCGTGGCGCTCTACGAGAACCAAAATCGCGAGGATGTTGTCGGGCGTTCCAAGGCCGTCGGCGAACCACCGCTCATGCTGCCCATCTCAGTGTTTTCCGCCATTGCCGATGCCATCCACTGCCTGGCGCCCGGTGCGCCGGTGTTGCTGGATTCGCCCGCTACGCCGGAAGAAATTCTGAAGGCGATAAAGGTAGCTATGAAGCCAAGTTGAAGTGATATCTGAGATCGTGTGCAAAGGAAAAGCGGGCCGAGCTGTCCGTGAACCCAGGAATGACCATCTTCGACTCCCTGAAAGCCATGATCGAGCGGGACGGACGCGCCGTACTGGTCACGATCATGGCCGTGTGGGGATCGAGCCCGCGTGAGCCGGGAACGCGCATGGCGGTGCGGGCGGACGGCGCCTTTTCCGGCACCATAGGCGGCGGCACGCTGGAGTGGCAGGTTCTGGCGGAGGCGCAAGCGCTCCTGTCGGGCGCAGGCGGCGCCGGCATGCGTATGTTCGACAAGGCCCTCGGACCGGATCTGGGACAGTGCTGCGGCGGGCGCGTGAAGCTGATGCTGGAACGGCTCGAGCGGGAGGATCTGCCCTGGCTCGCGAGGCTGTGCGAGTTGAAGCCGGCGGGCATTGGCCTGATCATCGGCGCGCCCAAGCTCCAGGGTGGCTATGCCAGGCGGTGGGCTGATTTGGCGGAGGCGGCGCAACTTCCGGCGGGTGAGCCGGAACTGTTGCTGCCCGATGGGCGACTCCTTGAAAGCATCGGTCCGCAAAATCCGCCCGTCTACTTGTTCGGGGCGGGGCATGTCGGGCGCGCCCTGGTCATGGCCCTTGCCCCGCTGCCGCTCGACCTCGTGTGGTGCGACCCCCGGCCCGATGCATTTCCGGCTCATGTGCCGCAGCGGGTCGTGCTCAGTGCCGAAACGGAGCCCGGACACATTCTTGCCGATGCACCGGACGCTGCCCGCGTTCTCGTTATGACGCACAGCCACGCCCTCGATCTCGCCATTGTGTCGGCGGCGCTCGCCATGCAGCGTTTTGCCTATATCGGGGTCATCGGCTCGCAGACGAAGCGAGCGCGTTTCGTCTCGCAACTGCGCCAGGCGGGGATGGCCGAGGCGGCGATCGAGGCAATGGTCTGCCCCATCGGAATACCGGGCATTGAGGGCAAGGAGCCTGCGGTCATAGCCGCCTCGGTGGTGGCCCAGATCTTGCTGGTCGGAACCCAGTCAGTGGCCGCAGCGCCGCGCCTGCCTAGAAACACGCCGGAGCTTCGCCGCTCAGTTGGGGAAAAGCCGTACCGTAATGTCTGAGCCCTTCGCAAGCCACAACTTACCGCCTATGAAATGGGCATGTCCATGAATGTGGCAGCAATGGCAGATACTCAAACGCCGCTGATGGAAGCGCGCGGAATCGTCAAGATCTTCGGCTCGCTCCGGGCCAATGACGGCATCGATCTCAAGATCATGCCGCATGAAATCCATGCCCTTCTCGGTGAGAACGGAGCCGGCAAGTCGACCTTCGTGAAAATCCTCTATGGCCTGCTGCAACCCAACGAGGGCCAGCTCTATTGGGAAGGCCAGCCCATCCAGCTGCCCCGTCCGGCGGCGGCGCGTGCCATCGGCGTCGGCATGGTGTTCCAGCACTTCTCGCTGTTCGACAATCTGACCGTTGCCGAGAACGTCGCGCTTGCCCAGCCGCCAGGTACGCGGCTGCGCGAGATCGAGGAGAAGATCGCCGCCGTTTCCGCTGCCTACGGCCTGCCGCTGCAGCCGCGCCGCCCGGTGCATACGCTCTCGGTGGGAGAGCGCCAGCGCATCGAGATCGTGCGATGCCTCATGCAGAATCCCAAGCTTCTCATCCTGGACGAACCAACCGCCGTGCTCACGCCGCAGGAGGCTGACCAGCTCTTTCTCACGCTGGAGCGCATCACGGGCGAGGGCAGGGCGGTACTCTATATCTCCCATCGCCTGGAAGAGGTGAAGCGGCTTTGCCAGACCGCGACGGTGCTGCGGCACGGCAAGCTCGTGGCGACCTGCGATCCGCGCCGGGAGACGGCTGCCAGCCTCGCCAGGATGATGGTTGGTGCGGACATCGCCAAGATCGAGCATGGACGGCTCGGGAACGAGAAGGGGCCCGTGCGGCTCGAGCTCGACAGCCTCAGCATGGCACCGGAGGATATGCACGGCACGCCTTTGCGGGGCGTCTCCCTCCAGGCGCGCGGTGGCGAGATCATCGCCATCGCGGGTGTCGCCGGCAATGGCCAGGGCGAACTCTTCGCGGCGATATCGGGCGAGCGCATCGCGACCAGCAATGAGGCGGTGAAGATCGACGGCAAGCCGTCCGGTGCCCTCGACATCACCGCGAGAAGGCGGCTGGGAGCAGCCTTCGTGCCCGAGGAGCGCCTCGGCCATGCGGCGGCTCCGCGCATGTCGCTGTCACAGAACGCGCTGCTCACGGGCCACGCGACCCATGGTCTGGTTTCGCTCGGGATGGTCGACATGGGCAAGGCCTCGCGCGAGGCCGGCGAGGTCTCCAAGATGTTCGACGTGCGCAAGGGCAAGCCAGACCCAGAGGCCGGCTCGCTGTCCGGCGGCAACCTTCAGAAGTTCGTCGTGGGGCGCGAGATGCTGCGCGAGCCGAAGGTGCTGGTGGTCAACCAACCCACATGGGGTGTCGACGCGGGCGCAGCCGCCCTTATCCGCCAGGCCCTGATCGATCTTTCTCGCCGTGGTGCCGCCGTGATCGTGATCAGCCAGGATCTGGACGAGATCTTCGAGGTCGCCGACCGCATCGCCGTGATCCATGATGGCCGGTTGTCGCCGCCCGAGCCGGTCGCAGCCATGAGCCTGGAGAAGATCGGCCTCCTGATGGGAGGTTCGACCCATGCGCATTGAACTTGAAAAGCGGGCCGAACGCTCCCAGCTGATGGCGCTGCTTTCGCCCCTGATCGCCATCGGCCTGACCGTGATCTCAGCCGCGATCATCTTCTCGCTTTATGGAAAGGCACCGGGCGAATCCCTCTACGTCTATTTCATCAAGCCGCTCACGGGCTGGCGCACGGTGCAGGAACTGGTGGTGCGTGCGACGCCGCTGGTGATCATGGGAGTCGGCCTGTCCCTCTGCTACATCTCGAACAACTGGAACATCGGTGCCGAGGGGCAGTACATCATGGGCGCTGCTGTCGGCGGCGGTATCGCGCTAGCTTTCCAGGGCCAGACGCCGTTCTACGCCGTTCCGCTCATCCTCCTCGGCGGCATTGCCGGCGGTGCGATCTGGGGGCTGATCCCGGCTTTCCTCAAGACGCGCTTCAACACCAACGAGATCCTGACCAGCCTGATGCTCGTCTACATCGCGGACAAGATCTTCGACTACCTGGTGCGCGGGCCCTGGCGCGATCCGGCAGGCCTGAATTTCCCGCTCACTGCCAATTTCGACAACACGCTCCCGGCCCTGTTCCGCCGCAGCCCGGTCCACCTCGACACGGTCTTCGCGCTGCTAATCGTAGCCGCCGCCGCCGTCCTGCTCTGGCGAAGCCTCAAGGGCTTCGAGATCCGGGTGCTCGGCCAGGCGCCGCGTGCCGGCCTGTTCGCCGGCTTTTCCCCCGCCCGCATGACGCTCTTCGTCTTCGCGCTGTCCGGGGGGCTGGCCGGGCTTGCCGGCATCAGCGTCGCTGACGGCACGATGGGAATGCTGCAGATCCCGTTCGCCAGCGGCTACGGTTTCACGGCGATCATCGTCGCTTTCCTCGGGCGGCTCAATCCGGTCGGCATCCTGCTGGCCGGCCTTCTGCTGGCGCTTTCCTATCTGGGTGGCGAGGCTGCGCAGATCGCCCTGAAGGTGCCGATCGGCATCACCTCCGTGATACAAGGCCTGCTGCTGTTCTTCGTGCTGGCGTGCGATACCCTCATCCTTTACCGCCTGCGCATCACGCGGACCGAGGCGAAGGTGGCCTGAATGAATCTCACCGAAGCCATCATCCTCACCATCATCACCTCTTCGACACCCTTCGTGCTGGCCGCGATCGGCGAGCTCGTGGTGGAACGCTCCGGCGTTCTCAACCTCGGCGTCGAAGGCATGATGATCATGGGCACCATCTGCGGCTTTGCCACCGCCTACATGACCGACAGCGCGATCCTGGGCTTTCTGGCCGCGATCCTGGCCGGCATGGCCTTTTCCTCGCTCTTCGCCCTGATGACGCTGGGCCTTGCCGCCAACCAGGTCGCCTCCGGCCTCGCCCTGACCATCCTGGGGCTCGGCCTGTCGGATCTGATCGGTACCGGATTCGTCGGGCTCAACCGGCCCAAGGTGCCCTCGCTCTACATTCCCGGCCTGACTGACATCCGGGTGATCGGTCCGATCTTCTTCGGGCAGGATGCCCTGGTCTATCTCTCCATCGCCCTGGTGGCCGGCGTGTGGTGGTTTCTCTATCGCAGCCGCGGCGGGCTCGTCCTCCGCGCGGTGGGCGAGAATCATGCCTCCGCCCATGCTCTCGGCTACCCGGTCCGGTTGATCCGGTTCGGGGCCGTGCTGTTCGGCGGCGGCTGCGCGGGCCTGGCAGGGGCCTATCTCTCCCTCGCCGACACTCCGTTCTGGGGCACCGGCATGACGGCGGGGCGCGGCTGGATCGCCCTGGCCCTGGTGGTGTTCGCCTCCTGGCGACCCTGGCGCCTACTCGTCGGCGCCTATTTCTTTGGCGCGATCTGGATCGGCAACCTGCACATGCAGGCCCTCAGCGGCTCTCTGCCGCACTGGCTCGTTTGGCCTCCGCAGTTCTGGACGGCGCTTCCCTATCTTGCCACGGTGGTCGTGCTGGTGATGATCTCGGCCGGCAAGGGTAGGGCGGGCGGAGCACCCGCCTCGCTCGGTACGGCCTTCGTGCCGGACCGCTGAGGACAAGAATATCCCTGCCGGGTGTGGGTCGTGGCCCGGCAATTTGGTTCGTACGGCCCGACAGCACGGGGAACTCCAATGAAGAAGATGATTCTGGCGGCCATGACCGCCGTCGGCCTGGTGGCGGGCGTCGCCCTCGGCCCCGCCCAGGCGGAAGACAAGCTCAAGGTAGGCTTCATCTATCTCGGTCCCGTCGGCGATTTCGGCTGGACCTACCAGCACGAAGTGGGCCGGCAGGCTCTCGTCAAGGCGCTCGGCGACAAGGTCGAGACCACCTATGTCGAGAACGTGCCCGAAGGCCCGGACGCCCAGCGCGCCATCGAGAACCTGGCGGATGCCGGCAACAAGCTGATCTTCACTACCTCCTTCGGATACATGGACCCTACGCTCAAGGCCGCCAAGAATTTCCCCGATGTGGATTTCGAGCATGCCACCGGCTTCAAGCGGGCGGACAACGTCTCGACCTATGCCGGACGCTTCTACGAGGGGCGCTATATCGAGGGCGTGATCGCGGCCAAGATGTCGAAGACCGGTATCGTCGGCTATGTCGCGCCGTTTCCGATTCCGGAAGTGATCTCGGGCATCAACTCCTTCATGCGAGGCGCCCAGTCCGTCCGTCCGGACCTCAAGATCAAGATCGTCTGGGTTTCGACCTGGTATGATCCCGGCAAGGAAGCCGATGCCGCCAAGGCGCTTATCGCCCAGGGCGCCGACATCCTGGCGCAGCATACCGACAGCCCCGCCGCCATGCAGGCCGCTGCCGAGAAGGGCATCTATGCCTTTGGCCAGGACTCGGACATGATCAAGTTCGGGCCCAAGGCCCAGCTCACTGCCATCGTCAACAATTGGGGCGACTACTACATCGAGCGCACCAAGGCCGTGATGGACGGTACCTGGAAGTCGTCCGACACCTGGGAAGGGCTGGACCTCGGCATGGTGCAGATGGCGCCCTTCACCAATATGCCTGACGACGTGAAGAAGCTCGCCGAGGAGACCGAGGCCGGTCTCAAGTCGCACAAGATCAATCCCTTCTCCTGCCCGGTGGTGAATCAGGCTGGCGAGACGGTTGAGTGCAAGGGCGGCGACCATCTCGACGCTGGCCAGATCCTCGGCATGAACTGGTATGTCAAGGGTATCGACGACAAGTTCCCGAACTGAAGAGAAGCTGAGGCTGGCGTCGGGGCGGGACTGAAGCGTCTCAGCTAGCCTCGGCGTAAAAGTCATCCCTCCCCCTTGTGGGGGAGGGCAAGACGTCGGCCAAGGGCCGCCGCGAGCCTGTCTTGCGGCTCCCTCCTCCTTCCCCTATGCAGGGCGATCCCTCCATCCCGGCCGAACCGCCCATGAACCTCGCTGACGTCAACGCCCTCAGCCCCACTGCTTTCGTCGATGCCTTTGGCGATATCGCCGAGCACACGCCCTGGGTGGCCGAGGTGGCTGCTATCGCCCGGCCCTTTGCCACGCGCGAGGCGATGGTCGACGCCTTTCAGGCAGCGCTTGCCAGGGCACCCCGTCGTGATCAGGAAGCCCTGGTCCGCGCCCATCCAGACCTGGCGGGGAAGGCAGCCCTGGCGCCGGACTCGCGCAAGGAGCAAGCCGGCGCCGGGCTCGGCACCCTTACCTCCGAGGAATTGGAGCGTTTCACCGACCTCAACGCACGCTATCGCGAGCGCTTCGGAATTCCCTTCATTCTCGCAGTGAAGGGCGCTACGAAGTTCCAGATTCTCGAAGCCTTTTCCGCCCGGATCGGCGGCGGGCGCGAGGAGGAGTTCTTGACGGCATTGGCCCAGGTGATGCGCATCATCCGCTTCCGTCTAGAGGAGCGGGTGGATGGTTGAACGCGCGATGGCTCTGGGCCGCGAGGCCGAAAGCATGATTAGGGCCCTCGCGCTGATCAGTGCGGAGGAGGGCCATCTTACACGCCTCTATCTCACGCCCGAACACCGCCTCGCCGCCGACCTCGTCCGCCGATGGATGGAGGAGGCAGGCCTCGAAGTCAGCGAAGACGCGCTGGGGACCGTGCGCGGGCGCCTGGCCCCGAAGGCGGACGGACGCAATGCTGTGCAGCGCCTCCTCATCGGGTCCCATATCGATACCGTGATCGATGCGGGTGCCTATGATGGCACCCTTGGGGTAATCGCGGGTATCCTGGCCGTGCGGGAGGTGGTCAAGAAGCACGGAAGGCTGCCTTTCGGCATCGACGTGCTCGCCTTCGGAGACGAGGAGGGCTCACGCTTCCCCGCGACGCTGCTGTGCTCCCAGGCGGTGGCCGGGCGGTTCGATCCCTCGACCCTGGAGGTCGAATCGGTCGACGGCGTCAGGCTCGAGGACGCGTTGCGGCTCTACGGAAAGGATCCGTCGCAGATTCCTGCCGCCGCCTACGAGGCCGGTGAGGCTGCGGCCTATGTCGAACTTCATATCGAACAGGGTCCGGTGCTGGAGCAGGCGGGACAGGCATTGGGCGTCGTCACCGCCATTGCCAGCCAGTCCCGTCATTCCGTGACGGTGGTGGGCGAGGCCGGCCACGCGGGCACCGTGCCGATGAACCTCAGGCATGACGCCCTGGCCGCCGCCGCCGAGATCACGCTTGCTGTCGAGGATCTTGCCCGGAGAAACGCCGACGATTTCATGGTCGCCACCATCGGCAAGATGAGCCTGTCGCCAGGCGCCTCCAATGTCATTCCCGCGCGCGTGGTCTTCACGGTGGACCTGCGCTCGCAGACCGATGCCAGGCGCATCGACGCCATGAACTGGCTACGCGAGGAGATTCTCGCAATTGCCCGCCGGCGCAAGGTCACGGCCTGGATCGAGCGTACCCACGAGGCGGAGGCGCGACCCTGCGATCCCGCTCTGCAGGCGGGCTTCGCCCGTGCGATCGGTGGTGAGGGCAAGGCCATCCGTCTGCCGTCCGGCGCCGGCCATGATGGCCAGGCCGTGGGGATGCTGTGTCCGATCGGCATGCTCTTCGTGCGCTGCAGGGGAGGCATCAGCCACAACCCCGCGGAATTCGCCGCGGTCCGCGACATGGGACAGGCCATTGCCGCGTTGATCAGATTCATCGAAAACTTTGATCCTTCTGCCCTCGCGCGCTGAGCCCGGGCTCTGCTAGAACGAGGCAGGGTGGAAACTGCGTTGCAGCAAGAAAGCAGAAGCATGGCCGTGGGAGTGTCGGCGTCCCGCTCTCAGTCGGGTCTCGCAGCGCTTATGGCAATCGGTTCGATGACCTCGGTGCAGTTTGGCGCGGCGCTGGCCAAGCCGACGATGGACTCCTTCGGCACTTTGGCCACTACATGGGGCCGGCTCGCCTGGGCCGCCATCCTGCTGGTGGCGATCGTGAGGCCCGATATCCGTCGCTACGGGCGCTGGCAGATCCTTTCGGCACTCGCGCTCGGCGCGGTGATCGCCGGCATGACTCTCTTTTTCTTCGAGGCGATCACGCGCGTGCCCCTGGGACTCGTCGTCGCCATCGAGTTCCTCGGGCCGCTGGGCGTCGCCACGCTTGGATTCGCCCGAAGCTGGCGCATGGCCTGGCTGTTCATCGCGGTGGCGGGGGTGCTGTGCCTGGTGGTCGACAGGACCGGCTGGAGCGTGGATCCGCTCGGTCTCGCCTTTGCTATCCTGGCCGGCCTCGGCTGGGGGACCTACATCCTGCTGATGAAGCATATCGGCTCGGCCTTCAACGGACTGGAGGGCCTCGCCATTTCCTTCGTCTCCGCGGCTCTGGTCGCCACGCCCTTCGGACTCTACGAGATGGGTTTCCGCCTGCCGGGGGAGTTCGTCCTCCATACCTCGGGACTGGCTATCCTGACGCCGCTGCTGCCCTATGCGCTGGAGATGGCGGCGCTTCGGCGCCTGTCATCGGCGACTTTCGGCATCCTGATGAGCGCAGAACCGGGGATCGGTGCGCTTGCCGGCTTTCTGATACTTGGCGAACCGCTGAGCCTTCAGCAAATGCTGGGCATCGCCCTGGTGATCTCAGCCAGTATCGGTGCGGTACTGAGTGGGGCGCGACACTGATCCGGCAGCCCTCAGTCCGAAGGGGGCTTTATGAAGAAGGCGGGAGAGTGTTTTTCGTGCGCCCGCAGAGCAACCAGGCCCGCTTCGGTGACGGTTGGAACGCCCTCGACGATCTCCACATAACCCTGATCCCGCAGGATCTGGATCATCGCGGGAGAAATGTCCGCGTCCTGTCCTTCCATGTCGAGATCGCGCAACGCTTCGTAGACTTCCTTCGGCATCAGATCCATGCCCATGATCATTGCTCCTCGGTTGACGAGATGCCCGCCGGGTCGCGCTCCCGCCTCAGGGTACAGCCTGAGCGGGAGCGGAATGACATAAGGTATGACCGCTTGGCATCATGGCAGTTCCGAAGAACGCGCGGAGCGCCCGGTAGTTCCTGAACGACAGGTCAGGAAACCTCAAAGCTGCCCCGACGGCCGGCCTTCTCGCCGGGCGCGGTGAGGGCCTCTCGCCGTCACACGGCCATGCCGTGCAGGTCGTAGGCGTCCGAGCGCTCGATCTTGACCGTCACGATGTCGCCCACACGCAGCGGGCGGCGGCTGGCGACGTAGACGTTTCCATCGATTTCCGGGGCATCCGCCATGGAGCGGCCCTTGGCGACTGTCGGGCCGATGGCGTCGATGATGACGGGCAGGCGCTTGCCGACCTTGCTTTTCAGCTTGCGCACCGAGATCAGCTGCTGCGCTTCCATGAAGCGGCGATGGCGCTGCTTCTTGACATCGTCGGGCACGGGCGGAAGACCCAGATCGTTGGCCGTGGCGTCGGCCACAGGCTCATATTCAAAGCAGCCGACCCGGTCGAGCTGGGCCTCCTGCAGCCAGTCGAGGAGAAGCTCGAAATCCTCGTCCGTCTCACCGGGAAAGCCGACGATGAAGGTGGAGCGCAGGGTGATGTCAGGGCAGATCTCGCGCCATTTGCGAATACGTTCGAGCACCTTCTCCTGGTTGCCGGGCCTCCGCATCGCCTTCAGCACGGTGGGAGAGGCGTGTTGGAAGGGGATGTCGAGGTAAGGCAGGATCTTGCGCTCGGCCATCAGCGGGATGACATCGTCGACATGCGGGTAGGGATACACATAGTGCATGCGCACCCAAACGCCGAGTTCGCCTAGAGCCTTCGAAAGATCGTAGAACCTCGCCTTGAGGGGCTCGCCCTGCCAGGGGCTCTCGGCATAGCGCAAATCGACACCGTAGGCCGAAGTGTCCTGACTGATGACGAGCAGTTCCTTGACCCCCGCCTTCACCAGCTTCTCGGCCTCGCGCATCACGTCGGCGGCCGGGCGGGAGACGAGATCGCCGCGCAGCTTGGGAATGATGCAGAAGGTGCAGCGATTGTTGCAACCCTCCGAGATCTTCAGATAGGCGTAGTGGCGCGGCGTGAGCTTGAGGCCTTGGGGAGGTACGAGATCCGTGAAGGGATCATGGGCCGGCGGCGCGGCCTTGTGCACGGCCTCGACCACCGTCTCATATTGCTGCGGACCGGTGACGGCGAAGACGTTCGGGAACTTCTCCAGGATGGGATCGGGTTCGGCGCCCATGCAGCCGGTGACGATGACCTTGCCGTTCTCGGCCATGGCATCGCCGATGGCGCCGAGCGATTCCGCCTTGGCTGAATCGAGGAAGCCGCAGGTATTGACGATGACGAGATCGGCGCCCTTGTGATTGCGCGTGATGCCGTAGCCCTCGGCGCGCAACTGCGTGAGGATGCGCTCGGAATCCACAAGGGCCTTCGGGCAGCCGAGCGACACATAGGACACCGTCGGCGCGGTCTTGCCGTCAGCCGTCTCTTGCGCTGCTTCGATCACCGCCATCGCGGGCTCCCGTTCCATTCATGAAGCGCGTGTCTTTGCGCCAAACGGGCCGAGAAAGCAATGGCGGAAGCGAAGCGCACGGCAAACGCAGCGCCTTCAAGACGAGCCTTGTCTTTGCTCTGCGCCAGGGACACGCGTCGAGGAGTTGGTGTGTAATGCGAGCATTGGGAAAGATGATGTAGATTGTGTTTGGCGCATCCCTCGAGAAGGAAATCTGACGTGGGACAGGGAGACGATTGGCCCATCAGAGAAGGATCACCAGATGAGATCGAGATGCTTGCCTGGATATGGTTCGAGGGCTGGCACGACGCGCATGCCGGGATCATACCCGATCAAGTCGTCCGGCTTCGTACGTTCGAGAGCTTTAGGCAGCGCCTGCCCCACGTTCTTCCTGAATTGCGCACGGCTGGGGCAGGTGGGAGACCGATGGGCTTTGCGATCGTGAATGACGATGAACTTGACCAGCTCTATGTCGGTCGTCCGGCGCGCGGCACCGGCTTGGCTGCACGCCTGGTTACCGATGCGCTCCACCGCATTCGACGCAAGGGACATATGCGTGCCTGGCTGGCGTGTGGCATCGGCAATGAACGCGCAGCCCGCTTTTATGAGACCAACGGTTGGCGCCGCGACGGCGTCGTACGGCACAAACTGGAGACTACGGAGGGCATTTTCGAGCTTGACGTGTGGCGATATGAATTCGATTTGCGAGCAGAATGAGATTCAATCCTGCTCGTAGAATATCCAGGCCCTGTCGAACCGCCTGTCGAGCCGGTCTTCATGCCTCATCAGGACATAGAGGCCACCCGGCGGTGTGTTGCCCACTGCCTCATCCTGCCCGATCTGCGGGACCAACTGCTACTCCCTTGCATCGACCAATAGACATCTGGCGGTTGGGGTAGCGTAGGCATTGGCAGTGCCGGCGCTGACACCGCTGCGGCAGGGGGGCGTGCCACGTGGTGTCAAGGCAGCTGGCCCCAAAGGAGAAGGCCTCCCGCTCTCTTCTTCGGCCAGTGGGCAAAATTCCTCTGGCCTCTTGACTCTTTTGCTTAGACGAAAAATAGTCAGATGTCAGACCAATTCTGACCACCCTTCATTCTCGGAATTCGCTCGTGCGCACAACGACCCTCCAGGGCCTCGCTCCGCTGCCGTCCGCCGATCGGGCGGATGACGTGATGCGTGCCATAGGCGGGTTCATCGCCAGTTCGGGCCTCCAGCCGGGCGATCGCCTGCCGACGGAGCGCCAGCTGATGCAGTCGCTTGCGGTGGGGCGGTCCACTGTGCGCGAAGTCATCCGCAAGCTGCAGGCGCTCGGCGTGGTGGAGTCGCGCAAGGGCAGCGGCACCTACCTCCTGCGCGGCATGTCGGCCGATACCATACATGTGCCGCTGGTGATCGACGCCACGTTGCTGCGCGATCGCCTCCTGCAGACTCTCGACGTGCGTCGGGGGCTGGAAGGGGAGGCAAGCGCTCTCGCCGCGCTTCGGGCCACGCCGGACGACATCGTGGTCATCGAGGCCAAGCTCAACGCGATGGAAGCGGTACATCTGGAGAAAGGCACCTCGGGGCGGGAAGACCTCGCCTTCCATCTCGCGATCTATGACGCAACCCACAATCCCCTGTTCGGGCAGCTTCTCGAACAGATACGCGAGGCGTTCGAGAGTTTCTTCGACGAGCCATTCGACAGGCCTGATTTTGCGCGCCGCTCGTTTCCGTTCCATCGCGAACTTTTCAATGCCATTGCCAGCCACGATCCGGACACGGCTCGGCAAAAGACGCTCTCCATTCTCGAGATCGTCGAAGAAGATATCAAGGACATGTCCAAATGACTGAATCCATTGCCGATTTTGAACGCGCCAGCCTACTCGTCGCGCATGATGACGAGCATGCCTTCGAGGCTGTGGTGCCGCCGATCGTGCAAAGTTCTCTCTTCACCTTTCCCAGCTTCGCGGAAATGGCAGCCACGTATCGTGGGGAGCGCGCGCGCCCTGTCTATTCCCGCACCACCAACCCAACGACGCGCCTGTTCGAGCAGAAGATCGCCGAACTCGAATACACCGAGGACGCCATAGGCTTCGCGAGCGGCATGGGAGCCATCTCGTCGACCGTGTTGGCCTTCGTCGAGCCTGGGGACCGCATCGTCTGCGTGCGCCATGTCTATCCTGACGCCTATCGCCTGTTCGAGACGCTACTGAAGCGCTGGAAGGTCGAGACCGTCTATGTCGATGGCCGTGACCTCGACGCGGTTGCCAGGGCATTGCCGGGCGCTAAGCTTTTCTACATGGAGAGCCCTAACAGCTGGATGATGGAGGCCCACGACATCCAGGCGATGGCGGAACTGGCCAAGGCGAACGGAGTCCTCACCGTCATCGACAACTCCTGGGCGACACCCGTCTTCCAGCAGCCGATCCGGAACGGCGTCGACCTCGTCGTGCACTCGGCTTCCAAATATATCAGCGGGCATTCCGACGTGGTGGCCGGCGTCGTGGCAGGTCGGAGGGAATTGACGGACGTCATCCGGCGGACGATCTCGCCCTATCTCGGTGCCAAGCTTGCGCCCTTCGAGGCGTGGCTGCTGCTGCGCGGGCTGCGCACCCTGCCCACGCGCATGAAGGCGCACGAAGCCGCCGCCATGACGGTGGCCCGGCGTCTTGGTGAGCTGCCGGAGGTGACGGCGGTGCTACATCCGGGCCTCGGCAATGCCCTTCCGGCAAGCCTGAGCGGTACTTCCGGCCTGTTCTCCTTCGCACTGGACGAGAGCGTTGACATTCCGGCCTTCGTCGATGCGCTCCGCCTGTTCAAGCTTGGCGTGAGCTGGGGCGGCCATGAGAGCCTGGTCGTGCCGGCCCTAGTGGCCCAGGCACAGAATGCCGGTCCCAATTCGGCGGTCGATTTCGGTGTCTCCGAAAGGATCGTGCGCCTTCACGTCGGCCTGGAAGGAGCGGACGCTCTTTGGGCCGACATCACCCAGGCGTTGGCCATCGCGAGGAAATAGGAGCGCAATGGATGGAGATCCTGAGGTAGGGGCGCCATTCCGATGGAAGAGCCGAAACCCACGCACACCGCCTTGCAAGGTCGGTGCTCATGGTTTCCGCAGCGGCCTGCGGCCATACGGAATGACGGCTGCGACGGTTGGGCCGCAGAGGATCGACGGAGAGTTTCTGCGTCTTCACCATGGTTTCTGACGTTTCTAGAACTGAACTGCAAAAACAAAGAGGGGAGTTCCATGTTTAGAAAACTGCTGCTGGCCGCGACGGCCTCGCTTGCCATATCGATGCCGGCCTGGGCGGATACCACGCTCAAGCTGACCGAGGTCATCACCAGTCCCGAAAGGACGGAAACGCTCAAGCAGATCGTCAAGAAGTTCGAGGACGAGAACCCCGGCGTGAAGGTAGAAATCACCTCGCTGCCCTGGGGCCAGGCCTTCGAGAAGTTCGCCACGATGGTCTCGGCAGGCGATACGCCCGATGTGGTTGAAATGCCCGACCGCTGGCAGGCGCTCTATGCCAACAACGGCATGCTCGAGAACCTCGAGCCCTATCTGGCCAAGTGGGAGCACACCAAGGAGCTCAACGACCGGGCCCTGGAGATGGGCCGCTACGTGAACAACACGGCCTATGCGCTGCCTTATGGCTTCTACCTGCGCGCCATGTTCTACAACAAGAAGCTGTTCGCCCAGGCCGGCATCGATGGCCCGCCCAAGACGATGGATGAGTTCGTCGAGGACGCCAAGAAGATCTCCACCATTCCCGGCAAGTACGGCTACTGCCTCCGCGGCGGTCCGGGCGGCCTCAATGGCTGGATGATGATGGGCGCCAACATGGCTGGCGACGGCACCTTCTTCAAGGCGGACGGCACCTCCACGATGGCCGATCCAGGCTGGGTGAAGGGCGTCGCCGTACTGACCGACATCTACAAGAACGGCTATGCACCCAAGGACAGCGTGAACTGGGGCTTCAACGAGATCGTCACGGGCTTCTATTCCGGTACCTGCGCCATGCTCGACCAGGATCCCGATGCCCTGATCGCCGTGGCCGACAAGATGGGCAAGGACGACTATGACGTCGCGCCGATGCCGAAGGGACCGGCCGGCAAGACCTTTCCGACCATCGGCTATGCCTCCTGGTCGATGTTCGCCAATTCGGAGAACAAGGATCTCGCCTGGAAGCTGATCGCCGCTCTCGATGGACCGGATGGCAATCTCGTCTGGAACAAGAAGACCGGCGCCCTTCCGATCTACAAGGCGGCAGCGAACGATCCCTTCTACGCCGATCCCAAGTTCAAGGGCTGGTTCGCTGAACTGAGCGACCCCAGCGTCGTGCCGCTCGTGATGCCGACCTATCTGGAGGAGTTCGCGTTCTTCGCCGATTCGATCGCCGTGAAGACGACGCAGCAGGCCCTGCTTGGCCAACTCACGCCGGAGCAGCTTGCCGGCCAGTGGGCTGACTATCTCACCAAGGCGCAGCAGAAGTACCTCGCGAACAAGAAGTAACCTTCGCGGAAGCAACTTCAGGAGCAAGACACGCGAAGATCGGACGCCGAACCCTCTCCATCAACGGGAGGGTTCGGGGTGACGTGTCGTTGCTCCCCCCTGCATTGGGCTTCATGCCCTCAATCCACCCATTCTCGATCGGAAACGGAATGGCACTGGCAGATACGACCATCCAGACCCGGCGACGCAGTCGCGGGCTCTGGCTGGCACTCGAACCCTGGCTCTACGCCGCACCCTCGGTCATCCTGATCGCCGCGATCATGCTCGTGCCGCTCGCCATCGGCATGTCCTATGCCTTCAGGGACATACAGCTCCTGAAGCCGTTCGGCGGCGGGTATGTCGGGCTCGAACATTTCAAGGATATGTGGGCCGACGCCAATTTCTGGAACGCCCTGAAGAACACCGTCCTGTGGACGGCGATCTCGGTCATCCTTCAATTCGTCCTCGGCCTCATCCTGGCGCTGCTGCTGAACCGGCCCTTCCCGGGACGCGGCCTCGTGCAGGCGCTGGTCTTCCTGCCCTGGGCGGTGCCGAGCTTCCTCTCGGGCCTCAACTGGGCCTGGATGTTCAATCCCATCGTAGGCCCGGTGCCGCACTGGCTGTCTGGCCTCGGCCTGATGTCGACGCCCGACAATATCCTTTCCAGTCCCGATCACGCCATCTGGGGACCGATCGTCGCCAATGTCTGGTGGGGCTTTCCCTTTTTCGCCATCACGCTTCTCGCCGCGCTCCAGTCCATACCCCAGGACATTTATGAGGCTGCCGAAATCGACGGAGCGGGCCCGATCAAGCGATTCTGGTCCATCACCGTACCGTTCCTGGCGCCCACCATCGCCATCACCGTGCTGTTACGCGCGGTCTGGATTGCCAATTCCGCCGACCTGATCGTGGTCATGACACGCGGCGGTCCGGCCGACTCGACCCAGATCATCGCCAGCTACATCTACACGCAGGCCTATATGCGCCTCGACTTCGGCTACGCGTCCGCCATATCGCTGGTGCTGCTGGTCCTGCTCCTCTTCTACGCAGCCACCCTGATCGTGCTGCGCCAGATGCTGATCAGGAGGGCATGACGATGCGCCGCTCCACCCGCCGCTCCATCTACTGGACCTTCCATTACATCCTGATCGCGGCCTTCCTCGTCTTCGCGCTCTTCCCACTCTACTGGGTGTTCAAGGTCTCCGTCACGCCCAACGACCTGCTCTACACGGAGGGCGTGAAGCTCTGGCCTTCGCGCTTCAGCTTCGATCACTACGTTTCGGTGATCAAGGCTACCGACTTCCCGCTCTACTTCCGCAACAGCATGATCATCTCCACCTGCACGGCGCTGTTCACCACGCTCGTGGCAGCGGGCGCGGGATATAGCTTCTCGCGCTTCGTCTATCGCGGCAAGTTCTGGCTCGTAGGCCTGATGCTGGTCACGCAGATGTTCCCGCTGGTGATGATCATCGCCCCGATCTTCAAGCTGTTCCAGCCGCTCGGGCTCAACAACAGCCTTACCGGCCTGATCATCATCTACACGACCTACAACGTGCCCTTCGCCGCCTTCCTGATGCAATCCTTCTTCGACGGCATCCCGAAGGACCTGGAGGAGGCGGCCATGATCGACGGCGCGACGCGCTTCGGCGCCGTGCGCCAGATCATCCTGCCGCTCACCATGCCCGGCATCGCGGCGACGCTCGGCTTCGTGTTCACGGCGGCGTGGAGCGAACTGCTCTTCGCCCTGATGCTCAACACCAAGGACAACGTCATCACCTTCCCCGTCGGCCTCCTGAACTTCGTCTCGAAATTCGCGGTCGACTTCGGGCAGATGATGGCCGCCGGCGTGCTGGCGCTCATCCCCGTCTGTATCTTCTTCTTCCTGATCCAGCGCTATCTGGTCCAGGGACTCACGGCCGGCGCCGTGAAGGGCTGAAAGGAAACGCGATGGCCAATATCGACATCCGCGACGTTCGCAAGAACTATGGCGCCGTGCCTATCCTCAAGGGCATCGATCTCTCGATCCGCTCGGGCGAATTCGTGGTGCTGGTCGGACCCTCGGGCTGCGGCAAGTCCACGCTGCTGCGCCTGATCGCCGGCCTTGAAGACACCTCCCAGGGCCAGATCCTCATTGACGGCACCACCGTCAACGACCTTCCACCCAAGGACCGCGACATCGCCATGGTGTTCCAGTCCTACGCGCTGTACCCGCATATGAGCGTGCGCGACAACATGAGCTACGCTCTGAAGCTGCGGAAGAAAACGGCGGATTTCATCGCCGGCGCCGTCAACAAGGCCGGCACCAAGCTGGGCCTCGACGCGCTGCAGGAGCGCAAGCCACGGCAGCTCTCCGGCGGCCAACGCCAGCGCGTCGCGATGGGCCGCGCCATCGTGCGCAACCCCAAGGCCTTCCTGTTCGACGAACCGCTCTCCAATCTCGATGCCCGCCTGCGCGAACAGATGCGCTTCGAGATCCGCAAGCTCCATCGCGATCTCAACGCCACCTCGGTCTACGTCACGCACGACCAGATCGAGGCGATGACGATGGCAGACCGTATCGTCGCGATGCATGGCGGCGTGATCCAGCAGGTGGGCGCGCCGCTGGAACTCTATGACGATCCGGCCAACATGTTCGTGGCCGGCTTCATCGGCTCGCCCGCCATGAACTTCCTGAATGCCGATGCCGCGCCGGTCTCCGGTTCAGATGGCCAGATCGTGAAGGTGGGCGACACCGAGGTCGCCACCATCCCGGGCCGCGGCCTGCCGCCGAAAGTTGTGGTCGGCATCCGCCCCGAGCGCGTGCAGCTCTCGGCGGAGGGCAGCGTCCCGGCCCGGGTCGACCTCGTCGAGCCGACGGGGCTGGGCACGGTTGCTCATCTTCAGATTGGGGGACAGGACCTGAAGCTCTTCACCACCGACCGGCCGCAGATGAGCGCTGGCGAGATGGTGAAGCTGAGGCTTGCGCCGGGCGACCTGCGCCTGTTCGATCCCGACACGGGGGCACGGATCAGGATCTAGAGCCTACGGCGGCAGGATCCGTCACCAGGACCGCCGCTCCCGGCCGAGCTTCTCGGGGCGAAGCGAGAGGGGCAGGGGGAAGGGAACCCTTGGAACAAGGGTTCCGGCGGCCCTTGGATTTCCTGTCCGCACCTTCGCTTTCCAGGGATACAGCCGCTAACCGCCGGTGTGATTTTGCATTGGGGAAGCGTTGCCTCGCTTTGCGAGCATGCTGGGATGAGCGTCGGCCTATCCAGGGAACCGGATGGTCGCACACTCATGCTTGTGCCGGACAAGGAAGGGCAGGGAGCGGTTTGAGACAGCCGGATCGGCAGGCCGCCGCAGGACCGTCATGCGAACAAGTGACTGGCCAAGCCGCCGCTTCCCGTGACACAACATCCCCCAACACTTTTCAAGGTGGGGACGCAGCCCCGCGTCTCTCATTTCCCCAAGGTTTTCATGTCCGACATTGCCTCGTCCGGCGCCGCCGCCGCTCCCGATACGCCCGGCTGGGTTACGCTGCTGATGGCGGTGGCCTGCGGCATGATTGCAGCCAATCTCTATTATGCGCAGCCGCTGATCGGCCTGATCAGCCATGACCTCGGCATGTCGCCGGGTGCCGCCGGGCTGATCGTGACGATGACGCAGGTCGGCTACGGCACGGGCCTCCTCTTCCTCGTGCCGCTCGGCGATCTCATCGAGAACCGCAAGCTCATCGTCAGCGTGCTGTCCATCGCCGTGCTGGCGTTGATCGGTGCGCTACTCGCCCGCAACGATGCACAATTTCTCGCTTCAGCGTTGTTCATCGGCATCGGCTCCGTCGCCATCCAGATCATCGTGCCCTTCGCAGCCTACCTCGCGCCTGCAGAGCAGCGCGGGCGGGTGGTCGGCAACGTGATGAGCGGGCTCATGGTCGGCATCATGCTGGCGCGGCCGGTGTCCAGCCTGATCACGGATTTCTCCTCCTGGCACGTGGTCTTCATCCTCTCCATCGCGATGATGGTGGCGCTCGGCCTCGTACTGCTGCGCGCCTTGCCCCGGCGCCAGCCTCCGCCAGGGCCAAGCTATGGCGGCCTCATCGCCTCCATGGCGATGCTGGTGCGCACCACGCCGATCCTGCGACGCCGTGCCCTCTACCAGGCCGGCATGTTCGGCGCCTTCAGCCTTTTCTGGACGACATCGCCGCTCTGGCTCGCGAGTCCGGCCTTCGGCATGAGCCAGTCCGGCATAGCCCTGGTCGCGCTGGCGGGCGCGGCGGGCGCCGTGGCCGCGCCGATCGCCGGGCGCATCGCCGACCACGGCTGGAGCCGGCCGGCTTCCGCCATCGCCATGTCGCTGGGTGCGGTCGCCTTCCTGCTCACCCATCTCGCCGAGCCCGGCTCCACCCTGTCGCTCGGCCTGCTGATCACCGCGGCCATCGTCCTGGACTTCGGCGTCTCTGCCAATCTGGTGCTCGGGCAGCGCCTGATCTACGCCCTCGGCGACGAATACCGCAGCCGTCTCAATGGGCTCTACATGGCCACATTCTTCTGCGGAGGCGCCATCGGTTCCGCGCTGGGCGGCTGGGCCTTCGCTCAGGGCGGCTGGAATGCAGCTTCCTGGATCGGCTTCAGCCTGCCGGTGCTTGCCTTGCTGTTCTTCGCGACGGAAAAGCGTGGGTGAGCAAGTGCGGGATTCGCACCGACGGCAGGATTGAACGATGACGATCACCATCTACGGCATCAAGAATTGCGACACCATGAAGAAGGCCCGGACCTGGCTGGGAGACCACGGTGTCGGCTACGCCTTCCACGACTACAAGGCAGAGGGCATCGACCGCGATCACTTGCTGGCGTGGAGCGCGAGGGTGGGCTGGGAGGTGCTGCTCAACAAGGCGGGCACCACTTTCAGGGCGCTTCCTGACGCCGACAAGCAAGGACTCGACGAGGCCAAGGCCATCGCGCTGATGGCGGCGCAACCCTCGATGATCAAGCGTCCTGTGCTGGATCTGGGCGACGGCAGGCTGCTGGTGGGCTTCAAGCCAGACATCTACGCGGGCGCCCTGAAGGGCTGAGGCGTAGAAGCTGCCGGCTCCAGGCATTCCCAGCCTCGCGGAGAAGACCTGGAAGCGAGTACGCCTACATTTCCATCAAGGTCGTGAAGCCGCCATAGATCATCCGCTTGCCGTCGAAGGGCGTATTGGTCATGCTGTCCTTGAGCCTTGGATCGGCCATCACCTTGGCATTGATCGCGTCGCGAGCCTCGCGCGAGGAATAGGTGATCCAGGAGAACACCACCACCTCGTCGTCTTTCGCCTGGACGGAGCGCGGGAAAGAGGTGAGTTCGCCGAAGGGGACGTCGTCGCCGACGCATTCGACATAGGTCAGCGCGCCGTGCTCCTTCCAGACCTTGCCGGCCAGGCGCGCCATATCCTCGTAAGCTTTCAGGTTCTGCCTGGGGACCGCAACCACGAAACCGTCGACATAGGCCATATCGCTTCCTCCTGTTTCAGTCTTCCGAAGGACGAACGTGCGGGAGGCTAGCCGACATTCGGGGCGAAATCTTTGACGCAAGGAGAGGTTACGCAACTTTAACGTGCAGCGCTCTGCTTTTCGAAGCGCCTGATCGCGCGTTCCCGCTTGAGGCGGGAGAGGCGCTGGACCCAGAAAATGCCCTCCAACTGGTCGATCTCGTGCTGGAGGCAGACGGCGAGCAGCCCGCCGGCCTCCTCGACCTGCACGTCGCCGTCCTTGTCCTGGTAGGTGACACGTACCCGTGCCGGGCGAGTGAGGGTCTCCGTCACGCCAGGCATGGAGACGCTGCCTTCGACATGGTCCTGCGTTTCATCGGAGAACCAAACGACACGCGGGTTGGCGTAAAGCCTGACCTGCCCTTCCCCCGGCAGATCCAGCACAGTCAGCCGCGCGAGGATCCCCAGATGCGGGGCCGTGATCCCGATACCGGGCGCGGCGCGCATGGTGTCGAGAAGGTCTGCGGCGAGGGCCTCCAGCGGTGCCCCGAATTGGGTGACGGGTTCAGCGGCAAGACGCAGGCGAGGGTCCGGGAAACGGAGAATCGGTCGAATAGGCATTGGAGCAGGTTTGGCCTGACGCGGCGAATTGCCAAGCGGAATCGAGGCCACCTTCATCCGGCCCTGCGTGTTTTCGCAGGCTTGGGCGACGCGGCCTCCAGTCCCTGGGACAGGTCTTCCAGGATCGGACAATCGGGACGGCCGTCACCGTGGCAGTGATGCACGAGATGGCGCAGCGTCTTCGCCATGCCCTCGATTTCCCGCATCTTGCGCTCCAGTTCGGTGATATGGGCGAGGGCCAGGCGCTTCACGTCGGCACTGGCCCGGCTGCGGTCGCTCCACAAGGCCAGCAGAGTTTCCATCTGCTCCACGGAAAAGCCGAGATCCCGGGCGCGCCGGATGAAGCGCAGGGCGTGGATATCGGTCTCGCTATAGACACGATAGCCGGCCTGCGTGCGCGCGACATTCGTCACGAGGCCGATCGATTCATAGTAGCGGATCATCTTGGCCGAGACGCCGGATGCCGTGGCTGCTTCGCCGATGTTCATGGTGATCTCCTTTCAGGCCGCGGCAGGCCGGAAGCGTCGCAACCTAAGAGCATTGGTGACGACGAAGACACTGGAAAGCGCCATGGCTCCTGCCGCCAGCATGGGCGAGAGCAAGGTGCCGTTGAGCGGATAGAGAATGCCGGCGGCTACCGGGATCAGCGCCACATTGTAGGCGAAAGCCCAGAACAGGTTCTGTCCGATATTGCGCATGGTGGCCCTGGACAGTCCAATAGCCTTCACGACGCCGAGGGGATCGCCCGACATCAGCACGACGTCGGCACTCTCGATGGCGATGTCGGTGCCGGTACCGATGGCGATGCCGGCGTCCGCGCAGGCGAGGGCCGGGGCATCGTTGATGCCGTCTCCGACGAAGGCCACCTTGCGGCCGCCCGCAGAGAGACGCTTCACGGCTTCCGCCTTGCCGTCCGGCAGTATCTCCGCCTCGACGAGATCGATTTCCAAGGTCCGCGCGATTGCCTCGGCCGTCCGGCGATTGTCGCCGGTGATCATCGCGATGGCCAGACCGGAAGCCTTGAGTGCGCTGACGGTCGCCTTGGCCGTGGGCTTGATGGGATCGGCGATGCCGATCAAGGCTGCGATCCGGCCGTCGATAGCGGCGAGAAGGGGCGTACGCGCTGCCGCGCCGAGGGTGGCTGCGTCTGCTGCAAGCGGCATGCTGTCGATACCGAGTTCGGTCATCCAGCGTTGTGACCCTACGACGACATGCCGTCCTTCCACGTCGGCCGCGACGCCGCGGCCGGGCGCTGCCTCGAAACTGGTGGCGGCGGGCAGGGGGAGGCCGCTCTCCTTCGCCGCCCTGACGATGGCGGTCGCGACGGGATGTTCCGAGCGCGCCTCGACAGCCGCGACGAGCGTGAGCACCTCGTTCCTGTCGAACCCCGGAACCATATCGAAATCCGTCACTGCCGGGGCGCCGGCCGTGAGCGTTCCCGTCTTGTCGAACGCCACGATGCCGACATCGCGCAGGCTCTGGAGGGCATCCCCGCGACGGAACAGCACGCCGAGTTCCGCAGCACGGCCCGTGCCGACCATGATCGAGGTCGGCGTTGCCAGGCCCATGGCGCAGGGACAAGCGATGATGAGCACGGCAACGGCGTTGACGAGGGCGAAGCTCAGGGCAGGGCTGGGGCCGAGTAGCAGCCAGGCGATGAAGGTCAATGATGCTGCCGCGATGACGGCCGGCACGAACCAGGCGGTAATGCTGTCGACCAGGGCCTGGACGGGCAGCTTTGCGCCCTGGGCGGCCTCGACCATGCGGATGATCTGCGCCAGGAGCGTGCGTGAACCGACCTTGGTGGCACGAAAGGTCAGACTGCCGGTCTTGTTGATGGTGCCGCCGATGACATCAGACCCGACAGTCTTGGCGACGGGAGCGGGTTCGCCTGAGATCATCGCTTCGTCCACGAAGGAGGAGCCTTCGATGACTTCGCCGTCGACGGCGATCTTCTCGCCCGGACGCACCCGGATGACGTCGCCGGCCTTCAGGTCGGAGAGAAGCACTTCGGCTTCCAGGCCTTCACGCAGGCGCAGCGCGGTCCGGGCCTGCAGGCCGGCGAGCTTGCGGATGGCTTCGCTGGTTTCACCCTTGGCGCGTGCCTCGAGATAGCGACCGAGCAGGATCAGCGTGATGATCACGCCGGCGGCTTCGTAGTAGACGTTGGCGGCGCCGGCGGGCAGAAGATCGGGAAGGAAGGTCGCGACCACCGAGAAGAGCCAGGCCGCGCCCGCGCCAAGGGCCACGAGGGCGTTCATGTCGGGCGCACCGCGCAGCAGGGCGGGAACTCCATTGCGAAGGAAGCGTCTGCCCGGCCCGAACAGGACGAGACTGATGAGAACGAATTGGGCGTACCAGTTCCACTTGCCGAACGTCATCGTTACCTGATGGTGGAAGGCAGGTACGAGGTGCGAGCCCATTTCCACCAGGAAGACGGGAAGGGTGAGGGTTGCGGCGAGGACGAGGTCGCGGCGCAGGGCCGAGAACTCCGCCG
The DNA here is from genome assembly GCF_059699065.1 of Labrys sp. ALF-8. Lineage (NCBI taxonomy): Bacteria > Pseudomonadati > Pseudomonadota > Alphaproteobacteria > Hyphomicrobiales > Xanthobacteraceae > Labrys > Labrys sp. ALF-8. The sequence continues at coordinate 641,295 of NZ_AP048538.1, forward strand.
CGCGAGCCCCGCGCTCGGGATCATCGGCGCGCTCTTCGGTCTCGACGAGGTGAGCCTCGTAGCCGGCCTTGGCAATGGCGGCGAGAACGGGGGGCAAATCGGGCGTGTTGTTGAAATCGACCTGTGCGCGCTCGGTCGCCAGGTTGACGGAGGCCTTCGCGACGCCTGGCGCACCGGCAATGGCCTTCTCGACCCTGCGCACGCAGGAGGCGCAGGTCATGCCGTCGATGGCGATTTCATAGGTGGAAGACATGGCAATCCCTTTCCGGGTGTTGCTCATGTAGGTAATCCTTCCCATGATGGGAAGGTCAAGGGGTATGTCGTTGGCGTATGCCGGCGCTTCGGCAGGCCGGCGCGGAACGGCTGTGGCGACCCTCTCAATCTGCGTGGAGCCTGGCTCCGGCCAATCTCGAAGGAACCGGCCAACCGTCGCGACAAGGGAGAGCGGCACGGTTTCCTGGGCTGCTCAGGCTGGTCGGGCAGCGCGGAAGCCGAGCTCCACCGATTTCTTGGCCATTCTCCGCCGACTATCGCACCGGAGAGCTTGACCTTCCAATGATGGGAAGCCTTAGAAGTCCACCATCTCAAGGAGAGTTTCGATGATCACCCTGAAAATTCCCGACATGAGCTGCGGCCATTGCATCAAGACGATCGACGGCGCGGTGAAGTCCGTCGATCCCGAGGCCACGATCGATGCCGATCTCTCGGCTCACGTCGTAACCGTAGAGAGCGGAGCCGACGAGGCGCTCCTGCGCCAGGCCATTGCCAATGCCGGCTACGACAACGAGAAGGTGGCGGCCTGAAGGCCGGGCCCTCACACCGTCAGGACGATCTTGCCGATATGGCTGCTCGTCTCCATGAGGGCGTGGGCCTGCGAGGCCTTCGCCAGCGGGAAGGTGTCGTGGATCAGCGGCCGGCAGTGACCGGAGGTGAGCAGGGGCCAGACCTTTTCTTCCAGGTCGCGTGCGATCGCGGCCTTTGCTTCCACCGTCTGGGGCCGCAGCGTGGAGCCCGTATGGGTAAGCCGCTTGGTCATAAGGCGCGTGAAGTCGATCTCGACCTTCGATCCCTCCAGGAAGGCGATGCTCACGATGCGCCCATCTATCGCCGCGACGTCGTAGTTCCGGGTGATGTAGGGGCCGCCGACCATGTCGAGAATGACATTCGGCCCGTGCCCTCCCGTTGCTTCCCTGACGCCGGAAGTCCAGTCGCCGGCCTTGTAGTCGATGGCGGCATCGGCTCCCAACTTGAGGCAAGCCTCGCATTTCTCACGCGAGCCGGCGGTAACGATCACGGTTGCGCCGAAAGCCTTGCCCAGCATGATCGCCGTGGTGCCAATTCCCGATGAGCCACCATGGACGAGCAGAGTCTCGCCCGATCGGAGGCCGCCGCGCTGGAACACGTTGTGCCAGACGGTGAAGAAGGTTTCAGGCAGCGCCGCGGCATGGATCGCATCGAGTCCTTCGGGAATCGGCAGCGTGTGGGTGGCGTCGGTGCGCACATACTGCGCATAGCCGCCGCCAGGCGTGAGGGCGCAGACCTTGTCGCCCACCTTCCAGCGCGTCACCGCGGCTCCGATCGCGGCGACCTCTCCCGCCACTTCCAGTCCGGGCAGGTCCGAAGCGCCCTTTGGCGGGGGATAGGCGCCGGCGCGCTGGAAGACGTCCGGACGATTGACGCCCGCCGCCGCGACCTTGATCAGGATTTCGGTGTCGCCGAAGCGGGGAAGGGGACGCTGCTCGGGGACCAGAACTTCCGGTCCACCCGGCGTGCTGATGGCGATCGCGATCATGGAAGAGGGAAGCGAGGGCATTGGGTGCTCCTTTGTCCGGCCGGATGACGCCTGTTTCCCTAAACGGGCACGGCGATCCCGGCGTCATTGTTGGCAACGTTATTCACCCGGGTGGAGATCGGCCACATTTCCATCTCGTCCGGCGGATAGGGCACCATCACGTCGAAGGGGTCGGGCTCGATGTTGTCGAGCCAGCGGGCGAAGTTATCCGGCGCGACGATCACGGGCATGCGATCGTGGATCCGAGCCACCAGCTCATTGGCCTCGCATGTCACGATGGCGAAACTGCGCGTGATCACCCCGGTCTCCCTGTCCGTCCAACTCTCCCACACACCGGCCACCGCATAGGGCAGGCGATTCTTCATGGCGATGGCGTAAGGTTGCTTCGGACCTTTCAGCGCCTTGCCGCCGTCATCCTTGACGCGCATCCATTCGAAGAAAAGGTCGATGGGCACGAGGCAGCGCCGGGAGCGATAGGCGTCACGGAAAGATGGCCTCGACTGGATGCCTTCACAGCGGGCGTTGATGGGTTTGGGCCAGTTGCCGGGGTCCTTCACCCAATTGGGGACGAGGCCCCACTGCAGGAGGTCGTGCACGCGGCGCCCGGTCCGCGGCTCCCTCCTGACGACCCAGAACGATTGCGCGGGCGCTCCATTGTTGTGAGCCTCCCATGCCCGGACGATCTCCTCCGAGGTGGCGCCGAGCTCCGAATGGAGGCCCGGCAGATCCGGGCCCTGTTGCATGATGCGTCCACACATGATGGCCGGACCATGCCACGGCCGCCGCCTTGCCTCAACGCCACATGCCGCGCATCCGGTCGCGAAGGTCCACCGGCTTGTGGATGGAATTCGTCCGCGACGCACCTGCGGCGGCCTTCGGCCACATGACCTGCTCGAAATGCTGGAGAATCGTGGGTGGAATGAAGCGAGTACGGCCGGCATAGACGTGCCGGTCGCCCTGCGCATGCTGGCCGTGGGTGAAGAAGCGCTGTGGCGTGATGAGATGCAGGCTGTCCCGCGCCCTCGTCATGGCGACATAGAGCAGGCGGCGCTCCTCCTCGAGCTCGTTCTTCGAACCGGCGGCGATGTCGGCCGGCAGGCAGCCATCGACGGTGTTGAGCACGAAGACGGATTTCCACTCCTGACCCTTGGCGGAATGTATGGTGGAGAGAATGAGGTAATCCTCGTCGCGCGAGGGGGGGCCTGCCTCGTCACTGGTGGCGCTTGGGGGATCGAGTGTCAGTTCCGTCAGGAAGCGCTCGCGCGAGGCATAGCCGGCGGCGATCTGTTCGAGTTGAAGGAGGTCGGCACGCCTCACGAGCGCATCTTCGTGCATGCGGTCGAGATGAGGCTCGTACCAGCGGCGCACGGCTTCCATCTCACCCGGCCAATCGCTTCGGCCGGCACGCAGGGACTGGACCATCGCCACGAAGGACGGCCAGTCCTCGCCCGCGCGGGGAGGGGCCGGCAAGGCCGCGATGTCGTCGGCATCGGCCGCATCGAGGACGCGGGCTGCGCCGCTCGGCCCCACGCCCGGCAGCAATTGGAGTACGCGAAAGCCGGCAACGCGGTCACGCGGGTTCTGTGCCCAGCGGAGCACGGCGAGCATGTCCTTGACGTGGGCGGCATCGAGGAATTTGAGCCCGCCAAACTTGACGAAGGGGATGTTGCGCCGCACGAGTTCCACCTCGAGCGGTCCCGAGTGATGCGACGTGCGGAACAGCACGGCCTGCTGCTTCAGCGTCATGCCCTCCTCGCGGTTCTCGAGAATGCGGGTGGCGACGAAATCGGCCTGCGCCGTCTCGTCCCTGACCGTCACCAGTTGCGGCTTTTCGGCGGATTCGCGGTCGGTCCACAAATTCTTGGTGAAGCGCTCGCTGGCGAGGTCGATCACCGCATTGGCGGCCGAAAGGATGGGCTGGGTCGAGCGGTAGTTGCGATCGAGCGTGACGATCTCAGCCCGCGGCGAAAACTGCTCCGGAAAGTCCAGGATGTTGCGCACGGTGGCGGCCCGGAAGGAATAGATCGACTGGGCGTCGTCCCCCACCACCGTCAGGCCGGAGCCATCGGGCTTGAGCGCCAGCAGGATGGAGGATTGCAGGCGGTTGGTGTCCTGGTATTCGTCCACCAGGATATGGTCGAAGCGCGACGAAATATCCGCGGCGATCATCGGCTCGGCCACCATGTGGGACCACCAGAGCAACAGGTCGTCATAGTCGAGCACATTGTTCTGGAGCTTGGCCTCGACATAGGCAGCGAACAGCACACGCAGATCCGCCGCGCAATCGAGGCACCAGGGAAAGGCTTCCTTCAACACGCCCTCCAGCTCCTCCTGCGCGTTGACCACGCGAGAATAGATGGCGAGGCACGTGCCCTTGGTGGGAAAGCGATTCTCCTTCTTCGAAAAGCCGAGCTCATGCCGCACGAGGTTCATCAGATCCGCGGAATCCTCCCGGTCGTGGATGGTAAAGGAGGGATCGAGGCCGATCTGGAAGGCATGTTCGCGCAGGAGCCTGGCACCGATGGCGTGAAAGGTGCCGGCCCAGGCCAGCCCCTCGCTCAGCGTCGAGCCCTTCGCCCCGAGGACGCTGGTGGCGATGCGTTCGACCCGGCGCGTCATGTCATCGGCGGCCCGCCGCGAGAAGGTCAGCAGCAGCATGCGCCGGGGGTCGGCGCCCTCGGCGATCAGATGGGCGACGCGATGGGCGAGGGTGTTGGTCTTGCCCGAGCCTGCACCGGCGATGATCAGGAGCGGGCCGGCCACCCTGCCATTGCCGAATTCGACCGCGCGGCGCTGGCCCTCGTTGAGCTTGGCGAGATAGTCCACCGGTTCGGCGGTTTTGACGGCGGCTGCGTGGACGTTCATAGCCGGACCTCATGCGGACGGGAGGAGCGCCTCCCATGATTCGAAAGGCCACCCGAGCCTAGTGACGAAATCTGAACAAAGATAGAACACAGTTGCGCCCGTGCCCTGTCGAGGTAGCGGCATGCCGGCGTAGGCCGCCTTCCCTAAGGAAATGTGCCGCGGGATGTCGATTGTGTTCCCCAGGCGCTTGCTCCACATGCGCCGCCGCGCCATGCTCTGCCGAACGAGAGTAGGGCTGGTCGACGTTTGCTGCGGGATTTTATCAAGCGATTTGAAGGTATTGCGAGGCCTGTCGGGGCTTGTCTGCTCGCGGCAGCGATTGCTTTTGCGCCTTCTGCGCCGGCTTTCGGCGCGCCTGACCCGGTACAGGCGGCGCGGGAAATTACGCGCGATCTCGGCCTCCAGCCGGACCTGCCAGGCAACAAGAACGAGGTCGTCACCCCCCGGACCGAACCCCGGCAGACGGAGAGGCCCCGCTCCCGGTTCGGGGACTTCATGCTTGGCGATTTCATCCGCTTCCTGCTGTACGGGGCACTGGCGGTCGGCATCGCCTTCGCCATCTGGACCATGAGGGACCGCTTGCCGACGCTCGGCCGGCGGAGGCTCGTCGCCAGGCAGGAGGGCGTCCAGGCCGCGCGGGATGCCACTGTCGAGCGCATGGTAGTCGCGCAGATGGAAGCCGACGAACTGGCTCGGCAGGGGCGTATCGCCGAGGCCATGCACGCCCTTCTCCTGCGCAGTCTCATCGAGGTGCGCCGGCGCCTCAATGTCAGCTTTGCGGATTCGCTCACCAGTCGCGAAATCCTCAGGGCACTCAGCTTGCCCGAGCTGGGAAAGCTCTCGCTCGCCGACATCATTCGCCGTGTCGAGGTGGTTTATTTCGGTGAGAATCCCGCCAGCGAGCAGGACTATGCAGCCTGCCGCGAGAGCTATGAGAGATTGACGCAGGCCATGCAGGCGAGGCCGGCGTGATGGGCGAGAGGGCGACCTTCTCCGGGCCGGTGCTCGCGGTGCTGATCGCGGGGGCGACGGCCGTCTTCGCACTGTCCATGCTGCTGATGCTGAATGGTTCGTCGGAGGATACGAGCTACAGCACCACCACCAGGTCGATCTCGGCGATCGGGCATGCCGGCTTCTACGAACTGGCGGAGCGTTCGGACATCCCCGTGGCGCGCAGCCGCATCAATGGGATCGTGGCGCCTGACGAGGGCGGCCTGCTGGTGATGGCCGAGCCGGCTTCGCATTTTTCCAGCGACGACATCGTCCGCCTGGGTCATGAATCCAATGTGCTGCTCGTCCTGCCCAAGCGCTGGGCCACCGCCGACCGCACCCGTTCCGGCTGGATCCGCTCGACCTCGCCGATGCCGGAAAACTGGGTTGGCGACATCCTCCGCCTCGTCGAGCCCAAGGCGGATCTCACACGCGGGGCACCACCGCGGAGCTGGGATCGCAACGACCTCGATGTCGATCCCTCCTTCGACGATGGTGCGCAACTCATCAAGAGCGATGTGCTGACGCCGATCGTCGGCAACGCCCAGGGCATGCTGGTGGGAGAGAAGCTGGACGGCGATCGCAGGGTCTGGGTTCTCTCGGACCCCGACATCATCGAGAATCACGGCCTGGCGAAGGGGCGCAACGCGGCCTTCGCCATCGCGCTCCTCAACGCCATGCGCGATGGCGACGAAGGAAAGGTGGTGTTCGATGAAACCATTCACGGCATGGTCAACGTCGTCGACAGCCCGTTCAAGAAACTGTTCCAGTTCCCTTATGTGATCGTGCTGCTGCTCACCCTGGCAGCTTCCGTACTGCTGATGTGGGCGACCACGGCGCGCTTCGGAAAGCCGCGGCAGGCACCGGCCGCCTTCGACTTCGGCAAGGGCCGGCTGATCGCCAACACGGCCTCGCTGCTCGACCGGGCGGGACATCATGCCTTCGTGATGCGCCGTTACGTTGCCGAAACCCTGAGGGACGCAGGCCGCCTTTTCCACGCGCCGCGCCAACTCGACGACGAGGGGCTGGCAGCGTGGCTCGACAAGATTGGCGAGTCGCGCGGCGTGTCCACGAAATCCGCCGATATCCTCGCCCGCTCCAGGGAGAGCCGGAGCTCCAGTCTCAACGAGCTGTTCCAGGCCGCGCGCGATATTCACCAATGGAAGGACGAAATCTCCGATGGAACTTCAGCACGTAGCTGATATCGCGGGCGGCATCCGCAGGGAGGTCGGCAAGGCCATCGTGGGTCAGGACGAGGTCATCGAACTGATGCTCACGGGCCTGCTGTGCGGCGGTCACATCCTGCTCGAAGGCGTGCCGGGCACCGGCAAGACGCTGCTGGCACAGGCATTCGCCTCGACGCTGTCGCTGAAGTTTGGCCGCGTGCAGTTCACGCCTGACATGATGCCCGGCGACGTGCTGGGAACCAATCTCTTCAATTTCCAGACCAACAGCTTCATCCTGACGCACGGGCCGATCTTCACCGATCTCCTTCTCGCCGACGAGATCAATCGCACGCCCCCGAAAACGCAGGCAGCCCTGCTGCAGGCCATGAACGAGCGCGCAGTGACGATCGACGGCAAGACCTACGGTCTCGGTTCCGATTTCATGGTGGTGGCGACACAGAATCCGATCGAGCAGCAGGGCACCTACCCGCTTCCGGAGGCACAGCTCGACCGCTTCCTCTTCAAGATCGATGTCGGCTATCCCACGCGCGACGAGGAACGGGCGATCGTCACGCAGCACGGCCATCGCTCCGCCATGCCCAGACTTTCAGATTTCGGCATCCAGCCGCAGGCCGATCCGGTGACCCTCGCCGACCTGCGCGCCACCAGCGAGCAGATCGTGCTGACCCCGCAGATCATCGATTATATCGTCGATGTCGTGCGCGCCACGCGCCAGCACCAGGCGATCGAAACCGGCGGTTCCACCCGTGCGGCGAATGCCCTTGCTTCTTCCGTGCGTGCCCTGGCAGCGCTGAACGGACGAAATTTTGTCATTCCCGACGACGTCAAGCGGCTTGCGCCACCGATCCTGCGCCATCGCATAGTTCTTGCGCCGAACGCCGAAATCGACGGTCTGACGCCGGATCGCATCGTACGCGAGATCCTGGACCAGACGGCGGCTCCGCGATGATCCGGCCGACCCCCCGCGCGGTGCTGCTGTTCAGCCTGGGGATCCCGGTGGCCTTGCTGATGCTCGTATGGAATCCGGCGCTCTGGCCGTTTTCCTTCGACCTGAGCCTGTTGGCGCTGTTGGTGACGGGCGTCGATGCGCTGCTGATCATGCCCCGACGCGCGCTCGGCGTGAGTGTCGGCGTGCCGGCGCGACTGCCTGTCGGGAATGCGAGCACGATCGATGTGACGCTGAACGCGGCGCGGCCCGTGCGCCCGGTCCGGATCGAGGCGGTGGTCGATACCCAGGGGCCCTTGGAAACGCCTCCCGCCCGGGATGTCCGCTTCGCCGGGCAATCCGTCGTCATCGGCATCCCGTTCGAAGCCCTGCGTCGCGGGATCGTCGAACTTCAAGCGCTCTGGTTGCGCTGGCAGGGACCTCTGGGACTGGTGGAATGCCGTATCCGGCAGGCGCTGGCGGACAGGGTCGAGATCCTGCCCTCGGCAAGGATGTCCTATGGACCCGCGATCCAGGCATTGAGCAAGAGCGCGATCTACGGGACGAAGACGCAGAGCCAGAAGGGCGAGGGGACCGAGTTCGATACGCTGCGCGAGCATGTCGCCGGGCTCGATTCCCGCTTCATCGACTGGAAGCAGTCCGCCCGCCATCGCAAGCTCCTGTCGAAGGAGTTCCGCATCGAGCGCAATCACCAGATCATCCTAGCCTTCGACACCGGCCATCTGATGCTCGAGCCGATCGAGGGGCTGGCGCGGCTCGACCACGCCATCGAGGCCGGACTGATGCTGGGCTGGACGGGCTTGCGCGCCGGCGACCTCGTCGGCAGTTTCGCCTTCGATGCCACCATTCGCCAATATCTCGATCCCGGCCGCGGCAGCACCTACTACACGCGCCTGCAGAGGGCGGCGGCGCAACTCGCCTATCACACCGAGGAAACCAACTTCACCCTCGGCCTGGCCGAGCTGAATTCGCGCCTCAAACGACGGGCGCTGGTGGTGCTGTTCACGGAATTCGTCGACAGTGTGATGGCCGAGCTTCTCATCGAAAGCTTGAGGCGCATGGCCAACAGGCATGCCGTCATCTTCGTCACTCTCCAGGACCCTCTGACGGCGCGATTGATCGGGACCGAACCGCAGGATTTCGGCATCATGGCCGAAGCCGTGGTGGCGCATGACTTTGCGCGCGAGCGGGCAATCGTGATGCAGCGCATCGCAAGACTTGGCGTGCATTGCGTCGATGTCCCGGTGGGCGGCCTTTCGGTGGCGCTGCTCAACCGATATCTCGAAATCAAGCAGAAGGGCCTGCTATGACGACGCTGGATGCCGGAGCGCAGGATCGGGAAGCCGCCGCCACGCCGACCATCATCGGCGCGCCCGGCGAACCGCGTGCCCATGTGGTGCTGCGGTCGGCCGAGTTCCGCCGGGGGCGCGAGGAGAGCTGGCGCGAACTGGAGGATCTGGTCCAGCGTGTCGAGAAGCGCGGCATCCGCTCCGTGTCGGCTGACGAATTGCAGAAGATGCCGCTGCTGTATCGCTCCGCGCTTTCCTCGCTGTCGGTGGCGCGCTCCATCGCACTCGACCGCAATCTCCTGCGCTATCTCGAAGGCCTGAGCCTTCGGGCCTATCTCGTGGTCTACGGTCCGCGCACCAGCCTGTCCGCCGGACTGGGCCAGTTCTTCCAGCGCGGTTTTCCGGCCGCCGTGCGCAAGGTCGGCTGGCACATCCTGATCTCCTTCGCAGCGCTCGCGATCGGGGTGATCGCCGGCTATCTGATCGTCAACAGCGACGAGGAATGGTTCAACGCCATCGTCCCAGACGATCTCTCCGGGGGGCGGGGCCCGACGGTGACGGCGGAGGAATTGCGCCGAACGGAGCTTTTCGCTCCGTGGCCCGGATTCAAGGATGCCTTCATCGTCTTTGCCAACTATCTGTTCCGGCATAACTCCATGGTGGCGATCCTCTCCTTCGGCCTCGGCTTCATGGCCGGGGTTCCGACGTTGCTGCTGATGGTTTACCAGGGCCTGATCCTCGGCGCGTTCATCGCCATCCACGCGCGGCGGGGTCTGTTCGTCGATTTCCTCGGCTGGCTTTCGATCCATGGCGTCACCGAACTCGGCGCGTTCGTGCTGTGCGGCGCGGCCGGTCTTCTGGTGGCCGAGAAGATACTCTTTCCGGGGCGCTATACGCGCCTCGAAAGCCTGGCCATTCACGGCAGGCAGGCCGCTGCCATCGTGGGCGGATCGGTGGCGATGCTCTTCATTGCTGGCATCATCGAGGGCGGCTTCCGCCAACTGGTCGGCGTGACTTCGTGGCGCTTCGCCTTTGCCGCTGTCACAGCCGTGCTGTGGATGCTCTATTTCATGTCCGGCAGGAAGGATGAGCAGCATGGCCTCCCGGTCTGATCCGCTCGTCGGCGATCGCGTTTCCGAGCTGCTCGAGGGCCGCCAGCGCCGGAAGCACAGGATCGTCACACCCGAAGGCGTTGCCATCCATGTCGACGTGGCCGATCGTGGCGAGCGCCTCGGCGCCTTTCTGATCGATGTACTGATCTGGTTCGGCGCCACCATCGTGATCTGGATCGCCCTGATATCGACCCTCCTCAGGGGCGGGGCGAGTGCCGATGTCGCCGTGACCGTGATCGCCTTCCTGTCGTTCCTGCTGCGCAATCTCTATTTCATCCATTTTGAACTTGCGTGGCAGGGGCAGACTCCGGGCAAGCGGGTTACCGGCCTCAAGGTGATCGACCGCAAGGGAGGTGCGCTGGCGCCGGCCGCGATCGTGGCGCGCAACCTTACCCGTGAGGTCGAGTTCTTCGTGCCACTGCAACTGACGTTCGGGCTCATGGCTGCGGACAGCGGCAATGAAACCTGGCAGGTCCTCTCGATGCTCGGCTGGATAATCCTGCTGACGGCGCTGCCCTTCTTCAATCGCGACCATCTGCGCGCGGGCGATCTCATCGGCGGCACGCTGGTGATCGCGCTGCCCAAGCGCGCGCTGGCCCTCGACCTCACGCAAGCCTCCGCCAAGGCCTCGCAGCGTTTCCCCTTCACGAGCACGCAGCTTCAAGCCTATGGAGCCTACGAACTGCAGGTGCTCGAGGAAGTCCTGCGCCGGCCAGACAACCCCGAAACCCGGCGTGTCCATCGCGACATCGCCGAAAAGATCATCCGCCGCATCGGATGGCAGGGCACGTTCGAGCCGAACGCCGCGAGGGACTTCCTGCAGGCATTCTACGCGGCCGAGCGTGCCGAACTCGAACGCGGCCAGCTCTTCGGGCGCTATCGCGACGACAAGAATTCCGGACTTCGCCGGGCGGGCGAGCCGGCCAAGCCCTAAGGAGTTCAGGAACGCCGGAAGGCCGGTCCGACCGGCAAAGCGTCAATCGAAGACATCGGCGATGCGGTCGATGTCGATCCCCTCCTTGATCGAGCGCAGGCGATAATAGGCGAGCGCGGAGAGCACGCCACCGAAGGCGATCGCGTAGATCTGCACGGCGATATCGCCGAGTCCTCCGACGACGTCGCCGCCGAAGGCCTTGAGCAGGGCAACGACGAGTTCGGATCCAAGCCAGCTGCCGATCATCACGATGAGGAACAATCCGAGGATCTGCCAGCGATAGCCCCTGGTGAGTTCGCCGCTGCGTCCCATGCTTTCGAATACGCCCCTGCCTTCCACCACGCAGACGGGAATAACGACATAAAGCATGCAACTGAGGATCAGACCGGGGACGATGAACGCCACGAAGCCCAGCATGATTAGAACACTCGCCAGGATGGCGACGCCAAGCAGGGGCAGGGCGCGGGACAGGCCCTTGGAGAAGGCTTCGCCGATGGTGAAGCCACGGTTCCGCATCTCGCAGAAAGCCCCGTAAGTTATGGCGCCCTGCATCGCCAGATAGAGAACAAAGACGAGTATCGCGACGACAAAACCGCCGAAGAACAGGCTGCTGTTGAAATCGGTGGTATCGGCCATTGGGCCGAGAACGAGGAGCGAGAGGAGCAGGGGCAGGGCCGGCACCAGCGCCAGGGCGATGAAACGCGGGAAGGCCGTGTGGAGAATGCGAAAGGAACTGCCAAGCAACTCGCCGATGTTGAACGATCCGCCGGTGCGGTTTGAAGTCATGTCGGTCACGAAGTCCCCCCTCGACGTCTGGATTATTGGCTGCGGGAATCAGCGCAGCATCACGAAGCTACCCTTGAGCCTGCGCAGATGGTCGAAGCATAGGGTGGTCAACACGGCCGTGAAAGCGCTGTAGAGCAACGTCGCGGCCTCCTGGCCGAGAGCGCCGAGCACGGGCGATGCGCCGTCGCCGCTGAGACCGTCTGTCACCGCCGACAGCACGATGATGGGTATGGCGGTGAGGAGGAAAAGCCCGAAGAGCGGCCAGCGATAGCCGTCCGTCAGTTCGGCGCTGCGCTCCAGGCTTTCGACCAGGCCGGTCCTTTCGATGATGCAGGCGGGCAGGGTTACGTAGAGCACGCAGATCGCCATCACGCCGGGCACGAACAGGGCAGCAAAGCCGAGCATCACGATGAGGCCTGCCAGCAATCCGGCGCCGGTGAGCACCGGCAGCGTCCACCAGACGGCATGGGCGGCCTGTCGGAGCTCGAAGGATTCGCCCTGCAGCAGGCGGAACGTCCCCAGAATGGTGACGCCCTGCGCGAAGATGAGCAGGATGAGCGAGATGGGCAGAGCAACCAGCGAGGCCATGGAAACGCTCTGCGGCGATCCGGCCGTCAAGGCCAGGACCAGCAGGGCCGGCAAGCTCGGCAGAGCGTTGAGAACGAGCAACTGGGGCAGGCTGCGCAGGCAAATATGGCCAGCACTTGCGGCGAGCAAGCCGATGCGGAAACTCGGGACCAGCACCGGTGTATCGGCCATCCGCACTCCATGAAACGAATCGAACCTCAGTCCCCGATGAGGTGCTGCATGAGAGAGCGGGCGCTCACCAACGCGGGAGACCAGGCAGGAAGCCATATTGTACGCGTTCGATCTGTCGCTTGCTACTGCGAGGCTTCGAGCCGTCGGCGTTTCCGCTGCACACATGATCCACCAGCCTTTTTCCACCATCCGGCGCCTTTGCCAGGCGCTTGTTGATCAGAGCCGAGGCGGGAACATCCGAAGGGCGGAAGACCAACCACAGAAAATCGTTCTCGCCTCTTGCAATGCCGGAGCGACTTCAATATGAAGCGCGAACGGATCGAGGCTACCCGCTGCGAAACATCACGCGGGACTGGAAAACGTCGCTGCCAAGTGATTGACCAACAAGGCCTTTTGTTCGGGGATAGTTCAACGGTAGAACAGCGGACTCTGACTCCGTTAATCTTGGTTCGAATCCAGGTCCCCGAGCCAGTCCGGATATACGATAGGTTTCTGAATTTCCCAGCGTCTACTTGTGTTGGGCGCTGTCGACGCCATGGGATCGACCGACAACCCTGCGACGGACGTCATCGGGAGCGGGTGTACGCATTTCGACACTCCGGAATGGCGGCTTGGGAACACAGTGGAGTATTCATTCCGCAGCCCCGATCTTCGCTGGGAGAAATGCAATGGCAGAAAAATAGACAAGGTCGCTCTGTTTTATAGGTTCAAGGCGGGGTTCATCGGTCGGGATAAGCTTGTCGCTCGTCGTGTGTATCCTGACGGAAGTACGCCAATCCTGGATAGTATTGTGATAAACATAGTGAGATAGCAGGATCGCGAATAAGTTCATCCTTTTCAAATCCCGTGAACTTGGCGCGATCCGGCGCACTGGGTCCGCCGATTGTTCCGACGGCTGCGCGTGATTTTCGCTGTTGCCATGGCGAGGAAGTGGGCGGACTATTATATCGACGGAGCCCGGTGGTCGGCTGTTTGCTGCAGAAGCTGGCCTTCGGGCGTGTAGGTGCGTTGTTCACGAGTTCACTGGATGGCCTCTGCCGCTTCTTCTGATGCACGTACCAAGGCGTTGGTGATTTGGGGGCTGCGTATCATCGTGGCGGCGCTCTTCGCTGCGCCGGCTCTGCTCTCGCTGGGCGGGCAGGCCTCGATGGTCCGTCAATTCGATGCCTTCGGCTACGGCGTCTGGTTTCGCATCACGGTTTCCCTGGTGCAGGTCACCGCGGCATTGCTCGTCCTGGTGCCCCTCACCAGCCTGGCGGCGGCGATCGTGCTGCTGCTCCTTGATGCGGCTATCTTGGTGGCGCAGATCTTCGTGGTGCATGGCGGGTTCATTCACCTGCTGCTCTTTGCATTGCCGCTGCTGGCCCTGATCAGCATCCAGAGCGGCCGGTTCGACAGGAAGCTCGCCGAACTCGACAAGAAGGCATGAGCCCGCGGACATTGCCGGTCCTGGTCAGGCTTGCCGCCACCGCTGCTGCGCAGAAAAAGTGCATTGTGCCCTAAGTCGGCATTGCTGAGCATCGCAAAACGCTCGCCATTCCGTATGTCGGGTTGGGCGAGCGGCCGGCCCGGCCTGCCTTTTGCTCCGGACAAAACGGAAGGCGATGACGCCGTGAGAAATGTCCGGCCGAAAAGCCGGACGTCTCACGCCATTTCGCTATTCCAAGGCGGGTCGGCGCCTTCCCGCGAGACCGTGATCGCCGCCGTGCGGGCCGCAAAGTCCATCGCTTCCTGGGCGATCTTCTCGTCGATGTTCTTCACTGTGTCGATCGACACCACGTTGCGTCGCTGCAGGATGGTGAGGAGGCCGCTCGAATAGCTGTCGCCGGCGCCGACTGTGTCAGCTACTTTCGCCACCTTCACCACCGGGCTCTTCACTGCGAAGCCCTTGCCATAACCTTCCGCGCCATTGCCGCCATCGGTGAGCACGACCAGATGCGCGCCCTTGGCGACGAGGTCCTTTGCCCAGGTGGCCGGATCGATGCCCGGATAGAGCCAGAGGAGATCCGCCTTGGAGATCTTGATGATCTCGGCTGCTTCCGTCATGCGCTTCATGCGGGCACGATAGGCGCCGGCGTCGCCCACCACGGTAGGTCGCACATTCGGGTCCATGCCCAGCACGCGCTTGCCCTTGTTGTCGAAATAGAGCTTCTCATAGGCGGAGGCGATCGGATCATTGATGAGGGCGACCGAACCCGTCCAGATCATCGACACTTCCTGGCCGATGGCCGGTACGTCGCGCTCGGGCGAGAACAGGCGGTTGGAGGAAGCTTCGTCGATGAAGGCATATTCCGGCTCGCCGTCGCCGACCGAGACGAAGGCCAGCATGGAGGAATGCTTCGAGCGGGCCACGTAGTGCTGGCTGACCTTCGAGCGGTTCAGGGCGGCGGCAAGATCCTCGCCGAAGAAGTCCGTGGACAGGGCCGCGCAGAAACCGACGTCACCATCGAGCCGCCCGATGCCGACGGCGGTGTTGAACGGGCTGCCGCCGACGACGGGACGATAGGCGTTGCGCCCATCCGCCGTCTTCACGGGCAAGAAGTCGATCAGGGCTTCTCCGCACACAAGGATCATGGGCTTCCTCACTCCAGGGGGCCGACCGCCGTTTCAACCGCCGCGAGGATGCGGCCGCTGCGGGCGAGTTCGAGAATTGACTTTATTTCGTGATGGTACCAGCGGTCGCCGTCAAGAGCCGGCTCGATTTCCGCACGGATTGCTTCGAGCGCCGCCTGCGATCCCTTGCCGATCGGACAGTCCTTCGTGCGGTCCGCGACCAGCGAAAGGGCCTGCGCCGCCATCAGCATTTCCACGGCGACGATCTGCTCGACATTCTCCACCACCGTGCGCGCCTTGCGGGCACACCAGGTTGAGTTCGAGACATGGTCCTCGGCATTGCTCTTGCCGGGGATGGAATCGACCGATCCGGGTGTGGAAAGGCTGCGGTTTTCCATCACGAGGGCCGACATCGAGCATTGCACTGTGGCAAAGCCGGTGTTGAGGCCGCGCTGGCCGGCGAGCAGGTTGCGCGGCAGGCCGTAGCTCATCACCGGGTCGATCAGGCGGGCGAGGCGCCGCTCGCTGATGGCGCCGAGATCCGTCATGGCGATGGCGAGGAGATCCATGGCCTGCGCGACATAGGCGCCGTGGAAGTGGCCGCCGGAGATCGACACGTAGCTGCCGTCCTCGTTGGCGAACATCAGCGGATTGTCTGTGGCCGAATTCATTTCAACGCCGAGGATATTCTCCGTGTAGGAGAGCGCCTCGAATACCGGGCCATGCACCTGCGGGGCGCACCGCAGCGAATAGACATCCTGCACGCGGGGTGGCACCGGCTTTTGCGGGTCGCGCGTCTCGTCAGGAAAGAGGATGGCGCGGGCCGCCTCCGAACACCGCCTGGAATCGCCGGCGATCTTGAGGAGATTGCGCGCGGTGCGAGCCTGGCCACGATGCGGGCGCGCCGCGTGCACGCGCGGGTCGAAGGCAGCAAGCTCCCCGCGCAGGGCCTCCAGCGTCAGCGCGAGAGCGATGTCCGCGTGCTTGAGGATGCGCTTGGCATCCTCCTGCGCCAGCGCGGCGATGGCAAGAGAGACCGTGGAGCCGTTGATGATGGCCGAGGCTTCCTTCGCGCCCATCCGATATTCAGGCTCGAAACCGGCACGGCGCGCGGCCTCAGGGGCCGAATAGATCCGCCCCTTATATTCCACCAGGACATCCTCGAAGCCGCGCAGGGCGCCGGCGAGATAGGCGAGGGGGGCGAGATCGCCGGAGGCTCCCACGGACCCCTTCGAGGGGATTACCGGATGCAGGCCGGCATTGAGGAAGCCCACCAGCCTGTCCATCAGGGAAAGAGTGGCGCCCGAATAGGCGGAGGCGAAAGCGTTGGCACGCAGCAGCATGGTGGCGCGCACGATGTCCTGCGCGAAGGGCTCGCCGATGCCGGTGGCGTGGGCCCGGATGGTCTGGTCCTGGTAATGCGCCATGCTCGCGATGGGCACGCGCACATCCTTGAACAGGCCGACACCCGTATTGAACGCATACATCAGCGGGGCTTCGTCGTTCAGCCAGTTGCCGTCGATGTAGTCACGGGCGGTGCCGACGGCCTCGCGCGCCCTCGCGTCGATGCCTGCCTTCTCGAAGCGACCCGCGCCGCCGGGCCGGGCAACCCGCATCACCTTGGCGCCGGTCATGCGCCTTCCGTCGATCGTTACCGCCATGGCGAACCCCGCGTTCCAGCCGCACCGCAAACAGACTCAGAAGCCCTGGCGCGCAAAGGCTGTCCAATCGCCTGACGTAACAGAAGCGAAGGGAAACGCAACCGCACGCCTGGCTCTCGCACGGGGCATGCTGGCGGGAAGAGCGAAGTTCATGATCCGGCGGTCAGCGCCACGCTGGCAGGCTCCGCCGTCGTATCGGCGAGCCATTCTACCGTGGCCTGGACGGCTCCGGTCGCATCGCCGCCCTGCGCGAGATGGGCGTCGTATATTGCGAGCTGGCGGTCGGCGCTGGTTCCCTCCCGCAGGATCATCTGGGTGGCGGCGGCCTGCTCGGCACAACCCAGCATCTCCGCATCTTCCCAGATCAGATCGAGCAGATCGGTCAGCAGGGAAGCGATCGGGCGGGCCTCGCCGGATGAGACGTCGATGAGGGAAGCGTGCACGCCATGGCGCTGGGCCAGCCATTTGTTCTCCTCCACGATGGCCCGGCCGGCGGCGGTCAACCCACCGCCCGACTTGGGATTGTGACACAGATGACGGATGAGTCCGCGATAGAGGGCTGCGATGGCGATGGCATCGTCTACGCGCGTGCAGACATCGGTGATCCGAAGCTCGAGCGTAGGCAGGTGGCTGGAGGGTCGGATGCTCCACCACAGGAAGCTGGCGTCGGTGATGATGCCATTGGCCACCAGCGTATCGACATAGCTGCGATAGTCGGCCTCGTCGCGGAAGAGTTCGGGCAGGCCGGAACGAGGCAGCTCGGCGTAGACGCACTGGCGGTAGCCCTTCAATCCGGTACGCCGCGACTGCCAGAAAGGCGAGGATGTCGACAATGCATAGAACAGGGGCAACCAGGAGAGGGTACGTCCCATGAGATCCACCCGGGAGACCGTGCTCGGCACCTCGACATGGACGTGCATGCCGCAGATCATCTTGCGGCGGGCGATCATCTGAAGATCCTGCGCCACCTTGCCGTAGCGCGAAGCCCTTGTCATCTGCTGCTCGGACCATGCGGCAGAGGGGTGAGTCCCGGCGGCGAGGATGCCGAGTCCGTGCTCGAGGGCGAGATCCTGCAGGCTCTGGCGGCAACCGACGAGTTGGAGCCTCGCATCCTGCATGTCCTCGCAGGGCGAGGTCGCTACCTCGATCTGCGCTTGCAGAAGCTCACGCGAGACATGCTTGCCCAGCACCCGGCGCGCCTTGTCGAAGAATTGCGCAGACATCGTTTCCTGGGCTGCGCCGCTGGAACGCCGGAAAACGAAATATTCTTCCTCGATGCCGAACGTATAGGGCTGTGTCATCTATCCCTTCCTGCGCGTCGCGGTCGGGGGACCGGAAGTCTCGATATCGCAAGGGGAACGCGGGGGGACGGTTCGTGGATCCAGCGCGTCACGAATTCCGATGATGCCGGGCATCGGACCCTAGGCAGCGAGCGGCGCTACTTGGAAACGTCGCTCTCGCCGCCGAGCACCAGGCCTTGCCCGAGCTGGTAATTGTAGCCGGCATGGGCTCCGAAAGTCGGCGAGGCCGTGCTGTCGCTGCTCCACTTCGTGCTCGAATTGCCAAAGGAAGCTCCTGTCTGCACGCCGGCGTAGAAACCCGTCCAGTCATGGTGCTTGGATTTGGGCTTTTCCGGCGTCAGCGGAGGCGGAGCGAAAGCATTCGGGGGAGGGGCGAACTTGTCCTCGGCCGAGGCGGCGCCGGCTGCGAGAATGAGAGCCGCGGCCCCCATGATCGTCTTCGCTGCTTTCCGCTTCATGAAACAACTCCGGCACGGGACAGGCGCCCAGGCGCGACGCACCTAGGTTCCACGTCGAGATCACCAGAAAAATACGACCGAATAAAGATATTGCTCACGCCATGGCTTCTTCGGCCAGAGCGAGGAAGCTCGGGAGAGCGGGGTTGAGGTTGCCGCGCCGCCAGATCAGGACGTGTTCGATCGAAGGGGCCAGGGAAAGGTCCCGGTAGACGACATTGGGGATGCCTGAGCGGCGCATGGACTCCGGTACCAGTGCTATGCCCAACTCCTCGGCGACGAGACTGACGATGGTCTGCTGCAACTGCGTCTCCAGTCTGATCTCCGGCAGGAACCCGGCACTGCGGCAATAGGCGACGATGCTGTCGCGAAGTGCCGGCGAGATCTCCACCGGTGTTGCGATCAGGGGCAGGCCTTCCAGGTCCGCAGGGGCGACGATGTTCTCCGCCGCGAGAGGGTGGCCGGGATAGAGCGCCACGCAGAGCTTCTCGCGGTGTACGACCCGAGCCTCCAGTCCCCTGACGTGACCGGGCGGGAATACGACGCCGACATCGTGGCGGCCGGCCAGCACATCGTCGATCAGCACATTCGGGATGACCTCGCGGAGCTTCAGCTCGACGCCGGGATGATCCGCCATGTAGCGGCGCGCGAGTCGCGGCACGATGGTGTGTGCGGCATGCATCATGAATCCGATCGAGAGCCGGCCGAGTTCACCCCTGTCGGCGAGGCGCGCATTGTCGCAAGCCTGCTCGAAGGTTGCCAGGACGGTTCTGGCATCCTGCAGGAATTGCGTGCCGGCCGGTGTCAACCTCGCCTGGCGTGAATGGCGCTCCAGCAATCTCACCCCGAGTTCCTTCTCCAATGCGGCGATCTGCCTGGTGAGAGGAGGCTGCGTGAGGTGAAGGCGTTCGGCTGCCCGACCGAAATGCAGCGTCTCGGCCAGGGTCACGAAATAGCGCATCTGCCTGATGTCGATCATGGATACTGAAAAGGTATTAATGGGAACAAAAATCGGCATTGGATTATATCGAACGGCTCGGCTACGCCAATGAAAACCTGTTCTCCTAAGGGCTCGGCTACGGGGTCTTCGGCGGCAGGGTGTCGTTAGTCGGGTGGCTGTCGGAAAAGCCTGGAAACCATGAAGGCCATGTCGTTCGGGCAGGGTCACGGATTTCCGCATTCCGCTTCATGCCCCGGTGACGGCATCTATGCCTGGATGCCTCCGAAGTTCGATGCCCTGGCGCTCTCTGGCCAACCGTCATGCTCTCGACCTTTTCAACCGTCCTGCCCATCTTCGCCCTGATCTTCGCCGGCTGGCTCGCGCGCCGCATCGGAGTGCTCGGCGCGCACGCCACCACCGAGCTCAACCGCTTCGTGGTCTGGCTCGCCCTGCCGGCTCTCCTGTTCGACGTCATTGCGCATACGCACGGCGCCGATATCTGGCAGCCGGGCTTCATCGCCGTCTTCGGGCTCTCCAGCGTCCTGGTCTTCGCCCTGACCTTGCTCATCCGTCTGCGCGGGGCACGGCCCCTGGCGGATGCTGCGATAGATGGTCTCAACGCCGGTTATGCCAATACCGGCTTCATGGGATTTCCGTTGGCGCTCGTCGCGATCGGCAGGGAGACCTTGGCACCCACGGTGATCGCAACCATCATCACGGTGTGCGCCATCTTCGCCGTGGCCATCGTGCTGATCGAAGCCGGCTTGCAGGCCGAGAAGCGTCCGGGACCGCTCGCGGCCAAGGTCTGCCGTTCCCTCGCGCGCAACCCATTGCTGGTGGCGCCGGCGGTCGCTGCCCTGTTCCCGCTTAGCGGATTGAGTGTGCCCGACGCCGGGGAGAGCTTCCTAAAGCTCCTGGGAGGAGCCGCCTCTCCCTGCGCGCTCGTCGCGCTCGGCCTGTTCCTTGCCCAGAAGCAGGAAAAGGCCGCTGCAGGCGCCGACATCACGGCCCTGCTTGTCGGTTTCAAGCTGGTGCTGCACCCGCTGGTAACCTGGGTACTCGCGGTTTTCGTGTTCCAGTTGCCGCCGCTTCTCACGCACACAGCCGTGCTGCTGGCTGCCCTGCCGACCGGTACGGGGCCCTTCATGCTGGCCGAGTTCTATCGGCGGGAGGCCCAGGTCACCTCTCGGGTGATCCTTACTTCCACGATCATCTCGATCCTCACCGTTTCGGCCTATCTTGCCTTCGTGACGCCCGCGTCATCATAGGCGACGCGTGATCCAGCCGCCCCAGAACAGGCTCGAGAAGAACAACTGCGGCGGCTCGAAAGCCGATGCGGCAAGCAGATCGCAGATAGCCCGCTCCGAGTCGGGCGGATCGGCGCCCTGCCGGATCTTGCCGAGCTTCGCCTCGATCTCGGAAGGAGACGCCCCATGCATCCTCCAACGTTCGCTCCACGCGGCGAGGAAGAGCGGGCGGCTTTCATAGGGATGGCGGTTACCAGCAAGAATGAGCGGCGCCCCCGTCTTGAGCCGTCCGGCGATGTCACGAAGAATCGCCAGCTTGGCTGCTTCTCCCGGCAGGTGATGCAGCACGCCGATCAGGGTAGCGGCGTCATAGATACGCTCTTCCGGGAGGGTGCCGATTTCGCCCAGTACGGGCGTGACTCGGCTCGCAAGGCCAGCCTGTCCGACGGCCGCCATCGCCAACTCCAACATGGGTTCGGAGGGGTCGACGGCGGTGAAGTGCCAGAGGGGCTCCAGCGGGGCCGCGCAGAGCATTTCCTGCCCTGTGCCGCCGGCGCCGGCAACCAGGACATGAGCCTGTCGTCCCGGACCGAGATCGGCTGCGAGCAGGCAGGCAGCCAGTTCATGGCACGCGTCGTAGCCCGCAAGGGCAATGCGGCTCTGCACCGCATATTCCCCGGCGCGGCCGGTATCGAACTTGCCGGCCGAGGAGTTAGAAGGCGGTCTGTTCATTTTTCAGCTCCCTATGCAGCGCTTTTCCCGCAGGGAAAGGGCGCCGGGAAGACGCCCCTTTATGCTGGTATGAAAACTGCCCGGAAGCGCGGCCCTCAGGACTTCGCGAAGGTTTCCGCCAGCCAAGCGCGCATCATCGCGTAGGATTCCCCGGCAGCCTTGGCGTCGTAGCGGCAATTGCCGGTGGCGGCGGTCGCCTCAGTCTCCGTGAAGCAGTGCACGGCATGGCCGATCACGGCGAAGCGCCAGTCTGCCGGGCTGCCCTTCATCTCGCTGAGGAAACCAGGTGCCTGGGGCATGGTGTCGACGTCGTCGGCGCCGGTCATCGCGAGCACGCGGGCCTTGATGTTCTTGGAGAGGGAGGGGTCGTCCGTGGCGAGAACGCCGTGGAAGGCAACCACCGCCCGGACGTCGGAACCACTTCGGGCAAGGTCGAGCACGGAAGCGCCGCCGAAGCAGAAGCCGATGGCCGCGAGGCGGCCGGTATCGATCGGGGCAGACGAGGCCTGCGCCTTGAGCTGGTCTACCGCAAGGCTGATACGCTTGCGCATCAGCACGCGGTCCTTCAGCAACGGCATGATGGCCGCCTGTGCTTCATCGTTGTTCTTGGGTCTCACAGAAGCGCCGTACATGTCCGTGAGCAGGATTACATAGTCCTTGCCGGCGATCATTTCGGCCTTCTTTACGGCGATGTCGGTGACGCCGTACCAGTTAGGCACCATCACCAGGCCCGGGCGCTTGGCCTTGCCTGCGTCGTCATAGATGAGAAAGCTGTGAAAGGCGGTGCCGTCCAGCGTCCAGTCCACAGGCTTGGCGACCATCTTGGCGAAGGCCGGCTGCGCGTAGGCCACGGCGACAAGGGCAACGAGGGCGAGCAGAAATCGACGGATCAGGCGCATGATGTAGCTCCCTAGGCGGATCTGTACAAGTCCGTCCGCATCATGCATGCGCCGCCCCGTGGTTCAAACCTGCCTGATGACGCGCCCGATCACATTGACGAGAAGGCGGGCGGCGGTGAGGGCCGTGATGCCGTCGACATCGGAGGGAGTGTGGAACTCGATGATGTCGAAGCCCGCGATACGGCCGCGCCTGCTTACCGCCTCGATCAGCGCTACGGCCTGCTGGTAGCTGAGCCCGCCGGGCGTGCGGGCGGCGACACCCGGCATCACGCTGGGATCGAGACCGTCGCAGTCGAGGGTTATGACCACGCGGGCGCCTTCCGGGATGTGACGGATGGCCGCCTCGATGCCTTCTGCCTGAATCTCCCGCGCCGTCACGAGACGGGAGCCCCAGCGTCTGGCTGTTTCGACTTCCAGCGGCCTTGCGCTCCCGACGCCTCGAATGCCGGCCTGCACGATGCCGGCGACATGGGGCATCTCGCTTGCCCGCCGCATGGTGCTCGAATAGCCCATCGGTTCGCCATGGCGCTCGTCACGCCAGTCGATATGGGCATCGATCTGCAGAATCCAGATCGGGCCGTGATCTGCGAAGCCGGCGATGAAGGGAATCGGCACGGAATCGTCGCCCCCGATCATCACCGGTACGGCCGAGGCAGCGAGAATGGCGCGGGTCTTCTCCTCGATGAGCCTGCGGTTGCCTGCGTTGTCATGGTCCGAGGTCGGCAGGTCGCCCGCATCCGTGCAGCAGGGTGCCCGGCCGTCGAACAGGGGACCGCCGAGATCGAAATCCCAGCTGTCGAGAAAGGACGCATCAGCCTGGCTTGCAGTGCGAATGGCAGCCGCCGCTCCGGCAAATCCGATGCTGTCCGCGCCCGGATAGGTGCTGCCATGAGGAGCGCCGAACAGCACGGCGCGCGGGCTACCGTCAGGCAGTCGTGCGGGAAAACCAAGGAAGCCGGTAGAGGGGGACATGTCTGGATCCTCGCCTGAGTTCAGGGCTGATCGAAGAATCGGGAAGATTTCCGTTTCTTTTCATCGCAGGGTTGGTCCCTGCGATCCAGAGTGTCCCCAACATGGGCGAGTGTGGCCTGCCCCGGGTGTCGATTGCTTGTCAGGCGGAGGCAGCGGGACGAATGTGCGAGGCCTCATAGAGGAACCAGCTCCGCCGCTCGCTCTCGTCGATCCAGTTTTCGATCAGGCTGGCGGTGGCGACGTCGCCATACTCGTCGCAGGTGGCGTGGACCTGGCGCATGGCGGCGGTGAGGCGACGGTTGTCCTCGCCCAGTTCGGCCAGCATGTCCTGGGGATCGACATAGTCGGCGTCGTTGTCTGCCAGGCGCTGCAGGCGGGCAATATGCCCGATGGAATGCAGCGTCGTGCCGCCGACCTTGCGGGCGCGCTCGGCGATCGCATCGGTCATGGCGAAGATCTGGTCACCCTGCTCGTCGAGCAGCAAGTGATAGTCGCGGAAGTGCGGTCCGCTCATATGCCAATGGAAGTTCTTCGTCTTCAGATAGAGCGCGAAGACGTCGGCGAGGAGAGGCGCGAGTGCAGCGCTGATATCCCGGCTCGCTGCTTCGGAAAGGTCGGTGGCGACGTGAGAACGGTCTGCCCAGGCGGTCTTGGCCGGTACAGTCATGGTTTCGTCCTTTCTATGCTTCTGGAGAGTGCCGGAGCTTGCTGGCATTCATGATTATTTTGACATGATGATGAAGAAGCTGCCTTTCACCCGTATTCCCTCGGGCCGGTTTGCCTGCGATGCCGTCGCAACGCTTGCCGATGCCGGGGCAGATCTTCGATCACCGTGGTAGAACACTAGAAGTGCCCTGCAAGGCTCTCAATCCATACGAACGTATCCGCCCCCATATGTTTGCATGGGGCACCCCCAACCAAGGTATGCGTCGCCCCTGCGGACGGCACGATGTGCCGAAAGGAAAAAGGGCAGGGCCTCTGCATGGCTACTCCATCGCGGAACGCGACGGGGCCATAACGAAAAGCGACTTCGGTTACGGCGACCAGCTTTCTAAGATATTGTTGATACTGTCTTTTCCGTCGTCGAACGGTTACGGCCATGGATGTGGGCCGCTCTCGCGAGCAAGCGGCCGGCCCATGTGAGCGCATGGTTCGATCGGGCGAGGGGAACTCGGGCAGATCAGGAAACGCAAGAGGGGAAAACCACCATGTCCTTCAGGACATTTCAGGCTGGCGGCGTTGCCGCGGCCATTGCAATCGCGCTTGCCGCCATGCCTGCCTGTGCAAGGGAACTGCGGTCCGTCGGGATCAGTGTCGGTTCGCTGGGCAATCCATATTTCGTCGCCCTCGTGGAGGGTGCCAGCCAGGCGGCGCACAAGATCAATCCCGATGTCCGCGTCAATGCCGTCTCGTCCGAATATGATCTCGGCAAGCAATTCACCGAGATGGATAATTTCATCGCAGCGGGTGTGGATCTCATTCTCGTAGCGGCGGACGACCCCAAGGCCATCGCGCCGGCCATAAAGCGGGCACAGGCGGCAGGAATTGCCGTGGTGGCCGTGGATGTCGAGGCAGAAGGGGCGGATGCCACCGTCGAGACCGACAACACCAAGGCCGGGGAGATCGCCTGTGCCTATCTCGGCGACAAGATGGGCGCCGGCAACGTCGTCATCCAGTGGGCGGGGCCGCTTTCGGGTTCGATCGCGCGCGTCAAGGGTTGCGAGAAGGCACTCGGTGCCCATGCAGGCATCAAGGTTCTCTCTGACGACCAGAACGGCAACTGCACCCGTGAGGGTGGCATGAACATCATGCTGGACCACCTGCAGCGCTATCGCGATATCAAGGGGGTATATACGATCTGCGAACCGGAGGCGCTTGGCGCGGATCTTGCGATCCGTCAGCTCAAGCGCGACGGCATCGTCATAGCGTCCACCGACGGTTCTCCGGATGCGGTCAGCGCGCTCAAGGGCGATACCGACCTCATCGCCACCTCGAGCCAGGATCCCCGGCAGGAGGGACGCATCGGTGTCGAGGAGGGCTACGGGCTCATGAACGGCAAGCCGCCCGAGCACAGGATCCTGATGCTGCCGCCGCAACTGGTGACCCGCGACAACGCTGCCCAATACAAGGGCTGGTGACAAGACCCAACAAAAAACCCAGTCCTCCCCCCGAGGACTGGGCTGGGTAACTACTCCCCCGAGAACGGCGACCTAGGTTGGGCGAGGCGCACCGACACCGACATTGCTAGCCGTTGACCGGCCCGGTGCATGTTACCTGGGAAACAACAGTTGAATGGTGCGCGGAGCCCCGCCGGGACGAATGCTCGAGCCGGGCGCGCGAAAGCTTGCGCCTCCGCCTCTCTTCGCGCAGTCTTCGGCGGGGCACGGGCCACTGTTGCCCGGTGGATGACAGGGCCGGAGGAAGAGATATGCAGGGGATCGTCTTGGGAATGGTGGGAATTGCTTTCGCCACGGCGGCCATGGCCCAGGATAGTGCGACTCCGGCGGCCACCCCGCCGCCGACGACGGATCTGCAGAAATTGATCGAGGCTCAAAGCGCCGAGATCGCCGCTCTCAAGCAGTCCGTGGATGCTCTGGCCGCCGCGAGCAAGGGTTCGAAATCTCTCCTCATCGTGAACGCATATCCCAGGACCTTCGACCTCGACCACAGCGCGGCTATGCGCGGGAGTACGCGGCGGGATGCGGCCGACATCTGCCGCAACCGCCTGGGCGGAGGCGCTTTCGCCACAAATCTGGAGCAGGTCTCGCCAACCCAGGTGATTTTCACGTGCCGGGTACCCGAGACGCCGTAGCCTGTTCGACGAAAAGGTGGCACCTCCCGTTGCCGCAGCTCCCGCAATGCGCCTGCTGTTGCCGGGGCGGGCCAAGGCAAATTGCGATCAATCTGACAGGATCGACCAGGTCACCCATCGGCAGTGAAACACTCGGCGAGCCGTGGCGATTGGTCCTGAAGGTAAGCTATACTAAGCGCATCTCGCTCTCGGACGAAATCGCCATGAATCGCAAAATGCTCGTGATTTCTGCATGTTAGGTTGGAAAGGCCGTTCGACCTGGCCGCATTTTGCTGTAGAAGGCTGCGGAACGAACGACATCCCCGAGAGAAGATATGGCAACGGATGCACAGATCGATGCGCTGATCGCGGCGCTGGGAATGCCCGACATGGCACGCGAGAAGGCTGCGGCGGCGGTGGACGCCTGCGACGCCGCCCTGGGAAGCGAGGCGCCGCCGCGGCGCTGGCGTCACAAGAAACGCGGCAGCACCTATGTGGAACTCGGTCTTGCCCAGGTGCAGGCCGCCGAGCCTCTTGCCGACCACGAGGTCGTCGTGGTCTATCGTGCGGAGGAGGACGGCGAACTCTGGGTACGCCGGAAGAGCGAATTCCTCGACGGCCGTTTCGAGCCGCTGTCCTGATCCGATAGGGGCGAGTGGGTCAAAGCGCCATGCCGCCGGAGACTTCGATGCGCTGGGCGTTGACCCAGCGATTGTCGTCGGCGAGCAGGGAAGCGATCATCGACCCAATGTCGTCCGGCTGGCCTACCCGGCCGAGTGCCGTCATTTCCGCGACACGCCTGTTGATCTCGGGATTGTCGCGCACCATGCCGCCGCTGAAGTCCGTGGCGATTGCGCCGGGCGCGACCGTGTTCACGGCGATCCCGCGTGCACCCAGTTCCTTGGCGAGATAGCGTGTGAGCACCTCGACCGCTCCCTTCATCGCCGCGTAGGGGCTGCTGCCCGGCATCGTGACACGCGTAAGGCCGGTGGAGACATTCACGATCCTCCCACCGTCCCGCAGCAGCGGCAGCAGTCTCTGGGTAAGGAAGAAGACGCCCTTGAAATGGACGTTGTAGAGCGCGTCGACTTCGGACTCCGTCGTGGTCTCGAAGGCATTGTGATGGGAGATGCCGGCATTGTTGACCAGATAATCGAAGCGATCGATGCCGAGATCTGACAGGATCTTGCGCACCTCGTCGGCGAAGGCACCGAAGCTGGCCACCTTGCCCGTATCGAGTTGCAGGGCGAAAGCCCGTACGCCGGCCTGCCCTGCGGCGGCGACCACCTTGTCGGCTTCTGCCCGATTGGCGTTATAGGTGAAGATCGAATGGATGCCGCGCCGAGCCAGGCCCAGCACGGTGCTGCGGCCGAGACCGCGGCTGCCGCCGGTGACGATGGCGACCTTAGGGATTGAAGAAACGGCGTTTTCGGATGTCATGGCAGGTTCCTCGCATGGCTTTTGATGGCCTGCAGAATAAGTGCTGCACTGCCCGCGTGAATGCCGAAACCCTCTCCTTTCTTGCCTGATCCTGCTCAGGAGCCTATCTATCTCGCACCGGTTAAAAGAAGGGGCTTCTTTATGTCCGAGGAGTTGCTGGCGGCCGTCGGCCGCTACACGGCGCGCCAGGCGGGCGAGAGTCCCTTCGCGACCGCCATCGAGGGCTTCACCATCCTGCGCTCCGAGCGTGAGAAGCGAACATCGCACATGATCCTGAAACCGGCGCTCTGCGTGGTGGTTCAGGGCGCGAAATGGACCAGTTTCGGTGAGCGGCGCTTCGAATACCGGGCAGGGCAGGCCCTGGTCGTAAGTGTCGAAATGCCGGCCTTCGGCCGCGTGACGGAGGCTAGTCCGACAGAACCGTTTCTCGGCCTCGTCATGGAATTCGATCTGGCGATCATGCGCGAGGTTTTGCAGGGACTGGAGACGCCCCCGGCGCGAGGGGGCAGGCCTGGGCACGGCGTCTTCGTCACCCATTTCGACGGCGCGCTTGCCGATTGCGTGCTGCGGGCGGTGCGCCTGCTCGACACGCCACAGGCCATAGGCATGCTCTATCCCTCGATCATGCGTGAGGTTTGCTATTGGCTCCTGACGGGACCGCAGGGGGGCGCCGTCGCCAGGATGACCCTGGCGGGCAACCACGCCCACCGGGTGATCAACGCGGTCCATGTTCTGAGGGCGCGTTTTGCAGAACCGGTGCGCGTCGAGGAACTGGCGGCGATCGCACAGCTCAGCCCGTCGGCCTTCCATCGCCACTTCAAGAGCCTGACATCCATGACGCCGCTGCAGTACCAGAAGCAGCTGCGTCTCCTGGAAGCTCGGCGGTTGATGGTCACGAACGCCGCGAACGTGGAGTCCGCGGCATTCGAGGTGGGCTATGAAAGTCCATCGCAGTTCAGCCGCGAGTATACCCGCATGTTCGGTACGCCGCCGCGAAGGGATGTGGCCGCGCTGAGGTTGGCGGCCGCCTGAGCACGGGCGCAGGCTGGGGCCCTCAGCCGGACACAGAAGGGGCTGCGGGTTTCCCGTCAGCAGCCGCTCAGCCCATCCGCTCGGATGCGTAGCTACCGGGGCTGGCAGGGAAGACAACCGTTCGGTTGCCGTCGATGAAGGTGCGGTGGTGGATATGCGCGTGGATGGCCCTGGCCAGCACCTGCGATTCCACGTCGCGTCCGAGCGAGACATAGTCCTCGGGGCTCTGGGCATGGGTCACCCGCACGGTGTCCTGCTCGATGATTGGGCCTTCGTCGAGGTCGTCAGTGACGTAATGCGCAGTGGCGCCGATCAGCTTCACGCCGCGCTCATAAGCCTGCTTGTAGGGATTTGCTCCCTTGAAGGAAGGCAGGAAGGAGTGGTGGATGTTGATGATGCGGCCCGACATCACCTTGCACAGTTCCTCCGACAGGACCTGCATGTAGCGTGCGAGCACGATCAGTTCCGTGCCAGTCTGCTTCACCAGATCCATGAGGTGGGCTTCGGCCTGGGGCTTATTCTCTTTCGTCACCTTGATGTAGTGAAACGGGATGTCGTGGTTCACCACCAGCTTCTGATAGTCGAGGTGATTGGAAACGACGCCTACGATGTCGATGGGCAGGCCGCCGATGCGCCAGCGATAGAGCAGATCGTTCAGGCAATGGCCGAAGCGCGAGACCATCAGCATCACTTTCATGCGCTCCGCCGCATCGTAGAGCGCCACCTCCAGACCGAAACGTTCGATGATCGGCTGCAGCCCCTCCAGGAGTGCGTCGCGTCCAAGGCCCTGCTGCGACTGGATGGAAATGCGCATGAAGAACCTGCCGGAGTCGAGCGCGTCGAATTGAGAGGCATCCACGAGGTTGCAGCCCTTCTCCGCCAGGTAGCCGGAAAGCGCCGCAACGATGCCCCGCGTCGACTGGCACGATACGGTCAGGATGTATTTATTCACGTCGGATGCTCCACTTTCGGGCAGACTGCCCGTTGACTGACTAGATAAAGGCGCACGACTACACAGGCATGGGCAACGGCCTCGGGCGCATGGCTGCCTTGTGCGGAGGGCGGGTTCCTCAGGCAAGAAGCATACCAGCGACGAGGTACTATCCCCGACCCGTTGCGACAGGCTTTCGCTGATTTTCGTCAAGACTGGATGACACGTGCCAGAGCCGATCGGCTGTTTCGCACCGTCGGCGGGCGAACGGGGCGTCAGGGCGCTTGAGCCGCGGTTTTCCGTCCCGCCATATAGGCCAGATAGGCGATGATCGCATCGAGATCCGCATCGCTAATGGATTGCCTATCGAAGCCCGGCATCTTCATGTCGGCCCAGGCGCGAAGGGAGGCCGGCGAGCGGATATAGGCCCGCAACGCCCAGGCCTGAAAGTATTCGGTGGGATTGTGGGGGATGTTGAGGTCGGGGCCGACCTTCGCGTCTCCAGCGCCTCCCATCTGATGGCAGACCATGCATTGCTTGGCGAACAATGCCTGACCGGCCCGAAGGGGAGATTCCACGGCTACGTCATTCGCCACGGCGAGGCTAGGCCATTTCGACGCCCATGCAGGCACGAATCGAAGCGTATCGACCTGGAAAGGCCACTGCTCGCTCGTGATGCCGGAGGCTGCCGGATTGAGCCATACCAGGTAGAACGGCCCGGTCGCCTTGCCGCCAGCCGTCGGGGGCCAGGGGGTATCGGACGGCTCGATGGCCAGCCAGGGAACGGCAGCCTTGTCGCCGGCCGGATGAATGAGATCCACTGGCAGGTTGGTCACGAAGCCGTCCGTGGCCGTAATCTGCAGATCCTGGCCGGCCGGCAATTCCTCGACGCCGAGAAGCGAGCGCAGAGGCACGGCGCGATAGGTCATCGTGCGGCCATAGCTGGCATCTGCCGGCACCTCGATGGTCGCGACGTCCGAGCGGTGCAGCAGTTCTTCCGTGGAAAGCGATTTTCTCGCTCCTACATCCATCAGCAGTTCAGCAGCCATAACCGGACCGGCGGCCGCCAAGACGGCCAGCGCAAACAGTCCACGAGTGAGCCGGCGGAGCAATTTGATCTGCATGCAAGAAGCAACGAGTTGTTCGAATATCGCTACACTACTGAGACAGGGCTCTGAACGTCAATTGATCCCAGATCGGCCTCGTCCCGAAAAGGGCGATTTCAATACAGGTCTGAATGATTTCTTGGTGCTGTGAAATCACATCCCGAATACGGCTTGCTGGGAGGGTCCCGCGCTATCGCGCAGCCGCATAGGAGGACAGCCACTGGCCGTAGGTCTAGAACATCTGTTCCGAGACCCAAAAAACACCCCGGCCGGCCACCGCTTGGAGCCGGTGGTCGGTCGAGGCGTGCCGGAAGTCGGGAGACCGGCAGCTCATCGTAGATCGTTGGGCCGCCAGATCAAATGAACGATGGGTAAGATTACGCACGCATCGGCCGCATAGGAGCAGATCGGATACGTCAGTTGGCGTAGGGACCGACGGCGTGCCTTGTGGCACCTTTCCATCGGTGATGTTCCACTCCGCGGAGGCTCATCGATGTCGGCAAGATACTTTATTGATACGGAATACGATTTGGACATTCCCGCTCAGGGGGCACTTGAATCCATCACGGTCGCAGTGGATATCGTGCCGTTCAATGGCGAGGTCATCATCTTCGGCTGGAGCAGGGACGGCCGTATCGCAAAGGTCGACGTGAAGGGATCTCAGCCAAGCGTGAGGCTTCCCTTCGTGCATGCGCGTATAGCCATCAAGCGAGTGGGGAAAGTCTCCATGTGCAGGCTGATGGACACGCGATGGCGCAGCGGAAAGGGGGCTGAATTCGTTCCGCCCGTGCGCAGCATCAGCGATGCACTGGTCTCCGAATACGGCAGGAGCCCGATCGCCCAATGGCACGCGTTGAGGGTGCGGCATCCGGTGTCGAACCTTAGGGCCGGCGCACTTCTTCTCTCGGTGCAGTTTTGATCATCGACCTCCGATCACGCCCAGGTGTGGGCCGTGCACCCGGTAGAGTGCAACGACAAACCCCGCCGAAGCGGGGTTTGATGAGATGCCCTCGGGAGACGGATCAGAACTTGTAGCTCACGCCGAGCGTGAGATTGGTCGAGTCGAACCTGACCTTGTGACGTACACCGGCAATGTTGAGGTTCTTGCTGCCGAGATCGACATAGCGAGCTTCGCCGCGCACGATCCAGTTGTCGTCGATTGCATATTCGAGGCCGGCGCCCGCGGTCCAGCCTACCCGCGTGTCGCTGTTGGAGCCGACGCCGAAGCCGCTGACCTTTTCATCGCCGTAGGCGACGCCGCCCGTAATGTAGGGCAGGAAGCGGTCGAAGGCGTAGCCGATGCGGGCTCGGGTAGACCCTTGCCACTCGTTCTTGAACTTGGCGCGGAATACATCGACGCCGTTCGTCACGGTCTTCGATTCGCTGAAGCTTGAATAGTCGATATCCGTCTCAAGACCCACGACAAAGCCGCCGTCGAATTGGTAATTGTAGCCGGCATGCACGCCACCCAGGAACCCGGCTCCGCTGAACTTGGCCGAATCGACCTTCCCTTGGCCGATGTCGGTCCCTGCGTGGAGGCCCACATAGAAGCCGGTCCAGTTGTAGGGGGTGACGACAGGCGTCACCGGCTCCACCGGGGCAGGTGCCAAATCTGCCGCGAATGCACCTGATGAGGAAAGGAGAACGGCTGCTGCAGCTATGTGGAGCTTCATTTGTGAGATCCTTAACCGGAGGACGAGCGGGGTATGGTTAACAGGTTCTTCCGGCAAATCTGTGTCATTTGAAACACCAGTCTGCACGCTGAATCTGACCGGAAGAACCCTTGCGGTCGTCGAAAACAAGCCTCGGCTCTACAGTCATCGGCTTATGCGAGGACACCACCGCACGGAGGCGCCACGGAGGGAACGCACTCCTCGACGGTTGGTTCCCTTGAATTTTGTCTTTTTAAGGCATCGGCGGAATTGTTGCGATTGTCCTTTGGTCCGAGGTGGAGGAATTCAGCCTCTCTATCTCAGGGGATCGACCAGCAGCGCAAATGAGGGAGGTGACTGACGCCGGTCATCAAGAACGGTCAGGAGGACGTCCTGACAATACATGGAGCAGGATGACTTCCTCAGGACCGGACCCCGAATGTGGTCAAGCGCAACCGTCACAAATGGGGCCTGGGGGGCGGGTTCAGCGCACAGTTCCCTTCGATCCGCCTTTTATGACGCGAGAGCCACCGAGGCCATCGTCGGCAGAGAACCAAACGGCCCGCACGGGAGCCGAAGAAATACGTCTCCCACCGGGAACAAGGCGGGACAGGGCTCGTTGAAGTTTTGTCAGAGCAATCCGCCTACCGGCTGCGAGGCTCTGGCATTCGCCTGATGGTGCGCTGGAACGCCGATCGGGCAGCGGCCCGGCCGGACGCCCGATAAAACGGCCGGGCCGCCCTTGGTTAAAAGGTGGCACTATCCCATCACCCCATGGACAATACGTATAGCCGTGGTTCGCTCCGCCGGTCCACGGACCATCTGCGGCAGAGACGATCCGCCGAAAGGGGTGACAGCGTACCCGTTCATGACCAGTTCATACGAGTTGGCTCAAATGGGAATGGCTGGTTTCGAAACATTGTCCGCCAGCACGAAGGGGGGAGCTAGTTAAAGCGTAGGAAGGTGCCGAAACTGCACTCACGGATCCCTTATATATGCCTCTCATGACCTTTTATATAATCGTTCCCTTTGTCCATGACAGGGACGGCAAATTACTTAGCATCTCTGCAGAAGAGACCGCTTCGAAATCTTCCGCTATCTATCGGGCGACCAGCCTTGTGGGTCACAGCTATGGTGGAGATGCTATCGTCGGGGCCGCGGTCCTGTCGCGAACCGGCGAGTCGGAAACCGGGGAATTCGAGCCCGCCATCATCCACTCGCGGCACGGAGAAACGCCTTCCGATCTTCGGAACGTGTTTGGCTAGGGCATCTTGTGTTTTGTCGGAGTCGGCAAAACACAAAGACGCGTCTAACAACAAAGACATGGAGCAAAGCGGCGTTTCTACCTAAACGCGCCTTGCTCTAGGGACAGGACCTGTCGAAAGCGATGAGCGGGCGAAGTACCGTCTGAAGGCCCCTGCCCAGGCAGCGTGGAAGCGGTGCGAATTGCTTCTCTGGCCTTCAAGGACCGCAATGAAGTTTCGCAGGGGTTCCCACCACTGTCTCGCCCGGTGCGATATTCTTGGTCACGACGGCGCCGGCTCCGATCACCGCGTCGTCTCCGATCTTCAGGTGGGGGAGGATCGTGGCGCCGGCTCCGACAAAGCACCCGTGCCCGATCTCAATTTGGCCGCACAAGGTTGCACCGGGCCCGATGTGTACGCCATCGCCGACAATGCAGTCATGGTCGACGCTCGCGCGCGTGTTGACGATCGAGCATGCGCCTATTCTTGCATGGGTCGCCACCGTGGCGCCCAGCAGCACTTGAGAGCCTTTTCCGAGTGAGGCGTCCGGGGCCACGATCGCCGTCGGATGCACCAGCGACAAATGACGGAGGCCGAGGGCATCCAGTTCCCTCGCGATCGCCATGCGATCCCGACCGTAGCCGCCACCGATAGCGAGTGCGTAAGACAGTGTTTCGGTCGGCTTAGGGTAATGCCCCATCCAAGCCTTCAGGCCGTCCAGCCCCAACAGCATCGCCGGGCCTGGAAACGGCGCATTGACGGCCCTGTTGTCGACGATCGCCAGGATCGAAATGCCGAGGCTCGCCATCAATTCGCGGAGCACACGGGAGTGGCCGGTACCACCCCAGAGGATTGCTTCAGTCAAGACTGCTCTTCCTGCGAGCGCCCCCGGATTTTGCATCTATCAAGCGATCGTGATTGACGCAAGGGAAAAGAGACCCTCCTCCCTATCCGAAGGTAGGTGTTTCCTAGCTAAATTGTGGACCTGGATACCAAGAAAGAGGTGCTTGGTTCTTCGCGGAATCCCGCGACATTTCGTTTTGAGGTCGGGCGGATAAGAGCTGTCAGCCTGCCGTTGCGGGTATCGACATCATGCCTTTCGGATCGGGACATCCAATCATGCCGACCGAGGTTTCCGTAGGGTGAGTCACATCCGTGTCACGCCGAATGGCGTGTTTCAAAAATCTAGGAAAATCAATTCACTAGATGGAAAAGCGAGGGCCGAATTGCCGGACCGTATTGCCGTCGACGCAGAGTATGACCTCGATATACCATCCGATCTGCTGCTCCAGTCAATCGTGATTGGCGTGGAGATCAAACCCATGGACGCGACCGTCGCCATATTGGGATGGGGTGATGGCGGCACGCTGAGCCAGATTGGGGTAATCGGCAGCCAGGAACGTATCGTATTGCCCTTCATCCATCGGCATATCGCCGTGAAAGCCGTCACGCCTGTCAACTCCGTCATCGTCACGCCACTCGCCTACAGGACGGCCCGAGGAAATGCATTCGTTCCGCCTGGCAAGCTCATCGGCAAGTGTCCAAGGAGCCAGGCGGCCCCCACCACTCCAGGTGGCGAAATAGAAAATACACACCATCATGGAAAGTAGACGATCCGGTTTCCTTTGGGCGGCCGCATGCCTAATTCCTCGCTAAGAAAGGCGTGCTCAAATAACTGGCTTCTCAGGATAACACCACCCGTTCGAGAGAGGCGGGAGGTTCGGCGTCCGTCCCCGCGGACCATGCCGGACCTCCTCCCGTATAGGGCCGCGTCACTCGACTGCGGCTGGGGCCGCGCCGGAGAATCCGCACATCCCTTCAGCCTGTCTCGCAAGTCGGTCTAGTCGTCCTCTCGCTTTGCGAGCGAAGTGCCCCAAACACCACCGATGAGCGCGGACAGGAGAATGACCCAGAAATGAAGCGCACCCTGGTCCCAGTCGGCGATCAGGGTGAAGGTAGTCCCAATGGCCGCGCCGATGAGAGACCAGAGCACGAAGGGGGAAGGGCGTCTCACCTTCATGGTTCGTTTCACGGTTTGGCTCTGCGGACGGCAGGGATTTGCGTGACGCTTATGCGATCCGAGAATTAGGTAGCAATTAGTGCGGCGGGCGGAGGTTTGGCCGGTTCCGATGCTTCCTGGACGTGGTCCCAACGCCCGCGACGATGTCCGCGGAACAGGGGCGAATGCCGGAGGGGAGGGGCCACTACGTCTGGGGCACCCGTGGGCGGTCGCGTAAGTGACGAAGGCCGAATGAAATGGCCAAGGCAAGAAAAAGCCCGGCTCAGAGATACGCCAGAGCCGGGCAGTGCTTTCAGTATGTGGCATACGCTCACGCAATCTTTGTAGCAGCAATGAGACAGGCTCACATCTGCGCATAAGTTTGGGTCTGATCCACACTTGGTGGTGTCGGACTTTCTCTTGCCGACTGCACTGTCAGACAAATGTCGTACCCACAAAACGGAGGTAGTATCGCTCCGGCTAACCACTCCAGCTAGGGATCATGCTTCCGGCAATGCCGGACGGGGCGCGTCACTGCTTATTGCCGATGAGGACAGTTTCCGGGAGCCATGTGCGGAACTTCCTGCGCAGGCTGGGATTTTCCACGGAGGAGCGCTTGGGCGAGGCATCGTCGCGAGGGTGTGACGGCCTTGTCCGTAGAAACGGAGGAAAGCGATGTCCAAGGCTCGCGGACTGTTTCGCAACGTCATTGAGGGCGTGGAATACGCCAGGGTCGAATATAATCCATACGATATCGCCGATGTGCCTCGGCTCGATTATGAAAAGCTCGGCTTCGAACCGATATTCGATGAATTGCCCACGTTCGCGGAGTTCGAAGCGCGGGACGATGTCAACAGCGCCCGCTTGCCCGGCTCGCCTGACTGAAGGCGGGTCTTCAAATGGCAAGTCCGCGCGCAGGGTGCAGGCAAGGGAACGGAGGGCGGCGGCCCGAGTTGGTGCGAACGCACTCTTCGCGGGATTGGAAGAGCGATCTGCAATCCAGAACTCCGCAGGAGCTGCGATCGAGTTCATTTCATCGTGGACGCCGCGATCTTCGGTTGCGCGACTGGCATGATGGTCAGCTCTAATTAGCCGTCAGGATCTTGATGGGAGCGGTGAGGACCGCAGCCGGTAACGTCAACACCGTAGTCGCTGCGCTGACGGGCCCATCC
Organism: Labrys sp. ALF-8; assembly: GCF_059699065.1. Lineage (NCBI taxonomy): Bacteria > Pseudomonadati > Pseudomonadota > Alphaproteobacteria > Hyphomicrobiales > Xanthobacteraceae > Labrys > Labrys sp. ALF-8. The sequence goes on from NZ_AP048538.1 coordinate 678,082, forward strand.
TGCCTCGGTTTGGGAATGCCTCGCGCCAGCACTTTTCGCAGGTCCGGTGCGATCTCGGCGATCTGGGCGAATTTGCTGTGATTGGTCGAGTCGTCGGCCTTCAGGTCGGAGAGGTCGACAACCACCGCGCCGAGCGCCGTAAGTTCTGCTGCGTCGCCGCTGGCGCCCAGGCGATCCTTGTCGCCAGCGATGAAGCGTGACAGGCCGAGTGCGCGATCGTCCTTCGAAAGGATGATCAGGAACGGCTTCTTGGGCTTGCCGATACGCTGCATTTCCGACTTGAACACGTCGATGTCGATGTCCGGAGCGGCGAGCACCACGGTACCGATCTTGCCGCCGGGAGGAAGCAGGCCCGAGATCTTGATTTGGCGGAAGGCCTCGACCGTAACCCATGTGCCCATGGAGTGAGCCACGACATTGATTTCGTCGGCATCGCTGGCGGCCAGCAGACGGATGGTTCGCTCCAGCCCGTCGCGAGCGATGGTGGCGCTGTTGTTGTCGTAGACATAGTCGAGCGTCTTGCCGCGAGAGGCCCAGCTGAAGAAGACGGGCACCGCAGGTCCACGAGCATCGTGGACGACCTGGGTGAACCGATAGAGGCCTTCGGCGAACAAGGTATTGTAGCCATGGATGAAGAGCAGGACCTTGCGATGTCCTCGGGGTTGAGACTTGAGGCGCTGATTCAACTGCGCGATGAACTGCTTGTCGCTATCGAGGAACTCACCGCCGCGCGTTACGAAGTCCGTCTGAGGGTTTCCGGGTGGTGATGACGGCCACTCGATGTTACCGGACTTGTGCGACGGAGGAACGCTGACTTCGATGGAGGCAAAGTTGAGAGAGGAGGTGCGATCGCCATTGAAGAAGGTGCCCGGGCGGTCGTCGCGCGCTCTCGTCGTCGCCACGAGGATGTCGTGCGAGGTAGCACCCTGGACCACGGTGGCATTGGACACCAGTGCGCCTGCCTCGGGCCTGTTTGCACAGCCGGCGAGCAAGGCCAGACTGAACAGGCACGCTCCGACGATGTAGGTTCTTCCCCCCGCACGCATAACCCATCCCCGATCTAGGCCGCCGGCACGCTGACGGCTGTACACGATATCCGACACCAATACCCGAAATTCAGCCGCGCGAAATTGGCACTTCGGGCGATTGTTGAATTCGGCCTGTGGCGCCAGTCGTCGCCGCATGCCGTCCCGCCGGCGCAACCCTCGATATCGGCCCGGATGACGTCCTTGTCGTACCGGCATGTCGAACCCGGCAGGTACCATGCTTTCGGCCTTTCTTCCTACGGCCCGAAGCGCGATCCGCGTGGCTCGCTCGATCTCAAGATCCATTATGAGATTCCAGGCTGCGATAGCGAGGCCGATTGGTTCCCGGCCCTGGCGTCCGGGACGTTGGCCTAGCTCTCGTGTCCTCGGCCCGGCGCTCAGCGGTGGTTCGACGCAGAGTTGAATACCGCCAGTTGAGCATCGAATGCGCGCTTGAAGGCAGGACGCGCCTCGCCGCGGGCGACAAAGGCGGCCAGGTTCGGATATTCGACCAACATCCCCGAACCGTTCAACCTGCGAAGCACCGTCACCATCAAGAGGTCCCCGGCGCTGAAGGCACCATCGAGCCACTCGGCATTGCCCAGACGCCTGGATAGTTCACCCAGTCGGCCATGGATGCGATCCTCCAGAATAGGCAGCCGCTTCCTGTACCAGGTCTCGCCGTGCTCCACGAGCTTGGCGACCTCCCGATCGACGATCGGCGGCTCCAGGGTGTTCAATGCGGCGAACATCCACGCGATCGCACGCGCACGGGCGTTGGTGTCATCCGGCAGCAGGCCGCCATGGCGCTCCGCGATATGGAGCACGATCGCTCCGGATTCGAACAAGGCAAGATTACCTTCTTCATAAGTCGGAATCTGTCCGAAGGGCTGAAGAGCGCGATGGGCAGGCTCCTTCATCGCCTTGAATGAAAGAAGACGAACCTCGTAGGGCTGGCCCGCTTCTTCGAGGGCCCAACGAACACGCATGTCGCGTGCCTGCCCTCCGCCGCGATCGGGCGACCGTTCGAAGGCCGTGACAATAGGCTTCATGGGAGGGCTCCTGCTGATTGCATGCCGAGGATGCGAGCGATGGACATGAAGACGGCGATCTCCCTCACGTTCACGCGTTCGGTTCCCGGGGGCATTCGGAGGACGAATGACCGGCATGATCCCCGACAACTCGTCTTGCATTCGTGGCCTTGGGGGCGGCCCGAACCGCCGTCATTCCCGCAACGCCGTCAGGTCCGGATCCGCCAGAGCTAGCCTGCCGTCTCGTCGCGAGCATAGATGCTCGGCGGCAAGCCGACATGGCGCGTGAAAGCGACGCTGAAGGTGCTGGCGGAGCCGTATCCGACGCGGCGGGCGATCTCGGCAACCGAACCCTCACGGCGATGCAGCAGATCCTTCGCAAGCACCATTCTCCAGTGCAGCAGATAGTCCATCGGGGCCGTGCCGACGGCCTGTCGGAAGCGGACGAAGAAGGCCGAACGCGACATCGCAGCCTCCTTCGCGAGGCTGGCGATTGTCCAGGGTGCGGTCGGCTGTTCGTGCATGCGCCTTATGGCGATCGCAACGCGCTCATCTCCCAGGCCACGGAGCAGGCCGGACGGCGCGTGCGACCCCGCTGAACGCAGGGCCTCGATGAACAATACCTCCATGAGGCGCGCCAGAACCACGTCCCGTGCTGGCCGGCTGGCACGAGACTCCTCGGCAGCGAGTTGAACGAGCGTGGTCAGCCTGTCCTCGCCCCGTGCATGTACCAGCGCGGGGAGGAGCGTGACGAGGAGCGCCGCGTCGGTCGAACCAAAGGCGCAATAGCCGATGAGCATTCGAACGTCCGGATCGGCCTGCGGATCGCCGAGGCGGAAGACGTTGGGGCGCACCTCAACCGGCATGGTGTCGACGTTGGCGGCCGGTGTCGGATCGATGCTCGACGATGTGAAGTCATAGGCGGCTGGAATGAGGATGAAGTCGCCCTTCTCCACCCTGAGCGACTCGCGACCGTGAACTTCGAGACGAACCGTGCCTTCGAGGAGCGCGCAAAAGAAGGGGCGTCCCTGTTCCGAGCGGCGCACGCGCCATGCACCCGTGCCTTCAATGAACTTGAAGTACGACAGATCAGGCCGCAGCAGGCCGACGACTTGGGCGAGAGGATCGGTCAATTCCGGACTTTTGCTAACGAGATATGGACTTTTGATTGTAGAAAGTATGGTTGCGGGAATCCATCTTATTCCGGGTCAACGACAGGAGACCACATGTCGACCATATTGATCACCGGATGCTCGTCGGGCTTCGGCCTGGAAACTGCCCGCTATTTCGCCGATCGCGGATGGAATGTCATTGCCACCATGCGTTCCCCGCGCGAGGATGTCCTGCCCCGGTCGGAAAGGGTGCGGGTCGTCGCGCTCGACGTGACGGCTGCCGACAGCATCGCAGCCGCGCTCGAGGCGTCCGGCCCCATCGACGCGCTCGTCAACAATGCCGGCATCGGCTTCCTGAATGCAGTCGAGGGCACGCCGATGGACGTTGTTCGCGACATCTTCGAGACGAACACGCTGGGCACGATCGCTTTGACGCAGGCCGTGTTGCCACAATTCCGCGAGCGGCGCGCAGGCGTGATCGTCAACGTCACCTCATCCGTGACGCTGAGGTCGCTTCCGCTGCTGTCGGTTTATACGGCCAGCAAGGCCGCGGTGAATGCCTTTACCGATAGCGCCGCGCTTGAACTGAAGCAGTTCGGGGTCCGCATGCACGTCGTGCTGCCCGGGCGAGCGCCTGACACCAGCTTCGCCGAGAATGCGCGGGCGCGCATGGCTACGGGATTTCCCGAGCCCTATGCCGGGATCGTGCAGCAGGTCTTTGCGGGCTGGGAGCAGGACACCGGGCCCGTCACGGCGGCCGGCGACGTGGCAGAGGCGGTCTGGCGAGCCGTGAGCGACGAAAACTCCCCCCCTCACATTCCCGCTGGCGCCGACGCTGTCGCCTGGGCCACGAACCGCTGAGACGGGGCGGCATCCGGCACCGCTCGCGCCGGATGCCGCCGGCCAGTCGAAAATCATCCCGAGATGATTTCGTAATGAAGGATCTGGGCCTCGCTAAGCGAGGACCGCAGCCCAGGCGAGATGGTACCGGAGCTGAAGAGGAGAACGTCCTCGCGCCGTACGAACACTTCATGATCGGAACCCATCGACAGGAATGTGCCCGACGAGCTTCGCTCGGCAAGGCGGGCCCTGCCGTTCGAAATGGTGAAGGTCGCGTGATACCTCGAGACCCAGGGGCGCTGGACGACGATATCGCATTCCGGGGACCGGCCGATGGTCACGGATTCGTTCTGGCTGCAGGATCGCACCTGATCTCCATAGCGGATGACCAGCTTGATGTGCCGCGGCGGCGCCGAGCGCCTGTTGATGACGGTAGCTCCGCTGACGATCTGCGTGCTGAGGGCACCATCATCGTTCCAGAGGGTATAGACGTCGAAGAGTTCCTGCTTCCCCTTGAAGGCCATCTTGTCGAGGAGCCGCAAGGTATTGCGGCTTTCTTCAGGGAGAGCTTCGAAGAAGCCCTGGCTGATCAATGCCTCCCCAGGGTTGGCTGTGGTGGACAGCCGTGCAGTGACATTGACGACGTCGCCGAATACCTCCCCCCGCGTGCGAATGACCGGCCCGAAATGCAATCCGATCCGGGTATTCAACGAGCCTTTCGTCAGTTGGCGGGTGATCTGGTAGACGGCCATCAGTGCCGCCTCCGGTCTCTCGAACAGGCTGAGCACGTCATCGCCCTTCGAGTGAATGAATTCGCCGCCATGCCGGGCGACGACCTCGCGTATGGTGTCCAGGCAGGTCGAGACCTGCTGCAGGGCAGCATTGTCGCCGATGCGTTCATAGAGCGGCGTGCTGCCGACGACATCGACCAAGAGGACTGCGGCCAGAACTCTTTCTTGATCCATCAATCCGCATCCGCCCCCAGAACGCCACGCTCATAGCATACCAAAAGTGCCCCCGGCTTATCCACCGTGTGCCCATGATGGGCCAACTGGCTCGCGGTCGCGGTGTGACAAGGCGGCGCGCAGCCCCACACAGGCGTACAACGTAAAGAAGTTCTCTATGTCGATGTGCACCCGGGGAGATTGCCAAGGCCTTCAAGGGAAGAAACTTGATGACGGCATAGGGGCTCCGCCTATGCCGGCACTTTGGAGCCGTGAAGCAGGCCAAGCCGGATCAGGCTTTCGGCGGTCGCCACGATGGCTTCTTCTCTCGGGCGCGGCGTCCAGCCGAGCAGGCGTATCACCTTTGCGCTGGTGGCGTTCATGTTCAGGCCGAGCAGGGGGATGGCGCCCTTCATCACCGGATTTTTTACGGTGAGGAGACGGATCAACCAGTTGGGCAATACGCGTGTCGGCACCCTGCTGGCTGCGGACCCCATGCGCTGTCGCAACACACTTGCGACATCGATCATCCACATGCTTTCGCCGGAGATCGCCAGGAAGCGCTCCCCTCCGGCTGCGGGATTTGTCATGGCACGGAGGTGCAGGTCCGCCACGTCCCGCACATCGACAAATCCGGAATCGATCTTCGGGCATCCTGGCCGCCCGTTCATCAAATTCCTGATCAATCCGATGGAAGTGCGAATAGTCCGCGCCGAGGACGGGACCAAGCACAGCGGTGGGGTTGGTCGCCGTCAGTTCAAGCCCAGCCCCCCTCCCGCGCGATGAAATCCCGGGCTGCCCGCTCGGAAAGGGTTTTCGATTTCTGGTAGGGCCAGACGGTGCCAGTCAGGTCGCTCCAATCCGTACTGATCGCCGTCGTCATGTCCCTTTGCTTGCGCGGGCACCGCCACCAAGAAGCAGGCGGCATAGTGCAAGCAAAAAGAAACCCCGCCGAAGCGGGGCTCCAACAACGATACACCTAACTCAGAACTTATAGGCCAGGCCAACGCGCACGTCGTTGGTTGAAAGGTCGAGGCGCGCCGGCTGGGTCGGGAAGAGAAATGTGCCGGAACGAGTCTTGTGCCCATAATCGGCGTAACGGTATTCGATACGACCGATAAGGTTGTCCGTGAATGCATATTCGACGCCTGCGCCGACGGTCCATCCAGCCTTATTAAGATCCATCTGTCGAAGATCGGCGACTGGTACGGGGATGTTCGTCTGAGCCTCGTACTTACTGAAGGCGACACCAGCGGTCACGAACGGCAGAATGCGGTCGAAAGCGTAACCGACACGCAGGCGCGCGGAGCCAAACCACTTCAAGTCGCCCTTTCCGCTCGCTATAGGGAAGAGGGCGAAAGGATTGTTGTCCGAACTCGCGCCGGAGCCGTTGAAGTCCGCTTCAGCGCCGACGACGAACCCACCGTTGAACTGGTAGTTGTAGCCCACATACGCGCCGCCAAAGCCGCCCTTGGGATCAAGCGAACTGCCCAAATAAGGGACACCAGCGGGAGAGCCTGCGCCATCAAGGGTAGAGTCACCCCACAGATAGCCAGCCTGCAAGCCGACATAGAAGCCCGTCCAGTTATACGGGACATATACGGGTGCGACCGGTTCGGCGGCCTGGGGCGCCAAGTCGGCGGCAAAGGCAGATGCCGAAAGTACAGCAAAAACTGAGGCAGAAATCAAAAGGCGCTTCACAATAGTCCCCCACTTCCAGCGTTGTCACTTCAATATGCAGAAAATCTGCTCGGGAGTCTGTCACTTTGATGCAACACTCAACAAATGTTGGAATATTTCCGCTGGAAATGGCGGCCGTCGCTAACGGCCAGGTAGAGGTATATTCGCGGAAACAAGCATTGGCTTGACAAGTTGGACTTTTATATCCCGGGTGAGGAAGTAAGAGCCGCGCCGAAGTTAGACCTAGCGACTCGGTACGATTAGGGACTGACGCCAAGTCGAGTCTGCCGGCCAACCGATCGCTTCGTTGGGGCACGGTGGGTGTGGGGTATTTTTTTAGATACGCAACGGATATTAAATGCCGAGGTGGCGGAAGGGGTGGGATTCGAACCCACGGTAGAGTTGCCCCTACGACGGTTTTCAAGACCGTTGCCTTAAACCACTCGGCCACCCTTCCTGCTGGAATTGGGGTCTAGCAGAGCAGGGCGGTTCGTCAAGTGGGCAGGGAGGAAAGAGCGGCGATGCAGGGCTGCTCATGGTCGTGACGATATTCGCCTTTCTGGAGGGTACCCGAACGGCAGTAAGCAACGGCCTCATTCCGGCAGCCCTGTCGTCTTTCCTTCATCTCGCCGTTCCATAGTGCCGGCGACGGAGGAATGGTCATGCAGGACGAAGATCTGGAACTCGATCGGTTGCAAAAAGCCTACAAGGCGGCTGTGGAGGAGTGGATCACCGCCATCCGCCGCGAGGAGGAACTCGCCTCCGTCAACCACTCCGTCGCCGAGGTCGATCTGTGGGAACAGGCGCACATGCAGGAGGACGAAGTCCGCAATAAGGTCCTTGGTACCAAGAAGGATTATGAGGACGCGCTGCGGCAGAAATATTTCGGGTTCTGACTAGTCGGTCGTTTATCGCCTTCCTTTCGGGGGACGCCGCCCGGCTGCACATCGATGCGGCGCCATCGTCATTTCGCTTCGCTTCTCGTGCGCTCCACCAGCAGCCGAGCGCACGTCTCGAATGCGTCGAACTCGGTGGTCAGATCCTCGACGCCGAGCGCCTCTCTGTAGGCGGGGGCGAATTTGCTTGAGAACATCCAGGTGCCCCCGCCGGGATTGACTTCCAGCAGATGCAGGCCCCCTTCCTTGTCACGCAGGATGTCGCATGCCTGGAGGGCTATGTCCGGCATCGCTTCAAAGGCGGCCGCCGCCAGGGCGAGGTAGTCGGGATCGCGGGTCGAACTGATCCGGAGATCGACATTCACCGGCATGAAATCTTCCTGGGCGTAGGGCGCGCGCAGGCCTTCCAACGCCAGCGGCCTGGTCGCCTCCCTGAGATAGGTGAAGATCGGCACGCCGAACAATGTCAGGACGCGGCAGGTCATCGCGTGGCCGCAATCGATGTATTTCTGCGCCATCATCGGGCCGCTTCGGCCCGGATGGTTCTCCGGAAAGTCGGACGGTGCCCGGTAGCGCACATCCTCGGTGCGCTGCAACTCGACGCCCTGTCCCCAGGAGGCAAGGTCGTGGGCCGGCTTGACGATGACGTAGGGGCCGTAGGTTTCTGGTGAAAGCGCAGTGTCGGGGCGGATTTCTTCATAGGCCGGTACCGGTAGGCCGCCGGCCTGCAGGCGGTCCATCTCGACGAACTTGGACATTACTCGTCCCTCGTAGATCCTGCCGCGTTCGGGGCGGAAATCGAGCAGCCTGAGTGGCGAGAAAACCAGGGAAGGGCGCTGTGCCGCTTTCCGGCGCGTGGTGGAGGAGCGAGCGGTGTTGGAGACGATGAAGACCTCGATATCGGGAGCGATGTCTTCGACGTACGCGCGGATAGCCTCGAAGTCCGCAATGTCCTGCCAGCCATGGCTGTGGACGAGAATGAGATTGCGAGTCGGTTCCATGCTTTCCGCCTCAAGCCCGGGACACTGTCCCGATGTGTCCCGGTGCTGCAACTTTGTCTGCTGGCCGGAGAGAATCTGCGCTGCCGCGTTGGATGATTCGAAGCTTTGAGCACAGTGACCCGGTTGGCGAAAGTGGTTCCAGGCTCGGCCGGCCGTATTTTCGTTGCTGTCGACGATGAATGCAGCCTGGGGTTAGTATGGCAAGTATAGTTCTTGTGGCTTTCTTGCCACGGCTCGCGGAAAAAGCAGCAAAGTCAAATAAACCCCTGAACGTCGCTGGACCCGATAGGAGTAGGACGCTATGTCAATCGCATGTCCGGTGCCGCGACGAGCGCTACTCGGGATTCGGGTGCCGACGTGGGGGTAACATGATCAAGACATTTCTGACGACGACAGCACTCGCGGTTGTGCTGGCAGGAGCTCTGGCTGCTGGCGACCGTGCCTTCGCTGCCGACCTGGCTGCCCAATCGGTCGATCCCGTGGCGCCGGTGGTGACGCCGTACGACTGGACGGGGCCTTATATCGGTCTGCATGCGGGGTATGGCTGGGGCCGCGAGCATGACAATCTGAGCGAGAACGGTGTGGGGCCCGTGGTACAGCCCACGGCCGATCACTTCAGCCTGAGCGGATTCGTCGGCGGTGCGCATGCCGGCTACAACTACCAGTTCGCCAACCGGTTCGTAGTCGGCGTCGAGGGCGACATCGACTACACCGACCTCAACGGTTCGCAGCGATTTGCGACGCCGGCGCCGGGTGGCAAGCTGAAGTTCAACACGGACTGGCAGGCTTCGGCGCGCCTGCGCGCCGGCTACGCCATCGACAATATCCTGATCTACGCCACCGGCGGCGTCGCCTTCTCGGGCGCGGAGATGAAGGTCAACGGCTTCAGCGACCGCAACACCCACGTCGGTTGGACCATCGGCGGCGGCGTCGAGTATGCCTTTACCCAGAACTGGATCGGCCGCTTGGAAGTGCGCTACAGCGACTTCAACAAGAAGAGCTACCAGACGCCCTACGGCAAGGTGAAGGCCGACTTCAACGAGACCACCGCCACCATCGGCGTCAGCTACAAGTTCTGATCTTTCCTCCCGGGGAAGCCCGCCAAGCCCGGCCATCGCGCCGGGCTTTTTCGTCTGCAGCGCGTATGCCTCCGGCTGCTTGATGCGCCGGGCTGCGGATAACGTCGGCGCGCCGCTCCTGCTTCTTGACATAATTAAATTCATCAATTTAATTAAAGGCGCTGATACGGAAACCGGACATTCGCGCCGGGGGCTCATTCAGGCCAAGAAAGAATCCAGGAGGAAACGAACGATGGCTTCAGGCCTCGATTTCATGCGCGCGGCGATGATGGAACGCCGCAAATTTCTGATCGGTTCGGCTCTCGCAGCAGGTTCCCTCGTTCTGCCGGCTGGTGTACGCCGGGCCTTCGCGGCCACTGACCTGCAGTTCGCAAGTTCGATCCGGTCGCTCTCCAATGCCTTTCACGTGTCCTGGGACAAGGGCTCGAAAGCCTATGCCGACACGGTGGGAGCGACCTATGGCGCGCTGGTCACCGAAGGAAACAGCGAGAAGGGCATTGCCGATGTGAAGGCGCTTCTCGCCAAGGTCGGCGACAAGCTGGTGCTCGGCGTCGATCCCAACGACGTGCCGGACGCTCGCCCCATTGTGGAGGCAGTCGCCAAGGCCGGAGGTCATGTCGTCACCGTCTGGAACAAGCCGGACGACCTGCATCCCTGGGATTTCGGTGACAACTACGTAGCCCATTTCTCCTTCAACGGCGTACCTGCCGGCGAACAGACTGCGAAGGCGCTGTTCGACAGCTTCGGCGGGGAGGGCGGCATCGTCGCGCTCGGCGGCATTGCGTCGAATGCGCCCGCCATCCAGCGCAAGGAAGGCCTGATGAACGCCATCAAGGCCAATGGCAAGGTGGAACTGCTCGACTTCCAGGATGCGGATTGGGATTCCACCAAGGCAAACAATGTGGTTTCGGCCTGGATCACGCGTTTCGGCGACAAGATCAAGGGCGTGTGGGCTGCCAATGACGGCATGGCCATGGGTGCGCTGGAGGCTCTCAGGGCTGAAGGTCTCGCCGGCAAGGTGCTGGTGAGCGGTGTCGACGGCACCAAGGATGCAGTCACCGCCATCAAGAACAAGGAGATGGCCGCCACCGTCGACTGGAATCCCTACTGGATCGGCGGCTACGCCCTGTCGCTCGGCTATCACGCCGCTACCGGTGCCTTCACGCCCTCCAAGGAGCCGAAGGAGCACCGTGAGTTCTACGGTACCGGCGTGCTCATCACGCAGGCCGACGTGGACGCCTACTGGAAGAGCAATATCGATGCCGCCCCGCAGATCGACTGGAACGATCTTTGGGGGAAGGTGACGGGCGGCATTCCGGGCTGATCTGGCGCTTCGGCCCGATGAGCGCCGGCCGAAGCTCCTTTGCGGCTTTGTCGCGCCCCGATTTCCGGGCGTCCAGCCGAACGTTCCTCCCAGCGGGAGGCGGGATTGCCGGGTCACCCGGCAGCGACAAAGCCGCACCAAACCAAGGGTAGCTATTCGCAAGCGACGTTCTCCGCGCGAAGAAGCCTGGCGGCTTCTAGGGTGAGGGGCGTGTAGCGATACCCCGATCCTGGCGCCTCGAGCCAAAAAAAGTCAGCCCATGGCGATCTCCAAGCAGACTCTTGTCAAGGCAGTGCCCGTGCTCGTTCTGGCCGGGTTGTGCCTCGGTATTTCCCTGATCGACGGGCAGTTCCTCTCGGTGAGCAATCTCATCCGCGTGGCCTCCTCCGCCTCTGCGCCGCTCGTGCTGGCGCTTGGGGTCACCTTCATCATCCTGATGGGTTCGATCGATCTGTCCATCGAAGGGTCGATGGCCTTCACTGCGGCAGTCTTGTGTGCCTTCGTCTCCAATTCGACCGGAAACGGGATTCCGCTTGGCCTCCTCTCGGTGCCGCTGGCCCTGGTCGCGGCCGCCTTGTTCGGCTTCATCGTCGGCACCATTCATGTCACCATGAAAGTGCCGTCCTTCATGGTCAGCCTTGGCATGGGGTTCGTCGGCACCGGCCTCGCTACCGTGCTGCTTGGCGGTGAGCGTGTACAGATCCTCGACCAGAACGTACGTGCCCTTGCACTGGGACGCTGGTTCGACGTGCCGGTCGCCGTCTATGTCGCACTGCTGATGCTCGCCATCGCCTGGTTCATCCAGGGCCATACGCGCATCGGCCGCCACATCATGGCCCTGGGCGGGGGTGAGGATCTCGCCAGGGCTTCCGGCGTGAACATTCGCCGCGTTCGCCTTCTCGCGTTCACCATCGCGGGTGCCTTCTTCGGGGTCGGCGCCGTGCTCGCCTGCGCGCGGCTTGGCGCAGGCAGCGCACTCATCGGCAGCGGACAACTCTTCACGGCGGTGAGCGCCGTCGTCGTGGGCGGAACGGCGCTGACCGGCGGCAAGGGCGGCGTGTTCAATACCCTGGTGGGCGTGCTCATTGTCATGGTGCTCAACAACGGGATGATCATCATAGGTCTGCCGACTTTCGTGCAGCAGGGCGTGCTGGGCATCGTCATCATCGTGGCGGTGCTGATCAACTCGCCCATCCGCTCCTTCGTCGTCGTGAAGTGAGGCGGGCATGCTTGAACTCAACAAGATCGTCAAAAGATTCGGCAGGGTCGAAGCGCTCAAATCCGTTTCGATCACCGTCAACGCCGGCGAAGTCGTCGGCTTGGTCGGCGAGAACGGGGCTGGCAAGTCGACCCTGATGAAGGTGCTCAACGGCATCAACCAACCCGATGACGGCGAGATCCGCATCCATGGCAAGGCGACGACCATCTCGGGCCCTCGCGATGCTTCCGCCCGGGGCATCGGCATGGTGTTCCAGGAACAGTCGCTGATCACCAATCTGTCGGTGGCCGAGAACATCTTCCTGGGCAACGAGGCGCCGTTCATTCGTTTCGGTCGCATCGACTGGCAGGCCATGAGCAAGGCCGCCGCCAAGCAGCTTTCCAAGGTCGGCCTCGCCATCGATCCACTCGCCGTCACCGCTGAGCTCAGCTTCATGCATCGCCAGATGGTGGAACTCGCCAAGGTCCTGACCCTCGAGGAAGCGGTCGACGGCAGCCTGTGCATCCTGCTCGATGAACCGACCTCAGTGCTCGAGCAGGCCGAGATCGACATCCTCTTCGACGTCATCCGCAAGCTCCGGCAGCGGGCTGGCATCATCTTCGTCTCGCACCGCCTCGACGAGGTGATCGACATCTCCGACAGGATCTACGTCCTGAAGGATGGCGCCGTGGTCAGCGAGATGCAGAAGGGGGAGGCTACGCCCGAGCGCATCCATCATCTCATGGTGGGACGCGCCGTTTCCGGTTCCTACTACAAGGAGGACGAACGCAAGCCCTTCCAGCCGGAGGTCGCGCTCTCCGCCAAGGGCCTGTCGCGGGCGCGCGCCTTTTCGGGCATCGACCTCGACCTGCACGTCGGCGAGGTGCTGGCGCTCGTTGGCACAGAGGGCGCGGGCAGCGAGGCATTGATCCGCAGCTTCTTCGGCCTCGAAAAGGTGCATCTCGGCAGCATTCAGTACAGGGGCGAGAACCTGCGTTTTGCGTCGCCCAGCAAGGCCGTTTCGTTGGGCCTCGGCTATGTGCCGCGGGAGCGCAAGATCGAAGGCATCGTCGAGGAAATGACGGTGGAGGAGAATATCTGTCTCGCTCACCTGCGCGGCATGAGCCGTTTCGGTATCCTGAAATTCGGCGAGATCGGCCGTGCCACCAGCGAACTGATCGGCAAGATGCGCATCAAGACGCCTGACGGCGCGACGCTGTGCGCCAATCTCTCCGGCGGCAACCAGCAGAAGGTGGTGTTGGCCAAGTGGTACAATGCAGGCGCGCGTGTCTTCCTGCTCGACCATCCCACGCGTGGCCTCGATGTCGGCGCGAAGGAGGACGTCTACGCCCTGATCCGCGACCTCTGCGCCCATGGCTGCTCCGTCATCCTGATCGGCGACACGCTGGAGGAGGCACTGGGCCTCGCCCACACCATCGTGGTGATGAAGGACGGCAAGGAAACGGCGCGCTTCGACAATACGAGCGCCCACAGGCCCGAGCCCCTCGACCTGATCAAGCATATGGTTTGACCGATGGCCCGTTTGCGCTTCCTCACTCCCTATCTGCCCTGGATCGCCTTGGTCGTCGCCATCCTCGTCGTTGGCATGTTCGATCGCCGCTTTCTCGATCCGCTGACCTTGATCGGCCTCTTCGCCGACAACGCCACGCTCTTCGTGATGGCGCTCGGCATGACGTTCGTCATCTATATCGGCTCCGTGGACCTCTCCATGCAGTCGGTCGCTGCCGTGGCCTCGATCATCCTGGCGCTGCTGATCCCCAATTACGGGCTTCTCGCCATTCCGGCCGCCGTGCTGGCGGGAGCAGCCTTCGGCCTGGTTTCGGGCTTCGTGCATGGCAGGCTCCGCATCCCGAGTTTCGTGGCGACGCTCGCCGTCGGCGGTGTCGTCGCCACGGCCGCGTTGTGGATCTCCAACCAGCGCGGCATAGGCATTGCCGGAGATATTCGTGCCTCCAAGCTCGACTGGATCATCGGTACCTCGCTGGGCCTGCCCAACGAGATCTGGGTATGCCTCGTCGCGCTCATCGTGGCTGCCGTGCTCGAACGGGCGACTCCCTTCGGCAAGATGATGAAGGCGGTAGGGTGCAGCGAGCCCGCCTCCACCGTATCCGGAATCAAGGTCACCCAAGTGAAGCTCGCGGTGTTCGCCTTGGCCGGTGCGTTCGCCGCCATGTCGGGCGTGATGCTCGCCGCGCGTCTCTCGAGCGGCACGCCCACCATCGCAAACGAGTTCCTGCTGCCGGCCATCGCCGCCGTGGTGCTCGGGGGCACCTCGCTCACCGGCGGTTCGGGCGGGGTCATCCGCACGCTTGCCGGTACCATGCTGATTGCCGTCTTCCGGACCGGCATGACCTTCGTGGGCGTCAATGCGCTGGCGCAGCAGATCGTATTTGGACTCATCCTCATTCTGGCCGTCTGTCTCAATGCCGGCCGGGCGCCCAAGGGCGTGATGAAGTAGTCGGCAGCAGGGAAAATCGATGCTCGAGAAATTTCGTCTGGACAGAAAAGTAGCTCTCATCACCGGCGGCAATCGCGGTATCGGGCTCGCCATTGCGCACGCGCTCGGCGAGGCCGGCGCAAAACTGGTGATATCCGGCCGCACCCAGGTGCCGGAATCGGAAAAAAGCCTTGCCGATGCGGGCTATGATTTCGAGTTCATTTCCGCCGATATCGCCGATCCCGCTGCGCCCGGCAGGCTCGTGGAGGAGACGGTGGGACGAAAGGGCCGCCTCGACGTCCTCGTCAACAACGCCGGCATTGCGAGCCATGGCGACACGCCGGATTTCGACGACGAGCGTTGGCGCGAGATCATGGGCACCAACCTCGACGCGGTATTCCGGGGCTGCCGGGCCGCCCTCGGTCCAATGCGCCGCCAGGGTGGTGGCACGATCGTCAATGTCGGCTCGATTTCCGGATTTATATCCAACGTGCCGCAGAACCAGGTCGCCTACAACGCATCCAAGGCCGCCGTGCACATGATGACCAAGAGCCTGGCGAGCGAGTTTGCCGCCGAGAACATTCGCGTCAACGCCGTGGCGCCGGGCTATATCGATACCGACATGACCCGTGGTGGCATCGAAAACCCCGACTGGTTTCCGGTCTGGCGGGAGATGACGCCGATGCGGCGCGTGGGCAAGGCGGAGGAGGTGGCGGCCTGCGTATTGTTCCTCGCGGCGCCTGCTTCCAGCTACGTCACGGGCGAAGTGTTGGTGGTAGATGGCGGCTATCTGACACGATAATCCTTCAGCGGAATAGGGATATCGAGATCGAGGAAAGCTTGCGATGTGCCGGGTTCATGCGAAAAACAGTGGAACCTGGCGCTTTTATCGTCGGCGAGCTTGTCCCAATGGTCCGATCTGACGCAGACAGCATAGGAGAGGACTATCCGGTCCGCGGACAACCTACGCCGCGATCCGCGAGACTCCCTTCTTCCGCCGAGGCGACGCCGTGCCGCCTCGCCGGCCCGGGTTAGGTCATGAATGAAGCGAAACGGCCAGCGCCGGCCCTCTCGGTTACAGGTTCCCGCAGGCAGCGAGGATTCAATGCCTCGCGCGTCGGCGATCTCAACCGTGGTCTGGTGATCGAGGCGATCCGCCAGAAGCCAGGTATCGGCCGGACCCATATATCTGCCGAGACGGGGCTGACCCCTTCGGCGATCACCCAGATCGTTGCCGCTCTGATGGAGGAGGGACTCGTCGAGGAAGTCGCGGCCGCCGACGTGGCGAAGCCGGAAGGCCCGCAGCGGCTCGGGCAGCCCATCCGTGGCCTACGCATCATTCCCGGCTATGCCGCCACCATCGGACTGCATTTCGATCATGAGTTCGCGCGGGCCGTGCTGGTCGACGTGGCGGGCAATATCATTGCCCGTGAGAAGGAATCGCTGCGTGTCGAGGAGCCCGAACAATCGACACGCCTGCTTGCGGCGTTGTTCTCGCGGCTGAACGAGCATTCCGCCCGGCCTGACCGACTGCTCGGTGTCGGCGTCTCCGTCATGGGCCCGGTCGATCATGAACGCGGCGCGGTCGGCCTGTCGAACCAGTACCCGGCCTGGCGCAACTATCCCTTCGAGCAAGTCCTTTCCCAGACGGTTGGCCAGCGTGTGTTCATTGCCATCAACGGATCGGCGGCCGGGCTTGGGGAGTATTGGTTCGGCGGTGGGCGCCATCTGGGAAGCTACATTTATGCATTTGTCGGCTACGGCCTGGGTGGGGCGTTGATCTTCAACCGCCGAGCCGTGCGCGGCAGTTACGGCAATGCGGGCGAGATCGGCCACATCCATGCCTACCCGGATGGCGAGGTCTGCTATTGCGGAGCGCGTGGCTGCCTGGAGACCGTGGTGTCGCTGCGCGGGTTGGCGCGCTTTCTCGGCAAGGCGCGTGTGGAGGATCTCGACTTCAGCGCTCCCGGCTTCTGCGACGATCCCGAGTTCGGCCGCTGGGTCGAACAGGCCGGCACCGATCTGGGCAGGGCTCTCACGACCGTGTCCAATATCGTCGACATCTCCAACATCCTGGTCAGCGGCCTGCTGCCGGAACGTGTGCTCGATCGCCTGATCGAGCGCACGCGTCGTACCATAGCCGTGTGCCAGATTACGGCTAGGCCAAGACAGATCGCCCTGGAAAAGGCGCAGGCGCCCAGCGAACTCGTCGCGGCTCTTGGTGCGGCCGCAATGCCGCTCTACGGCAATCTGTTCTGACAGAATTTCACCTAGGCGCGGTGGACCTCGGGTGTCGACTGGGGTTGTTGGGAGCCGGATCCGCGTGGCCTGACGCTCCAGTAGCCGTGGAGGCGCGAGAGCATCAGGTAGATCACCGGGGTCGTGTAGAGTGTGAGGATCTGGCTCACCAGCAGCCCGCCTACGATGGTGACGCCGAGGGGACGCCGTAGCTCCGTGCCCGGGCCGCTGGCGATGATGAGAGGCAGGGCACCAAGGATGGCGGCGAGGGTGGTCATCAGAATCGGTCGAAACCGTTTCATGCAGGCCTCGAATATGGCATCGCGTGGGGAGGCGCCGTGGTCGCGTTCCGCTTCGAGTGCGAAGTCCACCATCATGATGCCGTTCTTCTTGACGATGCCGATCAGCAGGATGATCCCGATGAAGGCGACGATGGTGAGCTCCATATTGGCGTAGCTCAATGCGATGAGACCCCCCAGTCCAGCGGAAGGCAGGGTCGACAGGATTGTGAGCGGATGTGCCAGGCTCTCATAGAGAACGCCCAGCACGATATAGACGGTGAGCAGCGCAGCGATGACCAGGATGCCGAAGCTGCCCCCAGATTGCGCCGCCTGCAAGGCGTCGCCGGCCGCGTCGGCGTGGATGTCGTTGGGCAAGTGCATCCCGGCCACCGCCTCCTCTATGGCGTCGGACGCTTCCTGCACCTTCACATTCGGCTGGAGGTTGTAGGAAATGGTGATCGCGGGATACTGGCCCTGGTGATTGACCTGCAGGGGAGCCAGCCCACGCTCGATATGGGCGACCGCGGATAGCGGCACCAGGCCGGAACTGCCCGGCACGTAGAGGCGCGCGATGTCGCTGGGGTCCACGCTGCGCGAGGGAGGGATGGTCATCACCACGCGATACTGGTTGCGCTGGGTGTAGATCGTCGAAATCTGGCGCTGGGCGAAGCCGTTGTTCAGGGTGGCATCGATCTCGTTGATGGCCACGCCGAGCCTGGCGGCGGCGTCGCGGTCGATCACCACATTGGCTTGGAGCCCGTTGCGCTGCCGGTCGGAATTGACGTCCGTGATGCCCGGCAGCGTCTTGAACTTGTCCATCACCTTGGGTGCCCAGTCGACCAGTTCGTCGAGATCGGGCCCCCAGAGCGTGTACTGGTATTGCGACTGCGACTGCCGCCCGCCCGCGCGAACGTCCTGGGGCGAGAACATGAAGATGTTGAGGCCGGCTACCGGGCGCAGCGCCTGGCGCAACTGGGCGATCACGATGTCCGTGGAAGGGCGCTGGTCAGGCGGTAGCAAGGAGATGTTGAACTGTCCCGAATTGGTGCCGCCGAAGGGGCTCGAGCCGATGGAGGAGCCGACACCCGTCACGTAGGGGTTTTTCTGGATGATGCCAGCCGCCTGCTGCTGCCAGCCCACGACAGCCTGGTAGGAGGCGTCGCTCGAAGCCTGGCTGAAACCCTGGATGAAGCCGCTGTCGTCCTGCGGCACCAGGCTCTTGGGCAGGGCGCCATAGAGATAGATCGTATAGGCGACCGTCACCACGATGATCGCCAGCGTCGCCGGCCAATGATCAAGCACGCGGCGCAGTGTGAAACCGTAGAATTTCACCATGGCGTCGAGGATGCCCTCGACCAGACGATCGCCCAGATTGTTACGCTCATGATCTTCCCGATGTCCGCGATGGGCCAGGATCATCGGCGTGAGCGTGAGCGATATCACCGTGGAGGCGATGATGGCGAAGGCCAGCGTCATTGCGAATTCGAACAGGAATTCGCCGGTCACGCCGCCGGCGAAGAAAAGCGGCAGGAATACCGCCAGCAGGGACAGGCTGATGGAAATGACGGTGAAGCCGATCTGGCGAGCACCCTCGATCGCCGCCTCGACTGGCGGCATGCCGGTCTCCCGCTTCGCATAGACGTTCTCAACCATGACGATGGCGTCGTCGACCACGAAGCCGACCGAAACGACGAGGGCCATCAGCGACAGGTTGTCGATCGAGAAACCGGCGATCCACATGGCGCCGAAGGTGGCGGCAAGCGACAGCGGTACGGTCACGCCTGCAGCGAGCACCGGCGTCGAGCGGCGCAGGAATACGAATACGACAACGATTACGAGCACGACCGAAGCCATGAGCGTCCATTGCATGTCATCGACGCTGGCTCGGATGGTCGTGGTGCGGTCGGTCAGGACGGCAATGTCGATGCCCGAGGGAATGCGTCCCTTGAAGGTTGGAAGCATTGCCTTGATGGCATCGACGGTGTCGATGACATTGCCGTTGGCCTCCTTGGTGATCGTCAGCAGGATGGCCGGCTTGCCGTTGTAGGTGGCGCTCGAGTTAACGTTGCGTACGCCTTCCTCGACCTGCGCGATGTCGCCGAGCTTCACCGCCGTGCCGTTGCCGGCGTGAATGATGATGTTGGCGTATTCCTCCGGCTTGGTGAGCTGGCCGCCCGTATCGATCATCGTGAAGATGTCCGGCCCGTCGAAGGAACCGAGCGGACTGATGGCATTGGCCGCGACGATCGCTTGGCGAACCGCCTCCATCGACAGGCCCATGGCAGAAATGCGATCGGGCTGCAGCGTCACTCGGATGGCAGGCTGGTCGGCACCGCTGACCGTGACGTCCCCAACACCGTCGACCTGCGAGATGCGCTGGACGATCACGGTATCGGCGGCATCGAACATGTCGCTGGCGCCCACCGTGTCGGAGGTCATGGCCAGGATCAGGATGGGAATGGCATTGGGGTTGAACTTGCGCAGCGAAGGCGTGGAGGAAAGATCGGAGGGGAGATCCGATACGGAGGCGTTGATGGCGGCCTGCACGTCCTGTGCGGCGCTGTCGACATTCCGCGATAGGTCGAACTGAATGATGATGTTGGTGGAGCCGAGCTGCGAGCGGGAGGTAATCTCGGTCACGCCGGCGATCGAGCCGAGCTGTCGCTCCAGCGGTGCGGCGACGCTGCTCGCCATGGTGGAGGGATCCGCGCCGGGACGGTTCGCGCTGACCATGATGGTCGGCAGGTCGATGGCGGGCAGGCTGGCGACCGGCAGGAGGCGGTAGGCCGCCAGGCCGGCGAGCAGCAATCCGATCGACAGGAGCACCGTGCCGATCGGCCGCCGGATGAACGGCTCGGAAATGCTCATGCTGTCTGCTCCGCCGGGCATGACAGGTCATACGGGGCCGCCGTTTTCGTCATGCCTGCGGAGCCGGTTCTGGTTTGCGGGAAAAGCGTTCGCGCAGGCGTTCGAAACCGAGATAGATCACCGGCGTCGTATAGAGCGTCAACAACTGGCTGACCAGCAGGCCGCCGATGATGGTGATGCCAAGCGGGATGCGCAATTCCGAGCCCATGCCATGGCCGAGAGCAAGCGGGAGTGCTCCGAACAGGGCGGCGAGCGTCGTCATCATGATCGGACGGAAACGCAGCGCCGAGGCGGTGACGATCGCCTCGTGCGGATCCATCCCCTTTTCGCGCTGTGCCTCGATGGCGAAGTCGATCATCATGATGGCGTTCTTCTTCACGATGCCCATCAGGAGCACGATGCCGATCAAGGCGATCAGCGAAAGCTCCTTGCCGGTATATTCGAGCGCGAGCAGGGCGCCGACGCCGGCCGAGGGCAGGGTGGAGAGAATGGTCACCGGGTGGATGGCGCTCTCGTAGAGTACGCCGAGCACGATGTAGATGGTGATCACCGCAGCTAGAATCAGCCAGGGCTGGTTGGCGAGCGAGGAAGAGAATTCCGCCGCGTCGCCTGTGAATCGCGTGGTGATCGAGGGAGGCAGGCCGATGTCGCGCTGAGCCTGTTCGATCGTGGTCACGGCATCGCTCAGCGAGGCGTTGTGCGCAACGTCGAAGCTCACCGTCGCCGATGGAAACTGGTCGTCATGCTCGACCACCAGCGGTGCCGTCCGATGTTCCACCGTGGTGAAGGCGCTGAGCGGCACCTGGTTGTCCACGGCGCCCGATGCGCTCGCGATGGTGGTGGACGTGCCGCTCGCGCCCACGGTTCCGGCGTTTGGATTGGTGGTGGTGGCGAGACCCGACGTGCTTGCCGAGCTCGACACGTAGATACGGCTCAGCGCGCTCGGGCCGACCTGGTCTTCCGGCCGCGCCTCCAGGATGACACGATACTGGTTGGCCTGCGCATAGATGGTGGCGATCTGGCGCTGGCCGAAGGCGTTGTTCAGGGCATTGGAGATGTCCTGCATGGAAACGCCGAGCCGGGACGCAGTGTCGCGATCGACATTCACGAACAGCCTGGAGCCGCCGTTCTGAACTTCGGAGGTGACGTCGCGCATCAGGGGGGAATGCCGCAGCTCGGCGGCAAGTTCGTCCGCCCAGCGGTTGACTTCGGCTGCATCCGTGCCGGTAAGCGTGTACTGGTAGGGTGCCCGGCCTGCCCGGGCAGTGATGCGAATATCCTGCACGCTCTGGTAGGTCACGACGGCATCTGGAATTCCGCGCGTCTGCGCCTGCAGACGTTCGATGATGGTGGTGGCGTCGGCCTTACGCTGGTTTCTCGGCTTGAGCACCAGCGACAATGTGCCCGTGTTGGAAGTCAGGTTGGTCCCGGAGACCCCGATGGCGGAGACCACCGAAACCACGTCGGGATCCTTGCGGGCAATGTCGGAAATCTGCACCTGGACGCGCTTCATCGCATCGAACGAGGCTGTGGGCTGCGCCTGGATCACGGCGGTGATCAGTCCGGTATCCTGCTGCGGGAGGAAGCCCTTGGGGATGGCGATGTAGAGCCAGACCGTCGTCGCGAGGGTGCCGAGGGTAAGCAGCAGCATCAGGAAGCCATGGCGGAGCGTCCAGACCAGGCTGGCGCGGTAGCCATGGATGACCTTGTCGAAGCCCCTGTCGATCCAGTCGAGGAGACCCTTGCGATCCCCATGGGTCGCGGCGAGCAGGCGCGCGCACATCATCGGGGTCAAGGTCAGCGAGATTACCGCGGAGACCACGACCGCGATGGTCAGCGTCAGGGCGAACTCGCGGAACATGCGCCCGACGATGCCGGTCATGAACAGGAGCGGGATGAACACCGCGATCAGCGAGACCGTCAGCGAGATGATTGTGAAGCCGATCTCCTGCGCCCCCTTCAGCGCGGCGTCGAAGGGGCTCTGTCCTTCTTCGATATGGCGCACGATGTTCTCGATCATCACGATGGCATCGTCCACCACGAAGCCGGCGCCGATGGTGAGCGCCATGAGCGAGAGATTGTCGAGGCTGAAGCCGCAGAACCACATCACGCCGAAGGCCGCGATCACGGAAAGCGGCAGGGCGACGCCGGCGATGATGGTGGCACGCAGGGTGCGCAGGAAGACGAAGACGACGAGGATCACGAGGCCCACGCTGAGCGCCAGCGTCATCTCGACATCGTCGATGGACGCCTGGATGGTCTGCGTACGGTCGTTGACAATGTCGAGGGACACATCGGCCGGCAGGCTGCGGCGCAATTCGGGCAAGGCGGCCAGCACGCTCTTGACGGTGGAGATCACATTCGCGCCGGGCTGGCGCATGATGTCGATGACCACGGCTGGTTCGCCATCGTAATACGCGCCGACCCGCGCATTCTCTAGCCCTTCGACGACGTTGGCGAGGTCCTTCAGGCGGACGGGCGCCTCGTTTCTGTAGGCGATCACCACGTCGGCAAAGGCGTCAGCGGCACTGATCTGGTCATTTGCCGCGATGGTGTAGGATTGCGCCGCACCGTCAAGCGAGCCCTTCGCACCGGCGACAGTGGAGGCAGTTATGGCGGTGCGGATGTCTTCCAGGCCCAGGCCATAGGATGCGGCGCGCGCGAGGTTCACCTGGACCCGCAGGGCGGGGCGCACGCCGCCCTGCACGTTGACATGGCCGACGCCGCTCACTTCCGCGAAGCGCTGGGCCAGCAGCGTGTCGGCCATGTCTGAGAGGTTGCGGATGGTCTGCGACTTCGAACGCAGGGCCAGCGTCAGGATGGGCGTATCGGCGGGATTCACCTTGGCGTAGGTGGGAGGGTAGGGCAGGCCGGTCGGCAGGGTTGCCGCGGACGCGTTGATGGCCGCCTGCACATCCTGCGCGGCGCCGTCGATGTCCCGCCCTAGATTGAATTGCAGCGTGATCTGGCTGATGCCGAAGGCCGAAGACGATACCATCGTCGAGATGGCCGGAATCTGCCCGAGGTTGCGTTCAAGCGGCGCGGTCACCAGGGATGCCATGGTTTCGGGTTCGGCACCCGGCAACTGCGTCGTGATCTGGATCGTCGGAAAATCGACCTGCGGGAGGGGTGCCACCGGCAGGGCAAAATAGCCGAGCAATCCGCCGAGCAGCACGGCGACGCCGAGAAGCGAGGTCGCAATCGGTCTCAGGATGAAAGGGGCGGAAACGCCGTTCATTGCGCTGGCCGGCTCTCGGCATTGCCGCCGGTGCCTGCGCCGGGCTGCGCTCCCTCCGAGGCGTTGGCGCCATCCTGATGGCGACGCTGGCCGCCTGTGCCCTTCTGCCAGCGCTTGCCGTTGCCCTCGGCCTGGGAGGCGCCTTCCGCGCCGGCCTGCACGGGAGCGGCATTGGCGTCGGCGTCAGTGCCCATGGCCTTGTCGGCGGCGGATCCTGCAGCCGCCGCGGGAGCCGCCGTTTCCACGCTCGCGCCGTCGCTCAGCCGGGCAAAGCCTGTGGTGATGACCTTCTCGCCCAATTTGAGGCCGGTTTCGATCACCGTCTGCTGGTCGCCCTGCTGGCCGACGGCGACCGTGCGAAGCTCGGCCTTGCCCTCGTTCAACACGTAGAGGAAAGTCCCGCTCGGCCCGCGCTGGACGGCGGCTGTCGGCACCACGATGGCGCCCTTCAGCGTGCGGACCTGCAGCCTCGCATTCACGAACGCTCCCGGCCACAAGGCTTCTGAGTCATTCGAGAAGTTGGCCTTGAGCTTGATGGTGCCCGTTGTCGAATCGACCTGGTTGTCGATCACGTCGAGGGTACCGGTATCGATCACCGTCTTGTTGTCGCCCCGCAGGGCCTGCACCTGCAGTGCCCCGCCCGCGCTCGCCGCGATGATGTCGGCCAGGGACTGCTGCGGCAGGTTGAAAAGGACGGAGATCGGCTTCATCTGCGAGATGGTGACGATGCCCGTACTGCTGTTCGCCTGCACGACATTGCCGGCATCGACGCTGCGTATGCCGGTGCGGCCGTCGATCGGAGCGATGATGACCGTATAGGCAAGGGTCGCCTTGGCGCTTGCAATGGCGGCGTCGTCCGATTTGAGCAAGGCCTCGTCCTGGGCCACGGTCGCACGCTGGGTGTCGGCGGTCTGCTTGGTCACCGAATTGGTGGCGACGAGGCCCTCGTAGCGCTGCAGGTCGATGCGGGCGTTGTCGAGAGAGGCCTGGTCCTGCGCCCGCTTCGCAATCGCCTGGTCGAGCGCGGCCTTGTAGGTGGAATCGTCGATGCGGGCGATCACGTCGCCCTTACGGACATCCTGTCCCTCCTTGAAGGGCAGCTCGACAATCTGGCCGCTCACCTGAGGCGTGATCGTTACCGTGTTGAAGGCCTTGACCGTGCCCACGCCATCCAGGGTGACGGGAACGTCGGCCGCCGCCGCGTCGGCGGTCAGAACCGGAACAGGGCCGCTGTCGGAACTGCCGCGACGTCCGCCCCGGCGTCCGCCGCCGGTCGCACCCTGCTGGCCGCCTCCCGAACGGGCATCCGTATTCCGCTGTCCGCTCCCGGGCGCGCTTGCCGAGGGCGGTACATAGGCCTGCAGCCATTGCGGAACCGAAGCGCGCCATCTGTCCCGCGTCACATAGGCAGCCGCGCCGCCGGCCACCAGCAGCACCGCCACCGTGAAGAGGCTCCGCGAGAGTTTCGCCATTATCAATCCAGTCGAATCATCAAATCAAATCTGCCGCCTCGGCGGCCTTCAAAATCATCACGCTCAATTTTGTGGCGTCAGTGGGGAGGGCGCGGTCCAGCCGCCGCCAAGCGCCTGGTGGAGGCTCACCAGCGCCTGAAGACGCTGCAGCTTGACCTGGGCCAGTGTGTCCTCGGCGCTGAACAGGGTCTGTTCCGTCTGCAGCACGGTCACGAGGTCGACGGTGCCTTCCCGCAGTTGCCGCTCGGAAATATCGTAGGCTTGGCGGGAACTTCTCACCACGGCCTGCTGCAGGCCAAGCTGACGCGTGAGCTGGCGAACCTGGGCAAGGGCATTCTCGACGTCCACGAACGCCTGCACGACCGACTTGCGATAGGCAGCAAGGTCCACGTCCTGCTGGGCATTGGCGCTCTCCACGGCGCTTCGCAGCGTACCGCCGTCGAAGATCGGCTGCGTCACGCCCGCGGCAACGGAGTAGAAGCCCGCGGCCGGGTCGAAAAGGCTCTTCAGGGCCGCGCTCTCGACGCCGCCCTGGCCGGTGAGCGAGATGGAGGGAAATTGCGCCGCATAGGCCGACCGCGCGTTCTGGTGCGAGGATATCAGGGTCGCCTGCGCCGCGGCGATGTCCGGCCGGCGGGTCAGCAATTGGGAAGGAATGCCAGCCGCCACGACCGGCGCTTTCACGCTGCCGGTGCCTCCGCCCTTGATGGCGACCAGGGCAGGGGGCTTGCCCAACAGAAGGGCGATCGCCGCCTTGTTTTCCACGATGCTCAGTTCCAGGGGAGGAATCGAGGCGCGCTGCTGATCCACGAGGCTCTGCTGCTGCGCCACTGCCAGGGAGGTCGTGGTGCCCGCCTTGAGCTGGTTGTTGAGAACGGTCAGGATCCGGCCGGCGCTCGCGGTGTTGTCCCGCGCGATGTTCAGGCGATCCTGGGCGGCGAGAATACCGAAATAGGCATTGGCGACGCTGGCGATGGTGGTGAGTTCGACCGTGTCGCGATCATATTGCGAGGCAGCCAGATTCGACTTGGCGCTCTCCAGCGCCTGCCTGTTCTTGCCCCAGAAGTCGATCTCGTAACTCGCGCTCGCAGAAAGGCCGTAGGTAGCCCGCCCCTGGCCAACATGGCCGTTGGACGAGGCGGCGCGAGCGCGTTGGGCCGAGGCATCGCCATTGATCTGGGGGAAGAGCGCCGCCCCCGCGGCGGTGATATTGGCCTGCGCCTGCTCCACGTTGGCGATGGCGGTCGCGATATCGAGATTGTCGATGCGGGCTTCCTCGACAAGCGCGGTCAGCTCCGGCGAACGAAAGCTGCGCCACCAATCCGTGCGAACCGGTGCCGCGGGCTTGTCCTTCGAGGCTTGCTGGTAGGCCGGCGGCACGGCAACGGTAACGTCGAGCGGCTTGACCTGGGCGCAGCCGGCAAGAACGACGATCACGGGCGCCGTGACGGCCAGTGACCTGACGACGGACCGGAATACGCACTTCTGCCGCTGAACTGACTTCACGATAGGGCCTTCTGTACGGGTGGCGTCGCAACGACCCTATTGAAAGAAACCGGTGCCCGCGCGTGAATGCAAGAGCGTTCATGCGAGGGCAAGGGCAGGTTGACGCTAGGACACGGCCCAAGAATCCTGCCTGCCATATCCATTAAGGTTGTGGCAAGGATATGATGGCTCGCTCACAATTTGGGAACCAAATTCGGCGGTCCTGCGGCGTCAACCTGGCACTAACATTTATGATCGAATTGTGTTTCTGGTGCACGCTCCGGTTGGTAAAGTTTTGTTAAGCGAAAATTTTTGCCGGCAATCGAAGTGGATGCCGATCTCCTGGTTAATTCAACGCTTCCCTTTGATTTCAAACGCGAAAAGCGAAGTCGGGTGATTCCTTGAGAGGGGTGCGGAATGTGGCAGGCGACCGTAAATGCGGCAGGCGGGGGTTCCAATTTGCTCTGTGTTGCGGTATCGCCTGTTTACGGTTTGGAAACTTTGCCCCAATTCGGACACAATGTCCGGGCGTTCTTGTGGCAGAAGTCCGAAAGGATTTCCGAATCTGGGTATGCAGTGAAGGACGGCTGTGTGCTCCGAAATGAAACAGCAGGATGCTTATTGCCTGCGCCCCGCCATGTCGTGGAATCCACGGTATCGCCGCGCGCAGACCCAGTAGCCTCCCTGCTCGATAAGAAGGAATCTGAGATGGCGGAAAACCTCTCGGCTGTTCAAGATCTCGTCGAGTTGCGTATTTCCGACACCTGTTCCGTTGACCGGAGTTCCCGGTCGGTTGTTCCCGCCGCCAAGCTTGCCCTTGCTCTCATCGGCTGCGCTGCCCTCGCAAGCTGTGCCTCCAATACCTATTCGCAGCGCGTGAAGACCGCTCCCGAGGTTGATGCTGCTACTCCCGTCGTCGCTCCGCCGACCGGTGCCCCCATTGTCGCGCTGCCGCCGGTTCGCAGCAAGAACGGCACCGACAAGCCCTATGTCGTGGGCGGGAAGCGCTATGTACCCGCGGGTGATTCCAAATATACCGCTGTGGGCCTGGCCTCCTGGTACGGTGCCGGCTTCCACGGCCGCAAGACGGCCGACGGCGAGCGATTCGACATGATGGGCCTGACGGCCGCCCACAAGACCATGCCGTTGCCGAGCTATGCCCGCGTCACCAACATGACCAACGGCGCCTCCATCGTCGTACGCGTCAATGACCGGGGCCCTTATGTACATGGCCGCCTGATCGACCTGTCGAGCCGTGCCGCCGACCTCCTGCAGTTCAAGAGCTCGGGTGTCGGCAAAGTGAAGATCGAGTATGTCGGTCGCGCGCCCGAGACCGGCGGTGACACCAAGATGCTGCTGGCCACGCTGCGCACGGATGGATCGCCCGCTCCTCTGCCGGGTGGTGCGCCGAGCACGATGATCGCCGATGCGACGCCGCAGGTTCGCCCGACGGCGACGCCGATCAAGGCTGCGACGGAACTGGCCTCGACTGCCAGCGACAGGCCTGCAGTGATCGTCAAGCCGGTTTCCGTGCCGCCGATGGTGGCCCAGGCAGAGCCCGCCGTGGTGACACCGGCTCCCGCCCCGGTGCCGGAAGCGGTGGCCAGCCTGAACATGGCATTCACGCCGCTGCCACCTACGCGTCCGCGTAGCGCAGATGGTATCCTGGGCAAGGTGACCCAGCCTCCTGCGCTGGCTTCGGTCGGCCAGGTCAATCTGGCCAAGGCCAGGGCTCCCCTGCCTCCGGCTCAGCCGTCCCTGACGGTCGAACCCTCGGCCACTGCTTTCGCTGTGCCTGCACCCGCTCCCGTGCCGACGTTGGCTCCAACGCCGCCCGTGACGGCCTCGATGGGCGAATAAGCACAGGCAAGACCCGGAATTGAAATCAACAAACGCGCACAAGTCATTGTGCGCGTTTGTTTTTTTATGAGACTTGCTTTCGGGCCTAACCGCCGGGACTCGCAGACTCCGCCATCGGCAAGAGGTGCTCTGGAAAAGCGTCACAACCTCGACTGACCCTGTTTCAGAGGCCTCTTTGCGGAGTCGTCTCCTCCTATTCGCCCGTTGCGAGCGGCAGGTCGTGGCGTGCG
Source organism: Labrys sp. ALF-8 (assembly GCF_059699065.1). NCBI lineage: Bacteria > Pseudomonadati > Pseudomonadota > Alphaproteobacteria > Hyphomicrobiales > Xanthobacteraceae > Labrys > Labrys sp. ALF-8. The sequence goes on from NZ_AP048538.1 coordinate 706,342, forward strand.
CCCCATTCGGCCCAAGACCCGTCATAGATACCTTGCACCGGCTTGCCCGCCGTCTCGAAGGCGAGGGCGAGGATGGCGGCCGACACGCCGGACCCGCAACTGGTGATCACCGGCTTGTTGAAGTCGATATGAGCGGCTTCCAGCGCTGCCAGTATCTTCTGCGGCGAAGCCAGACGGCCATTTTCGACCACCTGATTGAAGGGCAGGTTGCGCGAACCCGGCATGTGGCCGGCACGCACGCCGGGACGCGGTTCCGGGGCATCGCCGCGGAAACGGTCGGCGGGGCGGGCATCGACCACCTCGGCGCTGCCTCCTGCCAGGGCGGCCTGCACCTGCGCTGCGCTCTTCACCTGCCGTTGATCGAGGACGGCGTTGAAGACGGTCGACGTTCGTTGCGGGATGCCGCTCTCGGTGGGGCGCTTCTCTGCAGTCCAGGCCGGAAATCCGCCATCGAGAATGAAGACGTTGGAAGCGCCGAAGATCCGGAAGGTCCACCATACTCGCGGAGCGGAGAACAGGCCGGCGCCATCGTACACGACGATGTCCTGCGTCTCCCTGATGCCGAGCGCTCCAACCGCTTCGGCAAATGCCTGTTCGCCCGGCAGCATGTGCGGAAGACCGCTCGAAGCATCGGCGATCCTGTCGATATCGAAGAACACGGCCCCGGGTATGTGGGCAGCCTTGTATTCCTCATAGGCGTTGCGATTGGCGGCCGGCAGATGCCAGGAGCCATCCACGACTGCGAGATTGGGATCGCCGAGCCGGGCGGACAGCCATTCGGTGGAGACGAGATGGGGGGAGGACGTCATGGTGCGGGAGCCTTATTGCTTCTCACTCCCATCTAGAGCATTTCGCCTTTAGGCGAAATCGCCATGAATAGCAAAATTCCCATGATTTCTGCATGTTAGGCGGGCCTGGCGGCTCTGCCTGAAGGCATTTTGCTGCAGGGATTCCGAAGGTGCCCGTACGGTGGAGCAGATCAGCCTCAGGCGCTGACATCCTTCACCAGATAGCAGCTTGTGATTTTCAGGCTGCCGTCATCCTGGCGTGTGAGCGTATATATGGCGCGCCAGCTATCACCGTCAGGCCCGACTATGGCAACCGATTGCACCAACTTCCCTTCCAACTGCCTGAGTTCGCCGAAACTGAAGCTTCGGGCCCGATAGATCGGCTGATAGCCGTTGCGCACCATGGCCATGAAGGCATCGGGCGAGGGGAAGTCGAGTTTGAGGCTCGGGGCGGCGAAGGAATAGGCCGTCTCGCCGTCGTCTCTACGGAAAGCCTGGATCTGATCGGCTATGATGGCCTGGACTGCGCCTTCGTCGTCGCCGACAAGGCGTGCAGATGTCCCCACGCCCGCAACGCTGGTCTGCGTGGGCATGGCATGGCCCGGCACTGAAGCAAGCATGAGAAATGCGGCGACACATGCGCGTAACATGGCGAGATCTCCTCCGCCATCTTACGCGCAAGCTGGGCGCCTGGATCGCGCCTGCCTGATCACGGATGTGTGATCAGGCGATATTCACGAACCCGATGCGGCCTTGTCGAGAAACCAATGAATCGGGCCTGCCGCCGTGACATGGGCGGAGGGCAGGTCGGCGCCCGCGAAGACCTTGTCGAGTATGGGCTTCTTGTCCGCGCCCGCCGCCAGGAAGGCTACGGCGCGGCTGGAGGCGATCGCCGGGAAGGTCAGCGTGACACGCGGCACGAAAGGGTCGAGGCCGGGTTCAGAGGACACGACCCATCTGTCGCGGATCGCCAGCGACGGCTTGCCCGGGAAAAGCGACGCCGTGTGTCCATCGGAGCCGATCCCGAGCAGCATGATGTCGAAGAGCGGACGTTCGGGATCCAGGTTATCCGACCCGTAGAAGCGCTTGAGCTCTACTTCATAGGCCGCCGCTGCATCCACGGGCGTGGTTGGGGAAGCCGCGATGATGTGAATGTTGGCGGCCGGTACCGGAACGTGGGCAAGCAGGGCCGTCTCGACCATAAGCGTGTTGCGCCTGGGGTCGTCAGCCGGCACGACGCGCTCGTCGCCCCAGAACCAGTGGATCCGGCCAAAGTCGAGCGCCGACCGCCAGGGATCGCGCGCCAGCCGCTCGTAAAGCCGCTTCGGCGTTGAGCCGCCGGAGAGCGCAACGGCGAGCGGGCCCGAGCGGTTGGCGAGTTCTGCCACGAACCAATCCGCTGCCCGGTCGGCCAGGGCATCGGCGTCCGGTGATACGTCCAGGATGCGTTCCGTGCTCATGCGATCGGCCGCCAGCTGCGCCCGTCGCGTGCGAGCATGATGTCGGAAGCGGCGGGTCCTTCGGAGCCGGCGGCGTAAGTGGCGAGGCCCTTATCGCCGGCGGCGGCCCAGGCGTCGAGGAAAGGCTGCACCGCGCTCCAGCCTGCCTCCACTCCATCCGCGCGCTGGAACAGCATCGCATCGCCGATCATGCAGTCATAGATCAGCGTCTCGTAGCCGGTGCTGGCGGCGGCCTCGAAATAGTCCTTGTACTTGAACTCCATGCCGACGCCGGCGAGGTCCATCTTGGGGCCTGGCACCTTGGCGTTGAAATGCAGCGTAATGCCTTCATCCGGCTGGATGTCGAGCACCAGCGTGTTCGGGCCCATGCCGGACAGCGAGGTATCGCGGAACATCGCGATCGGCGCGTCCTTGAACTGGATGGCAATTTCCGTCTTGCGCCGGGCAAGAGCCTTGCCGGTGCGCAGATAGAAGGGCACGCCGGCCCAGCGCCAGTTATCGATCGCGAACTTGATGGCAGTATAGGTCGGCGTCACGCTCTTGGGATTGACGTCCTGGGAGGCGCGGTAGGCCGTGACGGCCTGGTCCTTCACGATGCCGGGCCCGTATTGCGCACGCACCGAGTTCAGGATGGCCTGCTCGGGCGTGTACTGGGTAATGGCGGCGAGCGCTTCCGCCTTGTCCGAGCGGACGGAGTTGGCGGCATAGCGGGCCGGCGGCTCCATGGCGATGAGCGAGAGCAACTGGCACAGGTGGTTCGGAACCATGTCGCGCAGCGCACCGGTCTGGTCGTAGAAGGCACCACGACGCTCCACCGTCACTGTTTCTGCCACGCTGATCTGGACGTGGTCGATGTGATCGCGATTCCAGATCGGCTCGAACAGGCCGTTGGCAAAGCGCAGGATCATGATGTTCTGGACGGTTTCCTTGCCCAGATAATGATCCATCCGGTAGATCTGGTCCTCGGTCAGCACGCTCAGCAACTGGCGGTTGAGTGCCTGGGCCGAGGCAAGGTCCGTGCCGAAGGGCTTTTCGACGATGACGCGCCGCCAGGGCCCGCCTTCCTCTTCCTGGCTGAGACCCGCCTCATGAAGGAGGCGGGTGATCGGAGCGAAGCCGTTGGGAGGCGTCGCCAGGTAGAACAGGCGGTTGCCGCCGGTATTGCGGCCGGCCTCGACCTTTTCCAGATGTTTGGCCAGGTCGTGGAAGCTGTCGGGATTGTCGACCTGCGCCACCACGGAGCTGACGCATGCGAACAGCTTGTCGGCAACGGCCTGGTCGACGGGGCGCGTGGCGAACTGCTTGAGCCCATCCACCAGCATCTGGCGGAACTGGTCGTCCTCCATGGGTCGACGGACCACGCCGACGATGGCGAAGTTCTCAGGCAGCAGACCGGTTGCAGCCAGATTGTAGAGCGCCGGCACGAGCAGGCGCTTTGTCAGGTCACCATTGGCGCCAAACACAACGAAGCAGCACGGCCCGGCCGCGCCGCCTTTGTTGATTTGATGGGCGTTCATTTCTTAGGCCTTGGGTTCCACAGTCCTGGGTTCGACATGGCCGCCGAAACCCTTGCGCATGGCGGAGAGAATCTTCTCCGCATAGGTATGATCCTGGCGGGAGCGGAAGCGCGTGTAGAGCGCCGCAGTGAGAACTTCCGCAGGCACGGCCTGCTCGATCGCAGCTTCGATCGTCCACCGGCCTTCGCCCGAATCTTCGACGAAGCCGGAATATTCGGTGAGATTCGGATCGGCTGCCATGGCGGAGGCGGTAAGATCGAGCAGCCAGGAGGTCACCACGCTGCCGCGCCGCCAGACTTCGGCGATATCAGCCAGCTTGAAATCGAAGGTTTCGCCCTCGGACCTGCCCTCGCTGTTGGCGGAACGCAGGATGTCGAAGCCCTCGGCATAGGCCTGCATCAGGCCATACTCGATGCCGTTGTGGATCATCTTCACGAAGTGGCCGGCACCAGCCGGGCCGGCATGGATATAGCCCTGCTCGGCACGAGGATCGTGGCCTTCTCGGTTGGGTGTGCGAGGCACGTCGCCGATGCCCGGGGCGAGCGTGGCGAGGATCGGGTCGAGGCGGTTCACGGTCTCGACCTTGCCGCCGATCATCATGCAATAGCCGCGCTCGAGGCCCCAGACGCCCCCGGAGGTGCCGACATCCACATAGTCGAGCCCCTTGGCCGCCAGGCTCTTGGCGCGACGCACGTCGTCCTTCCAGTTGGTGTTGCCGCCGTCGATGATCACGTCGCCGGGTGCCATCAATCCAGCGAGCGTATTGATCGTTCCCTCGGTGACGGCGCCGGCGGGCAGCATGACCCAGATCGCGCGTGGCGGCGTCAGCTTGCTGACGAGATCGGCAAGATCGGACGCCCCCACGGAACCATCGGCGGTGAGGGCTTGGACGGCCTGCGGCGCCCGATCATAGACGACCGTGCTGTGACCATTCTTCATGAGGCGGCGTGCGATGTTGCCACCCATACGCCCAAGGCCGATGATTCCCAATTGCATTGGCTGGTCTCCCTTTTGCCGCCAGCGGCGGCCGACTATCCGCTACGTGCTTAGCACCGTTTTCGACACTCGCAAGCTCATGTATTCAACAGCGCGTGAGGATGACACGCCTATGACGTTGTGTTTTTGCATGGCTGAGCCGCATTGTTGGCTTGACCCATCCGCTTCGGGCGCTTAGAGACACCGAACTCGCGGGTGCGATGCCCGGTTGGTGAGAGCTCGTAGCTCAGTCGGTAGAGCACGTGACTTTTAATCATGGGGTCATGGGTTCGAATCCCATCGAGCTCACCAAAAATTTCTTTTAAAATTAGAGGCTTACGACGGCGATGATGATCGGCGTCAGGTAATCCGCTTTAACGGGCCTCCTGAGGTACACACCAAGGTACACAGAACTAGCCGGTTCGACAGGAGTGAGGTTTGAACGACCACAATTGACGAGGAACTCTCGTGGTATGAGAGTTGCCCGCTATGCGAGCACTCTTTCAACCGTCCCTAGTAAATTTTTATCGCCAAGTGATCGGGGATCGGGCGCGATCCCACACCATCGGATTCAGCGCTAACGCGAACGCTAGTCGGCCCACGCGGCAATAGCATATTGGTCAAATTTTCTATTCTGTCTGGATACCTGTAGCTTAGCCCCAAGCACGCTCGCGAAAAAAACGTCTAACCTACCGCGGATGCAAGTCGAGCGGGTAGCTGGTTAGGAACTGAACGTAGCGCCTAGCAGCAATTGACAGCTCTACTCGTATTCGAAGCCAAGCGGCCAACATTGGATAAGAGACTACATCCATATTGAAATGGCGATACAATCACCAGGTTAAATGGCCGATATAAAAGATCGCCTTATTTTGTAAGCGGTATACAGACATTCGTCATTGCATTTGGAACGTCTGCCGTGTCACGCAAAAATCACGCGCCAAAGCAAATAATTACTGAGGCAGCGCGAAAATCTGGCGGGTACAAAAGCTTAATTGCACGATGGAGACGGGCGATGCTCAAGTTATTTATTGCACTTTCAGTAATAACTATACTTGCATCAAGAGCCACCGCACTGGCAGATACACAATGTCACTGCCCCACAATTAATGCGGATGGCAAAGGCAATTCAAGCTGCTCAGCATCAGAGACTGGAAAACAATGTACTATAGATTTTAATAGATTCCCAGACAACCTTGAGGAATCAACTGTTAAAAATCTTAATGACGCTCTAAAACTTGAACTTAGATTTCCGCCAACCTCTGTTACGCAAGATGTTGTTAATAATGAGGAGTCCGCGGGGGTTTTAGATTTGGCGGCCCGAGACAGCAATAACGATGGATTTTCTCAATTGCTCTTTGTGTACCTTTCAATTGCCACTTCTTCCCGCAATGACGCTAACGAAATTATCCAGAAAAATGACAAGTTCTTTTATTCGCTTTTTGATGCCTTGAAAACCAATCAGGACGATCTTCGCAAGGCGTTCATATTCAACAAAACGGGTGGGGCAGCGCCCATCGGCGAAGTAAAGACTTTTGGTAAAGGCGATGCTGAAATAAAGTTCTCACCGGGCTGTCTCGAGGCGAAGGGATACGACATCTGGGTCATGTACAAAGCGTATTGGTCACCGGCAGCATCGCATCCTCAGTGCGAGTGACGTTTCATGGCAAACGACAGAAAAAATAGTCAAAATTTGATACTTGGATTGGCGGTGTTAGCTGTCGCCGCGCTAGGCATTTACCTATTACTAAGAGACAAAGAGCCGCCCATGGATCAGCGTATAGTTCACTGCTATGCGCCACTTGGCGGTAATCGCGATTTGGCGGTAAAGCAATCGACCGATGGAAAGTCGTTTACATTGAATATTGAGGCCGGAAGTAAAGTAGAGCAAGCTGTCGAGCCGAAAACACTCGAAGCATTTACACACTGTGTAGAGGTCTCTCTTAACGCCTACGGGAAACTTCCCTCAGATATGGAGCGAATCCCGTCACCACAACCGCTCGGTTCAATAATTGATAATTGGAAGACCGAAGCAGCCGCTAGCAGCTCTCATTTACTCGTTGCAATAGACCCGCCCTTTGATAAAAATCTGAATAACCTTTTAGTTGGACCTGAACTAGGATTACGCTGGAGGGTGGTATCGCAATGGTGCTCTACTCCACCCATTGCAAATTGCATTATCTGTAGTGGTGACGTAAACAGTGATACGACAAGTTTGCGTATATCTGTACGGCCTAATTCCAGCTTCACGAAAGTTGACTATGGTACCGCTGGGGCTGCGCCATCATCTGGTACCCCGCGGCCGCCTTGGGAGTTGGTTGAGGCCGGCAAGCGTTACGGATTCGATTGTTCCTTAAAGTGATTAGCGGGGTCTGATAAAGCATTTAGTTGCTGGTTCGTCGTACGTCGCCCAAAGGGACGACAAAAGAGGTTGATCGCGTGCTCCGGGAACGCAAGGGCGGTGGGGGCGGCCGCCCCTCTTATCTCTGGACCTCCGGAAAACTCCTTACGCCAGAGAATGACGAATAGAAAAAAGGCGCTTGTGGCGTTGAGGAGCTCGCCGGCCTTCAACCGCCGGTCTTGCCCTCTCTCAAAATTAAGCCGGAACGCGCAAGGCCACGTTCAGCATATTTCCTCATCCATTCGGCGCTAGACTCTTCAGTCTCAGGGTGACACGCAATGATTATGAGAGCATCGCGGGCGGCGATCATCAAATGCCGTCTTATCTCACCTTCCACAAGCGCGCGAGCGATCAACGTCAAGAGTCTTGTAGGATGGTCGGGCGAATCCGGCTCATCCTTCCACGGCATGACGGCCGCCCAAACCCGTTGCCATTGTGCCGGGGTTAGTCTTGGGGTCGCGGTCATTGAGGCTCCCGACGTCGCCGGTTCGATTGGACCTATTAGCCTTCCGGCCCGCACCAATATAGCCGCCGTTCCTCGCGCGCCGCCACTCCTAGCCTAGTAGCAATTCTGCTATTTCACCGAGCGATGCATTTGCAGCGCCGGGATATTAAAGCGTGGGCTCGGCCCGAGGCCGCTTTAAGAGATCCAAGGAAGTCGCGGCGACAAGATCCAGGATCTGACCGAGCTCATTTTCACAAGGCAGTAAGGCCACTCTTAAGTAATTTTTGCTCAGATCGCTCAAAGGCGAGGCGCTGGGAACGATGGCTAAAAAAAGCATAACAGACTTAGAAATTGCACTCATTAAGGGGCTGCTAGCGAGGGGCATTCGAAACCGGGATATTCAGTTCATATTCAACCGCCCCGATAGGCCAGTAAATAGCGGCCGCATCACCAACATTCGGAAGGGCGCATACGGCAACTCGGCGGCAATCGCCGCTATACCCGACGATCAACTGGATGCATCACTTGCGTCATTTAGGACGTCCGGCGGACCGCCGGCCGCCTCACCTCCAGACCAGAACGACGAATCCTTATGGCTCGATAAAGTTCCGGGGCTGTTTCAAAAAGGGCCAGACGGCCTAGGGCGCCTTTCGGCGGGCGAGACGGATCGGTATGAGTGCAAGGCGAATTTCAAATGGAGAAACGCCGACTGGTTGCGAGCGGTTGCAGCCCTGGCGAACAATGCCGGTGGATACATCTTCTTCGGCGTACATGACAAGGACGCTAAAGGGCCTGCGGGAGAGGACTTTAGCTACGCCGCGATTGGCATGAGCAATGAGATTTTGGCTGGCTTAGACCCGGCTGATCTGTCCAAAAGAATTAAATCTACATTTGACCCTACACCATCCTTTGAGTTCGGGATTATTTCAATCGATACGAACCCGATCGGGGTGATCTACGTGAGGCGCCACCGTAGTCGCCCAGTGATCGCCACTAAAGGTGAAGATGATATACGGGAAGGGGATATATTTTATCGCTACCCCGGTCAATCTTCCCGCATCAAGTATAGTGATCTACGTGCGATGCTTGATGAACGCGACGCGGAAGCGAGAGAGCAGATGCAGCCGATGCTCGAGCGACTCCTTCATCTCGGACCACGTAAGGCATTGATTGCTGACCTCGAACAGGGGGAATTAGCAGATGGCCGGCATGTCATTCGCATAGATGATGAGTTGGTCAAGAGACTCCATTTCATCAAGGAGGGTCAGTTCGATGAAGTGGCGGGCGCCGCAACTTTGAGGCTTGTGGGCGACGTAGTACCGGCTGCCGAACCAGACAACGTTAGACTGGTGTTCAGCGTGCTCACCCGCGAGGATGTCCTCACAGCGTTTTTGGAGCAGGCCACGCCGGATAGTCCGACGGAATATATTCGCTGGGCAATAGAGGTCGGGCAGGGCGGCCGTCTTCCGCTTCACTATTTTGCGCGTCTCGCGGGGCTTTCCACCCCCGCTTTGGAAGAGTTTGTCGAGTCAACTAGTGGTACAGCTCAGAAGAAAGCTCAATACATTGAGTGGCTGAAGCCTGATGCGGCATTCCACGCTGCGGCTGGAAAATCCGGCAAGATGCTGTCGCAAATCCTTACTGGCACCCTGCCAAGACTGGGCAGCTGGAAGCACGCTATGATCTTCGGGCAGGCCTTGTCGGGGCTCAAAGCCAGTGATGCGTTTGATACTACGCCGATTCTTTCATTACTCAAAGGAAGTAGGAGTTTAGCGAAGGGCACTCGCGCAGATACCTGGATCAGGCGAGCTATCTGTCGTCTGGACGAAATCCTTTACCGCGGGTGACTACCCCGCCCTTTTGTCGGGCGTGAAAAGTCCTCCAATTCGTTTGTTTGGCGATCGTCACCAGAACGTTTGCAATCGTGACATGCCCGGCGAACGACCTGGTCGGCAACATCCATGACCACATGCCGGTCATTCTCCACGCCAAGGAGTATTCGCACCGGCTCGACAATATCGAGCCGGACCCGGCCGACCTCATGGTCCCGTTCCCCGCCGATCTCATGGATATGTGGCCCATCTCCACGAAGATAAACTCGCCGGCCTACAATGCGCCGGACGTGGCCGATCTGGCCGAGGCGTGAACCAGCGGAAAGCGCGGCGGCGCCCCAACTTCATCTGATACGAGAGCCCATTGCGCTCTATGTTGAAAGTCGATATAGCTATGTCGACTTTCGATTTTGGTTATATGGGTAAGGTGATTGATATGATCGAGAAGGTGAGGCTGTCAGGCCCGACTTTGCAAGTTCTCAAGGCGTTGCTCAATGCCTCGGCTGAAGGGCTATCTGGCGCCGACATCTCCAAGAGTACGCGGCTTGGTTCCGGCACCATGTATCCACTCCTCCAGCGTCTCGAGGGCGCTGGCTGGATACGCGGTGCATGGGAGAATATTGATCCTTCTGCAATGGGGCGCCCCGCTCGCAAGCTGTACAAACTTACTCCTGCGGGACACGTCGAGGCCAGTAGGGTTCTGGCGGAGTTCCAGATGGGGCCTGGAGAACTTTCATGGGCATAATCACAGATTTGCTCCTGTCGGCCGGGGCGGTTGTAGGCGGCCTTTTGTCTAACGTCGCGGCCGCCGATATTTCCACTTCCGCCGATCGAGTGTGCTCAGAAGTCATTCGGCGCGCATCGAAGCGGCTGGCACCTTTCGAGCAAGCAGACAGGCAGCGCGAATGGCTGAGCCACCTCAACGAGTGTGCCACGGTCGTGGAAAAGTATAGCCATGCGATCGGCTGCTATTGGGTTGCGCCAAAAATGCGGAGGGAGGCTGAGGCGGTCAGGTTGGTCGTAAACTTTACGATTGCGGGCGTCGGTGTGGTACCACTCAACCTCAATCTTAGCTCTCGAAGATTTAGCGTGGTGTCGTGGCTGACGGGACCGGGAAGACCGAACATCCTTGTCTTGACAATTGCGATCGTCGTTCTTGCTTATGTATATTTTAAGCTATGCTTCGGCGCTCGCAGTCTTGGCCGACGTGAATTGATGCAATTTTTGGATAGCCTTAAAAATCTACAACAATGGAAAACGCAGGCGGTTCTCAAGTGCGGCAAATTAGAGTTGGAGTTCAGTAAGACACTCAAAGCGTGCATCGAGAATCCATACGAGAGTCCAAAATTTATTAGGGCCTATACGGATGCGGTTCGAGAGGGGCGCGGTATGACGAAGCGAGAGAACTGAAGTTCCGAACAATCTGCTCTCACGAAAGTTAGGCCCTCAGTCGCGATGGAGAAGCGACGGCCGCCGAGCGCCATCAAAGTAGGGTCGATGGACATCTCAGTCACTCAAGAGCGCCCTCTGTTGAGACTCAAGTCGGCGCATGATGCTCTCAACCTCGCGCCGAACGGCGAGAGCAATGTCATTCGGATTGCCGTTGCCGCCGTGAACCGTGATCGAAAAAGACGTGTCGCCGCCCCGCTGGCGCCCGGAAGCGGACGCCGAGGCGATCGAGCTCGAGCTCGGCATTCCAGCGCTCGCGACCGAGCCGGCGCGCGTGAGGGAGCGGAACGCCCCATTCGTCTCAATGCGGCCGTGAGCGGCTGGCGTGAAGATCTCGGGACCGTGCTCGCCGACAAGGTAGGGCAAGCCCCTCCTAACCGGGCCGCCTTTAGCGCGTGCTTGTAGGCCGCCTCCCGTGCCTGGTGTCACGGGCGCACTAAAGCTGTTCTGTTGGGTATTCAGGAACGACTTAGCAGAAGCCGCGGCCGCCGGCGTTGAGCCGCCGATTGACAACGCGGAAGTAATCCGAGCGCCGATGCCTGCCACGTACGCGATCATGGCATCTGCCTTCGATTTAATGCCATCCCAAAGGCCTTGAATGATCGACTCGCCGATCCCTTTCATCTGCCCCGGCAACGCCTGGAAAAACGCGAGGATCTTCGCCGGCAATTCGGCGATTTTGTTCACGAAGTCAGCGACTGCAGTCGCCATTGACTCGCCCATCTTCCGCCAAGACGCTTCGGACATATCGACCGTGCCGGTCAAATTCGACACGATGTCGATAACGGGTTGAATCCACGACTTGAGGTTTTCGAAAAATGGTTGAAGGCCGGGAAAAGCACTCTTGATGCCGTCGGCGAAGCCTTCGAACATTGCCTTGAGGCCGTTCCAATTATTGTAAATCCAGAGACCGGCGAGAGCGATCGCGACCAGGATCGCGCCGATTCCGGTCGACACGACGGCCAGGCGCAAAGCGACGAAGGCGCCGCGGACCAATGCCAGCGGATTCAAGAGCGTCAATAGACCTCGAGCGAGGGCCGCCGGGTTGAGGCCGCGCAACAATAGGCCGGACAGGCGGCCGAGCGCCGTCGTCGCCGCGAGCGCGCCTCGAGCGACGGAAATGAGCGACCCCTTGCCGAAGAGCCCGAGCCAGCGGAGGCCGGTCGTCGCGAGGCGAAGGCCGATCAAGCCCGCGGTTAGGCCGACCAGGCTCGAGGTAAGCTTCGGATTCGCTTGCGCGAAATCGGCGATCGCGTCGACGATCGGCCCGAGCTTGTCCATAATTTGCGTGAGCGGCGGCAAGAGAGCGTTGCCGATCCGAATGCCGAGCGCGGTTAGACGATTCTGGAAAAGCTGGACGTTGTTCGAAAACGTCTCGGCGCGCGCGGCATACTCGGCGGCCGAGCTTCCCGCATAATCCGTTTCATTCGCAACCATGCCCAAGGAGTCCTTGAGCAATTTGAGATTCGTGAGCAACGTCGGGAGGGCGCGCGCCTCGTCGCCGAAGAGCATAGACGCATAAGCGGCTTGCTGCTCTTTGGGGAGCTTCGCGAGCGCTTCCATGACCTTTAGGGTCGTGCCGACGGCGTCCTTTTGCATGTTTTTCGCGACGCGCTTCGCGTTCATGCCGAGCTTGGAAAAGGCCGCGCGCTGCCCTTTGGTCGCCGCCTCGCCCTTCGTGAGCGCCTTGCCCATGTTGCGGAATGAAGTCGCGGCGACGTCGCTCTCGGCGCCGGCCGAAAGCATGGCCGAGCCAAAGGCCGCGACCTGGACGCCGGTAAACCCAAACTGAGTGCCGGCGGCGCCGACGCGCCGAACCACGTCCAGGACGTCGGCCGCGCTCGAGGCTTGCTCGTTTGAAAGCTTGTTCATCGCGTCGGCGAGCAAGCCCACTTGCGGGACGGTCAAGTCCAAGCCCGTCTTGAGCTTCGCCAGAGAGTCGCCCGCCTGGTCGGCCGAGATATCGAACGCGACGCCGACCTTTGCCGCCATTTCGGTAAACTTTAACAAGTCGTCGCGCGCAATGCCGGACTGACCGGCGGCCGCGACGATCTTGCTAAGATCCGAAGCCGCCATCGGCAAGCGCTTGGACATGTTGATGACGTCGTCTTGAAACGCCTTGAACGACGCCGGCGTCGGGAAGTCGACGACCTTGCGGACGTCCGACATTGAGCTCTCGAAATCGGCCGCGGCCTTAATCGGCGCCTGGAGCGCTCGAGCGAAGCCATAGGCCGCAATAGACGCCTCGGCGAAATTGCCGCGCGCGGTTTCTAGCTGCATTTGATTGAGCTTCGCCGCCACGGCGAGGCGTGTTCTTGCATTCGCGACCGAGGCGCCGACGGAAGAAATGCCGCGCCCGATCGCCGACACGCCGGGAATATTGCGAAGGCGGCCGACCTGCGCTTGCGCCTGGTTTACGGCCTGCTTAAGCGAGGAATTAAGCCTTCCGCCGATATTGACGAATACCGAGAATGATTTCGCCATGGTCGGCGCGCCTTTGCGAGTCAGGCCGACGGCTCCTATTGCGAAGCGTCAGCGGAGTCATGGAAATATGTCAGACCGCCTTGGCGGCGCGCCCCTGAAAAGCCTCAAGCTGCTCGCCGAGGGCTTCGGCGTCGATCGAGTCTAGCTCCTCGATCACGTTCGGGGAGACGTTACAGAGCCTTGCGAGCATGAAGATCCCGCGCTCGGCGTCGCTGCCCTTGTGCTTGGCGGCCGCAAGCGAGTCCTTGGTCTTTGGACGCCTCATAGTAAGCGCGGTATAGTTCACTGCGTCGACCGTGACGGGATACTCGAGCTTGATCTCGGCTTCGGAACGGCGATCAAAATCGGACATAGAAAACTCCAATGGGAAATGGAAATGGGGGTCGCGACTGCAGTCGTCGCGACGAGGGATTAAGCGTTGCCGGCGACGCGGACATTCATTTGAATCGCCCCGACAATCTGGTCGAAGTCAGAGCGATCGAGCTCGCCGATCACCCGAGGCCGGACCCCGGCAAGATGCGCGATCAGGCGAATTGAGGCGTCGAACGTAGGACTGTCAGGATCGAAGCCAACCGCCGCGGCGTCGGCCCTTGTTACAGGGCGGACCTTGAGCTCGGAAATCGTGCGGTTGCCCGAGCGAACCGGATAGCGGAGGGCGACGCGAGCGAGGTTACGCGCCATTGCTCAATCCTCCGTTGCGGAAGCGAAAAAGGGCGGGTCACCGGGTTTCAGGCCGGGGAGGATCTTCACGACGTTCATGAGGGACATGACTGCAGGCCCGGGTCGCAGCGAAACCTCAACCCCCTCACGCGTGGCGACGGGCCGCCCGTCGACCCATTTGATAAGGCCTCGGGGCGCCGACTCGGCTCGGGCCTCGACGACGCCTTCGCCCTCGCGATAGCTAACGCGCCAGGTTGGGGGGCTTTGACGAAACGCCTCGGGATCGGTGATCGTCACGGCCTCGCCGATCTCCTTCGCTCGAGCGTAGAGGCGATGACGGGCGCTGACGAAATCCTGATATTCCGACAAGAGCGAAGCCAGCGCCATGGCCGCGGCCGGGTATTCGGTTTCGATCCGCATCTTAAGGGCGACGGCCTGTTGTTCAATCCTCGGGATATCGGCCCGCAACGCATCCCGTTCCTTGAGCCGCTCGGCGTGAACAACCTCCAACTGCGAGCGGGCCGAATCCTGCAATTCGATCTTGCGCCGGGCGGCGGCAATCTGGTTATCGATCGCCTCAAGCCTGTCTTCGTCCAGGGCGGCGAGAGCCTCGCGCCGCTCGGCCGCCAAGCGGGTAAGGCTCGCCTCGGCAGATGCGCGCGCCGAAGCGGTTTCGCTTATCTTGCGCTCGACCTCGGTCGGCGTGGGGTTCCTGCCTCCAAAAAGCTTGTCCAAAATTCCCATAGTTAAAGCACCTTCGCGCCGAGGGTGCCGTTCACACGGTACGGCACGGTTAGGGGAGCGGACTGGCCGAGCAAATAGCGAATGCTCGGATCTTCCTTTTCCCAGGACTTCACGAAGAATGGCCGCGGCTGAATGCTGGCCTTGAGGTCGCGGATTGCGCCAAAATGGCGGACACCGTCGATCTCTCGCGACGCCATCACGATCGAACCGGCAGGCAAGACGTCCTTTTCGACCCCGTCTAGCGGGTCGACATACTTGTCGGCATGGACCCACAGGCGATAATCGCCGAACACGCCGACCAGGCGCACGCCCGGCGTCACCAAGATCGGGCCGAGGGCCGCGAGTCCTTCCGACAGGTTGGCGGTCTTTGTGTCGATCTGGAGCCGTAGGGCAACGGCGACTGGATCGGTCGAAGGACCGGCCATCTTGGCGCGAATGACCTTCCATACATCCGAGGCCATGATGACGTCTTGAGCGACCAGGCCGGAGGTATCGAAGATCCGTTGCCCCCAATCCTCAATATCGTCGAGCGGATCGATCGCGCTGTCCGACCAGCGAGCCGAGCCCGCAAGGACAATTGAGAGCGCCGGATCTCGCTCGAAGTCGATAAGCTGCTCGGGATACTCGTCGCCCTTGAGAACGAGCTTGCCCGTGCGGAGCACTTCGGCGGCCATGACCTCGAGGCGGCGAGTCCACATCTCAAGCTGCTCGGATAGCGCGGCCACGACGGCGGCTTGCAAGCGCTGGCCTGGGGTCAATGAGCCGCCGATCTTTTCGCCCGCCCGGCGCTTGAACTGCGCATTCGGATTGAAGACGCGAAGATCCTTCACATAGGCGGGGCTGAACAGGGAGGTCTTATAGCCAGCCTCACGTATGATCTTGCCGGCGACGATCGGCGCAACCAAGGGGGCAATCAAGCGTCGACCTTTGACGGTGTCGAAGGCAATCGACTCCGCGTCTGACGTCTCGATTTCCGGAAAAAAGGCATTTAGGAAGAATGCCGGGTTTGCCGGCAGTTCTTCCACAACCCTATTGAGGGTCGTCGTCGAAAAATAGTCCATGAGAACCCCTTACTCGCCAGTGGCGAGCTTGTGCGCATGAAGGAAAGATTGAACCGAAGCTTCCACCCCACTAGCAAGAGCATCCGACGAAGGGCGAAGGCCGGCATTGGCGGCCGTGTCGAGGGCGATGTTTCGGGCGTGCTCGAGCTCTTGCGCTCGGCCGACTTGGCGCAAGAGCGACCTATAAGCGTCGAGATCGAACCCCGCGGCGATTGCACTGTCGCGAACGGCCTCCATGCCTGGAGGCGTCTCAGCGTGAATGCTGGCCACTCGCGCAACAGCATCCGCCTCGATACGAGCAAGCTCGCCGCCCGATAGCGATGAAAATGAGGAATTGTGCGCCAGGTGAGGGCGCCGAGCGGGCACGCCGGATAATTCGGCCAATACGGACTCAAAAGAGCCGAGACTGTCCGCCATCCCAGCATCAATCACGGCTTGACCGACTAGAACGTCGCCCTTACCGAATTTCTCGATAACGCGCTCGCGACTTACACCGCGATTGCCGGCGACAGCCTCAATAAACACATCGGCGAGGGCATCGACGCGCGCTTGAACGCGGCGGCGGCCGTCCTTCGTCTCGAGGTCGACCGCTTTGAAGGGGCTTTGGCTCGAGACGAACTCAATCGTCTTGACGCCTTTGGCGGCATCACGGGCTGACGTGTCGGTCAATGCCGCGCGAACGCCAATTGATCCCAATTGGGCGCTCGAGCCGATAACGATCCGATCCGCCGCACTGGCAAGCCAGTATGCCGCGCTGGCCGCGAGGTCGGCTGCGTAGGCGACGATGGGTTTTTGACCGCGAGCATCGCGAATAGCGCTTGCCAGTTCCGCGGCGCCAGAAACCTCCCCGCCGGGACTGTCAATGTTCAAGAGGATTGCCTTTACGTCAGTATCATCAAGAGCGGCCTGGAGATCGCGGCGAAGGGTCTGATACGAGGTCGCGCCTGACACTTCGGTCAGCAAGCTTCCACGTTTGAACATTGGACCGTCGGCATTGATGACCGCGACGCCGTCGCGAATCTTGGCTCGTTCGGCGCGATCCAGGGACTTCGCGCGGTAGGCCTCAAGCGCCTCTGGTGAAATGGTATTCTCGCGGGCAGCGACCTCAAGCAATACGCGGGTCGCGTCTTCGGTCATGGCCCAATCCGCGGATGTCGCGAGATCAAAAATCTTCATGCTCTTCGTCCTCATAACGCCCGGCTTTTGCCGGATCGTTGAGACGATTTTGAAACTTTAATGCGCCCGCTGGGAGGCTGATCCGGTATCCTCAACTTGACGCGCAAAAAGAGACGGCGCCCCGAAAGGCGCCGCTGAGTTGAGGAAGACTGAGCGAAATCAAGATTGCATGTCGCGACGACGCGCGATGGGTTACTTTGGTCGCCAAAGAAAAGGGGCCGCTAAATGGACTGGCGACCCCTTCAGGGCCGGAAGGCCCCCGCCGGATCTCCGGCCCTTATGCGACATAACCCCCAAGGGTGGAGACAGCCCTTAGCTATGCCGCAAGCTTTGTATTCGTGAAATTGTCGTGTCGGCCGAGCGCAAGTTCCATCGCGAATTGCAGGGCGTCCTGAAGATCCAATCCAAGCCGATCGGCTATAGGGGCGAGCTCAGCAAGGATTTCAGGATCGACGACCCTCTTGTCGGGAATTGGGACAAGATCCCAGCCGAGTGCGCCATAGGCGGCGGCTAGATTCTGGAACGAAGGCGAATTTTTGTGGCGCCAAGCTTTTAGAGTCGCGACCAGGACGCCGGCTCGCGAGCAAAGCTCTTCGTAAGTCACACGCTGGCGGCGCATTTCCGAGAATATAAGGCGCACATGAGAACCTACACCCGCGGGGATCGTAATCCGCGTGGGTTTTCGAGGCCTTGGGGCAGGGTGGCGTCTGGTCATGTCGCGATGGTGACGCGAAAGCGCCCTCGTGCGGAGACTGATTGAATCTCCTGCTTTAAGCCATACAACAGTGGGTTTATGCCCAAACATGATCCTGCTGGCTGGCGACTTCGAGGAAAATTGAGAGAAATGACGAGTGAGCGCCAAAATCTGATCTCTGTGATCGAGAGTTGCTATCGAGAGTGGCTCAGTTGGAAGGTGGGCCAAACACTTCTCACCGAGCACAATACGCGCTTGTCTTTGTGGTCTCCGATTGCGGATGCAGTGGAACACCTAGCCGGTTTTCAAGCCGTCCGTGGACTCTCTATTTTAAGTGGCGGCGGAGCGTTGTCGCTGGAGGCGGAATATCTCAAGGGCGAGATCGTCGATCGTTTATACTTTGGACACCGAGCGATACCGGATGTGGCTGACTGGCTTCTTCGGGTGCTCCACACGAAGTTTGCTCCAGGTCGTTACATCGCCGCAGTATGGGGGCTATCGACACCCGGCGAAGTGCAGATCATGAACGATACCACCTTGGTGCCGTTCGATTCTTTGCCAGAAAGCGAAATGACAAAGACGCTACAGCGACGAGCCGGAAAGGTATGGAATGGGGAATATTTGTGGTCGCAAGGGCACTATGACTTACCGAGCTCTGCCTTGATTCATCACGCGCCTAATTTCCCTTATGTCGGAAGCGCCCAAGTATCTTTTATGGCGCTGAGCCAGATACAAGAGGAAATGCGTATTCCGATCACATTCGTTCAAGCAGCCCTAGCCGGACAGCCTTTGGCGATTGGCGGATGGTTTGAATACGATGATCCGGCCTTAGATTTAAACGCGAACTGGAATTTCATTTCGTGGGTTTTGCCCGAGGTGCACCCAGAGGTGAAAAAAAACGCAACAATTGACCCGAAGACAGCAAAGCATCGTGCCATAGATTTCCAGCGCCTTCCGCGCGATTGGCGGGAGCGGCTCTTGAGATGTATGGAACGGTTTATTCTTAGTCAGTGTCGGCATCAGTTGCTCGACCGCGCTCTTGACTTGGCGCTAGCGTTCGAGATCGCAGTAAGCAGCCAGGGCGACAATGCCCCTGCAAACTGGAAGGTTGGTGTACGTTCGGCTCAACTACTCGGTGGCGACATTGCAACGCGTCAAGCAAATCGAGCTACCCTCGGCGCAATGTATCAATTGCGTAGCATCGGCATCCACGGCGGAAGCTTGAAATCTCAGCAGGCAAAGCATTTGGAAACCTTGAGTTCCTCTGCCGCTATATTTCGTAAATTACTTGCTCGCTTGATCGACTTGGGTACCTCCCCAGATTGGACTGCGATCGAACTTGAGGCACCAAAGTTCGAAGTAAACATGGAATAGTTTGTTTTGTGAGAAGGAAGATCCGTCAAAAATGCGGCTTTGCAACGGGCACTTAACTCTATTTCCCGGGCAAAGAAAAAAGAAAATTCCAAAAATGGAACCATATCTAGAAATCTGGAACGGTCGCGCGTTAATCGCTCCCCCACCCCCGCCGGGAGGACCCTTCCGTTACGCAACGTCAACTGTGGCAGAACTGCAACACATGCGCATGGCGCATGTCTACCCCTGCGTAAGGCCATCGACCTATGCGATCAATGCACATGCTGAGGCCCGGTTAGGCATCCAACTGACCAGCGAGTAGGCGTGCACCCAAACTGTATATTCGTCGACCCCGGGGCAGTGCATTTCGTGAGGCTAGGGCAGGCATAAGCAGGCGTACGCCTATACTGTCGAAATATCGGGTGCAAGTTCATGAGGGCGGCAGAGACAAGCGAAGGTAGGCATTCCCAAGCTAAATTAAGAGGCCGAAAGCTCTACCATTTGGTTGGGCTATCGATACTCCTCCTTGGCTGGTATGTTGTGCGCTAGGAGAATGGAGGGAACGGCCTGTGTCAGATCGTTCGTTCAATCAAGCGCGAAGTGCGCAGCCTGACATCATCGACGTATTCCTGATCCTCCTGTTGGCGGCCGCTCTAGATATTTTTGTATTCTGGATGGCAACACAGTTTGTGGACAATCCTGTATTTCAGAAACTCCCGGATTTTGTAACTGGTCTTTATTCAGGATTTTGGACTAGTGTAGCTACAGGAGCGACTGGCATAGGCCTCGTTATAGTCAAAGCTATTGCTCAACGGCGACGAGCATCTCCAAATTATTTTTTTTATGTCTTAGCGACTGCGTCATTTTTATTCATAGCAATACTAATGCTCTCTGTAGTTTCAATATATTTGGATGCAATAAAAGGGCCGAGCGTCCCAAAACCAGCCCCCCCGATGAATGCTTTCCTTCTGGACATCCCCTCCGACGGAAACGATCAGCTATTTAATCAAAGCGATGACACCTCATCGTGGATTTACACGTACCAAGGCAAAATAGCGCTCCGTGGCAAGATCTTTTCGGGCGTCCTAGAAAGTTCCAAAATAGTCACCTCTGCGACCTTCCTTCCTGGTCCGGGGCAGACTCTCCAGAAGGTTGACGTGAATATATGTCACTGGAAGCTTATCAACGGAAATTGGTTTGTGGATTGGTCGCCATTCCACAGTAATGTAGACACAAGTGTTTCGGTGAATGTTCCACTTCAGGCGAATAGTACCATTAATTTGCCGAAAATGAATTTTAAATTTACCGCTCCGGACGACGCAGATCTAAAATATTCTTGGCTTTGCATTAGAATTGGCTTTAATGGCGGATATATCCCGGTCCCGCATTGACGCCTTGAGACGTGGAACAGCCACCCCTAAGGCGTCGTTTTCAGACCCGCCCCCACCAATATCCGAGCACTGTATTGACAGCGATCGCTAGCGAAACCGTCGAGCCGTCGTCACGCTCAACCAAAATTTCCATAGCCTCGGCAAACCCACCAGTTCCGAATGGCGCCGTAAATAATCCCTCGGTTGCGTGAACCTGCCGAGCCGTCGTCACGGTTCGCGGTATCTTCTTTTGAGCCTTCAGCTCCGCGTGCTTGCTCGCGTCCGCGACGTCGCGGATTGTCTGGAACTCAGGACACAGGCCAATGACCTCAAGGTGCACGTCCTGGAGCTTTGCATAGGTCGTCGGGTTCTCCGTAAGCCAGTAATCGGCGACGTGATAGAGCACGATCGCCGCCAGCCGGCCGCGACGGACATCGGCGATGTCGGCCAGAAACTCTTCGGCCGTCGGCTTGGCGGTTTCGTGGAAGAACGACGCTGTGAGGGACATCGCGAGGCTTGTGCAGCGTTAGATTTGTTAGATCTGTTAGACTGAGAACCGCCGCCGAAGGGCTTTGCCGACGATATTGCGCGCGAAGGGTCTCTTAGCGCAACCGGGAGGTCGGTTTTTGGCGGTCCTCTCACATTCGCTGTTAGATTCGTTAGATTGTTAGATCGAGAGGCAATCTAACAAATCTAACAAATCTAACGAATCTATCAATCTAACGAATCTAACACTCTGTGCATCAAGGGCTAAGCGCCGCAATGACGTTTTGCAACTCGCCTGGAGCGTCGAGGAATGCCTTGAATCCTTTCTCCCAAACCGCCGCGCTGCCGTCCTCAGATATTGTCCAGCCGGACCCGCTCCGTTGTCCCCGCATGCTCTCGGTAATGTGGACTTGGAGATCATGAAAAAGATGGATCGTTTTGGAATCGCGTTCGAAAAACGTTTCTTCCTCGAAGCCGTTTCGCCAGTAGTCGACATATAAGAGCGGCGGCTTAGGCGACCGCGACCGTGCCTGAGATATCCAAGAATTTATATGGAAATCTGTAAGTCCCGATCCAACTACAAATATTAAGTCAGCAGTCATCAAATCACGCGCCATGGACGCGTAGTAGTGTGAGAAAGGCTTCTGCTGTAGGCGAGAAAGTTTCTCCAGTCCGGTTACGATCGGCGTTCGCATAAAAGATGAGCCATCCATTCTGCTAAGCTGACTTCCGGAAAATGACGAATTATTTCTAGCTGTAGTGTAATCGCCATACCAGAAGAGTTCGCCGATCTCACCTCGGGGTGGCCTTGCATAGCCAAGATGAACAGAGCCATGGAGATAAAAAAGACCGTGCGTATCGTTGCTCCAGTAGTTGTCTAGCTCGAATGGTGCCGGTGCACCGCCATTTGGCGTAAAGCCGATATAAATATCAGGGGAGGCTTGCAATAATAAGTCATCGTAATTCGTCGTGTAAATTTTGGTCAAGTAAGTTGATTTTAATTTTTCAAGAAATTCGCGGAGCGTATCGATCGGGCTTGTAGGACTTTCACTTGCGCTTGAGAAATCATTGTAGAGAATTTCTATTATCTTTTCGCATAAAGCGTTTAGAGCATCTCGTGTAAACGATGATCGAAAATTTACAAATGGAATTAATAACGGTCGAAATTCATCCACTGCACCGTTATGAGGTTCGAATAGAGATCTCAGTTCATGGGCACAGTGGTAAATCTGCTCAAAGTTAGGAGCGCCGGTGTTCAGATATCCCTGAAGACCGGTCGTTATAGTTTGGAGGGCTACGTCTCCGCCGACTTTTTGGAGCCAGGGGTCGGCAGCAACAGCATTTTGAATGGCGCTCGTGACATTGCCGGTGGATGGAGCGCCGTACTCGACCGAAGCTCCTGCACCAAAGAGAAGCACTGCCTTCTTCATTTCCTTGACACCCGCCAACGAAAACAACTCGTAACGCCATTTCGCATAGTGGCTGGCGCTGGTGCAAGTCAGCGCCACCTATTCATGACATGCTGCATATACGCCACGAGTAACCTTCACGATCTTCCCGGCTTTCACCAATCGGCCAAGATCGACGTCAACCCTCTCTCGAGGTAGGCCAGTTGCCTCAACAATCTGAGCGACGGTCATAGGCCGACCGGTTTCTCGCAGTTCCCGAATGATCACATTCGACTCTTTCGCATGGCGTACCTGCTCGGCATCGCCCAGCGACTCCCAATGCCCATTTTCAGGATCGAACTTGACGGCGAGTTCGAACTCTTCAACGTCGCGACCGCGACCATACAAGCTGGCGCCTTCGCCTGTTCGCTTTAAGATAAGCGTCGTGTCGGCGGTGCCAACTTGTCCTGTCGAACCGAGCACTTCGTCGAATGGGTCTCCGCCGTCGCCCGGTGCCTTCTTGAGATGCATGACAAGGATAAGCGCGATCCGTCTTTTCAAGGCCAATTGTTGTAACGGGCCTAAGTGCTCGTAGTCTTGGTTGTAAGCATTCACGCCGGCCTTATGCGGTGGCGCCACTCGGCGCCAGACGTCAATGATGACCAGACGAGGGTTCGAGACCGTATCGAGCCAAGTCTCGAGATTCTTTAGGCCGCCTTGGTCGACGCGGCTCCATTCAGTCTTGATGATAAGGCGATCGGGCACTCTCTTTGCGCCGTCTTGCCGATATAGCGGAATCATCTTCTGGAGGCGATCCTTTACACGCCGCTCAGAGTCCTCCAATGCAAGATAGAGGGCGTCGCCGGCCTCGCAGGTCCGACCAAAAAAAGTGTCCCCTCCGCCGACGCTCAAGCCGAGAAGCAAGGCTAGCCATGACTTTCCGACCTTGGATTTGCTGGCGAGAATAGTTAGCCCTTCCGGCAGCAAGTCAGGCACGATCCAGCGGATCGGCTCAAACTCTTTGCGAACTAGATCGCGTGCAGAAATAAAACCTGTGCTGGGAGGGGCGGGTTTGGGCGACGCCGACGCCTTCTCGGCCCGTGCCGTCTTTGAATCGATGATGGGTTCTGGCGCTTGCTCGACATATCCGAGGATGCGCGCGAGCCAATCATAGGCCGCGTTGATGTCGAGAGACATCGCCGCGATGACCACATCCAGGGCTGTGTAGTTCCGAGGGCCGTCGCCGAAATCCACGATCCCTTGAGGTGTAAACGAGAGATTCAACGATCTCTTGCCTAAAGCGCGGCCCGTTCCAGAGGGGCGCCATTCGGCGACGGCGTGCCAGCCACCAGGCTTTCGGCGCGCCCGTTTTAGCCCAAGCGACGGAATCCACTCGTCAAGGCGTCCGAGTGCGTCCTCGTTGATCGAGCGAAAAATGTCAGAGCCTGGCGTCGGCGGGCTCGTTGAAGGTATGGGGCGCGGAGCAAGCCGATCGTCGCCCTCGAGCATGACGCGCATGTCATCAATGCGCCACAGCCATTCCGGCGGCGCCGGATGATATGAGGACAGCACGCTTACAAGATCCGTCATTGTGCCGGCCCCGCATATGAAACAAACTGATACGCGCGGCCGTCAACAAAACGGCTAGGTGGCGCAATGACGTATTTCCGATCACTAAGGATATCGACGCCGGGCAATTTTTTCGCCGGCAAGGCGATAGCGCTGTCGACGCGATACCAAATATGTAGGCCGTTGCCGGGCGTCCAAACGCATGCCTCGGAAGGAGGAAGAGCAAAGCCCTCGCGTCTGAGGCGATCGATGGTTTCAAAGCCGTCGACGCCGCCGGCCTTGTTGTCGATATCAACGACAATCCAGCCGTTGGACACTTTGCCAAGGGCGATGCCGATCATGGCGCGCGGGAATTGCACATCCCACCAATTTTGAATGAGGGCCGGATCGCGGGTCGCGTCGTCGACGCCGTGCCGAGTGAGCGGGCGCTTGTCGGCGCGGCCGTTATTGTCAACCGCCGGGGAGACCGGAAGCACAGATAGCCCGATTTCAGCGTAGCGGAGCGCATAATAGAGAAGGTCGTCGCCCCGATCGAGCACACTTGAAGGGTTGATCATGGCGCCACCGCCGTGGGCGACTGCCAGCATGGTTTGTCTGGGTAGCGATGTCCGAGAATATCCAACGCCCATGCAAACGCGCGGCGCCTCAAGGACCAGGGGCCACAATTTGTTGGATTTGCAAAGTGATAGACCTCAATGGGGCTCCGATCGCGGAACGCCATTACGATCCACCATTTTTCTCGATCGTCTCCCCAAGTTAGGGCTCGATTGTTATCCCAATCTTCCGGGCGCCACGTGCGAAGCCTAATCGGGTGGTTCGGATGGGTGCGAAACCACTCTTCATCCGAAACAAAGGGGATACCGGAACGACCCTGGTCGTTCACCGATTTCGAGGTATTCACAGGACAATCTCTCTACGACGTCGAAAATTGGGAAAGCGCTCCGTTGGCCGCGGAGCGCTTTTTCTTTGCGCCCTCACCGCATTTCGTGGGGCAGCAGCGCCCGGCCGCCTGGCCCGAGCCGGTTCTCGTTGAGATAAGCCGCGACGTCCCTGCGGTGGTAAAATGGGGTTCGACCGACGCGGGTAAAGACGGGGCCGCCACCGTCCCGGCGCCAGCGGCGCAACGTTTTGCGGGATTTGCCGATGAAACCGATAACCTCATCTTCGGTCAGCAGATTGATATCCATCGCCGATCGCATTTGACTTCTCCTAAGCGCATTTGGCCGGGTTTGGCCGGAACTCAATATGGAACAAGTGCTCCCGTGCTACAGGGTCGGTTTGGTCGCCTCGACGGCGTCGAGTTCGCGAGAGATGTCGGCTAGAACGGCCCGCGTGTCGGCTGGTAGAGCGATTGTCTCCCTGATTGTTTGTGCTTGAGATCGGGCAAGTCGGGCCATGTGGTGCATTCCAGCGGCATATTGAATCAGAACTCCGGCATCGCCAGGGGCATATTGTTGATGCGAAAATGCCTCTTCGATGAGAGCGCGCATTCGTTCCGGCACCTCGTTCGAAATGTCTGGCGTCTCGACCGCAATCTCAGTGGAGCGGGCGAGAGCGCGAAGAGCGAGCGCGCAGACATCGGCGTCAGTCGGGCCGACATGGTGGCCGTCATCGGACGGTGCCTCAAGGGCGTTGGCGAGGGCGCGTAGGTAGCGGGCATCTAACATGTCAATCTCCTGTTTTTGGACATGCGGGGGCGATCGCCGAAATGGGCTTCGGCGGGTAACGGCGAAACGTCTTGTGCTAGGGAGGCGTTATCGAGCGGCGGCTTCGGCGATCGCCGAAGCGCGTCGGAAGACATCGGGATCGAGCCCCTTCACGGCGGCCTTGAAGCGAGCATATTCACCTTCGGCGACCAGGCGATCGCGAAGGGCTTTGACCTGCCGAATGCCGACCTTCTTGAGCGCGAGAGCCATTTCAGCTTTACCGTACCAGGCCTCGTCGATAGCAATTTCCTCGGCGTGCTCGTCGAGATCCCGCTCGATCCGCTCGGCCTGGTCTTCCAGGATCGCGAGGGCGTCGTCGCAGTCGGCGAGGGTCTGGAGGTCGGCAACGGTCCAGCCGGCCTCGATAATTATCGGGCGGCGGGCTGGCGCGGCGTCGAGGGCGAATGCAAGTGCAGGCATGACAATATTCTCCCGTTCGCGCCGAAGCGCGTTGTTGAAAGTTAGGGGATGGAGGGGGCGCTAAGCTCGTGGCTTAGGCAATTTCCGACAGGCTTGACGCTCGATTGCTATCGAAGCATCAAGGTCGAGTCAAGTATTTGATTTTACAACGGAAATAGAGGGAAATCGACGGACGATAACGGAGGCCAAGGGCTTGATCGAGCGGGGCATTTGCCCCGACGTCCGTCAGTGTCCGTTGACAGGCTATCAGGCCTGTAAGTCTGTTTTCGCTGCCTTGCGCCGCCGACGCTCAACGAAAGCGTCAATTTCGCTCGGCGCGAAATAGCGGCGATTCCCGATAGCGATCGGTTGGGGAAAGTCGATATCCTCGCGGGTCAACCAACGATGCAAAGTCATCCTGGAGACGCCGAACCTCTTCAGGACGGCCCCCGTGGTAATAAATTGTTCGCCCATGGCGTCCTCATCTGTGTAACGATGACGCGAATTTGGCACAGTTCGTCCCAGGCCGTCCAAGGACTTAAATGCCGGTATTTCAGGCCGCGTTGGTGAGCGCCCTTGTGACCCATGCGACCGCCTTCCGCACGCCGTCCGCAGAGAGCATGCGGGCTTCATGTGTGCCGGCGAGGGAGGCATAGGCCGCGATATCGCTCATGCCAGCTTCTTGCAAGCGGTGGAAACGGCCATAGATTGCGACATCGCGCTCAAGCCGTTCTAGCTCGCTCCAGGCATCGGCACGCCCGCGCGCCGCGCGCATGACGACCCGACCCGCCCTTGTTTCAGCCGCGCCGGTGTCGGCGAAGAGCTCACTGGAGACGCGGTCAAGCTCGGCGAGCACGGCGGGCGGGATAGGCCTGCCAGCCTCTCGGGCAACATGATAGGCCTTCCAAGCGGCGAGGGGATTGCCCGTGTTCTCGAGGACCGCCAGCCAGTAGCTCAGCGTCGCGTCGACGGGGTCAAAGTCTATGCGCGCCATTATGCTACCGCCTTGGCTTGGTTCTCACCGCGAGGCTTGGTCAGCCCGGCTATGTGATCGGCCCACACGGCGAGTGCATGCCGCTTCTCGTCGATAAAAGTGTGCCTTTGGTAGACGCCGACGATGCCGCCAAACGATCCGCTTATATGGTTGAGCACTTTCTCGATCACAGGCAATTGGACGCCAAGACGGGCCATTCCGCTAGCGGCCGTGCGGCGAAGATCATGCAGAGTCCATCGCGCAATCTCGACCTTGGCAGGATCTTCGCCACGGCGAGCAGCCTGCTCGCGCGCGATCTCCAGCATTTTCTTATCCAGGCCAGCTTTTGCACGGGAGTAGCCCGAAACGGACGTTGTGCCTGTGGTTGTGTATACGAATGGCGACTTGTCGACCTTGGGCACCGACGCCAGAGTTTCGACAACTGCTGGCGACAAAGGAACGGCGTGCTCTCGGCCATTCTTGGTTCGGGCGCCTGGCAATATCCAGACAGGGGAGGCGGCATCGAACTCGAGCTCTCGCCATTCCATGCCCGCAACCTCGTCGCGTCTCTGCCCTGTCAGCAAGACGGCCCAAAGGAATTGCCGCCACGGCCATTTCATCTCGGCCACAGCGGCACACAGAATGCGAAGCTCGTCGTCACTCAAAACTCGGTCGCGGGAGACCTCGCGCTTAACAGCCTTGACCCCCACGCATGGGGAAGTGTCGACGATGCCATGATCCACGCACCAACCGAAAAATTTTCGCGTGTTGGCTAGTGTTCTGTTCGCCATTGACCCATGACCGCGCTCGTCGATCGCGCCTATGAGATTCAAGACGTCCTGGCGCGTGATGCTCTGGACCTTTCTCCCGTGCCACGGTTTCAGTTTCTGTCGAAGCATCGCCGATACGTTCGTCGCGGATTTGTTTTGGCTGACGTGCTTGGCGATAAAGCGCTCCACGACGTTTTCAACCAGGTCGTCTTTACGGCGCGCCTCGATCTTCGCTGCCTTTATTCTGGTGGCCTCGGCCGCGCGGTCAGCCTGTCGGTTTGCAACAGGATCTTGTCCGGCGGATCGAACCTTTCTCGCATTGCCAGCCGCCTCGCGCGCCTCCGCGAGCGACAATGCGCCGGCGCCGGCGGCGCGACCGAGCGTCATGCGGACAGGCTTTTTATCCCAAGCCCGGTACCGCAGCACCCAAGCCTTGACGCCGGTTGGATGCACGACGAGCGCTAGACCGGGCGTCGCAACATCCGCGATCTCGATCCGTTTTGACGGGTCCGGTTTAGCGTTGGCGATGGCGACGGCTGTAAGTGGCTTCGAGGTCTTGAGCACGTGACGAATCTCTCATTGAGCACGCGACTCTTTACAAGGTACACACAAAGGTACACAAGTTTGTTGGTTGCGATCGGTTCATATTGTTACGGATATTTACGAGGTAATTTCAAATATTACTATAAAAACAATTGGTTAAGGCATATTCGTCAAAAAATCTGTTATAGCTCGTTTTTGAGCGTTATGGCTCGGCACACTTCTTTTAATCATGGGGTCATGGGTTCGAATCCCATCGAGCTCACCACAATTCCTAAAACGAAATCATGTCCTCGCGAAAGCAGTGACGGTTCACTGTGGAGGAATAAATCCGTCTCAGGCTCGTATTTTCCGAGGCGATGATTGTGTTCGTCATGTACATGCCTTCCCCATCCTCGCCTCGGTCACAGGATCTTGCGACGCAGGGCTCTTTTCATCTCCCGCTTGAAGCGATCGCGGAGATCTGGGTGCCGTCCGCCTAAGGGCCACGAGCATTCGAACGCCGTCAGTTGCGCTGACCCACGCCCGTGAAGTCGTAATCCCGGCACTCGTGCCGGGATCTGATATCGACTGGGTGTCCGCCGTTCTAGCCGTGCGCCCCGCACTCCAGGGCAATCGCGGTGCCGATGGCGAGGATCGTCCTGTAGCTCTTTTCGATGGGATCGATCAGATTGCGGGTCAGCGCGGCATAGTTCGACGGTGCGTCGCCCGGATAGGAGAAGGATTCCGCTAGGGCATAGCCTTCCATGTTGAGGGCATTCACCGGATAGGCGTCCCGCAGGAGGGCGACAGCCTCGGAAATGCGCAGGCTGAAGATGAGTTCCATGATGTCTTCTCGCGAGACGTCGTTGCGGGTCGAGAATTTCGGCACGCGTGCCGCCATCAGGATGATGTGCTGCAACAGCGCCAGACGCACGGCCTGCAGCATGTCGAGTCGCTCTCGATTGTCCGAGAGCGACTTGCCGAGTTCCAGGCCGGCAAGATCCAGCACGCGATGCAGCGTGATGGCGTCGAGGCGCAGCTTCACCGCGAGTTCGCTGAGCGCTGCGGCACGATCGTCCTCTTCGAGCAGTTGCGTGATGAAGAGGCTGGGCTCGGCCAGATGTGGCTCGGCGCCGGCGTAGGGGCGGGTCGACCAGAAGGCACGGTCGAACAGCGTCGAGAAGGCCGCCAGCGCCTTGATCGAAGAGCGGCGCTTCATATGCACCACGTGCGAGGTCAATCGCCGCAACCGGTCCGACTTGGCGAAGGTATCGATGAAACGATCCTCGTCGCCGCGAAGAGCCGTGCCGAAGCCGGCGATCACCGTGGAGGGATGGCCGAGCTGCTGAAGGATGGCGTTGTGGGGGATGGCACGGATGCGGCGCACCTGATGCACCTCACCGCCGGAAACATCGAATTGCCGCCGCGACTTGCGGGAGCCGGTTTCGTTCAGCAGTCCCTGGGCAAAGGAGCCGAGTGCCCGGTGATATGAGTGATCATCGAGCAGTTTGCTATGAAAAGCGGCAAGGCGACGGAAGAAGTCGAAGGAGAACGTCGTGTTGGAGTAGAAGGGATCGTTGGTGGTCTGGTCCCGCCACGCCACCTCCGCCTCCAGCATGCGGGTGACAGAGGCGAGTGCGAGCTCCGGCGTTTCGAAATAGGTGAAACCGTCGCCGCCCTGGAAGCTGACCTCATGCTTGAGAGCAATGCCCCGGCTTTCGAATTCGCGTCGGGCCCAGGGGCTCATCACGTAGAAGGCGCGGTCCTCGAAAGAGGCCTGGTGCGCGCCGCGCCCCGCGGATTCGCCGTGCGTGTCGAAGATCAGTACCTCGACATCGGTCAGCTTGTTTCGCTCGCAGGCGCGCGCGAGTTGCCCGTGCAGACGTTCGATGGCGAGCGCCGCCGTGATCTGGCCCATGAAACGACCGGAATCCGAGAATCCCGTTTGGATGGCGAGCCTGCCGCGCCGGCGAACCGCCTGGCGATACTCCTCTATGCCGAAGAGAACGTCGAAGAAGCGAGAGGCGCTTTCGAGCGCGGTCGGCGTTTCGAAAAGGGGCGAGACGTCGAGCTTGTCCTCTACGCCGAACAGGCGCGCGAAATATACGGCCGCCATCACTGTCGCCGGCGCCTCGCATTCCGCGATCAGCAGGCGGATTGTGGAGTCGCGATCGACATGCTTGAGGATCTGCGCAGCCAATACGAACTGGCGCAAGGCGGTCTTCTGCTCGATATCGAGCGAACCGAAATTCACCGAGACGGGTGTGGCCTCCCGGATGAAGGTCGACAGGCGCTCCAGCATCGAGCGGCTGGAGATGTTCTCCTCGGCATCGATGTCGAGGTGCTGGCGGATGGCGTTGTGGAGCTGCGTGGCATTGATGCGCATATGCACCTCGCCGACGCTGAAACCGAGCGTCAGCATCTCGCTGCGCAGAGCCACCAGGTCGAGCGCGACCGCGGGCGGCGCGTCGGCGATGGCGATATCGACAAGGGCGATATACGGACGCACGCTGGTGGCGGCGTCCGGATGCGGCGTCGTGAGGGCATCGGCCGCTTCCCTGAGGGCGGACCTGTCCAGCGGATCCCTGTGAAAGGCTTCGAGGATGCCGGCGTTCCAGGCGCGGGTCCGCTCGATGCGGGCGGTCAGCTCGGCGAGACGCTGTGCGGTCGGCGTATCCGCTCCAACCTTCTCCGCGATCCTGGTGACCTCAGCCAGGTAGCGGCTGATCTGATGATCCTTTTCGGCAAGCCGGAAGCGGAAGGAATCGATCCAGCGTATGTCCGTGCGGCCATCGAGGTCATATCCGATCCAGGTGCCGAGGCCCGCATAGCCGACGGTGGTGGAACGCCACTCCGACGAGCGCCGGTCACGCAGGACTTCCGCGGCGGCACGCGCGAACTCGCCGATGGCGGTTTTTGCCGCGTCGAGTGCGGAGAGCGCGGCGGCATGTTCGACGGCGAGGGTGATCGGGGTGTCCGGTGCCATAAGCATATCGGGCGGCGCCACATCCTCGCCGCAGGCCATGCGGGCGAGCTTGTTGCGGTTCACGCTCGACAGCAGAAAGGTGGGATGGCCGGTGAAGACGATGCCGAGCTGCGTCCGGGCGAGGGGAGAGGTCCCCGAGATGCCGCGACGGCCGTCGGCGAGAAGGCGCTCGGCGACGCGGCGCAGGGAGGCGCGGTTCGCGGCCATGTCGACGGGACCGACATAGTCATGAAGAGCCTGTGCCCGAGCTTTGAATGTTTCCTGGCCGAGCCGAAGCGAAAGCGCGTCGAGATCCTCGCGGGTGAGGCGTCCTGCCTCCAGGTCCCTGGACAGTTCGAAGGCGAGTTGCGCCACCGGATTGTACCGAGGCTCGTCGACCAGGCGGTCGCGTGAGGCTTCGAGCTTGGCCCGGCAGAGCGCTTCGAGTTCGGCGGCGCGATCGATGCCATGTTCCGGCAATGTAGAATCCATTCTTCTTCTCGGTTTTCAGGGTCTTCTTGAAGTCGTGCTCGGGACGCGTCGGCGGTCATGGACAGGGCTGGAGGCAAAAGCAAGCCCACAGGAGAAGCAATGCAGGTGGATGGAATGCGCTTCGCCAAGGGCGAGACCACGGCGGTCATCGCAAGCCAGGAGGCTTACGGCTTCGCCTTCCATCTCCTCAACCAAAATCGCTCCTGTCGAACCTGGCCATGACTGATGACACGCCCTAAACCGGCGATGTCGTAAAAACGAGCAAATTCCATGCCGCCCGTTGTCGTTGGCAAAGGGTAATCTGTCGCAGCCAGGCCAAGGTGCGTCGCCATCCGGCCTTCGCATCGGCGAGGCAGGGATGGCTTCTGCGCGGCGATCGACGTCAGCGTTTCGATTTGACGAAGCGCGAGAAGGCGTCCAGCGTCGCCTTGCTGACGTGATGCTCGATGCCCTCGGCGTCCCGGCGCGCGGTATCCGCGTCGACGCCCAGGGCCAGCAGGAAGGCTTCGACCAGATGGTGCCGCTCGCGGCTGGCTTCGGCCAGTGCCTGTCCGGCCTCTGTCAGGAACACGCCGCGATAGGGACGCTGGGCGACAAATCCTTCGTCGGCCAGCCGCTTCAACATCTTGGCGACGGTAGGCTGGGCGACGCCGAGGCGCGCTGCGATGTCGACCTGCCGAGCCTCGCCCCCATCCTTGATGAGGTCGGCAATCAGTTCGACATAATCCTCGACGAGTTCAAGTCTGCGGGCCTCGCGAGCCTGTCGGAAGCTTTCGACATGCACGACGGCGTCGACCAGCCCGGCTTCTCCGATCGAAAGCGCAGCGGAACGTTTCATGCCGGCTCTCCTCGTCTTTCCGGTATTGCCCTGTCGGTATGCCCGATCCAGGTCGATTTAGCAATGGGAGGGATACAACCCAGCCTAAGCGGTTCTCCATTGACTAATCTTTAGAGTATAGCATAAGCTATAAAAACTGGATGACTTAAAAGGCGGGCGGGCTTGCGTTGGAGGATGATATGAGCGGCGATGCGGTTGGCGCAGCGCAAGCGGCGAGAGCCTGGCGGGTGGTACCGGAAGGCGAGGCGAGGCCGAGCCTCGGGTCGATGAACAGCAGCGTGCCCGTTCCGAAGACGGGGCTGTGGCTGCGGCGCTTCCTGGCGTTCGTCGGGCCGGGATACATGGTCTCCGTCGGGTATATGGATCCGGGCAACTGGGCGACGGATATCGCCGGCGGCTCCAAGTTCGGCTACACCCTGCTTTGCGTCATCCTCCTGTCCAACCTGATGGCGATCGTGCTGCAGGCGCTGGCAGCCCGGCTCGGCATCGTCACCGGGCGCGATCTCGCGCAGGCCTGCCGCGACCACTATTCGAAACCCGTCAACATCATGCTCTGGCTCGCCTGCGAGCTTGCGATCATTGCCTGTGATCTTGCCGAGGTGATCGGCACGGCCATCGCCCTGAACCTTCTGTTCGGCATTCCGCTGATCTGGGGGGCGATCATCACAGCAGTGGACGTGTTCCTGGTGCTGATGCTGATGCAGCGTGGCTTCCGCTCGCTGGAGGCATTTGTCATCGCGCTGCTGGTGGTGATCTTCTCCTGCTTCATCATCCAGATCGTCTTGGCGGCTCCCGCCGTCAGGGACGTCCTGGGCGGATTTTTGCCGCAGGCCGCCGTCGTCACCAATCCCGAGGCTCTCTACATTGCCATCGGCATCATCGGCGCCACGGTGATGCCGCACAATCTCTACCTTCACTCCTCCATCGTTCAGACCCGGGCCTATGAACGCACGGACGAAGGCAAGCGCGCAGCCATTCGCTGGGCGGTGACCGATAGCACCATCGCCCTGATGCTGGCCCTGTTCGTCAATGCGGCCATCCTGATCATGGCGGCGTCCGTTTTCCACCAGAACGGCCGCACCGATGTCGCGGAGATCGAAGAGGCCTACCAACTCCTCTCGCCGATGCTCGGGGTCGGCATCGCCTCGACCCTGTTCGCGGTGGCCTTGCTCGCCTCCGGCGTCAATTCGACGGTGACGGCCACGCTTGCCGGCCAGATCGTCATGGAGGGCTTCCTACACCTGCGCATCCCCGACTGGGCGCGCCGCCTCATCACCCGCGGCATCGCTATCGTGCCCGTGGTGGCGGTGACGGCGATCTACGGCGACCGTGGCACGAACGAACTGCTCGTTCTGAGCCAGGTCGTGCTGTCGATGCAACTCCCCTTCGCCATCATCCCGCTGGTGCGCTTCGTCTCCGACAGGCGCAAGATGGGTGTCTTTGCGACGCCGCCCTGGCTCACGCTCCTGTCCTGGGCGATCGCCACGGTGATCCTGGTACTCGATATCAAACTGCTGGTAGATACGTTCACCGGTGTCGGGGGCTAGCCGGGCGCCGACGGAGCGCCAGGAAGTGGCATTCCTGGGATCCAGGCGTATAGCCCGTGCTCCCAGGAACGGCAGACGGTTCAAAAACCTGCCAGCACCGACTTGCCGATCGCCTTGCCGCTTTCGACGCTCGCATGCGCGGCCCTGAGATTGGCTGCATTGATCGGGCCGAAATTCTCCTTGAGCGTCGTGCGAAGCACGCCCTGGTCAACCAGTTCGGAGACCCTGTTCAGGATGTCGTGCTGGGCGATCATGTCCGGCGTCTCGTAGATCGAGCGCGTGAACATCAGTTCCCAGTGTACGCTCAGGCTCTTGCGCTTGAACGGCGCGATGTCGAGCGTCTCGGGGTCGTCGATCAGGGCGAGCTTGCCCTGCGGTCGCAGGATGTCGACGATTGCGGGCAGGTTCTGTTGCGTTGCCGTGAGACCGGCAACATAGTCGACCTCGGAGAGACCGATCGCTTTCAGGCCCTCCGCAAGGGATTTGTGGTGATCGACGACGTGATGGGCACCCATCTGCTTCACCCATTCGGCGGTCTCGGGCCGGGACGCGGTGGCGATCACGGTCAGCCCCGTCAACTGGCGAGCGATCTGGATGAGAATGGAGCCGACGCCGCCGGCACCGTTGATGATGAAGAGCGTACCCGCCTGCGTCTTGTCTTCCGCCGGAACGCCGAGACGATCGAACAGCAACTCCCACGCCGTGACTGCCGTGAGGGGCAGAGCCGCGGCCTGCTCGAACGAAAGAGAAGTGGGCTTGCGGCCGACAAGCCGCTCGTCCACGGCCTGCAACTCGGCATTGGTGCCTGGACGGTTCAGGGTACCCGCATAGAAGACTTCGTCCCCACCCCTGAAGAGGGCCGTGTCGGTGCCGACGGCTTCGACCACGCCTGCGGCATCCCAACCCAGGATCCGGGCCTGGCCGTCGGCCGGCTTGACGCCTGCACGCACCTTCACATCGACGGGGTTGACCGAAATAGCCTTGATGCGGACGAGCAGGTCGCGAGGGCCGGGAACCGGCGCGGGAATCTCGATGTCGGCGAGCGCGTCGGCGGCCCCGATGGGCTGCGGCTTGTAATATCCAATGGCTTTCATGATGTCCTTCCTCGAGTGCCTGCCGTGGAGTTGGCCGGAGGGTGCTGCCTTGCCCGTTAGAAGGAAAGCAAATAGTTTTAATATTAGCTAGAAACGATGTGATTGGATGATGAGATGGCATTGCCTGATATCGAGATCGATCTGTTGCGTGCCTTCGTCGCCGTCGCCGAGGCCGGCAGCATGACGGGCGGGGCTGGGATCGTGGGTCGCACCCAATCAGCCGTCAGTCAAAAAATTTTGAGATTGGAAGAGCTTATCGGGAGACGCGTATTTGAACGTTCAAGTCGTTCGCTCTCCCTGACCGCTGACGGCGAGCGCTTGCTCGGAGCAGCGCGGCGCATGATCGAATTCAACGACGAAACCATGCGTCAGTTCGTTTCGCCGGTCGTGAGCGGACGGTTGCGCCTTGGCGTAACCGAGGATTTCATCCCCCAGCAATTGCCCCGCCTGCTGGCGCGCTTTGCCCGTACCTATCCGGATATCGTGCTGGAACTGACGACCGGCATGAGTTGCGATCTCCTGGCCTTGCTCGACAAAGGCGACCTCGATCTCGCCATCGCCAAGAGGGACGGAGCCATGCAGCGTGGGCGCATCATCTGGCGGGAGCCCCTGGAGTGGATCGCCGCGGAGAACTTCGAAGTTAGAGCAGGCCAGCCGGTGCCGCTGGTGTTGCTCCCCCAGCCCTGTACCTACCGTGGTCTTGCGCTGGAAGCCCTGGAGACCGTCGGGCGCGTCGGCACGATTTCCTGCACCGCCAGCAGCCTGATGGGGGTGCAGGCGGCCGTGGCGGGAGGCCTCGGGGTCACGGTCCTCGGCCGATCCTTCCTCCAGCCGGGACTGCGCGTGCTCGCCATCGGGGAAGACTGGCCACCACTGCCGATGACCGAAATTGTGCTCCTTGGTGAGGAAAGGGCGAAGGACCACCTCGCAAGGGCGCTGGTGTCATTCCTGATGGAGAGCCTGACACGATCAACTCTGCAACTGGCGGCATGAGGCGGTGGCAAGCACGCCACGCCCGGATCCTCTCCCCGTCCCGTCGTTGGGGGCGAAGCGATGCGCTCGAGACGAGCGACTATGATGTCCACCCGTGGATCACTTAGCTCCCAATGACGCGCCGCGAACGCGTCGGGATAACAATATGACTGTGATACTGGCTATGACGCCGTGAGGAAGGGTGCGGCCGCGCCGTGCCCGATCAGTTCGTGTGGGCGAGCGCCAGCCTGGCGATGCGATCGGCTGTATTGTCTCGCGAGCCTGCCTTGGCAGCCGCTTCGTAGAAGGCCTTTGCCTGAGCGGGATTCGCCTTTGCAGGATCCTTCACGATCGCCGGATCATAGGTCTCTGCCAGGGCAAAGAGAGCGCGAGGATCGCTGCCGTTCTTGTAGGAGTCGAGCGCTTGGCGGGCACCATCGATGTCGCCGATCGACGTCAGTTCACGCGCGGATTGCACCGCCTCGTCGACTTCGTCCAGCGTAATGGCAACCGTATCGACGCTACGGGTCGCCGCCGGCGGGGCAGGGGGAGGCACCGAGGCGATGGAGGTCGCCGACGGACTGGAGGTCGGGGCGGATTGGTTCGTCGGAAGCGGCGTGTCGATCTTGGCATCCTGCGCAGGCTTCGACTGCGGCGGAGCGACGGCAACCCTGGCCTCTTGCGGCGAAGGCGGCGCAACGAGCGCGCCTATCGCCTGCAGCTTTTCGGGGTTGGCCCAGAAATAGGCACCTACACCGGCGATCCCGACAGCCAGCGCGAGGGATGCGACCAAGGCACCCGGAATCCTGAACTTGCCGGGTGCGGCAAATCGAGCCCGCTTGTTGCCATTCACAGGGGCGGGCCGTGCTGGGGCGGCCACACCGAAGCGAGTGCTCGTCGCGCGAGCCGGCAAGTCCCCAACCTTGTCTTCTCTGGAGGGCTTCGCTTCGGCGATCGAAGCTGCGTCGTTCCCGGGCTTCCTCACCAGCAGGTCCAGATCCTGCGGCGGGCCTGATGAAACGCTTGCCGTCGACATCCGCGGGCGCTCTCTCAGGGGAGGCTGCCGAAATTCCAGATCATCGGAGGCGCTCTGGCTCAACGTCTCGCGCCCGGATGTCTCAAGCGAGGCGGCCCTTGGCATTTTCGGCAGATCGCCGAGAGGCTGCTTGTCGAGAGCCGGAGCAATCTCGATGAAAAGCGCTTCCCCGAAATCGACGCCTATATTGTCCGAGCCTGGTCGAGTCTTGTCGCCCTGCACCGGTTCGACGGCAGCCTCCGCTATCGGTGCCTCCGCCTTCGGTGCGTCGACCACTTCAAGTACGGCGGCATCCTCGGCGACCACCGCTTCGACCGGCGGGGCCGGTTCGACTGCAGGGACTGGAGCCGAAGGAGCGGGTGCAAGCACTTCCGCAGGCGCGGGCTCAGAAACTTTCGGTGAGGTGGCGATGGCGACCAATCGGCTGAGTGAGACGGGTTCAGCCGGCGGCTTGGACGGTGACGCAGCCAGCTTCGCGGCCTCGGGCGCCGCACGCCCGTCATTAGCCGGCGCCGGAACCGCGAGACGCGGATCCCGCGGCGCCGAAAGAGGCGGCAGCGATGCCGATGGCGCAACCGCCTGCTTCTCCTTCAGGGCCTCGGCAGCCTGGCGCGCTGCTTCCATGTGCCGCTGAAAGGCCTCGCGAACTGCCGCCGCGAGTGCTTCGTCTTTCTTCAGGGGTTCAGCCATATCGTTCCCACCCAAACGCTACCTGGGCACCCATCCTCGCGCCAAAACTGGTATCCCAGCCCCAAGGCTCGGGAGAATAACGTCCGGGGGAGTGCCTGCGCAAACAAATTCTTTAATCATTTGTTAACGATTGTGGAGACCGGAGCCAGTGTTTGCCCCATGTGTTCACGAATATGGTTAATGCGTCGAAGGCGGCAAGACTTCCGGAGAATGTTCGCGTTGAGCCAGCTATGCTCGATGCGAAGACGTGATGCGCGTCCGGAGCTGGCAGTTTTTTTATCTTGCCGCTTTACCGCATGACGCTTTTGAACGATTGGTATGTCGCCTTTCGGCCAGAACGCAAGATGACGCTTGGCCGAAAGCCCTGATCTCGTCAGGGGCGTTCAGGAGGAAAGTCCGTGTCTGTTCAAAACCAGTTGCAGCGTATCACCGCTCCCCAGATCCGTGCCCGCAAGGGTGGTGAGCCGATCGTCACTCTTACCTCCTATCATACCCATACGACTCGCATCATCGATCCCTATGTCGACTGCATCCTGGTGGGCGACAGTCTCGGCATGGTCATGCACGGCATGGAGACGACCTTGCCGGTGACGCTCGACATGATGATCCTGCAGGGGCGGGCGGTGATGCGCGGCTCCGAGCACGCGCTGGTGATCGTCGACCTGCCTTTCGGCTCCTATGAGGAGTCGCCGGAACAGGCCTTCCGTAACGCAGTGCGGATCCTCAAGGAGACCGGCTGCGGCGCGGTCAAGCTGGAGGGCGGCGAGCGAATGGCCGATACCATTCGTTTCCTTACAGACCGTGGCGTGCCCGTAATGGCACATATCGGGCTGACGCCGCAGTCGATCATGGCACTGGGTTCCTTCAGGGCGCAGGGCCGCGACGAGGCGGACTGGGGGCCGATCGAGAGGGACGCCCAGCTTGTATCAGAAGCGGGCGCCTTCGCTGTGGTCATCGAGGCCGTGGCAGAGCCGCTCGCGGCCAAGATCACGGCCAACATTCCCATTCCAACGATCGGCATCGGCGCCTCGCCCGCCTGTGACGGGCAGGTTCTCGTCCTTGAGGACATGCTGGGCCTTTCGGAGCGCGTGCCGAAATTCGTCAAGCGCTTCGGCTCGCTGGGCGACCATATCCGTGGAGCGGTACAGGGATATGTCGATGCCGTGCGCGACCGCAGCTTCCCCGGGCCGGATAACACCTATGGCATGAGGAAGAAGTAAGGCGATCGCCGAGGGCGCATCGCCGCATTCATTCCTTCATTCCTTGGCGTGCCGCAGCGCTACTGGAACGCCACCTCGTTGAAGCTGCGCAGCTTGCGCGAGTGGAGCTGGCGCTTGTCGGTGTCGCGCAGCAGCGCCATCGTTTCCAGCCCGATTGCCAGATGCTGGAATACCCGCTCCCGATAGAAGGAATCCGCCATGCCCGGCAGCTTCAGTTGGCCGTGCAACGGCTTGTCCGAGACGCAGAGCAGGGTGCCGTAAGGAACGCGGAAGCGAAAGCCGTTGGCTGCGATCGTGGAGGACTCCATGTCGAGTGCGATGGCGCGGCTCTGGATGAAAGGAAGGTTCTGCACCGTGGAGGGGCGCAGTTCCCAGTTGCGGTCATCCACCGTGGCGACGGTTCCCGTGCGCATGACCCGCTTGAGGTCGTAGCCGGTGAGACCGGTCACCCGACCCACGGCCCGCTCGATGGCGATTTGGATCTCCGCGAGCGCAGGCACCGGTACCTCGCGCGGGAGGTCGGCATCGAGCACCTGGTCCTGGCGCAGATAGGCATGGGCCAGAACGTAGTCGCCCAGCATCTGTGAGTTTCGCAGGCCGGCGCAGTGCCCGAGCATCAGCCAGGCATGCGGGCGCAATACGGCGATGTGATCTGAAATGTTCTTGGCGTTGGAGGGGCCGACGCCGATGTTGATCATGGTAATGCCGGAATCATCCTCGCGCTTGAGGTGATAGGCCGGCATCTGGGGCAGGCGCTGCGGGTGCCGGCCCGTCACTTCGAGCTCGGATGTCTGTCCGCCGGCCTCGGTAACCACGTTGCCGGGCTCGACGAAAGCGGTGTAGCCGGAGCCAAGCGAACCGCCGTCTCCCTTGGAGAGGATGGTGTGGGCCAGGCGCACGAACTCATCGATATAGAACTGGTAGTTCGTGAAGATCACGAAGTTCTGGAAATGCCGGGCCGAGGTGCCGGTATAATGCTTCAGGCGCATCAGCGAGATGTCGATGCGCGGCGCCGTGAACAGTGCCAGCGGCTTGGCGCCTTCCGCCGAACGCACCTCGATCCCATTGGCGATGCGGTCGTCCATGATGGTGAGATCAGGCACATCGAAGACCTGCGGCATCAGCGCCAGGCGCCCGTAATCAAGCCCTCCTTCGGCGTGATAATCCTCGCCGAGCGCGAAATGGATCGGGATAGGCGTCGTGCTCTCGCCGATTTCCACCGGTACGCCGGTGTTCTTGATGAGGAGCGCGATCTGCTCTTCCAGATAGCGGCCGAAGATATCGGGGCGCGTGAGCGTCGTCATGTAGGTGCCCGTATCGGCCACGAAGCCGAAGGGGGTACGAGCATCCAACTCCGGCAGGGTGTCCGTGCCGACGCGGATGAAGGGGTAGTATGCGCGCACGCGATGGTCGAAATCCTTGCCTCTGGTGAAGGCATCGAAGGCTTCTCGCAGTCGGGTCGTGTTGGATTCGTAAAGCTGCGTGATCGCCGCAACAGCCGCTTTCGCATTGTCAAAGCGGCGGGGCTCAGTCGTCATTTCAGTTTCTAAGCCGCGAGGCGGCTCTCCCTTTTCGACCTTCTAATTCAGCCCTCGTGACATCGCAACGACATAGGAAAGGAAATATTGAGGCCTGGCGCCGGGCCCGACACGGATTGCTAGGGATTTCGCGTTATCGGGTACCTCTTCAGCGTTTCTGTTCCCGGAGAGCGGCCATGATCGCCCGACCAATCCTCGCATTCGCGCTGGCCGCCTCCTTCCTGGTGGGCGGGGCGACCCTCACCCGCGCCCAGGAGACGGATGGGCAGAAGCAGGCGGAAATACTCCAGGCCACCGTGGATGCGATGCAGAAGATGCTGCAGCCTGGTCCGGCGGATGTGAAGCTCTCCGACCTGGCAATCCTGCATCTGCCCGCCGGGGCCGGGTTCGTCCGCCAGCCCGAGGCCGGTGCGTGGGCGAAGGCAGTGGGCTACGACAAGGACGTCAACCTCGTGAATCCGGACCTGATAGGTATTGCCATACCGATGTCGGAGGACAACTGGGTCACTTTCATAAACTATCACGCCGGTACGCACGTCGTCGATGATGAAGCACGGGGCTGGAACCTCGACGCCTTGCTGCAGGCGCTCAAGACGAGTACGGAGGCGGGCAACCAGGGGCGCGGGCAGCGCGGCGAACCGCAAATCGAGGTCCGGGACTGGCTCGAGAAGCCGAGCTACGACAGCGCGGGCCACAAGCTGATCTGGGCGACGTCGAATGCCGAGAAGGGCGGCGACCCCGACGAGGGAACCGCCAATGTGCACGCTTATGCGCTCGGCAAGGACGGCTATTTCGAACTCACCATGGTCTCTCCCGCAGCCGAGATCACCTCGCATCTGACGATGGCTGAAGCTTTGCTTGCGGGGCTGCAACTCGACGCGGGCCGGCAATATGGCGACGGTGCGCCGGGAGTGGCGCAACGCAGCATTACCAGCCTGATCGCCCCGCTTTCACCGGGCCTTGCGGACCGGGGGCTGGCTTTCGCCCGGGCGAACTGGATGTGGCTGGCCGTCGGTGTTCTGGTGCTTGCCATTCTTGCCGGCGGGCTGCCGATCCTGCGGCGCCGTCGTGAGCTTCCATGAGGGGCTCAGACCTGCAAAGGCGACGGGTATACAGCGATTTAATGCCTGCAAGAGCCTCGAAAGTGTCAGTTTGCTTGACGCGACAGACCCTCTCCTCTAGGTCGAGGGCGATAAACCGCGTAGAGCGCGCACAAGGGTACGAGCCGGGTCTATGACCGATATTTTCCAGGAAGTCAGCGAGGATATGCGCCGGGAACGGGCGCAGAAGCTCTGGGCGAAATACGGCAACTACGTCATCGGTGCAGCTGCCGCCGTCGTGCTGGGAGTGGCCGCCTTTGTCGCCTATCAGCGTTACGAGCAGCAGCAGGC
Source organism: Labrys sp. ALF-8 (assembly GCF_059699065.1). Lineage (NCBI taxonomy): Bacteria > Pseudomonadati > Pseudomonadota > Alphaproteobacteria > Hyphomicrobiales > Xanthobacteraceae > Labrys > Labrys sp. ALF-8. The sequence goes on from NZ_AP048538.1 coordinate 748,344, forward strand.
CGATGCCCAGGGGGCTCGCTTCCAGTCGGCGGTGGCGCTTGCCCAGGCGGGGAAGACGGCGGACGCTGCCGCGACGCTCAGTGCTCTCGCGAAGGACGGCAATGCCGGGTACCAGACGCTGGCACGCTTCCGCCTTGCCGCGGAAACTGCGACCGACAAGCTCGCGGACGGCATCAAGGCCTATGACACCCTCGCTGCCGATCCCTCCGTCGATCCGCTCCTGCAGGGTCTTGCCAAGATCAGGGCAGGTTATCTGATGGTCGACAGCGCCTCTTATGCGGACATTGCCGCCAGAATCGAGCCACTCGCCGCTGCTGACCAGCCCTGGCGCCACTCGGCCCGCGAAATTCTCGGCCTGTCCGCGTGGAAGGCGAAGGACCTCACCAACGCTGCCAAGTGGTACCAGGCCATCATCACCGACAAGGATGTGCCGGCGTCCCTTCGCCAGCGTGCCGAAATGATGCTGCAGCTCATCGCTGCTGACCAGCCCTTCAAAGCCTCCTGACGCATGCCTGTCTCCATCGCCATTGTCGGTCGGCCCAACGTCGGCAAGTCCACGCTCTTCAACCGGCTCGTCGGTCGCAAGCTTGCGATCGTCGACGACCGGCCGGGGGTGACGCGCGACCGGCGCGAAGGCGATGCCAAGCTGGGCAGCCTCAATTTCAAGGTGATCGATACCGCGGGCCTCGAGGTCGCCGACGATGCCTCGCTCGCCGGTCGCATGCGTGCGCAGACCGAGGCGGCGATCGCCGAGTGTGATCTCATCCTCTTCATGTTCGATGCGCGTGTCGGCGTGACGCCGGCGGACGAGCATTTCGCGGAAGTTGCCCGCCGTTCGGGCAAGCCCGTGATCCTGGTCGCGAACAAGACGGAGAGCCGCACTGGCTTCGCTGGGGCCTATGAGGCCTACGCCCTCGGCCTGGGCGATCCTGTGCCGATCTCCGCCGAGCATGGCGAGGGCATGGCGGATCTCGCCGAGGCCATTGTCGATCTCGCTCCTGCCACCGGTTACGAGCCGGAGCAGGAAGTGGCGGAGACCGATGCCGTCGTAAGCGGCGAGGAGGGCGAGGAGGAGGCGATCGCGCTCGATGCCGGTATCGCCCGTCCATTGCGGGTGGCGATCATCGGCCGTCCCAACGCCGGGAAGTCGACGCTGGTGAATGCGCTGATCGGCCAGGACCGCATGCTCACCGGTCCAGAGGCGGGTATTACACGAGATACGATTTCCGTGGATTGGGCCTGGCGCGACAAGCATATAAAGCTGTTCGACACGGCCGGCATGCGCAAGAAGGCGCGCATCGAGGACAAGCTCGAGAAGCTTTCCGTCTCGGATGGCCTCAGGGCCGTGCGCTTCGCCGAAGTCGTCGTCCTGCTTCTCGACAGCGGAACTCCGTTTGAGAAGCAGGATCTCCAGATCGCCGATCTCGTGGAGCGAGAGGGGCGCGCCATCGTCATCGGTCTCAACAAATGGGATCTGGCCGAGAACCGCCACAAGGCGCTGGCAGATGCGCGGGAGATGTTCGAGCGCCTGCTGCCGCAACTGCGCGGCGCCCCTGTGGTGACCCTGTCGGGCCTTTCCGAGCAGGGGCTCGATCGCCTGATGGAAGCTTGCTTCAGGGCCTATGCCACCTGGAACCGCCGCGTACCGACGGCTCGCCTCAATCGCTGGCTGGGCGGCGTGCTCGAGCACCATCCGCCGCCGGCCGTCTCGGGGCGCCGGATCAAGATCCGATACATGACGCAGGTGAAGACGCGCCCGCCGCACTTCGCCGTCTTCGGCAACCAGCTCGACGCGCTGCCGGACAGTTTCCAGCGTTACCTGATCAACGGCCTGCGCGAGACCTTCGACATGCCGGGCGTGCCGATCCGTCTGAGCCTGCGCTCGCCGAGGAATCCCTTCGACAGGAAATAGGGCTCAGGCCCATCTTGGCGGTGCGCTTCCAAGCGGCGTCGCCGGCGCGTCCCAAGTCATGGCGGTCCCGTCGATCTCGACGGGCGACTTCAGCCGCTGCGTCTCGCCCCAGAAAGTCCTTTCGACAGGAATAGCGAGGTCTTTCCCGGTCTCGGCCGCAAATGGCGACTGGTCATCCTGTGGACCCGCGTCGGTCAGGAGCTTGGCCGTTCTCGCGAGCGAGAGACGAGTGCGTACGACCTCGCCGGAAGTGAGACGTTGTGTGAGGCTTCGAATGGCGGCTGCGGCCATCAGATAGCCCGTTGCATGGTCGAGCGCCTGGACAGGCAGGGGAACGGGCCTGTCGGCGCGCTGCCACGCCATTCCCGCATCTGCGATGCCGCTGCTCATCTGGACCAGGCTGTCGAAACCCCTGCGATTTCGCCATGGGCCGGACCAACCGTAAGCATCGAGGCTGACGTCGATCAGACCCGGCGAAAGCGCCTGGCGACGTGCTCCGTCGTAACCGAGGGCAGCCAGTGCATCGGCCCGGTAACCGTGAATGAGAATATCGGCTCCGGACAGCAATTCCTCGAAGACACCGCGGTCATGGGTGCGCATCAGATCGAGCCGAGCGCAATGCTTGCCGAGCGTGACTTCCGGAACGACGGCGGGTTCGTCCCAATCGGGAGGATCGATACGCAGAACCTCGGCGCCGTAGCCTGCCAGGAAACGCGTTGCGACCGGGCCAGCCAGCACGCGCGTGAGATCGAGCACGCGCAGGCCCTTCAATGGTCGGCCCAGAGAAGGGCGCCAGTCCAGTTCGCTCCCGTGAAGGCAGGTATGGCGCAGTGCCAGCGGCTCGGCGTCGACCGCAAGACCCTGCTCGTGCTGCCGCCACTCGGACAGAGAACGCATCTCGGCGGCGCATCCTCCGGCGGCAATGATCGCCTGCTCCAGTTCCCGTTTTTTCCACGCCTTGACGGCCGCCGCCATGGCCCCCTTGTCGGCATGATCTCCTAGGACTTTCTGCGCGACGGCGCGGTGATGCGGAGCGTTGGTGTGCAAGCGGATCCAGCCATCCTTGGCCTCGTAGTCGCCTGCGATCGAATCCCAGACGGCCGGCATGCTCCAGCCGATCGGGCGCAGGGACGACAGGAACCAGAAGGAGGCGAGACGGCGATCGACCGTCACCGTCCCATGCTTCCCAGTGATCTTTCCTTCGAATTCGGCGACGGCCAGCCCCGCAGCGGCAACCGCCGCGGAGGCAAGGTCGCTCACCTTGAAGGCCGAGGGCAATTGGCCCCCGCCGACGATGGCGACGCGATCCGCCAGCGCGGCATCACCGCCGACGGCCTTCCACATCTCGACGAGGAATGACTGTGCCATGCCACAGATTAGCGCCACCGCCATGGAGCGGCAGATCAAAGCGGGCATGGCAGCTTTGCGCCAGCGGCAGGACAGCGCGGGCGTTCGCCTCTGATCAAGTCGCGGTTGGGCGGCCCCGATCTCGAACGAAGGTGGATCCAGCTATTCCGGCGCCCGGAAGCGAATGAACTTGCCCTGGCGCATGTCGTAGATCTCCCCGGTCTCGGTCAGATCGGGGCTCGCCAGCAGCAGGATCGAAGGGGCAATTTCGGTGGGATGCGGGAGCGAGTTCGCATCTTCGCCAGGCATTGCGGCGGCGCGCATATGAGTACGGACGGGGCCGGGGGAGAACAGGTTTGCTCGAACCGACGAATTGATCGTCTCCGCGGCATAGGTGGCGACGATGCTGTTGAGCGCGGCCTTGGTGGCGGCGTAAAGGCCCCAGTAGGCCGTGGATTTCCACGCCGCTCCGGAGGTGATGAAGATGGCGCGCCCGGCATCAGACTTGCGCAGCAGCGGATCGAAGGAGCGGAGCAGGCGCCAGTTCGCCGTGACGTTCACGGCGAATACATTGTCCCAGTCCTTCGGCTCCAGGTGGCCGAGCGGCGAAATCGATCCGAGTGCACCGGCGTTGCCGATCAGGATGTCGAGCTTGCCATAACGTTCGAACAGGGTGTAGCCCAACCTGTCGATGCCCTCGCCATCCTTGATGTCGAGCGGCACGAGGCTGGCCGTCCCCCCCTTGGCGCGGATTTCGTCGTCGAGGTCTTCGAGGGCACCGACTGTCCGCGCGACCGCGATTACATGCGCACCGGCCTCGCCCAGAGCCAGTGCGGTGGCACGGCCGATACCACGCGATGCACCGGTGACGAGTGCGAGGCGGCCTTTCAACAGATCAGACATCGAGAACCCATGAGATCGCCGGCCGGCATTCCTGCCTCGGCCGGCCTTGCATCAGCTAGCTTCGGCGAGCAGGGCGAATTGCTGCTTGGCGCCTTCGCCGACCACGTCGGTGAGGAAGGTCGGATAGTCGCCGGTGAAGCAATGATCCGTGAACTGCGGCCGGATCGGATCGCGCTGGTCGTAGCCGCACCCCTTGTAGACACCTTCGACCGAAAGGAATGCCAGCGTGTCGGCGCCCATATATTCGCGCATGGCTTCGAGATCCATGCGGGCGGCGAGCAGGTTCTCCTTGTCCGGCGTGTCGATGCCGTAATAGTCGGGATGGGTGATGGGCGGGCTGGAAATACGGAAATGCACTTCCTTGGCGCCGGCCTCCCGCATCATCCGCACGATCTTCACCGAAGTGGTGCCACGCACGATCGAATCGTCGATCAGCACCACGCGCTTGCCCTCGATCACCGAGCGGTTCGCGCTATGCTTCATTCGGACGCCGAGTTCGCGGATGGACTGGGTCGGCTGGATGAAGGTACGGCCGACATAATGGTTGCGGATGATGCCCAGCTCATAGGGCAGGCCGGCGGCCTGGGCGTAGCCGATCGCAGCCGGGACGCCCGAATCTGGAACCGGCACCACGACGTCTGCTTCGACGCCGGCTTCGGCCGCGAGCTGCGCCCCGAACGCCTTGCGCACGCTGTAGACGCTGCGTCCGTGCACGACGGAGTCGGGACGGGCGAAGTAGATATACTCGAAGATGCAGGGGCGCGGGGGAACACGGGGAAAAGGCTTGATCGATTCCACGCCATCCTTGGTGATCACCACCACTTCGCCATTCTCGATGTCACGCAAGAAGCGGGCGCCGATGATGTCGAGCGCGCAGGTCTCCGAAGCGAGGATGTAGCAGCCGTCGAGCTCGCCGAGAACGAGCGGGCGTATGCCGAGCGGATCGCGCGCGCCGACCAGCATGTGGTTGGTAAGACCGACGAAGGCATAGGCTCCCTCGATCTGGAAGAGAGCGTCGATGAAGCGGTCGATGAACTTCTCGCGGGTCGAGCGGGCGACGAGATGGAGGATCACCTCGCTGTCGGATGTCGCCTGGAAGATCGAGCCCTTGGAGATCAACTCGCGGCGCAGGGTCAGGCCGTTGGTTAGGTTGCCATTGTGCGCCACCGAGAAGCCGCCGCCTTCCAGCTCCGCAAAAAGCGGCTGGACGTTGCGCAGGATGGTTCCGCCCGTGGTCGAGTACCGCGTATGGCCAATGGCCTGGGCGCCAGGGAGGCGCTCGATGACGTCACGCTTGGAGAAGGTGTCCCCCACGAGGCCAAGCCGACGCTCCGAATTGTAGCGGGAGCCGTCGAATGTCACGATGCCGCAGGCCTCCTGGCCGCGATGCTGCAGGGCATGCAGGCCCAGGGCCGTGATCGCAGCGGCTTCAGTGTGCCCGAAAATGCCGAATACCCCGCATTCCTCGCGCAACCGGTCCGCATCGAGGTCCAGTTCGTCATTCTCAGGGGCGACCGCGTTTTCCCGGGACATTGCGTTCACTTGGGCTGCTCTCCAAAAAAGGGGTGAGCGGCCCGGAAAATGATCTCCAGCCGCTCCGTATAGCATTTAGATAGTATCACCGATCGGCATTTCTACCACGCAGACGAGGGTTCTGCAGGCATTAATGCAAAACATTATTGTGCAGGTTGCGCTGGCGCAGCCGGTGCCGGAGCGGCAGGCTGGGTTTGGGGAGGCGCCGCACCTGCGGCATCCGGATCCGGCTCCTGAGTGGTGGTGTCGGGGCCGATCACCTCATTGGCGCGCAATTGCTTGAGGATGACGTTCTCGGGGTCGTTCGGCAGCAGCGACAGGATCCAGTCGCGGCCGGCGATGAGAAGCTGGCGCGACTTGGCATCCTGCACCCATATCGGTTCGGACTTCGGCGGCACGAGGTAGCTGAAGAAGATGAACGCGACGATGGCGAGGAGCAGCCCGCGCGCCGCACCGAACAGGAAACCGAAAGTGCGGTCGATCGCACCGATACGGCTGTCCAGGATCATGTCCGATATGCGTATGGTTATGAAGGATGCGATCAGCAGGACGATCACGAAGATCCCGGCGCCGGTGGCGATGCGGGCGATGGTGTCGTTCTTGATGTAGGGCGTGACGAGGGGCAGGACGCGGGAGAACAGCAGGAGCGTCGCCACGGCAGCCGCGGCCCAGGCGGCGATGGCCAGGATTTCGCGGGTGAAGCCGCGAACCATTGCAAGAAGCGCCGAAATCAGCATGACGCCAATGACGATCAGATCAAGCAAGGTTACGGGCATTGGCAATCTATCCTGATGTGAACGAGGCGGCACGAACCCCTGTGGCGTGTCGACACGCTCAGGCACGCGCGCCCCTCTATAACGACGCTTCCAGGCGGCGTCACCCACTTGCTGCGCCGCAACGAGGAGAAATCACCGCTTTATTGCGAGACTTTCACGGTTTTTCGCTTCTGGCCTTCGCTGGAGGCGGCAATATCCGCAACAAGTGTCGCAAGTGAGGCAACCGCATCGATGCGCAGGCCGCTGTCATTTCCCGATTCATTGGCCGCCGCCGGGCACACCGCGCGCTTGAATCCCAGTTTCGCGGCTTCCTTCAGGCGGGCACCCATATGCGCCACCGGTCGCACCGAACCGGAGAGGGAGACTTCGCCGAAATAGACGGCATCGGCCGGCAGAGCGGCGCCTGTGAGCGAGGAAATCAAGGCAGCCGCGACCGCAAGGTCGGCTGCAGGCTCCTGGATGCGCAGGCCGCCCGCGACATTGAGATAGACGTCGTGGCTGCCGAGCCGTACGCCGCAGTGGGCCTCCAGGACCGCGAGCACCATGGAAAGGCGGCTCGAATCCCAACCCACCACGGCGCGGCGCGGCGTGCCGAGGCTGGTCGGCGCGACAAGTGCCTGGATCTCCACGAGAAGAGGACGGGTGCCTTCCATGCCGCCGAAGACGGCCGTCCCGGGCGAGCCAAGATCCCTTTCGGACAGGAAAAGGGCGGAGGGATTGCTTACTTCCCTGAGGCCGAGACCCGTCATCTCGAACACGCCGATCTCGTCCGTCGGGCCAAATCGGTTCTTCACGCCGCGCAACACACGGAAATCCCGCGCCCCGTCACCTTCGAAGGAGAGCACTGCGTCGACCATGTGCTCGACCACGCGAGGGCCGGCGATCTGGCCGTCCTTGGTGACGTGGCCGACCAGGATCACGGTGCTTCCCGAGCGCTTGGCATGCCGAATCAGCGCCTGGGCGGAGCCTCGCACCTGCGTCACCGTTCCTGGCGCCGACTCGACGGTGTCAGTCCACATGGTCTGAATGGAATCGATGATGACCAGGCGGGGGGACGGGCCATGCTGCAAGGTGGCGAGGATGTCCTCGACGGAGGTTTCGGAGGCTAGCTCGACCGGCGCATCGGCAAGGCCCAGGCGCTCGGCGCGCAGTCGCACCTGCGCGGCGGCTTCTTCGCCGGATATGTAGACGACGCGGGCATTCCTTAGGGCCAGGGCCGCGCAGGCCTGGATGAGCAGGGTGGATTTGCCGATGCCGGGATCTCCACCGAGCAGCAGGACCGATCCTCGTACGAATCCTCCACCGGTGACTCGGTCCAGTTCATTGATGCCCGAGACCAGGCGCGGTGCCTCGTCCGTGGTTCCTGTCAGGCTTTCGAGGGCGAAGACCCGACCGCGTCCCTTCGATCGCTGCGAGGCCGGGACGGCAGCGACTGCAGCCGTCTCTTCGGCAATGGTATTCCACTCGCCGCAGGCATCGCACTTGCCCTGCCAGCGCTGATAGACGGTGCCGCAGTTCTGGCAGATATAGGAGGAACGTTTGGCCATGAGCCCTCATAGCGCCTGTGACGAGTCTGATCAAACTTCATCCAGCTTGTAATGCAACATTCTCTACCGATTGAAATATAATGGTATTGTCGCGACACCCTGGACCAGCCCCGGCCAAGCTTGCGGAGTGCCATCCGGTTTTCCTATATCAGAAGATCGATGCTCCTTCCGGACCAGAGGCACCATGTCACGACCGCTCACCGTCACCATTCCGCACAACCTCGGCCGTGAGTCTGCTCTCAAGCGCATCAAGGAAGGGATCGTGCAGCTGCGATCCACCTATGCCGGCCAGTTCACCGTGCTGGAGGAGACATGGACGGCCGACAAGCTGGATTTCCGCATCTCCGCCCTGAAGCAGACCGTTTCCGGCAGTATCGACGTTGCGGAGACCACGGTTACGGTCAGCGTCATGCTGCCTCTTCTGCTGTCCGTCCTCGCCGAGAAGGCAAAGAGCGCGATCCAGCATCGCGGCCAGTTGATGCTCGAAAAGAAGTAGCCCCGGTGCACGGTGGCGGCTCGCGCTATTGTTGCATGATCGAGAAACACACGGTCCGCGTGTTTGAGGTACGCTCCGCATTTTCTGTCGGGAGCCGCTCAACAAAGATTGCAAATCCGTAATGCCTGGATAATAGTAAGACAAATAACGGCGGCCCCGACTTCGGCCGCGTCAAGAATGCTCCGGGTGGCAATAGCAGAGGAGGACGGCGAGCCGGGATTGCCGACGATTCGGCCGGAGCATGCGGCCGCGAAATATCAGCAAAGAAACAAGATCCTAGGGAGGTTGTTCATGAAGAACATCATCGTTGCGGGCGCCGTTGCCGCCCTTCTCGCTTCGACCGCCATCGGCGCACAGGCCGCCGACAAGAAGACGCTGGTCTTCGTACCCAATGGCGCGTCTGACTTTTGGAAGGCCGCCGAGGCAGGCGTGAAGAAGGCGCAGGAGGAACTGCCGAACTACGACCTGCAATTCAAGTATCCCGAGCAGTCCGCCGCCGCTGTGCAGGAACGCTTGATGGACGATCTCGTTTCGGCTGGTGTCGCCGGCATCATGGTGTCCGCAGTGGATCCCAAGACCGAAACCGACGCTCTCAGCAGGGTCGCTTCCCATACGCTGCTGCTGACCACGGACAGCGACGCTGCCAAGAGCGGACGCGTCGCCTATATCGGTTCGAGCAACGTGCTGGCCGGCAAGCAGGTCGGTGAGATCCTGAAGAAGGCCCGCCCCGACGGCGCCAAGTGCATGGCCTATGTCGGTCTGCCCGGCGCCGACAATGCCCGCGAGCGCATCGAGGGCATCAAGGAAGCGATCGCCGGGACCAAGATCACGATCGTTGACGTGCGCGCCGATGACATCGACCAGTCTCGCGCCAAGCGCAATGTCGAGGACACCTTGACGGCCAATCCCGACATCGATTGCATGCTGGGCATCTACTCCTACAACATCCCGCAGATCTATCAGGCGCTGAAGGAAGCGGGAGCCCTCGGCAAGATCACGGTTACCGGCTTCGACGATGATCCGATCACCTTGGGCGGCGTCAAGGAAGGCACGGTCGCAGGCACCGTCGTGCAGCAGCCCTACGAATGGGGCTACCAGGGCATGAAGGCGATGGCCAAGATCCTCGAGGGCGACAAGTCCTTCATCCCGGGGGACGGCCTGATGATCGTTCCGACGAAGACGATCCTGAAGGACAACGTCGACGATTATGCCGCGCAGTTGAAGAAAATGCAGGGCAAATAATTGGCGCCTGCTTCAATTGGCTAGCTTCAAATGAACACGGCGGCAGGTTAACCTGCCGCCGTTGTCTTCCAATAATGCAATGCCGAGGGCAGTGATGGGCCATGACTGCCTCGGCCCAAGCAGACGCGAGATGCGCAGCATGGAGGTCGAGAATGGTGCAGCCCTTTCTTGAGCTGGTCGGCATCGGGAAGGCCTATCCCGGCGTCCAGGCTCTCAGCGGGGTAAGCCTTTCGATTTCGCCTGGCGAAGTGGTGGGTCTCATCGGTGAGAATGGCGCGGGCAAGTCGACCCTGATGAAAGTTCTGGGCGGTGTGGTATCGCCGAGCACCGGCGTGATCCGGCTCGACGGCAAGGAACACACGGCTCTGACGGTCAAGGACTCGCTCGCGGCCGGCGTCGCTTTCGTGCACCAGGAACTCAACCTCTTCGAGAATCTCGATGTCGCGGCCAACGTGTTCATCGGGCGCGAACCGAGGTCCGGCGGCATGCTCCATCTGATCGACAAGCGCAAGCTCCACGAGGATACCGGGCCGCTGCTCGAGCGCGTCGGCTGTGACTTCAAGCCGGATACGCTCGTGGCGGAGCTGTCCATCGCGCAGCGCCAGCAGCTGGAGATTGCGAAGGCTTTGTCCCTGGGCGCGCGCGTCGTCATCATGGACGAGCCGACATCGAGCCTCACGATCTCCGAAACGAACCGCCTGCTCGACATCATCAGGGATCTCAGGGCGAGCGGAGTGGCGGTCATCTTCATTTCCCACCGTCTCAACGAGGTGAAGCAGTGCGTGGATCGTGTCGTGGTGCTGCGGGACGGCCGGATGGTCGGAACGCTGGATCGCGAGCATGTCACGCATGATGCCATGATCCGGCTGATGATCGGCCGTGATCTCAAGGAACTCTACACGCCGCCGCTTTCGAAGGCGCGGGACGCGGTACTCGAACTCGTTGAACTGCGCACCTCGAGCTATCCCGGCCAGCCGGTCAACCTGTCCCTTCGCAGGGGCGAGATCCTGGGCCTCGCCGGCCTCATCGGCGCCGGGCGGACGGAGTTGGCGCGCGCCATGTTCGGCATCGACAGGTTGGTCGGCGGCGGCATGCGACTGGAGGGGAGGGCGGTCAGGATATCGACCCCGCGCGATGCCATCGAACACGGCATCTATCTCGTGCCCGAGGATCGCAAGCAATCCGGGTTGATCCTCGACCAGAGCATCGTCAACAATATCTCGCTGCCCGACCTGATGTCCTATGCCAGCTTCGCGTTGATCAGCCGGCGCAAGGAGACCAAGAATGCCGAGCAGCAGCGTCGAGCGCTGAGCATCAAGGCGGAGAGCGTGGCGAGGCAGGTGGGCACTCTGTCCGGAGGGAACCAGCAGAAGGTCGTCCTGGCGAAGTGGCTTTCCATGCGCCCCAGCGTGATGATCTTCGACGAACCCACCCGCGGTGTCGATGTAGGCGCCAAGACCGAGATCTATGACCTTATGCGCGGGCTGGCGGACAGTGGCGTCGCCATCCTCATGATCTCCAGCGACCTGGAAGAAGTCATCGGGGTCAGCGATCGCATGGCGGTGATGCATGAAGGCGCCATCGCCGGCATCCTGGCTCGCAAGGATTTCAAAGAAGAAACCATCATGCAACTTGCCGTCGGCCACAGCGTTCACTGAGAAAGTCTGTCATGCTGAAGAAAGATATCAGTCTGTTCGTGCTGATCCTCGTGATTGGGGTCGTGACGGCCTATCTCAATCCACGCTTCATTTCGCCCATCAACGTATCAAATACGGCCAATCTGATCGGCTTGTTCGGTCTTTACTCGATCGGCGCGGGCTTCGTCATCATTACAGGCGGCATCGATCTGTCGGTGGGCTCTCTCTTCGCCCTGCTTGGCGTGGTCTTCATCGACCTCCTCAGCAATCACCAGCTCAATTGGGGGCTCGCGCTCATCCTGATGGTACTGGCCGGCATGGCGATCGGTGCCATACACGCCTTCCTGATCCTGCGCATGCGGGTGCAGCCCTTCATCGTCACCCTGTGCGGCCTGCTGCTTTATCGCGGCATTGCACGGTGGTACACGGGAGACGGCACGGCCGGTTTCGAATTCGGCCAGAGTTTCCCGGCCCTTGAATGGCTGACGACCGGCCGCACCTACGGTGTGCCGCATAGTTTCGTGATGTTCATCATCGTCGCCATCATCATGGGTATCGTGCTGCATCGCTCGGTATTCGGCCGCTACCTCTGCGCCGTCGGCAAGAACGAAGAGGCGGCGCGCTACTCCGGCATTCCTACCGGCCGCGTCATCGCGGCGGCGTATATCATCGCCAGCGGCCTTGCGGGGCTCTCGTCCGTCTATTTCGTGATGTACACCCGCTCGGTGTCGCCGGCTTCGCACGGCAATTTCTACGAGTTGTACGGCATCGCCGCCGCTGTGCTGGGAGGCTGCTCGCTGCGGGGGGGCGAAGGCTCCATTTTCGGCATCGTGCTCGGGGCCATCCTGCTGCAGATCCTGCAGAACCTCGTGAACCTCCTGGGTATCCCGAGTTCCCTGAATTTCGCGGTGATGGGCGCCGTCATCCTCATCGGCGTGCTCGCCGACCAGCAGTTCAGCGTCTATCGCGACTGGCTGCGCGGCAGGAGGCGCGATGCGGAACTCGCCCGCAATGCCGCCAAGCAGAGCAGTCCCTAGAGCGTCTTGGGTTTGAAGGAATCGGCAAGACGCAAAGACGCGTCGAAAAACCTGAACGCGCTCTGCTCCAGGCATTGCGTGGTGGGACGAAAGCCAGCTGCCGCCGAAAGGCTGAGGAACTATTCCGCCAGGTGGCAGACGGCCTCGATATTGTGTCCGTCCGGATCGAGCACGAAGGCACCGTAATAGTTCGGATGGTAATGCGGGCGAATGCCGGGCGGGCCGTTATCGGTGCCGCCGGCGGAGATCGCCGCCTTGTAGAAGGCGTCCACGGTCGCCCGATTGTCGGCCGCAAAGGCGACATGGAAGCGATCTCCCTTGACGTCGCCATTCCCGATCCAGAACTTCGGATGGCCGTCGGCTCCATAGCCGGCATGCGCCGAGCCGCCGGTTTCATCAGCGGTAACTTCCATCTGGACAGAATAGCCGAGCGGGGCAAGCGCCTGGTCGTAAAATGCGCGGGAACGGCCGAAGTCGCGGACCGGAAAGCCGATATGGTCGAACATCAGGCTGCCTCTTCCCCGGTGATGCGGCGCTCGTAGCGAGCGCCGAGACTGGTGAGAATTTCGTAGCCGATCGTGCCGGCGCGCCTGGCGACTTCATCGACGGGCAGGTGAGGGCCGATCAGTTCCACCCAGTCGCCGCGCTTGACCGTATCCTCGGGCAGCGCAGTGACATCGATCGCGGTCATATCCATCGAGATGCGTCCGGCTATCAGGCAATATTGGCCGCCGACATAGGCGATGGCACTGTCGAAATCGTCCGACGAGGAGCCCGAGCGGAGATAGCCGTCGGCATAGCCGATGCCGACCACGGCGATACGTGCCGGCGTGCGGGTGGTCCAGGTGGCGCCATAGCCGACATGTTCTCCCGGCTGGACTGTGCGCACCTGAAGCACCTGCGCCTCCAGGGTGACGACCGGCTTCATGGGGTTCGGCCTGTCGAGGACCGGGTTGGAGCCGTAGAGAGCCACACCGGGGCGCAGCAGATCATAGCCGATATCGGCCGGATGGAAGGTACCGTACGAGTTGCAAAGGGAAGCGGGCACGCCCGGAAAGAACTGATGCGCGGCCGAGAAAGCCGTGAACTGCCGGGCGTTCATGGGATGGTCTCGAACATCCGCGCAGGCCAGGTGGCTCATGAGAAGCGACGGCCTGAACAGGTTGTCTTCGTTTGCGAGGGCCTGCGCCTGCTCCATCCGCAGGCCCAGGCGGGACATGCCGGTATCGACATGCAGGGCCGCGCCGCCTTGCCAGCCCGTGTTGGCGCAGAAGGCGGACCATTCCCGCAGTTCCTCCAGCGAGCCGAGGGCGGGGCGCAGGCCGTGCCGGGCATAATCGTCGGCGCGGCCAGGCACGAGGCCGCAGAGGACGTAGATCGTCGCTTCCCTGTCGAGACGGCGGACGTGATCGCCTTCCTCGATATGGGCGACGAAATAGGTGCGACAGCCAGCGCGGCTCAATAGCGGCACGACATTCTCGATGCCGAGCCCATAGGCGTCGGCCTTTACGACGCCACCGCATTCGGCCTGGGGCCTTTGGCGGCCGCACAGGCGCCAATTTGAGACGAGCGCATCCGTATCGATGGTCAGACGGGCGTAGGCAGCGGGGCGTGAATCGGTCATGAGGCGACAATAGGGCGCCCCGACGATCTGCGGAAGTCCCGGTAGCGTCGCCGCCGCCATGCAATCCGCGAAGCGGCGGGGTGGCCGCCGCCATTCCACGGAAGGGTGAACCGCTGCTGCGGGCTATTCTCCCGTCTGGATGGGCAGATGGTCGGCCCGCGCCAGATTGCCGAAGCGCGTGACATCGGCGTCGAACTGCACCTTCACGGTGCCGGTAGGCCCGTGGCGCTGCTTTCCGATGATGACTTCGGCAACGCCTGCCAGGCTCTCCATCTCGGCCTGCCACTTGAAGAACTCTTCCGTGCCTTCCTTCGGCATCTTGTTCTTCACGTAGTACTCCTCACGGAAGACGAACATCACCACGTCGGCGTCCTGCTCGATGGAGCCGGACTCGCGAAGGTCGGAGAGCTGAGGACGCTTGTCGTCGCGTGATTCCACCTGGCGAGAGAGCTGGGAGAGGCCGATGATGGGCACGTTCAGTTCCTTCGCCAGGGCCTTGAGGCCAGTGGTGATCTCCGTGATTTCCTGCACGCGATTCTCGCTGCCCTTCTTGCCGGAACCGGTCAGGAGCTGAATGTAGTCCACGATCAGGAGATCGAGGCCACGCTGGCGCTTGAGACGGCGGGCGCGCGCAACCAGCTGTGCGATCGAGATGCCGCCGGTGTCGTCGATGTAAAGCGGTGTCGTCTGCATGTCCTGGCTGGCCGTCACGAGGCGGCTGAACTCCTCCTCCGAAAGATCGCCGCGGCGGATCTTGTAGGAAGGCACGTTTGCCTGCTCGGCGACCACGCGGGTGGCGAGCTGCTCTGCCGACATTTCCAGCGAGAAGAAGCCGACCGATCCGCCGTCGAGGGTCTTGCGCGCGCCGTCGGGCTGGACTTCGACCTTGTAGTGCTTGGCGATGTTGTAGGCGATATTGGTGGCGAGCGAGGTCTTCCCCATGCCTGGACGGCCTGCGAGGATGATCAGGTCGGACGGCTGGAGGCCACCCATCACCCGGTCGAGATCATCGAGGCCGGTCGCAAGGCCCGACAGGTGCCCGTCGCGTTGATACGCGGCGGACGCCATGTCGATGGCATCCTTCAGCGCATCCGCGAAACTTGAGAAACCGCCGTCGGAGCGCCCGGTCTCGGCCAGGGCGAAGAGCCGCCGCTCGGCCTCCTCGATCTGGTCTGCCGGTGCCATCTCGACCGGCGCGTCATAGGCCGTGTTGACCATCTCCTCGCCTACCTGGATCAGGGATCGGCGCACCGCGAGGTCGTAGATGATCTGGCCGTAATCGGCGGCGTTGATCACCGTCGTCGCTTCGGTCGCGAGGCGAACGAGGTATTGGGAGACCGTAAGGCCACCGCCGATATCCTGGTCCGAGCCCACGAAAGTCTTCAGCGTCACCGGTGTCGCCATCTTGCCGGCCCGCACGAGGCTGGAGGTGATCTCGAAGATCTTTCGATGGAAGGGATCGAAGAAATGCTCCGGCAGCAGAAAGTCCGAGATACGGTAGAAGGCCTCGTTGTTGACGAGAATTGCGCCCAGCAGCGCCTGTTCCGCCTCCACATTGTGGGGTGCCTGCCGAAATGGCTGCGCGCCTTGGCTGGGTTCGAGCTTATGGACTGTGGCTTCGGCAGGTGCGGGCATGGCGATCGGACAACCGTGATTCGATGAGGCGGCAGTGTATCACGCAAGACTCCGCCTCTCGCCGCAACCGCGCCAATTCACATCCATCCACAGCGCGCAAAAATAAAAGCCGGGCGGTAGACCGCCCGGCTTTGACTTTCGAAAAGGTGAACCGGATCAGACTTCCGGCTGTTCGCCGGTGCCGGGAACGCCGGGGATCTCGACGTCTTCCGGGTTCTCGTAGGCGACCTCGTCCTCGTCGGTCTGGGCCAGCACGTCCTCGCCGCGGATCTGGCGCTCGGCTTCTTCAGGCGAGCGGGCGATGTTTGCGCTGATCGCGACTTCAACTTCCGGATGGAGGTGGATGAATACCTTGTGCAGGCCGATGGTCTTGATCGGCGTGTTCAGCACGAACTGCGAACGCGAAACGGTGAAGCCACCGGCGGTTGCCGCTTCGGCGAGGTCGCGAGCGCTGACCGAACCGTAGAGCTGGCCGGTTTCACCAGCCTGGCGGATGAGGGTGAAGGTCTGGCCGTCGAGCTTGGTCGCGACGGTTTCGGCTTCCTTCTTCAGCTCCAGATTGCGGGCTTCGAGCTGCACGCGCTCCTTCTCGAAACGCTCCTTGTTGGCCTTCGTGGCGCGCAAGGCCTTGTTGTTGGGCAGAAGGAAGTTACGGGCGTAGCCGTCCTTGACCTTCACCGTCTCGCCCATCTGGCCGAGCTTGGAAACGCGTTCCAGCAGAATGACTTCCATGTTGGTCTCCTTAGATTTGATATCAGTTCGTTGTGTTCGGGGATTGCGACCGGCCGCCGGGCAGGCCGCGGATGTTGAAGAAGAGGTCGATCAGGCCGAGCAGCGCCACCAGCGCCAGGACGATCCAGCTCAGGAAAAGGAGGAGCAGATAGACAAGGCCGAGGATCATGGGGCGCGCGGCGTTACCGCGGGTCGCGTAATGCGCAACGGCGAAGCCCTGAACGATGAAGGCGCCGATCAGGGAGCACAGCAGCAACTGGCCGGCGAAGCCGAACCCCCCAGGCAGCAGCGACACGACGCACGCGCCCCCCCAAGAGGATCGGCAGCCAGTGCGGCAGGCGCAAGGCGGCGACGTCGGGCCAGGGGCGCGGCAGCCGGCCTGACATCCGCGCGATGCGCCCACTAAGCCAGAGGCCGCCCGCACTCATGATCGTGGTCAGCGTTGCCGACATCGGAAGCATGAACCGGCTGAAATTGTGGACGAAGGCAGTGGTGTCCGTGCCGGCCGGGACGGGCGCGTCACGCAGCATCTCCTGAAGCGCCTTTTCCGTCGATTCGACGACGTTCTCGTAGGAGGTACCCATGGAGAGCATCGTGAAGAGCGCGCTGAAGGTGCTCAGCAATGCCGCGACGACGATCAACGAGCCGAGCGAGATCCGGCCCTGTCCCTTGTCCGTTGCGGCAAATCCGGCAAGGGCGAGATAGGCCAGCCCCCAGGCGGGGAGCGCCATCGAAACGCCGAAAGCCAGCCCAAGGCGAATGCCCGCCAGGCCGGCCAGAATTGCTATCGCGGTGGCGGCGGCGACCAGTCCGGAGCGAGAGCCCCAGCTCAGCGTTGCCAGCGTGACGGGAAGCGGTGCGAGAAGGAGAAGCGCGAATCCCAGCATCGACCCGCTCAGAATGGCGAGGACGAGGAGGGCGGCTGCCAGACCGGCAGCAAGGCCAATGAGAATATCGCGTTGCATCGTCGAGCTGTCCCGCTGTCGCGGTTAGAGGCTTTGGATCGGGATCCATTTGCCCCAGCCATGGCCGGCGAACCGGCTGACTGTCGTTGATAGGACGGGCGGGAGCTAGCTGTCCCGCCCGGAAGTGTACTTAGCCGATCACGTAGGGCAGCAGGCCCAGGAAGCGGGCGCGCTTGATGGCCTGGGCCAGCTCACGCTGCTTCTTGGCCGAGACGGCCGTGATGCGGGAAGGGACGATCTTGCCGCGCTCGGAAATGTAGCGCTGCAGGAGCTTGACGTCCTTGTAGTCGATCTTCGGCGCATTCGGGCCCGAGAACGGGCAGGTCTTGCGACGGCGGAAGAAGGGGCGGCGCCCAGGTGCGGTAGCCATGATTACTCTTCTCCCTGCTCTTCAGAAGCGGCGCCTTCGAAACGGTCACGGCGCGGGGCGCGATCACGATCGCCGCCACCACCGCCACCACCGAAACGACCCGGGCCGCCACGGCCGCCGCCACCGAAGCCGAAGCCACGGTCGTCGTCACGACGATCATCGCGGTCGGACTTGCGGAGCATGGCCGACTGGCCTTCTTCCAACTCGTCGACAGCGAGGGTGAGGAAGCGGAGCACGTCCTCGGAGATCGACTGCTGGCGCTCCACCTCTGCCAGCGCAGCGGCCGGAGCGGTGATGTTGAGCAGCGTGAAGTGAGCCTTGCGGTTCTTCTTGATGCGGTACTGGAGCGACTTGACGCCCCAATATTCGGTCTTGCTGACGGTGCCGCCATGGGCTTCGATGACGCTCTTGAACTGAGCGGTCAGCGCGTCGACCTGCTGCGAGGTGACGTCCTGGCGGGCCAGGAAGACATGCTCGTAATTCGGCATATTCGGCCTGTTCCTTTGAAGTTACAACATATCGCCCGGCGCGAAGCCCCTCGTGACCCTACAGGCCGGCGAGGATTGTCCCAGAGGGCGAAGACACGGGATGACGGAACCCGGAAGTTCCTGCCGCGCAAGCACGGCCATCCGTTCAGCCTCCGGCCAAAGCGAAGCCGGGTCCATACACAGATTGCACTCTCCGTGCAAGGGCTATGTTGCCCCGGGTGGTGCAAGCGCGGGTCACCTTCGGATCGAAGCGCGCGACTTTCATTCCGGTTCCCACCTCCGCCGCCGCCGCGGTGCGATCGAAATGTGAAACGCATCAGGCGAGGCGGGATCCACGCCGAACCAGCCCGGCGAATGCGACCCAGTCCTATGCCCGCCTCGGTATGATGGCCGAGGCGAGAATGGCGATGACCAACGCGGCGAAGGTGATCACCATGGTAAGTACGTTGTCGAACTCACCCACCAGCCGCTCGTAGAAGATCACGAAGCCGATGAAGATCAGGAGGAAGGCGAGCGCCGGCTTGAGATAGCGGAACTTGGCGATCAGGGCGTCGATGACGAAATAGAGCGCACGCAGGCCCAGTATGGCGAAGATGTTGGACGTGTAGACGATGAAGGGATCCTGCGTCTGCGACAGCACGGCCGGCACGCTGTCGACCGCGAAGACGATGTCGGCGATGTTGATCACCATGAAGGCGGCGAACAGAGGCGTGGCATACCGGGTGAGCCTGCCGTTCTGGCGATCAAGGCGATAGACGAAGAAGCGCTCGTTTTCGAAGTCGCGCGTCATGCGCAGGTGATGCATCAGCCATTGCACCGCACGGTTGTGGCCGAGGTCCACCTGCTGTTCGCCGTTCAGCAGCATGCGCAGGCCCGTGACGACCAGGAAGACGCCGAACAGATAGAGCAGCCAGGCAAATTCGCCGACGATGGCCGCGCCGAGGCCGACGAAGACGGCGCGCAGCACGATGGCTGCGACAATGCCCCAGAAAAGCACCCTGTGCTGATATTCCCGCGGCACGGCGAAGAAGCCGAATATCACGGACATCACGAAGACGTTGTCGATCGACAGCGACTGTTCGAGCACATAAGCGGTGAAGAAGAGGGAGCCCTTGTCAGCCCCGAAATAGGCCCACACCCCGAGCCCGAACAGGACTGAAAGAAGGCTGTAGCCCGCCGTGAGGGCCAGGGACTGGCCGAGCGAAAGCACGCGCACGCGGCGATTGAGATAACCGAGATCGAAGATCAGCACGGCGGCGATGGCAGTCGCGAAGACCGCCCAGAACCACAGAGGGGCGCCGAGAATATCGCCGGCGGCGGAGAACATGCGCGACAATTCCGTTGACCGAGCGGCAGGAGGCACCGGAGTTGATGGTCCCGCGACGGCACCGTGTCAACGCTCCAGCGTGTGGGGGCGTTCCGACGATGCCCCGTTACGAAGAGGCGGGAGCTTGCTCGTGCGGCCTGGAAAGTGCACGGCAGCCAGCCTTTGCCGAAGCAGATCCGCGGGCCCGATAGCCCGCAGGACATTCGATTTTCGGCCTTACGCAATGTCCTTTTTATGGGTGTAAGTCGGGAGCGGACAAAAATGTTCTAGCGCCGACGCTATGTGGCGATATGATGACGGCCCCACAGTAAAGAATCTGATCTGCGTTGCCTGCTCCTTCTCCCCAGACGCCCGGTGAACCGATAAGCCCTGAACGCCGGTGGCTTGCATTCGGTGTCCACATCTTTACCGCCAGCGGCGTGTTCTGGGGATTCCTGGCGTTGATCGCGGCTGCGCACCAGGACTGGCGCACCATGTTCGGATGGCTGGCGCTGGCGCTGTTCGTCGACGGTATCGACGGCACGATCGCGCGCAAGATCAACGTGGTGGAGGCGGCACCCCGCTGGTCGGGCACGGCGCTGGACCTCATCATCGACTATCTCACCTATGTGATCGTTCCGGCCTACGCCCTCTACAGTTCAGGCATGTTGGGATCTGCCGGTCATCCGCTCAATCTGATCGCGATGGCGGTGATCCTGCTCAGCAGCGCCATGTATTTCGCCGATAACGAGATGAAGACCGAGGATGCTTGGTTCAAGGGCTTTCCGGCGGTATGGAACCTGATCATCTTCTACTATTTTCTGTTGAGCCCCGCGCAACCCACCACGCTTTCGATGGCGATCATCTTCCTCGTGACGCTTGCGCTCGGCCTGTTGACCTTCGCATCCTTCGTGTTCGTACATCCTCTGCGTGTAGCGAAGCTAAGAGTACCAACGCTGAGTTTTCTCGTGGTATGGTCGATCCTGGCCATCACGGCGATCTGGGAGAACATGGACCCGGCACCGTGGGTGGTCTGGGGCCTGTGCATCATCGGGCTCTATTTCCTCATTCTCGGCTATTTCCGGACAGCACCGACGCATGATCGACCTCCTCAGTGATCCGCAAGCCTGGGCCGCGCTCGTCACGCTGACGGCCATGGAAATCATCCTGGGTGTCGACAACATCGTCTTCATTTCGGTCCTCGTCTCCAAGCTGCCGCCGGCGGAGGCGCGCCGCGCGCGTTCCCTCGGGCTCCTCATGGCGCTGGTGTTCAGGCTGGTGCTGCTCTTCTGCCTGAGCTGGCTGATCGGGCTGACCGAACCCGTGCTGGAGCTCTTGGGCAAGGGGCTGTCCTGGCGCGATCTCATCCTGATCGCCGGCGGCCTGTTCCTGCTGTTCAAGGCCACGCACGAAATCCACAATGAATTCGAGCATGATGGCGGCGGCCCCCCGCAGGCCGCGGCAGGTGGTGCCTTCACCGGCATCATCCTGCAGGTGGCTTTGATCGATATCGTCTTTTCGATCGATTCCATCGTCACGGCCATCGGCATGGCCCAGCATCTGCCGGTGATGATTGCGGCGGTGATCCTGGCCATGGCTTTCATGTTCCTGGCGTCGGGGCCGATCGGGGGCTTCATCCATCGCCATCCGACCACGAAGGTGCTGGCTCTCGCATTCTTGATGCTGATTGGCGTATCTCTTGTCGCCGATGGTGTCGGCATGCATATTCCGCGCGGCTATATCTACTTCGCCATGGCGTTCGCGGCCGGTGTGGAAACCGTCAACGTCCTGGTCAAGCAGAGGCGCGCCCGGGCCAAGGCCCAGTCGCAATCACAGACGTCCTGATTTCCATTATCGATAGGTAGTGCCATGCCCGCAGCGATCCGCGTTCACCAAACCGGCGGCCCTGAAGTGCTGACGTATGAAGACGTCCCCACCGCCGCGGCAGGCCCAGGCGAAGCGCTGATCCGCCATCATGCAAGCGGCGTGAACTATATCGATACATACTACCGTGCCGGCCTCTACAAGGCTCCGACCATGCCTTTCACGCTCGGCGCGGAGGGCGCCGGCGAGGTGATTGCGGTTGGGGAGGGGGTGTCCGAGGTCAAGGTCGGGGACAGGGTCGCCTATTCGGGGGCGATCGGCAGCTATGCCGTCGAGCGCACCTATCCGGCAAACCGCCTGATCCCGCTGCCCGCGGCGATATCCTACGAGCAGGCCGCTGGCATGATGCTCAAGGGGATGACGGCGCAATATCTCGTGCGCAGGACGTTCAAGGTCGGACCCGGCCAGACCGTGCTGGTGCATGCCGCCGCCGGCGGTGTCGGCCTCATCCTCTGTCAGTGGGCCAAGTCCCTCGGTGCCGTGGTGATCGGGACGGTGGGGTCGGAGGAAAAGGCGGACCTCGCCAGGGCAAACGGAGCCGATCACACCATTCTCTACCGCAAGGAGGACTGGGTGAAGCGCGTGGCGGAGATCACCGACGGGAAGAAATGCGCCGTGGTCTATGACGGCGTCGGCAAGGACACCTATCCCGGTTCTCTGGATTGCCTCAGCCCGCTCGGCATGTGGGTCTCCTTCGGCAATGCCTCCGGCCCGGTCGAGCCCGTTCCGATGCTGACCCTGGCTCAAAAGGGCTCGCTTTTCGCGACCCGCCCGACGCTCAACACCTATGTGGCCGAGCGCGGCGACCTGCTGGCCACGGCAAACGACCTCTTCGACGTGGTCGCCTCGGGCAAGGTCAGGATTCCGGTCAATCAGCGCTATGCCTTGAAGGATGCCCGGCAGGCGCATGAGGAACTCCAAGGCAGGGCGACGACTGGTTCGTCGATTCTGCTGCCGTGAGTGAAGCGGACGCGGCGGCCTCTCCCGTGTCCCAGCAGCCGGAGGCGGATAAAGACATCTACGATGCCGCATTCGTCAAAGGAGTCTTCGACCGCTGTTCCGGGAAATACATCGCCTTCAGCACATTCTGCTCCCTGGGCTTTACCGAACGCTGGAGGCGGCAATGCGTCGAGGCCTTGCCGCCCCTCCGCATGGTGGCGCCGACCGGCTACGACCTCATGGCCGGCACGGGGGAGGTCTGGCCTCACCTCCTGAAGCGTTTTCCTGGGGTCTCCGCCATCACCGCGGTCGATATCTCCTCGGGCATGCACGACGCGCCATGAAGCGCCTGCATGTTCACAGGGTACACAAGATCGCTTTTGTCGAGGACGACGTGCTGGCAAGCAATCTGCCTGCCGATAGCGCCGATTTCATCATCTCGACCTTCGGCCTGAAGACCTTCAATGCAGAACAGCACGCCCGGCTTGCACACCTCGTGGCGCGATGCCTGAAGCCCGGCGGGGCGTTCTCCATGATCGAAGCCTCCGATCCCAAAGGCTGGTGGCTACGCCCACTCTATCTTTTTCATCTCAGGGTTGTGCTGCCGCTTGTCGAGCGGCTGCTGCTGAAGGGCGCCCAGGACTTCTCGATGATCGGCACTTACAGCACCAATTTCGGCAATGCCTCGGCGTTCGCCCAGATGCTGCGGGACGAAGGGTTGCAGGTTGACTATCGCAGGTTTTTCTTCGGCTGCGCGACGGGTGTCTGTGGAATCAAGCCATCATGACAGGGCCTCGTCACGCGCCATGACGGACCGCCGGCGTACCGGAATGCATATTTCCGATGAGACTCCCGCCTTGGATGCACCGGCTACGGTTCCCCCATCGACGGAGCGGCGGGAGCGCGCCCTTCCCGCTTCTGAACACACTCTCGACAAATTCGAATAACCCCTTGAAAAATAAATCGAAGAATGCTGTTGGCGTGAGAGCGGCAAAGGTGGTGTTGCGGCGCGGAATGGGCTAGAACAACGCACCAGAATCGGTTTGAGGCCGTGCATTGACTGACGAAAACGACAAGAATCCGGGTGACGGGGAACCGTCCGACATCCGGTCGACTTCCATCACCGATGAAATGAAGCGCAGCTACCTCGATTACGCCATGAGCGTGATCGTGAGCCGCGCTCTGCCCGACGTGCGCGACGGCCTGAAGCCCGTGCACCGGCGCATCGTTCATTCGATGTATGAGAACAATCACACGCCGGACCGCAAATACGTCAAGTCTGCCAACATCGTCGGCGCGGTGATGGGTCAGTACCATCCCCACGGCGACCAATCGATCTACGACGCTCTCGTGCGCATGGCGCAGACTTTCTCGATGCGCCTGATGCTCGTGGACGGCCAGGGCAATTTCGGTTCCGTCGACGGCGATCCGCCGGCGGCCATGCGTTACACCGAGTCGCGCATGTCGAAGGCCGCCGTGGCCATGATCGACGATATCGACAAGGCTACCGTCGACTTCCAGGAGAACTACGACGGCACCAAGGAAGAGCCTACGGTCCTGCCGGCGCGTTTCCCGAACCTGCTCGTCAATGGCGCAGGCGGCATCGCCGTCGGCATGGCCACCAACATTCCGCCGCACAATCTCGGTGAGGTCATCGACGGGTGCCTTGCCTATATCGACAATCCGGCCGTCACCGTGGACGACCTGATGGAGTTCATTCCCGGGCCGGATTTTCCGACTGGGGCCACCATCGTCGGGCGTTCCGGCATCCGCTCCGCCTATAACACCGGCCGCGGCTCGATCATCATGCGCGCTAGCGCCACGATCGAGGAGATCCGCAAGGACCGCGACGCCATCATCGTCACCGCAATTCCCTACCAGGTGAACAAGGCGACGCTGCAGGAGCGCATTGCCGAACTGGTGCGCGAGAAGAGGGTCGAGGGCATCGCGGAGGTTCGCGATGAGTCGGACCGCCAGGGCATGCGACTGGTCATCGAATTGAAGCGTGACGCCGTGGGCGAGGTGGTGCTGAACCAGCTCTACCGCTTCACCTCGCTGCAGACGAGCTTCGGCGCCAACATGGTGGCGCTGAACGGCGGCAAGCCGGAGATCCTTAACCTCCGCGACATGATCTCGGCCTTCGTCGACTTCCGCGAGGAGGTCATCAGCCGTCGTACCAAATATCTGCTCGGCAAGGCGCGCGACCGCGCCCACATCCTTTGCGGTCTCGCCACTGCCGTTGCCAATATCGACGAAGTCATCCGGATCATCCGCACGAGCCCGGACCCGAATTCGGCGCGAGAGGCCTTGATGGGCCGCGACTGGCCGACTGGCGACATCGCTCCGCTCATCCTGCTGGTCGACGATCCAAAGCATCCGATGAACGCGGACGGTACCTACCGCCTCTCGGACGCCCAGGCCCGCGCTATCCTGGAACTGCGCCTCGCCCGCCTCACGGCCTTGGGCCGCGACGAGATCGGCGAGGAGTTGCAGACCCTGGCCGACCAGATCCGCGACTACCTGGATATCCTGCGCTCGCGCGCCCGCATCATGGCGATCGCCCGCACGGAACTCGAAGAGATCAAGGCCGCCCACGCCACGCCGCGCCTGACCGAAATCCTCGATTCCGACGCCGATTTCGAGGACGAGGACCTGATCCAGCGCGAGGACATGGTGGTGACGGTGTCCCATGCCGGCTACGTCAAGCGCGTGCCGCTGTCGACCTATCGGGCGCAGCGCCGCGGGGGCAAGGGGCGGTCCGGCATGCAGACGAAGGACGAGGATTTCGTGACCTCGCTGTTCGTCGCCAATACGCATACGCCCGTGCTCTTCTTCTCGTCCAAGGGGCGTGTGTACAAGGAGAAGGTCTGGCGGCTCCCGCTCGCGGCGCCGCAGGCGCGAGGCAAGGCGTTCATCAACCTGCTGCCGATCGAGGCCGACGAACGCATCACCTCGATCATGCCCCTGCCCGAAGACGAGAACCAGTGGGCGACGCTGCATATCATGTTTGCCACGACCTCCGGCTCGGTGCGCCGCAACGATCTCTCGGATTTCGTCCAGGTCAATCGCGCCGGCAAGATCGCGATGAAGCTGGAAGAAGGCGAGCAGATCCGCGACGTTTCCATCTGCACCGAAGCCGACGACGTGCTGCTGACCACGGCGCTCGGCCAGTGCATCCGGTTCCCGGTCTCGGACGTGCGCGTGTTCAAGGGGCGCGACTCCATGGGCGTGCGCGGCATCAGGCTCGATGGCGACGATACCGTGATCGCAATGGACATCATTGCCCATCGCGAGATATCGCCCGAGGAACGCGCCGCATACTTCAAGATGCGGCGCGCCGTGGCGGGCGAAATCGAAAATGGCGACAACGGCATCGAGGATGCCGAGGAAGCCACTGACAGCGCGGTCGAGATCTCCACCGAGCGCTATGCCGAGCTTTCGGCGGGCGAGGAATTCATCCTCACCATTTCCGAGAACGGCTACGGCAAGCGCAGTTCGTCCTACGAATATCGCATCACCGGACGCGGCGGTAAGGGCATCGTCGCCATGGCGGTCAACCAGCGCAACGGCAAGCTCGTTTCGTCCTATGCGGTGGAGCATTCCGACCAGATCATGCTGGTGACGGATGGCGGCCAACTCATTCGGTGCCCTGTGGACGGCATCCGCATCGTCGGACGCGGCTCGCAGGGGGTGATCGTCTTCGACACGGCCGATGGCGAAAAGGTCGTCTCGGTGGAACGTGTCAGCGATGAAGGAAGCGAAGAAGGCGAGGAATAGGCGCCGTTCGAAAAAAAACGCGGCATCCAGACCGAATGCCGCGTTTTGAGTTCCGGTCATGCTTCCGATGCGCATGAATCCCGGGGTCTTGGAGAGGAAATACTATCGCCGTACCGGCCCGGTGGCTGGTCACGTCGATGGCAAAATCATAAAATCTCAGTGAGCCTTGATCTTGACGAGCGTGGTCTTGCCGGAATTCTGGAAGACCTGCAGCGTGGTCACGGGCGGCATAGAGTCCATCGCTCCCTGGGAGCCGCTCGCGCAGGCTGCCATCAGCGAATTTTTCGTGCAGTCGGCGGCGATCGAAGCGATGTCCTGCCGGTCGCCGCGGGCAGCTGCCATCTGCTGAGGCTGCATGCGGGCTACGTCGAGCAGCGAGGCCGCAGCGAGCGCGAAGAGGCTGGCGCCGATTGCCAGAACGGGGCGAATGCGAACGGATGTCATTGCCTTGCATCCTTCCAAATTCAGGGGGTCAATGTCGTTACATTGCTTATGATCTAATTAACCAAACTTGAGCGTGACACGGCGTGCGTTATCGCACACCGCGGCATCGGCAAGGTGGGAGGAGATCGGTCGGGTGCGGCCATGAAGGGGTTCGACGGGCATATCTGCTGGTCCAGTTCTGGTTTCAGGCTCCGGGAGCCTCCGATTTCGCGGATGCGTTTCCCAATCTCTTCCGCTAGGAAATGCGCAACCCGCGTAAAGGTTCCACATGTCGGCGAACAAAACAGGAAGGCAGAAATCCCGACCGTTGTTTCAAGTGTATCAGAATGGGATTTTCTGCGAGCCTATACGTTCGGTTTAAGCCTTTAGACGAGAGTGTGATGAACTCAGTGAATTACGGCCCCCGAACGGCGTTCTACGCCGGTTCCTTCGACCCTCTGACCAATGGCCATGTGGATGTGATCCGGCACGCCGCAGCCATCGCCGATCGCCTTGTCGTGGCCATCGGGGTGCATCCGGGCAAGACGCCCCTGTTCTCGGCTGAGGACCGTGCGGAGATGATCCGCGAGGACTGCGGTCCGGTCATCGGGCTGGACCGCCTGGAAGTCGTCACCTTCGACGATCTTGCAGTGGATGCGGCTCGCCGCGTCGGGGCCACCTTGCTGATCCGCGGCCTGCGGGACGGTACCGACCTCGACTACGAAATGCAGATGGCGGGAATGAACGCGGCGCTTGCGCCGACGGTGCAAACCGTGTTTCTGCCGTCCTCGCCGATCGTGCGCCCTATCACCGCCACGCTTGTGCGCCAGATCGCGGCAATGGGCGGCGATGTTTCCGGATTCGTACCGGCCGGCGCCTTGCGACGTCTCCAAGCCCGATTTGCCAAACGGGCCCCGTAACGGCATCTCCCCACCGGGGGAGCCGCAGATATCCGAGGGAGAAACTCCTTGATACGCTTTCTTTCCGCCCTGGCCGTATTGATCGGCCTCTTCACGGTCGCGCCCGCGCAGGCTGCGCAAGCCGATTCCAATACCATCTATCTCGATACCGCCTATGGCCGTGCCGTCATCAAGCTGCGGCCGGACCTCGCCCCGCATCACGCCGAGCAGATCAAGACGCTGGTGAAGCGCGGATTCTACAACGGCATCGTCTTTCATCGCGTGATCGACGGCTTCATGGCCCAGACCGGCGATCCGACGGGTACGGGTACCGGCGGTTCCGACCTTCCCGATCTCAAGGCGGAATTCACCAACAAGGCCAAGTTTGTTCGCGGCACCGTGGGCATGGCCCGCTCTTCCGATCCGAATTCAGCCAACTCGCAGTTCTTCATCATGTATGCGCCCCAGTCGAGCCTCGACGGCCAGTATACGATCGTCGGCGAGGTGGTCTCGGGTATGGAAGCCATCGATAAGCTGAAGAAGGGCGACGAGGCAGACAACGGCATGGTCACCAATCCCGACAAGATCGTGAAGATGCAACTGGCGCCTCCCGGCAAGTAACACTATCTACCCATCATTCGATTTTGCCTTACTCAGAAAGGAGCGTGCCTATGGCCGCCGATCCCGAAAACACGATCGTCATGGAAACCACCAAGGGCCGCGTGGTGATCGAACTGCGTCCCGATCTCGCCCCCCAGCATGTCGATCGCATCAAGCTCCTCGCCCGCGAGAAGTTCTATGACGGCATCGTTTTCCATCGCGTGATCGATGGGTTCATGGCACAGGCCGGCTGCCCCGACGGCCGCGGCACGGGCGGCTCCAAGCATCCCAACCTGCCCGCGGAGTTCAACAACGAGCCGCATGTTCGCGGCATCTGCTCGATGGCCCGGTCCTCGATGCCGAATTCCGCCAACTCGCAGTTCTTCATCGTGTTCGACAACGCCACCTTCCTCGACCGCCAATACACCGTCTGGGGCAAGGTCGTCGAAGGCATGGAGAACATCGACAAGATCAAGCGCGGCGAGCCGGTGGTGAACCCCGACAAGATCGTCTCCATGCGTGTCCTCGGCGACGCCGCCTGACGCTTTCGTCTATGGAAACAACCAACGCATCACCGGCTTCGGCCGGTGATGCCGTTTGAGGGGCCCCGATGCGCGTATCGGATTTCGACTTTCATCTGCCGTCGGAGAATATCGCGCTGCGTCCCGCGGAGCCGCGCGACAGCGCGCGACTGCTGATGGT
Organism: Labrys sp. ALF-8; assembly: GCF_059699065.1. Lineage (NCBI taxonomy): Bacteria > Pseudomonadati > Pseudomonadota > Alphaproteobacteria > Hyphomicrobiales > Xanthobacteraceae > Labrys > Labrys sp. ALF-8. The sequence continues at coordinate 777,118 of NZ_AP048538.1, forward strand.
CGATCCAGCCGCGGGCGGACGTTTCTCCGACCACATCGTACGCGATCTGCCGCGGTTGCTGCGGGCGGGCGATGCCCTGGTCTTCAACGACACCAGGGTCATTCCCGCACGCCTCGATGGTGTTCGCCGCCGCCCCGGCGGGACAGGAGCCGCCATCGAGGCAATGCTGCATCAGCGGACCGCTCCGGCGCGCTGGAGAGCGTTTGCGCGGCCCGGCAAGCGCCTCGCCGTGGATGATACCATAGAGTTCGGCGAGGCGCTCTCGGCCGAAGTCGAGGAAAAGGGGGAGGGAGGCGAGGTGACGCTCCGCTTCAACCTGGCGGGCCCGGACCTCGATATCGCGATTGCGACCGTCGGCCATATTCCGTTGCCGCCTTACATTGCTTCCAAGCGTGCCGAGGACCAGCGAGACCGGCAGGATTACCAGACGGTCTATGCCCGGTCCGATGGTGCGGTCGCTGCGCCGACTGCGGGCCTGCATTTCACGCCGCAACTGCTTCAGGCGCTCGATGCGGCCGGGATAACCCGACATTTCGTCACGCTGCATGTGGGTGCCGGTACCTTCCTGCCGGTGAAGGGCGAGGAGATTTCCGAACATAGGATGCATGCTGAATTCGGCGTCATCTCGGGCGACACCGCCGCAGCCCTCAACCAGACGCGCCGACGCGGTGGGCGGATCGTCGCGGTCGGTACCACTTCGCTCCGCCTCCTCGAGAGCGCCGCGGACGGGGACGGCGCGATCCTTCCCTTCTCCGACGAGACGTCTATCTTCATAACGCCCGGCTATCGCTTCCGTACCGCCGATGCCCTGATGACCAACTTCCACCTGCCGCGCTCGACGCTGATGATGCTGGTTTCGGCCTTCGCCGGCTACGACGTGATAAAGGCGGCCTATGCCTACGCGATCGCCCAGGGCTACCGTTTCTATTCCTATGGCGATTCCAGTCTGCTATGGCGGGCGCCATGCTGAAGACACAGACTGATGCCGCCGCCGTTTCATTCTCCATCCACGCCACCGAAGGGGCTGCCCGCACCGGCGCCCTTCACCTGGGACGTGGGTCCGTCCGCACGCCCGCCTTCATGCCGGTTGGTACAGCCGGTACCGTAAAGGCCATGTATGTGGACCAGGTGAAGGAACTCGGCGCCGATATCATTCTCGGCAACACCTATCATCTAATGCTCCGGCCGGGCGCCGAACGGGTCGCGGCTCTCGGCGGCCTGCATGAATTCTCGCGCTGGCAGGGACCGATCCTCACCGATTCCGGTGGCTTTCAGGTGATGTCGCTGTCGGGCCTGCGCAAGCTGGACAAGGATGGCGTGACCTTCAAGAGCCACATCGACGGTTCCTCGCACCGACTGACTCCGGAACGTTCCGTCGAGATCCAGACGCTGCTCGATTCAGATATCATCATGCAGCTCGACGAATGCGTGCGCCTGCCTTCGACGCGCTCCGACATCGAGCGCGCCATGCGGCTGTCGCTCGATTGGGCGGAACGGTCCAAGCGCGCTTTCGGCACCCAGCCCGGCAAGGCGATCTTCGGGATCGTGCAGGGGGGCGATATCCCGGACCTGCGCATCGCCTCAGCCAATGCGCTGGCGCAGATGGACTTTCCTGGCTACGCCGTCGGCGGGCTTGCCGTCGGCGAGCCGCAAGCGGTGATGCTGGCCATGATCGAGACGGTCGCGCCCTGCCTGCCCGCCGACCGGCCCCGGTATCTCATGGGAGTCGGGACGCCGGACGATCTGATCGAGAGCGTGTCGCGCGGCATCGACATGTTCGACTGCGTCATGCCGACGCGGGCGGGGCGTCATGGCCTCGCTTACTCCCGTTTTGGAAAGATCAACCTGAAGAATGCCCGTCATGCGCAGGATCATCGCCCGCTCGACGAGGCTTCTTCATGCCCCGCCGCGCGCGACTACAGCCGCGCCTATCTGCATCATCTCACCCGCGCCAACGAGATCCTGGGCATGATGCTGCTCACCTGGATCAACCTTTCCTACTACCAGGACCTGATGGCGGGCATGCGTGCGGCCATCGCGGAAGGCCGTTTCGCGGACTTCAAGGCCGGGACGAAGGAGGGTTGGGCGAGGGGAGATATCCCAGCGCTCTGAAGGGCATCGCCCGACACGCGACCTGGCCGAAGAAGATCGTCGGGACAGGGGAGCATCACGCATCCTTTCGGCCGTGGCGTGTGGCCTCGTTGCCACCCTCTCCGGCGATTTGTTTCCGTGCAAGGCGGCAGCAATACAACCGCAATCAATTGCCATAAAAAGGCCACACCGGGGGTAGCAAAGCGGTAATCGGTGTTGCGTTGCAGCACCTCTCCATAACCCACATGAAACGGACCATGGGCAGTAGCACCTCTGGCAGATGCGCGCCGGCAAAGGCCGGCCTGCAGCAGCCATACGCGAACATGACCAGGCACGGCGCACGCCGTGACGGGAGCTTGGCTGCGCCCTAGCGCCGCTCTTCCGCACGCTTGCCCGCGCCGCAATGGTGAAGGATGGCAAGCGATGAAGAGCCTTCTCGACACGCCGGTGCAACCGGCACGTACCTACAGCCTCTCATTCCCCCAGGCGATCGCCCGGCTTGGAGTTTGAGGCATGATCCTGCAGAAATTCGCACCACCCGCGGTCGGCCGTTCCCTGCTTCCCGGCTTCTGGGACCTCGTGGCGCTGTTGCTGGTCATCGGGGCCATCGTGATGATGGCCTACGGGGCCCGCGTTACCACAGCGCCGCTTTCGACGCTCGATGCAACCCCGCTTTCGCTCGATCCGGCCAACCTGCCGGTCTACGCGGTCAGGACCATGCTGCGCATGCTTCTGGCGATCGTATTCTCGCTGATCTTCACCTTCGTCTACGCAGCTCTTGCCGCCAAGAGCCGGCGGGCCGAGATGGTTCTGATACCGATACTCGACATCCTGCAGTCGGTGCCGATCCTCGGCTTCCTCACCTTCACGGTAACCTTCTTCCTCAACCTGTTTCCGGGCAGCGTGCTGGGAGCCGAGCTTGCCTCGGTGTTCGCCATCTTCACCAGCCAGGCCTGGAACATGACCTTCAGCATGTACCAGTCGATCAGAAGCCAGCCGAAGGACCTGGATGAGGCCACACGCTCCTTCCATCTGAACGGCTGGCACAGATTCTGGCGGCTCGACGTGCCCTTCGCCATGCCAGGCCTCGTGTGGAACGCCATGATGTCGATGTCGGGGGGCTGGTTCTTCGTCGTGGCCTCGGAGGCGATCACGGTGGGCAACACCACCATGACACTGCCGGGCGTCGGCTCCTATGTCGCGCTGGCGATCAAGCAGCAGGACATTACCGCGGTGGTCTACGCGGTCGTCGCGATGCTGGTGGTGATCATTCTCTACGATCAATTGCTCTTTCGCCCGCTGGTAGCCTGGGCCGACAAGTTCCGCTTCGAAACCACGGCCTCCGGGGTAGAGCCGACATCCTGGGTGCTCGACCTTTTCCGGCGCGCCCGTGTCACGCGCGTGCTCGCTACGCCCGTCGAAGCCGTGGCCCGGCTGATCTGGAATCTTCGCTGGCCTGAGCGGCGGAATCGATCTCCGCGCACGCACAACGAGGCGGTCTCCCGCACCATCGACGCAGCCTGGTTCTGCCTGATCGTGCTGGTTGCCGCCTACACCGGCTATGTCGTCATCGCCTATCTCGCCCAGAGCCTTACTTGGGGCGACGTCGCCATCGCTGCAGGCGACGGCTGCCTGACCTTGCTGCGCGTCATCGTCCTGATGGCCATCGCCACGCTGATCTGGGTTCCCGTCGGGGTCTGGATAGGGCTGCGGCCGGCTCTTGCCGAGAAGATCCAGCCGCTGGCGCAGTTCCTCGCGGCCTTCCCGGCCAACATCGCCTTTCCGATCTTCGTGGTGCTGATCGTGCATTTCGGGCTGAGCCCCAATATCTGGCTCAGCCCGCTGATGATCCTGGGAACGCAGTGGTACATCCTCTTCAATGTGATCGCCGGCGCGAGCGCCTTTCCCAGTGACCTCAAGGAGGCGGCTCGCAGCTTCCACATCAGCGGCTGGCGCTGGTGGCTGAAGGTGATCCTGCCCGGCATCTTTCCCTATTACGTCACCGGGGCGATCACGGCGTCCGGAGGCTCGTGGAATGCCAGCATCGTCGCCGAAGTGGCGAGCTGGGGCGATACGCAGCTCACCGCCACCGGCCTGGGTTCCTACATCGCCAATGCCACCACGGCGGGCGACACGCCCCGGGTCGTGCTCGGCATCGCTGTGATGTGCATCTTTGTCACCCTGTTCAACCGCCTGCTCTGGCGCCCGCTCTACACGTTCGGCGAACGCAGGCTCCGTCTCGGCTGATCTCATCGCGTCGTTGAAAGGACTATCGTCATGCTTCAGGAAATCACGACGGCGCCGCTCGTCGATATCCGCAAGGTCGCGCGCTCCTTCAAGAAGGGCAGCGGCAACGATGTGATGGTGCTCGACAATGTCGATCTCACCATCAGGGAAGGGGAGATCGTCGGCCTGCTCGGCCGTTCCGGTTCCGGCAAGTCCACTCTGTTGCGCATCATCGCCGGGCTGATCGAACCCTCCTCCGGCCAGGCGACCTGCCGGGGAGAACCGATCGCAGGGCCGCCCTCCGGCATCGCCATGGTCTTCCAGTCCTTCGCGCTGTTCCCCTGGCTCACTGTCTTGCAGAATGTAGAACTGGGACTCGAGGCGCAGAATGTCGACCGCGCCGAGCGCCGTAAGCGCGCACTGGCGGCCATCGACCTCATCGGCCTCGACGGTTTCGAGAACGCCTTCCCGAAGGAGCTTTCAGGTGGCATGCGCCAGCGGGTAGGCTTCGCGCGGGCCCTCGTGGTGCATCCCGACCTTCTCCTGATGGACGAACCCTTCTCGGCTCTCGATGTGCTCACCGCCGAGACGCTTCGAACCGACATGATCGACCTGTGGATGGAAGGTCGGCTGCCGATGAAGTCGGTCCTGATCGTCACCCACAACATCGAGGAGGCGGTACTGATGTGCGACCGCATTCTGGTATTCTCCTCCAATCCCGGCCGCGTGGCGCAGGAATTGAAGGTGGACCTGCCCCACCCGCGCAATCGGCTCGATCCGATGTTCCGGCAATTGGTCGACAACATCTACGCCCGCATGACGCAGCGGGCGGAGCCGCGCGCGCAGGCGGCAGAAGGCATTCCCGGTACAGGCATCGGCATGTTCCTGCATCCCGTGTCCACCAACGTGATGGCTGGCCTGCTCGAAGCCGTCGCGGGCTCGCCCTATGACGGCCGGGCCGATCTGCCGGATCTCGCAGCAAGCCTGCAGCTCGAAGCCGACGAGCTCTTTCATCTTGGTGAGACGCTGCAGCTGCTGCGCTTCGCCGCCATGAGTGAAGGCGACCTGGTGCTGACCGAAGCCGGCAAGCGCTTCGCCACTTTGGAGACGGATGCTCGAAAGCGGCTCTTTGCCGAACACCTCATCACCTATGTGCCCCTGATAGGCCTCGTACGCCGGGTGCTTGACGAACGCCCCAGCCATGCGGCTCCGGCGGCCCGTTTCAGAAACGAACTGGAGGACCACATGAGCGAGGGCTATGCCGAGGAGACTCTGGCAGCCGCCATCGCCTGGGGACGTTACGGCGAGGTGTTCTCCTATGACGAGCAGTCGGAAACTTTCAGCCTGGAAAACCCCCAATAGGAAAGCGGCCGAGTGGCGGCCATTGATGGACGCCACTCGGCATTACGTCGTGACCGTATGACATGGCTGCCTTGCGAGGGCTCCCGAAGCCTTGCCCGACGTCCATATTGAGGATACCCTACCCCCCTATGCTATAGAGAGGCGCCATGAGTCACACCATCAAGGAAAAGGCCAAGCTCCTGGCACGCATCCGGCGTATAAAGGGGCAGGTCGAGGCTATCGAGCGAGCGCTCGACAGCGAACTCGGCTGTGATCCCGTCATGCACATGCTGGCAGGCGTCCGGGGATCCATCGCCGGCATGATGGCCGAGGTAATCGAAGATCACATCCGCGACCACATCATCGCTCCCGAACAGGGCGAGGTCGCGAGCCGCGAAGCGGCCGAACATCTCATCGACGTCGTGAGGAGCTATCTCAAATGATATCGCCAGTCAGCGCGCCGAACGGGCACAGCCATGTTTTCCTCGGGGCCGACCATGAACGGAATGAACGCCGTACCTGGGCGGTGATCGTGCTCTGCCTCGTCATGATGGGCGTCGAGATCGCCGGCGGGGCGATCTACGGCTCGATCGCCCTGATGGCTGACGGCCTGCATATGTCTACTCACGCCGGAGCCTTGCTGCTGACGGCGCTCGCCTACGGCTATGCCCGCAAGCACGCCTTCGATCGGCGTTTCACCTTCGGGACCGGCAAACTCGGCGATCTTGCCGGTTATACCAGTGCCATCATCCTAGCCATGATCGCCGTTCTCATCGGATACGAGGCCGCGGTGCGGCTGCTGCATCCCGTTGCGATCGACTACGCGCAGGCGATCGCGATTGCCGTCGTCGGCCTGGCGGTAAACGTCGCCAGCGTGTGGCTGCTGGGGGGAGGGCACCATCATGGCCATGGACACGAGGAAGGCCATGGTCATCATCATGACGAGACGAGGCAACTCGCCCTTGCAAACGGGATGGTCGAGCTCTCCATCTTCGAGGAGGGCGTACCGCCACGCTTCCGCCTGCAGGCGGAGGGGGGAGGGGTGATGGAACCTCGAACGGCGACGATCGAGACCCAGCGTGCCGATGGCGGCAGGCAGCGTTTCGAGATGGAGGCCATCGAGGGGTACCTCCAGTCGGTCGACGCAATTCCGGAACCGCATGATTTCACCGTGCATATCCGCATCGGGGAGGAGGAACGCAGTGCCGTCTATGTCGAGCATGCCCATCCAGGCGCGCACGGCGACAACAACATGCGCTCTGCGGTAGCCCATGTGCTTGCCGATGCGGCCGTCTCCGTGCTGGTGATCATCGGCCTTCTGTTCGGGCGCTTCCTGGGCTGGAACTGGATGGACCCGGTGGCGGGCCTCGTCGGCGCGGGCGTGATCCTCAGCTGGTCCTACACGCTGATCCGCGATACCGGCGGCATCTTGATGGACATGATGCCGGACAGCCGGCTCGCGGAGGCCATCCGCACTGCCATCGAGCGCGACGGCGACAAGGTTTCGGATCTGCATGTCTGGAGGCTCGGTCCCGGGCATCTCGGTGCCATTCTCTCCGTATCGAGCCGCAAGCAGCATGAGCCGCGCTACTATCACGACAAGCTTCTTGGCTTTCCTTCCCTGTCCCATGTCACAGTGGAGGTGCAGCCGCTGAAGGGTGCCTGATCACGATGCTCCTCACGCAGAACGTGCAAAGTTTGACGCGATCGTGAGAAACAGAGCGAGTGCGCCGCGCGTATAAGGTTGTGAAGGTTCACGGCCCAGCCGCGAGAGGACATCATGCTTATCCGCCACGCTCCCGACCTCACTGAAGCGCATGTGACGCCAAGGGAGGCCTATCTGGATCGCCGCAGCTTCCTCCTCGGCAGTGCCGGAGGGGCGATCACGGTTGGCCTGGGAGGCGCCGTCGCCAACGCCGCGCCCCTCTCAGGCGCCAAGAGCCAGTATTCCACGATCGATAAGCCGACGAACCTCGAAGACATCACCGGCTACAACAATTTCTACGAATTCGGCACGGACAAGGGCGATCCGGCAGCCTACGCCGGCAAACTCACCACCAGCCCCTGGAGCATCAAGATCGACGGCCTCGTCAGCAAGCCGGCGACCTATGCGCTGGAGGATTTCGTCAAGCCCCATGGCCTGGAGGAGCGCATCTATCGCCACCGCTGCGTCGAAGCCTGGTCCATGGTGATTCCCTGGCTGGGCTTTCAGCTCAGCGACGCACTCAAGCGGGCCGAGCCCCTGTCCGGCGCCAAATACGTCGCCTTCGAGACGCTCGTGCGCCCTTCGGAGATGCCCGGACAGGCCGCCTATTTTCCGGCGCTGGAGTGGCCCTATGTCGAAGGCCTTCGGCTGGACGAAGCGATGAATCCGCTGACCATCCTCGCCGTAGGCCTGTATGGCGAGACGTTGCCGAACCAGAACGGCGCACCGATACGGCTGGTGGTGCCATGGAAATACGGTTTCAAGGGGATCAAGTCGATCGTACGCATCTCCCTTGTGGATAAGCAGCCGCCGACGTCCTGGAACAAGGAGAACGCCAACGAGTATGGCTTCTATTCCAACGTCAATCCGGAGGTCGACCATCCGCGCTGGAGCCAGGCGAGCGAACGGCGCATCGGGGCTGGCTTGCTGGCCGGCCGCCAGCCCACGCTGATGTTCAACGGCTACGCCGAGCAGGTCGCCTCCATGTATACGGGAATGGACCTGAAGGCGAACTTCTGATGAGCGCACCCGTCCAGGCCGGCAAGGTTACGCGCATCTCCTGGCAGCCGCTGATCCGGTCGATGGTCTATGTCGTCGGTATGCTGCCGGCAGCGTGGCTGTTCTATCTCGCCTTTACCGATCGGATCGGGGCCGACCCAGTGGCCCAGCTCGAATGGGGCCTCGGTCTCTGGGGCCTGCGTTTCCTCATTCTCACGCTCTCCATCACGCCGCTTCGACAGATTTTCAGGGTCAATCTGCTCCGGTACAGAAGGGCCTTGGGGCTCGTCGCATTCTATTATGTGATGCTGCACCTCGGGGTGTGGCTCTGGTTCGATCGCGGCCTCGATCTGCACGCCGTGCTCATCGACATCCTGCGCAGGCCTTATATCACCATCGGCATGGCAGCCTTCGCGATCCTCGTGCCGCTGGCGCTTACATCGAACAACTGGTCGATCCGCAGGATGGGCGGCAAGGCCTGGGCCAAGCTGCACAAGCTGGTTTATCTCGCCGTCGCACTCGGTGCGCTGCACTTCATCATGATCAAGAAGGTGTGGCTGGCGGAGCCGCTGGTCTATGCGGCGATCGTGATGGTGTTGCTGGTATTCCGGATCGTTTGGCCGATGGTCGCCGGAAACACGTCCAGGGCGCGCCGGATGAAGGATAGTCGGACCTAGAGCGTTTTGTGTTTTGACGGAATCGGCAAAACGCAAAGACGCGTCGAAAAACAAAGAGTTAGAGAAAAGCGGCGTTTCTACCTAGACGCGCTTTGCTCTAGGGATAAGAGGCCATGTGCTGGTCATCGGCGAAGCCGGCATTCACACTGCCGGGGAGGATATGTTCATCCTTCTTGCAGGGGTGGTACATGCGAGTTGCCGGAAAGTAGTGCAAGATCAGTGCGGCAAAGTCATATTGTGACAAAGTGATCAATTTGTACAATATCATCGAGGGCTTCTGATATAATTACACTCTTGAGCAATTTATTTGAATCCATTATGCGTTTAAGTCGTAAGAATTCCTGAAATATAACTTCATATGTTTCGGATCTTGATGCGATGGCTTGGCGAGGCATGCGTTCATCCTCAGTACGACCCGCGAGTCGGTTCTGTTGGTGATGATGTGATTGCCGTTCCGGATGTTCGTAAGCATTCATGAGAATAGATACGCCGTCCAATATTCTTGTGAGGGTCCTGGATTTGAGCGTTGTCTTCGCGACTTCATTGTCGTGCTTGCCCAGGAGAATGCGCCGCCTCCCGCTGTCGCCGACCCGCCATGTCTTGGCCTGGTGAGGAGGTCCTCGTGAAGACATGGACGCAGTCAAGACGGCTCTGGTCACTTGCCGGCCTCGCCCTTGCTCTCCTGACCCTTGTCCTGCTGGCGATTTCGCTGACATCCCATGTGCCGGATCAGGTTGCTTCCGCGCAATCGCCGCCAGCAGAGACGGCGGGCGCTTCCCCTTCCGCCGCTGCCAATATCGTCAAGGTCGGCCTGAAGCTCCAGGCGCTCGGGCCACCGGATACCGCAGCCGAGACATTCCCTGCGGTGTTCGATCTCTGGTTCGTCGCGACCAAGCCGTTCGATGCGACCGGAATGACGTTCGTGGATGCCACGGCGCCCATCCGGCTCGATAAACCCGTGACGATCCGCACCACCGGGGATCAGGTCTATCAGCTCTATCGTGTGAGCGGCACATTCCGCTATCGCCCGAGTGTCGACGACCTTTTCACCAACCGGCTGGCACTGCGTGTTGCCCTGCTCAGCACCGGAACTGCTCGTTCGGAGCTGGTTCTGGTTCCCGACCGCGCGGGGTCGCAGCTCGTGCCGGAGGAGTCGAAGGTCTCGCAACCAGGTATCGGTGGCGGAGACTGGAGGATCTCGGGGACATGGCTTGGCGAAACGGCGGTCGACCGGGCGACGCTTGGCGACCCCGGCTTTGCGACCGCGCAGATCAGCCATTCCCAGCTCGTTGCGAGCTTCAGCCTCGTGCAGAGGACGGGTTTTGTCGAGAAAGCACGGCGCTTGGTCCCTCCGATGCTGGCCATACCTCTCGCCATCGTGATGGCAGGGTTGCTGGCAGTTACCGTCCTTTACGCCCGTGGCGCGCGATCACAAGTACCCCTGCGTTTCGTCGTCGGCCTTGGTTCCGCCACCCTTCTGCTCGCTGCGATCGAAAGCGGGCTTGCCGCCAACGCTTCTGCCGTTTTCGACGTGCCGCAAGCGCGTATTGCCCGTACCGTGATTGAAGGCTGCTGGCTGGCCCTCGTTGCCGCCTGGCTTATCGGGCTGCTGCCATTCGTCGTCTGGGGACCCCTAGAACGCCGCACCGGAACGCCGCCGTCCACGCTGGAACGCGCCGGCGTGAACGTGGTCATCATGCTGGCATTGGGGCTGGTGTTCCTGTCGTCGGTCCTGAAGCTCTCGGCGGTTTCCATTGGCGCGACATCGGGTTTGCTCACTCTCATCCTCGGCTTCACGTTGCAGAGCATCATCCTCGATCTGTTCTCGGGCGTTCTGCTCAACGTGGAAAAACCGTTCAGATTGTTGAACTGGATCACCGTGGATACAGGCGGAGCCGGTGTATTCGGGCAGGTCCGCAACATGAACTGGCGGACGACGCAGCTCCAAACCCGAGACAACAATCTCGTATCGGTGCCCAACAGCATCGTCGCGAAGTCGAGCGTGGTCAATCACGCCAATCCGTCGCCGTTCTCACGTGCAAAATTCGAGCTCGTACTCGGTCCCTGGGTGCCGACTGCCTTCGCCCGGCAGGTGATGAAGACAGGAGCGATGCGTTCTGCCGGGACAGGACTGATCCTCGATCAACCCGAACCGAGCGTCGTCGTGACGGGGATCGAGGATTACGGCATCCGCTACAGGATTCTCTTCTACGTCAATCTCAACATCGGTTCGGATTCGGCGACCTTGAACAGCGTTGCCGAGAATGTGCTGGCTGCGCTGGCGGAAGCGGACATCCAACTCGCGTTTCGGCACGATACTCCGGAGCCGCGCAGGGATAACTTGCCGCACCCGGCTTCGGTGGGCGGCCCGGCGCCCGCTCAGCAAGACGCAGAGAAGGGCGAGCCTGCCCGCTCACCGCTCAGCCCGAACGAGATCGAACTGGTGCGCGCCAGCTGGGCAGCGTCCCGGAAGTCTCATGAGGAAATCGTGGCACTGTTCTATAGCCGGCTCTTCAGCGAGGCGCCTTCACTACGTCCATTGTTCCGCACCGACGCCAAGACCCAGCGCACCAAATTCCTGGCCATGCTGGCAGTGTTCGTGAAGGCGGCTGACCAGTTGGAAACGTTGAGGGATACCCTTACGGAATTCGGACTGCGGCATCAGACATACGGGGCCCTGCCCGAGCACTTCGAACTCCTCGGTGACGCCCTGTTCTGGACGCTTGAGCAGCAGCTGGGCGAGGCCTTCGATGAGGCAACGAGAGCAGCGTGGATCAAGCTCTACAGGGCGGTCACCGACATGATGAAGAGCGGCTTGCAGGCGTAGCCCGATCTGCCCCGGGCAAGTGGGTTCTCTAAATTCCTGGTTGCTTTAGCGTAAAACCGCCTCTATCTTGCGGTTTCCGGCCACCACCAACGAGGGAGGATTGCATGATGTCATCGATAATTCTCCGTCGTACGCCGCGCGTTCGACCTTACGAGAATATGGCACGCTGCTAGGCGGCGTCTCTTCTCTCCGAACGGCCCGTTGGGCTCCATTTCCCAGATAGAACCAGCAACGCGCATTTTGGCGTGTCTTGCTTCCGGAGACGGTGCCGAATGGCGCCGGATGTGATCATGACTCTTTTGAGCCGACGAGCGGGCCGACACCCGATGGCTGCCGTGCTAGCCTTCGCCTTCAGGAACTGGAGAGGGCATGGGATCATCGTGGCGGGCATCGTCTTTGCCGTCGCGGTGGCCACCATCAGCGAGGTGGTCATCCCGATCTTTGCTGGCCGAATGGTCGATGCCGTGACGGTCGGCGTCGAGAGGTCCAGCCAGGCCTGGTGGGCTTTGGCCGCCATGCTGCTTCTCGCGGCGTTGGCCGTTGGCTGCCGGCAGGCATTCTTCTACGGCATCACCGTTCTGACCACGCGGGTGATGAGCTTCGTGGCACGCGATGCTTTCGCGCGCCTGCAGCGTTTTTCGACCGACTGGCATGCCAACAATTTCGCAGGCTCGACAGTCCGCCGCATCACGCGCGGCATGTGGGCGCTCGACATGCTGCACGATACGCTGCTCGTCGCTATCCTGCCCTCCATCCTCGTCTTGCTGGGCTCGACCCTGGTGCTGGCGACCGTCTGGCCGATGCTGGGACTGGTCGTACTCGTCGGCTCTATCGGCTTCGTGACGATGACGGTGTTCCTTTCGGTCAACTATGTCGCCCCCGCTGCGCGCCTCGCCAATAGCTGGGATACGCGGGTGGGCGGTGCCCTGGCTGATGCCATCACCTGCAATGCCGTCGTCAAGGCGTTCGGCGCGGAGACGCGCGAGGACGAAAGGCTTGCGGTCATTCTCGGGAAGTGGCGCTCGCGCACGACGCGGACCTGGATCCGGGGCACCAATGCCGGCACCGCGCAGAATGTCTTCCTGCTGCTGTTGCGGGCGGTCGTGCTCGCCTTCGTCCTGCTCCTCTGGATGCAAGGTCAGGCAGGCGCCGGCGACGTGGCCCTGGTATTGACGAGCTACGCCATCGTGCATGGGTACCTGCGTGACATCGGCATGCACATCCATAACCTGCAGCGCTCGGTCAACGACATGGAGGAACTCGTGGCCTTCTACGAGCAGCCGATGGGCGTCCACGACAAGGCCGGTGCGCCCCCCGCTGCCATCCTGGCCGGTCATATCGCGTTCGAGCATGTGACCTTCCACTATGGCGGCCACGCTGAGCCGCTGTATCACGATTTCTCGGTCGAAATCGCGGCAGGAGAAAAGATCGGACTTGTGGGCCGCTCCGGCTCCGGCAAGACGACCTTCGTCAAGCTGATCCAGCGCCTCTACGATGTGAACGCCGGCAGTATCGTCATCGACGGGCAGGACATCGCCGAGGTAACCCAGGCGAGCCTGCGTGCGGGTATCGCCATCGTGCAGCAGGAGCCGATCCTCTTCCACCGTTCGCTGGCCGAGAACATCGCCTATGGGCGTCCCGGTGCAACCCGCGAGGAGATCGAGCAGGCGGCGCGGCTTGCCAATGCGCATGACTTCATCTCGGCACTGCCGAAGGGTTATGCGACGCTTGTCGGCGAACGCGGCGTGAAGCTGTCGGGCGGTGAGCGCCAGCGTGTGGCTCTCGCACGCGCCTTTCTGGCGGATGCGCCGATCCTGATCCTGGACGAGGCCACATCGAGCCTGGATTCGGAGTCCGAGCACCTGATCCAGGAGGCGATGGAGCGCCTGATGGCGGGACGTACGACCATCATAATCGCGCACCGGCTGTCGACGGTCCAGGCGATGGACCGCATCCTCGTCTTCGACAAGGGGCGGATCGTGGAGGAGGGGGATCACGCTAGCCTGATCCGCGATATGGACGGCATCTATCGTGCCCTGTTCGAGCGTCAGGCCCTCGAATTGGCGAAGGGCTGGGCAGCCTAGGCTGGGCGAGCGAACGTCGCTGCCGCGACGATCGCGACGTCCATCTCTTGAAATATCCGTAATCGAGAGGGCGCTCCGGTGCCCTCTCGCAGGACTGCGGCGTCGCAATTGCGGTTACGCCACGGGGAAGCCACTAGGCCAGGGCGATACGCACGCGGCGGTTTTGCTTGCCCTTCTTCTCGATCTGCGTGACCATGATGCGGCCGATCTCCTGCGTGTTCCTCACATGGGTACCGCCGCAGGGCTGCAGGTCGAGACCTTCGATCTCCACGAGCCGCACCCGGCCGGAGCCGCGCGGCGGCTTTACCGACATGGTCTTGACCAAGCCGGGATTGGCATCGAGCTCCGCATCGGTGATCCACAGCTCGGAGACTTCCGCGCCCTGGTCGATCATGTTGTTAACCTTGGCGGTAACCTCATCCTTGTCGAGCCCCGCATCCTGGATATCGAAATCGAGGCGGCCTTCGCCATCGCCGATGGAGCCGCCGGTGACAGGGTAAGGCAGAGCGACGGAAAGGAGATGCAACGCCGTATGCACCTTCATCCGCGCATAGCGGCGCGGCCAGTCCAGCGCCAGTTCCACCTTGTCGCCGATCGCCGGCAGCAAGCCTTCGGGAGGCACCACATGAGCGATCTCCGTCTTCGCCTCGTCGTTCCACACCGCATTGGCAATGGCGACCGTGCGGCCATCAGGCAAGGTGAGGGTGCCGACATCGCCGGGCTGGCCACCGCCCGTGGGATAGAAGATCGTCTGGTCCAGAATTATCCCGTGCTGTGAGAGGCCCACAACCGTAGCACTGGCGGTGGGTGCATAGGCGTCGTCTCTGAAAAGCAGGGCTGTGGCCATGGGTCACCTATTCCAGTGGAGCCTTGATCGTGGAACGCTTCTCGAGCCACTCGGGCACGGGCAGGTTCTTGGAACGCATGAAAGCCGGGTTGAACAGCTTCGACTGGTACCGGGAGCCGTGGTCGCAGAGGATCGTCACGATGGTATGCCCCGGGCCCAGCTCCCTGGCCATGCGGATGGCGCCGGCAATGTTGATGCCGGTCGAGAGACCCACGCACAGCCCTTCATATTGCAGGAGATCATAGACCAAGGGGACGGCTTCTTCATCCGGGATCTGATAGGCGAGATCCACGGGCGCATCCTCGAGGTTCTTGGTGACCCTGTTCTGGCCGATACCCTCCGACATGGAAGAGCCCGAGAATTTGAGCTCACCATTGGTAAACCAAGAATACATCGCCGCGCCCATCGGGTCGGCAACACCGATCTTGATATCCTTGTTTACGGATTTAAGCCCCATGCCGACGCCCGCCAGCGTGCCGCCGGAGCCGACAGAGCAGACGAAGCCGTCGAGCTTGCCATCTGTCTGGCTGAAGATCTCGGGCGCGGTCGTGTCGATATGAGCCTGCCGGTTGGCGACGTTGTCGAACTGGTTTGCCCAGATGGCGCCGCCGGGTTCGGTCTTGGCGAGCTCGGTCGCAAGACGCCCCGAAACCTTCACATAGTTGTTGGGATTGGCATAGGGGACTGCAGGCACCTCCACGAGTTCGGCCCCCGCCAGGCGCAGCATGTCCTTCTTCTCCTGGCTCTGCGTCTCGGGAATCACGATCACCGTCTTGAAACCCATCGCATCGGCAACCAGGGCAAGGCCGATGCCGGTGTTGCCTGCCGTGCCCTCGACGATGGTGCCCCCCGGTTTTAGTTCGCCGCGAGCCACGGCGTCCTTGATGATGAAAAGCGCGGCGCGATCCTTCACGGACTGGCCGGGGTTCATGAACTCAGCCTTGCCAAGAATGGTGCAGCCCGTCAGTTCGGAGGCGCGATTGAGGCGAATGAGGGGCGTGTTGCCGATTGCGTCGACGAGACCGGTACGGAAAGCCATGTGAGAATGTCTGATCGTTTGAGGGGCGGTGACCCTAACCCGTCTTGCAGGTCCCGGATAGAGGGCGTCAGGTCATCGACCCATTTTCTCAATGGAGTAGACCCGGTTTCCCTGTCCGCTGATCTCAACCGGTTCTTTCAAGCCATGCCTTCGCAGGGTAAGAACGGGCCTCCTACAAAGGCGGCGGGACGGAACCATGTCGAAGGCGACGCGTGCGACTCAGATGCTCGACAAGGCCGGCATCTCCTTTTCCGTCCATACCTACGATTACGATCCCGATGCTGATCACATCGGTCTTCAGGCGGCCGAGGCGTTGGGCGAGGTACCGGAACGTGTTCTCAAGACGCTCATGGCGCTGGTCGACGGAAAGCCGGTCTGCGTGATCGTGCCTTCAGACCGGGAGGTCGCCATGAAAAAGCTCGCAGCGGCCTTCGGCGGCAAGTCTGCCCAGATGATGAAGCCGGCGGACGCCGAGCGAAGCGCGGGATACAAGGTCGGCGGCATCAGCCCCTTCGGCCAGATGCGCAAGGTTCGCACCGCCATCGAGCAGGCGGCGCTCGGACACGACTACGTCTTCATCAATGGCGGCCAGCGCGGCCTGCAGGTCCGCCTCGACCCGCGCGATGCCGCTGCCGTGCTTGATGCGCTGGCGGCGCCGCTGGTCGCGTGACGGACAACCTGCGGGCCCTTTGAACCGATGGGGCCTGCAACCCCAACGATCAATGGCATCCATCGCCCTGGATGTGGGCTGATGCGCATTGTCCAGCGTGGCGCATGGACGATATAGGCGCATGCAAGTGGGAATTCCGGGAACTGAATACGCCGATTGCGTATTCCAGGAAGTTGGCTCCGCGAGCAGGACTCGAACCTGCGACCCAGCGATTAACAGTCGCTTGCTCTACCGGCTGAGCTATCGCGGAACAGGGTGTTCCCCGGTGGGCCGGGCGTATAGCAACATCATTGGAGGTTGCCAAGGCCAATCGTGCCCATATTGCATCTCTTTTTTGGAATATTATCTGGGCATGAGGGAAGGCATGCCGAAAGAACAGGGTGTTTCAAGCCATTTGGAGGGCATTTTGGAGCCGACAGAACCGATCAGCCGCCCCAAGGTAAAAGTTGCGGGGCGTCATTTTCATCTGCCGGGATCACCCTGGCTCCGCATGATTCTCGGTGTCGCGCTGGTATTCGGGGGATTCCTGGGCTTCCTGCCGATTCTGGGGTTCTGGATGATTCCGCTCGGCCTCCTCATCCTCTCCGTGGACATCCCTGTCATTCGGCGGCGCCGCCGCAGGCTGTCCGTCTGGTGGGGACGACGGCGCCAGGCAAAACAGGCGCCGTCCGAACCGGCGTCGTGACGGTGTTCCGGGTCGACGGTCGCCTCGGACACGGCATTTTTAGTCGGCGAAGCCGGTGGCGACCGAGTCCCTCGACGGCGCGCGGGGTATCTGTGCGTCCTGGATGAGTTTGCTTCACCTTTCCAACCCAAATATTGTGGGCGCCTCGAAAACCGGTTGAACCGGTCCGCCTTGCTTGTTATAGGGCCGGCCTCCGCTTTGTCTCGCACTGCTGGACAATGGATGGCCACGTGGCGGAGTGGTTACGCAGAGGACTGCAAATCCTTGCACCCCGGTTCGATTCCGGGCGTGGCCTCCAAAAAAATCAACGACTTGATGGGTTCTGACGAAAGGCAAAAATCCTCGTCGGAACAGGTGCGGGGTGGTCGACGGCCCGCGCAGCTCGTCTCCCGCACGAATCGTCGCCGTTCCGATCGATGGGTTTTGCTTCTGGCGGAGATTCGCTCTAGCCTGGTCGAACAAAGGCGCGTCAGAACGGCAAATTCCAATGGGGATGGGCACCATGGCGGAGGCGGACAAGCGGGCGTCAAGCGTCGCGGCTGATCATTTGCTGCGCGATCTGGCGGTGTGGGGCCTCGGCTCCGTCATGCTGGGGGTCTTGCTCGGGCGCTATCTCAAGCACGTGTCGAACGCCTATCCGCTGGTGGAGCCGGACTCGGCGCCGGCTCCACAGGTGAAAACGGGCCGTTCCGGCAGGTCCCTGTAATCCTAGAACGGATTGACGTAGTTCAGGATCGCGGACTGACGTAGCACCACCTTGCGAATGACATGGGCCGCCGTCACGTGATCGGTGTAGATGGCGGCCAGCCCCGTGCTTCCTGCAGGCAGTTGTTCGGCCACCTTGGGATCATCAAGGCGAAACCGGACGATGAAGGGTGCGGCTTCGATCTGAGACGGCATGACCGCCAGGCCTCCCGGCTGGGCCTGGCCCGTTGCGATTGCCTGCACGACCGTCTCCACCATGCCGGGGAAAATCTCGCCGGGAAAGATCTTGAACGTGACCTCGACCCGCTGGCCGGGCTCGATATAGCGGGCATAGATCTGCGGTATCTCCACGCCGAGCAGGGTATCCCGCGTGTCGATGAACGCCATCACCGGCGTTTGACCGGTTACGCGGGCGCCCTTTCTGAGCGCGAGATTCGTCACGTAACCGTCGGCTGGCGCTGTCACGGTCGTCTTCTCCAGGTTCCATTTCGCAGCTTCCAGCTCGGCCTTGAGCTGGTCGCGTTCGGCTTCCCGGCTCTGGACATCGAATGCGCGTCCTGCATCGCTTCTCTGCAACTGGGAAAACTGGCCGAAGCGCAGTTCCGCCAGCTTCAATTGCGCATCGATGGCGGCCACCTGGGCTTGGTAAGTCGTGGGATCGATACGGAAGAGGATGTCACCGGCCTTGATCGGCATATTCGCGGCGACCGGCACGTCGGCGACTTCTCCCGCGACGGACGGCGTGATCTGGACCGAGTTCCGTATCACCGCCACCGGTCCCGATGGGGCTCCCCATCCCATGGGGATGAACAGGCCCACGAGCAGGACGAGGAGGACCAGGACGGGCGATAGCTTCCAGAAGAGATTGAAAGGAATGAACCTCAACCAGACGAAAAGCGCCAGCAGCGCAAGGTAGCTGTTCAGCAGGACGACGATCATTTGTTCGCCTCGTTCCTGGCTGGAAAATCGACATAGGCCCAGATGAGGACCAGCGGCCATAATACGAAGCCGAAAATCAGGGTCGCCCACCCCCCGACCGTGACCGCCTCAGGCCAGGGATGGCCGCGCTTGCGGGCAATGTGGCCCGGCATCATGCCGAGCGCGACGAAGATCGCCATGGCGGTGAGGATGACGACAACCAGGACGATCCAGGCAAAGAGATCGATGAAAGCCATGGCAGACCTTGTGTGGCTCTTGTCGGACGAGGTTGGTGGCGAGGCGGCGTTCGTGTCGGGTCAGGCCTGCCAGGCAGGCCGCCAAGCTCCATTCTCGCATGGCTGCTTCCAGCGCTTGAGTACGTAACTGTAACAAGCGGGTAACTTGCGGATCGGCAATGCGGAGCCTGCCTGCCTTGCCTCCACCGATGGACGAAAGGAGAGCAAGGGCGGGTTGCGTCTTATCGTCTCAACGGATAGTTCTCGCTCTGCGTCGGGAATCTCGAACGGGCCAGTGGCACCCTCGTATCGACGGTGCGCTTGAGAGACGGGTCCTCGGTGATCAAAACGGAATCAGGAAGACGGTGGCGTAAAGTCAGATATGCGGCGGAGTACTTCCTGCTGCGTAGCCTGATCGGCGTGCTGCATGTGCTGCCGCTCGATTTCGGTTCCTGGCTCATGGGAACGCTCTGGCGCCTGATTGCGCCGCGATTGCGTCGTCATGAACGCGCGATCCGCCATCTCGGAGCAGCCTATCCCGCCAAGACCGCGGCCGAGATCGAGGCCATGGCGCGCGCCATGTGGATGCAACTCGGCCGAACTTTTGCGGAAAGCCTGATGGCCGACCGCATCATCAGGGCCGGCCGGATCGAAGACGGAAGCGGCGCGCTGGTGGCGGCACTGAAATCGAGCGGCAAGGGCATCGTCTTCGTCTCGCTTCATACTGGAAACTGGGAGCTGGTCGTGTTCCCGACCGTCGCCAGCGGCATCAAGGTTGCCGGCGTCTATCAGCGCATGAAGAATCCAAGGGTCGACAACTACATCGCCCTTGTGCGCCGGGACCGGTATCCCCGGGGTCTGTTCGTCAAGGGAGCGGATATCGGGCGCAAGCTCATGCGCATCGTGCGCGAAGGCGGCGCGATCGCGCTGCTGGCGGACCTGCGTGATCGCGGCGGTCTGCCCGTTACCTTTTTCGATCGCCCCGCGCCATCGACCACGTTTCCGGCGTTGCTCGCCAGAAGCAACGGCGCTGCGCTTGTTGCGGCTCGCGTGATCCGTAAGCAGGGCGTGAATTTCCGTATTGAAGCTCAGCGTATCGACGTGCCCCACACTGATGATCGTGATGCCGATGTCGCGGAGGCCACTCGGCGGATCCATCGATTGTTCGAAAAGTGGGTGCGGGAATATCCCGAGCAGTGGATGTGGGCCCACAGGCGCTGGGGCTAGATCGCCGATCCCAGGACATGCGGGCAAGGCGCGAAAAGCGATGTCTGCGCGAACGGGCGTCTGCTTGCCGGCTTGCCTTTTGCGAGGGCTTGCCGCAAACAACGGTCGGATAACCAAGAGAGCCGATCGATGACCGATTTCGCCCAAGCGCGCCGCACCATGGTGGATTGCCAGATTCGCACCAATGACGTGACCGAGGCCCGGGTGGTCGATGCGTTCCTGAGCGTGCCGCGGGAAGCCTTCGTACCTTCAGCGAAGCAGGCGCTTGCCTATCTCGATATCGATCTGCCGATCGGGCAGGCGGGCAGCCAGCGCTATCTGATTCAGCCGATGTTCCTGGCCAAGCTTGTCCAACTGGCCGGCGTCCGGTCCACGGATGCCGTGCTCGACGTCGGCTCGGCAACCGGCTATTCGGCCGCCGTCCTGGCTCAGCTCGGCGCCAAGGTGGTGGCGCTGGAAAGCGACGAGAGCCTTGCCGGCGAGGCCAGGGCGGCATTGGCCGCCTATGGCAATGTCAGCGTCGCCGTCGGGAATCTCGAGAAGGGGGCGCCGGACTCGGGGCCCTATGATGTGATTCTCCTGGAAGGTTCCGTGGACGAGGTGCCGACGGCGCTTTTCGAATCGCTGCGTGAGGGCGGGCGTCTCGTCGCCGTCGTCGGCCGGGGACGTGCCGGCCGAGCCACGATTTTCGTTCGCGTCGGTGAGGATTTTGCGGGGCGCATCGCCTTCGACGCATCGCTTCCGGCTCTGCCGGGTTTCGCAAAGGCTGCCGCTTTCACTTTCTGATCCGACTTCATCGGATGTGCAGGAAAATATTCCACGGGACGTTCCGTGGATACAGGCTCGTTTTAAGCCTGGGACCGTCCAAGGTGTTCAATTTTGATCTGTAGAGGCAAAAATAGCAGCCTCTCGCGACTTTTGTGCAAAGGGCATTAGATACACGAAATAGGCGGCCTCTCGGGGCCTAACCATTCGTTGACTTTAATTGTGGCGTAAACCATCGGTTAACCGAACTAGGGGTTCACTGTCTCTTTTTTGCTTCAACTCCGGAATTATCGTCTGGCGACTCAAATGAGATGTTGGTGAATGGCGCCTGTCAGGTTATTTTTTGACAAAGATTGGGCGGGTTAACCGCCTCTTTTTGATTTTGGGTCGGGTAGAGTCATGAAAACTACGAGCGTCATTTCTCTTTTGGCGACAAGCGCTTCGCTTGTTTTCTTCATCAGTAACGCTCAGGCGCAATCGCTCCAATCGGCCTTGGCACAGGCCTATACGACCAATCCGACTCTCAATGCCCAGCGCGCCGGTGCCCGCGTTTATGACGAAAATGTGCCTCAGGCTCTGGGTGGCTACCGTCCCACGATCAATGGCACGGCGAGCGTCAGCGGCACGGCGGACACCGTTCGCACCGACAAGATCGGCCGCACCAACGACACCTTGTTTCCCCGCGGCGTCGGCGTCACCATCAATCAGCCGCTGTTCGACGGATTTCGTACGGCGAACTCGGTGCGGTCGGCGGAGGCAGGCGTTCTGAGCCAGCGCGAGACCCTCCGCGACGTCGAGCAGCAGGTGCTGCTGGCCGCGGCGACGGCCTACATGAATGTGCTGCGCGATGCGGCGTTGCTCAACCTGCAGAAGAATAACGTGGAAGTGCTGCAGGAGCAGCTCAAGCAGACCAAGGATCGCTTCAACGTAGGCGAGGTGACTCGAACCGACGTCGAGCAGGCCAACGCCAGCCTTGCGCAGGCGCAGTCGCAGCAGATTCAGGCCGCTGCCCAGCTCAAGGCCTCCACGGCCGTCTATCGCCAGATCATCGGCTCGCAGCCCAAGCGCCTCGAGCCCGCGAAACCTTTGAAGATACTGCCGAAGAGCCAGAATTCCGCCGTGGCCGCCGGCCTCGCGAATCATCCTTCCATCACCTCGGCCCTGCACGCGGTCGATGCCGCCGCCATGCAGGTGAAGGTCGCGGAAGGCGCCCTCTATCCAACTCTGTCGGCTCAGGGCGCCCTGTCGCAGAACTACGACGTGACCGGAAATACGCGTATCCAGAGTTCGGCGTCGATCGGCGCGTTCCTGACGGTGCCGATCTATGAAGGTGGTGTGGACTATTCCAAGATCCGCCAGGCCAAGGAGACACTCGGCCAAGCGCGCATCCAGGCGGACGTCCTGCGGGAGCAGGTTCGCGCTGCAGTGGTTCAGGCCTGGGGCAATTTCGACGCGGCCCGGTCCGAGATCGAAGCCAACCAGGCCGCGGTTGCTGCAGCGGGTGTCGCTCTTGCCGGCGTGCGCGAGGAAGCGAAAGTCGGCCAGCGTACGACGTTCGACGTACTGCAGCAGCAGCAGGTGCTCCTCAATGCCCGCGCCACGCTGATTACCGCCCAGCGAGACCAGGTGGTCGCGGCCTACACTCTGCTTCAGTCGGTCGGCAAGCTGAACGCATCGACCCTCGGATTGAAGGTCGCCAAATACGATCCGTCCGTCCATTACAACCAGGTGCGCGACAAGTGGATCGGCACCGACATTCCGGACGGGCGCTGATCCCTCGCAGGCAATCCTCGATATCGACAGAATTCTGAAGGCAGCGTCCTCCGTATCCTTGCGATCGGAGGACGTTCTTGTTTCAAGGTAGGGGTGCCCGACGGTCCCCTGATCGAGACGGCCATGTCGTAGGCAGGGGCGAAGTGTGGGCCCTGAAGGAGTCTCGGATGTCGTCGTCAACCCGATCGGAGCCACACAGGGCGCTGAAGGAGCCGTCAATGGACGAGATCCTTGCTTCCATTCGCAAGATCATCGCCGACGATACTTCACCATCGAGGCCCGGCACGCGGCGTGCTCCCGTCGAAGCGCTGGTGGCGGAGAGGTCGGAGGGAACTGCCGAAGCCAAGGATGGACGGGGCGAGCCCCCATCTCCCGCCAATGACGATGCGGGGGCGGCCGCCTCGCTTCTGTCGGCCCCGCGTGAGGCCGAGGCGGCTGCCGCCTTCGCAACGCTGAATCACACGGTCTTCTCGAAGAATGCGCGTACCATCGAAGACGTGGTGCAGGACATGCTCCGTCCCATGTTGCAGACATGGCTCGATGCCCATTTGCCCACCCTGGTCGAACGGCTCGTGCGCCAGGAAATCGAGCGCATCTCCGGCAAGCCATAGGGCGTTGCCGCCGGTCCGCGCCGCGGAGGAACGAGGGCGCTCGTCATCTGTCACAATGCGTCAGGCATTTTGATTTCGCGTCGCGTTCACGAAGCCCTAAATCCCTCGCATCTAGATTGGTGCGAATCGGTAAAGGGTTAGGGCGCATGTGCGGCATCGTTGGTATTCTCGGGAAAGAGGCGGTTGCGCTCCCGCTGGTCGATGCGCTGCGGCGGCTCGAATATCGCGGCTATGATTCCGCCGGCATCGCCACGCTCGAAGGCGGGGCCATCGCCCGCCGCCGCGCCGAGGGCAAGCTGCGCAACCTGGAGAACAAGCTCGATCGGGATCCGCTGGACGGCCTGATCGGCATCGGGCACACGCGCTGGGCCACCCATGGCAGGCCGACGGAGGGCAACGCCCATCCGCACGCCACCGACAAGGTGGCGGTGGTGCACAACGGCATCATCGAGAACTTCCGCGAGCTGCGCGAGGAACTGATCGCCGAGGGCGCGCGCTTCCAGAGCGAGACGGATACCGAAGTGGTCGCCCATCTCGTCACCCGTGAGCTCAATCGCGGCAGGAAGCCGATCGAGGCCGTGCACGCCTGCCTGCGGCGCCTGCGCGGTGCCTTTTCGCTCGGCTTCCTGTTCTCGGGCGAGGAGGACCTGCTCGTCGGCGCCCGGCTGGGCTCGCCCCTGGCCATCGGCTATGGCGAGGGAGAGATGTTCCTGGGCTCGGACGCCATCGCGCTCGCCCCCTTCACCAGCACGATCGCCTATCTCGAGGATGGCGACAGCGTCGCCCTGACCCGCGGTTCGGCCACCATCTACGACGCCGACTTCAGGCGCGTGCACCGCACGATCCAGAAGTCGCAGGCCTCCGCCACCCTGGTCGACAAAGGCAACCACCGCCACTTCATGGCCAAGGAGATCCATGAGCAGCCGGAGGTCGTCTCGCACACGCTGACCTCCTTCATCGACATGGTGGGGGAAACCGTCCGCCTGCCGGAGAACCTGCCCTTCGACTGGCAGGACCTCGACCGCCTCACCATTTCGGCCTGCGGCACGGCCTCCTTCGCCGGCATGATCGCCAAATACTGGTTCGAGCGCTATGCCCGCCTTCCGGTCGAGGTCGACATCGCCTCCGAGTTCCGCTACCGCGAGGCGCCGCTGGACAAGGGGGGACTGTCGATCTTCGTCTCGCAGTCGGGCGAGACCGCCGACACACTGGCGGCGTTGCGCTACTGCAAGGAGCAGGGCCAGCACACGCTGGCGGTGGTCAACGTGCCGACCTCGACCATCGCCCGCGAGGCCGGCGTGGTGGTGCGCACGCTCGCGGGCCCGGAGATCGGCGTGGCCTCGACCAAGGCCTTCACCTGCCAGCTCGCGGCGCTGGCGGGGCTTGCCGTCAGCGCGGGCAAGGCGCGCGGCACGCTGTCGGCGGCCCAGGAGAGCGAACTGGTGCACGCCCTCATCGAGGCGCCGCGCCTGATGGCCGAGGCGCTGCGGCTGGAGCACGAGATCGAGAGCTTCTCGCGCGATCTCGCCAAGGTCCGGGACGTGCTCTATCTCGGCCGCGGCACCAGCTATCCGCTGGCCCTCGAAGGGGCACTCAAGCTCAAGGAGATCAGCTACATCCATGCGGAGGGCTACGCGGCGGGCGAGCTCAAGCACGGACCCATCGCGCTGATCGACGAGACCATGCCGGTGGTGGTGATCGCCCCCTTCGACGCCCTCTTCGAGAAGACGGTGTCGAACATGCAGGAAGTAGCCGCGCGGGGCGGGCGCATCATCCTGATCACCGACCAGAAGGGCGCCGAGGCGGCCGCCATGGCCACGCTCAAGACCATCGTCATGCCCGAAATGCCGGCCGTGCTGACCCCGATCGTCTACTCGATCCCCATCCAGCTCCTGGCCTACCACACCGCCGTCATCATCGGCACCGACGTCGACCAGCCCCGCAACCTCGCAAAGAGCGTCACCGTGGAATAGGGCCGTCTCCGAAGAGGGAGGCGGAGCCTTATGTCTTGGGCGGCCCCGGCTCCTGCATGGGGACTGCCGTTTCGTTTTCGCCCGGCAGTGTGGTACCCGACAGTTGCGCGTAGATGCGGGCAAGCGAGGAATCGTCGTCTCGTCCCATGCCGGCACCGGCCGCCGCGAGGTACATCTGCAGGGCCGCGGCCGCCAAGGGTACGGGATAGCGCTCCGTCCTGGCCATATCCTGGATGATGCCGAGATCCTTCACGAAGATCTCGACGGCGCTGAGCGGGCGGTAGTCGCCGGCAAGGATATGCGGGACCCGGTTCTCGAACATCCATGAGTTGCCGGCGGAGGCCGTGATCACCTCATAGACCTTGTCGAGGTCGAGGCCCTGCTTGGCGGCGAAGGCGATCGCCTCGCTCGCCGCGGCGATATGAACACCCGCGAGGAGCTGGTTGATCATCTTGAAGGCGGCGCCGATGCCGGCGGCATCTCCCAGTTCGTAGACCTTGGCGGCCATGGCGTCGAGTGCCGGCCGGGCCTTCGCGAAGGCGCGCCGAGTGCCGGACGCCATGACAGTCAATCCGCCGCTTGCCGCCTTCGCGGCACCGCCTGAAATCGGCGCATCGAGATAATGCCGGCCGCTTGCCTCCAGTCGCCGAGCGAGTTTCCGCGCAGCTGCGGGATCCATGGTCGCCGAGGATATGAAGACGGCGCCTTCCGGCATGGCGTCGGCCACGCCGTCCTCGCCGAAAAGAATCGTTTCGGTCTGGGCGGCGTTCACGACCACGCTGACCACGATATCGGCGCCGACCACCGTTTCGCGTGGTGTAGCGGCCGCCCGCCCCCCGAGAGCAGAGAGGCGTTCCAGGGGTGATGGGGCGAGATCGTAGCCGGCCACGGCCAGGCCGGCGCGCATGAGGGATTGGGCCATGCCGAAGCCCATTGAGCCGAGACCGATCACGGCCACGGTAGCGGGCGGGTTCTCATTCGGATCAGACGACATTGGGATGCCTTGCGGAGGGAGATGACGAACATCCTAGTTCAGCGCGCTGCAAAGTTGATACCGATTTGCGCAGCCCGTCGCACAAGAAGGTGATCTCCACGGGTGCAGGCGGTGGTCCTCCAACAATGAGATGGCCGGAACATTGTCGGCCCGCGCGCGGTTCACCCCATGACGGGACGGCTTCGTCCGCAGCACTTCCCGGATGGGCAAGCTTCCCAATTCCAACATCAAAAGGGAGAAGCAGCATGACCAGGATCCTCGGGGCTGCAGCCTTGTTCGTACTTGCCGCCACCACGGGAGCCTTCGCAGGCGACGGTGCCGTCGTCAGGCCCGCGACCATGTGCAATGAGGCGCAACTCTCGCAGGCCGCCCTCGCGGTGGACGGCATTCGCGATCGCGACGCTCGCCTTACCGCAAAGTCGGAACTGAACCTTGCCGTGAGACTGCTCCAGGACAACCAGCCCGAAGCGTGCCTGCAGCACCTGACGATCGCAACGGCCTATGTAACGCCGGAATACTGAGGCCGATGACCGATCGGGAGGCGGTGGGGGATGCACGCCGCCCGCTTGCCTCCCGATCACCCAGACTTGCTCAAATTTGGATCGACAGATCGCGCATGGGCCATGCTAGAACTTCCGTATGGTACGCGAGACAATACCCCCGAATGTAACGCCGGTCGGCCCCCCGCAACGGGCCAGCAGGTTTGGCGGATTGCACAATTATTTCCTGACCGGCCTGGTGGTCACCGGGCCGGTCGCCATCACTCTGTATCTGATCTGGACCTTCATCCAATGGGTGGATGGCTGGGTGAAGCCCTTCATTCCCCTGCGCTACCTGCCGGAGACTTATCTGCCGTTCCAGATTCCGGGCTTTGGCCTTATCGTCGCTGTGATCGGGCTGACGCTGGTGGGCTTCTTCACCGCCAACCTGGTCGGACGCACGCTGGTTCGCTTCGGCGAGCACCTGCTCGACCGTACCCCCGTCGTCCGCAGCATCTATAAGGCGCTCAAGCAGGTCTTCTCGACGGTCTTCTCGCAATCGGGAACCACCTTCCGCAAGGTGGGGCTTGTGGAGTTCCCGGCAGGAGCGTGGTCCATCGTCTTCATTTCCTCCGAACCGAGTCCGGTGATCGAGCAAAGGTTGCCGGGCGGCAATGGCGAGGCGTGGGTCTCCGTCTTCATGCCATGCGCTCCCAACCCGACGACGGGCTTTTTCTTCCTTCTGCCGAAGTCCAAGGTAATCGAACTGTCGATCAGCGTGGAACAGGCCACCAAGCTCGTGATTTCGGCGGGATTGATACAGCCTGAATCGATCCCGGCCGTGGAACCGGGCTGATCATGTTTCCTCGGCCGCTGGCTCGCGCTCGGCTCACCCGGAACGCAGCAAGCGCACGGCCTCGTCGCGTTCGAACAGATAGAGCAGGGCGCGCAGCGCTTCTCCTTTGGGAGAGGTGAGTTGCGGGTCGCGCGACAGGACGAGCCGGGCGTCGTCATTGGCGGCCGGCAGCAGATGACGGTGCACTTCCAGGTCGGCTACCTTGAATCCGGGCATGCCGGATTGGCGCGTGCCCAGGACATCGCCCTCGCCACGCAATTTGAGATCTTCCTCCGCAATGCGAAAGCCGTCCTCGGTTTCGCGCATGATTTCGAGGCGCTTCTTCGCCACCTCGCCGAGAGGACCCTTGTAGAGCAGCAGGCAGGTGGATTTGTCGGATCCCCGGCCGATGCGCCCGCGCAGTTGGTGAAGCTGGGCCAGGCCGAAACGTTCGGCGTGCTCGACGACCATGACGGTCGCTTCGGGCACGTTCACGCCCACTTCGATCACCGTGGTCGAAACGAGAACGCGCAGATCGCCGGCGATGAAGCGTGCCATCACCGCGTCCTTTTCCGCGCCCTTCATCTGACCGTGCAGCAGCCCGACCTTGTTGCCGAAGAGCGAGGCGAGGTGATTGTAGCGGTCCTCGGCGGCGGCGACGTCGAGGGTCTCCGACTCGGCGATCAGCGGGCAGACCCAATAGGCACGGGCGCCGGTCTGCAGCAGGCGGCCGAGCCCGCTCACCACCTCGCCGAGGCGTTCCAGGGAAACCAGCCTTGTGTCGACCGGCTTGCGGCCAGCCGGCTTTTCCCGAAGAGCAGAGGAATCCATATCGCCGAAATAGGTCAGCACCAGGCTTCGCGGGATGGGCGTAGCCGTCATTACAAGCACGTCGATTGCCGCGTTCTTGCGGCTGAGAGCGAGGCGCTGATGCACGCCGAAGCGGTGCTGCTCATCGACGATGGCGAGGCCGAGATCGCGAAACTCCACATCGTCCTGGAAGAGGGCATGCGTGCCGACGACGATATCGATCTCCCCATTCCTGAGCGCCTCCTGCATGCGGGTGCGCTCCTTTGGTTTGTCTCGTCCGGTAATGATGCCTATGCGAAGTCCCGCCGCATCCGCCAGCGGCTGGATGGTGGCGAGGTGCTGGCGGGCGAGAATTTCAGTCGGCGCCATCAGGGCCGCCTGGCGGCCACCCTCCACGACCGTCGCCATCGCAAGGAGCGCCACAACCGTCTTGCCGGACCCGACGTCCCCCTGGAGGAGACGAAGCATGCGGGTAGGAGCGGCCATGTCGGCCCGAATATCGGCGAGTGCGTGAACCTGGCTTGCCGTGAGACTGAAGGGAAGGGCGGCTTCGATCCTGGCCGCGATCACGCCGGTGCCCGCGATCGCAAGGCCAGGCAGCGCCTTGTTGTTGGCACGCACCATGGCAAGCGCCAGCTGGGAGGCCAGCAATTCGTCGTAGGCGAGGCGCTCGCGCGCTGATGAACCCGGGGCCACCGCTTCCGGTGTCTGCGGGGAATGAAGGTCGGCGAGTGCCTGGCGAAAGCCCGGCCAGTTCCGTGTCCTGAGCCATGCGGGATCCTGCCATTCCGTCAATTCGGGAGTCCTGGCGAGAGCTTCCTGCGCGGTCTTCTGGATCTGGCGGGGATAGAGGCCTTCGGTAAGCGGATAGATCGGCTCGATGAGCGGAAGCGCCTTGAGACCGGCCTCGTCGACGATGCGGTCTGGATGCACCATCTGGCGCATGCCGTCAAACAGCTCGATCTTGCCGCTCACCCAGCGCTTCTGGCCGATAGGCAGGGCATTCTCGATCCACGTCGTCTGAGGGGCGAAGAAAGCCAGTGTGAGGTCGGCCGTATCGTCGGAGCAGTAGACCCGGAACGGCCCGCGGCCGGTGCTCGGTATGTAGCGTTCCGGCGTGACTTCCACCATCACCAGAGTTTCAAAGGGAGCCTCGATCAGCTTGGGCCTGAGTCGCCGGTCGAGCACCCCGGTCGGCAGGTGGAACAGCGCATCGATCACGCGGGCACCCGTGGGTTCCGCTCCGCCGAGGAGGCGCGTCAGTACCTTCACAAGCTTCGGCCCAATCCCGGGCAGGGAGGAAACGGAGGCAAAGAGGGGATTGAGAATCGCGGGGCGCATGAACCGCACCTTAGCCTCGTCCTGCCGATCGTCGTAGTGGATCG
The DNA here is from genome assembly GCF_059699065.1 of Labrys sp. ALF-8. Taxonomy (NCBI): domain Bacteria; kingdom Pseudomonadati; phylum Pseudomonadota; class Alphaproteobacteria; order Hyphomicrobiales; family Xanthobacteraceae; genus Labrys; species Labrys sp. ALF-8. The sequence goes on from NZ_AP048538.1 coordinate 807,020, forward strand.
AGAAGAACAAGGGCCGCGCGGCGCTCTTCAGTCGTGGCCTGTCCATGCTCCAGCCGGAACCTTGAGCCCGGACGCCGGTACGGCAATTCACTTTGACGGTTTCCTCCGCCGCTCCAACTCTCTATACAGCGTCGCGAGGGATTGAGAACATGTCCGGAACAATACGTACCGCTGAAGAATTGGATCCGCGTCGGCGACGCATCGTGTATCGTGCCTGGCATCGCGGTTTTCGCGAGATGGATCTGATCATGGGCAGCTTCTGCGATGCCGTGATCGTCGATCTCGCCGAAAGCGAAGTCGATGACTTCGAGCGGCTCATCGATGCCCAGGATCACGAACTCTACGACTGGGTCACTGGCAAGGTACCCGTTCCCGCCCAATATGATACGGACCTGTTTCGCCGCCTGCGCGAATACCATTCTTCCATGAAGCCGATGTTTGCATGAAAGCCGCTGACCACCTCGCCCAGGGCGGCCACCTCGTCTTTTCCAACTGTGCCGACGGCCAGGACGGTCTTGTCCTGGCGGACCTCGCGCGTGCCCTGGTGGCGAAGACGCGGGACCTGCCGGCCGCCATGCTCCATGTCGCCCGGGATGGAGCTCGTTCGGCCAGCCTTGAGGCCGCGCTCCAGTTCTATGCTCCGGAAGTCGATGTCCTTGTCCTCCCGGCCTGGGACTGCCAGCCTTACGACCGCGTTTCACCCAATGCGGGCGTCGTCGCCCGCCGGATGACGACGCTCTCGCGTCTCGCCACCACCAGGGGCGGGGACAGGCCGCGCATCGTGCTCACCACCGTCAACGCGGCGCTGCAACGTGTGCCGTCTCGCGATCTCGTCGCCGCGCAGTCCCTTTCCGCCGCCCCCGGCAATGCCGTGAACATGGACAGGCTGGCCGCCTGGCTGGAGCATAACGGGTATCTGCGTTCGTCGACCGTGCGCGAAACGGGGGAATACGCCCTGCGCGGCGGTATTCTCGACCTTTACCCGCCAGGGCTGCCGCTGCCGGTACGCCTCGACTTCTTCGGGGATACGCTGGAATCGATCCGCAGCTTCGATGTCGAGACGCAGCGCTCCTCCGCCCAGTTGCGCATGCTCGACCTCGTTCCGATGAGCGAAGTCCAGCTCACCACCGAGACGATCAAGCGTTTCCGGCAGGCCTATCTGTCCGAGTTCGGGGCCCAGACGCGCGGCGATCCCCTCTATGAGGCGATTTCGGAAGGGCGTCGCTATGTCGGTCTGGAGCACTGGCTGCCCCTGTTCCATACCAGACTCGACACGCTCTTCGACTACCTGCCCGGCGTGCCCGTGATTCTCGACCCCCTGGCCGAGGATGCCGCTGGCGAACGTCTCGCGCAGATCAAGGATTATTACGATGCCCGGCGCGAGGCGCTCGGCAAGTCGGGCGAAGGCGTGCCCTACAAGCCGCTAGGTCCCGACAGGTTGTATTTCGGGCCCGAGGAGTGGCGCCGGCGCCTCGATGAATCGGCGCTCGTCCGCGTCACGCCCTTCTCCGCGCCCGGCGCGCCGGGGCGCGAGGTCGTCGATTGCGGTGGCAAGCAGGGTCATACTTTCGCCGCCGAGCGGGCGGCTGAAGACTCAAACGTGTTCGACGCCGTCGTGCGCCATATCCGCGACCTCCAGGGCGAGAGCAAGCGCGTCATCGTCGCTGGCTGGACCGACGGTTCGCGCGAGCGGCTCGGGGCCGTGCTCTCCGATCACGGGCTGACGCAGGCCAAGCCCGTGCCGGATTTCGCCCGTGCCCTGGCGCTGCCTAAATCCGAAATTGCGCTCGGCATCCTGCCGCTCGAGACCGGTTTCGAGACCCGCGACCTGGCCATCATCTCCGAGCAGGACATTCTGGGCGACCGGCTCGTACGCCGGACGGCCAAGCGCAAGCGTGCGCAGGACTTCCTGACGGAGATCGGCACGCTTTCGCCCGGCGACATCGTGGTTCATGTCGAGCACGGCATCGGCCGGTTCATCGGCCTGCAGACAGTGACGGCCGCCGGCGCGCCGCATGACTGCCTCGAGATCCACTATGCGGGCGGCGACAAGCTGTTCCTTCCGGTGGAAAATCTCGAGCTTCTGTCCCGCTACGGTTCCGAGGATGCCGAGGCGCAACTCGACAGGCTCGGCGGTCGCGGCTGGCAGGAACGCAAGGCGCGGATGAAGAAGCGCATCCGCGAGATGGCGGGTGAGCTCATCAAGATAGCTGCCGCCCGCGCTATGCGCGAGGCGCCCAAACTCATACCCGCCCAGGGCATCTATGACGAGTTTGCGGCGCGTTTCCCCTACAGCGAGACCGAGGACCAGCAATTCGCCATCGATTCCGTGCTGGAGGACCTCGCGTCGGGCCGTCCGATGGACAGGCTCGTCTGCGGTGACGTGGGTTTCGGCAAGACGGAAGTGGCTCTGCGCGCGGCCTTCGCCTGTGCCCTGGCGGGCAAACAGGTGGCGGTGGTGGTGCCGACGACCCTTCTGGCGCGCCAGCACGCCAAGACTTTCGCCGAGCGCTTCAAGGGCCTGCCGGTCAAGGTCGCGCAGCTTTCCCGCTTCGTCTCGGCTGAGGATGCCCGCAAGACGAGGGCCGGTCTCGCCTCCGGCGACATCGATATCGTCGTCGGCACGCATGCGCTGCTCGCCAAGGCGATCTCCTTCCGCGACCTCGGCCTGCTGATCATCGACGAGGAGCAGCATTTCGGCGTCGGCCACAAGGAACGGCTGAAGCAACTGCGTGCCGAGGTACATGTGCTCACGCTTTCGGCGACGCCGATCCCGCGCACGCTCCAGTTGGCGCTGACGGGTGTACGCGAACTCTCGATCATCGCGACACCGCCGGTCGATCGGCTCGCCGTGCGCACCTTCGTGACGCCCTTCGATCCCGTCGTGCTGCGCGAGGCGCTGATGCGCGAGCGCTATCGCGGCGGCCAGAGCTTCTTCGTGGTGCCGCGCATCGAGGACATTGCCGATGCCAAGGCCTTCCTCAACGAATATGCGCCGGAGGCCAAGGTCGCCATCGGCCACGGACAGATGGCCGCTGGCCAGCTCGAGGACGTGATGACCGCCTTCTACGAGGGCAAATACGACATCCTGCTCTCGACCACGATCGTGGAATCCGGCCTCGACATTCCCACCGCCAACACGCTGATCGTCTGGCGTGCCGACATGTTCGGTCTCGCTCAGCTCTACCAGCTGCGGGGCCGCGTCGGGCGTTCCAAGACGCGAGCCTATGCCCTGTTCACCCTGCCGGCCAACCGCACGATCACGCAGGGTGCCGAGCGACGGCTCAAGGTGCTCCAGTCGCTGGATACGCTCGGGGCGGGCTTCCAGCTCGCCTCCCACGATCTCGACATTCGCGGCGCCGGCAATCTATTAGGCGACGAACAGTCTGGCCATATCAAGGAAGTCGGCTACGAGCTCTATCAGCAGATGCTGGAGGAAGCGGTCGCGGCTCTGAAGGAAGGCGGTGTGGAAACCGAGGTCGAGGAGCAGTGGTCGCCCCAGATCACCATCGGTACCCCCGTGATGATCCCGGAGGACTATGTGCCGGATCTGACGTTGCGGCTCAGTCTCTATCGGCGCCTATCCTCGCTCGACACCGATGCCGAGATCGATGCCTTCGGTGCCGAACTCACCGATCGTTTCGGCGAGCGCCCGCCCGAGGTCGACCAACTCCTGAGACTGATGTCGATCAAGGCCCTGTGCCGGCGCGCCAATGTCGAGAAGGTCGATGCAGGCCCCAAGGGGGTGATCATCTCGTTCCGCGACAATTCCTTCGCCAATCCGAACGGGCTGGTGCGCTACATTGCGGAGCAAGGCTCCTTCGCCAAGGTGAGGCCGGATATGCGTATCCTGTTCCAGCGGGATTTCGAGCGTCCCGACGATCGTCTCAAAGGCACTGCCGTCATCCTCAAGAATCTCGTCCGCATTGCTGAAACCAAACAGGCCGCCTGATCAGGATCAATCATGGATAATGCAGTCTACTCTTCCGTCGAGACTCCTGCCGTCCTCGTGGATCTCGATATCGCCGAGCGCAACATCTCCCGGTTCCAGGCCTACTGCGACGAACACGGGCTCAAGCTGCGCCCCCACATCAAGACGCACAAGCTGCCGCGGCTGGCCCGCTTCCAGATCGGGAAGGGAGCCGTCGGCATCACCTGCCAGAAGCTCTCGGAGGCGGACGCCATGACCGAGGGAGCCGGCATCGACGACGTGCTGATAACCTATAACCTGATTGGGGAGGCCAAGCGCGAGCGGCTGAGGGCACTTGCCGGGAGAGTCAGGTTGAGCGTCGTCGCCGACAGTGCGGCGGTCGTGGACGACCTTTCTGCCGCGATGGACGGTTCCGGGCACCAACTAACCGTGCTGGTCGAATGCGACACCGGTGCGCGGCGCTGCGGCGTCCCGACGCCAGAGGCTGCGGCCGAACTTTCGGGCAGGATCGCATCTTCACCCAATCTACGTTTCGGCGGTCTCATGACCTATCCGCCGGTGGGCGGAACGTCGGCCGTCCAGGACTTCATGACGAGAGCCAAGACGTTGATCGAGACTTTCGGCACGCCTGTCGAGACCATCACCAGTGGCGGATCCCCGGACATGTGGCGAGCCCACGAAGCGCCGGTCGTGACCGAATACCGCCCCGGTACCTATGTCTACAACGACCGTTCGCTGGTCGAGCGGGGCATCTGCGGTTTTGACGACTGTGCCCTGAACGTACTGGCGACGGTGGTCTCGGTGCCGGACCCGCATCGGGCCGTTATCGATGCAGGCTCGAAGGTACTCACCTCCGATCTGCTGGGACTGACGGGCCATGGCTATGTCGTCGGCCGTCCCGATATCGCCGTCGACAGCCTCTCGGAGGAACATGGGCGCCTCGTCAGCCAGGAGCCGATCGGGCTGAAGGTCGGGGATCGCGTCCGGATCGTTCCCAACCATGCCTGCGTCGTCGCGAACATGTTGGACGCCGTCGTGCTGACCCGTGGGGCCGAAGTGCTGGGTTATGAGCCCGTCGCGGCGCGCGGAAAGGTGTGGTGAGGTCAGGCCGCACCCGCCAGAGCGCGCAGTCCGTCGCTCTCCTGGGGAGGCTCCGCTCCCTGCGGCGCCGGTGTCTCCGCGGCCCATGAAGCCGATGCACCAGCATAGCGCGCGCCTGTGATGCGCACGCCATTTTCCGATGCTTCCGCCGGATAGGACGTCGTCACCCAGTCCTCCGGCGAGATCGGAAAAGACAGGTCGCGGTCGCTGACGTCGAAGCCCACCACCGGAACCTGTTCGCCCCGCAGGGCGAGCTGGCCATCCCCGGTGACAAGGGTTTCGAGGAGGGCTGACTGGCTGTCGGCATCGATGCCTATATGGGCGGGCAAGCCAAATCGGCCGTTGCCCGCCGGAAGCATCGGCATGATGCCGATTTCGCCCAGGATCGCGAAATGGTGCACGGCGCAGGGGGCTTGCGGCAGGTCCACGTTGCGATGCGGCTCGCGGGCGAGGCTCGCGATTTTTTCGAGCTTGCGCCCCGACAGGAGCCCCTCGGCCAGGCTGGCCTGCAGGACCACGTTCGGGAGCACGACATGCGTGACGGCATGCATGTTCATCTGCACCGCGAAGACGGTAGCGTCGAAGGCCTGGTGCAATGCGAGCTGGCAGCCGGAGATGAGCCACGCCACCAGCCCGCTGGCAAGTCCCGCGAGGCTTGAGGGGGCCATGGGCGAAAGCAGGCGGGATTGGCGGGTAAGGCCCAGCCGCTCCACCACCAGGGAAGCGGCCGCGTGCCATTCCCTGTGGTTGCGTGCGACGGCGAGGGCTCCCTCGGGGCCTCGGTCGACGGTCATGATGGCGAGGCTGTCTTCCGGACGCTCACGGCGCGACAGGCGCGTGATCGCGCCGGATTTGGGATAGCCGATACAGTCTTCGAAGGAGACGGTGCCGCCGGGCAGGTCTGAGCCGAAAGCGCCAATGAACCGAATGTCGGCGATTGACTCGTCGACGAGATGGCGGAGCGGCCTCAGGGGCTGTTCCTGGCCCATCTTGCGGGCACTCAGCAGAGCCTTTGCATTGAGCCGCTCGGCGAAGGTGACGATCTCGGCCGGAGAGTAATCAACCGGAACGATCGCTGCGACCAGTCCCGCCCGGATGCAGCCCATCAGGGCGATCAGCGTGTCCGTGACGTTGAGCCCCTGGATGCAGACGACGGCCTCGCTTGGCAGGCCCATTTCGAAAAAGCGTCCTGCCACCGCCGAGACCGCGGCATCGACCTGGATCCAGGTCATTCGCCGTGGCGCGCCGTCGGCCCAAAGCGGACGGTCCGGTGCATCGATCAGGGCAAGTACGTCGCCGCTGCGGTGGGCGTTCTGCCGCAACAGCAGGTCGAGGGTGGGAGGAGCCGTGCCGATCCTGGAGGAGCTGTTCGTCGTCATGGGCCTCAGGGCGCCTTCACATGAGCAAGAATCGGATCGGAAGCGAGTGTATCGCTGTATGCCCCTAAAGCCATAGCCGGTTTATCGGGCCGGGTCGTCCCGTTCCACCGGGCAATCCACATCTTGGGAGCATGGAAGAGGGGAATGGCGTAGTTCCCGGAAATCAGCAGGCGGTCGAGCGCTCGGACCGCAGCCACGAAATCCTCCTGGCTTTCTGCCGCCAGAAGCGTGCGGATCATGGCATCCACCGCTGGGCTTTTCACGCCGGCGTAGTTGAAGCTGCCGGGCACGTCGGCCACTTCGGAACTCCAGCGGAAATTCTGCTCCATGCCCGGCGACAACGAGGATTGCCAGCTGAACTGCAGCATGTCGAAATCGTAATTCTGCTTGCGCCGCTGGAATTGCGCGTCATCCGCCATGCGCAGGTTGACATCGATGCCAAGGAGCTTGAGGCCGTCGGCGTAGACGAGCGCCATTCTCTCCGTGGCCTTGTCGCCGACCGTGATCTCGAAGGTGAACGGCACGCCATCCTTCTGCAGCTTGCCATTATGGATGCTCCATCCAGCCTGCCTGAGCAGATCGAGAGCCTGGCGGGCCACCTTGCGGTCGCGTCCGGAGCCGTCATTGACCGTCGGCCGCCAGGTTCCATCCATCACATCGGGGCTTACCGCGCCAGGGAACGGCGCAAGCAGCGCCTTCTCCCTTTCGTCGGCCGGCGTGCCGCAGGACGACAGGATGGAACCGTCGAAATAACCGCAGGTGCGCCTGTAGAGCCCGTAATAGAGGCGTGCATTCGCCCATTCGAAATCGAACATCATGCCGAGCGCCTGGCGCACCCTGACATCGGCGAAGATCGGACGCCGGGTGTTGAACACCCAGCCGACGGCGGGCTTCGGCAGGCCGTTGGCGATCTCCTGGCGTATGACCCTACCGTCCCGGGCAGCCGCGAAGTCATAGCCCGTCGCCCAGTTCGAAGCCTCGCCCTCGGGCCTGACATCATATTGGCCGGTCTTGAACGCCTCGAACATCGCCACCGGATCGCGGTAGTAGACGTAGCGGATGCGATCGAAGTTATAGAGGCCGCGATTGGCCGGCAGATCCTTGCCCCACCAGTCGGGATTCCGGCGAAAGGTGATGCTGTTGCCCGGATCGATCCTGTCGAAGACATAGGGGCCCGAACCGATCATGGGCTTCAGGGTGGATTTGTCGAAATTCGCCGGATCGATCGCATGCCGAGGCAGAACCGGCATGCCGGCCATCAGGAGAGGCAGCTCGCGGTTGCTTGCATTGGAGAAGACGAAGCGGATATGGCGCGGATCTCGGACAATGATGTCGGCGATCTGGCCGTAAGTGGTTCTCGCACCAGGGCGTCCTTTCTCCCGGAGGAGTTCTGCGGAGAATTTGAGATCGTCGGCCGTAACGGAAACGCCATCCGAAAATTTCGCGCGGGGATCGAGCGTGAATTCCACCCAGGACCGGTCGGGCGGTGTCTCGACGGCCTCGGCGATCGAGGGATAGAAGGTGAAAGGCTCGTCGAGGGATCGCGCCATCACCGATTCGAAGACGAGGGTATTCGTGCCGGGGGAGGGCGCCCCGTTGACGATGAGGGGGTTGACGCTGTCGAAGGTGCCGAGCATCGGATAGCTGGCGGTGCCCCCTTTTGGAGCGTCCACATCGACGTAGGGGAAGGATCCGAAGCCGGGCGCTAGGGCCGGTTCGCCCCGCATGGCGAGCGCCGGTTTCGGATCGGCCAGGGCGGGGGAAGCAACGGGGAGCGAAACCAGGATGGCGACCCCGAATAGGGCGGCCCGGGTGATCATCGGCACCTTTTCACTCTCCAGTCTCCCGTCCGAGACATGTCAAATCCAAGCAGCGGCCGGCCGAGAGCATGGATCGGCGTCGTTCAGCGGGCAGCGAAAGGATTTGGTCTCGTCGCAAGGGGCAACTATAAAACCGATGTATGATTCCCGGCGCAAAATTCCGTTCGTTGCTGATCAACATCGCTGGCGACACACGCCTGGCGTTCATGCTGGCGCTGGGTTTCAGCTCCGGTCTGCCCTTCCTGCTGATCTTCTCCACGCAATCGGCGCGGCTTCGAGAGGCCGGCATCTCCCTGACCGACATCGGGCTGATCAGCTATGTGGCGCTCGCCTATAGCTTCAAATTCCTGTGGGCGCCGCTCGTCGACCGGTTCGATCCACCAATATTGGCCGGCTTTTTCGGGCGCCGACGCGGCTGGATGCTGCTGGCCCAGTTCGGGGTCGCCCTGGGACTTCTCGGCCTTGCCTTCAGCGATCCGGCGCATACCCTGGGACTGACCATCGCCTGTGCCGCCTTCACGGCTTTCTGTGCGGCCAGCCAGGACGTGGTGATCGACGGATGGCGCATCGACGTCGCCCCCGCCGAGCAGCAGGGCATGATGCTGGCCTGCTACCAGCTCGGCTATCGATTGGCCTTGCTGAGCGCGGGGGCCGGTGCGCTTTATATTGCCGATTTGGCCAGCTGGCGCAGCGCCTATCTCGCAATGATGGCCTTGATGCTCGTCGGCATCGTGGCGGCGATGTTTGCCCCCGACAGGCAAGCTGCCGGCGATGACGATGCAGAGATGGCGGCCGATATCAGTGGGCCGGCCACCGTGGCGGTAGCCGATCCGGCAGCCCGGACGTCGGCACTCGCGACGTCCTTCCTCTACCCGCTTCGGGATCTGTTCCTGCGGCTGGGTTGGATGCTGGTGCCCATACTGCTGCTGGTCGCGATCTACCGCCTGCCCGATTTCGTCTCCGGCGTGATGGCCAATCCGCTCTATATCGATCTTGGCTTCTCGAAATCCGAGATCGCGACGGTTTCCAAGTTCTATGGAGTCTGGATCGGCATGGTCGGTGCGTTCGCGGGCGGGTTTTCCGTATCGCGCCTGGGATTGATGCCGACGCTCCTGTGCGGGGGTATCGCCGCCGCAGCGTCTCATCTCACCATGGCCCTGCTGGCGGCGAGCGGTGCCAAGCTCGGCTTGCTGACACTGGCGATCAGCGTCGAGAATTTCGCCGGCAGCTTCGCGGGCACAGCCCTGACCGCCTATATGTCCTCGCTGGTCTCGCCGGCCTTTGCCGCCACCCAATATGCACTCTTGAGCTCGCTCTACGCCTTGCCGGGCAAATTCGTCGGCGGCCTGTCCGGGAAGATGGTGGAAACGTTCGGCTATTCCGCTTTCTTCGTCTCGACGTCAGCGATCGGTCTGCCCGTGGCCCTTCTCTGCCTGCTCATCTGGTATGCCGGCGCTCCGGGGCCGGCCCCTGAGGCAAAACCGAGCGGCGCAGGGTGAACCGACTCCTGAGCGAGCCCCCCGTAGTCGGTCATCGGCGAGCCTGGATTCCAGCTCCAAAGGGACGTCTTGCTCAACCTGAGTCGAACGGCTTTCATGCGGAAGGCCGGACGAATTTTGAAAGAATGTCCGATCAGATCAACTTTTCAGCAATTTACTTCGTTATAGAAGCCGCGCAGTCGGTATAGGTTGCTTTCGAGGCTGGAAACGTACGGCCGCTTCGTTTATGCACCTTCCCCGAAATGGTCATCTTGGCGCCCTGATTGGCGGTGAGAGACATTCAGCCCCATCGGTGCGTTGCCGCAAAGCGCCAGCCGGCGTCTGTGACAGCGAGCCTCGGACCCAAGGATTTTGCATGATGTCGTTTCGCCACTTTGCGACTGCAGCTGTTGCGGCGCTCTGCCTTGCGGCAACGCCCGCATTGGCTCAAGACAAGCCCGCCAAGCCGGCCGCAACCACGAAGCCGAAGGCACCTGCCCCTGCCAAGCCTGCTCCGAAGCCGGCCCCGGCCGCTCCAGCGGCTTCGGCCGCCGAACCTGCGGCTGAAGTGCCTTCGCTGACTGGATCGACCAGTCCGGCTTTGTCGAACTCCCAGCCCGAGTGGGTGAAGCTGTGCCAGACTGATCCGCAGTCGAAGAAGGAGATCTGCCTGATCCGCCGTGACCTGCGCTCGGAAACCGGCCAGACGATCATGACGGCGATCTTGATGCAGAACACGACCGACAAGAAGCAGATCCTGCGACTGGTCATGCCGGTCGGCGCGCTGATCCCGAATGGCGTGGCGCTCTATCTCGACGGCGCGCCGTTCGCTACCGGCAAATATATCGTCTGCTCGCCCGAGGGATGTCTCGTCGAGATGCAGGTCGATGAAAACCAGCTCAATGCCTTGCGCAAGGCCAAGACTCTGGCGATCGTGTTCAAGGCGCCGCCGCAGGACCAGGCGGCCGCACAGGCGGCTGCCCAGAGCGGCAAGCTCTCCCAGGACATTCAGTTGCCGTTGGGTACCGATGGTCTAGCCAGCACCCTCGATGGCAAGCCGCTGGATCCCCAGGCCATCGCCAACGAGCAGAAGAAACTGCAGGACCAGTTGCAGCAGGCCGCCGAGAAGGCCCGCCAGCAGCTCAACGCCAATCCCGCGCCCGCCCAATAAGAAGCGCTTCGGAACAGGAATTCTGACTATGCGTAAATCTCTCATTGCAGGTGCTGCCGCGGCCTTGGTGACGATGACGGCCGGTTCGGCTCTGGCCCAGAACCAGCCGCAAGCCGCTCCGGCTCCCGCTGCCCAGCAGCAGCCGCAGCTTCCCGCCTTCGACCAGCCGCCGTGGACCAAGATCTGCGTGAAGCAGGAAGCGAAGGAACTGTGCCGTACCGTGCGCGATCTGCTGCTGCCTACCACGCAGTGGACGATGACCGCGCAGATCAGCCAGGAGAAGTCCGGCAAGCCAAGCCTGACGGTGATCATTCCCGGTGGTGTGGTGCTGACGATCGGCGCCCGCGTGCTGGTCGATGGACAGACACTCGATACGGCCAAGTATCGGATCTGCTATGGCCCGAGCTGCGTTGCCGACATGCCGCTGAGCGAGGCCAATCTGGCAACGATCAAGAAGGGCAAGAAGCTCACGGTGCAGGCGTTGACCTTCCAGGGCCAGCCCGTGGCGCTCGATATGGGCCTCGACGGCTTCGGCAAGGCCTTCGACGGCGCCGGCATCGATACTACGGCGTATCAGGCGCAGGTTCAGGCTTTCAACCAGAACCTCCAGAAGCTCTTCCAGCCTGTCATCGACGCCCAGAAGGCCCAGCAGCAACAGCAGCAGCAGCCAGAGGCGCCGCAAGCCCCGGCCCAATAATCCCGAGAACGCAAAAGACCGGCTTTCGAGCCGGTCTTTTCGTATGAGCGACCGTCGAGAATGGAGAGGCTTCGTCTCTCAGTGCTTTACGCTCGGCTTAGGCCTGTAGCCACCGTTCTTATCGCGATCGAACATCTGTTCCACCTGCGCATTGCGAACGGGTTTGCCGCTGTCGTCAACGACGAGATTCTGTTCCGACACGTAGGCCACGTATTCCGTTTCGTCGTTCTCCGCGAGCAGGTGATAGAAAGGCTGGTCCTTGGACGGCCTTACGTCTTCCGGAATGGATTGCCACCATTCTTCCGTATTGGCGAATTCAGGATCGACATCGAAGATCACGCCGCGGAACGGATAAACGCGATGGCGAACAACCTGGCCAATAAAGAACTTTGCTTCGCGGGCTTTATTCATACGCAGTTTCGATCGTCGTTCGATCCTGGCTGACCGGAGACCAGGTTCGTCTACTACAGATGGAGAGCAATCCGTGCCATTTGGACCAAGGCATCTCCGGGTCTTCCAAGGCTGGCATTCGCTCACTCTCAATGTCAAAGCATAGCGAATTTTCGGCTGAAGTCGCATCAATTTTCGTTAAAACTGCAACTTCCATCGCATTTACATCGTGCAACGCGGTGAGACCTTGAGCCCACGGGTGTCAGGGCTCGCCGTAGCCTCGTCTTGCGTCACCAGCGATGTGTCCGCAGCCGCTGCTCGCAGACGGCGGGATGGGCGACTTTAATCCTCGACTGCGCGCGCAAGGCCCTGGCGCATAAGCGCCCGGCGCAGCGGGCCAACGCGCTCCAGCGCGTAGAGGCCGAGGCCCCGCAGTCCCTGCAGAGGGAACTGTCCGGACAGGAGCGAGCGGTTCAGCAGGTCGACGGCCGTGTGCCGGGTGCCGATATCCGCCCGCCTGGCCTTCGCATAGGCGGCGAGGACGGCGGGGTCGCCGGGATCGGAAGCGCCCTGCAATGCCTTGGCGAGCGCGGCGATGTCCCGAAGGGTCAGATTGAAGCCCTGTGCGCCGATGGGCGGCAGGACATGGGCAGCTTCGCCGATGAGGGCGATCCTCGGCCCCGCCTGCGATGTCGCCATCACCGTGCCCATCGGCCAGAGGGAGCGCGGCGAATCGATGGCGACATGACCCAGCAGAGCGTGGCTCTGCTTCTCTATCTCACGGGCCAGGGACGTGTCGTCGAGGGATTTCAGCGCCTCCGCCTTCTCGGGTGAGATGACCCATACGAGGCTCACGTGCCTGCCCGGAAGCGGCACGAGCGTGAAGGGTCCCGATTCTGTATGAAACTCCGTCGAGATGTCGCGATGATCGCGGCTGACCCGCAGATTAAGCGCAAGGGCTGTCTGCGGATAGTCGTGCCGGGTGGTCTCAATGCCGGCCGCCTGGCGAACTATTGAGTTGCGTCCGTCGGCGGCGATCACGAGGCTTGTTGTAACCGGGGAGGCACCCTCGACCGTCAGGCCGATATGCTCGCGCTCGATGTCCATGGCCAGCAGCCGTCCGGGCAGGTGGTCAATATCCAGGCCGGAAAGTTTCGCCAGCAGGGCTTCGGTCAACGCGCCGTTGGCGATGTTCCAGCCGAAGGCCTCCAGGCCGATCTCGTTGGCCTCGAACGCGACCGGTCTGGCACGGATCAGGCGCTGCGTCGCATCGAGGATGGTCATCACGCGCAGTGGAGCGGCGGCGGGGTTGTGGGCAATATCGACCCCTGCGCCAGCGAGCGCCTGGATGCTTCCGTCCAGCAGGGCCGTGGTGCGGGTATCGCCCGCGTTGCCGGGCGGCCCGATCAAGGTCACGGCGTGGCCCTGGGACCGCAGCACCAGGGCGCAGGCGAGGCCCGCCAGCCCTGCGCCGACGATTGCGATAGAAGGACGATTTAATTCATGATTGGCTGGCATGATGCGTGATGGACTTATCGCGCATTTTCGAGCGCGTCAAAGGGAGCTGTGATCGGTGATGCGAGGGGTGCTTCTCGGCCTCCTGATGGCAGCGCTGGCGCTGGTCGACCCACTGCGGGCGGAACCCTTCACGACCGGCGCGCCAGTCGCGTTTCTGATCGATACGACAACCGGAAGCGTACTTCTCGACAAGGGAGCGGACAAGCCGATCGAGCCCGCCGCCATGGCCAAGCTGATGACGATTGCCGTCGTGGCAGAGGCTCTTCGTGCCGCGGAGACCACGCGCGAGACCGAGTATGTGATTTCCGAGCAGACCTGGCGCAAAGGCGGCGCCCCTTCCGGAAGTGCCACCATGTTTGCGGCAGTGAAGAGCCGGGTTCAGGTCGACGATCTCCTGCGCGGCGTCATCGTTCAGGCTGCGAACGACGCTTGTCTCGCCCTTTCCGAAGGCCTGACAGGCCAGCCGGAAGGCCTTGTTCCCCGCATGAATGCGCTTGCGGCCAAAATCGGGCTGCAGCACTCGCAATTCCGCAATGTCACCGGCTTCGCCGACCCCGAACAGTTGACGACGGCGCGTGATCTCGCCCTGCTGCTGGCCTGGCTGCGCACGAACGAGCCCGAGATCTATGGGATCTACCAGGAGAAGGATTTCACCTGGAACAGGATCCGCCAGACCAATCGCAATCCGCTGCTCACGGCCAATCTCGGCGTGGACGCAGGCGTCACCGGCGCTTCCGAAACCGCCGGCTACGGCGTGATCGTATCGGCGGTGCATGGGGAGCAGCATTTTATCTTGGTGCTTCATGGAATGAAGTCGGTCAATGAGCGCGCTGCCGAAGCCAGGCGTGTGTTGGAGTGGGCCGAAGGATCCTTCCGGCCCGTAACGGTTTTCGGCAAGGACGAGAAGGTCGCCGAAGCCTCGGTGTTCGGCGGCGTGAGCGCCACGGTCTCCCTTGCCGCCGACCGGAACGTGGATCTCCTCGTGAACACACAGGACAAGGAGAAACTGAGCGCACGGATGCTCTATGATGGTCCGCTTGAGGCGCCCGTCCGAAAGGGCGCGCCGGTCGGACGTCTGCAAATCCAGCGGGAAGGCCAGGTGTCCCTGGAGATTCCCCTGCACGCGGCCGCGGATATTCCCACAGGCAGTCTTCCCCAGCGTGCATTCGGTGCTATCTACGAGTTGGGCGTCGGATTGGTACAGGGTGGACACGGCAGACGATGAGAGGCCGGTTTATTACGTTCGAAGGCGGAGAGGGGGTTGGAAAATCCACCCAGATCCGCCGGCTGGCCGCATCGCTGTCGGATTTCGGCATCGAGACCTTGCTCACCCGCGAGCCTGGCGGCTCCCCGCATGCCGAAAAGCTGCGGGAGGTTCTGCTGTCTGGTGGCGCCAGGCATTTCGGTCCGTTTGCCGAGACGATTCTCTTCAACGCCGCGCGTGATGATCATCTGGAAATGACGATCCGTCCCGCCCTGTCGAGGGGCATCTGGGTGTTGTGCGATCGCTTCATCGATTCCACCCGCGCCTATCAGGGCGTCCTCGGCGAAATCGAACCTGACGTCATCCGTTCCATGGAGCGGGTGGTGGTGGGAGATACGATACCTGATCTCACCCTCATTCTGGATCTGCCCGCAAGCGAAGGTCTGGCTCGCGCTCGCGCGCGCAGCGCAGTCGTCGATCGCTTCGAGGGGGAGGGACTGTCTTTTCACGAGAAGCTACGCGAAGCCTTTCTCGTCATTGCCGACTACGAGCCAAGGCGCTGCGCCGTCATCGACGCATCAGGAACCCAGGAGTCCGTGGCTGCTGCGATTCTCTCCATCGTCCGGCAGAGGCTCGGGTTGAACCGGGAACAGGCGCCGGCATGAGTGATCGCCCGGAAAGCGATGTGCTGCCTGACAGCCCGCACCCCCGCGAAACCGTTCGGCTCCTCGGCCAGGATGCCGGAGAGCAGTCGCTGCTCGCCGCCTACCTGTCGGGGCGCATCCATCATGCCTGGCTGCTGGGAGGCCCGGAAGGGATCGGCAAGGCGACCCTGGCCTATCGCATGGCTAAATTCGTCCTTACCAATCCGGATCCTGCCCGCATCGCGGGTGCCACGGACCTGTCCGTTCCCTCGGACGGGCATGCAGCGCGGCAGGTGGTGTCGCAGTCGCACGTCGATCTCACCGTTCTTCGCCGCCTGCCCAATGAGAAGACCAAGGGCTTCTACTCCAACATCCGCGTCGACGACGTGCGCGACGTCGTGCGTTTTCTCGGCTCCACGGCGGGAGCGGGAGGTTGGCGGATCGCCATCATAGACAGCGCCGAAGACCTGGCGCGCGAAGGCGCCAACGCGCTGCTGAAGGTGCTTGAGGAGCCGCCGCCGCGCGTGCTGTTCCTGATGATCTCGCACCAGCCGGCACGGCTTCTCCCCACCATCCGTTCCCGCTGTCGGCTTCTGACGCTCGAGACGCTGAGCCAAGCCGATGTGATCGCGGCAGCAGCGCAGGCGCGCCCCGATCTGGCGGCCGAGGCGATCGCCGCCGGCGCTGCCCTCGCGCAGGGCAGCGTGAGGCGAGCCCTGACGCTTGCGGACGGCGAGGGGGTGGCGCTCCATCGATCGCTGACTGACCTTTTAAGCAAGCTGCCGCGGATCGACGTGGCCGCCGCCCATGCCCTGGCTGATCGTTGCGCCAACAAGGCGGGCGATCAGAATTTCGCCCTCCTGCTCGATTTCATCGATGACTGGCTGCATCATCGCCTGCTTTCGGAACGCGGGCAGCCCCCTCATCGCCTTGCGCGCTGGGCGGAGGTATGGGAAAAAGCACGCAGCGCGGCGCGCGACGTCGAGGCCTACAACCTGGATCGTAAGCCGTTCGTGCTCTCAACCCTATCCATGCTCGCGGAGGCGTCAGCCGCCTGACCAACACCAGGCGGACGCGGCGCTCTTGCCGGCAAAGGGGCGGGGCAACGGCATTCTTCAGAAAGGTTGACAGACTTTTCGCGGGGAAAGTGCCTGAAATCAGTTTGCTGGAGCATGTTGCCGCCATGGTGTGCTCCATATCTAGTATCCCTGGCGTGCGGCCGGGCGGATGAAACCGCCGGGGGTTGCGCTCCACTGTAAGGAAGAGCGTTTCGATGGCCGACAAGGACACCTACTATATCACCACCGCGATCTCCTACCCGAATGGCCGGCCGCATATCGGCCACGCCTACGAGTTGATTGCCACGGACGCCATCGCCCGCTTCAAGCGGCTCGACGGCTACGAGGTATTCTTTCTCACCGGTACGGATGAGCATGGCCAGAAGATGCTGCAGACCGCCGCCAAGGAGGGGATGACGGCAGCGGCCCTCGCGGACAGGAACTCACGCTATTTCCTCGACATGGCGATGGCGCTCAACGCCTCGAACGACGACTTCATCCGCACCACCGAGGAGCGCCATTATCGCGCCAGCCAGGAAATCTGGGAGCGCATGGAGAAAGCTGGCGACATTTACCTGTCAAAATATTCCGGCTGGTATTCGGTGCGCGACGAGGCCTATTACGACGAGAAGGACCTTGCCCTCAATTCCGACGGCTCAAGAACGGTGATCGAGACCGGCACCAAGGTCGAGTGGGTGGAAGAAGAGAGTTATTTCTTCAAGCTGTCGGCGTTCCAGGACCGGCTCCTGAAGTTCTACGAGACTCATCCGGACTTCATCGGGCCGGAGGAGCGGCGCAACGAGATCCTGAGCTTCGTGCGCTCGGGCCTGCGCGACCTGTCGGTGAGCCGCACCACCTTCGATTGGGGTATTCCCGTCCCGGGCAATCCCAAGCATGTGATGTATGTCTGGGTCGATGCGCTGACCAACTACCTGACGGCAACGGGCTTTCCCGACAGTGGGGCCGAGCGTGCCAAGTTCTGGCCGGCAAGCGTGCACATCATCGGCAAGGATATCGTGCGCTTCCACGCGGTCTACTGGCCCGCCTTCCTGATGTCTGCCGGCCTGCCGCTGCCGCATCGTGTCTTCGGGCATGGCTTCCTGTTCAATCGCGGGGAGAAGATGTCGAAGTCGGTCGGCAATGTGATCGATCCCTTTACCCTGGCCTCGCATTACGGCGTGGACCAGCTGCGTTATTTCTTCCTGCGCGAAGTGCCTTTCGGCCAGGACGGAAATTACTCGCATGAGGGCATCGTCAACCGCATCAATGCCGACCTCGCCAACGATTTCGGCAACCTAGCCAATCGCTGCCTGAAGATGATCGCCGCCAATTGCGGGGGCAAGGTGCCGAGCCCAGGCGACCTGCTGCCCTCGGACCATCAGTTGCTGAAGCTGGCGGACGACCTCGTCTGGAAGGCGCGGGATTCGATCTACAGCTTCGCGCTCCATACCATTCTGGCCGATCTTTGGGCCGTGGTCGGCGAGGCGAACCGCTATTTCGCGGCGGAAGAGCCCTGGAAGCTGAAGTCGAGCGACGCCGGCCGCATGGAGACCGTGCTCTATGTCACCGCGGAAGTGGTGCGCCAGGTCGCGATCCTCGCCCAGCCGGTGATCCCGACGGGTGCCTCCAAGATGCTGGATCTGCTCGGCGTCCCCGGGGACGCGCGCGATTTCGCCTATCTCGGGGTCGATGGCCGCCTGTCGCCCGACACGGTACTGCCGGCGCCAGAGCCGGTCTTCCCGCGCTACGTCGAACCAACCGATGCGGCAGCCAAGGCATGAGCATGCTGATCGACAGCCACTGCCATCTCGATTTTCCCGATCTCCAGGGCGAGATCGAGGAGGTGGTGTCGCGTGCCCGCACCGCAGGTGTCGGTCGCATGATCACGATTTCCACCCGGATCCGTCAGTTCGACCGCATCCGGGCCCTCATCGAGCGCTTCGACGATGTCTACGGTTCGGTGGGCACGCATTGCCTGCACGCCCACGAGGAGGATGATATTCCACTCGAGACGATCGTCGAGCTTGCATGCCATCCGAAGGTGGTGGCTATCGGTGAGGCGGGTCTCGACTATCACTACGACTATGCACCTCGTGATGTACAGGAACGCGGGTTCCGCAAGCACATCGCCGCTGCGCGCCAGACGGGCCTGCCGTTGGTGATACATGCCCGCCAGGCGGATCAGGATATCGGCGACATTCTGGAGGAAGAAATGGGGAAGGGGGCTTTCAGCGCCGTCCTTCATTGCTATTCCTCCGGTGTCGAACTGGCCCGGCGAGGCCTTGCGCTGGGCTTCTATGTCTCCTTTTCCGGCATCCTGACCTTCAAGACCGCGGAGGAGATCCGCGAGATCGCAAGGTTCGTGCCGCATGACCGCCTGCTGGTGGAAACGGACGCTCCCTATCTCGCGCCGACGCCGTTCCGTGGCAAGCGCAACGAGCCGGCCTATGTGGCGAACACCGCGCGGGTGCTGGCGCAGACGATCGGCCTAGGCGAGAGCGAGATGGCGGCCATGACGACCGAGAACGCATTCCGGCTGTTTTCCAGGATGCCGCGTCCTGACGGCCTGAAGGCGGCGGCCTGACGCATGGCTCTGACGGCGACATTACTGGGCTGTGGATCTTCGGGAGGCGTTCCTCGGGTTGGCTTCGGCTGGGGCAGTTGCGACCCCACGGAGCCGCGAAATCGCCGGCGGCGCTGTTCACTTCTCCTGGAACAGGACGGGCCCGAAGGACGCACCACGGTTCTCATCGACACCGGCCCGGACGTGCGCCAGCAGTTGCTGGACGCCGACGTGAAGCATATCGATGCCGTGCTCTACACCCATGAGCATGCCGATCACACCCATGGCATCGACGATCTGCGCGTGCTGGCGCTCTATCAGCGCAGCCTCGTCGATATCTATGCCGACCAGCGTACGGCTTCGCTGCTGCGGATGCGTTTTGCCTATTGCTTCGAGACACCGCCCGGCTCGAGTTATCCGCCCATCCTGACGCTGAACATGATGTCGATCGGGGAGATGGTGAGCGTCGGCGGCGCGGGCGGCTTCATCCGGGCCTTGCCGTTCGACCAGGACCACGGCGATATCCAATCGCTTGGATTTCGCATTGGAAATTTCGCTTATTCCAGTGACGTCAATGGTTTGTCATCCGAAAGCGAGAAATTTCTTCAGGGCCTGGACGTATGGATCGTCGATGCCTTGCGCCCGCAGCCTCATCCGAGCCATTGGTCTCTTTCCGAGGCGCTGGAGTGGATCGAAAAGTTGAAGCCCAAGCGTGCCATTCTCACCAACATGCACACCGACATGGATTACCGCGCCTTGCTGCAGACGTTGCCCGAAGGCGTCGAGCCCGGTTACGACGGCATGCGCATCGGCGTCGAGGTTCTTGAAACAGTTTGACCGAACGCGTCAAATTGTGACGGTAATGTACATGTTGTTTCAATTGCTTATGTGATAAATTCCCCTCTGTTGTCATAAAGGGATTCGTTCCCGGGGAATTGTTCGGTTGGCCGATCAGCACGTCTTTCTCAATCTTCTCGCCGGTGTTGCGCTCCTTCTGTGGTCCACGCGTCTGGTCAAGACGGGCATCATGCGGGCCTTTGGCGAGAAGTTGCGGGGCGTGATCGCAAGGGCCACGTCCAACCGCTTTTCGGCGTGCCTCGCCGGCGCGGGCGTTGCCGCGGTCTTGCAGAGTTCGACCGGCTCCACACTTCTAGTGATGTCCTTTGTCGAGCGGGGGTTCCTCACGCTCGCAATGGCCCTTGCCGTC
Organism: Labrys sp. ALF-8; assembly: GCF_059699065.1. Lineage (NCBI taxonomy): Bacteria > Pseudomonadati > Pseudomonadota > Alphaproteobacteria > Hyphomicrobiales > Xanthobacteraceae > Labrys > Labrys sp. ALF-8. Next base: position 827,181 of record NZ_AP048538.1, read on the forward strand.
CTTCTCGGCAGCAATGTGGGTACGACGCTGGTGGTTCAGGCCATGTCGTTCGACCTGTCTGCCCTGATGCCCGTCCTGATCACGGCTGGCGTTGCGCTGTTCATGATCGGCCGTTCCTCCGGGGCCCAGAACATCGGCCGTGCGATGATCGGGCTCGGGCTGATGATTCTCTCGCTTCACCTCGTCGTCGGCGTTGCGGAGCCGATACGCCAGAGTGATATCATGACGCTCATCTTCGAGCGGTTGAACGGCCAGCCCTGGGCCGCGCTCCTCATCGGGGCGGCTCTGGCATGGCTCGTTCATTCCAGCATCGCCATCCTGCTCCTGGTCATCTCGCTTGCCGGGGCAGGGGTGGTGGGCGTACCGCTCGCGCTTGCCCTGACGCTCGGTGCCAATATCGGTTCAGGCCTTGCGCCGCTCGGCCTGTCGCTTGCAGCTCCCGTCGAGGTGCGCCGGGCACTGATCGGCAATCTCGGCACGCGGGTGGCGGGCGCACTCGTGCTCCTTCCCCTGCTGTCCGTCGTCCAGCCCTGGCTTGCGGGACTGGAGAGCGACAGCGCGCGCCAGATCGCGAACTTCCACGTGGGCTTCAACCTCTTGTTGCTCGCGGTCTTCCTCCCATTCGTGACCCAGACGGCCAGGCTGCTCGAAAGGCTCGTTGCTGCTCCGGAGGCTCCAATCAGCGAGCGCCCTTCGCCGGTGCTGGATGAGGCGGATTTCGACAGCCCTTCGGTTGCCCTGGTCGCGGCGTCGCGCGAGGTGATAAGGCTGGCCGAGCTGGTGGAGATCATGCTGCGGGAATCGATCATAACCTTTGAGGAACATGACGATTCCCGGCGCAAGCAGATCAGCCAGCTGGACCATCAGGTCGATCAGCTCCAGGAGAACATCAAGCTTTATCTGACGCGGCTGACGCGCACGCCGCTGGACAAGAGCATGAGCCGCAAGGCGTTCGAGCTCATCCTGTTCACAACGAATCTCGAACATGTCGGCGATATTCTCGACAAGACGCTCCTCGAACTCGCAGCCAAGAAACAACGCCTCAATCTGAGTTTTTCCAATGAGGGCTGGGCGGAGATCCAGGCCATGCATCGGGAGGTCGTGGCCCAGATGCGCCTCGCCATTACCGTGTTCATGACGCAGGATACCGAAATGGCCCGCCGCCTCGTTGAGGCCAAGGATCACATTCGCAATTTCGAGCGGTCCGCGGCCGAGAGCCATCTCAACCGCCTGCGCGCAGGCACGCTTGCTTCCATCGAGACGAGTTCGCTCCATATGGACGTGATCCGCGACCTCAAGCGTATCGTGGCCCACCTGACCGCCGTGGCCTATCCAATCCTGGAAGCGGAGGGCGTGCTGTCCACCTCGCGCCTGAAAATGAAAAAGACAGGATAGTAAGCCATTACAAAGGATTATAAGGTAATGTTAATTCGATATAGGACATTCCTCATACTCCGTATCGGAGCGCTTTACGGCGCGAGAAGGCACTTTCTCGCGTCTCATTCAGTTGATACACGTATTTGAAAAATAATATAAGTTATTGTATTTATTATATTTGTAGGATTTATCGCTGATCTTCTTCGGCTTTCATGACCAAGATTTCATCCGGGAAGCCTTGAAGGTGTCCCTATCTTGCTTCCACATCCGGTGCTCTCGGACGCCGATACTGGCGCGACGCCCCGGCGTCTACGACGGCGGCGGGCGAGAGAGCTTGTAACGGAGCGAAGGACGTCATGGATCTGAACAGCCTGCTGGGACGAGTACTGAATGCCGGTGGTCAAATTCTCGATACTCCCGGAAAGAAGATGGCAGCAGGAGGAGCCGCGGCCGGCATTCTCCTCACCGAGACTGGTCGCGATCTTGCCGGCGCGGCTCTGAAGTATGGCGGCATTGCCGCCATCGGCGCCCTGGCCCTTCATGCCTGGCAGCGCAGCCAGGAAACTCCGGCGCACGGTACCGTCGCCTCACAGGGCACCGGGCCGGATCCAGCGCCAGCGGGAGGCGAATTCCCGCCGGCTCCGGCCTTGCCGCCCCAAGCCTCGGCGCCTGGGGCGGCGGGATCCATTCCCGATCAAGGGCATGCAACATTGCTGCTCAAGGCCATGGTGAACGCCGCCAAGGCGGATGGCAGCGTCGACGTCGAGGAGCAGAGCCTCATCCTGAGCCATGCCGACAGGCTGAATCTGTCCGATGAAGAGCGCAGTTTCCTGTTCCAGGAACTCAGCAGGCCGTTCGACATGGAGCCGATCGTGGCCGGAGCGACCGCGCCGGAAATCGCAGCGGAAATCTATGCCGTCTCCCGCATTGCGGTCGGTGCGGCATCTCCGGCGGAGAACTCCTATCTCCTTGTCCTCGCTGGCCGATTAAAGCTTCCCGAGGCGGTGACTCGCGAACTCGACAGCAATCTGGCAACCTCTGCCGGCTGAGGTGCCGCCGCGACCCTTGCGTGCTCGACGGGCCCAGGTGACGGGCAAAGAGTAAGGGGCGGAATTGACCGAATGGCAAAATTCCGAGCGTCTTCAAAAGGATCGGAACGATAGCGAGGTGGTCACGTTTAAGAGAGCAGCGCTGTTTTATTGTCGATTTCACTTGGCGAAAGAGCACCGCGGCACCTAGCCTCTCGAGATATGGTGCAGCTGGAGCGGACTTGAGCCATGCGAAGGCGGTCACTCTACAGCAGATCCGGCAAGGCCCGGACAGCAGCCGGATCACGCTGGGATGCTCCGGGAGGGATCACGCCCGTCTATGTGGCAGGGCAGGCGGAGGATCCGCGGCCAAACCGGTGGCAACGTGTGGGGGCCTGGAGAGGTGCGATGCTGGGTCGGCATCGCGGCAAGGCTCTCCTCGCTGCAAGTGGCTTGTTGAGCATGGCGATCGTAGGCGCTCATGCCTTGTTGTGGCCCGTTCAGCACCTGACCCAGGCCCGGCTCGACCAGGCGGTGAACTATGCGCTGGACCGTCGGCCGGAGGAACCCGCTACCGCTTCGGTCGCCTACGCGCACATCATTCCCTCGGTGGTGCGCATCGATGGCTATGACCCGATGGCTCCCAATGAATCCGGCAGCCCGGACGATCGTTCCCATCCAGGCAATCCGAATGCGCCACTCCAAGGCAACAGTGCCTTGCCGGGCTACAAGAACACCGCCGTCGGGGGCGGCGTGGTGATCGACGATACAGGAAGTGTCCTAACGGCGCTCCACGTGGCTGTTGCCGCCCCAAGGCTGCGTGTCATCTTCGCGGACGGCACCCAGGCCAATGTCACGATAGCCGCCGCCGACAAGCGCAACGATATGGCGGTGCTCAAGCCCGACCGCATACCCGATGACCTGCAGCCGGCGACGCTGGCCTCCACCCGGGACCTGCGGCCGGGCGATGACGTCCAGGCGGTCGGTTTTCCATTCGGCATCGGGCCATCGGCGTCGGCAGGCATAGTCTCGGGGCTCAAGCGTGAATTCGAAGGTGGCGGCAAGACCCGGCTTTCCAACCTGATCCAGTTCGACGCCGCGGCCAATCCCGGTAATTCGGGTGGCCCCTTGGTCAATCGTCATGGCGAGGTGATCGGCATCGTGGACGCGATCGTCAACCCGTCGGGCGCCCGCACCTTTGCCGGCATAGGCTTTGCAGTGCCAATCGAGAACGCCATGCAGGGAACCATAGGAGAGTCGCCGCTCTAGGAGCTGTTTCGATGTCGCACGGAGAACCAGATGGCCGAACACCCGGATGATGCCGCCACCGCCGCCTCGCTGATGGAGAAGATCCTCTACGAAGTGAAGAAGGTGGTGGTCGGGCAGGACCACTTCCTCGAACGCGTGCTGGTGGCCCTTCTGGCACGTGGCCATCTCCTGGTCGAAGGCGTGCCGGGACTTGCCAAGACGCTGACCGTCAACACCCTGGCCCAGGCCATGCAGGGCAGCTTCAAGCGTATCCAATTTACGCCCGATCTCGTACCCGCGGATCTCGTCGGCACTCGCCTCTACAACCAGAAGACGGGCGACTTCTCGACATCGCTGGGACCGGTATTCTGCAATCTGCTGCTGGCGGACGAGATCAACCGCGCCCCGGCCAAGGTACAGAGCGCGCTGCTGGAGGTGATGCAGGAGCGTCAGGTCACCATAGCCGGGGAGACCCACAAGGTGCCGAACCCATTCGTCGTGATGGCGACCCAGAACCCTATCGAGACCGAGGGGACCTATCCGCTGCCGGAGGCACAGGTCGACCGCTTCATGATGAAGGTGCTGGTCAGTTATCCGTCCGCCGAGGAGGAGTTCGTGATCGTCTCGCGCGTCACAGGAGCCGCGAGCGAGGTTGCCAGGGTGGCCACGACGGATCAGCTTGGGGCGTTGCAGGTACGCTGCCGGTCCCTGTTCGTCGACCCCTCGCTGATCCAGTTCGCCGTGAAGGTGGTGGGCGCGACGCGCAATCCCTCGCGGGCCGGACTAGCCGATGCAGCCAGGCTGATAACCTACGGCGCCAGTCCGCGAGCATCGATCGGGATGATCGAGGCCGGGCGCGCCCTCGCTTTCCTGCGGGGCCGCGACTACGTGCTGCCGGAGGACATCCTGGACGTCACCGCCGACGTCCTCCGTCACCGCATCGTGCTGTCCTATGAGGCCCTGGCGGAGGAAGTGACCGCCGACGACATCATTCTGCGCATCCTGAAGGCCGTGCCCGCGCCCGAAAAGCCGTTGGAGGGTCATGTCCAGTTCGCCGCATCAGCCTGAGGCCCTCCTGAGGCGCCTTGAATGGACCGTCATCCGGCGGCTGGACGGCCTGTTGCAGGGCGACTATCGCACGCTGTTTCGCGGCTTCGGCCTCGATCTGGCGGATCTCAGGGAATATCAGCCGTTCGACGATGTGCGGCACATCGATTGGAACGTGACGGCGCGCACGCAAACTCCCCATGTCCGGGTCTTCAACGAGGATCGTGAGGTCACGGCCTGGCTGCTGCTGGACATCAGTCCCTCCGTGGATTTCGGAAGCGCCGAGGTGAGCAAGCGGCAGGTTCTCGGCGAGTTCGCTGCAGTGCTGGCGCGCCTGCTCACGCGCCGCGGCAACAAGGTTGGCGCCATCCTTCACAACGGCCTTGATGATTTGGTCATGTCTCCCGCTTCCGGACGACGCCATGTTCTCAATCTCATCGAGCAGGTGTTTTCCCGGCCACGGCCGCTGCACGCCCCGCAGACGGACCTCGGGGCTTTCGTCCGGCGCTCGGTGAATGTCATCCGCCGCCGATCCCTGGTGTTCGTGGTTTCGGATTTCATTTCCCGGCCGGGGTGGGAAGGGGCTCTCTCGCAACTCTCGCGCCGACACGAGGCAATAGTCGCACGATTGGTCGATCCGCTCGACATGACCTTGCCGGACATCGGCCTCCTGGCCTTCCAGGACCCCGAGACAGGCGAACAGCTTTTCGTCGACACAGCCGACAAGCGTTTCCGCATGCGTTTTTCGACGGTCGCGGCGCATGCCGAGGAGGCACAGCTCGAGGCCTTTGACGCAGCTGGTATCGACGTTCTGGAACTCTCTACTGGCGAGGACCTGATAGACGCGGTCCTGCGTTTCATGGAACTGCGCAAGGCTTGGACGCGACTGCGAAGCGGCGGGGGAATGCCTGCCCATCTGACGTCGCGGCCGGATGGCAATCGGTCTTCGGTCGGCAAGGGAGGCGCGCCGTGACCTTCATCTGGGCCGATGCCTTGTGGCTGTTGCTGCTGCTCCCCTTGCTGGTGGCCGCTTATCTATGGCTGTTGAGGCGCAGGAAGCTGATATCGGTGCGATACGCCAATATGGCGCTGGTGAAACAGGCGATTGGCTCCGGGCTGAACTGGCGGCGGCACCTTCCGCCTGCGCTGCTCCTGATCGCCATTGCCATGCTGCTCGTTGCCGTGGCCCGGCCGGCCGCGATCTTGACGCTGCCCTCCAACAGAGCGGTCGTCATTCTCGCAATGGATGTTTCAGGATCGATGCGGGCTCAGGATATTGCGCCCAACCGCATCGTGGCCGCCCAGACGGCCGCCAAGCAGTTCATCGCCGACCTGCCGGGCGATGTGGAAATCGGCATCGTGGCCTTCGCTTCCACGGCTTTGCTGGTGCAGGTCCCTACGATCGATCGAAGCGCGCTGAACGACGCCATCGACCGCTTCCAGCTGAGGCGCGGGACGGCGATCGGGGACGGCATCCTGATTTCCCTGGCGACGATATTTCCCGAGGACAGGTTCGACGTTTCCCCCGGCAGCTCAACCAATGCGGCCATGGACCAGCTTGGAACTCCGATGAATTCCGGTCCCGCCAGCCGCTCGCTCGACGACCAGACACAGTCGCCCCGCACCGAGCATGTTCCCGTACCGCCCGGCTCCTACAGCAACGCCGTGATCGTCCTGCTGACCGACGGGGCAACGACGACCGGGCGTGATCCCATCCAGAGCGGGCAGGTCGCGGCGGATTACGGCGTAAAGACTTATACGGTGGGCTTCGGCTCGCCGGACGGCAGCGTCGTGGACATGGGAGGGTTCTCAATGCGGGCCCTTCCTGACCTCGATACGCTCAAGAAGATTGCCGGCATGACGAACGGCGAGTTCTTTGATGCCCAGTCGGCCGACGACCTGACCAAGGTCTACAAGACCCTGTCGACCAAAGTGACCGGCGAGCGCAAGCTGACCGAAATATCGTTCATCCTGGCCGGGATCGGGGCGATCCTGACCCTGGCGGCAAGCGGCCTGTCGATGTTGTGGTTCGGGCGTGTCGCCTGAGGCTGCCTAACCACCGGGACATGATGATCTTGAGGCAGATCAAGGCGGTTCGGCGTAGGGCGGTCCACATTGTCCCATCACCGAGATGCCGTGTCCGGCAATAGATCATGGAGACAGACATGAATGACGCATCTTCGTCCCCTCGCTCGCTCACCAATGGAGCCTTGCGGTACCCGGTTCACTATCAGGACGTGATGGTGCACCTCGATGGTGGAGAGGAAGACGAGATCCGCATCGCTCATGCTGAAATGCTGGCCGACCTTGCCGGTGGCCGCTTGACGGGCATGTTCACCAATCCTCTTCCCGACATGGCGCTCTATGCCAGCGAGCAAGGAACCATGGCCGTAGCCGAGCTTACGGAGACGATCAGGGAGCAGGGCAAGGCTATAAACAAAAAGTTGCAGGAACGCTTCCAACGTATTGGTGTACCGAATGAAGTCAGGACATTGGAGGACGTGTCTGCGTTCCTTTCCGAGCGGATCGTCACCGAAGCTCGCTGGGCCGATCTCTTCGTGGCCTCCTGTCCCTATCACGAGGAAGCCCTCCACGACTGGGACAGCCTGGTCGAAAGCGTGATGTTCGAGGCCGGTCACAGCATCTATCTGGTGCCACGCGGCGTGAAGCCGCGCAGCGAGATCCGTACCGTGATGATCGCATGGCTCGACACGAAGGAGGCGGCGAGGGCCATCGCCGAGGCGCTGCCTCTCCTGAAGCTTGCGACCAAGACCGAGCTGGTCACCGTTCACGAACCCGAGAAGGGACGCATGGACGGTGCCGAGGCGCTTGCCGACATCGCGGCGCATCTCTCGCATCATGGGATCGACACCACGGTCACCATCGTGCGCCCGAAGGAAAACGTCGCCGCGGCCCTGCTGGATCAGGCTCATCGGATTTCCGCCGACGTGATCGTGTCCGGAGCCTACGGACATTCGCGTTTCCGTGAATGGATCCTAGGCGGTGCCACGCAGGATCTGATCCGTCACACGGACTTGCCCTTGTTCATGGCACATTGAGGAGGCCCGCCGGGCGGCGTTGCGAAGAGTTGCTGCTGGTTTTCAGCCGGGAACGATGCGACAAGCAGGCCCGCGGCGCCAAAATCGATGCTGCACGCCAACGGACCCATGATGCCTGACCGCTTTCTGCTGACCTTCAATCCCGGCTCCTCGACCATCAAGCTCGGCCTCTTCGCGATTGGAGGAGAAGGGGCGCGGCGCGTCGGCAAAGGTGTCGTGGACCTGCGCAAGCAGCCCCTTATCCTGCATTTCTCGAAGGACGGCGAAGAAATCCAGGTGGCGCTACAGGCACCTCTCAGCGAGGATTTCCACGAGGTGCTCGACGAAATGCTCGGTTGGCTCTCAGGGCATTTCGCACTCGATAACCTCGCTGGAATCGGTCACCGCGTCGTGCACGGCGGCGAGCGCTTCACTGCAGCCGCGCGGATCGATGAAGCAAGTCTCAGCGCGATCGAGGCACTAGTTCCTCTGGCCCCGTTGCACCAGCCCCAAAGCGTGCGCCTCATCCGGGCACTGCTCCGGCTTCGCCCGCATTTGCCGCAGGTTGCCAGCTTCGACACAGCCTTTCATGCCACGCAGTCCGATCTCGTGCGCCGCTTTGCGCTGCCGCGCGAACTGCATGATCGCGGCATCAAGCGCTATGGCTTCCACGGCCTCTCCTACCGGTTCATCGCCCGCGAACTCGAACAGCGTTTTCCTCGACTCGCCGCGGGCCGAGTCGTGGTGGCACATCTGGGCAGCGGCGCCAGCCTTTGCGCGCTCGAAGGAGGTCTCAGCCGCGATACCAGCATGGGATTTTCGACTCTCGACGGCATTCCCATGGCGACGCGTTGCGGCATTCTCGATCCCGGCGTGCTGCTCCATCTGCTAGGCCAGGAACACTGGCAGGCCGGCGATGTCGAGGACATGCTCTACCACAAGTCGGGGCTGCTCGGCGTCTCGGGCATCAGCGGCGATACGCGTGTCCTGCTGGAGAGCGCCGGGAGCGAGGCCAGCGAAGCCCTGGATCTCTTTGCCCTGCGCGTTGCCGGTGAGATCGCCAGGCTTGCCTCCACGCTCGGCGGCCTCGACGGTCTCGTCTTCACCGCCGGCATCGGCGAACACCAGCCCCCTATCCGGGCCGGAATCTGCAAGCGGCTCGCCTGGCTGGGGGCAGTTCTCGACAGTTCGGCCAACGATGCCAATGCCACGCTCGTCTCCTCGCATGACAGCAGGGTGCAGGTTCTCGTCATTCCCACTGACGAAGAACAGATCATCGCCGACGAGACGTTGTCGTTGTTGACGGCCTAAGCAAAACGCGCTCAGGTCGAACCACTATTCCAGTATAACATACAGAAATCACAAGCATTTTTAGATTCATGGCGCTTTCGTCTGCAAGCGAAATGCACCAGCGCCGCAGCCCTTCCGTCTTGCCGGTGACTGCGGTGCGACAAGCATCGGGCCCGGCTCAGGGAGCACGGGCCCGACGCGGTACTTCCCTTCGGGTGCGGCCTAAGCTGCCTTGTAGGGCCATACCCAGTTCTTGATCTCGGGCATGTCGTCGCCATGGCGACGGACATATTCCTCATGCTCGATCAGCTTGTGCTGAAGGGCCTGCTTGACGTGGGCGGCGCGCGGCAGGAGGCCGGGCACGTGGTCGATGGCGGCGATGGCGAGATGGAAGCGATCGAGCTCATTCATCACCGTCATATCGAAGGGAGTGGTCGTCGTCCCTTCTTCGATGAAGCCGCGCACATGGAAATTGGCGTGGTTGGTGCGCTTATAGGTGAGGCGATGAATGAGGTAGGGATAGCCGTGATAGGCGAAGATCACCGGCTTGTCCTTGGTGAAGAGGCCGTCGAACTCGTGGTTGCTCAACCCGTGCGGATGCTGGGATGGATCCTGCAGGGCCATGAGATCCACGACATTGACGACGCGGATCTTCAGCTGCGGGCAGTGCTGGCGCAGCAGGTCGACGGCGGCCAGGGTCTCCAGCGTCGGAATATCGCCCGCGCAGGCCATCACCAGATCCGGCTCGTCATCCTGGTCGTTGCAGGCAAAGTCCCAGAGGCCGATGCCGGCCCGGCAATGCCGGATGGCGCTTTCCATGTCGAGCCATTGAGCCGCCGGCTGCTTGCCTGCCACGATGACGTTGATGCGGTTGTAGGTGTCGAGGCAATGATCGCCCACCCACAGCAGCGTGTTGGCATCCGGCGGCAGGTAGATGCGCACGATGTCAGCCTTCTTGTTGGCGACGAGATCGACGAAGCCGGGATCCTGATGGCTGAAGCCGTTATGGTCCTGCCGCCAGACATGGGAGGTGAGCAAGTAGTTCAGCGAGGCGATCGGCTGGCGCCAGGCGAGGTCGCGCGAGACCTTCAGCCATTTGGCGTGCTGGTTGAACATGGAGTCGACGATGTGGATGAAGGCCTCGTAGCAGGAGAAGAAGCCATGGCGCCCGGTGAGCAGGTAGCCCTCCAGCCAGCCCTGGCAGAGATGTTCGCTGAGGATCTCCATGACGCGCCCGTCCGGGGACAGATGCACGTCCTCCGGGATCCTCGGTTCCATCCAGGTCCTGTCCGTGACATCGAAGACGGCATCCAGCCTGTTGGAGGCGGTCTCATCCGGCCCGACAATGCGGAAATTGCGCGCTTCCGCATTGAGACGCATGACTTCCCGAAGATAGTTGCCGAGTATGCGGGTGGATTCGACCTGCGTTGCGCCGGGCGCGGTAACCGGGACGGCAAAGTCGCGGTAATCCGGGCGTTGGAGATAGTGCCTCAGGCTGCCATTCGTGTTGGGATTGGAGCCCATGCGTCGCGCACCGGCAGGTGCCAGGGCGCGCAGCTCTGGAAGCAGCCGGCCCTTCTCGTCGAACAGCTCCTCCGGCTTGTAGCTCTTCATCCAGACTTCCAACAGGGCGAGGTGGCCGGGTTTCTCGGCGATGCCGCTCAGCGGCACCTGGTGGGACCGCCAGAACCCTTCCGTCTTGAGGCCGTCCACCTCCTTCGGGCCGGTCCAGCCCTTGGGACTGCGCAGGATGATCATGGGCCAGCGCGGGCGTTCGGCGGACCCGCCGGATCGAGCCTTCTCCTGTATCGCGCGGATCCGCGCGAAGGTTTCGTCGAACGTCTTCGCCATCGCCTGATGCATCAGGGCAGGGTCCGAGCCCTCGACGAAGAAGACTTCGTGTCCCAGACCTTCGAAGAGCTTGCGGATCTCCTCGTCTTCGAGACGCCCGAGAATAGTCGGACCGGCGATCTTGTAGCCGTTGAGATGCAGGATCGGCAGCACGGCGCCGTCATGCGCGGGATTGATGAACTTGTTCGAATGCCAGGAAGCGGCGAGGGGACCTGTCTCGGCCTCGCCGTCGCCGACCACGCAGGCAACGATCAGGTTCGGATTGTCGAAGGCCGCGCCATAGGCGTGGACAAGGGCATAGCCGAGTTCACCGCCTTCATGAATGGAGCCTGGCGTGTCGGGCGAGGCGTGGCTGGGAATACCGCCGGGAAAGGAAAACTGCTTGAACAGGCGGCGAATGCCTTCCTCGTTCTCGCTGATCGCCGGATAGATTTCGGAATAGCTGCCTTCGAGGTAGGTGTTGGCCACCATGGCGGGACCGCCGTGGCCAGGACCGCAGACGAAGATGACGTCGAGGTCGTCGCGGCGAATGATGCGGTTGAGATGGGCATAGAGAAAATTGAGACCGGGCGTGGTGCCCCAATGACCCAGCAGGCGCGGCTTGACGTGGTCCAGCTTGAGGGGTTCGCGCAGCAGCGGATTGTCCATCAGATAGATCTGTCCCACCGACAGGTAATTGGCCGCGCGCCAGTATCGATCGATGAGGGAGAGGTCTTGTTGGCTCAGTGCCTGCGCCTTGGTCATCAGGTCGTCTCCATATTCCATGGTGTAATATGACTTAATCTGAACGAGTTCCGTGTCAGGCGTTTGATCAGGGATTCATGCCCGCAAGCCGCTGACGGTTCCGCAACTTGATCTGGCGAGCGCCGGAAAATCCAAGAACTCCTTCCTGATGGAGTTGCGAGAGCACACGGGAAACGGTTTCGATCGTCAGGCCGAGATAATCGCCGATATCGCGACGGCACATCGGAAGCTCCAGCATACCGGTCACAGTCAGGCGGCGATCCATTTCGAGGAGGAAGGTGGCCACGCGCTCCATCGCCGTCTTGCGGCCCAGCAGAAGCATGTGATCCTCGGCATGGCGAAGTTCCCGCGCCGTCATGGACCAGAGCGCGTTGGCAACCTGCAGATTGCCCTGTGCGGCGGCGTCGAGGCTCTTGCGACGAACGAGGCGCACGGTGGTGTCCACGATGGCATCGGCGGTCATGCGGTGAGTGGTGCCGGCCTCGATGCCGAAGACGTCGCCGGGCAGATGGAAGGCACCGATCTGCCGGCGGCCGTCGTCCAAGAGCTTGCAGGTGCGGACGGCGCCGCTCACCACTTCGTACACATATTCAGCCGGCTCGCCGTCGCCGTAGATCTCTTCATCCTTGCCGTAGGTGAAGGCGGTGCCGATCAGGCCCGGGTAGCTGTTGAAGAAGGAGAGACCGGAGACTGAACCAGCCGACGCCGTCGTGGCGATGGCAGACTTGGTGTCAACAACGGGGGCGACTGCAGCCTGGGAAAACATCTTTGCCATCTCCTGTGTGCGGCGGATGGCGAAGTGGTAGGCCGGTTCGGCGGTTCGTGAAATTGGGGTCGATCCCGTAGGGGCAATCCCCTAGGGGATTCACCGGAGTTGACTCGGCCTTTCGCCGCGAGATTCGGCCATCGCGGCGCGTACATGAGTAACAAGACTCTCGTCCATATGCGGCTTTCGGAGGACATGGCGTACGCCGTCGAGAAGCGCTCTTGCCGGGATCGTTTCATCCGGGAAGCCTGTGATGAGGACGATCGGTGCCAGTTGGCCGCTTGCGCGCAGCTGCCGGACGAGATCCAGGCCGTTCATCGGCGCCATCTTGTAGTCGATGACGAAACAGTCGGGGACCTCGCCGGGTTGACGGTCGAGGCAGTCCGCCCCGTTTGCAAATGTCCTGACCTCGAACCCTTCCGCCTCCAGAAGGAAGCGCAGAGAACCGAGGACATCCGGATCGTCATCGACGATATCGACGATCAATGGTGTAGATGGAGCTGTCATGTTTGTTTTTCTCAGGCACCTGTTTGTGGGACAGACCGGAACGGTGCATTGACGCCCGGCACCCTAACGCTTGCTTCGATGGTTGCCTTTGATGTGGCTCAAGGGCGGATCGCTCCGCATGCCGCCATAGCCAAGCCGCGCCGGTGCATCCCTGAGATGAATGCTTTCGGCGCCCGGCGAGTTCCTCGAAGATGCGGGAAATCCGTTGGTACCGAAGTGCGAGGCCGGATGCGGCTCAATAGAACGGTCGTGAACGAAAGCGACTCGGCAAGCACTCGCGGGGCCGGGTCTATTCGTCGAGCGCACCGGCCCGCATGGCGAGTCTCACCAATTCGGAAATGCTGCCGGCCTGCATCTTGGTCATGACGTTGGCGCGATAGACCTCTACCGTCCGGGGACTGATGTCGTACTCCTTGGCGATGACCTTGTTGGACAGGCCGGCCACCAGCCCCTCCATTACCTGGCGTTCACGCGGACTGAGCGAAGCGAGGCGGCCTACGAGGTCCGCTGCGTCGGCAGCGACCTTCGTCTTCTTCACACTCTGCTCGATCGCCAAGTGAAGAACCTTGATTAACCTCTCGTCTTCAAAGGGTTTTTCAAGGAAATCTATGGCGCCCAGTTTCATCGCCTCGACCGCAAGCGGCACATCGCCATGGCCGGTCATCACGACCACCGGTAGCTTGACGGCTTTGGCCTTCAGCCGCTTCAGCAGCTCGATGCCGTCGATATCGGGCATGCGGATATCGGTCACCACACAGCCGAAGCCGAGGTCGGGCAGGGCTTCCAGGAACTCGGTCGCCGTTTCGAAAGCAGTCACGGAAAAGTTGGCGGTTCCCAGCAGGAATTCGAGCGAGTCCCGCATCGCCGCATCGTCATCGATGATGAAGACCCGGGCATTATGGGGCATCGGGGGTATTCTCCTGAAAATCTGCCGGCTCTACCGCAGCGGCGGAGGCAAGTGAAAATTTGAATGTTGCGCCACCGGCCTCGTTGGCCTCTGCCCACATCTGCCCACCATGCGCCTCGACGATGGTACGGCTGATCGAAAGGCCGACGCCCATGCCGGTCTGCTTTGTGGTGAAGAAAGGCTGGAACAGGCCGGGTTTGACCTCGTCCGCGAATCCATGACCGGTGTCGGCGACCGTAATCTGTATCATGTCATTATCAACCGCCGCATTGGAGACGGTGAGTTCGCGGCGCCCCGATGCCTGCATGGCCTCCAGCGCGTTGCGGAAGAGATTGACTAGGACCTGCTGTATCTGGACACGGTCCGCGAGGACGAGGTCGCAGTCCGGGTCGAGATCGAAGTGCAGCACCACCCCTTGTTCCCGGGCACCCACCAGGCCCAGCGCGCCGGCTTCTTCCACCAGCTTGGCGATGCTCTCGACGCGCTTTTCCGTCTCGCCGCGGGAAACGAAGCTGCGAAGGCGGCGAATGATCTGGCCGGCACGGATCGCCTGTTCCGCGGCACGATCCAGCGCGGCCTCGATTTTGTCGGCATTGGGCTGCCTGCTTGCCTCAAGCAGGCGGCGCGACCCCTTCAGATAGTTGCTGATGGCCGCCAGCGGCTGGTTGAGCTCATGAGCGAGCGCCGACGCCATCTCGCCCATGGCGCTGAGGCGCGAGATGTGCACGAGCTCCGATTGCAACTCGACCAGACGCGCCTGTGTCTGCTGTTGCTCGGTAAGATCGCGTACGAAGCCCGTGAAATAGCGCCGCCCGCTGGACCGCATTTCGCCGACCGACAGGTGCATCGGAAAGGTCGAGCCATCCTGGCGCCTTCCAGTCACGATGCGGCCGATGCCGATGATGTGCCGATGACCGGTCCGCTGGTAGCGCGACAGGTAGCTGTCGTGACGCGAGCGGTCCGGTTCCGGCATCAGAACGCTAACATTCATGCCGATCGCGGCAGCCTCCGGATAGCCGAACAGCCGCTCGGCGGCGCGGCTGAAGAACTGGATGATGCCGGCCTCGTCGATGACGATCATGGCATCGGGCACCGTATCCAGGATCGACCTCAAATGCTCCTCGCGAGTGCGCAGGGCTTCCTCGAGGCGCTTCTCTTCGTCGATGTCCAGGATGATGCCGCTCAAGCGCAGCGCGTTGCCGGCCTGGTCACGAATGACTCCCGCGCGCAGGCGCAGCCAGTGGCTTGTGTTGGAATGCGTGCGTACTCGGCACTTGACGTCGAGCTCCGACCCCGTTGCGATGGTTCGCTGCAAGGCTTCGATCGTGGACGCGCTGTCCTGGGGATCGAGGAGGGACAGGAACCTGTCGTAGTCGAGCACGTCATCCGCTGGCAGCCCGAAAAGCTCGCGCGTGGCGAGCGATACACTCAGGGTGCGGGTGCGAAAATCGAAATCCCACATGCCCACGCCCGTGCCTTCCAGGCCGGCTCTGATGACCTCGCCTTGCAAGACGCGACTCTCCATCCTTGGTTGCGCTTCTCTCACATCCGCTTTGCCGGTTGTGGAATCAGTCAATCCGAATGCCTCAGAAGGGTTATAGCCGTACGAACGCGAAGGTCTCCAGCGCTCCTTCTCTCCAGTGAAGAATTCTCTTGAGGCGATATCGGCGCAAACTTGAGCTGGATCAATACCGGACAGCCGACGTTCCTTTCTTATGCGTAAAGTGCTTTGCAACGGAATGGGGAGTCCATGCTTGACCGCAATCCTGGCGTGACGCGGAAAGCTCCGGCCATCTCGCATGTCGTCGAGGCACAGGACGAAGCGATTGCCTTCCTCTCCGATCCGGCGACCCATGGCTCCTCGGAGCCTGTTCAGCGCATCGATACCCATGGCGCGATCGTGTTCCTGACCGGCGAACGGGCCTTCAAGCTCAAGCGTGCCGTACGCTATCCCTTCATGGATCTCTCCGATGCGGACAAGCGGCGCGAGGCCTGCCAGAAGGAGATCTCGGTCAACAAGGCCTTCGCACCGCAGATCTATCTCGATGCCGTTCCCATCACACGGTGGGGCGCGGGGCTTCAGTTCGGCGGGGAGGGGAAGGTCGTCGATTGGATCGTCCGAATGCGGCGCTTCGATGAGAACCAGACCCTCGATCGTCTCGCGGAAACCGGCGAACTCGCGCCGGAACTGCTCGCCGCCGCGACGCAGACCGTGCTGTCATCCCACCGCCGGGCGCCGACACGCGATGGGCTGGACGCTACCAACGGCCTTCGGCGCTACATCCAGCAGAACGACGAGGCTTTGCGGGAAAATCCGGATTTGTTCGAGACGGACGCCGTCTCCGCATTGACCCGCGCGAGCGAGGCGGCTTTCGAGGCCAGTCGCGACCTGTTGATCGAGCGTGGCCGATCCGGCTTCGTGCGGCGTTGCCACGGCGACCTGCATCTTCGCAACATCGCCCTGATCGACGGCCGGCCGACATTGTTCGATGCGATCGAATTCGACGAGGCAATCGCTACCTGCGACGTGCTCTATGATTTGGCTTTCCTGCTCATGGACCTGTGGGATCGTGGAATGGAGCGGGCTGCGAACGCGATTCTCAATCGTTACCTATGGGATGCTGGCGAGGAGGCTCATCTCGTGGGCCTGAAGGCCCTGCCGCTGTTCCTGAGCATTCGGGCTGCGCTACGCGCCAAGATTTCCGCCTCCGCCGCCTTGATGCAACCTGCCGACAAGGTGGCAGCTATGGAAGAGGAGGCGAGGCGCTATTTCCGGCTTGCCCTGCTGTTCCTCAGTCCCTCCGAACCGGAACTCGTCGCTGTGGGCGGCTTGTCCGGCACGGGAAAGAGCACGCTCGCCGCTGCCGTCGCATCGTCGGTCGGCCGGGCACCGGGTGCCGTCGTCCTGCGCAGCGATGTCGAGCGCAAGCACCTTGCCGGCGTCGCGGAAACCGAGAGATTGCCGGCTTGCGCCTATACCTCCGTGCGTAGCGCCGCCGTCTATGAAGCACTGAACCGCAAAGCCCGCCTGGCACTCGATGCCGGCAGCAGCGTAATCCTGGATGCCGTTCACGCGCGGCCCTTCGAGCGGGATACCGCGGAAACCACTGCGCGGCGGACCGGGGCAAGATTCACGGGTTTGTGGCTGGAGGCCTCGGTGCCGGTGATGGTCGAGCGGGTCGCCAATCGTCGGGGCGATGCCTCCGATGCCGATCCATCCGTGGTGCTGGCGCAGGGGAGCTACGAACTGGGCCGGATTTCCTGGCACAGGCTGCGTGCTGATGTGCCGAGGGAGAAGCTCGTCGCGGAGGCTCTCTCCGTCATCGAGACTCGGTAGCGCATGGAGAAGACCCCGACATTAAAAAAGATCGGGGACCTCTACAACGCCGAAGAGCGGCAGAAGCCCCTGGGACTCAGCCCGCAATGTTTTCGAAATCGAGGATCGTACCGCCATTCCTGAAGAAGGCCCCCGGCTTCAGCTTGACCGGTTTCACGCCACTCATGAGAATCTCGAACCAAGTCGGATCGTAGACGGCGGAAGGATCGTGCAGGATGCCGTTGCGAAGTGTCTTCACGGCTTCCGCCGGCGACCAGGAGAAGGCGTCATAGGGCACGTCGCGAACGGTCAGATGCGCCCACCAGCATTCCGGTTCATAGGTTTCGTCCTTCATAGCCAACTCCTCTGGGATCAGGACACGAAGCCAATGTCCTCGACCGGCAACCGGCCCTGTCGCTGCCTTATTCGCCCTGCGGAGGGGCCGGCGCGTTGATCTGTCTCAACGAGGGGAAGATATGCCGGGAGTCGGGGCGTGTATGCGAGTGCATACCAGCGGCAATCCCCATGCGCCGGAGTATATTATACGATTGTATATCCATGTTGGTGGGAATCGTAGATGAGGCTCTGGTTGGTAACCAGGCGGACCTCCAGAAGCGGGCGACCCTCACGATAGATCTGCATGGGCACGCCTATGACCAAAGGGTGTCGGCGCAGGATCGTATCCCAGATCGTCGGAAAATCGGTTCCCTGTCCGGCGGCGGCGATGCATTGCAGCAGCAGCCCGCCCGAAGTCTTGTCCCTGTTCATTCTCTGGACCAGTCTACGCAAGAGTTTGAGCGCGACACGATCGGGGGCGAATGGGCAGGGCCTCTTTTAATATGATTGTCGTTTCGAGGACCGCACATTCTCGGTTCGCGCCTAGCATTACCAAATTTACCTATGGTCACCTTGCGGCACATTGATCTGGATCAAAGCGCTCGGGGTGGTTGTCGCGGTCGAACGAGATTGCCCGCTACGAGAGTTTGATCGTCGTCAAGGTGGACTTTCGGTGGCCGTGCTTTGGCTGGGGGGAGTTGCCGGCCGAGCGCCGGGAGACACGGGACGGATCGCCATGGGAGAGGGACGGATGAGGACAAGCGGCGGACGGATGGGCTGCGCCAGGCTGCGTGATAAACTCATGAGTGCCGAGGAGGCGGCCGCGCTGATCCCGTCGGGCAGCACCATCGGCATGAGCGGCTTCACCGGCTCTGGCTATCCGAAGAGCGTTCCCGTGGCGCTGGCAGCCCGCATCGAGGCCGAGCATGCGGCCGGCAATCCATTCCGCGTACGTGTATGGACGGGTGCTTCGACGGGACCGGAACTCGATGGAGCCCTGGCCAAGGCCAACGGCATCGAATTCCGTCTGCCCTACAACTCCGATCCGATCGCCCGCGAGAAGATCAATCGTGGAGAAATGGAGTATTTCGATCTCCATCTGAGCCAGGTTGCCCCCATGGCATGGCAAGGTTTCCTCGGCCCTCTGGACGTTGCGGTCGTCGAAGTGACGGCCATACGACCGGATGGTTCGCTCGTGCCCTCATCGTCCGTGGGCAACAACAAGACATGGCTGGACCGGGCCAGCAAGGTGATCCTGGAGGTCAATTCCTGGCAGAGCGACGCCCTGGAGGGCATGCACGACATCTACTACGGCACGGCACTTCCGCCGCATCGGGTACCCATCCCCCTGCTGCGGCCCGACGATCGCATAGGCGAACGCTATCTGCGCTGCGATCAGGACAAGGTCATTGCCGTCGTCGAGACCCATGCGCCGGATCGCAACCTGCCCTTTGCCGCACCCGACGCCGTGGCGGAAGCTATCGCCGGCCACCTGCTGACATTCTTCCGGCATGAGGTCGCCAAGGGACGTCTTCCGCCCTCGCTGCTGCCGATCCAGTCGGGCGTCGGCAACATCGCCAATGCGGTACTCGGCGGCCTGCTTGATGGTCCCTTCGACGACATGACCGCTTATACCGAGGTCATCCAGGACGGCATGCTGGACCTGCTGTCCGCCGGCAAACTGCGCATGGCGTCGGCCACGGCCTTTTCGCTCAGCCCGGAAGCGGCGGAGCGCCTCAATGCGGATATGCCCCGTTTCGCCGGCAAGATGATTCTGCGCCCCCAGGAGATCAGCAACCATCCCGAACTGATCCGGCGTCTGGGCTGCATCGCCATGAACGGCATGATCGAGGCGGATATCTACGGCAACGTCAATTCCACCCACATCATGGGATCGCGCATTCAGAATGGCATCGGCGGCTCGGGCGATTTCGCGCGCAACGGCTATGTCTCGATCTTCATGACCCATTCCACCGCCAAGAATGGCCGGATATCCGCGATCGTCCCCCAGGCCAGCCATGTGGATCACATCACACAGGACGTGCAGGTGATCGTCACCGAACAGGGCCTGGCGGACTTGCGCGGATTGTCTCCGAAGCAGCGAGCCAAGGCGATCATCGAGAATTGCGCCCATCCGGACTACCGGCCGGCCCTGGCCGATTATTTCCGCCGCGCTCGCGAGCATTCCTATGGACAGCAATCGCCTTCGCTCCTCAACGAAGCACTGTCCTGGCACCAACGGTTCGTGGAGACGGGGTCGATGCAGTCTTGATGGGAGACGCAAACCGTCAGAGGCGGCTCGCTTTGTCCTGAATCAAAACGCTGTCGAGGGTGGTCGGTAGAGTGGGCTGCGGGTGAGGGCGGGTGCTTCTTCGGAGGCAGAATCGGAAAGGCCACTCATGGACCATCTTCGGACAGCGACCGACATGTCGGCGCGGGTGCCCGCTCCTCTCTTGAGCATCGAGGGATTGAGCAAGGCATTCGGTACGCACAGGGTCGTCGACGACGTCCGGCTGGAGATCGCAGCCGGAGAGATCTTCGGGCTCATCGGCCCCAATGGGGCGGGAAAGTCGACATTGATCAAGATGTTGACCACCTTGCTGCCTCCAACCAGCGGTACGGCTCGTATCGCTGGATACGACATCATGCGCGATTCAAGGGCCGTCCGGGCGCTTATCGGCTACGTGCCCCAGCTCCTTTCCGCCGATGGTGCTCTGACGGGACGCGAGAACCTACTCCTGTCGTCGCGGCTCTATCTCATACCGGGCGCGGAACGGGGGACACGCATGGCCGAAGCCCTGGCGATGACGGGCTTGGCGGAAGCCGCGGACAGGCAGGCTCAGCACTACTCGGGAGGCATGCTTCGCAGGCTCGAAATTGCACAGAGCACGCTGCATCGGCCGCTGCTGCTCATCATGGACGAGCCGACGGTAGGCCTCGACCCCGTGGCGAGGGACGCGATCTGGGATCATATTCGCAATCTGCGCGAGCGTTTCGGAACGACGATCCTCGTCACGACGCATCTTATGGATGAGGTAGAGGCCCTGTGCGATCGCATAGGCGTCCTGCATCGGGGCCGGCTCGAGAAGGTCGGTTCGGCGGAATCCTTGAAAGCAGAGATAGGTCCTGGCGCGACGCTCGATGACGTCTTCACCAGGATCGCCGGCGGCGACATTGAACAAGGAGGAGACTATGGCAATGTCCGCCAGTCACGGCTCAGCGCCCGCGCGCACGGCTAGCCCGGTCTCGGGCGGGATCTCCGGATATGCCACGCAGGTCTATGCCGTTACCGCCGCGGAGATGAGCAAGCTGCGGCGTGATCCCAGCGAGTTGTTCACCCGCGCCATCCAGCCGGCCCTCTGGCTTCTGCTCTTCGGCGAGGTGATGGCGCAGGTCCGCGGGCTGACATCGGGGGAGGGGCGCTATATCGATTTCCTGGCGCCCGGCATCCTGGCCCAAAGCGTTCTGTTCGCGGCGATCTTCTACGGGATTGCAGCGATCTGGGAACGGGATCTCGGCGTGCTTCATCGCTATATGGTGAGCCCCGCTCCCCGGACGGCACTCGTCCTGGGCAAGGCGATCTCCGCCGGCATGCGCGGCCTCTCACAGGCTGTCGTCGTCTACCTCCTGTCCTTTGCGCTCGGCATCTCCCTCAATCTTCATCCTCTGGCGCTGATCGCCGTTGCCGCAATGATAACGCTGGGGTCGGCCCTGTTCTCGACCTTCTCGCTCATCATGGCCTGCATCGTGAAGACGCGGGACCGCTTCATGGGGATCGGGCAGGTTCTCACGATGCCGATCTTCTTCGCCAGCAACGCCATCTATCCGGTCGAACTGATGCCATCTTGGCTGCGCGTGATCTCACTTGCCAATCCGCTGACCTACGAAGTGGACGCCCTGCGGGCGTTGATGCTCGAGGGCGGCGCCAGCAAGTTCGGCCTCGGGACGGACTGCGCGGTGCTGATAGCCGTGTCGCTCGTCCTCATGGCCGTTGCCGCCCGTCTTTATCCCAGGCTGACATCTTGAGGAAAAAAGCTGGGCACCCAACAATCCGCCAATTCACCCCAACGAAAGGAACATGACATGTCCGATTTCTATCATGCGATCGTGTGGCTCGATCATCGAGAGGCGAGGATCATCCATTTCGGTCGAGAGGGCATGGAGGAGCAGGTGATCCATCCCAAGGATCCTCCGCATCAGATCCATCACAAGGCCGGCAGCATCGGTGCGGGCAAGAGCCAGGACGACAAGGACTTTCTCGCGGAGACCGTGAAAGCCGTCGGCGATGCCGGGGCGGTGGTCATCACGGGGCCGGCCGATGCCAAGCATCAGTTGGCCGGCTATATCGACCAGCACGTCCCGTCTCTCGCGAGCCGCATTGCCGCCGTGGAGACTCTGGACCATCCCACCGACAGGGAACTGCTCGCCATCGCGCGCAAGCATTTCCGCACCGATCATCAGGTCCTGCCGCGTTCCCATTGACGGCTCGCCCGGGCGGGACGATCCGCGGCCGGCTTTCCGCTTCGCATGTCCGGAACGGCGGCGTGTCCCTTCCGGCAAGAAGACGGCCTGGCGGGCTAGCCGCCGCCAGCCGTCAGTCGGCCTGGATCGCTCCGATGCGGGCGGCATCGCGCACAAGCGCGTATTTGACGCGAGTGGCCTGGAGATCGCGGTACCAGGTGACCAGGTCGCCCCAGGGATCATTGATCTTCGATAGCCCCGACAGGAAGGCGACCACCGTGCCGATCTCTGTCTGGCCCGTGACCACGAAATAACCTCCCAAAGCCAGTATGGAGGCCGTGCCCGACTGGGTCATCAGGTTCATCAGGAAATTCATGGAGAACTTGAGCTTGTAGATACCCATGTTCTTGCCAAAAATGGCCTGGATGCGGGCATGTTGCTCGCCGTTCTTGTCCGTGGCGCCGCCGGCGCTGACAATGGTGCCGCTCATCTCGCGCAATATGGCGATCCGGTCCTGCACGCGCCTGTTGATCGCCGACTGCATCAGCGGCACGAAACCGATCTGCGGGAAGAACACGAAGATGACCACGAGCGCCATTAGCGGCTGCAGGTAGAGGAGGTATCCCGTCACTGAAAGCAGAACGCCAGCCTGCAGCACCGGTTCGGACAAGCTCTCGCCGACGAAGCCACCGATGGGATCGGCCTCATCCAGCACGATGGAGAGTTGGATCCCCTCGGCCGCGCTGGAGAAGACAGGGGTTTCCTTGCGCCGGACGGTCGCGAAGACTGCCAGGCGAAGGGAACGTACCGCTGCTTCCCCGATCCAGTTTCGGTAGACGTTGAGAGCAAGCTTTACCAGCCCCTCGGTGACCACGATCGCAAGATAGATCCCGGCAAGCACGAGGATGGGCGCATAGTGCCCGCCCCGGAAGGCATCGTCGACGATCCGCCTTTGGACCTCGATGGAAGAGGTGCCGATGGCGAAGAGCAGGATCGAAAGCAACGTTACCAGGATCTGGTGGGATCCGCTGATCCGCCAAATGAATCCGTACAAACTCTGCGGCACTCGCGCCTCGCGCTTTACGCCGCCCGATCATCCCGACGATCGGGCAGAAGCCATTGCAACGCCGCCTTGGCAGCGATCAAGGCCAAGATGGCCCAGGCCAGGAAGGCACGCCGGCGCCGAGCGGGATGCAATGGCATTGGGAAACTCCGGTCGGAGATCGGTCAATTCGCTGCCGTTTCGAGATGCGGGACTGACTGCGCCAGTGACGCGGCCATGTCGAGCACCATGCGTCCTTCGATGCGGCCGGCCTTCAGGTCCGCGAAGATGCGGTTGATGTCGCTCAATGGCGCTTTGGTGATCTCGGCGTGCACCTTGCCCTCCGCCGCGAAACGTATCGCCTCGTCGAGATCCCGGCGCGTCCCGACGATGGAACCACGGACCGTGATGCGCTTGAGCACCACATCGAAGATTGGCGTGGCGAACTCGCCGGGCGGCAGGCCGACCAGACTCACGGTGCCGCGCCGCCGCACCATCCGCAGGGCCTGGGAGAAGGCGGGGGGAGAGACCGCGGTCACCAGGATGCCGTGAGCCCCGCCGCCCGTCGCCGCCAGGACCTGTTCGACGGCATCGTTGGAGCGGGCATCGACGGCGATATCGGCACCCGCCGTCCGAGCCAGGGCAAGTTTCTCAGGCGCGATGTCCAGCGCGACGACGTGCAGGCCCATCGCCTTGGCGTACTGGATGGCGACGTGGCCAAGCCCCCCGATACCGGAGATGGCGACCCATTCGCCCGGGCGTGCCTCGGTTTCCTTCAGTCCCTTGTAGGTCGTGACGCCGGCGCACAGGATCGGCGCCATGCTCGCGAAGTCGACATTGGCGGGCAGCCTGGCGGCGAAGGGGGCGGAGGCTATGACATATTCCGCGAAGCCGCCGTCGCAACTGTAGCCGGTGTCATGCTGATGCTCGCACAGGGTTTCCCACCCGGTCTCGCAATATTCGCAACGCATGCAGGCGTCATGCAGCCAGGCCACGCCCACGGGATCGCCCAACTTGAAATCGGTTATGCCGGGACCTAGCTCGGCGACGATGCCCGTTACCTCGTGACCGGGAATAAAGGGGGGCCTGGGCTTGACGGGCCAGTCGCCATCGGCGGCGTGGAGGTCGGTATGGCATACGCCGCATGCCATGACCTTGACCAGAAGCTCGCCCGGACCGGGCACTGGAACAGGTACGTCCTCAATCCGGAGGGGTTGGCCGAAGGCATGGACGACGGCGGCTTTCATCATTCTCGACATCGCAGGATCTCCCTTTTGATGCGGATGATGCTAGGTGTCCCGCGGCCGCCCGCCTTGATGGAGATCAACCGTTGTCGCCTTAACCGGCCATTCACGGCTGACTGCCGTAATCCTCGTTGGTAAAGGGGGCGGATGTGGGAGTCTGAATGCGGATGAAACCGACGTTGCCAGCGGCATGGCAGCCATTGCATGCCGCCGTCAACGTGGTGTAGGCACGCGTAAACTTCTCCGCATCCCTGTTCTTGGCGCCCTGCCGCATGTCGGCCAGAGGCTGATTGATCGCCTTGATATAGGGCACCGGTATATTAACGTAGAGCAGCGCCGCCCGATTGAGATCGGACTGGATCTGGCCCACCTGGTAGTCCGCCAGATCCCAGGCGCCTGTCTTGCCGGCGTACCAGAGTTTCAGGTGACGCAGCTGTATCAGGCTCATGATCTCGCCGAGACTGGGCATCGCCAGCCGAGCCGTGTCCTCTGTCTGGGGTGGATAGGGCTCGGCGAACGGCACATCGCCGCTCGAGGCCGGGAGAGCGGCCATCAGTGAAAACAACGCACCAAGAACAAGGGGCCTCATCGTAACGCCTTTCCTGAAGGGGCAAGCGGTCTAATCCGCCGTCACGACTAGATCGCCCTGGCCGCCTCCCGGCCTTGATGCACATCAAGGCTCGCAGCCCCGGCGGATGCAAAGTTCGCCGTCAGCATTGCACCCGAGCGAGGACGCCATGGCCTACAAGGATATCGTCGTCTATCTGGATCCGACATCCGACACGGATGACCGGTTGAAACTCGCCATTTCGATGGCTCACACACATGGTGCCCGCCTCATCGGCGTCGATGCCTGTTCTCAGGCGGCGTTCGACGGGCCGTGGCGCGATCGTGCGACGGGCCTGCAGGACCAGTTCGACGAGGCCGTCCGCCGCGATGGCATCAGTGGCGAATTCCATACGGAAACCGGCTCGCGCAACGGCGATTTTCATCCCTATGCGCATTACGCCGACCTGATCATCGCATCCCAGCCCCTCTTCGAGGCTCGTGATCTCGTCGCGCAGGCGATCCCCGAGGACATCCTGCTGACGGCCGGTGTGCCGATGCTGCTCCTGCCCTATAAATGGCAATACCAGCCGATCGGAAAGAAGGTGGTGATCGCCTGGAACGCCAGCCGCGAGGCGACGCGCGCCGTGCACGATGCCATGCCGATCCTTCGTGCCGCGGAAGGGGTGACCATCTTTACTTTTTCCTCTTTGAAGAACTCCCCACAGCAGGAGCAGGACCGACTGATCGCCCATCTCCGGCGCCATGGTGTTTCGGCGCAGGCCACGAGCTGGCAGAGCGACGACGATATTTCGCCTGTCGAGGCCCTGTTCGCCTCTCTCGATACGGTGGATGCCGACCTTGTCGTTGCGGGTGCCTACGGGCATTCGCCGGCGCTCGAGAAGTGGCTGGGCGGTGCCAGCCGGGAATTGTCGGAGACGCCGGCAATTCCCGTGCTGATGTCGCATTGAGAGGCCTGTCGCAACGCTGGAGAGGAGGATCAAAATGGATGTGATGGAAGCACTGCGCACGCGGCACGCGGTTCGGGAGTATATCGGCGCCCCGGTAGACCGGTCGGTGCTCCAGGAACTCATCGAGGCTGCCGCGCTTGCCCCCAGCGCCATGAACCGCCAGCCCTGGGCATTCGCGGTGGTCGAGGGAAGCGCCCGCCTTCATGCTTTGTCGGCTGAGGTCCGTCATTATGCGCTGGAACATCTGCCTCCTGATACTCCGCTTGCCCGTCATCTGGCAGATGCCCATGACGATGTCTTTCACGGAGCGGCCGCTCTCGTGGTGGTCTGCGCGCTGGATGGCGAAAGGCAATCGACGGAAGACTGCTGTCTTGCAGGCGAAGCCCTCCTGCTCGCGGCCCATGGGAGGGGGCTGGGATCATGCTGGATAGGCGTGGCCCGTCCGTGGCTGAATGAGCCTTCCGTAAAGGCGCGGCTTGGAATTTCCGCCGATCTGACACCCGTGGCACCGATCATCATAGGTCACCGCCGCTCCTTCCCTGGACCGACCCCTCGCAGATCTGCACGCATCACATGGTGCCAGTGAGCCTGAACGAGATCGAGGCGGCAGAAAGCATGACCCGCGGCCGCATTCAGCGCCGGACCTGAATCTAGTCAGGTCCGGTCTTAGCCATCCGTGATTGTGTGGTCTCAAGCAGCCTTCGATTTGGCCTTGCGGGATGGAGGCTTCTTCTTGGCCGGCTGCTCTGCTTCGGCGGGAGCCTGCTCAACCGAAAAGGCCACTTCATGCCGGGTGACGTCATAAGAGCAGACGACCCGGCTACCCTCCTTGATATCGCCCTTCAGCATTGCCTTTGCCAGCCGGGTCTCCAGCAATTGCCTGATCTGGCGGCGCAGTTCGCGCGCACCGAATTCGGGCTGGTAGCCTTCCGCGGCGAGATGGTCGACAAGGCTGTCGTCGAAGACCAGCTCGATATCCTGGCCTTGGGCCGTCTTCTTCACCTTGTCGAGCTGGAGGCGGACGATCGTCTTGATCTGGGCGGCATCGAGCGACTGGAAAATGATGATTTCGTCGATGCGGTTGAGAAACTCGGGGCGAAAATGGCTGCGCAATACGCTCATGACGTCGTCCTTGACGTTCTCGGTCTGAGCTGCCGGGCGGAAGCCGGGCTTGTGCGCGCCACCCATGATGACATTGGACGCCAGGTTGCTGGTCGCGATGATCAGCGTGTTTGAAAAGTCGACGACCCGACCCTTGCCATCGGTCAGCCGTCCGTCGTCGAAGACCTGGAGGAGGACATTGTAGACATCGGCATGAGCCTTCTCGATCTCATCGAACAGCACCACGCTGTAGGGCCTCCGGCGGACGCGCTCGGTAAGCTGGCCGCCTTCCTCATAGCCGACATAGCCGGGTGGCGCGCCGATCAGCCGGGCGACGGCGTGGCGCTCCATATATTCGCTCATGTCGATACGCAGGATTGCGTCCTCGTCGCCGAACACGACCTCGGCGAGCGCCTTGGCGAGCTCGGTCTTGCCGACGCCCGTCGGCCCCAGGAAGAGGAAGGTGGCGATAGGCCTGTGGCCGGGCAGCAATCCGGCACGGGCGAGCCGCACGGCATCACTCACGGCTCGGATAGCTTCCTCCTGGCCGATGACGCGCTGGTGCAGCCGCTCCTCCATCTTGAGGAGCTTGTCCTTTTCCTCCTCCGTGAGTTCGGTCACGGGAATGCCCGTCAGCTTCGAGACGATCTCGGCGATATTCTCGATCGTCACCTCGGCGGTGGTCGAGCCGATCTTCTTCTTCCAGGCTTCGGACGCGTCGGCGAGGGTCTTGTTCTTGCCGGCGATCTCATCCTCGAATGCCTTGGCGCGGTCGAACTGCTTGCGCGAGGCGGCGTAGGTCTGCTCGCGCTTGAGCTGGGCTATCTCAGCCTCCAGTTCTTGAATCTCTGCGGGGCGGGAGGTCGTGGAGAGGTGAACGCGCGCCGCTGCCTGGTCGATGAGGTCGATCGCCTTGTCAGGCATGAAGCGGCCGGTGATGTAGCGGTCGGACAGTTCGGCCGCCGCCACCAGCGCCTGGTCCTGGATCGTCACCTTGTGATGCGCCTCGAGCCGGTCGCGCAGGCCACGCAGGATGTTGACGGTCTGCTCTATGCTCGGCTCCGCCACCATGACGGGCTGGAAGCGCCGCTCCAGGGCGGCATCCTTCTCGATATATTTCTGGTACTCGCTCAGCGTGGTCGCGCCGATCAGGTTCATTTCGCCGCGCGCCATGGCCGGCTTGAAGGTGTTGGCGACGTCCAGCCCGCCTTCGCCGCCACCCTGGCCGGCGCCGACGATGGTATGCACCTCGTCGATGAACAGCACGAGTTCGTCGCGGTGGGCGGCGATCTCGTCCATCACCTGCTTGACGCGCTCCTCGAACTCGCCTCGAAACTTGGAGCCGGCGACCAGCGAATTCACGTTCAGCTCGACAAGCCGCTTGTCTCGCAGCACCTCCGGGATCTCGCCGTTGACGATGCGCTGGGCGAGGCCTTCCACGATCGCCGTCTTGCCCACGCCCGGCTCGCCGATCAGCACCGGATTGTTCTTCTTGCGCCGGGCCAGCACCTCGATCGTGGTCTCGACCTCCTTGGAACGGCCGATCACCGGATCGAGTTTGCCGTCGCGCGCCAGCTTGGTGAGGTCGCGGCTGTATTTGTCGAGCTGCGGCGTGTTGGACGGCGTGGCGACGTGTCCAGCCTCCGATCCCTTGCCGACGATCTTCACGGCCTGCTGGCGCAGGGCTTGCGGCGTGAGGCCGTATTTGGCGAGCAGGTCGCCGGCAAAACTGTCCTGAACCTCCGATAGGCCCAGCAGGATATGCTCAGGCCCCACATAGGAGTGGCCGAACTCCCGCGAGGCGATGAAGGCACGGTCCAGCGCACTTTTCACACGCGGCGAGACCCCGATGCGGCCTCCCTCCGGCGATTCCTTTGCGTCACCCTTCGTGGCGTTGGCGTCGATCTGGCCGCGCAGTTCGTCCACGGAGATCTTGAATTGCTTGAGGATGGCCTGCACGATGTCGCTCTCGGGCAACTCATAGAGAAGGTGCTCGGTGTCGACCTCGCGTTTGCCGAACTGCACGGCGCGCTCGGCCGCCCGTTGGAGGATCTCCTTGGCCTGCTCGCTGAAATGCCGCTCGAGACCCAGGCCTTCCCGGCCGGGAGCGAGCGGGCGGCGGCGCCCTCCGAGGGGATTGGGACTGGACTCCTGTCCGTCGCCGAAGAAATTGTCGAGCAGGCCGCCCCGGAACAGGGCCTCCAGCGGAGAGAGCGCCGATTGATGCCGCGTGAGCTGGCTGTAGTGGTAGTCGCAGACGTCGAGTTGCTTCTCATGTCCGTTCTGGACGACCGCAACGCGGATGGTGGCCGGACGTACGCCGCAAATATCACACATATGCTCTGGCAAGGAACCCTCCTGTGTCGTGGCGCATCGCAGGCGAGAACGCCGGAATGTTTCGCTGGCAGACTAGGAACCAGAAAGACGGCAGCCTTGATCCGCATCAACGGAGCCGGTGTCCCGGCATGCCGACTGCATGCTGAAACACAGGTTCCGCCTGTGTCAACGAAGATACTTAAGGCGACTTGAGACAGATCAAGGCGGTTGGCGACATCTCTTCCCAATTGAGGTTCGCCCCGGAGGCGAGGTGATATTTAGGAGGAGCGAGCGATGCGTGCCTGGACAGCGGCTATTCTCACGTCGGCCATGCTGCTTGCTCCGCTGTCAGCCCCGCGATCTCAGCAGGCGCCGGAGGATCAGGTCGCCAATGGCCGCCGCCTCGCCCTCATGATCTGCGGAGCCTGCCACGTGGTGGCGTCGGATCCCGCCAATATTCCCATCCTAGATCCGCCTGCTCAGGATCTGCAGGCCCGCGCCCGGCGATCGGCGCTTCCCGAAGCGGTCCTGCGGCAGATGCTGACATCGGACCATTCCAAGGTGGGACCGGGAGAGGCAATGCCAAATCCCCAATTGGTTGACTACCAGATCGACGCCATCATCGCCTATTTCCAGTCCCTTCGAGGCAACCGCTAGCGTCTCGTCGCTCAGCCGAAATGTCCCAGATTTTGCCCACGAAGGCGGTGGATCGCCTTCATTCCCCCATGACTTTCTTCACTTCCTTGACCCAGCTCAAAGATGCCGGGCCGGCACCGTGGCCTACTGTCCCCCGTTGGTGATCCACCTGAACCCGCAGGCGGGAAATACGCCCGGGCGGTTGTGCCGGAGGAACTGGAATGACCTATGCAATTGTGACGGCAGCCTTGTTTGCAGTGCCTCTCTTCCTGACTTTGCAGGCCTTGGCATGCATGACTGCGGCGCATCGCCAACCAGTGCCGGTCAAGGTACGCGCGAGCCGCGCACGCCGTCGCTGACGCCGATATCGATCCATGCACGCCTGAACGGAGAGTTTCTTGCCCTTCCGAATCGTCGAGATAGACCTTGAAAGCAGGGAGCGCTGTGTTTCGACCGTTTCCTTCGCAACACGCGAGGAGGCCGTCAGGCACGCGTCCGAATGCGCAGCCGCATTCGAAGGCGGACATGGCTACGACGAAAAGAAGGGCATCTGGTGGGGCAAGGATCTCGATGGCCACACGAGCCATATCTTCGTCGATGACTGAACATTCGGTAGCTTGAGCGGCCGTCGTCTGCGCGCGCAGATCGATATGCCTGCAGCCTCATGAATTCAGGTCAAGTCATGATGCGACGAGCCCTCCGGGGAGAAGCTCTCATCCCCGGTGGGCCGAAGCCCAGAAGGGGATGCTGGACCACAACCGGATCACATAGGGCTGCGGGATTCCCTTCACCGTACACTCAGTTTTACGCCGTCTGGCTCGCTGCCGTGCCGGCGGCGAGTTCGACGATCTCATCGGTAATCTCGTCCTGTCGCAGGCGTCTGGCCAGGCCTACGAGGTCATCGAGTGTGCTCGCCACATTGGCCCGGGCCGCCACCATCGCCCGCATGCGCGCTTCGTTTTCCGCTGCGAAGGAGAGCGTGATCGCCTCGTGGATCTCGGCGAATACATATTCCTCGGCGAGACGCTCCAACAGTCGGCGGGGAGGCAGGGTCGTCAAGGGGGGCATTGCGGACCTGCCGCCCGTGAACGATGAAAAATCAAATGGCAGCAGTGCCTTGCTCTGAATTCTTACGGTAGCCGGGTCGGGTATTGCGTGAATGAGAATGACCCGATCGACAGTGCCTGCCTCAAGGCGCCGATAAAGCATCTCGACGACGCTGCTGGCGAGCGTCGCCGCCTCGTCCGCATGTGATGCCATGGGGGCAAACCAGCCTACCGGCAGGCCCTTCTCGTCGGCGGCCGCCAGGCCCCTGTCTCCTATCAAGGCCAGGTCCACCTCGGCCAGGTTCACCTCGCCGGCTTGGAAAAGGGGCGCGGCCGCATCGAGCACGCGTTCGCTGAAATTACCGGCAAAGCCCTGTCCCGCACAAAGCGCAAGCACGAGCGTTCCTTCTCGTGCGACCAGAGTCTTACCCCTCTGCGGCGTGTTCGTTTCCGGCAGGAGCGCGAGAGCCGTGCCGATAGCCGCCGCGATTGTCTGGGTATAGGCACGGATGCCGGCCAGGTGTTCCCGGGCTTCACGTGAGCGGGCGGCGGCTATGCCACGCATGGCGGTGACCACCGCCGACAGTTGATGTACCGTCCCGATGCGAGACTCCACATCGCTCAGGCGTCCCGTCATGCCGAAATCTCCTGCGGGGCGGACAGCGATGTGGCAAGGGCACGCACGCTGGCGACCAGTCTCGTCCGCATCGTTTCGTCGAGGGGGCTTCCCTGCGCCAGGGCGGCGACTGTCTCGGGCTGATCACCGTCGAGCCACGCTGCGATATGCGTTTGCAGGGAGCCAAGCGTTCCGGAAGGCATCGTATCGAAGACCCCCTCCGAAAGGGCTGCAAGCAAGGCGACCTGGTCGGCGGGACGCAGCGTGCCGAAGCGACGCTGGCAAAGTAAGGCGCGGATGCGTTCTCCGCGGGTGATGCGGTCCTTCACGCGCGCATCGGAGATACCGCCGAAACGGGTGAACATCTCCAGTTCGAGGAATTGCGAATAGTCGAGGCGAATGCGCCCGGATACCTGCCTCAGTGCGGGTTTCTGGGCCTTGCCGCCCACACGGCTGACGCTCAGGCCAACGTCGACGGCCGGGCGCTGGTTGGCGGCGAACAGGCGCGAGTCCAGCACGATCTGGCCATCGGTGATGGAGATCAGGTTGGTCGGAATATAGGCGGAGAGGTTGCCGGCATCCGTTTCGGCGATGGGCAGGGCGGTCAGCGATCCGCCACCGAGGTCGGTCGAGAGCCGTGCCGCCCGTTCGAGCAGGCGAGCATGAAGGTAGAAGATATCGCCTGGATAGGCCTCGCGGCCAGGCGGTTCGCGCGCCAGCAGCGACAGTTCGCGGTGGGTGGCGGCATGGCGGGTGAGGTCGTCAACCACCACCAACACGTGGCCGCCGCGGTCGCGGAAATATTCGGCCATGGTGAAGCCGGCGAAGGGCGCGATCCATTGCAGGCCGGGCGGGGCTGAAGAGGGAGCGACGACGAAGATGCAGCGTTCGGGCGCACCATATCGTCGCACCGCGTCGATCACCCGCGCCACCGCGGTTGTCCGCTGGCCGACGGCGACATAGACGCAGATCAGGTCGGAGTGTTTCTGGGCGATCATTGCATCCAACGCCAGGGCGGTCTTCCCGGTGGCGCGGTCGCCGATGATCAGTTCGCGCTGGCCCCGCCCCAGCGTGAACAGGGCATCCACGACGAGTACGCCCGTCTCGACCGGTTCGGCCACAAGGTCGCGATCGATGATGGCAGGCGCCGGCCTCTCGATGGGGAGATGGTCTTCAGGCACAACCGTGTCGCCCTGGTCGAGGGGACGGCCGAGCGGGTCGACGATACGTCCGAGGAGGCCGGAGCCGACAGGCACGCGTACCACTTCCCCGGTGCCCGTCACCCGCGACCCGGCCTCGATGGCATCGCCTTCGTCGAGCAACACCACGCCTATCGAATCTGCGTCGAGCGTGAGCGCAAAGCCGTTCCGGCCCCCTTCGAACTGCAGGAGTTCGTTCAGCCTCACTTCCGGCAGGCCCGATATGCGCGCGAGGCCGTCGGCGATCTGTTCCACCCGGCCTATCGCCTCGGCGCTGGGAGCCAGGTCGACTCGGGCGAGCTTCTCGCGGCTACGGGCGAGCCAGTCCTCGCCCACTGGAGGAGGGGCATCGTCAGTCATGGCGGGCCAACTCCCGTGCAATGCGATTGAGATGGGCGCGCAGGCTGTTGCCCACAGCCACATGCGCCGCCTCGATTTCGAGACCGGCAATGAGACCGGGATCGACCGCCACCTCGACATCGACCGGACGCCCGAGAACCTTGCCGAGGGCGGTGCTGCAGGAGGCCATCTCTTCCGGCGAGAGGGAGCGCGGCGCCTTGAGGCGCACGGGCGATCCATTGGCTCCGAGTTGCGCCAGGGTGGACGCCGGCAGATCGGCGAGGGCCGAGACCAAGCCGTCGACGAAGCCTGTCACCCGTGCCGAGTCCGGCAGGCATTCGAGGAGCCGGGCGGCGATGTCGACCGCCAGACGGCTGGCCCGTTCGTCGGCTGCGGCCGCTTCTTCCTGCCGAAGCCGCGCGATCCCGGCCTCGGCCTCGGCACGCAGCCGTTCCACTTCGGCTCGTGCCGATGAGAGGAGCGCCGCCTTCTGTGCTTCCGCTTCGGCGAGGGCAGCCTTGATTGCCTCCGCGCGTCCATCCGCGATTTGCGCCGCCTCCCGCCGTGCTGCGTCGCCCTCGACCAGAGCCTGCTGGCGCGCCGTCTGGGCATCGTCGAGGAACCTTGCCGCGCTGGCTTGGCGCTCGGCGACGATGGCCGCCACGGGGCGGAAGAGGAAGCGTTGCAGGAGCCAGAGCAGGACTAGAACGTTGACGGCCTGGAGGCCCAGTGTCCACCAGTCGATGCGCATGGCCGGCCTATTTCACGAAGGGATTGGCGAACAGCACCAGCAGCGCGATCACCAGGCAATAAATGGCCATCGTCTCGATCATGGCGAGACCGACGAAAAGCGTGCGCGACAGCGTGCCGGCTGCCTCAGGCTGGCGCGCGATGGCGTCCATCGCTGCCGCCACGGCACGGCCTTCGGCGAGTGCCGGGCCGATGGCCCCGAAGGATACGGCGATTGCGGCCGCGAGAATGCTGACGATCTCAATGGGATTCATGGCTTCTTTCCTTGTCCAGGATGGGGTGGGGAGGGCGCGGACGGTGCGTCCGGCTGGCGCTCCCCAACCGCCGCACCGATGAAGACGGTGGCGAGGACCGCGAAGATGTAGGCCTGCACGGCGCCCGTGAGCAGATCGAGCGCCATCAGCGGAATTGGGACGAGCAGGCCGGCGAGCGAGAGCACGATGCCGATGACGAAGACGCCGCTCATCACATTGCCGAAAAGGCGCACCACGAGGGAGAAGGTCCGCGTGACCTGCTCCACCAGATTGAGCGGGATCATCACCCAGCTCGGTTCGGCGAAGGTCCTGAGATAGCCGCCCATCCCCCGTGATGAGATCCCGAAGGCAACCGTGGCGCAGAAAACGATGAGGGCCAGCGCCGCATCGGTCTCCAGATGGGCAGTCGGCGGTTCGATTCCGGGGACGAGCGAGGACCAGTTGGCAACGAGGATGAACAGGAAGATCGTGCCGATGAGCGGGCGATAGGGGGCCGGCTCCACCTGCATCGTGCCGCGCACCTGGTCGTCAATGGCTTCCACCACGAGTTCGAGCAAGGCCTGAAGCCTCGATGGCTGCAGGGCAAGACGCCGGGATGCCCAGGCGGCTCCGCCCACCAGAAACGACATGATTGCCCAGGTCACGAGTACAGGCGCCGTGATCGGTACGGGCCCGATGGAAAAGAGGGGTTCCAGCACCAGGGGAGAGGCATTCATGACGCGGCTCTTTCCCGCCGCAGGACAATATGGCGCGCTGAAAAGATACCGAGCGCCCCGGCGAGAAGCGGTCCGGCGCCGAGCTTCGCGAGAACGACCAGCACCGTCACCAGCAGGGCGAAGCGCGCGATCTGGATGATTGCCGCGCGAGCGGCGCCACCCTTCACATAGAGGCCGGCATTCCAGCGCAGCGCCGCGAAATGGACCAACCCGGTCGCCAGGCCCACCAGGCAGGCTGCAAGGAGCAGCAATCCCGACTGCGAGAATGCAGCGCCGGCGGCGTGGGTGAGGGAGGAGGCGATGTTCATGAGCGGTGCATCCATTTCCAGGCGGACCAAAATCCCAGGGCTGCGCCCAGCATCAGAAGAGGGGCCGAGAAGAACACTCCCGACGCGAACTGCCGGTCGAGCCAGCGTCCCGCGAACAGGCCGGCTAGCGCCGGGACGACGATCGTCCAGCCCAGAATCCCGATCTGACCGAGCCGTGCGCCGAGCGAGGGTTCGGGATGGCTTTCCCCGGCCTCCTTGCGTGCGCGCGCCTGGCGGGCGGCTTCGGCCAGGCGGTCCTCGGGTTCCTTGGGATCGGGGGCGTTCATCGACCGTTTCCGTCCATATGCAGATCGATGGTCCCGCCAGGCCCCGGTCTCAGCAGGTGCATGAGCTGGCGCACCGCCCTGGCATGCAGTCGTGTTTCCTCGACCCGCGAACCACGCACCGCCTCGAGTTCTACGCCTCGGAAGGCGGCCACATCGGCCTCCAGACCTGCAAGGTCCCCTCCGATCACTCCCTGCCGGCAGGCGACCGCCACCGTGAGACCTCCCCGGACCGAGAAGACACCGCCCTGCAGC
The DNA here is from genome assembly GCF_059699065.1 of Labrys sp. ALF-8. Classification (NCBI taxonomy): domain Bacteria; kingdom Pseudomonadati; phylum Pseudomonadota; class Alphaproteobacteria; order Hyphomicrobiales; family Xanthobacteraceae; genus Labrys; species Labrys sp. ALF-8. The sequence continues at coordinate 862,720 of NZ_AP048538.1, forward strand.
GCGCAATAATGTTGCGCGCCATTCCCGTCGCGCCAGCGCAGTACCGACGCAGGCAGCACCGTCAGCAGGTCCGCGTGGCCGGGCAGGATGCCGAAGGAGCCGCTCTCGTCCTCGGCGCGCACGGAGAGCACGTCGTTCGCATCCACCAGCACCACGGCGGGGGTCGCGATCGTCAGATGCAGGCGCCCGCTCATGGCTCGCCTCCCGTCTTGCGGAGGGATTGCTCCTTGTTGCGTGCTTCCTCCAGCGTGCCGACCATGTAGAGGGAGGACTCCTGCCAGCCGTCGCACTCCCCGGCGAGTATCGCCTTGCAGCCGGCAATCGTGTCGGCGACGGGTACCGACCGGCCTTCCACGCCGGTGAAGGCCTCCGTGACCACGAAGGGCTGCGTCAGGAAGCGTTGCAGCCGGCGGGCTCGTTCCACGAGGCGTCGGTCATCGGCACCCAGTTCCTCGATGCCCAGCAGAGAAATGACGTCCTGCAGCTCGCGATAGTGCTCGATGACGCGGCGGACTTCCATGGCGACATCGGCATGTTCCTGCCCGATCACCAGGGGATCGAGCAGGATGGACGAGGAGGCGATCGGGTCTACGGCTGGATACATGCCCTCGGCCGCCATGGCACGCGAGAGCACGACCATGGAGTCGACATGGGCAGCGATCGCCGTGACGGCTGGATCGGTGAAGTCGTCGGCCGGCACGTAGACGGCCTCGATCGCCGTCACCGCCGCATCGCCGACCGACGCGATGCGCTCCTGCAAGGCGGCGACTTCGCTGGCCAGAGTGGGCTGGTAGCCGACGCGGGACGGCAAACGGCCCAGAAGACCGGAAACCTCTGCGCCCGCCTGGACGAAGCGAAAGACGTTGTCCATCAGCAACAGGACGTTGCGATGCTGCTCGTCGCGAAAATACTCGGCGATGGTGAGCGCCGTCATCGGCACGCGCCAGCGCGCGCCGGGCGGCTCGTTCATCTGGCCATAAACCAGGACGGTGCGATCGAGCACCCCGGAACCCCTCATGTCGAGGAGCATTTCGTGGCCTTCGCGCGAGCGTTCGCCGACGCCCGCGAAGACGGAAATACCTTGGTAGCTCGCCACCATCGCATGGATGAGTTCCATAACGAGCACGGTCTTGCCGACTCCCGCGCCGCCGAACATCGCCGCCTTGCCGCCCTGTGCCAGCGGCGCCAGGAGGTCGAGGACCTTGATGCCCGTGGCGAAGATCTCGGTCGCGCCGGATTGACGGGCCAATGCCGGCGGTGGCCGGTGGATGGGCCGGCGCGGCGTATCCTCCGGGAGTGCGGGTCCCTTGTCGCCCAACTGTCCGGTTACATCGACGAGGCGCCCGAGCATGGCATCGCCCACCGGCACGGCGAGCGGTCCGCCCATGGCGTTGACGGACATCCCTCGGCTCAGGCCCGCCGTCGGCTGCAAGGCGACAGCGCGCACAGTGGCGGGATCCAGGTGAGCCTGCACCTCGGCGATCACGGTCGTCTCCCCGGTTTCGACCGACAGCGCGTCCCCGACCGGAGGCAGGCTGCCGGCAGTAAAGCTCGCGTCGATCACGGCGCCGCGGATCGCCGTCACCACGCCTGTCATCTTCGATGCGCCATGCATGTCCACTTCCCGTCCAGGGCAGGGCCTTTCGACCGGCCGGCAAGGAGGCGGCGATCGCTCCCTTCGCGATCGTCACTCTTGCTGCAACTGCGAAAGGGAATATTGATCTGTCTCAAGGAGTCACTTGTCGAGGGGCATGAACGAGTTCATCCGGGGCGTCGAGCCGGTTTCAGGGCGCTTTTGGCCGCCGAGAGGGCGGCTGACACGCTTGCGCTCACGTTCTGTTGATCGCGATCAATGCAATGGGCGGCCTGCCATGTTGGTGTATCGGTATTTTCAGGGGCGCGAGAGGGGGCGAAAATGACTTATGCAGCCGTCATGGTGTATGTAGACGCCAGCAGTCATGCCGCTGCCCGTATCGGCCTTGCCTGCGACATCGCCGGTGTCCACGGTGCGACAGTCATCGGCGTGTCCGCCAGTGTTCCCCTGATGCCGGTTCTGGCTCCCACCCGCTTCACGCCGCTGAGCGGGTCGAGCGCCCTGCCGCAGCAGGAGGGGGCGGAATCGGATCTGAGATATGCGGAGCGTTGTTTCCGTGAAGTCGTCTCACAGCGTGCGTGTCGATGGGAATGGCGAAGTTCGCTGGACAATCCTGGCCATTTCCTCGTGCATGAAGCGCGGGCGGCCGATCTCATTATCGTCGGGCAGAAAATGTGGGAGCTATCCCCGCATCACCGGGCCGACCCCGCCGAGATCCTCCGCGAGGCCGGGCGTCCCATTCTCATGGTACCGCCTTCTGCGATCATATCGCCCCTGGGCACCAATGCCGTCATAGCCTGGAAGGATTGTCGGGAAGCTCGACGCGCCGTTTTCGACGCATTGCCCTTGCTCGCGATGGCAAGGGAAGTCTGCGTGGTCGACGTCGCTTCCGAGATGCTTCGGGAAAAGGCCCAGTCTCAGGTCAGCGACGTCACCATGTTCCTCGGACGCCACGGCATCAAGGCCGAGGCGATGGTCGAGAGCGTTGACGAACGTTCCCTGGCGGATCAACTGCTCGCCGTCGCGAGCCGGAAGCGGGCTGGCCTGATCGTGATGGGCGGGCAGTCGCACGCGCGCCTGCATGACTGGACCTTCGGCGGTGATACCCATGCCATGCTGAAGAGGAGCCCGGTCTGCCTGTTCCTCAGCAACTGAGGGCGAACGAATGGCGGCGCCGGATCCGAAACGGCTACCGGCGCCGCGATCATACAACCCTCCGTCCAATCTTCACGCGACCTTGAGGTTGTCCTCCACGCTGGCAACGCCGGGGGCAGACCAAGCCGCACGCTCGGCAACCGTGCGCTCGTGCCAAGCCTTGATCTTGCCGTCGAGGATCACCTTGTCACCGAGCACATCGACGTGGATGCCGTCGGCCTCGAATTCCGCATCGCGCTTCAGAGCCGCGAGGATCTTTGCCTTGACGTCGGTCGCCTTCACGCGCGGCTTGACTTCAATGCGATTGATCACGCCCACCACGCCGTGAAGCTTGCGGACGGCGGTCTCTGCAGCCTGGCGCTGGAAATGCCAAGGAACCATGCCTGAGAGGCTCACCCATCCCTTCTCAACCTTCACCTCGACCACGCCCTCGGGAACCATCGCATCCCAGGCGATCACGGCAATTGCACGGCCGGCGATCTGGTCGTCGTCCGTCTTCTTGTCGCTCGGGTAGCGAACGTCGATCTCAAGCGCGATGGCGCGGATACCCTTTATCCGATGCACGATCTCTTCCACCGTCGTCTTCTCGGCATAGCTGCCGACATGGCCGGTGAGCGTGGCGATGCCGTTCTCCACCGCCACGCCGACATTGGCGGCGTGAACGCGAGGATCAAAATCGAGGGCGTCGATGATGGATTGCCGAAGTACCTTGTCATTCATCCCAGTCTCTCCTGTCGAAACGACCCGTCTGGCCGGCGCGGCTCGATGAGTCGCGTCCAGCCCTTTCAAGCGGCGTTCTTCACCTCGATCTTCTTGGCGACGCTGGGAGCGACCTTGGGAACGGTGACGGTCAGCACGCCATTGGCGAACTTCGCCTCGACATTTGCCGCATCGATGCCGGCCGGCAGTTCCATCCGGCGCGAGAAGGAGCCATAGCGACGCTCCACGAGATGGTAGTCCTTCTTCTTCTCGTCCCGCTCGGCCTTCTTCTCGCCGCGGATGGTAAGGACGTTGTCCTTCAAGGTAACCTCGACATCCCTCTCCTGCATGCCGGGAAGTTCCGCCGTGAGCTCGATGGCCTGGTCGGTCTCCGCAATGTCCATGCGCGGCACCAGGTCGGAGTTGACGGATGGGCCGTTCCGGTTGAACGAGGCGAGCCCCGGGAGGCCCCGGCCGAAGTCGTCGAACAGGCGGTCTATCTCTTGCTGCAGGGAAAGAAACGCATTCCCGGGAAAGCCGAAAGCACCCGTGCGGGTGGCGGGAACGGAAGATTTCTCAGTCATTTCCAACCTCCATGTTGCATGCGCCGATCCTGGCGTCGTTGACGTCTTCATGTAAGCACGAGGAGGGTCTGACGACCTTGATTTCCCTCAAACTCCGGCGTTTTTCCGGGGTTGGTGCCTACTGTAGTCTCCCCAGCGGGCGCGTTACGGGAGTGCCGGCTCCGGTCGCGCGGACCCTGGCGATCGCTCGCCGGTTCCAGGTCCCCAGCGCTTCGTCGTTCTCTTGGGTCGAGATCGGCCTGCCGTGTCAGTGGCTGATCAGGCAGCATTTGGGGCAGTGGCGCATCAGGCTGCGGGTCACTCCGCCGAACACCCATTCCCTGGCCCGGGCATGGCCGTAGCCACCCGCGACGATGAGATCGGCATTTTCATGCTCTGCATGGAGGACCAGCCGTTCAGCCGTATCGATGCCGTCCTCGTCCAGTACGTGGGGCTTGGCCTCGACATCGTGCAGCAGCAGGAACTCGGCGACGTCACCGACGCGTTTCAGGGCCGCGGCCCTGCCGTCACGGGAGGCTACCTCGGTCACGCTGACCTGGGAAGCCAGCCGCAGCAGAGGCAGTGCATCGAGGACCGCCCGCCGCGCCTCCCGCGTGTTGCTCCAGGCCACGACGATCCGATCGGCCGACAGGCTCGATGTTTCGGGCGGCACGATCAGCACGGGCCTGCCGCAGCGCATGACGACATCGGCAGGATCGAGAGCAGAGTAGAGGAGGTTGGGCACGGCATTGTTGTGCCTGCCCACCACTATGAGATCGGCGGTCGCGGACCTATGGAAGACCGCGTCGCCGGGGAATTGTACGCTGCCCTCCCATTCGACCGCCTCTTTTCCGAGGGGCGCGGCGTTGCGGAAGCGTTGCTCGACGTCTCTGATGCGGGACTCCGCTTCTGCTGCTTCCTTGTTCATCAGCGCGGCATTGACGGAGGGCAGCTCTCCAGGATCAGGCATCAGCGTGCCGATCAGGGCACCGGTGATGCCGACCAGCCGTGCGTCGAAGCGCGACGCCAGCATGCTTGCCAGGCGCACCCGCTGATCGCTTTCCGCGTTGTCCTCTGCATAAACCAGCACGCTCGCATAAGACATGGTGTCCATCCCCAATATTGCTCAGTCTGCGGATCGCTTCCCGATCCTCCGTTGAATGTAGCCTGGCGCCCGCGTTCGGTCTTGATCTTGCTCAAGTGACGGGATCTGTGTCCGCAAGAGCCCGGCGCAAGCGGCGGATGATGACCTTGCGGCTCTTTTCATCGGCGGCTCGTGCCGTCGCATCGCTGATGTCGAGCAGCAACCGCGATAGGTCGTTGTTCCAGTCCATGCGGCCGGCAGCCTCCGGTTCGATGCGAGCGGGCCGTTCCCGGGCCAACAGCTTTGGGATGCCGCCGGTGACGGCAAATGCCTCATCGATGGCAGGTACGACAACCGGCGTTCCCGGGAGGCTGGCGGCGAGGCGTGCCTTCAGTGCGTCGATGGCTTCTCGCTCGCCATGGGTGAGGAAGACGGCTCCCCCTATCGGCTGGCGCTCGGACAGCCACGAGACCAGTTCCTCCACGTCGGCGTGGCCGGAATAGAGATCGATCGAGCGGATGCTGGCCCGAACCTGCACTTCCTCGCCCATCAGTCGCACCCGGGAGGCGCCGTCCAGCAACAGACGCCCGAGCGTGCCCTGCGCCTGGAATCCGACGAGAAGGATGGTCGCCTCGTCCCGCCATAGCCAGTCACGCAGGTGGTGGCGTATGCGGCCAGCCTCGCACATGCCACTCGCCGATATGACGATGAAGAAGCCGTGAATCCGGCTGATCGCCTTGCTCTGCTCGACGGTCTCGGTGAAGTGCACGTTGTGTGCGTCGAGGGCATCCCGGAGGGCTTCACCATTGGGGAAGTCATGCGCATGCTTGGCGAACACGGCGCTGGCGCGGGTTGCCAAAGGCGAGTCGATGAAAATCGGCACCTTTGGGATTTCGTGCGCATTCATCAGGTGGACGAGATCGACAAGAAGCTCCTGCGTGCGCTCGACCGCGAAGGACGGGATGAGCAGCGCGCCGTCGGACTTGGCGGCCGCCTTGACCTCGGCGCGGAGGGCGCGGCGTCGACTCTCGGCGGAAGCCTGCGGCCGGTCGGTGTCGCCATAGGTGGATTCGCAGATCACATAGTCAAGTTCCGTCGGAGCCTCCGGATCCGTCTGCAGCAGCTTCTGACCGGGGCCTATGTCGCCGGAGAATAGAAGACTCAGAGGCTTTTCATCCTTTCTTTCGATCTCCATTTCGATCGAGGCGGAGCCGAGCAGATGCCCGGCATTCCAAAATCGCGCACGCACGCCTTCGGCGATCCCGATCCAGCTCATATACTCGACGGGGCGGAAGCGCGTCATTGTCGCGATTGCCTGGTCGGCATCGTAGATCGGGTTGACGGCGGGCAGGCCGCGCCTGGCGTTGCGGCTGTTCAGCTGCTGCACCTCCATTTCCTGGATGTGTCCGGAATCCGGCAGCATCACCGAGCACAGGTCCACAGTCGCCTTGGTGGTGAAGATCGAGCCGGCGAAGCCGTCCTTCACCAGTTTCGGCAGCAGGCCGCTGTGGTCTATATGGGCGTGGGTCAGAAGGACGGCGTCGATGGCCGATGGCTCGAAGGGAAACGGCCTGTAGTTCAGTTCCTTTTCGGTCTTGGAGCCCTGGAACAGGCCGCAATCGACGAGGACTCTGGCCTTCGATGTCTCGATGCCAAAGCAGGAGCCCGTCACGGTCTGGGCTGCACCGTAGAAGCACAGGCGCGGAAAATCGCTGTGTGCGTCGCTGAAATCGCTCGTTCTTGACATGCAAGCCCTCCCATATTCGGGCAGGCTAACCAGATGTGACGTTCCTGCGATTGCGTCAGATCAAAGCGACGCGGTCCTGGCGGGATAGCGTGGCGAGATCGGACAGGCACGGGAAGCGGGGCCGGAAGCGATCGAGGAGGAGACGTCAGGTCTTCGGTCCGTCGGTTCGGCCCAAGCGGGTGCACAGGAGGCGTCCAATGGCCAAGCAGTCATCCAGCCGCAAGCAATACATCACTATCTGGTACGTCCTCATCGCGTTGGTCGGCGTATTGTTGCTTCAATGGATTCTGGCGCAGCGCGGGCAGGTCGAGACCATTCCATTCAGCCAGTTCGACCAGTTGGTGACGCAGAACAAGGTCACTCAGGTTTCGGTCGGTCCCGATCGCATCGAGGGCGTTCTCAAGGAACCGCTGCAGAGCGGAAATACGCTGTTCGTGACAGACCGCGTCGACCCCCAGCTTGCCGACAAACTCGCCGCACATGGCGTGACGGTAAGCGGCACGTCGAGCGGCGGCTTCCTCGCCACGATCCTGTCGTGGCTCGCGCCGGCAATCGTCTTCTACCTGATCTGGGTCTTCCTCATTCGCGGCATGGCCGACAGGCAGGGGTTCGGCGGCCTGATGACCATCGGTAAATCGCATGCCAAGGTCTATGTCGAAACCGATACCAAGGTGACGTTCGCCGATGTTGCGGGCGTGGAGGAAGCCAAGTTCGAACTCCAGGAGATCGTGGCCTTCCTCAAGGACCCGAAGAAGTTCGGGAGGCTCGGGGCGAGGGTGCCCAAGGGCACGCTCCTGGTGGGACCTCCGGGCACCGGCAAGACGCTGATCGCGCGAGCGGTGGCAGGCGAGGCCGGGGTCGCCTTCTTCTCGATTTCGGGTTCCGAGTTCGTGGAGATGTTCGTCGGGGTCGGCGCCGCGCGCGTGCGTGATCTTTTCGAGCAGGCCCGCAAGGCTGCTCCCTGCATCATCTTCATCGACGAACTCGACGCTCTCGGCCGCAGCCGGACCTCCGGCGGTTTCGGAGGATATGAGGAGAAGGAGCAGACGCTCAACCAGCTTCTTGCCGAACTCGACGGCTTCGATCCCAGCTCCGGCGTCATCCTGCTGGCCGCGACCAACCGGCCCGAAGTGCTGGATCCCGCGCTGCTGCGTTCCGGCCGCTTCGATCGGCAGGTCGTGGTCGACCGGCCTGACCAGGCCGGCAGACTTGCCATTCTGAAAGTGCACGCGCGCAAGATAACCCTGGGCCCGGATGTCGATTTCGAGCTGCTGGCCGGCATGACCATCGGGTTTACAGGTGCGGACATCGCCAACCTGATCAATGAGGCGGCCATCGCCGCCACCCGCCGCAACGCCGATGCCGTCGCCCTCTCGGACTTCACGGTCGCGATCGAGCGCATGGTGGCGGGTGCCGAGAAGAAGAGCCGCGTTCTCGGCAAGGAGGAGCGCAGGCGGGTGGCCTACCACGAGATGGGTCACGCGCTGGTGGCGGCCACGCTGCCCGGCGTCGACCCCGTCCAGAAGGTCTCGATCGTCCCGCGCGGCGTCGGCGCCCTCGGCTATACGATGCAGCGTCCCACGGAAGATCGTTTCCTCCTCGCGGCGAGCGATCTTGCCAACCGCCTTGCGGTTCTGATGGGCGGAAGGGCGGCGGAAAGGCTGATCTTCGATGGTGACGTTTCGACGGGCGCCGCCGACGATCTGCAGCGCGCTACGGAACTGGCGCTCGAGATGGTCACAAAATACGGAATGGACAAGGTGGTAGGAGACCGGACCTATGCGGCGCCTTCGCAGGGCTTTCTCGGCCTGCCGCGCGACAACCTTGTCAATGCCGCGGAGATGACCGGCCGTGAGATCGATCTGGCCGTAAGACGGCTCATCGAGGATGCCGGCAAATGCGCGGGGGAGATCCTTATGCAGCGCCGCGACGATCTCGAAAAGGGAAGTGCCATCCTCCTCGACCGGGAAACCTTGACGCCGGCCGAGTTCGAGCCGTTGCGCAGGAATGCAGTCCCTGAATCGCAGGATTTGCCCGTCGAGCAGTCTCAACCGAGGCTCGTTGCGACGTCGGGACGGTAAGCGTCAAGAGCGTGGGGTGATGTGATGAAGGCAATGGTGCTGGACAGGATAGGATTGCCTCTGCGGCTCGAGGTCAGGCCGGATCCGCTGCCTGGTCCCGGCGAGATCCGGGTTCGCGTGGAAGCCTGCGCGGTCTGCCGCACGGACCTGCATGTCGTCGACGGCGAGTTGCCCGACCCGAAGGTTCCCATCGTTCCAGGGCATGAGATCGTCGGCAGGGTGGATATCGTGGGCGAGGGGGTATCGGCGCTTACGTCCGGCACGAGGGTGGGCATTCCCTGGCTCGGGCATACCTGCGGGCATTGCGCCTATTGTAGCTCCGGCCACGAGAACCTCTGCGATACCCCGTCCTTCACCGGCTACACTCGCGACGGCGGGTTCGCTACCCATGTGATCGCCGATGCCTCCTTTGCTTTCGCGTTGCCCCACTGCGAGGATCCCGTCGCCACCGCGCCGCTGATGTGCGCCGGGCTGATCGGCTGGCGTTGCCTGAAAATGGCCGGCGAGGGCCGGAGGATCGGTCTCTACGGCTTCGGAGCGGCCGCTCATATCCTGGCACAGGTCTGTAGATGGCAGGGCAGGGACGTCTATGCATTCACGCGGGAGGGCGACGGCCCGGCGCAGGAATTGGCGCTTTCCCTGGGGTCCCGTTGGGTCGGCAGTTCGGAGGAGGCGCCGCCCGCCCCTCTCGACGCCGCAATCATCTTTGCGCCGGTCGGGGCTCTCGTGCCCGCCGCGCTTCGTGCCGTCCGCAAGGGCGGGCGGGTGGTTTGCGGCGGCATTCACATGAGCGACATCCCGCAATTCCCCTACAGCATCCTGTGGGAGGAACGTCAGGTGGTCTCGGTAGCCAACCTCACGCGAGAGGACGCCGTGGAGTTTCTCGCGCTCGCGCCCAGGGCCGGTATACGCACGACGACGACGGTCTATCCGCTCGAGCGGGCAAACGATGCCTTGGCCGATCTCAGGGCAGGGCGCTTCCAGGGCGCGGCGGTACTCGTTCCCTGACGAGCGGTCAGCCTGGCCCGCAGGTCACACGCGAAAGGCGATCTGGCCGCGCGCGCCGCCGAAGTAGGACTTCACCCAGGGGTTCTGCGAGGTCAGCATCGTGTCGAGCGTTCCATCCGCCGCCACCTTTCCCTTGTCGATCGCGACGATGCGGCTGCAGATCGTGCGCAGGCTGTCGAGATCGTGGGTGACCATGAAAACCGTAAGCCTCAGGCTCTTCTGCAGGGCGGCGATCAGGGCATCGAAATCGCCGGCGCCGATGGGGTCGAGACCTGATGTCGGTTCGTCCAGGAATACGATCTCGGGATCGAGCGCTAGCGAACGCGCCAGGGCTGCGCGCTTGGCCATGCCGCCAGACAGCTGGGAAGGATATTTGTCCGCTGCTTCAGGGCTCAGGCCGACGACCTCGAGCTTGAACATCGCAAGTTCGTAGAGAAGTCGGTCCGACAGCGAGAGAAACTCGCGCATCGGGAGTTCGATGTTCTCGCGCACCGTGAGGGAGGAGAACAGGGCGCCATGCTGGAACATGATGCCGCAACGCGTTCCGAGCGTCCTGCGCGCGGCCGGCGTGATGGCATCCAGATCCTGCCCGAGCAGTTCGATGCTGCCATTGCGCTTGGGAACCAGGCCGACGAGCGTTCGCATCAGGACCGATTTGCCCGAACCCGAGGCGCCGATCAGGCCGAGCACCTCGCCGCGCCGAACCTCGAGGTCGAGATGGTCGAGAATTGTCTTGCTGCCGAAACCCACCACGAGGTCGCGGATGCGGATGACCGTCTCCTGGCCGGTGGCATTGGGAACGCCGGGGGTGAGATCGGACATCTGCATAAGGCTCCCGAAGGCTGCGGGCCACCCGCAGGATCAGATACGGATTTCCCTTTCATAACAATGATGAACCGTGATCCGATCGACCTTGACATGAATCAATCCGTCCCCGGAAGTTTGCGACGGATGGGCTGCCGCGCCGTTCGGCGGAATTCAACGGGCATACAGGGTTCGTGCCTTGCGCGGCCGCATGGCCAGCCGTTTCAGTGCTTCCGCCGAGACGAGATAGAGCAGGACGAGGCCCGCTATTGCCCCCAGGACAGGGAGGGGGAGTGGCACGAAATCGACGATGGCGCCGATCGGGGAGAGGGACAGCAGCAGGGCCCCCGCCAAGGCGCCGAGCGAGGTCGCGGCCAGGATCGCCTGCGGCCGGCTCGTCCACACCGGCTTGGCGGTGCGGATCACGAAGATGACGAGGATCTGCGTGGCGATGGACTCGACGAACCACGCGGTACGAAAAGTCGCCACGTCGGTTGCGAAGCCCCAGTGGAGGATCAGGAAGGTCGCGATGTCGAACAGCGACGAGAGGGGCCCCATGATCAGGGTGAAGCGCAGGACCCCCGCCATGTCCCAGGTCTGGGGCGCTGCCAGGGTGTCGCGATCGGCCGTGTCGAAGGGAATGCCGATCTCGGAGAGATCGTAGATGAGGTTGTTCAGCAGGATCTGCAGGGGCGCCAGCGGCAGGAACGGCAATATCAGCGAGGCGAGGACCATCGAAAGCATGTTGCCGAAATTGGAGCTGGTTCCCATGCGCACATACTTCATGATGTTCGCGTAGGTTCGCCGTCCCTCCTTGATGCCTTCGGCCAGGACGCCGAGATCCTGGGCGAGCAAGATGATGTCGGCCGCCTGCCTCGCGACGTCGGTGCCTCCTTCCACGGAAAGACCCACGTCGGCGGCATGGATCGCCGGAGCATCGTTGATGCCGTCTCCCATGAACCCGACGACATAGCCGCCCCGTTGCAGGGCGCGCACGATGCGGCTCTTCTGTTCCGGCGACACGCGCACGAAAAGGTCGGTTCCGGCGACCCGCTCAACCAGGGCTGCCTCGCCGAGTTCCTCGATTTCCTCGCCGGTGAGGAGCCCCCTTGCTGGCAGGCCGAGCCTCTCGATGAGGTGAAGCACGACCGGCGCTGCGTCTCCGGAGATGATCTTCACTCCCACCCCGGCTTCGACCAGGCTGGCAATGGCCAGCGCCGCGCTGGCCTTCGGCGGATCCACGAACACGGCGCAGCCGACGAAGATGAGATCCTTCTCATGGTCGAGCGCGGCCTTGCAGCAATCCGCCGGCATCGGACGACGGGCGACGCCGAGGAGACGAAAACCCTCGCGCCCTTTCTTGTCGAGCAGACGGGCTATTTGCCCGCGCAAGCCTTGATCTAGCGCAATCACCTGGCCATCCGGTGTCTCCGCCTGTGAACATAAGGCGAGTACGGCTTCGGGCGCTCCCTTGGTGACAAGTTCCACGCGGCCGTCCTGTGAAACCAGAACGGAAGACCGCCGTCGTTCGAAGTCGAAGGGCAGGTCGTCGAGGTAGCGCCACGCCGCCGGCGCGTCCGAAGGTTCCGCATTGACGGCCTCGTCCAGATTGCTCTTCGTGCCGCCGACATAGTGGCAATTCACCCGTATCAGGTCACTCACGCGCGGGTTGTCCTGGCCATCCACGCCGAAGCTGTTCACGTGACTGATCCTGGCCTCGGTCAACGTACCGGTCTTGTCGGTGCACAGCACGTCCATGGCGCCGAGATCGTGGATGGCGGAGAGACGCTTGACCACGACCTTCTGCTTCGCCATGCGCACCGCCCCCCGCGCGAGCGTCACGGTCATCACCATGGGCAGCAGTTCGGGCGTCAGGCCGACCGCCAGCGCGACGGCGAACATGAAGCTCTCGAGCGAGAGGCTGTGCCGGAACAATTGGCTCAGCAACACGAAGAGGACGAGGAAGCCGGTCAGGCGCAGGATCAGCATGCCGAGGCCGTGGACGCCGCGTTCGAACGCGGTGGGAGGCTGGCGCGCCTGCAGCGAGGCGGCGATGGCGCCGAACCGGGTCGATGCGCCGGTTGCCATCACCAGCATGGTCGCTTCGCCACCGACCAGCGTGGTGCCGCTGAATAGCGCGTTGAAGGCATCGGCCGCGGCCTGTCCCTGGGCCGGGCCGAGGCGTTTTTCGACCGAATAGGGTTCCCCGGTGAGAATGGCCTCGTTGGTCAATACGCCCTTTCCGGCCAGAAGGACGCCGTCGGCCGGCACGAGGTCTCCGGCATGGAGCTCGACGACATCACCGGGGACGATATCGCGGACTGCCAGTTCCACGGACGTACGATCCCGATAGACCAGCGCCGTCACCGCGACGGAGCGCCGGAGGGCCTCGATGGCGACCTCAGCCTTATGCTCCTGCAGAATGTCGAGGAAGATCGAGAACAGCACGATGCCGACGATGACGACGAAGCTTCGCCAATCCCCCGTCGCCCCCGATATGGCAGCCGCTATCAGCAGGATCGCGACCAAGGGGTCGGCCAGGCGCTTGCCCAGCTTCATGAGGAGGTTGCGATGGATGCTGACGACCGCGAGATTGGGGCCATACCTGTCCAGCTTTTCGCGTGCTTCCGCGGAACTCAGGCCGGAGAGGCGGCTTTCGCACTGCCTCAGCGCTTCTTCGTTGTCGAGGGTCCAGAACGGGGCCGCGCCGGACCTCGCTCCGCGTCCTGCGGCCGGCGAAGCGGGCTGCCTGTCTTGGGAGATCGTAGCCGGGCTGCCGTCCATCATAGCGAGATCCATCGGTCGCCGCTCTTGCGGTATTTGTGCTTCACGGCCGCCCACGCCACGCGATGCGCCGCTTCCTCGCGCCGGTCAGGCTCATAGCGGCCATAGGTCTCCCATGCCCCGTTGAAGGCAGCGAGATAGATCTCCTGTGCATGGCGGGGCAACCTCGCCTGCAGGCCTGACGGCAGGTCTTCGATGACTGCATACGGCATGAGCGCACCGGGGATCGTGGAGACGGCTCAGTGTTTCGGACGTTTATGGCGGACGAGCATGACGAGAAGAACAATGCCGACGATGACGACACTCATGCCCAACAGGCCGAGGATCCGCAGATCCTGGGTCACCTGATCAACCATCATCTCAATCATTTCCGCCTCCGACATGCCGGCGTTGCCGACCTTGCGGCATCATCTTTCCGACGATCCCAAGTGGCGTTGACGTGGATCAAGCGAGGCCGGGCTCCCTGCCTCGGCAATCGGTTTTCCAAGGGCCGCTCCGATATTCTTGATCAAAGTCAAGGGAAGCGCGGGCGCCCGGGGTTAAGCAAGGAGGGTGTCGCCGAGCTGTCGGCTGCTGTGATCGCGCCTTCCGTTCGGGTCAATTCCAGCAAGGAAATTGGAAACGTGACCAACGAAATCTCCCCAGACCCGGCTTCACCGGCGCGGGATACCGTCCCGGTCGAGCAGCCCGCCTCAGCGCCGTCCACTGCCGGCACCTCGCTGGTGCCGTCACCGGGCAAGCTTCCCGAGGTCACGGAACATCCCGCGGCTTCCTCCAAGCGATCGCTCTGGAAGATCACCGCGTTCGCCACGCTCTGCGTGCTGGCGGCAGCCGGCGGTGGTGCGTATTGGTGGTGGACGCATCAACAGGGCCTGCCCGCCGGCATCGTATCGAGCAACGGCCGCGTCGAGGCCGAGGAAATCGACATAGAGACCAAGTTCGCCGGGCGCGTCGCCCAACTCCTCGTCAATGAGGGCGACAGCGTCACGGCCGGGCAGGTGGTGGCGCGGATGGATACGCGCGACCTCGAAGCCTCGTTGGCAAAGGCCAATGCCACCGTGCAACAGGCACAGCACAGCCTCGATGAAGCGCGCGCGAACGTCGTGCAGCAGCAGACGCAGGTGACCTTTGCCCAGCAGCAGTTCGATCGGACAAACGCGCTGGTCCAACGTGGCTATGCCACCATCGAGACATTGGACCAGCGTCGCCAGGCACTCAACGCCGCTACCGCGACACTGAATGCTTCCAACGACAGGGTAGGGGAGGCGGACCGTGCCTTAGCCGCGGCAACCCACGACGTCAGCCTGTATGAGGTGAACATCGCGGACAACAGCCTCGTGGCGCCCACGGACGGCCGTATCCAGTATCGTATTTCCAATGTCGGAGAAGTGCTCGCCGCGGGCGGGAAGATCTTCACCCTGATCGATGTTTCGAACGTGTATATGGATGTCTACCTGCCCACCGCGGATGCAGGGCGCGCCCGCGTCGGTTCGCAGGCGCGTATCGTGCTGGATGCCTATCCTACATTCGCCGTTCCGGCGCACGTGTCGTTCATCGCCACCCAGGCGCAGTTCACGCCCAAGGCGGTCGAGACCAAGAGCGAGCGCGACAAGCTGATGTTTCGCGTGAAGGTTCGCGTCGACGATGATTTCCTGCGCGCTCACAAGCAGGAGGTCCGCACTGGCCTGCCTGGAATCGCCTATGTGAAGGTCGATCCCCAGGTGGCATGGCCGGCGGCGTTGCAGGGCCCGGCCGTGCCATGAATGGTGCTCTGGCCTGCGACCTTCGAGATGTGAGCTTGCGCTACGGGGAGAAGGTCGCGCTGGACAAGGTGTCCCTCGCCATTCCGGCCGGCGGGATGGTGGGCCTGATCGGCCCCGACGGAGTGGGCAAGTCCTCCCTGCTCAGCCTGATCGCCGGGGCGCGTCGCATCCAGGCGGGCACCGTGTGGGTGCTGGGCGGAGATCTGGCCCGCAGCCGTCATCGCGCGGACGTGTGCCCGCGCATCGCCTACATGCCGCAGGGACTTGGCAAGAACCTCTATCCGGACCTCAGCGTCCGGGAGAACATCGCCTTCTTCGCCCGCCTCTTCGGCCAGTCTCGCCAGGAGCGAGAGGAGAGGATCGGCGAACTGCTCAGGGCGACGGGCCTCGATCCCTTCGCCGACAGGCCCGCGGGGAAGCTCTCGGGCGGCATGCGCCAGAAGCTGGGCCTCTGCTGCGCCCTTATCCATGACCCCGACCTGCTGATCCTGGACGAGCCGACGACCGGCGTCGACCCGCTTTCCCGCCGGCAATTCTGGCGTCTCATCGCCCGCATGCGCTCCGGTCGCCCCAGCATGACGGTCGTGGTCGCGACCGCCTATATGGAGGAGGCCGAGCAATTCGACTGGCTTGCCGCCATGAACGACGGCCGCATTCTGGCAACGGGAACGCCGGGAGATCTCAAGACCCTGGCCAATGCCGCCACCCTGGAGGAGAGCTTCATCGCTCTCCTGCCGGAGGCGGCAAGACGTGGACACGAATCCTTTTCCATTCCCCCGCGCCGATCCGCCGATGGCGAGCCGGTGATCGTGACGCGCGACCTCTCACGCCGCTTCGGAGATTTCACGGCGGTGGACCGGGTGAATTTCTCGATCGAGCGCGGCGAGATCTTCGGCTTCCTCGGTTCGAACGGCTGCGGCAAGACCACCACGATGAAGATGCTGACGGGTCTGCTGGAAGCCAGCGAGGGCGAAGCCTTCCTGTTCGGCAAGCCGATCAAGGCGGCCGACATCCAGGCCAGGTTCAAGGTGGGCTACATGTCGCAGACCTTTTCGCTCTACACCGAGTTGACGGTCATGCAGAACCTGGAACTGCACGCCCATCTTTTCCGTATGGGGCACGAGCAGGCGCGGCGGCGCATCGATGAGCTGACTGGCCGGTTCGGACTCGCGGATTATCTCGAACAGCGTGCGTCCGATCTGCCGCTGGGCATTCGTCAGCGCCTGTCGCTTGCCGTCGCGATCATCCAGCAACCGGAGATCCTCATCCTGGACGAGCCCACCTCCGGCGTCGATCCTTTGGCACGCGACCAGTTCTGGGCGCTGCTGGCCGATCTGTCGCGCGAAGAAGGCGTCACCATCTTCGTATCCACGCATTTCATGAACGAGGCGGCCCGCTGCGATCGCATCGCGCTGATGAATGCGGGACGAGTGCTTGCGACCGGATCGCCAGCCGACCTCACCCAGGCGCGTCATTGCTCGAACCTGGAGGATGCATTCATCAGTTACCTCGAAGAGGCACCGGGCACGGCATCCGCGGACGCTGCGCTGCCGGCGGTCGTCGCCCCGTCGGCGCCGTCGACATCGGGGCCACCGGCAGAAGGAAGCTGGTTCAGCCCCCGGCGGATACTCGCCTACGCCATTCGTGAAAGCCTCGAACTCCTCAGGGATCCCATCCGCATGGGGTTCGCCCTCCTGGGCACCGCCTTTCTCATGATCATCTTCGGGGCGGGCATCACGACCGACGTCAACAACCTGACCTTCGCGGCGCTCGACCGCGACAACACGCCGGAAAGCCGCGCCTATCTGGAGGAACTGCGGGGATCTTCCTATTTCGTGGAGCGTGCGCCGATTCGCGATCAGGCCGACATGGAAACCCGGATGCAATCCGGCGACATCAGGGCCGGCATCGAAATCCCGCCGAATTTCGGGCGCGACCTGCGCAAGGGCGTGCCAACCTCGGTCGCTGCCTGGGTGGATGGTGCGATGCCCTTTCGGGCCGAGACCATACGCCAGTATCTCCAGGGAGTGCACCAGCAGTTCTTGGCGGACCTCGCCGTTGCGGCGGGGCAAAGCGCCGTGTCGACGAATGATGAAAAGCGCAATGCCCTTCGCACGCCCGACGATACCTCGTCGCAGGCCATCATCGAGACGCGATTTCGCTACAACCAGCATTTCGACAGCATCTATGCCATGGTTCCAAGCACCATGGGGCTCCTGCTCGTGGAGATACCGGGCATCCTGATGGCGCTGGCGATCGTGCGAGAAAAGGAACTGGGCTCGATAACCAATCTCTATGTGACCCCGGTGACGAGGATCGAGTTTCTTCTCGGCAAGCAAATTCCCTACGTCGCCATCGCCATGTTGAACTTCGGACTGCTCTGCCTGTTGGCGATCCTGGTCTTCAAGGTGCCGCTCAAGGGCAATTTTCTCACGCTGCTGACCGGTGCGCTTCTGTATGTCATCGCGACAACCGGCATAGGCATGCTGGTTTCATCCTTCTGCCGCACTCAGATCGCCGCCCTCTTTGGCACCGCGATCCTCACCATCCTGCCGGCGACCCAGTTCAGCGGGATGCTGATCCCGGTCTCGTCCCTGACCGGTGCATCCGCGATCATGGGCAAGCTTTTCCCGATGACCTATTTCCTGACCATCAGCGTCGGGACCTTCACAAAGTCACTCGGCTTTCAGGACCTGGCAGCGAGCCTGCTCGCGCTGGCGGTCTTCGGTCCGGTCCTCATCGGGCTGAGCCTGCTTTTCCTGCGCAAACAGGAGGCGTGAGATGAACAGCCTGAGCAACATCTTCTGGCTGGGAACCAAGGAACTACGCAGCTTCATGCGTGATTTCGTACTGTTGGGCCTGGTGGTCTGGTCCTTTTCCGTGGCCGTCTACACGCAGGCGCAGAGCAACTCGCAGGAACTGCACAACGCCTCCATCGGCATCGTGGACGAAGATGGTTCGCCCCTGTCGCGCCAGATCGCCACCGCTTTCCTGCCTCCCTATTTCAAGGCGCCGAAACTGGTCCAGGAGAAAGACGTCGATCACCTCATGGACACCGCGACCTACACTTTCATCGTCGTGATCCCGCCCGGCTTCCAGCGCGACGTGGTGGCGGGGCGCGTCGGGACGGTACAGGTCAACGTTGATGCCACTGCCATGGTGCAGGCCGGGCTCGGCGCAGGCTACATACAGCAGATCCTGACGAGCGAGATCGGCAAGTTCCTGTCGCGCAACGAAGGCAACTTCCTGTCCCGCTCGCAGGGCATCGTCGAGTCTCCCGTTACGCTGGCCGTGCGTGTCGCCTTCAATCCCACGGTCGCGACTTCATGGTTCACCAGCCTGATGGGGATCATCAACAGCGTGACCATGCTCGCGATCATCCTGGCCGGCGCCGCCGTCATCCGCGAGCGCGAGCACGGCACGATGGACCATTTGCTCGTTCTGCCGGTGACGCCCTTTGAAATCGCCATGTCGAAGATCTGGGCGAACAGCCTGGTCATCACCATTGCCACGGGCCTCTCGCTCTTCATCGTCGTGCGCCAGCTCCTGCAGGTACCAGTGGCAGGGTCTGTCCCGCTGTTCCTTTCGGGTGTGGTGATCTACCTGTTCTTCGCCACCGCTATCGGTATCTTCCTGGCCACCATAGCTCGGACCATGCCGCAGCTCGGCCTGCTCTACATCCTCGTAGCCATGCCCATGAACCTGCTGTCAGGCGCCAATACTCCTCTGGAGTCCATGCCGGTCCTGCTGCAAAGGATCATGAGCGCTTCACCCTCGACGCATTTCGTGTCCTTCGCCCAGGCCATTCTCTATCGCGGCGCCGGTCTGGGCGTCGTGTGGTTCGACTATGTGTTCGTTGCTCTGGTCGGGGGCCTGTTCCTCGCTCTCGCCCTTGTCCGCTTCCGCAGCGTGGCCGCCCAAGGCGGGTAATTGACCGGCGGTTGGTTGGATATTCTATAATAAAGTAAATTATATCAATATTTTATTGTAAAAACATAATCTAATTAATTAGAATATATGCCTTGGGTTGCTCCGATTTTCACACCTTCGATCGAGAGCCCGGGGCAGGGGGCGTCATTGGCTGTCGTGCATTCCTGCCGCCATTCTGTTCCTTCCGGCGGCTTCGCAGAGCAGGCGGTAGAAGCCGATCCACGCGCCGGAGAGCACCCCGGTTAGCACGCCAGCGAAAAGCGCCGGCAGCGTCGGCACGGCAAACTGGAAGACATCAGCCAGCAGCGGTATCATGAGAATGCAGGCCATCAGCGCCGTTGCGATGCCGGTGATGGCAAAGAAAACCAACCGGTGACGGTCGAAGAAATGGGTGCCGGCCTCGGCCGATTCCGCAAAGGCGAGCGCCAGATTGCCGCTGATGAGCACGACGAAGGCGAGGGCGCGGGCCTGCTCGGCCGGCATGCCCAGCCGCAGCATGACGACATGGGCGCCGAAGGAACTTGCCAGGATCACCAGGCCCTGGATGGCCCCGAGGGTCATCTGGGAGAGTCCGAAGAGGTTCTCCCCGACACGCCTGGGGGGCTTGTCCATGACGCGTCGCTCGGCCGGTTCGCTCTCGAAGACAAGCGAGCAAACAGGATCGATGATGAGTTCCATCAGCATCACGTGGAGGGGAAAGAGCACCGGCGGCAGGCCGAGCACGATAGGCAGCAGCGCGAGGCCGGCGATCGGTATGTGGATCGCGGTGACATAGGTCAGCGCCTTGCGCAGGTTGGCGAAGATCCGTCGGCCGAGCCGTACGCCACCGATGATCGAAGCAAAGCGATCGTCGAGCAGCACGATATCGGATGCCTCGCGGGCGACGTCGGTACCACGCTCGCCCATGGCGATGCCGACATGGGCGGCCTCGAGAGCAGGGGCGTCGTTGATTCCGTCACCCGTCATGGCGACGATCTCGCCATTGGCCTTGAAGGCTTCGACGAGCGCAAGCTTCTGCTCGGGTGCGATGCGGGCGAAGACGCGTGCCTGCCGGATTTTCCTGCGCAGTTCCTCGACTGAAAGAGAGGCGATCTCCCCGCCGGTGAGCACGGGCTGTGTCGCATCGATACCGGCCTGGCGTGCGATTTCGATCGCAGTTGCAGGATAGTCGCCCGTGATCATCGCGACCTCGATGCCTGCATGCCTGGCCTCACGCAGCGCGGCCGGCACGTCCCGGCGGACTGGATCCTCAAAACCGACAAGCCCCTCGAAATGAAAGGAGAGGGCGGACGGGTCGGTGTCGCCATCGGCATGACGGCAGGTGCCGACACCGAGGACACGCAGTCCGCGCCCCGCCATGTCCTCCACGGCTCGCTCGATCACAGACCGTTCCCCAGCCGTGAGGTGGCACAGGCCGAAGATGGCCTCCGGTGCTCCCTTTGCCGCATAGAGGAAAGTCCTTTCATCGAGCCGCCAGGCCTGGATGAATGCCAGCAGCGCGGCGCGGAGGGGATAGGTGCGCGCCGGCTCGGCGCCGACAAAGGGTAGCGGAGGCTCCCCGATCCGTTCGTGGATGGCCTTGTCCATCGGATCGACCGGCCGGATCGCCGATGCCATTGCGGCCGTAACGATCAGATCCCGCAGCGCCGGGCTATCCGCATCGTGCAGGCCGTCCGGGCGCCAGCCTGCAGCCACGCGCATGCGATTTTCCGTAAGGGTGCCCGTCTTGTCCACGCAGAGCATCGTCACCGCGCCCAATGACTCGATGACCGCGGCGCGGCGAACCAGCACCTTCTGACGGGCCAGCCTGAAGGCACCGAGCGACAGGAAGATTGCGAGCACCATCGGAAATTCCTCCGGCAGCAAAGCAATCGCAAGCGTGATTCCGGAGAGGGCGCCCTCGATCCAGTTGCCGCGCAAGAGGCCGTAGGCAAGCGCCACCGCGACACAGAATGCGAGTGCGAACAGGCCGAGCCTTGCAACCAGCGGGGCCATGGCCTTTTGCAACGGTGTCGGCTCGCTCTCGATCGAGGCCAGGGAGGCGCCGATTCCGCCGAGGCGCGTGGCGGAGCCCGTGCGGCTGACTTCCATGACGCCTTGCCCGCGCACGTTCATGGTTCCGGCGAAGAGACAGGATGTGCCGTCGCCTCCGGCATCGGCATGGTCAGGGATTTCGCCGACGGCAAGGGCATGTTTGTGGACAGGAACGGACTCGCCCGTGAGGGCGGACTCGTCGACCATGAGCGCGTCTCCGCCCACGAGATGGCCATCCGCCGGCAGACGTTCGCCTTCGCCGACGAGGAGAAGGTCGCCCGGTACGATGTCATGAACGGCGATGCGCAGTTCACTCCCGCCGCGGATTGCCCTGGCGAACGGTTCGGCGAGTTGATTGAGGGCCGCAAGCGCTCGCTCGCTGCGGGCCTCCTGGAAGACCACCAGCCCGATGGTGATCACCGCGCCTCCTAGAACGAAGATACCTTCTCGAAAATCGCCGAGGACGAGATAGAGGGCGGCGGCTGCGAGGAGCAGCATGAACATCGGTTCGCGCAGGATGCCGAGAAGGATCTGCCGCAGATTGCGTGAGCGTGGCCGCTCCAGGGAATTGGGGCCGTACTGCTCCAGGCGACGAACAGCCTCCTCGGGCGGCAGTCCCATATGCTTGGGTGAGGGGGAGTTGTGTTCAAGCGCGGACGAATTGGCCATGCTGAGAGGGCTCCTGCTCGATCCGCGCTCGAACCTTCCGGTGAGTTGCCGGGCTGGTCAATGAGACATGAACAGAGGCACGGGACTACCGGCGAGCAGCGAACGCGTGACTCCGCCGAAGACGGTCTCGCGCAGGCGGGAATGAACATACCCGCCCATGATGATCATGTCTGCCCTACGAAGCCGGGCGTGGTCACGCAATGCCGCCGCGACATCTGCATCCGCAGCGGAAATCGAGTTCACTGTGACGTGGATGCCGTGCCGCGCCAGGTTGGGGGCGAGGTCGGCGCCCATGATCGCGTCGGGCAGCGTCTTCTCGCCGGTGACCGAGACGATCTCGACCGCCTCCGCCGTCTTCAACAGGGGCAGGGCGTCGCCGACGGCACGCGCCGCCTTTGCACTACCGTCCCAGGCAATGAGGAGGTGGCGGTTGCGGAAGGCGTCCCACCCCGGCGGTACGATGATCATGGGCTTGCCGCCGGAGAGCAGCAAAGTTTCCATGACGCTGCGATCCAGGGTCAGGTCTTCCGGTTCGGCATCGACGAGGACGAGGTCGTGAACCCGTGCTTGTGCGACGAAAGCGTCGAGAAGAGCCTCATGCGGAAGTTGCGGGCTCTCGACAGAGCAGACGACGCCGGCGGCACCGGCATCGGCATGCGCGCTGCGGGCATCTGCCTCGGCCAGCGTACGCAGGCGCTCGTTCTCCGCCAGCACGAGATCCCTGACATACCAACCGTTCCAGCTGAACGGCATGGTCAATTTGAGAGCCGCACTCTGCACGGTCACGTGAGCACCCGCCAACTGGGCCATCGACAGCCCATAGCCGAACACCGAGGAGGCCTTCTGAGGTCCGAATTCCTTGGTCAGGCCGATCAGGATGCTTTTCAGGTTCTCGATCATTGCGTTTCCTCCAGATCGTTTTCCAAGTTGGCGGAGCGGGAGAAGGGTGCCTTGATCTAGCGCAAGTTGTAATATTACATGTTTGCAATCAATTATAACGCATTGTTTCAACGTAGGTTCCGACCAAACGGCCTGCCTGCCGCATACTCCGGACGGCCCGTTTTGATTTAGCGCAACGCGTGGGTGAGCGTGCGCGCTCAAATGCTGCCCGACACAGGAGACCAGCCATGCCCCTTCGCTGCATATTCGTTCCCACCGGTCCGGGCGTCGACCCTGAACGCCGTCTCGAGGCCGCGATGCGGCTTGCTCGCCACACCCACGCCCATATCGAGACAGTTTTCATAAGCCCGGCTGGCGATCCAGGATCGCCCAGCCTGGTGCGGATGGGCGGGACCGGCATCCATTCCGAGATCGCGACGCCCGCTGAAATGAAGGCTCTAACGGCTGCCGGGCGCACCGCTTTCGAGCACTGGTGCTCCAAGGCGCATGTGCCGCTGCAGTCTGCGCAACGCCTGGACTCGACATTTGCTTCCTGGCGCGAGGAAAGCGGAGACGTTGAAACCATCGTGGCGCTCACGGGCCGGGTCAACGATCTCGTCGTCATCGACAACCCGACACACGCCAGTCCCTTTGAGCAGGCTGTGTTCGATGCAGCCGTCTTCTCGACGGGACGGCCGACTCTGATCCTCGGCAACAAGCTGGCGGACAACCCGCTACGCCATGTCGTGATCGCCTGGAACGGCAGCCTGGAGGGTGCCCGTGCGGTCGGACAATCCATCGCCTTGCTGCACGAGGCAGAGCGCATTTCGATTGTCAGCATTCCTTCCGAACGGCAACGCGAAGCAGGCATCGCCGATCTGGGAAGCTATCTGCATTGGCACGGCGTCGTCGTTGAACCGGCTGCGCTGGTGCCGGACGTCAACGGCAGTGCGGGCGAAAGGATACTTGCTGCCTGCAAGAGCGCTGGCGCGACCATGCTGGTGATGGGCGCCTACACCCATAGCCGCTTGCGCCAGGCCTTCCTCGGCGGCGTGACGCAGCACATCCTCGAAAACGCCGCCATACCCGTTCTCATGGCGCATTGACGCCCGACGCAGTTCAGCGGCCCGAGATCGCAGGAGGTCCGGCTCGTCATGCCGGGCCTTAAATCGAATGATGCGCCGGGAGAGATCCCGCAGGATATTGTCTCGCACTTCGATCGCTTGGCGGAAGCTGGGAAAGCCGGCCAGGGGGCGGCCCCGATGCGGAGTTATGTTCCATAATATATCTTATGCGAATCCCACATATGGGTGTCCCCCGCCGTAACTAATTGATATCCGTTGCAATTTCGACGAATGCGAATTTATCCTCACAATTCCACGTTCTTTGATGCCAGATCACTGAGTAAAGACCGCTCGCCAGTTGTCCGAGCGAGGCATTGGAAATCCAGTTTTGGATGATGAAGTATCCATATACCATTGTAATTAAATGCGTTTCCTTCTGGGGACATATATCTTTCAAGTCGACCGGCCGAAGGCCGAGGCCCCCATGTCGTCGGTGGCGCGGCGTTTTATCCTTGAAGGCGCCGGGCATGAGGACTATCCGGCCTTTTCCGACTTTATTGCCATCGCTTGAGATTTTGATGATTACGCGTTTGTTCCCGGCCTGGGCCGTCCTGGTTTCGATTGCTGCCTATCTCATTCCAACCGCCTTTCTTCCCATCGCTCCGTGGACGACCTGGCTGCTTGCCCTGATCATGTTCGCGATGGGCGTTACCCTGACTTTCGCCGATTTCAAGCGCGTGCTCGCCCAGCCGGCACCGGTCCTGGCGGGATTGGGGCTGCACTACCTCATCATGCCGCTGGCGGCATGGGCCATCAGCAAGGCGCTGCAGATGCCGCCGGAACTCGCCGCCGGCATGATCCTCGTGGGAAGCGTGGCCAGCGGCACTTCCTCGACAGTCATGGTCTATCTGTCGGGCGGCGACGTGGCCCTGTCCGTCACCATCAGTGCCCTTTCCACCTTCGTCGGCGTGGTCGCGACGCCGCTGCTGACGCGCCTCTACGTCTCCACCGCGATCGCAGTCGACGTCGCGGGCCTGCTGTGGAGCATCGTCCAGGTCGTCGCGCTGCCTGTGGTGTTTGGCCTGATCGTCAATCGTTTGGCGAGGCACTTCGTGCGCGCCGTGGAACCTGTCCTGCCACTCGTCTCGATGGTATCGATCCTCGCCATCATCGCCGCCGTGGTGGCCGGTTCCCAGGACAAGATCGCCTCTGTGGGCCTTCTGGTGATGCTGGGCGTGGTGTTGCACAACGGCATCGGCCTGCTGGGCGGCTACTGGGGCGGCCGCCTCCTGGGATTCGACGAGGCGATCTGCCGGACGCTGGCGCTCGAAGTCGGCATGCAGAACTCCGGCTTGGCTGCGACGCTCGGCCGGAACTTCTTCTCACCCCTGGCCGCCCTGCCCGGCGCCCTGTTTTCGGTCTGGCACAATCTGTCCGGTTCGCTCCTGGCGGGTTTCTGGTCCGCGAGGCCGGTGGAGGGAAATGCCGACAGGACAGCCGTGTTGGACTCCAATATCGGCTGAAGCTACTATTCCCCGGTCCGAATTCGTATCGAGACCGGCTTGCGCCGATCGAATCGGTAGCTTGCCGAACGTTTCCTGTTACCATGACGCAGGGTAATATCGCCTGACACGATTGGAGCTACTATGGGGCTGTTCAACTTCATCAAGGAAGCCGGGCATAAGATTTTTGGTCCCGGCAAGGCCGAAGCCGCGATACCAGCGACGCCGACTGCGGATATCGTGAAGAAGCAGATCGAGGAAGCCGGCCTTAAGGCGGATGGGCTGAATGTCGCGGTCGACGGCGACAAGGTCGTCGTGAGCGGCAAGGCACCCTCGCAGGAGGTGGCCGAGAAGATCATCCTCACCGCAGGCAACAATGCCGGCGTGGCGCAGGTCGACAGCCAGATCGCCGTGGACAAGCCTGAACCCGCCTCGGTCATGTATACGGTGGTGAAGGGCGATACGCTCTGGGAGATCGCCGAGAAGCACTATGGCAAGGGCAAGGGCGCGCTGTACAAGGAGATCGTGAAGGCCAACACGCCGCCGGTCAAGGATCCCGACCATATCCTGCCGGGCTGGGTGCTACGCATTCCGCCGCTCAAGCATTGATCGGCGGGGAAGAAAGCCACCCAAGCAGTCAAGGCCCGGTGGTATCGACCGCCGGGCCTTTTTTGTATCAGTCGTCGCAGTAAATTTTCTTATTTACAACGTCCTGAAGATGTTTCCTCATAAGTTAAGGGAACTCATTTGACGGCGCCCGCCGTCAATCCAGCCACGATCTGGCGCTGGGCGAACAAGGTGAGAACGAGCACCGGCAGCGTGACGACCAGCGCCGCAGCAGCCAGCGGTCCCCAACTCACCTGTTCGAAGGACAGCATGTTGTAGACGGCCACCGGCAGGGTCCGCGTCTCGCGGCTGGCGAGCACGATGCCAAAGACGAAATTGTTCCACGAGAAGATCACGGCCAGGATGAGGGACACCACGATACCTGGCTTGGCGATGGGCAGGGCAACCCTGAGGAAGATCTGCCAGCGATTGGCCCCGTCGATCATGGCCGCTTCCTCGAGTTCCAGCGGCGTCGTCTCGAAATAGCCGATCATGATCCAGATCACGATCGGGATCGTCACCACCAGATGGATGATGATCTGTGGCCAGAGCGTGCCGAGTAGTCCGAGGGCCTGGAACAGCAGGAACATCGGTATCAGGAACGAGAGGCCGGGTGTCATGCGGGCGATCATGATCACCATTGCCGCCTTGTCGGCCTTGATGCGCGCGATGCCGTATCCGGCCGGAACGCCGACGAGGAGGGCCAGCAGGGTTGCCGAGCCGGTCACGATGACGCTGTTCCAGAAATAGAGGAGGAAGTCGTTGGTCGCGAAGATGTCGGTGTAGTTCGACCAGGCAAATTGTTCGGGGATCAGGATCGGCGGGTAGGCCCCGTTGTCGATCTCGTATTTCAGCGAGAGCGACAACATCCAGATGAAGAAGAACAGCGCGGGCGAAACGATCACGAAGGCGAGGAACAGCGTACCGGACAGGCGCAGAAGGCGGCGAAGCGTCATGATATCCCCTCCTCTCACACGTTCCATTTCGCACGCTGGCGCAGATGCAGCAGCATGAGGGACATCAGGATGATGATCAGGAAGAAGACGACGGCGATCGCTGAACCGTAGCCGATGTCGTAATAGGAAAAAGCGACATTGTAGAGATAGAGGTTGATCGTCTCCGATGCGGTGCCGGGGCCGCCCTGCGTCATCGCATAGATGATGTCGAAGCTCTTCAGCGCATCGATGGAGCGGATGATCACAGCAATCATCATGAAGGGCAGGATCATCGGCAGTGTGATGTAGCGGAACTTCTGCCAGCCATTGGCCCCGTCCATGGCCGCGCTCTCGAAGGGCTCGCGCGGCATGGAGGCAAGCCCGCCCAGGACGATCAGCATGATCAACGGCGTCCACTGCCAGGTTTCGACCAGCACCAGCGAGGGAATGACGGTACCCTGGTCGAAGATCCAGGCCTGCGGCGGAATGTGGACCAGCGACAACAAGTAGTTCAGCACGCCGAGCTGGGGATGAAACATCATGGTCCAGACCAAGGCGATCGCGACCGGCGTTGCCATCATCGGCATGACGAAGATGCCGCGCAGGATGCCCCGCATCGGCATCTTGCTGTCGAAGACCAGAGCGGCGATGGTGCCCAGGACCAGCGGCGCCACCACCGAAAGAACGGTGTAGGCGAGCGTATGGCCCATCGACTCCCAGAAGCGGGCATCGCCGGCCAGACGGATATAGTTGGCAAGGCCGACGAAGCGCTGGGGCGAGCCGATGAGCCACTCATTGCCGCTCATCCAGACGGTGAACACCCAGGGAAATACGATCACCGCCCCGACAACGACCAGGGCCGGGACTATGAAGGGCCAATAGCCCGGCCGCCGCGTCTCCTTGAACGCGGGGGCGGCCGGCATGCCGGCGTCGGCCGGGCTCGCGGCGGTCATTGCGCCTCGCTGCGGGCGAGCACGGGCCTGAAGGCCTCCGTCGCCTTCTTCATTTCCGCCGCCGGGTCCGCCCCGCTCAGGAGGTTGGTCAGGCCCACGCCCATGATGTCGCGGAACTCCGTGACGGGTATGATGACCGGCAGGCAGAGCTGGCTGACGGGAGCCGATTGCGCCACGGCATCGACCCAGGCACCCGGCATGGTCACGCCCTTGCGCACCTCGGCGTCGTCAAGCACGGAGTTGCGGAACGGCACGCCGCTGCCCGATTGCAGCAGCCTGGCACCCATCTGCTTGGAGATGGCCCACTGGCAATAGAGATAGGCCGCTTCCTTCTTGGAGGAGGCTTCGGTCACGCCGATACCGTCGCCTGTCGTCGGCGCAGCCTGCACGGCCGGCCCCTTCGGCATGACACCGTAGCCGACCTTGCCGACCACCCTCGATTTCTGCGGGTTCTCCAGCGGCGGCGCGAAGCCGACACCATCCATCCACATGCCAACCTTGCCCTGCAGGAAGGCGGATTGGCATTCGGCCCAGTTAAAGCCCGTCACGCCGCGTGGCGCCGATTTCGTCATCAGGCGCTGGTAGAGGCCGGCGGCCTCGATCGCTTCGGGCGAATCCGTCTGCAGAGAGCCATCGGCACCGATCGAACTCTTGCCATAGCCGAGCAGCAGGCTGGTCCACACCGGCACGTTGGCGTTCTTGGCGCCGCGCGCCACGAAGCCGTAGACACTGTTGTCGGCATCCGTCAGCGTCTCGGCCGCCTTCACCAGTTCGTCGAAGGTCTTCGGGTATTCGATGCCTTTGGCCGAAAAGAGATCCTTGTTCCAGTAGATGATCCAGTAGTCCACGGAGAAGGGCAACGCGCCGAAGCGGCCGTTCCTGTCCTTGGCGAAGGCCAGGCCGGCTGAGGCGAAATCGCTTTCCACCAGCGAGGGATCGGTAAGTTCCGGATTTTTCAGGAACGGGGTGAGATCGGCAAGCCAGCCACCCTTCTCGAACTGGCGCTTCTGGACGTGATAGCTGATATGGATGACATCGAAGCTCGGCTTGCCAGAGGTCAGCTCAATCACCGCCTTTTGGCGCTGCTGCTGCTCTGGCGTCTGCTCGGAATTGACCTTGATGCCGGTCAGTTCCTCGAACTCCTTCTGGTATTTCTGCAGCGTGTCGCCGCGCGGGCTTTTGATCAGGTTCACCTCGATGGTGGTGCCTGCATATTTCTTCCAGTCGACAGCGGCGAAGGCCGGCCCGATGCCTGCCAGACCGGCCGCGCCCATCGCGGCGGAACCGGCCAGAAATTGACGACGCGTCGGCTTCCAAAGATCGGTACTCATGTCTTCCTCCTCCCCGATTGTTCTTGATGGACGGGGCATTGCTGAGCCCCTACCCGGCTAGACCTTGAGGGCCAGTGCCCTTGCATTGTTGATATGATCGGCGATCGCCTCCACCGCGCGCAGCGGCTCGCGGCTTTCGATGGCGTCGAGGATCGCGAGATGCTCGCGCATCACCGGCACCACGCGGCCGTCGATGCGGAAACGTTCCTGGTTGATCAGGCGCATCTTGATCGAGTTGACGCGGTAGGCCTTGGCGATGATCTCGTTTCCGATGGAATCGATGATGGTGTCGTGCAGGTTCCAGTCGATGGCCTGGGCCTCCTCGATAATCTCCGGCGTTAGCTCGCCGGACACTCCTTTTGCGAGGGCACCCTCGTGTTCGCGGCGCAGTCTCGCGAGGAGCTCGTCCGAGGCCGAGACGGTGAACAAGGCGATGGCCTCCTTTTCCATGAAGAGGCGGAACTGGAAGGCGTCGCGGATCAGGGTGAGGTCGATATGGGCGATCTGGATGCCGCGCTGGGGGATGGTGGTGAGCAGTCCCTCCGCTTCGAGCCGTGGTACCAGCTCACGAATGGCGCCGAGCGGCAGGCCGGTAAGCGCCACCAATTCACGCTGGGAGACGAATTGCCCGGGCCGTACGTCGCGCGCCAGGAGATGGCGCGTGAAGCTGGCATAGGCCTTCTCTCGCAGCCGGACCGGTTCGCCCCCTTCGTCCATGTCCCCTCCCTATGCCGCGGCAACCTGCCGGATACGGTCGAAATGCCCTGTTACCTTCCTGGCATCGCTCTCCGCAAGGTCCTGGAGCGGAGGCCGCGTGGTACGCCAGCCCTCGTCTGCGCTGCGATGCGCGATCAGGGCCTTCACAGCCGGAATGACGGGGAGCTTGACCAGTTCGTCCACAAGCGAGCTGAGGCCGGCGTCATCCCGCCCTTCATGAGCCATGGCAACCAGTCGGTCGGGGCAGACGTTGGCCATGCCCGAGATGGCGCCCTGTCCCCCCAGCCGCACGCCGGCCGCAAGGCAGCGCTCGTCCCCGATCAGGATGGCAAGCTCGCCATGAGCGGCGAGGAGGGCCTGGGTGAAGGGCCAGTTGCCGGACGAATCCTTGACGCCGGCGACAGCGGACGGAAATGCAGCCTTCAGCCGGCCGATCAGGGAGATCGAAAGCTCCACCGCAGTCACGGAGGGAATGTTGTAGAGATAGAAACCACGGGCGCGGGAGCCGAGAGCACCGAATACGCCCGCAAACCAGGCAAACAGCCCGTCCTCTCCCAGGCCCTTGAAATAGGAAGGCGGCGCCAGGAGCACGCCCCGGCACCCCGCATCGAGCGCCTGCCCAGACTGGAGAGCGGCATCGGCGATGCTGTTGGCCATGACGCCGACCACGATCTGCCCGGGCTCGATGCCCGCATCGAGAAAAGCCGCGAGAACCGCTTCCCGCTCGCCCGAGCCGATCGAAGCCCCCTCGCCGGTGGTGCCGAACAGGGTGACGCTGCCGCAACCATTTGCGAGGCACCAGCGGGCATGCCCGATGGCGCGTTCGATATCGATCCGTCCCTTTTTATCGAACGGCGTGGCCAAAGCTGCCGAGAGGCCGAAATAACTGTGTTCCATCCCTTGCCGATCCAATATTTCAATATGTAATCATCCGTAACAGACTAACATGTCAGTGACAAGCCAGTCATTCGCCAGACATGCAGTCGAAAAAAGGGACCGCCGGAACGGGGCAGGCGAGCCTCCGGCCCCGCAAGGAAATAAATAGTTATCCATTCGGAAAAGTGTCTATTGCGGATTGGCCGGCTCATCGATTAGCTGGCGGCCATGAGCACGCCTTCCCTCGACCTGATGTTCCAGGCCCTCGCCGATCCTACGCGGCGGCTGATCGTCGAGCGTCTGAGCCGAGGCCCTGCGTCAGTCCAGGAGCTTGCGCGGCCGATCACGATGTCCTTGCCGTCCGTGCTGCAGCATCTCCAGGTGCTGGAGGCCAGCGGGCTGGTCCAGACCAAGAAGATCGGACGGGTGCGCCTGTGTACGCTTCAGCCGGTCGCCCTGCAGGTTATCGAAGGCTGGGTCAATGCCCGCAGCAACAATCCGGAGAGGCAGGAGGAGGCACCCGCGGCCTCGACAACCAGGCCTCCCCGAGGAGGAAGTTGAACGCTTGCGCGGGCATGCTATGGACAGGCCGACATTGCCTTGGATCGCCTTCCATGTCCCCTTCCCCTTTCTACGTTGATCCCGCTTTTACCGCCCTCCTCGACAGCAGCTTCACGCGCCTCTTGGGCGCTCCCCTGATTCCCGCAGGGCACGCCGATCGGGCCGGATGGCTTTACGAGCGCGCGCCTTTTTGCGTCCTTGCCCACAATACCGCAGACGATCCGATATTCATCTATGGAAACAAGGCGGTACAGCGTTGTTTTGAATATGATTGGGAGGAGTTGACTTCCCTCCCCTCGCGCCTTTCCGCCGAATTGCCCAATCGCGAGGAACGCCAGCGCCTGCTCGATATCGTCAAAAGGCAGGGCTTCATCAGCGACTACAGCGGCGTCCGGATCGCCAAGTCCGGGCGGCGCTTCGTCATCGAGAACGCCGTCGTCTGGGAACTGCTGGATGCCGAAGGCAGGCGACAAGGCCAGGCCGCGATGTTTGCTTCCTGGCGCGATGTCTAAGGAAAGCATCCGCTCGTCAGCGGATGAGCAGCGCCGTACCCCACAGGCCGATCGCGAACACGGTGTGAGCGACGAGGTTGAGAAAGCGCACCTTGTTGGGATTCGGCGTCTTGGACGCCGCCCATCCGATGCCTAGGCCTGGTTGCAGCAGGAACCATCCGGCGCCCACGGTGACGATTCCGACGATCCACGCCGGGATGAAGGTGGGTGCGTCAAGCCAGGACGTGCCCGCGACGATCACCAGCAGGATGCCGTAGAGGATGCCGACGACGTAGTGGCCGATCCAGCCAAGGGCGAGTTCATGCTCGTATGGCGCCGCCTGGCCGATATCGTCGTGAAAAACCTTGCCATACTGAAGATGCCAGAACCATCGCCCCACGGGCGCCCAGTTCGGCAGGCCTTGCCCGAAGAATTTGTAGAGGATGACGGCCCAGAGATCCATGAGAATGGTCGCGCCGATGCCGATAGCCACCGAGCGCCAGAGAACGTCGAACATGTGCAATCCAGGAAGAGGTACGAAAGGTTTGTCGTACAAGACCATCCCGCGCCGTCCCGCGCAATGGCTCTCTTCCGTCTCAGATTTCTAAAAGCGCTTCGACTTCCCCAGTATCGCCTGTGATGATGCGCCTTGCCAGCGAAACCGCAAATCCGCCCCTCGCCAGCATGGCGATTTCCTTCTCGACGTCATGGTCGCGGCCCGGGCGTCGCCAGGGTCCGATTCGCTTGCGCTGGGCAAGGCGCGCCGCGGCCCTCTCTTCAATCTCGTCCCGGTCGTCGGTGTCGAAGGCCTCGGCGACCAGCGCCGCGTCGACTCCCTTGCTCTTGAGGGTCGTGGCGATGCGACGCATCGAAAGGCCTCGGCTGCGGCCGGCATGGACGCGTGCCTCCACGAAGGCCATATCGTCCACGAAGCCATGGCTGACGCAGTAGGCGATCGTTCGTTGGATCATGGTTTCCGCATCGACGTCGGCGCCGAGCCTGCGGCGCGCGCGCCGCTGCAGGACCTGCCTGAGATTGGCGGTGCTGGTGGCTCGCTGGCCGAGGTAGTGGAGAGCGGACCGGCGCATCCAGATCTCGTCGCGGCTGAGGTCTTGTTCGGCAGGCATTCAGCTTTCCGGTGCGAATCGCGAAAGAGCTTGCCGGATATCGGCGTGGCGCGCCATCATCGCAAGGCAAGGGCCGGAGGCATCATGACCGAAGATCACGATCATCGTTGGAAACATGACGGCGTGCGCGTCATACCAGGCGGGGAACTCGACCCGAATACGGCGCAGACTCCCGGCATGGACCGAAAGGCGGCTATCAACTTCGCCCGCGTCGGCGCCCAGAAGATCTGGGCAGGAACCGTCACCATTCATCCCAACGCGAAGACCGGTGCCCATCACCACGGTCATCTCGAAAGCGTGATCTATGTTGTGAAGGGGCGCGCCCGGATGCGCTGGGGCGAGCACCTCGAATATGTCGCCGAGGCCGGCCCGGGGGACTTCATCTATGTTCCGCCCTACGTGCCTCACCAGGAGATCAACGCCAATCCGGATGAAGTCCTCGAATGCGTCCTCGTGCGCAGCGACGGCGAGGCCGTCGCCATCAATCTCGACATCGAACCCGTCGAGAAGCCGGAGACCGTGCGCTGGATCGACCCTATCCACCGCCACTGAAGCCTGAATGTCCTGTCGGGTAGGCACAGGACCGCCGGTCCTCTGTCGCAGCATCATTCCCGCTTGCGGATCGAATGTCTGCCCCGCCGCGGCTTGCAGCTTGACAGCAACGCCGCGTGCGGGCACCTCACAGCTTTCCTCGCATCGGGCGGTTTGAATGTCGTTTTCTCTGGTGATTTTTGATTGTGACGGCGTTCTCGTCGATAGCGAAATCCTCTCAGCCCAGGTCGAGGCAGAAGCCTTGTGCAGTCTCGGCGCCAAGGTGACGGCAGAAGACGTCATGCAGCGTTTCCTTGGCCTCACCCAGGAGGCGCTCGAGAAGCGCTTCGAAGAGGATTTCGGGTTGAAGTTGCCTCACGACCATGCCCAGACCACCGCCCACATGTTGCGTACCGCCTATCTCACGCGTCTCGATCCGATTCCCGGCGTGCGGGAGGTCCTGGAAACGCTCGCCATTCCCTATTGCGTGGCCTCCAACAGCCCGCCCGCGAAGCTGGGGCTCGGCCTGAGCGTCACCAATCTTTTTGAGTTGCTCTATCCGAATGTCTTCTGCTCGAAGCTCGTCGCTCGCGGCAAGCCGGCGCCGGACCTCTTCCTGTATGCTGCCAAGACCATGGGCGCCGATCCTTCCGCCACGGTCGTGGTGGAGGACAGCGTCGTCGGCATCAAGGCCGCGAAAGCGGCGGGCATGACGGCGGTCGGCTTCGTCGGCGGGCTTCATCACATGCCCCCCAGCGAGGAGGCGCTCGTTGCGGCAGGCGCCGATCATATCGCGGAGACGATGGCAGAGGTGAAGGCGCTGATCACGGCCTGATCGCGGAGGTCCGGCAAGGGCCGTCGCATTCTTCCTGCGATCAGTCCGTCGAGATCTTTCCCCCTCGCAACGATTTCACGCTGGAGCGCCGGGATTTCGACTCGAGGCGGCGGGCCTTCGCGGCCTTCGATGGCTTCGTGGCCCTGCGTGGTGGCGGTGGCGGCGTGGCGGCTTCACGGAGCAGTGCCACGAGGCGCTCACGGGCATCCTCGCGATTGCGATCCTGAGTACGGAAGCGCTGGGCGACGATCACCACCACCCCGTCCTGGGTCAGCCTCTTGCCTGCCAGCTTCTGGGCTCGGATGGCAACCTCGTTCGGCAGCGAGGGCGAGGTCCGGATATTGAAGCGCAACTGCACCGCCGTGGACAGCTTGTTGACATTCTGTCCGCCGGGGCCGGAGGAGCGCACGAAGTCCTCATCGATCTCGCGCTCGTCGATGAACAGGGTCGGTGTAATCTCGATCATCGGGGCTGCATAGCTCATCCGATTTCGTGGTGCCGCAAAAATCTGCGGAAAAGTTCATGAATTGTTCTTGTGTTTTCTCACCTCCTCCTTCAATTTTCGGGCCAGAACGCTTATCTCAGCGCCAAAGCCCACAGGATCGTCTGAATGTCTGGCCGCCCCACCTCCGGCAGCGCTGTTCCATCGCTCGCCGATCGCCGCTTCATCACCGTCCGCGGCGCCCGTGAACACAATCTCAAGAACGTCGATCTCGAGATCCCGCGCGACAAGCTCGTGGTATTCACGGGCCTGTCGGGATCGGGCAAGTCCTCGCTCGCCTTCGATACCATCTATGCCGAGGGTCAAAGGCGCTACGTCGAGAGCCTGTCCGCCTATGCGCGCCAATTCCTGGAGATGATGCAGAAGCCAGATGTCGACCAGATCGACGGTCTCTCGCCAGCCATTTCCATCGAGCAGAAGACGACCTCGCGCAATCCCCGCTCGACGGTGGCCACGGTCACCGAGATCTACGACTATATGCGCCTGCTCTGGGCCCGCATCGGCATTCCCTATTCGCCGGCGACCGGCCTCCCGATCGAAAGCCAGACCGTCAGCCAGATGGTGGACCGCGTCATGGCGATGCCGGAGGGAACGCGGCTGTTCCTGCTCGCGCCCGTCGTGCGCGGCCGCAAGGGTGAGTATCGCAAGGAACTGGCCGATTTCCTCAAGCGCGGCTTCCAGCGCGTGAAGATCGACGGTTCCTTCTACGAGATCGCCGACGCGCCTACCCTCGACAAGAAGCTCAAGCACGAC
Organism: Labrys sp. ALF-8; assembly: GCF_059699065.1. Lineage (NCBI taxonomy): Bacteria > Pseudomonadati > Pseudomonadota > Alphaproteobacteria > Hyphomicrobiales > Xanthobacteraceae > Labrys > Labrys sp. ALF-8. The sequence continues at coordinate 898,298 of NZ_AP048538.1, forward strand.
ATCGACGTGGTGGTCGACCGCATCGTCGTGCGAGCCGACATCGCGGCGCGCCTTGCCGATTCCTTCGAGACGGCGCTGGAACTCGCCGACGGTATCGCCGTGGTGGAGCTTGCCGACCAGAAGGAGGAGGATGGCTCGCCTCGGCGCGTGATGTTCAGCCAGAAATTCGCCTGCCCGGTCTCCGGCTTCACCATCCCGGAGATCGAACCACGCCTGTTTTCCTTCAACAATCCCTTCGGCGCCTGCCCTTCCTGCGACGGTCTGGGCACCGAGATGACCGTGGACCCCATGCTGGCGGTTCCGGACGAGACATTGTCGCTGCGCAAGGGCGCCCTCGCTCCCTGGGCCAAATCGACCAGTCCTTACTATAACCAGACGGTCGACGCCCTCGCCCGGCATTACAAGTTCGGCGTGACCACGCCGTGGAAGGACTTGCCGGAGAAGGTGCAGCAGGTCTTCCTCTATGGTTCGGGAGAGGAGCAGATCCTGTTTTCCTTTGACGACGGCCTGCGCTCCTACGAGACCCGCAAGGCCTTCGAAGGCGTGGTGACCAATCTCGAGCGGCGCTGGAAGGAGACAGATTCCGAACAGGCCCGCGAGGACATTGGCCGCTTCATGGCGAATACGCCCTGCAAGGCTTGCGCGGGCTTCCGCCTCAAGCCCGAGGCGCTGGCTGTGAAGATTGCCGACAACCATATCGGCCATGTCTCGACCATGTCCGTGCGCCAGGCGCAGACCTGGTTCGAGGAGCTCCCCGCCAGGCTCGACGCCAAACGCAACGAGATCGCGATCCGCATTCTCAAGGAGATCCGTGAGCGACTGCGCTTCCTGGTCGATGTCGGTCTCGACTACCTCACGCTGGCGCGTAATTCCGGCACGCTTTCGGGCGGCGAGAGCCAGCGCATCCGCCTCGCCTCGCAGATCGGTTCCGGTCTGTCGGGCGTGCTGTACGTGCTCGACGAACCTTCCATCGGCTTGCACCAGAGGGACAATGAGCGCCTGCTGGAAACCTTGCGGCGCCTGCGTGAGCTCGGCAACACGGTCATCGTGGTGGAGCATGACGAGGATGCCATCCTGCAGGCCGACTATGTCGTGGACGTTGGGCCGGGGGCCGGCGTGCATGGCGGTCGGGTCGTGGCACAGGGAACGCCTGCCGAGATCATGGCCAATCCGGCATCCCTGACCGGTAAGTACCTGACCGGCGAATTGTCCGTGCCGATGCCGGCCGAGCGTCGCCGGCGTCAGAAGGGCAAGACCCTCAGGCTTTCCGGCGCGCGCGGCAACAATCTGAAGGACGTCTCGGTGGAGGTGCCGCTCGGGCTGTTCACCTGCGTCACGGGTGTTTCCGGAGGCGGCAAGTCCACGCTCCTTATCGATACGATCTACAAGGCCGTGGCGCGGCGGCTGAACGGGGCGCTGGAGCACCCTGCCCCCTTCGACAAGCTCGATGGACTGGAACTTATCGACAAGGTCATCGACATCGACCAGTCGCCGATCGGCCGCACACCACGTTCGAACCCGGCCACCTATACCGGCGCCTTCACGCCGATCCGCGAGTGGTTCGCGGGTTTGCCCGAGGCCAAGGCGCGCGGCTACCAGCCGGGGCGGTTCTCGTTCAACGTCAAGGGTGGCCGCTGCGAGGCCTGCCAGGGCGACGGCGTCATCAAGATCGAGATGCATTTCCTTCCGGACGTCTATGTCACCTGCGACGTCTGCAAGGGCAAACGCTACGATCGCGAGACGCTCGACGTGCGCTTCAAGAACAAGTCGATCGCCGATGTGCTCGACATGACCGTCGATGAGGCGGCCGAGTTCTTCAAGGCCGTGCCGACGATCCGCAACACCATGGAGACGCTGGCGCGCGTGGGGCTTGGCTATGTGAAGGTGGGGCAGCAGGCCACCACCCTGTCGGGCGGCGAAGCGCAGCGCGTGAAGCTATCCAAGGAACTGGCGCGCCGCTCGACCGGCCGTACGCTCTATATCCTGGACGAGCCTACCACCGGTCTGCATTTCCACGACGTCGCCAAGTTGCTCGAAGTGCTTCACGAACTCGTCGAGCAGGGCAATACGGTCGTGGTGATCGAGCACAATCTCGAAGTGATCAAGACGGCGGACTGGGTCATCGACATGGGGCCGGAAGGCGGCGATGGCGGCGGCGAAGTGGTGGCGCAGGGCACGCCCGAGCAGATTGCCCGGGAGCCGCGCTCCCATACCGGCCGCTTCCTGCGCGAGGTGATGGAGCGGCGCCCTCAGGGACGGCGGGGGGTAGCTGCCGAATGAGCCAATAGCTATGCATGCGGATGCATAGCTATTGTGCATTATGGTGTTTTTTTGGCTTTTACGAGCGACCCAAGCTCCGTGCCATGCGTTTCTGCATATCTGCCGAGAGGTTCGGTATCTACCTCGCGTAAATCGATTCATTTATATAAATGGCCATGAACGGAGACGCTGAAACGAAGTTCACAAGCGCATTTTCGAGCAAGGCGGCTGCCGCCGGGCGTGAAGAGAATGCGATCACTAGAAAGGTAGAGATGTTTCCGATGCCGAGGGGCCGGAAAATCTCTCGAGGATAGGAAGATGTTGTTCGCTGCTTTGATTGAACGTGTTGTCGCCTGGCGCCGTGAGCGCGAGACGCTGACCGAGCTCAAGCGCCTGAACGCTCGTGACCTTGCCGATATCGGCATCAACGCCAGCGAGATCCGTGAGATCGCTCGCGCCGCCGCCCGCGCTTGATCGGGAGTTCGACGTAGGATCCGCTCGACGGATCGATGACAAGCCGCCTTCGGGCGGCTTTTTATTTGGCTATCGCGATGTCGCCGGTGGCCGGGGTGACGACCCGCCAAAAGCCGAGTTCGCGACCGTCTCTATCCGGCGTAGAGGCGTTGGACGGGGCGGTAACGTCGGCCCCCGCTGCGAATGCCCGGGAAGACTGACCTTGATGTTGGCGGCCGGCCCGAGGAGCAGGTGGTAGAGATAGACCATCACAGCGCGCAGCCGCCACCTGAAGGGCTTCTGCTGCGAGATGGCCCCCAGCAGTGGAATGGCGGTGAGAAACAGCTGAAGGCGGCTGGTCGTCTGCCTTCCCGAATGCTCGATGCCGCCAAACGGCACGGTTCTCAACCATGGCAGCTTAAACATTTTCAGGACGGCGTAGATGTCGTCTTCGTAGATGCGCCCGCCAACGAAACCGTTGGCCGCCTTGTTGCCTCCCACCGGCTCGGTGTGCCTCACCGGAAAGCGGTCGATGACGGCGCAATCCCGGGGGCTTTCGCTTACGAGATTGCACCAGACGAGATCAATGCCGCTCTCGAAGCCGAGCGAATAGAGGGGGGCGACGCGTTCCAGGATGTCCTGCCGAAAGAATGGACACATCATCTCGACATAGTTGATGTAGCGCAGATCGAACCCCGGCTGCTGCAGCAGCGCCGCGAACGTGAAATGGCTGTCCCAGGTCAGTGCCGGTTGGGCAATCTTGAGGTTGTGCTGCCTGCAAAGATCGAAAGCGCCGGCGATCGTCGCCGCATCCACGTCGATATCTTCATCGAAGAAGCAGATATATTTGTAATCGCGCAGCAGCGAAGCGTATTCCTTCATGAAGCCGGCGTAACCGGCGACCTTCTTGCCCGGCCTGTATTCGAAACGGATGCCCTCGCCCGCCGTCACGGGGACTGTTACGTCATAGCAACTCAGGAAGACGTCGAAATTTCTGTCGTCCGCGGTGGCGAGCCAGCGCATGTGCAGGCTTTTCCGCCCGATGCGGGAAACCAGCAGGTAGTCCTTGCTCGTCTTGAAGGGGGGATCGATCAGGACGTCACTCATTCTACATGCCCTTGCCTGAAGGCGAGTTGCGGGCTTCGATGCCGGACGAGATTTCCTCAGGGACGAGGCTCGAAACGGGGAAGCACTGACCCGCTGCCGTAACGACACTGCTGGCACACCAAAGTGGGCAAAAGATGTCGGATAACATGACGTCGGCCGGGATCGACATGCCCGCTGTCGCGCCGGCGGCTAGGCCCGCTTGTGGACCGCCTGCGCCATCGGCACGGCTTGCGTCTCAACCGGCTTCGGGACCGCTGCCGGAGGGACCGGGTAGACGCTGTCGTCGCCTGGTTCGCGCCAGAGTGTGCCCTCGCCCAGCGTTGCCCAGCGTCGCCCAGCCGCCTGCGGAGACAGTGCCGACTTCGAATTGCGCACGACAAGCCTCCAGATCTTTATCATGGGCAGGAGATAGGCTCCCGAGACGTCGTTGTACTCTTCCTCCTCCGGTTTCCCGAGCCCATATATGAATGTCTCGTTCCTGGCGGGTATGATAGCTGTGCCGAAGAACCAGTCCCAGATCGAAAGTTTGTCGCCGAAATTCTTATCCCAGTACTGGAGTTGGGAACTGTGATGCAGTTGATGCATGTGCGGGCTGAGCAGGAACCGGTCGAATGGCCCGAAGCTGACCGGGAAATGGGAATGCCTCAGAACATTCAGGATGACGATCGAGCCCAGGATCTTGGCGTTGAAGAACAGGACCAGAAGATCGGGAATACTGAAACCATAAAGGAAACCCATCACGCCCATGGTGATGCCCACCATGAAGGCTGCGCACAGGAGATCGAACAGATTGCCGACGGGATGGGTACGATCCGTCGTTGCCGGGTTCAGGAAGGTGGCGGAATGATGGACCTTGTGCAATTCCCACAAGACCGGCACGAAATGCTGAAGGTAGTGGGTGTAGAAGATCATGAAATCGTTGACGACGAAGATTATCAGCGAACAGACGATGATGGTCCCGTAGCCAAAGGCCATCGGCCTGAAGTCTGGAAACAGATAGGAAAGCCCAGCCTCTACTGACAGCGCGATGAAGGTGGCGCACACGGTTTCGCTGACACCGTATATGGCTTTCATGAACTTGGAGGCGAGGTACATGACGACATCGATCGTCGAAGTCTTCTTCTGCCATTCGTCGAATGGAAAGCAGTAACGTACGAAGCCCATCAGGCCAGTATATTCGCCGCTGAACCGGAACTGGAGCGCGAAACACACGATCGCCGTCGCGAAGAATGTGAGCCACGTGACGATGAACATCGGCAAATTGATGGCGCTGAAGTTTGTGTAGACTTCGTTCATAAATCCCCCGGCAGATTTCGGTTCTTGCCAGCTCCGAACCGAGCTTCGCCCGTTCTTGTGTAACGTCTTACCTGCCCGACCGTTGTGATCGAAAGCACCAGAGGAACACGCAATCCCCGGCTACCTTGAATTCTTCAATCAAATCACGACGACATGGCATTTTAGTTGGGAACGGCGAATCTTCAACGCGGAACAAGACATGGGTCCCCTACCATTTGTTGGTACGCCGTAATGAATTCGTATCAGCACCCTGCTTTCGAGCGCATTGTGTTTGACACAGGACGATTCTCGCCTCCAAAATACTTATATTTGAATTACGTAGCGTAATATCGACGATATTTTACTAAGGCGTTGTGTTTAATTTTAATTTCGTTCAAATAAAACTTATATTTTATCGATGTATAAATTATAATTTATTGGATATCATCAAGACTTTATATGCGTATATTTCGAATTATAATTCGTTACTGCTCGATCGTCTTTTGATTTACGAGGAACTTCTCCCTGATATCCAGACGTTTGCGCCGATGTATGACGAAGAATGTCACGACTGGCGTGACGGCGCTGTGATGGTCGTCGTCATGGACACGATGCGTCGATGCGTTTCATGCCTCGGTGGTAGATGCCGTCGCAATGAATCGACGGCACGCGGCATCTTGCTGGCAGGCGCCCGCCTATGGGACCGTCACCCGCTGCCCTATCTCGAAAAGCGCCCGTGCTTTGGCTGCCTGGAACGGCACCGTCGTTTACGACTTCTTAAGATATGACAAATTTGCAATACTAATGCGGAATGTTCGAAATAATGAACATTATCGACGCTATTTTTCCATTTGATATGCATTTATCGCATGATCGTTGTGCAGTGCAGCATCTAGCGCGAAGGGATTTAAAGGGGCATATAGGGTTTGTGAGCGGCGCTGAAGAATTCTCCTTCATGTGCCTGGTTCACGAAGAAGGAACCTTATCATGTTGTTCGCTGCTTTGATCGAACGTGTCCGCATCTGGCGCCGTGAGCGCGAGACGCTGGCCGAGCTCAAGCGCCTGAACGTACGCGATCTGACCGACATCGGTATTAACCCTGCCGACGTTCGCGCGATTGCGCGTCAGGCAGCCCGCGCCTAACCGGCGCCGATTGATACCAATGAGCCGCATGCCCCCGGCATGCGCTCATTGGTGCAGTTCAGAGCATTTTTGCTTCCAGGCGGAACCGCCACGAATTGCGAAATGCTTGTGTTTTTTTGGATGTAAGGCTGGGCGCGCGATTCGGCCTGGCTGTCTATTGCTCTGGAGACGCCGCCCGCGCGCAATCTTCTGCAGCGGTGTTTCGGAAAACGTGCTCCCGTCCAGGGAACTAAAAAGCCTGCCTGGATCTTCCGCAGGTAGTGACGCGCCCCTCCGGCGACGTCGCCGTCCACCCCATTCCGGGCGGATGAGGCGGACGGATTGCGATATCGCCCTCGGCAGAGCCGCCCGTCCCGGGCGGCTTTTTGCTTTGGACCGAGGCGCTCGATGCTCTAAAGAGCCCTCATGACAATTGCACCTGTACACATCATAGGCGGTGGTCTCGCCGGTTCCGAGGCATCCTGGCAGCTGGCACAGGCGGGCGTACCCGTCATTCTGCATGAGATGCGACCGGTACAGCCGACGGAAGTCCACAAGACCTCGGATTTCGCGGAGCTCGTCTGCTCCAATTCCTTCCGCTCCGACGATGCACAGACAAACGCGGTGGGCTTGCTGCACGAAGAGATGCGCCGTCTCGATTCGGTTATCATGGCCAGCGCGGACAGGCACAAGGTGCCTGCCGGCGGTGCTCTTGCCGTCGACCGCGACGGCTTCTCCGCCGAGGTTACCGCACGGCTCGGCAGCCATCCCCTGATCGAGGTTCGCCGCGAGCATGTGGAGACGCTCCCGCCTTCCGATTGGGACAATGTCATCATCGCCACGGGGCCCCTCACCTCCCAGCCGCTGGCGGCGGCCGTGGCCGCCCTGACCGGAGAGACGTCGCTGGCCTTCTTCGATGCCATCGCGCCTATCGTGCACCGCGATTCCGTCAATATGGACATCGCCTGGTTCCAGTCGCGCTACGACAAGCCCGGCCCCGGTGGCACCGGCGCCGACTATATCAACTGCCCGATGACGAGGGAGCAGTACGAGGCGTTCCTCGATGCCCTGATCGCCGGCGACAAGACCGGATTCAAGGAGTTCGAAGGCACGCCCTATTTCGACGGCTGCCTGCCGATCGAGATCATGGCCGAACGTGGGCGCGAGACATTGCGTTTCGGGCCGATGAAGCCTGTCGGCCTCACCAATCCGCGTGACCCGCAGGTCAAATCCTACGCCATCGTCCAGCTTCGCCAGGACAACGCTCTCGGCACGCTCTACAACATGGTCGGCTTCCAGACGAAGCTCAAATATGCCGAGCAGGTGCGGGTGTTCCGCATGATACCGGGGCTGGAGAATGCCGAGTTTGCCCGTCTCGGGGGCCTGCACCGCAATACCTACCTCAATTCGCCTGTACTGCTCGATTCGACGCTTCGCCTGAAGTCGATGCCGCGCCTGCGTTTCGCAGGGCAGATAACCGGCTGCGAGGGATATATCGAAAGTGCGGGCGTGGGTCTGATGGCCGGGCGCTTCGCGGCGGCCGAACGCCTCGGCCGTGTACCCTCTCCCCCTCCGGTAACGACGGCACTCGGCGCGCTGCTCAATCACATCACCGGCGGCCATATCGTCAGCGAGGAGGCCGGCCCGCGCTCCTTCCAGCCGATGAACGTCAATTTCGGCCTTTTCCCACCGCTCGATTTCACGCCGAAGAGCGAGGACGGCAAGCGTCTGCGTGGCACCGAGAAGACGCACGCCAAAAAACGCGCCATGAGCGCCAGGGCCTTGCAGGATCTGGAAGCCTGGAAGAACGCGGCTGCAGGCGAGGAGGAGCGGCCGCAGGTCTAGGGCGCGCCACCGCCCGGCCTTCTGCCGGCCCGCCGGGCGAAACGCCACAGATGCCATTGCCGCAACCACTGGGCAGGTTCCGCTCGCATGCGGAACAGATCGAAGCCGGGTCTCGTCATCCGCCTGAGCAAGGGCCGGACCAGGGCGAGGCCGACATAGGCCGGAACGACGGTGCCGGGCACAGCCGAGAGCAGGTTTTCGGCGATATCCTGGTGCTTCAGGGCAAGGCCCGCAAACTCGGTCATCATGGTGCTCAGCTCGGGCGTGTTCCGACCGTTCAAAAGGTCCTCTCGGGCACTGCCGTGCTTGATCACGATGTCGGCGGGTACGAAGATCTGTCCGCGCGCGGCATGGCGCGCTGCATTCCGCATCAGGCTTGCAATGCCGTAGGCGACGCCTGCATGGCCGGCCTGATCCGCGGTGCCGGCGTCCCCGCCATCGGCAAGAATGAGGCTGGCCAGGCGGAACAGGGTCGAACTCGTCTCGCCGCAGTAGCCTTCGAGATCCCCCACGGTCGGCAGGAGGTCGTCATAGAGGTCGTGGGTGTGCGCGTCGATCAGCGCCGAGAGTGCGGACGCAGGCAGCCGATAGCGCTCGATCGCCGAGATGAGCTCGGCAGCTACCGGGTGGCCGGAGGCATTGCCCCGGGCTTGCCCCTCGATGAGGTCTCGCCACCATTGCAGGCGAACCTCGCCAGGCAAAGGCTCGGATACCACGTCCCTGATACGCTCGATCTCGATGTTGAAGGCATAGAGCGCCGTGAGCGCGCGGCGGTGCTGCTCCGGCGCAAACAGGCAGGCCAGCCAGCGGTCTCGATCATGCTCGCGCAGCAAGCCGGCGCAATAGCCCTCGTTGCTGACGCTGTCGTTGCTGTTTGCCTGCGTGAGGCTCATGGCGTGGCGATCAGGGCGGCGGCGACCCGCCGGTCCTCCGCAAGCAGGACGTTCCAGGTTCGGGTTGCGGCCCCCGTCGGCATCACGTCAAGGGCGATCTTCAGATCCCGAAACCGCCAACGCAGCTTTTCGGGAAAGAAGGCGATGTCCCTGCCCGTGCCGATCAGCAGGATCTCGATCCGGTCAGCCTCCGCATAGACCGGTTCGAAGGCCTGTTCGGAAAACTCGGCCGGACTGGTTATCGGCCATGCATGCATGCCGGAGGGCAGGCACAGCAGCGAACCGCGATGGGACATTTCCGCAAAGCGAAAGCCATCCTCGCCATAGGCATCGATCGGCGCAACGCGGGGTAGAAAGCGCCGCTCGGCTTCCGCCATGACGCTTACTCCGCTGCCCGGGCGTCGAATTGACCGTCCCTGGCCCCCGCAGCCTGCCCCTCATGGCTGCCCGGCCGCAGGCCGAGATAGATCAGCACCGGCGAGGCGATGAAGATGGAGGTGTAGGTGCCGACCAGCACCACGCCGAACAGCATGGTCGCGGTAAAGCTGTGAATGGCGTGGCCGCCGAAGATCAACAGGGCCAGCAAGGCAAGGGCCACGGTGACGTGCGTGATGACCGAACGTGACAGGGTGGCGTTGATGGATTCGTCGAGCAACTCGTCCATCGGCTTCTTCTTGTACTTGCGGAGCAGCTCGCGGATGCGGTCATAGATGACCACGGTGTCGTTGAGCGAATAACCCAGGATGGTGAGGAGAGCCGCCACGCTGGTGAGATCGAAGTCGATCTGCGTCACCGACATGAAGCCGATGGTGAGCACGATGTCGTGCACGTTGGCAATCATGGCGCCGACGGCGAACTGCCAGTCGAAGCGGAACCACAGATAGATCAGGATGCCCAGGATCGCGACGAAGATGCCCACGGTGCCGACGGTCACGAGTTCCTGGGAGACGCTGGGGCCGATGACCTGAATGCTGTCGAACTGATAGGCCTCGCCCAGCGTGGTCTTGATCCGTTCGGCAGCGTCCTGCTGTGCCTTGTCGCCGCCGGGCTGCTGGGCAACCCGTACGAGCACCTGCCCCTTGTTGCCGAATTCCTGCATCTGGATTTCACCCAGCTGCAGCGGTTCGAGCTGGCTGCGAATCGCCAGGACATCCGACTGGCCTGACTTGGCCGTGATCTCCAGGGCGATGCCGCCCTTGAAATCGATGCCGTAGTTCAGGCCATGCGTGAAGAACAGCACCAGCGCCAGGATCGACAGGACCGCCGAAGTCGGGAAGCTGAAGCGCCGGAAACGGATGAAGCCGAATTTGGTGTTGTCGGGAACAATGCGAAGATGGCGCACCGCGCTCACTCCATCAATTAATCAGATCGGGATGGAACGAGGCTTGACCCCGCGATACCACCAGGAAACCAGCAGGCGCGTGACCGTGAAAGCGGTGAACACCGTGGTGATGATGCCGATGCCCAGCGTCACCGCGAAGCCCTTCACCGCGCCCGTGCCGACGAAATAGAGCACGGCGGCGGCGATGAAGGTGGTGATGTTGGAATCGAGGATGGTCGCGAGCGCCCGGGCGAAGCCTGCATCGAGCGACATCAGCACCGTACGCCCTGCTCTCACTTCCTCACGGATGCGTTCGTAGATCAGCACGTTTGAATCGACCGCGATGCCTACCGTAAGCACGATGCCCGCGATGCCCGGGAGAGTCAGCGTGGCGCCGAGCAGCGAAAGCAGGCCGAAGATCAGGCCGACGTTGAGGGCCACGGCGACCGAGGCGATGATGCCGAACAGTCCGTAGCTCGCGATCATGAAGGCGATGACGAGCAGGGAGCCGACGAGGGCCGCCATTTCACCCGCATGGATCGCAGCCTCGCCGAGGCCGGGGCCAACGGTCTGCTCCTGCACCACGGTCATCGGAGCCGGGAGGGCGCCCGAGCGCAACAGCAGCGCCAGGTCCTGCGCCGACTGGGAGGTGAAACTGCCGGAGATCTGTCCCGATCCACCGGTGATCGGCTCGCGAATCACGGGAGCCGAGAGCACCTTGCCGTCGAGCACGATCGCAAAGGGCTTGTTGACGTTCTCGGTCGTGACGCGGGCGAACTGCTTGGCGCCGTTGGTATTGAAGCGGAAGGAAACCACCGGCTCGCGCGTGTTCTGATCGAAGCTTGCCTGGGCATCGGTAAGTTCGTCGCCGGCTACCATCACCTGATCCTGGATCAGGAAGTTCTGGGTTCCGTCCTGTGCCGGCAGAATTTCCGAATCGACCGGAGGACGGGTAGCCATCGCCTGCTGCACGGACATGCTGAGGTCCACCAGGCGAAACTCGAGCTTGGCGGTCTTTCCGAGCAATTCCTTGAAGCGATCGGGATCCTTCAGGCCCGGCAACTGCACGACGATGCGGTCCTCACCCTGACGCTGGATGATCGGTTCCACCACGCCCGTGCCGTTGACGCGGTTGCCGACGATTTCGACGGAGCGTTGCATGATACGATTCATGCGCTCGCGCAGGCCTTCGTCCGTCAGGCTGATCGCGATCTGCCCCAGCGTATTCGAGTTGATCGTCGCCGTGCGGGTGCCGCCGCCGAACAGGTTGCCGTCGGCCGGATTGCCCAGTGCCTGCAGCAGTTCGGTGGCCCTCGTGGTGTCGTCCGGGTTCGGCAGGGTCACGAGGATGCCGCGAGGCTGCAATGCTGCCTGGCTGCGGATCTTGTTGTCGCTCAACAACTGGCGAGCCTGCCCGCGCAGGCTGGCGACCTGTTCGCGCAGCACGGCGTTCTTGTCGACCTCGAGCAGGAAGTAAGACCCGCCCTGAAGGTCGAGGCCGAGCGTAAGCGCATTGTGGGGCAGCCAGGTCGGCATGGCATTGCGCCAACTCACCGGCATGAGGTTGGGTGCGGCCAGCCAGAGGCCGATCAGCAAGGTGAGGAGAACCGCGGCGGTCTTGCCGGGAGAGAAATGCAGCATGGCTGAACAGTCCGAGCCTTAACAGGCCTTACCCAGGACACCGGCAGAGATGTTTGCCGGCCCGCCCTCGGTCTGTTGGTATCGTGTCGTAGAATCCAGACGAAAAGATGAGGCGCTTGCCTCCGCCCTGCCTCAGGCGTTTTCCGCCTTCTTGACGGGCTCGGTTTTGGAACGGACGCTGGCCACCATATCGCGAACCACCTTCACGCGCACGCCGTCGGCAATCTCGGCCTCGATGTCGGCTTCGCCCTCGACTGCCTTGGTGACCTTGCCTACCAGGCCACCGGTCAGCACGACGGTATCCCCGCGGCGAATGGCCTTGAGCGCCGCCGCCTGCTCCTTTGCACGCCGCTGCTGCGGGCGGATCAGCAGGAAGTAGAAGATCACGAACATCGCGATCGGCAGCAGCAGGGTACTGCCGAGGGTGGAAAAGAGATCGCCGCCGCCCTGGGCTGCCTGGGCAAAGGCCGGAGTCGTGAACATCTGGGTCGCCTCTCAAGGGAAGCGGCCGGGCAAGCCGGCCGCAAATTCGCGCCGGACTATAGTGATCCAGCGTTCGAAAGCAAACGAAACGCGCTAATTTGCGGGGCGAAATGGCGTTTCAGCCACGATGCGGACGGACCCCCGCGAATAGCGAAAGAAGTCAGTATTCCAGGCTCACGCACGACCGTTTCTCCCGCTTCCGGCTCGAATGGGGCGTGCCGGGCGAGGGTCCTTGTCATGGACTACCTGACAGGCGGCCGGTGAAATGACAAAAATTTCATGCGCAACGGCCTGTCCGGGGCGTCCCATCGCGCTGCGGGCATCGAATCGCGGTCGCCACACAGGCTATGGTTTGGCAGACGATCTGCGCCTTTTCAGGGCGTCTCCCGCGCGCTACAGGAATTGCCCCGCCTTTTTCTTCATCTGGTTGCCATGTCCGAAATTTCCGCTGCCGAATTGCCCGCCCTCCTCTCTCGTATCGCCGATGCGCTCGAGCGTCTCGCCCCGCCCGCCGCCGTTCGTGCGGATTTCGATGCCGCCGAGGCGTTCGTCTGGCAGGCGAGCGAGAAATATCTGCAGCCGGTACCCAAGGTGAACCGGGTCGCCATGCCCCTACTCAAGGGCATCGACCTCGTGCGGGATCTGCTCGTCGACAATACCGAGCGCTTCGCCCGCGGCCTGCCGGCCAACAATGCCTTGCTGTGGGGCGCCCGCGGCATGGGCAAGTCGTCGCTGGTCAAGGCCGCCCATGCGGACATCAACGCCAAGGTAGGCGGCACGCTCAAACTGATCGAGATCCATCGCGAGGATATCGAGAGCCTGCCGGAGTTGATGAACCTCACGCGCCGTTCACCCCATCGTTTCATCGTATTCTGCGACGACCTGTCCTTCGACAGCGACGATACCTCCTACAAGTCCCTCAAGGCCGCTCTGGAAGGCGGCGTGGAGGGGCGCCCGGAGAACCTGATCTTCTATGCCACGTCGAACCGCCGCCACCTGATGCCGCGCGACATGATCGACAATGAGCGCTCGACGGCGATCAATCCCGGGGAGGCCGTGGAGGAGAAGGTATCGCTCTCCGATCGCTTCGGCCTCTGGCTTGGCTTCCACCGCTGCAGCCAGGATGATTATCTCGACATGGTCTATGGCTACGCCGATCATTTCGGCCTGTCTCTCGATCGCGATACGATGCGGGCCGAGGCCCTCGAATGGGCGACCACGCGCGGCGCCCGCTCGGGCCGTACGGCCTGGCAGTACGTCCAGGATCTCGCCGGGCGTCTCGGCAAGACCCTCGGATGACGGCTCCGGCCTCCTGTCGGGGCCGGGCTTGTCTCCGGGCATGACGGGATCCGCGCTCCGCCTGTCGATCAGGCCTTGCCCTGCCCGGTGAGGCGGTCGATTTCCTTCAGGTCGTCGGGCGTCAACGTCCAGTTCACGGCCGACACATTGGCCTCGACCTGCTCGGGGCTGGTGGCACCGGCAATGATGCTCGAAATGCCGGGGTTCGCTGCGAGCCAGCTGAAGGCGAGTTCGAGCAGGCTCTTGCCGCGTGCCTCGCAGAAGGCCTGCAATTCCGTCACCACGGCCCAATTGCGGTCGTTGATGAATCGATCACCATAGTGGGTGCCGCGGACATTGAGCCGTGCGCCATCGGGCAGAGGCCGGTCCCTGTAATATTTACCGGTGAGCAGGCCGCCTGCCAGGGGAAAATAGGGCAGCAGGCCGACCCCGTGAGCCGCTGCCATGGGCAGCAATTCGCGCTCGGGGTCGCGCACCAGCAAGCTGTACTCGTCCTGGATGGAAATGAACCGTTCGAGGCCAAGCTGGCGCGAGATCCATTGCGCTTCCACCACCTGCCAGGCCGGCAGGTTCGAGCAGCCGACATAGCGCACCTTGCCTTGGCGGATGAGGTCGTCGAAGACGCGAAGGGTCTCCTCGATCGGCGTCAAGGGATCGGGCCTGTGAAGCTGGTAGAGGTCGATCCAATCGGTACCCAACCGCTTGAGGCTCGCCTCCACGGCGGTGATGACATATTGGCGCGAGCCTCCATGCAGCCGGCTTTCGGGAGAAAGCGGGAGGCCGACCTTGGTTGCGAGGACGATATCCCTCCTGCGTGTGCCCAGGGCTCGACCAAGGAATTCCTCCGACCTGCCGAGATCCCCGCCATAGGCATCGGCCGTATCAAAAAAAGTGATGCCGGCATCGAGGGCTTTCCCGACGACGAGACGCGTATCATCCTGGTCGTTGCGCCGTCCGAAATTATTGCAGCCGAGCCCGACCACGGACACGCGCAAGCCCGATGTGCCAATCGTGCGCAATTCCATTCGCTGAAATCTCCTGAAACATGTCTCGGGCAGGCTCGATGCGAGGAGGGTCGACGACCATTTGCCCCCGGGGCAATAAGATCGCCCCCTCCCATCGGGCACCGGCCAAAATGATCCAGAACTATTCTGCCGACAAATAGAAAGTGGCCCAACATCGCTGTCGGGCCACTCAAGCTGCTTCGGGGTCTCGCGGAGAAGCAGATTCTGTGAAAATCAGGTGCCGGAGAGGTACTTGGTCGGATCGACCGGCGCAGCGCCCTTGCGGACTTCAAAGAGGACCTGTGGCGAGGTCACGTTGCCCGTCTGCCCTGCCGTCGCGATGGTCTGGCCACGCTTGACGGTGTCGCCCTTCTTCACGTCGAGTTCCTTGGCATGACCGTAGGCTGTCACATAGCCATTGGCATGACGTATGAGGATCAGGTTGCCGTAACCCTTGAGCTCGCTGCCCGCATACGCGACCACGCCATCCTCGGCTGCCTTGACCTCGGTACCCTCTGGCACCGAAATGTTGATGCCGTCGCTGTTCTGGCCGAAGCTCTGGATGATGCGTCCCTTCACCGGCCACCGGAACTCCGGATTGCCGGACTGACTGGCGTCCCTCGCGGGTTCCGCAGGCGCAGCGGCGGGAGAATTGGCCTGGACCGGTGTTATCGTGCCGGTGGAAGTCGGCGCAGGCTGATCCTCCGGCAGCTTCATGGACGGCGCCTGGGCAACCTGTTGCGTCTTCACAGCGCTAACCTTGGGCTTGGCCGCAGCGAGCTTTTCGGCCTTCAACTTGGCAGCCTTCGCAGGATCGGCCGGCTTGGCCGCGGCGACCTGCACGGGCTTGGTCTTGACCTCGGTGGTCGGCGCCTTCGCAACCTGCGTTGGCTTCGCCGCGACGGGTTTGGCGGCACCCGTCTGCACGGGCTTCACCGTCGTGGTCTTCACCGGCTGGGTCGCGGCCACCGCTTTCACCGGCGTCCTGACCGGCTGAGACTTTGCCGTCTGCACCGGCTTTGGGGCTGCAACGGGTTTCGGAGCCACGGCGATCGGACGCACTGTGGTGATGCGGGTGGCGACCGGCACGTCGCGCGGCGGACGATTGTCGGCGATCTCCGCGGTGACCGGGTCGGTCGCCGCAGCCGTCGGAGCCGCGGCAGGCCGGGCTGTTCCTCGCACGACGAGCTTCTGGCCGATCTTCACCGTTGCCCACTCATCCAGGCCGTTTTCCTTGGCGAGGCGCGGACGGGTGGTGCCATAGGCCTGTGCTATCGAGGTAAGAGTCTCGCCGGGCTTGACGACATGGACATTGCTCTGGGAGGCAACCGTTGTCGCTGCCGGTTTGGCGAAGGCGGGTCTGGTTGCAACCGGGCGAATTTTCACTTCGCCCACACTTCCGCGTGCCTCGGCCGCCGTATCACCGGGATAGGGCTGGTCCGTGCTGACGAAGTGGGTGTCTCCGGCTTCGGGCGCCCGCTGCGTGGCGTTGTACACGGGGATGACGACCTGCTGGCCCGGCGTGAGATTGCGGCTGGTCAGGCCGTTCACCTTCATGATCGCATCCGATGGAACGCCGTAGCGATTGGAGAGCGTGTTGACGTTTTCTCCGTCAGCGACTGTAACCGGCGTGCCGCCTGTCGCAGTCCAACCGCCGGCCTTGAAGCCGCCGATCTGCGGTGACGGTGTCGAAATTGCACCCGTCACGATGGGCTGCTCGCTGCGGGCGCTGCCATACCGTGCGGGCGGGGCGCTCCGCTGGGCAACAGAACCCACAGGAGGCAGCGGCTGCGATGCGATCGGCCGCGATGCCGGCACCGTGTTCACGGTATAGTCGGAGTCATAGCCGGACGATTGCTGGTATGCGGGCTGGCGTTGCGGCTGCGCATAGGCAACCTGGCTGCCCGCCGTCCCATCCGTGAAGGGGTTGGAGAACGGGTTCGATGAGAACCGCGAGTTGTCGCTGCAGCTTGCTGCGAGGCCGGCCACCAGGGCGATAACCGCAACGCGCGACAAGTGGCGCGAACGGATCAATTCGATCGGGAAACGCATAGGACGCTCACACCCACGCTTGAAAAAGGACAGGGTGATTAAGCCTCTATTGGGGTAAACAACGCCTTAAAGGGCGGACGTAATTAAGCCAAAGTTTTACCATTCGAGCCCCGCGAGGCCCTGCCCCATGCCGTGACAGGTGCCCTTCAGAAATCCGCTAACATTTTGGAAAGAAAAGGATTTGGGGGACTGTCCCAAGGGGTGAGCCCTTGGGCTTGGACCATACAGCTTGCCGATGAGGGGAGGCTCCAGTCCCAGCCGCGTCGCGACGACCAGCCAAGATTTCGCCATCGATTCCCTAGAGTGACCCGCACAATAGCTGCGCTTGGGGGGCGACTCGCCGCCCCATTAAGGGAATCGATAATGCGGATTGCTGGCTCGGAGAGCTCTTTGTGCCGTTCACAACCTGTCGGCAACGCCCGGCAACATGGCCGCTGCGCGAATCTCCATCATCGGCAGGTAATGGAAACCTTCGGCGTCGCGCGTGATCAAGGTCAACTGCTGCTCGCCACCCTCCGGGCCGATCGGCACGATCATGCGGCCGCCGAGCGCGAGCTGGTCAAGCAGCTCCTCCGAAACCGCGGTCACCGAGGCGGTCGTCACGATGCGATCGAAGGGCGCCTGCTGGCGCCAGCCGAGGCTTCCGTCCGCCACCATCATGGTGACGTTGAGAATCGTCACCGCCCGCAGCCTTTCCTCGGCCTCGGTAACCAGGGTGCGCCAGCGGTCGAGCGTCAGCACCCGCTTGGCGAGGCGGCCAAGGACCGCGGTGAGATATCCTGAGCCCGTACCGATCTCGAGCACTCGATGCAGCGGCTCGACATCCAGACGCTCGGCGATGGTCGCCGCCAGGACGGGCGGGGTTATCGTCTGCCCGCACTGGATGGGCAGTGCGAGGTCGCGCCAGGCGAACTCGGCAAATTCCGGCAGGACGAAGACCGGTCGCGGCAGCGTCGATACCGCATTCAGCACCTTCTGGTCCGTCAAACCATGCGAACGCAGCCGGAGAATGAAAGCCATCATCTCCTGGGCATGTTCGTCGTTGGGATCCAGAAAAGACTGATAGTCGCTCATGATACCGCTTCGAAAACATCCGAAAGGCGTTGCAGGGCGGCGACATCCGTCAAATTCAGATGCAGCGGTGTCACCGAAATGCGTTTCTGGAACATGGCCCACAGATCGGTCCCCTCGATCTGCGGCGGCTTCTCACGGCGTGGCGCCAGCCAATAATAGGGACCTCCACGGAAATCCTGTCGCTCGACGACGTCCACGAGCGCCGAGTTCCGCTGCCCCTGAGTCGTCACGGAAATGCCGGTCACTTCCTCCGGTTCGCAATCAGGAAAATTGACGTTGAACAGCATGCCCTTGCTGAAGCCATGAGCCAGCAATCTGCGGACGATGACGGGCCCATGGTGTTCGGCACACCGCCAGCGCAACCCATCCGGGCCGCCGATGCCATAGGCCTGGCTTAGGGCGATCGATGGAATGCCGAGCACCGTGCCTTCCATCGCGGCTGCGATCGTCCCGGAATAGGTGACGTCGTCGGCTATGTTTTGCCCGCGATTGACGCCCGAGAGGATCAGGTCCGGCGCCTTGCCCTTGAGTACGTGCTGTACGCCCATGAGCACGCAGTCCGTCGGCGTGCCGCTGACCGCAAAGCGATCCTCCTGGATACGGCGCAGGCGCAGCGGCGTCGACAGGGACAGCGAATGCGAGACGCCCGACTGGTCCGTCTCCGGCGCGATGACGATGACGTCGTCCGACAGGGCGCGGGCGATCTTCTCCAGGGTTATGAGACCTGGAGCATGGATGCCATCGTCGTTCGTAATTAGAATTCGCATCCGCCAGCCTCGTCCCCTTCCATTGAGTCGAGGCCAAGTGTGCCACAAGGAAAGTGGCGCCGACGAGGCCTTTCCCGATCTTGCGGTGAATTATCGCAAATGGCCAAGGCATCGAACTGCGATACCTTGCGCCCGGCGGAAAAGGGAGCGCCGCTTCACTCCTTCTCGATGCGCCGCTGGCCGCCCATATAGGGCACCAGCACTTCCGGAACGGTAATGGAGCCGTCTTCGTTCTGGTAGTTCTCCAAGACCGCCACGAGGGCACGGCCCACGGCCACGCCGGATCCATTGAGCGTGTGCACGAAGCGGGGCGCGCCGCCTGTCTTCGGGCGCGTGCGGGCGTTCATGCGCCTCGCCTGGAAATCCCCGCAGATGGAGCAGGACGAGATCTCCCGGTATTGTCCCTGCCCCGGCAGCCAGACCTCGATGTCATAGGTCTTCTGGGCGCCGAATCCCATGTCGCCGGCGCAAAGCGTCATGACGCGGTAGTGAAGATCCAGTCCCTTCAGGACCGCCTCGGCGCAGGCGAGCATCCGCTCATGCTCGTCCCGGCTCTGCTCGGGTGTCGTGATGGAAACCAGTTCGACCTTCTGGAACTGGTGCTGGCGGATCATTCCGCGTGTGTCACGCCCGGCAGACCCGGCCTCGGCGCGGAAGCAATGCGTGAGCGCCGTCAGGCGCAGCGGCAGTTCTTCCTCGGGCGTTATGGCTTCGCGCACCAGATTGGTCAGGGATATCTCGGCCGTGGCGATCAGCCAGAGGCCCCCGGGTTGAACGTTGAACTGGTCCTCGGCGAATTTCGGCAGCTGATTGGTGCCGAACAGGACCTCGTCGCGGACCAGCAGTGGCGGATTGACCTCGGTGTACCCATGCTCACCGGTGTGGGTGTTGATGAAATACTGGCCCAATGCGCGTTCGAGCCGGGCCAGCCCCTTCTTCAGCACGACGAAGCGTGCGCCGGAGAGCTTGGCGGCGGTCTCGAAATCCATCTGGTCGAGATCTTCGCCGAGCTCGAAGTGCTCCTTCGGTGCGAAAGTATAGGCGCGAGCCACACCGTGGCGATGGCGCTCGACATTGCCATGCTCGTCCAGACCGGGCGGCACATCGTCCAGCGGCTGGTTGGGGATGGAGGAAAGCTGGTCGAACAATGCCTTGTCGGCGGTGCGCAGCGCCTCCTCGTCCGCAGGCATGGAGGCCTTGAGCGCATTCACTTCCGCCTTGAGGGCCTCAGCGCGCGCGGTGTCCTTCTGCTGCATCGCCTGGCCGATTTCCTTGGACGCGGCATTGCGGCGCTCCTGCGAGGCCTGCAGCCTGCCGACCAGGGCGCGACGGTTGTCGTCCAGCTCCAGTATGGTGGCAGAGAGCGGCTCAAGCCCACGGCGAGCGCGCCCCTCATCGAAGAGACCCGGGTTATCGCGGATCCACTTCACGTCATACATGAATGCAACTCCAGAACAGACAGCAGGACAGCCCGGCTATTCCGAAGATTCCGCATCGCTCTCCGCGCGCTTCTTCTCGACCCACCGGACCGCATAGATCGAGAGTTCGTAAAGGAGCACGCCGGGCACGGCAAGCGCGATCATGCTCCACGGGTCGGGCGGAGCAAGAACCGCCGCGACCGCGAAGACGATGACGATGGCATAGCGCCGCTTGCTCTTCAGGAACTGTGAATCGATCACGCCCATGCGGCCGAGCAGCGTCAGCACGACCGGAAGCTGGAAGACGATGCCGAAGGCAAAGATGAGGTTCATCACCAGGGACAGGTAGCCATCCACCGTGGCGAGAAGCTCGATCGTGGCGATGCCGCTGCCCCCGAGCTGCTGCATGCCGAGCGCGAAATGCATCACCGCCGGCATCGCGACGAAAAAGACCAGGATGCCGCCGAGGAAGAAGAAGAAAGGGGTCGCGAACAGGTAGGGCAGGAACGCGTTCCGTTCATGGCGATAGAGACCCGGCGCCACGAAGCGGTAGATCTGCATGGCAAAGAACGGAAAGCCAACGAAAGCGGCCGCGAAGAAGGCAACCCGGATCTGCGTAAACAGGAAGCCAAGGGGTTCCGTATAGATCAGCTTTACCTGCCCCGTAGGGAAGGTGGAAGCCGCCCATTCGTAAGGCCAAAGCAGGAAGTTGTAGATGTAGCGGGAGACGGCGAAGGCCAGCACGAACAAGACAATAAAGGCAATGCCCGACTTCATGAGCCGGGTGCGCAGCTCGATCAGGTGATCAAGAAGCGGCGCCTTGGAGGCGTCGATATCGTCTTCGGTCGTCATCGGGTGTGCATCTACGGCTTGAACACGGCGAGCGGGGCGAAGGCCGATGGAATGTCCACACCTACAAGGCCGGCAACCAGCGACGCTGGCTTGGCTGCCGCGATCGAATGTTCGGGAACGGAGACTGTGTCGGAAACGGAGGTAATGCTTTGGGCAGGTGCGGCAAGCGCCGAACTGCTTACCGGCGTGTCGAGAAGGGCGTCATCCTTGAAGATCGAGGAAGACAAGGCGTTTCTGGCGAGTCCGGTGGGGCTGGACACGCTTGTGAGAGCGGCCGCGGACTGGCGCAACGTGTCGAACTCCTTCTTCACGTCTTCCAGATTGGCTTCCTTCAGCGCCTGGTTGAACTGCCCCTGGAACTCACCGGCCATGCGGCGCAGCTTGTTCACGCCGCGTCCGAGCGAACGCATCGTGGCAGGCAGTTCCTTGGGGCCAATGACGATCACCGCGACGGTGCCGACAATCAGGATATGGCTCCAGCTGATATCAAACATGCAGCGTCCGGTCCGGCGAAAGAAGACGCTCCGTGCCGGGGCACGGAGCCGACAGAGATCCTGCCCTCAGGATGCGCTGCTTAGCCCGCCTTGCTCTGCTCGGTGGGGCTCACCGTCACGCCGGGCTGGGAATCGATGGTCTTCACGGTCTGCGAAGGTGCGGCCTCGTCGTCGGACATGCCCTTCTTGAAGGATTTGATGCCCTTGGCCACGTCGCCCATGATGTCCGAGATCTTGCCGCGACCGCCGAACAAAATCAGGACAATGGCAGCCAGAATAAGCCAGTGGATCAAGCTCATGCTACCCATTACAACCTCCTACGCGGCAAAGCCGGTTGAAACAATATTACAACGGCGCCGCTCGCGACCCGGTGACTCCCCAGAATCTAGGCGTCCTTCGTCATAAACACAAGGCGTAACGCCGTATCTTGCTCAACCTTCATGTTCCGGCTCAGGTTCCGGAAAAGCGAAGGAAAGGTCGGCCGGATCGAGCGGTTCCTCGTCCGGCGCGAGGGTCGAATCGTCGTTGGGGGTGGGGACGCTGAAGCCGGGCGGCAAGCGCCCGTCGAGAAGCCCGGCCCCTTTCAGTTCATCGAGGCCGGGCAGGTCTCCGACGCCATCGAGGCCGAAATGGTCGAGAAACGCCGGCGTGGTGCCATAGGTGACCGGCCGTCCGGGCGAGCGGCGGCGGCCGCGCAGGCGCACCCAGCCCGTTTCCAGCAGCACGTCCAGCGTGCCCTTGGAAATGGAAACGCTGCGGACGTCCTCGATCTCGGCCCGGGTGACAGGCTGGTGATAGGCGATGATCGCCAGCGTCTCCATGGCTGCACGCGACAATTTGCGCGTCTCGTAGGCATCTCGCGAAAGCAGCCAGGCGAGATCATCCGCAGTGCGGAAAGCCCAGCGCCCGCCCAGGCGGATCAGATTGACGCCGCGCGTGGCATAGTCCGACTGCAGCGCCTCGATAGCCGCGGGGACGTCCGCACCGGCCGGCAGGCGAGCGGCGAGCGATGCTTCGTCGAGCGGCTCGTGAGCGGCAAACAACAGCGCCTCTATCAGCCGCATGTTGTGACGCAAATCGTCCCCGACCTCGCTTTGCTGAACAAGTGTCGCGATCTCGGCCAAAGTCGTGTCCTCCTCAGCCCGCGTCGGCGGGTTCACCGCGGGGTCGCAGATAGATCGGCGCGAATGGAGTGGCCTGCCGCAGGTCGAGCTTGCCTTCCTTCACGAGTTCGAGGCTTGCCGAGAAGCTCGAAGCCCGCACGGTGGCCCGCGTCGAAGGTTCCGCCAGATAGTCCGCCAGAAAGTCGTCGAGGCTCAGCCAGGTCATGTTTGAGCCGACGAGCCGTTCGAGCAGTTCACGGGCCTCGGCCAGCGTCCAGACATTGCGGTGGGGCAGACGTACCTGTCCGACCATGGCGCGCTGGCGTTGCTGTGCATAAGCCGAGAGGAGATCGTGGAGGGTGGCCTCGAAGCGCCCATGATTCTGGGAGCGGACCCCTTCCGGCATGCCGCGCGCGAACACGTCGCGACCGAGAAGCGCCCGCTCCTGGAGCGTCGCCGCCGCAGCGCGCATGGCGTCGAGGCGCTGAAGACGAAAGGCCAGGGCCGCCGCCAGTTCAGCGGCCGGCGGTTCCTCGCCCTTCGGCGCCTCCGGCAGCAGCAGGCGCGACTTGAGATAGGCGAGCCAGGCGGCCATGACGAGGTAGTCGGCCGCAAGTTCCAGGCGAAGCTTGCGCGCCTCCTCCACGAAGGCGAGATACTGCTCGGCAAGGGCCAGGATCGATATCCGCGCGAGGTCGACCTTCTGGCGACGTGCGAGTTCGAGCAGGAGATCAAGCGGACCTTCGAAGCCGTCGACATCGACGACCAAGGTCGGATCGCTCAGAGCCCTGTCCTCCTGCTGCACCACATCATCGAAGGGATCACGCATTCAGGCCATCGTCTCCGTGGCGAGGGCTGCTGCCAGCCGCTCGCGTGCTTGCGCGACGTCGATCGGCTCCGGCAGATGGCGAATGCGCGCAAGGGCGGCATCAGCCCGCCGACGTGCCTTGCCGGCGAGCCGCGGCGCGGCTCCGGCGACGTCGATCATCTCGTCCATAACGCCGTTGCAATGCAGGCCTATGTCGCAGCCCGCCACAAAGGCCCTGGATGCCCGCTCGCCCAGGCTCCCCGCCAGCGCCTGCATGGAAAGATCGTCACTCATCAGGAGACCATCATAGCCGATCGCGCCCCGGATCACATTTCTGATGACCTTTTTGGACGTCGTAGCTGGGGATGACGGGTCCAGGGCGGTGTAAACGACGTGTGCAGTCATGGCGGCGGGCATGTCCGCAAGCATCCGGAACGGCAGGAAGTCGAGTGATTCGAGTGCGTGGCGGGGTGATTCGACCAACGGCAGCGAGAGATGGCTGTCCACGCCGGCCTTGCCGTGGCCGGGAATGTGCTTCATCACCGGCATCACGCCGCCAGCGAGCAGGCCTTCGGCAGCCGCTCGCCCGAGCGTTCCGACCGTGGCGGCGTCCTGGCCGTAGGCGCGGTCGCCGATGACGTCGTGGGCACCGGGCACCGGTATGTCGAGCACGGGCAGGCAATCGACGTTGATGCCCACATCGAGAAGATCGTAAGCGATGAGCCGGGCGGCAAGGCGCGTGATCTCTCGCCGCGTGGTGGGGTCGTTGGCATGGATCTGCCCGTAGCGTCGCGCCGCAGGATACTTCGGCCAGTTCGGTGCCGTCAGGCGCTGCACCCGCCCGCCTTCCTGGTCGACCAGCACCGGAGCATCGCGGCCCACTGCCTCCCGCAACTGCGAGGTGAGCGCCTTGACCTGCGCTGGCGCATCGACGTTGCGGCGGAAGAGAATGAACCCCCACGGATCGACATCGCGGTAGAAGGCCTTTTCATCCGGTGTGAGGGACAGGCCTGAGCAACCCAGGATCAGCGCGGATTGGGACATCGAACTCTCTTCAGGTGAATGGCTGCCAAACGCAAAAGGCCCGGCCGAAGCCGGGCCCTCATGCCGTCGATCTTAATTTCGGGCGATCACGCAATCGCCACCCGCGGCCTTCAGCTTGGCACAGAAAGCCGCCGCCTCGGTGCTGGAACCCCAGGAGCCGACGCGGACACGGTAATAAGTGCCCCGCTCCGGCAGATCGACCTTGCGGATCGAAGCCTTCATGCCGCCAAGCACAGAGGGGTACTTGCGCTGGAGGGATTGGAACGCCGCCTGGGCTTCGGCCGGCGACTTCTGCGAGGATACCTGCACGACATAGGCGCCGTTCGAAGCGGGCGCCGGAGCCGTCGGCTCGGCAGACGCAACCTGCGTGGTGGTTGGAATGTTGCGCGGCCTTACGGGCGGGATGGCCGGTGGTTCAGCCTCAGCCTGCGGAGCCGGCTCGACCACCGTTGTCGCACTGTCATCGTCGCTGGTCGCATTGGACACCGGCGGTGCCGACGCCGTCGGATCCGCGGGAACGGTCGTCACCGAGGTCACGGTGCTCGGCTGAGGAGGTTGCGGCGGAAGATCGGCGCTGGGCGTCTGCTGGCTCGGCACGACGGGTTGCGTGGTCGCGGTCGAGGTCACGGGAGCTTGCGCCGCTCCGGCCGGCGGCGTGTCGGGTGCGGCATTGGCGACATCGGCGGGCGGTGCAGGCCGCGGCGCGGTGATAGGCGCTTCGCCGGTCACGACAGAATTGTCGGGCATGACCTTGATGGTCCGTACCTGGCGCGGGCCGCCAGGCGCCTCGCCCGGTGACAGGTCGGCGACGCCGCCGGCTGCAGCCGTCTGGTCAGCAGGCGGCGGCGTGTCGGTCGGCGGCAGGGTAATGTTGCTGGTGGCCACCGGACGCGTGGCGTCTGGTGCACCGTTTGCGACGGCAGGTCCCCCGCCCTCGGGGCGTACGGGAACGATTGCCACCGGCTGCTCTTCATGCCGCACGAGGCGTTCATTTGCCGGTGCCGCCTGGTTGGAGCGGTCGAAGATCTCACGCGTCGGCTGGTCGTTCGCCACTGTGGTCTCGGCCGGCTTGATCTTCACGGGATCCGTACTGGCCTTGATCACCGGCGGTGCACTGCCGATTCCGGGCAGGTCGCTGCCGATGAAGCCGCCCTTCTTCCAGGCATAGGCAAGGCCGCCGCCGATGCTGGCGACAAGGACAAGCGCCGCAATGCTTACGGCGCCGCCACGGGACCGGCGCTGAGGCAGACGCGCTTCGGCCTGAGGCGCCAGATATTCGCCCTCGGCAGGCGCATAGCGATCTTCCTCACCCTCGGCATAGCCCTCGACGTAAGGATTGCCGTAGCGATCGACCCAGATCTCGCGCTTTTCGTCATAGGTCCACTCGGGACCCTCCTCATACTGCTCGTCCTCATAGGAGTAGGCAGCCTGCCCTGTCGCAGCGGTGTCGTGATAATCGTCGTAATAATCATCCCGAGATGATGGAGCCTGCTTCACCGCAGCTTCATAGGTGTCGCGGGCTCCATGCCCACCTCGATCATAGCGATCTGTCATGCTCGCCTCCCGCGACCGCGCAGCGCCGGACGCACCATAGGCGTTTGTGTCGGCTCTTTCAGCATAAACATCGCGATTGCCGGCCATTCCTGCAAGATCGGCGAGCCATTCATCGCGGTTTTCTCGACTGCTGGACACCCGGCGGTTCTCGGTTTCAATCATGACTCGTTCCTGAACAGGCTGGCCGATCGCTGAGGCGATCAGCGGTCAGGACGACCGTTCTCGTTTCAGCGGATTTCCTCCGGCGCGCTCACGCCGAGCAGAGAGAGTCCAGACTTAAGCACCGTCCCGACTCCACGCACCAACGCCAAGCGGGCGCCTGTTAACAATCGATCATCATCCCTAATGAAGCGTAAATGAGACGCCGTCAGAGCCCGATAATATTGCGCGTGCAATATGTTCGCGAGATCCAGAAGGTATCGGGCGAGCCATTGAGGTTCTCCCGAACGGGCTGCCCGATCGATCTGCCGTGGATATAGGGCGAGGCTGCGCAGAATCAACCGCGCGTCGCGTGCCTCGAAGGCCTGACCGTCCCAGGCCTTCTCGTTCCATTCGGCAGGCAAGGCGAGCGCACCCTTCCGTTGGAGACCCCGGCAGCGTGCATGGGCGTATTGCAGGTTGAACAGCGGATTGTCGTGGCTCATATCCGAGAGCAGTGGACCATCGAGCGTAACCGGCGACACATTGCGATGCATGAGCATGCCGATGCGCGTGGCATCCGCACCGATCGCCGCGTCCAGGTCCGGCAGCGACATGTTGGTTTCGATCTCCTGCCCCCTCCTCAGCAAGAGCCGGATGGGCTGGCCAAGCCGGATCGTCACGGTCCCCTCGCCGTTGATGCGCCAGGATCGCTGCGTGCGAAATCCGACGAAATCCAGGATGTTCGCCAGGGCAGCGCCCACCACAGTACAGCGGGCATAGTCCGCCGGCAGCGGCTGCTCCGAATCTACTGGCAGGAAGCCGGGATGGATGTGTTTTCCTTCACCCCGCAGGCTGCGGCCGTAGTCGCCGCCCTCGGCCAACAGACCCGCCAGCATTCCCGCCCATGCCGAGGATGAGAGCGTGAGGTTGAGATATCCTGCTCCGGCGATTTCGACCCTTTGGAGATCGGGATTGCCGAGCAGCCTGGCCGCGATTTTTTCCGCAAGTCGAGGCGGCTCCAGGCCGGGCCCACCTGCCAAGCTCAGTGCCACCGCCGAGGTGAAATCGCCGCGTCCATCCCTGCGGGGCAGCTCGACCGTGATCGCCTCGGGCATGTCGGTGATGCCCTCGTCGGCCATGAGTGCGACGACGGCATTGTGCAAATGGGCTTCCAGCCTCGCCGGGATGTCCCATGCGGGCGGCGTGAACGCCCTTGCTTGCATCAGCGCAGTTCCGGCGCGGAACCGAACAGGCGCCGATGCTCGTTGAGCGCGAAGGTATCGGTCATGCCCGCAATGTAGTCGGCGACCCGGCGTGCGCGCCGGTCTTCCCCGGCATGGTCCAGGCCTTCGCACCATTCGGCAGGCATGAGCGTGATTTCTGCGAAGAGGCGCTGGAACAGGCGCTTGACGACTTCGGCCGCATGCGCGCGCACGCGCATGACACGTTCGTGCCGGTACATGTTGGGATAGAGAAATCCCTTGATACCCTTGTCGGCGACGGCGATGCGCTCGGAGAACGCCACGAGTGCCTTGCCCGCATTTCGCACATCGGCACTCGATCGATAACGGCCGGACGTGAAGGCGGCCGTTCCTTCGGCGATGACGTCCTCCACGAGGCGCGTGATGACACGCCGCATCAGTTCATGGGTCGTGCGGCTCCGGTCAAGGCCCGGGTGGCGCGCCGCGATGTCGCCAAGCAACTCGCCCGCGAGCGGCACCTGCTCCAGATCCTTCAGTTCGAACAGGCCGGCGCGCAACCCGTCATCGATGTCGTGGGCGTTGTAGGCAATATCGTCGGCAATCGCGGCGGCTTGGGCTTCGGCGCTGGCGAACGTGGTCAACTCCAGGTCCTGCAGCAACTGGTATTCGAGGATCGCCACCGGAATGCCGTGTGAGCGGTAGCGTTCCGTCGGCTCGCCCGTTGCGGTCAGGAGCGGGCCGTTGTGCTTCACCAGTCCCTCCAGGGTTTCCCAAGCCAGGTTGAGGCCATCGAAGTCCGCATAGCGCCGCTCCAGGCGCGTGACGATGCGGAGCGACTGCGCGTTATGGTCGAAGCCGCCATAGGGATGCATGACCTCGTCGAGGGCATCCTCCCCCGTGTGGCCGAACGGCGTGTGGCCAAGGTCGTGCGCCAGCGCCAGCGCCTCCGCAAGATCCTCGTCCAGCGCGAGCGATCGGGCGATCGATCGGGCGATCTGCGCAACCTCGATGGTGTGGGTGAGGCGCGTGCGATAATGGTCGCCCTCGTGAGCAACGAAGACCTGGGTCTTGTGCTTGAGACGGCGGAAAGCCGTGGAATGGATGATGCGGTCGCGGTCGCGCTGGAAATCGGTGCGCGTGGGGGACTGGGGTTCGGCGAACAGGCGCCCGCGCGATTGCGGCGCCACGGCCCAGGGGCCTCTTGGCCTCACCACGCAATCGGGTATCTCCAGCCCCGTCATCCGCTCTCGCCCTCATGCCAGACGCTTTCAAGCAATCGCGATGGCCTTAACCCGTGATGGCTCCGCATGAAAGAACGAAGTTCGCGTACCTCTCCGCAAGGAAGTGTCACATTCCGTTCAAACCGGGGTAGTATCTGCATTCTCCCTTCCTGATGATCCATCGCCATGCCGACATCTTCCCGCGCTTTCGACCTCGCCGTAGTAGGCGCTGGCATCTGCGGCCTCGCCCATGCTCTCGCCGCGGCCAGCCGGGGCAAGCGGGTGGTGGTCGTTGATCGGGATGCACAGGCCAACGGCGCCTCCATCCGCAATTTCGGTTTCATCACAGTCACCGGGCAGCAGGAAGGAGAGTGCTGGCGGCGGGCCATGCGTTCGCGCGACATCTGGCGCGATGTCGCGGGCAAGGCCGATATCCCTGTCCTGCAGAAAGGCCTGCTGACCATTGCCCGGCGCCCCCTGGCGCGTGCGGTGCTGGAGGAATTCCTGGCCACCGAGATGGGACGGGAGTGCCGCCTTGTCGAGCCGGGCAACCTGGCCGCCTATGGCGAGGGGCTGAGGAGCGAGACCTTTGCGGCAGCGCTCTACAGCCCCCACGAGATCCGCGTGGAATCCCGCGAGGCGATACCGAAGCTCGCGGCTTATTTGGCCGAACAACTCGGGGTCGTCTTCCTGCGGGAAACTGTGGTGCACTCGGCGACGCCGCCCCGGCTGGAAACCAGCCGCGGGACGATCGAGGCCGAGACGGCCGTCGTCTGTCCCGGCGACGATTTTCACACGCTCCATCCGGAACGCATAGCCGCTTACGGCCTGACGCGTTGCAAGCTGCATATGATGCGGGTGAAGCCAGCTCGCTTCGACGCAAGGCTACCTGCCCTGATGTCCGATCTGGGGCTGGTGCGCTATCTGGGTTACGCCGAGCGTCCCACCGCCGCAGCCTTGAAGAGGCAATTGGAATCCGAGCAGGGCGCGCATCTCAGCAACGGTGTCCATCTCATCGTGGTCCGCAGCGCCGATGGGTCGCTCGTGGTCGGGGACTCCCATCACTACGCTCCCACGCCGGATCCCTTCGCGCCCGAGAGTGTCGATGCCCTGATCCTCGACGAATATGTCCGGATCCTCGCTGGGCCGGAGCCCGAAGTGGTGGAGCGCTGGACCGGCACCTACGCCTCGGCCTCCGACCGCCTCATGCTGGTCGACCGGCCCTCAGATGCCCTGCGCATCGTTCTCATCACCAGCGGTACGGGCGCGAGCACCTCCTTTGCAATCGCGGAGGAGGTGATCGGCGAGCTCTATGGCTGATATCGGAGGTCATGACATGAAGCACCTGAAGGCGGTCATCTTCGACTGGGCCGGGACTGTGGTGGATTTTGGTTCCCTCGCGCCGATGGGAGCCTTCGTGGAGACGTTCGCGGAATTCGGGGTGGAGATCTCCATCGACGAGGCTAGAGGCCCCATGGGCATGGCGAAGCGCCCCCACATCACAGCGCTCATGGCGCTTCCCCGTATCGCCGAGGCCTGGGCCGCGAGGCATGGCCACCGGCCGACCGAGGCCGACATCGATGCGGTCTACGCCGTTTTCGTCCCCAAAAACACAGCCGTGGCGGCAAGCCATGCGACACTAATTCCCGGTGCCGCGGATATGGCCAAGGCCATCAGGGCCGAGGGCCTCAAGATCGGCTCGACCACAGGCTACACCCGCGAGATCATGGCGGAAATCCTTCCCGAGGCGACCCGGCAAGGCTTTGCCCCCGACAGCCTCGTCTGTACCGGCGATACACCGGACGGACGCCCGACACCCTTCATGCTCTATAGGACCTTTCTCGAACTCGGCATCTGGCCGGCCTGGCACGCGGTGAAGGTCGACGATACCGAGGTCGGCATTGCCGAGGGTCTCAATGCCGGCAGCTGGACCGTTGGGGTGGCCGTCAGCGGCAATGTCTTCGGGTTGTCGGAGGTGGACGCGAAGGCGCTGTCGCCCGAGGAGTTCGCCCGCAGGCGGCAGGTTGCGTCCGAGCGTCTCGGCGCGGCGGGCGCCCACTACGTCATCGACAGCGTTGCAGATCTCCTGCCGGTGCTGTTTGAGATTGATGGGCGGCTCGAACGCGGTGAACGCCCGTGAGAGGCGGCGATCCGGCGCCGAGCGAAGGCGATGTCAATCGATCGCCTCTGCGGTCCGCCTGGCGTGCCGGCCTGAGCGCCGAGACGCTCGCGCTGCTAGACGAGGATGAGCGCTACTTTCTGCATCAATCCCTCTCCACCCCCTGCCTCGACGTGATCGAGCGGGCGGAGGGCGCCACGCTGATCGACGTCGAAGGGCGCCGCATCCTCGATTTCCACGGCAACAGCGTTCACCAACTCGGCCACGGCCATCCGCGCGTCGTCGCTGCCGTCAAGGCCGAGCTTGACCGACTGCCCTTCAGCCCGCGCCGCTACACCAATCGCCCCGCCATAGAATTGGCCAGGCGCCTGGCTGACCTGACGCCCGGCGACTTGGGCAAGGTCCTGTTCGCCCCAAGCGGCGCGGCAGCCATCGGCACGGCGTTGAAGCTGGCACGATATGCAACCGGTCGCCACAAGACGCTGTCCATGTGGGACGCCTTCCACGGCGCCAATCTCGATACGATCTCGATCGGCGGCGAAGCGCTCTTCCGTCATGGTCTCGGTCCGATGATGCCGGGCAGCGAGCACCTGCCTCCGTTACACCTTGCCGAGCGCTTCTTCGGAGGGGATCGCCCCTTCGAGCGCCTGGCCGACTACATCGACTACGTCCTCTCGATCCAGGGCGACGTCGCGGCGCTGATAGCCGAGCCCATGCGCTGGACGACGGTGGAACCGCCTCCCCCGGGCTTTTGGTCGCATGTGCGCGAGAGTTGCACCCGTACCGGCACCTTGTTGATCTTCGACGAGATCCCGAGCTGCCTCGCTCGCAGCGGCACCATGTTCGTATGCGAGCAGGCGGGCGCGACGCCCGATATCCTCGTGATCGGCAAGGGGCTCGGCGGCGGCGTCATGCCGATGGCGGCCATCATCGCCGACAAGCGCCTCGACATCGCGCCGCAGGCCGCGCTCGGCCATTATACGCACGAGAAGAGCCCCGTCGGCTGTGCGGCAGCGCTGGCGACACTCGATGTGATCTCGGACGAAGGCCTCGTCGACCGAGCGCGCGATCTAGGGAAACAGGGGCTGCGGCTCCTCGATGAATTGAAGGCGCGTCACCCGCTCATCCGCGACGTCCGGGGCTGCGGCTGTTATTTCGGCGTCGAGATAGGTGGGGAAAGCCAGGACGACGCCGACGCTGTGGCGGACCAACTGCTCTATGCCTGCCTGCGGCGAGGGCTCAGCTTCAAGCTGGGCGGCGGCAACATCGTCACGCTGTGCCCTCCCCTCACTATCGCTGAGTCCGAATTCCAAAGCGCTTTTGATATACTGAACAGTTCATTGACTGAAATATGCACGCTATAGTTGTATATTGACGCTATTGCACCTGGAAAAGTGTCACATCAACTTCATCCAACAGTCCTATCGCCAAGTCATTACTGCAAACTAGGATGGGTTCCAGGATGAAGACTGTGCTTTTCAGCGCGGCGCTTACGGCTGCCGCCTTGCTCGCGACCCCAGTATGGGCAGCTTCGGACGTTGTCACAATCTATTCGGCCGATGGTCTGCACGATGGCAAGAACAGCTGGTTCGAGGCGCAATTCGCTGCCTTCACCAAGGCCACCGGCGTCAAGGTGCAGTATATCGAGGCCGGCTCCGGCGGCGTTGTCGAACGTATCGCCAAGGAGAAATCCAACCCGCAGGCCGACGTCCTCGTCACCCTGCCTCCTTTCATCCAGCGAGCGGAAGGCGATGGCCTCCTGCAAAAATTCAAGCCGGATGCAGCAGCTGAAATTTCAGGCGGCAGAGATACTTACCAGCCATTGGTCAACAATTACCTGAATTTCATCTACAATGCCTCCGCTCTCAAGGAGGCGCCCAAGAGCTTCGCGGATCTGCTCGATCCCAAGTTCAAGGGCAAGATCCAGTACTCCACCCCGGGCCAGGCCGGCGACGGCACGGCAGTGATGCTGCAGGTCATCCACGCCTATGGCGACCGCGATGCCGGTTTCGACTTCCTGAAGAAGCTGCAGGACAACAATGTCGGCCCCTCCGCCTCGACGGGCAAGCTGACGGCCCTCGTCAACAAGTCCGAGCTCTATGTCGCCAATGGCGACCTGCAGATGAACATGTCCCAGATGGAGCAGAATCCCAACATCCGGGTTTTTTGGCCTGCCGGGCCGAACGGCGAACGTTCCACCATAGCCCTGCCCTATTACATCGGGCTGGTGACCGGTGCTCCCGACGAGGAAAACGGCAAGAAGCTCATCGAGTTCCTGCTGGCCAAGGAGGCCCAGTCGACCGTTTCCTCCGTTGCCATCGGCCTGCCGGTGCGCAAGGACGTGACGCCGACCGACGCCAACTTCGCTAAGCTTCATGAGGCTCTTCAGGGCGTGACGATCTGGACGCCCGATTGGAGCAGCGTGCTCAAGGATCTGTCTGCCGACGTCGCCCGCTGGCACAAGGCCACCGAGGGCTAAGAGATGTCGATGGCGGCTTATGCACCGGCGGGCACCCAGAGGACGGCGGCCGAGGCCTCCGGCCAGGTGGGTTCTTCCGTGTCCTTCGAAGGAGTGAGCGTCGCCTATCGTGGCGTCGTGGTGATGAAGCCGCTGACACTGAATGTCGAGGCGGGGGAAATCCTCGCCTTGATCGGGCCTTCCGGCTCGGGAAAGACGACGGCCCTACGCGCCGTTGCCGGCTTCGTCCGCCCAGCGACGGGACGCATCCGCATCGGTAATACCGACGTGACCGACATGCCGCCCTATGAGCGCGGTCTCGCCATGGTGGTGCAGAACTACGCCCTCTTCCCGCATATGCGGGTGGAGCAGAACGTCGCCTTCGGCCTCAATGCACAGGGCGCTCCCAGGAGCCTCATAGCTGATCGGGTGGAGGATGCACTGCGCACCGTGGGCATGTCGAACTACGCCAAGCGCTATCCCAGGGAATTATCGGGCGGCCAGCAGCAGCGCGTGGCGATCGCTCGGGCACTTGCGGTCCGGCCTCGCGTATTGCTGCTCGACGAGCCCCTATCAGCCCTCGACGCGCAGATTCGGCGCGCGATGGTGGAGGAACTGGCCAAGCTGCATCGCACGCTGCCGCATCTCACCGTGCTCTACGTGACGCATGACCAGAGCGAGGCGCTCACGCTGGCTGACAAGATCGCCATCATGAAGGACGGCGTGCTCAATGCCCATGGACCGACCGCGGAACTATACCGGCGTCCTCCCAACCGATTTGCCGCCGAATTCCTCGGCCGCGCCAACATCCTGCCCGCCACCATGGACGACAACGGCGCCACGAGCGGCTTTGCCAGGGTGCGCGTGGGTTCGGCCAGCGTTCTGGCGGCGGCGAGCATGCTGTCGGGGGCTGAAGCCTGCCTGCTGTGCATCCGGCCGCAGCACCTGGCGCTGCAACCCGAAGGCAGCGACGTCAATACGCTTACGGGGACGCTGAAGGACGTGCATTGGCAGGGCGAACTTACCCATCTCGTCCTCGACGTTGCCGATACGCAGGTGCGCGTCGTGGTGACGCGCCCGCCCGTTCTCCCGCCGGCGGGCAGCGCGATGCAGATCCATTTTTCCCCATCGGACGCCAGTCTCATTCCCGATGATGCCCATGCCTGACGCCGCCCTCGCCAGTAAGCGTCCGGCGTTGTCGGGTCTCGGCGGTCTATGGATCGTCCCTCCCGTGGTGGTGATCGCGATCCTGTTCTTCTATCCTCTCGCCCTCATCGCGCGGCAGGCCTTCCTCGATGAGAGCGGTGTCGTCGGAGCGCAGCAATTCGTGGATGTGCTGTCCTCTCGCTTCTTCCTGAATGCCTTGGTCAACACGGTCGAGATCGCCGTGTCCGCGACTTTGGGCTGCCTTCTCCTCGGCCTCGTGATCGCCCTCATCCTCGCCTTCGTCCCTTTTCCAGGCAGCGTGCTCCTGGCCCGACTGATCGACACCTTCATCGCCCTGCCGACCTTTCTGGTCACGCTCGCCTTCACCTTTCTCTACGGTTCGGCGGGCATGCTGAACGGCGTTCTCATGCATACCTTCGGCCTTGATGCGCCTCCCGTCGATTTTCTATATTCGGCCTGGGGGGTGATCCTGGCGGAAGTCACGGTTTACACGCCCTTCATCCTGCGCCCGTTGCTCGCCGCCTTCTCGCTGATCGACCGAGGACAGATCGAGATAGCGAGCATTCTGGGGGCCCGGCCCTCGCGCATCGTGCGGCAGGTCATCCTGCCCGCCGCCGTTCCGGCGCTCATCGCGGGCGGCAGTCTGTGCCTGCTCCTCACCGTGAACGAATTCGGCGTGGTCCTGTTCATCGGCGCCAAGGGCGTGATTACGCTGCCGCTGCTCATCTACGACAAGGCCATCCAGGAATCGGACTACCAGACGGCCTGCATCATCGCCGTGGTGAACGTGGCCCTGTCGCTGGTGCTCTTCGGTCTCTACCGCTTCGTTGCGCGAAGGTTTGGGGCGTAGAAATGCTTGTCTGGTCACGCACAGGCCGTATCGCAATCTGGACTTTCGGTGCCGTGCTTCTGGCCATCCTTTTCCTGGCGCCGCTCGCCGTGATCCTGATGGCGAGCTTCGCCGAGCAATGGAACGGAGTGCTTCCAAGCGGTGTGACGCTGGAGAATTACGGGGACGTCTTCACGGGCGCCAGCGGCGACTCGGTCTGGGCCAGCCTGGTAACCGCTCTGCTCGCAAGCCTGCTAGCGCTCGTCACGGGGACCTGGGCCGCCCTCGCCCTTCGAATCCAGGGCGAGCATCTGCAGAAGTTCCTGGGCCTGCTGTTCTTCATCCCTAGCGCCGTGCCCTCGGTGTCGGTCGGCCTGGGTCTGCTGGTAGCCTTCAGCCAGCGCCCCCTTCTGCTGAACGGCACGGTCGCCATCGTGATGATCGCTCATTTCGTACTGATCTCGGCCTTCACCTTCGGCAATGTCTCCGCTGGTCTCGCACGACTAGCGCCCGACTACGAGCAGGTTGCATCGAGCCTTGGTGCGCGCCCGTCCTACCGGCTGCGCCATGTCACTCTGCCGCTGGTCGCGCCTTACCTTATCGCTGCCTTCGGGCTCAGCTTCGCCCTCTCGATGGGCGAACTCGGCGCCACAGTGATGGTCTATCCCCCGGGATGGGTCACCTTGCCCGTCGCCATTTTCAGCCAGACTGACCGGGGAGCCATCTTCTCCGGCGCGGCGCTCACGATCGTGCTTGTGTTGGCGACACTGCTGCTGCTCGTGTGCCTGGAGCGCGTGCCGGTGAAGGCTACTGCCGGGCGCTGAGGGCTGCCATGCGCTCCGAGTGTGGTTTAAGCATTGAACGCAAGACGTTTCATGCCTAATTTCATGGCGGATAGCGACCAAGGTTGCAGAGAGACATGACCAATTCCGTTTCCGTCAGCGAGCGCGCCGCTCGCCGGATTGCCAAGATCCTCGAAGGCGAGCCTGCCGGCTCGATGCTGCGCATCAGTGTCGAAGGCGGAGGATGCTCGGGCTTCCAGTATAAGTTCGTCTTCGACACCGAGCGCCATGAGGACGATCTCGCCATCGCAAGAGACGGCGCCACGGTGCTGATCGATGAGATGTCCCAGCAATATATGGAAGGGGCGGAGCTCGACTATGTCGAGGATCTGATCGGTTCCGCCTTCAAGATCAATAATCCGCAGGCCGTGGCCGCTTGCGGCTGTGGCACCAGCTTCTCGGTGTGATCTCGTGCGTGTAGCCAGTTGGAACGTCAATTCGATCCGCCAGAGGCTTCCTCATCTGCTCGGCTGGCTCAGGGATGCGCAGCCGGACGTCGTCTGCCTTCAGGAAATAAAGTGCCTGGATGATGCCTTCCCGTCCCTGGAAATCGAGGCGCTGGGCTATAACGTTGCCGTACATGGCCAGAAGACATTCAACGGCGTAGCCATCCTCTCCAAGCACCCGTTTGACGAAGTGCACGCCCGCTTGCCGGGCGACGACGGCGATGAACAGTCACGCTATCTGGAAGCGGTGATTTCCACCAGTTCCGGCGCATTGCGCGTGGCTTCGATCTACCTGCCCAACGGGAATCCTGTCGGCACCGAGAAATACCCCTACAAGCTGCGCTGGATGGAGCGCCTGAGGATCCACGTCGCCGGCCTCCTGGCACTCGAGGAGCCGTTCGTCATGGCGGGCGACTACAACATCATCCCGACCCCGGAGGACGCCAAGAACCCGGCCGAATGGGTGAACGATGCGCTCTTCCTGCTGCAGAGCCGGAGCAAGTTTCGCGAATTGCTCGCGCTAGGGCTGACGGATGCTTTCCGGGCGTGCGAGGAGGGCCCTGGGCACTTCACGTTCTGGGATTATCAGGGCGGTGGCTGGCAGAAGGACAACGGCATCCGCATCGACCATCTTCTCTTGTCGCCCCAGGCAGCGGCTCGGCTACAAGGCTGCGCCATCGACAAGGCGATGCGGGGACAGGAAAAAGCGTCGGACCACGTGCCGATTCGCTGTGATCTCGCGCTCTGAACGGCATTGCAAGATCACTGCAGGCCGTTGGTCCCTCCACGACGAGGTGGCGGATTGAAGGTGGGGAAATTGAAGCCCGG
The DNA here is from genome assembly GCF_059699065.1 of Labrys sp. ALF-8. Classification (NCBI taxonomy): domain Bacteria; kingdom Pseudomonadati; phylum Pseudomonadota; class Alphaproteobacteria; order Hyphomicrobiales; family Xanthobacteraceae; genus Labrys; species Labrys sp. ALF-8. Next base: position 935,418 of record NZ_AP048538.1, read on the forward strand.
CCGATTCTGTCCGTTGCGCCCCGGGCGCCCTCCGCCATAGTGGCCGCATAGCTGTGAGCCCGCACCCGCTTCCGCGCAGTTCAGCGCAAAGGTCACGGGTGCCCCACCCCGGCGTGTCCCTCCGCTCGGCAGGACGGTCAGCGTTTCGCCGGGACGGCTGAGAACGGGGCAGCGCGTGCGCTTGCGCTCCTGCTCGACCGTCTTGCCCCTCTCGCGTGGACAGACTTCGATGGAGCCTTCCCAGATGGTGAAGCGCTCATAGGTCTCGCTGATCTCAGCCGTGAAGTTGGTGCCGCGGACGCCGATACCCGCAAGAGGCGTGTGGATCCAGTAGGCCTTCTTGGCCGAGACCCCGGTGGCGAAGCGGAAGACGCCCTTGGACAACCCGATCACGACGTCCTTGGCCTGGCCGCCCGAATAGACGAAACGGTCGAGCTTGGCCGAGGAATTCGAGCCGAGTGCCAGGCCGGTCTGGTCCAGGAACTTGATTTCGAGGACGCCGGACGGGCCCGTCCGCACTGTCTCATCACGGTAAACGGCGACGTTCACCCCGAGTTCACCGGAAACGGTTCCGACTGCCGCGGGTGTAACCCCGACGGCATCCCCCACTGTCTCCGCTCCGAGGGAAGCCGGGGCTCCCGCCAGCAATGGGGCGACCACCCCGAATACGGGCAGGTAGAAGAGGCGCGAGAATAACATGCCGGCGAACCTGTTGGAGCGAAGCAACCGCCTGAAGGATGAGCGAAGGTAGAATAGGATGCGAGATGCATCATGACGCATTCACATATTCCTTCAAGTGGCCTCTTTCGGATCATCCAGCCGAGCTAGAACAGGGGATTTCGCGCATAAAACTCTGGTAGAATAGTGTACTTTCCTCCAGAGGTAGGGTGGACGCCCGAAAATGAGCGTGACATCGAGATGCGACTGAAACGCTTTCTGGGCTATCCGTTGGTTGTGGCGTTGCCACTTCTGATCGCCAGCCTTCTCACCCTTTTTTCTCCCTACCCGCTGCCCCGGCTCAGTGAGATCGTCTTCGACGGCTACCAGCGCCTTCACGCTCAGCGCCACGATCCCGATTCGCCGGTGCGCATCGTCGTCATCGACGAGAAGTCGTTGGCCAAGATCGGCCAGTTCCCCTGGTCGCGGGACATCATTGCCACTCTCACCCAAAAGCTGACCGATGCGGGCGCTGCCGCCATCGCCTTCGACATCGTCTTCAGCGAGCCTGACCAGAATTCACCGGACCAGTTGATCAACAGGCTGCCGACCAGCGAGGAGCGGAATGCACTGGAGAAGGCGATGTCGGCGACGACGGCCTCCTATGACGCAGTCCTCGCCAAGACCCTGGAACATTCGCCCGTCGTGCTGGGCTTCATCGGTGGTGACACTGGTCCTCCGATCAATGCAAAGGCGGGGTTTGGCATCGCGGGCGACAATCCGATCGATTTCGTGCCGGCCTTCAGCGGCGCAGTAACCCCGATCCCGCAACTCTTCAACACCGCGCAGGGCGTGGGCGCCATCAACTGGATTCCCGAGTCCGACAGCGTGATCCGCAAGGTGCCGATGCTGATATCGGCAGGCGGCAAACTTGCCCCTTCCCTGTCGCTCGAAGCGCTCCGGGTGGCCCTGCGCGCCAATACGATCGTGGTGCGCTCGTCCAACGCCAGTGGCCAGACGGCCTTTGGCACGGAGTCAGGCGTCAACGCCATCCGGATCGCCTCGGAGGATGGCGGTGACGCCGGTTCGCCGCCCGCCGACATCATCGTCGATACCGAGGCCAATGGCGAGATCCGCCTGATTGCCCGCAAGTCCGATCCGGCTTCATGGATATCCGCCTCATCAGTGATCGACGGTTCCTTCAATCCTGAGGACGTGCGGGGCCGGATCGTCTTCGTCGGCGCCGTCGCCATCGGCCTGCGGGATCAGCGTACCACGGCGGTCGAGCCGGCTATCCCCGGGGTTGAGGTCCACGCGCAGATCGTCGAGCAGATTCTCGCCGGGGCCAATTTGGTGCGGCCGGACTGGATGCAGGGCGTTGAAGCCTTTCTCGTCCTTTCGCTGGGTGGCCTGCTGGCCTGGATCCTTCGGCGCACCCGCAACATGCCCCTGGTCTCGGCGGCGGCGGGCCTTTCGATGCCGATCATGCTCGCCTCCTGGTCGTGGATCCTCTTTGTGCGCGAGAGTGTGCTGTTCGACGCTGTGATGCCGAGCCTCGGCATCCTGGCCGTCTTCCTGGCGGCGACGATCTACCACTATCAGGAGGCGGAGCATCGTCGTGCCGAGGTGCGCAGCATGTTCGGCCGCTTCGTGACGCCCGCCGTCGTGGAGCGCCTTGTCGAGGCGCCGGACCGCATCGTGCTGGGCGGCGAGATCCGTGAGCTGACGATCATGTTCTCGGATGTGCGCAACTTCACCGGCATTGCCGAAAACCAGTCCCCGCAGGGCGTGGTGTCGCTGATCCGCCGCATCCATACGCCCGCCACCGAAGCGGTGCTCAAGCACAGCGGCACCATCGACAAGTTCATCGGCGATGGCATGATGGCGTTCTGGAATGCCCCCCTCGACATGCCCAACCACGCCCTGCTCGCCTGCCGGGCGGCACTCGACATTGCCGCCATGGCACGCGGCTTCGAGGATCCGCCGATTCAGATCGGCATCGGTCTCCATACGGGCGAGGCCTGTGTCGGCAATCTCGGTTCGGAGCAGCGCCTGGAATATTCCGCCCTGGGCGATGCGGTTAACCTTGCCGCGCGCATCGAACCGTTGACCAAGGTCTATGGCGTTGAAATCGTCGTTACGGAGGAAACCAGCAAAGCGGCCGCCGGTCTCCCCTTCCTGGAGATCGATCGCGTGACGGTTCGCGGCCGGCAAGGTGTCACCGGCCTGTTCGCGTTGCATACAGGGCAGGCTACCCCGGCCTTCGTCGCGCTACGAAACGCACAGGGGGAGATCCTGGGGCGATATCGCCAGGGCGCCTTCGCCGAAGCGTTGGAAATGCTGGAGCGCCATGCAGCCCTCTACGAGGGAGGGTATGACCGCCTGTTTTCCTATTACAAGAGCCACTTCAGCAACTTGATCGACCATCCCAAGGTCGGATGGCACGGCGTGACCCAGCTCTAGCGTTTCACCTTGGCAGTGCGTTGTCGCGTGTCGGGAGCTTCGTCAGGAATGGTCCTTGAGGAACTGCGCCAGATAGGTCAGGCACATGTCGCGCTCGTCGGGAGTGGCCTTGCCGAAAGCGTCGTTATAGAGATCGATGATCCACTGGTCGCGATCGCCGGACGCACCGTCTCGGGCCAGAGTAAGATACATCAGGCCACGGGCCGCCTGGCGTGGCATGTCATCGCCGGAAAACAGCACATGGCCCAGAACGGCCTGAGCCGGGTGATGTCCCTTGTCGGCGGCCAGGCGCAGCCATCGCGCCGCCATCATCGGGTCACGCCCCTGGGCGGCATTCCCGTCGAGATAAATGCGGCCGAGATTGTACTGGGCGTCGCTGTCGCCGAAATAGGTGGCAGCGTACTGGAACATCTCGTTGGCGTGCCTAGCGTTGGGCTGGACACGCGAATTGGGAATCCCGGTCAGGTAGTAGGAGCCGAGTGCCACGATGGCACTGGAAACAAAGCGAGCCTGAGGGGTATCGGGACTGTCTTCGCCATGGGCGTCGACGATAGCCTGGTAATACTGGAAGGCCTTCAGATCATCGTGGGGGACGCCGTCGCCCTCCGAATACATGCGCGCCAACTTCCACTGGGCAAGCGCATGTCCCTTGCTGGCCGCGAATTCCAGCATCTGCGAGGCGCCGGAGAGGTCGCCGGCCTTGTAGGCCTGCGTGCCAGAGCGGAAGGCCTCCATCGGAGTCGGATCATCAGCCGGGGTCTTCGTGCCGTCGAAGGCATGTGCGCCGAGGCAACAGCCGATCGTGAGAAGAACACCCAGGCCGCTCGCCTGCAGGAAGGAGAGCAGCCAGGCCGATTTGCCGGCACGGCGCAAGCCACCGCGACCCTTGCCCGCAAGGTCCGCCGAGAAATGCCTGTCGGCTATGATGGAAACATCGGTCATGGCGGAGGAAGTAAAGGAAACTTCTGCCGATTTTTTGACCGCTTCACGGCGGCCCACATGGAAAAGCGGCAAAGTTGATGGCTTTTTCACGACATCGTCAGGCAGCAACGAAATCTCCCTGAAGCCGCGGTCGCTGCCGCAAGCAACAAGGGCGCCAATCCCTGCCTGTTTGTGAAAAGCCATATCCAAGTCTGACCGCCACTCAACCACTGTCACTACCGTCCGCCGGCGTCCGGGCCTTAGCTGGCTGTCCGTCGGTGGGCTGAATTCAGCGGTCAGTTTGTGGCAGGATCTAGGCCAAGTCGATGGAAGGGTGCCAAGGACGAAAGACTTAAAATCCGTGTTGCGCGATTGCCACACAGTGCGGCAAAGCATTAACCATAGTTGTTAAGGCCTCACCCGTGGATAGCGGGCCATGGCTTCAAGATCATCAAGATCTATGCTGTTGCGCATATATTGTTTCGAAGCATCCTTGAAAGGCTGGAAATCCCAGGGATTTAGTTTTCCCGAAGTAAGGGCTGCGTCGACGACTCTACGGCGACGCTGGCTTTCCCGAACAGCAGCATCGATATCCACGAGGTTCCAGCGTTCGGCCGCTTCCCTACGGAAGTCTTCGAGAACCTCCGCGTGCGCCGGGTCATCCGCGAGATTGGCCAGTTCTTCGGGATCGTTCGACAGGTCGTAGAGCTGGTCGGGATCGTCCGGGGAATGCACGAATTTGAAAGCTCCCCTTCGAATCATCATCACGGGCGCGATGGCACCCTCGGCCAGATATTCGCCGATCACCTCGTCATGGCCGCCCTCCCCCCGGCAGTGAGGCAGCAGGCTGCGCCCATCGACGCCGCTCAGGGCGGCAGCAGCTTGCGGATTTGCCATGTCGATCAGGGTCGGGAGGATATCGACCAGGGACACGCTGGCAGCCACGCGGCGCGGCTGGTACCGCCCCGGCGCGGAGATGATGAGGGGCACGCGGGCGGAGCCTTCGAACCAGCTCATCTTATACCACATGCCCCGTTCTCCGAGCATCTCGCCATGGTCGCCGGTAAAGACAACGATGGTGTCGTCGGCCAGGCCTGTTGCTTCGAGTGTCTTCAGCAGCTTGCCCACATTGCTGTCGACATAGGAGATTGCACCGAAATAGGCTCTGCGCGCATTCCGGATCTGCTGCTCGGTGATCTCCGCATTGTCCATGTCGCAGACATGGCGCAACCTTTTCGAATGGGCGTCGAGCTCGCCCGCCGGCACGACATGGGAGGGCAGCGGAATCTCATCGTCGCGGTAGAGGTTCCAGAATTCCTCGGTGATCGCATAAGGATCGTGCGGGTGGGTCAGTGAAGCTACGAGGCAGAAGGGGCGCTTGTCGGGGCTGCGTACGTGATCGTAGAGCGCGCGCTCGGCGGCGAACACCACCTCGTCGTCGAAGTCGAGCTGATTGGTACGTACGCACAGGCCGGCGTCCATAACGGAAGACATGTTGTGGTACCAGCTCGGCCGATCCTCGGGATGATCCCAATCGGGCGTCCAACCATAATCGGCAGGATAGATGTCCGTGGTCAGCCGATCCTCGAATCCATGGAGTTGGTCGGGGCCGCAGAAATGCATTTTGCCCGAAAGAATGGTTTGGTACCCTTCCCGGCGCAAATAGTGGGCCCAGGTCGGTATATCGGCTCGGAACTCGGCGGCATTGTCATAGACGCCGGAGCGGGAAGGCAATTGACCGCTCATGAACACGGCGCGCGAGGGCGAACACAATGGCGAGTTGCAGTAAGCGCTGTCGAAAACGACGCCGCGTTCCGCCAGCTTCGAAATGTTGGGAGCCTTGACGAGATCGAAGCCGTGCACCGGCAGGAACGCGGGCGCGAGCTGATCCACCATGATGACGAGGATGTTGGGCTTGGTCTGGGACATGGAGGGCATTGGACTCGGGAAAACAGTATGGATGATTGTTGGAAGAGGCGGACCGAGCGGCCTTGCCCGCATCCGACACGGGCTGGCCTGAGGGGTGCTTTTCCGACTATGGAGTAGCGCCTGCGTTTGGATTTGACGAGATGTCCCAGCTTACGACCATCGGCTTCGATGCCGACGACACGCTCTGGCAGAACGAGCAGTATTTCCGCGAGGCCGAGGAGAGATTCATCGAGTGGCTCGCGGATTTCGCCGACCGCGAAACGCTGCTTGCCCGCCTGCTCGATACAGGGCGCCGCAACGTGGTGAGTCACGGCTTCGGCATGAAGACCTTCACCTTCTCGATGATGGAAACCGCGATCGCCGTGAGTGGGGGCAAGGTGCCGGCTGAAACGCTCGGCAGGATCCTCGATGCCGGCAAGCAGATGCTGCACCACCCCGTCGAGCTTCTGCCGGGCGCCCGCGATACGTTGGAACGACTCGCCGGCCGGTATCGCCTGGTACTGATCACCAAGGGCGACCTCTTTCACCAGGAAAACAAGGTGGCGCAGTCCGGCTTGCAGGGTCTCTTCGAGGCCGTGGAGATCGTGAGCGAGAAGAACAAGGCCACCTATGAGAGGGCCTTCTCTCGTCACGGCGATGGACCGGCCCACAGCATGATGATCGGCAATTCGCTGAAGTCGGATGTAATCCCGGCGCTGGAAGTGGGCAGCTGGGGCATCTATGTCCCCCATGAACTGACCTGGGCGTTCGAGCACGCCGAAGCGCCGGCGCATGAGCCGAGGTTCAGGGAGATCGGCAATCTCGCGGAACTCGAGGCGCTGATCGAGCAGATCGAGGGATAGTCGCCGCTAATTTGGCGGCTTGTACCGTTCGCAAGATTTTCGGCGCGCTCGTCTCGAGGCGACTTATGTCGCCACGACGTCGGCATCTACTGGCCTATAGCGCCACGAGTGTCACGCAAGAATCACACCTTGGAGTGCAGTGTTAAAGTATATTCTCGTCAATGCACACTGGCTGGAACCGATTTAAAAAGTAAATTTCAAAGAACATAAGATGTTGCCCATTCCCCGTGAGGCGCACTGAAAACGGGTTCACGACCAATCGTCGATCCTAACCACGCAACAGTCTTCCGCAAAATGGATGGAGCACGACATCATGGCGAACCTGGTCTTGACGCCCGGCGGTTACAAGCCGTCCGAACTTGTCCACCATGTCCCCACCGGCCATATCCTGCAGATGCGGGAAAACAAGATCGTCCTGGCTCGATCGAACGGCGAATTGGTCCGCGAGTTCGAGAGTATCGAGAGGAAAGTGTCCAGGACCCCCCTTATGCCTGCCAACCTTTCGAAGCTGGCAGGGCCGCCCGCGAGACCGCTTTCCAGTGACTTGCTGCAGCGCCCGGGAGGGAACTTCCTGGGCAGGCTTCCTCCCAAGCCCAGAATGCGAGTGCGCGCAAACTCGACCGTGCTCGCAGCTCCGCAGGTCGTTCCCTTTCCGGTCGTCGACGGGTGGATCGTCTACTCGGGCTGGACGAACAACAGTGGCCAACCGATCTCCCGCTTCGCCACGACGTGGGTGGTGCCGCCTGCGCCCGAGACGGAGGGTGACCAGACCATCTTCCTGTTCAACGGCATTCAAAACTCGACGATGATCTATCAGCCGGTCCTCCAATGGGGGCCTTCCGCCGCGGGCGGCGGCAAGCGGTGGTCGATTGCAAGCTGGTATGCCGATGGCCAGACCGGCCCTTCGTTCCACACCGACCTCATCGATGTGAATGTCGGCGACACGCTGGCCGGCATCATGACCCTGACTGGTCACAATGGCGCGAAGTTCGATTACAGCTGCGAGTTTCACGGGATTGCGAACACCACGCTGCCGATCAGCCAGGTCGAGGAGTTGACCTGGGCAAACGAGACGCTCGAGGCGTATGGCGTGACCGATTGCTCGCAGTATCCGGCTACGAGCAAAACGGTCATGCGCTCCATTGCCATTTCGACCGGAACGGCGACGCCCAATCTGAGCTGGACCGTCAACGACGCCCACACGGAATGCGGCGGTCACACGAAGATCATCAGCAACTCGAATACGGATGGCAATGTCGAACTCTGGTACAGAGGCGAATATGGCGAAGGTGGCTGGGAAGCTCGGCACGGACTTACGGGCCAGCAATATCAAGCCAAATTCGACGATCTGGTCGGTAATCAGGGAATGCAGCTCATCTGTGTCAGTGGCTATGCGGATGGGAACGACGCCCGATACGCAGCCATCTGGCGCAAGAATGCCGCACATCCGGCATGGCTGGCGCGGCATGGACTGTCATCGGCGCAGCATCAGCAATTGTTCGCCGACCTGCCGCCACAAGGATATACGCCGGTCCTTGTGAACGGCTATACAGTGAACGGCCACGATCTCTACGCCTCCATCTGGCACAAATTGCCGAACGGTCCTGCATGGGCTGCCCGCCACGGCCTGTCGGCTGCCCAGTATCAGCAGGCGTTCGACGATCTCACCCATCAGGGCTACATGCCGGTTTGGGTGAGCGGCTATGGCGGCGGCGGGGATCCGCGCTTCGCCGCGGTATGGCACAAGAAACCCAACCAGCCAGCCTGGGCCGCCAGACATGGACTGACCAGCGCGGACTACCAGCAGACTTTCGACCAATTGACGGCGCAAGGGTACCGGCCTGTCGTCGTCAGCGGCTATGGGGTGAACGGCAGCGCCCGGTATGCGGCGATCTTCGTCAAGGACAACCCTCCCGCCTGGCAGGCGCGGCACGGTCTGACGCCCTCGCAATATCAGCAGCTTTACGCCGATCTGCCGCCCCAGGGCTACAGGCCGGAGCAGGTCAACGGCTATGCCGTCGGGTCGAACACGCGCTTTACGTCGCTGTGGGAGAAATAACACCCACTTTTCGGGAAGTACGGCCATCAAATAGGCTGCTCTCCCGCCGCTTCGGTGATGCCGAGGCGACGGGAGCGACATTCCTGGAACTGGAGCGCCTGGCGCTGTCCGTCAGAGGCCCGCCAATGCGTCCTGCAGCTTGGCGCGCCGGGCGGTCGCCTCCTCGAGACGATCGCGGTTTTCCTCGATCACCTCTTCCTTGGCACGGGAGATGAAATCGGGATTCCCCAGCTTGGCGTTGATCTTGGCGATCTCGCCGTCGATCTTGTCCGTTTCCTTCTTGAGACGCGACTTCTCCGCGTCGATGTCGATGACGCCCTCCAGCGCCAACGCGGCAACAGCCCCACGAGCGATGATCTGCACCGATCCCTTGGGCGCCACCGGCGCGAAGGAAATCTCGCTGATCCGGGCCAAGAACTTCAGCGTGTCGCCATAGGTGGCCACCCGCTTCTCCACGGCAGGCGAAGCATTGACCATCACCAGCGGCGTCTGCGCACCGCCGGGGACGCCCACTTCCGTCTTGATAGAACGGATCTGCGAGACGAGATCGACCAGCCAGCCGATCTCCTCGTCCGCCTCTGCATTGAACAGGCCGCCAAGATCAGGCCACGCCGTCAGGGCGGCGAGCGTGGACCTGGGCACCGAACCTGCCGTCACCGCCCAAAGCTCTTCCGTGATGAACGGCATGAAGGGATGCAGCAGCAACGTCGCCTGGTCGAGGACGAAGGCCACCATGGCGCGCGTCTCCGCCTTGGCCGCGTCGTCGCCATTGTCGATAAGGGGTTTGGAGAGTTCGACGTACCAGTCGCAGACGACGTTCCAGATGAAGCGATAGACTGCCCCGGCGGCATCGTTGAAACGATAGGCCTCTATTGCGCGCTGGATCTCGCCAACGGCTTTCTCCGCCTCTCCCGCGATCCAGCGGTTAAGCGGGATCCTGGCGGTCCTGGGGTCGAAATTGGGATCGCGTACGCAGCCCTTCATCTCGGCAAAGCGTGTGGCATTCCACAGCTTGGTGCCGAAGTTGCGATACCCCTTCACGCGATCGATCGAAAGCTTCACGTCGCGTCCGGGCGCCGCCATCGCCGCGAGGAAGAAGCGCAGGGCGTCGGCCCCATAGCGGTCGATGCCGTTCGGATAGGCCTTGCGGGTCTCCGAGGTCACGTGGACGATGTCACGCTTGTCCGCCAGCGCGGAGGTACGCTTGGCGACGAGGGACTCCAGCCCGATGCCGTCGATGATGTCGAGCGGGTCCATCACGTTGCCCTTCGACTTCGACATCTTCGCCCCCTTCTCGTCACGAACGAGGGCATGGATGTAGACGTCGCGGAACGGCACTTCGTTCTGGGTGAACAGGCCCGTCATCATCATGCGAGCGACCCAGAAGAAGATGATGTCGAAGCCGGTCACCACCACGGAAGTGGGATAGTATTTGGCGAGTTCCGGAGTCTTGTCGGGCCAGCCGAAGGTCGAATAAGGCCAGAGCGCCGAGGAGAACCAGGTATCGAGCACATCCTCGTCGCGCGTGATGGCCGAACCCGCGCCCCATTTCGCATCGGCCTTGGTGCGAGCCTCGGCCTCGTCGCGGGCTATCACGTAGCCGCCGTCCGGTCCATACCAGGCCGGGATCTGGTGGCCCCACCACAGCTGGCGCGAGACGCACCAGGGCTGGATGTTCTCCAGCCAGTCGAAGAAGGTTTTCTCCCAGTTCTGCGGGACGAAGCGGGTCTCGCCGCGGCGCACGGCCTCGACCGCCCTGTCGGCGAGGGGACGCACATTGACGTACCACTGGTCGGTCAGGAACGGCTCGATCGGCACGCCCGAACGATCGCCATGCGGCACCTGGTGCTTGTGCTTCTCGATCGTCACCAAGCGGCCGGCCGCTTCCATGTCGGCCACAATGCGCTTGCGTGCCTCGAAACGCTCGAGGCCGCGATAGGGCTCGGGCACGGAGTCGTCGAGATGCGCCTCCGGGGTGAAGATGTTGATCACCTCCAGATCATGGCGCCGGCCGACCTCGAAGTCGTTGAAGTCATGCGCCGGCGTGATCTTCACCGCGCCGGTGCCCTTTTCGGGATCGGAATATTCATCGGCGACAATCGGGATCAGGCGGCCGACCAGCGGCAGCTTCACCTTTTTCCCCACCAGATGGGTATAGCGCTCGTCCTCAGGATGCACGGCCACGGCGGTATCGCCGAGCATGGTCTCCGGCCGGGTCGTCGCCACCGTAATGGTCTCGCCCGTCTCGTTGCCGGCCTCGTCCACCACCGGGTAGGCGAAGTGCCACAGATGACCGTTGATCTCCTCCTGCACCACTTCGAGATCCGAGATGGCGGTGAGCAGCTTGGGATCCCAGTTGACGAGGCGCTTGTCCTTGTAGATCAGGCCGGCCTCGTTCATGCGCACGAAGATCTCGATGACGGCCTTGGAGAGGCCCTCGTCCATGGTGAAGCGTTCCCGCGACCAGTCGCAGGACGCGCCGAGGCGCTTCAGCTGGTTGACGATCGTGCCGCCGGATTCGGCCTTCCAGGCCCAGACATACTCCAGGAACTTTTCTCGGCCGATATCGCGGCGATGGATCTGCCTTTCCTGCAACTGGCGCTCCACCACCATCTGAGTGGCGATGCCCGCATGGTCGGTGCCTGGCTGCCAAAGCACGTCCTTGCCGCGCATGCGCTCGAAGCGGCAAAGGATGTCCTGCAGCGTGTTGTTGAGCGCGTGGCCCATATGGAGCGAGCCGGTGACGTTCGGCGGCGGGATCACGATCGAATAGGGCGCAGCGCCCTTGCGGTCTTCGCGGCCCGCACGAAAGGCACCCGCTTCTTCCCAAGCCGCGGACACGCGCGGCTCGACGCTGGCGGGATCAAAAGTGGTCTCGATCATGGCTTTCTTTCAAGGCAAAGGCAGTTTATCCGCCGGGATTGAAGCCCGCGGTAATTCGAGCCCGTAGTGGCAGCAAGCAGTGGCGAAAGTCAACGAAACAAGCAGAAAGAAGAGCCGGCAGTGAGGCGAACCCCTTCGCCTCACCTTTTGGCCTTTGCTGCTTTCTCCGCCTTCTTGGCCGCCCGGTAGTTTTTGGCCCACCCGGCGATCTCGATCTGGCGGCCGCGTGCAACGGCGAGCGCATCAGCGGCGACGTCGCGTGTGATCACGGAACCAGCGCCGACATTGGCGTTGTCACCCACCTTCACGGGCGCCACCAGAGCCGAATTGGAGCCGATGAAAGCCCCCGCTCCGATATCGGTCCTATGCTTGAGATAGCCATCGTAGTTGCAAGTGATGGTACCGGCGCCGATATTGGCCTCGGCTCCGACGCGGGCATCGCCGATATAGCTGAGATGGCTGATCTTGGCGCCTTCCTCGACCTGGGCGGCCTTGATCTCCACGAAATTGCCGACCTTGACGTCTCTTCCCAGATCGGCGCCGGGCCGCAGGCGCGCGAAGGGCCCGACCGAGGCACCAGAGGCCACCCGCGCGCCTTCCAGATGCGAGAAGGCGTGGATCACCGCACCGGATTCGACGATTACGCCTGGCCCGAACCAGCAATTGGGTTCGACGACGACATCATTGCCGATGACGGTATCGTAGGAAAAGAACACGGTGTCGGGTGCGACCAGCGTCACGCCCTCCTTCATGGCCGCTGTGCGCAGGCGGGTCTGCATGACGGCCTCGGCCGCGGCGAGTTGGGCTCGGTCGTTGACCCCCTGCACCTCTTCCTCCGCGATCAGACGCGCCACGGCCTTGAGACCGCGTCCATGAGCGATCTCGGCGGCATCGGTGAGATAATATTCGCCCTTGGCGTTGGCGTTGCCGATGGCATCGAGCAGCGACAGGCTGGTCTCGCCGCGCAAAGCCATCAGGCCGCCATTGCAAAAGCCGATCACCTTCTGGTCCGCCGTCGCATCCTTCTCCTCGACGATGCGGGCGAGCGCGCCGTCCTCGATCACCAGGCGGCCATAGCCCGTGGGATTGGCGGTGTGGAAACCCAGCACGGCGACATGCGCGCCCTCCTCCAGCGCCGCCTTCAGCGCCTGGATGGACCGGCTCTGCACCAATGGAGTGTCGGCATAGAGCACGATGACATCCTTGCCGCCTTCAAGCGCTTCGCGGGCTGCCAGCACGGCGTGGCCGGTGCCCTTGCGTTCGGCCTGCGTGAACACGGAGCAACCCGGAAAGCTCTTGCGGGCTACCTCGGCGACATCCTCGCGTCCAGGCCCGACGACTACTGCGGCATCCCTGATGCCTGCAGCGCGCACGCTCGCAAGCACATGGGCGAGCATGGGTCTGCCCGCGACCGCGTGCAGGACCTTGGACAGGGATGACTTCATGCGGGTTCCTTCGCCGGCGGCGAGGATTACAGCGAGGGTGGGTCTCGACATGGAATGATCCGGAAATTGCAGAGGTGATGTTGAATGGCTCTTATTGGGAAGCCCGGCACGTCATGCAAGCATTTCCCAGCACCGAAAATCGTGGCGAGTAAACCCTTACGAAAAGAAAATGGAAAGTTCCTTGCGGCCATCATGAGGCGGTCACGATTCTTCGGCTGATGGAGCGCAAGCAGGTCCTTGATTGGCGTGGGGGTGTCGGAACAATTGCGTCCAGCAGTTGTTGGCTGTCACCGTATCACCTATGGTGACCTGCGACCGCACTTCCTTCGAAGGGACGTCACAACCCCTCTCACCCGCACTGCGCGTTCCGAAAGCGCGTTATGAAGCCCATGAACAGACGCGACTTTTTGACATTAGCCACCATTGCGGCCGGCGTACTGGCCTCTCCCTATCATGCGATGGCAGCGATCGACGCCCCCGGCTTGAAGGAAGGCGAGGTTTTTTCTCGCGATAAATTGCTCGAGTACGCCAAGAATCTCGCGAAGAACAGCTATCAGGCGCCGGATCCGACCCTGCCTTCGGCGCTCCAGAATCTGGACTACGAACAGTATGTGTCGATCCGCTTCCGCCCGGATCGGGCGATCTGGAGCATGGACCACCGCGGTTTCGTAATAGAGCCGCTGCACCGGGGCTTCATCTATTCGGCGCCGGTCGACCTCTTCACGGTCGAGGATGGGCGCGTGCTCATAGTGCCCTACGAGCCGGATATGTTCGATTTCGGCAAGATCGCCCCCCCGGCCGCCGATTCAAAGCTGGGATTTTCGGGCTTCCGCTTGAAGTCACCGATCGATGCGCCCGATCGCTACGACGATTTCGCCATCTTCCAGGGCGCGAGCTATTTCCGCGCCATCGCCAAGAATCAGGTCTATGGCGCCGTGGCGCGCGGCCTGGCTGTGAATACCGGCGAGGCCACGGGCGAGGAATTCCCCTTCTTCCGCGCCTTCTGGATCGAGCGGCCGGCACAAAACGCCCAAAATCTGGTGGTCCATGCCCTGCTTGATTCGGAAACGGCAACGGGCGCGTTCAAGCTGACCCTGCATCCGGGCGACAGCACCACCATCGACGTGGAATGCACGATCTACCCGCGTGTGAAAATCGACCATGTGGGCATTGCCCCGTTGAACTCGATGTATCTGTTCGGCACCAACGACCACAAGGGCGTCGATGACGTCCGCGTGGCTGTCCATGCCTCGTCCGGCCTGCAGATGCTCTCCGGCGGCGGCGAATGGATCTGGCGCCCTCTGCAAAATCCGGAGACGCTGCAGATCTCGGCTTTCGTCGACAAGACGCCAAAGGGATTCGGCCTGCTCCAGCGCGATCGCGATCCGGCTGATTTCGAGGACAGCCGGCATCGCTACGAAACCCAGCCGAGCGTCTGGATCACCCCCAGCGGCGATTGGGGAGAAGGTTCCATCCAACTCGTCGAGATCCCCACCGACGCCGAGATCCACGACAACATCATCACCTATTGGCGCCCCAAGAATCCCTTGGAAGCCGGACAAGAATATCCCTTCAACTATCGCACCACCTGGTGCTGGACGCCGCCCGAGCAGCCCCAGATGGCCATCGCCCATGCCACCCGCATCGGCGCCCTCGGCGAGAAGCGCCGCATGTTCGTGATCGATTTTCAGGGTGACCTTTTCGCGAAGCCCGATAATCTCAACGGCGTAACGCCGGATATCTCCGCCAATCCAGGAAAACTCAGCGATGTGAGTTTGACTCTCGATACGGACCGGCGCATCGGACGTCTCACGTTCGGGCTGGACCCGAGCAGCGAGACCTATTCTGAAATGCGGGCCGTCCTGATGAAGGACGGCAAGCCTGTGAGTGAGACGTGGCTTTATCGATGGACACCGTAGCGGATCAAACCGGCGCAGGCACACCGGCTCTCTCGCAGGGAAGGCCCGACACCCGGCCTGCCATGCCTTTGGAGAATCCGCTCTCGATGCCGACGCAGTCGCTGTCGAAGTGGTCTCGATCGGAGGAACGCTCCTGGATACATCCGGCGCTGCACCACGGCTCCTGGGCCATTCGCCTGTTCGTCTTCGGCGGCATGCTGGTGCTCACGGCCTTCGGCGCCTGGGAGATGTACAAGGTGGTCGAGGTCGGCGGCGTCACCTTGCTGGAGTGGGCACTGGTGTGCCTTTTCGTCCTCAACTTTTCCTGGATCGCTCTCGCCTTTACGGCCGCCATCGCCGGTTTCGTCTACCTGCTTTTCCATCGGCGCATCACCCAGCCGCTCCCACAGGAACTGACGACCCGTACCGCGGTGCTCATGCCGATCTACAACGAGGCGCCGAGCCGGGTTTTCGGTGCGATGCAGGCCATCATCGAGTCGGTCGAACAGACCGGGCTCGGCAAGGCCTTCGAGTATTTCTTCGTCTCCGACACCACGGATCCGAATGTGTGGATCGCGGAGGAACGCGCCTTCGTGTCCATGCGCAAGCGTCTCGGTCCGGATGTCGCGATCTGGTATCGGCATCGCCAGCGCAACACCAATCGCAAGGCCGGCAACATCGCGGATTGGGTGTCACGCTGGGGCGGCTCCTACGATCATATGCTGGTGCTGGATGCCGACAGCCTGATGACCGGCGGCGCTGTCACCCAGCTCGCCGCCGCTATGGAGCGTGATCCCGACGCCGGCATCATCCAGACCTTGCCGCTGATCATCAATCGCAACACGCTGTTCGCGCGTATCCAGCAATTCGCCGCCCGTATCTACGGGCCGGTGATCGCCGAGGGATTGTCGCTCTGGATGGGGCACGACGGCAACTATTGGGGCCACAATGCCATCATCCGCACCAAGGCCTTCGCGGCCCATTGCGGCATGCCGGACCTTTCGGGCAAACCTCCTTTCGGTGGGCATATCCTGAGCCATGACTTCGTTGAAGCGGCGCTCGTCCGCCGCGCGGGCTATGCGGTCTACATGCTCAACGACGTCACCGGCTCCTATGAGGAGAGCCCGCCCTCGTTGATAGACCTGTCGGCCCGCGATCGCCGGTGGTGCCAGGGCAACCTGCAACACGTGCGCGTGATGGGCGCCAAGGGGTTCCACCCCTGTACGCGCCAGCATTTCGCAAACGGGATCTTCTCCTATCTCGCCAGTCCGCTCTGGCTGATGCAGCTGCTGGTCGGCCTGACCATCGCCCTGCAGGCGCACTTCATCCGCCGCGAATATTTCACCGACGAGTTCTCCCTGTTCCCGACGTGGCCCGTATTCAATGCCGAGCTCGCCCTCGCCCTGTTCGGCGGCACGATGGGCATCCTGCTCGCACCCAAATTTTTCGGCATGATCATCATGCTGCTCGACGCCCCGAACAGGAAGGCGAGCGGCGGGGGAATCCGCCTGGTGCTCTCGGTGATTCTCGAGATCGTCCTCTCGGCCCTGCTGGCGCCGGTCATGATGCTGATTCAATCGGGATCGGTGTTCGAGATCCTGGTCGGCCGCGATTCCGGCTGGAAGCCGCAGCGCCGCGACGACGGTTCGATTCCCTTCGGCGATATCGTGAAGCGGCATCGCTCGCACACCATTCTCGGCCTGTTCGCCGGCGTGGCCGCCTATGTGATCTCGCCTTATCTGTTCACTTGGATGTCACCCACGATCATCGGCCTCCTGCTTGCAATTCCGCTGTCCTGGGCTTCCGGTCAGCTCAGCATCGGCCTTTGGCTGCGGCGCCATGGTGTTCTGGCGACGCCCGAGGAAAGCAGCCCGCCCGAGGTGGCGACTCGCGCCAACGCGCTCAGCCAGGAGCTCGCGGCGGCCGGCGAGGATGACGACGATGCCATCGAGGTGGTCTATCACGATGCCGCTTTCCGGGCGCTCCACGAGATGATGCTGCCTGTCGCGCACGGGCGCGAGCGCGGCCGCTTCGAACAGGACCGCGTGATGGCGCAAGCCAAGATAGCGGAGGCTGCTTCGATCGAGGAAGCGGCGAAATGGCTCAACCCGAAGGAGCGCTTCGTGGCGCTGCACGATCGTAACCTGATCGAGAGCTTGTCGCGGTTGCAGCAACCCGCGAGGGGGCGGCAGGAGCCCGCCTGAGGCATCGACGGTCCTGGTCTTGCTTCCGTAGGGAGCGAGGAGCACCGTGAGGTGTTGTCGTTTCACTGCGGTACAGGGTGGCGTGTACGCAACAGCAGGACGGGATCGTGCCTGATCAAACGGACTTCATCGGCGCACGCAAGCGAATGGTGGAGAGGCAGGTCGCGGCTCGCGGCATACGCAACGCCGCGGTTCTGGAGGCGATGCGACATGTGCCACGCGAGTTCTTCGTGGATGAGGAACTCGGCTCTCGCGCCTATGAGGACTCGCCCTTGCCCATAGGCCAGGGACAGACCATTTCGCAGCCTTTCGTCGTCGCCCTGATGCTGGATGCCGCGGATATCGGACGCGAGGATCTCGTCCTGGAGGTCGGCGCCGGATCGGGCTATGTGTCGGCATTGCTGAGCCGCATGGCGGGACGGGTCTGCGCACTCGAACGTTCCGCCTCGCTCGCCCGCGAGGCCGTCAAGCGGCTGGAGCGGCTTGGTTGCGAGAATGTGGACCTGCGCTGCGGGGACGGTACCAAAGGATGGCCGGAACACCTCTCCTTCGACGCCATCATCGTCTCCGCCGGCGGCCCGGAAATTCCCCCTCGCCTCAAGGAACAGCTTGCGCCGGGCGGCCGCCTCGTCATGCCCGTCGGTCCGGCATCCAAGCAAGCACTCCTGTACCTGCTCAGGACCGGACCGGACAGCTTCACGACGCAGGACCTCGGGCCCGTAAGGTTCGTGCCGCTCATTGGCGACACGCCGTGATATTCAGGCGCCTACGCCAAGCGACTTCAGTTTGCGATGCAGGGCCGAGCGCTCCATGCCCACGAATTCGGCGGTTCGCGAAATATTGCCGCCGAAGCGATTGATCTGGGCAATCAGATACTCCCGTTCGAACAATTCGCGGGCATCGCGCAACTGGAGCCCCATCAGCTGTTCGCCGCCCTGCCCATTGGGACGCGTCGGCATCAGCGCGCCGATCTCGGGCGGCAGCATCTCGGCCGTGATGGTGGCATCGGGGTCCCCGCCGACCAGAATCATCAGCCGCTCAATATTGTTGCGCAGCTGGCGCACATTGCCCGGCCATTCATGCGATTGCAGCACGGCCATGGCGTCAGGCCCCACCACACGACGCGACAGGCCGGTGGCCGCAGCGATCTGGCCCTGGAAATAGTCCACCAATTCGGGAATGTCCTCCCGGCGCTCCGACAGGCCGGGCACACGGATCGGCACCACGGAGAGCCGATGCAACAGATCCTCGCGGAAACGGCCGTCGGCGACCTCCTCGGTAAGGTCACGTGAGGTCGAGGTAATGATACGCACGTCGACGTGTACCTTGGTGGCGCCGCCCACGCGCGTGAAGCTCTGGTCGATCAGGACACGCAGGATCTTGCCCTGCGTCTCGCGCGGCAAGTCGGCGATCTCGTCGAAGAAGAGCGTGCCGCCATGCGCTTCCTCGAAAGCGCCGATCTTGCGCGTGCGCCCATCGCCGCCCTCGACACCGAAAAGCTCCGTTTCCATGGTCTCCGGCGTGATGGATGCCGAGTTCAGCACGACAAAGGGGCCATTGGCCCTGGCCGAAGCCTGATGGATGCTGCGAGCTGTCAACTCCTTGCCCGACCCTGGCGGTCCGGCAATCAGCACGCGGCTGTTGGTCGGAGCGGATTTCTCGATGATCTGGCGTAGCTGGTTCATGGCGGAGGACCGGCCGATCATCTTCGAGGAACTGCCGGAGATCTGCCTGAGCTGTGTGACCTCGCGGCGTAGACGCCAGGTCTCGAGCGCTCGGTCGGCGACCAGGACGAGCCGGTCCGCCTTGAACGGCTTCTCGATGAAGTCGTAGGCGCCGATCTTGATGGCCGCGACCGCCGTCTCGATATTGCCATGGCCGGAGATCATCACCACCGGCACTTCCGGATGTTCCGCCTTCAGGACTTCCAGCAACTGCAGGCCGTCGAGCCGGGAGCCCTGCATCCAGATGTCGAGAAAGATCAGCTGGGGCCGGCGCTGCGCTATCGCGGCCAGCGCGTCGTCTGCATCCTTGGCGGTGCGGGCACCGTGACCTTCGTCCTCCAGAATGCCGGCCACGAGCTCTCGAATATCGGCCTCGTCGTCAACGATCAGAATATCCGTCGCCATTCTCTAGCCCCTGCTCAAAAGGAAGGCTCCGGCAGGCAAGGAAACCTGGCCGGACACATCGTGAAAATCATGCGGTTGAAATAACTGGTGCAGCCGAAAGCCGTTAAAACTCATTGCGCGGCCTCGCTCTTCACGGACTGCTCGGCTGGGAACCAAAGGCGCATCATCGCACCGTGGCCGCCATCCGCCACGGAGGGCGCGTCCAGAAGCTCGATGCCGCCGCCGTGTTCCTCCATGATCTTGCCGACGATGGCGAGACCGAGCCCCGTGCCTTTCTCGCGGGTGGTGACATAGGGCTCCAGCAGCTTCTGCCGATTCTCCTTCGGCAGGCCGATGCCGTTGTCGATCACCTGCACGGCGATGTTCGATCCGCTGCGCATCACGGAGACGGCTACCTGCCCCGGTTCCTTGTGGTCTTCGGGCATGCCAGCGATCGCCTCCGTGGCATTCTTGACGATATTGGTCACGGCCTGGGAAAGCAGGCGCCGATCGAAGCGCGCAATGACGGGCTCGGAGGGCGGGTCATAGGTGAAGGTGATGTCCGGATAGCCTATGCGCATCATGAAGACGACCTGCTTCACCATGTCGCCGAAGTCCTCGCTCTCGATCGAAGGCTTAGGCATGCGCGCGAAGGAGGAGAATTCGTCCACCATGCGCTTGATGTCGTCGACCTGCCGCACGATGGTATCGGTGCACTGATCGAAGACCTCGCGATCCTCGACGATCACCTTGCCGTATTTCCGGCGGATGCGCTCCGCCGAAAGCTGGATAGGCGTCAGCGGATTCTTGATCTCATGGGCGATACGGCGGGCAACATCCGCCCAGGCTGAACTGCGCTGTGCCACCACCAGTTCCGTGATGTCGTCGAGCGTCACCACATAGCCGTGTTCACGCATCGTCGATTGCTCGCTGGTGACGCGCACCGTGACGTTGCGCTCGCGTCCGTCGCGATTGATGGTGATCTGTCCCTGCACCAGCCGCGAACGCGTGTGCAGGGCATCGTTGAGATAGGTCGACAATTCAGGCATCAACTCGGCAAGCGGCCGGCCGACAGGCGTTTGGCGCGACTTGATCCATTGGCTTGCCAGCGGATTGACCACGGTGATCCGGCCCTCGTCGTCGATGCCGATCACTCCCGTGGAGACGCCCGACAACACGGCCTCGATGAAGCGCCGGCGGCTGTCGAGCAGGTCATTGGCGCCGAGCAGGTCGTTGCGCTGGGTACGCAGCGTATCGGTCATGTTGTTGAAGGTATCCCCCAGTTTGCCGAGATCCCCCGAGCCTGTTGTCACGGGCACATGAACATTGAGGTTGCCGCCTGCGACCTGGTCGGCTGCTCCGATCAGCCTGCGAATCGGCTCCACGAGGCGGTTGGCAAAGGAGAGGCCTATCCAGATCGCCGCCAGGAGCATGTTGAGAGCGATGATGGCGTAGAGCAGCGCAAAATTGACCTGGGTCGGGAAGCGGGTGGCCTTCAGGTCTTCGAACCGAGCCGAATCCTCGCTGGTCTGCCGGATATACTCGGCGATCTTGGGATCAAAGGGGCGGATGATGAAGAGGTAGCGGTTGTCGTAGGCCGAAAGCTTCAGCACCTGGCCCATGACATTCTTGGTGCCCGGATCGATGCGAACGCTCGGCTGCGTATCGGCGGTAGCAAGGGCGGGATAGAGCTTCGGCGGCAGGAAGAACGGCAGGCTGCCGGGAATGTAGGACTGGTCCGTGACCCGCCCCTCGCGCGTGAGGATCATCGCGCTCGACAGGCTGTAGTTGACGGCAAGCATATCCATCAGTTGCTGGAACTGCGCCCGGTCAGCGGAATAGAGCGGCGAATATTTGTTGAGGTCCGCCGCCATGGAGAGACCGGCGAAACGAAGCTGCTGGGCCTGCTCGTCCTGGTAGGAATTCGCAACTGCCACGGAGGTTTGGACGATGTTGCTCACGCGGGTCGAGAACAGATTGTCTAGCCCCCTGTCGAGCGAGATGATGGCGACGGTCGCGAGCAGCAGCACCGGGACGGCCGACACGACCGAAAACAGGCCGATCACCCGCATGTGCAATGCAGCACCGGCCTGGCCACGGCGCCGCGCTGCGATCAGATTGCCGGCTTCGACCGCCAAAAGCACCAGCAGGGCCACGATGAAGGAGGCGTTCACGATGAAGAGCGCGTCCACGGCATTGCTGTAGGCGGCATCGGTCGTGGGCGGCAAAGGCGCCGCATCGAAACCCAACCAAAAGCGCGACCGGGCCACGAGGTTCTTCAGCAAGGACGAGATCGGCTCGACGTCAACGAGCACGAAGAACGTGCCGATGGCCGAAGCAACTGAAAGGATGACGAGACCGAAGCCAAGCAGACCCAGACGCCTTGCCGGCATGCCGACGGCTTCAGACGCCGATGTTTCAGCCTTGTCTTCTGCCGCCATGCTGAAGCTGCTCCGCGCCTGCCTGCACAATAAGACGCACCTGGCGCCTCCGTTTCCTTTCGGCGCGCTGAGTGATTCCTGCAACACTGTTGCCGAATTGTAACAGAATCAAGGCCGCCCGCCGAGAATGCGCCGCGAAAGTACCTGCAACCGGTGCTTGCATACCGGTTTGAAGCGATATGCCTGTGGATGGCGAGAAGGCAGAGCCTGCCGAACGGCTAATGCCCCACCGGTTAGCGGATCGAGCGAATCACCTGGATATCGAGATCCCGGATCTTCTTGCGCAGTGTGTTGCGGTTGACGCCCAGCAACTCTGCCGCCTTGATCTGGTTGCCCCTGGTGGCGGCCAAAGCGGCACCGATGAGGGGCTCCTCGATGTCCCGAAGAATGCGATGGTAGAGTCCCGGCGGCGGCAGATCCTCGCCGAACTTGCCGAAATAGCGGGTCATGTGACGCTCGACCGAGGCCGACAGGGTCTCGTCCGCCGGACTTTCCGATTCGAGCGGCATCGTTTCGGACGTTGCGAGTTCCTGTTCGATGATGGCTGCGGTCAGTGTTTCCTGCGGATAGAGTGCGGAAAGTCGGCGCACCAGATTTTCGAGTTCGCGAACATTGCCGGGCCAGCGATGGCGCTTGAGGCGTTCTACCGCCGAGGCGTCGAGATGCTTGGGGGGCAGGCCCTCGCGCTCCACCAGCTTGAAGAAATGGCGCGCGAGGTCCGGCACGTCTTCTGCGCGTTCGCGCAGCGGCGGCAGGCGCAGCGGCACGACGTTGAGGCGGAAGAACAGGTCCTCGCGGAAGAGTCCCTGCTGGATCAGAACGCGCAGATCCTTGTTGGTGGCGGCGACGATACGCACGTCGGTCTTGATGGGCGTACGGCCGCCGACAGTGGTGTATTCGCCCTGCTGGAGCACGCGCAGGAGGCGGGTCTGTGCCTCCATGGGCATGTCGCCGATTTCGTCGAGGAAGAGCGTACCGCCCTCGGCCTGCTCGAAGCGGCCGACAGAACGGGTGTTGGCGCCCGTGAAGGCGCCCTTCTCGTGACCGAAGAGTTCGGACTCGATGAGATCGCGCGGGATCGCCGCCATGTTGATCGCGACGAAGGCGCCGCTGCGGCGCTTGCCATAATCGTGGAGCGCCCGGGCGACGAGTTCCTTGCCCGTGCCGGATTCGCCTGAGATCATCACGGTCAGGTCCGTCTGCATCAGGCGGGCGAGCACGCGATAGATTTCCTGCATCGCAGCCGAGCGTCCGACGAGCGGCATGTTCTCGGCTTCGTCGCTCGAACGGGCTGCAGGCTTGCCCTTGGGCTCGCTGAGCGCACGCCCGACGATGGCGATCAATTCCTTCAGGTCGAAGGGCTTGGGCAGATAGTCATAGGCACCCTTCTCGGAGGCCCGGATCGCCGTCATCAGCGTGTTCTGGGCGCTCATCACGACGACCGGGAGTTCGGGCCGTAGTTTCTTGATGCGCGGCAGCATGTCGAAGGCATTCTCGTCCGGCATCACCACGTCCGTGATGACGAGATCGCCCTCGCCCTGGCTCACCCAGCGCCAGAGCGTGGTGGCATTGCCGGTGGAGCGCACTTCGTAGCCGGCACGAGACAGGGCCTGGTTGAGCACGGTCCGGATGGCTGCGTCGTCATCGGCTACGAGAATAGAGCCTGCCTGCATACTGGTATTTCCTATGCGCTATGCGCTGCGGTCTGAGCGATACATGGGGAGGAGGATACGGAAGACGGTGCGCTTGTTCTGGCTTTCGCATTCGACGATGCCGCCATGATCGCCAACGATCTTGGCCACCAGGGCAAGGCCGAGGCCGGTGCCGCTGGTCTTGGTGGTGACGAAGGGATCGAAGAGATAAGGCAGGAGATCCGGCGCCACTCCCGGCCCGTTGTCCTTGATGCACACTTCGATGGGCAGGCTCACGCGCGAGGCGGAGCCCGGCACCGAGAGGCGCACGCCGGGCTTGAAGCCGGTGGTGAGGATGATCTCGCCCTCCGGATTGCCGTCGATCGCCTCGGCTGCATTCTTGACGAGGTTCAGGATGACCTGGATCAATTGGTCCTTGTTGGCGTGCACCGGCGGCAGGGAGGGATCATAGTCCTCGACGAACTTGATCTTCCGCGCAAAGCCGGATTGGGCCAGCTTCTTCACGTGTTCGAGCACGACATGAATGTTGACCGGGCTGCGGGCGACCGGGCGTTCGTCGGAGAAGACCTCCATGCGATCGACCAGCTTCACGATGCGGTCGGCCTCGTCGCAGATCAATTGCGTCAGGGCACGGTCCGGATCGTCGACGGACTGCTCCAGCAACTGAGCCGCCCCGCGAATGCCGGAAAGCGGATTCTTGATCTCGTGGGCCAGCATGGCGGCAAGCGCGGTGACCGATCGCGCAGCGCCGCGATGGGTCAGTTGCCGGTCCATCTTGTCCGCGATAGTCCGCTCCTGCAGCATGATCACGACGCCGCCGGCTTGGTCCTGCATGGGCGCGACCTGAATGTCGACCGGACGCTCGCCACCGAGCCGCGGGGAACCGAGATCGACACGGTATTCGTTGACGGGGGCGTTGCGCTCGCGGACCTGTTCGATGAGCGCCAGCAGAGGAGACCCGAACGGCAGGAGATCCTTGAGGAAGTTGCGCCGCATCACGGGCGCGCTGATATCGAAGAAAGCTTCCGCCGCCGTATTCGCGTCCACCACCCTGCCCTGCCCGTCCACGGACAGGATGGCATGGGGCAAGGCGTTTAGCACGGCCTCATGATTGGGCATGTGTCTTGCCAGAGCCGTCATGCTGCCATCCGTTCAAGACTTGCAAAAAAGGCAGAAAAACTCGCCGTCACCTGGGAGGGCTCCTCACTGGTAAGAACCTGTTCACGCAATCCATCATCTCCGCCGCCGAAATAGGCCTGAGCCGCATCCATGGCCGATGCCAGGTGCTTGCGGGCGTGGCGGACGCCTTGCTTGCGGCCGTAGAGCGCCAGAAGGCCGTCGTAGTGTTCGAGCGAGAGATCCTTCTGGACGCCCGCTGACGGAATGGGCAGCACATGCCCCGCCTTCAATTCGCGAGCGATATGCCCGGGCAGCCAGGGCCGCCCCTGTGCGGCGCGCCCCACCATGACGGCATCGGCGCCCGACTGGCCGAGCATGACCAGGGCATCGGTAAGACTGCCGCAATCGCCATTCGCGACCACCGGGATGGAGACGGCCTGCTTGACCGCCCTGATGGCACCCCAGTTTGCGATGCCCTTGTAGAACTGCATGCGGGTACGGCCGTGGACGATGATCATCGCCGCCCCGGCATTTTCCGCCATCCTGGCGAGTTGCGGAGCGTTGAGGCTGTCATGATCCCAGCCAAGGCGCATCTTCACGGTCACCGGCACCTGCACCGCGGCCACGGTGGCATCGATCAAAGTGAGGGCGTGTTCGAGGTCGCGCATCAACGCGGAGCCGGACCAACCGCCGGTCACCCGCTTGGCGGGGCAGCCCATGTTGATATCGATGACATCGGCGCCCGAATCGACCGCAACGCGCGCGGCCTCTCCCATCCAGCGCGCCTCGCAGCCCGCGAGTTGAACGACGTGAGGCCCTTCTCCCGGTGCCTCGGCCCGCAGCCGCGCCTCCTCGTCACCCGCCGCGAGCCTGTCGCTCGCCACCATCTCCGAAACGACGAGGCCGGCGCCGCAGCGGCGCGCGATGCGGCGCAATGCAGCGTCGGTCACGCCCGACATGGGCGCAAGGATAACCGGATTGGCCAATTCAACCGCGCCCAGCCGCAGAGATGTCTGCTTGGCAGCCGGTGCGGCCCGTTCATTGCCTACCATAAATGCAGGACTCCTCTATGCCTACAACTTAGCCAGTCGCCGCTTCGTCAGCAAGAGCAAACCGCCTTCAAAACAAGCATGCCCGTAAAACGGGCAGTGAATAAGCGAAGGCGCTCTCTTCGAGGACCGCGACGCGACATTTGCGGATTTGGTCGCTTTGGAAAATGATCAGCTCACTCGGTGTGCCCGGCGATATCGCAGCGCGCCGATTCTTGGAGTTGCGCACGTGAAAATCTCAATCAATCAGATTCTTGTGGCTGTTTTTTCAAGCCTCTTGCTCGTCGGTGAGGCGGAGGCCGGCGATGTGACCGGTACATGGCTGCGGGACAATGGCGAATCGAAGGTCAGCATCGCTCCCTGCGGCGAGGCTCTGTGCGGCTCGGTGACCTGGGTCAAGGATCCGGACGATCAGGCCGGCGTGGGCAAGCGTGTCTTCTACGACATGGTCTCCGCGGGGGAAAACAAGTGGAAGGGCAAGGCCTTCAACCCCGAGGACGGCAAGACCTATACCGGCACGATGACCCTGAATGGCGACAGACTGACGACGGCCGGATGTGTCCTGGGAGGCCTTATCTGCCGCTCCGTGAACTGGCTACGGCAGTAGATCCTGGACCTGCATTCACAGACATCGCTCCCCTGGCGTCATGAGGGCGGCAAGGGAAAATGGCGGTTGGAGACCGCCACTTAGTCGGCTCACAGCCCGAGCTTGGCCTTGAGGAGGTCGTTCACCGCCTGCGGGTTCGCCTTGCCGCCGGTCTGCTTCATCACCTGCCCCACGAACCAGCCGAGCATGGTCGGCTTGGCCTTGACCTGCTCCACCTTGTCAGGGTTGGCGGCGATCACGGCATCGACCGCGGCTTCGATCGCTCCGGTGTCTGTGACCTGCTTCATGCCGCGGGCTTCCACGACGGCGCGCGGATCACCGCCTTCGGTCCAGACGATCTCGAACAGATCCTTGGCGATCTTGCCCGAAATGACGTTCTCGCCGATCAGATCGACGATGGCGCCAAGCTGGGTAGCCGAGACCGGCGAGATCGTGATGTCCTTGCCCTCCTTGTTGAGGCGCCCGAACAACTCGTTGATCACCCAGTTGGCGGCGCTCTTGCCGTCCCGTCCCTTGGCGACCTCCTCGAAAAAGTCGGCCGATTCGCGCTCGGCGGTCAGCACGCCGGCATCATAGGACGACAGTCCGTACTGGCTGATGAAACGCGCCTTTTTCGGATCCGGAAGCTCCGGCAGATACTGCGCGAGATCATCCACGTAGGCCTGGTTGAATTCGAGCGGCAGCAGGTCGGGATCCGGAAAGTAGCGGTAGTCGTGCGCTTCTTCCTTGGAGCGCATGGAGCGCGTCTCGCCCTTGTTGGGATCGTAGAGGCGGGTCTCCTGGTCGATCGCTCCGCCATCCTCTAGAACGCCGATCTGGCGGCGAGCTTCCACCTCGACGGCCTGGCCGATGAAACGGATCGAGTTGACGTTCTTGATCTCGCAACGCGTTCCGAAGGGCTCGCCGGGCCGGCGAACGGAAACGTTCACGTCGGCGCGCAGGTTACCCTTGTCCATGTCGCCGTCGCAGGTGCCGAGATAACGCAGGATGGTCCGCAGCTTCGAGACATAGGCGCGCGCCTCGTCGGCAGAGCGCAAGTCCGGCCGGGACACGATCTCCATCAGCGCGACGCCTGAGCGGTTGAGGTCGACCAGCGAGACATCGCCCACATGCATCGACTTGCCGGCATCCTGCTCGAGATGCAGGCGCTCGATCCCGACGCTGAGCGTTTCCCCGCTTTCCGGAACCTCGACGATCACGGTGCCTTCGCCCACGATCGGCTGCTTGTACTGCGAGATCTGGTAGCCCTGCGGCAGGTCCGCATAAAAGTAGTTCTTGCGGTCGAACACGGACTTAAGGTTGATCTGCGCCTTGAGGCCGAGACCGGTGCGAATGGCCTGCCGAACGCATTCCTCGTTGATAACGGGAAGCATGCCCGGCATTGCCGCGTCGACCAGCGAGACGTGGCTGTTGGGTTCGCCGCCGAACTTGGTCGAGGCGCCCGAGAACAGCTTGGCATCCGAAGTGACCTGGGCATGGATTTCCATGCCCACCACCACTTCCCAATCGCCCGTGGCACCCTTGATCAGTTTCTTGGAGTTGACCGTGGCGTCCATATCTAGGCTCCGGTTCAGATAGTTTGAAATCGAATGGGCCGTTTAGCCCCGTTGAAGGCGTTTCGCGCTTCGAACGTCCCGTCAACAATCCGGGACACTTCGAAACGAGGGGGCGGAGCGAGGCAGCGTCTGCGTTCAAACGCGCTTCGCTCCCTTGGGAGCGAGGTGGCGGTCCTCGTAATCGATGATCCAGGACACCATGTTGCGCCAGATCACTTCCGCGAGTTCCGGCGGCAGGCCCTCCGCCTCGGCAAGCCTGCGGGCGGTGGCCACGACCTCCTCCACCCGCTCGGGGATGTTGGCGGGAAGGCCGTCGCGAACCTTCACCTTGACCACCCGTTGCACCACATTGAGGCGGGAGGCGAGGAGATGCACGAGCTTTTCATCGATCGCATCGATCTCCTTGCGCAGATCTGACAGTTTTTCAGCCGTCCTCTCCGCCTCGATCATGGTCAGGCCCACCAGGTCTGTGGCCGGCCAAGCGGCCCGGCGGCCTGCTCGATGGCATGGCCCAGCGTGAACAGCGTCTCCTCGTCGAAGGCACGGCCGATAAGTTGCAGGCCGAGGGGCAGACCGTCGCTCGACAGTCCGGCCGGAACCGCGATGCCCGGCAGGCCGGCCATGTTCACGGTCACGGTGAACACGTCGTTGAGGTACATCTCGACCGGATCCGCGCCGGCCTTCTCGCCGATGCCGAATGCTGGCGACGGGGTGGCCGGCGTCAGGATCGCATCGACGCCATCCGCATAGGCGAGTTCGAAATCGCGCTTGATCAGCGTACGGATCTTCTGCGCGCGGACATAGTAGGCGTCGTAATAGCCCGCCGAGAGCACATAGGTGCCGATGAGGATGCGACGCTTCACCTCGCTGCCGAAGCCTGCGGCCCGGGTGTTCTCGTAGAGATTGTCCAGGGCGGAGAGCTTCTGGTTGGTGATCGCAGCCACCCGCTCACCGTAACGGACGCCGTCGTAGCGGGCGAGGTTGGAGGAACACTCGGCAGGCGCGACAATATAGTAGGCCGGCAGGGCATATTTGGTGTGCGGGAGGCTGATTTCACGGATCTCCGCGCCGGCATCGCGCAGCCAGTCGATACCCTTCTGCCAGAGGGCATCGATCTCGGCCGACATGCCGTCGACGCGATACTCCTTGGGGATGCCGATCACCTTGCCCTTCACCGACTTGCCGATCGCAGCCTCGTAATCCGGCACGGGAAGATCCATGGAGGTGGTATCCTTCGGATCATGTCCAGCCATGGATTTGAGCAGAACGGCGCAATCGCGCACGGTCTGGGCGAAAGGACCGGCCTGGTCGAGCGAGGATGCAAAGGCGACGATACCCCAGCGCGAGCAGCGGCCATAGGTCGGCTTTATGCCGGCTATGCCGGTAAACGCGGCCGGCTGACGGATCGAGCCTCCGGTATCGGTGCCCGTTGCTCCCGGGCACAGACGCGCGGCGACGGCCGCAGCCGAGCCGCCCGAGGAACCGCCGGGGACGAGGAAGCCCCGGGGC
Source organism: Labrys sp. ALF-8 (assembly GCF_059699065.1). Taxonomy (NCBI): domain Bacteria; kingdom Pseudomonadati; phylum Pseudomonadota; class Alphaproteobacteria; order Hyphomicrobiales; family Xanthobacteraceae; genus Labrys; species Labrys sp. ALF-8. The sequence continues at coordinate 964,760 of NZ_AP048538.1, forward strand.
ACGCTACCCGCGCTGCGGGCGGCGGCCAGCTTCTCCCTGCCCTGTTCGGCGCTCCAGTTCGGCGGCAGCCAGGGTGAGACGACCGGACCGAAGGCCGAAGTCTCGTTCGAAGATCCCATGGCGAACTCGTCATTGTTGATCTTGCCGAGCATGACGGCACCGTCGCGCCATAGCTGGCTCGTGACGGTCGATTCATAGGTGGGAACGAAGTTGTCGATGATGCGCGAGCAGGCGGTGGTGCGAACGCCTTCGGTGGCAAACAGGTCCTTGACGCCAAGCGGCACGCCTTCGAGCGGTCCTGCGTCACCTTTCGCAAGCCGGGCGTCGGCCTTGGCAGCCATGGCGAGCGCCTGATCCGGCGTCTCCAACACATAGGCATTGAGGCTCCGGGCCTTCTCGATGGCGGCCAGATAGGCCTTGGTCGCCTCTGTCGAAGTGAACGACTTCGCTTTCAGGCCGTCGCGGATTTCAGCGAGGGTTAGATCGGTAATATGGCTCACGGAATGGATCCTGAACGGGAGATCTGGGCATCCGACCGGCCCTGTGTCCGGTCACGTGAAAATCGGCTGGTCCGCGCGAGACTTACTCGACGACCTTCGGCACGAGGAAATAATTGTCTTCCCGGGCGGGAGCATTGGCGACGATCTTCCCGGCGATATCACCGTCCGTCACCACGTCCTGCCGCTTCTTCATCACCATGGGCGTCACCGACGTCATCGGCTCGACGCCGGAGACGTCAACTTCATTGAGTTGCGCCACGAAATCCAGGATGGCGTTGAGTTCGCCCTGCAAATGCGGAACATCTTCATCGGCGACAGCAATGCGCGCGAGATGCGCGATACGCTTCACCGTGGCGGCATCGACAGACATGAAATCCTCGGATCGTGCACGAAAACGGAACGGCGCGGTCTATCATGCACGCCTTCGCGGGTGCAACCCTTCGCTGATTGCCGGGATCACCGGCTTGCGGCCGGCGCGCCGATCCTTGGGCCGGCACGCCGGAATTCGTCACACCTCGACGGTTTCGCCCGGCTTGGGCGCCAGGACTTTCGTCCTGCTTCCAGCCAGATCAGCGACGAAGGTGTCGGCACTGCTAACCAGCCCGGGGAAGGTGGCGTAGTGGCTGGGGATGGCGACATCGAGATTGAGGTAGCGCTTCACCGCAAGTGCCGCCACCTTCGGCCCCATGGTGTAGCGATCGCCGATCGGCACCAGACCGATCTTCGGTTCATGCAGTTCCGCGATGAGCGCCATATCGGAGAAGATGTCGGTATCGCCGAGATGGTAGACTGCGGGGTGCCCCGGAGCTTTGAGGATGAGGCCGTTGGCGTTGCCGACGGCGATGCTCACTCCATTGTCGATCAGGCTTGCGGAATGGTCGGCGCGCACCATCGTGACGGTGAACCCGCCCAGGTCGATGGTCCCCCCCGTATTCATCGCTTCGACCTTTTCAACGCCTTTGCCGGCCAGGAAGGTGACGAGATCGGCGTTGGACACGACCGTTGCGCCGGTTTCCCTGGCAAGCTCGATGGTGTCGCCGACATGGTCGATATGGCCGTGGGTGAGCAGGATGTGACTGATGCCGGCGCTGACTGCAGCCCGGTCCCCCGTAAAGGCAGGATTTCCGGTCAGGAACGGGTCGAAAAGGACAGCCCTGTCATCGAACTCGACGCGGAACGCCGCATGACCCAGCCAGGTAATACGCATATTGAAATGTCCTTGGAATGCAGGAAGGGGTGGGACCGCTCGGTCCCATGGCGAAAGCATACCCCGCACGAGCGGCAAAATGCTATCGGGATCTGCCATCACCTTTTGGTGTGCGCACTCACCGGCCCCCATGCTCTTCCTGATTGCCAAGACGCGATGCATGGCGCAAATGGGCTCCTTTGAGGAGCGTCTCCGCCTTGATCGTCGATCTTTTCGACCTCGCTGAAAATCTGCCGCAGGAACAGCGGCTGCTGGGCCTCGATCTCGGCACCAAGACCATCGGTCTTGCGCTCTCCGACGTCATGCTGACCATCGCGACGCCGCTCGAGACGATCAGGCGCACCAAGTTCACCGCCGACGCCGAGCAGCTTCTCGCCATTGCGGCCCGGCATCATGTCGGGGGACTCGTGCTCGGCTATCCCCTCAACATGGATGGCAGCCGAGGCCCTCGCGCGCAGGCTTCGGAGAGTTTTGCCCGCAACCTCCGGCGCCTCAGCGACCTGCCCCTCGCCCTATGGGATGAGCGCCTCTCGACCGCCGCCGTAACCCGCACCTTGCTTGAAGCCGACGCTTCACGTCGCAGGAGAGCAGAAGTCGTCGACAAAATGGCGGCATCCTTCATCCTGCAAGGCGCGCTCGATCGCCTGGGCTATGGGCGATAAGGCAACGATATATGAAGACGATCACGGAACCCGCGCGTCAGATCGATGTCATTCTCGAGACCGATGTGCTGGTGGTCGGCAGCGGCCCTGCGGGGTTGGCGGCCGCTCTCGCCTGCGCTCGGGCCGGCGTCGAGACAACGCTCCTGGAGCGTAACGGCTGTTTCGGCGGCAACATCACGCAGGTCGGCGTCGAAGGCTTTGCCTGGTACAGGCATGAAAAGACCATCGACAGCGAAGGCATCGGCATCGAATTCGAGCAGCGCGCCAAGGCGATGGGCGCCTCGCAGCCCGAGCCCCAGTCCGACAGCCATGCGCTCGATGCGGAACTCTTCAAATATGTCGCCGATGTGCTCGTGCAGGAGGCCGGTATCCGGCCCATGCTGCATCGCCTCGTGGTCGACACTATTGTAGAGGACGGGATCATCAAGGGTGTCGTTACGGAAAGTAAGGCCGGGCGCGAGGCGATCCTGGCTCGGCGCGTGGTCGATGCCACGGGTGATGCCGACATCGCCTACCGGGCCGGCGCGCCGACCTGCAAGACGCCACGGGAGGAGATGCAAGCCGCCTCCGTGATGTTCTCCATGTGCGGTGTCGACAAGCGCCGGTTCCTGGATGCGGTTAAGGCCGATCCGCAAACCTACAAGGACTGGGAAAGCGGCGAGTGGAGCATCGAGACGACCGGCAAGGAGGACGCGATGTTCTCCCCCTTCCTGCGCAAGCCCTTCAAGAAGGCGATGGAGGCCGGGGAGATCCCGGCGGGCCTCACCACGATCGCGGGCACCTGGGGAACTGTCTCGGACCAGGGCGACCTCACCTATCTCAACCTCGTGCACCTGCCCGGCTGCGACGGCACCGACCCGAATGATCTTACGGCGGGCGAGATCGAGGGGCGACGCCAGGCGATCCTGGCGGTCGACGCGCTCCGCCGCTACATGCCGGGCTGCGAGGGCGCCAAGCTTCGCAATTTCGGCATGACCATCGGCATCCGCGACACGAGGAAGATCGACGCCTGGTACAACATGACCGGTGCCGACGTGCGCGAACAGGGGCGTTTCGAGGATTCGATCGGCATATTCCCCGAATTCATCGATGGCTACGGCATCCTGATCCTGCCTACCACCGGGCGCTACTTCCAGTTGCCCTACCGGGCGATGCTGCCCAAGCAGATCGGCAACCTCATCGTGGCCGGACGCAGCATCGGCGGTGACAAGATCTCGCATGCGGCAGTGCGTAACATGATGTGCTGCGCTGTCGATGGCCAGGGAGCGGGAACCGCCGCCGCGGTTTCCCTCAGGACGGGCCGGTCCTTCAACGATGTCGATATCGCGCTCGTCCAGAAGGAACTGCGCAGGCAAGGCGCCCGCATTCATTAGGACACCGCTTCCAGGTCGAATCGTTGGGACGTCGTTCCGATCGCGACGAGTAATCCGGGGCCGTCGTGCTTTGGGATGCTGCCATTGGATCGGCGGGTGGAGAGCCGCGTCCGGTCAAGAGGGTGGAAAAGCCCTCTCCCGGCATCTCAATCCTTGCTGCCGCCTTCGGCACGGCCTATGAAGTCGGCTTTGATGACCAAGCCAGAAGCAACCTATCCGCATCGTCACCTCCTCGGCATCGAAGGCCTGACGGAGCGCGACATTCTCAGCCTGCTCGACGAGGCTGACGACCACATTGCCTTCAACCGGCAGATCGAAAAGAAATCGTCCGCGTTGCGCGGGCGAACCCAGATCAACCTGTTCTTCGAGCCATCGACGCGGACGCAATCCTCCTTCGAACTGGCGGGCAAGCGCCTCGGGGCGGACGTGATGAACATGTCGGTGGCGTCCTCCTCGGTGAAGAAGGGGGAGACGCTCATCGACACGGCGATAACGCTCAACGCCATGCGGCCCGATGTGATCGTGGTCCGCCACAGCCAGGCCGGCGCCGTCCACCTGCTCGCCCGCAAGGTCGATTGCGCGGTGGTGAATGCCGGCGACGGCGCGCATGAGCACCCCACCCAGGCGCTGCTCGATGCCCTGACCATCCGGCGCCACAAGGGCCGGATCGCGGGGCTGACCGTTGCGATCTGCGGAGACATCCTGCACTCCCGCGTCGCCCGTTCGAACATCCTGCTGCTGGGCACGCTGGGAGCCCGCATCCGGCTGATAGCGCCTTCCACGCTCCTACCCGCGGAAGTCGATCGCTTCGGCGTCGAGGTCTTCAGGGACATCAGGCAGGGCATCGAGAATGCCGATATCGTAATGATGCTGCGCCTTCAGCGGGAACGCATGGCAGGGGCCTTCATCCCCTCCACCAAGGAGTACTTCCGCTATTTCGGCCTCGATGAGGAGAAGCTGAAATATGCCAAGCCAGACGCGCTGGTGATGCATCCCGGCCCCATGAATCGCGGCGTCGAGATCGACACCGCCGTGGCGGACGGCGCCCAGTCGCTCATCCGCGAACAGGTGGAGGCGGGCGTTGCAGTGCGCATGGCCGTGCTCGAGGCACTTGCTCGCAACCTGCCCAACGCCTGAGGGGATGCCCCATGAACAACGCCTCCCCTCTCCTCCTCGTCAATGCCCTCCTCACAGATCCGGCCGGCGGCACGCAGATGCGCGGCGGTCTGCTGGTTAAGGATGGCGTCATCGCCGACCTTGGCCCCGGAGTGACCAGCGGCATCGCCGGATCCGACGTGCAGGCAGTCGATTGCGGCGGCCAGGTTCTGGCCCCCGGCCTGATCGACATGCGCGCCGTGACGGGCGAGCCGGGCGCCGAGCATCGCGAAACGCTCGCCACCGCGTCCCAGGCCGCAGCCGCGGGTGGGGTGACCACGGTCGTGTGCACGCCCGAGACCCATCCACCGATCGATGATCCCGCGATCGTCGACTTCGTGCTGCGGCGGGCACGCGATACGTCGATCGTGCACATCCATGCGATGGCCGCCCTCACGAAGGGGTTGGCGGGCCAGGAGATGACCGAGATCGGCCTGCTGGGCGAAGCGGGGGCGCTGGCTTTCACGGACGGCGCCCGCAGCGTGATGAACGCCCGCGTCCTGCGCCGCACGCTGACCTACGCCCGGGACTTCGACGCCCTGGTGATTCATCATACGCAGGATGCCGATCTCGCTGGCGATGGCGTGATGAACGAAGGCGAATTTGCCAGCCGTCTCGGTCTGCCCGGCATTCCCGCTGAAGCGGAGGCGATGCTGCTGGAGCGCGACATGCGCCTGGTGGCGCTCACGGGGGCACGGTATCACGCGGCCACCGTCACCTGCCGCGCCTCGCTCGACGTGCTGCGCAAGGCCAAACGCGATGGCCTGAGGGTGACGGCTTCGACGTCGATCAATCACGTGACCCTGAACGAGAACGACATCGGCGCCTTCCGCACGTTCTGCAAGGTGTCCCCGCCCCTGCGTCATGAGGACGACCGCATCGCCTTGGTGCAAGCCGTGAAGGATGGGCTCGTCGACGCCATCGTCTCGGATCACAACCCGCAGGATGTCGAGACCAAGCGGCAGCCCTTCGCGGAAAGCGCCGATGGGGCCATCGGCCTGGAGACCATGCTGTCGGCGGGGCTCCGTCTCGTCCATGACGGTTCTCTCGACCTGGTGGCCCTCCTGCGGGCCGTTTCGACCCGCCCGGCCGAGATCCTGCGCCTGCCCGGAGGGCGCCTGGCCAAGGGCGCGCCGGCCGACCTCGTCGTATTCGATCCCGACCTGCCCTTCGTACTCGACGCGGCCCGGCTGAGATCGCGCTGCAAGAATTCCCCCTTCGATGGTGCGCGCCTGCAGGGGCAGGTATCGTGCACCATCGTTGCCGGCCGACTCGTCTACCAGATCTGATATGGAAATCCGCGTCCCGATTGTCTCAACAGAGCCAACCCCATGGTCGACCTGATCGCAGCTGCATTGCTGGGCTATCTGCTCGGCTCCATCCCTTTCGGCCTGATACTCACCCGTGCGGCGGGACTGGGTGACATCCGGTCCATCGGCTCGGGGAACATCGGCACCACCAATGTGCTGCGGACCGGGCGCAAGGATCTTGCTGCCGCAACACTCCTGCTCGATGCCATAAAGGGCACGGCCGCGGTGCTTCTCGCCCGCTACTTCTGGGGCGTGGACGCGGCCATGGTCGCCGGCTTCTTTGCCTTCATCGGCCATATCTTTCCGGTTTGGCTCAGGTTCAAGGGAGGCAAGGGCGTCGCCACCTATCTCGGCCTGCTTGCCGCCTTCGCCTGGCCGGCGGCGATCTTCTTCGCGGTGGCGTGGCTGGTCGTTGCCTTCGTCACCAGATACTCTTCGGCCTCGGCGCTGACGGCGAGCCTGCTGAGCCCCATTGCGCTGCTGGTGTTGGGGTATCGCAACGAGGCCGTCCTCTTCGTCCTGCTTTCCATCACGCTGTGGATCATGCACCGGGCCAATATCGGGCGCCTCCTCAACGGAACCGAAAGCAAGATCGGGAAGAAGGCGTGAGCGCTTTCCGGCGCCGGCCTTTGTCCGAAAGGGAAAGGCTGGACTGGCTGCGACTCATCCGCTGCGAAGGCATCGGTCCGATCAGTTTCAAGGGCCTTGTCGAAAGCCATGGCAGCGCCGCCGCAGTGCTCGACGCCCTGCCCGATATCGCCAGGCGCAGCGGAAGAGCCCTTCGCCTGCCTTCCGAGGCCAGTCTGGAGCGTGAATGTGCCGCCATGGACAGGATCGGGGCCCGGTTCCTGGCCACGGTCGAGCCGGACTATCCCGAAGCCCTGGCGGCTATCGATTCGGCCCCACCCGTCATTGGCTTCCAGGGATCGCTGGAGGTCCTCGCCAAGCCCATGATTGCGATCGTCGGCGCCCGCAACGCCTCGGCGATCGGCGAACGCCTCGCCACCGAACTGGCGGCGCATCTCGCCAGCGCCGGTTACGCCGTGGTGTCGGGGCTGGCGCGCGGCATCGACAGGGCCGTGCACCAGGCCACCTCTCGGCACGGCACGATAGCCGTGGTCGCCGGCGGTCTCGGAAAGATCTATCCACCACAGCATGAAGGGCTGGTCCGCGATATCGTCGGCACCGGGGCCGTCATTTCCGAAGCGCCATTCGACTGGGTGGCAACCGCGCGGGATTTCCCCAAACGCAACCGCATCGTTTCCGGGCTCGCTCTTGGCGTCGTGGTCATCGAGGCCGCGATGAAATCGGGATCCCTGATTACCGCCCGCCTCGCCGTCGAGCAGGGCCGGGAACTGATGGCCGTCCCCGGCTCGCCGCTCGACCCGCGCCACGACGGCTGCAACAAGCTCATCCGTGAGGGAGCTACGCTAGTCCGCCACGCGGGAGACGTGCTCGAGGTGATAGCCCCCTTGGTGGCTCTTGAGATGGCCCCCGCAGCGCCGGCTCGCCGGCACCAATCCCACTTCGACTTCGGTGCGCCAGGCGAGCCGCGTGCCACGCGACTCGAACCACCGGTCTCCGATGACGAGGACCAGAATCGCCTCGTTGCCCTGCTAGGATCTTCTCCTGTCGCGATGGACGATCTGGTGCGCGCCTCCGGTCTCGAGCCTCGCCGTGTACAGCTTATCCTGCTCGATCTGGATCTGGCGGGACGAATCGAGAGGCATGGCAATGGCATGGTGTCGCTGTTGTAATTCAGCCCGCAGATTTGACTTGGGGCTACCTTTTGCCCATCTTGCCGGCCCATTGATGGCGCCAGCGTCATCTTCTCCGACGAATGCGCCAGATTGCAATTTTCGGATTTATCCTTATTTGGCTGCTTGTCGCCCTGCTTTCTAAGGCAAAAGGGTGACCTGCCCGATTTCATGCCTTGCCCAGACAGGCCCGCTCGAAGGCCCGTCAAGGTGAGGATTGCCTCGTTTTCGATTGTGAACGGCCCTGCCCATGCCTGTCGTCATCGTTGAGTCGCCCGCCAAGGCGCAAACGATCAACAAATATCTCGGTTCCGGCTATCAGGTGATCGCCTCCTATGGCCATGTCCGCGATCTGCCCGCCAAGGATGGCTCGGTGGAACCGGATGCCGATTTCGCCATGCTCTGGGAGAACGACGCCAAGGCAGGCAAGCGCCTTACCGATATCGCGAAGGCGGTCCGGGAGAGCGACAAGCTGATTCTCGCCACCGACCCTGATCGCGAGGGAGAAGCGATATCCTGGCACGTCCTGGAAATCCTGCGCCAGAAGCGGGTCCTCAGGGATATTCCGGTCGAGCGCGTGACCTTCAACGCGATCACCAAGGATGCGGTGCAGAAGGCCATGAAGGCCCCGCGCGACATCGACGAGGGTCTCGTCGACGCCTACCTCGCCCGCCGTGCCCTCGACTATCTCGTGGGCTTCCGCCTTTCGCCGGTGCTTTGGCGCAAGCTGCCCGGCGCCCGCTCGGCCGGCCGTGTACAATCGGTGGCCCTGCGCCTGGTATGCGACCGCGAACTGGAAATCGAGCGCTTCGTGGCACGCGAATACTGGTCGCTGGTCGCGACGCTCGCCACGCCCCGGGGCGATCTCTTCGAGGCCCGCCTCGTCGGCGCCGACGGCAAGAAGATCCAGCGTCTCGACGTCGGTACCGCAAAGGAAGCGATGGCTTTCCGCGCCGCGCTCGAGGCCGGCCGCTATGTGGTCGTCAGCGTCGAGGCCAAGCCCGCGCGACGCAATCCATTCCCGCCCTTCACCACTTCGACGCTGCAGCAGGAAGCCAGCCGCAAACTCGGCCTGTCGCCCAACCGCACGATGCAGATCGCCCAGCGCCTCTACGAGGGCGTCAACGTCAATGGCGAGCAGGTCGGCCTGATTACCTACATGCGTACGGATGGCGTCGACATGGCGCCCGAGGCGATCGCCGCCGTGCGCAACCTGATCGGCAAGAGCTACGCGCCGTCTTATCTGCCAGAGTCTCCTCGCCGCTATACGACCAAGGCCAAGAACGCGCAGGAAGCGCATGAGGCGATTCGTCCCACAGATCCCTCGCGACTGCCCAAGGATGTGGCCAAGTTCCTCGACAGCGAACAGGCGCGTCTCTACGAACTGATCTGGAAGCGGACCGTCGCCAGCCAGATGGCGCAGGCGGAACTCGAACGCACCACCGTGGATATCCTCGTGGAGGCCGGCGGCCGCAAGCTCGACCTGCGCGCCACCGGTCAGGTCGTGAAGTTCGACGGTTTCCTCACTCTCTACAACGAGGATCGCGACGATGAGGGAGACGACGAGGATTCGAAGCGTCTGCCCGCCATGTCGACCGGTGAACTCCTCGAGAAGAAATCGATCGCCGCAACCCAGCATTTCACCGAGCCGCCGCCGCGCTACAGCGAGGCGACCCTGATCAAGCGCATGGAAGAACTCGGCATCGGTCGCCCTTCGACCTATGCGGCCACGCTCGCCACACTGCGCGACCGCGAATACGTTTCAATCGACAAGAAGCGCCTGAAGGCCGAGGACAAGGGACGGCTCGTCACCGCCTTTCTGGAAAGCTTCTTCGCCCGCTACGTCGAGTATGATTTCACGGCCGCCCTGGAAGAGAAGCTCGACCGCATCTCTAACCACGAACTCGATTGGAAGGAGGTCCTTCGCGATTTCTGGAAGGACTTTTCGGCTGCTCTCGACGGTACCAAGGAATTGCGCACCACGCAGGTGCTCGATGCTCTCAACGACATTCTTGGTCCGCATATCTTCCCCGACCGCGGTGATGGCTCCAACCCGCGCCAGTGCCAGGTATGCGGTACGGGCTCTCTGTCCCTGAAGCTTGGCAAGTATGGCGCCTTCATCGGCTGCTCCAACTATCCCGAATGCCGCTACACCCGTCAGCTCTCGGCCAGCGCCGAGCAGACGAGCGACAGCGAGGGAGGCAATGGCGGCGAGGCCGGGACGAAGAAGCTGGGCACCGACCCCCAGACAGGCCTCGAGGTGACACTGCGAGACGGTCGCTTCGGCCCGTACGTCCAGCTCGGCGAGGGTGACAAGCCCAAGCGTACCAGCTTGCCCAAGGGCATGAATCCAGCGGGTATCGATCTGGAAAGGGCGCTCGCCCTGCTGGCCCTGCCGAAGGAAGTCGCCGTCCATCCCGAAAGCGGGAAGCCCATCCTGGTGGGCATCGGCCGCTTCGGCCCTTATGTCCAGCACGAGCGGACTTACGCCAATCTGGACAAGGACGACGACGTGCTCTCGATCGGAGCCAATCGTGCCATCGATCTCATCCATACCAAGGAGAGCAACGGTGCCGGCCGTCGTTTCGGCGCGGCGGCAGTGGCCGGGCGGGTTCTGGGCGACTTTCCGGGCGGCGGCAAGATCGAGGTGCGCCCGGGGCGCTATGGTGCCTATGTCACCAACGGCAAGGTCAACGCCACCCTGCCCAAGGGCGTGGAGGCCGATGCCGTAACACTCGAGCAGGCGATCGAACTGATCGCCGCGAAGGGCGGCAAGGCGACCACCGCAAAGAAGGCGGCGGCAAAAAAGCCGGCGGCGAAAAAGACCACTGCCAAGAAGGCCCCTGCCAAGAAAGGCAGCAAGGCTATCGTCGATTCGGACGAGGTACCGTTCGACGCCGATTGAGGCGTCAACGGTCTTTGCATCTACCACCTTCCCTTGCGCTTGTTCCAGGCGAACAGCACATCGGCAAGCCGGTCATAGGCGAAGCGCGTCAGGTGGATCAGGCCCGGCGCGCCCAGGATCGAAGCGATCCAGTGCTGCCCGGGCGTTCTCTCCCAGACAGCCACAGCGACATCGGCGCCGACGAGGAGCCTGCCGTTCTCGTCCGTGGCGTGAAGCCGACGCCGGACATCATCCAGCCCGGACCCAAAATGAGCCAGGGCATCGGGCTGGAGATTGATGTCGAGGAATTCGATACGCTCCGCCTTTACCGCGTCCAGAAGCCGGTTGCGCTGGTGCCGGATACCCGCGTCGCAAACAGGGCATTTTGTGTTGTACCAGACGGTAAGGGGCCTGGATTTGCCGCCGACCCACGGCTCGGAACTGGGAATCATAGCTGGAGCACAATGGTTTCAGTCGAGCGCCGGGGCCAGACCCGACGTCCTGCCTCGATATTTTCTCGCGAGTCCGACCAAGGAGCCGGAGTACCATGAAGCGAGCCTCCAGAGGCCGTATTCCCTGATGTCCCACCGCCGTGCAGGCACCCGCAATGCCTGTCGAAGGCACTCGTATGATACAGACGTAATGCTGCATTGCAGCATTCCTATTGACAACATGTCGCACCCTGCCTATATGCACAGCGTCCGGTTCCTGGATTGTGCCTTGAACCGCTTCTGCGATCCACCTGTGCCAGCGGATTGCCTTTGAAATGAGACTGTCTGTCCGGGGCACTTCGATGTTCTTTGCTTTCCGGTTCATTGCCTGAATTTGGCCCTGCCGCGCCGAGAGGTCCCCAAGGGATCGCCGCGCAGATCATACTCGACAGACATAATCGCCATCCGTCTTGCGCAAAAACTCGTGCGCTCGACCTTTGGCTTCGACAAATACCCTGCGCGTTGGTCTATGATGATGCCCAGCTGTGGCTCCCAACGCCAATCCGGAATTACCTCTTTGGTTCGTAAATACACCCCCCCGAAAACGCTGGAGCCCTCCCTTCCCAGCCGCGAAGACATCCTTGCCTTCATCGCCCGTTCGCGTGGCCGCGTCGGCAAACGCGAAATCGCGCGCGAATTCGGTCTGGGCGGCGCCGACAAGATCGCCCTGAAACACCTTCTCGCGGAATTTGCGGAAGAAGGAGCCGTGCAGCGCACGCGCAAGGGCTTCAACGCGCCCGGCGCCCTGCCCTCCTCGCTCGTGGCCGACATCACCGGCCGCGACCATGATGGTGAACTCATCGCCGTGCCCTCCGATTGGGACGAGGAACTCGGCAAGCCTCCACGCATCGTCGCCGTGGTGCCCAAGCGGTTCGGCGGCGCGGCCCCCGGCGTCGGCTCGCGCGTATTGCTGCGCATGGCCGACGGCGGCTCGGACCACCATCTCACCGGTCGTGTCATCAAAGTGCTGGAAAGGCTGCGTCAGCGCATCCTCGGCGTCTTCCGCCTCCTTCCGAGCGGCGAAGGCCAGGTCGTGCCGATCGAGAAGCGCAACGCCGGCCGCGATCTCATGGTGCGACCGGACGATGTCGCCAACGCCAGGGACGGTGAACTGGTCGCCATCGAGCCCCTGCGCGGCTCGCGCGGCGGCCCTCCCATGGCACGCATCGTCGAGCGCATCGGCGAGGTGAACAGCGAGAAGGCCATCAGCCTCATCGCCATCCATGCCCACGATATCCCCTATGTCTTCCGAAAGGATACCCTTGAGGAAGCCGGAGCGGCCAAGCCCGCCACGATGTCGGGGCGCGAGGACTGGCGTCGCCTGCCGCTGATCACCATCGATCCGGCGGATGCCAAGGATCATGACGACGCAGTCCACGCCGAGCCCGATCCGAACCCTGCCAATCCGGGCGGCCATGTGCTCACTGTCGCAATCGCAGATGTCGCCGCCTATGTACGACCGGATTCCCCGCTTGATCGCGAAGCCCTCATCCGCGGCAATTCGGTCTATTTCCCTGACCGGGTGGTGCCGATGCTGCCCGAGCGCATCTCCAACGATCTGTGCTCGCTGCGTCCGAACGAGGACCGCCCGGCGCTTGCGGTGCGCATGATCATCGCCGCAGACGGCCGCAAGCTCAGCCATACGTTCCATCGCGTGATGATGCGTTCGGCCGCCAAGCTCTCCTACCAGCAGGCCCAGCGCGCCATCGACGGCGACTCGGACGAGGTAACCGGGCCATTGCTGGAACCGGTCCTGCGTCCGCTATGGGCAGCCTACGCCTCGCGCAGGGCGGAACGCGAAGAGCGCGGCCCGCTCGACCTCGATCTGCCCGAGCGCAAGATCTTGCTGAAGCCGAACGGGACGGTCGATCGTGTCATCGTCCCCGAGCGCCTCGACGCGCACCGGCTGATCGAGGAATTCATGATCCTCGCCAATGTCGCGGCGGCCGAGACGTTGGAGGCGAAGAAGACGCCTCTCGTCTATCGTATCCACGACGAACCCTCGATGGAGAAGATCATCGCCCTGCGCGAGTTCCTTCATACGCTCGACATTCCCCTGTCCAAGCAGGGAGCCATGCGGGCAAATCAGTTCAACGCCGTCCTCGAACGCGTAGCAGGCACCGACAACGCCCATCTCGTCAACGACGTGGTCCTGCGCTCACAGAGCCAGGCGGAGTACTCTGCCGACAATATCGGTCATTTCGGTCTCAACCTGCGCCGCTACGCGCACTTTACCTCGCCGATCCGACGCTATTCCGATCTAATCGTGCATCGCGCCCTGATCCGTGCGCTGCATCTGGGTGAAGACGGTCTGCCGCAGGAGACGACGCCCGCCATGCTCAACGAGATCGCCGGCCGCATTTCGGCGTGCGAGCGGCGAGCCATGACGGCGGAGCGCGAGACGATCGACCGGCTGATCGCCCACCACCTCGCGGATCATGTCGGCGAGATCTTCCAGGGGCGTGTCTCCGGAGTCATCAAGTCAGGCTTGTTCGTCAAGCTCCTGGAGACTGGAGCCGATGGTTTCGTGCCTGCCGCGACGATCGGTCACGATTATTATCGTTTCGAAGAGGGCTCACATCAGCTTATCGGTGCGGCGACGGGCGAATCCTTCCAGCTCGGCGACGTCGTGTCGGTCAAGCTCGTGGAGGCTGCTCCCTTCGCCGGGGCGCTGCGGTTCGAAATCGTTTCGGACGGGCAGCGCCGGCGACCGCCCGGCCGCAGGATCGGAGCAATGAAGCGACCGCGCATCACGGACCGCAAGGGTAATGGCGCCAAGCGCAAGGCCGCGAAGGGCAAGGGACGGCGATGATCGAATATCGGCCTCAGCAGCGAGACGTGGCGCTGGCCATGCGGCGCGGCGCCTTCGGGCGGTGCCCCAATTGCGGCAGGGGCAAGATCTTCACGTCCTATCTGAAGGTGGCTCCGCGCTGCAGTGCCTGCGGCGAGGATCTGTCGCACCATCGCGCCGACGATGCCCCTCCTTATTTCACCATGCTGATCGTCGGCCACATTGTCGTGGCCGGCATCCTGACCTGCATGATCAGCTTCGATGTGCCGCTCTGGATTCTCGGCGTCGTCTTCGGAACACTTACGGTTGTACTGTCCCTGGTTCTCTTGCCCATGATCAAGGGTGCCATCATCGGCCTGCAATGGGCCAATCGTATGCATGGTTTCTCGGGCGAATCCGATCCCGATGCCATTTCACCGTATTGAACATGCCCGATTCACCGCTCCCCGCCATTGCCAGGACCAGGCCGGTCACGCCGCGTGACGCTGCTTCGCTGATCCTCGTCGACCGATCCGGCATCAAGCCACGGGTCCTGATGGGCAAGCGACATCATGGGCATGCCTTCATGCCGGGCTTCATGGTATTTCCTGGCGGGCGGGTCGAGGCGGCTGATCGCTCGATGCGCGTCTATGGCTCGCTGGCGGCTCATACTGAGCGCAATCTTCTCGCACGCATGCCTCGTCCCTCCTCGGGCAAGGCCAGGGCGCTGGCGCTATGTGCCATTCGCGAAACCTTCGAAGAGACCGGAATCCTGCTCGGCGAGACAGGCCTTGGTGCGCCGGCAACCGTCAGCGCGCATTGGCGGGCTTTCGCCGAGCATGAAGTCTACCCGGCGCCGGAGACGCTTTATTTCGTCGCCCGCGCCATCACGCCGAGCCGTTTTCCTCGCCGTTTCGACACGCGTTTCTTCGCGGTGGACGCAAGCCATATCGCCGTTCGGATCGACAATGCGATCGGTCCGGATTCCGAATTGGTCGAGATGCGGTGGCTCACCGTCGAGGAGACGCGCGAGGAGAACCTTGCCGACATTACGCGCAAGGTTCTCGATAAAGTCGCCCGGCGCCTGGAACTTGGGATCGACAGGGATCTGCCGGTGCCCTTCTTCCATGAATGGCGCGGCACGTGGCGGTGCGACGAAATCTGATGTCCGCCGAATCCACCCTTTCACGGCCGGATCAGGTTCTCGACCGCGCCCGCCTCACGACCATCGCCGCAGCGATCACATGCATCTCGGTCGCCGGTATCGGCCTGTCGCTGACGGCGCCGCTCATCTCGCTGCTCCTGTCGGCACAGGGGGTGAGCGCCACGGCGATCGGCGCCCAGACCGCCTTTGCGAGTCTTGCCGGCATCCTGACCAGTCCGTTCGTGCCGCGGCTCGCGCGCACTTTCGGGTTGCGCAATTTCCTGCTCGGTGTCCTCGCATTCGCGACCGTCACGATGAGCCTGTTCCCGTTGTTGCCGGGGTATACGGCCTGGTCCGTCCTGCGCTTCCTGTTTGCGTCTTCGATCAACGCCCTCTTCGTGCTGTCGGAATTCTGGATCAACGCAGCGGCACCGAATGCGAGGCGCGGTTTCTTCATGGGCGTCTACGCCACCTCGCTTTCGCTCGGCTTCGCCGCCGGACCGGCCATCCTGGCACTGAACGATGGCGCGAGCGTTTCCCTCTTCCTCGTGGGTGCCTGCTTCTTCGCGGCCGCCGCCGTGCCGATCTTCTTTGCCGGACGCGATGCCCCGCCGCTCGAAGGACGAGCAAGCCTGTCGATCTGGCGCTTCGTCCTGCTGGCGCCTATCGCCACGATGGCCGCCTTCGCCTATGGCGCCGTCGAGCAAGGGAGCTTCGCCTTTCTGGCTCTGTATGGCGAGGCCTTGCGCCTGGGTCAGGAAAACGGCGCCTGGCTGCTTACTCTCTTCGGGCTTGGCAACGTCATATCGCAGATTCCCCTCGGTCTGCTGTCTGATCGCGTGAACAGGCCGCTGCTGCTGCTTGGCTGCGCCGTGGTCTCCACCGTGGGCGCACTAGCCATGCCGCTCTGCGCCGGGAGCCTGCCCCTTCTGATGGCGATCGTCTTCGTCACCGGTGGAATGGCCGGCGGGCTTTATACCGTCGGCCTCGCCCATCTCGGGGCACGCTTCTCCGGATCTGCGCTCGCGACCGCCAACGCGGCCTTCATCATGCTCTACGCGCTGGGCATGATGATCAGCACGCCGATTCTCGGTGTCGTGATCGACTCAGTTCGCCCGCACGGCTTTGCCCTCGGCCTGGCCGCGATCTTCGGCCTTTATGCTCTCTTGGTGCTCTGCAGGCTCAGGGAACGCACGAATTGAACCGTTCCGCCCGTTTCTTCGGTTGACTTCGGCGCGTTCCTGAGTAGTGTGCGGCCAGATTCAAAGGGCCGCGCCGTTGCGCGGCTTTGCTGCCTTAGCCCCCGCGGTCCGGTAGCAATATTCGGAGCAATCAACATGGCCAAGGCCGCAACCATCAAGATCAAGCTGATTTCGACAGCTGACACGGGCTACTTCTATGTCACCAAGAAGAACACCCGCACGAAGACCGAAAAGCTCGCAATGAAGAAGTATGACCCCGTTGCGCGCAAGCATGTCGAGTTCAAGGAAACCAAGATCAAGTAAGATCGATTTTCCGGACTGGAATGACAGGGCGCCTTTCGGGCGCCCTTTTTGCTGGCGGTTCCGAGCGAGCAGCGCAGAAATGACGAAGGCGGGTCCGAGATGGGCCCGCCTTTTCTTTCTGTCCGTGCCTGCGATTCGGGAACGCCGGAGAGCGACGCGCTCCCGTCTTACTCCCCCAGGAAGCTGCGTACAGTCTCGATGAATTTCGCCACCGAGATCGGCTTGGAAAGGTAGGCCTCGCAACCTCCCTGACGGATTCTCTCCTCATCTCCCTTCATGGCGAAGGCGGTGATGGCGACCACGGGAATCGACTTCAGATCGTCGTCGTCCTTGAGCCAGCGCGTGACTTCCAGCCCCGACACTTCCGGAAGCTGAATGTCCATCAGAATTAGATCCGGGCGATGCTGGCGCGCGAGGTTCATCACATCGACACCGCTGCGGGTCTCGACGATGTCATAGCCATGCGCTTCCAGGAGATCGTGGAAAAGCTTCATGTTGAGCTCGTTGTCTTCCACGATCAGGACTTTCTTGGCCATGGAGCCTCTCGTCTGCGGTATGATCCAGGCGAAGCGGGCTACCCCGAATCTCTGGCGTCCGTGATTTTACATGATCACTGGTTGTTAGCAGTCAGTCCTTACCAAACGGGAAATCCGATGCTCAAGCAAAGAGGCGGGGAAGAGGCGCAGAAGCAATGGGCGGAAGAAATTGCCGCCCAGGCACTCGGCTTCATCGCTGCGGATCAGGATCGACTCGAGAATTTCTTTGCGCTGACTGGCCTGGCACCGACGGAGATTCGTGCCGCGGTCACTCAACCAGGTTTTCTTGCTTCGGTTCTGCAGCATGTCCTCTCCGATGAGGACAGTGCTTCTGCCTTTGCGACGGAGAACGACCTGAAACCGGAGGATCTGCAGCGAGCCGCTGCCCGCCTTGGAATCCGCTGGGACTGAAACCATGCGCGCCATCTGCCGCGACTGTCTTGGCGAGGTCGGCGAAAGGGACCGATGCCCTGCTTGCCGCTCGCCCCGCATTGCGCGGCACTCAGCCCTTGAAAACCTGTCGATCGCCCATGTCGATTGCGATGCCTTTTATGCAACGATCGAGAAACGCGACGATCCCTCCCTTGCCGATCGCCCCGTGATCGTCGGCGGAGCCAAGCGCGGCGTGGTGTCCACATGCTGCTACATCGCGCGGACCTTCGGCGTGCGCTCTGCCATGCCGATGTTCCAGGCCCTCAAGCTTTGCCCCGAGGCCGTCGTCGTCCGGCCGAACATGGAAAAGTATGTACAGGTCGGCCGGCAGGTGCGTGAGATGATGCTGGCATTGACGCCGCTGGTGGAACCGCTCTCCATCGACGAGGCGTTCCTCGATCTTACGGGCACGGAACGTCTGCACCACGCCAGCCCGGCCCGGACGCTGCTGCTCTTTGCCAACCGTGTGGAGAAGGAAGTCGGCATTACCGTCTCAATCGGGCTGTCCGCCAACAAGTTCCTTGCCAAGACCGCCTCGGATCTCGAAAAGCCGCGTGGTTTCGCGGTGCTCTCGCCCGAGGAGGCCCCCGCCTTCCTTGCACCGCGGCCGATCTCCTTCATCTGGGGCGTCGGCAAGGCCGGGGCGGCGCGCTATGAACGGGACGGCCTGCATACGATCGCCGATCTTCAAAAGGTCGGCGAAATCCCCTTGATCAGGCGGTACGGCGTGGAAGGACAGCGGCTCGCCCGATTGGCCTTCGGCCGCGATACACGCAGGGTCGATCCCGAGGGTGATCGCAAGTCCGTGTCCGCCGAAACCACCTTCGAGCATGATCTCGCCAGCGGCGAGAACCTGCTGCCGATCCTGTGGCGCCTGTCCGAAAAGGTCTCATCGCGCTTGAAGAGCTCTTCCATCGCCGGCTCTACGGTGACCCTCAAGTTGAAATCCGCGGATTTCAAGATCCGAACCCGGGCGCAGAGCCTGCATGAGCCCACCCGTCTGGCGGCACGCATCTTCGAAGCCGGCAAGAAGCTCCTCGCCCGCGAAACCGATGGAACGCAATATCGCCTGATCGGCATAGGCGTCACGGGATTGGTCGACATGGCCGACGCGGACCACGGTGATCTCGCGGACCCGCTCGCCAGGCGCCTGGTGGCCGCCGAGGAAGCCATCGATGCCGTGCGCAGCAAGTTCGGCAAGGCGGCCGTACAGAAGGGCATCGCCTTCCGGCCGGGGAACGACGAGAAATAGCCTGCTCACAGGGCCTGGCCGGCCTGATCCGTCTTTCTCAGGCGCGATTTTGGAACGGACCGAATCCCCATGCCCCAGGTTCATGGCGACCGATAGACGCCGATATCCAGCTTCTTGCCGCCATTGATGTTGATGCCGTCTACCCTTGCCGACGGCGGCACGCTCTTGCCAAGGGCGGCAAGCTTCGCCAGGAAGGCCGGCTCCGACCGCGAGTCGATGAAGGCAACCCGGCAGGTTCCTTGCGCCAGGAAATCGGCCGCCGCCTCAGCGCCGGGCATCAGCAGGTCCGTCCCAGCCAGGAACACCAGGCTTGGCTCGCGAAAGCCGACGCTGGCGGCCTGGACGTGAGCGCACTGCGGCACCGCGGCCGCTGCGGCAAGGCGCGGGCTGACGGCAATCGCCTGCAGCCTGGGGATGGCGCCAGCATAGACGCCCCAATAGAGCAGCATCGCGGTCGCCAGGCAGCCCAGAACGGCCTCGACCTCGCGTCCGCGCCCCAGTTGCTTCCAGCACCATAGTCCGCATGCGATGGCGAGCAGGCCCAGAAGCAGGCTCAGCCACGCTATTTCCCGCTGGTAGAACCAGACGGCCCCTACCGAGACCGCCGCCAGGACCGTGGCGAACAACGGGATGAGACCCGCAACGATGCGGGCCCAACGGGCACGGGGCAGGCCGCCCGCGAACAGCGCCGCCGAAATCAGAATGGCGATCGCCGGATAGACGGGCAGTACATAGTGCGGCAGTTTGGTGGGGAAGAACTCGAACACCAGCCAGAACGGCACCAGCCAGGCCAGCAGGAACATGACGACCGGCTCTCGCCGATGGCGCCATACCCACGGTGCCGCAAGGGCGGCTAGCGGTGCGAAGGGCCAGAACGTGCCCCAGAATACGGCGAGGTAGGTGCCGGGCCAGCCTCCATGCGACTCCTGTGCGCCCGCAACCTTGTTCAACATGTCCTGGCCGACGGATTGCTGAAGAAAAGCGCCGTCGGTCTGGATCATGATGGCGATGAACCAGGGTGAGACCAGCAAGAGCGTGAAGATCGCGCCGTAAAGCCAGTGCAGGCTCCTGAGCCATTGCCAGTCCCTGCTGGCGAACCAATCGCCGATGGCGCCTCGTCCCCGGGCCGCAAGCGGCGCATCGGCTCGGCGGCAGAGCACCACCAGCGTGAGGCAGGTCAGCGCAACCAGCAGGAAGCCGATCGGCCCCTTGATCAGGATAGATGCCGCCATGCCGATCCAGAAAATCGCCGGCAGCAGCATGCCGCCCGGCGGTGCGAGGCGATTCCGCGAGGCGATGAAGAAACGCGAGAGCACGCTGACCATCAGCATGATGGTGAAGAGCTGCGTCGCGTCGGTCTTTCCCAGCCTGGCTTCCACGCCGAGCAGAACGCACCCCGCCGTCATCAGGCCCGATAAAAGCGCCGCCCGCCGGCCGACCAGGGGCAGCGCCGTCCACCAGGTCAGCAGGATGGCCCCTACGGCCCCGAAGAGCGATGGGATGCGATAGAGCCAGATCGTCGTGCGCGCCTCGGGCACGCCCAGCCTTTCGCCCACGCTCACCGCGGCGGCCTGCAGCCAATAGATGCCGACAGGCTTCTTGAGCCGTGCCTCGTCCTGGAAGCGGATGGAGACATAGTCGCCGCTTTCCAGCATCTGCTTGGAGGCCTGGGCGAAGCGAGGCTCGTCGCGGTCCATCGGGGGCAGCGTGGTGAAACCCGGCGCCAATACCAGAAAGGCAGTGAGCAGCAGAACCGCGATCGCCAGAAGGTTGGATGCGGCCACGCGATCGAAAACCTGGCCGAGACCACTCCTTCTCGCCAGCGGGGGATTGAGTGCATCCGCCATTCACAATCTCCCCTTCGGCTTCATCACCACCATCGGGCGTCGATCAGCTCGCAATATTGTTCCAGGTCCACCGCGAGGGAAGATCGCGGCCGGCATCCAATTCGGGACGACCGTCCCACAGCCGCTTGGACCAGGCTTCATAGAGCGCCTGGTCGAGGGCATTTTCCTCGCGGATCCGCTGACGCATGGTCTCGCTCAGGTCCTGCACACGGAAACTATTGTCCGATGCGGCATTCACCCGAGGCAGTTTCTCGAAGGGAACATCGATCTCGGCAGCGATCCGGGCAACGACGTCATCGCAATTGCGGTAATCTCCGACGAACCAGAAGTTCTGGAAGTGGTCGGAGAGAAAATCGAAGCGATTGCGTTCGGTCAGAAAGCGCATTTTCGTCGATGGTACGCGATAATAGTGCTTCAGATAAAAGCGGCTTATGCGGTTGCGCTTGATGGTGCCGTACCACTTGTCGAACGACCAGCCCTTGACGCCATGGCGTTCCGGCGCCGTCTGCAGGAAGTTGTACATCGACACGCACCACGAAACCGGATCGCGCAGGAGGCCGATCTCCCGGATGGGCCGGTCCGGGAAGCCCGCCAGGGCACTGCGCGGCAGGCGGTGCCCATAGAGAATGCGCAAGGCTTCGCGCTGCCTACTGGGAACGCGCTCCAGGGGCTTGAGCCACGGGTCGCGCTCCTTCTCGCTGTAGATCAGGATCGCCTGCTCGGCCGGCACGTCGTTCATCAGGAAGGCGCGCACGCTGAGCCCGGCACATTTCAGAATGTGCGGAAAGAGAAAAACAACCCTATTGTCGTCCATAACAGCCTTATGTCCGCGAATGGCGACCCCAGCAGGGCTCGAACCTGCGACCTAGCGCTTAGAAGGCGCTCGCTCTATCCAGCTGAGCTATGGGGCCCCTCGGCAGGCCGGTGGGGAGAATGGCCTGCCCTTGCGTTCAGCCGGCGCGAAGGCCTCAGTGGGTCCACTGACCGACGCGCGAAACCTTGAAATTGTCGGAATAGGACATGACCTTGGGCGTCGGTTCATGCGGCTCGAAGACCTGATAGGCAATGCCGTTGCGCTCGGCATAGGCGATCGCCTCTTCCTTGGTGACGAAGCGCAGCCGGATCTGCTGCTTCATGTCGCCGGAAGAGGTCCAGCCCATCAAAGGCTCGACCGAGCGCGGTTCTTCCGGCTCAAACTCCAGAAGCCAGTTCTTGGTCTTCGCGGAACCCGACTGCATCGCCGTGCGCGCCGGCTTATAGATCTTCGCTGTCATCGTTCGCCGTCCGCCTTCTCGTCTGTCCTCAAATCTGGTCGGGGCAGCAGGATTCGAACCTACGACCTACAGTACCCAAAACTGTCGCGCTACCAGGCTGCGCCATACCCCGTTCAGGATGAGTGATGTGCTTAGTAAGGGCACGCGGCGCGAACCGCAAGAGCCTTCGGCAGCTTTTACCAAAGCTCTTCATCCAAGGGAATGCACACGCGTTCACTGCGACTTGAAGATGGGGTACGCAACCTTGTCACCCGGCTTGACACCCAGCCTGTCGGCCAAACCGCCCACCACTTCGAGCACCGCCAGCACCGGAGCGCCTGATGAGATCGTGCGGGTGGAGAGCGGTTCCGCCCGTTTTTCGATGCGCTGAATGGTGCCGTCGCCCTTGATGAAGATCATGTCGAGTGGGACATAGGTATTTTCCATCCAGAAGGTTGCCACTCGCTCGGTTGGGAACGGAAACAGCATGCCCTTGTCGTCATCGAGGCTGCGACGGAACATCATGCCGCGCTGCTGCTCGTCGTCGGTGCGCATGACCTCGACTTGGAAGTCATGCTTGCCGCTAGCGGTCATGATCGAAAGGGGCTCGAACACACCATCTTCGGCCTCACCGGCCGAAAGATTCATCAAGCTTATAAAGAACACGAAGAAGGCAATATAAATCTTTGAGAAGATGGGATTATTGGGCATTTGTCTAATGCGATTGCGGTCCGGAAGGACCGTCGGCGAGCTTGAGTTCGGCGGCCATCAATCCCTTGGGGCCGTTGCCGAAGCGCACCATGAGCGTCTGCCCCGGTTTCAGATCCATGATACCGAACCGCCGGAGCGTCTCCATATGGACGAAGATGTCCGGCGTGCCGTCGCCGCGGGAAACGAAGCCGAATCCGCGCAGGCGATTGAACCATTTCACCGTCGTCGGCTCGAACCCACCCGACGGAGTCACCTGCACATGCGTACGTGCGGGCGGCATCTGGGCGGGATGCACCGCCGTGCTTTCGTCCATCGATAGAATACGGAAGACCTGCAAACCCTTGGCGCGCTGGGTCGCCTCTACGAGCACGCGTGCCCCCTCATAGGCTGCCTGGTAGCCGTCCCGCCTGAGCACGCTGACATGGAGCAGGATGTCCTGGCCGCCATTGTCCGGCACGATGAAGCCATAGCCCTTGGCGACGTCGAACCACTTGATGGCGCCAGCGATCTCGATCAGGCCAACCGGTCGTTCGTCCAGATGATCACCGGTTTCCCGACTTGGCCCGAACCTGGCTTCAAAATCGTTCGTACCCATCTACGCCATCCAACACATCGCCCACGGATCGGGCTGCCGCACGATTCTTGACTTTGCTACGATAACACCCCTTGGCGTCACGGAAAGCCCGAATTAACAATTTTGTGCATCAACTTCGTGCAAACTTGATACTTCCTCGAAACCGCCTGATTTTCATGGCTTCGCGCCAATACTACAACACGAAATGTCCCAATATGTCGCCGATCTCTCCGCGTAATAACAGATGAGCGTAGCGGTCGCCCGGCGTCGGCTCCCGGTTGATGATGACGACGCGCGCGCCCTGGTCGCGTGCCATTCTCGGCAAGTCGGCCGCCGGATAAACGACGAGCGAAGAGCCCACCACCACGAACAGGTCGCAGTTGCCGGCCAGCGCCGTCGCCCTCGCCATGGCGGCTTCAGGCATCGGTTGACCAAAGGAAATGGTCGCGGTTTTGACGAAGCCCCCGCAGGCCTCGCAACGCGGTGCCTCGCCCGTCGCCTGGAAGGGGCCGCGCAGGTCCTCGATCTCATGGCGCCGTGCACAATCCAGGCACATCGCATAAGTGGTGTTGCCGTGCACTTCGATGACGGCATCGTCGGGAATGCCGGAAGCCTGGTGCAGATTATCGATGTTCTGGGTAATGACCGCGGGGCTCTTCCCGGCCTGGATCCATGAAGCGATCGCCCGATGGCCCCGCGTGGGTACGGCCAGCCGGATCTCGGCGTCCATGTCGAAACGTCGCCGCCAGCTCTCGCGCCGAGCCTCGTCCTGTTCCACGAAATCCTGGAACATGATGGGTTTCATTCGGCTCCAGCGCCCGCCGGGCGACCGGAAATCTGGAATGCCGGCCTCGGTCGACAGCCCCGCCCCGGTGAAGGCTACGATTCGGCTAGCCGACCGCAACATCACATCGAAGAGAGCGAGGTCTTCCGGATACACAGTCTTCTTGTCGTCAAGGATGTCAGGCATTAGGCGTTAGTGCCCCACAAAGCTTGTTCGCTTCCAGAAACTCGATGAGGAAACGATGAAATATCTGCACACCATGGTTCGCGTTCGCGACCTCGATGCCTCTCTCAAATTCTATGTCGATCTGTTCGGTCTGGTCGAGGCCCGTCGTCACGAAAACGAGAAGGGCCGCTACACGCTCGTGTTCCTGGTCGCGTCCGAGGATCTCGACGCCTTCAAGGCAGGCAAGGCCCCTGCCCTCGAACTGACGTACAACTGGGATACCGAGGACTATGGCTCGGCCCGCAATTTTGGCCATCTGGCCTACGAGGTCGATAATATCTACGACTTCTGTGGCAAGCTGCAGAAGGCGGGTGTCACAATCAACCGCCCGCCGCGAGACGGCCACATGGCTTTCGTGCGCTCGCCCGACCTCATCTCCATCGAGATCCTGCAGAAGGGCGAGGCCCTCGCGCCCGCCGAGCCCTGGACTTCGATGGGCAATACCGGCGTGTGGTAAGCAGCGTCTTCATGGTGAAATGGCCGATCGCAGGTCATTTCCACATAAATGTCAAAAGGCGGCACATTCCTCTTGCCGCCTTCGATTCCCCCCTCTATATGTCCGCCCCGCCGCGCCCTTCGTCTATCGGTCAGGACGCCACCCTTTCACGGTGGAGAGAGGGGTTCGATTCCCCTAGGGCGCGCCACGAACCTCAAAAACCAGCAAATCGCTGCCTTGTTGCCGGGTCTGGAGCGTCCCGGTAATTGCTGCCGCTCGTCCAGAAACGATTTTAACGTCCGCCGACGCTGCTCCCTGCATGAGGTTTCTTGCAAGCCGCGCGGAAACGCAGCACCATCAGATGACAATACGATAACAAGAGCTTGCGACCGAAAGGCGCGAGGGAGGATTGGTGTCTACTGAGGCGTATTATGCCGTCGTACCGTTCGTGAGGGCGCCGGGTCGCGACGTGGTTTCCGGGGAGATAGAACTGGCTCCCAGCCGATATGGCGCGCTCCGTCGTGCGTATTTTCTCGTCGGTCAATCCATGAACGGCCAGGAAGTGGTGGGAGCCATAGCCGTATCGAAAGAACAGAACTCCGACGGCGTCTTTTCCAAGATCAACGTGATCGGGCGTTACGGGCTGACGCCGGAGTAGCGCCCCCCGGTTCTCGGCGCAGCCTTGCATGCGACCGGGGCCCTCCCTCTATGCAGCCAGCAACCGTCCCGGTGCCTCCAGTTCGGCCTTTATGCCCTTGATGAAGCTGGCAGCGTCGAAGCCGTCAACGACGCGATGATCGAACGACGACGAGAGGTTCATCAGCTTCGCGATCGCCACCTGCCCCGCCTGCACCACGGGCCGCTCCACGATCTTGTTGACGCCCACGATCGCAACTTCCGGCGGATTGATGATCGGTGTCGCCATGATTCCGCCGAGCGGACCGAGGCTCGAAACAGTGATGGTGGATCCAGTCAGCAGTTCGCGGCCCGCCTTTCCGTTACGAGCCAGTTCGCTCAGCCGCGCTATCTCGGATGCCAGCACTCGCAACGACAGAGTCTCGGCATGGCGGACGACGGGCACCAGGAGACCTCGCGGCGTTTGCGTGGCAACGCCGACATGAACGGCCGAGTGACGCCTGATGAGCCCGGCCTCATCATCATAATGGGCATTGACGCCAGGGTGCTCGGCTATGGCGCGGACAATAGCCAGGATCAGGAAAGGCAGGAGCGTCAGCCGCCCGGTCTCGGAGACCGCACCGTTGAGATCCGCACGCAGAGCTTCGAGAGCCGTGACGTCGATTTCTTCGACGTAGGAGAAATGCGGGATCCGGCGCTTCGACTCGAGCATGCGCTCGGCGATCTGGCGGCGCAGCCCGATCACCTTCACCTCGTCGATCACGTCCGCGGCAGGAGAAGAGGAGCTTTTCCCAACCCTCGTCCGCGTTCGGATCAGGACGCCGTCGAGATCGGCGTGCTCGATGCGCCCCTCCGGGCCGCTGCCGCTGATTTCGTGCGGATCGATGCCCAGGGCCACGAGCCTCGCACGTACCGCCGGCGATGCCAGGATCTTGCCGCCTGAGGCTTGGGCTAGCCTTGGCGTCTTCTCGGCAACTATCGGTTGACGCCGTGCTGCGATGCCGGAAGGCGTCACATGGCCATTGCCGGGCCGCTTGCCGCTGGCCGCCTGGGTTTCGATCACCAAGATCTCGGACCCGATGGCCGCCATGGCCCCAACCTCGCCGTGACGCGAGAGAACACGCCCCGATACCGGGGATGAGATTTCGACCGTCGCCTTGTCGGTCATCACATCGATCAGGGGGTCGTCTTCCCTGATCTCCTGGCCAATCTCGGCATGCCAGGCGACGATCTCCGCCTCGGCAATGCCCTCGCCCACGTCCGGCAGCTTGAACACGAACTGGCCCATCGTTCTCTCCTGGGTCTGCGGTACCACACCCGCATCTGCCTTCACCAAGTCCGACCGTCTGGGAGTTATCCCTTCATCGCGCGCCGCATCCCCTCGCCGACGCGGCGCGGACCCGGGAAATAGTGCCATTCGAAGGTATGCGGATAGGGGGTGTCCCAACCGGTGACACGCTGGATGGGAGCCTCCAGGTGATAGAAGCAGCGCTCCTGAACAAGCGCGGAAAGCTCGGCGCCATAGCCCCCCGTGCGTGTCGCCTCGTGAACGATGAGACAGCGTCCGGTCTTGCGCACCGAGGCCTCGATGGTCTCGATATCGATGGGCAGCAGCGTGCGCAGGTCGACGATCTCGGCGTCGATCTCCATTTCATCGGCCGCAGCGAGGGCAACATGCACCATGGTGCCGTAGGCAAGCACAGTGAGGTCCTCGCCGGGCCGCGCGATCGCAGCCTTGCCCAGCGGCACGGTGTAATAGTCGATCGGAACCTCCGCGCCGGGCTGGTCCGTCCATGGCCGCACCGGCCGATCATGATGGCCGTCGAAGGGACCGGAGTAGAGCCGCTTCGGTTCGAAGAAAAGCACGGGATCGTCATCCTCGACCGCGCTGATCAACAGGCCTTTCGCATCGTAGGGATTGGACGGAATCACCGTCTTTACGCCGCAGACATGGGTGAACAGTCCTTCGGGACTCTGACTGTGCGTCTGGCCCCCGAAGATGCCGCCGCCATAGGGCGAGCGGATGGTGATGGGCGAATTGAACTCGCCGCCAGAGCGGTGACGCAGTCGCGCCGCCTCTGAAACGATCTGGTCGAAGCCCGGATAGATATAGTCGGCGAACTGGCATTCGATAATCGGCCTCAGTCCATAGGCGCCCATGCCGATCGCCACCGCGATCAGGCCCCCTTCCGCAATGGGGGCATCGAAGACCCGCCGATCGCCGTGACGCTGCTGCAGCCCTTCGGTGCAACGGAACACGCCGCCGAAGAAGCCGACATCCTCGCCAAAGAGCAGGACATCCGGATCACGCTGCAGCATGACGTCCATGGCCGAATTGAGCGCCTGCACCATGTTCATGGTTGCCATCACGTCCCCTCCTCGACGGCGCCCGCATTGAAGCGATCGAGTTCGGCCTGCTGCTCACGCAGATGCCACGGCATCTCCTTGAACACATCCTCGAACATCGTACCCGGCTCGTGATGCGGCCCGTCGCTGAGGATGCCATGGCTCTGCGCCTCCGCGTTCGCGGCACGCACCTCCTCCTGCAGCGCCGCGGCCTGCTCGGCGTGGCGTTTCTCGCTCCATTCCCCGAGCCCGATGAGATGCTGCTTGAGCCGCTCGACAGGATCACCCAAGGGCCAGAACTTCTCCTCATCGCCGGGCCGGTAGCGAGAGGGATCGTCGCTCGTCGAATGCGGAGCGACCCGATAAGTGAATAATTCGATCAGGGTCGGCCCATGGTTGGAGCGCGCCCGCTCGGCAGCCCAGCGTGTGACCGCGTAGACCGCGAGGAGATCGTTGCCGTCGACACGAATGCCGGGAATGCCGAAACCGATGGCGCGGGAGGCGAAAGTCGCCTCCTCGCCGCCCGCGACCCCCTGGCTCGAAGAGATGGCCCACTGGTTGTTGACGAGGTTGAGAAGGACCGGGGCGTGGTAGACAGCCGCGAAGGTGAGGCCGTGGTGGAAATCGCCCTCGGCCGAAGCGCCCTCCCCCACCCAGGCGGCGGCGATACGGCGGTCATGCTTGTAGGCCGAGGCCATGGCCCAGCCTACCGCCTGGGGCACCTGCGTCGCCAGATTGCCGGAGAGCGAGAAGAAGCCTGCGTCACGAGCGGAATAGAGCACGGGCAATTGCCGCCCCTTCAGGCGATCGAGCTCGTTGGAATAGATCTGGCACATCATGTCGAGGATTGGCCAGCCTCGTCCGATGAGCAGGCCCTGTTGCCGGTAAGTCGGAAAGCACATGTCGCTCGGCTCGAGGGCGAAGACCTGCCCGATGGCGACAGCCTCCTCGCCTGTGCATTTGAGGTAGAAGGAGGTCTTGCCCTGGCGTTGCGCCTTGAACATCTGCTCGTCGAAGGCACGGGTCAGCATCATGGCGCGCAGGGCGTCCCGCAGCGTGCTCGCATCGAGGCGGGGATCCCATGGACCGACCGCACGGCCCGCGTCATCGAGCACGCGCACCATGCCGAAGGCGAGGTTGCGTGTTTCCGAGGCCTTGGCGTCCATCGGCGGACGCTGGGATTCACCGGCGGGCGGAAGGTTCAGGTAAGCAAAATCGGGAGTATCGCCGGGCCGAAAATGAGCTTCCGGCACATGGAGCGCCAGGGGCGGCAATTCGTGTTTCATCCCGTCATCCTCCCAAGCGCTCGATGGCCATCGCGACAGCCTCGCCACCGCCGATGCAAAGCGAAGCGATACCTCGCCGGGCGGTCCGGTCCTCCATGGCGGAGAGCAGCGTCACCACCAATCGCGCCCCCGAGGCGCCGATGGGATGACCGAGCGCGCAGGCGCCTCCATTGACGTTCAGTCGCTCGCTGCGAATGCCGAGATCCTGCATGGCGAGCAGCGCCACCACGGCAAATGCCTCGTTGATCTCGTAGAGGTCGACCTCTCCGGGCTCCCAGCCGGCCCTGACCAGCGCCTTGCGGATGGCAGGCGCGGGCGCGGTGACGAACTCGGCCGGCGCCTGAGCATGCACCGCGTGGGCGACGATACGGGCAAGCTGGGGCAGATGCCTCTCCCGGGCAACGGACGCCCGGGTCAGCACAAGGGCGGCCGCCCCGTCGGATATCGAGGATGCGTTGGCCGCGGTGATGGTGCCGCCGGCTCCGAAGGCCGGCTTGAGCTGCGGAATACGGGCGGGATCCGCGCGTCTCGGCTGTTCGTCGTATTGAACGACCTTTTCGCCGCTTCTGTCCACGACACGGACGGGAACGATCTCGCGCTCGAAGGCACCGTTATCCTGCGCCTTGCGTGCGCGCGTGAGGCTTTCGAGCGCAAACGCATCCTGATCGGCGCGAGTAACCTGGCGTGCGCCTGCCGTTTCCTCAGCAAAGGAACCCATCAGGCGACCCCTGTCGTAGGCGTCTTCGAGGCCGTCGAGATAGAGCGCGTCGGCGACGCGGTCGTGGCCGATCCGGGCGCCGCTGCGGTGCTTGGCCAGGAGGTAGGGTGCATTCGACATGCTCTCCATGCCGCCCGCGACCACGATATCGGCGGCACCGGTCGCTAGCATGCCGCTGGCAAGGATCGCCGCCTGCAGGCCCGAACCACAAACCTTGTTGATCGTGGTGGCGGCAACGCTATCCGGCAGCCCCGCGCCCAGGCCTGCCTGCCGCGCCGGCGCCTGCCCGAGGCCCGCGGTGAGCACGCATCCCATGATGACCTGATCGATCGCGTCCCCGTCGACACCCGCACGCTTGACGGCCTCTTGCACCGCGCGGGAACCGAGCTCGGTCGCAGGCAAACTCGACAGGCCTCCCTGGAAGCTGCCGATGGGCGTTCTCGCGTAGGAAGCGATTACGACTGGATCTTCCGCCATGTCATTCCTCACCGGGTTTCTCGATAGAGCTCCCTTCCGATCAGCATGCGGCGTATCTCGGAAGTACCGGCGCCGATTTCGTAGAGCTTAGCGTCGCGCAGCAGCCGGCCCGCCGGAAAGTCGTTGATGTAGCCGTTGCCGCCAAGGGCCTGGATCGCCTGCAGCGCGACCTGCGTCGCCGCCTCGGCGGCATGAAGCACGCATCCCGCGGCATCCTTGCGAGTAGTCCCGCCTCGGTCACAAGCCGCCGCCACCGCATAGACATAGGCGCGAGCCGCATTGGAGGCTGTATACATATCGGCAAGCTTGCCCTGCATGAGCTGGAATTCACCGATCGATACGCCGAACTGTCGGCGCTCGTGGATATAGGGCACGACGAGATCGAGCGCCGCTGCCATCAGGCCGAGCGGTCCGCCGGCCAGCACGACGCGCTCGAAGTCGAGGCCGGACATCAGCACGCCCACGCCCGCATTGACCCGCCCGAGCACATTCTCGGCCGGCACCGGGCAATCCTCGAACACCAGTTCGCAGGTATTGGAGCCGCGCATGCCGAGCTTGTCGAGCTTGGGAGAGGAGTGAAAGCCCGGAAAATCGCGTTCGACGATGAAGGCGGTGATGCCGTGCTGGCCTGCGGCGGGGTGGGTCTTGGCGTAGACAACGAGAATATCGGCATCCGGCCCATTGGTGATCCACATCTTCGTGCCGTTGAGGACGAACTCGCCGGCTGCGGCCTCCGCCTTGAGCGTCATCGACACAACGTCGGACCCCGAGCCGGCCTCGGACATTGCGAGCGCACCGACATGCTCGCCCGAGATCAGCTTGGGCAGGTAGCGCTTCTTCTGCTCCGTCGTGGCGTGACGCGTGAGCTGATTCACCGCCAGGTTGGAGTGCGCGCCGTAGGACAGCCCGACCGAACCCGAGGCCCGGCTGATCTCCTCCATCGCCACACAGTGCGCCAAATAGCCCATGCCGGCGCCGCCATATTCCGGCTCGGCCGTGATGCCCAGCAGGCCGAGCCCGCCAAATTCCGGCCAGAGATCGCGCGGGAAACTGTTCTCGCGATCGATCACGGCGGCGCGTGGCGCGATCCTGGTGGACGCAAAGCGTCGCACGCTGTCCCGCAGGGCTTCGATTTCGGCGTCGAGACCGAAACTCAGGCCGCCATCATACATGGGCGCCCTCCTCCGCCATTCCTGCCGAAAGCGCCTGTCCAGCGCGTGACCGAGGCCTGGTTCCAAGGCTGGAGCAGATGGCCCTCCCCACCGCCGCAAGTCGCCGGAGATCGACGCCGGTTTCGATGCCGAGGCCCGCCAGCATGTAAACCAGATCCTCAGTCGCCAGGTTCCCGCTCGCCCCCGGAGCATAGGGGCAGCCGCCAAGCCCGCCCACGGCCGAGTCCACCGTGGTGACGCCGAGGTCGAGGCAGGCGAGAACATTGGCGAGCGCCTGCCCGTAGGTATCGTGGAAATGCAGGGCGATCCGGGAAATACCAATCTCCTGTGCCACCGCCGCGACCATCGCGCGGGCAACGTCGGGAGTACCGACGCCTATGGTATCCCCAAGCGAGACCTCCTCGCAGCCCATGCCGGCGAGCCGGCTGGCGACATCGACGACTTTACTCGGCGCTATCCTGCCCTCATAGGGACAGCCGAGACTGCAGCTCACATAACCGCGCACCCGCAATCCCTTGGCGCGCGCCTCCGCGACGATGGGGCGATAATCGGAAAGGCTTTGGTCGATGCCGCGCCCGATATTGTGGCGGCTGAAGCACTCCGATGCCGCGGCGAAGACCGCAATGCTGCGGGCGCCCGCCGTCAGCGCATCACTGAAGCCACGGCCATTGGGCACCAGGACAGGCAGACCGACCTCCGGGGGTAGCGTCAGGCCGGCCAATACCGCAGCGGTGGCAGCCAGTTGCGGTACATGCCGGGGCGAGACGAAGCTTCCGGCCTCGATCGTGCCGAGGCCCGTCTCGGCAAGCGCCTTGATCAAATCGATCCGCGCCTCGACCGGCAAGATCCTCGCCTCGTTCTGCAAGCCGTCGCGAGGACCGACTTCCACGATACGGATCGTTCTTGCCCGGCTCATGCTTCCGCCTCCAGTACGACGAGCTCGGCGCCGGCCGTGACCTGGTCACCGACGCCGACATCGACTGAACGCACCCTGCCCGCGCGCGGCGCCGCGACCGTGTGCTCCATCTTCATGGCTTCGATCACGACGAGGGCCTGCCCCTTCTCGACCGTATCGCCCGCCACTGTCGAAACAGAGAGGACCAGGCCTGGCATGGGCGAGACGATCCGCCCTCCAGCGGCTTCCTTGCTGCCTGCGGCACGCGCCGGATCAAGAAGGACGAAACGATAGGCGATCGCTCCGGCAAAAAGATGGATTTCGGAGCCAAGCTCAAGGAAACGCCGAGTGAGGAGCCTGTCTCCTACACGCAATCTCACAACGTTGTTCGGCTCAATGGATCCTTTTACGCTCCAGTTCTGGCCAAGAATGACTATTTCGTATCCATCGGATCTCCAAGTGACTTCGACTGGAACGACGTTGTCCCCAACGCCCAGTTCGAGCGTCCTTCGCGCAGCACCGCCAAGCCGCCAGCCGTGGGTCAGATTCCAGGGCGAGAACGGGTCGGCCGAGCCGGCCGGCCCCGCAAGACGTTCCATGCGCCGCACGGCAAGAAAGGCGGCCGCGGCAATTGCAGCAATGTCCGGGCCAGGGTCGGGCGAATGAAGTTCGTCGCCATGATGCTCGAGGAAACGAGTGTCGAGATCTTCCGGTGTCGCAAAGGCGGGATGTCTCAGGATACGCGTGAGAAACGCCCGATTGGTGGCGAGGCCGACCACCTCCGCGGCGTCGAGCGCTGCCGAAAGGCGGGCTAGGGCATCATCTCGATCTGCTCCGTGGCAGATGATCTTGGCCAGCAGGGAATCGTAGTACGGCGAGACGCTGTCGCCTTGCCGAAAGCCTGCATCGACGCGGATCCCGGCATTTCCCACGGGCAGGAAGAGGTGCTCGATACGACCCGTGCTGGGCAGGAAGCCGGCGTCGGGATTCTCGGCGCACAGCCTCGCTTCTATCGCGTGGCCCCTGCACGTGATCGCCTCCTGGCATAATGGCAGCCTTTCGCCAGCGGCCACCCGTAACTGCCACTCCACGAGATCGAGACCGGTGATCGCCTCCGTCACCGTGTGCTCCACCTGCAGCCGCGTGTTCATCTCCATGAAGAAGAACTGATCGCGATCCACAAGGAATTCGACCGTTCCGGCGCCGCGATAGTCTACGCAGCGCGCACAAGTGATGGCTGCCTCTCGCAGATTCCTGCGCAGGGTCTCCGGCAGCGCCGGCGCCGGTGCCTCCTCGATCAGCTTCTGGTGACGGCGCTGCACCGAGCAGTCGCGATCGAACAGATGCACCGTCGCGCCGTAGCGGTCGGCGAAGACCTGGACCTCGACATGCCGGGCCCGCTCCATGTAACGCTCCAGGATGACATGTTCGTCTCCGAAAGCGGCCATCGCCTCGCGCTGGGCTGCCTGGAGAGCCGGCAGGAGAGCATCAGCCGCCCCGACCACGCGCATCCCCTTGCCGCCGCCGCCGGCCGAAGGCTTGATCAGCACGGGAAAGCCGATCGCCGCAGCGGCGTCCGCCATGACGGCGACAGACTGGTCTTCCCCGTCATAGCCCGGCAAAACCGGCACCCCGGCGACGGCCACCCGCAGCCGAGCCTGTGCCTTGTCGCCCATCGCGCGAATGGTGGCGGCGGCAGGGCCGATAAAGACCAGGCCAGTTCTCACGCAGGCGTCAGCGAAATCGGCATTCTCGGCAAGGAAGCCATAGCCTGGATGCACGGCATCGGCCCCACTGGCTCTGGCGGCCGCAATGACGTTCGCAATGGAAAGGTAGCTCTCGGCGGCTGGGGACGGCCCGATCCGGAAGGCCGTGTCCGCCAGGCTTGCCGCGAGACCGTCGGCATCGGCATCGGAAAAGACCGCGACGGTCCGGATGCCCAATATCCTCGCCGTACGAATGATGCGTACGGCGATCTCGCCTCGATTGGCGACCAGCAGCGTACGAATCCCGCCGGCGAGACTTTTCACGACATCCACCCTGGCTTGCGCTTGGCGAAGAAGGCATCCAGACCCTCGCGGGCCTCCGGCGAGGAGCGAATGGCAGCGATACGGCGAGCGCTCTCCTCCACCTGCTCGGCCGTGATCGGGCCATCCATGTCGCAGGCAAGCTTCTTCGCGGCCGGGACAGCCTGTGGACCGCCCGCCAGGATGGCGGACAGGATGCGGTCGACGGCCAGGTCCAGTTCCTCTATCGCCGCCACTTCATGAATGAGCCCCAGACGCAATGCCTCTTCGGCGGAGAAATGCTGGGCCGTCGTGAAGAGGCGCCTTGCCGCGCGCACGCCGATGGCACGCACGACATAGGGACTGATGACGGCGGGGATCAAGCCGAGACGAACCTCGCTCAGCGCAAACCGTGCCTGCGGCACGGCCACGGCGACGTCGGAGCAGGCAATCAGCCCGAGAGCGCCCCCGAACGCGGCCCCCTGGATGCGAACCACCGTCGGCTTTGGACAAGCGTCCACCACGCGCATCAGTTCGGCCAGTTGGCGCGCATCGGCCAGATTATCCTCGGGAGAGGCATCGCTGATGCGCCGCATCCAGGCAAGATCGGCCCCGGCAGAGAAGGCGGCCCCGTCTGCTCGAAGAAGAACGACTCGAACGGCCGGATTCTCAGCGGCGAAAGCATAGGTCCGCGTCAGCTCAGCGACGAGGTGGTCGTCAAATGCGTTCATCACGTCCGGACGGTCCAGCGTGAGAACCATGACAGCGCCTTTCGTCTCGATGCGCAGACTCACATGCGGAACACGCCGAAGCGTGTCTCCCTGGCAGGGGCGTTGCGGACGACCGAGAGGGCTAGGGCCAGCACCATGCGTGTATCCGCGGGATCGATGATGCCGTCGTCCCAGAGTCTTGCCGTCGAATAGTAAGGACTGCCCTGCTCTTCGTAACGGGCTCGGATCGGGGCCTTGAAAGCCGCGTCCTCGGTGTCGGCGGTCGGCTGGCCTTTGTCCGTGCTCGCTCGTCGCACCTGGGAGAGAACATTGGCGGCCTGCTCGCCGCCCATCACGGAAATGCGGGCATTGGGCCACATCCACAGGAAGCGGGGATCATAGGCACGCCCGCACATCGCATAATTGCCGGCTCCGAAGGAATTGCCGATGACGACGGTGAGCTTGGGAACTTCGGCCGCTGCAACGGCGGCAACCAGCTTGGCGCCGTCCTTGGCGATGCCGCCGGCCTCGTAGTCGCGCCCGACCATGAAACCCGTGATGTTCTGCAGGAACACCAGCGGTATCCCGCGCTGGCAGGCAAGTTCGATGAAATGGGCACCCTTCAGGGCCGATTCCGAGAAAAGGATGCCGTTATTGGCAAGGATCGCGGCGGGGTATCCCCATATGCGGGCAAAACCTGTCACCAGGGTCGGGCCAAAGGATGCCTTGAACTCGTCGAATTCGGAGCCATCGACCAGTCGCGCGATGATCTGCCTGGCGTCATAGGGTCGGCGGGGATCGGCGGAGACGATGCCGTAGATACTCTCCGGCTCGTAGAGTGGTGGGTTAGGCGCTCCGCGCTCGCCGGGATCGGGCTTGGGTCGGTTGAGACCCGCAACGATTTCGCGTGCAAGACCGAGCGCATGAGCCTCGTTCTCGGCCGCATAATCAGCGACACCCGAGATGCGCGTATGGGTGTCGGTGCCCCCCAGTTCCTCGGCGCTGACGGTCTCTCCGGTCGCAGCCTTCACCAGAGGCGGGCCACCGAGAAAGATCGTTGCCTGATCGCGCACCATGACGACCTGGTCGGCCATCGCCGGCACATAGGCGCCACCGGCGGTGGAGCTTCCCATCACAACCGCGATCTGGGGGATGCCGGCAGCCGACAGCCTGGCCTGGTTGAAGAAGATGCGGCCGAAATGCTCTCGATCCGGAAACACTTCGTCCTGCATCGGCAGGAAAGCCCCGCCCGAATCAACCAGATAGATGCAGGGCAGATGATTGTCGGCCGCGATAGCCTGAGCACGCAGGTGCTTCTTCACCGTCAGCGGGAAATAGGTTCCTCCCTTCACGGTGGCGTCGTTGACGACCACCATGCACTCTTGTCCCGATACGCGGCCGATCCCGGTAATCAGGCCGGCAGCAGGAACTTCCTCTTCATAGAGCCCGAAAGCCGCGAGTTGCGAGAGTTCGAGGAAGGGAGTTCCGGGGTCGAGAAGGACTTCCAGTCGCTGGCGCGGCAGCAATTTGCCGCGTTTGGCATGCCTGTCTCTTGCGGTGGGAGAGCCACCAACAGCGGCCTGCGCGACCTTTTCCCTGAGGTCGCTCGTGAGGGCGAGCAGCGTATCCCGATTGCGCCGATACGCTTCGGAACGCCGATCGATTGTATCTCCTATGACCGGCATGCTCAGCGCCTCGTCCAATGCAGGATTTCCAGGGTCGCCCGAGAGGCGGAAGGAAATCGCTACGTCTTCACAAAGGTCCGACACCGCTTGTCGCAGTGGGCATTTCAGCATAAAAGAACGTACGTTCGTTTTTATAATGGCACACAGCCACATCCGCAAGTGAATTGCAGCGACCCAAGACGATGGCACGCAAGGCTGGTTCAAATGGCGCGAGAACAGCGGACGCTATCCGCGGCGCCGGCCTGCGCCTTATCTTCGAACACGGCTATGAGGGCATGAGCCTGCGCGACCTTGCCGACATGGTCGGCATCAGGCCGGGTTCCCTCTACAATCACATCGCCACCAAGCAGGCGCTACTATTCGAGTTGCTGGCCGATCACATGCGCACGCTGACCTCGGCGCTGGACGGAGCACTGGCCGGCATCGAAGGTCCCGAGGCAAGGCTGGACACCTTCATCGACTTCCACCTGCGCTACCATCTCACCCGCAAGATGGAAGTCTTCGTCAACAATTCAGAGCTGCGGAGCCTGGAGGCAGCCAACCGCGCCGTGATCACCGAACTGCGACGCGACTATGAAAGACGCCTGGCGGAAATCCTGGCGGAGGGCGTGATGGACGGCGCCTTCGTCGTGCCCGACGTGAAGGTGGCGACCTATGCGATTCTCGCCCAGCTTACCGGCGTCGTCGGCTGGTATACGCCACATGGCCGGCTGAGCGAGGACGAGATCGTCACCCTCCATCGCCAACTCGTCCTGCGAGGCGTGAGAGGGGGCTGAATTACTGATCATGCGCGAGGTCGAAGTCTTCTCGCGAGCGCTTGATCGCCGGCATTTCGAGATCCGCCCAGTCGATCAGGCCGCGCATGGGCACCTGCAGGGAGCGGCCGCGCTCGGTGAGCCGATATTCGACGCTTGGGGGCGTGGTGGGAAAGACGGTCCGCTCGATCAGCCCGTCACGCTGCAGGCTGCGCAGCGTCTCCGTCAGCATGCGCTGGGAAATGTCCTCGATCGCGCGGCGCAGTTCGCCGAAGCGATGGGGCCGTTGCGCCAGCGTCATGATCAGGAGATAGCTCCATTTGTCGCCGATGCGGTCGAGTATGTCCCGAATGGCGCATTCAGGGCGAGAACGCTTGGCGCGGACTACCTTGATCGGTTCCGCCGTCACCACCAGGCGGGCCGTTGCAGTTTGCCGTGCGGACATATTCACTCTCGCTCTTGATGCTGGTCCTCGTTGGAGACTAGCATGAGGGCCCGCCGTTAGCGACGCCGAGGTGGATTCCTGTTCCGGGCTTTCAAGGCACGGAATCCCGTCGGTCTTTAAAAGACTTATCAATTTTAGAACCAGGCTGCTGGAAGGTTCATAACTCCGCCTTGGGGCGGAATACGATCGCGAATGAGGAATGAAATGGAATATCGTCAATTAGGTGGTTCAGGTTTCAAGGTTCCCGTACTCAGTCTGGGCACAGGCACGTTCGGTGGCGGCGGCGAATTCTTCAAGGCCTGGGGTAATACCGATGCCGACGGAGCACGCCACCTGCTCGACATCTGCATCGACGCCGGCGTCACGATGTTCGACAGCGCCGACATCTACTCCGGCGGCCTCGCGGAGGAAGTTCTGGGCAAGGCGATCGCAGGCCGTCGCGACAAGGTTCTCATTTCGACCAAGGCGACTTTTCGGTCCGGCGAAGGGCCGAATGACGTCGGTTCTTCCCGCTTCCACCTCACCACTTCGGTCGAGAAGGCCCTGAAGCGGCTCGGAACCGACTACATCGACCTCTTCCAGCTTCACGGCTTCGACGCCCTGACACCGGTGGACGAGGTGCTCTACACGCTCGACACTCTCGTCCGCGCCGGCAAGATCCGTTACATCGGCGTCTCCAATTTCTCCGGCTGGCACCTGCAAAAGTCGCTCGACACGTCCGACCGTTACGGGCTGCCGCGCTATGTCGCGCACCAGGCGTATTACTCGCTGGTGGGCCGGGACTATGAATGGGAATTGATGCCGCTGGGTCTCGACCAGAAGGTCTCGGCCGTGGTGTGGAGTCCGCTCGGTTGGGGGCGTCTCACGGGCAAGATCCGCAGGGGCGTAGCGCTGCCGGAGCGCAGCCGCCTTCACAAGACCGCTGAAAACGGCCCGCCGGTGCCGGACGAATTGCTCTACCGCGTCGTGGATGCCCTTGACGCCGTTGCCGCGGAGACCGGCAAGAGCATACCGCAGATTGCCCTCAACTGGCTCCTGCACCGCCCGACCGTGGCCTCGATCATCGTCGGCGCGCGCGACGAAGCGCAACTGCTGGAGAACCTAGGAGCCGTCGGCTGGTCGCTCACGCCCGAGCAGATCGCCAAGCTCGACGAGGCCAGCACGGTCACGCTACCCTATCCCTACTGGCATCAGCGCGGCTTCACCGAGCGCAACCCTTCGCCGGTCTGATCAGGCGTGGTCCTTGTCGAACAAGGGCAGACGCACGCTCACACGGGCGCCCCGGCCGGGGGCGTCCGCGATCTCCACCGAGCCGCCATGGGCCTCCACCAGGGTCCGCACGATCGCAAGTCCCAGGCCGGCGCCCCCCGTTCCACGATTGCGTGAAATCTCGATGCGGCTGAACGGCTCCAACATGGCTTCGCGCTGATCCGCCGGAATGCCCGGTCCCTCGTCGTCGACGACCAGCATGATCGCATCCCCATCGAGCAATGTCTGCAGATGTGCGACTCGGCCATATTTCAAGGCGTTGTCGGCTATGTTGGCGACGATGCGGCGCAGGGCGAGACGGTCTCCCAAGACGCAGGCCTCTTCCGTGCCCGGACCGGGTGCAAAGACGATACGTGCGCCCGTCGCCCGTCTGTCCGTTGCCTCCGTGCGGATGATAGCCTGGAAATCGACGATCTCCTGGGCGAGTTCGCCGGCTCCGGCCCGGCTCGAAAGCAATGCGTCGTCGAGCAGGCGCACCATGTCGTCGATGTCGGCGATCGCCCTCTGCCGCTCGGCCTCATCCGGAATGAAATCCGCCCGCAGGCGAAGGCGTGTAGCGAAGGTCCGGACGTCATGGGATATGCCGCCTATCAGCGCCATGCGCGCGCGCATCATGCCCGAAAGGCGGCCCTGCAGGCGATTGAAGGCATTGATGACGGCGCGGATCTCCGGGGCGCTCCGCCTTGGTTGCGGCAGGGCGATGGGCACGCCGGAAAGATCCACCCGGTCGACCGCCGCGGCCAGCCGCGCCAGCGGTTTGGTCTCGCGTTGCATCACAAGAAGCGCCACCAGGGCAATGATCGTGCCCAGCAGGCCTGCGATGAAGCCGACTGGCAGGCCGAAGCGATTCACGGCCACCTGACTCTGCGTATCGATGACAAGCGCGCGGCCAGTTTTAAGGCCGATTCGGAACTCCAGCCCATTGGCGGCCAGCGCCGCCAATCGACGAAAGCGAAAGCCGACCGAAAGGTCCGGCGAGATGGTTAGAATCAAGGGTCGGCCGCCGAGAGCCTGCTCGTAGGGTCCCCGCACGCGCGCATCGACGGCGGGCATCACCACGGCGTCGGCGCCCATATTCGCGGCCAGGGTCGGCATGAAGATGGAAGTCGTCGCCGCTTGCAGGATGAGAGGCGTCTGCCTGTCGTCCGCCGCCTCCAGCGCCTCGGCCAAGGCCGCGACACGCGCCGGCTGCGGCCGCGCGCTCTCGGCCTCACCGCCTCGTACCCAGTAATGGGCCGCGAGCAGTACGATCCATACCGCGATCAGCCCGACGAGGATGATTAGGGCGATGCGAGTCGCCAGGGTGAGCCGCAGCATCATTGGATCTGCTTGACCTGCGCGGTGAAGAGGTAGCCGCCATTGCGGATGGTCGAGAACAGGTTGGAGCCGGGACTCGCC
This sequence comes from Labrys sp. ALF-8, assembly GCF_059699065.1. NCBI lineage: Bacteria > Pseudomonadati > Pseudomonadota > Alphaproteobacteria > Hyphomicrobiales > Xanthobacteraceae > Labrys > Labrys sp. ALF-8. Next base: position 1,005,366 of record NZ_AP048538.1, read on the forward strand.
GCTTCCAGCTTCCGGCGCAGGCGTGAGATCAGCATGTCGACCGTGCGGTCGAACGGATCCGCCGAACGGCCGCGCGTCCAGTCGAGTATCTGATCGCGACTCAGCACCCGGCGCGGGCGCTGGATGAAGCAGGCCAGCAGATCGAATTCCGCACTGGTCAGCGCGATCGATCCTCCGTCGCCATCGACCTGTTCGAAGCTGCGGGCATCGATGTCCAGGATGAAACAATCGAAGGAATAGCGCCGGCTGGACGCCACGGGCTGGCTGATCTGCACGCGGCGCAGGATGGCCCGGATGCGCGCCAGCAACTCGCGCGGCCCGAAAGGCTTGGCCAGATAGTCGTCTGCCCCCAACTCCAAGCCGACCACGCGGTCGATCTCCTCGCTCTTGGCCGTGAGCATGAGAATTGGAATGGTGTTCGCCCCGCGCAGGCGGCGGCAAATCGACAGGCCATCCTCCCCCGGTAGCATCAGGTCGAGAACGATGAGATCCGGGCGCTCGCGCTGCAGGATGATATCCATGGCCTTGCCGTCCGCAGCCACCGATACCTCAAAGTCTTCACGCCGCAGAAAATCGGCGACGAGCCGGCTGATTTCCGGATCGTCCTCGACGATCAGGACATGGATCGACGATGTATTCATGCGCCCAGTCTTGAACAGAGCGGTGCAGCCGGCAAGTCGGGAAAGACCGTTTTTACAAAACGTTACACGGCAGCGATCAAACGACAACAAACGTTGTGTAGCGATGAAAGGGCATAGAAATACCAAGCGCACTCTTTCCTCGTCACCGGCGCCGATCGCGCCTTCTTCGAATGAGGAGAGAGATCCATGATGAGGCTTATCGCCATTCCCGCACTGGCCGCCGTCCTGTCCATCACCGCCATCGCCGATGCCAACGCAGGCTCATGGAGGCGGTCGGGAAGTGTCACCGGACCGCGCGGGACCACGAACTGGGGTGGCTCGGGCAGTTGCACAGGCGGGTCCTGCTCCTGGCAGGGCGGCGGTACGGGCTTTCGCGGCAACAGCTGGAGCCGTCAGGGAGAAGGCACCTGCGGCGGCGGAAGCTGCAATTGGAACGGTGAGTTCACCGGTCCGCGCGGCAATACCCGCACTTATGGCGGAACAATCTATCGCTGAGTTCCCGCGGGCCTGGCATCCACGCCCAGGCCCGCGCTTTCCGGAGTAGCCCGATGCCGGCTCAGATTTTCAGCCCGGACGTTCGATTGACCATCCTCGCGACCGCACTCGGCTTCATGGTGCTCGAATATCTGCTCGGCCGCCTGGCAAGCCACGATACCCACGACTTGAGGGAAAGTGCGGCCTCCTTCGCCATCGCCATTGGGCAGAACCTAGTGAAGAGCGCCGAAGCCCTGGTGGTCGCCCTGCCCTTCGCCTTCGTCCATCAGCATCGCCTGCTCGACTTTATACAGACGAGCCCCCAGGCCCTTGTCGCGCTCTTTCTCGGCAGTGAGTTCTTCTACTACTGGCACCACCGGGCCGCGCATCGCATACGCTGGATGTGGGCGACCCACTGCGTGCATCATTCGACCACGAAGCTGAACCTCACCGCAGCGGTTCGCCTTGGCTGGACCGGGAATGTCTCGGGCAATTTCCTCTTCTTCCTTCCGCTGGCCTGGATCGGTTTCCACCCCTTCGCCGTCCTTGGCATGCTCGCGCTGAATCTGATGTATCAGTTCTTCATTCACACTGAATTGCCACTCAGGCTGGGGCCCCTCGAATGGATACTCAACACCCCGACCCATCACCGCGTGCACCATGCCTGCAACCGGTCATGCCTCGACAGGAACTATGGCGGGATGCTCATCGTCTTCGACCGGCTGTTCGGAACCTTTGCGGCGGCGCCGAGGGATCAGCCCCTGCGCTATGGACTCGCAGGCGTTTCGCCGACGCTCAATCCCATCGGCATCGCGTTCGGCGAATGGTTCGCCATGTTCAGGGACTTCAGCGCCTGTACGTCCTGGCCGGAGCGCTGGCGAACACTCTTCGCGCCGCCCGGTGCGCCGCGCCGCCTGTCCAGGCGTCGGCGCGACGTGGCAGCCTCCCTTCTCGAGTTTCCACCCCACCACCCCGGAGAATGACATGAACGCATATTTGCCCTGCACTCTTACCGTTGCCGGCCTTGCCCTGGGGGCATTCGTCCTCCTGTTGCCGGCGACGGCCTATCCCCAGATGTCGCCGGAGATGAAGAGCCAGGCGCGAACCCTCCTGAAACCGTGCCTGCCCGACTACCGCAAATTCTGCAGCACCGTCGAAAAAGGCAATGGGCACATCCTGCAATGCCTGATCAGCCACAAGGCCGAGCTCAGCGCGGCCTGCAAGCAAGGCATCGTCAGTGCCAAGGCGTTGAGCGATAAGCAGGGCGGCGCGCAATAGCTCGACCGGTCAGCCGCTTGCGGGCGCGGCATCTATCACGCGAAACTGGACGCGCTCGCGCCCACCGTAGCGATCGACGCTGAGCGTACCCGCCACGTGGATGGCCTTGCCGCGATGGCTCGTCAACGCATCGCCGAGCGGCTGGCCGATACAGCGGAACGCAATGGCGTCCACCAGGGCGCCATTCTGCGCCTTGAGCCGCATGCGGAGGTGGTTTTCGCCGACGGTATCAGCGAAAGCCAGTTGATGGGACGGCAAAGCCAGGACCGGCTCGGGATTGCCCTGCCCGTAAGGGCCGGCTCGTTCGAGTATCTCGACGAGGCTCGTGGTGGCGCCGCTCGCAGAAAGGGCCCCGTCTATTTCGAGCGCCGCGCTGGCCCTCGCCGCCTCAACGCCGGCCGCGAGTTCTGCCTCCAGGAAGGCGCGAAAGGCACCGAGTTCAGTCTGTGCCAAAGTGACGCCGGCCGCCATGGCATGCCCCCCTCCCTTCGACAGAAGCCCGCGCTCTACGGCGAGGCGCACCGCCCGGCCGAGATCCACTCCGCCAATCGAGCGTCCCGACCCCGTACCCACGCCATCCTTGCCGAAGGCGATTGCGAAAGCAGGACGACCGAAACGCTCCTTGAGGCGAGCCGCCACGAGACCGACCACGCCCGGATGCCATCGGCTCGATGCGGTTACGACGGCCGCGCCCTTCTCTTCAGTCCCGAGCGAGGCCACGGCCTCGGCCAGTGCCTCCTCCAGCATCACCGCCTCCACCGTCTGGCGCTCGCGGTTGAGACGGTCGAGCGTGGCGGCGATCGACGCCGCCTCCTGCTCGTCCTCGGTCAGCAGGAGCCGCGCACCCAATGCTGCATCGCCGATACGACCGCCGGCATTGATGCGAGGCCCGAGCAGGAAGCCGAGATGGTAGGGTCGTGGCGGGCCATCCAGACGCGCCATGTCCATGAGAGCCTTGAGTCCCGCCCGCCGGCGCTGGCGCATCACGATCAGTCCCCGCGCGACGAAGGCCCTGTTGAGGCCCTTGAGGGGCACGACGTCGGCCACCGTGCCCAGGGCGACCAGATCGAGCCTCGACAGCAGATCCGGCTCCGGTCTCGCCGTGGACCACCAGCCGCGACGCCGCAACGTCCGGCTCGTGGCGACGAGCAGCAGGAAGGTCACCCCGCATGCGCACAGGTGCCCCTGCGCGGAAAGGTCATCAAGGCGGTTCGGATTCACGACGGCAACCGCGGGAGGGAGCGTTTCGCCAGCCTGGTGATGATCCACCACGAGCGTCTCGAAGCCGATTTGGGCCGCCTTGGAGAGGACTTCCACGCTCGTCGTGCCGCAATCCACCGTCACAAGCAGGCTCGCCCCATCGGCCCGCAACAGGCGGATCGCCTCCTCGTTCGGTCCATAACCTTCATAGATGCGATCGGGAATGTGGATGCGAGGCGTCAGCCCGGATTCGCGAAGCCAACCGGAGAGAAGAGCGGAGGATGTCGCGCCATCCACGTCGTAGTCGCCGAATATGGCGATCTTCTCCTGCCGTATCACTGCGTCCGCCAGACGCTCCGCCGCGATATCCATGTCGGTCAGACGAGAGGGATCGGGCATGTAGTGACGCACGGTCGGCGCAAGATAGGCCTCGGCCTCTTCGGAAGTGACCCCCCTGCCTGCCAGGACGCGGGCCAGCAGATCGGGCTGCCCGGCGCGCTGGGCCAGGGCCACCGCCTGCATCTGGCCCTGGCTGTCCAGACGCTCGCGCCAGGCCTTTCCCGTGAACGAGGACTGTATGTCCAGGAAAAAGCGTGAGGAAGTCGAAGTTGGCTGCATGGCCCGACCATATCGAGGCACGCCGGTGCTTCGCCAGAGATTTTCTGTGCGGTGCCGAACCACTTCACGCCGCGATCCGAAATTCAGGTTCCAATCAGCGCTTCCACCCTTTTCGCGAAGGCGGCTTCATCGACGCTGAAGGCCTGGTCGTAATCTCCCGGGCCGCCGACCAGCCAGTCGTAGTGGAGGCCTATCCGTTTGCTGACCCACAAATAGGTGCTCTTGGTGAAGTTCTCCGGGAAAATCTCCAGGACCTTCGTACCAGGCCTGCAGAAAGCGAGATTGCCGAGCCCTGCACCGTGCACGCCGATGATGATATCGGCCTGCGAGAAGTTCCTTACCTGGTCGGCATGGTTGTCCGCCCGCGCTTCGAAGCGCTCGAAGCCATGGTCTTTCGCGATCTCGAAGAGGGCTTCCTCGTTAACGAGACGTCTGATCTTGCTGTTGCCCCGAGAAAAGAAGAGCCTGCGGCCGTTGCCTGGCTGAATGCCGTAATGTCCGCGGAAAATCTCGGCAAGGCGATGCACCGGGGGGGCGGCGGCGAAGTTCCATTCGGCATTTCCAGCCTCGAACGACAGCCATAGCGCTTCCTCGACGGGCAACCTGCCATCCTCGGGAAGTTCGACGGTGTTCAACCCGGGATAGGCCTCCTCCAACATGGTGCAGGCCTGCCGCAGGATCGCCAGTCGCGAAGGCGTGCAGACAAGCGTGAGCGGCATGCCCCTGGAATGCAGCCTTTCCAGATAGTCCACCAGAGGGACGAGGTCGTGAAACAGCGCATGATAGTAATTGTCGGTACGGGCGAGGAAATGGCAACGCCCCCTCAAGGGTGCCTGCCCGCGCAGTGTTCGCGCCTTGGCGAAGTTCCAATTGGCGGTCCCGCTATGCGTCATGACGACGGCCTGGTGCGCAGGATCCATGATCAGGCCGACATGGCCCAGCAACTGGGCATCGCGAATCGTCACCGCCATCTGGCGAGCCTTGACCGTCGGTTCGCCGCGCCAGTCACCGGCAAGGGTATCATAGGACCAGCACCGGTCGCGGACGAAGGCGGTCTCGGCCTCGGAGAAGGACGTCGGCAGATCGAAGCTGCGATCCTCCAGAACGCCGCTCGCGGCCTTGGCCGGCTGTACCGTGCGCGGATAGAAGGAGAAATGACGCCTCAGGAGAGGGATACGGCCTATTGTGGCGCCCGTCGCCAGCCAGCGCCAATAGCGGATGTTGAAACGCTTGCGAAATCCGGATTTGACGCGGGCCATTTCTGCCGTTTCATTGCCATTGAATAGCCAAGCGGCTATAGCCGCGCCACCATCCTCTGTCTATGAGTCAGACCTTGAAAGCTATCATTCTCGCCGGCGGCATGGGTACACGCATTTCCGAGGAATCGCATCTGCGGCCCAAGCCCATGATCGAAATCGGTGGCAGGCCGATCCTTTGGCACATCATGAAGATCTACAGCCATCACGGCATCAACGACTTCGTGATCTGTCTTGGCTACAAGGGCTATATGATCAAGGAGTATTTCTCCAACTATTTTATGCATAATGCCGATGTCACGATCGACGTTCAGAAGAACGAGATCAGCTATCACAATCAGAAGGCCGAGCCGTGGCGTGTGACCATGGTCGACACCGGCGAGAACAGCATGACGGGAGGGCGCCTGAAACGTGTCGCGTCCCTGCTCGACCCGGGCGAGCCCTTCTGCTTCACCTATGGCGATTGCGTGGGCAATATCGACATCACCGCCCAGATTGCCTTCCACAAGAGCCATGGCAAGCGCGCGACGCTGACGGGTGTCGTGCCTCCCGGACGCTATGGTTCGATTACGCTCGATGGGGACCGCATCACCAGCTTCGTCGAGAAGCCTCCCGGTGACAATACGCTGATCAATGGCGGTTTCTTCGTGCTCGACGCAAGCGTGACGGAACTCATTGAGAGCGATACGACGCCCTGGGAGGCGACGCCACTCGAGGCCCTGGCGGCGAACGACGAATTGATGGCTTGGCGCCACGAGGGCTTCTGGCATCCGATGGACACGCTGCGGGACAAGAACCATCTGGAACAGCTGTGGTCGCAGGGCAAGGCGCCGTGGAAGGTATGGGCGTGAGCGGCGCACTCCCCCAGACGAATTTCTGGCGGGGCCGGAAGGTCCTTCTTACCGGACATACCGGTTTCAAGGGTAGCTGGGCGGCGCTCTGGCTCCGTGAGCTAGGCGCCGAAGTAACGGGCTTTGCCCTGCCGCCCGAGCCTGACCAGACGCTCTTCGCCGCCGCAGGCGTGGGGCATGCCATCCGCTCAGTCTTTGGCGACCTTCGCGATCTCAAGGCTGTCAGGCAAGTCGTGAGCGACACGCGCCCGGACATCGTCCTTCATCTGGCGGCGCAGGCATTGGTTCGCCGCTCGCTGGGCGACCCCATCGAGACCTTTGCTTCCAATGTCATGGGTACTGCCAACCTCCTCGAGGTCTTGCGGTCTGCCGACGGGCTGCAGGGCATTCTGGTGGTTACCTCCGACAAGGTGTACCTCAACGAAGAGAAGGGCACCGCTTTCCTCGAGGGCGACAAGCTCGGCGGCAAGGACCCCTACTCCGCCTCCAAGGCAGCCTCGGAAATCGTCGCCTATTCCTACGCCCGCTCCTTCTTCGACAAGGCTGGCGTGCGGCTGGCGACGGCACGCGGAGGCAATGTCATCGGCGGCGGCGATCATTCCGCAGACAGGCTGGTGCCGGATATCGTGCGCGCGGTGCGCAGCGGCAGGACGCTGGAACTGCGGCATCCCGAGGCCACTCGTCCCTGGCAGCATGTGCTGGACTGCGTGAACGGCTACCTCGTCTACACGGAAGCCCTCGTCGACCGGGCAGATACGCCGCGTTCTCTCAATTTCGGCCCCGATCCCGCTCATCCGCTGCCTGTCGCCGCCGTGGCCGACGCGGTCTTCTCCGCGCTCGACCGCAAAGCTGACTGGGTCCACAAGCCCGTTCCCGGTTCGATCGAGATGAAGGCGCTTACCGTGAACTCGGACGCGGCTCGTCAGGTGCTCGGCTGGCAGGACAGGCTCGCGGGGCCCCCAAGCCTGGAATGGACGGCGCAATGGTATGCCGCGGAGGCTGCCGGCCAGGACATGCACGCCTACACCATCGACCAGATTTCACGTTTCTCAAGCCTTTGAGGCAATTGCCATGCCCCACATCCCCAATTGCCGGTTCTGCTCGACTCCGCTGACGACTACCCTGTGCGACCTCGGCTCCATGCCGCTCGCCAACGACTACCGCCTTCCGGACGACAAGAATCCCGAGCGCAGCTTCCCCCTCCACGCTCGCGTCTGCCCGAGCTGTCTTCTCGTCCAGGTCGACGATTCCGTGCCGCCGGATGCCATCTTCTCCGACTATGCCTATTTCTCTTCCTATTCGGACAGTTGGGTCGCCCACGCCAGGCGCTATGCGGAGGCGATGATCGAGCGCTTCCGCCTCGGTCCCGATTCCCTGGTGGTTGAGGTCGCCTCGAACGACGGATATTTGCTTCAGCATTTCAAGGCTGCAGGCGTGCCCGTGCTGGGCGTCGAACCGGCAGCGAATGTGGCCGAGACGGCTCGCGCCAAGGGCATCGACACCGAGGTCGCGTTCTTCGGCGTAGAGACCGCAAGCGGCCTCGTCGCACAGGGCAGGCGCGCGGACCTGATGGCCGCCAACAACGTGCTCGCGCATGTTCCCGACATCCGTGACTTCGTCGGCGGTTTCGCCACGCTGCTGAAGCCCGAAGGCGTTGTCACCTTCGAGTTCCCGCATGTTCTCAATTTGATCGAGAAGGTGCAGTTCGACACCATCTACCACGAGCACTTCTCCTATCTCTCGCTCGTAACGGTGGAGAAGGTGTTCGAAGCGGTGGGGCTCAAGGCCATCGACGTCGAGGAATTGCCCACTCACGGCGGCTCGCTTCGCCTTTTCGCCTCCCCTTTCGCCTCCAGCCACCGGCCCTCCTCGCGCCTGAATGTCCTGCGCGCCAAGGAGCACGCCGCCGGGCTCGACACCCTCTCGGGCTATGAGGGTTTCGCCGCCAAGGTCGCAGAGGTCAAACGCGGCTTCCTCGATTTTCTCGCCCGGGCCAAGTCTCAGAACAAGAAGATCGCGGCCTATGGCGCGGCCGCCAAGGGTAACACCTTCCTGAATTTCTGCGGCGCCACCCCGGCCGACATCGTCGCCGTTTTCGATCGCTCTCTGGCCAAGCAGGGCCGCCTCCTGCCAGGCAGCCAGATTCCCATTCTGTCGCCGGACAAGATAAGCGAAATCGCGCCCGACTATCTGGTCATCCTTCCCTGGAACATCGCTGAGGAAGTGATGGAGCAGACCCGTCCCCTGATGCCCGACGGTAGCCTGTTTGTCACGGCGGTGCCTCATATCAAGACCCTGCCATGATCTTCACCGAGACGAAGATCCCCGGTTGCTTCGTGATAGACCCCGAGCCGCGGCGGGATGAGCGCGGCTTCTTCGCGCGTCTCTATTGCCCCGATGAGTTTGCCGCGGCGGGCATCCCGTTCGTACTGACCCAGGGAAATCTGTCCCGCAACGACAAGGCCTTCACCCTACGCGGTTTGCATTTCCAGGATCCGCCTTTCGCCGAGGCGAAGCTCGTGCAGGTCGCGCGGGGGGCTATCCTCGATGTCGCCGTTGACCTTCGTCCCGACAGCCCGAGTTTTCGTCAGTGGACCGGCGTCGAACTCACGGCCGACAACGCCCGCCAGTTCTACATTCCCGAGGGCTGCGCCCACGGCTTTCTCACGTTGACGGCAGGTACGGACGTCATCTACGGCATGGGCAGCAAATATATACCCGGGCATGCGCGAGGCTATCGCTACGACGATCCGGCCTTCGGGATCGACTGGCCGCACGAACCGGCTTCCATCTCCGCGGTCGATCTTGCCTGGCCGGCCTTCGTGAAATAGCGCATTCGCCTTAGGATTCGTTCGGGCGCCTTCAATTCCGGCTCGCTGCCCCGGAATTCGACCAGTTCGTGCGCTCTCCCGGCGGTACAAAATGGAACTGCCGGCCCTCATTCGGGACCGGCAGTCGGCCTGAACCTCGATCGGCCTGACGATCAGCGGCAAACCTTGCGGGTCGTAACGACCCAGCGGCCATGCCTGCGGATCTTGCTCTTGACGATCTTGCACCTGGGACCGTGGTGGTGGAAATGGGCATCCCCCACCGAAGCGGTATCACGCAGCGGGGCAGCGGATGCGCTAACGGGGGCATAAGAAAGAGCCGCAAATGACAGAGCCGCAACGGCAATAATAATCTTCTTCATGATATTAAATTTCCTTGGGTAAGATATGAAAGCGCTCCCCAGCGCTGCGATCAATATAGTGATCCCTATGAACGATTGTTGAATGGAATTGCTTAACGCGCCTCTGCGTCATCACAAAAATTTTATCGTACATTTTCAAACTCATTCGGCGGAAGGGAGAGGCGGCGCTCCGGCCGTCACTCCCTCGCCGATGCTTGTTGTTCAATATTCGTCGAGTGCTTCCAGAACGAGCTGAGCGGTGAGTTCGCTGCTGTATTGCTGCTGCCCGGTAATGAGACGTCCATCGCGGATTGCAAACGGCTCGTCAGCACCACGACACAGGAATGTCGTTCCGGCAAGGCCGGCAGCCTCGCCCTGGATCGTGTAGTCGTTGAGCTTCATGCCGAAAGCGGCATTCACCTCCTCTTCTTCCTCATCGCTGAAGCCCGTCCATTTCTTTCCTTCGGCAAGGAGGCGTCCGTTGGACAGACGGGTCCACAGCAACAGGGAAGAACCATGGCAGATCGTCGCGACGATCCGGCCGCTCTCGTAGAAATCCGCGATCAATTTATGCAGGGCGACGTCGTCCTTGAAGGTCAGCAGTGGTCCACCTCCACCGGCTACCCAAACGGCATCGTAGTCATCGACGTTCACGCTGGCGATAGGCAGCGTGTTCTTCAGAAGGGGGGCGAATTTCGCGTGGTTGACGAAGCCGAGCGTGATGAGGTCGTCGGCATAGGCGCCATTGGGCGTGCGCGGATCACTGTGGGTATCGATCATCACCTCACCGCCCCGTGGCGAAGCGATATCGACCCGATGACCGGCCTCGACGAACGCAAGGAAGGCCCGAGTCATCTCCTCACCGAAGAACCCCACCGGAAAGCCCTTGAGGTGGGCCGTGTTGGACACAATGGACAAGATGCGACGCGGCTTACGCTTCACGCCGGCTCTCGTTTCGACTTTCAGATCAGATGCCGACAATTGACAATTCCTCGGAGTTGCAGGGAGAGGCAAACGGGCGTGTGCGTCCGAAATAGATGAAGCGCATAACCCACCTGTTACATGAAGGCGATTGCCCTGAGCCCAAAATAAGTCTGGTCCGATAGATTCACCAAGAGGAATTAGATATATCTCTACGTCATTATGATGAAAAAAACTTCACGAATGCAGCGATTCCCGGCACTTCTTCCACAATACCGAAGGAAGATCTAGATGCGAATTCTCATCAGCCGGTCAACCAATCAACCGGTTGCCGACATGGCCAGACGGAAAAAAATGCCCGGAAGGCGCAGCCGGGACTGATAACGCCGGGCGAAGGCTCGTAAGGAATGGTCTGAGCACGGGGATGACATGGTGGGCGGTGACGGGCTCGAACCGCCGACCCTCTCGGTGTAAACGAGATGCTCTACCAACTGAGCTAACCGCCCTTCGTGGCCAACGCCACGGTGCCTTGTTATTGTGCTTGCGCCTGCTTCGCAAGCAAAAGAAAACGGCCGCACCTGAAGGTGCGGCCGTTCATCTCATTCGGCCTTAGTGCGAGACGACTGCACCGGCATCGTCACCAGCAACCACCGGCGGCGGGGACTTCTTGTCCTCCTCCCAGACGATGGGCTCGGGCATGCGCACCAGCGCCTTGCGCAGAACCTCTTCCATCCGGGACACAGGCACCAGCTCGAGACCGTTCTTCACGTTGTCCGGAATATCGGCCAAATCCTTGGCATTCTCTTCCGGGATGAGCACGGTCTTGATACCGGCACGCAGTGCGGCCAGCAGCTTCTCCTTCAGACCACCGATCGGCAGCACGCGGCCACGCAAGGTGACCTCGCCGGTCATGGCGACATCGCGGCGAACCGGGATGCCCGTCATCACCGAGACCATGGCGGTGGCCATGGCAATGCCGGCTGACGGACCATCCTTCGGCGTCGCGCCTTCCGGCACGTGCACGTGGACGTCGCGCCTGTCGAACAACGGAGGCTCGATGCCGTAGTCGATCGCCCGCGAGCGGACATAGGAAGCCGCCGCCGAGATCGATTCCCGCATCACGTCCTTCAGATTGCCCGTCACGGTCATCTTGCCCTTGCCGGGCATCATCACCGCTTCGATGGTCAGAAGCTCGCCGCCGACTTCCGTCCAGGCAAGGCCCGTCACCGCGCCGACCTGGTCTTCCAGCTCGGCCTGGCCGTAGCGATAGCGCGGAGCACCGAGATAATCCTCGAGCACCGCCGAAGTGACGCGCACGCTCTTCTTCTTGGACATCAGGATGTCCTTGACCGCCTTGCGCGTCAGGTTCGAGATCTCACGTTCGAGGTTGCGTACGCCGGCTTCCCGCGTATAGCGGCGCACCAGCGTCAGCAGGGCCTCGTCGTCGATCGAGAACTCCTTCGGCTTGAGACCATGCTTCTGCACCGCATTGGGGATGAGGTGCTTCTTCGAGATCTCGACCTTCTCGTCTTCCGTATAGCCTGCGAGACGAATGATCTCCATGCGGTCCAGCAGGGCGGGCGGGATGTTGAGCGTGTTCGCCGTCGTCACGAACATCACGTTCGAAAGGTCGTAATCGACCTCGAGGTAATGGTCGTTGAAGGTGGCGTTCTGCTCGGGATCCAGCACTTCCAGCAGGGCCGAGGACGGATCACCGCGGAAATCCATGCCCATCTTGTCGATTTCGTCGAGCAGGAAGAGCGGATTTTGCTTCTTGGCCTTGCGCATCGACTGGATGACCTTGCCGGGCATCGAGCCGATATAGGTCCGCCGATGGCCACGGATCTCGGCCTCGTCGCGCACACCGCCGAGCGACATGCGGACATACTCACGGCCCGTCGCCTTGGCGATGGACTTGGCGAGCGAGGTTTTGCCGACGCCCGGAGGACCGACGAGGCACAGGATCGGGCCCGTCAGCTTGTTGGCGCGCTGCTGCACCGCCAGATACTCGATGATGCGATCCTTGACCTTCTCCAGGCCATGGTGATCGGCGTCGAGGATCTCCTGCGCGTGCGGCAGGTCCTTCTTGATCCGGGACTTGTCGCCCCAGGGCAAGGAGATCAGCCAATCCAGATAGTTCCGCACGACCGTGGCTTCCGCCGACATCGGGGACATCTGGCGCAGCTTCTTCATCTCGGCCTGCGCCTTGTCGCGGGCTTCCTTGGAGAGCTTCGTCTGCTTGATCTTCTGTTCGAGCTCGCCGAGTTCGTCCCTGCCTTCCTCGTCGCCAAGCTCCTTCTGGATCGCCTTCATCTGCTCGTTGAGATAGTACTCGCGCTGCGTCTTCTCCATCTGGCGCTTGACGCGCGTGCGGATGCGCTTCTCGACCTGGAGGACCGAGATTTCGCTTTCCATCAGCGAGAGGACCTTCTCCAGACGCGCCGGGATCGACAGGATCTCCAGCACCTCCTGCTTGTCCGAGATCTTCACCGCCAGATGCGCGGCGATGGTGTCGGCAAGCTTGGAATAGTCGTCGATCTGGGTGACCGTGGCGACGACTTCCGGCGAGACCTTCTTGTTGAGCTTCACATAGCTCTCGAACTCGGAGACGACGGAACGAGCCAGGGCCTCGGCCTCGACCTTCTCGCCATCGCCGTTGCCGAGAACCTCGGCCTGCGCCTGATAATAATCGTCATGGCTCGAATACTGGATCACCCGGGCGCGGTCCACGCCTTCGACAAGCACCTTGACGGTGCCGTCGGGCAGCTTCAGCAACTGCAGGACAGTGGCGAGCGTGCCGAGCTTGTAGATCGCATCGGTGGCCGGATCGTCCTCGGCCGCATTGAGCTGCGTCGCCAGCAGGATGTGACCATCGGTCCGCATGACCTCTTCAAGCGCCCGGATCGACTTTTCGCGGCCGACGAAGAGCGGAACGATCATATGCGGAAACACGACGATGTCGCGAAGCGGCAGCACCGGAAAAGTATCGACGGTGCCAGCCGGCACCGGGGGACGCTGTTTATTCGTTGTCATTGCTTATCCTTTCCTGCGCCGTACCACGCTGCAATAGCCGTGCCAGCGACGCAATCCTCCCAGGTCAAGGCGGGACTCAACCCCGGAGGCATTCTCAACTGCCCCGGATGGGCACAGTTGTTTCACCAGTGATTAGGTGGAGAGCAGTGAGCACAGTGTCAAGCCAGCCTGTGGCTAATAAATGAGCTGGCCTGATTAACTTTTACTCTCGACGGGGAGCCTGTGAATTACGCACAAGCTTGGTCGAAATGTGCGCCGGATCATTGCCTTTCATCACCGGCGGTTTGGTCTGCAGATCAAATGATATCCGCTCCGGCATCAATATTTGTGTCGCCAAACGGCTTTGATTCGATCCCATCGGTCGATCCGGAGCTTAGTCCCGGCGGTTACCCGGCGCAATCCGCGGTTGATGCGATCAAAGGTGTGTCTCGATCAAACCTTGTAACAAGCCGTAACACAAGCTCCGCATTCCGCGCCCTCGCCGCCGGGGAAACGTCCGGCGGCGAGGGATGCGTTACAGGCCGCGGAGCCTCAGGCAGTCGAGGAAACCTCCTGCTTCTCCGAATAGATGAAGAGAGGCTTTGCCTGGCCGTCCACGACTTCCTTGGAGATCACCACCTCCTCGACACCGTCGAGGCCAGGCAGTTCGAACATGGTGTCGAGCAGGATGCCTTCCATGATCGAACGCAGGCCGCGAGCACCAGTCTTGCGCTCAATGGCCTTCTTGGCAATCGAGGACAACGCCTCGTCCTGGAAGGTCAGGTCGATGCCCTCCATCTCGAACAGGCGCTGGTACTGCTTGACCAGGGCGTTCTTCGGCTCGGTCAGGATCTTGATCAGTGCCGGCTCGTCAAGGTCTTCCAGCGTCGCGATGACGGGCAGACGGCCGACGAATTCGGGGATCAGGCCGAACTTCAGCAGATCCTCGGGCTCCACTTCCCGGAAGATCTCGCCGGTGCGGCGATCCTCGGGCGTCGCCACATGCGCGCTGAAGCCGATGGACGTTCCCTTGCCGCGCCCGGAGATGATCTTCTCGAGTCCGGAGAAGGCACCACCGCATATGAACAGGATGTTGGTGGTATCCACCTGCAGGAACTCCTGCTGGGGATGCTTGCGCCCACCCTGCGGGGGAACGCTCGCCACCGTGCCTTCCATGATCTTCAGCAGGGCCTGCTGCACACCTTCGCCCGACACGTCGCGGGTGATCGAGGGGTTGTCAGACTTGCGGCTGATCTTGTCGACCTCGTCGATATAGACGATGCCGCGCTGGGCGCGCTCGACATTGTAGTCGGCGGCCTGGAGCAGCTTGAGAATGATGTTCTCGACGTCCTCGCCGACATAGCCGGCTTCCGTCAGCGTCGTCGCATCGGCCATGGTGAAGGGCACGTCGATGATCCGGGCCATGGTCTGGGCCAGCAGCGTCTTGCCGGAACCCGTCGGGCCGATCATCAGGATGTTCGACTTCGCCAGTTCCACGTCGCTGTGCTTGGTCGCATGGTTCAGGCGCTTGTAGTGATTGTGCACCGCCACCGAGAGCACGCGCTTGGCCTGCATCTGGCCGATGACATAATCGTCGAGCACCTTGCAGATCTCGCGAGGCGTCGGGACACCGTCACGTGATTTTACCAATGAGGACTTATTCTCCTCACGGATGATATCCATGCACAGCTCGACACATTCATCACAGATGAAAACGGTCGGGCCGGCGATGAGCTTGCGAACTTCGTGCTGGCTCTTGCCGCAGAATGAGCAGTAGAGCGTGTTCTTCGAATCGCTGCCGGCCTTCGTCATGGCTTCCCCCTTTCGGGCTCTCTCGGCGGAACGGAGTTCCGCAAACTTCCGCAGGATAGGGACCAGCGGGATAACATTTCGTTAGGCAAAGGCCGTGCCAACCGCCCGGCCCTTGGCATTCTCGGTACCGCCGCACCAGATTTCCAGGTGATGCTGGAATCTAGCTTGGCTCTCGTCAACAGGTCATTAACGATATCCATCGCAACGAACTGTGGCGAAACTCTTGCATCCTGCGATTCGAGGTTCGAATCTCAGGACTTGGCGGCCAATTCCTCCGGCCGCTTCTCGAGCACCTGGTCCACGAGGCCGAAGGCCCGGGCCTGCTCGGCGTCCATGAAGTTGTCACGCTCGAGCGCTTCCTGGATCTTCTTGATGTCCTGGCCCGTGTGCCGGACATAGATCTCGTTGAGACGCTGCTTCACGCGGCGCGTCTCCTCCGCGTGGATCAGGATGTCGGTGGCCTGGCCCTGGTATCCGCCCGAGGGCTGGTGCACCATGATGCGGGCGTTCGGCAGGGCGAAGCGCATGTCCTTGGCGCCGGCTGCCAGCAGGAGGGAGCCCATGGAAGCCGCCTGCCCCACGCACAAGGTGGAAACCGGGCAGCGGATGAACTGCATGGTGTCGTAGATCGACAGGCCGGCGGTGACCACGCCGCCCGGCGAGTTGATATACATGGCAATTTCTTTCTTGGGGTTTTCGGCCTCAAGGAAAAGAAGCTGCGCGACGGCGACGGAAGCCATGTAGTCCTCGACGGCGCCGGTCAGGAAGATGATGCGCTCGCGCATCAGGCGTGAATAGATGTCCCAAGAGCGTTCGCCCCGATTGGTGCTCTCGACCACCATCGGGATCAGGTTGTTGGTGTAATAATCGACTGGGTCGCGCATCATTATCTCCAGAAGGCGAATCTAGGCATTCGGGGTTCCCTATCAGGGCGGGGATTGCAGGCTCATTTGTCAAGTGAACCTTCAGGCCGACACCGAGAATGGGCGGACACCGAGAGGATCGAGAGCGGGGCCCGCCTCACGTCAATGGAACCCCTCTGTCGCAAATGTGTCGTCGAAGCGCATCGCGCAAGTCCCCCTGCCCGGCCCTTTTTTGCATGGCTAGTGTACAGGGAACGACAATGGCCGGGACGAGCCCGGCCATTGCATGGGAAGTCTGGCGGACGAAACCTCGTCGCCGCACTTATTCGGCAGCCTTGGCGGCCTTGGTCTTCTTGGCCTTGGCCGGCTTCTCCTCGGCAGCAGCGGCGGGAGTTGCCTCCTCGTCGTCTTCCTTGAAGAGTTCTTCCTTGCTCACCTTGTCCTCGGTGACGTCGGCCTGGCCGAGGATGTAATCGACCACCTTATCCTCGAAGATCGGGGCGCGCAGCTCGGCGATGGCCTGCGGGTTCTTGGTGTAGAACTCCCAGATCTGGCGCTCCTGGCCCGGGAACTGGCGGGCTCGCTCGATCACGGCGCGGGTCGCCTCTTCCTCGGTCACCTGGATCTTGTTGCTTTCGCCGATCTCGGCCAGCACGAGGCCGAGGCGGACGCGGCGGGCGGCGATCTTGCGATAGTCTTCCTTCGCGGCTTCCTCGGTGGTGTTTTCCTGCTCGAAGGTACGGCCGCTCTGGGCCATCTCGCGCTCTACCTGCAGCCAGACATTGTCGAACTCCTGCTGGAACAGGGTAGGCGGCAGATCGAAGGAGTACTTGGCATCGAGCGCGTCGAGCAGCTGGCGCTTCACCTTGCTGCGCGAGACCGAGGCATATTCGTTCTCGATGGAGGTCTTGATGACTTCCTTGAGCTTGTCGAGCGATTCCAGGCCGACCGACTTCGCCAGTTCGTCGTCGATGACGAGTTCACCGGCTGCCTGCACGGCCTTGACCTTCACGTCGAAGGTCGCGGCCTTGCCGGCCAAGGTCTCGGAGGCATAATTCACCGGGAAGGTGACGTCGATGGTCTTCTCCTCGCCGGCGACGACGCCGATGAGCTGGTCCTCGAAGCCGGGGATGAAGGTGTTGGAGCCGAGGTCGACGGAGATGTCCTCGCCCTTGCCGCCCTCGAATTCGACACCGTCGATCTTGCCGACGAAATCGACGATCACGCGGTCATGATTCTCGGCCTTCGACTTGGCCTTCTTGTCGCTGTAGGTGACGTTTCGGCGAGCGAGATCCTCAAGCCGCGACTGCACCTCGGAATCGGCCACGTCGGCAACGGGCTTGACGATCTTGATGCCGGACACGTCGCCGACCTCGAAGGACGGCAGCACCTCGACCGCGACAGTCCAGGCCAGATCCGCCTTGCCGTCGAGCACCTTGGTGACGCCTTCATCGTCCGCACCGAAATCGAGCTTGGGCTCCATGGCCAGCTTAATCTGGTTGTCGTCGACGATCTTGCGGTTGGCCTCGCCTACGAAATTGTTGACGATGTCCGCCGTCACCGAGCGGCCATAGAGGCGGCGAAGATGCGCCACCGGCACCTTGCCCGGGCGGAAGCCGTTGACACGGACCTTGGTCTTCATGTCTTCGAGCTGGGCATCGGCCCGCGAGGCGATATCGGCCGCCGGCACCACTACCTTGAATTCCCGCTTCAGGCCATCGGCCAGGGTCTGGGTCACCTGCATAAATCTTGTCCCGAATCCGTGAGTTCGTTGCCGCCCTTCATCCCAGCTTCGAAGACAGAGGGTCATATCGGCGGGGGAGCATCGCTCCCACGACTGTCATCACGGGGCACAACGCCCGGTGGCCCGAAACGACCGAAAGCCCAAAGCCTTGAGATAACAAGGACTTACCTTATACCACCTTTCGGTACCAGGAAGGCCCATCAGGCCGCGCGGCTGAGATGTGGCACATCGTTGGCCACGTGGGGTGGCGATTGGATTGCGGCTTTTACATCCACCGCATTGCTGATTGCAAGCTGTTCCGTCGGTCTTTTCATTACAAGGCCACTGTAAACCACCGATGGAGAGCCAATTTCTCGCCTCCTTTCTCTGCCAACGCAAAAACCACTTGCCAAGAAATTGCCGTTGGTGTCAGTGCCGTCAGCGGAAGGCACGCCTTTCGTTTTGCCCTGCTGGTGGAACTGGTAGACACACGAGATTTAGGTTCTCGCGCCGCAAGGTTTGGGGGTTCGAGTCCCTCGCAGGGCACCATTAGCGCGGTCTCCTTTCGGACCGGGTTACCCGGAATCGCAAAATGCTCCCGTCATCAATGCTTTGATCCGGAGAAATGACGCCGCCTGAACGCATTTTGCTCAAGCTGAATTTTCGCAAGCGCAGTCAGCCGTCGCACAGAAACCTTCGTTCAGGCCGCTATTGCGGTTTCCTCCCTGGAGCGCATTGCACGGAGAGGACTTCTCCGGCTCAATGAGTCGATGATCTCGATGGCCTCGTTCAAAAGCGAACGACCAGTCCGAGTATGGGCCCCTGTTGCACAGTGTCGAAGACGAAGCCCCCGCGGTCGTAGCGAACACCCAGCGCACGATAGCCGGCGACCGCCGATACGGTGCTGTTGAACTTGTAGCCGAGGCCCGCCGCAACGTCCCAGTCGATCTCGGCACCCCCCGCGCCTACGAGGCCCCACGCGGTGAAATACCAGTTGTCGGTGATCGCATAGCGCATGCGCGTGCCCACCATGGCATCCGCCCAGGTGGCGCTGTCGCTGGCCTGGCGGCCGCCGAGGATACCGCCGTGGAAAGCCAGCTCGCTGTTGACGTTCCACACTCTCGCGCCACCCACGATGTCGAGATAGCTGCTGCCCTCGCGCAGGATCGAATAGCCACCGCCGAGCATGCCCGCGAAGGTGCTCGACTCCAGCGACACAGTGCTCGCCAGGAGTCCCCGCGGCGTGCCCGAGTCCGTCGAGAGCTTGGTGTACATCACATCGCCGAAGACGCTGAACCGGTCATTCCTCGCCTCACCGATGGCCATGGCGGCGAAATCGAGGTTCTTGAGGATGTCGCTGAAGTTCATGCTGACATGCACCGGCGGCAATCTGAACTGCGCGACAGTGCCGGACAGACCGGGGGCCCAGAAATAGGGACTGACGGCGAAGGACCAGTCGCCGGCCGTGCCCTGTACCGGCTCGGCCGACATCGGCGTGGCGAGGTCCGCGGCCCGCAGAGGCCCCCCCGCGAGCCCGGCCAGAAGGAAGAGGACTGCCGAACCGATGATGCGCTTCATGATGATTCCCGAATAGTCGTGCGGCGTCATCCGGCTGCCGGACCTCCGCGGCGAGGTGACGGTTGAGGCGTGGCCGAACAGGCCGTGCGCCTGATGCCCGGATACCGGCGGCTGGCGCACGGGCGGGCGTGGTATGGTGAAGGCCCGGCCACGGTACGGGCCGGGCATCAGGCCGTCGGCGTCAATCGTCTTCCGACCCCATGTCGTAGAGCGCCGCATCCGGCATTGCGAGCGGGGCGGCCAGCGTCGCCTTCAATGCGGCGAGGTAGAACAGTGGCGGGGCCATGCTGCGGGCGAGCGTGACCACTTTCCCTTGGAGTTCCGTCACCTTGTCCGGATGCTCCGGCGAAAGATCGCGTTTCTCCGATGGATCGGCATCGAGATCGAACAATTCGACACGCGGCGGCAATGCGACATGCCAGTAGAGCTTCCATTTGCCGTCGCGAATGGCGCCCTGCGTAGGCTCCACATTGTAGACCACCTCGTCTCGCCCAACCTTCCCGGCAGCCAGGGCCGCCCACACATCCACACCGTCCAGCGGCTTGGAACGACCGAGATCGGCTCCGGCGAGCTTCGCCAGCGTGGGAAGCATGTCGACCACATGCATCATGCCTTCCGCCTGTCCCGAGGAAACATGCCCGGGCCAGTTGGCAAAGGCCACGACGCGGGTGCCGCCCTCATAGAGCGTGCCCTTGCCTTCGCGATAGGGACTGTTGTTGGGCGGCAGGTCGCCCGCCACGGCGCTCTCGCCGGTGAACATCTTGTTGCGCGTACCGCCGTTGTCGGAGTGGAACATGATCAGGGTGTTCTCACGCATGCCGCGCGCGCCGAGCGCCTCCACCACCTTGCCGATCTGATCGTCCATCGCGGTAATCATCGCCGCATAGGCGCGGCGTGACGGATCCTCGATCCCCGCATACATGTCGAGATAGCGCTGGGGCGCCTGAAAGGGCGTATGCGGAGCGGTGAAGGCAAGATAGAGGAAAAGCGGTGTCTTCGGATCGTGGCCGCCGATCAGGCGAACGGCCTCGGCGCCGAAGAGCTCGGTGTCGTAGCCTTCCTCCTCCAACAGGGTATTGTCCCGGTACCAGTCGGTCACGCCATGGGCTTCGTGCTTGAAATGGTCGATCTCGCCGACCAGGGGGCCGTAGAAGCTGTCGAAGCCGCGCTGGCGCGGCCAGAAAGCCTTGTCCGCATGGCCGAGATGCCATTTGCCGACAAGTGCCGTGCGGTAGTTCGCTGCCTTCAGCGCCTGGGGCAGCAGGAATTCATCGGTGGCAAGGCCATAGGTCGAGCCGGAGGGAATGACGCC
Source organism: Labrys sp. ALF-8 (assembly GCF_059699065.1). NCBI lineage: Bacteria > Pseudomonadati > Pseudomonadota > Alphaproteobacteria > Hyphomicrobiales > Xanthobacteraceae > Labrys > Labrys sp. ALF-8. The sequence continues at coordinate 1,026,074 of NZ_AP048538.1, forward strand.
CGTCTGCAGGCCGTAGCGCAACGGATAGCGCCCCGTCATCAGGGCCGCGCGTGTCGGAGTACACAAGGGCTGGGTGTAGAACTGGCCGAGCCGAGCCCCCCCTTCGGCGAGACGATCCAGATTGGGGGTCTTGATGTCCGAACCGTGAAAACCGACATCGGCGAAGCCGAGATCATCGGCGACAATATAGAGGATGTGCGGGCGCGTTGCCTCTGCCGCACGTGCGGCCGGGGCGAGTAACGGAAGCCCCGCTATCGCCGCCAGGAAGCCGGCGCTGCCGGCCAGAATGTCGCGGCGGCTCGGATTGGCCGTGCCGCCGTTCATGGATTCGGGCGTGTTGTTCATCGAGGGCTCCCACCGGGTCGCGCCGCGATGGACCCGACCTCCTTCGCCTCAGCCTTAGCGATGCAGGTCGACCTGCTCAATTACCATTTCGCGCCAAAGCGTCAGCCCGCTGTGGCGCTGCCCTCAGCCCAGGCCGACTGTCGAAAGGCGAGCGGCGTACGGCCCTCCCAGCGTCGGAAGGCCCTTACGAAATGAGCCGGATGCCCATAGCCGAGTGCCCTGGCGACCGATCCTATCGGCATCCCGGCGCTGGCGAGATAAAGGCGGGCCTGCCGGTGGCGCCAGGCATCGACATGCACTTCGAACGAGGTGCCGAGCCCGGCGAGGCGCCGCTGGAGGCTGCGCGGCGAAAAACCGATGCTGCGCGCCGTGTCGGCCAGGCAGAGTGTCCCGCTGAGCGCGGAACTCTCGATCAGGCGGGAGATCGCCTCAAGCAAGGCTTCGTCGTCCAGCCATGCGGCTTCGGGTGGAAGTTCCTGGACATCGTCGCGCCAATTCATCCCCGAAGCGGCAGCCGCATCGCGAAACAGGCGATTTGGGCGGTCCAGCCAGCTCGCATCGAACCTGAATGAAATGCCGTCGCCGAGACCGAAGGCAATGCGGGCGGCAAGCTTGTCCTCATAGACCCGGAGTGGGGCCTGAGCGCGATGCGGCAGGCCGATGCTCAGCTGCGTCGAATCCATGCCGGAGATGGCCTTCAACGCATTCGTCATGAAAGCTGCGATGCCCTCGTTGAGCACGCGTGCGTATTCGGGATCGCTGTCGGCCAGGTGGTGGCTCCAATAGGCGACGCCATCCCTCTCGATCAGGCAAAATGCGACGCCGCCCTGCAGGGCCGGCATCTGACGGGCAAGCGCGGCGAGACATTCGCGAAGGGTACGGCCGGCGAAGAGCGCCTGGCCGGTCAGGCCCAGCCTGATGGGATCGGCCGCTGCGGCCAGATCCAGCCCGATCGTCGCCTCCGCCGCCCGCTGCGAGAGATGCAGCAAGAGGCCGCACACCTGCCCCCGTGCAACGACGCCATTGCCCGCGAACATGTCGTCCGCCGCCAACCCGGCACGCGTCATCAGCGGTGCGAGTGCGAGACCGTGCTGGTCCGCGACCACCGGAAGCATATGCACAAGCGCGAGGCGGACCGGATTGCGATCCCACATGAGCCGATAAACCCCATTGCCGTGACGGCGCGCGCCTCAAGTCCGGTTCGCGACCGATTTCCGGAAGTCATCTCCGCTCATGCACCTCCCATGCGCCCACAAATCAAGGAGTTGGCGAACGACAAGCAAATGCGCGACCACATTCTTCCAGCGATCTGCCGAAAGCATAACACCGATTCAGATCATGCCAATCCAACCACCGGCATCGGTCCTTCCAATCAGCATATGGGTTTCCATGGAATTCCTGCGATTTTCGGTCGCGCTCAGGGCTGACGAAAGCCCGGCAACAATCACCTGCCGCCACTCTTGGTTGACACCGCTCGCCTTCGTCCGTGATAAGCGAAATTCGTGCTGGCCGGGTTGGCAGGGAGGGTGCCGTGGTTCGTCTCGATCGGCGGCAGGTGACTGCGGGCTTCGGCCTATACCTGCTGGGACTGGGCGCCCCCTACGCCCGGGCGAGCACAGGCGTCACGCTCACCGCTGCGCCGACGAGGCTTTCCCTGCCCGGTCCTTCGCAGCCAACCAGCCTCCTTGGCTATGATGGTACGGTGCCCGGTCCCGTCTTGCGCGCACGACGCGGCGAGAGGCTGGAAGTGCGCTTCCTCAATCGTCTTGACGTCGCCAGCACCATCCACTGGCAAGGCGTCCGCCTTCCCAACGCCATGGACGGCGCCGCCGGGGTGACGCAATCGCCCGTCAAGCCGGGCGAGCATTTCGACTACGTCTTCGTGCCGCCCGATGCCGGCACGTTCTGGTATCATCCCTGTCTTTCCGGCGAGGGCCCCCGCCAGCAGGACGCCGGCCTCTACGGCGTATTGATCGTGGACGATGACAGGCCGCAAGCGGTCGACCGCGAATTGCTCCTTGTAATCGACGACTGGAACCTCGGCCCGGATGGCCAGATCCTCCACCCTGCCCCGGCCTCCGATCCGCGGCCCCGGATCACCGTCAATTCCAGGGCTACGGAGACCATCGCCCTCGCGCCGAACGAGCGGTTGCGCCTGCGCCTTCTCAATGCCGCCTCGGGCCGGAGCGCCCGCCTTGCGATGGCGGGATTCAACGGCCACATCGTCGCCGTGGACGGCCATCCCGTCGACACGCCCTTCCTGCCGAACGACGGCCGGCTGGATCTGCCGCCGGGCGGCCGGGCCGATATCATCGTCGATGGAACACCGACAACGGATGAACAGGCCGGCATCGCCCTGGACAATGACGGCGAGGTCGTCGTGTTGCTGCACCTGAAGGCGAGCAGCGCACGGCCCAGGCGCCCCTCGGCGCTGCCGCCGCTCGTCCTGCCCCGCAGCGACCTGCCAGCCGCCATGGCCCTTCAGAGGGCCCGGCGCGTGCCGCTCGTGGTGGCGGGCGGCCCGGCCGAGAAGAACTCGTCGCTGATCGGCGATGCCGCGAAGGGCGCGGCCGGTCCACCACTCTTTTCGGTCAAGCGCGGAACCCTGGTCGATCTCGGGCTGACCAACAAAACGACCGCGCCGCAGGCTTTTCACGTTCACGGCCACGCCATGCGCATTCTCCACCCCTTCGACGACGAATGGCAGCCCTATTGGGTCGATACCGTCGCGGTGCATGCGGGCGAAACCGTTCACACGGTCTTCGTCGCGGATAATCCCGGGAAATGGATGATCGGCTGTCAGGGCATAGGCCTTCAGGCAGGCAATACGGAGACCTGGTTCGAGGTGCTTTGAAAGGCGCTCGCCTTCTACCCCCGGCAAGCAGTGCGGGCGGAGATTTGGAATCTCTTTTCCGGCGGGTAGGATGACCGTGAATTCCAATCCCGCACGAGGCAGGCATGCCCCTATCCGTCCGCCCCTTCCTGATGTTTCAAGGCGAAGCCGAAGCGGCAATGGCGCTCTATTCCTCCACTTTCGGCCAGGCCGCACACATCATCGAGATCGAGCGCTACAGTCCCGGTGAGACCAGTGCCGAAGGCTCGGTGAAAGCGGCGCGCTTCCAGGTTGCCGGCCAGGAAATCATGTGCATCGACAGTCCTGTCCAGCACGCCTTCGGCTTCACGCCAGCCATTTCGCTCTACGTCGATTTCGAGACCGAGGACGAACTGGAGCGTGTCGCCGCGACCCTGGCCGAGGGCGGCAGGGTATACATGCCGCTCGACGACTACGGCTTCAGCCGAAAATTCACCTAGGTGGGAGATCGCTACGGCGTTACGTGGCAGCTAAACCTGCCTTGACGCTCTCCTTCAGGGCCCAGGTGCGCTCAAGCCGGCCAGCGCTCCTGGAACCTGGCCGGGCAAATCGTCGGCCGTGAGTCCCGCTCCAAAACGATTTGCCGCCTCGCCATGCAGCCACACGCCGGCGCAGGCTGCTTCGAAGGCCGGCATGGCCTGGGCGAGCAGGCCGCCGATGAGCCCGGAAAGGACGTCGCCGGCACCGGCCGTGGCCAGGGTGGGCGGCGCGTTGGCGTTGATCGCCGCGCGACCGTCGGGAGCGGCGATGACGGTGTCTGCCCCCTTGAGCAACACCACGGCGCCGGTCGCCTCGGCGGCAGCCCGGGCGCGTTCGAGCTTGGATACGAGCCTGCCGGCGATTTCGTCGAACACCCGCTCGAACTCTCCCTCGTGCGGCGTGAGCACGGTCTGCCCCCTGCCTGCCCGCAGGGCGGCGATGAAGCGGATGCGCTCGAGGCCGAATGCCGAGAGCGCGCCGGCATCGATGACCGCGGCCCGCCGCGATGCGAGGACCATCTCCACCCGGGAACGCGTCTCCTCGTCGGGCGCCAGCGCGGGGCCGATCACGAAAGCGTTGCGACGCCTGTCCTCCAGCATCGCGGCGAGACCTTCCAGTCCATCGCAGCGCCGGACCATGATGGCTTCGAGTGCAACTGCATGGATCGCCAGGGCGTCCGAGGGGCTTGCCACGGTGACGAGGCCGGCGCCAGCGCGAAGCCCGGCTCTTGCCGCCAACCTCGCGGCCCCCGTACCCTCGATGCCGGCCGAGAGCACGACCAGATGCCCCCTCGCATATTTGTGCCCTTCCGGCGTCAGGCGCGGAAAGTGTTCCCGCCACAGCGGCAACTGGTTGGCGAAGGTCTTCGGCCTGATCGTCTCCAGCACGGAGTCCCCGATGCCGATATCGGCGACGTGCAGCTCGCCACATCGCACCTTTCCCGGGAGCAGCAGATGCCCCGGTTTGCGCCGGAAGAAGGTTACCGTTTCCTGCGCCCTGATGGCGACGCCGCGGATGCGCCCGTCGCTGCCATCTATCCCGGACGGCAGGTCGACCGACAACACATGCAATCCCGACGCGTTGACGCGTTCGATCAGGCCGGCAAGCGGCCCAGTGATATCACGGGAGAGGCCGGCGCCGAGCAGCGCGTCGATGACGATGCCCTCCTTCGGAAGCGCCAGAGTGAAGGCATCCTCGATGGGGCCGCCCCATTGCTCCGCTGCATAGGCGACCTCCCCGCCCAATGAGGAGACGAGGCCGATCGTGCCCAGGCGGACGCGGTAGCCGCGCTCACGCAGCACTCGGGCGGCCACGAAGCCATCGCCACCGTTGAGGCCGGTGCCGCACAGGACGAGCACGGGGGTGTTGAAGGGCCAGCGCGAGGCCGCATCCGCGACGGCGCGCCCTGCCCGTTCGAGCAATTGGCCAGCCGTCATGGCTTCCGCAATGGCGAGACGATCCGCGTCGGCCATTTCGGATGGACTCAGCAACTCGATCAAATCTTCCTCCAATTCCTTGCTCATATGCGCCACCGCGTCGCATTCGGTGGAAAATTCGTCAAAAAAGTCGCTTCCTGGTGAAAATTACGCGCCGCAAGCGCACACTTTCTAAGCAGAGTGGCTAAACTTTACGCAGCATTCCCGGGACGCCTGCACAATTATAGACCGTCAACTCAACAACGCTTTGAACGTAAACACGAATTTTCCTGTTGGCGGTTTGGCACGCGACCTGCTACCAGCAAGAAGGTTTCTGCGCACTATGTGCTGAAATCGAGGAGACCCCATGAAGAAAATTGAAGCCATCATCAAGCCCTTCAAGCTGGACGAGGTGAAAGAGGCGCTGCAGGAGGTTGGCCTGCAGGGAATTACGGTGACGGAAGCCAAGGGCTTCGGACGGCAGAAAGGCCATACCGAGCTTTATCGCGGCGCCGAATATGTCGTCGATTTTCTTCCCAAGGTGAAAATTGAAGTGGTGGTCCCCGACGAGCGCGTGGAACGCGCGGTCGAAGCCATTCGCAAGGCCGCGCAGACCGGCCGTATTGGCGACGGCAAGATTTTTGTCCTTAATATCGAAGAAGCCATTCGAATCCGTACGGGCGAGAGTGGCCTCGACGCGATCTGAGCCAAGACGGAGTCAACCGTTTGGTGCCAGGGTGCCGTGCGTTTTGGCGAAGCCGCCGAACATCGCAAGGACGCGTCGAATGAGGAATCAAAGCAAGAAAGCGTTTATTCACAAGCGCATTTTGCTTAAGGAAACTGTGCCTAACGAAGGAAAGGTTACCCAATGAAGACCGCCAAGGATGTCCTGAAGGCGATCAAGGACAACGACGTCAAATATGTCGACTTCCGCTTCACAGATCCGCGTGGCAAGTGGCAGCACGTGACCTTCGACGTCTCCCTGGTCGATGAGGAGATCTTCACCGAAGGCACGATGTTCGACGGCTCCTCGATCGCCGGCTGGAAGGCGATCAATGAATCCGACATGTGCCTGATGCCGGACCCGACGACCGCAACCATGGACCCCTTCTTCTCCGCCGCCACGATGTCGATCACCTGCGACGTGGTCGAGCCTTCGACCGGCGAAGGCTACAGCCGCGACCCGCGCGGCATTGCCAAGCGCGCGGAAGCCTATCTGAAGTCGACCGGCGTCGGCGACACCGCATTCTTTGGCCCGGAAGCCGAGTTCTTCGTGTTCGACGACGTTCGCTTCAAGGCTGACCCGTACAACACGGGTTTCAAGCTCGACTCGACCGAGCTGCCCTCCAACTTCGACACCGAGTACGAAGGTGGCAATCTGGGTCATCGCATCAACACCAAGGGCGGTTACTTCCCGGTTCCTCCGCTCGATTCGGCGCAGGACATGCGCTCGGAAATGCTTGCCGCCATGCAGCAGATGGGCGTCGTGGTCGAGAAGCATCACCACGAAGTCGCTTCCGCCCAGCACGAACTCGGCATGAAGTTCGGCACGCTCGTGACGATGGCCGACCATCTGCAGATCTATAAGTACTGCATCCACAACGTCGCTCACACCTATGGCAAGACGGCAACCTTCATGCCCAAGCCCGTGTTCGGCGACAACGGTTCGGGCATGCATGTGCACCAGTCGATCTGGAAGGACGGCAAGCCGGTGTTCGCCGGCAACAAATATGCCGATCTTTCGGAAACCTGCCTCCACTACATCGGCGGCGTCATCAAGCACGCCAAGGCGCTGAACGCCTTCACCAATCCCTCGACCAACTCCTACAAGCGCCTGGTCCCGGGCTACGAGGCGCCGGTGCTGCTGGCCTATTCGGCACGCAACCGCTCGGCATCCTGCCGCATCCCCTACACCACCAACCCGAAGGCCAAGCGCGTCGAAGTCCGCTTCCCGGATCCGGCAGCGAACCCCTACCTCGCCTTCTCGGCCCTGTTCATGGCCGGCATGGATGGCATCCTGAACAAGATCGACCCGGGCGCGGCCATGGACAAGGATCTCTACGATCTGCCGCCGAAGGAACTCAAGAAGATCCCGACCGTCTGCGGCTCGCTGCGTGAAGCGCTTGCCTCGCTGGACAAGGATCGCGAATTCCTCAAGAAGGGCGGCGTGTTCACCGACGACTTCATCAACTCCTTCATCGAACTGAAGATGCAGGAAGTGATGCGTTTCGAGATGACCCCCCATCCGATTGAATTCGAGATGTACTATTCGGTCTAAAAAAGTCCAATCCAGAGGGACAGATCGAAGGGCCGGTGCAGCAATGCACCGGCCTCTTTTCTTGGGTTCAGGACCTGTCGACATCCAGTACCGCCTGCGCGAAGGCCTGTGGAGCTTCCTGGGGCAGATTGTGTCCGATGCCGCCGTTGATCAGGCGATGCTCGTAGTGGCCGGCGAACTTGCCAGCGTAGGCGGCAGGCTCTGGATGGGGTGCACCGTTGGCATCCCCTTCGAGCGTGATGGCGGGCACGGAGATGACGGGCGCTTTGGCGAGCCTTGCCTCTAGTTCGTCGTAACGCGCCTCTCCGGCTGCAAGCCCAAGCCGCCAGCGATAGTTGTGGATCACCACCGCGACATGATCCGGATTCTCGAACGCCCGGGCGGACCGCTCGTAGGCCTCGTCGTCGAAATGCCATTGCGGCGAAGCCGTTCGCCAGATCAGCTTGGCGAAATCGTGCCGGTTCTTCTCATAGCCAAGGCGCCCGCGCTCGGTGGCGAAGTAGAACTGGTACCACCAGGCGAGTTCCGCTTGCGGCGGCAGGGGCTGGCGGTTTGCCTCGACACTGCCGATCAGATAGCCGCTGACACTCACGAGCGCCTTGCAGCGATCGGGCCAGAGGGCAGCCATGATGCCGGCCGTACGAGCACCCCAGTCATAGCCGGCGATCACGGCCCTGCCGATCTTGAGCGCGTCCATCAAGGCGACCATGTCGACGGCGAGCGCGGCCTGCTGCCCGTTGCGTGCCGTGTCTGCGGAAAGGAAGCGCGTACTTCCGTAGCCGCGCAGGTAGGGCACGATAACACGATAGCCCTGAGAGGCCAGGAGAGGCGCAACGTCGACATAGCTGTGGATGTCGTAGGGCCAGCCGTGCAAGAGCAACACCACCGGTCCATTGGCCGGTCCGGCCTCTGCATAGCCGACGTTCAGGAGGCCAGCGTCGACCTGCTTCAACGTTTTGAACCGCTTGTGGCTGCCCGGCTTGACAGCGGGCAGGGTGCTGGCGGCCTTCGCCGCGGCTGTAAGTCCGAGCTGCGCGACGGCGGCAGCGGTAACGGCCCCCGCGAAGAAGCGGCGGCGGTGAAGGTTGATGGTCTCGGACATCGGTCTCTCCTGCTCGGTTGATGGCATGATTGAAGCCGCTGCTTGTATCGCTTCTATGTCCTGATCATCCCACTTTGAAAGCGCGTGTTGCTTCGGGGCAGCCCGATACACTGCGATACAAAGGGATGCCTCCGCCCAAGCTGATTTGTGTCGCAGTGTATCGGGCTGCCTCCCCCAGATGCTTCGTTACATTTCGACCCGATCAGAGACACAAGCCAGATACGTCCCGCAGCCCTTATGCGGCCACGGCTGACCCCAGCCGCGACGGTCCCATCAAGGAAAACACCATGTCCAAGATCGAGAATGTGCTTTACGCCGGCAAGATCCACACCACGGGCGGACGCGAAGGCGCCGCGTCGAGCGCCGACGGGCGCCTCGACATCAGGCTTTCTCCGCCAGGCAGCGCGGGAATCGGCACCAATCCCGAGCAGCTCTTCGCCGCAGGCTGGTCGGCCTGCTTCATCGGCGCCATGGGCCATGCTGCCCGCGCCATGAAGGTCACGCTGCCCTCGGACCTAGCCGTCGATGCCGAGGTTGATCTCGGCACGGGCGCCGGCGGCTATTTTCTCCAGGCGCGGCTCAACGTAAACCTGCCGGGCCTCGATCCCGCCACGGCCCGCGCGGTGGTCGGTGCGGCGCACCAGACCTGTCCCTATTCCAAGGCAACCAGGGGCAACATCGACGTTGCGATCAATCTGGTCTGAGGGCACGCCTCAGGTTTGGATTTCACCGAATGAGACGAATATTGATCATGCCCGGGCTTGCTCCGGGCATCCGGATTGCGCGAGACAGTCGGTCGTCGATGTGACCTGTATCGTAGGTCAGGCCCGGCGAGGACAGGGGTTTGTGCATCAACCCGTGTTTGACCAGGCGAGTGGGAATGGCAAGGCAATTGGAGCTGCACCGTGGATCATGTTGATCATATCCTCGTCGTCGACGACGACCGCGAGATCCGCGACCTGATCTCGGCCTATCTCACCAGGAACGGCCTACGCGTGACGGTGGCGGCGGACGGCCGGCAAATGCGAAGCGTCATCGACACGACGGCGGTCGATCTGGTGGTGCTCGACGTGATGATGCCGGGCGATGACGGCCTCACCCTTTGCCGGGAGCTGCGTGCCGGCAGGCATAAGGCGACGCCCATCCTTATGCTCACTGCGCGCACGGATGAGACCGACCGCATCGTGGGCCTGGAGATGGGCGCGGACGATTATCTCGCCAAGCCGTTCGCGGCACGCGAACTGCTCGCCCGCATCAAGGCGGTGCTGCGCCGCACCCGCATGCTGCCTCCCAACCTGCAGATAACGGAGGCCGGGCAGCTTCTTACCTTCGGCAAATGGCGGCTCGATACGGTCGAGCGCCATCTGCTCGATCCCGAAGGCACGGCGGTGGCGCTATCCGGTGCCGAATACCGGCTTCTCAACGTCTTCCTCAATCATCCCCAGCGCGTGCTCAACCGTGACCAACTCCTCAACCTCACGCAGGGACGGGACGCCGAGTTGTTCGATCGTTCCATCGACCTTCTGGTGAGCCGGCTGCGCCAGCGGCTCGAGGACGATGCGCGCGACCCGGCCTATATCAAGACGGTGCGAAGCGAGGGGTACGTCTTCTCGATGGCAGTCGAGATCACCGAGGTGCGCCGGTGAGTGCCCCGTCCTTTCTCCAGCGTCTGCGCCCCTGGCCGCGCACGCTGGGCGCGCGCTTGTTCCTCATCCTGTTCGTTGGCCTTGCGCTCGCCTACGCCCTCTCCTTCAGCGTGCTGCTTACCGAGCGCGACATCTCGGCGAAGACGGTGATGCTGGATACGCTGGAGAACGATGTCGCCACTTCCGTCGCCATCCTGGATCGCCTGCCAGCCAAGGAGCGACCGGACTGGCTGGCGCGATTGAGCCGCGGCACCTATCGTTTCGAACTCGGGCCCGGCCAGCCGGGCGTTCCCGACACCAGCCACCGTGGCGCCGAGATCGTCGCCAGCATCCGCGACGGCGCCGGCGAGCGCTCTGCCGTGACCATGGCAGCCATTCCGGGAGAAAGTCCGCACCTGCAGGCGCATCTCACGCTTCGCGACGGTGCGCCGCTCACCATAGATATCCACCCGGCGCTCGCCCCCCTCGCCTCCTGGCTCCCCTATGTGCTCCTCGTGCAGCTGGCGCTGCTGGTGGGGTGCGCCTGGTTCGCCGTACGCCTGGCGATCCGCCCGCTGGTAGGGCTGGCCCGCGCTGCGGACGCACTCGATCCCAGCCGCAGGGCGCCGCGCCTTGCCGAGACCGGCCCGGTCGAGGTGGCCTATGCCGCGGTAGCCTTCAACGCCATGCGAGACCGTATCTCGCATTATCTCGAAGAACGAGTGCAGATCCTCGCTGCCATTTCGCACGACCTTCAGACGCCGATCACGCGGATGAAGCTCCGCGCCGAAGTGGCGGAAGACGGGCCAATCAAGGACAAGCTGCTGCAGGATCTCGGCGAAATCGAACGGCTCGTGCGCGAGGGAGTCGCCTATGCCCGCAGCGCCCATGGAAACACGGAGAAGCCCTCGCGGATCGACATCGCTTCCTTTGTGGAGAGTCTCGTGTTCGACTACCAGGACACCGGCAAGGCGGTGACACTTGGAAGCCGGTTGCAGGCGACCGTGCTGACGCGACCTCACGCGCTGCGACGCGTCCTGAGCAATCTCGTCGACAACGCCCTCAAATTCGGTGACGAGGCCACCGTCGCCATGGAGAAAGACGATAAGGGCGCCGTCGTCATCAGGATACTCGACCGAGGCCCCGGAATTCCGGAGCACCAGCTCGAAGCCGTTCTCCAGCCCTTCTTCAGGCTCGAACAGTCCCGCAACCGGCAGACCGGCGGCACGGGCCTCGGCCTCGCTATCGCGCACCAGCTTGCCCAGGCCGTGGGCGGCTCCCTACGCCTGCGCAACAGGGAGGACGGCGGGCTCTCCGCGGAGGTGACGCTAAACTCCCTCTGAATTGTCATAAACCTCGAACAGCTCCACGAATGTCGGCAACTCAAGGAGAAAATCCGGATCTCTGTCGAGATGCCGCGTGCGGGTGATGTCGTCGCCCGAGAAGGCCCTGATCGCATCGAGGCTCGGCCAATAGGAGATCACCATGAATTCAGCGTGGTCCTCCCGCATGGCACGGAACATTTCGACCCTGATGTTGCCGGGAATGCCTTCGATCTTGCGCACGCCGGCCTGCTGCAGATAATGCGAATAGGCCTCGAAGTCATTCCTGCGGACCTTGCCCCTCCAGACGCGTGCGAACCTTGGCTTCGTCTCCCCGTCCATTTTGGTGTCTCCTTCTGCTTACCTTCCTGCCGGGGCTTTCGCCGCCGTAGTAGCGATGCCAATCCCGAGGCAGACCGTGACCAGACCGGCAATGATGTTCCAGCGCAAGGGCTCATCGAGAAAGACCTGGCCGGCGAAGGAAGCGGTGACGGGGTTGACTGCGACCGAGATGGCGACGAGCGTCGGCGTGGTGCGGGTAACGGCAAAGGCCCACAGGAAGAAAACGAATGCACTTCCGATAATACCTAGATAGGCGACGGCCAGCCACTGCTGCGTCGCCAAGGCCGCTACACGCGGGATTCCGCCTCCTGCCCCGGCGGCCGCAACAAGGCAGACTGCTCCGACGCCCATGGCTACTGCCGTGAAACGTATCGGTCCGGAGCGCCGGATAAGCGGGCGCGACCAAATGGTGTAGAACGCCATGCATATTGCGGCGCATACCATGAGGAGATCGCCGCGCCAGGCGCCGTTCGGCGCCTTCGACAATCCGGAGAGCAGCGCCAGCGCCACTCCGGTCATGGCGACGAAAACGCCAGCCGCCTTGCGAGCCGTGATCGTCTCGGCCCCCATCACGGCACCTGCCAACATGGTCAGCAACGGCAAGGTGGAAAGCGCCAATGCACCGCGAGCAGCCGTCGTGAAGTGCAGCGACGCGTTGAAAAAGAAGGGAAAAAGCGCGAAGAAGAGGACGCCAAGCCCGCCAACGCGCGCCCAATCCGCCCGCTCCGGCCAGCGCTCCTTTCGCGTCAGGGTGAGTGGCAGGAGGAAGCAGAACCCGACGCCGAAGCGCAAGGCACCCAGCGCTATTGGATCGATCGTTCCAGATAAATGGCGTGTGGCTACGACGGCGGTTCCGCCGATACCGCTCGATAGAACCGCAGCCAGTACGCCTCCCATGACACTCTCCCCAAGCCTTCTCTCCGCCGCCTATCTGGAGGTGACAAGCGCCATAAGGGAATTGAATTTGTGTCATGCCTGTCATCATATTCCATGATGACCCAAGCCATTCTCGACCCCGATCTCCTGAAGGCCTTCGTGGCAGTGGCCGAAAACCGTTCCTTCACGCGCGCGGCCATACTGCTCAATCGTACCCAGTCGGCGGTCAGCATGCAGATCAAGCGGCTGGAGGAACGACTTGGCACGGAGCTCTTTCATCGAACGAAATCGACGGTCGATCTCACGAGTGCGGGCGACGGGCTGCTTTCCTATGCGCGCCGCATCCTGAGCCTGAACGAAGAGGCCATCGGCCGATTGCACCAGCACCGGATCGAGGGGCGCGTACGGCTTGGCGTGATGGACGACTACGGCACGTTGGTGCTGCCATCCCTGCTTGCGCGCTTCATCGCACTCTATCCTCGCATTCACGTCGAAATGGAGACCGGGCTTACCAGCGGCATGGTCGCTCGCCTGGGCGTTTCCTACGACTTGGTCATCGCCATGCACCAGGAGGGTCACGGCGAAGGCGAATTGCTGCGCCGTGATCGCGCCATCTGGGCAGCTCACCCCGGGCACCAGGCCTGGACCGTCGATCCCTTGCCGGTCGCTCTCTATCCGCCAGGCTGCCTTTTCCGGAAATGGGCGATCGAGGCACTCGACCGGTCCGGGAGGGCGCGGCGCCTCGCCTTCGTCAGCCACAATCTCTCCGCGGTGGAGGCCATCGCGGCACAAGGCCTGGCGGTTACCGTGGTAAAGTCCAGTTTCCTGCAGTCCGGGCTTCGAGTGCTGTCGCAGGAGCAGGGCCTGCCGCCCCTGCCCGGCGCCGAGATCCGGCTGCACCGCACCCCAAGTCTTTCAAAGGCGGGAATCCTACTGGCGGATCATCTGATCGGCGCAATCCGAGCACTCCCCCCAGGCCTTGCCGGGCGTTGAATTCATGCTGAAGTCTGCTTCGATCCGGCCCGCCGCCCCCAAATCTCTTCTCGCTTTTTCACCTTGGCGATAGCAATCTGCGGTCTGGAAACCGGACAGGCTGCATGAAGACACTCGCCTTCCTCATCGTGGCGATACAGTTCGCGGCAACGGCTGCCGGGGCGCAACAGACTCTCGCCCCGCAGACCTTTGCGCCGCCAGACCTCACCCTCCCGGCGCCCGCTCCCGGAGCCGGCAAAGCCCCGGCGGCCTCACCTCTGGTTCAACCGAAGTCTCAATGGAAGGCGGATGATGCCGATAAACCCGCCAAGAGTTTCGGCCAAGTGTCCAATGGCCCGTGCGTGGGCTGCAAGTTGAGCGTCAAGGCAAGGCAGGCGCCTCTCTATCCGAACATCGGTCCTCCCGGCCCGGCGTGGCCGCAGGACCCGCCCTCGGGCGACGAGGATCAATAGCCTTTCGGCCAAAGCCGCGCCAACAATGCGCCTGATTCCATGAGGGTTTTGCGTGTCGAAAGAAATCTGGCTGATCCGGCACGGCGAAAGCGCAGCCAATGCGGGATTGCCCACCAAGGACGCCGCGTCCGTTCCCCTCACTGAAAAAGGCTGGCAGCAGGCGCGTGAGATGGCAGCGAAATTCACCGTCGCGCCGGACCTGATCGTGACCTCGCCCTACCTGCGAGCCCGTCAGACGGCGGAAGCCACCGCCGACCGTTTCCCGAATTCTCCATTCGAAACATGGCAAGTGCAGGAGTTCACCTATCTGTCGCCGGTTCGATGCGCGAACACCACCGTCGAACAGCGCCGCCCATTGGTGGATGCCTATTGGAAGACATGCGATCCCGCGCTGATCGAAGGTCCAGGCGCCGAGTCCTTCGGCCAGATGCTCGACCGCGTGCGCGGGGCGGCCAGACGTATCGGGGCAAGCGAAGCAAGCAGGATCGTCATCTTCACGCACGGACACATCATGCAAGCCTGGCGCCTGCTCGCCGACAATCCCGCAGGAAGCGACCTGACAGATATGAGACGTTTCCTGACCGCCTTCCAGGCTCGCCCCATAGAGAATTGCGAGTGGCTGTCCGGCGACGCCTACCGGAAGGTGGCGCGCAGCTGACGTCGAGCGGCGATTCGCCGGAAAGAGCGAATCCCCATCACCAGGCGGGGCCGGCGATGGGGAGGACGAGGCGCGGGCTCAGACGGTTGCCGAAACCTGGATCTCAACGAGCAGTTCCGGCGCGGCCAGACGGGCTTCGACGGTCGCGCGTACCGGCAGGTTGTTCATGTCCACCCACTTGTCCCACACGCCGTTCATCTGGCCGAAATGGGCGATGTCGCGCAGCCAGATGCTGGCGGTAAGCAGGTTGGCCTTGGAAGTCCCGGCCTCGGCGAGAAGCGCGTCGATCTGCGCCAGAATATCGGCCGTCTGTGCCGCGGTGTCGGCATTGGCATTGGCGGCCGTGATGCCGGCAGTCGTGACGATGCCGTTCGCTACCACCGCCTTGCAGAAACGCGGACCAGGGTGAAGGCGCTTGATCATGGGTCATCTCTCCAGTGAAACTCCGCGCCCGATCTAGCAGGCCGAGGGGCACCGCGCTATCGCTTGGTTATCGGGAGAAACGGAAGCTGCTTCACATTTCAGGGGGAACTTGCCGCGGGCACGCGCGAACGCCGGGAGCAAATTATACGGATCGCCGCCGGAACCCGCTTGTCATCCCCGCAGGGCGCCTAATACCCGCTGCCTCCAATGACGATCTGGTTCTTTCCGTTGCGCTTGGCTTGATACAGCAGCGCGTCCGCCATGCCCAAGGCAGCCTCGACATTGTTGGGCGGTGCCGTAAAGATCGCCAATCCCATTGAAAAGCTGACAGGATAGCCAGCACGCGCCACGGCCTGATCGAGAGCCACCTTGATTCTCGCCGCAGCATCGCTGCCTTCCTGCTCTCTCGCCCCGATGAGGAGAATGACGAACTCGTCTCCGCCCAGGCGACCGCTGGTCTCCTCCCGGCGCGTGCGCCCCGACAAGGTCTGCCCGATGAGCCGCAGCAGATCGTCGCCCGCCTCATGACCGCGTTCGTCATTGACCTGCTTGAAGCCGTCCACATCGAAATAAAGGAGCGAAAACGGCAAGCCGTGCCGCTGCAGCACAGGAATTGCCTTCTCGATCTCCAATTCGATGCCCGTGCGGTTGGCTATGCCGGTCAGCCCGTCGGTGAGAGCCAGAGCACGCACTTCCTTCAGGCGCCGCCGCATCTCCAGGATCTCGACCGCAGTGGTCGCCAGGCTGGTGAGCTTCTGCGTCTCCTCCGGTGAGAAAGAGCGGCTCTTGGTATCCACGGCACAGATCGCGCCCAATGCCGAGCCGTCCGGCGCGATCAATGGGGCGCCCAGATAGGAACGGATACCCGGGTCCGTAGTAACGAAAGGATTTCCGGAGAACCGCGAATCCTGCCTCGCGTCCTCCACCAGCATAGGGACGTTTGCCTCGATAGTATGAGAGCAGAAACTCAGGTCCACCGGCACGGTGGGCTCGTCGAAACCAGCCATGCCAATCCTGTGCGTCATCCTGTCGTCAACCAGCGATACGGCTGCCATCGGCACGCCGATTGTCAATTGCACAAGATTACAAAGGGCGTCGAGCCCATGGTCGCGACCCATGTCGGTGGTGTCGTAATTGCGAAGGGTTGCGAGTCGGCGTTCATCAAAAAGGCGCATGCGGCACTATGCAAAATGATCAATGTCGTATTCAATCTCTCTCATCAGACAATCTTCTACGTCGACCTGCAAGCGCATTCTGCCACTTGAGAGCTTTAGGCGCAGGCCCGTGCCACTGCTCGTGCTTTTACGGGAAGACGAGCCTGAATGCACTTCACCCGCTCCGACGCCGGCAGGCGGATTTAATCGTCCATACATCTCCCGTTAAGGCGGGAAGGTGCTCAATGGCTGTCGGCTCAACAGCGCAAGGCATCTCACCATGTCTCTCTCCCCGGCCCTCAGCCGCGCAGCTCGAGCGTTTCTGGATTTCGACATCGCGGATATGGTCAAGAAGTCCGGCGTGCCCAGGGCTGTAATCTCGGACTTCGAAAAGGGCGGAAAGGTTCCCCAGCGCCAGGACGTGGCTGCCCTCCAGCTTGCCTACGAGGAGGCCGGCATCGTCTTCCTTGCGGATGAAGGCAATGGTCCCGGCCTTCGCTTGCGCCGCGGCATTCGGCAGGCCGGGCTGAGGCCCGAGGAACTTACAGCCGAGAACGACGACTGACATTGGCTTGCGGGTCGGGTACCGGCCCGACGACGCAGGCTGCCGTCAGAAATAGACGAAGTTCATCGATGCGCGGCAAGATCCTGACGTCACGACGATTACGATGTCGCGACGTCGCCAGTGATAGCGTGCTCCCCCTCACCCCTCTCTTCGGGCGGCCAGAGCCATCGCGATCAGGGCAGCACCACCGAAAACGAGGTCGATGCCGACGATGACACCGATCGCCCACAATGCCGATCCTGGCAGGCCCGAGACGATCACGACAGCCAGTATGAGGTCGACGATGCCATTGGCCAGCATCCATTCCCAGCGCCCGGACAGACCGCGCCGATGCGAGACGGCCAGCGCGATCATCAGTATTCCGTCCACGACGAAGAAGGCCGCGAGCAGCAACGTAAGCGAGTACAGACCCTGAAGGGGATGCCAGATCAGGGCAATGCCGGCGACCAGGGCGAGGATCGCGGAAACCAGTGCCCAGGTGAAGCCCGGCGCGCCGCGGGTGCGGAAGGTCGCGACCAGGCCGATGATCCCGGCGAACAGGAACAGCCAGCCGAGAAACACCGTGGTTGCGAGGCCTGCGAGCAGCGGCACCAGGATGGCCACGCAGCCGAGAAGAAGCAGGATGATACCTTCCGCGAGAAAGATGCCCCAATGCGCGAAGAGGGATGCGCTCTGGCTCGGAGACCGGGTCGGGGGTTGCATGGACATCTTCGTTATCCTTCCTTCTCGAACGTTTGCTTCCGACGGTCGCTTCAAGCCTGCGACGGATCTCGCGGAGGCGTTGAAGCGAGTTCGGCCAACCTGTCGAGGAATGCCCTCTGCGCCGGAACGATCTTCTGCGCGGCGACATCGAGGCCGAACCACGCAGCACGATCGATCTCTGGAAACAGCGCACGTTTGCCGCTATGGGGCGGCCATTCCATCTCGAACATGTTGCTGCGCATGGCGCTCGTGTCGAAATCTCCGGCCAGCGCCCAGGCCCTTACCCGCTTGCCACCGGCCTGCACCACTTCCCCAAGCGCAAGATGGTCGCCATCCGGCGGAGGCCTGCCGAGTTCTTCCTCGAATTCCCGGCGAGCCGCCCGTGCGGCGTCCTCCCCTTCGCCATATTCGCCCTTGGGGATCGACCATGCACCAAGATCCTTCATGCTCCAGAAGGGTCCGCCGGGATGCACGAGAAGGGTTTCGACAATCTCGTTTTTCCGGCGATAGAGCAGGATCCCGGCGCTTTGGGAGGACATGCCCGCCTCCTCAGCGAACCACTACAGCAGGGAGTTTGGCCCCCTTGCCCGGGGCTGGCAACTCCAGGCCCCTCATTCAACCGCCATTACGAGGATGCCGAGGGCGAAGAGCATCCATGCGGCGAGCGGATGGAATATGGCGCGGAGAAGCTTGCTGCGAGGAGAAAAGCCAAGCCCGGCCATGTACAGGCCGGTGACGCCCAGCATCATCACCGGCAGCCCCGTATGCATCTTCCAGCCCGGCACGCCGTTGAGCACATAGGGATAGAGCATCAACAGCAGGCTGGCGATGCCGGCTACGGCGAGGGACAATGCCCTGCCCCAGCCGCGCGCCAACGCCCAGCGGTTGCTGGGCGCCTGCTCGCGTGACACATGATCACTTGGCGCGATCATTGCCGCCTGCTCCGCCATTCTCGCTCTCGTGCAGTTCGAGCCACATGGCGTTGAGGATCGAGAAGGCGCCGGCAAAGCCGACACCGAGAACCCAGGCAAAATACCACATCGGTCAGTTTCCTCAGTAATGGTGGGCGGAGGGATCGGTAATGGCGGACAGGGTCACCCGTCCACGCAGCACGTGATAAACCCAGCTCGTGTAGATCAGGATGATCGGCAGGAAGACCAGAGTCACCACAAGCATGATGCCAAGCGTCAGATGGCTGGAAGACGCGTCCCAGACCGTGAGGCTCGACCGGGGATCCAGCGACGAAGGCAGCAGGAAAGGGAAGACGCTGAGGCCCGCGGTAGCGATCACGCCGGCGATACTGAGAGCGCTCGCAATGAAGGCGATGAGCGGGCGCCTAGCGCTGAGCAGGATCGCCGCGCCGAGTGCCCCGACGATTGTGAGGGCCGGCGCAAGCAAGGTCAGCGGCAACGTGTGATAGTTGACGAGCCAGGCGCCTGGAGCCTGCACCACGCTCTTCAGCAGCGGATTGGACGGCCCCTCGGGAGCCAGAGCACTCGTGATCTGATAGCCATTGATGCCAAGGGCCACCCAGATACCCGCCAGCGCGAACAGCACGATGAGGGCGAAAGCGCCATAGCGCGATATGGCAACGGCGCGGTCGGCCACGGGCTGGCCGGCCTTGACAGCGAGATAGGCGCCGCCATGCATCACCAGCATCGCCACGCTCACCAGCCCGCACAGAAGCGCAAAGGGGTTGAGCAGGCCGAGCAGCGTGCCCTCGTAGGTCATGCGCAAGGTATCATCGAGACGGAAGGGGACGCCGAGGATGACATTGCCGAAGGCGACGCCGCACACCAGCGAAGGGACGACACCCGCCACGAACAGGACCCAGTCCCAGATCGAGCGCCAGGTTGGATTCGCCAGCTTGGAGCGAAACTTGAATGCGACCGGCCGGAGGATCAGCGCCAGCAGGATCAGGAACATGGCGAGGTAGAAGCCTGAGAACGCCACGGCGTAGAGCGGGGGCCAGGCGGCGAAGATCGCGCCGCCCCCGAGGATGAACCAGACCTGGTTCCCTTCCCAGACCGGCCCCACCGTGTTGATGACGACGCGGCGCTCCTCGTCGGTCTTGCCCACGAAGGGCAGCAGCATGGCCGCCCCGAGATCGAAGCCGTCCATCACGGCGAAGCCGATCAGAAGGATGCCGAGCAGCGCCCACCAGATCAGGCGCAGGGTTTCATAGTCGAGCATGGCTGATCCTTTCTGCTCATTCGGCGGCGACGGCGGCGGAAACGGCCGGCGGCAGCGAGGATTGGGGATGCGGAGCGGCGGGACCGAGGCGGATGGCCTTGATCATCAGGTAGATGTCGACGATCAGCAGCACCGAGTAGAAGAGCACGAAACCGACGAGTGTCGTCATCACGTTGGTCGCGGACAGGCTCGACACCGCCATGAACGTCGGCAGCACGCCCTCGATCACCCAGGGCTGACGCCCGACCTCGGCGACGAACCAGCCGAGTTCCGCGGCGATCCATGGCAGCGGCAGCGACAGCAACGCCACCCACAGGAACGCCCGCGAAGTCGTCAGGCGCCGGCGAGAGGCAAGGTAGAACCCAACGCCGAACAGGAGGATGAAGAAGAAGCCGAGGCCTACCATGATGCGGAAGCTCCAGAACAGCGGCGATACCGCGGGAACGGTGCTCCACGCCGCCTTCTCGACATCTGCGTCGGTCGCGTTCTTGATGTCCGGCCGCTCCTTCTTGAGCAGCAGGGCATAGCCGAGATCATCGCCATTCGCCGCAAGGGCCGCCTTTGCGGCAGGGTCGTTGCGGTCGGCCCTGAGCTTGTCCAGGGCATCATAGGCGATGAGGCCGGAACGGATCCGCGTCTTGGCATGATCGACCAGATCGATGATGCCGGGCACTTCCTTGCTGATCGAACGGGTCGCGATCAGCCCCAGCATCCACGGCACCTTGATCTCATAGTCCGTCTGGCGGGTCTCCTGATTGGGCAGACCGAACAGGGTGAAGGAGGCCGGCGCCGGCTCGGTGTGCCACATCGCCTCGATGGCGGCGATCTTCATCTTCTGGTTCTCGCCTGCGGTGTAGCCGCTTTCATCGCCCAGGACGACGACCGAGAGGGCAGCGGCCAGGCCGAAGCTTGCCGCCACCGTCATCGAGCGCTTCGCGAGCTCGACATGGCGACCGAGCAGCAGGTAGAGCGCGCTGATCGCCAGCACGAACATTGCGCCGGTTACGTATCCCGCGCTGACCGTGTGGACGAACTTGGCCTGCGCGACGGGATTGAAGATCACCGCCTGGAAGTCCGTCACCTCCATGCGCATGGTGTCCGGGTTGAAGGCCGAACCCACCGGGTGCTGCATCCAGCCGTTCGCGATCAGGATCCAGAGCGCCGAAAGGTTGGAACCAAGCGCCACCATCCAGGTCACCGCCAGATGCGCCACCTTGGACAGGCGGTCCCACCCGAAGAAGAACAGGCCGATGAAGGTCGCCTCCAGGAAGAAGGCCATCAGCCCTTCGATCGCCAGCGGCGCGCCGAAGACATCACCGACATAGTGGCTGTAATAGGCCCAGTTCATGCCGAACTGGAACTCCATGGTGATTCCGGTGGCGACCCCCATGGCGAAGTTGATGCCGAAGAGAACGCCCCAGAACTTGGTCATCTGCCGCCAGATCTCGCGACCCGTCATGACATAGACGCTCTCCATGATGCCGAGCAGCACCGCTAGGCCCAATGTCAGGGGCACGAAGAGGAAGTGATACATGGCCGTCAGGCCAAATTGCAGCCGCGACAGCTGCACGACATCCATGGCGGTATCCATGGTCAGGGATTCCTTGGCTGGGGACTGACGGCTTGCGTGCCGAGCAGCCTCGTTTCAACGCTGGTGGCATCCATCCTGGGCCGTTGGCTGGGACCGAACACGAACACGCCCGCAGCGATCACGACGACCACCTTGATCGCGATCACGATGACGACGTCCCGGGTGAGAGAATGCTTCAGCATGGTTCGCTTATCCGATCACCCCTGCTGCAACGCCTTGATTTGAATCAACGGGACCAGACGGCGCTCGCATCAGGTGGATACTATCGTATTGTATTCGATCTTACGCAATGTGACGCTCCGGAAGTCCCTTCAAGTTTATTGAGGCCATGCTTTCCTTCAACGCATCGAACGATGAGGCAACGATGAAGCATAGTTGCCCTGAAATAGAGCTTTGCAGTCCAGGAAAAGCCAGCCAATGCCTGAGAAGAGCTGCTTCCGGGATCGCGGGCCGAAACCGAGGAGGAAACCCAGCCGGAGCAACGATGGCTTTCACCCGGATGAATTGAAGCGATCGATGTATCCAAACGGAGCGGCAGGTCGAGAATCGCCGAGGAAGGTGTCGGCATCCCATAGATGGCTGCGTCTATAGTCTGAGATAGGCAGGAGCGTGCGACCATGGAAATTCGCGATGACGACCTCGTACATTTTGCCGAACATGGCGCCGATCCCCTGCCGCCGCCCGAACTCCAGGGGCAGGTCGAACGTGATGGCGCCCGCATCCATTACGCATCCTACGGCGCCGGCCAGCCGGTGTTGCTGCTGCATGGGGGACTGGGCCATGGCGGCAACTGGGCCTATCAGGTCCCTGCCCTGGTAGAGTCCGGCTACCGGGCCGTGCTGATCGACAGCCGGGGCCACGGACGGAGCACGCGCGACGACAAGCCCTATCGCTACGAGCGCATGACGGACGACGTTCTCGCCGTGATGGATCGGCTTGCCCTGGACAGCGCCGCCCTGGTCGGATGGAGCGACGGCGCCTGTGTCGCCCTGATACTGGCCGACAAGGCCCCCGCGCGCGTCCACGGGGTCTTTTTCTTTGCCTGCAACATGGATTCCACCGGCACCAAGGAACTGCAGCCGAGCCCTGCACTCGAACGCTGCTTTGCACGTCACCGCAAGGACTATGTCTCCCTGTCGGCGACCCCGGGCGAGTTCGACGCCTTCGTGGAGGCCGTCACGCTGATGATGGAGACCCAGCCCGATTATGCGGCTGAAGATCTCGGCCGCATTCATGTCCCCGTCACTATCTGCCAGGGCGAACATGACGAGTTCATCAAGCCCGAGCACGCCGAGTACCTGGCCGGCGCCATACCCGGCGCAAGGCTGCTTATCCTGCCCGACGTCAGCCATTTCGCTCCCCTCCAGCGGCCGGCGCTGTTCAATGAGGCCATGCTCTCGTTCCTCCGGGCGCTCCAGGCACGCTGAGAAGTCCCACCGGCACACGACATTGTGAAGCCTGGCTTCAAAGGCCTTTGACTCTTTTGCAGCGCACAATCGGGCGGCAATCCCTACTATCCAGGGTGGCACATGAGTCCCGGCGAACAATCGAGAGGGCGTTCGCTGTTCTGCATTTCAAGCCTCGTATGGAGGTCAAGATGGCTTACACGATCAAAATCAACGGTCAAAATCATACTGTCGACGTCGATGACGACATCCCGCTGCTGTGGGTCCTGCGTGACGTGCTGGGCATGACCGGAACCAAGTTCGGTTGCGGCAAGGCGCTCTGCGGCGCGTGCACCGTGCACGTCGACGGTACCGCCGTGCGTTCCTGCATCACCACGATCGACACCATCGGCTCGTCCGAGATCACGACGATCGAGGCCGTCGGCCGTACGCCGGCGGGCAAGAAGATACAGCAGGCATGGATCGATCTCGAAGTACCGCAATGCGGCTATTGCCAGTCGGGACAGATCATGTCGGCCACGGCGCTGCTCGCCGGCAATCCGCATCCGAGCGATGCCGACATCGACAATGCCATGTCGGGCAATATCTGCCGTTGCGGCACCTATGTGCGGATCCGTGAAGGCATCAAGCAGGCTGCCTCCGGCAACGCCTCGGCACAGTAGGGAAATGCCGACATGGATTCTCAGACACCTCCCTCCTCGGGCGAGAGCCCTGATGTGTCGCGCCGCGACGCCCTCAAGGTCGCTCTCGGCGCCGGCGGCGCCCTGTTCGTCATCTTCGGCATCCCGACCATCGCCAAGCAGTTCCCAGCCGGGTCGGAGCCGGACAAGACCGCTCGCGTTGCCGCGGCCAAGCCTTTCCTGCCGAACGCCTTCGTGCGCATCGATCCCGCCGGCGACGTGACCTTCAGCATGCCGCAGGTGGAAATGGGCCAAGGCACCTATACCTCGATGTCCATGCTCATCGCCGAGGAACTCGAGATCGGGCTGGACCAGATCAAGGTTGCAGCGGCCCCACCCGACGACAAGGCCTTCGGGAATCCCCTGCTGGGCTTCCAGGTGACTGGTGGTTCGACCTCGGTTCGCGGCTTCTACAAGCCTCTGCGCGTCGTCGGCGCCACGGTCCGGGAAATCCTTGTGGCCGCCGCCGCAAAAACCTGGGGTGTGGACCCCTCGTCCTGCCACGCCGAGAAAGGTGCCGTCATCCACGCCGCGACCGGCCGGAAACTAGGCTATGGCGACCTGACGGAGGCAGCAGCGACCATACCGGTGCCCACGGACGCGAAGCTGAAGGATCCCAAGGATTTCAAGCTGATCGGTACGTCCGCGAAGCGCGTCGACACCGTTGCCAAGGCAACGGGACAGGCCACCTTCGGTATAGACGTCCGCCTGCCGGACATGAAGATCGCCACCATCGCAACCTGCCCGATCGTCGGCGGCACGCTGGGTACGGTCGACGACAGCAAGGCCAAGGCCATCAAGGGTGTCCGGCAGATCATTCGCCTTGACGATGCCGTGGCGGTGGTCGCCGACCATATGGGTGCTGCGCGCAAGGGACTTGAGGCTCTCGTCATTGCTTGGAATGGCGGCGAGAATTCCGGATTGTCGAGCGGCGACATCGTGAGCCAGCTCGCAAGCGCCTCGCAGCAAGCGGGCGCCGTAGCGACCAAGCAGGGCGATGTCGAGTCGGCTCTCAAAGGCGCGGCCAGGACGGTGGAAGCAACCTATGAACTGCCCTTCCTCGCCCATGCTGCCATGGAACCCATCAACTGCACGGTGCATGTACGCAAGGACGGCTGCGATGTCTGGCTGGGAACACAGGTCATCACCCGTGTGCAGAAGCTCGCCGCCGAGGTAACAGGCCTGCCCTTGGAGAACATCGCGGTCCACAACCAGTATCTGGGCGGCGGCTTTGGCCGGCGGCTGGAAACAGACAGCGTCGCGCATGCGATCGAGATCGGCAAGCAGGTAGATGGTCCGGTGAAAGTCGTGTGGACGCGCGAGCAGGACATCCAGCACGACGTCTACCGACCCTATTATTACGACCGTCTGCGCGCTGGCCTGGACGGCGACGGCAAGCCCGTGGCCTTCCACCATCGCGTCACCGGTTCCTCGATCATCGCCCGCTGGATCCCGCCCTTCTTCAAGGACAACATCGACGCGGATGCAGTGGAAGGCGCGACGGGTGTCTATGACCTTCCCAACACGCTGGTCGACTACGTGCGCCTGGAACCGCCCAAAGGCATCACCACTGGCTGGTGGCGCGGCGTTGGCATCACGCACAATGCGTTCGTGGTCGAGGGATTCATCGACGAACTTGCGGCATCCGCAGGCAAGGACGCGGTGGAGTATCGGCGATCCCTTCTCGCCAGCCAGCCAAGGGCTCGGGCCGTACTCGACCTCGCGGCCGAGAAGGCTGGCTGGGGCTCGCCCCTGCCGAAGGGCAGCGGGCGTGGCATAGCGGTGCTCTTCGGCTTCGGCACCTACATGGCCCAGGTCGCCGAGGTCAGCGTGGCCGATGACGGCAAGATCAAGGTGCAGCGCATGGTCTGCGCCGTCGATTCCGGCATCGTGGTCAATCCCGATACCGTGCGGGCCCAGATCGAGGGTGGCATCATGTTCGGCCTCACCGCTGCGCTCTATGGCGAGATCACCTTCAAGGATGGGCGTGTCGAACAGTCCAATTTCGACACCTATCCGATCCTGCGCATCGACGCCGCGCCGTCCATCGAGGTGCATATCGTTTCCAGCACCGAGGAACCAGGCGGCATGGGCGAACCCGGCACGTCTGCAACGGCTCCTGCCCTGGTCAACGCCATCCACGCGGCAACCGGAAAGCGCCTGCGCAAGTTGCCGGTCGACACGCGGCAGATAGCCAAGGCCTAACCCCCGGCGAGCATCTCCATCGCTTCCGGCGGGAATGCGGTGGAGAGCCCGGCACCTGCCGGCGGCCTTGCGGCCGAGGCCGGCAGGACATCTCCCGCAAAGCGGCCGCTCGAGACGATCCGTGCGGCGGCTTCATCCCACCACGTTGCTCGGCACGCCCTTCTCGAAATTTTCGATATGGCCGATCACCTGATTCCACAGCGCCTGCATCGCTTCATCGCTCGCCCAGGCCACATGGGGCGTCACGATCACGTTTGGCCGGTCGAGCACCCGGAGCAATGGATTGTCAGCCTTCGGCGGTTCGCTGGTGAGCACATCGAAACCGATGCCCCCGACGAGGCCTTCGTCCAGGGCCTTCACGAGATCGGCCTCGTCCACAAGCCCGCCGCGGGCCGTGTTGACTATCAAAGGCCGGCGTCTCATGCGTCGGAATTCCGGCATGGCAATCATGTTGCGTGTCTCCGGCGTCAAGGGCATGTGCAGCGTAAGGATGTCGGACCTCTCCAGCACCTCCTCGAACGCGGTGTAGAGCGGTCCGGCAGCCTGGGTGCCCTTGCGGGCGGCAAACAGCGTCTTCATGCCTAGCGAACGCGCAATATGGGCGACGGACTGCCCCAACACGCCCCTGCCGAAGATGCCGATGGTCGAGCCGGCGAGGTTGCGGATCGGGTGATTGAAGAAACAGAACTGGTTGGCGCGCTGCCATTCCCCGTCGATGACGTCCTGCCGAAAGGCGACGATCGAGCGCCGAAGCGCGAAGATCAGCGAGAAGGTGTGCTCGGGAACGGTGTTCACGGCATATCCGCGGACATTCGAAACGATGATGCCGCGTGACCTGCAGGCCGCGACGTCGACGACATCGTACCCGGTGGCCGCGACGGCGATCATCTTCAGCCGGGTGAGCCCGTCGATCGCAGCGACCCGGATCGGTGCCTTGTTGGTGATGGCGATATCAGCCCCCTCGAGGCGCGCCGCCACATCGTCCGGTGCCGTCTTGCCGTATTCGACCCACTCATGGTTGAAGGCCGGCCGCAGGATTTCGACCGAAGGGCCTATGGTGTCACGGTCCAGAAAAACGATCTTCAGCATATGGGATGGGCCCGGAATGAGAAAGGCGGCTCTGCGCCGCGAAAGCACTCTCCTTCCAAGCGGAGACATCGGTCAAGGCGAGACCGTCAGGTTCGATGCATCGGCGCTTGACGCCCCATCCCGGATGGCTAGAGGCTGTCGGGAAGAAGATCTTCCCGAGGGCCGTGCTGCATGAGTCAGATTCCGATCGCGGTATCCAGCGAGAACCATGCTTCCCTTCCGCGCTACGAGCTCGATACAGTCGTCATCGGCGGCGGGGTCATCGGCCTGGCCATAGGCAGGAACCTGGCCATGGCCGGCCGCGAGGTCATGGTCCTCGAAGCCGAATCACGCATTGGCAGCGTCACGTCGGCACGCAACAGCGAAGTGATCCACGCCGGTCTCTACTATCCCACGGGCAGCCTGAAGGCGAAGCTCTGCGTGGAAGGCAAGAAGCAGCTCTATGCCTTTTGTGAAGAGCGCGGTATCGGCCACGCGCGCTGCGGCAAGCTGGTCGTCGCCGCCGACAAGAGCGAATTGTCCTACCTCGAAAAGCTGCGGCAGCAAGCGGTCGCCAATGATGTCGCGGACTGCGTACTCGTCGATGCGGACGAGGTGCGGCGGATGGAACCGGATCTCGTCGCGGTAGCGGCCCTGCATTCCCCGAGCACGGGAATTATCGACAGCCATGGGCTCATGGAGGCTTATGTCGCGGACATCGAAGCCCATGGCGGCAGCGTGGTGACACATTCGCCCGTATTGGATGGGCGGCTCGAGGATGATGGCGTCACCCTCACGATCGGTGGGCGCGATCCTGCCGTTATCGAGGCGCGGCTGGTGATCAACAGCGCGGGCCTGGATGCCTGGACCATTTCCGAGAGGATCGACGGCATCGACGCAGCTACTCTTCCCCCGCGCCATTTCGCCAAGGGCAGCTATTTCTCCCTTGCCGGCCGCGCGCCCTCGCGGCGCCTCGTCTATCCGGTCCCCGAACCGGGGGGTCTCGGCGTTCACCTTACGCTGGATCTCGCCGGCCAGGCCCGCTTCGGGCCAGACGTCGAATGGATCGACACGCTCGATTACGAAGTCGACCCTCGCCGAGCAAAGAAGTTCTATGCGGCAATCCGGCGCTACTGGCCGGGGCTGAAGGATGGGGCGCTGCAACCCGCCTATTCCGGTATCCGACCGAAGATCACCGGCCCCGCGGGCGGCGCCGGCGACTTCATCATCCAGGGGCCTGCCGAGACTGGACATCCGGCCTATGCGGCCCTCTACGGCATGGAGTCGCCGGGCCTCACCTCGTCCCTCGCGATTGCAGAGGAAGTCAAACGCCTGGTGCTTCCTCCACAAGCCCTTCCGCCCGATATCGAAGCGGCGGACATACCTTGATGCCGACAGGCCTTCAGGCCTGAGGGGAGCCATATCAGACTGCCTGCGACCCTACGTCTCCGATATACCGAGTTCGCGCCGCAGCTTTCTGGTCAACGCCGAAGCGATGAGCCGGTGCGATCTCCTGAGATAGGCCTCGACCTCCCCAGGAGCCAGAGCCGCATCCGGGGCCACGCAGACCCATTGCCGCTTGGCGAAATAAGGTGCCTGCTTGATCCCATCCAGGGATGTCAGCACCTCGAAACTCGTTTCGCCGCTTTTGAAAACCACATGGTGCAGATCCGGCAGCGTGAGCCGCAACAGCGCGAATACCTTTCCACCAACTTTGGCGACCTGGGCTTCCCACTGTTCGACAATCGAGACGCCGGGCAAGGAGAGCGCGAAACGCTCGAAGCTTTCAGGTTCGAAAAGGTTCATTTGCGCTCACGCCATATGCCGGCACGTCATCGAGAATGCCCTCGTCACGCGGCAAGGGCCAGTGCGGATGGTTCTCGCCATCCCCGAGGCACCACCGGGCGAGTATCCGGTATTCACTCAACCCGACACGGCTGTGGATCAGGACGAAATCCCTGATCGCGATATCCATCGGCTCGACCGGCCGGCACGCGACCGGACGATCCAGGTAGCACAATGTCATGTGAGGCACGAAGTCCGTACGTGCGGACATAAGCCGCGTCGTCATGGCCCCTCCCAACCGCGCGTGGAGATCGGCCACTCCTCCTCGCCGGGCGAGCAGGACCAGCGGATAGCGCGGACCCTGCCCGCGGCGCGACGGCGATGCCTCGAAGGTTCCGATGGACGCAAAAGAAATATCGAAGGCCTCCATCGAAACGCCTCGACCTGCCAATTGCGACAGATAGCCCCTTCTCTCGAGGCCGTGAAAACTTCTGTAGTCCCCGACGTGATGGAGCGTCACATGCAGCCGAGCGGCGGGCAGTGGCTTCGCCGTCAGGCGATTTACGGAAAGAAACTCTCGCGCAAAGCAATACACGCGAAGAGATGCCTCGCCATCTGGCAGACAGGCATAAAAGAGCCGCTCCCTCCGTGCCATCGCCATTTCCGGAAAACCGAAGGAGAGCTGTTCCATTCCCCGCCTCCTGACCTGTGGGCCCGCGGATTGGGACTTTAGAACAAAACGCGAACAAATTGCAAGCCCGTCGGCGATCTCGGCATGATTCTCACGAGTCGAATCTGCCGGCGTGGCCAAACATCAACCGGAGCCAAGGCGGCATGTGGAAGACGCTCATAAGAAGATACATCGTCGCCATACCGTTCAGGGAAAAGGCGCCTCCCACGGCGGAGCACATCATGTCGGCACTACCGCCAATGGCGGTGAGGAAGGCCATGGTCGCGAAGACCGGGGTCGCGGCCAGGCAGAGCCACTCGCCGATCCCCCGTCGCCGGCTGCCCTGCCTGCCTCCCGCCGCCCAGTTGGATGAAGGCATGACCGTTACCCCCGCTCATAAGCATCGTGATGACGCCACCAGATGCCCTGTTCGTTGCGGCCTTTGGGAGCGCGGTCGAGCCACTGATACATGCCCCAGATGCCGTCCACGCCGCGGGCATAGCTGGAGTAGGTGTGGTAGACCTCGCCGCCTTCCTGCGCGAAGGCGCTGACGCCCGGCCTCTCCCGTATGAAGGTGGCAAAGTCGGTCCCCGCGCGGGCGGCGCACTGGGCGCCTGGCCCGTCCGCGGCCGGTCCGGCCGGCACGCCGTCCATCGGCGGCTCGCGACGATAATTGTATTCGATGCCGCCGTCGCGCTGCTGGTCCTCGCTGAACCATACGCTGAAGTCGGCGTTGAAATCGCTGCCGAAGGAGGATGCCCAATCGAAACCCCATCCCATCCGCCGTTTGAAGGCCTGCAGCTTCGCGAGCGGTGCGCGTGAGACGGCGGTAAAGGCGACGTCGTGGTTTTCCAGATGGACGACGATGCCGTTGAAGCCATCGGCAATCGAGGAACATGACGGACAGCCGGCCGTGTAGTCGGGTCCGAACATGAAGTGATAGACGAGAAGCTGGGAGCGCCCCTTGAACAGATCCGCCAGCGTAGCGCTACCGGCCTCGGTATCGAAACGATAGGCCTTGTCCACTTTCACCCAGGGCAGGCTCTGCCTTCGCCTCGCCAATTCGTCGCTGCGCCGCGTCAGTTCCTTTTCCGCGCCGAGCAGATCCAGCCTAGCCGCCCGCCATTCCTCGCGTGTTCCGGTAATGTGTGTCGTCATTGTTCATCTCCCTTTGACCGATGCCGGTTCGATACGGGATGTGCTTGGCCGGCCGGTCATGCGATAGACTAGGAAGCAGCGGACGAATGGTGGGAGTGACAAGTTTGGCGGGATTCCGATGGACTCGCTGATCACGGCCGCAGCGCAGGCCCTGGCCGCGGGGGATCCTTTCGGCGCCCTGAATCGGGTCGCCCTGCGGGAGGATGCTCCCGCGCTCGCACTCCGCGGCATTGCGATGGCGCAACTTGGCGATCTGGAACGGGCCAAGGTCCTTCTGCGGCGTGCGGGCCGCGCCTTCGGCCAGCGGGAAGCCGTGGCCCGAGCGCGGTGCATCGTGGCGGAGGCGGAAATCGCGCTCGTGTCGCGAGATCTCAACTGGCCCGAAAAAAGTCTGGATGCAGCACGGGTGACGCTCGAACGCCATGGCGATGGGACGAACGCCGCCCATGCACGGCATCTGGCCGCACGCCGCCTCCTCCTGCTCGGTCGCCTCGATGCGGCCGAGCAGATGCTTGCCGGCATTGGGTCCCTCCCCCTGCCCCCTGCCCTGAGGGCTGCGCATGAATTGGTGGCTGCCGGGATCGCCATGCGCCGTCTCAGGGCGGCTGAAGCGCGAGCCGCGGTCGCGCGTGCAGGACGGGCAGCAGCGGAGGCCGGCATCCCCGCACTCATTGCAGAGGCAGAGAACGCCACGCAGGTGCTGGACACCCCCGCCGCACGTCTCATCTCGAACGGAGAGTCGCGCGCCCTCCTCCTCGATGAGGTCGAGGTCCTGGAGGCGTCCCGGGCAATGGTGGTGGATGCCTGCCGCTATATCGTGCGCCAGGCAGGCAAGATCGTCCCGCTTGCCAAACGTCCCGTCCTTTTCACGCTGGTCCTCGCTCTCGGCGAGGCATGGCCCGCGGACGTGCCGAGGGACGCCTTGCTTGCCAGGGCCTTTCGAGCCAGGCACGCCGATGAATCGCATCGAGCCAGGTTGCGCGTCGAGATCGGCCGGCTTCGGGCGATACTGCGAACACTCGCCGGTGTCGACGCGACCGGCCGTGGGTACGTACTGGTTCCGCGCCACGCCCAGGAAGTACTCGTGATCGCTCGGCCAGTGGAGGAACGGCACGCCGCGGTGCTCGCCTTTCTGGCGGATGGCGAGAGTTGGTCGAGTTCGGCGCTCGCCCTTGCCCTCGGCACCAGCCAGCGCAGCGTACAGCGGGCGCTGGACGCGCTTGCTGCATCGGGCAAGATACAGTCCGTGGGTCGCGGACGCGCGCGACGCTGGATGACACCGCCGGCCCCGGGTTTCGCGACGACCTTGTTACTCCCGGCGCCATTGCCGATCGGTTAGGGAGAAGGAGCTCCCCGCCTCACGGGGAACAAGCCGTTGGAGAACCAATCATGAAGCGCGCCGCCGCCGAGATCCTTTGCGAATACGGCCCTTTCCCGGGAGTCGATCGGGTTCACGGGCTGACATATGACGGCGAGCACGTCTGGTTCGCCTCCGGCGAACGGCTGAATGCCCTAGACACCAAGAGCGGGAAGACGGTGCGCTCGATCGATGTCGCGGCCCATGCGGGTACGGCATTCGATGGCAGGCACCTGTTCCAGATCGCCGAGGAGCGGATCCAGAAGATCGATCCGACGACCGGGCGTGTCCTCGCCTCGATTCCCGCCCCCGGCGGCGGGGGCGATTCAGGACTTGCATGGGCCGAGGGAACGCTCTGGGTAGGACAGTATCGCGAGCGCAAGATCCACCAGATCGACCCGGAAACTGGGGCGGTCCTGCGGACCATCGAGTCGAACCGCTTCGTCACGGGAGTTACATGGACCCATGGCGAACTATGGCATGGCACCTTGGAAAACGACCAGAGCGAGTTGCGGCGCGTCGATCCAAGAACGGGAAAGGTCCTGGAGAGGCTCGAAATGCCGGCCGGTATGGCGGTATCTGGCCTGGAGGCAGACGGTGACGAACGGTTCTATTGCGGCGGTGGCAACAGTGGGAAGGTAAGGGCTGTCCGCCGGCCGCGATGACACCCGGAAAATCGGGAACGACCGGGCCGCGCAGGGGGCGTAGTCGACATCCTGGACGGCACTTCGGTTTCAATCCGGCGTAGCCTGGAACGTCGCCGCCATTCGCAGGGCGGTTATGTTGGACGCGTAGCTCGCGGCACCATCGCGAAAAGCAGCCGAGCCGGCCACAAGCGTGTCGGCCCCGGCTGTGGCGACGAGAGCCGCCGTTTCGGGGTTCACCCCGCCATCGACCTCCAGGCGTATGGGACGCCTTCCGATCATGGCCCTGATGCGCCTGATCTTCTCCAATTGACTGGTAATGAAGGCCTGCCCGCCGAAACCGGGATTGACGGTCATCACCAGGATGAGATCGAGCCGATCCAGCACATGTTCGATCGCCTGCTCCGGCGTAGCCGGGCAGAGAACGGCACCGGCCTTGCAGCCGAACTGCCTGATCGCCTGCAACGAGCGATCGAGATGCGGCCCGGCTTCGGCATGCACGGTGATGATGTCGGCGCCCGCCTTTGCAAAGGCTTCCAGATAGGCATCGGCCGGCGCGATCATCAGATGCACGTCGAAGGGCTTGGTCGTGTATGGTCGGACGGCCTTTATCACGTCGGGGCCGAAAGTGATGTTCGGAACGAAATGGCCGTCCATCACGTCGCAATGGATCCAGTCTGCGCCGGCGGCATCGATTGCCCTGATCTCCTCGCCCAGTCGTGAAAAATCCGCCGAAAGGATCGAGGGCGCGATGATGATTCCCTCATTCTCGGCGACCGTATCGACCTGCTCGGCAATGCGGCTGGTGGGCTTCATTGGCTTCCTCCTTCGCTCTTGAGCATCGGCGCGGCGGTTCTCGCGCCGAAGACGCGGCTCGCGAGCACGTCGTCGGCCTCGATCGCCATGATCTGTTCCTGCGTGAGGCGACGGTCGAGATTGGCGATGAGACGGCTTGCCTGCCGCAGACGCATGCGATCCAGCGCATTGCGGATCGAGCGGGCGTTCGAGAAGAGAGGTTGAGACTTGCGCAGGGCGATGTAGCGGATGAACGCCTCCCGCGCCTCCGGCGTGAAATGGTAGTTGCCGTCGCGGAGCATGAGCTCGGCGATCGCCAGCAACTCCCCGTCCGCATAGTCGGGAAAGTCGATATGGTGGGCGATACGCGAACGAAAGCCCGGATTGCTCTGGTAGAACTTGTCCATGCGGTCGGCATAGCCGGCGAGGATCACCACGAGGTCGTCGCGTTGGGTCTCCATCACCTGAAGCAGGATCTCAATGGATTCCTGGCCGTAATCCCGGTCGTTCTCCGGCCTGTAGAGATAGTACGCTTCATCGATGAACAGCACGCCGCCCATCGCCTTCTTGAGTATCTCCTTCGTCTTGGGCGCCGTGTGGCCGATATACTGCCCAACGAGATCGTCCCGCGTCACCGACACGACATGGCCTCGCCGCACGAAGCCGAGGCGGTGCAGGATATCGGCCATTCGCATGGCGACCGTCGTCTTGCCGGTGCCGGGATTTCCGGTGAAGGACATATGCAGGGTCGGTGGCTCGTTGGCCAAACCCAGGCTCTTGCGGATGCGTTCGATCAGGAGGAGCGCCGCTATCTCCCTGATGCGCGACTTGACGGGAGCAAGACCGACCAGTTCCCGATCGAGTTGCTCGAACACGGTCGCGATGCCCACGGCCTCGAATTCCTGGCGCAGGTTAATCGCATCGCTGCCAGCGGTTGCTGCCAGGGTGGGTGCGTCGCCGTGAAACTGATCCAGCAAGGTCGATCCTCTCGCAAGAGGCTCCGTCGCCGTCGAACGGCGACGGAGCAAGGGTCCCGGTTTTCAACGACAGCCGGGAGGTGGGTCTGTTCGAGGATCAGCCGTAGCGGCGCCCCTCGGGTTCACGTGCGGCGTAGGCATGGGTGGTGTAGCGGATGCCGCGCCCCCTGCTCTCCTGGCGATCGAGCCGGAAGCCAGGCTCGTCCTTCGGGCGATTGACGATGAAGGACAGGCGGACCGACTCCCAGCCATGGCTGGAGTCGAAGGCCGACAGGCGGATGTAGCGGTCTCCATAGACCCGCCTGCACTCGTTGAGTTCCATCATCACGCCGGCCGCGTCGCGGAGATCGAACATCGGCAGGCCCCACATTTCCCAATACGTGTTCCGGGGATGAGGATCGTCGGTGAACTCGATATTCACGGCCCATCCCTTTTCCAGGCAGTACTGGACCTGGCTGGTGATCTGCTCGTCGGAGAGATCGGGCAGGAAGGAGAAACAGCCCTGTGTTATGCGCATGATCGGTTCCTCAAGCTGTGACGGCCATGGTGGGCACGAAATCGGGGGTGTCGGTCGACTGGTAATTGAAGGTGACGTCCTTCCAGACATCGAGAGCCTGCTTGAGGGGCGTGCAGGTCGCCGCCGCCTTCGCCAGGATCTCCGGACCCTCGTGGAGGTAGTCCCGCCCCTCGTTGCGAGCCAGGATCATCGCTTCCAGGGCAACGCGGTTCGCCGTCGCCCCGGTCTGGATGCCCATCGGATGCCCGATGGTGCCCCCGCCGAACTGCAGCACCACGTCCTCTCCCAGCAGATGAAGCAACTGGTGCATCTGGCCGGCATGGATGCCGCCGGATGCGACGGGCAACAGCTTGTTGAGACTGGCCCAATGCTGGTCGAAGAAGATGCCGTGTTCAAGTTGCATCGGATTGAAGTCCTCGCGGCAGATGTCGTAGTAGCCGCGGGTCGTGTTGGGATCGCCCTCCAGCTTGCCCACCACCGTGCCGGCGTGGATGTGGTCGACGCCGGCAAGGCGCATCCACTTCGCGATCACGCGGAACGAGACGCCATGCGCCTTCTGCCGCGTGTAGGTGCCATGCCCTGCCCGGTGCAGATGCAGGATCATGTCATTGCGGCGGGCCCAGGCGGCCATGGACTGGATGGCGGTGTAGCCGATCACCAGGTCGATCATGACAATGGTGGAACCGAGGTCGCGCGCGAGTTCGGCACGCTCGTACATCTGTTCCATCGTGCCAGCGGTGACGTTGAGATATGTCCCCTTGATCTCGCCCGTGGCGGCCTGCGCCTTGTTGACCGCCTCCATGCAATAGAGGAAGCGCTCGCGCCAATGCATGAAGGGCTGGGAGTTGATGTTCTCGTCGTCCTTCGTGAAGTCGAGGCCGCCCTTGAGCGCCTCGTAGACGACGCGCCCGTAATTGCGCCCGGAGAGGCCCAGCTTTGGCTTCACGGTGGCGCCGAGCAAAGGGCGGCCGAACTTGTCCAGGCGCTCGCGTTCGACCACGATGCCGGTCGCGGGCCCCTGGAACGTCTTCACATACGCAACCGGAAAGCGCATGTCCTCCAGGCGCAACGCCTTCAGCGGCTTGAAGCCGAAGACGTTCCCGATGATGGATGCCGAGAGATTGGCGATCGATCCGGGCTCGAACAGGTCGAGGTCATAGGCAATGTAGGCGAAGTACTGCCCTGCCGCGTTCGGCACGGCATCGACGCGATAGCACTTGGCGCGATACTTCTCGGCAGCGGTCAGCCGGTCGGTCCACACCACCGTCCACGTCGCGGTCGAGCTTTCGCCGGCAACCGCCGCGGCGGCCTCGATCGGATCGACGCCGTCCTGGGGCGTGACCCGGAACAGGGCGATGATATCGGTATCCTTGGGTTCGTAGGCGGGCTCCCAATAGCCCATCTTCTTGTATTCCATCACACCGGACCTGTAGCGATCCTTGCCTCTGATGGTTTCGGTGAGTGCGTTCATCGCTTCCTCCCTGGGAATGAGTGAGACTATTCAGCTGCCGTAGCCATGCCGGCGACCCGGGGATCGAGGCCGCCGGACCTGTAGCGCAGGGCCATTTCAGCGAGCGGCACCACCTTGATGCGAGCGGCATTGCCAGCCGTGCCGAACTGTTCGAAGCGCTCCCGGCAAAGCTTCTGAAGCGCATCCATTGCGGGTTTCAGGAACTTTCGGGGATCGAACTCCCCGCGATTCCCGTCAGCGACCTTCCGGAACATCGCCGTCATCGCCAGGCGGCAATCGGTATCGATGTTGACCTTGCGCACGCCGTGGCGGATGCCGCGGACGATCTCCTCGACGGGCACTCCCCATGTCTGCGGCATGGCCCCGCCATGGGCGTTGAACAGATCCTGCAGGTCCTGCGGCACGGAAGAGGAGCCATGCATCACGAGGTGCACGTCCGGCAGGCGCCGGTGGATCTCCTCGATCACATGCATCGCCAGGATCTCCCCATCCGGCTTGCGGCTGAACTTGTAGGCGCCGTGCGAGGTCCCCATGGCAATCGCCAGGGCGTCCACTTTCGTGGCGCGGACGAAGTCCACGGCCTGGTCCGGGTCGGTGAGCAGTTGATCGTGGCTGACCTCCCCGACCACGCCGTGCCCATCCTCCTGTTCCCCGCCGCCGGCCTCCAGCGAGCCGAGCACGCCGAGTTCGCCCTCGACGGACGCTCCCACCCAATGGGCGAGATCGACCACCCGTCGGGTGATATCGACGTTGTAGCCATAGTCCGCCGGGGTCTTGGCATCGGCCTTGAGCGAACCGTCCATCATGACCGAGGTGAAGCCGTGGCGAATGGCGCTGGCGCAGGTCGCCTCGTCATTGCCGTGGTCCTGATGCAGGCAAAGCGGAATATGCGGGTATGTCGCCTCCAGGGCCTCGACCATCTTCGCCAGCATGATGTCGCCGGCATAGGACCGCGCGCCTCGCGACGCCTGCAGGATGACGGGAGCATCGACGGCCTGCGCGGCCTCCATGATGGCCAGGCCCTGCTCCATATTGTTGATGTTGAAGGCAGGGACGCCGTAACCCCGCTCGGCGGCGTCATCCAGCAATTGTCTAAGGGTGATGCGGGCCATGTGTGCCTCCTCGTGTGATCCGGACCGGTTTCCTCAAGCGGATGCGAGCGACCGCCGCGCGCAAGCAGCCACGGCGTCCGCCGTAATGCCGAACTCGCGATAGAGCGTGCCCGCGGGTGCCGACGCACCGAACCCGCCCATGCCCACGAACGCGCCCTTGTCTCCGATCCATCGTGCCCAGCTTCCCTCGAGGGCCGCCTCGACGGCGACGCGGGCGCCCGAGCCGAGCACAGCCTCGCGATATTCCCTGGGCTGCAGAGCGAAGAGTTCAAGGCACGGCGCGGAAACGACCGCGGCCCGAACACCCTCGCGGGCGAGGACCTCAGCTGCTTCCAAGGCGATGGAGACCTCGGAACCGGAACCGATGAGCGTGACGTCGCGCTCCCCCTCGGGCATGGTGACGAGGTAGGCTCCGAGCGCGACCTTGTTCTCCCCCACCTGCGCCCTCGGCATCGCCGGCAGGGCCTGGCGGGAGAGGCACAGCACGGATGGTTGCCGATCGGCCCGCAGCGCACACTCCCAGGCCTCCGCCGTCTCCACGGCATCGGAGGGCCGGAACACCAGGAGATTGGGAATGGCCCTCAGTGCGGCCAGATGCTCGACCGGCTGGTGCGTCGGCCCGTCCTCTCCAAGGCCGATGGAATCATGCGTCATGACATGGATGACCCGCGCTCCCATCAGGGCGGCGAGACGGATGGCCGGCCGACTGTAATCGGCGAAGACGAGGAAGGTGCCGCCATAGGGGATGAAGCCACCATGCAACGCGATGCCGTTCATCGCGGCCGCCATGCCGTGTTCGCGAATGCCGTAGTGGATGTAGCTTCCCGCAAAATCGCCCGGCACGACGGAAGCCTGCCCCTCGACATGGGTGAGATTGGAATGCGTCAGATCGGCCGAACCACCGATCAGATTGGGTTGCGCGGCGGCCATCGCCTCGATCACCTGCTGCGAGGCCTGGCGCGTAGCGATTTGCGGCTTGCCGGTCGCAAATCGTTCGCGGATGTCGGCGAGCGCCCGCTCCAGGCGGGAGGTCAGGTTGCCGTCCAGCGCGTCGTAAAACCGTTCGAGGGCTTCGTCTCCCAAGCGCAGGGTCCGCGCGGTCCACGCTTCGCGTTCCTTCCGGCCACGCGCACCGGCGACGCGCCAGGCGTCCAGTATCGGCGAGGGGATCTCGAAGGGAGGATAAGGCCAGGTCAGCGCCTCGCGCGTCGCCTGCGTTTCCTGTGCCCCTAGCGGGGCGCCATGCGCCTTCTCCGAGCCCTGGCGATTGGGTGCGCCATAGCCGATGATGGTTCTGCAGGCGATGAGGGATGGCCGGTCCGTGGCAAGCTCGACCTCGATCGCCTCCGCGACCGCTTCGGGATCATGCCCGTCGACGCGCCTCGTGGACCAGCCGCTTGCCGCAAAGCGCGCGAGTTGGTCATCCGAGCAGGCCAGCGAAGTAGCTCCGTCGATCGAGATCTGGTTGTCGTCGAACAGGACGATGAGCCGGTCGAGCTTCAGATGGCCGGCCAGCGAGATCGCCTCATGGCTGATGCCTTCCATCAGGCAGCCATCGCCCGCCAACACATAGGTATGGTGATCGACGATGTCGTGGCCGAAGCGCGCATTGGCGAGGCGCTCGGCAAGCGCCATGCCCACGGCGGTCGCGATACCCTGCCCCAACGGCCCGGTCGTGGTCTCCACGCCCTCCGTGTGGCCATATTCGGGGTGGCCCGGCGTCTTCGAACCCCACTGCCGGAAGGCCTTGATCTCGTCCAGGCTCATCTCCGGGTAGCCAGTCAGATGCAGGAGCGCATAGAGGAGCATGGAGCCATGCCCTGCCGATAGCACGAAGCGGTCGCGGTCGGGCCAGGCTGGATCAGCCGGATCGAACTTGAGGAACCGGGTGAAGAGCACGGTGGCGACGTCAGCCATGCCCATGGGTAGGCCGGGATGGCCGGACTTGGCCTTCTCGACCGCGTCCACCGCGAGAAACCGGATGGCGTTGGCCATGTCGCGCTGCGAGACGCCCGCCTCGAAGGCGCGCGGAGAGCTCGATATGTTCATCAGTCAACCCTTTCTGGCACGGGGGCATGCGAGGCCGCCCGCTTCTTGCGATCGACCAGTTGCAGGATCAGCGGGGTCAGGATCAGCTGCATGGCGAGATCGAGCTTCGAGCCGTGGATCACGATCGAATTGGCCCGCGACATGAAGCTGTTGGGGATCATCGCCAGCAGATAGGGAAAATCGATGCCGCGCGGATTGCGGAAGCGGATCACCACCATCGATTCGTCGGGCGTCGGGATCCAGCGGGCGATGAACGGGTTTGACGTATCCACCGTCGGCACGCGCTGGAAATTGATATCGGTCTCGGTGAACTGGGGGCAGATGTAGTTCACATAGTCCGGCATGCGCCGCAGGATGGTGTCCGTCACCGCCTCCGTGGAATATCCGCGCGTGCTGCGGTCCCGGTGCAGCTTTTGTATCCATTCGAGGTTGATCACCGGCACGACGCCGATCTTGAGA
Source organism: Labrys sp. ALF-8 (assembly GCF_059699065.1). Lineage (NCBI taxonomy): Bacteria > Pseudomonadati > Pseudomonadota > Alphaproteobacteria > Hyphomicrobiales > Xanthobacteraceae > Labrys > Labrys sp. ALF-8. Next base: position 1,065,815 of record NZ_AP048538.1, read on the forward strand.
TCCGCATGCTCTGCGACATTCACTTCGTCCGTCACGACGGCGCCGTGCAGCCCTTCATAGAAGAGAAGGTCGGTGTCGGCGGGAATGCGTTCCCAGGGCGTGAATGTACCGGGTGGTGAGCCATAGAGGCGTTCCTCCTCCTCGTCGTGGACATAGCGCCGCACGACACCGGTGCCGGTCCGGCCATAGGTCCGGAACAGGTCCTCGAGTTCCGCGAAGAGATTGGTCTCCGGACTGAAATGGCTGAAATGCCTGTTGCCCTGCGCCGCCTGCTCGGCCATCTGGTGGCGCATTTCGGCGCGGTCATAGCGATGAAAGGCGTCACCCTCGACATAGGCGGCACTGATGTTCTCGCGACGGAAGATCTGCTCGAACGTCCGCTTGACCGAAGTCGTCCCGGCGCCGGAGGAGCCCGTGATCGAGATGATGGGGTGCTTGGTCGACATGGCGTCATCTCTTCCCGTTCAAACCCGGAACAGCCCACGCGTCGCGAACAACGGCGAAGCAGTCTGCGGCCACAATCCCGGGCGGTTGTGCAAGGCTTCGAGGCGCTCGACCTGCTCGATCGGGCCGAGGATCAACGGCACGCGCTGGTGCAGAACGCGTGGCACGAGATCCAGGATGCGACTGCGCCCATTGGAAGCCGAACCGCCTGCCCGCTCGATCAGGAGCGCCATCGGATTAGCCTCGTAGACGAGACGCAGGCGTCCCTGGCCGTATCCGGCCCGCGCATCGGCCGGGTAGAGATAGATGCCGCCGCGCGTCAGTACCCGATAGGCGTCCGCCACCAGCGCTCCGTGCCAGCGCATGTTGAAATCGCGGCCGTGGGGCCCTTCCGCACCGGCGAGATACTCGTCGATGTAGGTGCGGACCGGTTCTTCCCAGTGGCGGTAGTTCGAGGCGTTGATGGCGTACTCGGCATGCGCTCCGCCCGCCATCCGGAGGCCGGTCCGCGTCAGCCGGAAAATCAGATTGCGACGATCGAGCGTGAAGACGTCCACGGTTTCGCCCAGCGTCAGGACCAGGCTGGTCTGTGGGCCATAGACGATGAAGCCCGCCGCCGCCTGCTCGGTGCCCCGCGGCCATGCCAGATCCCGTGCGTCGCCTCCGGCGAAACCGTCTGGGGTCGGCACGATCGAAAAGATCGTGCCGACAGGCATGTTCACGTCGACATTCGCAGAGCCGTCGATGGGATCGATGGCAACCGCGAAAGGTCGTGCCGCGTCCCATATCTCCACCTCCTCCATTTCTTCAGAAGCGAGGGCGGAGACAGCCGGGCAGGTACACAGGGCGTCCCTGAAGCGCCGGTCCGTCCACACGTCGAGATCGTTCTGCATGTCACCATTGGCGTTGCGGCCACGCGGCTTGCGCTCGATGCCTGAGAGCGCGCCAAGGGACACGGTTTCCGCAACGTAGATGGCCGTGGTGGCCAGGCAGGCGACGACCTCGGCGACGGCCTGCCGCCGGGTATCACTGCAGGCGTGGCGCTTGAGATAATCTTGCAGCAGCAGGCGTTCGTCCATGGACGTGCTCCTCCCTTCCGGCGGCTGGAGCCGCTTGCCCGGAAGTCTTCCGGGCATGTTCTTGAAAGGAGCTTGACCGAAACGAAGAAATAACAGAAATTTTAATATCTTCTATCAGACAAAAGTTTTGCTTATATGGCAATCCGACTGCGGGACATGACCCGCCGACAGCTGCGCGCCCTGGCCGCGCTTGACGCCAGCGGCAATGTGACGCTCGCCGCCAAGAGCCTGAACCTGACCCAGCCGGCCGTGACGCTGCAATTGCGCAATCTGCAGGATTTGGCGGATCTGCCGCTTCTTCAGCGTACCGGCGAGGGTATGCTGCTGACGGACGCGGGGCGGGAAATGCTTGCTCTCCACCGGCGCATCGAAGCGGCAATCGCCGACTGCGAGGCGCAACTGGAGATGATCTCGGGCCGCAATGCCGGGCGCGTCTGCGTCGGTGCCGTCAGTACGGCAAAATACTTCGTGCCCTTCATCATCGCCGCCCTCGCGAAGGTGCAGCCAAAGGTCGAAATCGTCCTCTCGATCGGCAACCGCCAGGAGATCATGCAGGCCCTCCGGGATTATTCGCTCGATATCGCCGTCATGGGCCGCCCTCCCCCCGACATCGAGGTGGAGAAACACCTGATCGGCGATCATCCCCATGTCATCGTTGCATCCCGCACGCACTGGCTCGCCAGGGAGGCCGGCCTTGCCGCGGTCGATCTTTCGCACGAGACCTTCCTGATGCGCGAACCGGGCTCGGGAACCCGCATGCTCATGGAGCGGCTGTTCGAGCAAACGGAGTTGTCTCCCCATATCGGCATGGAATTCGACAGCAACGAAACCATCAAGCAGGCTGTGATGGCCGATCTCGGCATCGCCTTCATTTCCGCCCACACCGTCGCAACGGAGATCGAAGACGGGCGCCTGGTCGTGCTCGATGTCGCAGGCCTGCCCGTCGTGCGGCAGTGGTTCGTGGTGCGGCGGATCGACAAGGTGCTGTTGCCGCCGGCTGAAGGAGCGCTCGCCTTCATGGCCCGGGAGGCGGCGCGCTACTTGCCGCACCCCCCGCTGCCAGCCCGCTAGTGCTACCGTTTCGCTTCGGCGAGCCGGTGCGTTCCGGCGGCCCATGAACTGCCAGGAAATGCAAACGCTTCGGTCCACCTGCATTTTGCTCTATGCTCGTCCGCACTCAGGGAGGAGCGGCATGAGTGAGCAGGCAAAGGAACGCACCTTCACCGACGAAGAAGTCACGGAACGTCTTGCTCGCGAACTGCCTCGCTGGCGGCTCGAGGGCGGCTGGATCCGGCGAGACTATCGCACCAATAGCTGGAAGGGCACGCTGATGGTGATCAACACCGTCGGCCATCTCGCGGAGGCCGCCTGGCATCATCCCGACATCACGGCTTCCTATGCCTGGGTCGAAGTGCGGCTGAAGAACCATGCCGCCAAGGGCATCACGGAGAAGGACTTCGCGCTCGCCAGGAAGATCGAGGAAGTGGTTTTGTGGCAGCCCGGCGGCGAGGGCACGCTGACCGGCACACCGCAGGACGACATGCGATTCGCCTATATCAAATACGAAAAATGAGTGATCACGCACAGACGGGTACCACCGTCGACGTAAGGCGATGTTGCCGCGCCTGGCGATCGCCTATCGCGGCGGAGGCGGCGCTCCCTGCTCGCCCCTGCGGTCGATCCGGCAGATTGTCTTGAGGTAGGCAGAGGAGCCGAGTCCTTCCCGCAGGCTCGATCTTGCCACGAGTTCCTGCCATCCCATCGCGCAGCCGATCTCTGATGCCACCCGCACGGACATGACATCGACGGCCGTCTTCTCGTTGCACTCCTCCTGCGGCACCGCCACCAGACAGATCAGCACGATCGCGCTAAAGCTCGCCATCTTCCATTGCTCCGCAGTGATCTGCTTGCCGGAGGATGCGCAAGCCCACGCCCTCAATGCAGGGCATGGGCAATCCGGAGCGAACGATCCTGCCTTACTGTGTCTTCTTGCCGCTGGCGTCGAATTGCTTCAGGTAGGCGATGACGTCGGCAACATCCTCCGGCTTCATCAGGCCCGGAAATGCCATCTTGTTTCCCGGCACCTTCTGTTTTGGGCTCTTAAGATATTCTGAGAGATTGTCGTCAGTCCAGGTCAGATGAGAATTCTTCATTCCATCCGAATAGGAATAACCTTCTATGGATCCAGATGGACGTCCCACTACTCCATTCAACTCTGGGCCGACGAGCGTTTTAGCTCCCTCCCCAATTTGGTGACACGCCTTACACCTCAGGAATATTTTCTCGCCATGCCCCGCATCTTGAGCGTATACCGTGCCTGAGAGGGCAGATGAGATAAGAATTCCAATGATTATCCGTCGCATTTGCTTCCTCTTCTCGGCTTATACGGAGACTCCGTGCCATGTCTACTTAGATTTTTTATTATTTTAACCTCAAAGTCGCGACGCTCTTGCATTTCGAAGATCGTGCAACTGAAAAGCACTGGACAGTATGAAAAATGCTGATCACACTGTCTGTCAAGAATAGTTCCAAATTTTTTATACGGAGGCTCCTTTTTCCGATGACGGCAGGACCGCTCGTATCCCGGCTTCACCGGGGCGTCCGGCAAGTCTTTGCCGGCTCCCTCGCGAAAAGTTCGTCGCGCCGCATCACCGCGAGGGACTCATGCTGAACCGCAGGCGGATGCTCGCCTTGGCGGCCGCTGCGCTCCTTGCGCCGAGCGATGCCGCGCGAGCGGCCGCTGCCGAACTCAAGGTCGGCGTACTGACTTTCGGAACGGTCGACTGGGAGCTTGCCGTCATCCGTCACCTCGGCCTCGATCGCGCCGCGGGCCTGCAGGTCGACAGCCTGAAACTGGCCTCCAACGACGCGGGGCGAATCGCCTTTCTCGGTGGCAGCGTCGATACCATCGTCTCCGACCTTCTCTGGGCAGCTCGGATGCGGGGCGAAGGGCGGGATATCGTCTTCCTGCCTTTTTCGTCCACCGAGGGCGCACTGATGGTGCCGGCCTCCTCCCCCATTAAATCCGTCGCGGACCTCTCGGGCAAACGCATCGGCGTGGCAGGCGGCGCTCTCGACAAGAGCTGGCTCCTGCTGCAGGCATTCGCGCGCAAGCAAGCTGGACTCGATCTGGCGATGGCCGCTAACCCCGCCTACGGCGCGCCGCCGCTTCTCAGCCAGAAGCTTGAGTCGGGCGAACTCGATGCCGCCCTGCTCTATTGGAATTTCTGCGCCCGATTGGAGGCCAAGGGCTTCCGGCGGCTTATAGGCGCCGATGGGATGACGAAGGCCTTCGGCATCGAGGGCTCCATCGCCTTCATCGGCTACGTCTTCGACCGCAGCCGCGTCGGGTTCGACCCCGCGGTGATCGAGGGTTTTGCCGGCATTTCGCGCAGCGCCAAGCGGGCATTGGCCAGCGAAGGGGCGATCTGGAATGTCGTACGCCCGCTGATGCAGGCCGGCGACGACACGGCTTTCGAGGTCCTGAAGCGCAATTTCATCGCCGGCATTCCCAGCCGGCCGGTCGCCGACGAGCAGGCCGACGCGACGAGGCTCTACGCCGTTCTTGCCGAACTCGGTGGTGAAAAACTGGTTGGCAAGACCAAGGCGCTGCCGGACGGGCTCTACTGGAAAAGCGCATGAACTCAAGGGCCGACTGGTTTCTCTCCGGCATCGCCCCGCGGCTCGTATCGCTCCTGCTGCTGGTCCTGTTCTGGCAGGTGGCCGCATCGTTGGCCGACCGACCTTCACTCCCCCCGCCCGCTTCCGTAGCCGCCTTCGTCGGCCAGGAACTGCTCCATGGGGAGATGCTGTCCAACATCGGAATCACGCTCTGGCGCGTGACGGCCTCCTTCGTCATCGCCATGTTCATCGGCGCCGCGATCGGCGTCGCCTTCGGGCGATGGCAGCGGCTCAACGGCGCCTTCGATATCTGGCTTCTGGTACTGCTCAACATGCCGGCGCTGGTGATCGCCGTGATGTGCTACATCTGGTTGGGCCTGACCGAGGCGGCAGCCATCACGGCGGTCGCTCTGAACAAGATTCCCAATGTGATCGTAATTCTCCGGGAGGGCGCCCGCTCGCTAGACCGCGATCTCGACGAAATGAGCAAGGTCTATCGCTTTCCTTTCCGCAGTTGGCTGCGTCATGTCCTGCTGCCCCAGCTTGCACCCTATGTCGCGGCGGCGGCGCGATCCGGACTGGCGCTCGTCTGGAAGATCGTACTGGTGGTGGAGCTCCTTGGCCGCCCATCGGGCGTAGGCTATGCAATCTCGCTCTATTTCCAGCTTTTCGACGTGCGCGGCGTGCTAGCCTATGCACTGACCTTCACGATCGTCATGCTCGCGATCGAATATTGCCTGCTCCAGCCCTTTGAAGCCCATGTCCGACGCTGGCGCCCCGCCTCTGCTTGAGCTCGAAATCCTGCGCAAGACCTATGGCGGCCGCGGAGGTGCGACCGTCGAGGCGGTCCGGAACCTCGCGCTGTCCTTGCCGCGTGGAGAATTTGTCTGCCTCATCGGTCCCTCGGGCTGCGGCAAGACCACATGCCTGAGGATATTGCTCGGGCTGGACAGGGATTTCGAGGGATCGATGAGACCGGATCCGGCGGGGCTCTCCGTCGGCGTCGTCTTCCAGGAGCCGCGCCTGCTGCCCTGGCGCAGCGTCGAGCAGAATATTCGCCTCGCCATGCCCCTTCAGGAGCGCAGCCGCAACCTGGACGATTTGTTCTCCGAGATGGGCCTGTCGGATCGCCGCTCCCACTTTCCGGGTGCCCTCTCCCTCGGGCTTGCCCGTCGGGCGTCCCTCGCCCGGGCGCTGGCGGTGGAGCGCGAATTGCTGGTGCTGGACGAACCCTTCGTATCGCTCGACGACAAGGCCGCGCAGGAATTGAGGAATTGCCTGCTCGCCGCCGTGTCACGCCATCGCATTGCAGTGCTGATGGTCACTCACAATCTGCGCGAGGCCCTCGAACTGGCCGACCGGCTGGTCTTCTTGGATGGGCCGCCGGCCAGCATTCGCGAGGAGGTGAGGCTTACGATGCCGCGCCGTGAGCGGACGCAAGGCTGGATCGCGGACCGGCACGGAAAATTGACCGCCCGCCTGCACCTGTAGAAGCCGGGACGGCGTCGCGAGGAGGAAATATCCATGCACCGCCTGCTGGTCATCCTGGCTCTGCTGTTGATCGCGCCGGTGCAGTCCCGCGCGCAGGCTTTGCCTGTTCCCTTGCCCGTAACCGAAATCGCCGATGGCGTTTTTGTGTTCGCGGGTGCCTACGAACTCGCGAACCCGCGCAACGCCGATGCAATCAGCAACGCGGGCTTCATCGTCGGAGCGGACGCCGTGGCGGTGATCGACACCGGGGGATCGCTGCAAGTCGGCCAGCGCCTGCTCGCGGCCATCCGGGCGCGTACCGCCAAACCCGTCCGCTATGTCATAGATACGCATGATCACCCCGACCACGTGCTCGGCAATGCGGCTTTCGAGCGAGACGGCACCGTATTCGTCGGTCACGCCGCACTGCCGCAGGCCCTCACCGCCCGAGCGGCGACCTATCTGGACGCGACACGCGCCCTGATCGGCGACGAGGCCTTTGCCGGCACGCGCATCGTGGTGCCGACATTGCTGGTCAAGGACCGTCTCGAACTCGATCTAGGGGGGCGGCGGCTTCTTCTGGAGGCATGGCCGACCGCCCACACCAACACCGACATCACGATCCGGGACGAGAAGACGGATACGTGGTTCCTGGGCGACCTGCTGTTCTGCGAGCATGTCCCGGCATTGGATGGCAGCCTCAATGGCTGGATCGACGTAATCGATATGCTGAAGGCGCGCAAGGCGGCTCGGGTGGTGCCGGGGCACGGCCCGGCCGTCATGTCCTGGCCGCAGGCGGCCGAGCCCATGGAGCGCTACCTGCAGCGCCTTCGAAGCGACGTACGTGACCTCATTCACAAGGGGAGCACGATGCAGGAAGCAGCCGAAAAAGCCGGCCAGTCCGAGCGCAACCAATGGCTGCTGTTCGATGACTTCAATGCTCGCAACGCGACAAGTGCTTACCATGAGCTGGAGTGGGAATGACTAGAATTCCAGCCCCTCAAAATAAGGAAATACCATCGGATATTGCGGTGCATATATCGGTTTTTGCGCTGCATTATAATAAGGTAAAAATAAAACCTAAGGGCAGCAGGGGATTGTTGCATCAGTGCAGGTCGTTGCATAAGGTGACTTATCTTCGACTTCAAACGGCACTGTGATGGGGATCGCAGGGCCGGTTCGAAAGCCAGCGTTTCGTTTTTCACGGTCGCTCGGCTGTAGGCGTAAGCGCCGGCTGTGACACGCTGTCGAAGAAACGAGGTATCCCCAAGGCTAAAGAACGACATCAAGTTCGGCATGTTGCCCTCGGGCAGCTGCAGGTGGCCACTCGGAGGAAGCCCATGAAAAATCTAATAGCCTGGCTAGGCCTTGTGTGTTCGCTACTACTGGGCACACATGCCTTTGCGAACGATGAGGTGCAGAAACTAACCCAGGACCCGAACCAATGGGTCCTGCAAGCAGGTGACTACGCCAATACCCGCTATTCCAAGCTCGACCAGATCAACGCCGGCAACGTCAAGAAACTCCAGGTCTCCTGGACCTTCTCGACAGGCGTTCTTCGTGGCCATGAAGGCGCCCCGCTCGTCGTCGGCGACATCATGTACGTCCACACCCCCTTCCCTAACACCGTCTACGCCCTCGATCTCAATGATGATGGCAAGATCATCTGGCGCTACGATCCCAAGCAGGATCCCAACGTCATTCCGGTGATGTGCTGCGACACGGTCAACCGTGGCCTCGCTTACGCGGACGGCAAGATCTTTCTGCATCAGGCCGACACCACTATCGTCGCGCTCGACGCCAAGACCGGCAAGGTGGTCTGGTCCGTCGTCAATGGCGACCCGAAAAAGGGCGAGACCAATACGGCCACCGTCCTGCCGGTCAAGGACAAGCTCATCGTCGGCATCTCCGGCGGTGAATACGGCGTACGCTGCCATCTTACGGCATACGACCTGAAGACCGGCAAGCTCGACTGGCGCGCCTATTCGGAAGGCCCGGACAACGAGATCCTCGTCGATCCGGAAAAGACCACCGAGCTCGGCAAGCCTGTCGGCAAGGACTCGAGCCTGAAGACTTGGCAGGGCGACCAGTGGAAGACCGGCGGTGGCTGCACCTGGGGCTGGTACTCCTATGACCCCGACCTTAACCTCGTCTACTACGGCACGGGCAACCCCTCGACCTGGAATCCCAAGCAGCGCCCGGGCGACAACAAGTGGTCGATGACCATCTTCGCCCGCGATGTCGACACCGGCGAGGCCAAGTGGGTCTACCAGATGACCCCGCACGACGAATGGGACTATGACGGCGTCAACGAAGTGCCGCTCGTCAATCTCAAGATCGACGGCAAGGAGCGCAAGCTTCTCGTTCACATGGACCGCAACGGCTTCGGTTACACGCTGGACCGCACCAATGGCGAACTCCTCGTCGCCGAGAAGTATGATCCGGCCGTCAACTGGGCGTCCAAGGTGGACATGGACAAGTCGAGCCCGACCTATGGACGTCCCCAGGTCGTCGCCAAATACTCGACCGACCAGAATGGTGAAGACGTGAATACCAAGGGTGTCTGCCCTGCGGCTCTCGGTTCGAAGGACCAGCAGCCCATGGCCTTCTCGCCCAAGACGAGCCTGTTCTACGTGCCGACCAACCATGTCTGCATGGATTACGAGCCCTTCAAGGTGAGCTACACCCCTGGCCAGCCCTATGTCGGCGCCACGCTGTCGATGTATCCGGCTCCCAACAGCCATGGCGGCATGGGCAATTTCATTGCCTGGGATGCCACCAAGGGCAAGATCGTCTGGTCGATCCCCGAGCAGTTCTCGGTTTGGTCGGGCGCTCTGGCAACGGCTGGTGACATAGTCTTCTACGGTACGCTGGAAGGCTACCTGAAGGCTGTCGATGCCAAGACGGGCAAGGAACTGTACAAGTTCAAGACCCCCTCCGGCATCATCGGCAACGTGATGACCTATACCCACAAGGGCAAGCAGTACGTGGCGGTGCTCTCCGGGGTGGGTGGCTGGGCCGGTATCGGCCTGGCAGCGGGCCTGACCGATCCGAATGCAGGCCTGGGAGCCGTCGGCGGCTACGCTTCGCTCAACAACTACACCGCCCTTGGCGGTCAGCTGACGGTATTCGCATTGCCGTAACGGTCGCGACGGTCCGATGACCGGACGATCCTGTCGGGGGCTGGTGCATCGCACCAGCCCCCGACACCCAAGCGAAAACCCGGCGATTGCCAACTGGAGGCGGCACCATCCGCCCGTGGATGGCGGTCTGCGTCCTGAGTGGGAGTGAAGCTTTGTCTGTTCCGAAATACATCTGCGCACGCCGGCCTGCGTCCTCGGCGACCGGGTTCGGTCTTGCCGCCCTGGCGAGCGTCGCTCTTCTCGCCTTTATCGGGGCGGCGGGTACCGCGGCAGCAGATCCGACCAAGCCGGCAAGCAATGAAGACGGCAAATACTATGATGCCAACGGCGCACCGACCTACAATGTCGGCCCCGACGGCAAGGTGGACTGGTACACGTTTTCCGGCTATCGCCGCTATCACTCCGAGTGCACCGTCTGCCACGGCCCCGACGGCGCGGGTTCCACTTACGCGCCCGCCCTGGTCGATTCCCTCAAGCATTTGAATTACGAACAGTTCACCGCGGTCGTCGTGCAGGGCCGGAAGGATGTGAATACGGCCAATCAGAAGGTGATGCCCACCTTCGGCACCAATCGCAACGTGATGTGCTACCTGGACGATATCTATGTCTATTTGCGGGCCCGCAGTGATGGCGCCCTTGCGCGCGTCCGGCCCGAAAATCACGAAGACAAACCGCAGAGTGCCAAGGATGCCGAAACCGCCTGCATGGGCAATTGAAGCCCGGCGCAAAACGTCCACCTCCCTCCTCATCGTCGTGGCGGCAGCCACGACGATGCCTTGTTTTTCTGCGGCGCAAGCCCAGCAACTCCCAGACCTCGTCGACACGCGCACGCTCAGGGTATGCTCCGATCCCGAAAACATGCCCTTCTCCAATCGCAAGAAGGAAGGCTTCGAGAACCGGATCGCCGATATCATCGGTGACGAACTCAAGCGGCCCGTTCGCTATTATTGGCTGCAGCAAGGCCCCGGTTTCGTGCGCAACACCTTGGCGACGGGCCTGTGCGACGTGATCATCGGCTATGCCTCGGGCTCCGACATCGTACAGCACACCAATCCCTACTACGCCTCGACCTACGTGCTGGTGGTCAAGGCCAGCGGGCCGCTCGCCGGGGTGAAGACACTTGAGGATCCTCGACTCAAGGGCAGGAAGCTCGGCGTCATTGCGGCTACCCCAACGGTAGACCATCTTCTCCGCCTCGGCATGATCGGCGACGCCAAGACCTATGACCTCCTTGTCGACCGGCGCTACGAATCCCCAACGGAAGATGCCATCGCCGACCTCGCGGCCGGAACGATCGACGGCGCGCTCCTCTGGGGTCCCAACGGCGGGTATTTTGCCCGGAAGTCGAGCGTGGCCTTCGAAGTCATCCCTCTCGTGCACGAGACCGAACGGCCTCCTCTCGCCTATCGCATCACCATGGGTGTCCGGGGCAACGAGACGGCCTGGAAGCACACTCTCAACGACGTCATCCGCAAGCGGCAGAAGGATATCGACAAGGTCCTGCAAGACTTCAACGTGCCGCTCGTGCCAGTCGAGAGCCTGCCCAGCGAGGCGTCCGGCCTGGCCGCCGGTCCGAACACGGACAGCCAGGAATGAGAAGGCGGGACAGCCTCGCGCTCCTGGCGCTCGCGCTGGCCGGAGCGACCGTGCCGGCATGGGCCGAGGCACCCGCGGAACCTGAGGGCTACCGTCTCGACAACTACAAGGCTCCCACTCCTCGGACACTGCACGGCGCGACGGTATTGGCTACGCCGGCCGCAGGCGAGCTGTGGCACGCCGGACAGACCGTCTTCGTCGACGTGCTGCCGCATCCGCCGAAGCCGGTCGACCTGCCGGCAGGAACTATCTGGCGGGATCCGCCGCATGAGACCATCGCGGGTGCCGTCTGGCTCCCAGATGTCGGCCAGGGTGCACTCGCCGCCGTTACGGAAGACTATTTCAAGCGCAACCTCGCCGACCTGACGAAGGGAGACAGAGGCAGGCCTCTGCTCTTCTTCTGCAGGAAAGACTGCTGGATGTCCTGGAACGCGGCCAAGCGAGCCCTCGGTTATGGCTATCAGCGCATCTATTGGTACTCGGAGGGCGTCGACGGCTGGAAAGCGGCAGCGTTGCCGATGGAGACCGTGCAGCCACGTCCGTAAAGATGCCGCTCTGGAAAACGGAGCGGCGATCCCAGACGACGGGAGAGCGATCATGACCCATACAAAATCATCCGGGGTGAGACGCCTTGCGGCGCTGGCCACCTTGCTGGCGCTCGCCACGCCGGCCTTCGCGACAGACCCCGATGCACCGAGCGACGCGACCTGGGAATCGATCAAGCCAGCCATATTCGGTGACAGGTCAATCGACGGTGCTTCGGCCATCACGCTCGATGCCCCCAAGCGGGCGGAAGACGCTGCCCTGGTGCCGATCGACATCCATGTCGCAATTCCGGCGGGAGACGAGCGCACCGTCAGGGCCGTCACCCTCGTCGTGGACGAGAACCCCTCCCCCCAGGTCGCGACCTTCACCTTCGGAGAGGGGCGCAGGAGCTTCGATCTTTCGACGCGGGTGCGCGTGAACTCCTATTCCTATGTCCGGGCCATTGCGGAGACGAGCGACGGCAGTCTTCACATGACGAAGTCCTATGTGAAGGCCGCCGGCGGATGCTCGGCACCGGCCGTCAAGGACCCGGCCGAAGCGAAGGCAAATCTCGGCAAGATGCGGTTCCGCGTCTTCGCCGACACCGGCAGGAAAGAAGCGCAGGTTCAGATCCGCCACCCCAATTATTCCGGCCTGCAGATGGATCAGGTCACGCGGCTCTATACGCCTGCTTGGTTCGTGCAGACGCTGACGGTCACCCAGGGCGACAAGCAACTGTTTTCGATGGAAGGGGGCATTTCCGTGAGCGAGGACCCGACCTTCCGTTTCAGCTACGAGCCGAACGGACAGCCCGTCAGCGTGGTGGCCAAGGATACGCAGGGCAATGTGTTCAAGCAGACGTTCCCGGCCGAGGGCGGAAGCTAGCGCCCCTGCGCTCGGACGGAACCGCCACGGGCCGCGAAATGCCGGCGATCTCCGTATGTTGGGCTGAAGGATCGGTTCGGCCTGACCGGATTCTAGCCTAAGCCGCCTGGGCCGCCCCATCGGGACAACTTCGCCTGATGCCCATCAGGGCGGTTTCCCCTGTCGCGGGACTTCCGACTACTTGAAGCAGCGGATCTCGGCCTCGGCCTGTGTTCGCCTCAGATTGGCGACCATGTCGTCGAACTGCTTGACCGCATGGAACATGCCCGCCTGCTGTCCAACGCCCTGGCGCATTGACAGAATAGTCTCGGCCTTGACGTAATCGTCATAGGGCAGGATCGAGGCGATGACATCCACCGAACAGGAGCACCGCTCCATGGCGTCATGGGTCTCCCCATTGGCCGCCATGCATCCAAAGACATAGTCCACCCTTGCCTGCGTCGGGTAATCATTGGCGAGGGTGTCGTCCGCACTCCATGCCGGAACGCTCGTTGCCGCCACCAGACAGGCAGCCGCAAGAGCTCTAGTCAGACTTGGTTTCATAGGACACCCCTTCATCGAGCAGCGTGGCGCTGGAGCCGACCGCCGTGACCCTGATATCCGCGATCTCCCCCGGCACACCCTTGGCTACGAGAAACTGATAGGTCATCGTATCCAGGCCATTCATGCGCGCCTTGTTGGGATCGTCCTTGAAGGGAGAGATCCGCACCCTCCAGCCGGCCACGGATTTTCCTCCGACAGGGACATCCGCCTTGTCCACATTCGCCTTTTCCCGGAGAGCTGCCCGGATGGCGTTCTTCAGATAGCGCGGATTGGCATGGTAGAGCTGGGAGAGAACCTCGATATGGTGCTCCAGGAACAGGCTGAGGATGGGATTGCCGCTCATGTCCTCGAACGGGCCTGCCGGCTGACGATGAGTGCCGCTGAAGAGCACGACGTCCACCGTCCTGGTTCCTTCGGTCGCCCCCTTGTCGATGGTGAGCTTTATCTTGTCCTCAAAAGAGGGACCGTAAAGCGTGTCGTTGGATGTCTTTCGATGATAATCGTAGGTCAGGACCTCGCCCACGGGCGCGGCGGCAAGCTGCGGCTCGTCGAAAAGCAGGCTCGCAGCATCGGGGAGCCCGCCATCCGAGCGGGCTGCTTCCGGCAGAACAGCCACGGACATCAGCGCGATGATGAAGAAACCTGCTGCCCTGCGCCTCATGCCGGCTGTCCTTCCCGCTGTTCGACCGCCGCGCCAATGCTCCGGTAGCGATAGGCGACGGCTTCCTGCGTATTCGCCTCCGCTGCAGCAAGTGCCTGCATACGCTGGTGATGGGGCGACTTGTGGCAAGCGGGATCCGTCGCGGCGGCGTCACCGGCCAAAGCCAGCGCCTGGCATCGGCAACCGCCCCAGTCGCGCTCCTTGCGATCGCAGCCGCGGCAGGGCTCCGGCATCCAATCGGTGCCGCGAAAGGCGTTGAACGCAGGCGACGACCACCAGATCTCCGCCAGGGAGTGGTCGCGAACCGACCAGAACTCCAGCTGTGGGATTGTCTCGGATGCGTGGCAGGGCAGAACCTTGCCGGAGGGCGTGACATTGAGCGTCCGGCGCCCCCATCCGCCGGTGCAGGGCTTGGGATAGTCCGAATAATAGTCGGGCAACACGAGATCGATGACCATGCGCCCCTTCAGCCGCTCCCTGGCCTCGGCCACGACTGCGATGGAGGCATCCGCCTGCGCCCGTGTCGGCATCAGGGCCGCACGATTGACCTGTGCCCAGCCATAATATTGGGTGTGAGCGATCTCGACGCGCTTGGCCTGCATCTCGACCGCCAGAGCGATGATGTCGCCGACCTCCCCGATATTGCCACGATGGATGACGGCATTGAGGGTCAGCGGCAGCCCCAGCTCGACCACCCGGCGGCCAAAGACGAGCTTGCGGACATGGGCGCCCGCCAGTCCGCCGATACGCTCGGCGTTGTCGGCGCCGGCTGCCTGGATCGAAAGTTGCACATGATCGAGCCCGGCCTCCGCCAAGGCGTCGAGCCGCGTTTCCGCCGGGCCTACTCCAGCGGTTATGAGATTGGTGTAGAGCCCCAGGCGGGCGCAATGCCCCGTCAGTTCGGCAATGTCCTGCCTTGCGGTGGGTTCTCCGCCCGACAGATGCACATGCAGCACACCGAGCGCCGCCGCCTCCTCAAACACACGCACCCAGCTTTGCGTGTCCATTTCCTGCGAGCGACGGTCGAGTTCGAGCGGATTGGAACAATAGGGACAATGCAACGGACAGCGATGCGTGAGTTCCGCCAGCATGCCGATCGGGTTGGGGGCGGGACGCACGGCCTGGTTCATCGCTCGATCACCCTCTTGGCCGCAAGATCGTCCAGCATGGCGACGACGTCGCCCGCGATGACCTCCCTCGCCTCCTGATAACGCTCGGCGAGAATGTCGATGATGTCCCCGACGCTGCGCTTGCCGTCGACCAGTTCCACCACCGATACGGCGACCTCGTCGAGCCCGAAAGCCCGCTCCGGCGCCAGCAGAACATGCTTGCCGCGCACTTCGTCGAAGCGCAGCTTGACCCCGCGCGGCAGCCTGGGGACGTCCTCGACCACGAGGCCCGTCATGTCGGGCGCTCCTCACCTGGCACCCATGCGTCGGGCGGAGGCAGGCCCGGGTTCACATAGGCGAAATGCAGTCCGTCCAGCTGGGCCCAAAGGACATTGCACTTGAACACGAGGGCATCGAGCACCGCCTTCTGCATCTGCGGCGTCCTTGCATGCTGCTTGACATAGTCGAGCGCGAAATCGGCATCGCGCGGTGCTTGCGAAAGGCGCTTGTCGAAATAGGCCAGCGTATCGCGTGAGACGAAGTCATAGCCGGCAAGCATGCCCGCAACGCGTTCGGAAATGATGGTCGGGCTGAAGAGCTCCGTGAGAGAGGACGCGATGGCCTCGAGCAGCGAGCGTTCCCTCACGAAATGAACGTAGGCCTCGACGGCGAAACGCGTCGCAGGCAGGATGCCCCGGGTCGATATCACGTAGTCGCGCGGGAAATCGAGGCTGTCCGTGAGCCTCAGCCAGCGTTCCAGGCCGCCATCACCGTCGGAAGCCCCGTCGTGGTCGATGATGCGCTGGCGCCAGATCCGGCGCAACTCCGGCTCCTCCATGCGCGCCAGGATCGAGGCATCCTTTATGGGGATCAGCGCCTGGTAATAGTAGCGATTGAGCGCCCAGGCCCGAACCTGGTCGCGGCTGAGCCCACCGCCATGGAGCAGCTTATGGAAGGGATGAAGGCTGTGATAGCGCCGGGCGCCGATGTCGCGCAGTGCTTGTTCCAGTTCGGAGGGCGATAGAAGCGACGTCATAGGGAAAATGCCATTCCGTCATGAGCAACCACCCAGCCGGCTGCCTCGGCAGCGGCACGCTCGGGAGATCCCTCGATGAGCACGCGGTTGGTATTGTTGATATGGATGAAGACCCGCCTGCCAACTTCGAGACCGGCGAGAGCCGCCATGGACCCGTCTGGACCCGACATCGGGATATGGCCCATGCGCCGGCCGGTCTTGCTGCCTGTGCCGGTTGTTATCATCTCGTCGTCCTGCCAAAGCGTGCCATCGAAAAAGAGCAGGTCAGCCCCGGCGATGGCCCGTTTCACCCCGGGCGAAACCGCCGCGCAGCCTGGCATGTAGACGATACGCCGACCGGCTGCGGCAATCGTCACGCCGACGGTGGCCTCCGTCTCCTCTCCCAGATGCATCGGCTCGTCCTCGCGCCACAGCGGAACCTTGCCGGGTATGGGAATGATGGATACTGCGAGGCCTTCCAGCGGCTCGAATTCCTCACCCGGTTCGATCGCCCTGCGGGTGACGAGATCTCTCGCCACTACGTCGAATACACGATTCTGGTCGAGACTGCCCAAGATGTCCGCCGTACCGAAAAGCAGGAAAGGCTGACGCTCGCGCAAGCTCAGAAGACCTGCAATATGATCGATGTCCCCACTCGTCACGAGAACGGCGGCAATCGGAGAGTGGCGCATTTCGCCACGCGGCTGAATCACCCGGTTCGCCATGATCTGCTGGCGGATGTCGGGAGAAGCGTTCAGAACCAGCCAGTCCTCGCCATTGGCGGAAACCGCGAGGCTCGACTGGCTCCTCGGGCGAACACGTTCATCTCCTGCCCAGGCCAGCCGACAGACCGGGCAGGTGCAATTCCATTGCGGAATGCCACCCCCGGCCGCCGAACCGAGAACGACAGCGTGCAAGCCCATTCCGAAGACCTCTGCTCAGGCGCTGCCGTATGTCTTCCAGCCGGGTCGGTTCACAACTCGGGCGGCACATCCTCTTCCGAGATGTAGCCAGTCACTTCCATGCCAACACAGTATTCGGTAACGAGCGGCTTGCTCCAGCGCATCGCAATTCCTCCTATGTATAATCTATGATGCTTCTCATAAGAAAAAAATAAGCACTTAGGTTTAACTTATGAGAAGATCACTTACAGAGAATACTATTCACCTATTCTTTGGTTCGGGCAAGCAAAAAAGCATTCTCCCATGGAGAGACCACACCCTGTCTAATTTTCGATAATCTCAGCGTCCCGATCGATTGCCGGCCATGTCCAGCATGAAACCCCGACCGCGGACGGTTCCGATCAAGGGACCGCCCACCCGGGTGATATCGGCGAATTTACTGCGCAGATAGCCGACATAGACATCGACGACGTTGAGCGACACGCCACCCTGGGTGGCCCAGAGACGATCGAAGATGTCGCCTCGCGAAACCGGATGGTTCGCGCTCTGCATGAGCAGGGCAAGGAGTTCGGCCTCGCGCTGGGTGAGACGCACGTGTACGGTGCCGTAATGCGCCTGTCGCGTCTCATGGTCGAGTATGAGACGCCCAACGATCAACCTGTCATGTTCGTCCGTACTGCCGGAACGATGCAGCAGGTGGGTGCGGAGCCGTGCCACGAGTTCATCGAACTGGAAAGGCTTGACGATGTAATCGTCGGCACCAGCCGTCAGCCCGTCCACGCGATCCTGGATCTCGTCCTTTGCGCTCACGAAGAGGATGGGGCCCGTGTAGCCGGTCTCGCGCAAACCGCGGCAGATATCCAGTCCTGAACCATCCGGCAGGATCATGTCGAGCACGACCGCGCAGGGATTCATGTCCTTCGCCGTATCGAGAGCCATGTCGGCGCGTTCGACGGCGGTCACGTCAAAACCCTCGGCCTTGAGACCACGCGTCAACATCGAGCCGATATCGGTATCATCTTCCACGATCAATACATTCATCTCAAATATCCCGCGCCTTCGCTCCCATCGGCAGCCTTGGGCAGAATGATCTCGATCTGCGCGCCGCCGTTCGTACTTTGGTCGGATGTTATATCGATGCTGCCCTGATGTCGCGTAATAACCCACCTTGCCAGTGCCAAACCAATGCCGAATCCCGAAGATTCGTTCCCTGCCCGACGCGAGAAACGCTCAAAAATCTGCTCATGCGCGACCTTTGGTATTCCAACCCCGTCATCCGCAACCACGATACGGACGGAATCGGGCCGATCCTCCAGGGACAGCCGGACGCGTTTCGCGCCCTTGCCGTGGCGAATGGCGTTATCGATCAATCCTTCCACCACCTGGCGTATCCACTCCCCGTCGGCCACCACGTCCCCGGGTGCGGGAGGCAGGATCAGATCGAGGCCCAGATTGTGCCTCCGGGCCACGCTGGCGTAGTTCTCGACCGCCTCCTCCAGGATACGGGAAAGGCTCACCCGCCTGAAGTCGAGGGAGATTTCCCCGCTTTCCGAACGGGCCACGCGCAGCATGTCCTCCACACGCCTGTGCAGCCGGAGCGCTCGCGACCTTATGGTAGCCAGCACGCCGCGCGCCTGTTCGTCGGAAATGGAGGCAGATCGCAGGGCGATGTCGCACTCTCCCAACACCACCGTCAGGGGCGTGCGCAATTCGTGACTCACATCCGCGAAGAAACGCCGCCGGGACTGGTCGATGGCGGCGAGACGCTGATTGGCGGCCGTGAGATCGGCGGTACGTTCCTCCACCGTGCGCCCGAGGGCGGCGCGATCCTCGGATACCCTGGTCTCCCGCCGCGCCAGAGAGGCGGCCATGCGATTGAACCGAGCCACCAGCAGACCGAGTTCGTCCCGCGCTCCGACGTCGAGGCGCGTGTCCAGCCGCCCGCGCCCCACCGCCTTGGCAGCGAGCTCCAGCGCGCCGATGCGATTCAGCAGAGGCCGCGTAATCGCTCTATGCAATAGCAACGCAACGACGATCGCGATTGCCGCTGCGACCAGCGCCGCCCAGGTCAGCCGGGCCGACGTCCGGGCAATGTCCTCGCGCCCCCGCAGAACTGCCTGTCGCTCCGCCTCCACGAGGGAGGAAAGCCTCGGCCCCGCAGTCAGCGCAAAACCGTTGAGAGCACCTCGAATGGTGTCGTTCCTTGCCCCGGCATCGCCCTGGTCGAGAGCCCCGGTTATGACCATATCGAGCGTTGCGAAATCCGAGCGCAACTGCGTCAGCATGCGTC
Source organism: Labrys sp. ALF-8 (assembly GCF_059699065.1). Classification (NCBI taxonomy): domain Bacteria; kingdom Pseudomonadati; phylum Pseudomonadota; class Alphaproteobacteria; order Hyphomicrobiales; family Xanthobacteraceae; genus Labrys; species Labrys sp. ALF-8. The sequence continues at coordinate 1,085,098 of NZ_AP048538.1, forward strand.
GCGGGCTTTCGGGAGACTCCGAATCCTCCATCGCATCGGCAGAGACCATCATGCCATTGATCTGGTCGTGAAGAGCGGTGAGACGCGACCGGCTCGGCGTTGGCGCCTGTGCGCTGTCGACGGCCGCAAACGCGTAATCGGTGAGGCGTCCCGAGACCTCGGCCAGAAGGTCCAGCCGGCGCTGCGAGAGGGTGAGGCGCTCGACGGCCTGGTCGGAGGTCCTCACCGCGAGGAGGAGACCAGCCGTCGCCAGCAGGATGAGCAGCGCCGTGCCTGCGATCAAGAACGAAAGGCTGGTCCTGATCGATCCCATGCGCCTCGAAACCAAGCAAACGCCCACGCTCCGGCCTAGGATGGACGACCGAAGACTGAGAGTTGCCCAGGTGGAGACGGGATGCAAGTCGGATGGCGCCCCACGCACGAACCATCCGGCCGATGGGGAGGATTCCGTCTATCAGATCGCCGTAAGGAGTTTGTCCTTGGGCACGCAACGCCAGCTCTTGATTTCCCACTTGCCGTTGTCTTCATGCCATTTGGCGATCACCGCCTGCGCACCCATCATGCATTGCAGGCTGCTTCGCTGGTCGAGCGACCAACGAAGCTGTTCCTCACGGCAGGTCTGGGGGGAAGACATCAGGCATACGGACAGAAGTATGAACATGGGCAAGCACTCCGGTTCTCAATTGGAACGTCCTCGTGCATCACCACCCGTGCTCTTAATTCACGATGCATTTCGAAACATACACCGGCAAAACTTGTGCCAGTAGTAGTCAATTGGGAGATACCAGCACTACCCCCTTACCTATGGTCGCCAGATCACCAGCAAATCCCAGCATCTCATCCGTAATGATTTCTGCGGAGGTCGGCCGAATCTCGCCCACCGCACGCCGGATAAGCCGCGTAACCACCAGCCTCTGACGGCCGATCGGCACAAAGCTCGGCAGCAACTGCCCGTGGGATCTCGTGAAGATCATGCCGCGCCGCATGCCATAACCTGGATGGTCACCAATCGTCCCGGCCACGATCGTGCCTGCGATCAGCCGCGCACCCGCATATGCTCCGGCCCCGCCGCCGACGATGATGAGCCCCCGGCGCATGCTGTCGCCCAAGCGTGGCCCTGCATCCTTCCCGATCACGAGCGTGCCACCGTCCAGGCCATGCATGGCGCCATAAACGGCGCCGCCTGCCGCTTCCTCGGCCGAACCTGCGATACGCACGATCCCGCCGGTCGCAGCGCTCGCCGCGAATGGCCCGGCATTGCCGCCGACCTCGATCTCTCCACGCCGCATCCCGATGCCGAGCCGCTGGCCGACATCGCCCTCGACGAAGATGCGTCCGCCCTCCATGGCGTGGCCCACCCGGTCGAGCCGCGTCGATCCGCCGAGGAAGCGGATTTCGGCGGCCTCCCCTGCCTCCACACCGAAGACATCGCCGACCCGGACGCCGAACCGGGACGTACCGACCACCAGCCTCTCGATCTCGGACGAGGAAAGCCCCGCAAGCTTGTGCGGCACCAGCGCAGATAGATCGAGACGCTCCGGCGGCTGTTCGCGCAGGCGCAGGACGAGTGCCGCCATTACACCAACTCCCGGAGATGGAAATGGTACTTGCCCAGCTTGCCGCCATAGTTGCCCGCCGTTATGCGGAGCAGTCCATTGCCGGCGCCCACGGCGACCGCCGCCTGCAAAGCGGCCCGCATGGACTCCCGTATGGCGTCAGCCGAGAGGCCGTCGATCACGATCTCGAGCACCGCGCCGACCTCATCCGACAGGGCGGAGCGCGCCCTTCCCTTCAGCGTGGGGCAGTAAGGATCATTCGTCGAGGCGATCATTCCCTTGGCCCGGCCGCCAACCTTCGAACCGGAGCGTACGATACCGCCCGGAAACGGCAGGATCACGTCGGCGACGCCCCGGGCAGCCTCGGCAGCGGCCTCCGCGACCGCAAGCGTTCCAGCCTGGTCGCGCCCCAGGAACAACAGGTTGCCACCGCCTACTGCCGCTTCCACCAACCCGGTATCATGCTCGCAGAGGAACTCCCCGTCCATCACGGGTATGCGCCAGTAGCGGTGCCCGCCGATGCGCTTGGCGCTCTCGTAGCCATCTCCGAAGTAGCGGATGTTCGCCCCCAGCTTCAGGCGCTGGCGACCTTCGGAGCCGGCATAGCATGCGGATCCGGGGCTCGTGAGGACGCATTGCCCGACGCGGCGCGCCAACTGCTTGGCCAAGCTGGCACCATCGAAGCCGAACATCAGCACGCGTATGCCGGGCCGGCCGTCAGGCGTCTCCTTTGGTGCAAGAAAGCGATCGATCCCCGCCTCCACGCCGCAACCGATCACCGAGGTCGCGAAGCCCGTCAGGCTCGCCGCTGCGATCTCGGCCCAATGCAGGGTATCCGCCGTGATCACCACCCCTGCGCCGGCCATACCGAAGGCCTCCGCAAAGGTATCGTCGATGGCGATGCCGTTGAGGCTCAGTTCAGCAACGCTCACTTCCGACATGGCTCGACCTCGAACACCTGCCTCTCCGCGAAAGCCTGCTGGGGCACGGCGAAGCCCTTCAATCCCACGCCGAAGCGATCCTCCAGATAGCGGTCGGCATGCGGGCGGATCGCCGGGTCATAGTCCGGCGCCAGAGTCAGCGTCCGGCCGCTGCGCCAGCCCAGTGGCTCGCCCGAGCGCAGGATGACGGCCCCGTCCTTCAGTACGGTCTCGGCACGGGAAAACATCGCCGTCCGATCGGCCTGATCGCGATAGATGGCGACATCCGCCCGGGCTCCCGGCGAAAGGTGCCCGCGATCGAGCAGGCCCAGCAGGCGTGCCGGCGCTGCACGGGTCATGACGGCGATCTCCGAAAAACCGTATTCACGCTCGATGCCTGCCACGCCCGAGCGTTCGCGGGCGATAGCGGGCAACGCAGCCACCGCACGGTCACGCTCCTCCTTGTCCATGAGCAGGTGGATCAGGCGCGGGTAGGCCGTGAAAGGGCCGCCATTGGGGTGATCGGTCGTGAGCAGCACCCGCCACGGATCCGGCGAGAGCAGGAACAACTCCAGCCCGATGGCGAATTGCAGCGCGTTGATGGCGTTCCTGCGCCGATAGTTATACGGCACGATCCCCCCGCCTTCGGCATCCCCGTCGACGAGAATCCACTTGCGGGGGCGCGCAGACTTCCGGCCTGAGAACTGCCGGAGGATATCGAGGGAGATGGTCGTGGTTTGCCCGAACACCACCTGCCCGACGTCGAGCGTCACATTGGGATGTTCGGCGAGGGCCGCGCAGATCGAGGCGGCCGCGGAGGAAAAACCACCCGCCTCATGCCTCGCATAGCCGTAGAACTGCGCGTGGGCGAAATGTATACGCCGTCCCTCGGCCGCCGCCATGGTGGCGACCAGCGTCTCGTCGGACCCGGGCAAGCCGAGATTGTTGCAGTGGACATGCAGGGGATGCGGCACGCCGATGGCTTCGACGGCATCGAGCAGCGCGAGGACGATCTGGCGCGACGTCAGGTCGTAGCTCGGCACGACGTCGTCGAGCCCGAAGGCTCTTATGTTCTCCTTGAAGGCCGCCGCACCGCCCGCATTGACGACCTTGACGCCAAGCCCGCGAGACGTCGCCAAGGTGAGTGCCACAAGGTCCCGCACCGCATCCGAACCAGCCCTGTCGCGCAACAAGGCGAGCAAGTGGTCATCATTGCCGAGGACGGTCAATCCCGCCTTGTCGATCAGCGGAATATCGTCGAGTTCGAGATGCGTTGCGAGCGCGGCGGTGGGGACCAGGGCGGGCTCGACGACGGTGGTGTAGCCCATGCTGGCATAGAGGCGGCCGGTCTCGAAGGCGGACCAGCGCGCGGTCGAAAACGGCAATGCGGGATTGCCCATCGTCTCGCTGACATGCAGTTCGGGCAGAAGGAGCCGCGCGAGGGTCACGTTGCCGCCGGCAATATGGGAATGCACGTCGATGGCGCCGGCCATGACGATGCATCCCTCTGCATCGATGGTTTCATCCGGTACGGCATTCGCAGGCGGCGCGACGATGCGGTCCCCCTGAACCCATATGTCCGAGACGCCATCCTGTCGGCTGACGGGATCTATCACGCGTCCTCCCGCGATCCGGGTCAGCATGGCCGATCTCCCTCCTGCTTCGGGAGCGCATCGCCGATGGCATCAAGGATGAAAGCCACCGATGGCTGTCCGCCGGGACTTGCGGCTTCGACATGGACGAAGGTGCCCCGTCTCTCGTCGAACACAGAGCCCATGCCCTGTTCCCAGGGATCGGCAACCTCCATGACGATATCGGCCTCTCCGCCCCTGGCATGGACCAGCACGGCAGCCGTTGGGATGGTTCTTCCTTCCGCCAACACCCCTGGTCCGAGATCTCCCAGCCAGAGAATGGCATCGGCTTCCCCGCTCGAGACCAGACGTGCCGCGTCGAAGCGCCAGGGATCATGCTCGGGATAGCCACGGCCAAGGCCGATGCGAGGGGGCTCGCCCGTCGTCCAGGCACCGACGGCAAGCGCGGCGCGAGAGGACTTTTCGATGCCGACCGGCAGGCTGGAAAAGCGCGTATTCTCGTTGAGATCCTTCACCAGCCCCTGCAGCATGTCGACGCCCAGCGCTCCCAGTTCGGCCGGATCGTAGACCGCGACGCCGAACCGGCAATCGCCGATCTGCCGGGCAACCCCGGCGAGTTGCGCCGCATCACCGGTCGAGGGCAGCCGCCTCGACACGACCGCCCGCAAGAGAGCCAGGGTGGCGGGCAGTCGGGAGGCATCGCTATCGACGACCTGCTGCGGAAGCTCTGATTGGACGGCGCGTCCGACGGAAACCAGCTGGCGGCTCGCTGCTCCCGCCCGCGTGGGCGCCCTTGCCAGGAGATCCGCGATCGTGAGCGAGTCTGCCGCCGCACCACCGACGATGAGCAACAGATCGGCACGCTCCCGCGCCTCGGCCCAGGTCGTCGTCATCGCACCACGCGAAGCGAGAGTACCGAGATCGGCGTAGAGCGCATCGGAGCCGTGGCTGTCGAGCGCCGCGCCGGCCCGAAATGCCAGGCGATAGGCCGCGCGAAGAGCGTCGACATCCCCCGACAGGCCGCCGACGAGGGGATAGCGCGCCCTGGCCAGCATCTCGCCAATGGCGGCGATCGCTTCTCCTTGCTCGACGGACCTCCCCTTGATCCAGGCTCGCATTCACGCCTCGCCTCTAACTCCTTGACGGGCATAGTCGTAACAACGGCTATAGTCTCCGGCCAAGTGCTCTGACTGTCTCTGGCAAAATTATAAGAATAATATTGATGATTTCTAAGAATGGCCCGCGTTGCCACATGCTCTTCTTTTCGGTGATATTTGGCCTATTGAGGGGGAGTGCCGATGTATCAACACAAGGGAAGCACCTTATCCCCGGCGAGTGAATCCTCCCGCCTGCCGTCCGGCTTCATCCGCGTGCAGGCCCCTGCACGCCTTCATCTGGGCTTCCTGGACCTCAATGGAGGCCTTGGCCGCCGCTTCGGCAGCCTGGGTCTCGCCCTGAACGAACCGGCCGTGGACCTCATCGTAACCGACTCCAAGACCCTTGTGGCCGAAGGAGAGGAAGCGGAACGGTTGCTCCATTATGGCGAGGCGGCTTCGCGCTTTCTCGGCGTTCCCCTGCGCGGGCATATGAGGCTGCGAAAGAGCATTCCGGCTCATGCCGGGCTTGGCTCGGGTACCCAGCTCGCCTTCGCGGTCGCCGCCGCGCTCGCCCGCCTGCACGGCGTCCCCTTCCAGGCCAGGGCCGCGGCTCAAGCTCTCGATCGGGGGAACCGTTCGGGTATCGGCCTCGCCGCGTTCCTTCAAGGCGGCCTCATCCTTGACGGCGGTCGCGGCCACGACGACAGCCCTCCACCAATGATCGCGCGCATGGTCTTCCCCCCGGCCTGGCGCGTGCTCCTCATCTTCGACACCTCTACCGACGGCATCCATGGCGAGGCCGAGGTCAGCGCCTTCAAGCAGCTGCCGCCCTTCCCCATCGCGGACGCGGCGCATCTGTGCCACCTCGCCCTCATGCGGATCCTGCCTGCTGCCGCAATCGGGGACCTTCGCAATTTCGGCGAGGGGGTATCGGAGTTGCAGCGGCGCATCGGCGATCATTTCGCGCCGGCCCAGGGCGGTCGGTTCTTCAGCCCGGGCGTGGCGGCCATGCTGTCGGCCTGCGAAGAGCACGGCATCTTCGGCGTGGGCCAGAGTTCCTGGGGCCCGACAGGATTTGCCATCACCGGATCCGAAGCCGAAGCGCGAGAGCTCGTCGCTCACCTGAACTCGACAGGCCTGCCCCCTGGTATCCACCTGAGAATCGCAAGGGGGCGCAACCAGGGCGCCAAAGTCAGGGCCGGCATGGCAGCAAAAAGGAATACGCCGCAATGAGCCGTTCAATTCTGCACATGCTGTCCCCGCTCAAACACATGAGTCCGTTCGACGTGAACATGGCCGTCGATGCGGGGTTCGATGCCGTGGTCCCCTATACCGGTGTCACCATCGAGGATGTCCGCTCTCTCGTCCAGGACGCCATCTTTTCCCGGTCGCCCAATGACGGCAAGCGAACCTCAATCTTCATCGCCGGCAAGAATGGCGGCCTGGCATTGGACATGCTGGACGCGGCACGCAAGGCCTTCGTTCAGCCCTTCATGCTGAATGTCTTCGCCGACCCGGCAGGTTCCTTCACCACCGGCGCCGCCATGGTCGCGGCTGTGAGAAAGGTGCTTCGCGACAAGCACGGCACGAGCCTTGCCGGCAAGAAGGTGGCCGTCTACGGCGGCACCGGTGTCGTCGCCTATTGCGCGGCTGTTCTCGTCGCCCTCGACGGAGGCCATCCCGTACTGGTGGGGCACGACGGCGACAGGCGGGTTCACGATATCAGCCAGGGCATGAAGGAACGGTTCTCGGTCGATGTAGGCCATGCCGATGGCTCGAATACGCAGGCACGGGAGGCGGCCGCACGAGGCGTCGACGTCATTCTCTCGGCCGGCCCCGCTGGCATGAACATCCTGTCCTCGACCGAACTTGATGCCGTCGGCAACCTGCTCGTCGCAGCGGATGTCAACGCAGTGCCCCCTGCCGGACTGGAAGGCGTCGGGGTGATGGCCGGCGGTGACCCCTTCGGCACAGGCAAGGCGCTTGGAATCGGTGCCCTTGCCATCGGCAACATCAAGTACAAGACCGAGTTCGGCCTCTTTCGCCAGCTACTGGCGACGGAGAAGCCCATTACCTTGGATTTTCGTGATGCCTACAAGCTTGCGGTCGAGATCGCCGGCTGAGGGCGGCGCTGTCCTCATCGCCGCACAGTCCGGGCGCAGCCTTGCCGCAGCGGCCCGGCGGGCGGGATATCGCCCCCTTGTCGCCGATATGTTCGGGGACAGCGATACCAGATGCCTGGCTGAGACCTACCGTCAGGTCCCGGGCCTGTTCGGCAATTCCCTGGCTAGAAAGGCGCTCCTCGCTGCACTGGAAGATCTGGCTGGAAGCGTTGACGGCGCTGTCTCCGGCATCGTCCTCGGCAGCGGCTTCGAGCGCAATCCGGATCTGATGCGGGCAATCGCGCGTCGCTTTCCCCTGATAGGCGCGCCCCCCGAGACAGTCGCCCGGATCAAGAACCCCGTCGATTTCGCCTCGGCGCTGGAGAGGCTGGAGATTCCGCATCCGGCCATTCGGACGGCGCCGACCGACGAGAACGGCATATGGCTGGAGAAGCGGAGCGGAGGCTCCGGGGGCGGCCATATTCGCCCTGGCATAACGGGGCGCCTTCGTCCCGGCCGCTATCTACAGAGGCGGGTCGCCGGTGAGCCCCTATCGATCGCCTTTCTCGCAGACGGTCACGAAAGCCAGGTCGTCGCGGTCACGCGTCAATGGACCTCCCCCTCCCAGCACGCGCCGTGGCGGTATGGCGGCGCCATCGAGGCAGGCGCACCCGGCGATATCCTCCCCGGGATGGCAGCCGCAATTGCCCGCGTCACCGCCGAATTCGGGTTGCGGGGCCTTGCGAGCGCAGATTTCCTCGCCAACGGGCGAGAATGGTGGCTGCTCGAGATCAATCCGCGGCCCGGCGCCACGCTCGACTGTCTCGACAGGCGCCCGACTCCGCTGTTCCTGCGCCATTGGGAGGCGTCATTGGGACATTTGGGGGCGGAGGAAAAGCCGCCGGACCAAGCGACCGGCACCATGATTGTCTACGCTCACCGCCGGATTTCATGGGTTCCGGATGTCCTATGGCCGTCTCATGTGATGGACAGGCCATCTCCAGGAACAGCCATACCGGCGGGAGCTCCGATCTGTACCGTCAGCGCATGTGGCGCCGATGCGGAAGCGGTGAAGACAACATTGGAAGTGCGCGGCAGGGGTGTCGTCCAGCTTCTTCAGGATGGGAACAGGTCTCGTGACTGGATTCTTGGAGCCTCTGAGCGTCAACGCGCTGGCCAAGCCGTTGACTGACAAGCTCGTCGCCGATGCGGGAAGCTTGCGGCTGTCCGTTAGCGCCGGACCGGGCGACTGCCGCTTCATCGATGCCGGAGCGGAAGCAACCGGCTCCGTCGAAGCCGGACGCCGCATTGCCGAGATTTGTCTGGCAGGCCTCGGCGAAGTCTCGCTCGCCCCGAGCGGTCCGGTCGCCAGCTGGCCTTTTTCGGTGACGGTGCGCACCGCCAACCCGGTGCTCGCCTGCCTGGGCTGTCAATATGCCGGCTGGAGCCTCAACACAGGTACCGGCAAGGGCGCCTATTTCGCACTTGGCTCGGGGCCGGGACGTGCCGCGGCGCGAGTGGAGCCGCTTTTCATGGAACTCGGCTATCACGACAATGCCGACAGCGCCGTGCTCGTCCTTGAGACCGCTTCCCCGCCGCCGGAGGCGGTGATCCAGAAGGTGGCCGAGGCGACGGGTTTACCGGTCAAGGCGCTCACTTTCATCTATGCGCCCACGCAGAGCCTAGCCGGAACGACGCAGGTCGTATCACGAGTGCTCGAGGTCGCCCTGCACAAGGCTCACACCCTGGGCTTTCCCCTCGCCCACATCGTCGACGGCATGGGAACAGCTCCCCTCGCCCCACCGACACCGAATTTCGTGCGCGCCATGGGCCGGACCAACGACGCCATCATCTATGGCGGGCGCGTGCAGCTCTTCGTTTCCGGTTCAGCCGCCGCGGCCGCCGCGCTGGCCGAGGCCCTGCCGAGCGCGGCCTCGCGCGATCACGGCAAACCATTCGCGGAGATATTCTCGGCCTTCAACGGCGACTTCTATGCCATCGATCCCCACCTCTTCAGCCCGGCCGAGGTCATGGTGACGGCCCTTGAAAACGGGCAGACCTACCGCGGCGGGCAGATCATGCCGGAACTCGTCAATGCATCCTTCTCCTGACACCCTCCCTGCCGACGAAAGGGCACGCTGACGTGATCATGCCGGAAACAGGCGCCGCCCGCCCCCTGCGTGTCGGGCTTGCCGCGGACAATGGCGAATGGCACCGCTCGCGCCTGTTTGCGGCGCTGCGAGCGTCCGGCATCGAACCCGTCCTTTTCTCGCTGGCGGATGTGAAAATCGTCACGGGCGGAGGTGAGCCGCTGCGCATTCCAGGTTTCGACGGGGAACTGCCCGACGGTGTGCTCTTGCGCACGATATCCGGCGGCACCTTCGAGGCGACGACCATGCGGCTGGGCGTCCTGCATGCCCTCGTCGCCGCCGGCGTGGTGGTATGGAACGATCCGCGCGCCATCGAACGCTGCGTCGACAAATCAATGACCAGCCTGCTCATCGCCCGGGCCGGCATACCGACGCCCGACACCTTCGTGGTTTCCACGCGAGAGGCCGCCGCAGACATCGTGAGGCGCGAGGCGACCACGGAGCGTCCATTGGTCCTCAAGCCCCTGTTCGGCTCCCAAGGCAAGGGACTGCGCCTCGTCGCCACACCCGATGATCTGCCGGATCTGGAAGAAGTCGCGCGTGTCTACTACCTGCAGCGCTTTGTTCCCCGGCGCATGCAGGGCTGGCGCGACTATCGTGTGTTCGTTTGCGAGGGACGCGTGATCGCAGCGATGGCCCGCGAGGGGGAAGGCTGGATCACCAACGTGCATCAGGGCGGACGGCCAACGCCTTGGGCCATGCCGGCCGAGGCCGCCAGTCTGGCGGTGAGGGCCACGCAGGCAGTCGACGTCTCCTATAGCGGTGTCGATCTCATCGAAGACGGCGATGGGCGGTTCCAGGTGCTTGAGGTGAACAGCATGCCGTCGTGGTCCGGCCTGCAGAGCATCAGCGAGGTCGACATCGGCGAGGCCGTCGTTCGCGGTTTCCTTAAGGCCGTCTACGCCGCTCACCGCCCCACCATGGCGGCGGCATCATGAATTTCCATCGGCTCCCCGATCTCCCCGCCACCTACCGCAACGCCTGCACGGCGGAATTGCGGGCCTTGAAGCCGGGCAATGTCCACGATTTCGCCGGCGGGCACGGAGGGACAGTCGAGGATTTCGAGATCAGTGCCGACGTATCGGCTCTTCCGATCACCCGTGACGGCGCCACCGTCGGGCAGCGAATCCTCGGTGCGATCGAGGCTACGCACGCCCATGTCGGCTGGAATACCAATCTGGGAATCGTGCTGCTCTGCGCGCCTCTCGCGGCCGCGGCGGAACGAGGCGGGGCATTGCGCGCCAGCCTTGCCGTCCTCTTGCGCGAGTTGAGCATCGGCGATGCCGCCGACGCCTTCGCCGCCATCCGCCTCGCTTCTCCAGGCGGCCTGGGGCGTTCCGACAAGCATGACGTCGTCGCTCCGCCCACCATCGACCTGCGCGCCGCCATGGCCGCTGCGGCAGAGCGCGATCGCATCGCCCGGGCCTATGTGACGGACTTCGACGAAGTGTTCGAGATCGGCCTGAAGGCCCGCGAGTCGGCCCTTCTGCAGGGCCTGGACGAGCAATGGTGCGCCACCGCCATCCACATGGCCTTTCTGTCCTACGCGCCGGATACCCACATCGCCCGCAAGTTCGGCCCGGAGCAGGCCGAAGCGGTGCGGGCGCGCGCCGCCGAGATCCTGCGCGAGGTGCCTATCGGCCCCGGCGCGCACGAGCCCTTGCTGGCATTCGATGCCGAACTCAAGAAAGGAGGCCTCAACCCAGGAACGACTGCCGATTTTACGGTGGCGACCCTGTTCGCCGCCGCGATCATGCGTTTCCCGGATTCGAAATCCTGAACAGCATACTTGCTGGCAGCAGGATGCGCGGTTACGCTCTCATAGCTATCTGGCCAACCGGTTCGGCAAGATGCCGAACGCTGAAAACAAGGATAGATGGCCCGGCCGCCTTCCAGCTCGGAGCGGCTACTGTTCTCGTAGGGAGGACTATTTCGTTATGGCGAAGATCAACAAAGTATTGATCGGCGAATCTCTTGTCGGCGACGGCAACGAAGTTGCGCACATCGACCTGATCATGGGTCCCCGCGGTTCCGCTGCGGAGACGGCTTTCTGTAATGCTTTGACCAACAACAAGGATGGCTTCACGGCCCTTCTTGCCGTGATCGCACCCAATCTGCAGTGCAAGCCGAATACCCTTCTGTTCAATAAAGTGACCATCAAGGGTGCCAAGCAGGCCGTGCAGATGTTCGGCCCCGCCCAGCATGCCGTCGCCCGCGCCGTCCAGGACAGCGTCGCCGACGGAACGATCCCTGCCGACGAAGCGGACGACATCTTCATCAGTGTCGGCGTCTTCATCCATTGGGAAGCGGCGGACGACGCCAAGATCCAGAAATTCAACTACGAAGCGACGAAGCAGGCCATCGAGCGTGCCGTCCAGGGCTGGCCCTCCGCGGCGGAAGCGACCAGCAAGCGCGAACAGGTCAAGCACCCCTTCGCTGCTTAGACAGGGGACAACCCCGGGCAGGACGCCCCCGCGGCGCCCATGCCGGCGGGTCTGCTTCGGCGGTTGGCAGCCATCTTCCTCGGACGTTGACCCTATCCCAGAGGAGCTCCGGCTCCTCTGGTTTCCTCCAGGGCGCCGCGCGCGTCCGCTATTCAGCCACGGAACCAAGATGCCGGCCATCCAGGCGCCCGTCGTGAAGCGCCGAGGCGACCAGAACGCCGCTGACACCGATATCGACGAGAGAAGCGATGTCGTCCGGGCCGCGCAAGCCGCCCGCGGCGTAGACTTTCGCCTGCGGTGCGAGCGCCCTCACCCAAGCCAGCCTGTCGAGATCCGGCCCGAGACCCGTCCCGACGCGTGCAAGGGTCATGACGATGATCCTGTCGGGCCAGAGGCTGGAATCGTTCAGGAGCGCGGGCGGCCCCATGAACTGATTGCCGCGGAAATCCAGGGACAGCACGGCTCTGCCGGCCATGGCTTTCAGCAGGTTGGAGTCGACCTGGCTCTCCGAACCGAGAACGAGGCTGCAGTGGCCAGGCTCGAGGAGCTTCTCGGCTTCTTCAAGCGTGCCTATGCCGGCATCGATCCAAAGATCCACCTGAGGGAAGGTGGTCGCGAGACGACGGACGCTCTCGATGTCCCGGCCCCGTCCCTCGATGGCGTCGAGATCGGCGACATAGATATGGCGCGCCGAAACCAGCCCCAGGAGGCCGCGCGCGACGTCCACAGGGTCGGCGGTAGCGCTCAATGGAGTAACGATGGGCGCATAGTGTTCCCGATCACCCGCACGCGCCCTCACTACCTGGCCATGCCTGATGTCGAGAACTGGCACGATGTCGAAGGGTCGGCCACTGGAGCTGGGCAAGCGGAACCTCTTTGCCGGGCCGGGAACAAGCCCGATCGAAGTCATATCAGCAGGGCTTCGCGACCGTCCAGCAGCGTTTGCCGGCGCCTGTCCGTCGGACACCGCGCCATTGCCACGACAGATAGCGGAGATACACACCCGTGAATGGATCGAACGAAACGATTTCGCCGGAGATCCTCCCTGGCAGCGGGGCAAACGACCTTGTCGTCGGATGGGATCTCGGCGGCGTTCACGTAAAAGCCGCAGCGGTCTCGCAAGGCCGGTTGATCGGGGTCATCCAGGTCCCATATCAGTTGCGCCAGGGGCTCGCCGTTCTCGACGGCGCCTTCTCCACGCTTCCGGCCTGGGCCCAGGCGCCGGCACGCCATGCCGTGACCATGACTGGCGAGCTCAGCGCCCTTTTCGACGATCGGGCCAAGGGCGTCGCCTCCCTGACGGACTGGGCAGTGCGCCACTGCCGTGGTGAGATCGCGATCTATGGCGGACGGGCTGGGTTCATCCCTCCTTCGGAAGCAGCCTACCATGCCGGCGATGTCGCCTCTGCCAACTGGCATGCAACGGCTGCCTTCGTCGCGAGCCGAATACCACATGCCCTGCTCGTCGATATCGGATCCACGACCTCGGACTTGATTCCGATCGCGGACGGCCGGATTGCGGGCCACGGCTATACAGACGCGGAACGGCTGGGAACAGGAGAACTTGTCTACTGCGGCATCGTTCGCACGCCGCTCATGGCCCTCGCCGAACGCGTGCCCTTCGCCGGCCGTGAAGTCTCCCTGGTCGCCGAGCAATTCGCGACCATGGCGGATGTCCACCGCCTGCTCGGAACGATGCCGCCATCGGCGGACCAGCACCAGACCGCGGACGGGCGGGACAAGAGCCTGGCCAATTCTCGTGCGCGGCTGGCACGGGTGGTGGGGTGGGATGCAGCGGAGGCGCCTGATCATGCCTGGCGGGATCTCGCGGCACACCTGGCCGAGCTGCAGTTGCGCCGCCTGCAGGACGCGGCGGCGAGGATACTTTCCAGGCGGCGGCATGCGGCCCCGCCGCCTATCGTCGGCTGCGGCGTGGGCCGCTTCGTTGCCGAGAGACTGGCCGCGCGAATGGGTCTTGCCTATCGCGACCTTTCGGAGTTCGTGCCTACCGACGGGGGCGATACTGACTACTGGGTATCCTCATGCGCGCCCGCGGTTGCTCTCGCCTGCCTTGCCTGGCACGAATGGGAAAAGCCCGGGACATCATGGGCCGGCCTTCATCTGGACTGACTGATTTTCGTCAGTCGTACCTAGACCGCCACGTATCTTCGCCTCGATCCACTGCCAGGCCTCGCGCTCGGTCGGGCCTGCCGTCTTGTCGATGGCGATTTCCAGATAGGCCATCTCGCTTCGGATCTTCTGGGGCGTGAGAAGATGCAGACGCGTCGACAGGATGGCCGCCTCGAGCACGGCGGCCTGGGCCCTGTTATAGCCCAGGAAGGGTTCATGCATGGCGCTGTGGACTGGCCGGCAGCGGAACCGGGGCCGCAACTCGTCCGGCGCGACCTCCCGAACCACCAGTTCCATATGGGCGAAGCAGTCCTGCAGCCTGACGCCCTCGATCACGTCGCAAGCTACCGTTGCCCAGTCGCGCCGCCCCGTGACGCAGCCGGCAATGACGCGAATATCGCGGGGGGCAGCCGCCGCCAGGAAAGGGTGGCGCTCGAGATTGGCGATGGTCGGCGAAGGCCGAAACGGCGCGACGATATAGTCGTCGCCCTCGACGATCAGACCGAATGGCACGAGATGCACGCTGCCGTCGGGATTGATCGTCGTGACGATTGTCTCGAGGATGAGTGGCATGCCGTCTACTCTCCCGCCCTTTTCCGCGTCGACCCGGCTGCCTTGAAGGCAGTCGCGTCCTGCTTAACCGTCTCGGCGGCGCAGCCGAAATCGAGCGGCTCATCCTGGACATAGCGTTTGCCGAGCCGCCATGCCACCTCAGCCTTCGCCAGTTCGGCACCGAGGTAGAATGCGTGGCCGGCGTCGTCCTGAACACCGAGGAGTGGATAGAAATCGAGCGCTTCCGTGCCCGTTGCATGCACGGCCTTGTTGTAGGCGTGGATACCGTCGTCGCTGACCTCGATACGGAAGTTCGCATCCTTCACCGCAGTCGCGTTTTCGGCAACCTGGGACGGGGAACTGACGACGGGGCGCTTGTCGTGCAAGGCAAGCAATGCGCTGCCATAGCCTTTCGGCAGCGCTGCATCGCTTCTCGCCGCGAACATCAGCCGGCGGGCAGCGTCATGCTCCTCTATCGTACGTCTCGTATGCGCGCTCACCTGTACGACCAGAACGTTGCGAATGGCGAGTTCGGAGCAGGCGCCGAGCAGCAGGGCCGTGAGGCCGAGACTGTCGGCATCGGTCAGCTCCGTGAGATTTCCGGTCCCCATCAACATCTCGGCCTCCGGCATGAGGCGCCTGAATTCCACGAAGCGGGCAAGCGACTGCGCGAAGCCGAAATGGATCGGATCGATCACGGGATCGGCGATGAAGGGGCGGCCAACCTCCTGAAGGCGGCTGGCGGCACGCAGGAGCGAAGCGAGATCGCCAGGCTCCGCGGGCACGACAACAGGGATCGCATTCGTCTCGAAGGCGATGTCGATGGTGTGCTCGTTGAGACTGAGGAGAAAGTCCGCCCCGGCGGCGGCGCCCCTGCGCAGTTCGTCGGTTGAGAAACTGTCCACGCTCACCCGCAGACCATTCCGTTTCAGCAGGCGTACGCTCTCCTCGAGGTGCGGGAACGGCGTTTCGGGCAGGGCGCCAAGATCGATGACGTCGGCACCTTTCGAACCCAGGCTTACCGCGCGTTCCAGAATGGCCGCCGGCGTGAGCTGCGAGGCATCGACGATCTCCGCGAAGATGGTGACATCGTAGCCCGACAGATCGGGAGGCCGGGCACCACGGCCGAAATAGGCCGGAAGATCCGCGATCTCATCGGGGCCTCGCTCTACGCGGACGCCGAAGTGGCGGGAGAGAGACTCGACATCCGCCCTGCATCGCCCCGGCAACAGGACGCGCGTGATCCCCTCCGGTAGACTGACGCGCCGACGAATGATCTCATTGGTCATCAAGGCGGCAACCTTGACTCCGGCATCGACGATCACCCAATCGAAGGCTTCGCACCCCAGTGCGGCCATCGTCCGCTCCAGGCGCGCGCGGCCGAGATGGCCGGTTATCAAGGCGAGTTTTTCACGCATGCCAACCGCTCCAGCAGCGCTTGCCGCAGGGCTTCGTAGCTTTCGACCACGGTCGTGGCCTCGAAAGTCTTCAGGCGCTCGACATTTTCAAGATCGATGCGCCGCGGATAGACCTTGACCATGCCGGAAGGTGCTTCCGTCTCCATCTCCGGGGCGGTATCGCAGGCGAAGACGATCGAAGGAATGCGGCACTTGCCAGCCTGAGCATAGACGTTGGTGGCAAGCGTATCCGAAATGCCGAAAACACACTTGGCAACGGTATTCGAAGTCGCAGGAGCCACCACGAGCGTGTGGTACAGCCCGTGGTAGAACGAGCCGACCGGCGCGGCGCTGGCCGTTGTGTCCTTGATCAGGCGCACATCCCTAGGCAGATTCTCGAACTGTTTTCGATACATGCGGATCACTTCCGCCGCTGCCTTGGTAACGAAGAGATCGCAATCGCCAACCTCTCGGATCAGTTCCAGGCATTCGGTGAAGAAGTGGCCAGAACCCGTGAGCGCCCAGGCGAGGCGTGGCGACGTTCCCGAGCGCTTCATGGCGTTGCGCTCGATGCTCGCACCGGCCCCAGCATGCCGATGAAATCCTCGTCCGCTGCGGGACCTGCCACCAGGACCTGCCCCTTGAAGCGAGCCGCGAGGCCCGGGAAGGCGTCATCGACATGACCGGCCCGCGCCAGTTCGACAGCATCGGCCGCAGGCGACACATCGACGGATTTGACGAGCACCAGGCGTTCGGCGTCGAGCCTGGTGGCGAGCCAGAGCGCAAGGCTGTCCGAGGTGATGGACCAGCTTTCCGGAATGTCGCGATGACCCGGCCGCAACTCCGCCGGATGCCAGATCGGCACGCGCCCGGCGCGATGGGCCTTCCCTACCGCCTCAACGATGGACACCGTCACGAAGCGCGCGTGACGGGTCGCAAACACCTCGGCGAGATGCCCCATGGCATCCAGGGCAAGACGATGAGCGAGCCCGTCATCGAAAGGCATGACGGCCTGCACCTGCCTCACAGCATCGGCAAACGGCCCGCCGCCTGCCACGATGACTGGTCGAACATGGTCGATGTCCGCTATGGCCCGAAGAAGGCGCTCCAGGCGGGGCGATCCGCACAGGCTTCCACCGATCTTGATCACCGTCAGGATCATGCCGCTCGTTCCCCACCGACGAAGTCCGCGAGTGCGTCGGCTGCCTGCCTTACCGCATTCGGGTCGAGCGCGCCGCTTCGATCGCGAGACACGCAAAGACCACCCCGAAAGCCCAGATAGTCCGGCCCGAGCACCGCCAGAGCCGGAATGTCGTCGATCCGCAGCGAACCCGCCAGGCCGCACATCATCCCCTCATCCCTGCAGGCATTGACGAAACCCGACAGTTGCGACGGCGCGAGAATGTCGCGCAACCGTCCGGCCCGCTTATTTCTGGTATCCAGCATCGCACCGATGAAGCCGGCGTGCCTCAGGTCAGATACCAGTGAAGGACGCGGCTCCTCATCGGCGAACAGCACGGCGACGAAACGCCCCTGCCCCTTCAGGCGATTGCCGAGGCTGCCGATGGGACCGGTTTGCGCCAGAGACTTGCCTAGGCCGAGCTTGACGAAGGACATGCCCGTGCGGGCGATTTCCAGGGCGGAGGAGACGAGGCGGGCGATATCCTCATCGTCACCCGCCACGGCGCTTGTCTCGATCGGATGCGGAACCGCCCGGCGAATGGCCTCTATCGCAGCCAAGGGTAGCGCGCCAAGAGCACCCCGGGATGGATCCTTGGCGTCGATGAGGTGGGCCCCCTGCTCCGCGGCCATCACGGCTTCGACATCGTTGGCAACGCTCACAAGCAGTCGGGTCAAGATAAAGCTCCTAACTCGTACGGATCCATCGTCAGGCTAGCCCAGCACGGCCTGCTGCGCCACTGCCGCCCGGCGAAAGCCAGGCGACCTGTCGCGCACTGGAGAATGAGTTCCATCAGGGTTTGTGGGGCGGATCAGCTTCTATCTGCTGCAGCAGGAAATCTGCGGCATGCTGCCAGGCCTCGTCGGTATCGCCCCGGAAGCTCAACTGACGGTACAGGATACGTTTGCCGTCGCTGGCGTCGAAAACTCCGACCCAGATCTGGGAGATCAGCGTGCTCGCCTTCTGGACGGCTCCGGCGAGGATTAGATCGGTGCCGGCCTTGCGCGCCTCCGAGAGCAGGCACTCCTGGTCCCGGCTGTCGCAGGACAGGATACCCGGCGTCGGTTGGATCACCCGGTACAACCCTTTGTCCTGCAGTTCCGTACCGATGCGCCTCGACATCTCAACGAGCCGCTTTTCATGATCGGCTTTCTGGTCGCGTTGCTCACCGGAGGTGTCGATAAATCCGAACGGCATGATCAGCAGCCCTGCTTGCGCGCCGGCTGATCTCGCCGCAGGCGTGGCCGCGAACAGGGATATGACGGCCAGCATCGCCACGCGACGACAACCGTGTCGGTGGGATAGCGAAAGACTTCCCGCCCGCCCCCTTTTCATGAGCAAGGAAAATGCTCCATCAGGCACAATAAGAAATCCCCAATAAGAATATTCTATGAAAGAGCGCAAACACTGTTTTCAAGTATAAATTGCCATGACTGCATTCATCTCTACAAGGAGGTGCAGGCTTATAAATTCCTTATGGATATTTGATTGACGAAGAACAAAAGCAGCGACTAATCTACCTTATATTAAAAGAAATAAGCCTAATTTGGTGGGAGTGAGGAATGTCGATGGTAACGCGCCGGGGGGCCGTCTCCTTGAAAGCGATTGCCACCGCGGCCCTGTCCCTTTGGCTCCATGCGTTGCCCATCACAGGCAGTTTCGAGGCGATGGCGGCTCAAGCCACGCCCGTCGAGGTGAAACTCGGAGTCATCGCTCACAAGGCACCGGCGCCGGCGCTCTACGAGCTGGATCCTCTCCCGGAGGACGAGGGCGTGGCCGGTGCCCGGCTCGCAATCGACGACGACAATACTACCGGCCGTTTCACGGGACAGCACTACAGCCTTGCCGAGGCGGTTCTCGACCACGGCCAGTCGCCCGTCGATGCAGCCCGAAAGCTGGTGGATGGGGGCGCAAATTTCATTGCCGCCGATCTGCCGGCCGACGAACTCCTTGCCGTGGCCGATGCCGTGAAGGACCGGCATGTCATCGTCTTCAACGTCTCCTCGCAGGACGATCGCCTGCGGGGTGAGGACTGCCGCGCCAACCTGTTCCATATCGCCCCGAGCAGGGCGATGATCACCGACGCCCTCGTGCAGTACCTGGCGACCAAACGCTGGGCGAAGATCTTTCTCACCACCGGGCCCACGCCGGCGGACCAGCTCTATGCCGACGCACTGAAAAAATCGGCCCGGAAATTCGGTCTTAGCATTGCTGCGGAGAAGCCCTGGACTTTCGGCCCGCTGGCGAGGGCGCGCAGCGACAGCATCACCACCTCCGACGCGCTCGTGTTCAGCCGTGGCGTCGACTACGACATCATGGTGGTGGCGGATGAGGAAGGCGACTTCGGAGACTACGTCTCCTACCGCACCTGGGATCCCAAGCTGATCGCAGGCACGCAGGGACTCATCGCCACATCCTGGCACAGGGCGCAGGACGCCTGGGGATCCGCCCAGTTGCAGAGCCGGTTCTTCAAGACCGCCAAGCGTACCATGCGGCCGGTCGATTACCAGGCCTGGGCGGCGGTCCGGGCCGTCGGAGAAGCCATAACCAGGGCGAAATCGACAGATCCTGCCGCGGTCGCGCAATTCATGCTCGGCCCGACATTCCAGCTTGCAGCCTTCAAGGGGGTGCCTGTGAGTTTCCGCCCCTGGGACAGGCAGCTACGCCAGCCGCTGCTGATCGCCCAACCCATGTCCATCGTGTCGGTTTCGCCCCAGCAGGGGTATCTTCACCAGCGCACCGTCCTCGACACGCTCGGGACGGACGAGCCTGAAACGACATGTCATCTGCCGTGACCTTGCGTGGGAAACCACGCTGCGAGGGAGGTTTGAACAATGTGGCGCACGATCTCGGCCAATACGATCGCCCTGGCTGGTCTCTGCCTTGCCGGCTCGGCGCAGGCCAACATGGTCTATGTCTCGAACGAGAAGGGCAATTCGATCACCGTGATCGATTCCGATACCCAGACGGTGAAGGAAACAATAGAGGTCGGGCGGCGGCCGCGCGGCATCACCATCAGCAATGACGGCAAGTTCCTCTACCTGTGTGCGAGCGACGACGACGGCGTCGAAGTCATAGACACGTCCACCATGAAGGTCGTGCGCACCCTGCAATCCGGCCCCGATCCGGAACTCTTCATCCTTCATCCGTCGGGCAATCCGCTCTACATCGCCAACGAGGACGACGCGGAGGTGACCGTTCTCGACGTCGACCAGAACAAGATCCTGGCGCAGGTGCCGGTTGGCGTCGAGCCGGAGGGCATGGGCATCAGCCCTGACGGCAAGATGCTGGTCAACACCTCCGAAACAACGAACATGGCTCATTTCATCGATACGCAGACCTTCCAGGTCATCGACAGCGTGCTGGTGGACTCCCGCCCCCGCTTCGCCGAGTTCAACAAGGACAACAGCAAGGTCTGGGTCAGTTCGGAGGTCGGCGGCACCGTCACCGTGATCAACCCCGCCACGCGGGAGATCCTCAAGAGGATCGAGTTCGAGATCCCGGCCGTGACTCAGGAGACGATCCAACCGGTGGGTGTGCGCGTCACCCGCGACGGCAAGAAGGCTTTCGTCGCTCTGGGACCGGCCAACCGCGTCGCCATCGTCGACGGGCAGACCATGGAGGTGAAGAAGTATCTCCTGGTCGGCCAGCGTGTCTGGCAGCTCGCCTTCACGCCCGACGAGAAATACCTCTACGCAACCAACGGCAACTCCAACGACGTCTCGGTCATCGACGTCGCCAACGAGAAGGTGATCAAGACCATACCGGTCGGCGAAGCGCCCTGGGGTGTCGTGGTCTCGCCTAAATAGACCGAACAGCGAAATCGGGGAGAAAACGAAATGCGATATGTTTCCATCTGCTGCGGCATCGCCCTTGCGACTCTGGCCGCCGGCCAGGCCCTTGCTGAGAAGAACAGCAACAGGGTCGAGGGGAAGGGAACGCCGGCACAGGCCTGGGCACTGATCGGCGACTTCTGCGGCATCAAGGCCTGGCATCCCGCCATCGCGTCCTGCGAATTGTCCGAAAAGGACGGCTCCAAGCTGCGCACGCTGACCACCAAGGACGGCGGCAAGTTCGTGGAGAAGCTGGTCAAGTGGGACGATCAGAACACGTCCTACACCTATCAGATCCTCGAGAGCCCCCTGCCCGTCGAGAACTACGTCTCCACCCTCAAGGTCGAGGAGGATGATGAACCGGGCAAGGTCGCGATTACATGGTCCTCGACTTTCGATCCCAAGGGGGTGAAGCCCGAGGCCGCGCGCAAGGCCGTCGCGGACGTCTATCTCGCAGGCCTGCTGGCCCTCAAGGCCAAGCTCAAGGGCAAGTGAGTTTCCTCGTTCAGGAGTGCGTTGGGTGTATCCTTCCCTCCGGTCGCCCCAGCCAGGAATGATTGCCTTGCTCGCGAATGGCGTTCCCGCCCTCTCCGTCTCCGGCGTCGGCCACCGTTTCGGCCAGCGCGATGCGCTTATCGACGTTTCGCTGGAGGTCGGCGGCGGGCGTTTCGCGGTGCTGCTCGGCCCGAACGGCGCAGGCAAGACCACGCTCTTTTCGGTGGTCACACGCCTTTACCAAAATCGTACCGGCACGATTCGCATCCTCGGACACGACCTTCGCGCGGCTCCTTCGCGAGCGTTGGCTGAACTGGGTGTTGTCTTCCAGGCGCGCACCCTGGACCCGGACCTCACCGTCCGGCAGAACCTGGCCTATCACGCCTCCCTGCACGGTCTCGGCGGTAAGGCGATCCGCACGCGCATCGCTGCCCTGCTGGAGAGGGCCGGGCTGGGCGATCGCATCGACGAGAAGGTTCGCACGCTTTCGGGCGGCCAGGCGCGCCGCGTCGAAATCGCCCGCGCCCTCGTTCACTCGCCCCGCCTGCTGCTCCTCGATGAGCCAACGGTAGGCCTCGATCTCGCTGCGCGCGCCGACATCGTCTCAATCGTGCGGCGCCTCGTGCGCGAGGACGGCATTTCAGCCCTCTGGGCGACCCATATCTTCGAGGAGATAGCCCCCGACGACGACGTCCATGTGCTGCATCTTGGCCGCGTCGTCGCGGCCGGCAAGGCGGATGCCCTGGCGGCCCAAAGCGGGGCGACACTGGCGGATACGTTCCGGCGGCTGACCGATGCGAAGGATGCCGCCTGATGTCCGAAGCCGTTGCCCCCCCGTCCCGTCTCAACCTCTCGGGCTATGCGATCTGTCTTGGCGGCATCGCGCGCCGAGAACTGCTGCGCTTCGTCAACCAGAAGGAACGCTTCCTTTCGGCGCTCGTCCGCCCGCTGATCTGGCTGTTCATCTTCGCCGCGGGCTTCCGGAATGTGCTCGGCGTCTCGATCCAGCCGCCTTACGAGACCTATGTCCTCTACGAGACATATGTGGTGCCGGGGCTCGCGGTGATGATCCAACTCTTCTACGGCATGCAATCGTCGCTCTCGATGGTCTACGACCGGGAGGTAGGCTCGATGCGGGTCCTGCTGACGAGCCCCTTCCCCCGCTGGTCGCTCCTGCTGGCCAAGCTGCTCGCGAGTGTGCTGGTCTCCATCGTCCAGGTCTATGTCTTCTTTGCCATCGCGATGTGGTGGGACGTGGACGTGCCGGGCGAAGGCTATCTCTATGCCTTGCCCGCCCTGGTGCTGTCCGGGCTGATGTTCGGCTCCATCGGCCTCTTCCTTTCCTCCCTGATCCGGCAGTTGGAGAATTTCGCGAGCGTAATGAACTTCGTGATCTTCCCGATGTTCTTCGCCTCCTCGGCGCTCTACCCCCTCTGGCGCATGAGGGAAGCGAGCGAAGGGCTCTATGTCATCTGCCTCGCCAATCCCTTCACCCACGCCGCGGAACTCGTCCGCTTCGCCCTTTACGGCAAGTTCGAGCCCGTGGCGTTTGTCGTGGTGGCCGGCGTCACCATGCTTTTCTTTGCCGCCGCGCTCCTCGCCTACGATCCGGCGCGCGGCCTCATGGTACGGCGCGGCGGTCCCAAAGGAGAAACTTCATGAGCCAATTCCGCGCCAGACTGCGGAGAGACGGCCTGCTGCCCGCCGCGCGACTGGCAGCGGCCATGGCGGCGACCCTGGTTGCCGGTGGCGTCGCCATGGCCCAGACGCAGCCCGACCCCAATTGGCCCTGCGTGCAGCGCAAGGTCGGCACGCTGAGCGCCGGCGTAGTCTGGAGCGGGCCAGACATCGCGTCCGCCGGACCATGGGACAAGGACTTCGACGCTGCAGCGCTCGCGCAGAAGCTGGCTTCCCGCCGAACGCCGCTCGACGACGTCGACGGCCTTCTCGACGGTTTCCTGCAGCAGGCCAGCGCGGACAAGGGCGCGCGGCTGACTCGGGTCTTCGCAGGCGTGCTCGAACTCGTCAATGACGACCGCGACGCCATCCTCGCCGGCATCGATCGCTATGCCCACGGCCAGCAGCGGCTCGCCGAGCGCATCCGCGACGAAAGCGACCAGATCAGCGCCGCCAAGGATTCGCCAGGCGCTGCCACCACCAAGGAAACCGACGATCTCGAAACCCAACTCAAGTGGGATACCCGCATCTTTCAGGAGCGCAGCCGCTCGCTAACCTATGTCTGCGAGACCCCTGTCCTGCTCGAACGCCGCCTCTTCGACATAGCCCGTCGCATCCAGCAGCGGCTTTGAGGCCGACGAAAACCCGCCGGCCTCCCCGCCTACGAGATACCCGCACCTCAGGCAGCCGCCTCCTGCAAGTGCTCGAGATCGGCAATCAGTCCCCGGCCTGTGGGGTGCCAGCCGAGTTTCCTGCGCGTCTGCTCGCTCGATGCCGGCGCATCGGTCCTGGCAAACGGGGCAAGCCAGCCAAAATAGGTTTCCGCTTCATCGGTCGCGATGGATTTCACCGGTAGTTCCAGGCGGCGGCCGATGACCTCGGCGATGTCACGAAGGGCCAATCCTTCCTCCGCTACCGCGTGATACTTCGTTCCTGCTTCCGCCCTTTCGAGCACCAGCCTGTAGAGGCGGGCGACGTCGAGAACATGTGCGGCCGGCCAGCGGTTGAGGCCTTCTCCCACATAGGCGCACACGCCCTTTTCGCGGGCCATCGCGATCGCGTAGCTGACGAGGCCCTGCCTGGTCGTGTCGTGAACCTGGGGAAGCCGCACCACCGAAACATTTCCCCCTTGCGCGGCTACGGAGGCAGCCGCCTCCTCCGACGCGGCGCGGGGGATGATCTTCGAACTGACGACCGCCCCATCCTCCACAGCCGGCTGCCCCGGTACGGTATTCGCCATTCCGGTGCCGGAGGTCACGATCAGGGGACGGCCGGAGCCGGCGAGCCCCGAGCCCAGCGTCTCGATGACGCGTCGGTCATCCTCGCAATTTGCCGCGAACGTGGAGAAATCATGGTTGAAGGCCAGGTGAATGACGCCATCGGACCGAGAGGCCGCGAGCCGGAGGCCTTCCAGGTTTTCAAGTGAACCGAACTCGACCTCGGCGCCGGCGGCAGCCAGTGGCGCCGCCTTGGCCTCGGACCGGGCGAGGCCGGCGACCTGATGGCCCGCCCCGATCAATTCCCTGACCACGGCCGAACCGATGAACCCCGTCGCGCCGGTAACGAACACACGCATGAGCATTCTCCACATTGCAATGGCGATGGATATTTGCTCATTATATATTCTGGTAAAGTAGTGATCTTATCGTATTATAATGACTAACAGGACGATCTCTGCGGGCATTGCGGTTCGCTGAATGACGGCGCTCCCAGCCGGATCAGTTCGCCGTATCCGAGCGACGCATGACACTGAGGTGAAATGTCCTTCGTAAGACGAAGCCTAGGCGCTCATTGAGTTCGATCGCTCCCCGATTCTCGTCACGGACATGCAGAAACGCAACTTCTCCGGACGCCGAGATTTCCCTCATCAGGGTGTGGAGCAAGATTCGCGCGTAGCCCTTGCCGCGATGTTCGGGATGTACGCAAACCGCGCTCAGCTCGGTGAAGCCAGGAAAACCCAGCCGCTCCCCCGCCATCGCCACCAAGCGGTCTCCATCACGTATCCCGATGTAGCGACCCAACAGGTAGGTCTGGGCAGAAAAAGGCCCAGGCTTGGTGAGTGCGGTCAATTCGAGCATTGCCGCCACGTCGTCCGCACCGAGGATTTCCGGTGCAAAGTCCGTGCGCCCCGGAGCGGTGTCCACGGATATCATCTGGCACAGGATCGCTCTGGACTGCACTTCCAGCCCCTCCAGTGACCCGAGCATCGCGGAACCGAGCAACGCTATCGGGCCTTCGCTCGCAAGGTTGCGCAGGCCGTTGATCGCGCCCGTGGAGAATTCGGATATCGCCGCAAAGGGAGCAATTTCCGGAGGATAACGCCGGGCAAATTGCCCGCCGCGGGCCAGATCTCGATGCCGTGATGCCAACGACGACCAGACAGGCTGGTCGAGCGCCGCCACATCCTCGATTGAAAGTCTACGCGCACCCATGGGTGACCTCTTGAAATGTCGTCGCCGTCGACGCTGTCCCGCTCCGTTACAGGGTCCTGCTCTCGGGCAGACACGGCGGGGACGCGGCAGCCTTGTAGAGGGCGAGGCATGGAGGCGCTATGGTCGTAAATGACAATTTCAGTGGCATTTACGCCATCTCTTTGACAGCTCCCGCATTCGATAGCCGTTCAACAGTGGACTCGCAGTGCCAAGGCAATCCTTGACAAACACCCTACTAGTAGGTAGACATATATCATGAGCAATCTATCGACCATGGCTGACGACATTCTTCGCTGCGCACGCTCCCTGATCGTGAGAGGCGGCTACAACAGTTTCAGCTATGCCGATATCTCCGATGTGGTCGGCATTCGCAAGGCGAGCATTCACCATCACTTTCCAAGCAAGTCGGAACTCGTCCGCGCACTGGTGGTACAGTACCGGGCGGAGGCTGAGGCCGGGATCACCGAACTGGAACGGAATATCGCGGATCCTGTTGGCCAGCTTCGTGCGTATGTCGGCTATTGGGAGGGCTGCATCGCCGACGCGTCTCATCCCTTCTGTGTCTGCGCCTTGCTCGCCGGTGAGATCCAGGTTCTTCCAGAGGCGGTTGCTCTTGAAGTACGCGGGCATTTTCGGAGGCTCTCGGCCTGGCTTACCTCTGTCTTGGAGCGTGGCGCCGCCCAAGGGCGCCTCTCCCTCACCGGGACGGCCAGGGAAAATGCCGAACTGTTCATGGCCACCGTGCACGGCGCGATGCTCTCAGCGCGCGCCTATGGCGACGCCACGGCTTTTGGCACGGTGGTCCATCCCCTGTTGGAGCGCATCGCCGCCTGAAATCGCAGCTTCGTCACGAATGCAGAGGCACAACTCGAAAGCCTACCGACTAGTAGGCAGAATCTGTCACTCTTGAACGATAGCGGGCCGCGATCCGCTGCCCGCCCTCTCCACTCCCGTCAGATAAAAAGGCACCTTGCTATGTTCGGAATTTCTCCACTCGGCTGGATCCATACGATCGGCAGCCTGCCGGCTATTCCCGTCGCTCTCTACATGTTTGCCCGGCATGGTCGCATCGTTCCCCGCTCCCTGCCGGGCTCCGTCTATTTCGTTTCCATGCTTATCGGCGCCACAACGGTGTTCCTTGTTGCACATGAGCCGGTCAGCTACGGCATCGGCGCCGTGACGATCCTCATCCTGCTCGCAGGGTACGGGATCGAACGCATTCTGGGTCCGGGGCGCGTCGTCAGATACATCGAAACCATCTGTCTGAGCCTGAGTGCGTTTCTTTTGATGCTGCCGACCGTTACCGAAATCCTGCGTCGTGTTCCCGACGGCCATCCCCTGGTGACTGACCTGAAATCGCCCCTGCTTCTCGGCGCCCAGGGAGGGCTGCTGGCTATTCTCGTCGTCGGACTGATCGCCCAGATCATCTACCTGGCAAGGCGGGGCAAGGTTGCCGTGAACTAGCCCTCGCGTGTCGTGTCCCCCTCAGAACCTGTTCTCACGGCGGAACGCGATGCGCGAATAGCCGAACGAGTATACCTGCGAGCGGCGCGCCCTGTGCGATAGCAACCCCGAAGGCTCAGACCTTCAATCTGGATGGCTCGTGGCCGCCTCCCTCTTCAAAGGAGGAACGCGTGGAGATGTAATGCTGGAATTCCTGGGTCTTACGCGCTATATGACCATCTACATAGTCAGGAAAGCGACATGGATGCGATCAATCTGGCAGATGCCAAAGCCCATCTGAGCGAGCTGGTCGATCGGGTCGAAGCAGGTGACTCGATCGACATCACCCGGCGCGGCAAGCCGGTTGCCCGGCTCATCTCTGTGGTCAAGCCGCGCAAGCCGATCGATGCCGCACTGCTCCAATCGCTGACGGCTGCGATGGCGCCCCAGTCCCAGAGCGCCGCTGATCTCGTGCGGTCGATGCGGGATGGCGATCGCTACTGATGCCCTATCTCGACACGTCGTTGATCGTCGCGGCTCTCTCCAACGAAACGATGACGCCGCGTGTCCAGGCCTGGCTGGCGGAGCAGGACCCGGAGCAACTTCTGATCAGCGATTGGACCGTCACCGAGATGTCCTCGGCCATGGCGATCAGGCTGCGGACCGGGCAGATTGCCCTAGAACAGCGCGCGGCGGCGCTCGCCATGTTCAACAAGCTCGTCGCCGAGAGCTTCACCGTGCTCGGCGTGACGGGCGGGCAGTTCCGGGCAGCCGCGAGGTTTGTCGATCAGTATGCACTCGGGCTTCGTGCGGGGGACGCGTTGCACCTTGCGATCGCCGCAGAGCATGGCGCCACGGTGCATACGCTGGACCAGCGGCTGGCCGCGGCCGGTCCAGCGCTCGGCGTGCCGACGCAGTTGATGGCATGATCCAAGCCTTCTTCAGCTTGGGCGGCCTGCTCGGTAGCGGCCATGGTCGGTGATGGGTCCGACGCGCAGAACCACGCGATCGTGGCGGATTGTTTCGCGATGCTCGCCAACGACATCGCTGGGCAGCCCTACGATAAGGCCGAGCACAACCGCCCCGTGCAGGCAGTGACCAGCCGTCCTCCTGGCTCGATCGAATACAAACATCAGAATATCAACGCAGTTCTCGCGAGGCGGCAAACGTCACCGGCGACCTGCCAGGGGTCAGTCACGCGATATGGACAGCCCCGCGAGAAGCGGAGCGTACGCGGCCAGCCTGCGGGATATGAACTCGGTGAAGAGTCGCACGCGCTCCGTCTTGCGTGTTTCCCCCTGGGTGAGAAGCCAGAGCGTTCCGTACATGTGCAGGTCGGTGCCCGGCACCCTCACCAGCAGGGGGTCGGCATCGCCTACGAAGCACGGCAGTGTCGTGATCCCGAGCCCTTGCCGTACCGCAGCGATCTGCGCCTCGCCGTCCGTGGTCCTGAACGGAACCCCCGTGGTGCGAACTTCACCCTCGTGGGCCCAGTCCGGGATTCCATGAATGCTTATGACGATCCACCGGATGGGATCAGGCGCACCCGCACCCCACGCGGCTAGTCGATCTCGGGATATGTAGACGCCACCGAACAGCTCAGGCCCCTTCAGGCCATGAAGATTGAGCGGCAGGGTCTTGCGATCGTAGACGACGCGGATCGCGACGTCGGCCTCTCGGTTGGTCAGATTTACCAGCTCGCCGGACGACAGGATTTCCATCTCGATGTCTGGATGCAGACGCGCGAAATCGGCGAAGTCCGGCATGAGCAGGTGTGTCGCGATGGTCGGCGCCAGCGTTACCCGCAGAAGCCCGCGCACGCTCTGGTCGCGACCGAAAACACGCGTTTCCAACAGGTGCGACGATGCTTCCATCTGGTGCGCGAGCTCGACGACTTCCTCACCGGCAGCCGTCAGTCGGTAGCCCGAAGGCAGCTTCTCGAACATGTGCGCCCCGAGGCGTTTCTCGAGCTGGGCAACGCGTCGCAGCACGGTCGAGTGGTTCACGCCGAGGAGCGCGGCGGCGGCCCGGACCGAGCCTCCGCGCGCGACGGCAAGAAAGTAGCGAACGTCATCCCAATCGATCATGGTGCGAACCGGCACCGCGCGTGCCCCTTCCAAAGCTCGTATAAGACATGTCGACCGGCATCTCCTATGTCGGTGATACGGGCAGTCACCATAGCCTATGCCGACGGGTGCAGCCCATTTTCAAACGACCGACACCGATCGTCGCACAAGCGCCAGCCCTCCAGCCGGATCGATTTCGCACCACCCCTATGCGCGCTTCCGCACTCCACACCGGATGCCCACGGACCCATCTCGAGGTTCCCGGGAACCTCCCCGGACGAGGCAAAGAGAAGCCTCGAGGAAGCATCGTGTCGCCAATGGGACCAGCGATGCTATCCGACACCACGAAAGGACGAGTCATGGGAAAGCTCGAGGGCAAGGTTGCAGTCATCACGGGTGGATCAAGCGGCATGGCGCTGGCGAGCGCCAAGCGGTTCGTCGAAGAAGGCGCCTATGTCTTCATCACGGGCCGGCGGCAGGAGGCGCTCGACGAGGCTGCCAAGCTGATTGGCAGGAACGTGACCGGCGTGCGCGGCGACGCGGCCAATCTCGACCGCCTGTTCGACACAGTCAAGCGGGACAAGGGTAAGATCGACGTCCTGTACGCGAGTGCCGGCACAGGCGAGGCAGTCCCGCTGGGCGAGATTACCGAGCAGCATTTCGATGCGGCCTTCGGCCTGAATACGCGGGGCACACTGTTTGCGGTCCAGAAGGCATTGCCGCTGTTCAACGATGGCGGATCGATCTTCATGACCGGGTCGGTCGCTTCGGTGAAGGGTTTTCCGGGTTACGGTGTGTATTCAGCGAGCAAGGCGGCGTTGCGCTCATTTGCACGCACCTGGCTCAACGAACTGAAGGGCAGGAATATCCGGGTGAACGTGCTGAGCCCGGGGCCGATCGCCACACCGATGCAGGACCAGGTTCTCACCGAGGAGGCGAAGCAGATGTTTGAATGCCTGATCCCGCGGGGGAAGATGGGGCGTCCCGAGGAAATTGCGGCAGTCGCGGTGTTTCTTGCTTCGGACGATTCCAGCTTCGTGAACGGGGTGGAGTTGTCTGTCGACGGCGGCTTCTCGGCCATCTGACATCGCGACAGATCGCGGGAAGTGATTGACCGCACAGCCGCACGAAAATCACTAACGGCCGGACGTAGACGCGCCAAGTCGGGAATTCGAACCGATGACGCGCGTCGCTTGAGGTAGCGCCCCGAAGATTCTCGCGAAGGTCATCATGCAGCGAAACGGATACCCCGGCGCCCTTGAAGGCAGGGGAATCAATATCAACACGGATCGGAGAAACTATCATGAGCTATGCGATTGTAGGATTTGGTGCGGTAGGCCAGGCTCTCGCCCAGGCCTTCGCCCGCCAGAACATCAAGGTGGCCATCGCGAGTCGCCGGTCTCCCGACGCGTTGGCGCCGCAGGCTCGGGCGATTGGACCCACGGTCGTCGCCGAGTCGCTGCCGGATGCACTCGAGGCCGGCACAATCATCTTGGCGGTCCCGTTCGGAGAACATCGCGAGGTTGCGAAGGCCCTGCCGAATTGGAAAGGCAAGACGGTCATCGACGCGATGAACGCGTTTGGAGTTCCCCCTGAAGAACTGGACGGCCTCCCTTCCTCCGCTTTCGTGGCGAAGGCGTTCACCGGCGCCAAGTTCGTGAAAGGTTTCAATCACCTGATTGCGGCCACCCTGGCTGCCGATCCGATCGTCGAGGGCGGCCACCGCGTCGTCTTTCTGTCGAGCGATGACGAGGACGCGACCGCTCCCGTGGCGGCCCTGGCCAAACAACTCGGGTTCGCACCCGTCAAGCTGGGAAAGCTCAACGAGGGCGGCGCGCTGGTTCATTCTCGCGGCCGCACTTGGGGCCAGCTCATTTTCCAGGATTTGTTCAAGAAGGAGCAGTAACCGAAGGCGTATGGACGCTGCTGGAAGAGCGGGAAGACGCCCGACGGAGCGGCAGATCTGCGGAACGCCGAGGATCCATCGACTACTATCGATGCCCGTGCGGCCCGGGCGTCCTCTGCTGCCTCCTACCACTCCACCGTATTCCCATCATTCCCACTCGATTGTCCCAGGCGGCTTGCTCGTAACGTCGTACACTACACGGTTGATGCCCTTCACCTCGTTGATGATGCGGGTCGCGGCCCTGCCGAGGAAGTTCATGTCGAAGGGGAAGAAGTCTGCCGTCATGCCGTCGACCGAGGTCACGGCGCGCAACCCGCAGACGCTGTCATAGGTGCGGCCGTCGCCCATCACGCCGACCGTGCGCACGGGGAGCAGCACGGCGAAGGCCTGCCAGATCTTGTCGTAGAGGCCCGCC
The DNA here is from genome assembly GCF_059699065.1 of Labrys sp. ALF-8. Classification (NCBI taxonomy): domain Bacteria; kingdom Pseudomonadati; phylum Pseudomonadota; class Alphaproteobacteria; order Hyphomicrobiales; family Xanthobacteraceae; genus Labrys; species Labrys sp. ALF-8. Next base: position 1,116,485 of record NZ_AP048538.1, read on the forward strand.
TTGCGGATCTCGTCGAGATAGATCGCGTCGGCGGCGCGCAGGGTATCGAGTTTCTCGCGGGTGATCTCGCCGGGAATCCGGATGGCGAGGCCCGGACCGGGGAACGGGTGGCGTCCCACGAAGGCTTCCGTGAGACCGAGTTCACGGCCGAGCGCGCGCACCTCGTCCTTGAAGAGCTCGCGCAACGGCTCCACCAGCTTCATGTTCATGCGTTCCGGCAGGCCACCGACATTGTGGTGCGACTTGATCGTCACCGACGGGCCGCCGGAGAAGGAGACGCTCTCGATCACGTCGGGATAGAGCGTGCCCTGGGCCAGGAATTCGGCGCCGCCGATCTTCCTGGCCTCGGCCTCGAACACCTCGATGAACAGGCGGCCGATGGTCTTGCGCTTGACCTCGGGATCGGTCACGCCCGCAAGCTGACCAAGAAAAAGATCAGATGCGTCAACGTGTACGAGCGGGATGTTGTAGTGATCCCGGAAGAGGCCGACGACCTGTTCCGCCTCGCCGGCCCGCATCAGGCCGTGGTCGACGAAGACGCAGGTCAGCTGGTCGCCGATCGCCTCATGGATCAGCACCGCGGCGACGGAAGAATCGACGCCGCCCGACAGACCGCAGATCACCTTGCCCGCGCCGACCTGGCGGCGGATCTTCTCCACCATCTCGGCACGATAGGCCGACATCGTCCAATCGGGCTCGATGCCCACGATCTTCTGCACGAAGTTCCGGAGCAGCCTGCCTCCATCAGGTGTATGCACCACCTCGGGATGGAACATCGTGGTGTAGTATCGGCGCGCCTCGTTCACAGCGATGGCGAACGGGGCATTCTCCGAAGTGCCCACCACCTTGAAGCCGTCAGGCAACTCGGTCACGCGGTCTCCGTGGCTCATCCACACCGGATAGCGCTTGCCGGGCTCCCAGAAACCTTCGAAAAGCGGGCTCGCTTCCCTGATCTCGACATCGGCACGGCCGAATTCGGCGGCGTGGCCTCCCTCGACCTTGCCCCCAAGCTGTGTCGCCAGGGTTTGCTGGCCGTAGCAGATGGCGAGGATCGGCACGCCGGAGTCGAACACCGCCTGCGGCGCCCGCGGACTGCCGGGCCGAGTGACCGAGTCCGGGCCGCCTGAGAATATCACGCCTTTGGGCTGCAATTTCTGGAAAGCCTCTGCAGCCGACTGGAACGGATGGATCTCGCAATAGACACCGACTTCCCGCACGCGGCGTGCGATAAGCCGGGTGACCTGGGAGCCGAAATCGATGATGAGGATGGCGCTGTGTGTCATGGGAGCGAGGTAGTCGACCGAGGCCGCGGATGCAACCGAAGCACGCCGATTTTCTTGCATATCAGCAATGACACGAGCCAATCAAAATAACATGCCGGGCAATTCTGCAATATCCTGCCCCGGAAACGCCGATTGCGGGCCGCGCGAGCATCGTGACCGGTTCTTTCCGTACAGCATGTCCGCCCGACAGGGAGTCAGGCCCTGTGCAGCACCGCGACGAAGAAGCCATCCGTGCCGGAACGATGGGGAGAGAGCTGGAGACCCGTGCCGCCCGATGAGGCGAAACGCGCGAAGGCCGCGAGACCTGCGGCTTTCGCGAGGGCTTGCAGGGGAGCCGCCGAAAAATCGGGATGGTCAGCCAAAAAAGCCTTCACCGAGGCGTCGTTCTCCTCAGGCAGCACCGAACAGGTGACGAACACGAGCCGTCCGCCGGATTTCACCGCCGCAGCGCCCGCCTTCAATACGGTTGCCTGATCCTTCTGCCGGTCTCCAAGACTGGAGGGGCGCAGCCGCCACTTGGCATCGGGGTTGCGGCGCCAGGTGCCGGAACCGGAACAGGGAGCATCCACCAGCACCAGATCCATGCGGCCGGCGAGATCGTCTACCGGCAAGGCGCCGCGGGGCGTGCGCACCTGGACATTGCGTGCCCCCGCCCGGTTCAGCCGTTCGTGGATCGGCGCTAGGCGGCGCTTGTCGCTGTCGGTGGCAAAGATCTGCCCCTTGTTCTCCATCGCCGCGGCGAACTCCAGCGTCTTGCCGCCGCCACCCGCGCAGAGGTCGAGCACCTGTTCGCCGGGCTTCGCGGCCGCTATCATGCCAGCGAGTTGCGACCCCTCGTCCTGGATCTCGAACCAGCCCTTCTGGAAGCTCTCCTCGGCCTGGATGGCGGGACTGCGGCCATCCGGTCCAAGCGGTACCCTTACGCCCCAGGCCGAGAGCGGCGTAGCTGCGGCGTGCAGCGGCTCCAGCTCGGCGAGCAGCTTCTCGCGCGAAGCCTTGAGGGTGTTCACCCGCAGATCGACCGGCGCCCGTTCGGCCAGTGCCCTGCCCTCCTCGACGGCGTCGGCGCCGAAGGCGCCCTCGAAGGAACTCCAGAGCCAGGCCGGTACGTCCGCCTGGATCTCCTGTGGGGCATCCGCAAGCTGGCGGACGGCAACGGCGCGCCGCTCCTCGACCGTCAACGGCTCAGGGGCAAAGCGTTCCCCGTTGAAAAGACCGGCAAGGCTCTCCACGGTCTCGCCACGCTGCAGCGCCAGCATGCCGACCAGCGTGGCACGCGGCGTTTCCGCCTCCATCAGCCACCGCGAGGAGGCGCGACGGCGCAGGGCATCGTAGACCAGGCCCGCCAGGGCAGCGCGATCGCCCGAGCCGGCGAACCGATGCGAAAGGCCCCAATCCTTCAAGGCGTCGGCGGCCGGACGACGGCGGCTCTCAACGTCGGCCAGGATCTCGATGGCGGCGGAAAGGCGGGCTGCGGGGGTCAACGGAACGTCCTGGGATCGCATCTCCTGGGATCGCAGGCCTATCCCTGCCTGCGCCTGGAAACACGAACTTATGAGAAAAGGGAGGAGGCAGGCAGGGATAGGCCTGCGATCCCGAGGTTACGTCCGGCCCGGATAGTTCGGACTTTCGCGCGTGATGGTTACGTCGTGCACATGGCTCTCGCGCAGGCCCGATCCCGTGATCCGCACGAAGCGGGCACGCTCCTGGAACTCCTCGATCGTCTCGGCCCCGACATAGCCCATGGAGGCACGCAGCCCCCCCGCAAGCTGATGAAGCACCGCCGAAACAGGCCCCTTGTAGGCGACCTGTCCTTCAATGCCCTCCGGCACCAGCTTCATCGAATCCTTGATGTCGGCCTGGAAGTAACGGTCGGCCGAGCCGGCGGACATGGCGCCGATCGAACCCATACCGCGATAGGATTTGTAGGAACGGCCCTGGTAGAGATAGACCTCGCCGGGCGTCTCGTCGGTGCCGGCCAGCATCGAGCCGACCATGGCGACGGATGCGCCCGCCGCCAGCGCCTTGGCGAAATCCCCGGAGGTCTTGATCCCGCCGTCCGCGATGACGGGCACATCATGCTCGCGGGCGGCATTGGCCGCATCGATGATGGCGGTGAGTTGCGGCACGCCGACACCAGCGACGATACGCGTGGTGCAGATCGAACCTGGACCGATGCCGACCTTGATGGAGTCGGCGCCCGCGCCGATCAGCGCCCGGGCTCCCTCGGCCGTGGCGACATTGCCGGCCACCACCTGCACGGAATTGGACTGGCGCTTGATGCGAGCCACCGCGTCGAGAACCTTCTGGGAGTGGCCATGGGCCGTGTCGACCACGATCATGTCGACGCCCGCATCCATAAGCATCTCGGAGCGGCTGAAGCCGCCATCGCCGACGGTGGAGGCGGCGGCGACGCGAAGGCGCCCCTGCTCGTCCTTGCAGGCATTCGGATGGAGCGTGGCCTTTTCGATGTCCTTCACGGTCATCAGGCCAACGCAGCGATAGTCGTCATCGACGACCAGGAGCTTCTCGATGCGGAACTGATGCAGGAGGCGCTTGGCTTCCTCCTGGGGCACGCCGGCCTTGACGGTGACGAGGCGTTCCTTGGTCATCAACTCGGCCACCGGCTGGTCGAGCTTGTCGGCGAAGCGCACGTCCCGATTGGTGACAATTCCAACCAGAATGCCGGGTATGCCCGGAGCAGCGCCTGTGACGACCGGAATGCCGGAGATCCTGTGGCGCTTCATCAGCGCCAGGGCGTCGGCAAGCGTGGCGCTCGGAGCTATGGTGATCGGGTTCACCACCATGCCGCTCTCGAAGCGCTTGACCTGGCGAACCTGCTCGGCCTGCTCCTCAGGCGTGAGGTTGCGGTGGATGACCCCGATGCCACCGTTTTGCGCCATGGCGATGGCCATGTTGGCCTCGGTGACCGTGTCCATGGCCGAGGCCAGCAGCGGCAGATTGACGGAGATCGACCGGGTGACGCGCGAGCGGATATCTGCCTGGGCCGGCAACACCTCGGAATGTCCCGGGGTGAGCAGCACATCGTCAAAGGTGAGCGCTTCGGGAAAAAGCGATGAATCAACGATGCGTGCCATTGCCAACTCTCAGGTCATGAAATGCGGGAATAAGATCGGCTCTGGATGCAAGTCGCCCAGGCTGCCCGAACTTGGTTGGCGCGATCGTTTACCATTTGGAATCGACAAGCGGAAGACGGTCAGTTGTCTTTTTGTTGCCTGACAGCCATGCAATTTTTCGGTGCGCGATATGACAAGGAGGCGCACCGACCTCCAGATCGACACGTTCGCGGCACCACAGCCGGTCGACGAAGTCCCCACCGGCCCACAGACCGGCAGGGGCGAACATCTTCCGGGGTCTAAGCGCTCTTCGACAGAGGCAGCACGTTATGGAGGGTCTGGTCCGCCCCATCCATGAACTTACGGATGTTGCGCGCGGCCTGGCGGATACGCTGCTCGTTTTCGACAAAAGCGATGCGGACGAAATCATCGCCGTGCTCGCCGAATCCGATGCCGGGTGCCACCGCGACAGAGGCCTTCTCGATGAGGAGCTTGGAGAATTCCACCGAGCCGAGATCCTTGAACCGGGGCGGGATCGGAGCCCAGGCAAACATGGACGCGGGCGGCGTCGGCACGTCCCAGCCTGCACGGCCGAAGCTCTCGACCAGCGCATCGCGGCGCTTGCGGTAGGTTTCGCGCATCTCGACGATGCAGTCCTCCGGGCCGTTCAGCGCCGCCGCCGCGGCGACCTGGATCGGTGTGAAGGCGCCGTAGTCGAGATAGGACTTCACGCGGGCGAGCGCCGCGCAAAGCCGTTCATTGCCGACTGCGAAGCCCATGCGCCAGCCCGCCATCGAAAAGGTCTTGGACAGCGTGGTGAACTCCACCGCCACGTCCATGGCGCCGGGTATCTGCAGCACGGAAGGCGTCGGCTCGCTGCCGAAGTAGATTTCGGAATAGGCAAGATCGGACAGCACGAACAGATCGTGCGCCTTCGCGAAGGCGACGAGATCCCGGTAGAAGTCGAGGCTTGCGACGCAGGCCGTCGGATTGGCCGGATAGGAGACGATAACCGCGATGGGCTTCGGGATCGAATGCTTCACCGCACGCTCCGCCGAGCGGAAGAACTCCTCGTCGGGTTCCGCCGGGACCGAACGGATCACGCCGCCCGCCATAAGGAAGCCGAATGCGTGGATCGGATAGGACGGATTGGGGCAGAGCACGACATCGCCCGGCGCGGTAATGGCCTGCGCCATATTGGCGAAGCCTTCCTTGGAACCGAGTGTCGCGACCACCTGGCGATCCGGATCGAGCTTCACGCCGAAGCGGCGGGCGTAATAGTTCGCCTGGGCCTTGCGCAGGCCCGGGATCCCCTTCGAGGCCGAATAGCGATTGGTGCGCGGCTTCTGCGCCGTCTCGATCAGCTTGTCGGTAATGAATTTCGGTGTCGGCAGATCAGGGTTGCCCATGCCGAGATCGATGATGTCGGCCCCCTGTGCACGTGCTGCTGCCTTCACCCGGTTGACCTGCTCGAAGACATAGGGCGGCAAACGTCGGGTTGAATAGAAGTCGGACATAGCAGTGCTTTCGCGCGCGACAGCGCTTTCGGGGTTTCGGGGGCAGCACCTCTAAAGCATCTACGTTAATGATGGCAAAAGAAATGCCAAAAAATCTGCTATTTCGGCAGATGGAAGCTCTGACCCTGGCGCGTCAAGACGGGCTTGCGCTTCTTCTTGCCGCTCTGCGCGGTTTCTGATGGCGAGGGCTGGCGGCCCGGCGTCGCCAGGAGGCTCGCCTCCAGAGCCTTGCGCTGATCCTGGTTGAGGACGTGGTCGCTGCGCGGCGGCGGCGTAACGCCGACGGCCGGGTACACCGGCGTCTGCGCCGCGCGCGATTCGACCACGAATGGCTGCGGCGAGGGCAAGGGCCCCGACGTCAGGCCAAGCGAGTGGGCGGCCTGCTTGGTATCGCTGGCACAACCGGAGAGAGCGAGGGCCGCCACGGCGGCGGTGACGACAACAAGGAACCGCATAAGCATCTCACAATTTTCTTGTTCGGATTATATGATGCGGGAGCGTCCGGCAAATAGTGGAAATCGAGCATTTCGAAACCATGGTTCACAGAGGCATTTCCACCATGCCAAAACATGCTCTAATAGGCGCCGATGAAAAACGATAAGCCAACAGGCCAGCACCATCCTTCAGACAGTGCCGCGACACTGGGACCGGTCGATATAGAATCGCTTGCGCGCAACATGGGCAGAGCCGTGGAGGAAGGCGGCAAGGCCCTCGCGGCCTATCTGCGGCCTCGCGAAGACGGAAGAGTCAAGAATGACTTCGCCGAGGAAGTGACCGATGCGGTGAACACCCTCGGTCACCTCGCCGAATATTGGCTGTCCGACCCCCAGCGCACACTGGAGGCGCAAGCGAGCCTCGCCACCGGCTTCATGTCGCTATGGGCCTCCGCCTTGCAGCGCATGACAGGCGAGGAAACCAAGCCCGCCGCCGAGCCCGATCCCAGAGATTCCCGCTTCCGCGATCCCGAATGGACCGACAACCAGTATTTCGACCTGCTCAAGCAGGCTTATCTCATCACCTCGCGCTGGGCCGATAAACTCGTGAAGGAGGCCGACGGGCTCGAGCCTCATCTGCGCCACAAGGCCGATTTCTACGTCCGCCAGGTTTCCGCGGCGCTCTCCCCGAGCAATTTCATAGCCACCAATCCCGCCCTGATCCGCGATACGCTGGCGGAGAACGGCGAAAACCTGGTGCGTGGCCTCCATATGCTCAAGGAGGACATCGACGCCGGCGGCGGGGACCTCAGGATCCGCCAGTCCGATACATCGAAGTTCGAGGTGGGGATCAACCTGGCGACCACGCCCGGCAAGATCGTCTATCGCAATGCGACGATGGAGTTGCTGCAATATACGCCGACCACCGAGAATGTGTTGAAGCGTCCCCTGCTGATCTGCCCGCCCTGGATCAACAAGTTCTATGTGCTCGACCTTACGCCCGAGAAGAGCTTCATCAAGTGGTGCGTGGACCAGGGACTGACGGTCTTCGTGATCTCCTGGGTCAATCCGGATGAGCGGCAGCGCGAGAAGGGCTTCTACGAATACATGAAGGAAGGCCCCCTCGCCGCGCTCGACGAGATCGGCAAGATCACCGGCGAGAAGGAAGTTTCCGCCATCGGCTATTGCGTCGGAGGTACGCTCCTGTCGGTGACCCTCGCCTGGATGGCAGCCAAGGGCGACACACGCATCGCCTCGGCCACCCTCTTCGCCACCCAGGTCGATTTCGAGAATGCCGGCGATCTCAAGGTGTTCGCGGACGAGGACCATATCCAGTCCATCGAGAAGCAGATGGACGAGCATGGCTATTTCCCCGGCGCTAAGATGGCCGCAGCCTTTAACATGCTGCGCAGCCAGGAGTTGATCTGGCCTTATCTCGTGAACAATTATGTCCGCGGCAAGCAGCCGACTCCGTTCGACCTGCTCTACTGGAACGCCGATGCCACGCGGATGCCGCAGAAGAACCACTCCTTCTACCTGCGCAACTGCTATCTCGACAACAACCTGACCCACGGCCGCATGGTGGTGGGAGACGAGAGGCTCGACCTCGGGAAAGTGAAGATACCGATCTACGAACTCGCCACGCGGGAGGACCATATCGCGCCTCCCAATTCGGTCTTCATCGGCGCGCAGGCCTTCGGTGGCCCGGTACGCTACGTGCTCTCAGGCTCGGGACATATCGCCGGCGTGATCAATCCCCCCGCCCGCAAGAAGTACCAGTACTGGCTCGGCGGCGAACCGGCAGGCTCCTACGAGGACTGGCTGGCGGGAGCCACCGAGCATCCCGGTTCCTGGTGGCCCGACTGGCTGACCTGGCTGAAGAACCAGGCATCGGAGGAAGTGCCTGCCGGCAAACGCGCGCCCGGCGGGCGCCGCAAGCCACTCGGCGACGCGCCTGGGACCTATGTGAAGGGATGACGGCGGCCCTGCCCGTTTATCCGACGCGGGGCAGATGAGCGGAGCCGGCCGCAGGCTTGTCGGCAGCCGGGCGCTTGAGCGAGAAGCTCTCACGAAAAAGGAAGAGGGCGAAGGCCTGAAGAATTGCTGGCGCCAGCACGCGCAAGGCCATGGCGAGATGCATGGACCGCAAATCGGCGAGGAAGAGGCCGATGCTCAGTGCCAGGCCAACAAGGCCAATGGCGAAGGCCACAGATCTGATCGTTTCACGTCCCGGTTCCATGCGAGCGCTCCTGCAGTGCCCTGTTTTCATACTCGAGCTGACTTAGGGGTGCCTTAGGAGCGTGGCGAGAGTGGGTTTTCGGGCTTGACCGGATTGTCTTAGCGGACGAGAAATCCTCATTCTGATCTAATTCTCACCCTCTAGGGTGCGGGAGGATTATTCCAGCACCACTGGGAGGAAGACAAGTTCGATGCGTGTCCTGATCGTCGAAGACGATCCGATGATCGGTAAAGCCCTGCATACGGCCTTGGCGGACGAGGCGATGACGCCTGACTGGGTCCGGAACGCCAATGACGCAGAACATGCCCTTGCCACGCACAACTACGCGCTCGTCCTGCTCGACATCGGCTTGCCCGGGCGCAGCGGCTTCGACCTCCTGCGCAACCTTCGCAGTCGGGGAGAGGAAGTGCCTGCCGTGATCATTTCGGCGCGCGACGATCTGGACGGGCGTGTCGATGGTCTGGACCTCGGGGCCGACGACTATCTCGTGAAACCTTTCGAGATGCGAGAGCTGCTGGCCCGCATGCGGGCCGTGATGCGCCGGCGTCATGGAGGACGGGCGGTATCCGATCTCAAGAATGGTGAGATCACGCTGGATCTCAACAGCCACCGGATGACGTACCGGGATGTCAGCCATGTCCTGCCGGCCAAGGAATTCGCTCTCGTGCGGACCCTCATGGAGCGGCCGGGCGCCGTCTTTTCGCGGGCGCAGCTGGAGGAACAGCTCTATGGCTGGGGAGAGGAAGTCGAGAGCAATGCGATCGACGTGCTGATCCATTATATTCGTCGCAAATTCGGCAAGGACATCATACTTAACATGCGGGGCGTAGGCTGGATGATCGACAAGGCAGCGCGATGATATCGCTGCGCCGCACGGCGTTCATATGGCTCTCGCTGCTGCTGCTGCTGATCGGCATCGTCACCACGGTCACTTCCTATGTGCTGGCCGCGCGCCAGACGGACATCCTGCTCGACAACCAGTTGCGCCAGATTGCCCACTACATCGGCCAGAACCCTCCACGCGAGGTTCTCCCCAGTCCCAACAGTCCTTCCTATGAGAATGAGGAGAATTACCTCGTTCAGATCTGGTTCCCGGGGGACATGGCACCCCGCTCCTCCAACCCTGCGATCGAAATTCCTCGAAGGGCGGAGACGGGTTTCATGGACGTGGACATGCCCAGCAGGGGCTGGAGAACCTATGCCGACGTCGATCCTCAGCGCACCGTCCAGGTTTCTCAACGCCTTGACGTGCGCCACGAACTCGCCAATTACGCCGCCATGCGGACGGCAGTACCAATCGTCATCCTCATCCCGCTGTCCTGGCTCCTGCTCGGCCTAGTGGTCGATCGCCTCAGCCGCCGCCTGGACAGGCTGGCCGGCGACGTCGCCCGGCGGCAGGTCACCAGCAGGGAGCCTATCGCGCTCGAGGATGTGCCGCGCGAGCTGGCGCCCTTTATCCGGGCCATCAACGATCTTCTCTTCCGGCTGCAGGCTTCGATGGAGCGCCAGCGGCGCTTCGTTTCCGATGCCGCCCATGAGCTTCGCACGCCGCTTGCCGCGCTGAAGCTGCAGATCGGCAATGTCCGCAGCATCGCCAATACACGCGCGCTGAGCGAACGACTGGACGAGGTGGACCTGGGTATCAACAGGGCATCCTCCCTGGTGCAGCAACTCCTGAAGCTGGCCCGCTATGACGCGGAAGCATTGCCCGCGCCGCCGGAACCAACCGATGTCACCATGCTCGCGCGGGAGTGTATTTCCGCCATCGCTCCCCTCGCCCAGAGCCGTGGCACAAGACTGAAGCTGGAAGCAGACGAACTCCCTCCCGTCGAAACGACGCCGAGCGAACTCAGGGTCCTGATTTCGAACCTCGTCGACAATGCCGTGCGTCATTCGCCGGAAGGCGGCGCGGTCGATATCCGAGTGCTGCAGGACGGCGGCGCAATCCGCGTGCTGATCCAGGATGAAGGGCCGGGGATTCCCGAGCCGATGATCGAGAGAGTCTTCGAGCGTTTCTACCGGGTAGCGGGACAGGAGGTCGAAGGTAGCGGCCTCGGTCTTGCCATTGCCCGTTCCATCGCCGAACGGCACGGGATGACCCTCATTCTGCGCAATCGGCAGGATCGGACGGGCCTCATCGCGGAGCTGCGCATGCCACTGGCCAACCGCCCGCCGTCGCCGCTCTAATTTGCCTCTAATTCTCGCAACTTAGGGACATTCTGCGGCGCAGGATCGGAATCTCCTCATCCGACGCGCCTCGGGACCGAGTTGCGTCATGGCCATGTTTTCTCTTCACATTACACACCGTTCCGTGTGGCATGTTGGCCGCGGGCTTGCGCGCCCATGAGCAGAAACTGGCTCTATGGCATTGCGGGGCTTGGATTGCTGGCGCTGACCGCCGTCGGCGGCTATGCGGCAGACGTCGTGCTCAACAACAATTTCAACGAGGTGCGCGCGGGAGAACTCTATCGCTCGGCCCAACCCGATGCGCGCGAAATCGCCTCCTATGCCAACCGCTACCAGATCAGAACGATCATCAACCTTCGAGGCAGCAACCCCGGAACGCCCTGGTACGATTCCGAGGTCGCCGCATCCAAGGTGTTCGGCATAACCCATGTCGATTTTCCGATGTCGGCGAAGCGGGAACTCACGCAGGAACAGGCGCGGACGCTCGTGGATATCTTCCGGACGGCGCAAAAGCCGATTCTGGTCCATTGTGAATCGGGAGCGGATCGCAGCGGCCTCGCCTCGGCCCTTTATCTGGCCGCGGTCAGCAAGACCGACGAGGAAACGGCCGAGCGGCAGCTTTCCATCCGCTACGGTCACATCTCGTCGCCCCTCAGCGCCTACTACGCGATGGATCGCACATTCGAGGCCCTCGAGCCATGGCTCGGCTTCAAGGACTCCTGAGGCGCGGGCGCCTTCTGCACCGTCAGGCCAGGAGCGCCTCGACCGCCGGGTAGATTCCAGCATTGCCCGCGACTATGGCGTTGCCTTGCGCCAGGCCGTCATTGGCGAGAAAATCGTTGGTCCGCCCGCCGGCAGCGCGGATGACGGCGATGGCTCCGAGGCAATCCCACGAATTGATGTGGCTTTCGACATAGCCCAGCAAGCGCCCGCAAGCGACGTAGCACAGGGACAACGCTCCAGAACCGTTACGCTGGAACATGCCGCCCGCCTTGAGAAGACGCTCCAGGGTTGCAAGCAGGGTGTCGGGTTGGATCCTGTTGTTGTAGCCCAGGCTCACCACGCCCTCGGTCAGCTGGGTACCCTTCTGCAACTCGATAGGTTTGCCATTGAGGGTCGCGGGTGCCTGCAGTCCACCGGCGAAAAGCTCGTCGTCCTTCGGCGCGTAAACGAGGCCGAACTGAAGCTCACCGTCATAGACGAAGGCTATCGAGACGCACCAGCAGGAGATTCCGCTCAGAAAAGGCTGTGTCCCGTCTATCGGATCGACTACCCAGATGCCGCGCCTGCTCTCGATGCCGCTGGGCCCCGTCTCTTCCCCAAAGAAAGCGTCTTCCGGATAGGTCTCGGCTATGCGCTTCTTGATCAGCAACTCTGTCTGCAGGTCTGCTTCGCTGACGACATCCTGGACGCCCTTGCTCTTGACCGTGAGGGAGCCGAGTTCATTGAAATATCCGAGCGCCAGGAGCCCGGCCTCCTTGATGAGGCCGTGGGCGAAGGAATAACGCTGATAGATTGGATCAGACACGCTCTATAATCCTTTGAATTTTCGATAATTCGGAAATCTACGACGAATGTCGTAAGGAAGAGTCGTGTCCTTGTATCCTCATTTCCACGATACCGCCAAGCCTGCGACATTCCCGCTCGGATCAGGAGAAGACCTGGCCTGGAGCTATGTGGTGCCGGCGGCATCGGCCGCCGGCAGGAGTCAGTCGATATCCTCAACGGCATCCGGTCCGCCGCCGTAGACACGCTGGGCCAGGGCTGACTTCATGAAATCATCGAGGTCGCCGTCCAGGACGTCTCCCGGTGTGCCGGAGGTGTAGCCGGTTCGGGTATCCTTCACCATCTGGTAGGGTTGCAGGACGTAGGAACGGATCTGATGGCCCCAGCCGATGTCGGTCTTGCCGGCGTGGGTCGCCATCGCCGCTTCCTCGCGCTTCTTCAGTTCCGCCTCGTAGAGACGAGCCTTCAGCATGGCCCAGGCGGTCGCCCGGTTCTTGTGCTGCGAGCGGTCCTGCTGGCAGGCCACCACGATGCCCGAAGGCATGTGGGTGATGCGCACGGCCGAGTCCGTCCGGTTGACGTGCTGGCCGCCGGCGCCCGAGGCGCGATAGGTGTCGATGCGGCAATCGGACTCGTTGATCTCGATATTGATGCTGTCGTCGATCACCGGATAGACCCAGACGCTGGCGAAGGACGTGTGCCGGCGCGCGTTCGAGTCATAGGGCGAGATGCGCACGAGGCGGTGCACGCCAGATTCCACCTTGGCCCAGCCATAGGCCTTGTCGCCCTTGACCAGGATGGTCGCAGACTTGATGCCCGCGGTTTCGCCGTCGGTGAAGTCGATCAACTCGACCTTGAAGCGGTGCCTTTCGCCCCAGCGCGTATACATGCGCAACAGCATATTGGCCCAATCCTGGCTCTCTGTGCCGCCGGCGCCGGAGTTGATTTCGATATAGGTGTCGTTGGTGTCGGCCTCACCCGAGAAGAGGGCGTCGAACTGACGTTCGATGACTTCCTTCTTGAGGTCGGCGAGGGCGGCCTGGGCCTCGTCGACGATGGATTCATCTCCATCGGCCTCGCCGAGTTCGGCAAGTTCGAGAGTCTCGTCGAGGTCCTTTTCGATGCGCACGAGTGCCGACAGCCGATCGTCGAGATCGGTGCGCTCACGCATCAGCTTCTGCGCCTTCTCGGCGTCGTTCCAGAAGTCGGGCTGCTCGGAGAGGTGGTTCAGTTCCTGGAGGCGGGCGTAGGACGTATCCCAGTCAAAGATGCCTCCTCAGCAGTCCGGCAGACTGCTTGATGTCGTCCGAGAGGGACAGGATTTCAGCGCGCATGAGTGAATCGTCCGGTTGATTGTTTAGCCGGGCTCCATATAGGCAAGCCATCGAGTGAGCGAAAGGGTGAATCTTCCCCAGTGCGGAGCTCACTCCCGCTCCGCCGCCACGCCGGCGAATTCTCGCCGGCCGCCATGCGGCATTCAGTAGAGATCGCCGGTCCCGGCAGAGACCGCTCCACCGCCGCCCCCCCCGGCCTGCGGCCCGCCGTTGTAGCCCCCGCCAGAGCCGATGACGGAGTAATTGTCAGACGGCGCGGTGCCGGGCTTGAAGGCCTCGAGGATGGTGCTGGGGCCACCGCCCCCGCTGCGCATACCGGACTTGCGGTCGATGCGGATGAGCTTGATGCCGGGCGGCACGCGGAACGGCACGGGCGCCTGGTCAGCAAGCGCCTGCTTCATGAAGGCCCCGAAAATGGGGCCGGCCAGGCTGCCGCCGGTGATGCCATTGCCGATATGGCGCGGGACGTCATAGCCTACATAGAGGCCGCAGACGAGGTCCGGCGAGAAGCCGACGAACCAGGCATCCTTCTCGTCGTTGGTGGTGCCTGTCTTGCCGGCAAGCGGGCGATTGAGCGCTTTCAGCATCTGCGCCGTGCCGTGTTGGATGACGCCCTCCAGCATCGAAGTGACCTGGTAGGCCGTCATCGGATCCAAGACCTGCTCGGCATTATTGACGAGCTTGGGCTCGTCCTGACCATTCCAGCTATCGGCGTTGCAGCCCTGGCAGACCCGTTCGTCATGCTTGTAGATGGTGTGGCCCCAGCGATCCTGGATGCGGTCGATCAAGGTCGGCTTGATCAGGCGCCCGCCGTTGTCGAGCATGCTGTAGCCGGCGACCATGCGCATCACGGTGGTGCCGCCCGCGCCGAGAGCCATGGAAAGATAGGGCGGCAGGTCGTCATAGATACCGAAACGACGAGCGTATTCGGCAACGAGCGGCATGCCCATATCCTGAGCGAGGCGGACGGTCATGACGTTTCGGGAATACTCGATGCCGAAACGCAGGGTCGCCGGCCCATAGAATTTCCCGCCGTAGTTCTCCGGCCTCCAGGTGTCCTGGCCGTTGCCCTGGTTTACCTCGACCGGCGCATCGTTCACCAGGGTCGCGGGCGTGTAGCCGCTGTCGAGAGCCGCCGCGTAGACGAACGGCTTGAAGGACGAGCCTGGCTGACGCTGAGCCTGGGTTGCCCGGTTGAATTCCGACTGGTCGTAGGAGAAGCCGCCGACCATGGCCAGCACACGGCCGGTATAGGGGTCCATCACCACCATGGCACCAGAAATCTCGGGAATCTGGCGCAGCCGATAGTCGCCGTCGGCCTTCGGCTCGACATAGATGATGTCGCCTGGCTTGAGCACCTGGCTGACCTTGCCCACCGCCTTACCCCGCAACGGGCCGCTGGCCCATCGCGCCCATTTGACGCCGTCGAGATCGACGGTACCGGTGGGACGTTCCGGCGAAACACTGCCGGAGCGGTCGAGCGACGGCTGCAGGCCGATGCGAGCGGAAGCGTCGCCGGATTCGAGGACTATGGCGAGTTGCCAGGGCGCGATATCGCTCAAGCGCTTTTCGGCCCCGAGGATCAGGCCCCAATCCTCACCGAGGTCGACATTCTTCACCGGTCCCCGATAGCCGCCACGCTCGTCGAAGCGTACCAGGCCCTCGACCATGGCGGCGCGGGCTTCGCGCTGCAGCTTGGGATCCAGCGTGGTACGCACCGAAAGGCCGCCCTCGTACAGCTTGTCCTCGCCATACCGTTCGGCGATCTCGCGTCGAACTTCCTCGGTGAAGTAGTTGGCGGCATAGCTTTGTGCGCCATTCACCATGCGCGGATTGATGGCAAGTGGCTCGGACTGCGCCTTCCGCCCGTCTTCCTTGCTGATGTAGCCGTTCTCGACCATCTGGCCGATCACCCAATTGCGGCGCTCGATGGCGGCATCATGCTTGGTGAGAGGATTGTAGTTGTTCGGCCCCTTCGGCAAGGCCGCCAGATAGGCAGCCTGGGCGATCGTCAGTTCGTCGACCGATTTGTCGAAATAGTTCAGGGCAGCGGCCGCAATGCCGTAATTGCCCATGCCGAGATAGATCTCGTTAAGGTAGAGCTCGAGGATCTTGTCCTTCGAATAGGTCTGCTCGATGCGAAGGGCGAGGATCGCTTCCTTGATCTTGCGGACATAGCTCTGGTCCGGCGCCAGGAAGAAATTCTTGGCCACCTGCTGGGTAATGGTCGATGCGCCCTGGGGGCGGCGGCCGTGATGGCTGAGATTGGACAGCGTGGCGCGCAGCACGCCCTTGGGATCGATGCCGACATGATTGTAGAAATCATTGTCTTCGGCGGACATGAAGGAGTGAATCACCAGCGGCGGCACGACCTCAATAGGCAGATAGAGGCGCCGCTGGCGCGCATATTCGGCCAGGAGCGTACCATCGCCCGCGTGCACGCGCGTCATCACCGGCGGTTCGTAATCCTTGAGCGCGGCGGTATCGGGAAGGTCGCGGGTATTGGCCCATACGTAGAGGGCGACAAAAGAGCCGCCCACGAGGAACAACATCGATGCCGTTGTGAACAAAAATCCAAGGAATCGAACCAGAAGTCTCATTACAACGCTTTCATCGGCAATATCGTCCCCATTCGTGGCTGGCCGGGGCGAGGCCTTGTTCCACCTGCGCGCAAGGGCGCTCTCATCCCTTCTCTACCATGTCCGGGCAACCGAACCCAAGGGCGGCAGGGGCACATCTACGCTTTTGCAGGTCGTTTGTGGAGAAACTGCGGCCCGGCCGCAACATATCATTAAGGATGTCAGGGCGCCGCCGCGTTGGAAACGGATGGATGGTTCTGGCGGCGCTGGGCAAAAAACGCATCCACGGCCGCCACGACAGCATCTGTGGCGCGATTTCGCCAGTCGTCGGACGTGAGAAGCTTCACGTCATCCCGGCTCGATAGATAACCGAGTTCGAGCAGGACGGAGGGAATATCCGGCGCCGTCAGCACCATGAAACCCGCAGAGCGATGGGGATTCTTGTTGAGCGTGGCGGCGGCCTGGAACTCGTCTATCAGCACCTTGGCGAAACGGTTGGAGAAGGTCTTGGTTTCCCGTCGCGTCAGGTCGATCAGAATATCGGCCACATCGCCGGGTTCCGCTGTCAGGTCCACGCCCGCGATGGCGTCGGCCTTGTTCTCCTTCTCGGCATAACGAGCCGACTCGGCGTCCGAAGCCTTGTCCGAAAGCGTGTAGATCGTCGCGCCCCTCACCCCGAACGGATCATGCAGCGTATCGGCGTGGATGGAAACGAAGAGCGAAGCGCGATTGGCACGGGCGAACTCGATGCGCCCCGACAATGTGATGAACGTATCGCCTTCCCGGGTCAGCACCGCCCGGTAGCGTCCGGTTGCATTGATCTTCTCGGCCAGTTTCCTGGCGAACTCCAGGACGATGGTCTTCTCCTGCTCGCCGGTGGGCGAGGTCGCGCCCGCGTCGATGCCCCCATGGCCAGGATCGACGACGACGATGGGCAGACCGGATTGAACTTCCGGGAGCAACGTCTCCGGCAATTGTGGAGGGGGCGGCGTTGCCGTCATGTCGGACGCCTTCTGGGCAGCCACCGTCCGCAGAAAAGCCGAGCGGTCGACCTTGACGAGATCGATCACGAGGCGCGCCGGCTGGTTGTCGATCGCATCGAGGAGGAAGGACTTGTCCACGGAAACAGGTCCCGTCAGGTCCATGACGATGCGTGACTTGCCCTGCGCGATCAATCCGAAACGATAGGCGCTGACCAGGCCGCGGCCGTTCTTGCCGTTCTCGGGCGAGATATTGAACTCGATCTGCGGAAGGTCCACCACAACGCGATAGGGGTCTGCCAGGACGAAGACGCGGAAGTTCAGCTTGTCGGTCGGACCGTTGAGATCGACGATCAGGCGGGTCCGCTTCTCATCGCCGGCAAGGCGGGCGTCGCTGGCAGTGAGCGCTCCGGCCTGGGGCGGCGAGGCCGGGTCCGCCGACTGGGCCGGAGTCGGCGCAGGCCCAGTCGGGGCGGCGCAGGCCCCGTGCCAGGACACGGCGGCAGCCAGCATTAGGGCTATCGTGGCGACGAGCCTCATCCGAGCCGTCATCTCCATGGTTCGGGCCGGCCCGAAGGCTTGCCCTTTTCGTCAGCCGTGCACATATCCGCGCCGAAGTGGCGAAACAATGATGATCGACGATAAGCGTGTCTCTTGTGTTAACGCCATCTCTGCAAATCCGTGTCCTTCCTGCAACAGGCTACGGAAATCCTTGCCAAATCGAACAAGAACTCGATAAAACAATTTTCGCTCTCGAATGGTTCTCCGACCATGCCGAATTCGAGCATCAGAAGGGCCCCTGCAGACCGGTTGCACAACATAGGTGCAACGATCGTATGCGGTGCCGGCCTAGCCGATAGTCATCCGGCTGCTGATGTGTCCTCAGAGGATAAGGAGAATCACCGGTGGTGTGCGGATCGCCTTGCGATCCGGGTTGGCGCGAGCGCCAGTTGGATATTCCGTCCTGCCCATCGATCGGGAGCGCCCTCGCAAGACCCCTCTTGCGACCCGAACCCGGTGATGGAGCGATGCAGAAAATAGCATCCCCCGGACGTAACGAAGTGAAACAGCGTGCACTCCCCTGCGGGATTGCCCGGACACTGTCGCTTTCGCCGTCGGGACATACCAGTCGCCCTTCATCGAGACTTGTCCCCGCCAACAGAACAAGCGCCCGCCTCATCGGCATGGCTGCACCGGCCGAGAGTGCCGGCAGCCGATCGGATGTCCATGGCCGCGCTTGCCAGAGAGAAAATAATAATGGCCAACAAAATGTTGATCGATGCCGCCCACCCGGAAGAAACCCGGGTCGTGGTGGTCCGCGGCAATCGCGTCGAAGAGTTTGATTTCGAGGCAGCGAACCGCAAGCAACTGCGCGGCAACATCTATCTTGCCAAGGTTACCCGGGTTGAACCCTCGCTCCAGGCTGCCTTTGTCGAATATGGCGGCAACCGCCACGGTTTCCTCGCCTTCTCCGAAATCCACCCGGACTACTACCAGATTCCGGTCGCCGATCGCCTCGCTCTCCTGGCGGAGGAACAGCGCTCGCATCGCGACGAGGACGACGAGGACGAGGGCGGCAGCGGTAATGGCGGCGGTGAGAGCCGACGTGGACGCGACCGTCGCCGCGGCCGCAATCGTAACCAGAACCGCACCGAGGCCGCCGACGCAGCAGAGACCGATGCCACCGTCTCGACACCTGCTCCCGAGACCGAGGCTCCGGACGAAGAGCCTGGCCAGGAAAGCAGTGGCGGCGAGGACACCGGCGGCGAGGAAGGCGGATCCGGTGGCATCGTTGAAGTCGGCTCCGGCAGCGACGAGGAGCATGTCGAGGCCCTTGGCGGCGGCGATGTGGCCGACGATATCCCCGAGCGCGTCGTGCGCACCCGCAAGCAGTACAAGATCCAGGAGGTGATCAAGCGCCGCCAGGTTCTGCTCGTCCAGGTCGTCAAGGAGGAGCGTGGCAACAAGGGCGCCGCCCTCACCACCTATCTTTCGCTCGCAGGCCGTTATTCCGTGCTGATGCCGAACACCGCTCGTGGCGGCGGCATTTCACGCAAGATCACGAATGCGGTCGACCGCAAGCGCCTGAAGGCCGTGGCCGGAGAGTTGGACGTGCCGGATGGAATGGGCGTCATCCTCCGCACGGCAGGCGCCTCCCGCACCAAGGTCGAGATCAAGCGCGACTTCGAGTATCTGCTGCGGCTGTGGGAAAACGTCCGCGACCTCACCTTGAAGTCGGCCGCCCCGACCCTCGTCTATGAGGAGGGATCGCTGATCAAGCGTTCGATCCGAGACCTCTACAACAAGGATATCGACGAGGTCATCGTCGCGGGTGATGAAGGCTACCGCGAGGCCAAGGACTTCATGCGCATGCTCATGCCGAGCCATGCCAAGAATGTGCAGGCCTACCGGGAGGCGGCTCCGCTCTTCCAGCGCTTCGGCGTGGAAGCACAGCTCGACGCGATGTTCTCGCCGACGGTCAGCCTGAAGTCCGGCGGCTACATCGTCATCAACCAGACCGAGGCGCTGGTCTCGATCGACGTGAACTCCGGCCGCGCCACCCGCGAGCACAATATCGAGGACACCGCTCTCAAGACCAATCTGGAAGCGGCGGAGGAAGTATCACGCCAGCTGCGCCTGCGAGACCTTGCCGGCCTCATCGTCATCGACTTCATCGATATGGACGAGAGCCGCAACAACCGCACGGTCGAGCGCAAGCTCAAGGATTGTCTGAAGAACGATCGCGCGCGCATCCAGGTGGGCCGCATCTCGCATTTCGGATTGATGGAGATGTCCCGCCAGCGCATCCGCACCGGCGTGCTCGAATCCTCCACGGAAGTCTGCCCGCATTGCGGCGGCAGCGGCCATGTCCGATCTGTGACCTCCGTGGCTCTGCACATCCTGCGTGCCCTGGAAGACCAGCTCCTCAAGAGCGCCACGCACAACCTTGTGCTCCGCACCCGCACCGCGACCGCACTCTACGTGCTCAACCACAAGCGTGGACATCTCTACGCGCTGGAAGCCCGCTTTGGCGTGCAGATCACCGTGAGCGCGGATGAAACCATCGTCGGTAGCCAGAATTACCTGATCGAGCGCGGCGACCTCGCCACGCCCCAGGAAGCCAGGCCGGCCGTGACGACCGTCCAGGTCGACTCCTTCCCGCCCGCCGACGAGGTCGTCGAAGTCGAGGAAGTCGAGATCGAGGAGGACGAGGAGGAGGCCGAGGTCGCGCAGGGCGGCCGCAAGCAGCATCATCAGCGCGCCGAGAGCGAAGGCGATGGTGGTGATGGCGGCCGCAAGCGCCGCCGGCGCCGGCGCCGGCGGCGCGGCAACGGCAATGCCGAGACCGATGGGCAGATCGCAGCCGGCCCGAGCGAGGAGGCCAGCGGAGACGAAGAGGTGGAGGAAGCGGCCGTCGAGCCGACGGAAGTCGGCGAAGCCGAGCCGGTGCCTGTCGCCGAAGCCGAAATCGCCGCCGCCGAGGAAGAGAAGGCCGACTCCGGCAAGCGCCGTCGCCGGGGACGCCGTGGCGGTCGCCGGGGAGCCGAGGACGAGGCCGCACCTGCGGCAGAAGCCGCGGAATCTCCTGCACCCGAGGTCGTCACGGCCGATGTGGAGGCTGCCGTCCCGGTGGTCGAAGCCGCACCGGTGGAAATTGCCGAGGAGAAGCCCGCCAAGCCCAAGCGTCGCGGCCGCAAACAGGTGCCGATCACTACGGAAGCCGAAAGCGCTCCTGCCCCGGAGAGTGCCCCTGCTCCCGAGATTGCTCCCGCCGCCGAAAGCGCTCCTGCTCCGGAGACTTCGCCCGAGCCGGCTCCTCTCCCGGAATCCGTGGCCGCAGCGCCCGAGCCCGAGCCTGTGCCCGAGGAGGCTGCGTCCCCCACGGTCCGCGAGGCCGCTATCTCCAACCCGTCGGCCTATGTCTATGTCGACGCCGTGGATCCCGCGAAGCCAAAGAGAGCTGGCTGGTGGTCCAAGAAATAAGGGGCTGACGGGCCCGCATCATGAACGCCGCGCTGTTCCCCAGTGCGGCGTTCGCGTCTCGGGCCATTGGCAGGCGACGCTCTTTCAAGCTAGATTCGTGGCAGGGGGCCTTGCGATATTCCCCATCCAGGTGAGGAAGCCGCGCGATGCCCTTTGATGTCTCAACACAAAGCCCCTCGTTGGCGCCCGTGACCAGCAAACATCACTTTGACAAGATCGCCTTTGTCTCGAGTACCGCGCCATCCGCCCGCAGGGCATTGAAGGCGCTGACCACCCGCTATGGCAACGTGCCGGCGGATGAGGCCGACGTCATCGTGGCTCTCGGCGGCGACGGCCTGATGCTGCAGACCTTGCACAGGCAGCGGGGCCGCAAGGTGCCGATCTACGGTATGAATCGGGGATCCGTGGGATTCCTGATGAACGAGTTCCGCGAAAACGACCTGCATGCGCGCCTTTCAAAGGCACGCAAGAGCGTGGTGCACCCCCTCTCCATGAACACCACCGATGTCCATGGCCATTGCACCAGGTCCTACGCGATCAACGAGGTTTCGCTGCTGCGCGCCAACTTCCAGGCCGCCAAGCTTCGCATCTCGATCGATGGGCACGTCCGGCTGGAGACCCTGATCTGCGATGGCCTGATCCTGTCCACCCCCGCCGGGTCGACGGCCTACAACCTCTCGGCCAACGGCCCCATCCTGCCGCTGGACGCTCCGCTCCTGGCGCTCACGCCGATCTCCGCCTTCCGGCCGAGACGCTGGCGCGGCGCCATCCTGCCGCAGCGCGCCCATGTCACGATCGAAGTGCTGGAACCGGCCAAGCGTCCGGTGAACGCCGTTGCCGATAATTTCGAGGTGAAGGACGTGCACAGGGTCGAGATAGCCATGGATTCGTCGCAGGATCTCGTCATGCTGCATGACCCCGGGCATTCGCTCGACGAGCGCATCCTGCGCGAACAATTCGACTGGTAGCCGCCATGCGCCTCCTCCGCGTCCTCTGTCTGGCCTCCGGCCTGATTCTTCCGGTAGCGGGACATGCAGTTCCCGCCTGGGCGCAGGATGATCAGATCAAGCTTTCAGGCCCCATCATCGAGAATTTCATCGCCGCCCACGGCGAACTCGCGACACTGGCGGCCGAGTTCGTCAAGAAATACGGCGACCGCTCCGAGACCCCCGGCGACGATCCCGTCGCATCCCTGCCTGCCTTCGACGACGTCGCCGATGCCAAGGCTCGTACCGCGGCCCTACTCGCCAAATATCATTTCAAGGACTTCGACGAGTTCGAGATCGTCACCAATTCGGTGATGCTCGCTTATCAGGCGGACGTTCCCGACAGTGGCGGCGATCAGGGCACGCCCAACGGCTCGCAAGTGGATCTCGATGCCGAAAAGGCCAAGGCGAAGGCGGACGTCGAAGCCGACGCCAGCCTGACGCCCGAGAAGAAGAAGGAAGCCTTGCAGCAGATCGAGGACCAGTATGCCTCGCTGCAGGACTCCACGCCGCTCCCGGGCAATACGGAAGCGGTCAGGCCCTATCTCGACAAGCTGAGGCCGATAGCCGAATCCAACTGATTGACCGATGGACTGCGCATGAACCACGATTCCTACTCGGACGATTACATCAACGATATCCTGCGCAGCGTGCGGAGCATCGCCATGGTCGGCGCATCGGCGAACGAAGTCAGGCCAAGCTATTTCGTCCTGAAATATCTCAAGCTGCGCGGCTACGAGATGTATCCCGTCAATCCTGGCCTCGCAGGCAAGACGATCCTCGATTTGCCCGTCTATGGGAGCCTTGCGGAACTGCCGCATCCGGTCGACATGGTCGACATCTTCCGGAACTCGGAAGCTGCTGCCGCGGTGGTCGACGAAGCGCTCGCTCTTCCCGTGCCGCCCAAGGTCATCTGGATGCAGCTTACGGTGCGCAACGATGCCGCCGCCGCGAAAGCCGAGGCCGCGGGCCTCAAGGTCGTGATGAACCGTTGCCCCAAGATCGAATATGGCCGCCTTTCGGGCGAGATCGGCTGGGCGGGGGTGAATTCACGCGCGCTTTCATCCAAGCGCGCTACACGGGACACGCGCGGTTTCCAGCGCCTCGGCTTGCGCGAGTAGGCCCGGGCGCGGGCAACCTGTCCGTTCTCGCAGCGCCATGTCCATGACGAGGGAAAACGGACAGGATGCCCGTGCTGCCCTCGGAATCCCTTGACGGCGCGCCGTTTAATCAGACGAATACATCCCGAAAACACAATCCCAGGAGGAAATGATGTCGGCCGAGCAGCAACCGGGCTTTTCGACGCTTGCGATTCATGCGGGCGCTCAGCCCGATCCGACGACCGGCGCACGCGCCACCCCGATCTACCAGACGACATCTTTCGTGTTCGACGACGTTGACCATGCGGCCTCGCTGTTCGGGCTGCAGGCATTCGGCAACATCTACTCGCGCATCGGCAATCCCACCAACGCCGTGCTGGAGGAGCGCGTGGCGGCGCTCGAGGGCGGTACTGCGGCCCTCGCCGTGGCCTCGGGCCATGCGGCGCAGTTGCTGGTCTTCCACGCTCTGCTGCAGCCTGGCGACGAGTTCATCGCTTCGAACAAGCTCTATGGCGGCTCGATCAACCAGTTCAACCACTCGTTCCGTTCCTTCGACTGGAACGTGCGCTGGGCCGATGCCAACGATCCCTCGAGTTTCGCAGCTGCCATTACCCCTAAGACCAAGGCGATCTTCATCGAGTCCATCGCCAATCCTGGCGGTATCGTCACCGATATCGCAGCGATCGCGGCCGTCGCCAAGAAGGCGGGTATTCCGCTGATCGTGGACAACACACTGGCCTCGCCCTATCTGTGCCGCCCGATCGAGTTCGGCGCCGACATCGTGGTGCACTCGGCGACGAAATTCCTCGGAGGCCACGGCAATTCAATCGGCGGTGTCATCGTAGACGGGGGCAAATTCGACTGGTTGTCTTCCGGCCGCTACCCTTTCCTTTCCTCGCCCCGGCCCGAATATGGTGGCATCGTCATAGGGGAGACCTTCGGGAACTTCGCCTTCGCCATCGCCCTGCGCGTCCTCGGGCTGCGCGACCTCGGTCCCGCCTTGTCGCCCTTCAACGCCTTCCTGATCCTGACCGGCATTGAGACCCTCCCGCTGCGCATGCAGAGGCATTCCGACAACGCGCTGCAAGTCGCAGGCTATCTCGCCGAGCACCCGGCGATATCCTGGGTCTCCTATCCCGGCCTGGATACCGACCGTTACAACGCGTTGGCCCGCAAATATTGCCCCAAGGGCGCGGGCGCAGTGTTCACCTTCGGCCTCAAGGGGGGCAACGAAGCCGGCGTGAAGCTGGTTTCCAATGTGAAGCTGTTCTCGCATCTCGCCAATGTGGGCGATACGCGCTCGCTGATCATCCATCCGGCTTCAACCACGCACCGGCAATTGTCGGATGCCCAGAAGAGTGCCGCCGGCGCGGGTCCGGATGTCGTACGCATTTCCGTCGGCATCGAAGATGTGCAGGACATCATTGCCGATCTCGACCAGGCTCTTGCCGGCGTCTGAGGCACCGGAAGACGTCGTTGCGAACGACTGGCGCAGGATCATGAAGGGTCCTGCTTCCTGTCATTTCCCGCGCTCCGGGGTGATGACAGGAAAGCCGCAGTTCTATCTTGCCAGGACGGCTCGGCCGGGTACGGCAGTCAGCCTCTGCGCATGCACGGTCACGGCTGCGAGCAGGGTGACGCCGCCAAGCTGGTGAAGGATGGCCGACCATAACGGCACCACCAGCACCAGCGTCATGATGCCGATGCCGGCTTGGGCCAGCGCAACGAGGGCGATCAACACCGCGCGGCTGCGTGCTTCACCGCTGCCGCCGCGCATGGCCAGGAAGCCCTGCAGCAAGGCAAGCATCACAATGGCGTAGGCCACCATCCGATGCTGGAACTGCACCGTCAGGGTATTCTCGAAATGATTCACCCAGGCTGGCGCCATGACATAGAGATTGCCGGCAGACGGAATGAGATGTCCGTCCATCAGCGGCCAGGTGTTATAGGCGAGCCCGGCGCGCAACCCCGCCACCAGGCCGCCCATGAAGATCTGCAGGAGGACGAGCGGCACCAGCACAGCCGCGATCCCCTTTGCGAGACGAGGCAGGGAGCCGGTATCAGGCCTCCGAGTCAGCGACGAAGCGACCCAGACGATTGCCATGAAGATTATGCAGGCGAGCGTCAGGTGCATGGCCAGGCGATATTCGGAAACTTCGGTGCGATCCACCAGCCCCGAAGCCACCATCCACCAGCCGAGCGCACCCTGGCTTCCTCCCAGGAGCAACAGCCCGACGAGCTTCCAGGCGAGTTCGCGAGAAAGCCACCCCTTCAGCCAGAACGCCAGCATGGGCAGGAAGAAGACGAAGCCGATCAGGCGACCCACCAGCCGATGGGTCCATTCCCACCAATAGATGAACTTGAACTCGTCGAGCGACATGCCGAGGTTCAGCTTCACATATTGCGGAATCTGCTTGTATCGCTCGAACTCGGCCGCCCAGTCCGCATCCGACAGCGGTGGGATGGTGCCTCGGATCGGCTTCCACTCCGTGATCGAGAGGCCCGAACCCGTCAGCCGCGTGGCCCCGCCCAGCACCACCATGCCGACCACCATCACCGCGACCAGGATCAGCCACGCCCGGATGATGCCATAGTGATTACCGGTGCTGCCGGCCCTCATGCCGCTGCCCGCGATTGCCGTCACGCTGTTCGCCCTTCGCAAATAACCCGCACCGCGCCGCCGGAATGACCTGCACTTTTCTACGCGATGCGTTAGAAGGCGCACAGATATAGAAGACATCGGCCATCGGCAACGCGCGCTCGCGTCGCAGTTCGGCCGCGACGGAGCCCCAACGCATGGCCCAGGACTACAAGGCCCCTTCCCTGCGCAAGCTAGTCGGCGTGATCGCCATGCTGATCCTCGTCGTGGTGTATGCCCTGGTCGCCACCGCTTTCGCGCAGGGCCGCATCACCGAAGCTCCGCCGTGGCTGCAACTGCCGCTGTATGCCATCCTCGGCATCGCCTGGATCTTTCCGGCCATGGCGATCATCAAATGGATGGAGAAGAAGAAGTAGCGGACTGGGGGACAGGTTTTTCCAAACACGGGCCGGCGCGAAATGGCCGCCCTCGCGGCTTTACCCGGCCGCGGCAAGCAATGCCGCGTGGACCCCTCTCACATCGCGGCGGCCGTCATAGCGACGGCCATTGATGAAGAGCGTCGGGGTCGCGTTCACCCCGCTTTCGATCCCGCTGCGAAAATCGACATCGATCCGACCGGCATAGTGTCCGGACAGCGCCGCATCGATCGCTTCAGCGCTCAAGCCCAGCCGGCGCCCGTAATTGCGCAGGGACCGATCGTCCAGGGCGTACTGATTGTCGTACAGAATGCGATGCGCCTCCCAGAAACGGCCGATCTCGCTCGCCGCCTCGGCGATCCCGGCGGCGTGAAGCGCATGAGGATGGGGTTCGATGAGCGGAAAGTGACGGAAGACGTAACGCAGCCGCTCTCCCATCAGCAACTGAACACTATCGATGACCCCGACCGTCTCCCCGCAATAGGGGCATTCAAAATCGCCGTATTCGACCAGCGTAACGGGAGCATCGGCGCTTCCCTTCACATGATCTTGTGGTTCGATGTCACGCGTCAACGCGGCCATGGGCGGCAGACTCCCGGCGATCTCCAGTGGTGGAGCGCATGTCAGGTTGCGGATGCGGACAGGATATCCGCTCCCCCTATTACTGATTGAGATTCGGCGTGAGATCAAAGATCTGATGTGGCATCAGATGCCTGGTGACCACCAGATAGACGATGGCGAAGACGATAGTGGCGATCACCGTGGTGATGGCCACCTTCTTCAGGAGCATCGGCTGTTGCGGTGCGGCGCCTTCGCTACCGGGCACCACCTCGCCGGTCTCGAACTGGCTCCTCACCCCGAGCGGCAGCACGGCAAACAAGATCATCCACCAGATGACGAAATAAAGCGCGATGCAAAGCACGGGTGACATGGGAGGGATCAAGCCTGCGGTTTCGATCTGCGTTTCTTAGGCGCCGATTTAGGCGCCCGCAAGGAGGCGGCGACGCCGAGCTTAGCCCATCTCAACGCCTCTTCGGGATCGTCTATCGCTGAGTCGGGCAGGCTCCAATAGGGCAGCTGAATCTTGCGATCCTGGTTCTGATACGTAAAGCGTCGCGATCCCGCCGCCTCGAAAAGCGGCATCGTCTCAGCATCGGCTTTGATCCATATTTCGTCGAAGGCTCCGAGGGCAAAGACGATGCCTTCGGAATAGAGGCCCACACCACCGAACATGCGGCGAATCGACAGATGGGGCAATCCGGCGAAAAGATCGCGAAGATGTTCGTGATCCATCCGCCGCCTGCCTCAGGCCGTTGCTTCCAGCGATTCCCGCGAAGCAGGCGTAATCGCGACGGACTCGCCGCAACCACAAGCCGAAGTCTGGTTGGGATTGTTGAAGACGAACTGTGCCGCAAGCTTGTCGGTCACGTAGTCCATCTGCGTGCCGAGCAGGAACAGGACCGCCTTTGGATCGATCAGGACCTTGACGCCCTTGTCCTCCACGACCTCGTCGAGCGGGTTGACGGCCTCGGCATATTCCATCGTGTAGGACATGCCGGCGCAGCCGCCGTTCTTAACGCCTACGCGCACGCCTTCGAAGGGCCGGTCGGCATTGGC
The DNA here is from genome assembly GCF_059699065.1 of Labrys sp. ALF-8. Taxonomy (NCBI): domain Bacteria; kingdom Pseudomonadati; phylum Pseudomonadota; class Alphaproteobacteria; order Hyphomicrobiales; family Xanthobacteraceae; genus Labrys; species Labrys sp. ALF-8. The sequence goes on from NZ_AP048538.1 coordinate 1,144,323, forward strand.
CATGATGGCCTTGATCTTCTCGGCGGCCGCGTCGGTCAGCGTCACGACCTTGAACTGGGGACGAATCTTGCTCACGGGATCACTCCAACAACGCCGGGTTCAAGGCCCCACGCTCGGAAAACACCATACAAACATAAGTGCGAATCCTCACAAATGCGAGGGTTTGCTGCACCGGTCTTGAGACCAGCCTGCCCGATAGCGGCTTGCCTCACCACATATCGAGCGCCACACGGGCTTCGTCCGACATGCGGGATTGGTCCCACGGCGGATCGAAGACCATGTTGACCTGCACTTCCGACACACCCGGCACGGAGGAGACGGCGTTCTCCACCCAGCCCGGCATCTCGCCCGCGACCGGACAACCCGGCGCGGTCAGCGTCATGTCGATGGTGACCTTGCGCTCATCGCTGATCTCGACGCGATAAATCAGGCCCAGTTCGTAGATATCAGCCGGAATTTCCGGATCGAAGACCGTCTTGAGAGCAGCAACGATACCATCGGTGAGCCGATCGATCTCCTCGGGCGGCAAGGCACTCGCCTTGGCGACCGCCGGTTCATTGGGCCGCGTATCGGCCAGGTTTCCGTCGGCCATCAATGCCTCCGTCATGCAAAAAATGTCTGCGCCTTGATCAGCGCCTCTGCCAGGGCATCCACCTCGTCGGGCGTATTATAAAGCCCGAAGGATGCGCGGCATGTCGATGTTACGCCATATCGCGCCAAAAGCGGCTGAGCACAATGCGTCCCGGCTCGCACTGCAATACCATACCGGTCGAGCACTGTCGCGACATCATGCGCGTGGGCATTCTTCAACTCGAAGGACACGATGCCGCCCTTGCCCGGCGCCGTGCCGAAGATACGGATGGAATTGAGCTTGGAGAGACGTTCCTGGGCATAGTGCAGGAGCTTCTCCTCATGGGCACGGATGTTCGCCCGCCCGAGGGCCATCATGTACTCGACGGCGGCTCCCAGCCCGATGGCCTGGACGATGGGCGGCGTCCCCGCCTCGAAGCGGTGGGGAGGCGAGGCATAGGTGATATGATCCTCGGTCACCTCGCCGATCATCTCGCCGCCGCCATTGAAGGGTGGCATCTCGACCAGCCACTCCTTCTTGCCGTAGAGAACGCCGATGCCCGTCGGCCCGTAGACCTTGTGGCCCGTGAAAACGTAGAAGTCGACATCGAGATCCTGGACGTCGACATCGAGATGCACCGCCCCCTGGCTACCGTCCGCGAGCACGGGAATGCCACGGGCATGGGCAATGGCCACGATCTCCTTGAGCGGCGTGACCGTACCCAGCACATTGGACATGTGGGTGATGGCGACGATCTTGGTGCGCGGCGTCAGCAACTTCTCGAAGGCTTCGAGATCGAAGGAACCATCGTCGCGAATCGGCGCCCATTTCAGCACCGCACCCGAACGCTCGCGGTGAAAATGCCAGGGCACCACGTTGGAATGATGCTCCATGATCGAAAGCACGATCTCGTCACCTTCGCCGATCTTCAGCAGCCGCCCCATCGAAGCCGCCACGAGATTGAGCGACTCCGTGGCCGAGCGGGAAAAGATGATCTGGTCGGTGGACGGCGCGTTGAGGAACTTTCGCACGCTCTCGCGACCGGCCTCGTAGGCTTCGGTCGCAGCATTGGCAAGATAGTGCAAGCCTCTATGAACATTGGCATATTCATGCGTATAGGCATGCATCATGCGGTCGAGCACAGCCTGTGGCTTCTGCGCCGACGCTCCGTTGTCGAGATAGACGAGCGGCTTGCCGTAGACCTGCAGGGACAATGCCGGGAAATCGGCGCGCACCTTGGCGAGATCGTAGGGGACGTCGGCAACGGGCTTGTTCACGGTTCAATTCCTTCCACGGGCTCTGCCATACCCAGAACATGATGGCGCCGCCGCCATTGCTGGCGACGCTGGCCCTGTTCAACGCATTGAGGCAGCGGCAGGCAAGGATCCTGCCGCTTTCTCTTCATACGCGCCGGTCCAGCCAACGCTCCGTCAGGGCGTTGAGGCGTTCACGCAAGGCCTCATTCTCGACCGTCTCGATCGCTTCTCCGACGAAAGCCTGAACCAGGATTGCCTCGGCCTCGGCCTGCGGAATCCCGCGGGCCTTGCAGTAGAAAAGCAGGTCCTCGTCCAACGCGCCGCATGTAGCCCCGTGGGCACACTGCACATCATCGGCGAAGATCTCGAGTTCCGGCTTGGCGTTGGCCTCCGCCGTCTCGGAGAGCAGAAGCGAGCGGCTCATCATGCGCCCATCGGTCTTCTGAGCGCCGTGGCGGACGACGATCTTGCCCTGGAACACCGAACGGGCCTCGCCGTCGATGACTGCGTTGAACAATTCGCGGCTCTCGCCTCCCAGAGCCTGATGATCGACCACCAACGTGGTGTCTCCGTGACGGGATCCAGCCAGGAGCGTGGCGCCGCCCAGCAACGCCTTTGCATTATCCCCCTCAAAGGCAACAAAGAGCTGGTTGCGCGAAACGGCGGCACCTGCTTCGAGAGCGAAACTCTGGAATTGCGCATCCCTGCCGAGCTTGGCAAGCAGTGAGGAAAGATGTTGCGCTTCAAGGCCTTGGGCCTGGAAGCTGAGGCGACGAAGTTGCGCTCCCTCGCCGATCTTGACGATCAGCGCGGCGTTGGTCTGGTGAGCGACACTCTCCGGCCCTTCATAGCTGTCGATCAGCGTCACCTTGGCATGGGCACCCAGCACCAGAAGTGAACGCGTGAAGGTCGCCTGCGCGGTTTCGGCACTATGACGCGTCTCGATCGCCAGTGGCTTCTCCAGTTCGACGCCGGGGTCGACCATCACGACGACGCCATCGCTCATGAAGGCCGTGTTGAGGTCCAGCACGACGTTGTCGGGCACGCCGGCGCCTAGTTCGGCAACCAATTCGGCATCGCCCGAAGCGAGAGCTTCGGCCAAGGAGATCACGTGCACGCCCTTCGGCAGGCTCTCCATATTCGAAAGCGCACGTGAATAGGCCCCATCCACGATGACGAGGCGGACGTGATCGATGCCTTCCAGGAAATCCTCTGCCTTGCCGGCCGAAGACGGCGAGCCCTTCGGTCCGGTCGAAACGGGATTTGCATCGCGCATCAGCGCACGCAGGTCGGTGTATTTGAATTCCTCGACACGCCGGTGCGGCAAGCCGCTCCGGCGGAACTTGGCGATCGCGTCCTCGCGCAGATCGTGCACGGCCCCCTCACCGGGCAGCGCGTTGCGCAGGCCGTCGAAAGCCTCGTCCAGCGCCGTCTCGGCGGTGGTCTTGACTGTGATGATATTCGCCATGGTTACGCAGCTTCCTCGTAATCGCGATAGCCATTGGCCTCGAGTTCAAGCGCCAACTCCTTGCCGCCCGACTTTACGATGCGGCCCTTCGAGAGCACGTGCACGCTGTCCGGCACGATATGGTTGAGCAGGCGCTGATAGTGAGTGATGACGATGAAGGAACGCTTGGGCGAACGAAGGGCGTTCACCCCGTCGGCAACGATGCGCAGGGCGTCGATATCGAGACCGGAATCGGTTTCGTCGAGAACGGCGAGACTCGGCTGCAGCAGCGCCATCTGCAGAATTTCCATGCGCTTCTTTTCACCGCCGGAGAAGCCCACATTGAAAGCACGCCGCAACATTTCCTTAGAAATCTTAAGCTCATCAGCAGCTTTGTTCACGCGCTTGATGAACTCGGGCGTCGAGAATTCACTCTCCCCGCGCGCCTTGCGCTGTGCATTCAGCGCAGCCTTGAGGAAGGTCATGGTGGCGACACCGGGAATCTCGAGCGGGTACTGGAAGGCGAGGAACACGCCACGGGCGGCACGCTCCTCCACGGGCACGTCCAGGATATTCTCGCCATCGAGCAGTATTTCGCCCGCAGTTACCTCGTAATCCTCCTTGCCGGCCAGGATGTAGGACAGCGTCGACTTGCCGGAGCCGTTCGGACCCATGATGGCCGCAACCTCGCCGTCGGCCACCCTGAGGCTCAGCCCCTGGAGGATCGGCTTGCCGTCGATCTCGGCATGGAGGTTCTTGATTTCGAGCATTTATGTCGTTCCTGAATTGGTCCGCGCTTCACAGCGCTGCATTTTGTCGGGAGGGCGCCGGATCAGCCGACGCTGCCCTCCAGGCTGATGGAGATGAGTTTCTGCGCCTCGACTGCGAATTCCATCGGCAGGTGCTGGAGCACATCCTTGACGAAACCGTTGACGATCAGCGCCGTCGCCTCCTCGGCGGAAAGGCCGCGCTGGAGGCAGTAGAACAGTTGGTCGTCGGAGATCTTCGACGTGGTCGCCTCATGCTCGAACACGGCCGAGGAATTCTTCGATTCGATGTAGGGAACGGTGTGTGCCCCGCAGTGCTCGCCGATCAGCAGCGAGTCGCAATTGGTGAAGTTGCGCGCGCCGGAAGCCTTGCGGTGAGCAGAAACCAAGCCGCGATAGGTGTTGTTGGAATGGCCGGCCGAGATGCCCTTGGAGATGATACGGCTCTTGGTGTTCTTGCCCAGATGGATCATCTTGGTGCCGCTGTCGACCTGCTGGCGACCATTAGAAACCGCGATCGAGTAGAACTCGCCCTGCGAACCCTCGCCGCGCAGGATGCAGGACGGGTACTTCCAGGTGATGGCCGACCCCGTTTCGACCTGCGTCCAGGAAATCTTCGAGCGTGCGCCGCGGCAATCGCCGCGCTTGGTCACGAAGTTGTAGATGCCGCCCCGGCCCTCGGAGTCGCCTGGATACCAGTTCTGCACGGTCGAGTATTTGATCTCGGCGTCCTCGAGCGCGATCAACTCGACGACCGCGGCGTGAAGCTGGTTCTCGTCGCGTCGCGGGGCCGTACAGCCTTCGAGATAGGAAACGTAGGCGCCCTTGTCTGCGATGATCAGGGTGCGCTCGAACTGGCCGGTCTTTTCCTCGTTGATACGGAAATAGGTCGACAGTTCCATCGGGCACCGCACGCCTGGGGGCACGTATACGAAGGATCCATCGGAGAAGACGGCCGAGTTGAGCGTGGCGAAGAAATTGTCGGTAACCGGCACGACGGTGCCGAGATATTTCTTCACCAGATCTGGATGTTCGCGCAGCGCTTCCGAAATCGAGCAGAAGATCACGCCCGCCTTGGCCAATTCGTCCTTGAAGGTGGTGACCACGGACACGGAATCGAACACCGCATCGACGGCGATGCGGTTCTTGGGAGCGATGCCTTCCAGCGCTTCCACCTCGCGCAGCGGGATCCCAAGCTTCTCATAGGTCTTGAGGATCTCGGGATCGATCTCGTCGAGCGATTTCGGCGCCGCATTCTTCTTCGGCGCAGCGTAGTAATAGAGATCCTGGTAGTCGATCTTCGGATACTCGACGCGCGCCCAGGTCGGCTCCTGCATGGTCTTCCAGCGGCGATAGGCCTCCAGGCGCCATTCCGTCATCCAGACAGGCTCGCCCTTCTTGGCCGAGATGTAGCGTACGATCTCCTCGGACAAGCCCTTGGGCGCAAGCTCCATCTCGACGTCCGTGACGAAGCCATATTTGTACTGGTCGACGTCGATCGCCCGGACCTGTTCGACGGTTTCCTGAACTGCAGGCATACTAGTCTCCAAGAGCAAAACAATTTTCGATGAAAATCAGCTTGCTCCAGCCTCCTGTTTGGATGTCTTGCGACGTCGAGCCACGAGACACTTCGGCGCCGCCCGAGAGCGGCAAATTGTACAGAACGAACAAGCGTTTAAGCTGCCCGCCCCCGCTTTCTGTCATGTATGTTCTTCCGCAGCCTTGTCCAGACCGCGATGAAAAACTCGATCTCCTGGAATGTGGTTTCGCGCCCCAGCGATACGCGCAGCGCGCAGCTCGCGAGTGCCGGTGTCACACCCATGGCCGTCAGCACGTGGCTGACTTTGACCTTGCCCGAGGAACAGGCCGATCCTGACGAAACGGAAATACCCTCAAGATCCAGCGCAATCAATGCCGTTTCGGCCGGCATCCCCGGCTCGGCGAAGTTGAGCGTGTTGGGCAAACGCTCGCGCCCCTCTCCGAAGACCACCAGATCCGGTGAACTGGCGCGCAAACGCAGCTCGAGCTCGGAACGCAGGGCGAGCACATGACCGCCAAAAACGCCGAAGCAATGCTGTGCCGCCTCCGCTGCGGCGCCGAAGCCGGCAATCGCCGGCACATTCTCGGTTCCGGCCCGCATGCCCTTTTCCTGGCCACCGCCCCGGATCAGGGGATGAGGCAGATGCAGGGCATCGTTCCCCAGGACGAGGGCTCCGGCACCGAGAGGACCGCCGATCTTATGGCTTGAAAGCGTGAGAAGATCCGCACCTATATCCTTGAGGAAAAACGGAATCTTGCCTGCCGCCTGTGCCGCATCACAATGAAGGATGCCGCCGGCTTCGTGAACGAGCGCAGCAATTTCGGCCACAGGCTGGATCACCCCAGTCTCGTTGTTGGCGAGCATCACGGATACCAATCCCGCGGCGCCTTCCGCCCGCCAGCGGGCCAGCACGGCCTTCACATGCGCGATGTCGACGGCACCTTCCGCACCAACCGACAGAAGGACGGGCGGATCGCTTGCATGCGTACCGTTCAGGACACTGGCATGTTCCACGGCGGACACGGCCATGCGCCGTGCGACCGGCTTGCCGTCGCGCTGCCAGCCGAGCGTCAGCGCCATATTGTTGGCCTCGGTCGCCGAAGCGCAGAACACCACGTTCTTCCCTTGGACTCCGACCAGGGCGGCAACCTGCTGCCGTGCAGCCTCGAGGCGCTTGCGCATGCCGCGTCCATCCCCATGTATGGAGGACGCTGCGCCGCACTGGTCCATGGCTGCGAGCATCGCGTCACGGGCTTCTGCCCGCAACGGCGTGGTCGCGTTATGGTCCAGATAGAGGCGCGATCTCATCAAACTTTAAGTATCCGTCATTTTCGGCAGCCATCGATACGGAAAAGCTTGCAAAACGCCCCGCTCTTTGTGCTAAGAAGCGCTACCCGAACGCGGGCTGGGTGCATTGCGTCCTTATCGGCGCTGGGACCGGAGCGCGTCGCCGAGGCGACGACCTCTTTAGAATTATTCTAAAGAACTACTCCTTCCCGCATCAGCCGTCAAGGCCAGTCGTCAGGGCCGGAGCGCGGGGTTCAAGGCACACGAAAAGGCACTTTTATCTATGCCCGAAGTTACGTTCACCGGCCCGGCAGGCCGTATCGAAGGACGCTTCCAGCCCTCCAAGCAGCGCGGAGCGCCCATCGCCATCGTCCTGCATCCCCATCCCCAGTTTGGCGGGACGATGAACAACAAGATCGTGTACGATCTGTTCTACGCCTTCGTGCAGCGAGGCTTTTCGGCCCTGCGCTTCAATTTCCGGGGTGTCGGCCGCAGCCAGGGCGCGTTCGACCACGGCGCCGGAGAATTGTCGGATGCTGCCTCTGCGCTCGATTGGGTGCAGGCTGTGACGCCGGAGGCGAAGTCCTGCTGGATCGCGGGCGTGTCCTTCGGAGCATGGATCGGCATGCAGCTCCTGATGCGCCGCCCGGAGATCGAGGGGTTCATCTCGGTTGCTCCGCCCGCCAACCGCTTCGACTTCTCCTTCCTTGCCCCCTGCCCTTCGTCGGGCCTGATCGTGCATGGCGATGCCGACCGCGTCGCTCCGCTCAAGGATGTGGAGACATTGGTCTCCAAGCTGAAGACGCAGAAGGGCATCGTCATCGAGCAGTCGGTCATCTCGGGCGCCAACCATTTCTTCGACAACAAGACCGACGAACTCATCGCGTCCTGCTCAGCCTATCTCGACAAGCGGCTCGGCCTCAACGAGATCGATGCTGCCTGAAACCTGGATCGGAGCTTTGTTTCAAGCCCGCCTCGCCGGCGGGCTTTTTGCTGGAGAGGCCATGTCGCTAACCATTCGCCGGGCGGAACCGAAGGATACGGCCGCCATTTTCGACCTCATCCGGCAACTCGCCGTCTATGAGAAGCTGGCGCATGAGGTGATCGCCACGGAAGCGGATATCGCGACGACATTGTTCGGCGAGCAGCCACGCGTCTTCTGCGACATCGCCGAATGGGACGGCGAGACCGCCGGCTTCGCCCTGTGGTTCTACAACTATTCGACCTTCCTAGGACGTCATGGCGTCTATCTCGAAGATCTCTATGTCCGCGAGAAATTCCGCAGCCATGGCATCGGCAAGGCTCTGCTGCGCCATCTCGCCAGGCACTGCATGTCGGAGAAACTCGGCCGCCTCGAATGGTCGGTCCTCGACTGGAACGAACCCGCCATCGGCTTCTACGAGAAGCACGGCGCCATCCTACGCAAGGAATGGATCGGCTGCCGGTTGACGGGCGAGGCTCTCGAAACGCTGGCAGACGGGGCCTGAGGCTCAGGGGCGATCCGAAAGATCGAGACCTGAAGCGACGATGCGATCGAGGAGTTCACTCTTGCGGCTCTCGGCCGTATCGGCCGGCACGACCAGGCAGATGGTCGCAACAGCAACCCCGCGCCTGTCCCTGATTGGCGCGGCGAGGCAGGAAGTGAAGCGATCGGAAAGGCTCGTCGTCATGCAACGCCCCTCGCGCCGCGCCTGGGCCACGCCTGCGACGAACTCCTCCGGATCCAGCAGGCGCCCATCCGGTAGCTTGTAGTCATCCGGGGGCACGAAGGCACGGACCTCTCCCGCCGACATGTGATCCAGCAAGAGGCGCCCCGAGGCCGTCCAGGGCAGCGGCACTTCGACTCCGATATCCGTGGTGATCCTGAAGAGACCTGAACCGTCGCTGGAATCCACCACGACATATTTATGCCCACGCAAGGCGCAGAGCTGCGCCGTGGCGCTGGTTTCGGCCGCCAGCCGGTCCAACACCGCACGACAGCGCCGATGCAACGGGTTGGCTTCCGCATAGGCGCGCCCGTAGAGATGCATGGCCTTGCCGAAATAGATGTAGCCGTCCTCGCCCACCGGTTCGAGCATCTCGGCTTCCACCAGGCGATTGACGATGGCATAAAGTGTCGAGCGCGGCGCCCCGATCTTGCGGGCGAGATCCCCCACCTTGGTTGGCTGGCGCAAGCGCAGCAGCGCCTCAAGGACATCGATGACGCGATCGATGCCACGCTGACGGTCCGTCAGCGTGGCAGGAGATGGCTTCGACTGACTGACCCGCTCATCCATTCTCTTCTTCCAGTTCCGCAACAGCCCCTCTTGACACAAAAACGTCGGCCCGTATAGCGTCACCATGTCCTGCATAAAAGACTATTGTCTTAAATACGAGACAACTAGCCAACAGGCATACAGAGGGAAAACAGATGAACCGCTTCATGAAAGTGCTTGTCGCCAGCCTTGGCGCGGCGACACTCTGCCTGTCCGCCATCGGCGGCGCCCAGGCTGACGGCAAACTCCAGGAGGTGCTTGCACGTGGCAAGCTCATCGTCGGCACCGGCAGCACCAATCCTCCCTGGCACTTCCAGGACGACAAGGGCGAGCTCGTCGGTTTCGACATCGATATCGCCCATATCCTCGCCAAGGGTCTGTTCAACGATCCCAGCAAGGTGGAATTCGTCACCCAGTCCTCCGATGCCCGCATCCCCAACATCACGACCGGCCAGGTGGACATCACCTGCCAGGCAATGACGGTCACCGCTCCCCGAGCCCAGCAGGTCGCGTTCACGATCCCCTACTATCGCGAAGGTGTCGGCCTGCTCCTGCCGAAGGGCGGCAAGTATGCCGACTACGCCGCGTTGAAGGCGGCCGGATCGGGCATCACGGTCGCCGTACTGCAGAATGTCTATGCCGAAGACATGGTCCACCAGGCGCTGCCAGATGCCAAGGTCGACCAGTATGACAGCTTCGACCTCATGTATCAGGCTCTCAATTCCGGCCGCTCGGACGCCGCGGCGACAGACCTTTCCTCCCTGCGCTGGTTCATGAAGAAGAACCCCGACAAATATGTCGACGCCGGCTACGCCTGGAATCCCCAGACCTATTCCTGCGCCGTCAAGCAGGGCGATGCCGACTGGCTGCAATTCGTCAACACGGCCCTGCGTGAAGCAATGACCGGAGTCGATTTCCCCGACTACAAGAAGTCCTTCGAGACATGGTTCGGCGTCACACCGCCGGCTCCGGCCCCCGGCTTTCCCACCGAGATGCGCTGATTGCATGAGCGGCGGAGCGCTTCCGGCTCTCCGCTGCCGCCCCGTCACGCCATCGCGTGACAGTTGGAAGGACTGGGGACGCGGGTAATGGGTTACACGCTGAACTTCTCGGTGGTCTGGGCCAGCTTCGACAAGCTGCTCTGGGGCCTCGCCCTTGGCATCGGCCTCGCGATCGCGTCGGTCGCACTGGGCGCGGTGATCGGCCTTGTCTGCGGCTTTGCAAGCGTCGGCCCCTCGCCGCTCGCCCGCAGGCTGGTGGCCGGCTATGTCGCCATCATCCGCAACATGCCGATCCTGGTAATCGTGCTCATCATCTACTTCGCATTGCCTCAGGCCGGCATCAGGCTGGACAAGGTTCCCAGCTTCATCGCCGCTCTCACCGTCTATTCGGGTGCCTATCTCGCGGAGGTCTTCCGGGCCGGCCTCATCTCCGTGCCGAAGGGTGTCGTCGAGGCCGCACGGGCCATCGGCCTCACTCGCCTTCAGACCAACGCCTACGTCGTGGCACCGATCATGATCCGCAATGCCCTGCCTGCTCTCGGCAGCACCTTCATCTCCCTGTTCAAGGATACGTCGATTGCGGCGGCCATATCCCTGCCGGAACTGACGTACCAGGCCCGCAAGATCAACGTGGAGAGCTTTCGCATCGTCGAAACCTGGACGGTGGCCAGCGCCCTCTACATCGCGACCTGCCTGCTCATGGCCGCTGCGCTACGCGGCCTGGAGCGCCGGTTCCCGAAGTTCTGAGTGCGAGGGCCATTCATGTCGTCCGTTCTCAACGAAATCTGGATTGCCCGCTTTCCTCTTCTGCAGGGCGCGGCGAACACCATCGAGATCTCCGTACTGGCGATCGTCCTCGGCACGCTGCTGGGCACCATCGTCGGCCTTGCGCTCGTCTACGGGCCGCTGCTCATCCGCTATCTCTGTCGCATCTATATCGACATCATGCGCGGCACGCCCGTGCTCGTTCTCGTGCTGGCGACCTTCTACATGCCGGCGGTGCTCGGCTTGAAGACCGGTTCCTTTGTTGCCGGCATCATTGCGCTGACGCTATTCTGCGGGTCGCATGTGGCAGAAATCCTGCGAGGGGCCCTGCAGGCCATCCCTCGCGGACAAGCGGAGGCGGGCCGCTCCATCGGCCTTACATTCCCTCAGACACTGCTCTACGTGCTCCTGCCCCAGGCGATGCGTTCGATGTTGCCGCCCTGGATCAATACAGGCGTGGAACTCGTCAAGGCATCGACCCTTCTCTCCGTCATCGGCGTTGGTGAACTCCTGCTCAAGACACAGGAGATCATCGCCCGCAACTCCATGACGATGGAGTTCTATCTGATAGCCGGCGGGATCTATCTCATCCTGAATTTCGCCATCGAACGTCTCGGCAAGGCCGTCGAGCGCCGCGTCGCATTCCGTTGAAGGAGACGAACATGCAACCGCTGTTGCAAATCAAGGCGCTTCACAAGCATTTCGGCAAGGTCGAGGTGCTCAAGGGCGTCGATCTCGACGTGCATGAGAAGGAAGTGGTCTCGATCATCGGATCGAGCGGTTCAGGCAAGACCACGCTTCTGCGCTGCGTCAACCTGATGGAGGAATTCGATGCGGGCGAAGTACTGCTCGATGGCGAGTCGATCGGCTATCGCCAGGACGGCGGCAAGCGTCGGCGTCTGGGCGACCGGGAACTTTCGCGCCAGCGGTCGATGACCGGCATGGTCTTCCAGAACTTCAACCTGTTCCCTCATCTGAGCGCCGCCGGAAACGTCATGCTGGGCTTGCGCAAGGTGAAGAAGCTCGGGAAGGACGAAGCTCGCTCGATCGCCGAAACCTGGCTCCGGCGAGTCGGGCTCGGAGAGCGCATGGACAACTATCCAAGCCAGCTTTCCGGCGGCCAGCAGCAGCGTGTCGCCATCGCGCGGGCCCTTGCCATGAACCCGAAGCTCGTGCTGCTCGACGAGATCACCTCGGCACTCGATCCCGAACTCGTGCAGGAAGTGCTGAACACCGTGAAAGCCCTTGCTGCCGAGGGCGCCACGCTTCTGCTCGTCACACACGAAATGCGTTTTGCGCGCGACGTTTCTCACCGCGTCGTCTTCATGGAGAAGGGATTGATCGCCGAGCAGGGTCCGCCTTCCGAGATCTTCGGCAATCCCAAGAGCAAGCGGCTAGCGGAATTTCTCGGCAGCGCCCGCCACTGAACGCCTCCCCCTACACAACAAGTGAGAACAGCGATGAGTATCGAACGTTTCGGATCGGCCGGCAGCGGCGCTGGCGGCAAGGCCCTGCCTTTCGTGAAGGCGGTGCGTGCCGGCGATTTCGTCTTCGTGTCAGGCCAGGTGCCAATGGGGCCGGACGGCGAGATCGTGGACGGCGGAATCGTCGAGCAGACCCGCCTGACCATCGAGAACGTGAAGGCGGCCCTTGCCACGGCGGAACTTGATCTCAGCCACGTGGTCAAGGTCACGGCCTGGCTGGCCGACACTCGCGACTTCTGGAGCTTCAACCGGATCTACACCGAGTACTTTGGCGCCGCCCTGCCCGCCCGATCATGCGTGCGGGCCGATATGATGGTGGACTGCAAGGTGGAGATCGAGGCGATCGCCTACGCGCCGCTCGCATAGAGCCGCCGTCCGGCGGTCAATGCTCGTTGGCCGCCAGCACCGCCTCGGCTCGGATTTCCTCCGTAAGCCGGCGCTTCAGCTCCGAAAACTCCGGCGTCGTCTTTAGCGTGTAGTGGCGCGGATGCGGCAGATCCACAGGCAGGATCGTCTTGATGCGTCCCGGCCGAGCCGACATCACCACGACGCGGGAGCCGAGGAAGATGGCTTCCTCGATGTCGTGCGTCACGAAGAGAATGGTCTTGGCCTCTCTCTCCCATATGCCAAGCAGCAATTCCTGCATCAGGCTGCGCGTCTGGTTGTCGAGGGCGCCGAAGGGTTCGTCGAGCAGCAGCATGTCGGGACTGTTCGCGAGCGCGCGCGCGATTGCGGTGCGCTGCTGCATGCCCCCGGAAAGCTGCTTTGGATAGTGCTGCGCGAAGCTCTGAAGGCCAACGCGTTCCAGCCACTGCGCCACGATGGCACGGCGCTCCTCGTTGGGAATGCCGCTTTCATGAAGGCCGAAGGCGACGTTTTCTGCCACGGTCAGCCAGGGAAAGAGCGTGTAGGATTGGAATACCATGCCCCGGTCCCGCCCTGGCCCTTTGACCGGATGGCCGTTTACCGCCACTGAGCCGATCGTCGGCCGATCGAGGCCGGCCACGATGCGCAGGAGCGTAGACTTTCCGCAGCCCGATGGGCCGAGGATGGTGATGAAGTCATTTCGTTCGATGGCGAGGTCGATCGGCTGGAGCGCCTTCACCGGCGCGCCGCCGTCGCGGCCTGCGAAGCTGCGCGAGACGCCCTTTATATTGACCATGCTCATGCCAGCCTCCAGGCGAAGAGCCGGCGGTTCACGAACTTGAACAGGGTGTCGGAGACGAGACCGATCAGGCCGATGATGATGATGCCGAAAATGATACGCCCGGTAGCGAGCTTGGACTGGCTGAAGATGATCATGTTTCCGATGCCAGAGGAGGCCCCGATCAGTTCGGCCACGATGACATAGGTCCAGGCCCAGCCGAGAACCAGGCGAAGCGTCTCGGCGATATCGGGAGCATTGGCGGGAATGATCACCCGCCTGACGATGCTAGTGCTGCCGGCCCCGAGCGTATAGGCGGCTTCGACCAGGTCGCGTCGCGTATTGCCTACAAACACGGCCACCATGAGGATGATCTGGAAGACCGAACCGAGAAAGATCACGAGCAGCTTCTCGAGTTCGCCCGTACCGGCCCAGAGGATCAGCAGCGGCAGGAATGCGGAGGCTGGCAGATACCGGGCAAACGAGACGAAGGGCTCAAGGAAAGCCTCCACGGGCTTCCATGCGCCCATCAGAATGCCGAGCGGCACGGCTACGACAGCGGCGAGCAGGAAGCCTCCGACCACGCGCCAGACGGTGATGAGGATATCGAGCAGGAAGTTCTCGCGCGTCAGCAGTTCCCATCCGTCGCCGAGCATCTTGAGCGGATTGGCAAGGAAGATCGGCGCGACATGACCGCCGAAGGTCAGCCATGACCAGAAGGCGACGAACAAGATGAAGAACGAGATGCCCAGGATAATCCGGAGTGTCGTTCCAATGGGTTCGAGTGGACGCAATTATAGGGTTCCGTGCGAGATGGAGGAGTAACGAAAGCGAACGCGCCTCGCTGCGTGCCGAGTTCAATCAGCCGGAAAAGAGCGAGGCCTGTCCCTCCCCTCAATGGGAAAGGACTTGCCCGCGCCCTTCGACCGAATGTGCCAGGTCCCCTTGAGCGGAGAAAATACTCCCCTCAGTTCACGAAACGCGTATCGGCAAGGGTCGAGACATCGGGCACAGCGTTGATCAGCCCCATCTGGACGAGCAGATCGGCAGCAGTCTTCGAGAAGCTCTGAAACTCGTCGTTGAAGAACTTCTTGTTGTCGTCCCGGCCGGCCCAACGCAGATACTTGGCCGAATCCGCAAATTCGGCCGCAGACTGCTTCACATCGGCGCCCATGATCTTGTTGGCCTTGCCGGGATCGGCCTTGATCATGTCTAGTGCCTCGAAATAGCTGTCTGCCAGTGCTTTCGCGGCGTCGGGATTGGCATCGAGGAAAGCGGAAGTGCAGCCGAGCGTGTCCATCACCATGGGATAGTCGAGCGTCGTGGTCAGGATATGGCCTTGATCGGGCTTGTCGCGCACCGCGGAGAGGTAGGGCTCATAGCTCACCGCCGCATCGTTCTGTCCGGCCAGGAAGGCCTGCGCAGCCGCATCCGGCTCAAGATTGACGACGGTGACGTCCTTGGTGCTCAGCCCGTTCTTGTTCAGCACCCAGGCGAGCAGGAAATAGGGCGAAGTGCCGGGTGCCGAGCTCGCCACCTTCTTGCCCTTGAGATCGGCGACGGTCTTGATGTCGCCGCGCGCCACGATGCCGTCGGCGCCATAGGATTTGTCGAGCTGGAAGATCTGCTTGGTGGCGACGCCGTTCGCGTTCCAGACAATCCACGTTTCGACCGTGGTGGCGGCGCACTGCAGATCCCCGGACGCAATCGCCAGGGGGCGAGAGGCCTGCGGCACCTTCTTGATCGTGACATCAAGCCCGTGCTTCTCGAAAATGCCGGCCGCCTTGGCAAGCGTCAACGGCGCAAAGCCGGTCCAGCCACTGATGCCGATGGCGACGGACGTCGCAGCCATGGCGGGCGCCGCCAAGCCTATGGAGAGGGCCAGGGACAAGCCGAACAGGGTCTTTTTCACGGGAATGCGCTCCTATGACGTCGCGGTGAATACTGGAAAAATGAATGCGGCCCGCCGGAAAACATTACCGGCAGTTCATGTTTCTCGCATGCTTTCAAAAGCGCTGTCAAAGTGGAACGGGGGCATATTTTCGGCAGCGAGCGCCGCGAAAAAGGGCATCGCGGGCATGCTCCGCGAATGTCGCCGCGTCGTCCCCCCACGCAGGGCGACAATTCCGAAAAGAAGGGGCGCTAGCCACGATGGCTGCGCCCCTTATCCAGGATTGACTATTTCAGACCGGACGGTCGTGCCCGCGGCTCAATACTCAGGCAGCTGGCGCACGGCACCCTTCGCGGCGCTCGTTGCCATCGACGCATAGGCGCGAAGTGCAGCCGTTACCTTGCGCTTGCGCGGCGCAGCCGGGCGCCACGGCCCGTTGCCCTTGGCCTGACGACGCCGGGCGAGCTCTTCCTCCGGAACCGCCAGCACGATCTTGCGGTTGGGGATGTCGATCTCGATCAAATCGCCCGGCTCCACCAGCCCGATCGTCCCGCCCTCTTCCGCTTCAGGAGAGACATGGCCGATCGAAAGGCCCGACGTACCGCCGGAGAAGCGGCCATCGGTGATCAACGCACAGGCCTTGCCGAGGCCTTTCGACTTCAGATAGCTGGTGGGATAGAGCATTTCCTGCATGCCCGGCCCGCCGCGGGGTCCCTCATAACGGATGACGACGACGTCGCCCGCCTTCACCTTTCCGTTGAGAATTCCATCGACAGCCGCATCCTGGCTTTCGAACACCACCGCAGGGCCGGAGAATTTGAGGATCGACTCGTCCACGCCTGCTGTCTTCACGATACAGCCTTCGAGGGCCAGGTTGCCCTTGAGCACAGCGAGGCCGCCGTCCTTGGAATAGGCGTGCTCTGCGTCGCGGATGACCCCCTTCTCGCGATCGAGATCGACCTCGTCCCAGCGGCGCTCCTGGCTGAAGGCAGTCTGCGTCGGCACCCCGCCCGGCGCGGCGCGAAAGAAATCGCGCACGCTCTCGCTCTTGGTGCGGGCAATATCCCAACGGTCCAGTGCTTCGGCCATGCTGGCCGAATGGACGGTCGGAAGGTCGCGGTTGATGAGGCCGGCACGGTCGAGCTCGCCCAGGATGCCCATGATGCCGCCGGCGCGATGCACGTCCTCCATATGCACGTGGGAGACGGCAGGTGCCACCTTGCAAAGCACGGGCACGCGGCGCGAGAGACGATCGATATCGTCCATCGTGAACGGGATCTCGCCTTCGTTGGCCGCCGCGAGGATATGCAGCACGGTGTTGGTCGAGCCGCCCATGGCGATATCAAGCGTCATCGCGTTCTCGAAGGCACCGAAATTCGCGACGTTGCGCGGCAGCACGCTCTCGTCATCCTGCTCGTAGTAGCGACGGGCGAGGTCGACGATCAGGTGGCCGGCTTCGACGAACAGGCGCTTGCGGTCGGCATGGGTGGCCAGCGTCGAACCATTGCCGGGCAGCGACAGGCCAAGGGCCTCGGTAAGGCAGTTCATCGAGTTCGCGGTAAACATGCCGGAGCATGAGCCGCAGGTCGGGCAGGCTGAACGCTCGATGACCTTCACATCGGCGTCTGAAACCTTGTCGTCGGCCGCGGCGACCATGGCGTCGACCAGGTCGAGGGCCTTCTGCTTGCCACCGAGCACAACCTTGCCGGCCTCCATGGGGCCGCCAGAGACGAACACGGCGGGAATGTTGAGGCGCAGCGCCGCCATCAGCATGCCAGGAGTGATCTTGTCGCAATTGGAGATGCACACCATTGCATCGGCGCAATGGGCGTTCACCATGTACTCGACGCTGTCGGCGATGAGTTCGCGCGAGGGCAGCGAATAGAGCATGCCGTCATGGCCCATGGCGATGCCGTCATCCACCGCGATGGTATTGAACTCCTTGGCGACGCCGCCCGCCTGTTCGATCTCGCGCGCCACGAGCTGGCCCAGATCCTTCAGGTGGACGTGCCCTGGCACGAATTGCGTGAAAGAGTTTACGACCGCGATAATCGGCTTGCCGAAGTCCCCATCCTTCATACCAGTCGCGCGCCAGAGGCCGCGAGCACCGGCCATGTTGCGGCCGTGGGTGGTTGTGCGGGAACGATAGGCAGGCATGGTTCTTCTCTATGCATATATCAAATAAGTCGGACAAGGGTCCGTATATGGGCCTCTCGCGGCTGGAAGGCAAGCCGTTCCTGGAGAGCACGGCCCTTCAGGAACGCAGGCGCTATACCACCAGCACGATCACGTGGCAGACCGGCTTTTTGCCCCAGACCGCGTTGACGGCCGAGCGGACAGCCCGCTCGACCGCCAGTTCCACGGCATCGGGATCGCGGCGCTTGGGCTTGGGCAAGCCTTCGAGCACGAGGAGCGCGGCATCTGCGATGACGTCGTCCATCGACCGGCCATCGCCAACCTTCAGCGGCAGGCCCGAAAACTTCACGTCCGGCTCGCTGACGATGTCGCCCTTCTCGGACAAGGCCAGCGCCACCGTCACCGCACCGGACCAGGACAGGCGCCGGCGTTGCGGGATTGTCTCCTCTCCCGCGTTGACCAGAATATCGCCGTCCAGGCACAGCCGGCCCGTCGGTGCCTCGTCGACAACCCTGGTATCCCCGGCGCGGAGTGCAATGATCTGGCCATCACCGACGGCGATCACTTCGGGCACACCCAGCGAACGGGCGAGTTCGGCGTGTTCCGACAGGTGCCAGGCTTCGCCATGCACGGGAATGGCGATCTTCGGGCGCGTCCAGTGATACATGTCCGTGAGTTCGCCCCGGCGGGGATGACCGGAAACATGCACGAGCTGGTTGCGGTCCGTCACGATCTCGGCCCCTTGCTTGACCAGGCCGTTGATGATGTTACCGACCGCCTTCTCGTTGCCCGGAATGGTGCGCGAGGAGAAGATCACCGTATCACCCTTCGCGAGCCTCACCTCGGGGTGCTCTCCACGGGCGATACGTGCCAGCGCCGCACGCGGCTCGCCCTGGCTGCCGGTGAGCACGGCGACGACCTTTTCGCGTGGCAGGAAGCCGTAATTCTCCGGGCTCAGGAAATCCGGGATACCGTCCAGCAGGCCGCATTCCCGAGCGACCTGGCAGACGCGCTCCATGGCACGACCGACGATGACGATGCTGCGATCGTTCTGCATCGCCGCCTCCGCGATCGAACGGATGCGGCCGACATTCGAGGCGAAGGTGGTGATCGCCACCCTGCCCTTCTTCGAGGCGATGATTTCCGCAAGGCTCTTGGCGACATCGCGCTCCGAAGGCGAACGGCCCTCGCGGATGGCATTGGTGGAATCGCACACCAGCGCCAGCACGCCTTCGTCACCCAGGGCCTTCAGCTTTTCCCCATCGGTCAAGGGAGGAATGACGGGTGTCTCGTCGATCTTCCAGTCGCCCGTATGCACGACCATTCCGGCCGGGGTTCGGATAGCGAGGGCATTCGATTCGGGAATGGAATGAGCCACGTTGATGAGTTCGATATCGAACGAGCCGAGCGTGAACCGGGCTTGCGAGGGGATGACTCGGATATCGATCTGCGGGGCATCGGGCTCATGCAGGCGCTTGGCCTCCAGCAGGGCCGCCGTGAATTTCGTGGCGTACACGGGCACCTGCAGCTTCGGCCAGAGATGGACGAGCGCGCCGAAATGATCCTCATGCGCGTGCGTCAGCACGATTCCCGTGAGGTTCTTGCGCTGTGCCTCGATGAAACGGGTATCCGGCATCACGAGATCGACGCCCGGAAGGTTCTCGTCGGCGAAGGAGACGCCACAATCGACCATGAGCCATTGGCGTTTGTTCGGCGGTCCGTAACCATAGAGCGCCATGTTCATACCGATCTCGCCTATGCCGCCAAGGGCACAGAAGACGAGATCGGTGGTATCGCGTGCCATCACAGGCTCCTAACAAGGCGCAAGGCGCCATTCACTTCGCGCCGCAGGGTCTGCAGCCACCGCATTCATAAATCGATGGAACTTGGAACGAGTCCCGGGAAGAAAATCTCGCCGGCCGAGACCGGGCGTCGATGGCCGGCATCGTCCAGGAGGATCAGCGCGCCTTCGCTGTCGAGCGCCTCGAAGACACCGTGGATGTCTCCCGAGGGCAGGCGGACCACGATACGCCGCCCGAGCCCGGCCGCGCGCGCGAGCCAGGCCCTGCGAATCTCGGCAAAGCCCGCCCCGCGTTGCCACATCTCCAGACGCGCCGCAAAGGCGTCGGACAAAGCGGAGAAATAGTTCTCCACATTCAGCGACGTGTCGCTGGCCGCCAGATGGGTGGCCGGGTAGGGAGTCGATCCGGGATGGCTGGCGATGTTGACGCCACAGCCGATGACGGCCGTGAAGCGGTCTCCGGCATGCGCGCCTTCAACGAGGATACCGGCCACCTTGGCCCCTTCGATCAGGATATCGTTGGGCCATTTGAGCGCCATGCCGACAGCGGCACGCGGCGCGGTGGCAAAGACGGCGTCACTGAGTGCCAGCGCGGCGACGAAGCAAAGATCTGCCGCGCGCCTGGGCTCGGCAGGGTTTACCAGCACGAGCGAGGCATAGAGATTGCCGGGCGGGGATGTCCAGGCTCGGCCGCGACGTCCCTTGCCTGCCGATTGTTCGCGGGCAGTGACCCAGAGCCGGTCCTCGTGCCCGCGCGCCAAGGCCTCGACATTGGTTGACCCAGCCATGTCGAGATGAAGGTGACGGAAGCCTGCCGCCTGTGCCCCAGAGCCTAGTTTCATTGCCTCGGAGAAATCAACCCGCCGGCCACAGGGAAGCAGCCGCCGCGGCAGCGGGCGCGTTGACGATCGAGGGATAGAGCACGAAGGCGAGAGAAATGGCGGCAACCACCAGCACGGCCTTCAAGATGTTCGGCATGGGCTCGAAATCCGGCGCCGGAGCATCGAAGAACATCACCTTCACGATACGCAGATAGTAGTAGCACCCCACCACGCTCGAAAGCACGCCGAGCACGGCCAGCCAATAGAGATTGGCATGGACCGCCGCGACGAAGACGTACCACTTCGCAAAGAAGCCGGAAAGCGGGGGAATGCCCGCCAGCGAAAACATCAGGGCGGCCAGTACATAGGCCACAGCCGGGCGCGAACTGGAAAGGCCGGCAAGATCGGAAATGTTCTCGACGTAAACGCCGTTGCGCTTCATCGACAGGATTACGGCGAAGACGCCGAGGGTCATGCCCAGATAGAGCGCCAGATAGGTCAGGACGCCCTGCACCCCTTCCACCGTCCCCGCAGCGAGCCCCACGAGCGCGAAGCCCATGTGGCCGATCGAGGAATAGGCCATCAGTCGCTTGATGTTGCTCTGGCCGATGGCGGCGAAGGAGCCCAGCGCCATCGAGGCGATGGAAATGAACACCACGATCTGCTGCCATTGCGCCAGCGCCGAAGGAAAGGAGGTAATGATCACGCGCACCAGCAGGCCCATGGCGGCGATCTTCGGCGCGCCCGCGAACAGCGTCGTCACGGGTGTCGGGGCGCCCTCATAGACGTCCGGCGTCCACATGTGGAAAGGCACGGCCGAGATCTTGAACGCCAACCCCGCCATCAGGAAGACGATGCCGAACACCAGGCCGAGGCCAACGTGATCCTTCACCGCCAGGGCGATGCCATCGAAGGTGATCGTACCGGAAAAGCCATAGATGAGGGAGGCGCCATACAGCAGCATGCCTGACGAGAGAGCGCCGAGGACGAAGTACTTCAGGCCGGCTTCGGTGGACTTCAGATCGTCGCGATGGATCGAAGCCACGACATAGAGAGCCAGCGACTGCAGTTCGAGCCCGATGTAAAGCGCGATCAGGTCGTTTGCCGACAGCATCATCATCATGCCGGTCGTGGCCAGCAAGATCATCACCGGATACTCGAACTTCTCGATGTTCTTGGCCCGGAGGAAGTCACTCGACATCAGGATGGCGGCACCGGCACCGATCAGCACCAGGATCTTGGTGAAGCGGGAGAAGGCATCCACCGAGAAGGAGCCGTTGAAGGCCTTGCCGTCATGGCCCGTCGCCGTGAGGACGAGGGCCACTAGGAGAACCAGCACGGAGAGCACGCTCACCATGCCGTAGCCGCGCGGAGCGGTGAACACCCCGATCATCAGGAGCGCGATGGCGCCGAGAACCAGGACGATCTCGGGAAGGGCCGTTGCGATTTCAGTGGCAGACATGGCGGACCTTCGGATCAGTTAAGCGCTACGGTGGCAGCTTTGGCCGCCTGGATGAGATTGGTGACTGCCGCCTCGCTCATCGTCAGGATCGGCTTCGGGTAGATGCCGAAATAGATAGTGAGCAGCACGAGCGGAGTGAGAATGGCGAATTCGCGCCACGTCAGGTCGGCGATGCCGGCCAGGCTCGGCTTCTCCAGCGCGCCGTAGACGACGCGGCGGTAGAGCCAGAGCGCATAGGCAGCCGACAGGATCACGCCGAAGGTCGCGAAGAAGGCGACCCAGGTATTGGTCGAGAAAGCGCCGACCAGGGTAAGGAACTCGCCGATGAAGCCGGAAGTGCCGGGCAGGCCCACATTGGCCATCGTGAACACCATCAGAGCCAGCGCATACCAGGGCATGCGGTTGACGATGCCGCCATAGGCCGCGATCTCGCGGGTGTGCATCCGGTCGTAGACCACGCCCACGCACAGGAAGAGTGCGCCGGAGACGATGCCGTGCGAGATCATCTGGAAGATCGCGCCCTGCACGCCCTGCTCGTTCATCGAGAAGAGACCCATCGTCACGAAACCCATATGGGCGACCGACGAATAGGCGATAAGCTTCTTGATGTCCTCCTGCATCAGCGCCACCAGCGAGGTGTAGACGATGGCGACGACCGAGAGCGTGAAGACGAGCGGCGCGAAATACTCGGATGCCGCCGGGAACATCGGGAGCGAGAAGCGGATGAAACCGTAGCCGCCCATCTTCAGCAGGATGCCGGCCAGGATGACGGAGCCTGCCGTCGGCGCTTCCACATGGGCGTCCGGAAGCCAGGTATGCACCGGCCACATCGGCATCTTTACCGCGAAGGAGGCAAAGAAGGCCAGCCAGAGATAGGTCTGCATATGCGCGGGGAACTGGTGCTTGAGCAGCACCGCGATATCGGAAGACCCTGCCTGCCAGTACATCGCCATGATGGCGACGAGCATCAGCACCGAGCCGAGCAGCGTATAGAGGAAGAACTTGAAGCTGGCGTAGATGCGGCGCTGGCCACCCCAGATGCCGATGATGAGGAACATCGGGATCAGGCCGCCTTCGAAGAACAGATAGAACAGCACGATGTCCTGGGCGCAGAATACGCCGATCATCAGCGTTTCGAGCACCAGGAAGGCGATCATGTATTCACGCACGCGCGTCTGGATCGAACGCCAGGAGGCGAGGATGCAGAAGGGCATGAGGAAGGTCGTCAGCACAACGAAGGGCAGCGAGATGCCGTCCACACCCATTCGGTAGCTGATCGCCCCGCCGGTGGTGCCGCCCAGCCAGTTGGCCGTCTCGACGAACTGGAAGTTGGTGTTCGAGGGATCGAAGGCGAACAGCGGAAACAAGGAGACGACGAAAGTCGCCAGCGTGGTCCACAGGGAGATGATGCGGGAGTTGCGCTTGATGCCCTCGGGATCGCCCCGAAGGATCAGCATGAGGACGACACCGACCAGCGGCAGGAACGTCGTGACGGAAAGAACCGGCCAGGACATCAGTGCGTGCCTCCGAGCATGGACCAAGTGAACAGGGCCGCGATGCCGATCAGCATGGCGAAGGCATAGTGATAGAGGTATCCCGACTGCAGCTTGACGACACCGCGGGTGACGTCGACGACGCGGGCCGAGATACCATCCGGGCCAAGGCCGTCGATGGTGGCGCCGTCACCCTTCTTCCACAGGAACCGGCCGAGCCACTTGGCCGGGCGCACGAAGGCCCAGTCATAGATCTCGTCGAAGTACCACTTGTTGAGCAGGAACTGGTAGAGCACCGGATTGCGCTCGGCGATACGGGCCGGCACCGATGGGTTGACGCGATACATGTACCAAGCGGTGACCCAGCCGACCGCCATCATCACGAACGGCGCGAGATGCACAAGCCACGGAACGTGCTCCATGCCCTCGAGGATCTTCTCGCCCTCGCCCACCGAGATCGCCTCGCGCCAGAAGCCTTCCAAGCCCTCCGTGGTGGCGAAGGAATAGTGGAAGACCATGCCGGCGAGGACGGCGCCAAGCGAAAGCACTGCCAGCGGGATCATCATCGGCATCGGAGATTCATGGGCATGATCATAGACATGACGATCGGCGCGCGTTTCGCCATGGAACGTCATGTAGATCAGGCGCCATGAATAGAACGACGTCATCAGCGCGGCGATCACCGTCATGCAGAAGGCATAGAGCGGCACGAGACCTCCGCTCTCCGCATAGGCGGCCCAGGCAGCCTCGATGATGCCGTCCTTGGAGTTGAAGCCAGCAAAGCCGATCTGCGTGAAGGGAATGCCGAAGCCGGTCAGCGCCAGCGTGCCGATGATCATCGCCCAATAAGTGAGCGGGATCTTTTCCTTCAGACCGCCCATCTTCCGCATGTCCTGCTCATGATGCATGGCATGGATGACCGAGCCGGCACCAAGGAACAGCAGCGCCTTGAAGAAGGCATGGGTAAAGAGGTGGAAGACGCCGACATTATAGGCGCCGACGCCCAGCGCGACGAACATGTAGCCGAGCTGAGAGCACGTCGAGTAGGCGATGACGCGCTTGATGTCGTTCTGCACCAGGCCGACGGTGGCGGCGAAGAAGGCGGTGGTGCCACCGATGAAGGTGACGAACGTTAGGGCTTCCGGCGCATGCTGGAACAGCGGCGAGAGGCGGGCCACCATCACGATGCCGGCGGTGACCATGGTCGCCGCATGGATGAGGGCGGAGACCGGCGTCGGGCCTTCCATGGCGTCCGGCAGCCACGTATGCAGCAGAAACTGTGCCGACTTGCCCATCGCGCCCATGAAGAGCAGGAAGCAGGCGACTTCCAGTGCCGGCAAGTCATGGCCAAGAAAATGGATCGTGGTCGAAGCCTTGGACGCGGCGTCGTGGAAAATGCCCTCGAAGCCAACCTGGCCGAAGATCACGAAGACCGCAAAAATGCCGAGCGAGAAGCCGAAGTCGCCGACCCGGTTGACCACGAAGGCCTTGATCGCCGCGGCATTGGCGGAGGGCTTCTTGAACCAGAAACCGATCAGCAGGTAGGAAGCCAGGCCCACGCCTTCCCAGCCGAAGAACATCTGCACCAGATTGTCGGAGGTCACCAGCATGAGCATGGCGAAGGTGAACAGCGACAGATAGGCGAAGAAGCGCGGCCGGAACGGATCCTCTTCCATGTAGGAAATGGAGTAGAGGTGGACGAGTGAGGACACCGTGGTGACGACGACGAGCATCACGGCCGTGAGCGTATCGACGCGCAGCGCCCAGTCGATCTGCAGCTTGCCGACATGAATCCAGTCGAGTACCGGCACCGTGGCCGTATTGCCAGCGAAGCCCACGTTGAAGAAGGCGATCCAGGAGAGCAGGCAGGAGACGAAGAGCAGGCCCGTCGTAAGGTATTCGGCAAAGCGGATCTTGCCGTCGGAGTGAGGAGACGGCTCGACCGCATGGTCGTCATGGCCATGATCATCGTGGCCATGCGCGTCGGCGGCATGATCGTCACCGCCATGACCATGGTCGTCATGGCCGTGGCCCGAGGTCTCGGCGGCGTTGGCCGGGGCCAGCCGCCAGGTGAGCATATTGGCGATGCCGGCGATCAGGAAGCCGAGGAGCGGCAGGAAGACAATTGCGTTATACACGCCCTCAGCCCTTCATAACGTTGATGTCTTCGACGGCGATCGAGCCGCGGTTGCGGTAGAACGCCACGAGAATAGCCAGACCGATCGCGGCCTCGGCGGCGGCGACGGTGAGGATCAGGAGGGTGAACACCTGGCCCGTAATGTCGTGCAGCGCTGCCGAAAAGGCGACCATATTGATGTTCACCGACAGGAGAATGAGCTCCACCGACATCAGGATGACGATGACATTCTTGCGGTTGATGAAAATGCCCAGCACGCCGATGGTGAAGAGAACGGCTGCAACGGCAAGAAAATTGGAAAGATCGACGGCCATTGTCAGATCCCCTGCCCTGGCTGAACCTTGATGACCTCAACCGACTGCGCCTTGGTACGCGCCGATTGCAGAGCCGGATTTTGCCGCTTGACGCCTTCCTTGTGTCGGAGGGTCAGCACGATGGCGCCGATCATGGCGACCAGCAGCACCAGGCCCGCCCCTTCGAAGAAGAAGACATACTGCGTGTAGAGAACGTGGCCGAACGCCTCGGTGTTGGTGACCGACGTGTCGATCCTGGTGGCGGGGTTCGGTACCACGCCGGGCGAGATCACCCAGCTCACGACCACCATCAGAAGCTCGATCAGCACGATCAGGCCGACCAAGAAGCCGATCGGCAGATATTGCAGGAAGCCCTGGCGCAGCTCGGTGAAGTCAACGTCGAGCATCATCACCACGAAGAGGAAGAGCACGGCGACCGCGCCGACATAGACGACGATCAGCATCATCGCCAGGAACTCCGCCCCGGCCAGCAGGAACAGACCCGCCGCATTGACGAAGGCCAGGATCAGATAGAGCACCGAATGCACAGGGTTGCGGGCCAGGATGACCATCAAGGCCGATGCCACGCAAACAAAGGCGAACAGGTAAAAAAAGGCTGTCGCCACATTCATGTTCAAACCCCTCTCCGGCCCGTCTCCGCGCCGTCTACATCGTACCGCCCCGGATCGGCCGGGGGCCTAATTTGTCTTCGGCTCCCTCTCGGGAACCGGACGCCCCTCAACGATAAGGCGCGTCCTTGGCGATATTCTTGGCGATTTCCCGCTCCCAGCGGTCACCGTTCGAAAGCAGGCGCTCCTTGTCGTAGAAGAGCTCCTCGCGCGTCTCGACCGCGAACTCGAAGTTCGGACCTTCCACGATGGCGTCCACCGGGCAGGCTTCCTGGCAGAAGCCGCAATAGATGCACTTCACCATGTCGATGTCGTAGCGCGTCGTGCGGCGGGTGCCGTCATTGCCGCGCGGACCGGCCTCGATTGTGATGGCCTGCGCCGGGCAGATCGCCTCGCACAGCTTGCAGGCGATGCAGCGTTCCTCGCCGTTGGGATAGCGACGCAAGGCGTGCTCGCCACGGAAACGCGGCGAAAGGCGGCCCTTCTCGAACGGATAGTTCAGCGTCGCCTTCGGCTTGAAGAAATAGCGCATCGACAGGAAGAAGGCCGACACGAACTCCTTGAGGAACAGCGACTTGGCAGCCTGGTCGAGGCCAACCCTGGGACGGCTCGCATTGGTAGTCGTCATGGCGCCCACCCGGTAATCTGGAGGAAGCCGGCGACGATCACGACCATGGTGATCGACAGCGGCAGGAACACTTTCCAGCCGAGACGCATCAGCTGGTCGTAGCGATAGCGCGGCACGAAGGCCTTCACCATCGCGAACATGAAGAAGACGAAACTCACCTTCAGGAAGAACCAGACGAAGCCGAAGATGCCCCAGGACGGCAGGAACGACACCGGTGCCGACCAGCCACCCAGGAACAGGATGGTGGTGAGCGCGCACATGGTCATGATGGCCACGTACTCGCCGAGCATGAACAAGAGGTACGGTGTCGAAGCATACTCGACCATGAAACCGGCCACGAGTTCGGACTCGGCTTCGGCCAGATCGAAGGGCGGCCGGTTCGTTTCGGCGAGGGCCGAGACGAAGAAGATGATGAACATCGGGAAGAGCGGCAGCCAGTACCAGTTCAGGAAGGTCAGCCACGGCACGCCAAGCAGGCTGGCGAGACCCCGGGTCTGCTGCGCCTCGACGATCGTGGTGAGGTTCAGAGAACCGGCGCACAGCAGCACCGTGATGATCACGAAACCGATGGAGACTTCGTAGGACACCATCTGGGCGGCTGCGCGCAGAGCCGAGAGGAAGGGGTACTTCGAGTTCGAGGCCCAGCCCGCCATGATGGTGCCGTAGACACCCAGCGAGGAGATGGCGAACACGTAGAGGATGCCGACATTGATGTTGGCAATCATCACGCCCGAAGTGATCGGCAGCACCGCCCACGCCGACAGCGCAAGCACGCAGGTCACCAGCGGCGCCAGCAGGAAGACGCCCTTGTTGGCGCCGGCCGGGACCACCGGCTCCTTGAGCACGAATTTCAGAAGGTCGGCGAAGGACTGGAACAGGCCAAAGGGCCCGACTACGTTCGGGCCGCGGCGAAGCTGCACCGCAGCCCAGATCTTGCGGTCCGCCAGCAGGTAGTAGGCGATGAAGACCAGGAGACAGACCAGCAGTACCAGGCTGTAGATCAGCGGCAGGCCCACGGTGACGAGGAAGCTGTAAAGCGTCATTCTTTCGCTCGCCCCTTATTCCGCAGCCAACGGCAGAGCGCCTGAGGCGAGCTGCGAACACTGCGCCATCACCGCCGATGCGCGTGCGATGGGATTGGTCAGATAGAAATCGCTGATCGCCACCGCGAAGGCAGCCTTGTCGGGCGTACCGCCGACATCGGCCAGCTTGGCGACTGCAGCCGGATCGCCGGGTACGACCTGATCGACCGCACCGAAATGCGGGAATGCAGCCACGAGGGTCTTCCGCAGCGCGCCGAGGGAGTCGTAGCCGAGCTTGACGCCGAGCACCTCGGAAAGCGCACGCAGGATCGCCCAGTCCTCGCGCGCCTCGCCGGGCGGGAAGGCCGCCCGGTTGGAAAGCTGAACGCGACCTTCGGTATTGACGTAGAGGCCCGAGCGCTCCGGATAGGCGGCGGCCGGCAGGATGACGTCGGCGCGGTGGGCGCCGCGATCGCCATGGCTGCCCTGGTAGACGACGAAGGCGCCCGGCTCGACCGTGACCTCATCGGCACCGAGCAGGAACAGCACGTCGAGCACACCGGCCTTCGTCATGCCGGCCACGTCGAGACCGCCCTCGCCCGGCACGAAGCCGATATCGAGTGCGCCGACACGGGAGGCGGCATTGTGCAGCACGCCGAAACCGTTCCAGCCGTCCTTGACAACGCCGAGCGCGCCGGCAGCCTTGGCAGCGAGCGAGAGCAGCGCGGCGCCGTCGACACGGGCGTAGGCACCGGCACCGACGATGATGATCGGCTTGGCCGCATTCTTCAGAACTTCGGCGAATGCGCCGTTGCCGGCAGCAAGGTCGGCCAGCGTGTCGGCACCCGCGCCCAGATAGTCATAGGTGTAGGTCAGATCGGCCTGTTCACCGATCAGGGCGACCTTGGTGCCACGCAGCCAGCGCTTGCGGATGCGGGCGTTGAGCACGGCCGCTTCCCTGCGCGGGTTCGTGCCGACCAGAAGGATGGCGTCGGCTTCCTCGATCCCGGCAATGGTCGGATTGAAGAGATAGCTCGCGCGACCAAGCGAGGGATCGATCCTGGCCCCGTCCTGACGAGCATCGATGTTCTTCGAACCGAGGCGGGTAATCAGGTCCTTGAGGGCATAGAGCTCCTCCACGGCCGCGAGATCGCCCCCAATGGCGCCGATGCGCTCCGGCTTGGCCACCTTGAGCCTTGCAGCGATGGCCGCGAAGGCTTCCTGCCAGGTCGCAGCCTTCAGGCGGCCATCAACGCGCAGATACGGCCTGTCGAGGCGCTGCGTGCGCAGACCGTCCCAGATGAACCGGGCCTTGTCGGAGATCCACTCTTCGTTCACCGCATCGTTCGTACGCGGCATGATGCGCATGACTTCACGGCCGCGGGCATCGATCCGGATTGCCGATCCGACCGCATCCATCACATCGACGGACTCGGTCTTCGACAATTCCCAAGGCCGGGCATGGAACTCGTAGGGCTTGGAGGTCAGCGCGCCGACCGGGCAGAGGTCGAGCACATTGCCCTGAAGCTCCGACGTCATCGCCTTCTCGAGATAGGTCGTAATCTCCATATCCTCGCCACGGCCGATCGCGCCGAGCTCGGAGACGCCCGCCACCTCGGTCGTGAAGCGGACACAACGCGTGCAATGGATGCAACGGTTCATCACCGTCTTTACGAGCGGGCCGATATACTTGTCCTCGACGGCGCGCTTGTTCTCGGCGTAGCGGTTCTTGTCGACGCCGTAGGCCATGGCCTGGTCCTGCAGGTCGCACTCACCGCCCTGATCGCAAATCGGGCAATCCAAGGGATGGTTGATGAGGAGGAATTCCATCACCCCCTCGCGCGCTTTCTTCACCATCGGGCTCTTGGTGAGCACGACGGGCGGCTCGCCGTTCGGGCCGGGACGCAGGTCGCGCACGGCCATGGCGCAGGAAGCGGTGGGCTTGGGCGGCCCTCCCTTCACTTCGACCAGACACATGCGGCAATTGCCGGCAATGGACAGGCGCTCATGGAAGCAGAAACGCGGGATTTCGGCCCCCGCAACCTCGCAGGCCTGGAGGAGCGTATACTCCGCCGGAACCTCGATTTCCTGTCCGTCGACGATCAACTTGGCCATGGATAACCTTGACGATCAGGCCGGGACCACGGAACGCAGTCCAGACTCTTTCCAAACTCGACTTCGCAAAATTCCGCGCCGCGATCAACTGTTGCGGTGCGAAAATTCGGCGCTGTGACCTGCCGGAAATGGACCACCATTCCCGGCAAAACTTCTTCGACCGGCACGCGCCGGAAAAACTACTCGGCCGCCTGCAGCACCGGATCCGAATGCGGATTGGCGGCATACTGGTCGATCTTGGCTTCGATCTCATGACGGAAATGCGTGATGAGACCCTGAATCGGCCAGGCGGCGGCGTCGCCGAGGGCGCAGATGGTGTGCCCCTCGACCTGCTTGGTAACATCGAGCAGCATGTCGATCTCGCGCTTCTGGGCGCGGCCTTCGGCCATGCGGGTCAGCACCCGCCACATCCATCCCGTGCCCTCGCGGCAAGGGGTGCACTGGCCGCAACTCTCGTGCTTGTAGAAATAGGAAAGGCGGGCAATGGTCGCCACGACGTCGGTGGATTTGTCCATCACGATCACGGCGGCGGTACCCAGACCCGAACGGAGCTTCGACAGCGAGTCGAACTCCATCGGCGTGTCGATGATCTGCTCGGCCGGGACCATGCGAACCGACGAACCGCCGGGGATCACGGCCTTCAGGTTGTCCCACCCACCGCGGATGCCGCCGGCATGGCGCTCGATAAGCTCCCGGAAGGTGATACCCATCGCTTCTTCGACATTGCAGGGCGTATTCACATGGCCCGAGATGCAGAAGAGCTTGGTACCCACATTGTTCGGATTGCCGATCGAGGAGAACCAACCGGCGCCACGGCGCAGGATGGTGGGGGCCACGGCGATCGATTCGACGTTGTTGACGGTGGTCGGGCAGCCATAGAGGCCCATATTGGCCGGGAATGGCGGCTTCATGCGCGGCATTCCCTTCTTGCCCTCGAGGCTCTCGAGCAGAGCCGTTTCCTCGCCGCAGATATAGGCGCCCGCGCCGTGATGCACGTAGAGATCGAAATCCCAGCCATGCTTGTTGCCCTTGCCGATCAGGCCGGCCTCATAGGCTTCGTCGACTGCGCGCTGAAGGGCCTCGCGCTCGCGGATATATTCGCCGCGAATGTAGATGTAACAGGCATGCGCATTCATCGCGAAGGAGGCGATCAGGCATCCTTCCACCAGATGATGCGGGTCATGCCGCATGATTTCGCGGTCCTTGCAGGTGCCTGGTTCGGACTCGTCGGCATTGACGACCAGATAGCTCGGCCGGCCATCCGACTTCTTCGGCATGAAGGACCACTTGAGGCCGGTGGGAAAGCCTGCTCCGCCGCGCCCGCGCAAACCGGACGCCTTCATCTCGTTGATGATCCAGTCCTGGCCCATCTCCAGGATCTGCTTCGTGCCGTCCCATGAGCCGCGCTTGATGGCGGCCTGGAGCCCCGGCGACTGGAGGCCGTAGAGATTGGTAAAGATGCGGTCGCGATCAGCAAGCATGGCGAACCTGTCGGTAAAGGAACTTCATAACAATATCTGGATGAAAGACCGGCCCGGAAGGCCGCCCCTCCCCACTCTCAATCCGGTTTGTCGCCGGTCGGCTTTTCGGGCCGCCAGCCGGTAGCAAGCTTCTTGGCCTGTTCGATCCACTCATCCCGGATCGCCCTGCCCTTGAAGGCACCGAGATTCTGGTCGACCCAGGCGAGGTTGTTCATGTTCCAGGCAGCGATCTGATCGAAGTGATAGATCCCCATCTGGTGCAGCACTTCCTCCAGCTTGGGACCAACGCCATAGATCAGTTTCAGATCGTCCGGGCCGCCTTCGCGCGCCGCCGTCAGAAAGGCGGGCTTGTGCTCGTCGGACACGGGCGCAGCAGCCGGCTCCGCCTTCGCCGGGGCAGCAGCGACCGGCGCGGGAGCGGCGGTCGGAGCGGGAGCGGCGGTCGGAGCGGGAGCGGCGGTCGGAGCGGGCGCTGGCTTGGCAGGCACCGGCGCAGCGGCGGCAGGTACTGGAGCGGCAGCGGCAGGTGCTGCAGCCGGCGCGGCCTTTGCCGCTTCGGCTGCAGCGGCCTTGGCGGCCTCCTGCTTGGCCTTCTCTTCCTCGAAGCGCTTCTTCCAGGAGCCGATGACCGAGCCGTCGTAGAGCGAGGGATCGGTGAGCGTACGGGCACCGCCTTCCGGCTCGGACGAGAAGCGGCCGTTCTGCGGGCCGGGCTTCACTTCCTTGCCGGCTGCGAGGTCGTCCAGGAGCCTGTTGAGGCTCTCCGGGGTAAGATCCTCATAGAAATCGGCATTGATCTGCACCATCGGCGCATTGCAGCACGCACCCAGGCACTCGACTTCCAGCCATGAGAAATTGCCGTCTTCCGTGACGTGGCTCTGCGGTCCGATGCGCTTGCGCACAACGTCCTTGAGAGCCTCGGCGCCCCGCAATTGGCATGGCGTCGTTCCGCAGAGCTGGATGAAATACTTCCCGACCGGCTCGAGCGCGAACATCGTGTAGAAGGTCGCAATTTCCAGGACCCGGATCTTGGCCATGCCGAGGCGCGCCGCAATCACCTCGATCGCCGCCTGGGAAACCCAGCCGCCGGCCTGTTCCTGCGCCTTCCAGAGCAGCGGAATCACGGCGGAGGCCTGTCGCCCGGGCGGGTACTTGGCGATCTGCTGATCGATCCAGGCCTCGTTCTCCGGCGTGAAGGCAAAGCTTGCCGGCTGGAGTTCCTGGGGCGCGAGCCTGCGAACGGACATGCGCTCTATCCTCTTTCCTGTCCCGCGACCGAAAGAGACTCGGCCGCAACGTACACATCAAATCAACGATCGACTTCGCCGAACACGATATCGAGCGAGCCGAGAATGGCCGACACGTCGGCCAGCATGTAGCCCCGGCACAGCCAGTCCATCGACTGAAGATGGGCAAAGCCCGGCGCGCGGATCTTGCAGCGATAGGGTTTGTTCCCGCCATCGGAGACGAGATAGACGCCGAACTCGCCCTTGGGTGCTTCCACCGCGGCGTAAACCTCGCCCTCAGGGACATGGTAGCCTTCGGTGTAGAGCTTGAAGTGGTGGATGAGGGCTTCCATCGAACGCTTCATCTCGCCGCGCTTGGGCGGCACCACCTTGTTGTCCGCCGTCGAGACCGGTCCGGATGTACTGCGAAGCAGGGCGCAGCACTGCTTCATGATGCGGATCGACTGCCGCATCTCTTCCATGCGGATGCAGTAGCGGTCGAAATTATCGCCGTTCTTGCCGATCGGGATATCGAAGTCTAGTTCGGCATAGCATTCATAGGGTTGCGACTTGCGAAGGTCCCAGGCCGCGCCCGAGCCTCGCACCATCACACCCGAATAGCCCCAGGACCACGCGTCCTCCAGGCTGACGAAGCCAATGTCGACATTGCGCTGCTTGAAGATGCGGTTGTCGGTGAGCAGGCCCTCGAGGTCGTCGCACACCTTCAGGAACGGATCGCAGAAGGCTTCGATGTCATCGATCAGCTCAGGCGGCAGGTCCTGGTGGACGCCTCCGGCGCGGAAGAAGGCGGCGTGCATGCGGCTGCCGGACGCGCGCTCATAGAAGATCATGAGCTTTTCGCGTTCCTCGAAGCCCCATAGCGGCGGCGTCAGCGCACCGACGTCCATGGCCTGCGTGGTGACGTTCAGGAGATGCGAGAGCAGGCGGCCGATTTCCGAGTACAGCACGCGGATGAGCTGGCCGCGCTTGGGAACCTCGATGCCCAGCAGGCGCTCGATGGCCAGGCAATAGGCATGCTCCTGGTTCATCGGGGCGACGTAGTCGAGGCGATCGAAGTAAGGGATCGCCTGCATGAAGGTCTTGGCCTCGATCAGCTTCTCGGTGCCGCGATGCAGCAGGCCGATATGCGGATCGACGCGCTCGACCACTTCGCCGTCCAGCTCCATGACGAGGCGCAACACACCGTGGGCCGCCGGATGCTGCGGCCCGAAATTGATGGCGAAATTACGCAGGTGCGGTTGGTCGTTCATCTCGTTCCCAAACTTGTCCAACTGGCCAAACTCGTGGTCGGCACGATAAGCAATCAGCCGGCCTTCGCCTTCTCGTCACCGGGCAGCACGTAGTCGGTGCCTTCCCAGGGAGAGAGGAAGTCGAAGTTGCGGAATTCCTGGTTGAGGCGCACCGGTTCATAGACCACGCGCTTGGCCTCGTCGTCCCAGCGTACCTCGACGAAACCGGTGAGCGGGAAGTCCTTGCGGAGGGGATGACCGTCGAAACCATAGTCCGTCAGCAGCCGGCGCAGGTCGGGATGGCCAGTGAAGAGAATGCCATAGAGGTCGTAGGCCTCGCGCTCGAACCACAGCGCCCCCTGGAACAGCCCGGTAGCGGAGGGAACGGGCGTTGCCTCGTCCGTCTCGACCTTGACGCGGATGCGGACGTTCTTCGTCGGCGACAGCAGGTGATAGACGACGTCGAAACGCTTCTCTCGGGCCGGATAGTCGGCGCCG
Organism: Labrys sp. ALF-8; assembly: GCF_059699065.1. NCBI lineage: Bacteria > Pseudomonadati > Pseudomonadota > Alphaproteobacteria > Hyphomicrobiales > Xanthobacteraceae > Labrys > Labrys sp. ALF-8. The sequence continues at coordinate 1,178,723 of NZ_AP048538.1, forward strand.
CACACGTCGATGATCGATACGAAGCGCGAACCGGCGTCGTCGCGCAGGCGCTTGAGCACGGCAAGGACGTTGTCTGGATCGGTGGTGACCGTCAGTTCGCCATAGGCATGCACCACGCCGGTAACGCCTTCGGGGAAGGCCGCCTGCAGGGCTTCGCCGATCGATTGCAGAACTTCTGAAGTAGCCATGTCAGCTCCGCTCAACGCTCGATCGTGCCGGTGCGGCGGATCTTCTTCTGCAGCAGCAGCACACCATACAGCAACGCTTCGGCCGTGGGCGGGCAGCCAGGAACGTAGATGTCGACCGGGACGATGCGATCACAGCCGCGAACCACCGCGTAGGAGTAGTGATAGTAGCCGCCACCGTTCGCACAGGAACCCATGGAAATAACGTAGCGGGGCTCCGGCATCTGGTCGTAGACCTTGCGCAGGGCCGGCGCCATCTTGTTGGTCAGCGTGCCAGCGACGATCATCACGTCCGACTGACGCGGTGAGGCGCGCGGGGCGAAGCCGAAGCGCTCGACGTCATAGCGCGGCATGGAGACCTGCATCATCTCCACCGCGCAGCAGGCGAGACCGAAGGTCATCCACATCAGCGAGCCCGTGCGAGCCCAGTTGATGAGGTTGTCGGCGGTGGTCACCAGGAAGCCGCGATCGGCCAGTTCATTGTTGATGTTGACGAAGAACGGGTCCGTCGAGCCGACCGGCTTGCCGGTATTCGGGTCGATAATGCCTTTGGGCGCCGGCGCAACCAGCGTTCCGCCGGCAGAATTGAGGTTCAATCCCATTCGAGAGCGCCCTTCTTCCAGACATAGACATAGCCGAGGACGAGTTCGGCGAGGAAAATCATCATCGAAATGAAGCCGACGGGCCCCAGATCCTTGAAGGTGATGGCCCAGGGAAACAGAAACGCCACTTCCAGATCGAAGACGACGAAGAGGATCGACAGCAAATAGAAGCGCACGTCGAACTTCATGCGTGCGTCGTCGAAGGCATTGAATCCGCACTCATAAGCCGAGAGCTTCTCCGGGTCCGGGCGCTGGAAGGCCACGATGAAGGGCGCCACCAGAAGCGCCAGGCCGATCACGGCCGAGACCCCGATAAAGATGATGAGCGGCAGATAGCCGGCGAGAAGATTGTCCATCGGAACGAACCCTGGCTGTGGCTGGCCGGGGGCGCCTGGAGCGCTGGCTGCCACGGTTTGGACGATACGGGCATGATGCCGCGTCGAAAGCGGCGATCATACCGGCTGCCCCGCCGTAACGCTTTGGAAAAGCTCCCTCGCGCATGGTCATGGACAACCTGCAGCGAGCCTTAAACCACGGCCATGGGAGGCGCAAGCTTGGAAGCGTTCCAGCCAGGAGATTCCTACCGCAATGCGGCAAACAATCCGGCAATTCTGGCATGATGAAGGCGCATACCCACTTTTGCGTGAAGACGCGGGCAAGACACGCCCTGGAATAGCTGTCAGCCGTGCTGCACCTGCAAAAAACGCCTGGAATACGACGCCCCGGTTATTCCGCCCGGCTTCCGCCGATGGTACCCGCCGGGGGCTCAAGGCAAATACCGGCCTTGGGTCCACACCCGATTTCCAGCAACGGGATCGGCGAGGCCCGAAATGCAAAAGCCAGCCCGAAGGCTGGCTTTTTGGTCACATAATGGCGAGAGAGACGGGACTTGAACCCGCGACCTTCGGCGTGACAGGCCGACGCTCTAACCAACTGAGCTACTCCCCCGTCCCGTCAGCGGCGGCGAACCGTGCTGGCGTGGCGCGGTGTTTATGTGCCGGCATGCGCAGTGTCAAGCCGAATTCGCCCCGCCCCCAAAATTCATTTCGCAATTTTTGCGAGCCGAAAGCGAACGATGTCCTGCGGTGTCAGAATCCGGATGCCACCGACGCCATATTGCTCGGCAAGGTCGATCAGAGCCGGGCTCACCCCCATCCACCGGGAATAAGCTCGCAGCACCATGGTGGCCTCCGGGAATCGCTGGGTGCTGCGCAGGACGGACAGAGGATCGCTGCCCGAGCTGTTCGGCAGAAATTCCCGATGCACTCCCAAGCGCGACTCCACCGTCACGAATCGCCTGGCACCGCCCATCAACATGTAGACGCAGGCCGACATGCATGAGCCATTCACCACGAAGTTCTCGCCATTCGAGGTGACCGCCCGGCCGACGAAGACGCTGGTCCTCAATTTGCGCAGCACCAGACCCAGATTCAGGCTCTCGACGAGACGGCCTCCCGGCGAATCGATGATGAGCACGTCGTTCGCGCCCTGGCGCGCCGCCTGTTGGACGAACGTGATGAATCGTTGCGTGGTTCCCGGCGTGATCTCTCCGGCCGCGACCATGACGATCGGGCAGCGGCGAGCCTTGCATCTGCCTCCCGGGGAAAGGTCCAACGTCTCGAAGTCCATGGCCGCGGCGTGTGCCGCAATCGGTGAAGGTCCACAAAGGACCACAGCGGCAAGCGAGGCCACGCCGAACATGCGTAAAACGGAAGACAGCATGCGTTCCCTTGGCTGGCAGTTCCCGGCGCTAATCGAGATTCGCGACGGGAGCGCGCGCAACGCCCGCCGTCTCCAGCGCCCATGCAGCACGCAAGGCAAGATCCTCGCGCCAGGCCGGCGCGATCACCTGGACGCCGATGGGCAGCTTCTCGCTTTCGCTCCAGAGCGGAACGGTGACGACCGGCAGCCCGATGAAGGAGATCGGTTGGGTGAACAGCCCCAGATTGGCGCGCACCGGCAGCGACTTGCCGCCGACGTCCATCATGGTCTGGCCGAGCTTCGGCGCCCGGCAGGGGGTAGCCGGAGCGAGGATGATGTCGATTCGCTCGAAGATGCGATGCATCTCCCCCTTGAACCACTGACGGAACCTGTGCGCCTGGGCCACCCACGTCGCCGGCACCATGTTTCCAGCGATTAGCCTGTCCCGTACGGCGGGATCGAAATCCTGCGCTCGGGTTTGCAGGCGCTCGCGGTGGAGGGCCCCTCCTTCCGTCGTGGTAATCAGGAAGGCCGCAGCGCGGGCCACCGCTGCTTGCGGCACCGTGACTACCTCAGTGGCATCCAGGACCTTTGCACAGCGGCGCACAGCCTCCAGCACATCGGCATTGGCCGATTGCGCGAAATACTCGTCCGCGACGGCAATGCGGAGGCCTTCGACACCCCGGCCAAGTTCGAACAGGGTGGGCTGCGCGGGACGTTCGGCGAGTGTGGGATCGTCGGGGTCCGGCCCTTGCATGACATCGTAGGCGAGGGCGAGATCGCGGGTCGAACGCGCCAGCGGGCCCATGTGGTCGAGGCTCGCGACGAACGGGAAGGATCGCGCTCTGCTCAGCCGTCCGAAGGTCGGCTTCAGGCCGAACAACCCGCAAAGCGAGGACGGTACGCGAATCGAACCATTGGTGTCTGTCCCGAGCGTCAGAGGCACGAAGCCGGCTGCGACCGCGCTGGCCGAACCGCTCGACGAACCACCGGCCATGTGGTCGAGATCGTGAGGATTGCGGGAGGGACCGTCATGCACGTTCTCGCCCGTGAAGTCGTAGGCGTACTCGCCCATGTTGAGAGCGCCGAGACAGATGGCTCCCTGCCCTTCCAGGCGCTCGATCAGCGTGGCGTCGCGCGCGGCCTGCTGGTTGCTCCGGTTGATCTTGGAGCCGGCTAGCGTGACGACGCCTTCGATATCGTAGAGGTTCTTCACGGCGAAGGGCACGCCGGCGAGGGCACCGACCGGCTTGCCTGCGGCATGGCGCGCGTCGATGGCATCGGCCTTGGCCAAAGCGCGCTCCGCCAGAATCGCGGTGAAAGCCCCTATTCTACCGTCGAATTTCCGGATGCGAACCAGCGCGTGCTCGACCATCGCCCTTGCAGTGAAGCGCCCACTGCGCACGCTCATCGAAATTTCCAGGATCCCAAGGCTGGGCGAGCAGCCGGCGTCGAGAAGGCCGGTCATGCTTCGAACACCGGCGCCGGTTGATTGGCGTCGTCCAGATGGAAGCCGAGCACGATCTCGGCAAACCCGGCGGTGATCTTGAGATTGAGCGCCACGCCCTCCCGGTATTCCGGGGCGATCGGGATCGCGATCATCGGCCCGACCGCGTCGATCACAGCCAGCGCATCGAAGTCCGGTTTGTCGCCCATGTGGCAGCCCCCTAGCAGGATGACCAGAGGACTGTCCCCCCTTCCCCGCACGATGACAAGCCCCATGTTGAGACTGTCAGTGGAGCTTGCGGATTCGCCGCCTCTCCATGTGCTTGGCGAGGCGCAGGAAACGGAAATATGCGTAGTTCGTGGCGGTGGCGATGCCGTAGAGCCCCCGCACGAAATGCCGGCGGCCAATGTAGGCCTTGAGGAAGTTCAGGGGAAATTCGGTCAGGATCCGCCAGGAGTTGAGCGTCTTGCCGCGCGAATCGAGATCTTCAGCCTGCTGTTCGGTGTAGGAGTTCAGCTTCGCGATCTCATCGCCAAGGGAACGCACGGAGAAATGGTGGATCTTGCCCTTGAGCCGCTCGATGCGGGGCGTACCGGTGAAATGAACCCGGTCATGCACGGTCGATTCGGCGTAGCGGCCGCGGTCGAGCCTGTAGAGCCGCACCGGCGAGAGCGTGTGTCCCCAGGGGTGAGGTTCCCGCTCACCCGGAAAGATCTCGGCGATCGTGGTCTCGTAGCCGTCGGCGACCGGCCCGCTTCCCGCGAATGCGGCTCTTATCGAGGCGGCAAGACGAGGCGAGACGACCTCGTCCGCATCGACGTTCAGGATCCAGTTATGCCGGCACTGGTCTTCGGCAAAGCGCTTCTGCGGACCGTAGCCCGGCCAGTTGTTGTGGATGACACGAGCGCCGAGCCGTGCAGCGATCTCCTGCGTGCCGTCCGTCGAGCCGGAATCGACCACGATGAGATCGTCGGTGAGGTCGCGGACAGCCTCGATCGTAGGCCCGATGCGGTCGGCCTCGTTGAAGGTGATGATGAAGACGGACAGCGGCAGCGGACTTGGGGGCACGGCGTTGAATTTCGGCGTTGACATGCGCGTGATCTAATCGAACCGCTCCGAAATGGCCAGCCTGACATCGCCCTAGAGGAAACCGGCAGGTGTGTCATCCCTTTCGGCTTACGTCCTTTGGGCAAGGGCGACGGCCTGTGCTTTCCTGTAATGTGGCGATGTATCGGGCCGGTTCGTGCCCCCCTCGCAACGCCGCGGGCAGGTCGCTCTTCAGGGCTTCGCATCGCTCGTGCCGGATTGGGGCTCCGCGGTTCTTGCCAGGCAAGGCCGCACACCCTCTCTCCCGTCTGAACGGCCGTCGAGGCCACCGAATGAGCAACCAAACTTTCCGCGATGTCCCGGACCGCGAGGCCTTCAGCCAAAGGATCGCGCCCGATCGACCCGCTTCCTGCCAGTTCAATCACAAGACGAGGATCGGACGATGAACGCTACTGCGCAGACCATAAATCCCGACAAGCTCAATACCTTCATGGGCAAGATGCTCAATGACGTGGGCGCCGCGATGAATGCGTCGCTCCTTCTCATCGGCGACAAGCTCGGCCTCTACAAATCCCTCGCCACGCATGGCCCGATGACCTCGGGCGAGCTTGCCGCGAAAACCGGCACGGCCGAACGCTATATCCGGGAATGGCTTTCGGCCCAGGCAGCCTCCGGCTACATCATCTACGACGCGGCGAACGGGAAGTTCTCCATGGAACCCGAGCAGGCAGCCGTCTTCGCCGATGCTGACAGTCCGGTCTTTCTCGGGGCCGTCGGGGATCTGGTGGCGGCGACCATGCTGGACGAGCCGGCCATCTCCGAGGCCTTCAGAACCGGCAGGGGCGTGGGTTGGAACAGGCGCAGCAAATGCCTGTTCTGCGGCACCGCGCGCTTCTTCCGCACCGGTTATCGTCACCACCTCGTCCAGGAGTGGCTGCCGGCGTTGGAAGGCGTGGTGGAAAAGCTCGAGCAGGGCGCCATCGTCGCCGATGTCGGCTGCGGCCACGGCGTTTCCACCATGATCATGGCCCAGGCGTTCCCGAAGTCGAAATTCTACGGCTTCGACTATCACGAGGAATCGATCGAGGATGCCCGCCGTGCGGCCAAGGAGGCAGGCATGGCCGATCGAGTGACGTTCGAGGTGAGCACGGCAAAGACCGTACCGGCCCATCGCTATGATCTCGTCTGCTTCTTCGACTGCCTGCACGACATGGGCGACCCGGTGGGCGCGCTGCGCCACATACGCAGCATCATGGCGCAGGACGGTACCTGCATGCTGGTGGAGCCTTTCGCCAACGACAGCCTGGAGGACAACCTCACGCCGGTCGGACGGGTGTACTATGCTGCCTCAACCGTGATCTGCACGCCGGCGTCGCTCGACCAGGAAGTCGGCCTGGCCCTTGGCGCCCAGGCCGGCGAGGCCCGTCTGCGCAAGGTCGCGGCGGAAGCCGGTTTCTCCCGCTTCCGCCGCGCCACGGAGACCCCCTTCAACCTCATCCTCGAGGCAAGGCTCTGAACAAGATGCGGAGATGGCGCTCCCCTGGAGGGAGCGCGCGCTTCCTCAGTCCAGGTTGAACTTCGACATCTGACGATGCTCGCCATGAATGCGGCGAACGGTGCCGTTGAGCGACCGGTAGATCACGGTCTCCGTCGTGATCACGGAGCCACGGAACTTCACGCCCTGCAGCAAGGCGCCATCGGTGACTCCGGTGGCCGCCACGATGACGTCGCCCGAAGCGAGTTCCTCCATCCGATATTTCTTGTTGGGATCGGTAACGCCCATCTTCAGGGCTCGTTCCCGCTTCGCCTCGGTGTCGAGAATGAGGCGCCCCTGCATCTGGCCGCCGACGCAGCGCAGGGCTGCCGCCGCCAAAACGCCTTCCGGTGCACCGCCGATGCCGAGATAGATGTCGATTCCCGTGTCGAGCGGGTTGGTCGTGAAGATCACGCCGGCAACGTCGCCGTCCGTAATCACGCGGATGGAAGCTCCAACCTTGCGGATCGCGTCGATGATCGGCGCGTGGCGGGGACGATCCAGCACCAGGGCCGTCAACTCGCGCGGCTTGACACCTTTCGCCTTCGCGAGGGCGTGGAGATTCTCTTCCACGGTGGCATCGAGATCGACCACACCCTGCGGATAGCCCGGACCGATGGCGATCTTGTCCATGTAGACATCGGGAGCGTTGAGCAGCGAGCCCGCCGAGGCCATGGCCATCACGGCGATCGAGCCAGGCATGTCCTTGGCGCAGAGCGTGGTGCCTTCGAGCGGATCGACGGCAATGTCGACCTTCGGGCCGAGGCCGTTGCCGACCCGCTCGCCGATGAACAGCATCGGCGCCTCGTCGCGCTCGCCCTCGCCGATGACGACGGTGCCGTCGATCGGCATCTTGTTGAGTTCGCGCCGCATGGCATCGACGGCGGCCTTGTCCGCCGCCTTCTCGTCGCCCCGCCCGCGCAGCAGCGCGGAAGCCACCGCCGCGCGCTCGGTGACGCGCACGAGTTCGAGGGAGAGGATGCGCTCGATGACATCCGTTGGCTTGACCTGAATAATCTCCGACATCGCTTCCTCCGATATTTGTGCCTTGGACGAGCCCTATTCCCGCTCGATCCGGATCAGTTGGGGTGTCTCGACGATGTAGCCGTCGGACACCATCGCATCGAGCGCGTCACGAATGTCCGCCTCGGTCGTTGCGTAGGTGATCAGTACGACAGGAACGGCACCTGCGACCTTGCTCGGGTCGTCTCCCCCGAAGACCCGGCCGCCACGATGCTTCTGCACGATCGACTCCAGCGAGATCCCCCGCTCCGCCATGCGGGTGGCGATGCCGGCAGCGGCGCCTGGCCGGTCGGCGACCGACAGACGGACGTAATAGCCCCCCTTGTGGGCCTGCATGGCAGCGGATGCCAAAGCTTCCAGATCGCTGCTTCTGCGGCCGAAAGGAGCCAGGACGCGTCCGCGGGCGACATCGGCAATGTCGCCGACCACGGCCGAGGCCGTTGCCTCGCCGCCGGCGCCCGGCCCCACGAGGGTCAGTTCCGGGACGGCGTCGGCGTCCACCGCGACCGCGTTGGTGACGCCGTCGACCTGCGCGATCGGCGTCGATTTCGGGACCATGGTCGGATGCACGCGCTGCTCCACGCCCGCCTCCGTCCGGGTGGCAACACCCAGCAGCTTGATGCGGTAGCCGAGTTCATCGGCCGCGACGAGATCTTCCGTAGTGATGCGCTCGATGCCCTCGACATGGATGGCATCGGCGTTGACCTGAGTACCGAAGGCGAGGCTCGTCAGGATGGCCAGCTTGTGGGCAGTATCGAAGCCACCGATATCGAAGGTTGGATCGGCTTCGGCATAGCCGAGGCGCTGCGCCTCCTTCAGGCAGGCATCGAAGGAAAGGCCCTCGGCTTCCATCTTGGTGAGGATGTAATTGCAGGTACCATTGAGGATACCGTAGACGCGGTCGATATTATTGCCGATCAGGGCCTCTCGAAGCGTCTTGATGATCGGCACGCCGCCGGCCACAGCAGCTTCGAAGTTGAGTGCGACGCCCGCCTTTTCCGCACGGCGGGCCAGGTCGACGCCATGGCGAGCAAGCAATGCCTTGTTGGCCGTGATGACGGGCTTTCCGGCATCGAGCGCCGCCTTCACGGCCTCATGCGCCGCTCCCTCCTCGCCACCCATCAGTTCGACGAAAACGTCGACGTCGGGATCGCGGGCAAGTTCGACCGGATTGTCGAACCAGCGGTAACGCTCCAGCGGCAGGCCGCGGTCGCGGCTGCGATTGCGGGCCGATACCGCCGTTACCGCGATGGCGCGGCCGCAACTGGCGGCCAGCGCGTTGGCCCGACGATCGAGAAGATGGATTGTGGCGGCGCCGACAGTGCCGAGGCCGGCGATACCGATTTTGAGAGGATCAGCCATAGTCAGTCCGAAAGTGAAGGTGCGCTCTTGTGCAATGCCGCGAGGCTGGGATCAAGTCACCGCAGCGCTGATTTCTCGCGATGAACTTTCCAGCCTGGCAGGAAGAGCCCCTCGAGAGCGGTCGGTTCACCCTCGAGCGTTGAAGGACGTCTCGTCCTCGGCCCGCAAGAACCGGTCATTGAGGAGGAAGAATTCATCAAGCTGGGGTGGCGGGATCTTCGTTCCGGCCAGCATGGCATGGGCCTGGCCACGATGATGGATCTGATGCACGAACAGGTGAGGCAGGACGGAGCCGACGGTCTCCACATGGATGCCACGCAAGCCCCGATCGAGCCGCACCTGACGGTCGAGATCCTGTTCCTCCAGGGTCTCGCACAGGACAATGAGTTCCCTGTCGGATTTTTCCTGCTCGGCAAGCAGCACGGCTGCCTGCGGGAAAGGCATCTCGTCATCGAAATAGTGATAGTCGAGGACCTCGCCGCGCAGGGAGGCAATGTAGAAACGATCCACGACCAGGATATGATTGAGGGTTGCGACCAGCGAGGGAAAGAAACTCACCCTCCTGGCGGCAAAGGCATCGTCGTCGAGCTGGCAGCAAGCCCGTAGCAGACGAGCGTTGGAGTAGGCGTTGTTATGCGCCATTGCGCGATAGTGCCCAATGAGGCCCATCATCCGGCGACACCACTCCCCAGTTTCGCAAAGAAGGAAAGGCTGCGTATCGTCTCCTCCGGCAAGGCCGAGAAGTGATCGCCCCGCGCAGGCGCATAGTCGATGGAAAGGCTTGCCGTCCTGGCGCGGTTCACTGTCAACTCCGACATTTCACGCGAGCGTGTCTCCAAGGTTCCATGCTGTATCAGCAACGGGCATTTGAAACTGGTGGCGTAGCACACGGCGGAACGCATCTCGAATTCACGCGGGTTGGAGACATCGAAGCGGATGTCTTCCGGAAAACGCTCGAAGAAGGCGTAGGCGCTGGGATTGCCGGAAAAGGACGAGGCTCCGCGGAACAGCTTGCTGCTCAATGCCGCAAGCAATGTAAGCGTCCCGCCCACGCTGTGGCCGCTGACGAAAACGCGCGAGGGATCGACGTCGGGCTGTGCCGCCAGCACCTCGGCGGCGGCGATCGCATCGCTCGTCTCGTCATAGAAACCGGAAAAAACTCCCCTCTGGCCATTCTCGGCGCGGAAGGCCGGCACCATCACCACATACCCCGCCTTCCGATATGGCCAGGTCAATTCCCAATGGCCGCCCCCAAGTGCATTGCCGCCATGGAGGAACAGCAAAGCGGGTTTCTTTCCATTTCCAACAGGGCGCGATCGCCAGGCCAGGAGGTCGAGTGCCCCCGACCTGTAAGACTGCACCAAGGCTCCTTCCGGTGGCGGGCTGAGGGGATCGCCACCGTCGGGCGCAGGACCGGCCTTGAGTATGCGGGTGTGGAAGCTCCGCCGGTCGAGCGCGTAGTCTCGGTCGATCGAAGGGGGCACTGAGACACTCGTCCTCGCAGCTCCCGCCGGCAAGGGCAGTAAAGAAGCGGCGGCGCCCAGAAAGAGGGAGCGACGGTTCAAGAGCGGTGCGAAGGCCATGGCTGGATCTCGGAAGGATTTCCGCCATTCATATCGGCAATGATGGCAATTTCTGAACGATCGCCATGATGTGATCGGTTCTCCCATCCCGCCCCTCGCCCTCCCAGGCAGCGATCGGACGTCCGTTCAGTTCGCGCCCTGCCCGCGAAAGCCCGTAGCCAGCACATAGATCTCACTGGAACCGGCTCGGCTGGCCGCGGGCTTGATATGTTTCACGACGGCAAAGTCGCGTTTCAACAGGGTGAGAATGTCTCCCTCGGTACCGCCCTGGAATACCTTGGCCAGGAAAGCGCCCCCCGGCGAGAGGACTTCGACGGCGAAGTGAGCGGCCGCCTCGACCAGCGCGACGATGCGAAGGTGATCCGTGGCCCGATGGCCCACGGTATTCGCCGCCATATCGGAAAGCACGAGATCGGCAGGGCCACCGAGCATTTCCTTCAAGCGATCGGGCGCGGCATCATCCATGAAATCCATCTGCACGAAATCGACGCCCGGCAGGGGATCGATCGGTAGGAGATCGATGGCCACCACCTTCCCCCGGCCGTTGATGGAATCGGTGATCTCCGCCGCGAGTTGCGACCAGCCGCCGGGTGCAGCGCCAAGATCGAGCACGCGCTGGCCGGGCTTGAGGAGCCTCGCCTTATCGTTGATCTCGATGAGTTTGTAGATCGCCCTCGAACGACGCCCCTCCCGCTTGGCGCGGGCGACATAGGGGTCGTTGAGCTGGCGTTCCAGCCAGAGCTGGGACGAATGGGTGCGCCCGCGCGCCGATTTCAGGCGCACGCCGAGTTCACGCGCGCCGCTGCCCCGCCCCGAACTGTTCTTGCCTTTGCCGGGGCCGCCCTTCCCGCCGCCCTTGCCTGCACCGCCGCTCACGGATGTGGCCCCGAACCGTTATGCCGCCACACGTGATCTTCCTGCATCATCTGTACGAGCAAGCCTTCACGCAGGCCGCGATCGGCCACGCGAAGGCGCTCACAAGGGAAAGCCCGCCGGATGGCCTCGAAGATGGCACAGCCAGCCATCACGAGATCTGCGCGCTCCGGACCTATGCAGGCATTGGCCACGCGCTGCTCATAGGTCATGCCCAGAAGGCTCTCCAAAACGGTATCCACCTCGCCGCGCGACATCCAAAGCCCATCCACGCGGCGACGGTCATATCGTGGGAGCTGGAGATGGATGCCAGCCATGGTGGTCACCGTGCCTGAGGTGCCGAGCAAGTGCAGCCTACCCACGCGGGAAGCGACGGCTTCTCGGTGCTCGAAAGGCGCCAGCATGGTCGAAACGTCATCCACCATCTTCTCGAAGCTCTCGCGCGTCACCCGCACGCCGCCGTGGCGCTCCGAAAGCGTCACCACGCCGACGGGCAACGACGTCCAGCCACGTACCCGCGGCTGGCGGGAGCGATCACTGGCATCGATGTCGAGCCAGACCACTTCCGACGAGCCACCGCCGATGTCGAACAGAACCACTCCATCCAGATGTCTGTCGATGAGCGGGATGCAGCCGGCAGCCGCGAGGCGCGCTTCGGTTTCCCGGTCCACGATTTCGAGGTCCAGTCCGGTCTCCCTCAGGACACGTTCCACGAAGGCCAGGCCGTTGTCGGCGGCACGGCAGGCCTCTGTCGCGATCAGGCGCGCACGATCGACTCGGCGATCGCGCATCTTCTGCGCACAGACCGCGAGAGCCTCGACGGCGCGACTCATGGCGTTCACATGCAGGCTGCCACTGGCCCCGAGCCCTTCGCCCAGCCGCACGATACGCGAAAATGCATCGATGACGCGGAAACCGTCGCCCGCCGGCCGAGCAACCAGAAGCCGGCAATTATTCGTACCAAGATCAAGGGCGGCATAAGTATGGTGGCGACGCAATTGCTCGCCATGCCGCAGCTGCGGCACGGGCGCGTTTCCACCATTATTCGACCAAGGCCCCTGAGCCTCCAAACTACGATCCACCAAAATCTAACCTTGACACTGCCCGGTCGCAGTTTTCACGCGCCACAGGCATTTCGCCACTTCGCCTAGGAGTGTAACAAGTTCCATGCCCGTGGCGATAGGGAATTCTAAGCAGGACCGTGTTATTCAGATGATCGATGGTAAAGCGAGGTTGCGCGTCGCAGCCTTGATTGTCGCTGCAGGACGGGGTTCGCGCATGGGCGGCCCCCTGCCGAAGCAATATCGGCTGCTGGGCGGACGAAGCGTTCTCGCAAGGACCCTGGAGCTCTTCGAGCATCATCCTGCCGTGGACAGCATCACAGTCGTGATCGGCCCTGGCGACGAGTCCCTTTTCCAGGCGAGCGCAGCTGGAATCAGCAAGCTGAAAGGGTCCGTCACAGGCGGCAGCACCCGGCAGGCATCCTGTCTGGCCGGACTTAAGGCACTGGAGGCCGAAAAGCCCGACATTATACTGTTGCACGATGCAGCCCGTCCCTTCGCGACGCCGGACCTTTTAACCCGAGCAATCGAAGCTGCACGGGATCATGGCGCAGCCGTGCCGGGACTCGCGGTTACGGACACGATCAAGCAAATCGATGCGGACGGCCTCGTGACTGCCACGCCCGTCCGCTCCTCCCTGCGCTCGGTACAGACGCCGCAGGCCTTCTCGTTCGATGCTATCCTGGCGTCGCATCTCGCGGCGGCCGCCGCCGGCATCGATGGCCTGACCGACGACGGCGCGGTCGCCGAGTGGGCCGGACATCCCCTCTTCATCTTCGAAGGCGAAACCACCAACATGAAACTGACGACAGAGAGCGATTTTCAGCGCGCCGAACAGTTCGTCTCCGATCTCGCCGCCCTCGGCGATGTACGCACCGGCACCGGATTCGACGTGCATGCCTTCACGGACGGCGACCATGTCTGGCTGAATGGCCTCAAGATCCCGCATGAGCGGGCGCTGAAGGGACATTCCGACGCGGATGTCGGCCTGCATGCCCTGACGGACGCCATCCTCGGCGCCATCGGCGATGGCGATATCGGTTCCCATTTCCCGCCGTCCGACCCCCAATGGAAAGGAGCCGCTTCCGATCGCTTCCTGGCTCATGCCGTCTCGCTGGTGAAGGAGCGAGGCGGCGCCATTGCCCATCTCGACGTCACGCTTTTGTGCGAGGCTCCGAAGATCGGTCCGCATCGTGAGGCCATGCGAGCGCGCATCGCCGGGATCGCCGGCATTCCGGTGGATCGCGTGGGCGTGAAAGCGACGACGACCGAGGGGCTCGGTTTCACGGGTCGGCGGGAGGGCATAGCGGCCATGGCCTCCGCAACCGTGCGCCTGCCCTGGCATTGACGGCGCTGCCGTCTGCGCCCAGCTTGAAATATTCGCAACACGGCCGATCGAGGCGGAGGCGACGATGAACGACGAGATTTTCCTCGAGCAGGCAAAGGCCCTGCTGGCCGCCTGCCGGGCCAAGGGCCTACTTGTCGCGACCGCGGAATCCTGCACCGGCGGTCTGGTCGCAGGCGCCCTCACCGCGGTCCCCGGCTCGTCCGATGTCGTCGATCGCGGCTTCGTCACCTACTCGAATGAAGCGAAGGCGCAGATGCTGAGCGTGCCTCCGGCTCTGATCGCCCGCGACGGCGCCGTGAGCGAGAGCGTCTCCTTCGCCATGGCGGAAGGCGCGGTCAACCATTCGCGCGCGCACGTTGCCGTCTCGACCACGGGCGTCGCCGGCCCGGGCGGTGGGACGGCGACGAAGCCGGTCGGCCTCGTCCACTTCGCCGCCTGGAGCAAGCAGGGTCCTCGCCTGCATGTGGAGCGACGTTTCGGCGATCTCTCCCGCTCGGAAATCCGCAGGCACTCCGTCGAACAGGCGCTTGAACTGCTGATGAAGCTGGTGGGCGAGATCAAGGTCGTGGCGTAGGCCGCTTGCGCCTCAGGCAGCCCCGATAGCCTTGCGGCCGTAGACGATGTCGGCCCGCTTCTCGAACGCCTCGGCAAAACGGCGAAAAGCCGCTTCGAACATGGCGCCCATCAGCATGCCAAGGGTCCGGGAGCGGAATGAATAGTCGATGAAGAACTCGACGACGCACCCCCCTGCCCCGTCGTCCTTGAAGCCCCAGCGATTCTCGAGGTGACTGAAGGGGCCATCGAGATACTCCACCAGAATCTGGAGCTTTTCCCTGTCCATGGTCACGCGGCTGCCGAAGGTTTCGCGGATCAATTTGTACGCCACCGTCATGTCGGCGATCATCACCAGTCTGCCGTTTGCCTGGGGCTGACGGCTGCGCACTCGCAGGGCCGAGCACAGGGGCACGAACAGAGGGTATTTTTCGACGTCGGCAACGAGCTCGAACATGTCGGCCGGCGAATGCTTCACGCGGCGGGTGGTGCGAAACGAAGGCATCTTGAAACTCCGATGCCTCCATATAGGCATCCTGGCATTGTGGTAACAGCTTATCCGCGTCTTTCCGGTGTGTCTGCGACAAGATCGCCCGACGGAAAGAGCGATCTGCTTGAACGAGGGCATCGCGATGAGATATGTTGACTGAGTCAACATTGAGGATGATGAGCGCATGTCCACCGTCGACGAAGTGAGGGATTTCAACCGCTTCTATACGCAGAAGATCCGGCTGCTGGACCGCAATCTCCCGGCCAGTTCCCTACCGCTGCCGGAAGCGCGCATTGTCTACGAGCTTGCCAAGGGCGGCGAGCAGACGGCTGCCGATATCGGACGGCGGCTCGAAATGGACAAGGCGCACCTCAGCCGCATCGTGGCTCGCCTGCGCGCCAGCCGGCTCGTCGCCACCCGCACGGATCCCGCCCATGCGCGACGGACACTGCTTTCGCTCTCTCCCGAGGGGCAAGCCGTTTTCGCCAGGATGGAGGCCGGCACCGTCTCGCAACTCGACGGACTCCTGGCCGAGGTCGACAAGGCGGGGCGAGACAGACTCGTCGACGCCATGCGCCAGATCAAGCGATTGCTCGACACCGATGCCTGCCCGCTCGGAAGACCCATCCTCCGCAAGCCCCGGCCCGGCGACCTCGGCTGGATCATGCATCGCCAGGCCGAACTCTATCATGAGGAATATGGTTGGGACTGGACCTATGAGGGTCTCGTCGCCACCATCCTCGGCCAGTTCGTCTCGCAGTTCGATCCCACCTGCGAGGATGCCTGGATCGCAGAACTCGACGGCCGTATTGCGGGGTCGATATTCCTGATGAAGAGCGACGATGCCGCGACGGCGAAATTGCGCCTGCTCTATGTGGAACCCTTCGCGCGCGGCCACGGCCTTGGGCGCCAGCTGGTCCGCGCCTGCATCGAGCGCGCGAGGGAACACGGCTATGCCACGCTCACGCTGTGGACGAACGACATCCTGACGGCTGCACGCCGGATCTATCAGGACGAGGGTTTCCTGCTGCAAAGCGAGAACACCCATCACTCCTTTGGCAAGGACCTCGTCGGCCAGACCTGGAGTCTGAGTCTACCCGCTACCTGAGCAACGACGCCGCACGAACCAGACTGCCCGCGCTCCAATGTGGAGATATCGCGCGTTCCTTCAGCGTCCAAGCCTCGCGATCCGGTTCGCCTTCAGCTTGGCGAAGTCGTCGCCCGCATGATGCGACGAGCGCGTCAGCGGGGACGAGGACACCATCAGGAAGCCCTTGGTGTAGGCTACCGTCTCGTAGCTCTTGAACTCGTCGGGCGTGATGTAGGCGACCACCGGATGATGTTTGCGCGAGGGCGCCAGATACTGGCCGATGGTGATGAAATCGACATTGGCCGAACGCAGGTCATCCATGAGTTGCAGCACTTCGTTCCGCTTTTCACCAAGGCCGACCATGATGCCGGACTTGGTGAAGATGGACGGATCGATCTCCTTCACGCGCTGCAACAGACGCATCGAATGGAAGTAGCGGGCTCCCGGACGAACCGTCAGATAGTTCGAAGCCACCGTCTCCATATTATGGTTGAAGACGTCGGGCTTGGCGGCGACCACCACTTCCAGCGCGCCCTCCTTGCGAAGGAAGTCCGGTGTCAGGACCTCGATGGTGGTACCAGGCGAAAGGCGGCGGATCGCCCTGATCACCTGGGCGAAATGCTCGGCACCGCCATCCGCAAGGTCATCCCGGTCGACCGACGTGATCACCACGTGGCTGAGACCGAGCTTGGCCACGGCAATCCCGGTATTCTCCGGCTCGTTCGGATCCAGAGGTCCCGGCAAACCCGTCCTCACATTGCAGAAGGCGCAGGCTCTCGTGCAGGTGTCACCCATGATCATGAAAGTGGCGTGCTTCTTGTCCCAGCATTCGCCGATGTTGGGGCAGCCGGCTTCCTCGCAGACGGTGACGAGCTTGTTCTCCTTCACGATCGCCTGCGTATCCCGCCACCCCGGCGAACCCGGGGCTCTCACGCGAATCCAGTCAGGCTTGCGCAGCACCGGCTGATCCGGCCGATGCGCCTTTTCCGGATGGCGCGGACGGTTGTCGTTGTTCAGGAGATCAAGGACGACGGCCATGTCATGTCTTTCGATTATCTCCTTCTCCCTGGCGGGAGAAGGAAGCACCTTCAAATATGGATGGCCCGACCGTAGGCGTCCAGTACGCTTTCATGCATCATTTCGGAGAGGGTCGGATGCGGGAAGACCGCATGCATGAGTTCTTCCTCGGTCGTCTCCAGATTCATGGCGATGACGAAGCCCTGGATGAGTTCGGTTACCTCGGCGCCCACCAAGTGTGCACCGAGCAACTTGCCGGTCTTGGCATCGAACACGGTCTTGACCAGGCCCTCCGGCTCACCCAACGCGATCGCCTTGCCATTGCCGATGAAGGGGAAACGGCCGACCTTGACGGTAAAGCCGGCATCCTTGGCCTTCTTCTCGGTAAGGCCCACGCTGGCGATTTGGGGCGTGCAGTATGTGCAACCGGGAATCTTGTCCTTCTCGAAGGCATGCGGATTCTTGCCCGCGATCGCCTCCACGCAGACCACGCCTTCATGCTCGGCCTTGTGCGCGAGCATGGGAGGGCCGGCAACATCGCCGATCGCATAGATGCCGGGAACGTTGGTCTTGCCGAATCCATCGATGACCACGCAGCCGCGATCAGTCTTCACACCGAGCTTCTCGAGGCCGAGATTCTCGATATTTCCAACCACCCCGACAGCCGAAATCATGCGGTCGGCCTCGATCACCTGGGACTTGCCGTCACCGGTCTCGACGGTCGCCTTGACCGAATTGGCACCCTTTTCGACCTTGGTCACCTTGGCGCCCGAAAGGATCTTGATGCCGGCCTTCTCGAAGCGCTTGCGGGCGTGAGCGGCGATCTCCTCGTCCTCCACCGGCAGGATCTGCGGCAGCACCTCGACCACGGTCACTTCGGCACCGAGCGTACGGTAGAAGGAGGCGAATTCGATGCCGATGGCGCCGGAGCCGACGACGATCAGCGACTTCGGCATTTCCTGCGGAACCATGGCGTCGAAATAGGTCCAGATCAGCTTCCGGTCAGGCTCCAGCCCCGGCAGCACGCGCGGGCGGGCGCCGGTAGCGACGATGATGTTCTTCGCCTGGTAGGTTCCTGGCCCAAGTGCTCCCTTGGGTGCGGGAATGGCGGGTCCCTGCACCGACTTGGTCGAGGCCTTCACCGAGATCTCACCCGGCTTGGTGATCTCGGCCTCGCCCCAGATCACGTCGACCTTGTTCTTCTTCAGAAGGAAGCCGACGCCGGTTGCAAGCTGGCTGGACACGCCGCGCGAACGCTTCACTACGGCACCGACGTCGGGCGTGATGGTGCCGTTCAACGTCAGGCCGTAGTCCTTGGCGTGCTGAGAATTATGCAGAACCTCGGCCGAGCGCAGCAGCGCCTTGGTGGGGATGCAACCCCAGTTGAGGCAGATGCCTCCCAGATGCTCGCGCTCCACCACGGCGGTCTTCAGGCCGAGCTGGGCAGAACGGATGGCGGTGACGTAGCCGCCGGGGCCGGAGCCGATGATGATGACGTCGTAGGAACTCATGAAAAGTCTCCTGAATGGAGCTGCATGGAGCATGCCCCTCCTGGTTCAGGAGGAGCGCAAGAGGGGGAAGAAAGCGTCGACCTTCAGATAAGGTCGACGCTGCCCTCACACCAGCATGCTCATCGGCTTCTCGATATAGCCCCTGAACGCCTGCATCAGCTCAGCGCCGAGGGCACCGTCCACGGCACGATGGTCGGTGGAGAGAGTCAGAGACATGATGGTGGCGACCTTGATCTCTCCGCCCCTCACTACCGGCTGCTTGATGCCGGCGCCGACGGCCAGGATGGTGGCATGCGGCGGATTGACGATCGCCGCGAAGGACTTCACGCCGAACATGCCGAGGTTGGACACCGAACCGGTGCCGCCCTGATATTCCTCCGGCTTGAGCTTGCGGCTCTTGGCGCGGGTCGCGAGGTCCTTCATCTCGTTGGAGATGGCGGAGAGCGTCTTGCTGCCGGCATCGCGGATAATCGGCGTGATCAGGCCGCCCGGGATCGAGACGGCGACGCCCACATCGGCGTTCTTGTGCTTCAGCATAGCGCCATCGGTCCAGGAAACATTGGCGTCGGGCACCGCCTTGAGCGCCAGCGCGTAGGCCTTGATCACCATGTCGTTGACCGAAACCTTGAAGGAGGGCTTGCCATCCTTGGTCAACGGCGCGCCGTGATTGATCTGCTCGCGGAGAGTCAGGAGCTCGTCGATCTCGACATCCACCGTCAGGTAGAAATGCGGAATCGTGGACTTGGCTTCCGTCAGGCGCCGGGCAATGGTCTTGCGCATGCCGTCGTGCGGGATCTCCTCGTAGGAGCCCGGCGCGAAGAGCTTCTTCGTGGCCTCGTCCGAGGCGCCGGCAAGTGCCGGCGCCGGAGCAGCGGCGGGCTTGGACGCTTCGGCGGCCTGCGGCGCAGCGGCTGGAGCAGCAGCTTTGGCACCGCCGGCGGCAATCGCTGCCTGGACGTCCCGCTCGACAATGCGGCCATGCGGGCCGGAACCCGTGACGGCGGCAATGTCGAGGCCCGCCTCCTTCGCGATGCGCTTGGCGAGCGGCGAAGCGAACACCCGCGAACCGGCAGGGGCTGCCGCGGGCGCGACTGCAGGAGCAGGAGGAGCCGCCGGAGCGGGAGCAGGCGCTGCCGCGGCAGGAGCCGTTGCCGCGGGAGCCGCAGCAGTCGGCGCCGGTGCCGCCTTGGGGGACGGCGCACCGCCTCCGGCTGCCACCGCCTTGGCGTCTTCGCCCTCACTCGCGATCACGGCGATGAGTTCGTTGACAGGCACGTCCGCGGTGCCCTCGGGCACGACGATCTTCGCCAGCACGCCCTCGTCGATCGCCTCGACTTCCATCGTCGCCTTATCGGTCTCGATTTCGGCCAGGACATCGCCGGACTTGACGGCGTCGCCTTCCTTCTTGAGCCATTTGGCGAGATTCCCCTTCTCCATGGTGGGAGACAGGGCCGGCATCAGCACATTCACGGGCATCGGGGGAACTCCTCAGCGATAGAGGACGGCCTTGGCCGCCCCGACGACTTCAGCCACGCTCGGCAGGGCCAGCTTTTCGAGGTTGGCCGCGTAAGGCATCGGCACATCCTTGCCCGACACGCGTGCGACCGGCGCATCGAGGTAGTCGAATGCCTGCTCGTTCACGCGGGCGGCGATCTCCGAGCCCACGCCGGATTGCTGCCACCCCTCTTCGATCACCACGCAACGTGCCGTCTTTTGAACCGAAGCAACCACCGTGGCGGTGTCGAGCGGGCGCAAGGAACGCATGTCGATCACTTCCGCGTCGATTCCCTCTCCCGCCAGCGCCTCGGCCGCCTTGAGCGCATAGGTCATGCCGATCGACCAGGCGACCAGCGTCACGTCCTTGCCAGGCTTGACCACCTTCGCCTTGCCGATCGGCAGCACGAAGTCGTCGAGCTTGGGTACGGGGTTGCTGTGGCCGTAGAGGATCTCGTTTTCCAGGAAAATGACGGGGTTCGGGTCGCGAATGGCCGCCTTGAGCAGCCCCTTGGCGTCCGCGGCGGAATAGGGAGCCACCACCTTGAGCCCGGGGATATGCGAGTACCAGGAACCGTAATCCTGGCTGTGCTGGGCCGCTACGCGGGCAGCCGCACCATTCGGGCCGCGGAACACGATCGGGCAGCCCATCTGGCCGCCGGACATATAGAGCGTCTTGGCAGCCGAATTGATGATCTGGTCGATGGCCTGCATGGCGAAGTTGAAGGTCATGAACTCGACCACCGGGCGAAGGCCCGTCATGGCGGCACCCACGGCAACACCGGCAAAACCGTGCTCGGTGATGGGCGTATCGACCACCCGGCGGGGGCCAAACTCCTGCAGGAGCCCCTGCGTGATCTTGTAGGCGCCCTGATATTCGGCGACTTCCTCGCCGATCACGAAGACATCGCCGTCGAGACGCATCTCTTCGGCCATCGCATCACGCAACGCTTCGCGCACCGTCATCGTGACGAATTCCGTTCCAGCCGGAACTTCGCCGGAAGCATCGTGCGCTTCGACCGGAGCAGGCGCCGACTGCACCACGGCCGGCGCGGCCGGAGCCGCGGCTGGTGCGGGAGCGGCCGCAGGCGCGGCAGCTGGGGATGGGGCAGCAACAGGCGACGGTGCCGTCTCTCCCTCGCCCTGGACGAAGGCGATCTTGGTGTTCACGGCGACATTATCCGTGCCCTCGGGCACGAGGATCTGGGTGAGCACGCCCTCGTCGACCGCCTCGACTTCCATGGTCGCCTTGTCGGTCTCGATCTCGGCGATCACGTCGCCGGACTTGATGGTGTCGCCTTCTTTCTTCAACCATTTGGAGAGCTTGCCCTGCTCCATGGTCGGCGACAGAGCGGGCATCAGGATATCAGGCATTGGTGCCTCGAATTCTGGAGAGTAACTTTTGCGAGCGAAGGAAACGTCCCGAAGATCACTTCAGGATATCGGTCCACAATTCCGACGGATCGGGCTCGGGGTCATTGGTGGCGAAATCGGCGGCATCGTTCACGACATCGCGGATCTCGGAATCGATCTTCTTCAATTCCTCTTCCGAGACGCCATGTTCGCCGAGCAGGCGCGCGCGGCTCTGCTCGATCGGGTCGTGCTCGGTACGCATCTTCTGCACTTCGTCCTTGGAGCGGTACTTCGCAGGATCTGACATGGAGTGGCCACGATAGCGGTAGGTCAGCATTTCCAGGATGTAGGGGCCTTTGCCCGAGCGGGCATGCTCGATCGCCTTCTTGGCGGCGGCGTAGACGGCGCGCACGTCCATGCCGTCGACCTGCTCACCGGGAATGTTGAAGGATACGCCGCGGCGGGAGAAATCGGTCTGCGCGGAAGCGCGGTTCACCGAGGTGCCCATGGCATATTTGTTGTTCTCGATGACATAGACCACGGGCAGCTTCCAGAGGGCCGCCATGTTGAAGCTCTCGTAGACCTGCCCCTGGTTGGCAGCGCCGTCGCCGAAATAGGTCATGCTGACCTTGCCGTCGCTGCGGTAGGCGTTGGCGAACGCCAGGCCGGTGCCGAGAGAAACCTGCGCCCCGACGATGCCGTGGCCGCCGTAGAAGGCCTTCTCGACCGAGAACATGTGCATGGAGCCGCCCTTGCCACGCGAATAGCCGCCGCGGCGCCCGGTCAGCTCAGCCATCACGCCGCGCGCAGCCATGCCGGCGGCGATCATGTGGCCGTGGTCGCGATAGCCGGTGATGACCTGATCGCCGTCGCGGGCAGCGGCCTGCATACCGACGACCACCGCTTCCTGGCCGATATAGAGGTGGCAGAAGCCGCCGATCAGCCCCATGCCATACATCTGGCCCGCCTTCTCCTCGAAGCGGCGGATCAGCAGCATTTCCCGATAAGCCTGCAGTTCCTGGGCATGGGAGAACGACGATGTCGCCTTGCTCGCCCCCGCAGTCTTGCCCGCCCGGGCAGCTGGTTTGGAAGCTTTGCTAGCAGTAGCAACGGCCTTTGCGGCTGTAGCGGCCATGGACCCTCCGAATATTGATGGCTTAGCTGCAAGACAGCTAGCGCATCCCATCCTAAAAAGCGAGAGGCTGGCCCTTATGTTGCACTGCAACATATTGAACGAACAATAGAATTAGAAATAAACCAAATTCCGGTTCATTTCATAATAAACTGAAATTCAGTTATCCATCGACACAATTTCGTTGCAGTTTTCAGGCGCCACGAGCGCGCTTGGCAACGAAAATCGATTTACCCTGGGGTGAAGCGCAACAACCGAAAAGCCGAACCTATTTGCCCAGCAACACTACCACATCGCTCGGATCGACGAGACCCAGGAGTTCCCGCGTTTTCTCCTCGAGCATGTCGGGATCTATGGTCTGGGATTTGAGAAGGTTCACACGACGCTCGAGGGCCTGATGCTCGTCCTGCAACTGCGCGAGTTCGTTGGTCAAATCCTGCCTTTGCCGATCAAATTGGTGCTGCGCCTGTATGCCATGATCTCCATTGAAGGCCTGGTAGGAGAAATAGGCGATGGCAGCGGCGGTTCCCAGGAGGAGAGCCAACTGGTTAAGGATTGCACGGATGCGTGTACGAATGACCATGTATGCACGCTAGCCAAGGATGGTTGATTTTGTGTTGATGCGCCGTGCTGCAGCGCAAAAACCGTCCTGCTTTCACCCTCAACCATGCCGGACCGGCAGGCCCGCCATGCAAAATCGGAACATAAAAAGGCCGGGAAGCGGCGTGCTTCCCGGCCTCTGCATAGCTCAGGAGATCGCGGATACCGTCAGGCGAGAGCCTTGAGGGCCGCGCGACCACCATAGATCGACTGCGTGCCGAGAGCTTCCTCGATCCGCAAAAGCTGATTGTACTTTGCCGTGCGGTCGGAACGGGCAAGCGAGCCGGTCTTGATCTGCCCGCAATTGGTCGCCACAGCGAGATCGGCGATGGTCGAATCCTCCGTCTCGCCCGAGCGGTGGGACATCACCGCGCGATAGCCGGCCTTATGCGCCATCTCGACGGCAGCAAGCGTTTCGGTGAGCGTACCGATCTGGTTCACCTTGACCAGGATGGCATTGCCCAGGCCCTGCTTGATGCCCATGGACAACCGCTCGGTGTTGGTGACGAACAGATCGTCGCCAACGAGCTGAACCTTGCTGCCGATCTTGTCCGTGAGCAGCTTCCAGCCTTCGAAGTCGTCCTCGGACAGGCCGTCCTCGATGGAGACGATGGGATAGGCGCCCGCCAGCGAGGCGAGATAATCGGCCTGCTCGGCGATGGAGCGCTTCACGCCCTCGCCGGAATAGTCGTAGACGCCGTCCTTGAAGAATTCGGTCGCGGCGCAGTCCAGCGCCAGCATCACATCCTCGCCCGGCTTGTAGCCGGCCTTCTCGATGGCGCTCATCACGAAGTCGAGCGCGGCCTTCGCCGACGGCAGGTTCGGGGCGAAGCCGCCCTCGTCACCGACATTGGTGTTGTGGCCGGCGTCCTTCAGCCCCTTCTTCAGGGTGTGGAAGATCTCGGCACCCATGCGCAGGCCCTCGGCGAAGGTCGGCGCACCCACCGGCATCACCATGAACTCCTGGAAGTCGATCGGATTGTCGGCATGCACGCCGCCGTTGACGATGTTCATCATCGGGACCGGGAGGGTCCGGGCGGCCGGGCCGCCGATATAGCGCCACAGCGGCAGGCCGGAAGATTGGGCGGCAGCCTTGGCTACAGCGAGCGAGACGCCGAGAATGGCGTTCGCGCCCAGGCGCGACTTGTTCTTGGTGCCATCGAGATCGATCATCGTCTGGTCGATCTGGATCTGGTCTTCGGCGTCGAGACCGCCAAGCGCCTCATAGATCTCGCCGTTGACGGCTTCGACAGCCTTCTCGACACCCTTGCCGCCATAACGCTTGCCGCCATCGCGCAGCTCAACCGCTTCATGGGCTCCCGTCGAGGCCCCCGAGGGAACCGCAGCGCGACCCGTGGAACCGTCCTCCAGCAAGACATCAACCTCAACCGTGGGATTGCCGCGGCTGTCGAGAATTTCGCGCGCGATGATGTCGCTGATAGCGGTCATGAGGCTGCTCCTGTTTGGGATGACGGATCGTGCGCCCGGCTCATAGCGGATGAAGCGTCCGGGCGGAAGACCAAAAGAACGTCATCGAAACGCCATGGAGCCCCGGGATCGGTATCTCTCCTACATCCCGGACGCCGGAATGCAGGAAGGAACGAGCAGGCGAGACGCCCGCCCTCCCAGGAGCATCTCCGCCGTTACACTGTCTGCCGACCCGGCTTTTGTGGCAGCGGCCTGCTCCTCACCTCGTCGATCAGCGCCTGGCGCACCGGCGTCCAGCCACCGGCCGCCTCATGACATTTCCCATCGGCAGCCCAAGACGTTCTGCCGTGAGATCTTTGCAGTGTCACGACAGAGAACTGCTCCTGCGGAGACAGATCAACACCTTTGAGACTGTGGGCGATCAATCATCGGGCGAAGGCAGCGAAGCTTGCGTCAACGCCGGAAATAGCCGATTGGCATGCCCGATTACGCTTCTTGGAGATCACGATGTCCTCCTTCGACCCCACCACGCTGCAGCTAGGCAGTGCAACCCGCATTCCCGCCTCGCCGGAGGAAGCCCGGCTCGATCGCGTGCCTAATCCGCAGGCCGACACGCTCTACCTCACCCGCTTCACCTGCCCAGAGTTCACCTCCCTCTGTCCCGTGACCGGCCAGCCCGATTTCGCGCATCTCGTCATCGACTATGCGCCGAGGGACTGGCTGGTGGAGTCCAAGTCGCTCAAGCTCTATCTCACCAGCTTCCGCAACCACGGAGCCTTCCACGAGGACTGCACGGTGGCCGTTGGCCGCAAGCTGGTCGAATTGCTGGATCCGCATTGGCTGCGCATCGGCGGTTACTGGTATCCGCGCGGGGGCATCCCGATCGACGTGTTCTGGCAGACGGGAAAGCCGCCGGAAGAACTGTGGCTTCCCGACCAGGGCGTGCCGACCTATCGCGGCAGAGGATGACGGCTCCGGGAACGCTGGCTCGCCGGTCTTCCCTTCGTCTTGACGCAGTGGTTCCGGGAGCCGGCACAAGCCGGCAGTCCGGGTCAGCTCTTGGCGATCTCGTCGAACTGCTTCAAGCGCTTCAGAAGCGCCTCCAACTGGCCAAGCGGCACCATGTTCGGACCATCGGAGGGTGCCTTGTCGGGATCCTGATGCGTCTCGATGAACACGGCAGCAACGCCAACCGCGACGGCCGCACGGGCCAGCACCGGCACGAATTCGCGCTGCCCCCCCGAAGAAGTGCCCTGCCCACCGGGCTGCTGCACGGAGTGGGTGGCATCGAACACCACGGGGGCTCCCGTCTGCTGGGCCATGATCGGCAGGCCGCGGAAGTCCGTAACCAATGTGTTGTAACCGAACGAGGCACCGCGCTCGGTTACCAGCACGTTGGGATTGCCGGCATCGGTAATCTTTGCCACGACGTTGCGCATGTCCCAGGGGGCCAGAAACTGGCCTTTCTTGACGTTGACCACCCGGCCAGTGCGCGCCGCTGCCACCAGGAGATCGGTCTGGCGCGAGAGGAAGGCGGGTATCTGCAGAACGTCGACCACCTGCGCAACCTTGGCGCATTGCTCGATCTCGTGAATATCCGTCAGGACCGGCAGGCCGAACTTCTCCTTGACCTCAG
Source organism: Labrys sp. ALF-8 (assembly GCF_059699065.1). Classification (NCBI taxonomy): domain Bacteria; kingdom Pseudomonadati; phylum Pseudomonadota; class Alphaproteobacteria; order Hyphomicrobiales; family Xanthobacteraceae; genus Labrys; species Labrys sp. ALF-8. Next base: position 1,204,792 of record NZ_AP048538.1, read on the forward strand.
CGAAGACCGGCAGGGATTTTTCGAGGCCTACGCCGCGAGCCCCTGAGGCCGAAGTCCGGTTCGCCTTGTCGAAAGAGGTCTTGTAGATCAGGCCGATGCCGAGCCTGTCGGTGATCTCCTTGATGCCCGAGGCCATTTCCATCGCGTGATCGCGGCTCTCCATCTGGCAGGGTCCGGCGATCAGGGTGAAGGGCAACTCATTGCCGATGCGGAGCTTGCCGAGCGAAACGACGGAATTGGCAGCGGTCATGATCGATCCGGATTGAAGAGGGGTCAACGAGATTGGACTGCAGATAGAGCGCTCGATGCGTAAACACAACCCATGGGTTGGCGACGCTTCCCTGCGCCGCCGATCACATCGCCTTGGGCTCCTCGAAGATCAGCGCGGTACCGAAATTATGCATGCCGGCCACGGCAAGATGCTTGCGATGGCGGATGAAGGGAATGCCGGCCCCTTCCAGTCGCGCAGCCATCGCCTCCAGGGGCGTCGTAACCTTGAAGGCGGCGAGCCGGGGTCCCTGGGCCAGCGAAAGGGCCGGTTCAAGACCGATCACGTCGCGATAGCAGTCCGGTGACATCGCCTCCACCGTTCCGCGCGGCGTGACGATCGCCATGTTGCGCGCGCCCGTGCACGCCGCCCGCGATCCAGTAAAGGCTTCGAAGAACGGCACTGTTGCCCCCGGCGCGTCCGACAGCAGGACGACGCCACCAAGCTTGCTCACGCCGTTGGGGTGCGCCTGGAAGGCGGGATTCCAGAAATTCTGCGGCTCATGTTGCTGGCAGGAAAAGCACCCGACCTCAGGCATGGCCCGATCGGCGGCGAAGGTGAGCGTGAAGGCCACGCGCACCCTGGAGCCGTCAGGCTTTACGGCAAAGCGTTCGAAGAAAAAGGGTTCGAACCCACCGATGCCCGCCGAATCGAACGCCTCTTCGTCGCCGGCAGCATCCTGGGATTCCACCACGAGCATGGCAAAGCCGTCGCCGAAGGCATCCAGGTAGTGATTAACCGCCCAGGCGAAACTGAACCGGCCAGGCTCCGGTGCATCGATCGCCGCCCCCTCGCCCACCGTGATCAATTCCAGGAACGTGCCTGGAAACTGCACGATACGGTTTTCCGTGCCCCAGGGGTGGCGGTTGCGGGCGCCGACGATGAAGCCCATCGCCTGGTAGTGTGCGGCGGCAGCTTCAAGATCGCGCGTGGCGAGGACGAGGTGATCGAGACCACGCGGCATGGCATACTCCTCGGGTAAGCAGCTCTCCGGAACCAGATCGAAACGTCGCGGCGTCCGGATCACATTCTGAAGGCGCCGCTTTTCAGAACAGCCGGCTCTGCTCCACGGCAGCAGCAATGAAGCTGGAGAACAACGGATGCGGCTCGAAGGGCCGCGACTTCAGTTCCGGGTGGTACTGCACGCCGATGAACCAGGGATGGTCCTTGTACTCGATCGTCTCCGGCAACAAGCCATCGGGAGACGTGCCGCAGAAAACCATACCCTTGTCCTCGAGGCGATCGCGGTAGGACATGTTGACTTCGTAGCGATGGCGATGGCGCTCGGAGATCGAGGTCGAATTGTAGATCTGCGAAATCTTGGTCCCACGCTTCAATGTCGCCTGATAGGCGCCGAGCCGCATGGTGCCCCCGAGATCGCCGCCCTGGGCGCGCTGCTCCAGTTCGTTCCCCTTCATCCACTCGGTCATGAGGCCGACGACCGGTTCCTTGGCCGGGCCGAACTCCGTGGAATTGGCTTCCTTGATGCCCGCGAGCGAGCGAGCCCCTTCGATCACCGCCATCTGCATGCCGAAGCAGATTCCGAAATACGGCACCTTGCGCTCGCGCGCGAAGGTTACGGCCTTGATCTTGCCCTCGGCACCACGCTGGCCGAAGCCGCCAGGCACGAGAATGCCATGCACATGCTCGAGATAGGGAGTGGGGTCGCCCTGCTCGAAGATCTCGCTTTCGATCCAGTCGAGCTTGACCTTTACGCCATTGGCGATGCCGCCATGGGTAAGGGCCTCGGTGAGCGATTTATAAGCATCCTTCAAGCCGGTATATTTGCCAACGATGGCAATGGTGACTTCGCCTTCCGGATTATGGATGGTCTGCGAAATCTTCTTCCAGCGCGTGAGATCCGGCGCTGGTGCGTCCGTGATGCCGAATGCGGCCAATACCTCGGTGTCGAGCCCCTGCTCGTGGTAGGCGACCGGCACGTCGTAGATGGAGGCAACGTCGCGCGCCTCGATCACCGCTGTTTCCCGAACATTACAAAACAAGGCCAGCTTGCGGCGCTCTTCCTTGGGGATTGCCCGGTCGGAGCGGCAAAGCAGGATGTCGGGCTGGATGCCGATCGAACGAAGCTCGGCCACCGAATGCTGCGTCGGCTTCGTCTTGAGTTCGCCGGCCGATGGAATGAAGGGAAGCAGCGTCAGATGGGTGTAGATGCAGGCGCCCCGCGGCAGGTCGTTCTTGATCTGCCGGATCGCCTCGAAGAAGGGCAGGCCCTCGATGTCGCCCACCGTGCCGCCGATCTCGACGAGGACGAAATCGATCCCCTCGTTGCCCTTGACCACGAAGTCCTTGATGGCGTTCGTGACGTGGGGAATGACCTGGATGGTCGCACCGAGATAGTCGCCGCGACGTTCCTTGGTGATGATGTCGAGATAGATCCGGCCGGTGGTGATATTGTCGAGCTTGGAAGCCGGCGTACCGGTGAAGCGCTCATAATGGCCGAGATCGAGATCGGTCTCCGCACCATCGTCTGTGACGAAGACTTCGCCATGCTCATACGGGCTCATCGTGCCCGGATCGACATTGAGATAAGGATCGAGCTTGCGCAAGCGAACCTTGTAACCGCGCGCCTGCAGGAGCGCGCCGAGGGCGGCTGAAGCCAAACCTTTGCCAAGCGAGGAGACCACGCCGCCGGTGATGAAAATGTACCGCGTCATGGACCCCCACTTAGACAAAAACACAATGATTCGACGAGCGGGCAATCGCTGCCCGCAGGATTATTTTACAATCAATGCAATGCCCGGCCCTCGGCCGGGCGATCGGCTACGGATTGGACGGCGCCGGCTGGGACTGCGAAGGCCCGCCCTGGAGCTGGTCGAACACCGTGCCGCCGCCATTGCTGGCGGGCGGTGCCGCCGGCTGCTGCGGCGCGGCCGGAGCGCCCTGGGGCTGCGCCTGCGTTGCCGGAGCCGGCGGGCTGAAGCGATCGAGCAGCGACCCTGAGTTGCCTTGGTGGTTGGCGAGAATCGTCAGCAGCAGGCTGGTGATGAAGAAAGCCGTCGCAAGGCCCGCCGTCGCGCGGGTCAAAAGATTGGCCTGGCCGCGGCCGGTCATGAAGCCGCCCGTTCCCCCGCCAATGCCGAGGCCGCCGCCTTCCGAGCGCTGCAATAGCACCACGACGACAAGGGCGATCACCACCAACAGGTGGATCGTGATGAGAACGGTTTGCATTGTCTGATCCGGATATAATTCGCGCGCGTTCCTACACGATGCAGAAGCCGCTGGCTACCCCGCCCATATGGTTGGGGGCAGGCAATTATGCCAGCCCCCGCGAAGAAATGGATTTGGGCGGGGCCATCGTCCTGCCCCAACCCGTTGTTCGAGCACGTCTTTGCGATCTGCGGCGATATAGCCGGATCGCAAGGCATCCTAGCTTGACGACTTCTGACGCCCGTTCAGAAACGACTCATGGTCCTTCACCAGTTCGCCCGAGAGCGCCTTGGCGATGAGCTCGCGCGTCTCCTGGATGCCGTAGATCGCGGCGAAGGAACCGAAGCGCGGTCCGCGCTGCTCGCCCAGCAGGATGCGATAGAGTGTGTTGAACCATTCGAGGGAAACACCGGGTCGTTCGGGAGTGGCGCCCTTGGCCTTGAAGTCCTGATAGGGCGGCAAGGCACGGCCGACATCGTAGACTGCTTCCTGAATCGCCGCGGCATCGGCGCCCGGGGGCAGCGCGGCAAGGGCCTGGGAAAGCTGCTCCAGGGCGGTCCGCTCCTCGGCGGTCGGCTGGGAGTAGACCTTCGCCGGTTTCACGAAATCCTGGAAATAGCGGATGGCATAGCCGACCAGAGCGTCGAGGCGCGGATGTGTCGCCGGGCTGACGCCCGGCGCATAGCGCTGGAGAAACGCCCAAAGGACGTCCTTGGACTCCGCGTTGGCCACCGCCACGAGATTGAGCAGCAGGGCAAAGGTCACCGAACTGCGTTCCCCCTCCCCGCCGACGAGTTCCGGCGCAGGCGGATGGCCCCCATGGATATGCCATACCGGATTGCCAAGCCTGTTCTTCCAGTCCTGCTTCTCATAGCCCGAGAGGAATTGCAGGTACTCGTCCACCGCGCGGGGAATCACGTCGAAATAGAGACGCTTCGCCTCGCGCGGCTTCTGGTACATGTAGAGAGCCAGGCTGTCGGGCGAGGCGTAGGTCAGCCATTCGTCGATCGACAGGCCGTTGCCCTTGGTCTTCGAGATCTTCTGGCCCTTCTCGTCGAGGAAGAGCTCATAGTTGAAGCCGTCCGGCGGCGTGCCGCCGAGGGCGCGCACGATCTCGGACGACAGCTTCACCGAATCGATGAGATCCTTGCCGGCCATTTCGTAGTCGACATCGAGGGCGTACCACCGCATCGCCCAGTCCGGCTTCCACTGCAGCTTGCAATGGCCGCCGGTGACCGGCGTCTCGAAGCGCTCGCCCGTCTCGGGATCACGCCATACGATGGTGCCGGCCTCCGGGTTGGAGGCCTCGACCGGAACCTGCATCACGATGCCGGTCTTCGGATGGATCGGCAGGAAGGGCGAATAGGTGGAGGCGCGCTCCTCGCGCAGGCTCGGCAGCATCACCGCCATCACCTTGTCGATGTTGCGCAGCATGTGAAGCAGGGCGGCATCGAACATGCCCGAGGCATAGCAGGAGGTCGACGAGAGAAACTCGTACCGGAAGCCGAAACTGTCGAGAAAGCGGCGCAGCATCGCATTGTTGTGATGCGCGAAGCTCTCATATTCCCCGAAAGGATCCGGCACCTTGGTAAGCGGCTTGCCGAGATTGGCCTGCAGCAAGGCCTGGTTCGGCACATTGCCGGGCACCTTGCGCAGTCCGTCCATGTCGTCCGAGAAGGCGACGAGGCGCGTCGGCACCTTGCCCTCGGTAATCACCTCGAAGGCATGGCGTACCATGGAGGTGCGCGCAACCTCACCGAACGTGCCGATATGCGGCAGGCCCGAGGGGCCGTAGCCGGTCTCGAACAGGACCTCTTTTTTGTCCCCTGCCCGCTTCTGCAGACGGGTGACGAGTTTTCTCGCCTCCTCGAATGGCCAGGCGGCGGAGACATTGGCGGCCGCTACGAGCTCGGCCGGAAAGAGGTTCGACATGTCAGATCCGATATTTTCTGCCGGTCGTCGGGCGACCGATCATGCGATGCGTGAAACGAAGGATTTTCGCACCACGAGCGAAGGCACAGCCATATTCAGGCAGCGCCAAAGCGTCAATCACGATAAGGCCGTCGAGACATGATGAAACACGGGCCGAGCGATCCCGATCCGCTCCGGGCATTGCGGTCGGCCGGAATCGACAACTCGCCATGTCCGTTTGACAGAAAACGCGCGATCCCCTCTCTTCCTTCTGGTTCGTCCGGAACGAACGATCCAAGCCATGGCGGGAACCGCCGTGGCGGTAAGAGAGCAGTAGCGGACAGATGACCACCTTCGACTATTTCACCGCTGCCATCGTCACCATGCTGGTGGTCGTCGATCCGCCCGGCCTCGGGCCGATCTTCCTGGGAGTGACCCGAGGCATGACGAGGGCGCAACGCCATTCCGTGGGCTTGCGGGCCAGCGTGATCGGCTTCGGTGTGCTCGCTTTCTTCGCACTGGCGGGAGAGCCCTTCCTGCGCCTTCTCGGCATCACGACACCGGCCTTCCGCATTGCCGGCGGCCTGCTTCTCTTCGCCATCGCCTTCGAGATGGTGTTCGACCGCTCGCAGGTGCGCAAGAACGAAACGGCGGAGACGGCCATCACCAAGGATTTCATCTCCAACGTCGCGGCCTTTCCCCTCGCCATTCCCCTGATCGCCGGCCCGGGGGCCATTACCGGCGTGATGCTGCTTTCGGCTCAGGCCCGCGGCGATCTCCTGAAATTCGGCGTGCTGTTCCTGGTTCTCGCCTTCGTCACGCTCTGCTGCTTCATTTCGTTCAAGCTGGCGGACGTAATCAACAAGCTTCTGGGGGTAACCGGCAATGTCGTCCTCACCCGCCTGCTCGGTATCGTGCTTGCGGCACTGGCTGTGCAATTCATGGTGGACGGCGTGCGGGCGATCGTGGCGGGATAGCCAATCGGACGTAAGAGTCCTCGCCATCCTGGATGCGATGTCCTCACCGAATTCTGAAAGGGCCGGCTTCCCTTCCCGGAATCAAGAAGGGCGGCCTTGCGGCCGCCCCGGAATTCTACCCGAGCCCGTCAAGGTCGCCGGTCATCAGAACGGAATATCGTCGTCCATGTCGGCGGACGAATACTTGCTCCCACCCCCACCGCTCTGCGCCGGGCGACGCTCCATCGGACTCGATGAGCCGAAATCATTGCCCTGATAGCCACCCACGCTGCCGCCTTCACCGCCATTGCGGGAATCCAGGAGCGTCATCTCGCCGCGATAACGCTGCAGGACGATTTCGGTGGAATATTTCTCGGCGCCGGAGGCGTCGTTGTATTTGCGGGTCTGTAGCTGGCCCTCGATATAGACCTTCGAGCCCTTCTTCAGATACTGCTCGGCGACACGGGCGAGATTCTCGTTGAAAATCACCACATTGTGCCACTCGGTACGCTCCTTGCGCTCACCGGTCGCCTTGTCGCGCCAGGTCTCCGCAGTTGCGACACGCAGATTGACGACGGGCTCGCCCGAATTGAGGCGCCGCACCTCCGGGTCGCGCCCGAGGTTGCCCACCAGAATGACCTTGTTTACCGAGCCTGACATCGAGGCTTCCTTCCTTCGCTCAACAGCATGCAACGTCGTTCGACGCGAACATGCCCAACTCCCCAAAGGGGACGCATCCTTCGCACAGCTCTAGCACGGCCCGACCAGCGAGATGCCGGCATGTTCGCCCTCGCCTCCTGCTATCCCCAAGGAAATGGATCCCTTCGACAGCGAGCCCACTTGTTCCACATTTGTTCATGCGATGCAAGCTCTCCCTTTAACGTCTGGCTAACCATCCGAGCCAATCGGCAAGAAGCCGTGGAGAACGCACGAATCATGTGGGAACCTGCTATTTTGAGGCAACGAGGCCTTGCTTTCGACTGATGAGCCGCTCAACAAGCAGGCCGGAAAACACCCCAACGAGGCTCCCCATCGCGCTTTTGCCACATTGGACGTGCAGGGGAGCGCACCGCTCAAGAAGAAGAGCTTTTTTACGAGGGCAGCAACATGGCAGGACTTGGACAACAGCGCGAAGCAACCGATGGCGCCAACACGGTGGCGGCTCTGGGTTTGCGGCGTGCAGCTTTGCGCGGCATGCTCGCTTCCCCAATCATCGATGCCGATGACCAGAAGGGCCTGCGCGACGAACTCGTCAGCGAACTGCGCTCCATCGCCAACTCGATCTCCCGCGCGCCGGCCAAGAATGCCGTCGAGCTCTGCGCCAAGCTGGACGTGCTGGGCGAGGAATATCGCCCGGATGGCGACAGCGGCTCGATCCGCGAACTGATCGCCTCGATCCGTCGCGACGTCGTGAGCCTCACCGCACGCCCCGCAACCCAGGAGCGAGCCTCTTTCCAGACGATCCGCCCCCTTCACAATGCACGCGCCGCTGAGCCTCAGCAGGCCGCGACGGCGGATGCTTCGGCCGGCGAGTCGAAGGGCGACGCCGAATAGGGCCGACTTCCCCAGGCAATCGACAAAAGCCCCGGCGGATCCGATCCGCCGGGGCTTTTCATTTGCCTCATCCGATACCAGCCGGATGACCGGGCCTGCGAAAAAGGCGAAATTCCTCCCGCCTTATCTCGAATTCCGGCACTCAACTATTGCTGCGGTGCGTTCCCGTCTTGACCGGCATCGCCGCCCTCGTCCTCCTCGCCTCCGGGTGCGGAGCCGGGATTGAGAACCTGGCCGTTGATGCTGACGGCCTTCGTGTCGCCGTCGAAATCGATGGCCCAGGTCGCCTTACCGTCAGCACCGGACTTGGCGAGGCCCTTTGCGAAGGCCACGAGCATCGGCATGTTCGGGATCTGCGCCTTGCCCAGCGCATCCGAGAGCTTGTCGAGATCGCTGGTCGAGATGGTCACCGTCCCCTTCTTGTTCGGGAACACGTTCATCGATCCCTCGGCGCTCAGCGCACCGGCCGGTGCCGAGAACGTGGACGGCGACAGCGTCACCCGAGGCTGCCCGCCCATCACGATCTGAAGCGCCTGCGCCGTCACTTCGTCCGGGATCGGCGGTTCCTTCGTCACATCGAAGTTCTGGATGGCGAGACGCGCCAGGGCGTCAAGGTCGACGCCTTCGAATTTCACGTCGATGTTGCCCTGAGCGGGGATGAGAGGCCCAGCCCAGGAGGGAATCGCCGGATTCTCGGGAAGCTTCAGGCCGCTATATTTGATGCCAATGCCATAGGAGGCCTGCTTCACGGCACCCGTGAGGCCAACGCTTTCCTCAAAGGAGTCAAGCGCGACGGGACCGATCGGCGTCTCGACATTGACGCCGCTCAGCGTAGCCTTCCCGGCCAGATTGTTCCACAATGGCAGCGCGGCGAGCAGCTTCTGCTTGATCTCGTTCTGCTGGGCCGCGATCTCGTCCTTATTGCCCGCCTTGGCAGCGATGCCGATGAGTTCGATGGCGGCGCCGACCTGGAAGTTCTCGACGGAACCATCGCTGGTGGCTTGCTTGGCAGTGACCTTGATGCTGAGCGGCTTGTCCTTGCCCGTGATGGTCTCGACAAAATCAGCCACCATACCTGCGGTTGAAATCGTCACGCCACCGGCGCTTCCGGCCGCTCCGGTTATCTTCGAGGAAATGGCGCCCGTGGAGACGGAAACATCGTTCTCCGGCGAATTCACCGTCATTGAGGCCGAGGGGCAACTCGTCTCGTAATTCGAGAAAATCGCGATCTTGGGGTCGAAGGTGCCCGAGCTCTTGCACGAAGCGGAGAACTTGGCACTTGCCTGGTCCTCGCCTTCGGTCTTGGCGAAGCTGTAGTTGAACGGAGACTCGCTCGTTACCGCATAGGTGCCGTCGGCATTCGGGGTCGCCATATAGGTGAGCGGATCGATACTGACGGTGACGCCGTTCTTCTTGGCATGCTCGAAGGCCGGGTTGAGATCGAGCTTCACGGCATAGGCAGAGCCCTGCGCGGTGATGCTGAGGATGCCCTTTTCGAACAGGGCCGGGCCGAAGGTCTTGGTCAGGGAATCCTGGAGCTGCTTGGCCCCATCCGCCGACGCGTTCTGCGCGAAGGCGGGGGCAGCAAGCAGGGTCGCCGCCAACAGGGTTCCCTTCAGCATAGCCAGGGAGGCAAGGTTGCGACGTTTCATGCGATAGGCGTGCATGGATTTTCCTTCGGTGAGAGGGAGCCGATCACACGGCCGCATTGTTAGCGTAAAACGACGCGGCACGCACGCTCGGCTTCATGAAAACTGCAAACGATCAGCGCCGGCCTGATGAAGCCGGCGCAGCAGCACTAGATCTGGACGGAGGGAGAAAAGGGGTGCTCAAACGCACAGGACACACTGCATAGTCTCCCTGGTGGTGACGCCCGGCGCTCGATCCGGCCTGCGCCAGCGAATTATAGTTGGTACCATGCTTTGACTGTTCCGCGCGTGACAAGGGCGTTAATCGCTCGCGCGACGGCATCGGGGACCCCGATATGGTACCTTCGGGCAATTGCCTCACGAGGAACCTCATTGCAAGAGAGATTTGCGGCGAGAAAGCATTTACGCCTTGGCAGCATTATGCGAAGGAAACATGTGCCCTCGATGGCGGTTCGGTGTTAAATTTGCATTCCTGCCGCCTGTAGAATTGGAAGCGACAATGAAAGTCCTCAAGATCCTTACCGCCGTCTTCATCCTGACAGGCCTGGCAGCCTGCGCAAGCGACTACGGTCAGGCAGACCACACGCCGGCTTATGTCGTACAGCCGAATTCCCCGTTCCCGCGCTGAGCAGGAAGGATCGAACGGACCGTTCACGGCACGGGCGAGCGCCGTGTTGTGCGTCGTGCATGAGCCGGAATGCGGCAACGCTTAGGCGGGAGTCCCATCATGATCGGTGGGCTCCTTTTTATATGTAGTCCCTCCCGAGACCCGGCCTGTCCTTGATGATGACCTCTTTTCGGCAGATGCTGCGGGCTCGCCGCTGCCGGACGCCAGCCGCGCCTTGCCGGCCTTCTCCGCCGCCGCCGCGCATATATCCCTGAACTTCTGGACTTCTTCCTCGCTCAGATGCTCTATCCCGACGAAGCTGTCCTGCGCGGCGCTGGTCAGCAGGAGTTCGTCAAGCTTTGCGTGCAGGGCCGCGGTGTCGCGGTTCTGAGTATTCTGGATGAGAAAGACCATCAGGAATGTCACGATGGTCGTGCCGGTGTTGATGAGGAGCTGCCAGGTATCGGAAAAGCCGAAGATTGGTCCTGAAATCGCCCATACGACCACGATCGTGCAGCAGACCATGAAGGCCGCAGGATGCCCCATCTTCCGGGAGACCCTGTCGGCGACTTTCTCGAACATCTCGCCCAGTTTCATGATGAGGCCCTCCGCCATGGGGTTAGCGAGGACCTCGCCCCTCCCCCTCTCGCAACTGGCCGCATAACGCGCGAGACCCATAGCCGGTTCAGGCCGAACCGACGAACTTGCCGCAAACGCCTGTTCGCGTCGGGCGGCGCGAGACGGCCCGGCGCCGTGGTTGGGGGACGGCGCCGGGCCTTCCCTGGCCGAAGGCGGAGACTTGGGGGGACGCCATCAACCAGGGTCTGCCCGCGGAGGCAGGCTGATCGTACCTTCGTACCGCCTGGCAGCAATCCGTCTAAATTGCCGGAGACCGGTTTCCACACCCGCATTCGGGATATTGACCGGATGCGAACTGGCATCATTCTTGCTTGAAATAAACAAGGGGATTAAAAGTGCGTCGAGCGAGGATCTGTCATCTGTTCTTCGCTGGCGTGCATCAAAGGGTAACCTCAGCCAGTGCGTGTGCTGGGGCGGATCATGCGGAGAACGAGACATGGCGAGCAAACTCCGGCACGAGAGAGTTTGGCTCAACGGACAAGAGACCGGCCTCACTCTGGAGCGGAGCTTTTGGTCCGCGCTGGAGCAGATAGCAAAGCGTAGGCGCAGAAGCGTGGAATGCCTGCTTCATGAGATCGAGGAAACCCAGCCTCGACGTGCCCTGCGAACCGCCGTGATAGAGTTCGTGCTGTCGAACGCCTGATGAGACGCCGCCTCACAGAATCGGCCCAGGCGTTACAAAATTCACGGATTTCAGAAGCCTGTAATAATCCGAAAGCTTCCGCAGATTATTGATATCTTAAATTTCTCTTATGATTTGATTTCCCTAACGAAATTTCTCGACATAGGCGCATGGCCGAATAGTATGGAAGTACGCTAGCGCAAAGCGACATGGGATTTGGGCACGTCTTTTACCAAGTGCCGCTGCCATATCGGCAGCGACCAGTGTAGATTTTGGGCTTTGAAGACCTGTCGCTCCACTTTTGGTACCTATACTTCATAGTTGGTACCTATACTTCATAGAGAGGGAAGAACTGAAAGGCTCTTCCCTTTTTCGTGTGACGTTGAAAAGATCGCGCTTGCGCGTGAAACCTACCAGGTAGACGAACTCTCCTTCGAGATCGTGCTTTTTCTTCCGCCCTGAGCATCAGCTCGAACCTGGCTGTGCGAGATCCACGTTCGCCGCGGCGCGACGGCTGTGGAAGTCGTCGTACCCGGATTTGGCCGCCAAGCGCTTCTAAGACCGTCGGCATCCCTATTTGCCTCTGGCCAGCAAATAACGCTGGCAATGAGAGATCGGACGGCCGTTCGAGGGCAAATTTCGATGGACATCGAGGCACCGCGGCTTCCAACTAGGTGTGTCGCTATCTTGCTCAATGCGAATCTGGTCGAAATACGAGGCCACATGACGCAGTTCAGGAAGTTTCTATATGCTTTGACACTCGTGGCTGGAATGATCTCCTTCCTGATGTGCTGGTTCGCATTTTCCCATCTGCGATCCTCATGCACCACTCTCGTGGTAAAGGCAGAACAGGAAATCCAGAAATCAAATCAAGAACTTAGCACTATCCGCGCCGATGATGAATTAGCGATCTGCCAGGTCTACCGGCGACGTGTCGATGTTCTGAAGGAGGCGGCACCGGTGATGCAGCAATGCGGGACTGCTCAATTGAACACCGAAGCAGATCGGTCTGCACGGGTGACGGAGCTCCGGTTCTACGAAGGCCTCGTCGCCGAAAGGTGCTTGTGAACCGTGCCTGCTTCTTGGCCAAATGCTCCCCAATGACTAACTTGAAGACGTCGCCCTGCCCTGCCCTGCCGTGCTTTGGCTGCAAGAAGGTTGGGAAATTTGGGGCGTCCAGGCATGGCCGAGGCGAGATCCGCGCGGGCCACTGTTGTCGACATGTTGATGGAGAGTACCATGAGGCACATTCTTCTACTGGGAATTGCAATCGTCCTCGCTGGATGCGCCCAGTTTCAACGGCAAACGCCGGATCACCTGCAGCCACCGCCCGGCTTGTCTGCCCCAGCCGCCCGCTAGAGAGGGGGCGCAAAGCAGCAATCCCTCCCATCAAGTGCGCTACACGATCGAAGACGGCCGCGACCACCGCGTGAACAATCCCTACGGGACGGCATATACGTCCGTCATCATCGGGGGCGCGGAAGACGTGACCATCGGCTCATTGCAGGGTGGCCAGCAGGTTCCCGATATCGTGGCACAACTGCGCTACGACCAGGACTGGGGTGCGCTCGCCGTTCAGGGCGCCCTGCACCAGAATCGCACGGGCTCGACCTGGACGGTCTCGCCCGGCGGCGATACCCAGGACATTCCCTTGGCCAGCTACAACAAATGGGGCTACGCGATCGGCGCCACTGCGCTGATCAAGCTGCCCTTCGTCGATGGCGGGCACTTCATCGTCGAAGGCCAATATGCCAATGGCGCCACCGAATATCTCGGTGCCAACAACACATTCTTCGGCACGGCCCCGGCGGACCTCTATCTGTCGAGCCTCTTCGGCAGCGGAAGCTATGACACCGGCAAGGGTTGGTCGATCGTGGCCGAACTTGGCGGCAACATCACGCCCGTCCTGAATGCCAATCTCGTCGGCAGCTACATCGGCATGAAATCCGATAACTGGCTCGGTTTCGTTGACTACCAGATCAAGGAATACACGATCGCCGGCAACCTGACCTACACAATCACCAAGGGCCTGACGGCTGCTGCCGAGGTTGCCTATACGCATGGCGAATGGGATTACAGCGCGCCAGGGGCGAAATATAGCCCGAGCGCCAGCGCCTGGCAGGGTGGTATTCGCCTGAAGCGGACCTTCTGATCCCTGGCGATACGGCTATGTTGCGAGAAGCCCGGCGAAAGTCGGGCTTTCTTTTTGATTTCATCCGTCTGCGATCTTGTTAGTTTCGCTTTCAGACGAAATCGTCACGAATTGAAAATTATCCGTGAGTTCTGCATGTTAGGCTGGATAAGCGCTTCGATTCGAATGCACTTTGCTTCAGTTGGGTCTCATCAAAATCGGACCATCGCCCAGTTGGACGCCGACGGACCGAAGACGCGATGACCCTCGGCAAGGTACGAGGTTGCAACCTATGTCCTAGGCACAATCCGTCACGCACTGATCCAGATCGGGCATTTGAGAAATGGCGGAGACGCAGTCCGTAGAAAATCAGACCACCGCAGTCCGCAACAGTCTCTTACATACCATATATGGTATTGATATAGCACGATAATCTTCGATGTCGTCCACTGCCGTCCTCTTGTATTCACCATAAGCCGCTACCATATTGGTGGATAGGTTGATGGGTAGGCCGGAGCGGACGATGCCAAAGCAGATAAAGTCACTCACGTCGAAGGAGGTCGAAGCACTGGTTCGCCCGGGCCTTCATGCCGTAAGCGGCGGGCTGTACTTGCAGGTCAGTAAGCCGCATGAGAGCAAGCCGGTCGGGGCGCGGTCATGGGTTTTTCGCTACTCATTCGCTGGGCGCAGGCGTGAGTTGGGGCTGGGCTCATACCCCAAGGTCAAGCTGGCAGAGGCCCGCGAGTTGGTCACCGCCCACCGCGCCGCGTTGCAGAACGGGGTTGACCCGATAGAGGCGAAGCGCGCTGCCGAGCCCGTGCCTGTGCCTACCTTTGCGGAGGCTGCCGACGACTACATCAAGGCGCATGAGGCTGGTTGGCGGAACGCCAAGCACGTGGCGCAGTGGCGCATGACGCTGGGCGATGCCTATTGCAAGAAACTGCAGAGTAAGCGGGTTGACGTGATCGCGACCGGCGACGTGCTGGAGGTGCTCAAGCCGGTTTGGCTCAAGCGCCCCGAGACGGCGAGCCGGGTACGGGGCCGGATTGAGGCTGTGCTGGACGCCGCCAAGGCGCAGGGGCATCGCTCGGGCGAGAACCCCGCCGCGTGGCGAGGCAACCTACAGCATCTATTACCCGCCCGGAAAAAGCTGGCACGTGGCCATCACCCCGCAATGCCGTACAAGGACGTGGCTGACTTCGTGAAGCGCCTGCGGGAACGTGAGGGCGTCACTCCGCTCGCCTTGGAGTTCACTATTCTGACGGCGGCACGTTCAGGTGAGGTGCTTGGGGCGACATGGAGCGAGATCGACCTACAGGCGAGGATCTGGACAGTTCCCGCAGAGCGCATGAAAGCGAAGCGCGAACACCGCGTGCCCTTGTCTGGCGCTGTGCTGGCCGTGCTCGAAAGGGCCAAGGCCATCAGGCAGAGCGACGATGGATACGTGTTCCCCGGCGCTCGCAAGGGCCGACCCATGAGCGACATGACGTTGACGATGATGCTGCGCGGGATGGAGGCAGGATGCGTCACGCATGGCTTCCGGTCGAGCTTCAAGGACTGGGCCAGCGAGTGCACGCCCTTCCCCAATCAGGTCAGCGAGGCCGCTCTCGCCCACGCCGTCGCTGACAAGGTCGAGGCTGCTTACCGTCGCGGCGATCTTTTTGAGAAACGCCGCAAGCTGATGGATGCGTGGGCTTTGTACGTCGAGCCCCGTGCCGAGTCGAATGTCAGCCAGCTCAAGCGGGCGTGAGTTTACCTGAATGGTAAGTGGGCAGGAGTGATGGGCATGAGTGGGGGTAGGGCACCCCGGGTGCGCGTCATACGCGGCGTACCAGCATCAAAGGGAAAACCGGGACCGCACCCCAAGGACAAGCCGGGGCCGCACCCCAAGGACAAGCCGGGGCCGCACCCAAAGGGGAAGCCGGGGCCGCACCCAAAGGGGAAGCCGGGCCGGCACAAGCTCCATTTCTTAGACGATGGGGACCGCTGGATCGCTGCCCACGCCCATGCGGTCGTCCTCCAAGCCGAGCGGCGAGGCGCCATCATCGACCCTACTAACGCGATCCAAATTGTGGTGGTGGCGGAGTTGATGGAGGCCGATGGTGTGCAAACATTCGCGCCGCCAGTGCAACCGCAGTGGAACGGTCGTCGCTACCTGCCAGCGGATCGTTTCCCCGATGGTGCCAACGAGCTTTGGGTTGTGCCGGCCGATGCGACATACCGGAACACGCCCAAGGCGTATAAGGACAGCATTGTGGACCGGGTGCAGCGGAAATACTCACGCTTGAAAAAGGCGAACGGAGCCGAATGGCGCTGGATAGAAACCGCCGCCCAAGCTCGCATGGTGCTAGGGGACGCGATGATGCTAGAGCATGGGGCCAAGCTGGATGCCATTGTGGGGACGGAAGTAGCTGACCGGGCTCGGGATGGGATGATGCGCGACAAGGACCGCGCCCTCCAGCTCGCGAAGGAATACGCCGAGAAGCTTGCTGCGATCGAGCGGGCCATGGGGCGAGAACCCCAATGGTGATCATAGGGGTATCTATCTGGTAAGCTGTTCGTAATACTACGTAATATGTCTTTTAATTATCCCGTAATTAATCCCGGTGGCGAGCGGCAGAAGCTCGCGCAATGCTTGCCTCCAAGTCCTCGCAATACCGCGAGGTTCCACTGGAGGTTATGGAATGACCGATCCGATTATGCTGCCCCCTGCCGAAGCCGCCAAGGCGCTTGGCATCGGGCGTAGCCTGCTCTTTGAACTGCTCGCCGCTGACCAGATCAAGGCTGTGCGCCTCGGTCGCCGTGTCCTCATCCCCCGTGCCGAGTTGGAAGCGTTTGCTGCCAGCCTGCCGAAGCGCAGCTCCGGACCTGCCAAGCCGGGGCGCGTGACCCGCGAAACGGTGAAGGCCCATGTTGGGGAGGCCGCGTAAGATGGCCCCCGAATACACTACCACGCCCCGTCTTTGGGCGCAGGAGCGCCTGTTGGTTGAGGAGGTAGGTCAAAATTTCCTTGTCGCCTTCCGCGAGGGAGATCCCCAGCGCCGCAGCCTGCTTGTCAGGCAATTGGAAGCGTTCGCCCTTGGCCTATGGGCCGAGCGGAGTTCCAGAACACTAGCCCAGAAATGCGTCCGTCAGACCTCGAACATGACCCAGATGGGGATCATCGAGCCCCTTCAGGGAGACAGTTCCGAACTGGTGCACAGCGCTCCGGCGCGCGGCGAGTTCCGCCGCCTGATTGGGGGTGCGGCCAGCCTCAGCGACCGAGTGCTGCTCGGTGGTCTCGATCGGGCGCTCAGCGTCCTCAAGTTAGGCAAGTTCGATCCGAAGCGTGGGCCGGACGCGTTCGACTGGGAATCGGTTGACGCCACCATTGGCCATTTTCGGCAGAAACGCGAGGACTGGATCGCGATGAAGGGCGGCATTCCCGTGCCGCCCGAAAACGAAACAGGCCCCGGCAGACGCGCCGGAGCCCGTTGATTGAGAAGTCCCGGTGCCGCCGACCGGGGACGCCTAAAACCCTCGACAGTTTCAGGTAATTCAGCATGAACAACCCACATAATATTCCTGCGCCCGGCGACGCGCAAACCGTTGCGAACTTCCGTCAGGCCATGCTCACCAACGGTTATCAGCCCGTGCGCGTGCACACCGGTGCCAAGAACCCCGTAGCTAACAAGTGGACGCAGGGTGAGCGCACCGCTGCGCTCCTCAACGTCACGCCTGAGGCTATGAACACGGGCATGCTCACTGCGGGGCTGCGTGCCATCGATATTGATGTAGACGACGAAGCGACTGTCGAGAGCATATTCAAGCTCGCGACCCAGCTCCTTGGCAGTAACCCGCCCATCCGCTTCCGGGCCAACAGCGCCCGCATCACTTTGCTCTACCGCGCGGCTGAGGGGGAGCCCGACAAGCGATCTGTCTCGGGCTCGAATGACAAGGTCGAGATCATGGGCGCAGGTCAGCAGATTGTCGTTGATGGCACCCACCCTACCGGTGCAGAGTTGCAATGGCTGAATGGTCGCTCCCCAGCGACCGTGCGCAGGGATGACCTGTTAGCGATCACCGAAAAGCAGGTTGAGGATTTCCTCGCTGCCTGCGAGCCCCACGTCGGTGCGATCCCGGGCAATGTGGTGCCCTTCCACCCTCAGTCCCCGGCTGCCTGTGTAAGCGCCCTGCCCCGGCGTGCCCCCATCGTCGGTGGGGATGACGAGTTAAGCGCTGGTATCAGCGATGGACCCTTTGACGAGCTTACCCCCGCTGGTAAGTCAGCGGCGGTGAACGACTGGCTGGGCAAGCTGGATAACACAGTTACCGACCTTCCCTACGATAAGTGGCGCAATGTGATCTGGGCCTGCTGCGATGCCGAGATGCAGGGCTGCGCCGATGCCCGCGACCTCGCGCTTGGATGGAGTCGGAAAGGAGCAGGCTGGACGAAGGCTGGTGGGCGTGGCCTGTCCGAGGAGGCTGCATTCAATGCCGTGTGGCGTTCGTTCAGGCCCGGGAAGATCGCAGTTGGCACACTGGTTGAGGTGGCGAATCAGGCAGCCAGCGCGGCGGGCAATCCCGGGTATGATCCTTGGGCAGTGGGGCGTACTGCGGACGCGGCGGCTCAGACGGGCACCAGTCCGACATCGGCTGGCCATGCGGCCCCGACCCCCATCATACCCATTTCGCAGCTGTTTGGATCGGATGTCAGCCCGGCGCCGGCCAACCCCGTAGGCATCTTCAAGGTTGACGACCTGCCCCAGGTATCCCGCCATCGTGCGTGGATACATGGCATGGATTGCGCTCGGGGTTACGTTACGCTGCTGGTAGCGCCGGGTGGACGCGGCAAGTCCACGTTGCTGCTGACCATGGCCATGGCCATCGCGTCGGGCCGCAACCTGCTCAACTCCCACATTTTCGGCACCGGCTTGAAGGCGCTTTTCATCAGTGCAGAGGATGGCAGGGAAGAAGTAGCGCGACGCGTCCACGCCGCGATGACGCGCCACGGCCTCAGTGCGGCTGATCTGGTCGGGCTGCACCTTGTCGGCGCGGAGAGATGCGGCACCGCACTGCTCACCTCCGTAAAGGGACAGGCCATACTCAATGAGCCCGGCTGGCAATGGCTTGAGGGGGCTATCGGACAAGCTCACCCTGATGTGGTGTTCCTCGATCCGCTCGTAACCCTGATGGGGGGCGTTTCGGTCAACGACAACGCGGCGGCTGGCCTTCTCATGGGGCGGCTCGCCAAGATCGCCGCCGCAAAGAGTATCTCCATCGTAATCGCCCACCATGCCCGCAAGGGCGCGGACCCGGCGTCAGCTGAGGCTGCGATGGGCGCTGCGTCTCTGGTCAACCTTGCCCGCATCGCGTTGTCGATTGAGGTGCTGGGGGAGGATGAGGCGCGGACGATTGGCATCATGCCATCGGATGCGTGGGCCTACTTCCGCGTTGTCTCAACCAAGGCGAACCTGTCCCCTGCCAACAAGGAAAAGCGCTGGTTTCATCTGGGTAGCGTGGAACTGCCCAACGCCGAACCGCCCATCTACATGAACGGTGATAGCGTTGCGGTCATCGAAACGTTTACCCCGGTGGTAACAGGTGGCGCTTTCACCCAAGCAATTCTTGACGCTGCCTATGGCGTGATTGCGAGCGCCAACCCACCCTTCGCGGCAAGTCCGCGTGGTGCCGCTCCGCGCGCTGCCGACGCTATCGCCACTGCCATCGCCCCACTGCGTGGAGGGCAACCCTCGCCGGCTGACGGCGATGCCGTGCTGAGAGAGTTGATGCGGATCGGCAAGGTTGTGCAAGGCGAGGCCAAGGTGCCACGTCAAGACGGGGGTGGCACGTATGGGCGCAAGGCGCTCATCGCACGCGCCCCGGAGAGCGCGCAAGGCGTGAGTGGTGGGGATGAGGGGGGTGGGAAATGCGTGACGTAGAACCATGCCAACGCCACTCATTTCTGCCAATTCGAGAGATTTTGGCAATCATTCCCGGGGGCGACGCAATACCATATATGGTATTAAAAAGTACATGCCGTAACGACATCGCAATTTCCGCAACTTCTCGCAATTGCGCAATGGTGCGCGCTCATACCCTAACCCTAAGAAGTGCTGCCGCTTTAGCGCAGCAACTTCTTTTAGGGTATATGGGGGGAAGTTGCTGCGGGGATGATGTTGCGGTCGAGAAGCCCACCGTACAGGCACTTGCGCGGGGTCGGGCCTGTTTTAGCCCCCTCAAACCCACTTCTCCGCCCCCCTCAATCGCAGGAGATATTGCGGGAGAAGTTGCGGGTCGCCTCACCCCGTCACTGTACCAGATATGGTGTTCCCTGATGAGCCCCACTCTGTTGCATCCTCGCCTCAATAGTTAGTCAGTTAGCAAACCATCGGATCACACCATCATGTCGTACCTCGCCAAACTTCAAGCCTCCAAACCCACCACCACCGCGCCCCGCCCGGACGATCCCCCCGAGTGGCTCGCCCAGATCGCGGACGTGCGCGGCTACCCTTGCAAGGATGGCATGGAGCGGCTCGCGCATCGCGCCCTCACGCTATCTCTCGACGCGCCGGCCAAACGCGGCAGGGAGTTCAACCGGCTGCTGTCGGATGCGATGCGGGCGCATGGCTGGAAGCCCGCCTACTTCACCGGGGCAGTGCATCGGGCAACGGGGTGCAGGCGTGGATGGGAGCGCCTCCTGCCAAGTGCGCCGGCAGACCCACCCGAGGCTGATGTGGACGTGGGCAGTGGAGGCCTCGCCGCCTAGTTCCGCCGTCCGGCCCCCGAGGTCTTTATCGCATGAACATCGT
The DNA here is from genome assembly GCF_059699065.1 of Labrys sp. ALF-8. NCBI lineage: Bacteria > Pseudomonadati > Pseudomonadota > Alphaproteobacteria > Hyphomicrobiales > Xanthobacteraceae > Labrys > Labrys sp. ALF-8. Next base: position 1,225,088 of record NZ_AP048538.1, read on the forward strand.
CACTGACCATGTCGCCAACGCGCTCCTGGTCTTAGGTCTGGTTGGCGTCGCTGGTCCTCGGCAGCTTATATCGAATTGCAAAGTCCGGCCCGTCGCTCAAACGATCCGAAATGATCTCATCCCCCTTGCGCCATTCCTGACGCATGACACCACAGCAATTCGGCATTCGAGGCATTGGCTGGGGGTAACCTCCGACGACCTGATGAAGGTTTCGCGCGGTGACGTCTACGAAGGACTCGCCTCGCGCAACTGCTCTCATGATTTCCGTCCGAAGGGCATTGCGAAAATCTGTTGCCGTCGGCATAGCCTTCTCCATGGTCATCGCTGGGCGCATAAGGCTTTGTCTGGGTTTGGACAGGCTAGTCAAGGAGCCAGATTCCGAACTGAGGCCACACTTTCGCGCCAAGGCATATCCAGTTTGATGGAACATGCTGCCGAAGGGCCTGCGGAGTCCGCTGGCGGGCAAGTCACCTTGACGAGCCTCCCCCACACCTACTACAGCGAGACGAGTCCCACGGGCCTCCGCAGGCCATTTCCGAGGCCATCCCTCAATCAAACATCGGCCCCCTCCGCCCGAACCTCATCCCGAACGTCCGGCACTTCGGACAGAGCGCCGCGCCATCCGTCATCGTCAGGTCACCCCATGGCGCCACCGAACTGCCCGAGTGCATGAGCGGGCCTTCAACATAGAGCACCACGTTTGTGCCGTTGCACATGAGGCAGGTCAGCGGACTCGCCTTGGTGTTGGTGCCCGTCACTGCCTGACAGTCCCCGCATAGCACCGGCCATCCCGCCATGATGTCATGCCCCCGCATTCCCGCTCCGATGACCGCTCGCTCGCGATAGCCACAGGTGCAGCGCGCCTCGACCACGGTTCCCATACTCAAGCTCCTTCCGATGGGGGCACCCGGCATCACGCCGCCCCTACCTATAGGCATTTGTGTGAGCGTCTGGGCGACAGGTGCGAACCGCCGCGATGCCGGTGCAGGAGTTACCCACGCTGGTAAAATGCCAATATCCGTGTACACCTCATGCACGCAGTCACGTCAATTCGCGTGCCTCTTGCCAATATGATAGTTTATGTCCAGCGCGAACCTCTGGACGGAAGAACATGTCATTCGGAACAGAAATAAAAGACTTCATCAATGCCTTCCAGACAGGCATGAATATGAGCCAGCAATCCCAACGGATCGATCTTGAGCGCCAGAAACTCAAGGCACAAACGGATTATCTTGCTGCCCGTCAGGCCTACAATGACCGCAAAGCGGCTCAGGGCGCTCAGACCACCGTGGACCCCGCCACCCAGGCCGGGCTGGATGCCGAGCGCGAATTCCGGCAGCGCACCGGCAGCACCGGCAGCTCGGGGCAAGCGTCCGCCACCTCATCCGGTCCCGGCGAGAGCAATGTCTTGCTCGACGCTGTGGCGCTGGGCGAGAGCGGCAGTGGCCAGAACTACGACAAGGTGTTCGCGGACGGGAAATTCGGCGTGGGGGGTAAGCCCGTCTCGCAGATGACCATCAATCAGGCCATCGACTTGGCTGACCGCATCCGCCGCAACCCGGCCAACGTGAAGTATGACGGCACGCCCACCAATGCCGGGCCGGTCGGTCGCTACCAGTTCGTCGCCTCGACGCTGCGCGGCCTGCGCGACCAGATGGGCCTGACGGGTAACGAGCTGTTCTCGCCTTCCATGCAGGACCGGCTGGCATGGCAGAACCTTAAGAACACCAACGGCAACCCCGAATTGATCCGCAAGCAGTGGGTGAGCTGGGCGGGCAAGTCGGATGCCGAGATCAAGCGCCTCTGGGATGAGGGGTTCGACCAGCACCGGCAGTATGTCGAGAACGCGGACAGCACGGGCAACACAGTCGCCTCCGCCCCGGTCACCTCCACGGACCTGCCTTCTGCCGGGCAGCCCCAGTCCGCGCCAGCGCCGACCAGCGATGCCGGGAGAGAGGTGGACCCCAGCGGACGAGCCATGCCGCTGTCCATGTCGTCGGCACCGACCATCGACCCGCCAAAAACCGCAGCCACTGCACCACGCCTGCCCACGGGGGATGCTATCGACTATTCATCCCCCACCCGATACACCACCGCGATCCCGGTGCCCACGCCTGTGCAGCAAGACGCGTCGGACGGCGGAGATGAGGGGCCACAGTTTGCTCAGGCTCTCCCAAAGCAGGCCATACCGCTCGCGTCGGGGTGGAGCGACCCGCTGGACGGCGCGTGGGCGTGAGGGGGAATAGTGGCACCCGTCGCACCGCACCGCTCGGCCCATAGTTGCCGAGCACTCGAATTGGTTCGCTCATACGTTCTGCCGGGCGAGTTCATTTAACATTTCCCGGCCAAACTCATCTATCGTCAGGCAGTCTTGCAGAAGCTGAAAGTGAAAAACGGCTATTGGTGCTTTTTCTGTCTCCGAATGCGTCATCCACGGTCGCCAGACCCCAAGTGCCCATTGCTGCGCCTGTAGCTTTTCATACGTTCCCAGATCGACGTTGCGCAGAGCGTTTGCTGATTCCCTCTCAAGCCTATTGTATTTATCCTCCCTTTCGGGCGGGACAATGAACGGCGGGATATATAAGGGGATGCGATGGGACAGGCTATCCCGAAAACCTTTTAGGTGCTTGTCGATCCAGATCTGCCGGCTATTGAGATAGTCGATAAACTCCTTGGAGAAGGTCCGCCTCACTTCCTGACATTTAGGCCCCAAGCCGACCCTCAGAGGGCTAAGTTGCGTACCATCCGCATTGACTACAGGCTTCTCGCACACCCACAGCCATGCCAGATTGTCAAGACAACCGAAGGCATTCAGTACAAAGGACTGGATAGCGATTGTGGCGTCAAGGACAGCCTCCCGCTTGGGGATGTCCTCAAGCTCCGGAGGTAGGGCGTTGAACACAATGTCCACTGCTCGGACCATGTCGCCCAGACGGCGAGAGAAGCCCCGACAGGCGAATTCTCGACCCCGCTCAGACCTATAGTTTCGCACAATGAAGCGCTCACGTAGCCCCGCAAAATTGCGGTGCATCTCCGCGCGGCCTGTATGAAGCTCTTCAAGCTTGCCTTTGTCGAAAAACGCAGTCATTCCGTGAGACCCTGTTATCGTTCCCAACATAGCCCAGCCTGATAGAGGACAGGACAATCTGACGTTCCGGACCCGGTGGATTGGGGGTGGATTAGACGATAGTGTCGCGTCGCCACGGTGGGATGGCCGTTCCCTGCGGAATATCTTTGCGGTATTTGAAGCTCGGCATTGATCTTGGGCAAGGAGCTGCGAGTGTCCCCATGCGGAATACATTCCTCAATCGCCTGATGGTTGTCTGGCTCGTCGTAATCTTCGCGCAGGCCTACTATGTGAGCGAGGGGCTCGGCAGGCATATCCTGAATGCCATCCTCCTAGCTCCTGCCTCAGTTGGTGCGGTGCTAGCCATCTCTCTTCTGGTAGGCTTTTTGTTCTACAGTAAGAGGTGGGTATATTACATATATCGTAACCTTGCGTCTCTTGTTGGAATAATTGCGGCTGCGGGGTTTGTCGGTGAGTTCTTGAAAAGGGAGAACGATGCCAACTTCGCCTACTCAGGCCTCGACTTCTCGCAATGGCCGACGATTGACCTCGGCGTTGTCCTCGCGGGGCAAATGACAATCGCGCTTCTGCTTTTGCTTGGCTCATTTATTTCTATATGGGCGAGCGCAAAACCTTCGACCTCGCTAGCGGCACCAAAGAGCGGTGGGACAGATGCATCCGAAGCCACGCCAGTTGGCCAGTCGGACATAGGGTTTAAAGTTCGACCTCTGCCCGACGATCTCTAGATAGGGCCTGTGGGGCCCCCTCACGGGGCCCAAAGCGAAAATTACCCCCAGAATTTTTTGGAAAAGGGATTTTTCTAACCCAGAAATTTTTGGATCGGACTTTTTTCAGGCCATGTAATTCGCGGTGGGGTAAAGGAGGGTGGCCACCACCCCCGGGCCTTGGGCATCATACCCCGGGGGCATGGGGGTGTCCCGATACCAAATCGAAAGTAAGTGGCCCGCCGAGTCCGCTGGCAGGCTTGAAAGCGTAACGGCTACTTGGGTAGCCGGCGCTACCGCCGAGCCCAGTCACGCCCCGCGCCTGAGTCGCCCTTGGGCCGGATGCCCCCGCCGCCATCACATCACGGCAGGCTGAAAGTGCGTTCCGAGGAGAAAATGGGGACACGGGAAAAATCCGCCGTGCCATGGTGTCGGTCTGGTCCCCCGCTCATGCCCGGCGTGTTGGCGGGTTGGTCCACTAGCCTACCCCCTCAAGCGCTGCCTGCCCCACGTTGGTGGGTTTTTTGGTGGGTATGAAGGGGGTTATCGGAAAAACGCTAATGAAATCAAGGGGCATTGGCGGAGACGCAGGGATTCGAACCCTGGATACCCTTGTGGGGTATGCTCATTTAGCAAACGAGTGCCTTCAGCCTCTCGGCCACGTCTCCGTTACGACCCGGATAGACAATCCCGTTCCCGCAATCAAGGCAAAATCGCAATTTCCCCCAATGCAGAGATGATCGAGCCTCCTGAAACGGCCGTTCGACACTCCACGACAGGAAGGAATCGCGGCGCTTTTGCGCTATGACGCCACGAGGAGATCGTCATGGACAACAAAGCCCCTTCTGCCCCCCTTACGCCAAGCCGCGACCTCCAGCGTCTCCTCGACATCATGGCGGCGCTGCGCACGCCTGGTACGGGATGTCCCTGGGATCTGGAGCAGGACTTTGCCAGCATCGCGCCCTATACGGTCGAGGAGGCTTACGAAGTTGCCGATGCCATCCAGCGCGGCGACATGGCCGATCTCAACGATGAACTCGGGGACCTTCTCCTGCAGGTCGTCTTCCATGCCCGCATGGCGGAGGAGCAAGGCTTGTTCGATTTCGGCGACGTCGTAAGGGCGATCACCGAAAAACTGATTCGCCGCCATCCCCATGTCTTTGGAGAAGCCCGCAACCTGCCGCCCACGGAGGTGAAGAAGCTCTGGGCCGAGATCAAATCCGCGGAGAAGGCCGAGCGCGCCAAGCGCCATCCGCCCCAGGAAAGGGTGAGCGTCCTGGAAGGTATTCCCGCGGCGATGCCCGCCCTCACCCGCGCCGTAAAGCTGCAGGAAAAAGCCGGCAGGGTCGGCTTCGACTGGAATGACATCCGCACGGTTCTCGCCAAAGTGCGGGAGGAAGCCGACGAGATCGAAGCGGCACTGGACTCCGAGGCGAGCGAGGCGGAAATCAGCGCCGAAATCGGCGATCTGCTTTTTGCTGTCGCCAACGTCGCCCGCCATGCCCACGCGGATCCGGAGGCCGTGCTTCGCGGCGCGAATGCCAAGTTCGAAAGACGCTTCCATTTCATCGAGGAGCGCCTCGCAGAACGAGGCACCGGGCCGGCCGATTCCACGCTGGAGGCAATGGACGCATTGTGGAACGAAGCCAAACGACGAGGCCTTTGATCACATGCGTCGTCGAACTGGCTGAAATGCCTGCATCTTCCTGTATCGCGCGCCGCGGTCATCCGCCCATATGGCTCGTCACCCTCTCCTTCTTCATTGAAGGGCATGTCAGAAGACCGCCGCCATCGCTCGCGTTAACTATAATCCAAACATGAATTCCAACAGCAGAATCAGGCAATACGAGAAGAATAAAACTGCACAATACGTTCCTAACGGCCAAATAATACCTGAATGCAAGTTCATTCTACAGCGCCGTCTTACCATATTAACTTCTACGGCGAAAGCGTGAAGGACGAAGCCTTTCTTCTGACTCATTCAATGCCGAAAGTTAATTTTCAGTAAATGAGCCATTCAAGTTGCGTAGCGTAAGGATGCTCAGGAATGAAAAGAGTGTTTAGCTTCGTCCTGATCTGTGGTCTCGGCGCGAGCGCCGCGTCCTGCAGCAATAGTCCGGGAGGCCGCGCCTTCAACGGCGCCCTCATCGGCGGCACCAGCGGTGCGATCGTCGGCAGCCTCGTCTCTCGTCAACCCACGGCAGGGGCAGTCGTGGGCGGCGCCATAGGGGCCGCAACCGGCGCTGTCATCGGCGTGGTGACCACGCCGAGTTCTCCATCACCCAGTTGGTTCTGAGCGCCTCGCCCCTGGCGCCATTCGTCACCCGTGGCGACGAATGTCGTCGGCATCGCCCATGTCGACGACGGTCAGGCCGAAGCGCCGGCGCACCAGGTCGGCTCGTTCGGGAGCGACGCGAACTGTCACTCTGGTCACCCCCTCCTCGTCGGATTCGCGCGCCATCACATCGGCGTTGGCGTAGAGCCAGGCGAGGCCGGCTCCATCGGAGGGCGGGATGTCGATCGTGAATGTCAGCCGGCCGGCCGCAACTGCAGCCTCTATGCGCTCCAGCAGGGCGTCGATGCCTTCGCCGCTGACGGCGGAGACAACGACAGGTCGATTCGAGCCGCTGCGGCGCGTGGCATTGAGCAGGGCATCGCGCGCCGGAGCATCGAGCAGGTCGACCTTGTTCCAGACCTCGATGATGGCGCGCTCCGCCGTTTCGTCGACACCGAGGCTTTCGAGGATGCCGCGCACATCGGAGGCCTGGGCCTCGGTGTCGCCATGGGAAATATCCCGCACGTGCAGGACGACGTCGGCTTCCAGCACCTCTTCGAGCGTTGCCCGGAAGGCGGCCACCAGCATCGTCGGCAACTCGGAGATGAAGCCTACCGTATCCGACAGAATGGCCTTTGTGCCGTGCGGCAACTTGAGCGCACGCAGAGTGGGATCCAGCGTGGCGAACAGCATGTCCTCGGCCATCACCTCCGCCCGGGTGAGCCGGTTGAACAGGGTGGACTTGCCCGCATTGGTATAGCCGACGAGGGCGACGATCGGATAAGGCACCTTGCGGCGGCTGACGCGATGCAGGGCGCGGGTGCGCTTCACCTGCTCCAGTTCGCGCTCGAGCTTGACGATTCGGTCCTGGAGCAGGCGCCGATCCGACTCGATCTGGGTTTCGCCGGGACCGCCGAGGAAGCCGCCTCCGCCGCGCTGCCGCTCGAGATGGGTCCAGGACCGCACCAGGCGCCCCTTCTGGTAGTTCAGATGGGCAAGCTCGACCTGCAGCGTGCCTTCCCTGGTCCGGGCGCGACGGCCGAAGATCTCCAGAATCAAGCCGGTGCGGTCGATCACCTTCGCGCCCCAGGCCTTCTCCAGATTACGCTGCTGTACGGGCGAGAGCGCGCAGTCCATTAGCACGAGCGTCACCTGCTCGGTTTCCACGATCGCTTTGATCTCGTCGACCTTGCCCTTGCCGATATAGGTCGAGGGGCGAATCTCGGCGAGAGTCACCACGGCCGAACCAACGACATTGAGGTCGATGGCAGCGGCGAGGCCTACCGCCTCCTCGAGCTTGGCCGCCGGCGAACGCACGAGTTCGCTTTCAGCGCGGCGCGCAAGCACCGGCGCCACGACGTAGGTGCGTGTGCCCGAGGCGACTTCCAGCTCATGCGCATCGATACGATGCGCCGGATCCTTGAAGAATTCTGGTGTCAAACGTCAGCTTTCGGGCGGGACCACTCCCGCCGCCGGTGTTACGGCAAGAATCAGAGCTTATCCGCTCCCTCGATCTCGCCACCTTCGAAGAGTTGGACGGGATGGCCCGGCATGATGGTCGAAATTGCGTGCTTGTAGACCAGCTGAGAATGACCATCGCGCCGCAAAAGCACGCAAAAATTGTCAAACCAGGTCACAACACCTTGCAACTTAACGCCATTCACCAGGAAGATCGTGAGCGGGATCTTGTTCTTGCGGACATTGTTGAGGAAGGTGTCCTGTAGATTTTGGGTTCGCTCCGCCGCCATAATACCCCCGAAACTCCTTAGACCGCGGTTAGCCCGCGGATATTCGCAAACAAGCACGGCAAAGCCGACATGCTTGCCTTCATGCAATCAACCCACATAGTCGACGTGGATGCTGCGTCGCGCAAGCAAAAGTTTGCGGTTCGTACGCGGCATGCCGCCTTCTGTATCGTTTAAGGAACATAACAACGGCGTGATTGCGGCAAAAAACGCAATCGAGGGCAACTTATGCCGAATGTTCTGCCACGCTATGGAAATGAGCCCGCAGCTTCGTGGCAAAGGCGCCGGGCCTGCCGTCCCCCAGCACGACATCGTCGATCTTGACCACGGGCGTGATCAGCGCTGTGGCGGCCGTGATGAAGGCCTCCTTCGCCGCCTTGGCCTCGGCCACGGTGAAGGGGCGTTCCGAGACGATGATATTGTCCCGCCGGGCGAGGTCGATCAGCGTGGTGCGTGTGACGCCGCGCAGAATTCCCGTTTCGGCCGGACGCGTGATCAGCGTGTTTTCCTTGGTGACGATCCAGGCGTTGCTGGCGGCTCCCTCGGTCACATAGCCCTCCTCGTCGAAGAACCAGGCTTCCTTCGCACCCTGCAACTTCGCCTTCTGGCGGGCCAGCGCATTGGGCAACAAGCCCGTCGACTTGATGTCGACGCGCTCCCACCGATTGTCGGGTACGGTGATGACGGAAATACCGGCCGCGGCCCCCGCTTCCACCTTGGTCCTATCGACCGAACGAGCGATGACGACGAGGGTGGGTGGCGTATCCGCGGCAGGAAAGACGAAGTCGCGCTTGGCGGCGCCACGCGTGACCTGGAAATAGACAAGTCCGTTGCGCACGCGATTGCGCCGGACGGTCTCGCGGAGGATGACCTTGAGGGCGCCCTCCTCCACCGGCATGCGGATGCCGAGTTCCGACAGCGACCGCTTCAGTCGGACCAGATGCCGGGTCTCGTCGATGATATCGCCGTTGAAGATCTCGCAGACCTCATAGACGCCATCGGCGAACTGGAAGCCACGATCCTCCACATGGACGCATGCATCGCGAAGCGGCGTATAGAGTCCATTGACATAGGCGATGCGGCTCATCGGAATTCCAGCTCAGGCAATAGGAAGGGCGTGGGGAGTTTGCAAGAACCGGTTTGCCGCAGATTTACGCGCCTGACAACCTGAAGGATCGTCTCACCCGCCTATTGTTGCCAGAATGGCGCCCCCTCCCTGAAGCGCTTCCAGACCTTGTGCAGCTTGGCGGAGGCAACCTGCTTGTCCCTGGCCTGCCAGCCGGTGATCAGTCCGGCGCCTCTGTGAACTGCCGGACTGGCGGAGCTTTCCGTCAGTTCGAGAAGCAGGCCGCCCGTGGTGGCGACATCGTTGGCAAGGCCCAGGCTTTCCTGCAACTCGGCCAGGCGAACGAGATAGCGCTGCGCCTCCTCCTTGGCGCCGAAGACACTGCGGAAGAACTCCACGCCATAGCGCAGCTTCTTCAACTTGAGGCGCAGTTCGTGCTGGGCTTCGGGCTGCAGGCGGCTGAAGTGGGCACCGCCCTTGAGAGCACGTCGGTGGAGCCGCTCCAGGGCCTGCCGGGCGAAGCTGTCCGCCGTCTCGGCAAGGATGCCCAACGAGGCGCTGGCAATATCGTTGCGCCAGGCGCGGCGCTCGATCGTGCGCCCAAGCGTGAGCAGAAACCGATTGTAACGCGGGCCGGCGAAGACTTCCCGCAGATGGCTGTAATTGCTGCTTCGCCTGGGTTGGATACTCTCCCGCAAGGCGGCGAAAGCCTGATGATCGGGGCACTGCGCCTCGATGCCGGCGATGGTATCGACATCCAGCACATCCCAGTTGCGCACGGAACCGAGCGTCGAGGCCAGCCATTTCGCCTCGTTCGCCACGAGGGCAAGCGCCGGAGAACCGATCTGGCGCTGCAGGATGGAAATCGCGGTGCGCATGCGGCGAAGGGCGACCCTCATCTGGTGCACTCCCTCCGGCGTCCGGCCCGCCTCTACCACTGCCTGGTTGGCGACCATGTGCTGGCAGCAATCGCCGAGCAGCTTGACCACGATCTCGTCGACATTGTCCTGCGCGTCGATCACGGCCTTGGATGCGCGAACCCCCTCTCCCGGCGGCTCATAGGCCAGATGATAGCCCCGGTCGGCCTTGGCAAGCGTCCCGACGCGCAGGGGCGCCGAATCGAGCAGCGCCAGGGCCACATCGTAGAGCGTAGCCGCATCTCCGGCCTTCAGTTCGAGCTCGATCTCGTTGATGGGTTCGCGGCGATCGCCGGCAACTATGCCGCCATTGTCATAAGCAAGCTCGAGATTCGCCGCCGGCAGGTCCAGCGCCTGGATGCGACGGCGGAATTTGGTGACGAACACCGTTTCGAGCACCGCATCGGTGATGCCCTCCAGGCCGATCTCCCGCGCCTCGGGCGGCAGGCTCTCCAGATCCGGCGCCAGGCCCGCCACGGGAACTTCCCACTCGTGGCGCACAAGCGGATTTGCGCCATCCACGGGCCGCTTGAGGGTCTGGATGAAGGTCTTCCCGCTCTTGCGAACCCGGAGCGCTATCTTGTTGCGATAAAGTTGACGATCCGGGGTATCGAAATAAGCGCTTTCGAAATTGCGAAAAATGCCCCGATTGCGAGCGTGCTGGGCAATGATCGGAACATTCGATAGGGCGTCCAGCCCACCTTCGGGTACAAGAAGCTTCAGCTCGATTTCGCGATTTGCCGCGGGAGGTGGCAGCAACGCCCCCGTGGCCGGTGCACCCAAATCATTTTTACTGCCTGTTTCCACAATTTTACTCCACGCCACTCCACCTTACGGCGGAGGAATCTCCCGAGTGACACTTTGATGACATTCTGGACCTATGGCAGATGAAATTGTCATATTCTACCGACCTCACGGGCAATTCGGAGGATTGTCCCTTGCAAAATTGAGCCATTGCAAAGCGAGATCGATCGCAATTCATGCAAAAAAGCCCTCCTCGAAAATCGAAGAGGGCTTTGATCACACCTGTTCGGAGAACAGCGTCGTCAGCCCGTCCAGCCGCCGTCGATGATGTGCACCTGGCCGGTCGTGTAAGTGGCTCCCGCCAGGTAGACGACGAGATCGGCGATTTCCTCGGGCTGGCCGATGCGGCCGATCGGCTGACGGGCGGTGAATGCGGCCCGTGCCGCCTCATAGTCGCCCGTCGCCGCCAAACGATCGCGCAAGGACGGGCTCTCCACCGTGCCAGGCGCGATGGCGTTGCAGCGGATGCCCTTGCCGACATAGTCCGCCGCCACCGACTTGGTGATCCCGACCACTGCGGCCTTGGAAGCCTGGTAGGCAAAGCGATTGGAGATGCCCTTCACGCTGGAGGCGACCGATGACATGTTGATGATGGCACCATCGCCCTTTTCCAGCATGTGCGGGAGGAACGCCCGGATCATGCGGAACATCGCCGTCGCGTTGAGGTCGAAGGCGAAGGTCCAATCCTTCTCGCTGCAGTCGAGGATGGTGCCGGCGTGTACCACACCGGCGCAATTGAAGAGAATGTCCACCGCCGCTCCATGGCGTTCGGCGATGGCCGCGATGGCATCCGGGGACAACACATCCAGGCGCTCGACCGTGATTCGGTCCGAGGCGAGGTCAGTCATCTTGTCCACGGCGATATCGGTGGCGATCACGCGCGCGCCGGCCGCTGCCAACGCTTCGGCCGAGGCCCGGCCTATGCCTTGGGCCGCCGCCGTCACCAGCGCCGTCTTGCCTTGCAGGGAATGGGACATCTCGCTCTCCGTTCTCGATTTTCTGGATTGTCATCATGAACTGATAACGGCTTTTGTATGAATAATTCAAACCCTGATCAGCAGCGCGACGTCATGCCTCTGCGCAGCTTTTCCGGCCCCGCGGTTGCCCGGGCTTTCCCCGTCCAATATGGTCGGCCTGCAAAAGCGATCGAGTCTACAGGCGGGGTTTCATGTCCGGACAGCGTACCTATCTTTATGTCGGCGGCGCGACGCGTCCCACTCCCTACTACCCCACCAACAATGCCAAGGGTATTTCCGCCTTTACGTTCGACCCGGCGACAGGTGCGATCGCCTCGATCGGCCTGATCGAGGGCATCGACAATCCCACCTGGATCGGCGTGGATGCCAAGCACAAGGCACTCCACGTCACGAGCGAGGTGGTGGGCTGGAACGAGGGCACGGTCTCCGCCTATGCGATCGATCCCGCCACCGGCAACCTCAGCTACATCAACAAGCAGCCCACGCTCGGCAGTATTGCAGCCCATGACAGCCGCGATCGCACCGGCAATTTCCTGCTGGTCGCCAACTACAGCCTGATGCCGGAGAGCGAACTCCCCAACAAGGCCATCGCCATTCTCCCGATCAGGGAGGATGGCGGCCTGAAGCCTCCGGTGAGCGATGCCACCCATTCAGGCACCGGCCCGGACCCTGAACGCCAGGAACGCCCGCACCCGCATTGCGTGAGGACCACCCCCGACAATCGTTACGTCGTCGTATCGGATCTCGGCCTCGACCTCCTGGTGATCTACCGCTTCGATAGCCAGACCGGCGGCATCAGCCGGGCGGGGGCCGCCTCCCTCCCTCCTGGTGCCGGCCCACGCCATTTCGTCTTCCACCCCCGCGGTCAGTTCCTGTTCGTTGCCAACGAAATGGGATCGAGCGTCACGTCCTTCACCTTCGAGCCCGAGCAGGCCAAGCTCACGGCCATTGCGACGGTCTCGACCCTGCCGGAATCGGCCGGCACCGAAAGCTATTGTGCGGAAATCGCCATTTCGGCCGACGGCGCCTATCTCTACGTCGCCAATCGCGGGCATGACAGCATCGCAGTCTTTGCAGTCGACAGCGAGGGCGGCCTGACGCTCGAGCACAACGTGCCCTCGATCGCCCAGTTCCCGCGCCACTTCGCCATCGACCCTTCCGGCAATTTCATGGTGGTGGCGGGTCAGAACAACGACAAGCTCGTAGTGTTCGCGGTGAGCCGCGACACCGGCGAACTGACGCCGACCGGCATTGAGGTGCAGACGGGCACGCCGACCTGCGTGGCGTTCTTCCAGGCGGAATAATCCCAGGCTGCTTTTCGCTGGAAGGCGATCGGGCAAATGTGGAGAGTGCGGCGGCAAGAGCAGCCCCGCGCTCCTCGGATGTTGCGTCGTGCCTCAAGCCGGCTCGCATGTATGGCCAGCACTCCAGCCTTCTGAGGCGCATCGCGAGGGGTTTCACCCCTTGTCGCCCTCCCGACTGATATGTTACATACCAGATGCAAGGCCGCGATAGCCGGCCGCTTTCGGGACGGAAACAAGGTGGGTGCCATGACTTCGGCAGCGTCGTTTCCCGATGTCGAACTCGCCTTGATCGGGGGGCAGCAGCCCTTCGTGATCGAGGAGCTGAAGAGACGCTTCAAGATCCACCTCGTCTACGCGGAAGCCGACCCGTTTGCTGCCCTGGACCGCATAGGCAGCTCTATTCGCGGCGCCGTCAGCCACGGCATGGCGGGATTGACGCGGCGCCACATCGAGCTGATGCCTCGACTGGAGATCTGTGCGCTGAACGGCGTCGGCCTGGAAACCAGCGACCTTCCGGCCATTCGCAAGCGCGGCATCAAGCTTACCACGACGCCGGTCCTCTTCGATGATGTCGCCGACCTGGCCGTCAGCCTCGCCCTCTCCTGCTGTCGGCAGATCCCCCTCGCCGATCGTTTCGTACGCAGCCAGGAATGGGAAAAGGAACGCCTGCCGCTCGGTCGCAAGCTCACCGGCTCACGCGTGGGGATCCTGGGCCTCGGCCGCATCGGCCTTGAGGTCGCACGGCGCCTGGAGGCCTTCAAGACCCAGATATTCTATGCCGACCCCGTCGAACGTACGGACGTTCCCTATACGCGGGTGGCGGATGCGAGCACGCTGGCCTCGACCGTCGACATCTTCTTCCTCTGCGCGGCCGGCAATCCCAGGGGCGCGCCGCCGATGATAGGCCGCGAGATCTTCGATGCACTCGGGCCGCGCGGCATCTTCGTCAACATTGCCCGCGGCTGGCTGGTGAACGAGCCCGAATTGATAAAGGCCTTGCAAGAAAAGCGTCTCGGGGCAGCGGGCCTCGATGTCTTCTACGACGAACCGCGCGTGCCGGCCGCACTGAGGCAGCTCGACAATGCCGTGCTCACGCCGCATATCGCCTCCTCGACGGAAGAAACGATGCGGGCCATGGGGGCCTGCGTCATAGACAACCTCGTCAGCTGGTTTTCCGGACGAGGCGCCCTCACCTCGGTAACCTGAGGAGCGCCCGTGATCATATCCAATCCGGCAGCTCTCACCCCGCTCGAACGCCTGGCCCGTCCGCGTTCCCTCGCCGAACTGGTGATCCACGAGATCCGAGAGCTCATCGTCTCCGGACGGCTGGGGCCGGGCGAGCAGCTCTCGGAGAGCGTGCTGGCCGAGCAACTGGGCGTCAGCCGGACGCCGGTACGGGAGGCCTTCCTGCGTCTCGAAACGGAGCATCTGGTCGAGGTGCGTCCGCAGCGCGGCACCTTCGTTTTCCAGTACAACGAGGCCCAGCTGCGAGATATCTGCGAACTGCGCGAGGTGCTGGAGACGGGCGCTCTTCGCATCGCGATATCACGCAACCGCGAGGCGCTGGTAAGCCAGCTCGACAAGGTAGCCAGTCTCAGCGAAACCGAATCCACGCCGAACCTGGCTGATTATCAGTCACTGGATAACGCCTTCCACGAGGCCCTGGTCAAGGCCAGCGAGAACAGGGAACTGATCGAGGCCTATGCCCGCATTTCCGGCCGGGTGCGCACCATTCGCTATCGCCTGACGCGTACCCCGCAACAGCTTGCGGACTCGCGCGCAAGCCATCGCGAGATCGTCGAGGCCATAAGAGCCGGACGCGATGCCGAGGCCGTCACGAGCCTGGGCCTGCATGTCTACAATCCCTACGAACTCTTCCGCCGCATGGGCGAACTGAAGGGCGGAAGCGTGGAGGGCCAAGCCTAGGCGCGGGCCCTCGATATTGCCGGTCTGCGTTCGATTTCGAACCGAAGCCTCAGGGAGATCGGCAGCAATGAAGATTACCGGCATAAGGATCCGCCGCGTTCACGGCACCATGGCGACGGAAGGGAGGTTCTGGGAGGAACGCCTCGTCCGCCCCATCGATATCTATCCCGAATATCGTGACCAGGGCCCCTGGGAAGGCGGCGAACAGATCGACGACGGCGGCCTCCGGCTGGTTCAGGACTTCCTCGAGATCCACACCGACGAGGGCGTCGTGGGTACGGCCGGACCGATCTGGCAGGACTGCTCGCATCTCATCCTCACCCAGTTGAAACCCATCGTCATGGGCAAGGACCCACTAGCGATCGAGCTGCTCTGGGATCAGATGCACCGCCTGCAGGTGCATGGACGCCAGGGGATTCCGATGGTGGCGATATCGGCGATCGACTGCGCGCTATGGGATTTGAAGGGAAAGGTCTTCAACCAGCCCCTTTGGCGCATTCTCGGCGGGCCGACGCGGGAGAGCATCCCCGCCTATGCCTCGATGCTCGGCTACGCCGTGCTCGACCCCGGCAAGGTGCGCGAGCGGGCGCTCGAATACAAGGCGAAGGGATACAAGGCCCAGAAATGGTTCATCCGGCACGGACCGATGGCGGGCCATGATGGCCTCATGCAGAACGTCGCCCTCGTGCGCACGCTGCGGGAGACGCTCGGAGACGACTACGACATCATGATCGACTGCTGGCAGAGCCTCAACCTCGACTATGCCATCGACTTCTGCTCCCGCATCGAGGAATTCCGCCCGCGCTGGATCGAAGAGTGCTTCATGCCGGACCGCATCGACAGCCATGCCAAGCTGAAAGCCAAGACCAGGATTCCGCTCTCGGGCGCCGAGCACGAATATACGCGCTGGGGTTTCAAGCGCTTCATCGAAAAGGAGGCGCTCGATATCTACCAGCCCGACATCTATTGGTGCGGCGGGTTGAGCGAGACACTGAAGATCGCCGCCTACGCCACGGTGCACGACCTCATCACCATCCCGCATGGTCATTCCACGCCGATCGGTATCCACTTCAGCGTTACGCAGTCGCCGATTCATACCCCGTACCAGGAGTTCCTGGTGAAGTGGAACGCCGTGAACATGCATTTCCTGAAGAACCCGCTCTGGCCGGTGAATGGCGACATCAACCTGCCCCATGCGCCCGGCGTCGACATGGAAATCGACCCGGCCAAGATCGAACGCGAGGAAGAAGTCCGTGTCTGAAGCAGAGGGACTGCAGGCGACGAGCGCTCCGGTCAGCGGCGGCTGGGGAACGCTCGCGCGGGTCAGGGCGATGAAGGAACGCCTCAGGGCCGGGCGGCCGGTGTTCGGTGCCTGGCTGGGCTTGAACGACCCGGTAGCCGCCGAGATCCTCGCCCGTACCGGCTTCGACTTCCTCCTCATCGACATGGAGCATGGCCCCTGGGACCTGGTGACGCTGCAGCACACGCTGATGGGCTTCAACGGCACTGAAACCGTCCCGATGGTGCGCGTGCCCTGGAACGATCATGTCCGCATCAAGCAGGTGCTCGACATGGGCGTCGAGGGCATCATGGCCCCCATGGTGCGCACCGTGGAGGAATGCCGGGCCCTGGTACGCGCCTGCCGCTACCCGCCGGTCGGCACGCGCGGCTTCGGGCCGCGTCGGGCTTCCAACTACTATCGCAACATCGAGGATTATGTTGCCGTCGCCAACGAGGCGCTATTCGTGATGCCGCAGATCGAGGACATCGCCACGCTCGACGTACTCGACGAGTTCCTGGCGGTGCCGGGCATCGACGCAGTGGCGATCGGTCCAAACGACCTGTCGGGCACGACCGGGCTCTTCCGCCAGCACCTGCATCCCACCAACAAGAACGCGATCGACCTGATAATCGATCGAGCCCGGGAGGCAGGCGTGCCGGTTAGCCTCGGCATCAACACCAGGCCGGCGGACCAGCGCGCACTGATCGAACGTGGCGTCCTGATCCTGACGACGACCTCGGATCTGGAACTGTTGGCTACAGGCTCGCGCCAATCGCTCGATGCCAATCGTCAGGCCATTGCCTGATCAGAAGACAGGTCGCGGGCGATCCCGCCCCGGCTCCAATGGTCATTTCAGCAAGGTTCGCTCTCGTGCCGTCTGCCCGTTTCCCAAGTCTTCGAAATCGCGTCACCTTCATCACCGGCGGCGGCTCAGGCATCGGAGCCGGCATGGTCGAGGCCTTTGTCGATCAAGGCGCGAAAGTCGCCTTCGTCGACATCCTCGAAGATGAGTCGAGAAATCTTGCCGAACGCCTTGCTGTCAAAGGTGAAAAACCTCTCTTCATTTCGTGCGACCTGCTCGATGTCCACGCGCTCGACGCAGCCATTCTCGAAGTCCGAAACAGGCTCGGGCCCATCCAGGTGCTGGTGAACAATGCCGCCAACGACATGCGCCAGCCCGTCGACGAAGTGACCGAGGCGGATTGGGAGCGCACCATGGGCCTCAACGTCAAGCATCAGTTCTTCGCCGCCCAGGCAGCGGGCCGGCAGATGCGAGAACTGGGCGCGGGATCGATCATCAACTTCTCCTCCGTCGCCTGGATGGAAGGATCCGGACCGATGACGACCTATACCACCGCCAAGGCTGCCGTCATCGGTCTCACCAACTCGCTCGCCCGCGAACTGGGTCCCTCGAACATCCGCGTCAATGCCATTGCGCCCGGTGCCGTCATCACCCAACGGCAAAGACGGCTATGGGTAAGCGAGGAGGACATGAAGAATTTCATCGACCGCCAATGCATGAAGCGCTCCCTGTTGCCGGAAGATATCGCACGAGCAGTCCTGTTCCTCGCGGCCGACGACAGCTTCATGATCACCAAGCAATGTCTCACCGTGGACGGCGGCTTGCGATAGAGGACCCGCAAGGGGCGCACAGCCCCGGCTGCCTTCGAATGCGGGTCGCCATCCAACGGTTGAAACACTGATTTGCGCTGGCTATGAATTTGCCGATCGGCTGCGTTGCCCGTGTTTCAGGCAGACGAAGGGCAATGGTGTGCGCCAACATGTTCTGATCCTCGATGTCGGCACTTCCGCCCTGAAGGCGGTGTTGTTCGGCGATGGCGGCACTGTGGTCGGCTCTGCCTCAGAACCTCTTGCAACCCAGACCGACGCCGACCGCTCCGTGGAGCAGAATGTCGAGGACTGGTGGCAGGCTGCCTGCCTCGCCGTCGCCAGGCTGCCTCATCGCGAGGCGGTCGGATCCGTGGGACTCACGGGCTCGATGCAGAACGTGATCGCACTCGCGCAAGACGGCCGCCCGCTAGGGCCGGCCATCCTTTATTCCGACCGACGTCTCAGTGCCGACGACATAGAAGCCGTGCGCTCGCGCCTGCCCGCCGATTATGGCGACCGTACAGGCAATCAGCTCGATCCCGCGCATTGCATCCTGAAACTGATGCACTTGGATCGCTTCTTCCCGGGGCGCGGCCTCGCCGAAGCCGGCACCGTTCTGTTCGGCGCAAAGGACGCAGTAATCCATCGAATGACAGGCAAGGCCGTCATCGATCCGACCACGGCGACGACGACCGGTCTCTACAATATCCGTGCCGGCCGTTGGGATCCAGACCTCGTGGCGGCCGCCGGCATCGGCCCGACGCAACTGCCCACCATCGGCGAGGCCTTCGTCTCCGCCGGCGTCCTGCTCCCGCAGCCGGCACACGAACTCGGCCTGCCGGCCGGGGTTCCCGTCTACCACGGAGCCGGCGACGGGGCTGCCGCCACATGGGGCGCCTTCGCAGACGAGTTGAATTCGGCCTATGTCTATCTGGGGACCACGGGCTGGGTGGCAGCCACCATGAGGCTCGAAGATGCCAGGCCCCCGCGCGATACCTACACCCTGTCCGATCCCTGCCATGCAGAGCGGGCCATCGTGATCGCGCCGATGCTCAATGCCGGCTCGGCGCTCGACTGGCTTGCTGAACTCACGAATCTCCCTCTCGGGGAACTGCTGCTGCAAGCGGGCGAGGTTGGCGCGGCACCGATCTTCCTTCCCTACCTTCTCGGTGAGCGCTCCCCCTTCGAAGATCAGGCCGTCCGCGGTGCGTTCATCGGCCTGGACAAAAGTCACGGCCCTGGTGCGCTCTGCCGCTCGGTGCTGGAAGGCATCGCGTTCGCCGTCCGCCATAATCTCGAGGCCGCCAATCTTCCGCCTATACCCCTTACCGTGATCGGTGGCGGTGCCCGCGGCACCCTGCAACTCCAATTGATCGCGGATGCGCTCAACCGACCGGTCCGTGCTCCCACCGCCAGCCAGGACATGCCGGCGCTCGGCACCTATCGGATGTTGACGCTCGGTGCCGATCTCGCACCTGTCCAGGACTTTGAGGAAGGCGCGACCGTCAATCCGCGAATTTCCCATGTCGCCCGCGCCGAACGGCGCTATCAGACCTATCTCTCGGCGTCAGGATTCGCGCGGAGCATCGCGCAAGACCTGAGCTGACAGGATTCAAACTGGAGAGGACCTCGTGAAACTTGGCATTTCCGTTCTGGCCGCGACTTTCGCCGGCCTTCTCGCCTCCACTGCCCAGGCCGAGGATGTCGCGGTGCTTACGCCCTACATCTCCTCCGTTGCCACGAATGAGATCGTCGACACCTTCAGGAAGGACGCGGAAGCCAAGGGCTGGAGCGTCAACGTCGTCGATACGCGAGGCGACATGCAGCAATTGGCGAGCCGCGTGGAAGACGTCACCAATGCGGGGGTGAAAGCCATCGTATTGGTGAGCGTCGATCCCAACCAGATCGCTGACCAGGTAGCGGCTGCCGCAGCCAAGAAGATCCCGGTCTTCGCGCTTGACGGCGCCCTCGCCCCGGGCATCTCCGCGAGCATTGCGACGGACAATTTCTCTTTGGGAACAATCCTCTCGGATAAGTTGTTCAAGCAGCTTGGCGGCAAGGGCAACATCGTCAAGTTCTACTACTCCGCTCATCCCGGCGTTCACCAGCGTGAACTCGCGCTCGACAAGGCCCTCGCCGCCAATCCAGGCATCAAGGTCATCGCCGATCATTACGTCCAGGTACCGGGCCCGATCGATGATAGCCGGAAGGCGATGGAGACCTTCATTCGCCAGTATGGCGACAAGATAGACGGTGTCTGGGCTGCCTGGGACGAACCGGCCATCGGCGCAGTTCTGGCACAGCAGGCCGATGCCCCCGATTCCCGGATGATCATCGCCGGGATCGACGGCAATCCGCAGGCAGTGGACCTCATCAAGCAATGCAGCAACCTGGTCGCCACGGTACGCCAGGACTTCCCCGGCATAGCCCATGCCGCCGTCGCGGAGATCGGGAACGCGCTGGCTGGCAAGCCCGTGAGCAAGCAGGAGATCCAGGTCGACGCGAAGGTGATCGATCGAGACAGTCTCGGCGTGCACTGCCCCTGAGCGAGCACGCGCATGCTTGAGATTACCGGGGTGAGGAAGCACTTCGACGGCGTGCGCGCCCTAGACGGCGTGGACATGTCGGTTGCGGCCGGCCGCGTCCATGCCCTGCTTGGCGAGAACGGGGCCGGCAAGTCGAGCCTCCTGAAAGTGCTTTGCGGCGTCTACCGCCCGGACGGCGGCGAAATCCGGCTCGCCGGTGAGATCTATGCACCGCAGACTCCGCGCCAGGCCGAGGCGGCGGGGCTGCGTTTCGTCCATCAGGAACTCAACCTCGTGCCCGCCTTCACGGCCTACGAGAATGCGTTCGTCGGACGACGATACCCTCGGCGTTTCGGCCTCATCGACTGGAAGGGCATGCATCGGAAACTGGCGGCGGCTCGGGAACGGCTCGGCATCGAACTGCCGCTGGACGTGCCGGTTCGTCACCTGTCGGTCGCTCAGTGCCAGCTTGTCGAGATCCTGCGTGCACTGGTCGACAATGCCCGCATCCTCGTGCTCGACGAGCCCACGGCCTCCCTCAGCGAAAAGGAGGCACGAACGCTGCGCAAGGTGGTGTCCGATCTCGCCGCCTCGGGATGCGCCGTCATCTTCGTCTCCCATCGCATGGAAGAGGTCTTCGAACTCGCGCAGGATTATACGATCCTGAGAAACGGCCTTACCGTCGGCACGGGCAAGCTCTCCCAGACGACCCCGCAGGAGGTAGTCGCCCGGATGGCGGGTGAAGCCTTCAGCCATATCCCCGCCGGCGCCCCGGCAGTGCAAGGCGGGACAATGCTGGAACTGCAGGCCTTCTCGGCCGGTCGTCACCGCAGGCCAGTCGACCTCGCGGCGGCGAAAGGCGAGATCATCGGCCTCTACGGCATGGTCGGCAGCGGGCGATCCAGCCTGCTCCAGGCAATCTGGGGAGCACGGCCCCAGGCAAGCGGCCGGATGATATTGAACGGCGTGTCCCTGCCGACCCGGGGCATCGCCCCACGTATCAGGGCCGGTGTGGCCTTTGCGCCCGAGGACCGGCGCAATGCGGGTCTGATGCTGCACCAGTCCATCCTCGACAATACGCTCCTGCCCCGCCTCGGCATGGCCCGCGCCGTGCCTCGCCTGCCGATCCTGTCCTGGTCCAAGGCGCGCCTGCGCGTCGGTGGCATGCTCGCGCGGCTGAACGTCAAATATGGCCGCCTCGCTGATCGCATCGGCACGCTTTCCGGCGGCAACCAGCAAAAAATCCTGGTTGGGCGCTGGTTCAGCGACAAGGTGCATCTCTACCTGCTCGATGAGCCCACGCGTGGCGTCGATGTTCGGTCCAAGGCGGAAATTCACGATCTGTGCCGCACGCTGGCCAGGAACGGCACGACTGTCATCTTCGCCACCAGCGATATCGAGGAACTGTTTGCCCTGGCCGGCCGCATCGTGGCGATGGCCGGCGGCGCAATCGTGCTCGACGCCCCTGCAGCGGCCCTCGACCGCAAGCAGGTGCTGGGAGCGACCTTCGGGGACCTGTCCCACAGCAACCGGAGGAGCGCATGAGTTCCCCTGCCCGTTTCGGCACGCTTTTCGGGCTTGCCGCCATCATGGCGGCCTTTGCGATTCTCTCGCCGGACTCCTTTGCCAAGGCCTCCAACCTCGTCAATATCACCCAGCAATCGTCGCTCCTCGCCATCGTGGCGCTGGGTGCCACCTATGTGATGGTGCTGTCGGAGTTCGACCTGTCGGTCGGGGCGGTGGTATCCTGGGCAGCGATCCTCTGCGTCAGCCTGTTCAAGCTGGGCTGGGGAATGCCCGAGACGATTGCCCTCACCCTTGCTTCCTCCGCCGCTGTCGGTTGCGTGAACGGCTATTTCGTATCGCGCCTTCGGGTGCCCAGCTTCATCGCCACCCTGGCCATCGGCACCATCGTCGGAGGCGCGACCTTCTGGATCAGTGACGGTGCGACGCTGTTCGGCAATATCCCGATCGCCTTCCGTGACATGGGGCGCGGAACGCTTGCGGGCATTCCGGTGCCGACGATATGGGCGATAGCCATGACCCTCCTGTCGATCTTCGTGCTGGACTATACCGAGGCCGGCAGGCGCATGGCCGCGATCGGCGGCAACCGCGAGGCTGCACGCCTCACCGGAGTGCCGATGATCTCCACCACGGTCCTCGGGTTCGGCGCCTGTACCCTTTTCGCCGGCGTGGTGGGTCTGCTGCTGACCGCCAGGCTCGGCAGCGCCCAACCGACGGGCGGAAACGGCTTCCTCCTGCAGGCTTACGCGGCGGCGTTCCTGGGGATGACCGCCTTTCGCGGCGGCGACGCCAATGCGCTCGGCACGTTGCTGGGCGCAGTCATCATCACGGTCGTGGCCAACGGGCTCACCGTCCTCGGCGTGCCCAATTATCTTCAGGACATCTTGACGGGCATGATCATCCTGGCAGCCGTCCTGGTGCGCAATCTCGGCGGCAAGGCTTAGCCTGGAGCTCTTCCCCGGTTATTTCAAATGCGGGCTTTCGAAGCCGAGTTTCCGCAGGCCGGCCTGAATCTCCGGTATCTTCATGAAAAGATCCCAGATCAGGCCGGTGCGATAATTCTCGATCATCACGACGATCGGCCCCTGGTCGATGGAGAGGAAGGTATCGGCGAACCAGTCCTTTCCCTCGCAGAACGCGTCCACGAAGCCGAAGCGGCCCCAGATCTTGTCGCCATATTTCCTCAGGAAATGCCGCAGTGCGGCCATGGCCTCCCTGGGGGCGTAGGGAAAGCTGGACAGGGCGGCCGTCGGGCTGATCACGCCATTGTCGTTGCTGGGCATGTGGGCGTCGTAGCCGGCGGGATCGTCGCTCGCCGTCAGTCCCCAGCAGTCCGGACCATAACCCGCGTGACCGTGCGGATTGATGACGCAGTGCTGATAATTGATCAGCGTATGCGCCACATTCTGCCGCCAATAGTCCGCATAGGCGTCCTTCAGGCCGCGCGGATCGAGGCCGAGGAAGGAATAATGCGCCCAGAACAGCGGCCCGCCGCGATCGGGGCCGATCGGCAATTCGATGCCGTAATAGCTGCGTGGCGCACCATAGTCGCGCGCCTGGACGAAGCCACGGTGATAGGCAGCGGGATCGATAGGGTAGCGCGGCGCCGATACCGCCATCAGATAGACGATCAGGCACTCATTCCAGCCATGGATGTCATGATCCAGCACGAAGCCGTTGTTGGGGCTCCAGTGCCAGTAGAGCGAATGCCGCCCCTGGGTGTACCAGTTCCACTCGATCTCGCCCCAAAGCCCCGTTATGCGCTCGCGCAGGCGCCTTTCAGCGGGGGTATCAGCAACGAAATATTGGCGCGCGCAAAGCAGCCCCTGGAACAGGAACGCCGTCTCGACCAGGTCTCCGCCATCATCCTTGCGGCTGAACGGCCACACCTTGCCGGTCTCGCCATGCATGAAATGTGAATAGGCGCCGTGGAAGCAGGTGGTGGGTTCGATGATGTCGATGATGCGGACAAGCCGGGCCAGCCCCTCCTCCCGGGAAATCCAGCCACGTTCCATCGCCACGATCATCGACATGATCCCGAAGCCGGTGCCACCGGTCGTGACCAGGTCGCCGGGCGTATCGGCCGTGCGGGTGGTGCGGTCCCGGGCCATGCCGCTGACAGGCTCCGCCCCCTCCCAGAAGAAGCGGAAGGTCTGACGTTGCACCGCCTCCAGCAAATCATCGTCCGTCAGATCGGCAAGATCGGCAGCGGTGTAGAGGCCGGACTTCACGCCCTTGCCCTCTGCCGCCTTGGAGACGGCTTTTCCGCCGTCCTTGCCACCCTTGGGAGCCTTCTTCTTCGTGCTCTTGTCTTTCGCCATGTCGATGCTTCCGCCCGTCAGCGTTGTGTTTTTGATGTTTCAGTTCAAGAAGTCATGATTTCATTTTGAAATCATATGTCATTTCCAAATCCCCAGAAGGACTGTCGGGTGTCCTCGGCCGGTTCCGGTTCCTCGGCCTCGACATCTCCGCGGTCGTTGACCAGATGCACTGTCCGGGGAAACACCTCGGCTTTCGCGCCCACCCGGCCAATATGCATGATCGCGGACTTGGCCAGATCGTTCTGAATGATCCTGTAGGCCTTTTCCCGTGTTTCCTCATCCAGTCCTTCAAGTGCCTCGTCGATGACGATCCACGCCGGCTTCTGCAGGGCGAGGCGTGCGAAGGCAAGTGCCTGCTGCTCCTCGTCGCCGAGATCCTTGTCCCAGCGGATATTGCGGTCAAGATCGGATGTCAGATGCCCGAGGCCGATCGCCGTCAGGGCGTTCTTGAAATCGTCCTGCTCGAACTTGGCGACGGGCTGGGGATAGGAAAGCACCTGTCGCAGGCTGCCTTGCGGGAGATAGGGACGGCGCGGCATGAAGGTGACCTGCTCACCCTTGGGCATGCTGACACTCCCCTCACCGAACGGCCACAGGCCCGCGATGGTCCGGAACAACAGCGTCTTGTTGGTTCCAGGCTCGCTCACGACCAGCATCCTCTCCCCGCTCTTGAGCTCGATTTTCTGCTCCTGAAGCCTGGTCCGCCCCGTTGGAGATTCGATCATAAGACCGTCGAGCTTGATCTCGCTGTCCTCGGATTCGGAGAATTCGATGCGGCTGACATTGGATTGCAGCTTGTCGACCTCGGTGACCGCATGGCGGAAATTGGCGACGCGGAGCAGCGTGGCGCGCCAGTCGGCGATCTGGCTGAAATTGTCGACGAACCAGCGAAGCTGAGACTGAACCTGGTTGAAGGCCCCGACGGCCAGCATCAGGCCACCAAAGGTCAGGTTGCCGGCGAAATAGATCGGTGCAGCCACCAGAAAGGGGGCAAGGTTGGTGAACCAGCCATAGCCGGATGTCACCCAGGCAAGCTTCGTGGTGGCGGTGACAAGGCGCCGCATCGCCATCAGCACCGCCTTGAGGTCGAGGTTGAGCTGGCGCTCCTCATCCTTCTCGCCGTTGTTGAGCGAGATGGCGTCGACATGCTCGCTGACGCGCACCAGCGAGAAGCGAAACTCCGCCTCGCGGGCATAGCGGTCGGCGTTGAGGCTGATCAGCGGGCCGCCGACATGCCACGACAGCAGCGAAGCGGTGATGGCATAGAAGACGGCCGCCCAGACCATGTAACCGGGGATGGCGATACTGTAGCCATAGACCTCGAAGACGAAGCCGCTCGAAGCGTTCCAGAGCACCGCGATGAAACTGACCAGCAGGATGGAGGCCGACAGAAGGCCGATGCCGAGGTCCGTCGACAATTCCGTCAGATGACGGGCATCCTCATGCAGGCGCTGGTCGGGGTTGACGCCGATCTTGCTGGAGTTGGCGAGACGAAAGGCCCGACGAGGCTTCATCCATTGGTTGATGAGATCTTCCACAAGCCCCTGTCGGAGCTTGAGCTTGACCATGTAGTTCAGCCAGGTCTGCGTCACGTTCAGGATCAGCAGCCCGCCGGCGATGGCCAGGAAGACGAGGATCTGCTGGAGGAACTCGGACAGGTCCTTGCGCGCCAGCGCATCGTAGAAGGGCTGGTTCCAGGCATTGAGCAGGATCTGGAAATAGGCGGTGACGGCGATGACCAGGAAGACGCCGACGATCAGGAGGAGCAACTGGTTGCGATGGGGCGAGTTTATGAAGGCACGGGCCATCATGTTGAGCTGCAACAGCAGCCCACCCATGGATTGTTCGGACTGCCCGGCCTTGTCGGGTTCGTTGCTCGGCTCGTCGGCAGGAGGCCCGCCGGATTGTGCAACCATGAATCACTCTCCGCCGCGACTATAGCCGGTCATTGTCGAGAGTCATCCTCAAGCATGCAGGCAGGCATGGCCACGCCGTAAACTTGCGCAGGAAGGCGCGCTTGTTTTTGCGTTTATTTGCACGATTGCACTTGATTCACGCAACATGACGCGACATAAGGCAAGCACACACGGAAGGTTGATCGCCCATGGATTCCGACATCCTCCTCGATGGCGGCCTTATCCCCGCCGAAAGACAGCGCCTGCTGCTCGAACGGATCGAGCAGGACGGCCGCATTGCATCCGCGCAGGCAGCCCTCGACTTCGGCGTTTCCGAGGACACGATTCGCCGCGACATGCGCGAACTCGCCGATGCCGGTCTCGTCGACCGGGTCCATGGCGGCGCCCTGCGAAAATCGAAAGCTTCCCATCGCTTTGACAGACGGGTGGTCACCAACGAGTCCCAGAAGACCCAGCTTGCGGCTCGCGCACTCCCTTTCGTTGCACCGGACATGGTCGTTCTGCTCGACCAGAGCACCAGTAACCTGATGCTCGCCCGGCAATTGCCCATCGATGCTGGCCTTACCGTCATCACGCCCTCTCCCGATATCGCGGTTGCGGCGCTGGACCGGGGCTTGACCAGGACCAGGCTCATGCTGATCGGAGGCATGATCGACCCTTCCTCGCGAAGCGCAAGCGGCGCTGGAGCCCTCGAACAGGTGGCCGGAATGAAGCCGGACCTCTGCTTCCTCGGCGCCTGCGCCGTCGACCTCATCGATGGGGTGACAGCCGTGGACTATGAGGATACCTGCCTGAAGCGGGCCATGGTCGCCGCTTCCCGCTCCGTGATTGCCTTGATCACGGCGGACAAGCTCGACACCAGTTCGGCCTACAAGGTCGCCCCATTCAGCCGCCTCGACCACATGATCACGGAGCGCGGGGTTTCCGACACCATCCTGCAGCGCTACTCGAACAGCGGCGTGGAGATCCACCTTGCCTGATACCACGCGTCCCCTCACCGGCTGGCCGGTCTGGCATCCGACCGCCGCCATCTTCTTCGTCAACGGCGCGCTCTACGGCGTCTGGGCCACGCAGATCCCGCTCGCGCAGATCCGGCTCGGCCTCGACCCCATCGTGCTGAGCACGGCGTTGCTGATGCTCGGCGCCGGCGCGGTCATCGCCATGACCGGCAGCGGCTGGATCATCCAGCGCCTCGGCACGGCAGCCCTGATCCGCATGAGCGGTCTCATATTCTGCGCCCTCATGCCCCTGATCCCGCTCGCGCCCGATGCTCCGCTCCTCTGTGCCATCGTCTTCTTCTTCGGCGCCAGCGGCGGCTGCATGGATGTGGCCATGAACGCAGACGCAGCCCGGGTGGAGAAGGAAGCGGCACGACCCTACATGTCTTCCTTCCACGGCATGTGGAGCCTGGGCGGCTTCGTGGGCGCGGGCCTTGCCACCCTGCTGTTGAAGTGGACCGACGGCTCCGTCCAGGCCCTGGTGATGGCGACCTTCCTCTTCATCATCTTTGCCTGGGGCCAGAGGGGGCTCGGGGCGGGCCGGGTCACCGTAGCCGCCGGCGGACACCGCTCGGGCTCGCTGAGGCCGGCCTACCTCGCAATCCTCATAGGCCTGATGGCCGCTCTTACCTTCAGCGGCGAGGGCGTGGTGCTCGACTGGGCCGCCATCTTCCTGCGCGAGCATATCGGCGCCGATCCCGCGCTGGCCAATGTCGGCTACCAGGCCTTTGCCGGTTCTATGGCAACCATGCGCTTCTTCGGCGATGCCATCCGCAGGCATATCGACGGCGTCACGCTGGTTCGTTGGGGATGCGTCCTCGCCTTTGTCGGCCTGCTCCTGGGACCGCTGTCCGGCAATGCATATATCGGCATTCTCGGCTATGCCCTCACCGGCATAGGCTTCTCCAATGTCGTGCCGGTCCTGTTCAGCGCGGCAGGCGCCATGCCTCGCCCCGAAGTCCAGATCGCCGCCGTTTCCACAATGGGCTATGCCGGCCTCCTGGCCGCACCGCCATTGCTGGGCGTCGTCGCACATGCAACCTCGCTCGCCGGCATCTTCTATGTCGCGGCGGCGGCAACGATCATCATCGCGGCACTGGCCTGGACCTGCGCACAGGGCGCGAGCGCCGCGCGCAGGGTTACAGAAGCGGGCTGACGAGGCGTGCGAGATTCTCCGCAACCTTGCGGATCCAGGGCCGCCGGCGCCAGACGTCCAGTTGGAGCAGATCGCTGTGGGCGATGTAGCTTTCCTGCATCCGCCGCAGCTGCTGGCCGATCTCGCGGTCGTAGATCACCACCGTGATCTCGGAATTCAGCACGAAGGACCGCATGTCCATGTTGCTGGAGCCGATCAGGGAAAGATCGGTGTCGATCGAGACATTCTTGGCGTGCAGGAATTTGTCCCGGAACAGGTGGATCTTCACGCCGACGGCCAGCAGGCCAGTGTAGTAGGACTCCTGCGCGAAGCGAACCAGCTTGTGGTCTGATACCTTCGGCACCACCAGATGGACGTCGACACCGCGCAGAACAGCGATCTGCATGGCCTTCTGCACCGGCTCGCTCGGCACGAAGTAAGGCGTGACGACGACCACATGCTGCAGAGCCGAGTGGATGGCGGTGACGATGAGGCTTTCTATGCCGCCGACCCGGTAGTCGGGACCGCTCGGCAGGACCTGTGCCGTTACGGTCCCGGCGGCGGGCATCGGCGACATCACGCTGTCGACCGGCAGTGCCTCATCCGTCTCCAGGAACCAGTCGGCCAGGAAGACCGCCTGCAGTTCGAGGACGATGGGCCCTTCAAGCCGCAGCATCAGTTCCTGGTTACCGGCATCGATGAGCGTGCGGGCGGCAATGATGTTCTGCGAACCCGCATAGGCGATCTGTCCATCGATCACCGCGATCTTACGATGGTTGCGCAGGTCGGCACGCGCCGACTTCCGGCGGAAGAAGGTAATGGGCAGGATGGGATGAACCTCGACCCCATAGTCCATGAGCTTGGCCCGAACCTCCCGCACCCACGGCCGCGAGCCGAGCGCATCGACGAGGACACGGCAGGTGACGCCTCGCTCTTGCGCCCGCCCCAACGCCTCCATGACCCTCTGGCCGACCGCATCGCTGGCGAAGATGTAGAACAGCAGGTGGACATGGCGTTCCGCGGCATCGATATCGGCCACGAGGCGATCCACCATGTGGGAATAATCCGCCAGGAACTCAGCCTTGGTCCCTTCCAGGACAGGCAGCTTGCCCAGTTTCTCGATCAGGATAGCGGCGCGGCTGAAACGCCGCGGCAGCTTCTCGCTGGCAACCTCCGTGAGTTCCAGGATCTTGTCGGCCGACAGCTTGAGGATGATCGGCAGGCGATCGAAGCGCTTGCGCCGCCAGCGCGGATAGGTAGCCCGGCCGATCAGCAGATAGAGCGCGAGCGCGGGCCAGGGAAGGAACATCACCAGCAGCAGCCAGCTTCGCGCGGCCTCGGACGTGCGCCGGAAGGGCACGACCACGATCATGATGATCCGGATAGCCCATTCGGAATAGAAATAGGCCCAGGTCAGAGCGCTGAAGTCCGGCAGCGGCAAGATATACGGGCCTTTCCAAACAAAAACACCCACGCAGGCATGCCGCGCGGGTGTAATCTAGTCAGACGATGGCCTGAAAGCCAGTATCCTTACGGGCACTGCACACGGCGATAACGCACGTTGCCGTAGTAGTCATAGTAACGGCGGGTGCAGGCGCGAGGGGTCGTCTCAGCGCCGACGATGGCGCCGGCAGCACCACCGAGCACACCGCCGACCACGGCACCGCCCGCGGAATGCGTAGCCAGGCCACCGATCAGAGCGCCGCCGCCGGCCCCGATGGCAGCGCCACCGAGCGCGCGGTCAGACCGCGAATATTCCGAGCAACCAGCGAGCAGGAGTCCCGCAGCTGCTACGACCAAAAGCTTCTTCATGAGAGTTCCTCCGTGAACGCCGATCCGCATCAACCATATACAGATACAACTGCGAGCAAAGCCCAATTCTTACATCATGCACATCATGAACCGGAGATGAATGACGATGTAAGCTTTGCCCTTGCTTCCGTCGTAGCCACACCCAGCCCCCGCCGGCGGTTTCCCTTACCGACTCAACCCAAGCTGAATGACACCGACATACAAACTTCCCCGACGAAAACAAGTTCCAGCAGCGGTTTCCCCTATTTGTAAGAGGATTTCTCGCGGCAAAACTGCCTTCGCAACTGCGAAGAGGCCGCTTGCGCCGGAGGGCCATGACCATTAAGCGGGAATGGTTGTGTGATCTCGTTCGGAGCGACAAGCGATGGAAGCGCTCTTCATCGGCCATGCCTATATCGACGTTACCTTCATCGCGGACGATATGCCTCAGGGCGACGACAAGTCCGTCGCCAAGGACTACGCCGTCGCCTTCGGTGGCAACGCTACGACGGCTGCCTTCTGCTGCGCCAAGCTGGGCGTGATTCCCGATCTCATCACGACCAACTCGAACGACTGGCTCGGCCGCATGTTCATGGACATGGCCGCCAAGTACGGCATCTCCGTCCATCCGCGCAAGGTGCGGCGCTCCTCGCTTTCCTTCATCATGCCGAAGGATGGCAAGCGCGCCATCGTGCGCGCACGCGACGACGAGTATCTACACCCCTACCCCCACCTCAATCTCGGCAATTGCCGGGCGCTGCATCTGGACGGCCATCTCGCCGACGCGGCGCTCTACTATGCCAAGGAATTCAGGAAGCTCGGCCGGCTGGTATCGCTCGATGGCGGTGGCCTGCGTTCGAACACGGACGAACTGCTAAATTTCGTAGACGTGGCGGTGGTGGCCGAGCGCCTGTGCGAGCAGATGCATCTCACCGAGACCGAGATGCTCGCCTATCTCAAGAACAAGGGATGCAAGATCGCCGGGGTGACTGCGGGTGAACGCGGCATGCTCTGGTATGACGAGAGCGGCAAGGTGCAGCATCTGCCGGCCCTGAACGTACCCAAGGCCGCCGTGGTCGATACCAACGGTGCCGGCGACATCTTCCATGGTGCCTATATGTATTCCTATCTCAGCCGCCCGCTCTCGCGCTGGGAGGAGCACTTCCGTTTTGCGCGTGCCGCGTCCACCCACGCGATTCAGTATCTGGGCAACGAAGCCAAGCTGCCGACCCGCGCCGACATCGAATCCATCGAGACGCGGTTCCAGCCGGTGCCGGTGGCGTGAGAACGGGCCACCGCAAGCGCTGCCGGGGAGCCTATGGCCGCCTATGTCGCGCTTCTGCATAGCGTCGTGCTGACGCCGCAGCGCCGGGTCGTCATGAGCGATCTGCGCGCGATGGCAGGCGAGATGGGCCTCGCCGCGCCGCGAACGCTGGCATCCACGGGTAATCTCGTCTTCGAAACATCGGCGGCCAGTGTGCACTCGCTGGAAGACCGGCTCGAAACGGCTTTCCGGATGCGCTTCGGCAAGCACGTCGATATCCTGGTTCGCGAAGCCCGTTCATGGGGCGCGACCGCGGCTGCCAATCCCTTTTCCGAAGCGTCCGAGCGTGACGGCAGCCTCGTCTTGCTGCGCGTCATGCGGACGCCGTTGCCCGCCGAGGCGAGCGGGATATTGGAACCCTATCGCGCACCGGCGGAACTGCTCCAGATCGTAAACGGCGACCTGTGGGTCTCCTTCCACGACCGCCCCAGCCAATCCCGCCTGCTTGGTGCCCTATCCACCCGGCGGCTGGGCGCGGGAACGCTCCGAAACTGGAATACGGTTCGTGGTCTGGCCGAGATGCTGGGTTGAGGTGAGCGATCGCGGATCGGAGTGCAGGTTCGCGGGTTGACTCGCGCGGCGCAAATTTCGATCTACAGCCGGCTCGATCGCCTTCTCCGCCTCGACAAGGACAACAGATGATTCGCCTGCCGCGCCTCGCCGGTTCGCCTTCCTTTCATACGGCATTGCGAAAGCGGATCGTTCCCGCCCTGCTCTCCCTGGCCGTGGCTGGCGGCGCCCATGCTCAGGATACCGGCCCTGCCCGAGAGCCAGGCCTTGTCATCGGCACGACGTCCTCGGACGAAGCTTCGGGAACGAGCGTCCTCGACAATGTCGACATTTCCTCCAACGGCTTGTCCATCCATGTCGCGCATCTCACCCTGAAGGCCGTCAAGCGCGGGAACGGCCAATTTGCGGCTAGCGACGCTGAGATCGAGGGAGCTACTCTCAATTTGGCAGGCAGCGACCACGCCGCAATTGAGATTCCCCATGCCTCGCTCCATGCCATAACCGGCTTCGTCCCGGACGAAGCATCGCTATCGGCTGCCGGTGCCCCTGGCAGACTTCCGCCGATTGTCGACATGCTTCTGGCGATCAAGGCCGGACGTATCGAGATTCCCGAGATCCGGTTCAAGACCGATGACCGCAATGCCGAATACCGCGACGTCGTGTTGACGGGCCTGGACAGCGGCAAGCTCGACAGCGTCGCGACCGGACGTATCACCGGTCTTCGCGACGGCCGCGTGCAGCTTGCGCTGAGCCGCCTGCTTGTCACGGGTGCGGACTTCCGCCCCTATGCGAACTGGCTCGACGATATACGCGCGGCGAAGGCGGCGCCCGGCCTGAAGACGGTGTGGGATACCTTCGAGATCGGGGATCTTCATTTCGTCGAGCCCGACGGCACCAGCGATGTCAGGAAAGTCACCATTTCCGGCTTGAAGCTTGCGCCTCCCGGCGGCAAGCCGTCGGAAATAGCTGCCACGCTCGGGCAATTGGGCGCCAACCCCTCCTATGCGGACGGACATCCCGCGGAAATCGTCCGCCTCATCAGGGCCGTTGCGCCAGCCTTTTCCCTGGACAGCATCATGCTCGAAGGCCTGGACATAAGGAGCAACGAGGAGCAGCCCGTCTCCGCCGGCTTGATGCGGATCGAATCCATCTCGGCAAGCGGCGTCGGCGAGATCCGCCTCGGTGATCTCGCGGGCGTGTCGAAAGATGACAACCAGCCCTTCACGATGGGATCCGTATCCCTGCGGGGCCTCAATGTCGGGAACCTCGACAAGTTCCTCGACGCCATCGAGGCCGGCACGCCTCCGAAGGCAATCTCCCTGGCGGACTATCCTCAATTGCGCGCAGCCGGCTTCGCCTTGAGCGATTTCAGCGGCGAGACCGCCGATCAGGGGCCGATCCGCATCGAAGGCTTTACTCTGGACGCTCCACAATGGACGGGCCTGCTGCCCTCCCGGCTGAGCCTCCATCTCAAGGGCCTCTCGGGGCAGGCACGGACCTTGAACGATGCGGGAGGACGGGAAACCTTCAGGAAGCTCGGCATCGATACGATCGTCATCAATGCCGATGCCGATCTTGCATGGAACGAGGCAGACGGAACCCTTGCCTTGGGGCCAACATCGGCAGAGATCGAGCAATTCGCGAAGCTGTCCGTCGACGGCAGGCTCGGAAATGTGCCTAAGAGTGTATTTCTGGATCCAGCCGGCTCTTATGCGGCGCTGCTGTCCGCCGATATCCGCAGCCTTTCGCTCGGGCTGGATGAGCGGGGCAGCGTCCGCAAGATGCTCGACATTTCAGCCCACGAAAACAATGTGGATGTTCAGCAACTGCCGAAGGGACTCGCCGCGCTAGCGTCTGCCAGGATGACGGGGCTGCTCGGCGCCGTGAATGCGGAGAAAATATCGGCCGCGCTCGAACTGTTCCTCGCCGATCCTGCTCGCCTGCGGATCGACATGCATGCGAAGAGGCCGATCTCCCTTGCCCCCTTGGTGCTCGGCGGGGCCGACCGGCTGCTCGACCAGATCAGGAACAACGTCACCGTGGACGCGCGGGCAGACTGATTGCCCGCGCAGGAAGCGCTACCGGAGACGAGGCGCCGATCTCAGCCCTGGGCGGCCTGTGCTTCCGCAACAGCGACCGCCGTCATGTTCACCACCCCCCGTACCGTGATGGCACGGTTGAGAATGTGGGCCGGCTTGGCGGCGCCGATCAGGATCGGCCCCACGGGCAGGGCATCGGCGAGCATGCGGGTGAGCTGGAAGGCAATGTTGGCGGCGTCGAGATTGGGCATCACCAGCACATTGGCCTCGCCGCGCAGGCGGGAGGAACTCAGCTTGAGGTCACGCAGGGATTCCGACAGCGCCGTATCCGCCTGCATCTCGCCATCCGCCTCGAGGTCCGGCCGCAATTGAGTAATGATGTCGAGCGCTCCGCGCATCTTGCGGGCGGACTCGGTATCGTAGGTGCCGAAATCGGAATGCGACAGCAGCGCGATCTTGGGATCGAGACCGAAACGGCGCACATGCTCCGCCGCCAGGATGGCCATCTCCGCGATTTCCTCGGGACAGGGATCGGGCTTCACCTGCGTATCGCAGATGAAATACGCTCCCTTCGCCGTCAGCGCGAGCGACAGGGCCGAATAATCGCGCACGCCGGGCGCCAGGCCGATGATCTGCCTGACATAGCGCAGGTGCCGCATATAGGCGCCTTCCAGGCCGCAGATCATCGCATCGGCATCGCCGCGATGCAGCGCCAGCGAGGCGATGACCGAGGTGTTGGAGCGCACGATGGTGCGGGCCGTATCGGGCGTGACGCCGCCGCGGCCGGCGAGATGGTGGTAGAGCGACCAGTAATCCTTGTAGCGAGGATCGTCCGCGGGATCGATGACCTCGAAGTCCCGCCCGGCCCGGATGGTGAGCCCGAAGCGCTGGATGCGTGTCTCGATGACCGAAGGACGACCGATCAGGATCGGCTTGGCGAGCCCCTCCTCCAGGACGACCTGCGCCGCACGCAACACACGCTCATCCTCGCCCTCTGCATAGACCACGCGCTTCGGATCGGCCTTGGCCGCCGTGAAGAGAGGCTTCATCAGGAAACCGGAGCGGAAGACGAAGCGTGTCAGGCTCTCGGCATAGGCCTCGAGATCGATGATCGGCCGGGTGGCGACGCCCGTCTCGTTGGCGGCGCGCGCCACGGCTGGCGCGATGCGCAGGATCAGGCGGGGATCGAAGGGCGAGGGAATGAGCGACTCCGCGCCGAAGCGGCGCGTCTCGCCTCCGTAGGCACGGGCGACCACATCGGACGGCGTCTCCCGGGCGAGCGCCGCGATCGCTTCGACAGCTGCGTGCTTCATTTCCTCGTTGATGGTCGTGGCGCCGCAATCCAGCGCTCCCCGGAAGATGTAGGGGAAGCAAAGGACGTTGTTGACCTGGTTCGCGAAATCGGACCGGCCGGTGCAGATCATCGCATCGGGGCGCACCTGCTTGGCGAGTTCCGGCATGATCTCCGGGAAAGGATTGGCGAGCGCCATGATCAGCGGGCGTGGCGCCATGCTGGCCACCATTTCAGGCTTCAGCACGCCGCCGGCCGACAGGCCGAGGAAGACATCCGCACCCTCGATGATCTCGCCAAGGGTTCGGGCCGAGGTCTCCTGCGCGTAGGGTTCCTTCCAGGGGTCCATCAGCTCGGTGCGACCCTTGTAGACCACGCCCTTGATGTCCGAGACGTAGATGTTCTCGCGCCTGGCGCCGAGCGAAACCAGGAGGTTGAGGCAGGCAAGCGCCGCCGCCCCCGCTCCCGATGCCACGATCTTCACATCGGCGATCGACTTGCCGGCCAGTTCTAACCCGTTGCGCACCGCTGCGCCGACGATGATCGCCGTGCCATGCTGGTCGTCGTGGAAGACCGGGATCGACATGCGCTCGCGAAGCAGGCGCTCGACCTCGAAACACTCAGGCGCCTTGATGTCTTCGAGATTGATGCCGCCGAAGGTAGGTTCGAGAGCCGCTACCACCGTGACGATCTCATCGACGTTCTTCGGCGCGATCTCGATGTCGAAGACGTCGATGCCGGCGAATTTCTTGAACAGGACGGCCTTGCCCTCCATCACCGGCTTCGAGGCCAGCGGGCCGATGTCGCCAAGGCCGAGCACGGCCGTGCCGTTCGATACGACGGCGACGAGATTGGCGCGGGCCGTGAGGTTCGCGGCCTCCCGCGCATCGGCATGGATCGCCTCACAGGCCGCGGCCACGCCCGGCGAATAGGCCAGGGCCAGGTCGCGCTGGTTGCCGAGAGGCTTGGTGGCCTGGATCTCCAGCTTGCCGGGCCGCGGGTGGCGGTGGTAGATCAGCGCCCCCGTGCGCAGATCCTCGGACATGGTCGAGGCGCTTGGCGTTGCGGGAGACGTCGCGCCGGACTGGCCATCGGACATGGAGTTTTCCATCCTGTTGTGCGAGCGGGCTCCCTGAGGGGAACCCGCCACGTCTTCTTATGCTCGTCTCGCTGTCACACGCCATAGTCCCGGTGGAGGCGAGAGACCTATTTTTCCTGCACATTCAAACGAATATGCAGTTCGCGCAACTGCTTGGGGGTTGCTTCCGAAGGAGCGCCCATCAGAATGTCCTCGGCGCGCTGGTTCATCGGGAACAGGGCAACCTCACGCAGGTTCTGCTCGCCCGCCAGCAGCATGACGATGCGATCGACGCCGGCCGCCATGCCGCCATGGGGCGGCGCGCCATACTGGAAGGCGCGATACATGCCGCCGAAACGCTCGATCACGGTTTCCTCGCCGTAGCCGGCGATCTCGAAAGCCTTCACCATCGCTTCCGGCTTGTGATTGCGGATGCCGCCCGAGGCGATCTCGAAGCCGTTGCAGGCGATATCGTACTGGAAAGCCTTGAGCGTCAGCGGGTCCTGGCTCTTGAGTGCTTCCAGCCCGCCCTGCGGCATGGAGAACGGATTGTGGGAGAAGTCGACCTTCTTCTCGTCCTCGTTCCACTCATACATCGGGAAATCGACGATCCAGGCGAGTTCGATCGCGTTCTCGTCGATCAGCTTGAGGTCGGTGCCAACCTTGGTGCGCGCCATGCCGGCGAATTTGTAGAACTTGTCCGGGGCACCGGCGACGAAGAAGGCCGCATCGCCCGCCGTCAGGCCAAGCTGCGTGCGGATCGCCTCGGCCCGCTCCGGCCCGATATTGTTGGCGATCGGCCCGCGCGCTCCGATACCCGTCGCGCCAGGAGTGGCCTTCTGGGTTGTCTCGTCAGCAGCCTTGTCGAAGAACAGGATATAGCCGAGGCCGGGCTGGCCCTCGCTCTGCGCCCAGGAGTTCATGCGGTCCGCGAAGGTGCGCTGCCCGCCGCCCGGCGCCGGGATCGCCCAGACCTGGTTGGCGGGATCTTCCAGAAGGCGCGCGAAAACCTTGAAGCCCGAACCGCGATAATGCTCGGAAACGTCCTGCATCACCAAGGGGTTGCGCAGGTCCGGCTTGTCGGAACCGTATTTGCGGATCGCCTCGGCATAGGGAATACGCGGCCAGCCTTTGGTGACCTTCTTGCCCTTGGCGAATTCCTCGAACACGCCCGTGATCACCGGCTCCATCGTCTCGAAGACGTCTTCCTGGGTGACGAAGCTCATTTCGAGGTCGAGCTGGTAGAATTCGCCCGGAAGCCGATCGGCGCGGGGATCTTCGTCACGGAAGCAGGGCGCGATCTGGAAGTAGCGGTCGAAGCCGGCCATCATCAGGAGCTGCTTGTATTGCTGCGGCGCCTGCGGCAGGGCGTAGAACTTGCCGGGATGGATGCGCGAGGGCACGAGGAAGTCGCGCGCGCCTTCGGGCGAGGAAGCCGTGAGGATCGGCGTCTGGAATTCGTTGAAGCCCGCCGCCTTCATGCGGGTGCGCATGGAATCGACGACCTTGCCGCGCAGCATGATGTTGTTATGGATGCGTTCGCGGCGCAGATCGAGGAAGCGATACTTGAGCCGCGTCTCCTCGGGGTAGTCCTGCTCGCCGAACACCGGCAGGGGCAATTCCGCTGCCTGGCCCAGCACCTCGATCTCCCGGACATAGACCTCGACGAGGCCGGTCGGCATTTCAGGATTCTCGGTGCCCTCGGGCCGCCTGCGCGCACCGCCGTCGATGCGCACCACCCATTCGGAGCGCAGGGTTTCGGCCGTCTTGAACGCCGGGGAATCGGGGTCCACCACGCATTGCGTCAGGCCATAGTGATCGCGCAGGTCGATGAAAAGCAGGCCGCCATGGTCGCGAATGCGGTGGCACCAGCCGGAGAGCCTCACGTCCTGCCCGACGTGCTCGGAGCGAAGATCGGCGCAGGTATGCGAGCGGTAACGGTGCATCGAAGTATCTTTCAGGGTCATGTTTCCGGCCATAGACCCCAACGCCCCCACCGCCGTCAAGGCTCGGGGAAGAATTCACCGCCCCGCGGACAGGAACGGATGTGAAATTCCCGAGCATCCGCCCTTGTATCAAGGGGTTGTGTGCTGCCCAACCTTGCGTTGGCGCCTCCGCTGGTCGATAAGCATGATTATGCCACAATCTTCATCAGCGTCCGTTCCCATCATCACCACCACCGAAGCGCTTTCCGAAGCCTGCAGCCGCTTCGCTTCGCATGACTTCGTGACCGTCGATACCGAATTCCTGCGCGAGACGACGTTCTGGCCGAAACTCTGCGTCGTACAGGTTGCAAGCCGCGAGGAGGCCGTTGTCATCGATGCGCTCGCCGACGGAATCGAGCTCGTGCCGCTCTTCGAGCTCCTGCGCAACGAAAAGGTGCTCAAGGTCTTCCACGCCGCCCGTCAGGACATTGAGATCGTCTGGCATCTTGCCGGCTTCATTCCAACGCCTGTCTTCGACACGCAGGTCGCCGCCATGGTGCTCGGCTATGGCGACTCCATCGCCTACGACCAGTTGGTCCAGCGCGTGACCAACGCGCATATCGACAAGTCGTCCCGCTTCACGGACTGGTCGAAGCGACCTCTCACGGTGGCGCAGGTCAACTATGCGGTCTCCGACGTCACTCATCTTCGTGACGTCTACCTCAAGCTTGCCGCCCAGTTGGAAAAGCGCAAGAGAACGCATTGGGTGCTCGACGAGATGTCGGTGCTGACATCGCCCGATACCTATCGACAGGCGCCTGAAGATGCATGGCGACGCGTCGGCGGCCGGGTACGCAAGCCACGCGATCTCGCGGTGCTCATCGAGGCGGCGGCGTGGCGCGAACGCGAGGCGCAGTCGAAGAACGTGCCGCGCTCGCGCGTGCTCAAGGACGACGCCCTCACCGAGGTCGCGCTCCAGGCGCCCGACACGCCTGAGAAACTCTCTTCGATCCGCATGATTCCCAAGGGATGGGAGCGTTCGCGCCCCGGCCTCGAACTGATCGAGGCCGTGAAGGCGGGATTGGCACGCGATCCATCCACCCTCCCCCGTGTCGCTCCTCCCCGCATCGCCAGCAACGGCGCCGGCGCCACGGTCGAGCTCCTCAAGGTCCTGCTGAAGATGGTCGCGGAAAGCCAGGGCGTGGCCGCCAAGGTCATCGCCACCACCGACGACCTGGACCTCATCGCCGACAACGACGAGGCCGAAGTCCCTGCCCTCCATGGCTGGCGCCGCGAGCTTTTCGGGGAAAAGGCACTCGCGCTCAAGCAGGGCAAGCTCGCGCTGGCGATCGAAAGAGGCAAGGTGACCGCGATCAACCGATAGCGGCACCGTACCCGTTTGTGATACCGATGCCTGGAATGCTGCAGTGCAACAGATTCGGCGGCAAGGCATTCGGTGGGCATTAGGAATTTGAGGTCTTCATGAAGGTCGCGATTCTCGGAAGCGGCGTAATCGGGGTTACCTCCGCCTATTATCTCGCCAAGGCCGGGCACGAGGTCGTGGTCTTGGACCGCCAGAGCGGTCCTGCCCTAGAAACCAGCTTCGCCAATGCCGGCGAGGTTTCGCCGGGCTATGCTTCTCCGTGGGCGGCGCCGGGCATTCCACAGAAGGCGATACGCTGGCTCCTTATGAAACATGCGCCGCTGATCCTGCGCCCCAAGGCCGACCCGGCGATGGTGGCATGGGTCTGGCAGATGCTGCTGAACTGCACGGCGGAGCGCTACGCCGTGAACAAGGGGCGAATGGTTCGCCTCGCCGAATACAGCCGCGACAAGCTCATCGAACTGCGCGCCGCGACCGGCCTTCGCTATGACGAGCGCATGCAGGGTACGCTCCAGCTCTTCCGCACCCAGAAGCAACTCGACGGCATCGGCAAGGATGTCGAGGTCCTGAAACGCGACGGCGTCCCCTTCGAGGTGCTCGATCCCGACGGCTGCATCGCGTCCGAGCCGGCCCTGGCCAAAGTGCGGGAGTTGATCTGCGGCGGCCTGCGCCTGCCCAATGACGAGACCGGTGACTGCTACAAGTTCACCGTCGCCCTTACGGAGCTGGCGAAGGAGCTCGGCGTACAGTTCCGGTACGATACGCATGTGCAGCAGTTGCGCTTCACGTCAGATCGCATCGAAGGTGTGCAGACGGCAGCAGGTCTCGAGCAGGCCGATATCTACATCGCCGCCTTCGGTAGCTACACGCCGGCGCTCGTGAAGCCGCTCGGCCTGCAGGTGCCCGTCTACCCGGTAAAGGGCTACTCGCTCACGATCCCCATCGTCGACGAGAGCCGGGCGCCCGTATCCACCATCATGGATGAGACCTACAAGATCGCCATCACTCGCCTTGGCGACCGTATCCGTGTCGGCGGCATGGCAGAGATCTCCGGCTTCAGCAAGGATCTGCCGCCGCCTCGCCGCGATACGCTGGCGCAATCGGTGACGGACCTCTTTGGCGGCGCGGGCAATCTGGACGCGGCGACCTTCTGGTCTGGGCTCCGCCCGATGACACCCGACGGAACCCCGGTGATCGGCAAGACGCGCTTTTCCAACCTGCTGCTTAATACCGGCCACGGTACGCTCGGCTGGACCATGGCCTGCGGCTCGGGCCAGGTGATCGCCGACATCGCCAGCGGCCGCAAGCCGGACATCGAGGTCGGCGACCTCGCACTGAGCCGTTACAACTGACCGAAAAACCGCCGCGCCGGGCAGTTAGCCCAGCCGGACACACGGCAACTTCCGGCATTTCGCGACGATTTCGTCCGAAAATTGAACGCGCCGTTGCCATCGCTTCAAGAGCGGGCGAGTGCGTCGGCGCTCGAGGCCCTATTCCGCCGCCACGTCCACGGGATCCGTGATGCGCACAAGCGGCTCGCGGCCGATCAGGCGGCCGAGAGCCTTCAGGCGGGTTGCAAGGCGCTCGCCCGCAAGACCCTCGAGGTCCCTGGGAATGTCGAGCAGCAGCTTGCCGTGGCTGACATGGAGCGGAGCGCGCGGCAGCACGCCTGGCATCGAGGCCGAGAGGATGTAGCCCACCCGCAGCAGGCCGCCGAGGATGCGCGCCCGGTCGAGGATGCGCGTCGTCGCGATCTCGCGGATACGCGGCGAAAGCTCGTCGTCGTTCAGGCCGACATGGCGGAAGAAATTGGCAACCGCCATATAGGCACGACCCCGATGGTCGATGCCCACGAAGGCCGCGTTGGCGATAATGTTGAGGCTCTGCTCGCCTCGATAATCGGGATGGGCGCGCCAGCCTATGTCGGCGACCAGGCAGGCAGCATGGCGCTGGCGCCGCTCGTCCGCCGTTTCGTCGATATTGGTCGACGACATGAAGCGATCGCCCCAACGCACGAGTTCCTCGCCGTGCTGGGGCGAGCGCGAACGCAGTATATTCAGCTCGCGAGCCGCTGTGATGAGCGGATCGAGCTTGCGATCCTCCTCGCTCAGCAGCGAATAAAGCAGGCCCTCCCGCACACCCTGGGCCGAGATGACGATCTCGCGGGGCTTGCCGATCTTGATGATCTCCGCGAGCACAGCCGCGCCGTAGGCGAGCAGCGGCAGGCGGCCCGCCGATACCGTCTCGTTACCGATCAGCGTCGTATTGTCCACGCGCATGACCAGCTTGCAGAAGTCGAGCATCTCCCTGGCGGGGACGCTGTAGCCGTGCATGATATGGAGGGGATAGCCGAGCTGCATCATGTGAAGCTTGGCGAGCGAGCGCCAGGTGCCGCCGACCGCGTAGAAGCTGCGATCCTTCAGCATCCGCAGCGGCTCGGCCTTTTCCAGCCAATCCTGCGCGATTTTCGAGGCCTTGCGGATGTTCTGGACCGAGGCGTCCTGCAGGGCCAGGCCGCCGAGGGGCGTCGTCATGCCGGCACCGGCCCGGTGGCCATGCACGTCGATCAGTTCCAGCGAACCGCCGCCCATGTCGCCGACGACGCCATCCGGCATATGGAAGCCGGAAATCACGCCATAGGCCGAAAGGCGCGCTTCCCTCTTGCCGGAGATGACCTCGATCTGCGTGCGGCAGATCTCGCTGGCGCGGGCGATGAACTCCTCGCCGTCATCGGCATCGCGCGCGGCGGCAGTGGCGAGGACATAGAGCTCCTTGACGCCCATGGTATCGCAGAGCGCCCGGAAACGCACCAGCGCTGCATAGGCCTTGGCGACGGCCGCCGGATCGAGACGCCGGGTCATCATGACGCCGCGGCCAAGGCCGGCGAGGACCTTCTCGTTGAAGATCGATGTCGGGCTGCGCGTCAGCCCCTCGTACACGACGAGACGCACCGAATTGGAGCCGATGTCGATCGTGGCGATCGGCGGCCCCTGGCAGATGCGTCCCTGGGCAAAGCCCGGCTGGCCCGGCCTGGCCATCTGCGTGCCCGAAGGCCGTGCCTGGGTAGCCGCGGTATCCGGCATGTCAGCGCCGCCGGCTGAGGAGAGTTCTGGGTGAATTATGTTCAAGAGACTTGCCTCGTCCCGATAGGCTGGGATTTGTCATGAAATACTTATGCGCATTGAACGGTTCCTCATCCGGTAGGGGAACTATGCGTTCCGCGGAACCGTCGGGCAAGATGCGCCAGCTCTGTTGGTTGTCGATAAGATTGGCGATCATGATCTGATCCAGCACCTGCTCGTGCACGGTGGGATTCAAAATCGGACAGAGCGCCTCGACGCGGCGGTCCAGATTGCGCTCCATCAGATCGGCGGAGGAAATATAAATTACCGCTTTCTGGTGCGGCAACCCGTGCCCTCCCCCGAATGCATAGATGCGGCCATGCTCGAGGAAGCGCCCTACGATCGACTTTACCCGGATATTGTCCGAAAGCCCGGGGACGCCCGGCCTCAGGCAGCAGATGCCGCGCACGACGAGATCGATCTGCACACCGGCCTGGCTCGCCGCGTAAAGCGCGTCGACGATCATCGGATCGACGAGCGCATTGCATTTAAACCAGATCGCGGCAGGACGCCCGGCCTTGGCATGCTCCATCTCGGCGGAAATATGGTCGAGGATACGCTGCTTCAACGAAACCGGCGATACCGCCATGCGCTCCAGCGCAGCCGGCTCGGCGTAGCCGGTGATGAAGTTGAAGATGCGGGAGACGTCCCGGCCGATCACCGGATCGGCCGTGAAGAACGACAGGTCCGTGTAGATGCGCGCCGTGATCGGATGATAGTTGCCGGTCCCCACATGGCAATAGGAAACGAGCTGTCCCATCTCGCGGCGGACCACCAGGGAGAGCTTGGCATGCGTCTTCAACTCGATGAAGCCGAACACCACCTGTACGCCCGCCCGCTCCAAATCCCGCGCCCAGCGGATATTCGCCTCTTCGTCGAAGCGGGCCTTCAGTTCCACCAAGGCGGTGACGGACTTGCCGGCCTCGGCCGCTTCCGCCAGCGCCTTGACGATCGGACTGTTCGAGGATGTGCGGTAGAGCGTCTGCTTGATGGCGACCACATTGGGATCCCGCGCCGCCTGGTAGAGAAACTGGACCACCACATCGAAGGATTCGTAGGGGTGATGCACCACGATGTCCTTCTGCCGGATGGCAGCGAATGCGTCCGAGCCGTGATCCCGGATACGTTCGGGCGAACGCGGCGTGTAGGGCTTGAACTTCAGGTCAGGCCGATCCAGGGCCACCAGTTGCGAGAGCTCGTTGAGCGCCAGCATACCCTCGACCTGGAAGACCGCATCGTCGGCGACATCGAGCTCCTCGGTAACGAACTGGCGGATGCTTTCGGGCATGCCGGCCTCGATCTCGAGGCGGATCACCACGCCGCGCCGCCGCTGTTTGAGGGCGGTTTCGAACAGCAGGACGAGGTCTTCCGCCTCTTCCTCCACCTCGAGATCGGAGTCGCGGACGACACGGAACGAACCCTGCCCCTTGACCGTATAACCGGGGAAGAGCTTGCCGAT
This sequence comes from Labrys sp. ALF-8, assembly GCF_059699065.1. Classification (NCBI taxonomy): domain Bacteria; kingdom Pseudomonadati; phylum Pseudomonadota; class Alphaproteobacteria; order Hyphomicrobiales; family Xanthobacteraceae; genus Labrys; species Labrys sp. ALF-8. The sequence continues at coordinate 1,269,129 of NZ_AP048538.1, forward strand.
GAACAGCACCGCGAGGTTTTCGAGCGTGATGTAGCGGGCGGCGCCCGTCTCCGCGAAATCCGGCAGGCGGATGAAGCGTTCGACCTTGTTCGGCGCGCGGATCAACGCATTCAGTACCCGGCCGTCGCTTACGCGCTTGAGCTGCAGGGCGATGGTAAAGCCGAGATTGGGAATGAAGGGGAACGGATGGGCGGGATCGACCGCCAGCGGCGTGAGGATAGGGAAGATATAGCTGAGGAAATAATCGTCGAGCCAAGCTCGCTCCGCCTTCGAGAGATCCTTCGGCTCGGTGATCACGATGCCTTCGAGCAGCAGGTCGTCGCGCAACTCGTTCCAGCGCTTCTGCTGGTCGGAGGCGAGACGCGACACACCCTCGCCGATCTTCACGAGCTGTTCGGCGGGCGACAGCCCGTCGGGGCTGCGCGCAGTCACGCCTTCGCGAACCTGGCCGATCAGGCCCGCGACACGCACCATGAAGAACTCGTCAAGGTTGTTGGCGGAGATCGACAGGAAACGCAGTTGCTCCAGCAGCGGATGGCTCTTGTTCGATGCCTCTTCGAGAACCCGGCGATTGAACTGCAGCCAGGACAGTTCGCGGTTGATGAAGCGATCCGGGCTGGTCCGCAGGGCGATCGCGTTCTCGATCGCGACCTCACGTAGCTCGTCCTGCGTCTCCTCGGTCCGCATCACAACTTCCTCTGCCGAATCTGTCTCGCTGATCATGGCCCGCGCCGTTCGCTGTCGCTCTACGCCGCCTTTGTGACAGTACTGTCACAAACGGGACGGCGCAGGGTCACTCATTTTCATTCGATTGTGCAAGAACTTCCTCCAGCAGCTCTCCGGCCAGCGCGCGGGTGATGCGCCGCCCGCGCGACAGGCCCTCGCGATCGAGCACCGCGACGGCGCTCCGTGCCGCCTCGAAGGAACGCTCGATGCGCCTGACCAGGAAATCCACCACGCTTGAGTCGACGATGAGCTGGCGGTCGAGGAAGAGTTTCACCAGCAGCATGCGGAACAGGTCGTCGTCCGGCGTGTCGATGGTGAGCACCGTCATGGCTCGAAGGCGGGATACGAGATCGGGCAGGCTCAGGGACCAGCGGTCGGGCGGCTGGTTGGCGGTAACCAGCAGTGAGGATCCCGTCTCGCCGACGAGGTTGAGGAGATGGAAGAGCGCCCTCTCATCAATGCCGGCTCCGGCATCCTCGATCACGACAGCCTTCCGGGCCACCAGTCCCGGCACACTCGCCTCGGCCAGCATGCCGGCCGGCATCGTAATGGCGCCGGCCATGTCCGACCAGATCGCGGCAAGATGGCTTTTGCCCGAACCTCTCGGTCCGATCAGGAGCGTGCGCCTGGCGGGCCAATCGGGCCAGCGCTCGATGAAGGCATAGGCTGCCTCGTTGGATGGCGAGACAAGAAAGTCCTCGCGGCTGAACGAGGTCAGCGGCGGCAGGTCGAGCGCCAATTGCCGAGGAGCGGTCATCGCGGATGTTCCGGCGGCGGCGAAGCGATGTGACCGGTATAATAGGGGCTTGCGAGATAGCGGCCAAGCGCGAAGCGCACGAGCACGCCGATCGCGGCAGCGACCGGCACGGCCACGAGCAGGCCGATGAAGCCGAAAAGGCTACCGGCCGCCAGCAGCGAGAACATCAGCCAGACCGGATGCAGGCCGACCGATCCGCCCACCAGGCGCGGGGAAAGCACGTAGCCCTCCAGCACCTGGCCGAGGCCGAAGATGATGGCGACATAGACGGGCAGGTGCCAATCCGGCCAGACCTGCACCAACGCCACCGCGACCGTGACGACGAAGCCGAGAATGGATCCGACATAGGGAATGAAGGAGGCCAGGCCCGTGCACAGCCCGATCAGGAAGCCGAAGCTCACGCCTATGAAGGTCAGGCAGGAGCCGTAGAACAGGCCGAGCAGCACGCAGACGGTGGCCTGCCCGCGCACGAAGCCCGCGATCGCGCGATCGATATCGCGGAAGATGCCGCGGATGGACTCGGCATGGTCGCGCGGCAGCCAGCTGTCGACCCTGGCGATCATATGGTCCCAGTCGAGCAGGATGTAGAAGGCCACCACCGGCGTGACGATCAAGGCGCTGACCACGCCGATCACCGCCTGCCCGCCGGACCAGATCGAGGAGAGGAAACTGCCGAGAAGGGCGGCGCCCTGCCCCACATAATCGCCCAGGGACTTCTGGATATCCTGGATCCGGTCTCCCACCAGGCTGCCGAGCCATCCTTGATTGAGCTCGGCCAGAATACGCTGCAGGGAGGAGACATAGGTCGGCAGGCGCTCGCGCAGGCCGTTGAACTGGCTGCCCAGCACCGGCACGAGCAGGAGTATCGCGAGCACGAAGATCAGGATGAAGCACAGCAGGATCACGGAGGCGGCGGCCCAGCGCGGCAGGCCAAGGCGCTCCAGCCTGTCGGCGATGGGATCGAGAAAATAAGCGATCGCCAATCCGCCTATGAAGGGAAAGAGCATGCTCTGCAGCAGCCAGACCAGCGCGATGAACAGCGCCAGCGCACCCAACCAGAAATAGATCTGCCGTTGAAAGCTCATGCCATACTCCCCGAACCTTCAACCCGATCCGCCGTCAGCTCGCCATATGGTTGAGCCACTGGCGCACATAGGCGGCAGCGGAGGCAATGGTCAAGGCCGCGACGACGATGCTGCCCACCTCGACGAGGAAGGGAAAGGCCCAGCCCGTCCCCTTGGCGAAGAGCACCAAAACGACGAAGGCGATCTGCGCGGCCGTGTTGACCTTGGAAAGCCGCAGGGGAGCGATCGTCATCGGCCGGTCCATGACCCAGGCGACGAGAACCGCGCCGATGATCATCAGGTCGCGGAAGACGGCCAGGATCACGAGCCAGAGCGGCACGACGCCGACGATGCCCAACGTCACGAAAACGGAAACCAGTAGCGCCTTGTCCGCAAGAGGATCCAGCACGGCCCCTAGTTCGCTACGCATGTTGAAATGCTTGGCGATGTAGCCGTCGATTCCGTCGGACAGGCCGGCGATCAGGAAAGCGGCGAACGCCCAGCCCCACGCGCCCGCGCCGATGCACCACACCGCCAGCGGCACGAGACAGAGTCGGAAGATGGTGATCAGGTTCGGTATCGTCATCCTGGGAGCGCGGACACATGGCCCGCCCTTGAAACAGCACCGAATGAGGATATAACGCGCGCCCTCCGGGAGCCATACCGCTTCGGGGATGGAGCGGCGCCCGCTTTCCCGGCTACAGCACGACCACGGTCGTGCCGACGCCGACCCGGTTGTAAAGGTCCATCACGTCGGGATTGGCCATGCGGATGCAGCCGGACGAGACGGCCTTGCCGATGGACTTCGGCTCATTGGTTCCGTGAATGCGATAGAGCGTATCGCCGAGATAGAGCGCCCTGGCTCCGAGCGGATTATTGAGCCCGCCGTCCATGTGATCGGGCAGTTCCGGGCGGCGCGCGATCATCTCCTTGGGCGGCGTCCAGTCCGGCCACTCGCGCTTGCGGCTGACGGTCTGCGTGCCCTTCCAGGAGAATCCCTGCTTGCCGACTCCGATCCCGTATTTCAGCGCCGACGTGCCGTCATCGAGCACGTAGTAAAGCCGCCGCTCCTTGGTGGAAATCACGATCGTACCGGGCGCATAGCCGGAAAAGGGCACGACGGTACGCTGGATCGGCGATTTAAGGAGCGAGGCCTGCTCGTCATCCTTGGTGCCGGAATCGAAATTCGGAGCGATCTGATCGGGATCGATCGACGCGTTCTGCTGTTGGCTGGACCGACGCCTACCCTGGAAATCGCCATCCTCATCGCCGTAATAGCCGTTGGGATCGTCGCGATAGTCGTAGGGATAGTCCAGTTGGCGGTCCGCGCGATAATCCGCCGGCGGCTCCTGCCAATAATGCGACCCACGCGGCTGGTAAACTCCGCCATCGTCGGGAATATCGACATAACCGCGCGGATACGCCCAATCCTGGGCCTGCGCCGCCCCACCCAGCGCGAGCAATGCCGCCAGGGGCAACAAGAACTTCAGTCTGACCGTCATCATGCAATCCATATTTCCCGGCGCCAGCGTCCGGTTGCCCTTGCGCAAACAAGGCAGAGTGTGAATACGATCTTGGAGACGACGGGCATAATTGTGGCAGAGACAGCGGCACAAAGCCGCTATTTTTTTACGACTTATTCACCATGGGTTCAGGATGAACGTGATTCCCTGCTGTCTGGCCCTCACGTGCTGCCAGCCGGCCGAGGCGACAACGAGTGTCACGGCAACCCTTACTTGCCCGTGAACCTGTTGTTCTTCGGGAAGCCCTTTGGCGGAAGGCGGCCGGCGTCGGCACGGTTCCCGGTCCATTCCACGAGGTCCGTCACCGTCCAGGTGCGGTCGGAGGAATCGGTCCAGGTCAATCCCTGGGCCTTGTCGAAAACGCGAATGTCGGAAAGACCGCCATCCTTGTACTTCTGAAGCCGGACGCCCCTGCCCCTCGACATCTCCGGTATTTGGTGCAGCGGGAAGACCAGCATTTTCCGGTTCTCGCCGATAACGGCCACCATGTCTCCCACCACCGGCACGATGACCTTGGCTTCGGCCAGCGCATCGACATTGAGAACGGACTTGCCCTTGCGCGTATTGGCGAGGATGTCGTCCTCCAGCACCACGAAACCCCGCCCGTCCGTCGCCGAGATTAGCAGCTTGCGGCCTCCCTGGTAGGCGAAGACGTCGAGTACGTCGGCCCCCTCGTCGATATCCACCATCAGACGGATGGGCTCGCCCATGCTGCGTCCACCAGGCAGCTTGGAAGCCTCGAGCGTATAGACCTTGCCGTTGGTGGCGATGACGAGGAGCTTGGCCGTGGTCTCGGTTTGGAAGCCTAGCTTGAGCCGGTCGTCCGCCTTGAAACTGAGGCCGGACAGGTCACTCAGATGGCCCTTCATCGCGCGAATCCAGCCCTTTTCCGACACGATGACGGTAATCGGCTCGCGCTCGACCATCGCCTCCGTCACGGTGGAGAGGTCGATATTGCCGGCCTTGGATGCATCTATCTCGGTCCGGCGCTTGCCGAGCGGCGTGTCCGGCCCGTACTTCTTGGCGACCTCGCCGATCTGCCAGCCCACCGTCTTCCATTGAAGAGCTTCGGAGGCGAGGAGCTTTTCGATCCCCTCTTTCTCCTTTGCAAGTTCCTCGTGCTCCCGCTTAAGCTCCATCTCCTCGAGCTTGCGCAAGTTCCGCAGCCGCATGTTGAGGATGGCCTCGGCCTGCACATCGGTGAGTTCGAAGGCCTTGATGAGCTCTTCCTTGGGCTCGTCCTCGTAGCGGATGATGCGGATCACCTCGTCGAGGTTGAGATAGGCGATGATATAGCCGGCCAGCACCTCCATGCGCCTTTCGACGGCGGCCAGGCGATGCTTCGAACGACGGATCAGCACGACACGACGGTGGCTCAGCCATTGCTGCAGAGCCTCGCCAAGCGAGAGCACCCTCGGCACCTGGCCATCGACCAGCACATTCATGTTGAGGGGGATACGGCTCTCGAGTTCCGAGAGCTTGAACACCGACTCCATCAGCACGGCTTCGTCGACATTGCGCGACTTCGGCTCGATGACGATGCGCACATCCTCGGCCGATTCATCCCGGATGTCGCCCACCAGCGGCAGCTTGCGCTCCTCCAGAAGCTCGGCGAGCTTCTCGATAAGCCGGCTTTTCTGCACGAGCCACGGAATTTCGGTGATGACGATCACCCAGGTCCCGCGCCCCAGGTCCTCCTTGTGCCAGCGGGCACGCACGCGAAAGCCGCCGCGGCCGCTGCGATAGCTTTCCTCGATCGAGCCCGCGCTCTCGATGCAGATGCCGCCGGTAGGAAAATCCGGACCCTTGACGAATTGCAGGAGATCGGAGGTCGAGGCCTTGGGATTGTCGATGAGATGCAGCGCCGCCTGGCAGAGCTCATAGGCATTGTGCGGGGGGATCGAGGTCGCCATGCCCACCGCGATGCCCTGTGCGCCGTTGGCGAGCAGGTTCGGAAAGGCGCCGGGCATCACCACCGGCTCCTCGTCCTCGCCATTGTAGGTGGCGCGAAAATCCACCGCGTCCTCGTTGATCCCCTCCAGGATCAGCATGGCCGTATCGGTCAGGCGTGCTTCGGTGTAGCGATAGGCAGCGGCGTTGTCGCCGTCGATATTGCCGAAATTGCCCTGTCCGTCGACGAGCGGATAGCGCTGCGCAAACCCCTGCGCGAGGCGCACCAGCGCATCATAGACGGCCTGGTCGCCATGCGGGTGGTACTTACCGATGACGTCGCCGACGACGCGGGCGCATTTCTTGAAGGCCTGGTCGGGGTCGAGGCGCAGCAGGCGCATTGCGTGCAGGATGCGCCGGTGCACGGGCTTGAGTCCGTCGCGCGCATCCGGCAAGGCCCGGCCCATGATGGTGGAGAGCGCATAGGCAAGGTAGCGCTCTTCCAGCGCATCGCGCAGGTTGACCGCTTCAATCCCGTCGCCCGCCGGCGGATCTTCCGTCTCATCCATGCGGTTGACTTACAAAAAAGAGGTGATTCGGGGCAAGCCATAGCCCTTAGGATGAACAGCCGGCCAGGCAATGACGTGATATTGTGTGTGGATGATGGTGTCGGTCACCATTTCGACAAGGCGGGCGTGCTTCATACCGACTGGATAGTCTCTAGTTCTTTTCAGCGTCTGTACGGTCAGGAATTCATCATGTTTCAGGCTTTACCATGGAGGGGTCAGGGAAATGTCGTGGAACTGCCGCCGCCGTCCGAAGACGAGATTGCCAAGCCTCCGCGTCCGGTGATCGGCCTGGCGCTGGGCGGGGGCGCCGCGCGCGGCTTTGCCCATATCGGTGTGCTACGCGTCCTGAGCGAAGCCGGATATGACGTCGATGTGATCGCCGGGACCTCGATCGGTGCCGTCGTCGGCGGCTGCTACATTGCCGGCAAGCTCGACGAGATCGAGGAATGGGCGCGCAGCCTGACCAAGCGCCGGGTCCTCAATTTCCTGGATTTCAACTTCGGCGGCAGCGGGCTGATCTCCGGTGCCAAGCTGGCGCGCATGCTGCAGGATGGCCTCAGCGGGATCCAGATCGAGAATCTCCGCATGCCTTTCGCGGCCATCGCGACGGAGATCGGGCCAGGACACGAGATCTGGCTGACGCGCGGCAATCTCGTCACCGCCCTGCGCGCCTCCTACGCCCTGCCCGGCATCTTCGAGCCGGTTCGCATCGGCGGCCGCTGGCTCATGGACGGCGCCCTCGTCAATCCAGTGCCCGTCTCGGCCGCTCGTGCCCTCGGCGCGCGTGCAGTGATCGCCGTCAACCTCAATGGCGAGCTCACCGGCCGCGGCGGCGTCATCCATACGTTTGGAGCCGATTCCGAACATGACGATCCGCCGATACCAGGCCGTCGCACCCGCGGCGCCCGAGCACTCGGCGCGGCGAAATCACTGGTACGGGGGCGCTTCGGCTTTACGGCACAACCGGCCGTGCGGCGGACGCGCAACTCGCCCGGTATCCATACGGTCATGATGGAAGCCTTCAACATCACGCAGGACCGCATCTCGCGCTCGCGCCTCGCCGGGGACCCGCCGGACGTCTCGATCGGCCCGCGGCTCGGCCGCATCTCTCCCTTCGACTTTCACAAGGCGGCTGAGATCATAGAACTCGGTGCCGACGCGACGGTTAAGTCGCTCGATTCGATCAGGGAGACGATGGAGGCGCTGGCCTGAGGACGATCCGCCGCTATCCCAGGATCGCGTCGAGCTCCGGCATCGAGATATGCCCGACCTCATAGCGCGCCTCGTTTTCGGCCGAGGGCTCGCCGGCCCATAGCGTAAAGGTCACGATCTTCCAGGACTGGGGATCGACAGCCACGGCCGCAAGACAGACCTCCGGCTGACCCGCCCGTTGCACGGTAGAAGCAAGAGCGGATGACACCGCCGCCGCAGGATCGGCATCGGGCTCGATGTCCACCTCCTTGATCGTCGCGTTCCTGGCCGCAGACAGCGCCTGCCTGCCCAGGTGGCATGCAGCTCCCGCCCAGTGCCGCACTGGCGGCCTGCCGAAGGAAGAGACGATGCCGCCAAAGCCGCGCCCACCCCAAAGGAACCCTCCCATCCCCTGCGCTGAAGCCCAGAGATAGAAGGTGGCGTATTGGTTGACGGCGGAGCCGGCGACTCCTTTTTCGCGGACCAGATAGGCCTTCACCCCCAGACCCGGAAGATCGTCCAGGAGCGGGCCCTTGGTGGCGATACGCTCTCGGATGTTATCCATGTCGTAATCGGCCGGGAGCGTGATGGCGTAATGCATGGCGTACATGATTGGTAACAGCCTCTGGACAAAGCCAGGCGGCCCGAATGGGTCCAGACCTAACATACGGAAATCACAAGCATTTCAAGATTCACAACAATCCGGCTTGAAGGCAGGATGCGTCAGCTGGGCTCCAGCCAATGCACGGCCGCACCGTCCTGCATCGGCTGGATGCTCGCGTAGATCAGGACGCTTCGCTCGGAAGCGCCATGCCAATGTTCCTCGCCGGGATGGAACCAGATTGCGTCCCCGGCCCGGATTTCGACGATCTCCCCGCCTCGCCGCTGCAGCAGGCCAACGCCGCTGACGGCGAGAAGCAACTGCCCGCGCGGATGGCTGTGCCAATGCGTGCGGATGCCGGGATCGAAGGTGGCGCGCATCGCCGTGAGGTCGCCATCCTGCTCTCCGGTGAAGAGATGTTCCACCCAAAACGGCCCGGAGGCGATGCCCTCCGGTGCCCGCTCGATGGCCGAGCCTGCGCGGATCAACGATGTCGGAGCCGTCATCACGCCGCTTCCTCCAGCGCCATCTGGGCCAGGCCGTTGCTGAACGACCAACCGTCGCGCTCCGTGGTGGTGATCGTCACCATGATGTCGTCAGGACGCAACCCGGGCGCATCCGCCAGGAGCGTTGCCAGGCGCTGGTAGAACTGCTTCTTCATCGAGGTGCTGCGCGGGCGACCGGCGATGATCGCGATATAGACGAAGTCATCGGAGCGATGGCCGGCGAAATAGCTGCGATCATAGATCAATGCGCCCGGTTCAAGTTCGTCGATGATCTGGAAGCGGTCGTTGGCGGGCACATCGAAGGCCTCGACCAAGGCGCGGTGCACATTGTCGGCAAGTGCGTGCCGATAGTCCGGCGACTTTCCCTTGGTGAGAGAGATTCTGGCGAGAGGCATGATGGGTTCCTCCGAGAGGGTGAAAGGCCTATTGCCTTGACCCTCCCATCATGCCCCTCCATAATCGTACTTAAAATCAGGAAATTTTTGATCATCAATCCCATAAAATGGGACAATTATCATGCGCCATACCAATCTCGACCTCGATGTCCTGCGCAGTTTCGTGACGGGCATGGAGCTCGGCAGCTTCGCGCGGGCCGCCGATCACCTGGGACGCTCGACCTCCGCCATAAGCGCCCAGTTGAAGAAACTGGAAGACCAGGCCGGCACCGCGGTCTTTCGCAAGGCAGGCCGGGGCCTTGCCCTCACGGATGCCGGCGAAATCCTCCTCGCCTATGCCCGACGGCTGCTGGATCTCAACGATGAAGCCATGTCGGCGCTCGGCGGCGGCGATGTCGCCGGCAACATCCGTTTCGGCGTGCAGGAAGATCTCGGCGAAACCCTTCTCCCCGAAATACTCGGTCGCTTTGCACGCGCTCATCCCAAGACTCAGATCGAAGCCCGCCTTTCCCGCAATGCCGACCTCCTGCGCAGACTCGCCCTGGCCGAGCTCGACCTTGCCATCACCTGGGGCGACGCGACGGGAGCCACGCTGACGGGGGTCAGCGGCGAGCATCTCACGGACGTGCCGATGCGGTGGATCGGGCCGGCGGATCACCTCCTGCTCGAAGATGTGGTGAGGAAGGGCGAACCGGTACCGCTGGTGATGTTCGAGGCGCCCTGCCTTTTTCGCACGGCCGCGACCGAGGCGCTGGACCGGGCGAGCATGCCCTGGCGCATCGCAGTCACCAGTTCCAGCCTGTCGGGTCTTTGGGCCGCCGCGGCGGGGGGCCTCGGCGTTACCCTTCGCACGGAGATCGGCCTGCCCGGCCATCTCGCTACGCTCGACGCCGACAACGCCCTGCCTGGGGCCCTGCCTTCGGTTCCCTTGCTGCTGCATCGCACGCAGGCCCAGCAGACCTCGGCCACCGACAGGCTCAGCGAGATCATGCGCGAGAGCCTACGGCAACCCACGCTCCGCAAGCGCGCGGCCTGACCCGGGGCGATTGTCGCTCCATGCTTCCCGATGCCGGGGAGAAATGCGAGGCCACCCTCGCCTTTCCCCCCGGAGCAATCTCGTCAGGCGGTGATGTAGTCCCGCATGGCCTGCGTTTCCGCTTCCATCTCGGCCAGACGGAATTTCACCACGTCGCCAATCGAAACGATGCCGACCAGCTTGCCGTTCTCGACCACCGGCATATGACGGAACTTGCCATTGGTCATCCGTTCCATGATGGAGGGAATGGTATCGCTCTCGCGTACCGTCTCTACCCGGGCCGTCATGTGTACCTTGACCTTGTGCTCGAATCCTTCAGCCGCGTTCTTCGCCAAGGCGCGGACAATGTCTCGTTCCGACAGGATACCGGCGATGGAGCCGTCTTTCTTGGTGATCAGCACCGCGCCGATCCGCCTCTCGGCCAATGTCCTGGCCGCTTCAGCGATGGTGTGATCCGGCGACAGGGTGAAAATATCCCTGCCCTTGCCCTTCAGAATATGTGCAACGGTCATAAGCACTCTCCTCCGACTGCATTGCGCTTGCCGCGTCTTGGTCTTGGGGGAGAGCCCTGGCGAGGGACGGTCATCCCCTGAAAGGGAATGATGGCTCCTGCGGCTGCGCCGCGCAAGCACAGGTTGAACGCGGCGCAATATTGAATCGATTTACGAAATGGGAGCTCAAGGGCCAGTTCCGGCCTTGGCGATGAACTCGATCAGTCCCTGGCGCTGCCCGGGATCGTCCATGCCGGCATAGATCATGCGGGTTCCGGGCACCACGGATTGGGGGCTGGCGATGAAGCGATCGAGGGTGCCCCTGTCCCAGGTCAGGCCGCTGCTGCGCATCGCGTCCGAGAAGGGATAACCGTCGAAGGTCCCTGCCTTCCGCCCGATCAGATTCTCCAGCGCTGGTCCCGTCGCCATGCGGGCACCCGAGCCGATCTGGTGACAATGGGCGCAGGGCTCGAAAACCGGGTCGAAGGTCGCATCGGGTGGGCGGGCATTCACCACGGCCGGCCCGTCGGGAGGAGGCATGGCCGCCCCCTGCTCCTGTGTCCGGACGGCGATGCCCCCCCCGACCGCCGCCCCCGCGAGCACCGCCGCCATGCCGAACCAGATGATCCGGCTCACGACGTGAGTGCCCGGCGCATCTTCTCGATCGCCTCGTCGCGCGGCGCCTGGTAGTCGATCAGCGTCACAAGGTTGCCCTTGGCGTCCATCATGTAGACGGCGGTGGAATGATCGAAGGTATAGCTGTCACCCTCCCCAACCTTCTTCACATAAACGCGGAATTTCTTGACGACGTCGGCGATCTGCTCCGGTGTGCCGGTGGCGGCGGTGATGCGCGGATCGAAGCTCTCCAGATAGGATTTGAGGAGTTGCGGCGTATCGCGCGCCGGATCCACCGTGATGAAGACGACATTGAACTTGTCGCCATCAGGACCGAGCGCCTTCAGCCTGTCCGTCATGTCGGTCAGGGTCGTCGGGCAGGCATCGGGGCAGTTGGTATAGCCGAAGAAATAGGCCGTGGGCTTGCCGAGGAAGGTCTTCTCCGTGACCGGCTTGCCGTCCTGATCGACCAGGTTGAAGCTCCCGCCGATCAGGCTGGTCTGCTGGGGTTCCCGCCCGCCGATGCCCAGGCTCAGCGCCAGCGTGACGCATGCGGCCGCGAGGACGCAGAACAGCGCGGCAAGGATGATGATCTGGCGTCGGTTTGTCTGAACCGTCATGCTCGCCTCCCCCTCAGTGTCCTTCATGGCCGGGCTCCTTGGCGCCCAGGGCTTCCACCTTGTACTGGACCGCCACGGTGCCCGCCTTCTCGAACACCAGCGTGCCATCGATCCTGTCGTCCTTCTTGAGCTGCTGCTTCAGCCCCGTGAACATCAGGTGGATGGCGGACGGGCTGAGTTCGACCTTGCCATGGGCCGGAATGTCGAGCCCGCCTTCGACGGGTGCCATCGACATCACGCCGTCCTTCATCGACATCTGGTGGATCGCAAAGCCGGAAGAAGCGGCAAAGCTTCCGCCGGTGAGCTTATCGGGCTGGTCGCCGGTGTTCTCGATGACGACATAGCCGCCGCCCACGGGGGCGCCCTGGGGCGTCGCCCTCGCCCAGGGATGATGGATGACCAGCGTGCCGGCCTTGTATTCGTGCGCGGCGAGAGGAGCGGCGAGCGAGACGGAAAGCGCCAGGGCGCCGAAAAGGGTGACGAGCTTCATGATGAACCTGAACGGAATCACGCGGACGGAAACGCCCGCAAAAGGGAGAGATGATGAGAGGACCGTTCAGGCGGCCGGCGGGCCGCGCGGCCATGCCGCACTCCAGGCCGGCGCGGCTCCTGCCGTTTCGGACGGAGCCGGGCGAGGCCTCAGGACATTCGGGAATCGGATGACGCTTGGAGTGGCGCCGGTCTGCGGCAACAGCGGCATGAGCCGCAGCGCGCATTGATCGCAGGCGTGGCCGGGATGAATGCCATTCTTGCCGTCCGCATCATTGCCGAACTGACAGAGCGTGACGACCGTACCGGCAATGACGACGGTATTGCCGACGCCGTCGTCCTGGGCCGCTGCCACAACACGACCCATGCCGTTGAGCATGAGCGCAAGAGCGATCAGCACAGCAAGGCAAAAACGCGGCAGCGGGGCGTGGCAGAACCGGACCATGACCCCTATGCAACGGAGCCGCCGCCGAAAGTCAAGGCGGCGGCAGACCGCAGAGCCGAGGATGTGCGGGCTTGGCGCAAGCACATCCGGGGCGTCGATCAATCGTCCCGATAGACGCGCTCACGGCGTTCATGCCGCTCCTGCGCCTCGAGCGAAAGGGTAGCGATCGGTCTGGCGTCGAGACGCTTGAGCGATATCGGCTCTCCCGTCTCTTCGCAAAAACCATATGAGCCATCGTCGATCCGGGCTAGAGCGGCGTCTATCTTCGAGATCAGCTTGCGCTGACGATCACGGGCGCGCAGTTCGATGGCACGGTCCGTTTCCGAAGAGGCGCGATCAGCCAGGTCGGGATGGTTTTCGTTCTCGGCTTGCAGATTGGCGATGGTATCCTGGGCTTCACGCAGGATATCGAGCTTCCATGCATTGAGCTTGCGGCGGAAATAATCCCGCTGGCGCTCGTTCATGAAGGGCTCGTCGTCAGTCGGCCGATAATTGGTATCTACACTCATTGAAGGCATGTAAGAATCCCAACACTCCGCTACTGGGCGAGAGGTCTATAGTCGTAGTGGCGCGCTACGACAATATTCTTCGTTGTCACCATTTCGTCTAAAAACAGAAAGCTGTGCACGGCATTGGTCGTCTCAGTCCTCCTTGGCCTTGTCCTTCGCGATCAGCCCGCCCGCGACATCCGTCACGCCGGGTCGCGGCAGAACGTCGAACGGCATCGGCCGCGTCGCCATCATCGCCGCAAGACCCAGACGTGCAATTAGGATGCCATTCAGCACACCCTCCCCGAGCTTGGCGGAAATCCGCGATGCCAGGCCGTGCCCGAGCGCCTGGCTGAGAATGGAATCGCCAGCCGCCATGCCGCCGGTGATGGCGAGGTTGCCCAGCGCATGGCGCAGCAAGCGGACCATGCCGAGGCCGCCCGGCCTACCCCCATAGAGCGTCGCGAGACGGCGGATGACCCGCAGGGTCTCCGCTCCGACGAAGAACATGTCGACCAGCGCGCGCGGGCTGACGGCGGTGACGAGGGAGACCCGCTTGGCTGCGTCGGCGATAATCAGGCGAGCCTCGGCGTCGAGCGGCCCCATCAACTCGCGCTCGGCCACGCGAATGAGATCTGCCCCGTCGACGATATCGCCCGCGGCGGACTCCACGGCGGCTCGAGCCCGGGCCATGCGGGGATTGGCGCTGTAGAGCTTCACCAGATCGCGCGAGAGGCTGCGGGCAGCATCGCGGTCATCTCGCGCGATGATGGTGGTCGCCCTGTCGTGCAGATGCTCGATGCGCGACAGCCGCATGAGACTGACGGTCTCCCGGATGGCAATGACGAGAAAAGCAAGCGCCGCAATGCCGGCCAGCCCCGCACCGACCCAGCCGAGCCAGTCGGCGTAGGAGAAGAGATCGTCGATCAGCCGGGTTACGGAAAGACCCAACGCCAGAGAAACCAGGCCTCCGACCGCCGACCAGAAGATCGTGGCCCAGCGGCTGCGCCGTGGGCGGGGAGGCGTCACCTCTGGCACGTCGTCGAAGATCTCGGGTTCCGGCGTCACCACGACGTGGTCGCGCCTGGCCACTGCAGCCACCGGCGTGTCGGCCATGACCACATTGGGATCGTCGAGCCGGAAGGCGCGCGGTTTGCGGGGATCCGTGGTCATTGTCTCAAGCCAGCTTGTCACCGATCAGGAATTGGAGAGCGCGGTCCAGGCGAATATGGGGAAAGATCTGCCCGTCTTCCAGCTTGGGCGGTCGAAAGCGGATGAAACGGTAGTCGACTCCGTCCCGCTGTCCGTTTTCGAGGCCCGCGAAGGTACCGCCGGCAAACACCGCATTGGGATTTTCCGGCAATTCGCCGGGAAAGACCGCGATTTCCGACTCGCCGTCGAACACTTCATCCGCGGAGCGTTCACCGGCGAGCGGCGTGCCGATGATGCAGGGCAGCGCCTGCCTTCCCTGCTTGACCGTGGCTTCCCGAGTCGCCCTGACCGAAGCCAGTGCCACCACATCGACCGCAGCGCCCGAAAAAGAGGCACGCTTTATGGCGCCGTCGGCCATCTTGCGCAGAATGGCCTCCAGCCGATCATGGCTGGTGTGATGAAGGTGATCGGCTTTGGTGGCGGCGAACAGGATCTTCTGGATGCGCGGGCGAAAGATCGCCGACCACCAGCTATTGGAGCCCACCCGGAAGGCGGACAGCACCGAGGTCAGGGCCGTTTCGAGATCATGCACGGCCTGAGGACCGGCGTTGAGGGCCGACAGCGCATCGACCAGCACGATCTGGCGGTCGAGCTGAGCGAAATGCTGGGTGAAGAAAGGCCGCACGATCTTGTGCTTGTAGGCCTCGTAACGCCGCTCCATCATGGCCTGCAACGAACCCGGCCGGGCTTCGCCCGCCTGCGAAAGGTCGAGCGGCGAAAAGGTCAGGGCCGGGGAGCCTTCGAGGTCGCCCGGCATGAGGAAGCGTCCCGGCGGCAGCGTGGAGAGCGCGAATCGCTCATCGCGACCGGCGCGGAGGTAGGCGGTGAACAGCGCGGCGGCTTCGCGTGCCAGAGCCTCGCTCTCGGCGGCCGACGGATCGAGGGAGGACAGGAACGCGTGCCAGGGACCGGCAATGGCGAGGCGCGACCCTTCCCGGCTCGCGGCCAGTGTCTGCGCGGACCATTCGGCATAGCTCATGTTGAGGAGCGGCAGGTCCAGCAGCCATTCGCCGGGATAGTCCACGATGTCGAGCGTGAGGCGCGACATGCCCGATGCAAAACGACGGTTGGACTGGAAGTCGATCACAAGGCGCAATTCGGATATCTGGCGCGTCGAATCCGGCCAGTGTCGATCGGTGCCGCTGAGGTCGGCCAGATGGGTCTCGTAGTCGAAACGCGGCACCGTGTCGTCAGGCTGGGGAGAAAGATAGGCTCCCGCCACGCGTCCTTCCGCCTGAGCGCGGAACACCGGCAGGCGCCCTCCCTCGATCAGTGCCTGCACCAGCGCGGTGATGAATACCGTCTTGCCGGCGCGGGACAGGCCTGTGACGCCTAGCCGGACGGTCGGATTGAAGGTGGAAGACGCAAAACCAGCCAGACTCCTGGCCGCAATCAGCGCTTCGTCGAACACGGACATCCAGGAAGGGGGCGGTGGCGGCATGATGCGGCACACTTAGGGGGAAAGTGGGCAAAATTCCAGCGGCGGCTTGGAAAGAGCCCGGGAAGGCTACGACACAACGTTCCGCGTAAAGCGCACCGTGCCCTCGCCCGCGTTCGCGTAGCTGTAGCTCTGCGCGCTGTCGAAGATCAGGAAGTCGCCTGTGGCGACGCGATGCTGCCCCGAGGCCGATTCGACCAGCAGCGCTCCCTCGATCACAAAGAGCATCTCGCGCCACCCCTCGCTGTCGGGCAAGGCATCGTAGCGATCGCCCGGACCAAGGCTCCATACCCATAATTCGGCCGAGCCGTGCGCGGGGACCGCCCCCAGGAAGGAGGCCCTGCTGTCGGGATGCCGGCCGCGCCATCCGGGCTGGTCGACGCGCCGATTATCGATCATGTCAGGCGGTCGCACGACCGTGCCGAAATCGACGCCCAGCGCGGTGGCGAGCCGGTCGAGATTGGCAAGGGAAATATTGGCATCGCCCGCCTCCACCGCCACGATCAGCCGCCGGCTCAGGCCCGTGGCGCCAGCGAGCGCAGACTGGCTCAAGCCGGCAGCCGACCGGAGGCGCCGCACATTGGCGCCGACATGTCCGAGAACCTCTCCCACATCACCTCCGTCGCTTGACTGCGCAATATAATGCACATACAGATGAGCAATATAATGCACATCCCACAGGGCGACAATCAGGACAACACATGAAGATCCGCAATTTCGGCGTCGAGATCTGGATGAACGGCTATGAGACCCGGTGCTCGCACAACCTGGCCGAAACCTGCGTCGAATCACTGACCGTCGCGCAATTGCTCGACATAGCCGGCCTGCCCGAAGGCGCGCTTGCGGAACTGCTCCCCCTGAAGATGACCTACGGCGCCATCGAGGGCAGCGAGAGGCTCCGCCGCGCCATTGCGGCAACCTATGCGAAGCAGGAAGCCGGCAACGTCGTCGTCACGCACGGTGCGATAGGCGCCAATGCGCTCGTGCACCAGGCGCTCGTCGAGCCCGGCGACCGTGTGATCTCGGTGCTGCCGACCTACCAGCAGCACTATTCCATTCCCGCGAGTTACGGCGCGGATGTCCAGATCCTGAAGCTGCGGGAAGAGAACGGCTTCCTCCCGGATCTCCAGGAACTGAGTCGCCTCGCCATTCCCGGCACCCGGCTGATCGCCATCAACAATCCCAACAATCCGACTGGCTCACTGATGGACGAAGCCATGCTTGCCGGAATAGCCGAGATCGCCAGGGCCCGCGGCGCCTGGGTCCTCTGCGACGAGGTGTATCGCGGCATAGACCAGGAAGGTGACGGCTTCACCGCTTCGATGGCCGACATCTACGAGAAGGGCATCAGTACCGGCAGCATGTCCAAGGCCTATTCCCTGGCCGGGTTGCGGCTGGGCTGGATCGCCGGACCCGAAGCACTGATAGGGGCCGTTTCCATCCATCGTGACTACAACACCATCAGCGTTGGCATGCTGGACGACCATTTCGCCGCCATGGCGCTGGAAAACCGCGACAAGGTCCTCGCGCGTAGCCGGTCGATCGTCCGCGAGAACCTCGCCATCCTCGATGCGTGGATCCGGCAGGAACCGACGATCAGCTACCTGAAGCCGCGCTCGGGCACCACAGCTCTACTTAAGTATGATTTTACAATGCCTTCAGAGACATTCTGCATCGAGTTATTGAAGAGAACAGGTGTGCTGCTCGTGCCGGGCAGCGCCATGGATATGGAGGGGTACCTGCGCATCGGCTATGCGAACGGCGCCGGGATCCTGCAGGAAGGATTGGCGCGGATCAGCGACTTCCTGCGTGAAGCCTGATCCGGCGCCCCACCACGGCGACCTACCTGTTCCTCATGGCCGTCACCGTGGCTTCCGCATTCGCCCGGCGCATCGCTGCCGCAACCTCCTTCGACACCACCGTCTTGCCGATGGGAGCGAGCGCGATCTCCGCGAGCTTGAGGTGCTGGATGCCGAAAGGAATGCCGATGATGGTGAGGAAGCAGGCGACGGCCGAGATGACATGGCCGAGCGCCAGCCAAAGCCCTGCGAAGACGAACCAGATGACATTGCCGATCAGGCCGAGCGGCCCCGTGCCGAGATCCTCCCGCTGGTGCAGATCCCCCCGGCTTACTGCTTCCCGGCCGAAGGGAAAGAAGCAGAAATTGCCGATGACGAAGCAGGCCCGTCCCCACGGGATCCCGACGATGGTGATGAAGGCGATGAGCCCGAGCAGCCACCAAGCCAGGCCCATGAACACCCCGCCGAGGATGAACCAGATCAAGTTGCCGATTGCGCGCACCGAAACGCTCTCCTGATGTGCAGTTCCAGCCTATAGATAGGAACTCTGCCCGCCATTGCGAGCCGGACCTATAAGCTAAATCCGGCTAGAGCGTTTTGTATTTTGACGGAATCGGCAAAACGCAAAGACGCGTCGAAAAACAAAGAGCTAGAGAAAAACGGCGTTTCTACCTAAACGCGCTTTGCTCTAGTGGTGATCGAGCATCCGGGGCGTGAGGAAAAGCGCCAATTCGCCCTGATGGCCGGCAATCGCCGCCCAATCGTCTATGTCGAAATCGAGAACGGCGAGTGCCGCGGTGGGAAACTTCTCATCCAGCGGGTCCGCTGCCGTGCCACCGCCCTTGACCAGGAAGGTTGCCGTCTGCTCGAGGCCCGGATTATGTCCGACGACCAGCAGGCTCTTGACCGCCGCGTCCACGGCGCGGATGACGCGCAGGATCGCTTCCGGCGAGGCCTCGTAGATCGCGCGTTCGTAGCGCAGCGTGTGCGGACCGAGATGGGGTTCGACCAGCATCAGGGTCTCGCGCGTGCGGGAAGCGGTCGACGCCACGACGTGGTCGGGTAGCAGGGCGCGCCGCGCCATCTGCTGGCCCATGCGCGGCGCATCGCGGCGCCCGCGCGGGGCAAGCGGCCGTTCATGATCCGACACCCCGGCGGGATAGTCGGATTTGGCATGGCGCAGCAGCATCAGTCTCTTCATTGCTGATTCACTTGAGATTTCCTGGCCAAGGCAATGATTTCAGGTCGATATTCAAAGTGCATGGTATCGTAGTGATACCATTTTCCACCCCAGATGAAGCCGTGCTTCTCGAACACCTCGACGATCTCCATCGGGATCCTGTTCTTGTAGGTGACGGTGTCGGTTTCCTTCCGCGCGCCGCTCCAGCGCCAATAGTCCGTATACTTCACATTGATGTCGATTGCGGCGGCATAGGCATGCATGCTCATGCGCGAGGTGCCGGCGATCACCCGGCAGTTGTAGGTGCCCGCTGATGGCTTGAGATAGACTTGGAACCTGGCAGGCAGCGCCTCCAGGTCGCGGGAAACCGCCTCCAGATGCTCTGCCACGCCGTTTACGGCTGCGACCTTCAGCGTGCCGCCCTTGAGAGTGGGCAGCCACTGAACCGTCTTCATCTTCACCTGCCCCTTGGTGCAGTCGCCATAGAGAGCATCGAAGAGCGCCTGGCTACGCGCTCTGCCGGGATCGTCGGCCGGCGTCTTCGGAATGGGATAGTTCGCGCCCAGCGTATAGGGCATCGCGAACATGTCCATGATGTCGGAATTGATGACGCGCTGTTCCGGCGTCTTGTTCGCGACGCCGTTGGAGAGCGGAATGTGATTGCCGTTCTTCAGGATGAGATCCGTGGCGTCATAGGCCGCAATCACGTCGGGATAGGCCGCCACGAGAGCATCGAGCGCCGGATCTGCCTGCGCCGTGGTGATCAGGGCGCCGGACGTCGCGATCGCCATGAAAGCGAGGCGGAGGATTGCCCTCATTGACCGGCCTCGGCGCGCTGGATCAGGGCGACGTTGGCCTTCTCGACGGCGCTGAGCTCGATGTCCCATGTCCAGGGCCGATACCAGGAGAACTGCGAGAAATAGGCGCGCAGCTGTGCGTCCTTCATGTAGCGGCCGCGGCGGGCGTAGATCTCGTTGCGCGCAAGGCGCAGTTGCTGGCCGCTGAGATTGGCGATGTCGTTCCAGTTCAGCCGCCTGGTGCCGGAGTCGGGCAGGATGAATTCCGGCCGGCTCGGCTCGGGCGGCGGTTCGGTGGAAGCCTGCTGCTGGAAGTCCTGTTGCGGCTGGGGCTGGAACTGAGGTTGGGGTTGCGGCTGGGGTTCCACGGCGATGGTCTTCACCGGCTGGGGAGCGCTCACCGTGCCGGTCATGGCGAAGGAGCCGATGATCGCCTCGTTCACCCACGGCGTCTGCGCGCCCTGCGTCTCCTGGTCCACGTCCGCCCGCACCTGTCCGAACATCTGGCGGATGTCCAGCCCCGGCGTCTCCATATGCGCCAGAAGCGCCGTCGTGAACGGCGAATTGCGCCCCGTCCCGTCCTGCGCCACCGATCCGGGCGCCGTCGAAAACGCAATCAGCGTCCCCTTGGCCGAGGACGCGTCGAGGTCGATGCGCGCCAGACCCCGTGTCCCCGCACCCCGCACCAGCGTGCGCGTCAACGGATTGTCCCGGCACGAATCCAGGATCACCACCTTCACCTTCGGCGACGCCCCGTCCACAAGCTCCAGAAGCTTGTCCAGCGAAAGCGCCTGCGTGTCCAGGTCCAGCTCGTCCGAGATCTTCGCCGACACCGGGATCAGATAGTTCCGACCCTTCACCTGCACGCCATGCCCCGAATAGAACACCACCACGCTGTCCGCATGGTCCGCATCCCGCAAAAACGCCCGAAGCCCGTCATTCATCGCCTGCAGGTCGCCATCCTTCACCAACGTCACCGCATAGCCGATCCGCCCCAGCGCCAGCGCCATGTCGTTCGCATCGTTCGGCGGGTTCACCAGCGGCGTCACAGACCGATACGCACCGTTCCCGATCACAAGCGCAGCCCGCGACGCGGCTTCCGCCCACCCCGCCGCAAACAGGCCCAGCAGCAGGAAAAAACACCAGAGAGAGCGTCGCATTGTCGTGGCTCGGCCGGTTGTTGAACATAGGGCGAGAATATTGCCCCTAGTTACCACATCGAACGCGCGAAAACACACATGTGGCGCCACGATGCGCCGATGTGCACGAAATCTTCACCGTTTCTGCGGTCTGGTCGGCACATCTGTGGCAGCTTTGCCACGTCTTCCAACTGTCTCATGAATCTAGGCAATTCGGCTGATTTCACACTTGCAAGGCAACTGCGCTTCCGGCCATGAAGACCTATCTGAGTATTGCGTTGGGACTAAAAAGGGGCCGTGGATTTGAGCCAGGCAGCCAGCATTGGAAGAAAGGTTTTCTCGCGATCTGCAACGCTTCTTTGCGCGGTTGCGGTGTTTCTCGCGGCACCTTTTACCGGAAGCGCCCTTGCCGATGACGACGAGACGCCGATGCATTTCACCATCGTCGCGGCCGGCAAGAACTGTCCCGGCTGCGTCGTGGTCAATGCCTCGGGCCAGATCATCGACGAGACATCGCGCAGTTTCGCCGCCTTCCTTTCGCAAAATCGCCTTGACGGTGTCCTGCCGCCCGAGCCCGGCGACGGACAGCCGCCGCCGGCTGGTTCGCCCAAGGTCGTCATCGCCTTCGAATCGATCGGCGGGAAGGTGCAATCGGCCCTGATCATCGGCCGCCGCATCCGCAAGGCGGGCTGGACCACCGTGATCGGCCAGGCCCATCTGGCGGCCGGCAAGCCGGTCTTCGAGAGCGCGGGCTGCTATTCGGCCTGCACCATGGTGATGCTCGGTGGCACCAGCCGTTTCGTGGTGCCGCTTTCCAAGGTGGGCGTCCACCAGTTTTCGCCGCAGTTCACGGATGGGGAGACTTTCGACGCACAGGAGATGAACCAGATCGTGCGGGACTATGGCCGAGAGGTGGTCAGCGTCTACGATTTCGTCCATGCCATGGGCGTGACGGAAGCCTTCTTCACTACCACCCTGCGGACCCCCTTCAGCAGTCTCGACGTACTCCCCCAGGATCAGTGGATCACCACCGGCGTCGCCACGGCCTTGCTGCCCGATGCCGAAGGCGCCATGCCGCTGTCCGTCATCCTCGACGCCTCGGAGCGGAACGATCTCACTTCCTCGATTTCAAAGCCGAGCGTCGGCCTCAAGGCCCCCGACGTTGCCTCCCCCAGGGCCTCGGCAGGGAGCTGGACGGTGATTCATGCCACCGGCGCGCCGGTCACCGCGGAATTCGCCAACCCCGAATACAGAGTCGCCCTCGCCTGCCGGGACGGCAAGACGGCCCAGTTGGACGTCTCCTTCAAGGAACTGTCCCCCCTGGACATCGAGAGGCTCCGGGCCGCCGCTTTCTCTGCCAAGGCTCTCAAGATCGGCGGACGCGAGGTTGCGATCGACTCCGTTGCGGCACCCGAAAACGGCGAGCAGAGCGTCATGGCATCCCTGGCGCTGCAGGATGTGAAAGACTTTCCTTCGAGCGACGCCCTTACCTTTACGGTGCTCAACAAGGCGGGCGAACCTGTCGGCCGCTCCGCCACCGTTCCCACGACGGGCGTGGCCAAGGCCATCGGCGACGCAATGGCCGCTTGCGGGGCCTGAGGGCCGCGCGAACAGGCAAAAGCAATGATCCCACGCTGAATTCTCGCCGAAGCGCGCCGCGGAATCGGCTGCAACACCTACTCGGCTGGAACCCAATCGCCGTTGTGGCCTCTCTTCATCACCGCTACGAAGAGCTTTGCGTCCGCACCGTCGATGGAGGTCTCGACGATGCAGGCATAGCTTCCATCTTCATTGTGACTGCACAGGCCTCGCGGGGATATCTCCACCTTTCCCGCAGTCGATGGCGTGCTCGCGGCTATCACCGAGCGTGTGAATGCAATGATGTCACTCGTCTTGGGACCGCCAAGAAAGAAGTTTGGGCCGACCGTGAAATACCCGATGCCGATTGCGGCAGCGATTGCAACGATCAGAATTCTGACGACTTTACGCACGCAGTCCACCGCCTGACACTTATGACGCCGGCTGGGTATCCCGAATGAGAAGACATCCGCAAGCCGATGGTCGCCGCGTCCACAGGTGGACTGCGCCCGCGTACCGAAGTCCCAAGCTCTCTCGCGGCAAAATGGGCCGCAAGACACGGACTCTCACGAACGATTTCCGCCATGGGCGGCCATACGTCCCCTTGCCTTCGGCGGGAACGCGGCCCGGGCCGGGCTAATGCAGCAGATCCGAATCCCACGCCGCCTTCTTGGCGTCGTCGACCGTCGGATAGCGGTGATGGGCCTGCTCCATCGCGATCTCGCCGGTCTCGTCCACCTTCGCCAGTTGCTTTTCCTCGCGAACCACCATCACCGAACAGCTGGCATGACGCACGATGGCGCTGGCGTTCGAACCGAGCAGATAAGTGGCCACGCTCGGCTGATGCGAACCGACGACCACAAGGTCGGCGCGCTGCTCCTCGGCAATCGCCAGCACCTCGTGATAGATGCCGCCGATGCGTACCGCGCTCTGTACCTTGCCGGCCGGCAGGTTGACGGTAGCGGCCAGTTCGGCCAGCTGTCCCTTGGCCTTCTCGGCCACTTCCCCTTCGAAGCTCACCGGCACTGTATCGAGCATCATGAGGGGCATGATCGGCACGACATGCACGAGCGTGAGCGTCGCACCACCGTTGTCGGCCAGCTTCACCGCGCTGGTGATTGCGAGCGCGGCAAGACGGAGATCTGCGACATCGACTGGAACAATGATCGACTTGAACATGGTTCTACTCCTGTTAGCCGAGCATGAACCGCCCGTCGAATACGACTGCGGCCGTCCATTTCAGTTCCAGGAGCCCCGGACCGCCTCGCAGAGACGGACTCCCAAAACGACAAGGAGCCTCCTGACGAAGTGGAAACCCACGAGATGCAGGAAAGTTCAGAGCACGCCGAGCTTTTTTTGCAGCGAGGAGGATGAGGTCGTGTACTGGAAGGTCAAGCGCTTGTCGGGATAGATATAGCGATGGGCCTTCTGGGCCATCAGCGCCCCCTCGTGGAAGCCCGACAGGATCAGCTTCAACTTGCCCGGATACCAGTTGATGTCGCCGATGGCGAAGATGCCCGGTTGCGACGTCTCGAAGGTCTCGGTGGATACCAGCACCAATTCCTCGTCATGCAGGTCGAGCCCCCAGCTGGACACCGGGCCGAGCTTCATGGTGAGACCGAAGAAGGGCAGCAAGCGATCCACGGGCAGCGTGTAGGTACTGCCGGAATCCTCCCGGATCACCGCGCCCGAGAGTTCCCCATTTTCCCCCTCCAGGCCCACGACCTGACCGAATTTCAGGTCCATCGCGCCGGCAGAGGCCAGGGAGCGCATCTTTTCAACCGAATGGGGCGCCGCACGGAATGCGTCGCGGCGATGCAGCAGGGTCACCCGCCGGGCGATCGGCTGCAGGTTCAAGGCCCAGTCGAGCGCGGAATCGCCGCCGCCGACGATCAGCACGGAACGGTCGCGAAAGGCCTCCATCTGCCGTACGGCATAGAAGACAGACTTGCCCTCATAGGCGTCGATGCCCTCGATCGGCGGTTTCTTCGGCTGGAATGAACCACCGCCCGCGGCGATGACCACCAACTTGGTCTCGAAGACGTCGCCAGCGTCGGTGGTGACGCGGAACAGCGGATCGCCTATCCGCTCGATCGTCGAGATCATGCGGGAGAGGTGGAAAACCGGCGAAAAGGGCTCGATCTGCTTCAACAGGTTGTCCACGAGTTCCTGCCCCGTGACGATCGGAAAGCCCGGAATGTCGTAGATCGGCTTTTCCGGATAGAGCTCCGCGCACTGACCGCCAATCTTGTCGAGAATGTCGACGACATGTGCCTTGATATCGAGGAGACCGAGTTCGAATACGGAAAACAGGCCCACGGGCCCAGCGCCGACAATGAGAACGTCGGTTTTGATAATCTCAGTCATGATCTGTCCGATAGACGCTCGAAAAGGCAGGAAGGCTGTCCAAAGACAACGAAGCACGACCCGCCGTCAACTGCGCAATTGCTATCAAAGCGGGATCGGTAGGGTGAGGCCGTCGGAGCAAGTTCATGACCAGACACGAAACCAGCCTCTCCTACGCCGCCAGGATCGAACGAGTCCTGAGCCACATCGCGGATCATCTCGACGATCGGCTCGACCTCGACGATCTCGCCGCCATCGCCTGCTTCTCGCCCTTCCACTTCCACCGCATCTTCGTGGCGGTGACGGGGGAAACGGTGGCCGAGGCGGTAAGGCGGCTGCGCCTCCACCGTGCTGCCGTCGAGCTCAACCGCTCACGGCGCCCGATGTCGCGCATCGCGGCGCAGGCCGGCTACGGATCGGTGGCGGCCTTCACCCGGGCTTTCTCAACTGCCCACGGCACGCCGCCCGCGACCTATCGTCGTCTCGGCCAGGATCTTCGCCCCGCTCCACCCAAAGCAGGAATGAAGACCATGACACACTCACCGGCACTGCGCACTTCCGTCAGCTATGACGTGGCGATCGAGGATTTCCCGCGGCTGAAGCTCGCCACCCTTCCCCATGTCGGGGACTACCAGAAGATCGGCACCGCCTTCGAGCGGCTCTCCAATTGGGCTGGGGCTCGAGGGATGATCGGCGCCGACACCAGGACGATCGGTATCTATTACGACGATCCGTCCGCCAAGGCACTCGGCGAACTGCGATCGGAAGCCGGGCTCACCCTGCCGGACGGAACCGCCATCGAAGCCGATATGCAGTGGCGCTTCGTCGGCGGTGGCCCGGTAGCGAAGCTGATCCACAAAGGTCCCTATGCGGACCTGGATGTGGCCTACGCCTATCTCTACCACGTCTGGCTGCCGCAGGCCGGCCGCCAGCCCGGTGAAGCCCCATGTTTCGAGGAATATCTCAACAATCCCCGCCTGCTGCCGCCCTCCGAATGGTTGACGGCCGTGCATCTGCCCCTGGCATGAGACCCAAGGCTGCTCAGAGCACCTCGAAGATGCTGTAGACCGGCCCGTCCGCGCGCCGGTCTCCGACGCCGATGGCCAGGATGCGGTTGAGCCAGCCATGATCCGGAGAAGCGGTCTCGAACATCGGATTGATGCGAAAGTAATAGTCGGCGGGATCCACCCGCGCGCCTCTTGCAAGCTCTGCC
Source organism: Labrys sp. ALF-8 (assembly GCF_059699065.1). Classification (NCBI taxonomy): domain Bacteria; kingdom Pseudomonadati; phylum Pseudomonadota; class Alphaproteobacteria; order Hyphomicrobiales; family Xanthobacteraceae; genus Labrys; species Labrys sp. ALF-8. Next base: position 1,295,237 of record NZ_AP048538.1, read on the forward strand.
ATCACGGAAGGCGGCCCGAAGCGAATACCGCGATAGGACATGCCGATCAGGGCACCCTCCGTGGTCTTCAGTATCAGGCGCACATCCAGGGTGGTCGAGCCATCGATCCGGGCGACCTGCCAGTCGCTACCCCCGTCGAGCACCTCGCCGGAAAGGCGCTCGCCCTCGAAACGACCGCCGGTGACGACGCTCACGCGGCGCTCGCCCTCCGGCGTCGGACCGAAACCGAACGGGCCCCTCACGTCGAGATGCATGACGAAGAGCGGTTTCGCGCGGATGCCCCTCTGGACATCCGGCAAGGCATCTAGGGACAGGTTGTACATCGCTGCTTGCATCCCTGCTGGAAGAAAGACCGCTTTTGCTGGAGGTCACGCGCCGTAGGTCATCACGATCTCGCCTACCCCCTCGCAGGTCCCGCGCAGCGTATCACCGGGTTTCACCGAACTCACGCCGGCCGGCGTCCCCGTCATGAGAAGATCGCCCGGCGCCAGCGCCACGAAGCGAGAAAGATAGGCGATCGCCTCGGGGATCGACCAGATCATCTGCGCGAGGTCGCCCGATTGCTGCACCTTGCCGTTGACGGCGACTTCGATCCGGCCCTCGCTCGGATGGCCGATCCTGGCCGCCGGCACGATGGGACTAATGGGACAGGACTGGTCGAAACCCTTGGCCAGATCCCAGGGCCGGGCCAGCTTCTTCGCTTCCGCCTGAATGTCGCGACGCGTCATGTCAAGGCCGACGGCATAACCATAGACGTGGCCAAGGGCATCCTCGACCGGGATATCGTGGCCGCCCCTGCCGATGGCGACGACCAGCTCGATCTCATGATGCAGGTCGGCGGTCTGGACCGGAAAGGGCAAGGAACCGCCCGTGTTCACGGCGTCGCCCGGCTTCGAAAAGAAGAATGGCGGCTCGCGGGTGGGATCGGCGCCCATCTCGCGGGCATGGTCGGCATAGTTGCGGCCCACGCACCAGATACGGCGCACGGGAAAGACGGAAGTCTCGCCCGCGACCGGGACGAAGGCCCGCGGCGGCGGGTCGATCACATATTGCATGGGTGCTCCTGGATCGCGGACGGCTGGTCCGCGCCTTCCCTCAGGCATATAGCGCCTTCATCCGCTTGACGATCTCGGCGACGCCGAAGCGAACCGGATCGGTGGTGGGCAGCCCCTCCGCCTCGGCGATCTCGGCAAGGCAGGCCTTGGCCGCCTCCTCGTCCAGCGCCTGCGTATTGACGGCGATTCCGACGCACTGGATGCGCGGGTTCGTGAGCCGGCCATTGGCGACGGTGGCGTCGATCACCTGGCGGATGGTCGGCAGCCTTGCCGGTACCCCGCGCATGGTGGTGCGTGTCGGTTCGTGGCAGACCACGAAGGCGTCCGGCTGCGATCCGTGCAGCAGGCCGAGGGTAACGCCGGCGAAGGAGGGGTGGAACAGGCTGCCCTGCCCCTCTACCACGTCCCAATGGCTCGGGGCTGCGTCCGGCGTGAGCCATTCGGCTGCGCCGGAGATGAAATCAGCCACCACGGCGTCAACCGCGACGCCACGGCCGGAGATGAAGATCCCGGTCTGACCCGTAGCGCGGAAATCGGCGTCGAAGCCCTGCGCCCGCATTTCCCTTTCCAGCGCCAGGGCGGTGTATTTCTTGCCGATGGAGCAATCGGTGCCGACCGTCAGCAGCCGCAGGCCGCTGCGCTTGGTGCCCTTGCCGGTGGCGAAGGTCTGACTGGAGAGACGCACATTGTGCAGTTGCCGCCCGCTGCGTTTTGCCGCCTCCACGATCTCCGGCACCTCCTCCAGACGCTTGTGCAGGCCGGAGGCGATATCGAGACCCGCATCGAGAGCCTCCACGATGATGCGGATCCAGTGTGCGGGCAGAACCCCGCCCGCGTTGACCACGCCGATCACCATCGTGCGGGCTCCCCGCCGCACACCCTCCGTGATATCGACGTCCTCCAGTCCGAGATCGGCCTTGCAGCCCGGCAGCCTGAGCTGGCCGACGCACCAGTCGCGTCTCCAGTCCACGATACCGGCCGCCGTCTTGGCGGCGAGTTGGTCGGCGACATCGCCGATGAACATCAAATAGGGTTTCTCGATCTGCATGCCGGCGGGGCCCGTTCAAAACCAATGGGGCGCACGTCATCCTTCCGGACGAAGGAGATATGCGCTATCATGTTGTTTAGACATAATCTTTTGCAAAGGAGCGCAGGCTTTTTGCGGATCATGTTCATTTGACTAGTATGGCCAGCAATGATTCCCTCGCAAGAGCCAGTTTCGATCCTTGAAGTCTGAACCGGAAATAGACGACAGCGACCTTGTGAACGATGGGCCGGCGAGGCTGGCGCCCACGGGAGCCTGGGTGGCGCGCAACTCGCGGCATCTGGAAAAGCTTGCGAACATCATGATGAACGCCGCGCCGGCAAACAGCACGGTGGAGTTCGACCTTTCCGGCATCTCGCAGCTCGATACGCTCGGCGGCGTCGTCATCGAAAACATCCGCGCCGCGTTCGGCGCCAAGAACTCCACGCTGCACATCGTCAACGCCACCGAGGCGCAGTCCGTCCTGCTGGCCGAGATCGCGGCACAGAACATCACCTCCCCGCCACCGGCGCCCGAAGCCCATCATCTGATCGAGTTGCTGGCGGACCTTGGCGTGGGCATGCGCAAAATGGCGCGTGACGCGGTCAACATGAACGTCTTCCTCGGCGAGACGATCAGGGCGATGGGGCGCCTCCTCACGGTGCGCACTCGCTTCCGCTGGGCGGCGGTGGTCAACCAGATCGAGCTGATCGGCCTGCGCGGCGTGCCGATCATCTGCCTGATCTCCTTCCTCGTCGGCGCCATCCTCGCCCAGCAGCTCATCCTGCAGCTCAGCAATTACGGGGCGCAGATCTACGTGGTCTATACCCTGGCCGTGCTGATGTTTCGCGAGGTGGGCCTGCTGCTCGCCGCCATCATGGTGGCGGGACGGTCGGGATCTTCGATCACCGCCGAACTGGGCTCGATGAAGATGCGCGAGGAAATCGATGCCATGCATGTGATGGGCATCGATTCCATGGAAGTCCTGGTCATCCCCCGTATCCTCGCGCTGATCATCGCCCTGCCCATGCTGACGTTTCTCGCCGCAATGGCCGGCATCTTCGGCGGTGCGCTGGTCGCCTGGGGGTATGGCGGCATCACGCCGACAACCTTCCTCCAGAACCTGCGCGATTCAATGACCATGCACACCTTCCTTGTCGGTCTGATCAAGGCGCCGGTGATGGCACTGATGATCGGCATCACCGCCTGCATCGAAGGCTTCAAGGTGGAAGGCTCCGCAGAGTCGCTCGGCCGCCAGACCACGGCCTCGGTGGTGAAGTCGATGTTCATCGTCATCATCGTCGACGGCATATTCGCCATGTTCTTTGCCTCGATAAACTTCTAGGACCGTCGACGGCATGCCAGATCCCGACCAGCCCTCGTCCCCCTCGAAGCAAGTCATCATTTCGGCGCGCGACGTGCGCGTGACCTTCGGCACACGCTTCATCCTCGACGGGCTGAGCCTCGACGTCTATCGCGGCGAGATTCTCGGTGTCGTCGGCGCCTCCGGCACAGGCAAGTCGGTGCTGATGCGCACCATCATCGGCCTGGCTCCCCTTTATTCCGGTCGCATCGATGTCTTCGGCCAGGACTATCTGTCCCTTCGCCCTCGCGACCAGCAGCGTGTCGCGCGGCGCTGGGGCGTGCTTTTCCAGCAGGGCGCGCTGTTCTCCTCGCTGACCGTGAAGCAGAACATTCAGGTGCCGATGCGCGAATATCTCAAGCTCTCGCCCAAGCTCCTGGACGAACTCGCCATGCTCAAGATCGCGCTGGTGGGGCTCAAGCCGGACGCGGCCGACAAGCGCCCCTCGGAGCTTTCGGGTGGCATGATCAAGCGTGCCGCGCTGGCCCGTGCGCTGGCGCTCGATCCCGATCTCGTCTTCCTCGACGAGCCGACATCGGGCCTGGACCCCATCGGGGCTGGGGAATTCGACGAGCTTATCGCCACGCTGAGGCAGACACTGGGCCTGACCGTCTATATGGTGACCCATGACCTCGACAGCCTCCATGCGATCTGCGATCGCATCGTGGCCGTCGGCGAGGGTCACGTGCTGGCTCAAGGCCCCATGGAGACGATGCTTGCTTCCGAACACCCCTGGCTGCGCGCCTATTTTCATGGCCCTCGTGCCCGCGCGGCCCTGGCATCATCCTCCAAGGGTTGACTGAGCAATGGAAACACGCGCCCACAATGCCCTTATCGGTCTGTTTACGCTGGCGGTGGTCGCCGCCGCTCTGGGCTTTGTCGTGTGGTTCGCGCGCATTTCGGACAGCCAGACCGTAAAACGCTACGAAGTCGACTTCCCCGGCTCCGTCAGCGGGCTCTCTGTCGGCTCCGCCGTCACCTTCAACGGTATCCGCGTCGGTCAGGTCGAGACGCTGGACATCAACCCCAAGGACCCCTCGGGCGTGGTGGCGATGATTAGCGTCAAGCAGTCGACACCCGTGCATGTCGACACTTCGGCGCGCCTGGAGTTCGCCTCGATCACCGCCAACGGCAATGTGCAGCTCATCGGCGGCAAGCTCGGCGCGCCAGACCTCGTGCCCAGTCCCGGCCAGGAGGTTGCGGTGATCAAGGCGCAGCGTTCCGAACTTCAGAATCTGTTCGACAGCGCCCGGGACACGGTGAACCAGGCTTCCAGCACGATGGATCACATCAACACGCTGATCAGCCAGAACCAGGACAACATTTCCCAGACGATCCAGAACGTGCAGACCTTTACGAAGGCATTGGCGGACAACTCCGGCGACGTCTCCCAGTTCCTGCACCAGGCGGGACAGGCCGCACAGAGTATCTCGCGCCTCGCGGACAATCTGAACGGCATGTCGGGCGACCTCCAGAAGCTGCTCCAGGCGGTCTCGCCTGAAAAGATCGACCACATCGTCGACAATGTCTCGGCGGCTACCGATCAGTTTGCCTCCTTCTCCAAGGCCTTCGATTCCGCCAAGGCGCAGGCGGCGATCGACAACATTTCGAGCTTCACCAAGACCCTGGCCGATGTGCGCGTGCCCCTGCAGGACTTCGCGACAAACGCATCCTCCCTCACGGCACAGCTCGACAAGATGGCGCCGAAGCTCGATGCCGGGCTGGACAACATCAACAAGATCACAGGTGCAGTCGATAGCAAGAAGATCAACGAGGTGGTCGACAACGTCACCAACTTCACCGCAGCTCTCGGCCAGAACGCCGATGAATTGAGCGGCTTCATCAAGGACGCGCACAAGGTTTCCAGCGACCTTACGGGCATGACGTCCAAGGTCGCCACGGCGCTGGACAGCTTCAACAAGGTCGCGGCCGCCATCGACCCGGCAAAGGTCGACAACGCCGTCACCAATTTCGACAAGTTTGCCCAATCGCTCGGCGACTCCACCACGCAGGTGAAGCAAATCGTCGCCGATGCCACGGATCTCGCCCGCAAGCTCAACCACACTGCGGACCAGCTCGACGGCATCATGAAGAACATCACCGCCATGACGTCGAGCCAGGGCGGCCAGGGCATGTTCAACGAGATCACCGAAACGGCGAAATCGATCCGCCAGCTCGCCAACAATCTCGACGCGCGCACGGCCATTCTGTCCAAGAATCTCGATCAGTTCACCGGCTCGGGCCTGCGTGACTATCAACAGATGGCAGTGGATGGGCAGAAGACCCTGCAGAATATCCAGCGCACGCTCAACAGCCTCCAGCGCAATCCGCAGCAGCTGATTTTCGGGCCCAAATCGAATATCCCTGATTACAAGGGCAAATGATTATGCAATTTGTCTGTATGCGTTTTGCTTATCCTCGTTTTTCCTTGCCCGTCCTGCCTGCACTGACCCTTACGGGCGTTCTGCTGCTGGGCGGCTGCTCGACACTCATCAGTTCTCCGCCGCCCACCACCTATGATCTCAGCGCCCCGACGCAGGTGAGCGCGCGTGGCAATGGCCGCGCCCAGATCATGATCGCCGAGCCGACGGCGCTGCAGGCCATCAATTCGGATCGCATCGTCGTGCGGCCCGGCAGTGGCGAGGTCACCTATCTGCCGGGCGCGCAATGGGCGGACCGTGTGCCTGTATTGGTGCAGGCACGCCTCATCCAGACGTTCGAGAATGCTCACCGCATCGGCATGGTCGGGCGCCCGGACGACAAGTTCACGCCCGATGCCCTGCTCGTGACTGAAATCCGTGATTTCCAGATCGAGGCGAGCGGCAGCCCCACGGCTGTGGTGACCATCGCAGCCCGTGTCGTCAGCCAGCAGACCGGCCGGATCTCCGCCGCGAACCTCTTCACTGCGCGCGTTCCGGCATCCGGCATCGGCGGCGCACCGGCAACGTCAGCCCTCGACCAGGCACTGAAAAAGGTGCTGGTCGACATCCTGGCCTGGACGACGAGCAAGGTCTGACGCTCTCTTGTTAAATATTAGAAAAATCCTATAATATTCTGATATTGTTTACAAAAAAATTCCTGAATACAGTCGGTCGGTTGCGGGGTTCAGCTGAATAGTGCTGCTTTCCGGGCAAAGGACATCGCCTCGATCTCGCCGATCGTAATCGGGGGAGGCACGGGCGCGCTGGTTGATGCGGACGCCGACGCGGAAACGGATGAGCCTTCGGTCTCGGATACGTCTTCCGGCTCGAGGCGCAGGGGCGCCGAAAAGACCGATCCGCTTTCGTCCACGGGTTCTTCGTCGATGAACGTCACAAGGCCCGACCGCAATGGCTCGTCGGAAGGCTGTTCGGCCGGCGCGGCAACGCCAGCGGCCTCGTGGCCGGGATCGCGGCTCCAGCGCTGCGTCGCCAGATGGTTGGTCGGCAGGACAAGTTCATGACGCGGCGGATCGCGCTGCAACAGGGCCTCGGTCGCCTCCTCGTCCAGTTCGATGATGGGAAAAGGATCCGTACCTGCCGCATGCCCGCCCGTATTTCCCGGGAGCGGCGGCGGCTCGACGCCGGCCTCTCCTTCTCGATACGCCGGCGCCTCCGACATTGGCTCGATGCCGGCATATGCGGCCTCGACGGTCGCCCCCTTCTCCTGCTGCATCGCCGGTGATGCGAAGCTCACGGGGGCCGCGTCGGCGACAGGAACCACCTGCTCAACAACCGCCGCGAAGGTCTCCGGTCCGACATCGTCCGCCGACGTCGAAGGCAAGACGGCATTCACCTCGTCGTTGAGGACGTCTTCCTGGTGCAGGGAGCCGGAAATCTCTTCGACCGGCGCTGCGCCGACCGCCTGCACCATGGCATCGCCATCACGCGCTTCCGCCTCGGGCATGGGCCGGCCCGCGGGCTCCTCCTCGACCGGCTCGGCCAGCACCTCGACGGCCCCGGAAAGTCCACGGGGCATCGCGGGCATGACCTGCGCCGCCGCAATGGCCTGCGCGATATCCGCCATGCCCCGCTTAACCTCGTCCTGAGCTTCGAAACTTCCGGCGCTCTGCACCAGGCGCTCCAGCCGGCGAATGGCGGCGAGCACGGCGTCGGTGTCGGCATTGCGGTTACGGCGCGCATATTCCGCCAGGAACCAGCGTCCCCGGGCCGTCTCCATGACGGCTGCCTCGATGGCCCCATAGTCTTCGTCACTGAGCAGCGGTGCCGGCCGAACAGGTTGCATCAATTGGCGCTCGTCAACTTTCGAATGCGGGCGTAAGAGGTTCCACGAATCGTCATTCGATTGATTCTCAACCCATATACGCCAAAGCCGCCGCCAGGAGCCAATCCCGCGCGGCGTTTTCCCCCGATGTCGCTGATTTCCTTCAAGGATTGGAGCGCCTCACGCAAGGCTGCCGTCGCAGCCAGCGTGACATACGCCCTGTTGTTGACCGGCCCCGGCGTCTACACGCCCTTCTTTCCGCTCTGGCTGGCGGAACGCGGCTTCGATGCGCGCGACATGGGCCTTCTTCTCGCCATACCGATGCTGATGCGCGTGGCATCCGCACCCTTCACCTGGGTCGGCGACGGCTCGCTGGGTCCTCGCCGCACCTTTCTCTTCATGGCGTGCTGCGCCGCCTTCGGCTATGCCGGCCTCGTCTTCGCCAAGAGCTTTGCCGCCGTCGCGGCCAGCCTGGCCGTTGCCTTCGTCTTTTCGTCGGCGGCAACGCCGTTGCTCGACACGATCGTTCTCGCCGGGGTCAGCCGGTACGGTCACAAATACGGCCAGATCCGGCAATGGGGCTCGCTCGCCTGGCTCGTATCGGGGCTGGCCGCGGGCCTCGTGCTGAAGCACCTGCCGATTACCACCGTGCCGCCCCTCCTGGCCATCCTTGCCGCCCTCACCGTCTTTGCCGGTCTCGCGCTGCCGGACGACAGAAGCCCCGGTCATCGCCGGGTGAGACGGCAAAGCCTGGAAGGAACCGCACCGCCCCTTCTTCTCATGACCGTATTCGTCGCCGGTATCTCCTTCATCCAGGGAGCACACGCCTTTCTCTACAGCTTCGGCACGATGATCTGGCAGGAGCAGGGGTTTTCGAGCCTTCAGATCGGCGAATTATGGGCCATAGGCGTGGTTGTCGAGACAAGCGTCTTCCTGTTCGGCGGCAATATTGCCGGGGCCCTCGGCCCCTACCGCCTTGTCCTGTTCGGCGGGCTCATCGGCGTACTGCGCTGGAGTTTTCTCGGCCTGGCCCCTTCCCATGGGCTCGCGGTCGCGGCTTTGCAGGCCCTGCACGGTTTCAGCTTTGCCTGCGTGCATCTCGCAACCATGGGCTGGATCAGCCGCTTCACCCGCAACCCCTCTGCGCGGCAAGGCATCGTGGCGTCCTCGATCGGCATGGGCCTCACCATCGGCACGGTGCTGGCGGGCGAACTCTTTGCGCTGTTCTCGGCACATGGTTATTTCGCCATGGCCTTCATCGCTGCAGCCGGCACCGGCCTCGTCATGCTTGCCGGCACGATCGAGCGGCGCAATCAGCCCCAGAGCCCGGCATCGGGCGGATAGACCAGGCTTCCCTCGTAGCGCAGCCCGGGCTCGCGGTCCCGCGACAGCAGGAGCGGCCCGTCGAGATCGATCACCTTCGCCTGTCCGGCGAGCAGCAGCGCGGGCGCCATGGCAAGGGACGTCCCGACCATGCAGCCGATCATGAGGTCGAGCCCCAGCGCGCGAGCATCCCGTGCCAGGGCGATCGCCTCCGTCAGGCCTCCGGCCTTGTCGAGCTTGATGTTGATGGCGTCGTAACGGCCTGCAAGCTTGGGCAGCGTCGCCCGATCATGCAGAGACTCGTCGGCGCAAACCGGTACCAGCCTTTCCACGTCGGCCAGGGCGCCGTCGTCCGAGGACGGCAGCGGCTGCTCGATCAGAACCACGCCGGCATCGGCGCAGGCTCGCAGGTTCGCGGCAAGATTGTCGGCCCGCCAGCCTTCGTTTGCGTCGATGATGAGCCGTGCCCCCGGTGCGTTGCGACGGACCGCTGCGATACGGGCGGCATCGTCGACCGTGCCGAGCTTGACCTTAAGGAGGGGTCGATGCGCGGCTTTGGCGGCGGCCTCCCCCATTGCCTCGGGCTCGGCCAGCGAGAGCGTATAGGCCGTCGTCACCGGCCCAGGCGCCGGCAGGCCGGCGAGTTGCCAGGCCGGTTGCCCGGCAAGCTTGGCCTCGAGATCCCACAGCGCACAGTCGAGCGCATTGCGGGCCGCTCCGGCCGGCATGGCTGCCTGCAGCTCCTGGCGGTTCCCTCCCGCCTCCAGCGCGGGACGTGTGGCCTCGATCGCGGCGACCACGCCCTCGACAGTCTCGCCATAGCGGGCATAAGGCACGCATTCACCCCGGCCGACTTTTCCCTCGCGGGCGATCTCGGCCACCACCACCACGGCCTCGGTCTTCGAGCCGCGGGCAATTGTGAAGACATTGGCGAGCGGCCAGCGCTCCACCGAAACGGACAGACGCGTGCCCATGCCGATGCTCAGGCCTGCTTCTGGGGCGTGTTGACGATCAGTCCATCAAGGTTGTCGCGAACACGGATCTGACAGGAAAGGCGAGAATTGGGACGGACGTCGAAGGCGAAGTCGAGCATGTCCTCTTCCATCGGCTCAGGCTCGCCGACCAATGGCATGAAGGACTCCTCGACATAGACATGGCAGGTCGCGCAAGCGCAGGCTCCCCCGCATTCGGCGAGGATACCCGGCACGCCGTTGCGGATCGCCGCCTCCATCACCGTCGATCCGGGCTCCGCCTCGACTTCCCTGTCGTGCCCCGTGTGATCTCGGAATATGATTTTTACCATCGTCCATCTCAACTTTCTGACAGGCATTCTATACAGAGCGCTTTGGGAAGGTTCCAGTCCGGCACCTGGCGAAAGCCATTACGTCTTTAAGCTCGCTCCACATGAGCTATTTGGCCTCAAGGCCCCAATTCCCTGAAAAACCCCAAAACCGCCGTATTTCCATGCGGTTTCAGCGTGGTAAAAAAGTCGTTAACGATGCTGCAGGAAACCCCACCGGGGCGGTTTCCATTCCCGACTGCGCAAGATAGGATTTTATGCTGGTGGCAATGTCCCGATAATTTGGGCCAATTGCATACCCCGTTTCGTAGGAAGCGGAATGAGACGGGCAGCGCTCCGGCGCCAAGCTCGTCCGTTAATTGCGTGTGGGCGGCAGTGAATTGAGTAGCGTGAGGCAGGCTATGTCGACGAATAAATCGAGAGTTCAGGATCCGGCGGATGCCGCCCTGTCTGCGATAGAGGAAGCGCTCAGCCTGAGCCAGGCCGCCTCCGCCGCGTCCGAACGGGAGCAGGCCCAGCTTCCCAAGGTCGACGAAGGCTTCAACTTCGAGGTCGAGCCCGAGCCGCAGGAGCCCCCCGAGCCGTCTCCGGAGCGGGCCGAGGAAAAACCGGCGGAGCGCCCGTTCACCCAGCCGCGCTCACCTGCCAATGACGATCGCGCCAGCGTGGGCCAGCTGCTGCAAGCCCTCCAGCGCCGCCCCTCGCGCACACCCTACTGGACCGCCCTCGCTCTCTCAGCGATCTGGCTTGCCGGCGGCGCCCTGCTGCTCAACCTGCTCGGCAGCCTCCAGCTCTCCAATCTGTTCCAGGCCTCGACCTACCAGGCAAACCCCGGCCTTGCGCTCGGCCTCCTTGCCGTCGTGCTGCCGCCCTTCTTCTTCTTCGCTGTCGCCGCCCTGATCTGGCGTTCGCAGGAAATGCGCTTCGTGACCCGTTCGATGACGCAGGTCGCCCTGCGCCTTGCCGAGCCCGAGGGCGCGGCGGCCGAGGCCGTCACCTCGGTCGGCCAGGCCATCCGCCGTGAAGTCGCGGCGATGGGAGACGGCATCGACCGGGCCCTCGCCCGCGCCAGCGAGCTCGAGATCATGGTGCACAACGAAGTCTCCATGCTCGAGCGCTCCTATACGGAGAGTGAGCAGCGCATCCGCTCCCTGGTCGAGGACCTTTCCACCCAGCGCGAGGCGATCGTCGGCAATGCCGACCGCGTGCGCTCGGCCATCGTCGTTGCGCATGACGACCTGACACTTGCGCTCGGCTCCGTCGCCGGGCGCATTTCATCGGAGGTGTCCGAGGCAGGCTTGCAGGTGATGCGCTCCTTCGGCGAACGCGGCGGCCAACTCACCTCGGAACTCGCCAAGGTCGGCGATCATATGGTCGGGGCCATGTCCGATCGCGGCAATTCTCTGATCGAGCGCATGACGGTCACGGCCGAAGCGGTGAACACCGCCCTGACGAGTTCCTCCGGGCTCGTTACCGATCATCTGACCAAGCGTGCCGCTGAGATCACGGACCACCTCACCAAGACCTCCAACGAGGTGAACGAAACCTTCGCAACCCGCGCCAACGAGATCAGCGACACCCTTTCTTCTCGCGCTCTGCTCCTGAACGACACCTTGACGAACAACAGCCAGCGTATCGTCGACGACATCGTGGAACGCGGCACGGCGGTGAACGAGACGCTCGTGCGCACCGGCGCCAGCCTGAGCAATGCCTTTGCAGAAAGCACGGACGTCGTCGCCACCTCGATCCGCGATACCGGTGCCAGGATGGTCGAGCAGATCGTCGGCAGCGTCGCCGACGTCAACGGCACCCTGCGCACGACGGGTGACGCGATCCTCGCCGACCTGCAGAACCGTGGCATGGACGTTGCCGGCCGGCTCGAGAACACCGCCACGCATATCGCCGAGATCATCACCACGCGGGGCGGCGATCTTGCGGATCGCCTGACCCTCACCGGCGAACGCATCCATGAGTCCATCGTGGTCGGCGGTGGCGACATCGATCGCCGGCTCGCCGCAACCGGACAGGCCATCGTCGACAACATCGAAAAGCGCAGCGCCGAAGCTGAAGCGACCGTCGCCTCTTCCGCGCAGCGCCTGCAGTCCCTCCTCGACGAGGAAGGCAGCCAGCTCTCCAACCGCATCAATACGGCGGCCCGCGATGCATCGGGCATCCTTGCCGTCAGCGGCGATACGCTCACACGCGTGATCGGCGAGCGCAGCGCCGCCGCCGTCTCGCAGATCAATTTCGGCGTGTCGCGCCTCGAGGATACGGTGAAGACGCAGACCGATGCATTCGGCAAGGCTCTCGCCGAACGCCTCGACACCCATGAAGCGCGCAGCCAGCACATCGCGGACAACCTGCATTCGCGGCTCGACGAGCGCCTCTCCGGCCTCGAGACGCGCAGCCTTGCCCATGCGCAGAAGGTCCATGCCGCTCTCGACGACACGCTGTCGGGCTTCGACGCGCGTTTCGCCAACAGCGCCACAGCCCTTCACGGCGGCCTGGAAACGCGCATGTCGGAATTCGAGCAGCGCTTCCAGTCTCTGTCCACCCTCGCCCATGCCGATCTCGACCGCCGCCTCGGCGATTTCGAGGCGCGCTTCGGCGAGAACATCCAGAACAACCGTTCGGGTCTCGACGAAACGCTCCGCGGCTTCGAGCAGCGCTTCAACGACAATGCCGAGCAGACGCATGCGGCGCTCAACCAGCGCCTCGGCGATTTCGAGGTGCGTTTCGGCTCCAGCGCCGAGGACGCGCACGCAACGCTCGACCAGCGCCTGGGTGCATTCGAACAGCGGTTCGGCTCCAGCGCGAACGGCATTCACGCCGCCCTCGACAAGCGCCTCGGCGATTTCGAGGAGCGCTTCGGTTCGAGTGCAAGCGGCATCGATGCCGTGCTCGACAAGCGTCTCGGCGATTTCGAACAGCGCTTCGGCTCCAGCTCAAGCGGCATTCATGCCGCACTCGACAGGCGTCTCAGCGATTTCGAGCAGAGCTTCGGCTCCAGCGCGGAAGAAGTGCATACCACGCTCAACAAGCGCCTCGGCGAGTTCGAGGACCGCTTCGGCGCCACGGCGGATCAGGCCCAGGAAGGCCTCGATCGCCGCATCGGCGACTTCGAGCGCCGTTTTGGCTTCAGTGCCGAGGTGGCCCAGGCCGCCTTCGAGCAGCGCCTCGGCGTCTTCGAGGAGCGCTTCAACACCAGCGCGGCGAGCGCGCAGACTGCCCTCGACCAGCGCCTCGGCGCCTTCGAGGAGCGCTTCGGTTCGAGCGCGGGCCATGCCCACAATGTGCTCGACCAGCGCCTGGGCGATTTCGAGAAGCGGTTCGACGTCGGCACGGAGAACGCTCATGCGCTGATCGACAGCCGCCTGAGCCAGTTCGAGCAGGAGTTCGCCGGCAGCGCCAACAATGCGCATGCCCTGCTGAATTCCCGCATGAACGATTTCGAGCGCCGCTTCCAGTTGATGACGTCGACGGCCGCCTCGAATTTCGAGAACCGCGTCAACGACTTCCAGACCGGCTTCACCGACACGCTGCAGGCCAACCAGGCGGAACTGGCCTCGCGCCTGGGCGATTTCCAGGCCCGATTCAACGGCGACGTGCAGAACACCCAAGCCGCTCTCGACGACAGCCTGGCGGCGTTCGAGATGCGCTTCGCCAGCAATACGGCCTTGGTGCGCTCCTCGCTCGACCAGCGCTTCGGCACTTTCGAGACGCATTTCATCAACAACTCCTCGGCACTGCAGGATGCACTCGACCAGCGCCTCCTCACGATGCAGGCGCATGTCGCGGCGAACACCGATGTCGTCCAGGGTGCCATCGCCGACAAGCTGAGTGCGTTCGAGACGAAGTTCCAGTCCAGTGCGACGACGGTGCATGCCACCATCGAAGACCAGCTCAGGGCCTTCGAGGAGAGCCTCAACAACCGCATCAATCTCGTGACGCAGTCCCTCGAACGCCAGATCGCGGCGCTCGACGACATCGTCAGCAATCGCGGTCCCGCCCTCGCCGCGCGGATCGGCGACGACACCCGCGCGCTGAGCGACGACCTCTCCCAGAAGCTGCTTGGTTTCGAGAGCTCGATCCGCTTGCACGGCACGCGCCTCGCAGACCAGGTGCAGGATCACACGACCAATGCGGCCGACCTGCTCGGCGGCAAGCTCGAGGCCTTCGACTCCCGCTTCGGCTCGCATACGGCATCCGTCGCGCAGACGCTTGACGACAAACTGGCCTCGCTCGACGAGAAGATCGCCAATCTCGATGAACGCATCGCGAGCAAGGCCGGCGACGTCGCCATGGCGATCGACGGTCGCTTTGCCCGTATCGACCAAGGTCTCGACGCCCGCGCCCGGTCTCTCAACGAGACCCTGGCCACCCGGACGCTGGAACTTGCCAAGACCCTCGGCGACGGCGGCAAGGGCGTCACCGCCGCTCTCGACGATAAGGTGCGCGAGGTTTCCGGCCTGCTCGACGACAAGGCCGCGACCATCGGCAATGTGCTCGACAGCCGCGCCGCGGCGATCAGCGACATCCTCAGCGGCCGTGCAAACGAGATCACAGGCATCATCGATGGCCGCTCAGCAGCAATCGGCGATGCCCTGGATGGACGTGCGAGCGCGATCGCCAATCTCCTCGACGGGCGTGCCAGCGATATCACCAATATCCTCGATGGCCGCGCCACCGACATCGCCAATATCCTTGATGGACGTGCCAGCACGATCACCGGCATCCTGGACGGCCGCACCACCGACATCGCCAATATCCTTGATGGACGTGCCAGTGCGATCACCGGCATCCTGGATGGCCGCACGAGCGAGATCACGTCTCTCATCGACGGCCGTTCTGCGGCGATCGCCGATACGCTGTCGCGCCGTGCGGACGACATCGCTGCCGTCCTCGGCACCAAGGGCGCCGATCTCACCGAGACACTCAGCGCCCGCGCCGAGGATCTCACTTCGCATCTCGACAACCGCTCTTCGCTGATGAGCAACGACCTGTCGTCGCGCGCTTCGGAGATTGCGGCGCATTTCGACAGCAAGACCACGGCGATCGTGGACACGTTGGCCGGCAGGGTCGGCGAAATCGACCAGACCCTCGGTTCGCGCGCCGACGAGATCGCGCACGCGCTCGACAGCCGCATCACCCGTTTCGAGCAGGACATCCTCGGCCGTCTGTCGGATCTCGCGGATGCCCTCGACTCGCGCGGGCTGCATATCGCCGATACACTCAGCGAGAAGGTGCAGCACGTCTCGGTCGACCTCTTGCAGAACGTCGCCGCGGCGGACGCCACGCTCAGCCGCCTCTCCGGCGACGTCGGTGCCAAGCTCGGCGAGCGGGCGGACGAGATCAACGCCCTGCTCGACACGCGCGCCAACGAGATGGCCGGCCTGCTCAACGAGCGCGGCCAGCATCTGATCGACACGCTGAACCAGATTTCGGCTGATGTTGCTTCGCAGCTCCGCGACAAGACGAGCGCCATCAACGCCCTTCTCGGCACACGCTCCACCGAGATCGCCAACATTCTCGACGAGCGCGGCCGCTTCCTGGCCGACACTCTGGCGAACCGCAGTACGAACCTGTCGACCGAACTGGGGGACATTGCCCAGACCGTTGCGCAGGCACTCGACGAGCGTGCAAGCCAGCTCGCCGACCTGCTCGGCCAGAAGGGCACCGACCTCGTCGACGCCCTTTCCAGCAAGCGGGCTGAGCTCAGCGATGCCCTGGCCCTCTCCTCCGAGGCGCTTTCCTCGGCCATCGAGAGCCGCTCGGGCCGGGCCATCAACGATCTCGGCGCGCTGCATCTGCGCGTGCGGGATGAAATCGCCGCGCTGCTCGATCGCGTCTCGGGGACCAACACCACGCTGCAGGAGGCGCTCGACACATCGGCCAAGACACTCGACTCGATCGAGGGGGGCCTTGCCGACCGCCTGCGCGACTTCCAGTCCACCATGCTGGGCCTGGCCGACCAGACCAACGGCGCCACCGACCGAGTCGGCGATCAGGTCTCGACGCTGCGCGACCTCGCGGCCAGCCTCATCAACGATGTGGGCGCCATGGCCTCGCGCCTGGAAGAGCAGAGCAGCCATCTCACCAGCGCCGCCTCGGTGCTGAACGAGACGCAGGCGCGTGTCGACCAGGCTCTCGACGACCGCCGTTCCACGCTGGAAACCCTGGTCGCCTCCGTGGGCGGCAAGATCGAGGCGATGGACGAGATGATGAAGTCCTTCGGCAACGTGATCGAGGAAAAGCTCGCCAATGCCGAGAGCAAGGCGCGCCAGACCAGCGGCCTGCTGGCCGACAACGCCAACACGACGGCCCAGGCGATCGCCGATCAGTTCGAGCTCATCCGTGCCACCACCGGCAAGGAACGCGATCGCACCTCGACTGCCCTCAAGTCCGCCTACGAGCAGGCGGTCGAAGAGATCTCCAGTCTCTTCGGCGGTGCGACGGAGCGCTTCTCACAGGTTGCCGAGGAGATGCGCGGCATGACGCAGACCGTGAAGCAGGAACTTGAAGCCACCCGCTCCGAGCTAAAGCGCGGCTTGCTGGAGATCCCGAAGGAAACTTCGGACTCCACCGCAACCATGCGCCGGGTGGTGGCCGAGCAGATCCAGGCCCTCAACGACCTCGCCGACATCGTCAGCCGGTCTGGCCGGTCGCTCGACATCACGGAGCCGGACCGTCCCGTGCCCGCTCCGCTGCGTCTGCGTGAGCGCGACCGCGAACGCGAAGTCGTGGGCGATACTACACCGGCGCGTCGTCCCGAAATGCCGCGAGCGGCCCAGCTGCCCGCGACGCCTGCGCGCCCGGCTCCGGAGCCCACTCCGGAACCGAAGCCCGCGGCTCCCGCCCGTGGCGCCGTCGTCGCTACCGCCGCTCCGGCCCCGGAGAATCGCGGCAGCGAGCGTCGCGGCCGCGGCTGGCTTTCGGAGGTCCTGGCCCGCGCATCCCGCGAGGAGCCGGAGCAGGCGCCGCCAACAGGCGCGCCGGCCGTGACTGCCTCCTCGCTCGACACGCTGGCCGTCGACATTGCCAAGATGATCGAACACGACACGGTTGCCGAGGTGTGGGACCGCTATCGCCGCGGCGAGCGCAACGTCTTCTCGCGTCGCCTCTACACATTGCAGGGGCAGCAGGCCTTTGAGGAAATCCGCCGGCGCTACCGCCGCGATCCGGAGTTCCAGGCCACGGTCGATCGGTACATCCAGGAGTTCGAGCAGTTGATCGCGGAGGTAGATCGCGAAGACCGCAGCGGCACCATGGCAAAGACCTACCTCACTGCCGATTCAGGCAAGGTCTACACCATACTCGCCCACGCGGCAGGCAAGCTCGCCTAGGCAAACGAACGAGGCCCCGGCAAGACCGGGGCCTTTTTTTTGCCCTAGCGTCGAGGCCGGCGCGCGGAGTAACGCAGCATCCGCCGCCGATCATCGAGCGGCTCCGAAGCCCGATCGTCGCCTCCGGGCAAAAACGCAGCTTGAGATCGCAACCGGCGCAGCTAGATTGCCGGGATTGCCGCTCCGAGGAATCCTGCCGTGGACTTCGCCCAACAATCCCATGCCCTCATCGTGGTCTACGCGCTCTATGTGGTCGCCACGGCCAGTCCAGGCCCGAGCAACATGGCGATCATGGGCATCGCCATGCGCCAGGGACGCCTGCCCGCCCTCGCCTTCACGGCCGGGGTGATGACGGGGTCGATAACCTGGGCCCTACTCGCTGCGACCGGCATATCCACTCTGCTCGCCGCCTTCGCCAATGCCATCTTCGCGATAAAGATCGGCGGCGGCCTCTACCTGCTGTTTCTCGGCTGGAAGTCCGCTCGTTCCGCCTTGCATCCCGCGCCGCTCGACCGCAGCCCCGCTCCCGGTCCCGTCGACTATGGAAGGCTCTATCGCCGCGGCCTCATGCTGCACCTGACCAATCCGAAGTCCATTCTCTCCTGGATCGCCATCATGTCGCTGGGCCTGCAGGCAGATGCGCCGGGTCACACGATCCTCGCCATCATCCTCGGCTGCGCCCTGCTCGGCATCACGATCTTCGGCGGCTATGCCCTGCTCTTCTCGACCGATCTCATGGTGCGGCTCTATCAGAGGAGCCGCCGCTGGATCGAGGCGATGCTGGCCCTGTTCTTCGGCGTGGCCAGCATCCGGCTCCTGATGACACGACTCTAGTAGGCTGTGGTGACAAATTAATCATTTGAGCCATAGCATGATGCTGGCGATTTTGACGAAGCCGAGGAAGTTTTCGGCCCGTTTGTCGTATCGGGTTGCAATGCGCCGCCATTGTTTGAGTTTGGCGAAGAAGCCTTCAATGCCCCAGCGGTTCTTATAGGCAATCTTGTCGTAGCGGTGCTGGTACTTGCGGTGGCGGCGGGGCGGAATGACAGGCTCGCCGCCCTGGTCGAGAATAATGTCGTGCAGCCGATCGGCATCATAGGCCCGGTCGGCGATCACCTGACTTGCCGGCAGGCCCTGGATCAAGTCGCAGGCTGGCGCCATGTCATTCTGCTGGCCAGGGCCGATCTCGAAGCGCACGGGCAGTCCCAGTGCATCTACGACAACATGGAGTTTGGTGCCAACCCCCCCTCGCGAGCGGCCGAGAGCCTGGGCTTCAGATCCCCCCTTTTACGCCGCGCACCAGCGGCCTGGGCCTGCGCCCGGATAACGGTGGCATCGATAGCCACCCACTCCAGGTCAGGATATTCGGCCGCGGCTTCAAACAAGCGATCGAAGACACCTGCCTCGATCCAACGATAATAGCGCCGCTTAGCCCTCTGATACGGACCGAACCGCTCCGGCAGATCACGCCAACGCCCACCTGACCGCGCTAGCCACAAAAGAGCATCGAAGAAACGGCGACCATCGCTGCGCGGGCCACGCTTGCCCCTGCGTCCGCCGGGAACAAAGGGCCGGATCCGCTCCCATTGATCGTCTCGCAAAACCTCGCCTTCCAAAGCTCTCCTCCAAAAGATAGCTTTGAATCTGATTTGCGCTCTCCTGGGAATCCCAAAGCCCTTAAATTGTCACTACAGCCTAGAGCGTTTTGTATTTTGACGGAAACGGCAAAATGCAAAGACGCGTCGAAAAACAAAGAGCTGGAAAAAAGCGGCGTTTCTACCTAACCGCGCTTTGCTCTAGCGAGCGGGATCGCCGCCCGGGGCGCTAGGTCAGGCGGGCATCCTCGTTCGCTCACTCTTGAGCAACACCTGCTTTTCAGGAGCCTCCACCGGCACGCGGCCAGCAGCCTGCATGATGTTCCCGACGAACTGACGGGCGCAGGCATCCCATGAATAGTTCAGTGCCTCGGCCCTGCAATCGGCGGGATCGAGCGCCAGGCAGGCCAGCGCCGCCTTGCACAGATCCTGATCGAGCACGCCGGCCCTCGTCCCCCCGATGACGTCGATCGGACCGGTTACCGGAAAGGCGGCAACCGGCAGGCCACTCGCCATGGCTTCGAGAAGGACGATGCCGAAGGTATCCGTCAGGCTCGGAAAGACGAAGACATCGGCCGAGGCATAGGCTCGCGCCAGGTCCTCACCGCTCCGCATGCCGGCAAAATGCACCCGGGGATAACGCACGCGGAGCAATTCGAGCGCCGGTCCAGCGCCCACCACCACCTTTGAGCCCGGCAGATCGAGGTCGAGGAAGGCTTCGATGTTCTTCTCCACCGCCACGCGTCCGACATAGAGGAAGATCGGACCGGGCAGATCGAAGATGCGTTCGGCCCGCGGATGGAAGAGCTCCGGGTTGACCCCGCGGGACCAGCGCATCAGCCGCTTGAAGCCCCTGCCCGCCAATTCCCGCTCCAGGGCCGGCGTCGAAACCATGATCCCGGCTCCCGCATTGTGGAAGCGTCGAATCCAGCGATAGCTCCAATCGAGCGGCACCGGTGCCCGGGCAGCGAGATACTCGGGAAAGCGCGTGTGATAGCTGGTCGTGAAAGGGCGCTTGACGCGCAGGCACGCGCGTCGCGTCAAAAGGCCGATCGGGCCTTCGGTGGCAATGTGAATGAAGTCGGGATTCACTGCCTGGATATGCCGTTCGATCGCTCCCGGCGGCGGCAGCGCCAGCCGGATCTCGGGATAGGATGGCATTGGCACCGACCAGAATCGGTCCGGGGCCAGGAAGCTGAACTCCACCCCCAGTTTTGCTGCCGCGGCCGCCGTCTGCTCAAGCGATCGCACCACCCCGTTGACTTGGGGCCGCCAGGCGTCGGTGGCGATGAGGATCTTCACCAGGGTCGGACCTCAAGCCGCGCGTTGGGGAATCAGGGCGCCGCTCTTGCCGGCTTCACTGCCGTCGGGATTTTTCGACTCGGACTTGCTATTCCGTTCGCGAACGAGGTCACTCCAGCGCACGATCTCGAAACGCCCGTCGAAATGCTCGATGATGGCAGTGCAGCTTTCCACCCAGTCACCTGAATTGATATAGGTGACCCCTTCGAGATCGCGGAGCGTAGCGTGGTGGATATGGCCGCAGATCACGCCATCGCAATTAAGGCGCTTTGCCTCCCTGGCCAACGTCTCTTCAAAGTGGCCAATGAAGCTCACGGCATTCTTTACCTTGAGCTTCGCCCACGCCGACAACGACCAGTACGACAGGCCCAGGCGCCGGCGGACGACGTTCAGCCAGGTGTTGATGCCGAGCGCGGTGACATAGGCCCAGTCACCGAGGAAGGCCAGCCACTTGGCATGACGCACGACCACGTCGAAGGCGTCGCCATGTATCACCAGATAGCGCTTGCCATCGGCGGCGACATGCACCGTCTGCTCGATGACCTCGATGCCGCCGAAATGGTGGCCGGGGAAATCGCGCAGGAACTCGTCGTGGTTGCCAGGTATGTAGATCATGCGCGCGCCCTTGCGGGCCTTGCGCAGCAACTTCTGAACGACGTCATTGTGGGTCTGGGGCCAATACCAGCCGCTTTTGAGCTGCCAGGCATCGACGATGTCGCCGACGAGGTAAATCGTCTCGGCATCGTAGACGCGGAGGAAGTCCAGCAGCATGCCCGCCTGGCAGCCGCGCGTTCCCAAATGTACGTCGGAAATGAAAAGCGCCCTGTAGCGCGTGCCTTCGCTGTCGTTGTCCATGGCACCATCCTCGACTGTGGCCCAATGGCGTGTCGTCAGTCAGGTTTGCCCGGGAGATGAACGAAACCGACGGCGCGTCTTGCGCCGTCACAAACACGATTCACTTCATGGTTTTATGACAGTGGCCGGCTTTCGTCGGTCAGCGGAAGGAAATCCATAGGACGACCGCTCCGAGGAGGATGCGATAGAGCGTGAAGGGCCAGGTGGAGAAGCGCTCCAGGATCCGCATCAGCCCCCAAAGGGCAGCGAAAGACGAAAGGGTACCGACAACGAGCCCCACCAGCAGGATGAACCAGCCCTGCCCGTCAAGATGCGCATGGACGAGCGTGACAACCTCATGCAGGCCAGCCAGGGCGATGGCGGGAATGCCGAGCAGGAAGGAAAACCGAGCGGCTTCCTCCCGTTTGAAGCCCTGGAACAGGGAAGCCGTCAGCGTCGAGCCGGAGCGGGAGACACCGGGGATGAGAGCGCCCACCTGCGCCACGCCGACGACGATCGCATCGCGCAGCCGCATGTCCTCAACCTTGCGAACGTGGCGCGCCACCAGTTCCGCCACGGCCAGCAGCGCACCCATGACAAGGCAGGCGACGCCGATTACGGGCAGCCCGCGCAGCGGGCTGTCGCAGCGGTTCAGAAGCGGCGACAGGAGCAGGCCCGCGATCACGATCGGAATGGTGCCCAGCACCACGCCGACGGCCAGGCGGAAATAGGGGGAGGAGAAGTCCCTCGTGCGAAGGGCCGCCAGCGACCCACCAGCCATGGCGCGGACATCGGACCAGAAATAGCAGACGACGGCACTGAGGGCGGCAAGCTGCATCGTGGCCGAGAAGGCCGATCCCGGATCCTGCCAGCCCAACACGGCCGGCACCAAGCGCATGTGAGCGGTGGAGGAGATCGGCATCAACTCGGTAATGCCCTGCACCACGCCCAGGATCGCCACCTTGGCAGCGCCCAGGGCCACAAATCCAGTATCCACCCCTTCGGTACATGCACCACTCATCGGTATCCTGCTCCCACTCGAGACTCCTTGCTGCACCGCACACAGAGCGTGCAATCAAGGCGGCTTTGGGGCAGCAGAATTAGTTCATCCTTAGAAAAGCATCGAAATGACGAAGATTAAATTGGATAAGGCTTTCGTAACTGCCCTTGAAGCCTTTCCTTACGACCCCCAATTGCTCGGGTGCTGGGTTGCAACATAGGAGAGGATAATGACCTCTTGTTCTACGCGTGGCCGTTGGCATCCGCTTCATGTCGTTGCGGTGATTGCCGGCTTTCTAATCTGGTGGCCGCTTGGCCTGGCGGCGCTGGCCTATTTCATCTGGGGCGATCGCTTCCCTAGGGAAAGGGTGCGTGAGGGATTCGAACGGGCCAAAGCGGAGTTCACCGGATTTGGCCGGGATCAGCGCGGCTATGGCTTTGCCGGCCAGAGTTGGTCCGGCACGGGCAATGCCGCCTTCGACGACTATCGCCGCGAGACGCTGCGCCGCCTGGAAGAGGAGCGCCGCCGTATCGAGGAAGAGGGTCGCGCGTTCTCCGAATTCGTCGCGAATCTGCGTCGCGCTCGCGACAAGGAAGAGTTCGACCGCTTCATGGCCGAGCGCAATGCCGCCCGTAACAACGGCGATGGCGCACACGGCTGAGAACGGACAGTACCTGGAATCCGAAGTGAATAAGGCCCGCGCAGCAGCCGCTGCGCGGGCAATTTATTGGACAGGCGGCACGGAAGACCAAGGCCATGCCACGGCGTGCCGCATCGTCTGGCCGGCATCGATGCCAAACCTGTAGCCGAAGCAAGTGTGTCGCAGGCAAGGACTTGCTGCGTTCTCGTGATGTCCCCTTCTCCGCTCGCGATCCGCGATTTCTCAGACAATACTTGCAGCCCTTCCCTCCGTTGGGCATGATCCCCCCCGCCGAGCGACGGGCTGCACAGCGCCCGCGACACTTGGTTCAGGATCAATGATTTGAAGACAGCCCCGAAGGGCTGCATTTCTCGCCCAAAGGACCTCATTATGAAGTTGGTACGGTATGGCAAGCCAGGCTCGGAGAAGCCCGGCCTGATCGATGCGGACGGCAAGATTCGCGATTTGTCGGCTCATATTGCCGATCTGAAGGGTGATGCCCTCTCGCCCGAATCCCTGGCCAGGATCGCCGCGCTGCCGCACGCGTCGCTGCCGGAGGTTACGGGCAATCCCCGCCTCGGCTCCTGCGTCGCCCAGCCCGGCAATTTCATCGCAGTCGGCCTGAACTATGCCGACCATGCCGCCGAAAGTGGCCTGCCGATCCCGCGCGAACCGGTGCTCTTCAACAAGGCTCCGTCCTGCATGGTCGGCCCCAATGACGATGTCGTCATTCCGCGCGGCTCGCAGAAGACGGACTGGGAGGTCGAACTTGCCATCGTCATCGGCAAGCGTGCTTCCTATGTCGAGGAAAAGGATGCCCTTTCCTATGTCGCCGGCTACGCGGTGTGCAACGACGTCTCCGAACGCGCCTACCAGACGGAAGGCACGGGCCAGTGGATGAAGGGCAAGGGCTGTCCCACCTTCGGCCCCCTTGGACCCTGGCTGGTCACCCCCGATGAGGTCGGAGACGTCCAGAATCTCGACATGTGGCTCGACGTCGACGGCACGCGCATGCAGACCGGCTCGACCAAGACCATGATCTTCGCCGTCGCCCATATCGTGCACTACATCTCGCAGTTCATGATCATGGAGCCGGGCGACGTCATCACGACGGGAACTCCGCCCGGCGTCGGCATGGGCATGAAACCTCCCCGCTACCTCGTCCCGGGCAATGTAGTGACCCTGGGCATCGAAAAGCTCGGCTCGCAGAAGCAGACCTTCGTCGCCTGGAGCGCGTGATCGAGCGGCCGGGGTATCGAGCGGCGTTCGCCAGGACTCGATACCCCGCCTTGCATGCGAAGTTTCCGACGAGAAAAACGCCGCAAATTCCCGCCAGAGTCCTTCCCCTGGACAGCAGGAGCAGGAGGCGTGATTGTCATGAGCAATTTGAACCTTCCCCGCCGCAGCCTCCTCAAGGCCGGACTTGCTGCAGGATTCGGCCTGGCCGGCGTTTCCTCCGTCACGGGACAAGCCATGACCACATTGCCGCCCATCCCGATCTTCGATGCGCGCGACGGCGGACCTGTCGCGCATGCGCGAGCACGCGTACCCGTGATGAGCGCCCTTTTGAAAGCCTGCCTCGGCTCCCTGCCAGCCGCCATGCAATGGGGTGTCGACGGGCTCGATGCCGCTGCCCATCGCTGGCTCATTGCCAGTGGCTCGGCCTATGTCGGCGAAATGGATGCAATTGCCGCTCTGCTCTCCGAGAAGGGCGTGTATCTCCTCAATGCCGCCTATGAATGGGGTTGTACGACGCTTGCCGCACCGGCTCCCGACGGAAGCAGCGCGCGCCTCCTGAGAACATTGGACTGGGATTTCGACGGGCTCGGACGCCATGTCGAGGTCGCGCATCAGCGAGGAGCCGCCGGCGATTATTGGAATGTGACTTGGCCGGGGGCCGTGGGGGCGCTCACCGCCATGGCGCCGGGCCGCTTCGCTGCCTCGATCAACAAGGGCCCTTCCCCCGCCGATGGCAGCGACAATTCCGGCATTCCCAATCTGGCGGCGCTGCGACTGGGAATGCTGCCATCCATGCATCTGTTGCGGCATGTGTTCGAAACGGCGCCTGATTTCCCGGAGGCCCAGGCACTGCTCGAACGTACGCCGATTGCGGCCGACACGATCTTCACGCTGGTGGGCATCGCCTCCGACGAGACCTGCGTCATCGAACGCAAGCCGGAGGACCATGTCACGCATTTGGGTGTGAGCGCCGCCGCGAATACCTGGGACTACGGCCTTTCTGCCAAGCGTTGGGGCGAAGAAGAGGAGTCGCAGAGCGGCAGCGCCGCTCGCCGGGCCAGCATCATGCCCCATGCAGGCCAGTCGATGCTGCCCTTCGCCTGGGTCGAGCCTCCAATCCGAAACGGGATCACCCGCATCGCCGTCGAGGCCAATCCGAAACTCGGAAGCCTGCGGGTCCGGGGCTACGAGGCGACGGCGGGTCGCGAAGACGCTGCTCCCGCGACCGCCGATCTGGAAATCGGGTAGAGGCGTGATCCGCCTCTACCCCTCTGCATTGCAGCCTTATTCCGCCGGCTGCAGCACGGCGCCCTCTTCAGCCGGAAGTTCGGCGCCGCTGAGGGCCGCGGCGAGCCGTTCGGTGTCGAGTTCCCCCTCCCAGCGCGCGACGACGATGGTCGCGACGGCATTGCCGACGAGGTTGGTCAACGCGCGGCATTCCGACATGAAGCGATCGATACCGAGGATCAGGGCCATGCCGGCAACCGGCACGGCGGGGACGACGGCAAGCGTAGCCGCCAGGGTAATGAAGCCCGCGCCCGTGATACCGGCCGCCCCCTTGGAACTGATCATCGCGACCAACAGCAGCCCTATCTGCTGCCAGAGGCTGAGTTCTATGCCGGTAGCCTGGGCGATGAACAGGGCCGCCAGCGTCATATAGATGTTGGTGCCGTCGAGATTGAAGGAATAGCCGGTCGGGATGACGATACCCACAACCGACTTGCGGCATCCGGCCCGCTCCATCTTGTCCATCAGCGTGGGAAGTGCGGCCTCGGACGACGAGGTGCCGAGAACGAGCAGCAGTTCCTCCTTGATGTAGCGGATCAGAGCGATGATCGAGAAGCCGTTGTACCAACAGACGGCACCGAGCACGACCAGCACGAAGAGCAGCGAAGTGAGGTAGAAGGTGCCTATCAGCATGAGAAGGTTGGCGACCGAGCCGATACCGAAGGCCCCTATGGTGAAGGCCATGGCGCCGAACGCGCCGATCGGGGCGGCCTTCATCAGGATGGCGACCATGCGAAACATCGCCGCCGACAGGGAGTTCAGCACCGTCATCAGAGGGGCGCCACGCTCACCGACGAGAGCCAGGGCAATACCGAACAACACTGAGAAGAACAGGACCTGCAGCACATCCCCGCCCGCCAGCGCACTGATCGGATTGTTGGGGATGATGTTCATCAGGAAGCCGACGATCGTCTGGTCATGCGCCTTGGCGGCATAGTCGGCCACCGCCTTGGGATCGAGCGTCGCCGGATCGACATTGAGGCCGGCGCCCGGACGGATGACGTTGCCGACGATCAGGCCGACGATCAGCGCAAATGTGGAAAAGGTGAGGAAGTAGATGAATGCCTTGCCTACGACACGGCCCAACTTCTTCAGGTCATGCATGCCGGCGATGCCGGTGATGACGGTTAGGCAGATCACCGGCGTGATCACCATCTTGACGATCTTGATGAACGCATCGCCCAGCGGCTTCATCGCCGCTCCCCAACTGGGGTAGAAATGGCCGAGCAGGATCCCGATCGCGATGGCGACGATGACCTGGAAATAGAGACTGGCGTAAATCGGCTTCCGGCGCGGCGGCTGCGGTGCCGCGATATCGCTGGCGGAGATCATGCTTTCCTCCATGGGGCACCGGCATCCCATGCCTGGCCCGAAAGGGTTTCCTCGACGCCGCCTTCTGTTTGCGGCTGATCAACTCCCCCGCAAGAACAATGCCAAACTCATAAAGTATTGATATATATAGAAATATTTCCAAAGGGGGCGCCTCAGCACACTGATGTGGGCGAAAATCCACACAACGATATTGCCTAAGTGCGATTTTCCACACATTCTGTGACCTCGGGAGGACGCATGAACGGTGCTGAACAGCGACGGCGGCGACGGCGCCTGGAGTGGCTGATTTTCATCGGGTTTGCGCTGGCGAGCCTGCTTGCTTCCACCTGGCTCGCGGGCGGCTACGGGGTTCAGGCAGCCGCCGATGGCTTGCGCGCCCGCGCCAATGGGCGGGTTACCCTCGACGTCGCGGTGCTCCGCAGCGAACTGGACAAGCAGCGCATCCTCGCCTTCGTGCTTTCTCGCGATCCTGATGTCATCGGGACGCTCGATACGCCGGATCCTGCCCATCTGGCCGCGATGAACGCCAAGCTGGAGACGCTCAATGCGGGCACACGCTCTGCGGTGATCTATCTGATCGACAAATCCGCGACGGCCATCTCCTCCAGCAATTGGCGGGAGTCGACCAGCTTCGTCGGCACCAATTACCTGTTCCGGCCCTATTTCACCGTCGCCGCATCGGAAGGGCAGGCCGACCATTACGCCCTGGGCACGGTGAGCCAGCGGCCCGGCCTCTATGTCGCCCGCCGAGTCGAAGGCCCCCGCGGATTTCTGGGGGTGATCGTCATCAAGGTCGAGTTCTTCAATGTGGAGGCCGACTGGCGCCAATCCGGTGCCGCCGTCTACGTCACCGACCCGCGCGGCATCGTGCTTCTGACCAGCGTGCCGGACTGGCGCTTCCTGGCGCAGGCACCCATCCCACCGGGAGACAAAGACAAGATCCGCGCTTCCCTGCAGTTCGGCGATGCGCCGCTGACGCCCATTCCGCTGTCTCGCAGCGATCAGGCCATACCGGGCACCGATTTCGTGACCGTGGCGGGCAAGGGCGTGCACCTGGCCAGCGAGAGCGACGTGCCCACGACAGACTGGCGACTGCATCTCCTCGAACCCGCGGGCGACGCCCTTTCGGCCGGTGCCGCGACGATGCGGGCCAGCACCTTCGGCATCGTCGGTTCTGCCCTCGTGCTGCTAGGCATCCTCCTGCTGCGCCGCCAGCGCGCGATCGAGCGCACGGCCGGACTGACGGAGTCACAGACCGAGCTGGAACAGCGCGTCGCGGAACGCACGCAGGATCTGCGCCTGATCAACACCCGCCTCTCGGCCGAGATCGACGAGCGCCAGAAGGTCGAGGCGAAGCTCCAGGTCGCGCGGGACGAACTGGCGCAGGCCAATCGCCTCGCCATGCTCGGCCAGGTCACCGCCGGCCTGGCGCATGAGGTCAACCAGCCCGTCGCCGCCATCCGGAGTTTCGCCGACAACGCCGTCACTTTCCTGGAGCGCAGCGACCCTGACCAGGCTCGCAAGAACATGGCCACCATCGCCGGACTGACCGACAAGATCGCCGACATCATCGCGCAGTTGCGCCGTTTCTCGCGCAAGGCGACCGGCGAGTTCGGGCCCGTTTCGGTGAAGGAGGTCCTGGACGGGGCTCTCCTGCTCGTCGGCATCCGGGCTCGGCGCCAGAACGCCGCGTTGGCCGTGCCCAAAGTGGCGGCCACGCTGAAGGTGATGGCCAACCGCGTGCGGCTCGAACAGGTCCTCGTCAATCTGCTGCAGAATGCGCTCGAAGCCATGGAAGGGCGCGAGGGCCAGGCCATCCGCATCGATCTACTGACCGAAGACGGCATCGTCCGGCTTGCAGTCGCCGACAATGGCCCGGGCGTCGCACCGGAGGTGATGGCCAACCTCTTCACACCCTTCCTCACGACCAAGCCACGCGGCGTCGGTTTGGGGCTGGTGATTTCGCGTGACATCGTCGAGGAATTCGGCGGCCGGCTGGAGGTCTCGAGCGAACCCGGGCAGGGCTGCCGATTCGTCATAACCTTGCGAGGTGCGGAATGAACGGGCCGCCTCCCCTGCCCATCGCCTTCGTGGATGACGACAAGGATCTGCGCGAGGCGAACGAGCAGACCCTGCGCCTGGCAGGCTTCGAACCGCTCCTGTTCGACTCCGCCGTCTCGGCGCTGCAGACGCTCGACGAAACCTTCGAGGGTATCGTCGTCACAGACCTGCGCATGCCGGGCATCGACGGCATGGAACTGTTCCGCACGCTGCGCGGTCGCGACGAGGACCTGCCGGTGATCCTGATCACCGGTCATGGCGATATCGCCACTGCCGTCGAAGCCATGCGCGAAGGCGCCTACGACTTCCTTGCCAAGCCCTTCGCGTCCGACAGGCTTATCCAGAGCGTGCGCCGGGCTGCCGAGAAGCGCAGGCTGGTGATGGAGAACCGACGCCTGCGTGTGGCGGCCGCCGCGGCGCAGACGACTTCCCCCCTGATGGGCGAAGCCCCGGCCATGCAGCGCCTGCGCGACACGCTCAAGGCCATCGCCGACGCGGATGTGGACGTCCTGGTCATCGGGGAGACCGGCACCGGAAAGGAACTGGTCGCCGACCAGTTGCATCGCCTGGGGCGACGCCGCAGTGGCCATTTCGTCGCCCTCAATTGCGGCGCGCTGCCCGAAACCGTGCTCGAGAGCGAACTGTTCGGCCATGAGAGCGGTGCCTTCACCGGAGCGCTCAAGAAGCGCGTGGGACTGATCGAGCATTCGAGCGGCGGCACCCTGTTCCTCGACGAAATCGAGAGCATGTCGCCCGGTGCACAGGCGCGGCTCCTGCGCGTGCTGGAGCAGCGGGAGGTGACGCCGCTCGGCAGCAACACGGCCCATTCGGTGGACTTGCGCGTGGTGGCGGCCTCCAAGAGCGATCTTGGCGATCCACAGCATCGGCTCGCCTTTCGCGAGGATCTGTTCCACCGCCTCAATGTCGTGACGCTGCGCATACCGCCCTTGCGGGAAAGGCGCGGGGACATCCCGCTGCTCTTCACCTATTTCCTGGGGCAGGCGAGCCGGCGCTTTCAGCGGGACGTGCCTGCGCTGTCCGATGCCATCCATCGCCACCTCGCCACCCATGAGTGGCCGGGCAACGTGCGTGAACTCGTTCATTTCGCCGAGCGTGTCGCACTCGGACTGGCAGAGGTCGACGCCCTGCCCGCGGCCTCCCCCGCCGGAGCCACGTTGCCCGAACGCCTGGAGACCTATGAAGCCCAGCTCATCCGCGACGCGCTTACGCATCACAAGGGCGATGTCCGCGCCACGCTGCAGGCGCTCGGGATTCCCCGCAAGACCTTCTACGACAAGCTGCAGCGTTACGGCATCAATCGTTCGAGCTTCGAGGCGTAGCGACGGGGAGCGCGGACCTGCGCGCTCCCCGGTGGCACGCTCGTGTCAGAATTGCGCCACTTCCGTCGATCCAGCCATGGCGGCGGTCGAGCTTTGCCCCTCGCCGAGGATCGTCGCCACCGCATCGAAGTAGCCCGTGCCGACTTCGCGCTGATGCCGGGTTGCGGTAAAGCCATGAGCCTCGCCGGCAAATTCGGCCTGCTGCAGCTCGGAATAGGCGGCCATCCCGTCCTGCTTGTAACGGCGGGCAAGATCGAAGGTGGTGAAGCTGAGGTTGTGGAAGCCGGCCAGCGTGATGAACTGGTACTTGTATCCCATGGCTGCGATCTCGCGCTGGAAGGCCTTCATGGCAGCCGCATCCATGTGCTTGGCCCAATTGAAGGACGGCGAACAGTTATAGGCCAGCATCTGGTCGGGATGGACCTTGCGCACCGCCTCGGCGAAACGCCTGGCATCAGCGAGGCTTGGTGTCGAGGTCTCGCACCAGACGAGGTCGGCATAAGGCGCATAGGCGATGCCGCGCGCGATCGCCGCCTCGAAACCGCCCTTCAGCACGTAGAAGCCTTCGGCCGTGCGTTCGCCGGTGATGAACGGCCTGTCCTGCTCGTCGATGTCCGAGGTGATCAGGCGGGCCGCCTCGGCATCCGTGCGGGCCATGATCAGCGTGGGCACGCCCATGACATCAGCCGCGAGACGCGCCGCGTTCAGCGTCTTGATGAAGGTCCGCGTCGGCACCAGCACCTTGCCGCCCAGATGGCCGCATTTCTTCTCGGACGCCAGCTGGTCCTCGAAATGCACAGCGGCGGCTCCCGCCTCGATCATCGCCTTCATCAATTCGAAAGCGTTGAGCTGGCCACCGAAACCGGCCTCGGCATCAGCGATGATCGGCACGAAATAGTCGAGCTGAGGCCCGCTCTTGCCGTCCAGACGCTCGAGCGTCTGAATCTGGTCCGCACGCTGCAGGGCCTTGTTGATCCGGCGCACGACGGAAGGCACGCTGTCGACCGGATAGAGGCTCTGGTCCGGATACATGTTGCCGGAGGAGTTGGCGTCCGCGGCCACCTGCCAACCGGAAAGGTAGATCGCCTTGAGGCCGGCCTTGACCTGCTGCACGGCCTGGTTTCCGGTGAAGGTGCCGAGGGTGGGCACGAATTCCTCCGTGTGCAGCAATTCCCAGAGCCGCCGCGCACCGTGCTCGGCCAGGGTGTGGCGCACAGGGAGCGAACCGGCGAGGCGCTCTACATCGCGGCGGCTGAAGAGGCGGCGGATGTTGCGCCAACGGTCAGGTGCCCATTCGGGCGCGGAGAAGGCTGCGGGCTGAGGGTTCTTCACGGTATCGAGCATGACGGTCGTTCCTGGCTGGTCTTCTGGCAGTGAATTGAACGGTTGGCGGAAGGCACTATGGGGGGATGCGGGGACAAGATGTCCGCTTCCCTTCGAGCCGTACGCCTTCGAGCGCGGACAGGTTGTTCGCGCAGCAGCGGCTTACCTCTGCATCCGCACGAAGGTGGCGGCGATCATCGGCTGCCCCTCGAACATCTCCTCGGCGGCACCGCTGCTCACCCGGGTGAAGCGATGGCGGCCGATCCTGTGGACGATCGAAAACTCTCGATCGGCGAGACCCTGGGCACGGAACTCGGCATTAATCTCGGCCATGTTGGCGCCGATGATGGTGATGAATTCGTCGCACTCGCTGCTCTGTCTCATCTGGTCCATGACACTCTCCTTAGTTCTGGATGTGTCAATGATTGACATTGCAGCGCGGTAAGGCAAGATATATTGATAAATCAAGGCGTTAACTAGAAAACACTTGTAAATAAAATGTTGTAATTGTGTAAACCCTGTCAAGATCGGCGGGGTGGGAGAGAGAGTTATGCAGGAAGCGGACCCTCGTATCGGCGGCAAGATCCAGCGGCTGCGCCGGCAGGGGCGGATCTCGCAGGCACAATTGGCCGGCTCGCTCGGCATCTCGGCGAGCTATCTGAATCTGATCGAGCACAATCGTCGCCGCATGACCGTGCCGCTGCTGCTCAAGACGGCCGCCTATTTCGGCGTCGATGCGGGCGAACTCGCCGAGAATGATGATTCACGCCTTGCAGGTGATCTGATGGAACTCTTCGGCGACGATCTCTTTGCCGACAGTGACGTCACAAATCAGGACGTGCGAGACCTCGCCACCTCCAATCCGCAGATCGGGCGGGCGATCGTGCACCTGTTCGATCGCTTCCGGGCGCTCAGAAGCGCCGACACCGGTGCGACTTCGGCGGCCGAAGCGGGCTATCACGTCGCCACGGATGCCGTTTCGGAT
This sequence comes from Labrys sp. ALF-8, assembly GCF_059699065.1. Taxonomy (NCBI): domain Bacteria; kingdom Pseudomonadati; phylum Pseudomonadota; class Alphaproteobacteria; order Hyphomicrobiales; family Xanthobacteraceae; genus Labrys; species Labrys sp. ALF-8. The sequence goes on from NZ_AP048538.1 coordinate 1,327,786, forward strand.
TTCCTGCAGACGAACAGCAACCATTTTCCGGCGCTGGAGGCACAGGCCGAGCGTATCCGAGCCGAGATAGACCAACTCTCGGACTCCTTCGAGCAGGGGTTGAAACTTTACCTCACCAATGTCTTCGGCTTGAACTGGCGCTCCGGTGCTCTGCCCCAGGGGCTGGCGGGGCGCCTCAGCGGCGACCATGAGACTTTCGAGACCGCCGACGTGCTGCCGCCGGAGACCGCCGTCTTCGCGGCCGCCCATCGCCTCGGCCTCATCGCGGCGGCGCGGGAGATCGATCGCCTCATCGAAGAAGCCACCCTGCCCTCCGACGCGCCCGCCCTCGCCCGCCACGCCCTGGCCGCCTATTTCGCCGGAGCGCTCGTCATGCCCTATGAGCCCTTCCTCAAGGCCTGCCGTGAGACGCGCTACGACATCGATCGCATCGCACGGCGCTTCAACGCCAGCTTCGAGCAGGTCTGCCATCGCATGACGACGCTGCAGCGCCCAGGGCGGGCGGGCATTCCCCTTCACCTCATCAGGACGGATATCGCCGGCAACATTTCCAAGCGCTTCTCGCTCTCAGGCATCCACATCCCTCGCCACTCGGGCGCCTGCCCGCGATGGAATGTCTACGCCGCCTTCCTCCACCCGGGACAGATCAACGTGCAGGTCAGCCAGATGCCCGAGGGCCAGCGCTATTTCTGCATTGCAAAATCTCTGACCAAGGGCGGCCACCGCCACAATGCACCGCGCCGCTATCTCTCCATCGGCCTCGGCTGCCATGTCTCGCACGCCCAGGACATGGTCTATTCCGACGGCATCGACGTCTCCAACCCGGCCCAGGCTGTGCCGATCGGCGTCGGCTGCCGTATCTGTCCGAGGCTCGACTGCGGACAGAGGGCGCATCCTCCTGCCGAGCACAGGCTTGTGCTCAACGAGAACGAACAGGCGGAGAGCCTCTATTCCAGGATCTGAAAGATGCCGCGGGTCCCCTGGTGTGCATTGCGGCCGGACGGCTCCTCATGGGCTGTCCGGCTCGATGTCGGGTGACTACTGGTTGATCTCGGGCTCGACGAGCCTCGCCAGGTTGCGTAGCGACTCCTGCCAGCCGAGATAACAGGCTTCCACCGGAATGGCGTCCGGTATGCCGGCCTGCACGATTTCCAGTTCCGAGCCGACCGAGACCTTCCTGATCTCGACCGTCACCTGCATTTCACCCGGCAGGTTGGGGTCATCGAACTTGTCCGTATAGCGAACTCGCTCTCCAGGAACGAGTTCGACATATTCGCCGCCGAAGGCATGGCTATCGCCCGTCGTGAAGTTCCGGAACGACATCCTGAACGTGCCGCCGGCTCTTGGTTCGAGATGATGCACGGTGCAGGTGAAGCCGTTCGGTGGAAGCCATTTGGCGAGTGCGTCCGCTTCGAGGAATGCACGATAGACTTTTTCGGGGCTGGTCGGCAGAACACGGTGCAATCGTACGGTACTGGGCATGCTCTCTATCCTCTCGAAGTGATGGGGGAACAGCGACGCCGATCAAGCTCCTGGTATGGGCAGGACCGGCATGATCTCCACGCACTCGCCTGGAAAGATCGTGAAATGGGGATGATTTTCGAACAGCCTTGCAGCAGCCTCATGCGATTCAGCCCGGACGACCATGAAGGCCCCCATCTCGTTGCTTACGTCCTCGACGCGCCGTTCGTTGACCCTCTTGGTCTTGCCGAGCGGCCCGCCCATGGCGGCAACCGCCGCGGGATTCCTCTCGATCCAGGCCTTCCAGGCGGCAATGCCCTCCTGCTCCCTGGTACGTCTCTCGGCTTCAGGAAGCGCCATCCAAGCCTTCATGCGCGGGCTGCTCTTGCTGCCGAGAAAGACGGCGAGGTAGGTGTCGTTCGTGCTCATGCGGTTTCCTCTCATATGCGGATCGCGATCCGAGCGGCGTTCGATGCCATCCGCATGACGCAATCACGCCTGCGCGTGATCCATGCCACCTGCATCGGCGATCCATGTTCCCAGGACGAACGACGCCGCGCCGGTCCGACACGGCATATCGGATTTTAGCGAAGAACCGGCCCAAGGGGGACGTTCCTCGGATCCGGCGCCGGATGGACAGATCCATCCCGTACGAGGATGAGCCGGCGGGAAGCCGGCATTCAATGTTCGGAGGATACCGCAACGGCCGCCGTTCGGGAGCGAGGTCCCTATTTTTCGCCAAGATATCGGAAGGAGGTCTGCTTCCACCAGTCCGTCTCGAGCGTCTCGAGCATGACGATATCGATCTGCTTTCGAAGGGGACTGCCGTTTGGCAGAACGATCGCATAATTCTGGTTGTCGAACGTCACGTCCAACACCTGCAGCGTATTGGCGAAGTTCTGCGAAACGGCCCATTGCATCAGGGGCCGATCATAGACGAAAGCGTCGAGATTGCCCGCTTCCAGCGCCCTCAAGCCGTCCCGCAACGTGGGATAGCCCCGATGGGCTATACGCGCTCCGTCGAGATAGGCCTCGGTGGAGGACATGGAGACGTTTCCGACCCGGACGGATGACAGATCGTCGGGCCCGTGGACGAGCCCTTCCAGTTGCGCCGTGGTCAGGACCGAGGTCACGCCGGCGGTAAAAATGGCGAGGGCTATGATCGATGCGATCATCCATACGATTGCGAGTATTCGGCCCGGCAGGGTTCGGGGGCCGAAATCCCCGGTGCTGGCCTGCGTCATCGCAATCGTCGACCACCAGAAGCTCGACGCCAGCCCCTTGGCAGGATGGCCACCAAAATCGTCATTGTGGCGGCGTTCGAACATCCAGATCAGCAGGCCGACCACCAGGGAAATGACGACAAGCGCAATTACCGCCTGGAGAAATCCGAAAGAGGTCAGCGAACGCATGATCGGACGCCAGTTCGCCTCCCGATTGAGCGGTGTCGCGATTCCGAGGCCGGAGACGTAGAATGACTGCGAAAAATCGACGACCTTCTCCCGATCGGCCGTCACCGTGATGGCCCCTATCGCCGCGTCGAATTTTCCTGCCTTGACGCCATCCAGCAGATCCTGAACGGTCGGCGCCTCGGCGAAGCGATAGTGCAGGTTCAACTGCGCTGCAGTCTTCTGCCAGAGCTCGATGCTCAGCCCCGTCCAGGTTCCGTCCTCCGACTTCATAGCGAATGGGGGAACTTGCCGGGTGCCGACGATGATTTCCCGGCCGCTCGCGGCGGATGGATCCGCAGGCTTGTCTACACCTTGAGACTTTGCGCCATGTGCCCAAACGACCGTTGCGATCAGCACGAACGCAAGAACGAACACCTTTCCGATCAAAGGGAGACTTCTGGCTACCATCTTCTCATCGTCTTCGGAATTTTGCCAAATAAAGAGGGTACTGAATCTTCAACTCGGGCTGTTCGTCGCCCCCCCTTTTTGAACCCCCGTCAGGATGTTTCGTGAATCTTGAAATCGCCGATCGATCACACTCAATCCAAGAGGACGGTCGACGGAAGAATATAGCCTAATCCATTCAAATCGAATCCGAATTTGATCAAGCGCACAGTCACTTATACGAACACGCCCGATCCAATCGCATGAAAAGAACAGAAAAGCTCGATTTTTGCTACGTGCCAAACAGGAGTTCGCACGCACCGGGGAGGCCTGCCGATCCATTGGGGCGGAGGGAGTGCCGAAATGGCCGCCCCCCGTCCCTCGACCGAGCGGCTGGCGGCGCCACTCTGGACACCAGCGTCAGGAAGGCACGACGGCCGTCTCCCAACAGCACGCAAGCGTGGCTACCGGCGCCGTCCGAGATTTCTCGATCGCGGATCCGGCCGCCGAAGATTTCATTGGTGTCATCGAGTCAGCTGACACCATTGGGCATTGACGCCTGCTACAATCGCAACGCCATGTCCTCTCCGCCCATCCGCAAAATCATCCATATCGACATGGATGCCTTCTACGCGTCCGTCGAACAGCGCGACGATTCTGCTTTGCGCGGCAGGCCGGTTGCGGTGGGATATGCCGCCAAGCGCGGTGTCGTGGCGGCGGCGAGCTACGAAGCGCGAGCATTCGGGGTGAGGTCGGCCATGCCGTCTTCGACCGCCTTGCGCCAATGCCCGGAATTGATCTTCGTGCCGCCCCGATTCGAGATGTATCGCGCAGTATCACGCCAGATCCATGCGATCTTCGCCGAGTTCACTACGCTGATCGAGCCGCTCTCGCTCGACGAGGCCTATCTCGACGTTACCGAGAACCTGCGGGGCCTCGCCACGGCTTCCGGAACGGCAGGCAAGATCCGCTCCCGGATCTTCGAGGAAACGGGCCTGACGGCATCTGCGGGAATCTCCTACAACAAATTCCTCGCCAAGCTTGCTTCCGACCACCACAAGCCCAATGGGCAATACACGATCACGCCCGCCATGGGCGCCGCCTTCGTGGAACGGCTGCCGGTAGGCCGGTTTCATGGCATCGGGCCCGTGACGGCAGCGAAGATGAACCAGCTCGGCATCTTCACGGGCGCCGATCTGCGGGACCAATCCCCCGAGTTCCTGCGACGGCACTTCGGCAAGGCCGGCGCCTGGTACCACGCCATCGCCCGCGGCGAGGATGACCGAGCGGTACAGCCGGATCGTCCCCGCAAATCGTCCGGATCGGAAACCACCTTCTCGGAAGACCTTACCGAACCGGCCGACATCGAGGCCGGCGTCCTGGCGATGGCAGACGAGGTCTGGGCCTGGTGCGAGAAAGCCCGGGCTTTCGGCCGGACCGTGACGGTGAAGATCAAATATGCCGATTTCCAGCAGGCGACGCGCAGCCGCACGCTCTCGGTGCCGGTGCATTCACACCAACTCCTGGGGTCCATCAGTATCGAACTGGTGCGCAGCGTCTTGCCGCCGGCCAAGGGCATCAGGCTGCTGGGCGTGACGATGTCTGGCTTCGAGAGCGGCCAGAGCGCGGACGATCAGCAACTCGAACTGGGTCTGGAGACTGAATAGCAAGCGCTCGTTCTCATCAGCGGAGATTCGCGAGGAGCGCCCTTCGGTAGCGTCCCCCTACTCCATCAGCGCCGCCTTCATGAAGCAGACCATCGTTGCATGCACGGCCTTGTCGCCGAGCACGCGAATGGCGTGGTGCCGGTCGCAGCGATAGCGCAACGTTTCGCCGGGGCCTGCCGTTTCGATCGCGCCGGCCACTTCCACCTCGACCTCGCCGGTGAGGATCGACAGGCATTCCACCGATCCCCGCTGATGGGCGTCGCTCTCCAGCACACCGCCCGGTTCGGCCTGGAAATCATACCACTGCAGCCATTCGACGGTCTTCAGCCAGCCAACCACGGCCAGACGGCACTTGCCGTCGTCCGAAATGATGACGGGCGTATCGACACGTGTCGTCTTCTCGATGAACGGTTCGTCCTCGACGCTGCCGAGCACACGCTCGATCGAGACGTCGAGCGCCTGCGACAGGCGCCAGATGGTGGCGAGAGTCGGATTGGTTTCGTTGCGTTCGATCTGGCTGATGATCGACTTGGCGACGCCAGACTGCTCCGCCAATTCCGACAGGGACAGATTGTAGGCCTTGCGCAGGCGCTGAACCGTCTTGCCGAGCTGGCCCGACAGCGCCACGGCGCCGGCATCGAGTTCGCTCCGCTTGTCCAGTCCGCTCATACTTGCCTTCGTTTGTTATGACGAACAATCGTTTGTTCCACCGGACAATACGGCGGAACCACAAACGAGGAAAGTGTTTTTACGTTGCGAGAGGGATCATCCGGGCATGCGGCAGATTGCCGAATCCGAGGAGCGAGCTTCACCGCCGCCTCGAATTCGGCAATCTGCCGCACACCATGGCATCATTCGGCGGCCTGCTTCCGGCTGGAGGCCTCCTGGATCGTCCGCCAGACGACTTCGGGCGTCGCAGGCATATCGAGCCTGGTAACGCCGACGCCGCGCCGGAGTGCGTCGATCAGTGCGTTCATCACCGCTGGGGCGGCGCCGATCGTGCCGGCTTCCCCTGCTCCCTTGACGCCAAGCGGATTGTTCTTGCACGGCACGTTGCGCGTCTCGAAGTGGATGAAGGGCAGGTCATCGGCGCGCGGCAACGCATAGTCCGTGAGCGAGGCGGTCAGGAGTTGGCCGTCGTCGCTGTAGACGGTGCGCTCCAGAAGTGCCTGGCCGATTCCCTGCACCACACCGCCGTGGACCTGGCCTTCGAGGAGCAGCGGGTTCACCACCATGCCGAAGTCGTCCACGATGGTATAAGCGAGGATGTCCGTGACGCCGGTCAGCGGGTCGACTTCGACCTCGCAGACATGCGTGCCGTTCGGATAGGTCGCCTCGCCCGGCTGATAATCATTCTCCGCGGTGAGAAGATCCGGCGTCGCCTTCGGCAGGCGGGCGATCGAAGCGAAATCGATCGCCTTGTCGGTGCCTACCACCCGGATGCGGCCGTCCACGATCTCGAGATCGGCGATGCCCGCCTCGAGTTCCTCGGAGGCGAGTTGCTTGAGCCTGTCAGCCAGCGTCTGGCTGGCGCGCGCGACCGAAGCGCCGCCCACCGGGATTGAGCGGGAGCCCCCCGTGCCGCCGCCCGTCTTGATAAGGTCGGAGTCGCCCTGAATGACGTTTATCCTGTCGAGCGGCAGGTCGAGATACTGCGACACGAACTGGGCATAGGCCGTGAGGTGGCCCTGCCCGTTGGTCTGCGTCCCGATCAGCACGGTAGCCGTGCCGTCCTTCTCCAGCTTCACGCTGGCCGCTTCCTTGGGTCCGTCGGCGCAGGCCTCGATATAGGTCGACATACCTATGCCGAGGAACTTGCCGGCCTTCCTTGAGGCCTGCCAGCGCGCCTTGAAGCTGCCCCAGCCGGCAACTTCCATGGCCTTGCGCATGTGGCCTTCGAACTCACCCGAATCATAGGTACGCCCGGTCGGCGCCTTGAAAGGCATCTGCCCGGGCGTGACGAAGTTGCGTGCACGGACGGTATCGACGGAAAGCCCGGTCTCGAACGCGATCGCGTCCATCAGCCGCTCGATCAGATAGGCGGCTTCCGGACGACCTGCGCCGCGATAGGCGTCCACCGGGAGTGTGTTGGTGAGGACGCCGCGCACGCGCACGTCCATGGCGCCGATGGCATAGGCGCCGGTTGCCATCAGGGCGCCGAGCCAGGGAATGAAGGGCGCATATTGCGACAGATAGGCGCCGAGATCGCCGATGATGTCGATCTTGACCGCGAGGATTTTCGAGCGCCTGTCGAGCGCCGCCTCGATGCGGCTGACATTGTCGCGGCCCTGCGTATCGGCGAGAAAATGCTCGCCACGGTCGGCGAACCACTTCACCGGCCTGCCGAGCCTGCGAGCGGCCTCAAGCGACAGGGGATATTCGCGGTACATGAAGGCCTTGGTGCCGAAACCGCCGCCGACATCGCCGGTCTTCACGTGGACACGATCCGGCTTCACCTTGAAGATGGATTTGGCCAGCGTATCCCGCATGCTGTGCACGCCCTGGCTGCCCACGGTGAGCGTGAAGCGGCTGCCGTCCCATTCGGCGAGACAGCCTCTGGGTTCCATGTAGTTCGCCACGAGGCGGTTGTTCACCACCTCGAGGGAGACGACCCGCGACGCCTTCTCGAATGCCCTGGCGACCTTCTTCTGGTTTCCGATCTGAGCATCATACGCAAGGTTCGAGCCGTGCTCCGGCCAGACCAGAGGCGCTCCGGATTCGAGAGCGGCGATCGAACCGACGATGGCCTCCAGCGGCTCGTAGTCCACGGGGATCGCCTCGGCCGCATCGCGGGCTTCTGTCAGCGAATCGGCCACGACGAAGGCCACTGCATCGCCGACATGGCGCACCACGTCGCGCGCCAGCAGCGGATAGGGCAGCGGCTTCTGATTCTTGCCGTCCGAATTCTTCATGAGTGCCTGGCATGGCAGGTCGCCCAGCTTTTCGATGTCGCTCGCCGTGAGAATCAACTTCACGCCGGGCATGGACCTGGCGTCGGTGAGATCGCCGATGCTGAAGCGGGCATGGGCGTGAGGCGAGCGCAGGACGTAGGCCCGCAGCACGCCATCGCGGGATTCGTCGTCGACATAGCGTCCGGTACCGGTGATGAAGGCGTGGTCCTCCTTGCGGCGCACAGCCTGACCTACGCCAAATTTAGTGGGCGGCATCAACGTCCTCCGGCAATGATTTGGTTGGAAGCATCGGGGTTGGAATATGTCTGTCGAATAGCACGCTCCCACAGGATTTCAAAAAACCCAAAGAAAATTGTCGTCACACGCTAGACACGCGGAAAGAGCTTTGCTACATCGCCCCCCGTCGAGCGCGGCAACCTTCCGCGCTCTGATTGTTTCGATGGGCGCATAGCTCAGTTGGTAGAGCAGCTGACTCTTAATCAGCGGGTCCTAGGTTCGAGCCCTAGTGCGCCCACCATCGAAACAATTCGCATTTGATTTTCCTATCATTTTTCGGCTTTGTGGGCATCCGGTTCCCCTTGTGGGGCATAGCGGTTCACTTCCTGTTCGCTCTCAAGCTTCGACATGGCTTCCCTGGCAAGCTTTTCCCGGTTAGCTTTCCGGGTATACAACGACGCCATGCCGCCGCCCTTCCAACCAAATATGGCTTCGAGCTGGGCGACTGTGGCACCGTTGTTCGCGGCCCTTGTCGCGCCTGCCTTTCGTAGGCCGTGGGCAGAACCAAGCACGCCTGTATCGTCGCAGACCTTGCTGAACCAGTTGCCGAAGCCTGCCTTCGTCATCGGTCGGCCGTGCTCGCCAACGATAAATGTTAGCTCACCCGTTGGGCCGGCATCGATACTGGCCTGAAGGCTCGCTAGAACTGGCGCAATGATCCATTCACCTGTCTTCTCGCTCTTGATCGAAAAGACGCCGTTGCGGATATGCTGCCGGCCAAGGCGCACAGCATCTCCGCGGCGAAGGCCGGTATAGATTAGGATATCGAAGGCGAGACGTTCGCGCGTCCCGATCTTCCACTTGGCCTCGTACTTTTCTACCTCATACTCAGTCCATGCATGGAAACCCTCGGTCTTGACGCGAAGGCTTGAAACGCCCTGTGTCGGATCGGCCTTCACCAGATCGGCATCAACGGCCCACTTGAACAGACCGCGCATGGCTTTCAGGAAATTGTTAGCTTGGAATGGCGTGGCCTTTCGGCGTTCTCGTCCTTCAACGATGTGCTTGCGATTGATCGCGACATAGGGCTTGTCGCCGGATTTGTCCGTCACCTGCTTAAGGATAAGCTCGTACTTGCGCCTAGTAGCCAGCGACAGTGAAGCCCACGCGCCTGAATCATGATAGCGCTTCACGAGCCAGGAAAGAGTTCCAGATGGCGCTACCCCCTTTTTGGGGGCTTCATGGCCGGCGACAGCAGCGTGGTACTCCGCGGTGAATTCCGGAGAGCCATAAGCGCCATGGATGCGAATGCGCGGTCCCTTCCCACGACGTACGTACCAGACAGTCGAACCGTCTGCACGAAGATGCTTCTGAAGATATGGCGGTCGCGGCCTGGGCATGTCGTCTATCAAAGAATGATTTCCTCATCCTTGACAATTGGCTCGTCCCGGTTTTTGCCCGCTATCCTATGGTCTGGCTCAATCATCTCCGCAATGAAACTGTCCTTCGTCGGCACGATCCGCACATGGACGCCGTTGCGCTTGGCAGCGCTGAACAGTCGATCCATCTCCGACTTTGTAAAGCGAGCGCGCCGGGTCAATCTCCACCTCCCCGCCCGTCAGGGTCTTCCGGGGCTGACGCGAAGTGTTGTTTTTTCCACTCTTCGTAGTATGAGTCACCACTTACTGTGAGCCACGCTTCTATGATCTGAACGAATGTCTTCTTCGAGACGGGGGAGTTTGTGTTTTCGCGATACAATTCGTACGCTTCTTCTATCTCCTCAAGCGCTGTCATCCCTTCCGCTCCGTGTCAGGTTCTTCCGGCGTGAGGGCGGCGCGGTAAGCCTCCATTGCTGCGTTGTAGCGCCGATACTCACCAAACGGTTTCTCATCGCCGTACAGAGCACGCAGATGATCACGTGCTTTCGGATAGCATTCGTCCAAGCTTTCGCGCATTGCCTCCAGTGCTACCCGCATGCGCTCTTGCCCCTCGCGGTGGCCGGTGGCGTGGGCATGACGGAGCAGGTCAGCGACGGCCTTTATCGCAAGCGTTGAACCGATATCGCTAAGCGGCATGGAATGAGCCACTTCACGGGCCTGTTGTTCTGCCCAGTCCATCATTCACCCCTCCCAGCGTAGGCGCGGAGCATGGCGGCGAGCCTGGCGCGAATGTCTTTGGCCTTATTCGTAAGCGCTGACAACAGCCTTGGCGGTATGTCGTTTTTGTAGTCATCTAAACACTCATCTAGCGCTTGCACCGCCTCTACCGCCTTCTCGACCTCCCCCACGCTGGCGGCGGGCGGGGCGTCTTCCGGGTGCAACTCTGCCATCGTCGGGACCGGTGTGCGGTCTCCTTCCTGCCATCCTTCCATCCAAACGGTGTCGTAGAACTCCATGATCGTCTCGACAGGGTCGTTCTGCCGCATCATCTGGTCTCGGCTCAATTTCTGCCAGAGTTCCTTGCAGCGCTTGCGCCAGTCAGGGTCTATCTGCGACGGTCTGGCGGGCGGGGCGGATAGGGCTTGGGCGATGGCTACAGGTCGCACTCTCAGTTTTGCACGCTCCAGAGGATCGCTTGTGCCTCCCCAGAAATACTCCCCGCTTTCGACAACGTAGGCGTCTCGCTGCATGAAGGTGCCGTTGCGCACCACAGTCGAATACTCCGTCATAAAGCCGTAGTATCCTCGCTCAGTCACAAACAACCCCTCGGGGCAGTCGTCGAGTTCGCACCACTCTCCTTCCGCCACAATCTCAGCCGGTATCTTCGCCTTCTCGGTCTCAGCGGCGCTCATAGATGGTTGTCCCTTCCATCGAAACGAGCAACAGAAAAACTGTCCCACTCGTACTGGTCTAAGTTGTCAGTCTCGCCATCACGATCGAAGCACTTCTCTCGCGATCCAACTGGCGCAATACCGATCTCACCAATCCTGGCCTGTACCTCGACGTTCTTTGGCATGCGGCGAAGCACGGACCGCAATTCCTTCCACCATGCCCTTTCTCGCACTGTCATTTGGCGTCTCGGCTCGGTCTCAGTGGTCATGGGTGGCTCCTGAGAGTGCGGCGCGGGAGCGGCGAAACTCGATGCGCTGCGTTTCCCCTTCTTTGACGGGGAGCCATGGTGCGCGGTCGAGTATGTCGCGCCAGCGCCATTCCCACGCCACCACCTCCGGCGCGGCTGGCTGGGGCTTGGCGGCTTCGAGGCAGGCGATGCACATCCGAAGCTCGTCGATAGAAATTGGCACAAGTATGCGCCCTCCATCGGGTACTACCTTCTCAGCCACTGGAATTTCTGCAGCTAGGCGTTCAGCCAGCGCCTTCTCATCAATCTTCACGGGCTTGCTCCTTCTGGGCGGCGCTAGCCTTCAGCATGGCGTCGGCGTGCGCGAAGGCGTCTGTCGCCATAGCCTCTCTGTTATCTGTCCTGCCAGAGTACGTTGCGTTCGCCGCTAGCAGCCCCGCCAGAGCCTGCCCCGCGAACCAGTCACGCAGGCTCATGCCATAAGTGGGGTCCCAGCCATTCTTGTCGCTGCCCTGGCCTGGGAAAGCGTATCCACCATCATCAATGCGAGCCATCACTCCCCCTTCCCGGCGCTGGCGGCGGACAGGGCAGAGCGGGCCACGTCTGCCCAAGCAGCGATGCGCAATTCCCGCTGTTCAATTAAGTACGCATCGCGGGTTGGAGGCTTCGAAACGGCGGAGCGCCCGTCGCGGACTACTTGCTTCAGCTTCGCAATTTCAGCCTCAAGCTCAGCGATCCGCGCTTGCGCCCCATCTGCGGGGCGGGAAGAGAGAGCCTTGGCCGACGCACGCAAGATGCCCCGATAGGCGTACGGCATGAAATCCTTGTACGATATGTCATTCAAGCTGTCGGCAAGGCCCGCCGTGTCAGCTTCGCCGCCTGTCCCCTGTAGCCTCTCCCACGCCGCTGCGGCCTCGGCTTGCGCGGGGTACCAGGCGGTGGAGGCGGGGCATCGAGGGGCCAGACTACATCCAACCCTATATTCTGGGCGATCAATCCTAATGTGGCTTTCATATTTGAGAGCTTCGCCATGACATTTGCACGCTGACAATTCGCTCATCCCGCGTCCTCCGGTGTGGGGTTGGAGGCGAGGAAGGCGGTTACTTCCGAAAACGGTTTCTCTCCAATCATAAACTTGCCGCCGGACGCGCAACTTACAAACACGCTGTCTCCCTCACCTTCGACCCACTCCGCGACAGCACCAAAGCGTTTCAGCAGCTTGGTTGCAGCGGCGAGTTGGGCCTCAGCGTCCAAGCGCATCATGGTTTCATCGAGCAAGGACACTCTTAGCCGCTCGATCTCCGCATCCTTCGCGGCGAGTTGGTTCATGAGATCTTTAATGCGCTCACGATGAAGCTTAACGTCATCAGAGAGATCTGGGCCTCCTTCAAATGGGTCGCATCCTGCGCGTTCAGAATGGTTCTCAACGATCTGCAGCTGCGTTCCGTCTAAAGCACCCTGAAGCTGCTTGTGGCGGATACTTCCCGCATCCCATCCAGCAGCGTAGAGAAGGCGCTGCATTGGCGTCCGCTTCGTCTCAGTCATTGCCGCGCTCCTCTTCTTTGGAGAGGTCGAGCTGCTGACGGTCGGGGAAGGCTGGCGGAATAAGCCGATCTCCGATTTCGAAAAGTTCACCGTCAGTGACGGGTCGACGGATATTCAACACAGCCCATTCGCCGTCTCGAAACTCGGCGGTCTCCCAAGTTTGGGAGTCGACACAGACCCAGTAAAACCCGTCTTCCCGTTTCGTCATCCGCTCAGCGCTCATGGGTAGCTCCGTTGGTGTCGTGGGGCATGTCATGCGCTTAGTTCCTTCAGCTTCTTACGCTCGTGCGGATTAAGCTGTACCGGCCGCTCATAGACGCCTGCCTGGACCAGCGTTTCGATCACGACCGGGCGGTATGACAGGGACCGTCGCGCCTGCTTCTGGCCGGTGTCTTTGTCATTCTCGATCTGTTTGTCTGCGTCGCCAGCGCAATGAGCGTCCAGACGAGCGCGGTAAACCGCCAGGGTGATACGATCGATATCGGCGGAAGAAAGCATCACGCCGCCTCCTGCCGCTGCCGGCCGGCGTCGTAGGCGGAAGGGCGGCCGTAGTAGGCGGCAAGGCCGGTCTCGATGGCGTGGCCAAGAGGGAGATTGATCGCAATCGCGTTGGCAATCTCGAAGAACCACAGGTCATCCGGCTTCAGGGTAACGAAGTGGCTCTTGCACACACCCGGTACCCACGTGTTTAGCTTGATCTCCACTACTTCCCAATCGCGGGGAGACGAGCGCATGTCGATATACGCAGCGCCGTCGACCGTTGCAGTTGTCATGCCGCCGATATGGATGATGGGAAGATCACTGAAAGCTTGGGTAAGGTCGGCCATCACGCTCTCCTTCAGGGAATTTGCTGAAGCGGTGAAATTTTGAAGTCGATGATGTCGATGCCGAATTCGATTGAGACGCCATCGTCACGGCTATTCGTGCTGGTGACGTAGCCAATGATCCGGATCGGGAAGCCTTCTGTTGCAGGTCCGGAGGTGTTCTTCCCCTTCAACACCTTTGCCAAAGCCTTGCGGCCGGCAGTCACGTCGATGCTGGCAAATCCGGAAGTCTTGATCTTGGGGGTAGCCATCTGTCCCATCCATTTTCGGGCGCTGCCCGGTGGTTGCGTGAACTCACTGCTGCGCACCGCAATGCGCAGGGTGTGGGTTCAGCGAACGCGAGACACGGGGCATTCTGAATGCTCCGCGATATCGAAAGCGCACTGCTGAGCGTCGCTAAGGCTTGTGAAAAACTCGGTGTCGTACGGCTCGTCGCCAACTGGCATGCAGCAATATTTGAAGCCGTATTCATCCAGCCATTCGCGGGGCATGACGTGTGCGCCGACTTCAGCGACCATGGCGTCGATCTCGCCGTATGCTGCGTACTGGATTGCGGCCATCTTCCATCTCCTGTTAGGGCGCTGCCCGGTGGTGATGGGATCAATCTGCATCACATGCATATTGCATGTCAAGCATTATCTGCATCTCATGCATATTGATTTTCACGCAACAAAAAACCCGCCTGGTGGGGCGGGTTAAAAATGACTTTGGATATTTGTTAGCGGGGAGTTGACGGCTGTAGAGAAAGCCGCCCTCGCAATTGACTCCAGCTCTACAGAATCAGCAAGATCAACGCTGTCGGCGCGAAATGATTCGTGGCGACAAAGGAAACCCGGGAAGCGGTGAGACGCAACCCGGGCCATTATCAACCAGACCCACAGCTTGGAAGGCACCGGGTCAGAATTGGAGTGTGATCACTTGGTGACCATCATCTTATTCGCTCTCGGTGTCAACCCTGGCTTGGGCCCTTTTATAGGAAACCAACGCCATGAAAATTGGCCGTACCCCGAGCCGCAGGCTCACCCTGGCTGACGCCATTCTTATATGGAAGCTCTTCATGGATGGCATGTTTCAGAACCGCATTGCGGCTCTGTTGGATGTCAACCCAGGCCGCGTGAACGAAGTGGTCAAGCGCCACAAGTTCCCGGAAGCAGAGGCTATGGCTAAGGCCTGATTTAGAGAGGGGCGGCTTCGGCTGCCCCTTTTTATTCCACCCCCTCCGGCGTCTCCCCGAACCTCGCAAGCACCACAGCATCGTCAAAGTCCCCAAACTGCGGATCGCCGGTCCTGGAAAAGGCTATGGCGCCGACGATCGTCTCATCATCCCTCACTCGCCCGACTTTCATCTGGGCGCGCACCTCTGCCACGTTTCGGGATGGCGCTTCCTCCGCCTCGAGCGGCACCAGCTCGCCGTCTTCGGTGCGGATGAAGGGAAGGACGACGAAGTAGGTTATGCGGGGCATCAATCACCCGTGCCGGTTTTCAGCATCGTTTCTACGACGGCCTTTATCTCTTCCTGCTTGCGCGGAGGAGCTTTCTTCAAGCTATCGACAATCGACCACGGTGACTCCGATCCCGGCTTGCGGATTAAGAGATCGACCGGATCGCACATGAGATATTCAGCGGCCAATTCAAGGAAATCCTGGCCATAGGGCAACTTCCCGTTTTCGGTACGACCGTAGGTTGTTGTGTCGATACCGATGAATTCGGCTACCTGCGCTTGAGTTTTGCCACGGTACTGCCGCCACTCTTTCACGAAGATTGGCTGACGATGGCGCTTTGGTTTGGGAACAGGAGGCATGCAGCAATCATGCCCCACGGTAAAGAGTCGTCCATGCCATCTCATGCATAATCTGCTTGACATGCATATGCATCACATGCAGATTGCTGAGCATGACATTCGATGAATTCCTCTCCGCTCAGAAGATCACAGACGCTGAAGCCGCAGCCCGGCTCAAGCGCGATCAGACGCTCATCGGTAGGTACCGCCGCCGGATAGTCACGCCGTCGCCGGAGATCATCGCCGAGATCGTGGATTGGTCCGGAGGCTCAATCAGCCCCCGTGAACTTCTGGCCCACGCCAACAGGAGCGCCGCATGAGCCCCCTCACCGAATACGCCCTCTCCATCCTGATCTTGTTCGGCCTCGTCTGGTTCGCGGCGGTGTTCTTCGTGCCGGTCAAGCCGACTGCAGGGAACCCGCCGATTTCCGATCGAGGATACTAGCATGTTCAGCGACCCACACTTCTACGCAGGCATCCTACTGGGCATTGTCGCGACGTATTTCGTAAGTGGCCTGGTCGCGCTCGCAGTCTGCCGTTTCATCCGCGCAACCGAGAACGAGGTGACGGAACACCTCTATCGGTGGCCTGAATGACGGCCTTCCTTTCCCTCCCGGGAAACTTTGACCCTCTGCCCTTTGACAAGGCCGGGGCTCGCAACTTGGCCGGGCGGTTCGCGCCGCTCGGCCCCTTCGAATTCTTTTCGCGCTCGCCGGACGTCCTGCAAGATCTTCCAGGCAAGCGCTCCTATCGGCTTCATGTCCATCCCCTTTCCTCACTGAAGGAAAGCACGAGATGGACCGACAGATCATACAGTCTTCCCGGCTAAATCAGCCACACGAGAAAATGATGAGTGCTGCATACGTCGAGCAGAGTCAGGACCTAATCAAGGTGCTGGCCCGCCAAAACAGTGAAGGAGTGATCGCGCGCAAACTGCGCATCACGACAGGCACGCTGCAGAACCTTAAACGCGGGCGCCTGAAGTCGATCCCGGTCGATCTTTGGGCACGGTTGAATAACGCAGTCGCGAATGAACTGCGAGCCGAGATTGGCCGATTGGAGGCAACCCTTGCGCTGGTTGATGAAAGCACTCGTCGAGTTGGTGACGGCGAAATGGCGGCGTTGGCGCAGCAAATCGAGAGAATGAAGAGCCTTCTCCAGGAGCGTACGAAATGAACCGCAAGCAGCTTGCCTCCGCCATAGACGATATCGACCGGCAGATTGAAGAACTGCAGGGCGACAAGCGCGAACTGTTCAGCGCGTACCGCGAAGCCAACGGAAAAGCCGAATGCAAGGCTGCGCAGGCTGCGATCAAACTCCGTCAGAAGTATGCGGACGGCAAGGGCACTGAGATTGAAGAGCACGATGCACTCGTTGCTGAGATCTTCGTGGAAATTTCCGATCGCGCGCCGCGCGCCACGCGTAGCAATGATCATGCCAGTCCGGAGCGTCGGCGCACAACCCGCCAAGAGCGCATGGACGATAGCATGGCAGAGCACGTTGAGCAGTCCGCTGAACTGGCTGCACTCGGCATGATCACTCCAGAAGCCCATGCCGAGAATGTGGCGATAGCCGCCGGCATGGTTAAGAAATTCGGCACCGGTCTGAAGGCGGACAGTTTCCCGCCAGACCACAAGATGCACATCCGTCTGACAGATGGCACATCGAAGCAGGTCACCTACGCTGAGTTCTATGCCGGTCTCCAGCAGGAGGCGACGATATGAACAGCATCGTCATCAATCTGCCGATACCGCCTTCCCTGAACAACCTGTTCGCCAATGCCGGCCGGCGCCGCGTTACGACGCCCCGCTATGCGGCTTGGCTTGAAGAGGCTGGACTGCATCTCAACCGGCAGCGCCCGGCTTCCATCGAGGGCTGGTACGAGCTTTTCGTCTACCTACCCGCCAAGATCCGTGGCGACGTCGATAACCGCCTCAAGGGTGTATCCGACCTACTGACGAAGCACGCGGTCATTGAGGACGATAGCCTTGCATGGGCCGTCCACGCCATCCGCGACCATCGCGTCGAAGGCGAGTGCCAGGCCGTGATCCGACCCGTCTGCGATGCGGAAAGGGGCGTTTGATGACGCGCAAGATTACCATCTCCGACCTCAAAGACATGGTGGCCTGGAAGAAGTCCCGTCACCAGAACCCCGCCTTTTGGGAGCGCCGTCTCCAGGAGGCAGTCATCACCAAACTCAAATCAGAAGTCGCCGCCAGCCGGCGCAAGCAGCGCGATCTTCGCGTGGAGGAAGTTCGATGAGCAATGCAATCGCTACCAAGGAAGAGACCGCCGTCCAGTTGGCGCCGGCCGCATCGGAAAGCGCCGCCGTCATCCAAATGATCGAGCGCGTTGCGCTCAATCCCAACGCTGACATCACGAAGCTGATGCAGCTTCTGGAGATGCGCGAGCGGATCGAGGCGGCATCCGCTAAGAAGGCCTTCTTCGCTGCCCTCTCTGCCGCACAGGCCGAAATGAAGCCGGTGGCGCGCACCGCCGACAATGATCAAACGAAGTCGAAGTACGCGACGCTTGAGGCCATCGCAGATGCAATCACGCCCATCCAGACCAAGTACGGCTTTGGCCTGACTTACGACACGGCTGATTGCCCAATCGCCGGCCATTATCGCATCGTCGCTGAGTTGTCTCACGAGGCGGGCTTCGCGAAGACGTATCACGCCGATATCCCGATCGACGGCACCGGCATGAAGGGTAACGCCAATAAGACGGCAACCCATGCTTTCGGTTCAACAATCAGCTACGGGCGCCGGTATCTCAAACTTATGATCTTCGACATCGCCACCAAGCGCGATGACGATGATGGCAACGCTGCTGGACGGACGGATCGCGAATTCCTGAGCGAACTTCAACTCACTGCCATTCGCTCGGCTCTTAAGGCCAGTGGCGCCAGCGAAGAGAAACTGCTGGAGCATCTCAACCTGCCTCAACTTGAGGGGATTTTCGCCGACAAGTTCGACGCTGTGATGAGCATCATCAAGGCGCGGAGTGAGAAGGCCAAGGCGAAGGATGGCCAACATGGTTGAGGTCATCCGCTGCGAGCAGGGAACGGAAGAATGGCTGCGGGCCCGCATGGGCATTCCTACGGCCTCTGAGTTCGATACCGTTATGGCGTCAGGGCGAAATGGCGCTGAGAGCAAGACCCGACGTACCTATATGCTCAAACTGGCCGGGGAGATCCTGACTGGCGAGTTATCGGAGGGCTATTCCAACGCCCATATGGAGCGCGGCAAGGAAATGGAGCCGGAAGCGCGCAGTCTGTATTCGTTCATGTTCGACGCAGAATTGGACCAGGTCGGGTTCATCCGTTCCGGAGCGAAGGGGTGCAGCCCAGATAGCCTAATCGGCAATGACGGTATGTTGGAGATCAAGACCAAGCTGCCTCATCTGCTCATCGACGTCTTGCTTCGCGGAGAATTTCCGGCCGAGCACAAGGCCCAATGCCAAGGCGCGCTTTGGGTTGCGGAGCGTGAATGGATCGACATCGGGGTCTACTGGCCCAAGCTGCCGCTGTTCGCCAAGCGCGCATACCGCGATGACGTGTATATCGCCAACCTTGCGAAGGCAGTCGACCGCTTCAACGATGAGTTGGCGGAGACGGTAGACAAGGTGCGCCGTTACCAACTGCCATCGCTTGCGGTCCCGCGCATCCCTCATGACATTCTGATGGCGGGGTGATGCGATGGATACCGCGCCCCTCATTGCCACCTGGGACGGCGAAGCCTTCGCTCCGCTGCCTCGCTACGCCAAGGAATGTGACAACGCCTATGTGATCGGCGAGCGCTACCGCATCGATATTATCGAGGAGCGCTCGGCCAAATCGCATCGTGCATATTTTGCGATGCTCAACGAGGCGTTCCACAACCTGCCAGAGGATATAGCCGAGCGTTATCTCAGCGTGGAGCATCTGCGCAAGGCTGCACTTTGCGCCACAGGCTATTGCAACGAGATGCAGATCGCGAGCGCCTCAAAGGCTGAGGCGATCCGCACGGTCGCCACCATCAAGGCTCTCGATACCTACGCCGTCTGTGTGGTGCGCGATGCTGTTGTCTTCGTTCGCACCGCTCACAGCCAGTCTACCAGATCGATGGGCCGCGAGAAATTCGAGCGCAGCAAGAACGCCGTGCTCGACTATTGCGCCTGCCTGATCGGCGTCCAGCCACGCGTTCTTGCTGAAGTGAGGGCAGCATGACTAATGCTCTGCAAATTGTTCGCGCCGTCATTCCCGATGCTGATGACGACTTAGTCGAACACATTATGTGGGCGAGAACCCCATTCCCTTGCGGGCGGGTTAGCGCGCGCGATGTTTATAAGGCAGCGAGCAGTTGGCGACGTGCGGCTATCCGCGACATCCGTCTTTGCGACTTCTGCCATAACAAAGCGATCTTCGACAGTTGGTTGTGCCGTAGCTGCTCAGACTCCCTTCATCCTGGGAGGGCGGCATGACACGCAAGAGCTTCAACGCCAAAGAACGCGGACGCCTATTCAGTCTCCACGAAGGCCGCTGTTACCTGTGCGAAGGCAAGATACAGGCAGGCGAGGCTTGGGAGATCGAGCACGTCATTCCATGGGCGTTCTCCCGAGATGACAGTGACGACAATCTGCGCCTGGCTCACGTCAAGTGTCATCGGGTTAAGACTTCAAAAGACGTTCACGACATCGCCAAGGCCGATCGCATCTACCAGAAGCATCACGGCCTAAGGCCGAAGAGCCGTTTTCGGTTTCCTAGTCGCCCCTTCAGCAGGGAAGTCAAGCGCCATGCCTAAGATGGAAAAGGTCAAACACGAACTATCATACCATGCTCGCATCCTTGCCGCCCGGCTCAGGCGCGGCGCCTACCTCTTTACCGAAGTGAGTGAAGATGAGGACGCCAGGGCCAACCATATGCTCCTGTTCTTTTGCTCTGACACGCGCAAGAAGTGCGGTCAGAAAGCACCGCTTGAGCTAATCGCCAAAGGCAAGATTAAACCATCTGAGGACGGACTCTTCGCTGGCTTCAGCCAGACCTACTATTGGGCTGGCGAGCCATGAGAGAGGCCCCAACACCTCAAGAGCGCCTTCGACCCTACGGCGTCCGCGCTCAATTCGTCAGGACCGCCCGCAAGCTCGCAACTGGCGCGATCAAGCCGTCCGATCTTTCTCCCTCTCAAAAGCAGGAAATGGCGATCTGCCTAGAACAGACAGCGCTCCTATACGACCAACTTAAGCCGATTGAGGCCGAAGTTATCCGCCTTCTCAAGCAGCGCGAGGCCGCAGCATGAATTACATCCAGATCAAAAAGGCATCTGCAATGTGGTGCCGCGGCTTCGATACCTTCGCCATTGCAAAGAACCTTCGTCTCAGTGAGGCGGTCGTCTACGCCAACCTGGAAGCCATCAAGGATGGTGCATACATCATCAGGAGCGCCGCCTGATGTATAATCCATTCCGGATAGACCCGTCAGAAATCCGTGTCACCAATCCCCGTGATGCCAGGGCACGAATTGCCGCCGCTGCCATTGCCTTCAGGCGTTCGAAGCAGGAGCAGGAAGAGGCAAAGCGCCTCGCCGCTATTCAAGCCAAAGAGTCATTCAGACTTGAGCAAGAGCGCCAGTTGAGGGAGGCAGTTCAGGCTGCCAAGACCCGCGAGGCGCTTAGCAAATATCGCCTTGCCTACGACAGCCTCGCTCCTGTGGTCGTCGATATCGAACAGGTAGAGCAAATCACTCCTCGCAAACGCAAGGTCGCTGAGATTCTTGCTGACATAGCGTCGGCCCACGGCTTGTCGATCGATATGCTCAGAAGCTGCCGACGAACTGGCCCATTGGTGGAAGCCAGGATGGAGGCTTACTACACCATCGCCAGCGAGCGCCCGGACATCTCATTTCCAGAAATAGGGAGATATCTCGGCGGCAAAGACCACACCACTGTGATGTACGGCGTCCGCGTCTACGCCGAACGGCACGGCCTGCCGCCGGTGGTGCGCAAATGAGTAGGATGCCACAGAAAATAGTTCGTCTTCCAGACGGCACCGCCGAATATGTTGATGACTGGGATGAGATTGGGCAGCATGAAAGCCCGATAGAGACGGAGATGCATCGCCTTATCCGCAATGCCTTCGATGAGAATACGACCATCATCCCACAATGTGAAATAGGCCGCTATCGCGTAGATTTTGCGCTTAGAATAATGCGCCCATCGGACATGGCAGTTGTTGTTATAGAATGCGACGGAGAAGAATTTCACCGGAACTATTTCAAGGAGATAGCGCGCGAGAGAGATCTAAAGAACCTCGGCGTGCATCGCATCATTCGATTTACAGGGTCAGATATTTTCAGCCGCCCCGATGAGACTCTGCTTGGCGTCAAGAATACCGTCATTGCTTACGGCGGGAAGCTGAAATGAGCAGATGGTATCGCGCCTATGAAGGAACCGTAACGGACCCAAAGCTCGCAGAAGCTGCGCTGGTTGCCGGCTGTTCGCGCGCGGTAGCAATCGCAGCGTGGCATACCATCCTTGAGAGCGCCGCGTCGGCCCAGGAGAAGGGAAGTTTCGATACAACTCCTCGCAGGGTGGCAGTTACCCTTGGTGAGCCTGTAGCCTCGATCGAAGCCGTGTTCTCCGCTTTCGAGGAACTGGGGATGATCGATGGCCGCATTGTTGCGGCCTGGCAGCGCCGTCAATTCGAGAGCGACAACAGCACAGAACGTTCCCGTAAACTAAGGGAACGTCGTCGCAAAGACGATGCAACGTTGCAGGGACGTGACGCAACTGCACCATATATTACAGAAACAGATACAGAGAAGAAAGAGGAGCCTTCGGCTCTTCCCGCGAAGGCGCGGAAAGCCAAACCGCTCCCACGGACCCTGATCGCCATTCTTCCCTCCCCTCCGACTGAATACGTCGAAGCGGCCCAGCGGCATGGAATGCCAGTTCATGCCATCCCACCGCAGTTCCAGAAATTTCAAGACTACCACACAGCCAAAGGCAACCGTATGGCCGATTGGCTGGCAGCATGGCGTACTTGGTGCGGAAACTTCAATGACTACGGCCCTCGGGTGAAAAATGGCAAACCTTCCGGTATCTTTGAATCTCTCGACCGCCTCGAAGCTGTCGTCTCTGGCAGACCAGATCAGCCGTCCTACTGTCCTGAACCAAACGACGGTTCTTCTGGCGGAGGAGGACTGCAGAGCTCTGATTTCGGCGTCTTCAGGCCAGCAATTGGCCACAGGTAGCGAGGCGATAGGCTTAGTTCGGGGCCTGATGTCGCTGTATCGCAAGGCTGATTTTGACGACCCGGATATCTTCTCGACGGCGCTTTGCGCTCTTTTTGCCGAGTATCCAGCATCTATCGGCCGCCAAGCAATTGATCCCGTGCGCGGACTTCCTTCCCGTTTGAAATTTCCCCCGTCAATTGCCGAAGTGAAGGAGGCTTTAGACGGAGCAATGAACCGTCGCCGTCTGATCTCACACCGTGCGAAATGGATGCTTGACGAGCGCACCAGGCGAGAAGCTGAAGCGGAGCGCCTGAGAGAAAATGCATCGGTACCTGCCTCCAGAAAGGCAGAACTTGCCGCCGCTCTCCAAGCCGTCTTCGCCAAGAACTGCATCGGTGACAAGAAATCCCCCACCCCACCATCAAAAGCAGAGGCTGCGTGATGAGCAAAGCCATACCCAATCCGAAGGCACCGGATCAAACTTGCTACTGCTCGTTCTGCGGCAAAAGTCAGCACGAAGTTAGCAAGCTCATCGCCGGCCCGGGAGCCTACATCTGCGATGAGGACGTCCTCCTGTGCTTGGAAATATTGGTGCACCCCAGGCCAATCAAGTTTCCAGATCGTAAGGGAGACTCGGCATGAGCAAGAGCTACGACGAGATGTCGATCGAGGAGCTGCTTCGCGAGGAGAAGCGGCAGTATGCGAAATACGATGGCGAGGCCAGCCTGCACATCACGTTTGTAGTGTCTGACCGCCGCGCCGCCCGTGACACGATACTCGACCTGGCAGAGAGCCTGGAGAGCGAGGGGCTTGTGGTGGTGCCGATAAAACCTACCAAAGAGATGCTTTGGGCGCCTTGGTGGGGTGATGAAGGCATGAAAGAAATTTGTGAGATCGTGTGGGAGGATATGATCGCCGCCTCACCTCTCCCCTCGCCCTGCGAAAGCAAGGGAGGGTGAGGGCATGGCTGATTACCTCGACGACCTCAATCGCCATGCTCGACGCCTGGGCTTGCCTGCCAATTTCTTCGAAGCCATGCGAACGGATTGGGCTGTCAACGATGCCTTCCGCATGATCGTGAAGCAACTGGACATCATGGAGGCGAGCGAGAAGCGGCTTATGGAACTCGAATTCGCCGTCCGACTCAAGCCATCCAAGGAGACGAAATGAGCGTGACCACTACTCAAAATTCGCAGCGTTGGAAGCCGCGTCCGATTGGAGCTGAGAAGCTGTTTGATCTGCCACCCAAAGAGCGAGTTCCCTACCTCGTGCAAATTCTTTGGCAGATGCAAGGCAAGATTGACACGCTGGAAGCAGAAAACAAAGAGCTCCGATATCGCTCTCTTCAGACTTTCATCGATGAGGCTTTCAAGGATGGTTTCGAAGCCGCTATGGCTGTCAAGCCCCTTCCAAAGGACTAACCCCATGGCCAAGCGTCTGCGCAAAAAGAAAATCGTCGTCCGCGAGCCCAATGGCAGGGCTTCGCGTCGCATCACAGAAGTCCGTCAACGCACAGAACTCACGGAGCGTGAAATGAAGGCCACTGCAATCGCCGCTCGCATGCGCAGGACGGGCTTGAAGGAAGATCTGGTAGATGGGAAGCCCGAAACAGGAAAACCCAACGTAGGGACTCCGCAGGGCCTTCTAAGGCTACAGGGCTATATCAACGACGATCAGTGGCAAGCCGCGGAATGGTACTGCCATCGCCGGAACGAATATCTGCAGGCTGTGAAAGCGCCTGGGGCTCAGTGGCAACCGCACGAGCAGCCCACTTCGAGCGATCCTGCTGCCTATGCCCGCTGGTGCGACAATGCCAAGGCAGCATGGTCCTCGATACGCCAGTGCCTGCATAGGGCCAGCATTGAAGCACGGTCCCCCATCATGGCTGCCTTCGATCATATCCTAGAACGCGGTACAGAGGGCTTGCATCACATGTACGGTGATCTTCGCATTGGCCTGAATGCGGTTTATCGTGAATTTCTGGTGGCAAACAAGAGGGCCGCTTGACAGCCGAAGCGCGTTGATTCATATGTCATTTTAATCATTTTCAGATTTGCGCCCAGCCGGAAGGTTCGGGCGCTTTTAATCCGCACAAACCCCCAAGTAGGTAGCGAAAGGGAAGGTTGAGCGCTGGGGTAGTCGCCCTTGATCAGGGAGAGGCGCCCTGTAAGTTCCAATTCATGCGGCAGACGGACAAGGCTTTGGCCCGTAAGCGACTAGGCCAACGGTGGTATATATGGGCCGACCCCACATATTCGACCACCGCGCCAAGAGCGAACCGGGGTGGGTAGCGAGTGGTCTAGTCCGCATGAACTTCTTAACCCCTACCCGCTACGTGCAGGTAGACACCGCCCAGCATCAAGCTCGGGCGGTTTTTGTTTTGAGGTAGCATGCATCCGAAGCCCAAACCCATCCGCCGCACAGAGCGCAAGGGACAGAGCATCTACCGCAATCCCGGCAAGGGCTTCGTTCTTCCCCGCCTCAACGAGCCGGAAGAGAAGACAGAGGCTGTCGGTTTCATCGACTGGCGAGAATACGAATATGACGGAGGCACCGTTCTCCGTAACCCCACCGCCCAGTGAAAGCCGAGGCGGGTTTTTGTTTTTGAGGCCTTGCGTATGGCTGCTCCCATCGGAAACCAGTTCTGGAAGGCCAGGAGCACCCACGGGCGCAATCCGATATTCGCCTCGCCGGAGGATCTGTGGGCGGCCTGCGTCGAGTACTTCGATTGGGTCGAGGAGAATCCGCTCTACGAGGCTAAGGCGTTTGCATTTCAGGGCATGGTGAAAGTCGAGAGCCTACCGAAGATGCGGGCCATGACCATCACAGGCCTTTGCATCTTTCTCGATATCAGTCTTCAAAATTGGACAGAGTATAAATCGCGTGAAGGTTTTTCTGACATCACCACGCGCATTGACGAAATCATCCGAACGCAGAAGTTTACGGGCGCGGCGGCTGACCTGCTGAATCCCAATATCATTGCTCGTGAACTTGGCCTTGCTGAGAAGCAGGAACACAGTGGCGATGTTGCCTTCACCATCGTAACCGGTGTCCCGCGTGACGGTGATTGAGACTGGCTATCGCGCCCGCCAAGCCTTCCACGCCTTCCACCGTCGCAAGCACCGCTTCGCCGTCCTCGTTTGCCATCGCCGTGCTGGCAAGACGGTATCGACCATCAACGATCTGATCGACGCGGCACTTCGCTGTGAGAAGACGGCCCCCCGCTACGCCTATATCGCGCCGCTTTACAGCCAGGCCAAGAACATCGCCTGGGACTACCTCAAGCGCTACACGGCGGTTATCCCAGGTCGCACGGTGAACGAGGCCGAACTCCGCGTCGATCTTCCAGGCGACCGCCGTATTCGACTCTTTGGTGCCGACAATCCTGACAGCCTGCGTGGCATTTATCTGGACGGTGTTGCTCTAGACGAGCCAGCGCAGATGAAAAAGGCGATGTGGGAGGAAGTTATCCGCCCTGCCCTCGCTGATCGCCACGGCTTCGCGGTGTTCATCGGTACGCCCAAAGGCAGAGATTGGTTCTACGATCAGTTCCGCCGGGCCGAAAAGGACGATGCCTGGTTCACAATGACGCTCAAGGCCAGCGAAAGCGGCTTGCTGGCGCAGAGCGAAATCGACGAGATGACGAAGGACATGCCGGCTCCTGTCATTGCGCAGGAAATGGAGTGCAGCTTCGAAGCTCCTGACGTGGTGCAGTTCATACCTACCGATCTTGTCGATACCGCTCGGAAGCGAGTTCACGATAGGCCGGGTGGTGCAAGAGTGATGGGCATCGACGTTGCCAGGTTTGGTGATGACCGCAGCGTGATCCTGACGCGCAACGATGTTGTCGAGAGTATCCGTGTCTTCCGCGGAATGGACACGCAGCAGCTTGCGGCAATGGTCGCAGAGGAGTCCGCACTAAAGCGTCCAGACGCTGTGTTCGTTGATGGCGCTGGTGTTGGCGGCGGCGTGGTCGACCGGCTGAGAATGCTGGGTTATCGCGTTGTGGAAGTTCAGGCAGGCGGCAAGCCCAATGCCTCGGATCGCTACCTCAACAAGCGCGCTGAGATGTGGGGCGAGATGCGCTCTTGGCTGAAGGATCGTGGCTCGATCCCTGATAGCCAGCATGCCGAGGAACTGACACGGGATCTGGTTTCTCCACAGTACAGCTACGACAATGCCAATCGCGTTGTGCTGGAGAAGAAGTCGGACATGAAGCTGCGCGGCATTCCATCGCCCGACATAGGCGATGCGTTGGCGCTGACGTTTGCTGAGCCTGTCGCTGCTCCCGAGCTGCGCGGCATTGCCTGGGCTGAGCCTGTCAAAGAGGACGATCCTTTCGATTATTGATGATCACCATCCGCCCCGCCACTCTCCGCGACATGACGTTCGTTGCCGCAAACATGCGGGATCAGGATCGTAGGGAAATACGAGCCGTCATCAATGCGACGGACACTGAGATAGGCGCCATGCTGTTTGCTGGATCTCCCAGCCTCGCCTGGACGGCATGGATCGATGATGCGCCGGTAGCGGCGTTTGGGGTTGCTAGCCTGTACACGGGGCTGGGATCAGGCTGGGCATACATGACGCCAAGGGGCGTTGCAGCTCTGAAGCACGCCACACGTTTCATGCTTCGTCACGTGAAGCCTCTGCTGATTGCAGAAGGGTATCGGCGCATCGAAGTGCGGACGTCGATCGATCACGATGTCAGCCATGCATGGTTGGTTCGCTTGGGATTTCGTCTTGAAGGCACCGCCTACGATTACGGCGCTGGTGGCGTCGACTTTCTCACGTTCGCGGCCACGCGCCAAAGGAAACAGACTGATGTGCTTCTCCAGCCCAAAGATTGATCCGCCCAAGCCGCCGCCAATACCCAATCGTGCAGATGATGCCAACCAGGCAGCAGTGCAGGCCTCGATCAAGAAGCTGCGCAACAATGGCAACGACCAGACCAACCTGACTGGCGGGCTTGGCGATGCCGGGTTTGGTTCGAACGTCAATCGCGCCACGCTTCTCGGGCAGACGCAGTAAGCCATGTCCCTGATCAACGATCTCATTTCCCGTGCCGATGCGCTGGCTCATAATCGCCAGCAATGGGAGACAGTGTGGGATGAGATCGCGAAGTACTGCCTGCCGGACACCGCGAGGTTTTTGGCTGGCTCATCGACCATAAGCCCGTCATGGTACGACGCCATGGCGCTGGGTCCGACGTCCGTGGAGCGTGGCAGGGTTCGCTATGACGATACGGCTCTGCGCGCGGTTGATCGGCTCGCGTCAGGAATGGAAAGTCTCGTCACGCCGCAAAGCGAGAAGTGGCACGGCCTCGCTGTAACGGACCCGCTGTCGCCTGAAGAGAGCGACGAGGAAAAGGAGTACTTCGAGACCTATCGCGACTACATGTTCGCGGTGCGCTATAATGCCCGCTCTGGCTTCATCGGCGCCCACCAGAAGGCGCTGCGCTCAGCCATATCGCTTGGCACCGGCGTCGTCTTTCTGGAAGAGTCCATGGGGGCGGATGCTTTTGCGGTTCCTGCCCTTTATCGCCACCTTCCATTGAGCCAGTGCTATCTGGCAGTGGATGCACAGGGCGAACCTGATACGCTCTATCGCAAGTTCAGCATGTCGGCGCGGCAGATGATCGCTAAGTTTGGCGATGCCGTGCATGAAAATGTAAAGCGCGCGGCTGAGAATGCCACGGAAAAGGATCGTCAGTTCCAGATCCTTCATGCAGTCCAGCCCCGTGCCGATGTTGGAAGCAGTGGCGGCACAAATCGCAAGGCGCCATGGGCCTCGTTCTATCTCGACCGCGACAACATGCAGATGATGGGCGAGAGCGGATATTACGAATTTCCCTTCGTTGTCTACTACTGGCAACCTGTCGAGGAGAACATTCCTTACGCGCAGTCTCCGGTGATGTTCGCCATGTCGGATATCAAGGGACTGAATGCTGTTCGCAAGACGGCGCTTCGCGGTCTGCAGCAGTTCATCGACCCGCCGATGGCAACTGCCCATGACGGAGTGATGAACCGGCCGAACCTGAACCCACGCGCGATGAACTATGGTGCGATCGATGGCCAGGGGCGGCTCAAGATCCAGCCTATCTTGACCCAGCAGCGTCCTGACTTTGTGCAGGAAATCATCGAGGCAGAGCGTAAGGGCGTCAATGATAGCCTCTATATCACCCTGTTCCAGATCCTCATGCAAAATCCGGAGATGACTGCGACAGAGGCTATGATCAGGGCGAATGAGAAGGGAGAGCTGCTCGGGCCGGCCGGCGGCAAGCTGCAGCAGGCCATGTCACGTGAAGTGGACAGGCTGAGCGGTATCCTTGAGCGCAAGGGAGCGTTTCGTCCCGGCTCGCCCTTGCAGCCGCCTGATAGCCTTAAAGGCCGTGGGTTCGGTGCACGGTTCACCTCGCCGCTTGACCGGCTACGCCGATCCAAGGAAGGCCTTGGCATTCAGCAGACACTCTCTGTCGTGATCCCGTTGGCGCAGGCAGATCCTTCGATCATTGACAACTACGACCTCGATTTCATCGCCCGCGAAATGCCTGAGATCAACGGCGCCCCGCAGAAGATGCTGAAGCGTGTCGAGGAGCGTGATGCTGTTCGTGCCCAGAAGCAGCAGATACAGCAGATGCAGGCTGGCCTTGAAATGGCCAAGACGGGCGGTGAGGCAGCGAAGAACATCGTTCCGGCCGTTGGGCAGGCCGCGGCCATCCTTGGCAATGGACAGGTCGGAGCGCTGCCGCAGCAATGAAATGGCTGTCGCTGTCTCGGTTGTTCTTCTGGAATGCGAGAGGAAAGGAAGCCGAGCTTAAGCTCTCGCTGGCCTACCACAACCTATTCGATGCGCGAAGGGAAGAGGTGCAGATCGTATTGGCCGATCTTGCCGATTACACCGGCTTCTACCGCGTGAATGGACATGGAATTCCACCCGATGACAGAGCGTTTTCGGATGGCATGCGAGCCGCCTACGGGCGGCTCTTTCGTTTCCTCAACCTGACTGACGAGGAGAGAGCCGCGCTGGTGGAAGCTGCGCGGAAGGAAGCGCTCGTCAGCGCTGAAGAAGGCAACTTCTAATGACAGATTCGGCAATCGCCGGGGCCGCTACTGCGGGGACCCTGGAAGGAGCCAACGCAGGTGCTGCCACCAATGGGTCGCAGGCAGCGTCCGCGCCAGACATCTTTGCCAGCCTGCAAGATGCAGAGAGCAGGCAATGGGTCGAAAGCAAAGGCTACAAGGACATCAACACCGTCGTCAGCGACGCCCGCTATGCGGACAAGCTGAAGGCAGAGATTGGTGACCTCAAGTCTAAGGCCCTTGTACCACCCGCCAACGACGCCAAGCCCGAAGACTGGGATGCGTATTATGCGAGGCTTGGTCGACCGGAAAAGCCTGAAGGCTACGACTTCAAGTTGCCAGAAGGACTTCCGCAAGACCTGCCGTATGACGGCGATGCTGCCACCGCCTACAAGGGTTGGGCTCACAAGTATGGGCTCTCCCCGCGCCAGGCACAGGGCATGCATGACGAATTCGTGCGCCATCAGGCTGGACAATTCCAGTCCGCCAGTCAGGCCATGAACCAGCGTCAGGAAACCGCTCACGCAGAAATCGAGAAAGTCTGGGGCGACAAGTCTTCCGATAGCTACAGGGCAAACCTCCAGTTCGCAGATCGTTTCATCAACCAGAATGGTGGTGAAGCTCTCATGGCAGAACTGAAGGCCAACCGCCTGCTTGCCGATAACGGTGCAGTGCTGTCGCCCAAGCTGGCACAGGCATTCGCTGCCGCTGGCAAGGCTCTCTATGCGGAAGACAGGTTCGTCACGGGTGGACAGGTCCAACAGGCAAAGTCAGCCGCCGAGACCCTTTACCCGACCGATCCTTTCAAAAGGTAGGTCTTGCTTGAAGGAAATCGCCAATGTCCACCATTGGTAACACCTACCCGACGCTCGTCGATATCGCGAGCCGTTCGGGCGACGACGGCAAGGTGCAGACCATCATTGCCGAACTCCTGTCGCAGACCAACGAAATGCTGTTGGATATTCCGTGGGTGGAAGGCAACCTGCCGACCGGTCATGTGACGACGGTTCGCACCGGTCTGCCGTCCGCGACGTGGCGCCGCCTGAACTATGGCGCTGCCAACGCCAAGAGCACCACGGCCAAGGTCACTGATGTGACGGGTATGCTCGAAGCATATTCCACCATCGACAAGGATCTTGCCGACCTCAATGGCAACACCGCAGCTTTCCGTCTCACGGAAGACATGGCTTTCATCGAAGGCATGTCGCAGCAGTTCCAGCAGGCCGCTCTTTACGAGAGCGTCGGCGTCAACCCAGAGCGTATCACCGGTCTTGCTCCCCGCTTCTCGTCCCTGTCCGCCGGCAATGGCGGCAACATCATCGACGCAGGCGGCACGGCATCGAGCAACACCTCGATCTGGCTGGTTGTCTGGGGTCCGAATACGGTCCACGGCATCTATCCTAAGGGTTCCGTTGCAGGCCTGAATCATCAGGACGTGACCACTCCAGCGCCTGTCGCAGATGCCGCGGGAGGCCTCTATCAGGCGTATCGCACCAAGTACCAGTGGAAGTGCGGTATCACCGTGCGCGACTGGCGCTACGTGGTTCGCATTGCCAATGTGGATACGACCTCCTCTGCCGGTGGCCTTCAGTCCACGACCCCGCCGAACCTGTATCGGCTCATGGTCAAGGCGATGAACAAGATCCCGAACCTGCCCGCCAACGGCAATGCGGCTCCGAAGAATGCTCCGACCGGTCGCGCTGCCTTCTATGTCAACCGCGCCGTCAAGACGTGGGCTGACATTCAGGCGATGGAGAAGACGACCCTTGCGTTCCAGACGATCCTGGATTCGCAGGGCAATCCCTTCACCAGCTTCCGCGGGATTCCGGTTCGTCTCTGCGATCAGATCCTCAACACCGAAACGCGCGTGGTGTGAGGCCTTTCGGCCTCCACTCTCCCTCAACAACAGATTGGAGAAAAGTCCATGATCATGGACCAGCAGCTTGTCCTCTCCGACAAGCAGGCGATCACCACGACCGCCGTTTCCACCAACACCATCGACCTGTCTCAGGCACGCGATCTGGGCATTGGCGACAATGACCTTGAGCTTGTCATTCAGGTCAATGTCGCGCTCACGGGCGGCACCTCGGTCCAGTTCGCCTATATCACGTCGGCTAACGCTGACCTGTCGTCCGCGAACACCATCGTGCAGACTCCAGCCATCGCCGCTGCCAGCCTCACCGCCGGCACGGAATGGCTGCGTGTGCAGATCCCGGCGCTGTCTCTGTCCACTCAGATGCAGCGCTACATCGGGGTGAGCTACACGGTCTCCGGCACCTTCTCTGCTGGAACGGTCAGCGCCTTCGTCGTCATGGATCGTCAGGGGATCGTTTATTACTCCTCCGGCCTGAACGTCGGAGGCTTCTGATATGGCACGTTATCTGGTCAAGGCGACGTCCTATATCGATGGCCGTATCGTCCAGGAGGGCGAGGAAATCGAGTATAGCGGCAAGGTCACGGAGTTCGACGAACACCTTGCCATGGTCGATGACGTTGCCAACAAGAAGCAGGCCGCGGCCGACGCCAAGGCTGTCGATGAGGATATTAGGGCGGAAGCCATCAAGGCGAAGCTCCTCGACGATAGCAACCATCCCATCGATGACAAGACGCCGATGGTCGTTGTGACCCGCAAGCTTGCCGAGTTCAAGCAGGCGAACGTCTTCAAGTGACAATGGGCCGGGGCCAACGCTCCGGCCTTTCTCTTTAGGGGCATCGCATGGGCAGCGCCAACCTCTTCGGTCATATCGATGGACCTGGAGATCGCATACACCTGACTGTCGACCGGTCTGGTACGCTTGGTTTCTCCACGTCGAACACCGATCCTGAACAAGGCGGCGTCTCGCTGAAAGTCGATAGCGGCTTTTCGCTCACGCAGTCGAAGACGCTCCAGCGCCTACGAGCCGTCTTCCAGCGTGCGTTGTTCAGCAACCCAGAACTGAATCCGGTGATGTCTTCGCCGCCCACGCTGGCGGCTGCATCGTCAGACACATCTGGCCTGACCAAGTTCTATACGATGGATAAGATGGCCTCGATTGGGGCTATCTGCGGCGGACGCTTCTACTACTCCACCACCAACCAGCGTGGCGCCATCGCCAACCAGAACGTTGCCGGTGACAGTGGAAACATCAACTTCCTGGCTAGTCCAACGCCAGCGGTCCCGAGCGGCGAGAATGCTGTTGGTCCCTGGTATCTCAAGTTCATGACCGACGCGCCTGTATTCCAGATCCGCGGAGCTGCGACAGCTGCGAGCAATCCCATCCGGTTCATTGTTGATGGTCAGTATGTCGATCTGACCGGCAACGACCTGAACACCAACAACTATCTAAAGTTCACCTTCGCATCGCGCAAGCCGCGCCTGATTGAGATCGAGGGGCAGTACGCGGTTCAGTGGTTCTCGCTGCAGGTAGACAGCCTGTCGCGCATCTGGAAGCCACAGCCAGCCGATCCGCTGCGCGCCGCGATCAGCGGAGATAGCCATACCGAGAACCTGTCAGGCCTCACGGGAACGGCTTGGAGCGGGTGTTCTGCGATCGCCTCTCGCCTACTCGGCATCTGGGATATGTGGGTCACATCGCTTGGCGGCACGGGCTATCTCAAGACCGGCACAAGCGGACTGCGCAAGACGATCCGGACCCAGATGGATGATTGGGCCTTCAACGGGAAATATGACCTGATCATCTTTGCAGGCGGTTACAACGACCTCGCCTTTTCGACCTCCTCGGTAGCCACTGAAGCGCTAGCTTGCTGGCAGAAGGCCCGTATTGCGCAGCCCAAGGCGATGATCGTTGTCTTCGGCGTATGGGGTGCTGCGAAGGGGCCGGATGCCACAACGATCGCCATGGAGAATGCGCTCTCCGCGCAATTCACGACATGGGCTGACCCATTCTCCGTCTTCATTCCAGTGAGCACGGCCTTCGAGCCTTGGGAGTTCGGCACGGGATATTCCGGCGCCACGAACAGCTCAGGCAATTCAGACAACTACGTCTCGTCAGACGGTGTGCACTGCAACGTCGCAGGACACCAGCATCGCGCTTTCCGCATGGCCAACGCCATTCGCGATGCGGTCTTTAATTTCGCGGGCTAGGAGCACCTACCATGCAGATCACCGATGGCAACGGAAACATCCTCGGGGATGCTTCCGCAAGGCCTCTCTATGTCACGCAGAGCGGAGCGACGGGTAGCGCACCGGCGGGATCAACCGCGCTTACCGCCTCCTCCGGCAACGTTGCAGCAGCCACGGCCACAGCCACGCTGGCTGGGGCTGCATCGGCAACGACCTATATCAGCGGCTTTGAAATCACGGGAGCTGGCGCAACGGCAGCCTCTGTGGTTGTGGCAACTGTAACTGGCGTCATCGGTGGCACCATGTCCTATGTCATCGCAGTTCCGGCCGGCGTCGCAGTTGGCATCACGCCGCTGATCGTCGAGTTCAATCCTCCCCTGCCCGCCAGTGCCGCCAACACAGCCATTGTCGTTTCCGTACCAAGCCTCGGCGCCGGCAACACCAATGCGGCAGTCGTAGCGCACGGCTATCGGATCTGATCCATGCCGAACACGCTGTCCGTCACGGAAATCTGCAATCTCGCCCTGGATTATCTGGATGAGGCGCCGATCACGGATTTCGACACGGATATCAGTTCTCGTGCCCAGCTTCTGCGCCGCAACTTCTGGCCCGTCGCATGGAGCCTGATGCGCAAGCATCCATGGAACTTCGTGCTGTCCCGTGTGCAGATTGCATCTGCGTCAGGCACGCCGCCATTTGGGTGGGCCTATAGCTTCGATCTGCCGAGCGATTTCCTTCGCGTTCTGCCTCTGACGCAAGACGGCACGGAGGATGGCAAGGAAGTCCCATACAAGGTTGAGGGCAAGCAGATCCTCACGGACTGGCCGGCGCCCCTGAATGTCCGCTATCTCCGCAAGATTACGGACACTTCGTATTTCGATCAGCAGTTCGTTGATACGCTCGTTCTCGGCATTGCGGCGAAGATCAGCCACTTCATCACTGGCAAGCAGTCCTATGCCCAGGCGCTGGGGCAACAGGCCAGCCAGGCGCTCCTTGAAGCCCAGATGATCGATGCGCTTGAGGGTACGCCTGATGATCCGATCGATGACTTCTGGATCGACGCGAGACAGTAATGGGCATCTATGCGATCCAGCCCGTTTTCAGCCGCGGCGAGATATCACCAAAGCTTCACAGCCGAGCCGACCTCGAGCTGTACAAGACAGGCCTCAAGGAACTTATGAACTTCCTCGTCATGCGGCAGGGCGGCGTATGCCGCAGGCCCGGCACGAAGTTTGTCATGGAGGTGAAGGACAGCAGCAGGCCAGCACGGGCAATCCCCTTCATCTATCATTCCGGCGCGACCTACGTTGCCTATGTCCTCGTGTTCAATGCCGGCGTGTTCAGGGTGTACGCCCTGGATGGCCGCGTGGGAACCGTGGAAGTCTCCCATCCCTATGCGGACGCAGACCTGTTCGGTATCGACTTCGACCAGACCAACGACGTTCTGGACCTGACTCACAAGTCTTATGCACCGATGCGCATCACGCGCTCCAGCGATACGTCCTGGGCGATTGCGACGGTGCCATTCAGGTTCGGCCCTTATCTCGACGTCAATGTTACCGCGACGACGTTGACGCCTTCCGGCGGCGGCGGCTCTGCGGACGGCACGGGGAACCCTATCCCGAAGATGACAAGCAACACCGCACCGAGCGGCACATGCGCGGCATCCAGTGTGTTGTCATCGTCTGCTTTCAATGGGTTTGATCGAGACAGCGGCGCGTTCTGGTATTCGAGCGGCAAGGCCTCTGAGTGGCTTTCCTATACCTTTCCATCCAGCAAGATCATCGTGGGCTATTCAGTCCAGGCCGGCACCGGCACGGTTGGCGGTGGCGATCTGCTCACCACGCGTGCGCCTAAGTCGTGGACCTTCGAAGGTTTCGACGGCACCAACTGGATCGTGCTCGATAGCCAATATGGCCAGACGGCATGGAGCGATGGCGAGGCGCGGTATTTCCGCTTCATCAATACGACGGCCTATATCGGCTATCGTATCAACATGTCGTCAAACAATGGCGGCGCGACATACGCAATTGCCGAGCTAGCGTTCACAGAGAGCTTGACGACGGCGCCGGCCGTAACCATCACGGCCTCATCGGTCACGGGCATCAATGGCAGCGCTGGCTTCACCAATGCCGATATCGGGCGCATCGTTTCGATCCTTGGCGCCAACGCCATCTACCGTGCCTTCGTTATCACGGCGGTGACATCAACGACGGTTGTATCTGCAGTGCTCGATGATGCACCGCTGCAGATCGCACAGACTACTCTGCAATGGCGGCTTGGTGCCTGGGGTGCAACGCCGGGGTGGCCAGCACATATCTGCACCTTCGAAGGCCGGAAGGTCTATGCGCGCACCAATGCCCAGCCGTCCGGCATCTGGGGCACGCGGTCGAACGGCTATGGCTCGTTCCTCGACTACTCGGTCACCGTCCCTGTAGCCGATGACGATGCGATTACCTTCACGCTCGCCGACGTCAATGAGATCCAGTGGCTGTCTGAAGGCATGGACATGGGGATCGGCACGGGTGGCGCGGCACGCACCATGGGTCGCGACAGTCCCAATCTCGCCTTCTCTGCGAAGAATTTCAGGCAGGTTCTGCAGAGCAGCTATGGCTCTCAGGCCGTCCGGCCGACAAAGGTGGGAAAGTCGACCGTCTTCGTTTCTGTCTATGGGAAGGCCCTGCGTGAATTCGCCGGGGACAACAGCAACAGCGGCTATGACACGCCCGATATCTCGGTGATGTCTGAGCACCTCCTCAGTTCCGGTGTGGTGGAAGTCACCTACCAGCAGGAGCCGAACAGCATCGTCTGGTCTGTAGCTGGTAACGGCGAGCTCGTCGGCCTGACCTATGAGAAGCAGCAGAACATGGCTGGCTTCCATCACCACCAGCTTGGCGGTGTTTTCGGGACCGGCATACCGATTGTCGAAAGTGCGTGCACGATACCTGGAACAGGCCAGAACGAGACGTGGCTGATCGTCAAGCGGACCATCAATGGCGGCACGAAACGCTATATCGAACGCCTGACACAGCCCTTCGATAGCAAGACAGGCGTTCCTGCAAATGCATGGTATGTCGATTGCGGGCTTCAGTATAACTCGACGCCAGCAACAACGATCAGCGGCCTTGGGCATCTTGAAGGCCAGACAGTTTCCGTCCTGGCTGACGGAGCAAGGCAGCAGGATAAGGTTGTATCGAGTGGCGCCATAGCGCTCGATATTGCCGCCTCGAACGTCATTGTCGGACTGCCATATACCTCTCGCCTCAGAACATTGCCGTCCGCGGTATCGCAGGGTGACGGATCTGGGCTTGGCAGGCGCAAGAAGATCTCTCGCGTCATCTTCGACATGGTGGATTGCGGACCTGTCAGGGTTGGGCGGCATGTCTCGACAGCCGAGCAAGCCGTATTCCGCCACACGACTGACAATCTCGGAGCCGCGCCTCCTCTGAACTCCGGTTTTGTCGAGGCCCATCCAGGTACGTCATGGAGCGACAACGGCGAGCTTGTCGTCATTGCCGATGGCCCTCAGCCCGCAACCATCCTGTCCATCACGCCTTCCATAGATTCGGAGCCGTAGTCGTTATGTGCTTCATGTTACTCGGCCTGCTGGGCACTGCCGTTTCCGCCGCCGGCTCCATCGCCTCCGGCCAGGCTCAGAAGGCCCAAGCCGACGCTCAGGCCAAAGCCTATCAGCAGCAGGCCCAGCAGGAGCAGCTTCAGGGGCAGTATCAGGCTGATCGCAAGCAGGAAGAAATCAATCAGCAGATCGGTTCCCAGACGGCCCAGATTGCCGCCAGCGGCGTCAATACGGGTGGTTCGCCTTCCGACGTGATCGGTTCGACTGCAAGCCAGGGGTCGCTTGATCGTAGTGCCATTCTGTATGGCGCTAAGGTTCGCTCCCAGAATGACATGTACCAGGCGCGGCTGGCCAAGATATCCGGGCAGAATGCGGTGACCGGCAGCTACTTCAATGCTGCTGGCAGCGTGTTTGGTGGTCTCGGCCAGATGGGCAAGATGTACGACCCGAACAAGACGTTCATGGGCAACATGTTTGGGTATAACGGCTAATGCCTGTTTTTCAGAACTACGAACCTCAGGTCACGCCTGACATTGGTCAGGTGCAGCGCGTGTCGACCAATGGCGAAGCTATTGGGCAGGGGCTATCCAATTTTGGCCAAGGGCTGAATGAGGCAGCGATGGGGCTCTCCCATCTGCAGCGCCGATATGATGAAATCCAGAAGCAGAAGGAAGCATTCAATACTGCCAACAGTACGGATACTTTCAAGGCGCAGCAGGCAGGTCAGTTTCAGACTGATCTGCAGAATGCTCCTGCTGATGGCACGAACTTCACACTTACGACATTGCAGCGCTACGACCAAGACGCTGAAAAGTTCCTGAAGACCGTTCCTCAGGATCAGCTTGACCGTGTGCGTGGCGAACTTGGTACATATCGTCAGACACTTGAGAATACAGCGTCTGGCAAGGAGCATGCGCTGCTTAATTCCAACAGCGTCAAATCTCTGGGCGATAGCTATACGGCGACCTTGAATGCAGTGAACGCCGATCCGTCCCAGCGAGATACGTTGCTTAAGGGTCTCAAAGAACGCATCGATATGGCGCCTGGCCTCGAAGCGGCACAGCGGGGAGACATTTACCGCAACGCGGTTCAGGGCGTTGCTCTGCAGTATGTGAAGAGCCTTGCTGGCGCAGACCCCGCCAAAGTCCGGCAGTTGCAGGGGATGCCAGCGCAGAGTCAGGGGGGGGCACCGACCACTCCTAATGGTGTGTGGCAGAATATCCTTGGCGCCGAGAACGCGAGTGGTAATCCCGAGGCAGTCTCGAACAAAGGCGCTCAGGGTGTTGCTCAGGTCATGCCGGACACAGCCCGTCAGGTAGCGGGCCAGCTTGGCATGTCGGACGTTGCCAAGATGAGCGACGACCAGTTGAAGGCGTATTTCACCGCGCATCCTGAGGCGAACGAGAAGATTGGGCGGACCTATTTCGACCAGCAGATGTCGAAGTATGGCAACGATCCGCAGGCAGCAGTCATCGCTTACAATGCCGGACCCGGCGTTGCCGATAAATGGATTGCATCCGGTCGCAATGACGCGGTGCTACCGAAGGAGACGCAGGACTACAAGGCCAAGGTGCTTGGTTCGGGGTATGACGTTAATTCCGGCGATGTCCCTTCTGGTGGCCCCGCCCGAGGTTCGTCCGTCAGTGAGAATAAGCCGCCGATCAATCCGCAATATGGCTCGCGCTTCAACTATGCCAACGTCCAGAACATGGGCGATCCCCGCTCACCTGGATGGGTGGAGCAGAATATCACGCCAGTGTCTGTCGATGGGCAGACGTGGCAGGTCAACAAGCAGGCAGCGGCAGCTTTTCAGGGCTTCCTGAGCGACCTGAAGGCGGAGGGATACGATCCAAAGTCCAGCGGTGGTTACAACTATCGCACGATCCGTGGTGGTGATGGCACGAGGCTATCACAGCATGCCTTCGGCAACGCCATTGATATTGACGCCCCCAACAATGCTCAGGGCAGCACCAAGACAAATCTGCCGCCGAACGTTCGTGAGCTCGCCCAGAAATGGGGGTTGGTCTGGGGCATGGATATCAAGGGGCGCCCAGACCCGATGCATTTCGAATGGGCTGGACCAAATGGTTCGCAGGGAGGCCAGCAAGCAGGCGGTCAGACTTACACTCCTACTCAAGACCCCGTTCTCTCCACTCTGTCACCCGACCAATGGGATTCGCTTTACAACAGCGCCCGTGCGCAACAGTCGCA
Source organism: Labrys sp. ALF-8 (assembly GCF_059699065.1). Taxonomy (NCBI): domain Bacteria; kingdom Pseudomonadati; phylum Pseudomonadota; class Alphaproteobacteria; order Hyphomicrobiales; family Xanthobacteraceae; genus Labrys; species Labrys sp. ALF-8. The sequence goes on from NZ_AP048538.1 coordinate 1,367,190, forward strand.
GAACGAAGCCATTGCCCGCGGCAACCTCGAGCCTCGCGTGCAGGACGCAACGGCCGCCCTCATGACGAATGGGCGGTATGACGGTGTGATGCCGACGCAGCAAGATTTCACGGCGGCGTACGGTGCTCAGGAAGGCGCGCAGAGGTTTGCCCAATTCGCTCAGGTCCAACAGGTTGGCAAGGAGATCGATGGCTTCAAGACCATGACGCCTGAGCAGATCCAGGCCGATGTCGAGAGTGCCCGCCCTGTTGGTTCTGGTGATGGCTTTGCCATGCAGCAGTCACGTTTTGAAGCGGTATCGAAGGCGGCAGCGACAACCCTCGCCATGCGTAAGGCTGATCCGGCCAAATACGTGCAGAGCACACAGCCTCAGGTCGCCGCGCTATGGCAGAATGCCAATACGACGGATGGATATCGTTCAGCCTTGGCCGGAATGGCTGCAGCTCAGACGCAACTCGGCATTGCCCCGCAGGACCAGAAGCTATTGCCGGATGACTATGCCCAGCGAGTTGTGGACCAGTACAAGAATTCTGATGCTCCCGCTTCTCAGCGTTTTGCTGCGGTGACAGGCGCTGTTCTCCGCACTTCAGACCAGAACCAACAGCGCGCCGTATTCCAGCAGCTTGTCAAACAAGGTCTACCTTCTGTTACCGAAGGCGCCATAGAGGCATATGCGCGGGGTGATGTCGGGGCTGGCGATCGCCTGATGACGGCTGCGACGACGGATTTTTCAAAACTGCCGGCGGCATCGGAAGATAAGATCAAGAAGGCAGATCTTGATGATGCCATTGCACGTGACGTCATGGCTCCTGATCAGATTGGCGGCATTGCCTACGGCGTGCGCTATGGGGGGCCGGAGAATATCGCTCGTGCTCAAAACGGCGCCGATCTCATGCAGCGCGCGGTTCGCATGCGCATGGCTCAGGGTGAAACCGACATAAACAAGGCGGTAGCGGATGTCTCTAAGGACATGTTCGGCACCGACAATGAGGTGTTCAACTACACCATCAACGGCATGAACATGGCGGCTGCACTTCCTGTCGGCACCGACAAGGGTGTTCTCTATCGTGGTGTTGCTGCCATTCGGCCTCGGATCGAGGCGGCGATCACCCAGTCAGCGCAGGCATTGAATGACCGCTTGGCTGTTGGAGATCCCACCCGCAAAGCCGTTCTCGACGCTCAGACTAAAAATCAGGTCAACAATATCATCAATGGTGGCGAGATCACGAACTACGGCAGCGATGGCTTCGTCTTCATCGACCCATATACGAATAAGGCCGTCCCAGGGCTTGATGGTAAGCCATATGTCTTCACGCTCGGTGATATTCAGAAAGCGGATGAACTGTCGCAGCAACCGTCATCCCAGCCACAAGCACCTGCAATTCAAACGCCGGTAGCGCCACAGGGGTCCACTCCTCCGCCACCGCCAGCTTCTGGGGCTGTCCCTAAGATCCCAACGCCGCCGCCGGCCAGAACCAGCAATATACCCACGAGTGGGAATGATGCCTTCAACCAGGCTCGGGAACAGTTTGGCACGAATACCTATGGTGGTGGTCTATAATGGCGCTTACCTCATTCATGCCGGGCCCGACCTATGATGCTTTCACGCCTCAGGAGTTCACTGAGCAGGCATTCGCCCAGCCGTTCTCAATGGCGGAGACGTTCGGGCAATCTGCTGTTGGTGGCGTTCTGAGTTCCTTTGGGCTCGGGACTGCCCTCAGGGCTGGAACGACGGATGCTGGACGCCAGTTTGTCCCGCTCGACGATCAAAGCCGGGAGCCTCCTGTCGATCTCTCTCAGAGCCAGATCAGGCCGGAGACGAACGCGGAAGTTTCGGCTCGTGGTGATACGCCGCTGGATCAGGAGCAATACAAGTCGTCCCGCTACTACCGCCAGCAGATCCCATGGGATCAAAGCATGACGGAGAACCGCGCGAGAGATCTGGCGCAATATGCCGACGCTCAATCGGTGCGCGATGAGATTGCGCGTCGCCGTCCGTGGACGGCAGCGGCTGGGAACGTCACCGGCTCAGCGCTCGATCCGATCAACTATGTTCCAGTTCTTGGTGAGGGCGCTACCGCCGCAGCTTCAGCACGCTTGGGTGTGATCGGAGGCCGTGCGCTGATTGGTGGTGCCGATGCCGCAATCAACGTCGGCATTGCCGGGCTTCTGACCGCTCCCACTCGCGCGCAGTTTGGCGACGACATCTCATGGCAGTCCCAGGTTTCCCAAATGGCCATGGGCGCGGCGCTCGGCGCCGGCTTCGGCGCTCTTGGTGGCATTTTCAAGGTTCGCGCCGATGCGCGTGCTGAAGGCCTGCGTTCGGATATCGAACAGCGTCTTGCCACAGTACGCAATGGTCAGGAGTCCATGGCGACGCTGCGTGAGGCGGTTGCCGGGCTGGCAAACGATGGTGAGGTGCGGCTTGGCGATACTTCGATGGGTCGCGTTACCCAGATGGCAGACCAAGTCGCCAGGGAGAGCGACGCGGTTGGCCGTGCCTATGATGAAGTGCATGCACAGCCTACGGGGCCGGTGAATGATCCGCTAGTGAGGATCACGCCTGAAGAAATCGATGGCACGATTATGGCGCGGGGGGCTTTCAAGGATATAAACAGCCTCGAATTCTCTCAGCGCGGCTACGGCTTCGTGAAGTTCATTTGGAAGCAGGGCGAGGAGTCGGTCAAGCCACCGGAGCTTCAAATATCGCGTGAAGACTTGACTTCCTTCCCTCAGATCATCCGCGACTATGAGCCGTCGCGTGTCAGCGCGGATGGCAACCGGCGCGAATGGAGAGTGGAACGGGAAGGCCGAACTGTGGTCTATGCCGACAAGGTCATGAACGGTGATCGGCATGTTGTGACGACTTACGTCCAAGACCCCGCAAGGCCTGACGCGAATTCTCCCTTGTCGGAGAGAAGGCAACCGGCGCCTCAGTCAATCCCATCCGGTGTTTCAACCACTCTGGAGGATACACCCGGGGGCCTTTCCGCTAGCTTGCCCGGTGTGACTGAGGCGCCTGATCGTCCCGGTACGTTCAATGCTCGTCAGACGCCTGACGTCCCTGAACTTAACGCCCAAGGCGGTATCGGGGGCACAAGGAATATAGCGCAGACCGCAGACCGCGACAACATCGCTCTTCAACCGACTGCTGAGCGAACCTCTCCAGAGGCACTTCAGGCCGCAAGAGATATCGCAAAATCTGCGACGCCGGATGAAATCGCCAAGGCCAATGGCGTCGACCCCAAGACGGGCGAGTTCGCGGAGCAATATCAGCTTGACCAATTGGACGCAGAGGGGCGCATGACGGCTGCGGACCATGAAGCCATGAAGACCGCCGATGAAAATGTGAAGGCAGCGGAAGCCTGGGGCGAAGCCCTCAAGGCCGCTGTGACGTGCATCCTATGAATTATGTTCCGAGCGCTGCCTGTATTGCCGCCGCCAAGGATGCGGCCAAAGGCGCCCTGTCTGACGCTGAGATCAATCAGGCATTCCAGAAGGTCTATCAGGAGAGCGAACGTCTCAAGGCGACGGGCGCCGCGAACCGCGCTGAGCGCCTGATGCAGAAGATCCTTCAGGAAACGGAGCGGGCCAGGATCGCGGCGGCGCTCCAGAAGCGTCACGAAGCCCTGAACATTCTCACCTTCGACCGGCTGAAGGAAACGACAGACAAGATGCGCGCGGGCGGCATGAAGCCGCATGATGCCCTTCTGACGCTGATGCGCGGCCGGGAAAGCAACGTCGAAGGCAGCCGTATTTCGGTGGATGCCAACACCCTCGCCTATCGCGGTATGTTCTTGGGCGACATGTTTGCGCAGATGCAAAGAGAGCGCCCACAAGTCGAGGCGATGCTCGCAGATCGCGCCTTTGACAACGATGTCGTCCGCGAGATGATGGAGCTTCGCGATGGCGGTGCACCTGGCGTCACGAAGAACAAGGATGCGCAGTACGTCGCCAAGACCTTCGCGACCTATGCCGAGATGAGCCGTGTCCAGTTGAACAAGCTGGGGGCGTCCATCGGTAAGCTGGATGGATGGGCCGGTGCTCAGACCCATGACGAAAACTTGCTTATCGCAGCAGGTAAACCGAAGTGGGTGGATGACATCCGGCAGCTTCTAGATGTGCAGCGCACCTTTCCCGAAGCGCAATCCGAGGCTGAGGTGCGAGACATCCTCGAAGATGTCTATGACACGATATCGACCGGCGTTTCGTCAAAGCCGATTATTCGACAGGACGCAGGCCGCGTGAACCCTGCCAATCTGGCAAAGTCCCTCGGCAAGGAGCGCGTGCTGCATTTCAAGGACGCCGATGCTGTCATCGCCTATCGCGACAAGTATGGCTACGGCAACACTGCTTCCTCGATCATGGCGCACCAGACCAAGGCGGCGAAGCTGGCGGCTGCAATGGAGATGTTCGGCCCAAACCCGGAGAACATGGTTCAGAAGCTTGTAGACCGCATGGGGCGTGATATCCGCGACGATGTGAAGATGTCGCCGGCCGAAAAGCAGAAGTTGCTGAAGAGCCTTCGCGCCGATGGTGGCAGCATTCGTACGGCGCTGGACATCATGTCCGGCCTGACTTCTCGCTCGGTGGATGCCAATCTGGCAGCTGTCGGCAACAACATCCGTGCCGTTCAATCCATGGCGAAGCTTGGCGGTGCCACGATTTCATCGGCGCCGGCCGATCTTGTGACAAACGCCATTGCCTCTCAGTTCCGCGGCAGCGGCTTCTGGAAAGGGCTGACCGATCAGCTTGGCGGCATTCTTCAGGGGCGCCCCAAGGGGGAGCAGAAGGAAATAGCCTATCTTCTTGGTGAAGGCTTCGAAGGCATCATTGGGCACATCAACGCCGACGCCGTGGCGAATGACACGCCGCTCGGCAAGATGTCCGGCATGATGGAAAAGTTCTTCAAGTGGAACGGCATGACGTGGTGGGACAGCATTGGCCGCGCCACCTCCGTTCGTACCATCGCCGCTGAGATGGGCATGCGGGCACAGACGGAATTCGCCAAGTTGCCAGCTGCCTATCAGCATGTTCTTGGTCTGCACGGAATTGATGAAGCCCGCTGGAATGTCATTCGGCAGGCCGATGCCAAGCTATCGAATGGGAAGTCCTATATCCTTGGCGATAGCATGCGGGATCTCAGCGACGAGGCCGTGCATCCATTGGTGTCGGACCAGCTTTCCAAGGCTGATGCAGCCCTGATCAAGCGCCAAGCGGATCGTGCAGCCAAGACCGCGAAGGAGCAGGATTGGGTTTCGAAGCGCGCCTTTAAGATCGAGGCGTGGATGGGCCGCATGGAGGCGCGGCTTGAGGATCGCATCAAGACGATGAAGGATCAGCGAGATGCTGGGTTAGATGAGCTTCGTTCCAAATTGCAGGACGTTCGGCAGTCGCTGACTGACGTTCGTTCCGGGCTGGCAGACGGTGATATCACAGCCCGCATGGCCGGCCGGGCTGAAGGTAAGGGCTCACGAGATATAAGCGCGCTCAACAAGAAAATGGATGACCTTGACCGCCAGTTCCAGCGTGTCGGCAAGGACAAGGCGGCGCAGCTTCTGGCAGACTACACAGAGCGTCAGGGCGAACTGAAGGAATTCAGCGACCGCATGCAGCGGTATGCCGACGCACGGGAGGCGGCAGGCAATGTCGATGAAGCCGCCCAAGCGCAGCGTATTAAGGACATCTACGATCAGGGCCGTTTCGATCTGGAGATGAAAATCCGAGCCTTCGTGGCGGATGAAAGTCGCTATGGCATGATCTCTACGGACGCCAGGTCACGCGCCGTCTCGACGTTGGGAACGCGGCCGGGGACCGTGGCGGGCGAGGCCGTTCGCTTCATCATGCAGTTCAAGGGCTTCCCGATTGCCTTCACGCAGCGTGTGCTGGGTCGGGCCATCTATGCTCAGCGTCGCGACGCTTCGATGTGGGAGAAAGGCGCCCATATAGGAACGATTATTGCGGGGCTCGGAGCGGCTGGTTATATGGCTATGGCGATGAAGGATGCCATCAAGGGGCATTGGCCGCCACGCAACCCGGCAGATCCGAAGACCATATTAGCTGCATTCCAGCAGGGTGGAGCGCTTGGCATCTATGGTGATTATCTATTCGGTCAATCCAATCGCTTTGGGAACTCAGCCTTGGAAACGGCGGCCGGCCCGACAATCGGTACGGCTTCCTCGATCATAAATAATCTGGTTGCTACCCGAGACTATGCCGCAGGTAAGCTCGAAGGAGGCAGGTCAGCCAGCCCTGCTGCGCAGTGGATCAGCCTGCTACAGGGAAACACCCCATTTGCTAATCTGTTTTATACCAAGCCCGCGCTGGACTACCTGATCATGAATCAGGTTCGTGATTGGGCGACGCCAGGGGCGACGAAGCGCGCGGCACAGCAGAGGTTCAAGGATTACGGGCAAACCACGTGGGGAACACGATAGGCCCTAGCTTTCTCGTTATGAGTAGGGCCACACCACCCCACAGCACGCTCGCACACAGGATTGTTGGAAGTAGCCTTCGTACCGTATCGCCATCGCGCAAGACCATGCCGCAGATAACGTAGGCGCCGGCAGTGACCAATGACACCAGCCCCCACGCAGCCAGCCAATACGGTCTTCTAAGGAAAGACGCGGCCACTATCGCGATGATCCACAAAAGCGGGTCGGCTGACATCCCGATAATTCCACCGACGAAGTAAGCAGCCGAATTCATCCCGCCACCCCCAAAACAATAGCGCGGAGATTACTCCCCGCGCCCATTGCTTTCAACGACCGCCGTCACGTTGATCGGCAGCCCGCCCTCCGCAACTTGAGCCGTCTGCAGCGCGATCCCAGGAATGGTCGCAGTTGCCGGCAAAAGCCGGTGCGATACCTATCGAGAAGAACGCAGCAATCATTGCCGCAACAACAAACCTAATCATTTCCCTAGCCCCATACCCTGCATAATTGCAGGTACCTCTTTCGAACGACCGTTAGCGTGACACATCCGTGACCCCGCCCTCCCCGGCGGGGTTTTTCTTTGGGAAAGCCCATGACAATCAACAGCTACGACAACCGGCGCACCTACGCCGGCAACAGCAGCACGACCGCGTTCAGCTTCCCGCCGCCTTTTACGGTGAACACGGATTTGGTTGTCCAGATCCAGGCGGCAGATGGATCGATCACCACCAAGGTGCTGGGGACGGACTACACGGTATCGAGCCCGCCATATTCCTCCGGTGGCACGGTGACGATGACAGTTGCGCCAGTCACAGGGGCAACGCTGATCATCTACCGTGATGTGCCGATCACCCAGGGCGTAGCGCTCAGCGACGGAGGTCCGGTTCCGGCAGCAACGGTCAATGGCGCTTTTGATCGCATCACCATGTGGGGGCAGCGGCTTCGTGAGATGGCGTCGAGCATCACATCGCTCGTCACCACGACGACTGATGGCCTGATGTCTCACCTCGACAAGGCCAAGCTGGACGGCATCGCGGCCGGTGCCCAGGTCAATACCGTGACGAGTGTTGCCGGCCGAACCGGCGACGTGGTGGTGGCGAAGGCAGACGTCGGTCTTGGCAATGCAGACAACACATCGGACGCCAACAAGCCGGTGAGCACAGCGCAGGCTGCCGCGATAGCGCTCAAGCTGGCCATCGCGAACAATCTCTCCGACCTCAACAATGCTGGTACCGCCTTGACCAACCTCGGCGGTTCGACGGTTGGCAAAAGTGTCTTCACCGCGGCGAACACGAGCACAGCCCTTACGGCTTTGGGTGCGGGGGCAACGGGAGCGAGTCTGTTTGCGGCAGCGTCGGCAGGTGCCGCCCAAACTATTCTATCGCTTGTCCCCGGCACGAATGTGCAGGCCTTCAGTGCGAGGCTGGCGGAGATCGCCGCCATTGCCTGGGCTCAGGGTGATTTTCTCTGGTTCAACGGCACAAACCTCGTTCGATTGCCGGCGGGAACATCAGGTCAGGTTCTCGCCACGGGCGGCACAGGAGGAAGCCCGAGCTGGCTGACAGTTTCTGGCACCGGCACTGTCACCAGCGTTGCCATGTCCGTACCTACTGGGTTGAGCGTATCCGGCTCACCGATCACCGCGAGCGGCACGTTTACCGTCACATGGTCCGGTGTCATCCCAGTTGCGCAGGGCAGCACGGGTATCTCGTCCTATACCGTAGGCGATATTCTTTATGCCGACACCACCAGTTCACTTGCCAAGCTCGCTGACGTCGCAGGTGGCAACGTGCTCCGTTCCGGTGGCGTTGGCGCGGCTCCATCATGGGGCAAGGTTGGGCTGACGACGCATGTCACTGGAACGCTTGCTCCGGCAAATGGCGGCATAGGATCGTCGTCTGCTGGATCGGCTGGCTACCTCCTCGTCAGCGATGGCACGAATTTCAACGCGACGGCACCAGCCACCGTCGCTCAGTATCGCGCGGCGACGGCGAATGCTCAGCTTGATGCAGCGACCCCTTGGGCCGCGGCAGCGGCTCCCCAGCTCACGGACGCGGCAACTATCGCTGTGGATTTCTCGGCCGGCTTCAACTTCTACGTGACGCTTGGTGGCAACCGTACGCTTGGCACCCCAACCAATATGAAGACCGGGCAGACGGGTTCCATCTCGATCTTTCAGGACGGTACCGGCAGCCGGACGCTTGCCTACAGTTCGGCATGGAAGTTCGCGGGCGGCGTTGCTCCTGTCCTTTCGACGGCGGCAAGCTCCTGGGACAAACTCTATTACGTCGTCGAGGACGCAGCGGCCTCCAAGATCCACGCTTCGCTTGTGAAGGGGATCGCCTGATGCTGCCGGGTCTTATCGCTAATCCGGGGGCAATGTCGGGTGTGTCGCCCCCATCGGTCGACTTCATCGCATCGGGCGGCTCCTCGCCCTCAGCGACGACATGGACATTCAGCCTCACCCTGCCGAGCTATGGTCGCACGGTGCTCCTCCTGCTTGGCGTGTCGATGTTCACCGCCGCCAATGGCGCAACGATCACCGCGTGCTCCTGGAACAGCATTTCCGGAACGGCGCTGGGCACGAGCGGTATCGGCATCTCCGCCAACTATCACCGGATGTCGCTCTATAGCGTCGTCGTCCCGGCAGGCTCCCAGGGCACTACGGCGAATATCTCGGTCACCGCGAGTGGCGCCGCCGCTCGTGCCATGTTCGGTGCCTGGGTGGTCAAGGACTACACCAGCACCACGCCGATCAGCGCTCCCACTGACAACAATTCGAGCGGCACGGTTCTTTCGCTTGGCTACGGCACGCTCAACGCGGGCGACGTAGTGGTAGGCGCGGTCCACGATTACCGGACAAGCAACCATGGCTGGACGTGGAGCAGCGGCACCAAGGATTACGATGCCAACGTGACGACCACGACGGTTCATTACACGGGCAATCATCAGGTCACGGCATCAGGCGGGACGCTCACCGTGACCGCAACCGTCGATGACGCGACCAACTTCACCTACGGCGTCGCCGTGGGTGCTGCCTTCAGATAGGTGTTCCCATGCTCATTCGATTTGACACGCTCCAGCCCTGGAGCGGCAGCGAACGGCTGCCCGACGAAAACGGCGTCCTCTATCCTCCCAATATCGAGGAGCTGTGGAGCGCCGCGGATCTGGCGGCAATAGGCCTCGCTGTTCCGCAGCCCTTCACGCCGCCGGCTGGCTTCCACATCATCGGAGATCCGCGCTACGAGCTGGACGGCAGCACGATCAAGACCGTCTACGATACCGAGGCTGACGTGCCGGTCGTGCCCGAAGTCCTCTCCCGCTGGCAGTTCTTCGCCGTCGCAGCGCTAAACAGCATCATCACGCAGCAGGCGGCGCAGGCCGCGCTGGCTGGCACGATGCCCTCGCCGTTTGTCGACTTCATCGCCACGCTTCCGACCGATCAGCAGTTTCCGGCGACGATGCTCCTCGGCGGGACGCAGGAGTTCCACCGCCATCATCCCTTCGTCCAAGCCTTCCTGACGGCGAAGGGCATGACTGACGCTCAAGCCGACGCAATCTGGATTCAAGGCGCGGCACTGACGCTCTCCTAACCCCTCGGACACCCCCATGCTCATCCGAACCCTGCTTTGCGGGCTGCTGGCGCTCGCCCTGAGCGCCTGCGTCACACCCGGCGATCCGCTGTCACAGCCAGGCTCTCCCAATCTCGCACCGTATGTTGGAGGTGGAAAGTGATCGGCTCACCATTCTTCACTGCCATTCGCGCGTCGCTCTGCAAGGGCTCGCTGCAGCAATCACAGGTCGATGGCTTCAATATCCTGTCGAAGGCGTGGGACCAGAAGGGCGACGGCGACGTCCGCAAGCTGGCGTACATCTTCGCGACCGCCTGGCATGAGACAGCCGAGACCATGCAGCCGATTGCCGAGTACGGCAAAGGCAAGGGCAAAGCCTATGGCAGGCCCGATCCGAAAACCGGCAAAACCTACTACGGTCGCGGCTATGTCCAGTTGACGTGGAACTACAATTATGAGCGCGCCACCAAGGAGCTCGGCATCGACCTGCTGGGCAATCCCGACAAGGCCATGGATGCCGACATCGCCGCTCCTGTCGCTGTCGTCGGCATGCTGGAAGGCTGGTTCACGAGCCGCAAGCTCTCGAACTACTTCAACGACAAGACCAACGATCCCGTGAACGCCCGCAGAATAATTAACGGCACCGATCGCGCGACGCTGGTTGCAGCGTATCACGCCAAGTTTCTCGTAGCACTGAGGGCATGAACATGACCGAGACATTCCGCGTCAAGGTACGCATCAAGCGCTTCAAGTTCAGCCCGATTACAGATCCCTACGATCCCAGCCGCATTCCGCCAATTACGGCTCCATGGACGCTAACACCGTATACTTGTCCACGGTGTGGAATGAAATGGACTGGCCCGATGGGTTACGCCTGCCCACACGGGCAGATGTGCGGCGTGCCGCTTAGCCTAGAACCTCACTGGCACGGCGCTGGCTGGATCTCAACGCCGGCTATATGCGGCAGCGGCTCCAGCGTAGCGCCGCACGATCCTCGCCAGCAGCTTTGGAACTAAACCGCGCCGGCCGGTCGCTCGGCAATCCCCCAAGGAAACACCTCATGAAACTCCGCTATGTGTACATGGCGGCGATGCTCGCGCTTGCCGTGCCCATCGCCTCCTGTTCGACGGTCAGCAAGATCGCTGGCTTCACCGTCTCCCAGAAGGAAGTCGCCATTGCCGTTCAGGCGTTCGACGGAGTGAAGGCGACGGCCACCAATATCCTCAAGCTGCCGGACTGCACGGCAACGCAGAAGGCCATCAAGGATGGGTGCATCACTCAGAGCCTTGGCCGCACTATTGTTGCTGACGTTGATGCTGGTACGGCTGCCCGCAATTCTCTCTGGGTCGCCTCCAAGGGCACCACGGAAGGCGTCGGAGTGCGTGCCGCCTATGACGCTGTCATCGCCGCAACCACCGCTCTCAACGCCGATATCAAGGGGTAAGCCAGATGGACATCGCAACCATTGGCCTTGTGCTGAACATCATCCTCCAGCTCGTAGACGGGATCTCCGATAACAAGACCGTCGATCGGATCGTAGCCCTTCTCCAGCAGTGGCTTCCTGTCGTCCTCAAGGAGGCGCAGGACCTCATCCCCGTGGTGACCGGGATCATCGGTACCCTGCAGGGCAATGACGTCCTGACGCCAGAGCAGGTGGCTGCAATCGACGCCCTGAACGCTCAGGTCGACGCAGACTTCGACGCGGCTTCCGCGCGCTTCCGGACTGGAGCTTGATCATGGCCAACTCCCTCTTCGACAAGACCCAGATTGTCCCGCTCCTGGTGAAGCTGATCGGTATCGCGGGAGCCTCAGCCGTCACGTATGGCTATGTCACCGCCGATCAGGTGAGTACGATCCAGTCGGCTCTTCCGACTGTCGTAGGCTTCTTCGGCGTGCTCTACACGATCGGCTATTCGTTCTATGCGAACCGGAAGGCCAAGCAGATCGCAGATGTGGCCAAAATGCCCGAGGTGACCGGCGTCTCCGTCAACTCCCCAGACCTCGCAGCGAAGGTGGCGAAAGTTGCCCCGCAAACCGTCAACACGGTGGTGGCGCCCTGAGTGGCGCCTCACTATCCTTCACCTTCTGGGGAAAGACGACATGGCACGTAGCTACGGCGAGGCCGAACTTCACCGCGCCGTTGGCGAACTGGATGCCCGCGTTGAAAACCTGAACGAAGATATCCGCACGATCATAGGAAAGCTGGAGCAATCGATCGCGGAAAACCACCAGATCCTGCGTAAGATCGACAAAGTCGAACAGAAGCTCGATCCGATCCCCGCCGTGGTGGACAAGCACGATGATCAGATCGAGGAGCTTGAGGACTTCCGCAAGAACCTGATGGGCGTTGTTGCCTTCGCGGGCATTGCATTTTCGGCGCTAGGGGCCGGTGTGTGGGCGCTTCTGACAAACTTCTCCGGCGTCATCGCCTTCCTGAAGAAGCTATTCGGGGGGCTCTAGATCCCCAATCTTCGCGATCCTTATAGCCAGCGCCGCCGCCTGCTTCCTGTTCGGACGCCTGTTGCTCATGGCCCGTGAGTGCTCGTCATCATAGTAGATGTAGCAGATCGGAAAGCCTGTAGCGTCCACCACCCTGAAGCTCTCGCCCTCTTCGATGATGGACCAGGGGCGAGGAAAGCGGCGGTCGGATGTTTGCATGCGTTACTCGAAGCTGGCTGCCGCCGTTTGGTAGTCAGTGAAATATTCCGCCTTCAGATAGGTCAGCCGGAATATGTCTTTTGGCAAGCCTGTCGTGCTTGCTGACGCTAAGCGGTAGCCCCTCTCTGTCATTTCGGCCGTGCGTTTCTCGATATCGTCCACATGGACACGAAATATCTCCATCGTGTCGTCATTGATCATAGCGCGCAGGGCTTCCAGAAGTTCCTTATCCATCACTCCCCTCCCTTCTCCGCATCCACCAGGGCGGCGCGGGCGCGGCGTCTGTACTCGACGGCGTTGTCTATCCCTATTTCGATATGGCAAAGCGCGCTTAGGTACGCATCACGTTGCCGCTCATCCATAGGGACACTTCCGCTATTCGTGCGCGCTTGATCGATCATGATCTTGATAAGCGCCGGCCACTCCTCCACTTCGTTCACATGCTCTGTCGCAATATCTACATATCGCGCCAAATCGTGTTTGAGTTCCTCCACCTCCTTCCGAAGCGCGTCGCGTTCGGCTTCGGCACGAGCCAGCGCTTCATGAGCAATGCCGAGGTGTTTGAATGTGAATGCGCCTGACGTGGCATTCATTTCTGCCACCTCTTTCCAGTGGTCGCGTTCGGTGGTGAGGGCGACGATGGCCTTCGAAGCTTCGTACATTGGCTGAGCCGCAGCCGGGCACTCATATCCGGATGCGATCATCGGTGCCCAAGCTTCTAGCGCTTCTGCCAGAATAGGCTTCGCCGCGTTCACGGGGTCTATGATGCTCATCTATGTTCCTCGAATACAGCTTCAATCTCAGCCGCTGCGCGAGAAGCCTGTTCTGTGCCCATGATAAAAAAATGCGAGAGTGCTCGCTCTAGCGCCTCATAGAGCTTCCGTATTTCCATTTGGTGACCTGCAATCAGATTTTCGATGGTCTCTTGAGTTGCTTTTTGACGGGCATGCAACTTTCCGCATTCCTCTCGCCAATGACGAAGGTTGCGTTGTAACTTCTCAATCTCTGCCGTCATCGTTTTGTGGGCATGATCGGCGAGGATTTCCCTGGCCTGGTATTCCTCGATCACGTCGGCGGCACGGTCTGCCATGTTGGCCGATATGCCGGCTTCCTGAATTCCACGATCCAGCGATAGGCCGCTAAGGCGTTCGGCTTCCTCGCGGAGATTGCGAACCAGATCATTCATCTTGCATAACTCCCGCGATGGCCGTGGTTGCCGTATTTCTGCCGACGCGTTTCCCAGCCCTGTTTTTTAGAGCTAGATATTTCCTCTGCTGGTTTTGGCGCGGGCTTCTTTCGTGGAGCGTGGCCCGGGAGGAAGGGTCCGTCATCTAGACCGGAAAGATCCGGTTTATGATCGTGTGTCCAAGTCAATGCGCCACCGCAAATCGTGCAACGCTCAGGATCACTCATCCCTTCACCTCCCTAATCCTCTCCCCGAACTCATCCCTCAGCGTCCAGAACAGATCGTCCAGCGCGTCCACGTTGCCGGTGATAACGAGACGGATAGTCTTGCGGTTAAGAAGGCATGCTTCAATGAGAACGCAGGCTCGTTCAGCGCGCGTACGGGCAAACCTCAATGAGCTGTACGCGTTAAGCAGGCCGGTGTAGTTCAGATCGAAAGTGCGCATCTGGCTCATGGGCGGGGTGCCTCGTCCGGAGGCAATACGCCAGCGTAGAGAAAAACGTACCTGATCTGACGTTCGCTTAATGTCGGATATTCATTCCGGATGCCTTCGATGCTGTAGCCAGCATCAATGAAGGACTCGATAGCCGATACGGGTATTCGCGTCCCATGGATGCAAAGTGCGCCACCCATGATCTCTGGGTCGCGAGAGAAGATAGGGCCGATCTCGCTCATCCCAGCACCTCTTGGGTGCGAGGGAGGGCCAGATTCATTGTGGGGCAGGCAGGAATTTCACCTTTTGAATCAATAGGGGCTCGAAACCCCACATTCTTCAGTAAGGTATTGGCGCTGTTCTGGAAAACCAGAACTAGTGCGCCCACCATCGAAACGGACCTTTCTTACAATTGCTTAGGCTTGAAGCGAAACTTGTCGCTCGTCAGCAAGTGACGCGGTTTTAGCCTCGGGTCACCAAAGGGTGGTGCCCCAGAATGCGCTGTTCTCCTGCCGCACACGGATCGCTGTATCGCCCACAAGCACCTTCCTACCTATACGCCTTCATCCCCTGGCGGCAGCGGCGCCGAACCAGATACTTTTCTGCAACATCATCCTCACATCGCGATTCGGCGCTGGGGCGAATCCGATAACCTCGCACTTCGGCAGGCCTGGGGAACCGATAGACAAGCGCGCAAACTCGAGCACCGGGTGTCCGACCGCGGCATCACTTGCTCGATGTGCAGGTCAGGCAACGTCCGGGACAATGCGAAGGCAGTTCAGGACACGGCCGTTTCGTCCATGAAGGCATCGGCCTGGAATGGTCACGCGTTGCGCCACCGCGAGCACCCCGGGACTTCGGACCTGCGAGGTCGAATACATTGATCCGATGGCCTGACGCGACGAAGAATTCCGCAGAAGTCCGTGCAGCGGCGACTTTCTACCTTTCTTTGAGCGTGAATCGAACGTGATTCTGTTCGTACTCATCGCCGGAAAAGGAAACCTGAGCGATTGACCATCGCAACAAACTTAGAGACTATCCTCGACCTGAACGGCGTATCAATTCGAGGCAATTCTTAGTGCTTGGAATCTGCAGTTCGCAGCACATTGGCGCGATTTACTGTATTCAACACTAGCGTTTCGACCGTCGCAATTTGCCCATGCATGGAAATGCATACGCTTAGCCAAACCTCTGACAAGTCGTGAGGCCTCTCCCAGGGACCGGTGAAGCCGCTTCTCTGCATGGATCGGGGAAGCAGAAGCTTCCTTAACGCCTGCCAGCCGCGCCTGAGCACCTCTGCGCCAATAAAAGGGGGTTAAATCGCCATGACTTTCTCTTGCAATGAAGAGGCGGCCTCGACGGGAGGCGATTCCAGAAACCTATGGCGCGCCATTACTCTCGTGCTGGGGGGTATTGGAATGACGATTGCCACCGCGTCACCGTCATGGGGTCAATCCTCCAACTCCACTGCCGTACATCCCGAGCGTGGGGGCCTTCTCTTGGAGACCGAGGAACAGCGATATCTGCTTCAGAAGGGAGCGGTCTCCTCCGGCGCCAATTTGGACCCGAGACTGTCAATATTCGTGACAGACCGGAAGACCATGAGCCAGATTACCTTCAAAGAAGTCATGCAACAGCTCGTCAACCAAAGCGGGGATCCGAACCTGACGGCAAAGCAGCTGTTCGATAGCTGGTGGGACAGCGCAGACCTTCATGTACCATTGGGCAAAACCCCGGTGACCGATGCGGTGCATCACTGCAACGACGAAAGTGAACCGGAACCGAAGACTCGGTTATCGACTCTCAACGGCTTCCCTTACCGCTGCCCCCGCCCGGAGAGGATCCTGGCAACCGAGGATCCCTTCGATGCGACGAAGCCCGAGGGATACATACCCATTGCCTATAGCAACCGCTTCGACCTTGCGGATCCCGCCGGGCGGGATTGCGGCGAATATCGCATCGTTTTCGCGCGCGTGTCGGGAGCGGATCCGAATGATCGCCGCGCCGCCGCCAATAGAAACCTGATCATATTCGAAGCCAGGGTCAAAAACCCGGCGCCTCCGGTAAATCTTGCTTCCAACCCGCAACAGGTTCAATCGAATCCGAATTCGATGGAGAACCTGAGAGGCTGCAAGCCGATTATTGATGCGTGGTCCAAGCTTTCCAATCCGGCAATGAATACCACAGACCGGGGGAAGGCACTTCATGACCTCTACATAAAGGGGATACCTTCGAGCAATGTAGCTCCCTTTATCAGCGTCGATAATTATCGGGGCAACGGTCAGGGTCAGATCCGGACAAATCAGTTTGTCAATCACGGCGGAGAGGGCGATCCGACTGCCAGCCGCGAGTTTATCTGGACGCTGCGTGAATTCAAAATCGGGCGCGTTCCGACCCCCACTGGGTCGAGCTCAATTCAAATTGTTCCTCAGACCGTGAAGGCCAACCCAGGCACGTCTCTTTTCGATGCCTCGGTCACGACGACGCGCACCAACGATTTTATCGATCAGGTCATTGGACAACTCGGCCCGCTGCGCGGCGGCCTCGGTGGCGAAGGAAATATCGATACCTTCAGCTACAACAACCCGGATAGATTCAATAGCTTTGAGAGTGACGAAAGCTCCGACGCAAACATCAGCGCGGGAGGTAAGCTGGGCAGCGTACTGATGCAGTTCGATGCCGAGCGCGGTGTGCTATTTGGGCGATTGCAGCAGGCTCTCCTCGATCAAGGCTCGAAGCTCACGCCAAGCCAAGTAGTCGCTCGTCTACAGACGCAGACTTGTGCCGGATGCCACCGTTTCAGCAATCGCGACCTCAATGGCGCGGCGGCAAATCCAGGTAATGATCTGGGCGGAGGTCTGAACTGGACCCAGTCTCTTGGTTTCACGCAAGAAAGCGAGCGCGACTTCGAGGGCGGTCCGGATGGCAACGCCTCGCGGTTCCTCATTTCGGACTTGCTGAAGGATGTCTTCTTGCCGGCGAGGCTGGACAACATGCGTCGGTTCATGGCGCAGCAATAGGGGTTACCGGTTCGCCCCTCTCCGAAGCGATCGTCGCCGAGGATTCGGGACTATCCTTCGACTTTCTCTCCAGGGGAACCCGCCACGAGGCCAATGCTTGGGTTGGCTAGCATCAAGCTCGACGCGAGCGGCTTGCGGAAGAATTCACGGATCTTCCCTTGCCGCTTCACTGCCGCGTCAGGTCTTGGTGAGGTCGTCCAAGCGCAGCCGGGTCGCTTCCGCGGAAACCATATTTCCCTTTAGTTCGTAGAGATGCAATGCTCCTGACGCGGCGGCTACGGCCTCGTCGCATCGGTCGGCGGCCTGGAGCACGTGCGAGAGGTCGACCAGAGCATGTGCACGGTCATTGATAAAGTCCGTGGTTTGGGCGATCGCCAATGCCTCGCGCGCGAGTGCCTCCGCCTCCTGGATCTGCGCCCGCCGCGCGAGCACGCGTGCGCGCACACAGCGCCAACGAACCTGCGTCAACAAGTCTCCGCTCGCAGCCAGCTCGGCACTGAGCCTTGCAAACTCCTCGGCCTCCTCGTCGCGCCCCTGTTCGAGGATCACCGCGGCAAGGGACGCTGCCATCGTGGAACGAAATGCGCGCTCGCCCATCTCGTCGAGCGCGCGGTACGCCGCGCGCGCGCTCCTTTCAGCGGCGGCGGGATTCCCAGCGAGCATCTCGACGACCGCCTCGTGCTCGGAGGACGCCACGTAGAGCGTGAGGCCAAGATCGGCGTAGGTGGCGTTGCTGGTAGCGATCAGTTCACGGGCAAGTTCGAAGCGGCCGACGATGGCGTTGAGGCATGCAAGCTGGCGAAGGATCGCTGCCTGGGACTCCGGGCTTTCGCGTACCTCCGACCGCATGGCCTCGCAACGGCGAATGCATTCGCCGGCCGGGATCGGTCCGAACCAAAGCGAGGACGCGATCCACGTGAGAATCTCGTAATACTCATGCCAGTCCCCTGCCCGTCGTGCATGGGCCGCCGCGCGCTCCCAAGCCGCGGCGGCGGCTTCGCCGCGCGCCCCGTTGAAAAATAGCCAAGCTTCGAGCCGCCGTGCGCGGCAGAGGCCGAGATCGTCCTCCAGGCGCGCGAAGACCGGGATCACTGCGGCCGCCGCCTGCGCTGCCTCCTCCAGCCCACCCTCCTCGCAGTGAAGGAGCCGTAGGAACTGCTGCCGCACGAGGACATGCGATGCCACGCGCTCATCTTCGGCGGCGGCAGCCAGGCGCTCCGCATCGTCAAGCACGTGCCCGGCTTCGGCCAGCCGCCCGCTCTCGATCAGCGCTCCCCCCAGTTCGACGAGCAGCGCCGGTCGCCGGGGATCGGCGGCGGGAAGCAGTTTGAACACCCGCTCGAGCAAGCCGATCGCGGCCGGCAGGTCGCTGCGGACAAGAGCACGCCGTCCCGCCGCTTCGAGCCGCTCGGAGGCCCGGGCGGCGAGGGAGGCCGCGCGCGCGTCACTGGAACGGAGCGCAACACGATTCAGGAAAGCCTGTTCGAGATGGTAGCCGACGATCTCCTCGAATTCGCGGCGCCGGTCCCTGGCCGTGAGGTCGAGCCAGGCCGCGACGCGCTCGTGCAGAGTGGCGCGTGCGTTCTTTGGCAATGAGCGGTAGGCCGCGTCGCGGATCAGCACATGACGGAAGCTGTATGCCTGCTCGTCGGCGAAGTTTGCCGCATCGGGCCGGATCAGATCGCGCCGGATCAGTGCCAGCAAGCCTTCGTCGAGTCCCGGTTCGACAGTGGAGACCGCATCGGCGACGGCGCCTCGATGAAACACGACGCCTTCGACCGCAGCGGCCGCCAGGATCGCGCGCTCGCCGGCGGGAAGCCCCTCGAGGCGAGCGGCGAGAAGCGCGTGGATCGTCGGGGGGACGGGCATTTCGGACAGGTCCGACGAGGTGCCCCAATGGTCGCCCTCGCGCTTCAGCAACCTGTCATCGACAAGCATCGCAACGAGTTCCTCCGCAAAGAGCGGGTTACCCTCGGCAACGCTGGCGATGCGAGCCTCCGCCGCGTGCGGGAGGCTGGCGAGCAGGTTCGAGATCAGCTGGCGACATTCCGCTTCGCTGAGAGGCTCAAGGACGATCGACGTCGCGTTGGGTTTCCCGCTGCCCCAGCCCGAGCGCGAGTCGAGCAGTTCCAGGCGCGCTATGCAGACTATGAGGATAGGGAAATCGCGCGAAAAGTCGGCGATGTGCTCGATCAGGTCGAGGAACGTCGGTTCGGCCCAGTGGATGTCGTCGACCACGACAATAAGCGGCCCTGCCCGCGCTACCGCTTCGAACAATTTCCGAACGGCCCAGAAGGTCTCTTCGCTCGTCCCTCTTCCGGCGCCACCGAGCCCGAGTGCCTCGGTAACGCGCTCGGCAATCAACCGTGCCTTTTCTTCGCCGACGAGGTGCGCGGCGATCGCCACCGCCGACTGCTCGGGCTCCAAGCCCTCCGCGCGTGTGATTTCCCGGACTATCTCGGCCAACGGCCAGTAGGTGATGCCTTCCCCATAGGAGAGGCAACGGCCGCGGAGCACCGTCGCATTGGTACCGACCTTGCCGATGAACTCCTGCACGAGGCGCGACTTGCCGACGCCGGCAGTGCCCATCACCGTCAGCAGTTGGCAGGCCCTTTCGGCAACTGCGCTGCCGAAAACGGTTTCGAGCGCGGCCAACTGGCGCTCGCGCCCCACGAAGGGCGTATCGAATTGACGGGCAGAGCCGGAGACGTGCGCCAAGACGTCAACCACCGCGAGAGCGTGAATAGTCTCGCCGTGCTTGAGCACGCGTGGACCGCTCGGTTCCACGACGACAGCGTCGCGCACGAGCCTGTAGGTGGACTCCCCGATTAGGATTTCGTTCGCCGCCGCCGCTTCCTCGAGATGCTTGGCATCGTTGACGACTTCGCCTGTGACGAACCGTTGCCCCTGCGTGTGGTCGCCAACGAACACCTCACCGGTGTTGACGCCGATCCGGTTGGCCAGGCGTACGCCCCAACCCGCTTCGAACTCACGGTTGAGGTTGGCGAGCGTCTCGCGCATCTCGATCGCCGTCCGGACTGCCCGAAGGGCGTCGTCCTCGTGGAGCCTCGGGACGCCGAACACCGCCATGATCGCGTCGCCAATATACTTCTCCACGCTCCCGCCATGCCGTTCAACGACGGCGCTCAACTCGTCGAAGTAGCGGGTGAGCAGGTTCCGAAGCGCCTCGGGATCGAGGGAGAGGCCGAGCCGGGAGGAATCGACGATGTCGCTAAAGAGCACGGTGACCGTTTTGCGGACGTCCGGCGGCGGCTCCCGCATCTCCGGCGCTGCTGGCTTTGCAGAGGCCCAGGAAGCCGTGTGGAGGCTTCGCTTCGGGTCAGGCCGGAGATAGTCTTCGGACGACATGGCTCGACTCCATATCTCGAACTCCAAGTATAGCGCGACGCAGCACCAGGCCCAACCGAGAACGGCTACCACTTCAGTCGGCCTTCGTACTACCTCGAAACGACCATGTACGGATTGCACAGAGCCTGGGTCGCCATCAGCGATGATGTGTCAGACATTGCTGTAGAGAGCGATTTCATCGTCGAACGGAACGTCTATTCTCTCTCAATTCTGCAGCGCGTTGGTTCTGGAAACATGCCTTGATCTGAGCGCGATGCCACTTAAGCAATTCGTCGCCTATGCTAACAAGATTATTTTGGTGTCGGATGCTTTGCCGCCTGCAAAAACCTGTACCCTTTGAAGGAGCGCTGAGGTGGTCTTGCAAAAAAACAGCCCCGGACTCCCATCACTGCTAATCGATGCAAAAATTCACAGGGTACAGCTCTCAGCCACCTCCCAACGTCATGGCGAGAGTAAATATCTCGACCTTATTGATAAAGATTGCATTGATATTGCAGCCAGATCTTTTGCAGGCAACGCCGATGAAAGAAAAATTGCCAAGGATTAGCTATCTTAAAAATTTAAACTAGCCGAATTGCAAGAATTGGAACATAGTTAACAGGCCGTATGATGTCTTGATCATGCATCCGGGCCGTCGCCCGGTGGCGATTGGAGGTATGTCATGCCAGGTAATTGGAATCCCTATCAAAATATCAACTTCAGCACGGCTCACGTCGAGTGGCCGACAGGACCGCTGAAACTCGACCCGAATTGGAGACCCGTGTGGGTCGAGGCCTGGGTCGTGCAAACCGCCTCGGAAGCGACTCAAAGAACCGCACAGTGGACAGGGTGGCCGAACAATTTCGCGGTATGGACTGCAGACGGAATCCCGCCGGGCTGGATAAACGGAAAGTTCCAGCCCGGTCCAGCATTGGGAATCGCGCTCCTGGCCTCGCACAACGATGTTACAGGTGAGGATGATTCCTATTGGTGGCTTGATGTAGTCACTCTCTACTAGCACCTCACGCTGTAGGCATTCTGCTTGGACTCGATGGTTAGATGGAGGGACAAAATGGCCGTCGATCAGGAATTCATTGACCGTCTAGAGAAGGAAACGGATCTCCTGAGGAAATTGCAGACGGAGGTGGACGCTGCGATCAAGAGAGCCGAAAAGAAAATAAACGATATGAAGAATGGAGCCACCAAGACGGAGGTATTTGGCCGCGTTCCGCCAAAGCAATAGGTTTGGCACCTGCGGCGGTGGCTAGTATTACTCGGTGGAAGTGCCTTGCGGGCAGCTTCCAAGCTTCGACGGGGAAGTTGCAGCCGGGTTCGGGATGACAAATTCACCTCAACATGCGCAATTCATCGTCGGCGCACCGGCTTCTGGCCGCCGCCTTCACTTCTGATTGGGAATCCCAATGAATGTCTCGGGGTGCGCCCGCCAGGAAGCTCGTGACTGGCCAATCGGCGTCTTGCGCCTTGAGCATGCTGGTGAGCCATTCAGAAAGTTCGGGCACGTGGCGCCCAAGCTTGGCGCGGCGTGCCCGAACGAGCGAAGAAATCGTTCGTGTCGGAAAGGAACGCCGCAGGACAGGTCGGGTGGCAGAGCGCGGCATCTCACCAACGCGACTATGTCTTTCGGGAATGGAAGAAAAACAGCGCAGCGTAGCGGGTAATGAAGAGAACTGTCGCGATGCCCGTAGCCGTCCGACGCCCTCCCGTCGCGGGTTGGGAGCGGCACATGGGCCTCACTTTCCCCCAAACCGTCGATCAGGCTCCGCCCGCCAGCACGCGCGCATATTTGTCGGTTGCCTGGATGAGGCGGTGCAAGGTCCCGGGTTCCGAAAAGGAATGGCCCGAATCCTCCACGAAATGGAGTTCCGCCTTCGGCCAGCGCTTGGAAAGCTCCCATGCCGTCACAGGCGGACAGACGACGTCGTAGCGGCCCTGCACGATGGTACCGGGGATGTCGGCCAGGCGGGTCGCGTCGCGCAGGAGCTGCCCCTCCTCCATCCAGCCGCCATGCACGAAGTAGTGGTTCTCGATTCGTGCGAAGGCCAGGGCGAAATGCTCCTGGGCGTGGCCCGTCGCCGGCCCCTCCGGCATCAGGGTGGACGTCTCGCCTTCCCACACGCTCCAGCTGCGCGCGGCCGCCAGGCGGAGCGCCGCATCGTCCCCCGTCAGGCGGCGATGATAGGTCAGTATCGGGTCCGGCCAGGACTCCGGCGGCAAGTCCTTGCGGAATGCCTCCCACTTGTCGGGGAAGAAATAGGATGCGCCCTCGCGATAGTACCAGTCGAGCTCCATGCGGCGCAGGGTGAAGATGCCGCGCAGCATGAGGGAGGAGACCAGGTCCGGATGCGTCTCGGCATAGGCCAGTGCGAGGGTCGAGCCCCAGGAGCCGCCGAAGAGGCTCCAGCGATCGACCTTCATGACCTCCTTGCGCAGCCTCTCCATGTCGGCGACGAGGTGCCACGTCGTGTTGGCCTCCAGGTTGGCATGAGGGCGCGAGCGGCCACAGCCGCGCTGGTCGAACAGGAGGACGTTCCAGCGCTTGGGATCGAACAGGCGGCGATGCTTGGGGGAACAGCCCGCCCCGGGACCGCCATGCAGGAAGGCGACCGGCAATCCTTCCGGATTTCCCGCGAGTTCCCAATAGATCGAGTGGCCGTGGCCGACGTCGAGCATGCCCGAGCGATAGGCTTCGATTTCGGGATAGAGCCCACGCCTCAGCGTGCCGTCGGGCTCGCTCGAGCGATCAAACGCCATGATCAAATTCCTGCACTGTCAATCCGGATCGGCCAGCAGCCCTAGGCTACCTGCCTGACCATATGGTCACACATACCTACCGCCAATATCCCCCTCGTCAAGCAGGGGAACCGGCGGCAGGCAAGGCGCAGCTGGGAAAGAAGTCCGGGCCGAAGCGGCGCTTGCCATCGGCGGAAGATTGCCGCGCCCCAGCGGGAGGGCGCGGCCGACAGGATCTTACCTCAGTGCAGGATCTGGCTGAGGAACTGCCGGGTTCGTTCGTGCTGGGGGTTGGAGAAGAAGGCATTGGGCTCGTTCATCTCCACGATCTGCCCAGCATCCATGAAGATCACGCGGTCCGCAACCTGGCGGGCAAAACCCATCTCGTGGGTGACGCACAGCATGGTCATGCCGTCATTGGCCAGCGAGACCATGGTGTCGAGCACCTCCTTGACCATCTCCGGGTCGAGCGCCGAGGTCGGCTCGTCGAACAGCATGATCTTGGGGTTCATGCACAACGCCCGCGCGATCGCCACGCGCTGCTGCTGGCCGCCCGACAGCTGCCCGGGATATTTCCTGGCCTGGTGCGGGATCTTCACCCGTTCCAGAAAGGCCATCGCACGGTCCTCCGCCTCCTTCTTCGGCATCTTGCGCACCCAGATCGGCGCCAGCGTGCAGTTCTCCAGAACCGTCAGATGCGGGAAGAGATTGAAGTGCTGGAACACCATCCCGACTTCCCGCCGAACCTCGTCGATGCGCTTGAGGTCGTTCGTCAGCGGAATACCGTCCACCGTGATCGAACCCTTCTGGAACTCCTCAAGCCGGTTGATGCAGCGGATCATCGTCGACTTGCCCGAACCGGACGGACCGCAGATCACGATCCGCTCCCCGCGACGAACCTCCAGGTCGATGTCCTTCAGAACATGAAACTCACCGTACCACTTGTTCATCTGCTTGATGTCCACGGCGAGGCCCTGGACGGCAGGATCGGCTTTGACTGCAGAAGCATTTGCCATGTCGTGTCTCTCAACGTTTGTGGCCGGTGTCGAGGCGGCGCTCCATCCATTGCGAATAGCGCGACATGCCGAAACAGAAGACCCAGTAGACGATAGCGGCGAAAATAAAGCCAGAGGTAAGCGTACGCTCCGATATCCAGTTCGTATCCGACGCGGAGGTCTGCACCGTCAGCAGAAAATCGAAGATGCTGACGATGGATACGAGCGTCGTATCCTTGAACAGGGAGATGAACGAGTTGACGATGCCCGGGATGACCAGCTTCAGCGCCTGCGGCAGGATCACCAGGATCATCATCTGCACATAGGTCAGGCCAAGCGCCTGGGCGCCTTCCGTCTGCCCTTTCGGCATGGCCTGCAACCCGCCGCGAACGACCTCGGCCATGTAGGCTGCCGAGAAGAGCGCGACGCCGACCAGCACGCGCAGCAGCGGATCCGGGTTCCAGCCTTCCGGCAGGAAGCGCGGCAGCATCAGATTGGCCATGAACAGGATGGTGATCAGCGGCACGCCGCGGATGAACTCGATGAAGACGATCGAGAGTGACTTGGCGATCGGCATCTTCGACCGCCGCCCCAGAGCCAGAATGATCCCGAGCGGCAGGGAGGCCACGATACCGATGACCGCGATTACCAGCGTCACCAGGATACCGCCCCACAGATTGGTCGGCACGTAGGCAAGGCCCAGCCCGCCGCGCAGCAGCCAGAAGGCCACGATCGGGAAGATCACGAAGAAATAGAGCGCTCCCCACACCTTCGCGCCGATCCTCGGCCACAGCAGCCACGCCATGCCGACGACCCCGCCGAGGAACACCAGGTCGACGCGCCACCGCTCGAACTCGGGATAGCTGCCATAGGTGTAGTAGTTCAGCTTGGCCTTGACGAAGGCCCAGCAGGCGCCAACCTCGTGCCCCACCTTGGCGGCCTGACAGGCCTCGCCATTGCTGCCGCTCCACACGGCATCGAGGAACAGGAAGCGGACGAGCGGCGGGATGATCCAGGCAAGGAAGAGTATGCCGAGGATGGTGAGGACCGTGTTGCCGATGGATGAAAACAAGTTCGTTCTCATCCACCCGATCACGCCGGTCGTTGAAGCCGGCGGTGGCTGAGCCTCGTTGAAGGCCGAGCGCACATAAGGCTGAATCGTTGTCATGCCTGTGCCCTCCTCACCGTTCCACCAGCGCAACGCGCTTGTTGAACCAGTTCATGAAGGCGGCGATCAGCAGGCTGACGACCAGATAGAAGCCCATCGTGATGGCAATGCACTCGAACTCGTGGCCGCTGATCACCAGAACGGATCCCTGCGCCACGGAAACCAGATCGGCGAAGGCCGTGGCGATGGCCAGCGACGAGTTCTTGACCAGGTTGAGATATTGGTTGGTCAGCGGCGGAATGATCACGCGCATCGCTTGCGGGATCACGACCAGGTTCAGCGTCTTGCGGGTATTGAGGCCGAGGGCGCGCGACGCTTCCGTCTGCCCGTGTGAGACTGCGCGGATGCCGCCGCGGACGATCTCGGCGATGAACGAGGCGGTGTAGATCACCAGGCCCATGAGAAGGGCAAAGATCTCTGGTCCCAGGGGAAAGCCCCCCTTGAGGTCGAACTTGGTCTGCGTCGCCAGTTCCATGGAAACCGGCATGCCCGATACGAAGAAGGCAGCCAGTGGCAGCAACACGATCAGGCCGAGGCAAGTCATGAAAACGGGTGCGCGCTGTCCCGTCGCCTCCTGCCGCTTCCCGGCCCATTTGGCAAAGGCGATGCTTGCCACGACAGCAACGAGGAGCGCGATGAAGATCAGCGAAGACCCGGGTCCGAAGACCGGCTTGGGCAGGATAAGGCCGCGCTGGCTGAGATAGAAGCCGCCCGGCATCGTCAGCGCCTGCTTGGCGCTGGGCAGCGCCACGATGACGGCCTTGTACCAGAACAAGAGTTGAAGCAGGAGCGGAACGTTGCGGATCGTCTCGACATAGACGGTGGCGAACTTCGCGACCAGCCAGTTGCTGGAAAGGCGCGCGATGCCGATGACGAAGCCGAGGATGGTCGCCAGGATGATGCCGAGGACGGCGACGATCAAGGTATTGGTCAGGCCGACCATGATCGCCCAGGCAGCGGTATCCGATTTCGTATAGGGAATCGGCGTCTGGGCGATGTCGAAATTCGCGGGCTGCCACAGGAAGTCGAAACCCACCGACTTGCCGGACTTCGCCATGCTGCTGGAAACGTTCGAGCCCATCCAGTAGATCGCGGCGATCACGACTATCGCCAGGATAACCTGGAAAATGATGCTTCTTTTATCGGGATCATTGATCCACGAGGTGCCATCCCCCCGGGACGGCGGCTGTACGGCCATCGTTGTCGCGCCCTCTATCTGTCCGCCTGAAGCAAGACGGGCGGCCCTTTCGCAAAGGCCGCCCGCATGGTTTCACAATCAACGGATCGGAGGTGCGTATTGCAGGCCGCCCTGCGTCCAGAGCTTGTTGAGGCCGCGCTCGATCTTCATCGGCGTGCTGGCGCCGACATTCCTGTCGAAGACTTCTCCGTAGTTGCCCACGGCCTTGATGGCCTTGTAGGCCCAGTCATTATCCAGGCCCAGGCCCTTGCCGTAGTCGCCCTCGACACCGAGCAGGCGCTTGACGTCCGGGGTCTCGGACTTCAGTTTCTCGTCCACATTCGCCTGGGTGACGCCGTCCTCCTCAGCCGTGAGGAGTGCGAAGTGCACCCAGCGAACGATATCGGCCCACTGGTTGTCGCCATGACGGACGGCGATCGACAACGGCTCCTTCGAAATGACGTCGGGCAGCACGACGGCGTCATCAGGCTTGGAAAGCTTCAGGCGCTCGGTGTAGACGGCCGAAAGGTCGCCCGTATAGGCATCGCAACGCCCGGTGTCGAAGGCCGTGCGGGTCTCCTCCGACGTTGCGAAGGTGACGATCTTGTATTCAATGTTGTGGGAGTGGAAATAGTCCGCGAGGTTCAGCTCGGTGGTGGTACCCTGCTGCACGCAAATCGAGGCGCCCGACAGTTCGGCGACCGATTTGACGCCCGCATCCTTCTTCACCATGAAGCCCTGGCCGTCATAATAGTTCACGGCCACGTAGTCCGCACCCTGGGTGTCGCGGGAAAGCGTCCAGGTGGTGTTGCGGATGAGAACGTCGATTTCACCGGACCCCAGCGCGGTGAAGCGATCCTTGGCGGAAAGCGGCTTGAAGGTCACCTTGGTGGGGTCGCCGAACACGGCGGCCGCAATGGCGCGGCAGTAATCGACGTCGAGACCTGTCCACTGCCCCTTGTCGTCCGGAATGCCGAAACCGGCGAGACCCGTGTTCGATCCGCAGATCAACTGTCCGCGTGCTTTAACGGCATCAAGCGTCGCTGCGGAAGCGGCGGCGGTGCCCATGGCGAGCACCGCGCCAAACGTCAAAGCAAGTGTCCTGAGTTTCATAAAGCAGCCCCTGTCTGGTTCGATCCAAGGGTTCATGCCGGAGCTTGAGCTCTCTGACGCATCCCCTTTTTGTTCGTGATTTTTTCACGATCCAGTGATTGCAAGCGCTTTGGAGCGCAAGTCAAGTGGATTGTTGCTTAATTCGTTGTCATGTCCACAAAAGCGCCATACAGCCAGAGCGCGTAATTCTTCTATCATACAACAATATGAGGTATTATTGCACCTCTCTCTAGTTGATTGCCCGCTTTCCGTAGAGGCTTTTCAAAACCGCGACAAATGAGACAACAGACCTTCGCACGCCAATGACGAGCCATCGGCCGCCGACGCCGCGCGCCGCCGGTCCAGGGCCGGCGGCGCCACATCAAGGGCGGATCACGGCCTTTCTGGTTGACGCAGCCACCCGCGAAGCGGAATGTCCGCCCAGTGATACTGGCGTCGACTCATTCATGAAAAAAATCAGCAAAAGCGAAATCGCCACCTTCGGCGAGAACACCCGTCTCGTGATCGGCGGCCGAGACCCATCCGACTATCACGGCTTCGTCAATCCGCCGGTCTATCACGGTTCCACCGTGCTGGCGCCGACGGTGAAGGACCTGCTTGGCCATACCCAGCGCTATGCCTACGGACGCCGCGGCAATCCGACCTCCGAAGCTTTCGACGAGGCCATGAAGGCGCTCGACGGCAGCGCGGGCGTGGTGACCTGCCCCTCTGGGCTTTCCGCCGTATCGGCCGCGCTGCTCTCATGCCTGTCCTCGGGCGACCACCTCCTGATGGTCGACACAACCTATCTGCCGACCCGCCAGTTCTGCGACAAGGTGCTGAAGCGCCTCGGCATCGAGACCACCTATTACGATCCCCTGGCGGGCGCCGGCATCGAGGAACTTTTCCGTCCCAATACGAAAGCGGTCTATCTCGAGGCGCCCGGGTCGCAGAGCTTCGAGATGCAGGATGTGCCGTTGATCGCCGCCATCGCCCACAAGCGTGGAGCCGCGGTCCTGCTAGACAACACCTGGGCCACCCCCCTCTTCTTCGATGCCTTCGCCCATGGAGTCGATCTCTCCATCCAGGCGGGAACGAAATACATCGTCGGCCATTCGGATGCGATGTTCGGTGTGGTTTCCGCCTCCCGCAAGGCATGGCCGGCGCTCAAGAGCTTCTACGGCGACAGTGGCCTCTGCGTCGGGCCGGACGATATCTATCTCGCCATGCGAGGCCTGCGCACGATGGGCGTGCGGCTGCGCCAGCATCAGGACAGCGCATTGCGCGTGGCGAAATGGCTCGACTCCCGGCCGGAGGTTCAGCGCGTGCTGCATCCGGGCCTGGAAAGCGACCCGGGATACGCCATTTGGAAGCGAGACTTCAAGGGCGCATCCGGCCTGTTCTCGATAATCCTGCAGCCGGCGCCTGACGCGGCCGTGGCCGCCTTCCTCGACGAACTCAAATTCTTCGGCCTCGGCTATTCCTGGGGCGGATACGAGAGCCTCGCCATTCCCTTCGACTGCGCGGAATATCGCACGGCCACGACATGGAACCCTGGCGGACCGGCCGTGCGCCTTCACGTGGGGCTGGAGGACATCGCCGACCTGATCGCTGATCTCGACGCCGGTCTGGCGCGGTTCAGGGCCCTCCAGGAATAGGCCTTCGATCGACGCGAGGGGCCCGCCGCTACGGCCCCCTGCCCGCCGCCTCTCCGGCTTCCGCCTCGGCCTTTGCCTTTTCAGCTGCCCTCTCCTTCATCACGAAGGAGACATTGCGCAGGTAGATCAAGAGGCCTGAGCCCTGGCCTATGATGTAGACGAGGTCCGCGCGCACGAGCGCATAGAGGAACAGCAGCGCCCCGCCGCCGATCGACAGGACCCAGAAGCTGAATGGTATGACGCTCTTGCCGGCCCGCTCGCTGGCAAACCACTGGACGACGAAGCGTGCGGTGAACAGGGCCTGCGCGAACAGGCCGAGCCAAAGCCAGAAATCGAACTTGTTGTAGAAGACGTTGTGAAGGTAGCCGCCGAGGGCGTTCGACAGTTCAACCAGCATCGCTTGCTCCCCCGGTGACGACCGGCACTCGCCGCCGGCGACTGATCAGCCACCATACTCCGCCGAGATCGAGAATGCCGACCCAAAGGCGGTCAAAGAAGCCGTAATTGGAAACGCCCGTCAGGCGCGGGCGGTCGACGACGTCGACATGCCCGACATCGTAACCCTCGCGCTTTACCAGTGCCGGCATGAAACGGTGCAACGCGTCGAAATAGGGAAGCGCAAGATAAACTTCGCGGCGGATGGCCTTGAGGCCGCATCCCGTGTCGCGCGTACCGTCCTTCAAGACCCAGGCCCGGACCTTGTTGGCTGTCTTCGACTGCCAGCGCTTGAAGCCGGTGTCCTTGCGTCCGAGGCGCTGGCCGGCGATCATGCCCGTGCCATTCCCGCCGGCGACGAGCGCATCGACCAGGGCGGGGATGTAGGTGGGATTGTTCTGGCCATCGCCGTCGATGGTCACGATCAGGCCGCCACGGGCGTGGCGCACCCCCGTGCGAACGGCGCAGGACTGGCCGCAGGATGCCTCGTGCCGCAGGCTTCGCAGGAACGGCAGTTCCCCCTTAAGGCGCGCCAGTTCCGCCGGCGTCGCGTCGCTCGAACCATCGTCGATATAGACGATCTCGAAACTGCGGCCGGACAAGGCTTGCGCGATCTCCCGGATGAGGGGCTCGATGTTCCCCGCCTCATTGCGGACGGGCACCACGACGCTGATCTCGGGCGCGTTGATTGCAGGTGTCATGGACCTTCGACCTTATCGGCGCGCTCGCCACGCCGTGAGCAGCGTCTTTGCCGCGTCTTGCCTGCGAAGCGCAAGAGCGCCATCGCCATTTTGCCGGAAAACAAGGCCGCGCCGCGCCAGAAACTGCGCAAACCACAGGGTAGCGAACCAGCCGAACAGCGCTCCGGCAACCACATCGGCCGGATAGTGCGCGCCGATCACGACGCGGCTGATACACACGATGGTCCCGAGCGCGAAGGCGTAAGGCCGAAGGCGCGGCCCGCAGCACAGCACCAGGACGGCCGCTACGGTCCAGGCCGTGGTGGCGTGGCCCGAGGGGAAGCTCGCATTGCTTGCGCGCCAGGAGAATGGCTCGAAATGCAGGTACGAGCCCGGATCGACATGCAGCGGGCGCACGCGCCCGATCATGCGCTTGCCGACATTGACGACGAGCCCCGTGCCGGCGATCGCGGTGAAGGCAAAGGCCAGTTGGAGCCACAGCTGACGCGTGGCGGTGTCGAGACGCGGCGGCAGTTCGAAATCGACGGCGGCCAGCAGGATCAGGAGGATGCCGATCGGAATGAGGTAATAGCCGGAATCGCCAAGATTGGTGAGGATCGAGGCGACGCGCACCGCACTGCGCGGCCACTCGGGCAGGACTCGCTGGGAGACGGGATCCGCCAGCAGGATCAGCGCCAGGATCAGGACCACTCCGAAGGCGACGGCAGCCGGTGCCGAAATCCTTCCGAACAGGGGTGAGGAAGGGAGGCGCGCAGGAGCCCGCAGGCGATGCCCCAGCGCCCGCCAGGCCTGCGTGTGGCTCCATTGCCGGATTGCATTCCTCAACGCAGCACGCGCGCGGCGGACCCGCCTGTCGCCTCCGGGCTCACTTGCATGGGGGCTGCGGGAGGAAATCGAGCGAGGCCATCGTGCCCCTGAGCCGGAAATCGCCGTAGTCGAGAACGAGGTTGCCCGAAATGCCGTCGGCGTAGAGATCGAAGGACATGGTATAGACGGGGGTCTGCTCGCCCACGACCTTCTTGGTCGGATCGAAATAGGAGATCGTCACCGGCCAGCGATCGACCCCGTCGAGTTGCTTGGCGCCGACGGCCGCTCCTTCGCGTGGCTTGTCCGGCGAGACCTTGGCGCCGATGACCGCCAGCGTATCGTAGATCTTCTGGCCGCCGTCCGAACCATCATAGACCTGGCTCTCGAACACATGCTCGCCGCCCTGCGCCGCCGCCACGATCGCCTTCATCTGGCCGGTGGGAAACAGCACGTTCCGAGAGAGATCGAACTTGGCGCTCTTCGGCTTCTTCAGCGCTACGGCGATCGCACCGCTGTCTGCCCGGCTCGCCTGGCCGTCGACCACGCCATCGACTTTCTGATTGGTGAAATTCTGCGAATTGAATCGGAAACTGTGCCCGCCGTTGTCCTCGAAGGTCACGGAACGCAGATCCGACGTGTTGACGCCGCCGCCGCTTAGGCCGATCTCCGTAACCTGCCGAAAGTTCAGCGCGTAGCCCTCGCAGGCGTTCCCGGAGAAATCATAGACGATGCGGCCGCGCATGCTGTCGACGCTGGTGGACTGCTTGCGACCGTCGAGCTGCAGATCATAGACCGCGCGATGAGCGACGAAGGGCACGGGCTCGTCCGGCTTGAGCGGCGTAGCCGCAGCAGCCTGCTGGGTGGTGGCGGTATCCTGTGCCCAGGCTGGCATGGCGACGGCTGCCGCACCTAGAATAACCAAGGCCCCGAAATTGGCCGCGCGTGTCATCGGCATGAAGAAAAAATCCGTTTCAGAAGTCTGCGATGGCAGGAGGCTGTTATAGGCAGCAGCCCACATCCTCGCAATGCACAAAGAGCCTGCGAATCGTGACGGAACTAGGGCCTGAATTCCTCGCGAATTCACACCCATCAACAAGCCTGTTTACGGTCCGTTCGCGGCCGCCGTGCGAACGTGCCATAATGATCCAAATTGCGAATCGCCAGTGCGCGACGCTTCTGCGAGACCGTTTGTGAATGAGCGACACTTCCGATCTGTTCGGCGGCGATGAGCCCTCGTCCTCCAAGGGCCGGGCCGACAAATCCACCGATGCCAAGAAACTTTCCACCCAGTCGATCGCCGCTGCCCTGAAGGCGGAGATGGCTGCCCGGGCGGCTGCCAAGCCGGGGGTGAAGGCGCCCTCGCCCAAGGCCGGGGAAGACGGCTACGGCGCTTCGTCCATTCGCGTGCTGGAGGGCATCGAGGCCATCCGCATGCGGCCCGGCATGTATATCGGCTCGACCGGGCCGGACGGGGATGGCCTCCATCATCTCTTCGCCGAGGTGATCGACAACTCGATGGACGAGGCGGTGGCGGGCCATGCCACCTTCATCGAGGTGGACCTGACGGCCGACGGCTTCGTTTGCGTCACCGATAACGGCCGCGGCATTCCCGTCGATCCGCATCCGCAGTTTCCGGAAATGTCCACGCTCGAAGTGAGCATGACCAAGCTCCATGCGGGGGGCAAGTTCAATTCCGACGTCTACGACACGTCCGGCGGTCTCCACGGCGTCGGCATCAAGGCCGTCACGGCGCTCTCGGAAGCGGTCGAGGTCGAGGTCGCGCGCGGGCGCGAACTCTATCGCCAGCGCTTTGCGCGCGGGCAGGTGCTCGGGCCCGTCGAGCATGTCGGTGCAGCCCCCAATCGGCGCGGCACGCGCATTCGCTTCAAGCCGGACATCGAGATCTTCAAGCATGGTTCTGCCTTCGATCCCAAGCGCCTGTTCAAGATGTCGCGCTCGAAGGCATATCTCTTCCGGGGTGTGGAGATCCGCTGGAAATGCGCGGCGGAGCTTCTGCAGGGTGTCAGTGACGTCCCGGTCGAGGAAAGCTTCAAGTTCCCGCGCGGTCTCGAGGATTATCTGCGCAGCGCGAGCGAGGGCCTCGAACTCGTCACCGACCAGATCTTCGCCGGCAAGGTCGACAAGGAAAGCGGGCATGGCTCGGTGGAATGGGCCATCGGCTGGTTCGCCGAGGATGAAGGCTATGTCTCCTCCTATTGCAATACCGTCCCCACGCGCGAGGGCGGCACGCATGAGGCGGGCCTGCGCATCGCACTCCTGCGAGGCCTGAAGGAGCACGCCGAGCGCATCGGCAACAAGCGCGCCGCGCAGATCACCACCGAGGACCTGATGGCCTGCTCGGCCGCCATGCTCTCCGTGTTCATCCGCGAACCGGAATTCTCATCCCAGACCAAGGCCAAGCTGGTGACGACGGAGGCCAGCCGCATCGTCGAACAGGCGCTCAAGGATGCCTTCGACCACTGGCTTGCCTCGACACCCTCCCAGTCCCTCAAGCTTCTCGACTTCGTGGTGGAACGGGCCGAGGAACGCCTGCGCCGCCGGGCCGAGAAGGATGTCGCCCGCAAGACCGCCACGCGCAAGCTGCGCCTGCCCGGCAAGCTCGCGGACTGCTCCAACAATGCAGCCCAGGGCTCCGAATTGTTTATCGTGGAAGGCGACTCGGCCGGCGGATCCGCCAAGCAGGCGCGTGACCGCGCCAGCCAAGCCGTACTGCCCCTGCGGGGCAAGATCCTCAACGTGGCTGCCGCCGGCAAGGACAAGCTCGCTCAGAACCAGCAGCTCCAGGATTTGGGACAGGCCCTCGGCTGCGGCATGGGCTCCCACTATCGCGACGACGACCTGCGCTACGAGAAGATCATCATCATGACGGACGCCGATGTCGACGGCGCCCATATCGCCTCGCTGCTGATCACCTTCTTCTGGCGCCAGATGCCGCGCCTGATCGAGCGCGGCCACCTCTTCCTCGCTGCCCCGCCCCTCTACCGCCTGACACAGGGCACCAAATCTCTTTACGCCCGCGACGACGCACACAAGGATGAACTCCTGGCCACCGCCTTCAAGGCCAACCAGAAGATCGAAATCGGCCGCTTCAAGGGTCTCGGCGAGATGATGCCGGCCCAGCTCAAGGAAACCACCATGGACCCGAAGAAGCGCACGCTTCTCAAGGTGATGGTGGAGGATGAGGAACGCGCCGACACCTCCGGTTCCGTGGAACGCCTGATGGGCAACAAGCCTGAGGCGCGTTTCACTTTCATCCAGGAGCGAGCGGCATTCGCCGGCGAACTGGTGGATATTTGAGCGGCTTCGCGCCGGAAGCTCCTGCTGCGATCGGCTTTCGACAAGGTCGTCCCTGGCCAGAGCGTCAGCGTGGTCGAGGCAACGTTGATCGATCTTCGCCGGATGGGCTGGTAGAGATCCCCCGGAGAG
The DNA here is from genome assembly GCF_059699065.1 of Labrys sp. ALF-8. Lineage (NCBI taxonomy): Bacteria > Pseudomonadati > Pseudomonadota > Alphaproteobacteria > Hyphomicrobiales > Xanthobacteraceae > Labrys > Labrys sp. ALF-8. Next base: position 1,402,072 of record NZ_AP048538.1, read on the forward strand.
CTATCGAGGCGAGTGCCTGCTCGGGATCACCGACGACTGGTCCCTCGTGACGTTTCACGAATTCGAGCGGGATTGCATCGCTCATCTGCGAGGATGATCGCGAGGTCGAAGCCTTCCCATCCCCTTGTGGGAAAGGATAAAAGACGGGGATCCTTGGGAGGGTGCGCGGCCTAATCGCCACGCTCCCCATTCCTTATCCTTCCCCACGAAGGGGAAGGGAGTTCCAAGCGTCGCGCCTCGGTGGATCGCTGTCGAAGATCTTCGAGGACTTTTTGAGCGGACGCGCCCAGGCTCAGACGTTGTCCGCCTCCGTGGAACTCTGGGCCGTGGAGGCTTGCGCCCTGCCCCAGCGCCAACCGGAGATTTCGGGCATGTCGTCGCCGTAGCGGGCGATATACTCCTTGTGCTCCATGAGCTTGTCACGGACGGCCTGCTTGGCATAGGCGGCTCGCGAACCGAGCTTGGGAACGCGGTCGATCACATCCTCGACGAGATGGAAGCGGTCGAGATCGTTCATCACGCACATGTCGAAGGGGGTGCTGGTGGTCCCCTCCTCCTTGTAGCCCCGCACGTGCAGATTGGCGTGGCCATGGCGCCGGTAGGTCAGCCTGTGGATCAGCCAGGGGTAGCCGTGGAAGGCGAAGATGATCGGCTTGTCCGTCGTGAACAGCGCATCGAAATCCTGATCGGACATACCGTGCGGATGCTCGCTGGGTGGCTGCAGCGTCATCAGGTTCACGACATTGACGACGCGCACCTTGAGGTCCGGCGCGTGGCTGCGCAGGAGTTGCACAGCTGCGAGGGTTTCCAGCGTCGGCACATCGCCGCAGCAGGCCATGACCACGTCGGGCTCCGAGCCCCGGTCGTTGCTGGCCCATTCCCAGATGCCGAGCCCGGCGCTGCAGTGCCTGATCGCCTCCTCCATCGTCAGCCATTGGGGTGCCGGCTGCTTGCCGGCCACGACGACGTTGACATAGTTGCGGCTGCGCAAGCAGTGATCGGTCACGCTCAGCAGGCAATTGGCATCCGGCGGCAGATAGACGCGGACGACTTCGGCCTTCTTGTTGACGACGTGGTCGATGAAGCCGGGATCCTGATGGCTGAAGCCGTTGTGGTCCTGCCGCCACACGTGGCTGGACAGGAGATAGTTGAGCGAGGCGACCGGCTGGCGCCACGGAATATGATTGCACACCTTCAACCACTTGGCGTGCTGGTTGAACATGGAGTCGATGATGTGGATGAAGGCTTCATAGCATGAAAAGAAGCCGTGCCTTCCCGTCAGCAGGTAGCCTTCAAGCCAGCCTTGGCACTGATGCTCGCTCAACATTTCCATCACCCGCCCGTCCGGGGCGAGATGGTCGTCATAGGGATAGACCTCACCTGTGAAGGCGCGGTTGGTCACGTCCAGTGCGTCCTGCCACCGGTTCGAATTGTTTTCGTCGGGGCTGAAGAGGCGGAAATTGCGTGCATCGAGGTTGAGCTTCATGACATCGCGCAGGAACTTGCCCATGGCCCTGGTGGATTCCGCCATGATCTCGCCGCGCCCCTTCACCGGGATGGCGTAGTCGCGGAAATCGGGCAGGCGGAGATCTCTGAGGAGAAGCCCCCCATTCGTATGCGGATTGTCGCTCATGCGGCGCTTTCCGCTCGGGGCCAGTTCGGCGATTTCTGGTCTCAGGCGGCCGCCCTCATCGAACAGCTCCTCCGGCCGGTAGCTGCGCATCCATTCCTCGAGTATGCGGATATGTTCCGGATTCTCGTGCATTTCCCCCATCGGCACCTGATGCGACCGCCAATATCCCTCGGTGCGCTTGCCGTCGATCTCCTTGGGACAGGTCCAGCCCTTGGGCGTGCGCAGCACGATCATCGGCCAGCGAGGCCGCTCGGTGAAACCGTTCGCCTGGGCGTCGGCCTTGATGCGCTTTATCTCGGCAACGACCTGGTCGAGGGTCGCCGCCATCGCCTCGTGTACCTTGGCCGGGTCGTCGCCCTCGACGAAATAAGGCGTATAGCCGTAGCCGCGGAACAGTTGATCGAGTTCCTCATGGCTAATCCGCGCCAGCACGCACGGATTGGCGATCTTGTACCCGTTGAGATGCAGGATAGGCAGAACCACGCCGTCGGAAACGGGGTTCAGGAACTTGTTTGAATGCCAGCTCGTCGCCAGGGGGCCGGTTTCGGCCTCCCCGTCGCCGACCACGCAAGCCACGATCAGGTCCGGGTTGTCGAAGGCCGCTCCATAGGCATGGGACAGGGCATAGCCGAGTTCGCCACCCTCATGAATGGAACCGGGCGTTTCCGGAGCGACGTGACTGGGAATCCCGCCAGGGAACGAAAACTGGGTGAAGAGGCGCTTCATGCCCTCCACGTCCTGCGAGATGTTTGGATAAACCTCGCTATAGGTACCCTCGAGATAGGCGTTGGCGACCAGCGCCGGCCCCCCATGACCCGGACCTGTGATATAGATCATGTCCAGGTCATGCTTCCGGATGATGCGATTGAGATGCACATAGATCAGGTTCAGGCCGGGCGTCGTCCCCCAATGGCCGAGGAGCCGAGGCTTGACGTGATCCTTGGAGAGAGGCTGCCGCAGCAGCGGATTGGCATAGAGATAAATCTGGCCGACCGACAGATAGTTGGCGGCACGCCAATAGGCATCCATCAGTACCAGTTCCTGGCTTGTCCTTGAGTCTGCCATGATGCGTTCACCCCTTTTGATGGTGGCCCGTCAGCTTCTCAAGCCGAGCCCTGCGACGTCAATTGTACGTCAGGCCGAGTCGCGGCCCACGTCCATGCGCCTTCTTCGCGGCATTCGAGGACGGCCATATAACAGTCGGCAGTATTTCCTGCCCTGCCGCTGACGAGATAGGTAATCGAGTTCTCCGAAAGCAGGCTCAGGATCTTCCGCACCTGATCGGCATCGAGCACCTCGTCCACCCGATCCAGGAAGGCGAATTGGGGCGCTGTCAGCAGGATATGGAGGAAGGCCAGCAGGTGCCGCTCGTGCAGCGAGAGCGACGCCTCCCATTCGTGGGAAGTATCCAACCCGCCGATGTGGTCGAGAAGGGAATCGAGAGCGAGTTCGCGCATCAGCGTCAGGATCCGCTCATCGCCGACTTCGCTCTCGCGCCCGGGAGGAACGAGAATCTCCCGCAGCGTTCCGGACGGCAGATAAGGGCGCTGGGCAAGGAAGAGGATCTTCTCGGGGGGTGGACGCACGACGTTTCCGCTGCCAAGGACGGCGATGCCCGCCGTCGCCTTGAAGAGAGCCGTGCGCGCGGCTTCATTGGGTCCGGTAACGAGCACGTGCACTCCCCGGGGAATGGATACGGACAGTTCCTTGAGCAGGATATCACCGCTCGGCGGCGAGCATAGTGTCAGGCGTTGGTAGGCCAGGCGCCCATCCTCCTCACTTGTTTCGATGGGCAGCCCGGCCTTGGCCTGCGCCTGCTCGACGGCGCTCAGCAGGGAACTGAGCCGGGCGACCACGGCGGCGAAGTTCGACAGCGACTGGAATTGCGTGACGACCAGGGAAAAGGCCGCCACCAAGGTCGAGAAGGCCATGGCCGACTGGGTAATCACGCCAAAGGCGATATCCCCGCTGATAAAGGACGGCGCGATGATCAGGGCCGGGATGATCTGGATGAGCCAGCTGTAGCCCGTGGTGAAGAAGCCGACATTGCGATTGACCAATGTAATGGCGCGAAAATTGGCGATCAGTTCATCGAGCAGCCGTTCCAGGCGCAGCCGCTGTCGTTCCTCCCGGTTCGCAAGCACGATGGCTTCGGCGTTCTCCCGGACATGGATGAGGCCGGAGCGGAAGGCAGCTTCCTTGTCGAGCTGGTTGTAGTTGAGTTTCACCAGGGGGCGGCCCAGCAGGATCGTCAGATATGACCCGCAAGCGGCATAGGAGACAGCTACGAGCAGAAGGAGCGGACTGATCGACCACAGCACCCCCGCAAAGGCGATGACGGTGAAGCAACTGTTCAACCCCATGAGCACGAAGGAGAGAGTGGTCACCGTGAAAGCGCGGACGTCCTCGGCGATCCGCTGGTCCGGATGAGCGAGCTGGCCGGCAGCATCGAGGCGATAGTAGGTTGCATCAGTGAGGTAGGACTTTACGGCTCGTCGGGTGACGAACGCCCGCCATAGCAAGGCCAGCCGCTCCTCCGCGAAGCGAGCGATGACCGCCACCGCTGTGGAAGCAGCAAAGACGCCGATGTAAAACACCGCCTGCCGGAAAAATTCGGCCCTGTCGCGATCGGCTATCGCCGTCATGAAGTTCCGGCCGACATAGCTGTTGACGACGTTCAGGCCGTTTACCCCGCATAGCAGCGCCACCAGGCCGCCGAAGATCAACTTGGCCTTCCAGCCGACTTCGGACCTGGCGAAAACCCTGATCGCCTGGGAGAAGCGCGAAGCGGTCGTCCTGAGCGGAATGGCCTGCGTATCCATGGTCCAAAACGGCCTCTGGGTCCGAGGCTCACCGGCCTTCGGGATTCCCCTATCCTAGACCATTGGTTCTGCCGGGCTATTGAACTCAGGGCCGGTACAGGGCGAGCCTTGCTCACCTGGGATCCGTCAGCGCAGAGGCAGTCTCTTGTACCGCCCCGGTTCCTCGGGATCATGGTGCTGCGTGTAGGGTCCTTCCTCCAGGAAAAGCCTGTGGCAGTAGGCGAGCTTGTCCTTCGACAGTGTTACGCCGAGGCCCGGGCCCTCGGGCACGGCGACCATGTTGTCGACGGGGGCAAACACCCCCTCCTCCACGACGTCGAAGGGCTGCATGCGGAAGAGTGACTGGTTCGGCTCGCGAATATGGGAGAAGGCGGCGCACAAATGGAGATAGGCGGCGCTACCGATGCCCGTATTGGCGCTGTAGCACCAGAAGTCGATGCCCATCGCCTCACATGCGCCGATGAAGCGTATGGTACGGCCGATGCCGCCATGCACGTTGACGTCCGTGACGAAGGCGTCGGGCACGCCGAGGGCCACGGCTTTCTGAATATCGACGTTGTGACCGGAAAATGGAATCGCGGTGTGCCGACGAAGCGCCGCCATCTCCTCGAAGGTAGCGCACGGCTCCTCCCAGTTGCGGATGTCGAGTTCCTCGATACGCGATGCGATGCGGCGTGCCTCGGTGAGCGAATAGGCCATGTTGGAATCGATGCGGATCACAGCTTCGGGCCCGAGTTTCCCGCGCATCAGGCGTAGCGCCTCTATGCTGGGTTCGGGATCCCTGGTGCAGAGCTTGCCCTCGAAGACGGTGGTGCCGAAGCTCTCCTTCAGGCTCACGCAATAGTCCGCGACGGCGTCCGGCGTCAGCTCGCCGCCCTTGCCGTTCTTCTTCTGACGGAAACCGAAATAATCGGCGAAGGCAATCTTCTTGCGCACGGCGCCGCCAAGAAGATCATAGAGTGGCCGGCCGGTCGCATTGCCCTTGATGTCCCAGAGCGCCGTCTCCACAGCCGCGAAGGCGCGGATAGCGGCAAAATCCGTGTTGGAGGAAACACCCCTCCAACTCGGAAGGCAGGCGAGTTCGGCTCCTGCGATGTCATGGGCGTCGCGGCCGATCAGCACCGGGGCCAGGCGCTGCTCGATGATGGCACAGGCGTGCCAGGAGGCGGCCTCACCGAGGCCCGCGATGCCCTCGTCGGTCTCCACTTCCACCACGCAGCGCGAGGACCCGGGAAGCCAGCCGAAAGACCACCAATACGGCGCCTCGATCGGCAGGTTGATCGGCGTGGCGCGAATAGCGGTGATTTTCATGGAGAGTGCCTGAGTCGGGAAAGCAAGGTCTCAGGCATAGCATGGTTGAGACAGATGCCACCTTCCCAAACGAAGCTCAATCGTCGCGAATATCCATCGGAAGTGCCGGCCTCAGCCCTTGCCGAGGTCGGGCACCTCTTCGCCGAGTGCAGTGGCCAGATCGATCTGGTGGTCCTGCTCGTCGACCAGGATCTGGCGGATCTGTTCGGCCATGGCGAATTCGCCCAGCGCTTCGCACTGGCGTACCCGTTCGCGATAATTGCGTATGGTGTCGTTTTCGTTCTCCAGATCGAAGCGCAGCATCTGGCGCGGATCCTCGGAGGTCTTCACGGGCTTGGGCGTCACCGTGGGCATCTTACCGAGATAGTCGATCTGGCGAGAGAGGATGAGCGCATGCTTGAGCTCCTCGCCAGCATGGACCTGGAGCTGGTCGGCGATGCTCATATATTCGGCGCCCTTCAGCACCTGGGAATAGACGGTGTAGGCGATGATCGCCTGATACTCGCGCGCCAGATCCTCGTTCAGGAGTTCGGCGAGGCGATCGCGACTGACGGTCGTTCCGGCCTTATCGGGTTTCGAATCGGGCATGCGTTTCCTCCTCGCAAGATTTGCTTCGAGGGATCAACGCACCCTGATTGGAAACGTTCCGGCTTGTGCAGGAGCCAAGAAAAAAGGCCGGTCCTTCGACCGACCTCTTCACAATCATCCCGCTCCCAGCGGGGCATCGGGTTCGCGCTCCGGCGGAGCCTTGGGCTTGGCGGCCTTCTTCTTGGCCGGGCCTTTGGCGCCTTCAGCCACTACGGGTTCGGGCTTCGGCTCAGCGGGGCCAGCCGGATATTCAAAGCCGAGTTCCTGCTTGCCGTCCTCGCTCTTCACCACGGTGACGCGCACCAGGCCGCCGGACTTCAGGCGACCGAAGAGCACTTCGTCCGCCAGCGGCGTCTTGATCGCCTGCTGGATCAGGCGAGCCATCGGGCGGGCACCCATGAACTCGTCATAGCCGTTCGCGACCAGCCAGGTACGAGCATCATCCGACAGCTCCACCGTGACATGACGATCGGCAAGCTGCACCTCGAGTTGCGCGATGAACTTGTCGACGACCTGCGTGACGATCTCCTGCGACAGATGGCCGAAGGGGATGGTGGCGTCGAGACGGTTGCGGAACTCCGGCGTGAACAGCCGGTTGATCGCCTCCGTATCGTCGCCCTCACGCTTGTTCTGCGTGAAGCCGAAGGCCGACTTGGCAAGGTCTGCCGCGCCCGCATTGGTGGTCATGATCAGGATCACGTTGCGGAAGTCGACGCTCTTGCCGTTATGGTCGGTCAGCTTGCCGTGGTCCATCACTTGCAGGAGAATGTTGAAAAGGTCTGGGTGGGCCTTCTCGATCTCGTCCAGCAGCAGGACGCAATGCGGATTCTGGTCGATTCCATCGGTCAGCAAGCCGCCCTGGTCGAAGCCGACATAGCCCGGAGGCGCACCGATCAGACGAGAGACCGTGTGACGCTCCATGTATTCCGACATGTCGAAGCGCAGCAGCTTGATGCCGAGCACTTCGGAGAGCTGGCGCGCAACCTCCGTCTTGCCGACGCCGGTGGGGCCGGAGAACAGGTAGTTGCCGATCGGCTTCTCGGGATCGCGCAGGCCCGCGCGGGCAAGCTTGATCGCCGCAGAAAGCTGCTTGATCGCCTTGTCCTGGCCGTAGACCACGCGCTTGAGGTTCATCTCAAGGTTCTTGAGCGTCTCCGTATCGTCCTTTGACACCGTCTTGGGTGGGATACGGGCCATGGTGGCGATGGTCGCCTCGATCTCCTTGACACCGATCGTCTTCTTGCGGCGGCTCTCTGCCACCAGCATCTGCGAAGCACCCGTTTCATCGATGACGTCTATCGCCTTGTCCGGCAATTTGCGGTCATTGATGTACTTGGCCGACAGTTCCACCGCAGCCTTGATGGCTTCGTTGGTATAGCGCAGCTTGTGATAGTCCTCGTAATAGGGCTTGAGCCCCTTGAGGATCTCGATCGTGTCCGGGATGGAGGGTTCGGCCACGTCGATCTTCTGGAAGCGGCGCACGAGGGCGCGGTCCTTCTCGAAATACTGGCGGTATTCCTTGTAGGTGGTCGAGCCGATGCAGCGCAGCGCTCCGGCAGCCAGGGCCGGCTTCAGGAGGTTGGAGGCATCCATCGCCCCGCCCGAAGTCGCTCCCGCTCCGATCACGGTGTGGATCTCGTCGATGAAGAGGATGGCGCCCGGATAGGCCTCGATCTCCTTCACGACCTGCTTCAGGCGCTCCTCGAAGTCGCCGCGATAGCGCGTACCGGCCAGCAGGGTGCCCATGTCGAGCGCGAAAACGGTCGCGCCGCGCAGCACTTCCGGCACATCGCCCTCGATGATGCGGCGAGCGAGACCCTCGGCGATCGCCGTCTTGCCGACACCCGGATCACCGACGAAGAGCGGATTGTTCTTCTGGCGACGGCACAGAACCTGGATCGTGCGCGTGATCTCGCTGTCGCGACCGATCAGCGGGTCGATCTTGCCCTCACGCGCCTTCTTGTTGAGGTTGACGCAATAGGCATCGATCGCGTCCTGCTTCTTCTTGGACGGATCCTCGCCATTGCTGCCGGAAACCTTGGCGTTCTCGCCTTCGGCTTCATCGCTGCCGCGGGGTGCCTTGCTCTCCGACAGGCCGGGGCGCTTGGCGATGCCGTGCGAGATGTAGTTCACGGCGTCGTACCGCGTCATGTCCTGCTCCTGCAGGAAATAGGCGGCATGGCTCTCGCGCTCGGCAAAGATGGCCACAAGCACGTTGGCGCCGGTGACTTCCTCACGACCCGAGGACTGCACGTGGATGACCGCACGTTGGATGACGCGCTGGAAACCGGCGGTGGGCTTGGCGTCGTCCCGTCCGTCCGAAACCAGGTTCTCAAGTTCGGTATCGATGTATTCGACGAGGTTACGCCTGAGAATGTCGAGATCGACATTGCAGGCGCGCATGACCGCCGCCGCGTCCTGATCCTCGATCAAGGACAGCAGCAGGTGCTCCAGGGTCGCATATTCGTGGTGGCGTTGATTGGCAGCCGCCAAAGCGCGATGGAGGGACTGTTCGAGGTGTCTTGAAAAGGATGGCACGATCAGTTCCTCACTTTTCTTCCATGACGCATTGCAGCGGATGCTGATGCTTACGGGCAAAATCCATAACTTGTGTCACTTTGGTCTCGGCGACCTCATAGGTGTAGACGCCGCATTCTCCCACACCATTGTGGTGAACGTGCAGCATGATGTGGGTGGCGCCGTCCCGGTCCTTGTTGAAGAAGCGCTCGAGCACCTCGATGACGAACTCCATCGGGGTGTAGTCATCGTTCAACAGCAGGACGCGGTACAGCTTGGGGCGTTTTGTAGCCGGCTTGGTCTTGGTAATGACGGCAGCGCCTGGCCCTTCGCCGCCGCCCGGGGCTCGCGGCTCTCGCGCCATGCCGATTAGGAAACCATCGTTCCGCGCGGCCATTTTCTCAAAATCAGAAATTGGTGAGTCTTCCATTTCGACAACCGCAATGTATGCAGCCTACCACGATATGCGTGAGGGAAAAGAGCTTCCGTTGCCTCAATTTAGGAGAGCCCTCTGCATTTCGCTAGTGCAACGAGCCGCAATTGTAGGCGTTCCAGGGTGAACACGCCGTGAAGCCGGGATAGCGGAAGAGTCAAAAACCTTTCCGGCCATAGTGCGGCAAAAATGCCGCGGGCAGTGGGCACTTAACCGATCCGTAACCGCGTCCTTCTAGGGTCATTGACTGTGTCGTTCCTGCAGCGGCACGGTGAGACCAGCTTCTTGTCGGCAAGGCGAGGAGATAAGCCCCAGGATGAAGGGCGAGCATGGCCACCGGCCAAGCAGGAACAGGTAATGGACGGCGCTCTCTCGCGCCGGTGAGTATTGGGGACTTTGCATGCTATCGCGATGGATCGGGGGCGGATTGGCCCGGACCACCACAATGGTTGCAGCGGGCATTGTAGCTTTCACCGCCACAATGACCTTTCATCCTGAAGATGCGGATGCCAAGCGCCGCACCCATCATGCAACGACCCAGAGCAAGCCGGTCAAGCACCTGCGCGGCAAGCGCGTGCGCGCCGCCGCGGCCTCCACCGGAGGACTGCCCGCCGATATGCTCAACAATCCGCGCTACGCGTCCATCGTCGTCGACGTCAAGACCGGCCGCACGCTCTACGAGGCCTCGCCGGATGCCTTGCGCCATCCCGCCTCCATCACCAAGGTGATGACGCTCTACCTCCTTTTCGAACAGCTCCAGGCCGGGCGCATCACCATGGCGACGCCCCTGCCCGTCTCGGCACATGCGGCCTCCCAGTCGCCCACCAAGCTCGGCCTGCGCGCCGGCCAGACCATCCGCGTGGACGACGCGATCAGAGGCATCGTCACCCGCTCTGCCAATGACGCAGCGGTCGTGGTCGCCGAGGCGCTCGGCGGCAGCGAAAGCAATTTCGCCTCCATCATGACCCGCAAGGCCCGCGCACTCGGCATGGCGCGCACGCGCTACGTCAACGCCTCGGGCCTGCCGGACAACGATCAGATCACCACAGCCCACGACATCGCCATCCTCGGCATGGCGATCCAGAAGCGTTTCCCCCAGTACTACCGCTTCTTCGCCACCAAGAGCTTCGTCTTCCGGGGCCGGGAGATCGGCAGCCACAACCATCTGCTCGGCTCGGTCGACGGCGTCGACGGCATCAAGACCGGCTATACCAATGCCAGCGGCTTCAACATCCTGACCAATGTCCGCCGCAACAATCGACAACTCATCGCGGTGGTCATGGGCGGCCGCAGCGCAGCCTCGCGTGACGTGGTGGTGCGCCGCCTGATCGACGCCTACATGCCCACGGCCTATGCCGGCGCTGCCGATCGCGCCGCACCGCAGCCCCAGATCGCCCAGGCAGACGACGCCGACGCCGGAGCCTCCTCTGTCGCGATGGCCCCTGCGCGCTTGCCGACGGTCCGCCCGGCCGTCGTTGCCGAGGCTCCCAAGACGCGCCTGGCGGCACCGGTCGCCGCGCCTGCGCCTCAGCAGGACGTCGAGGACGACCAGGCCGATGCGGCTCCCGCCGTTCCGCAAGCCCGTCCCGACGTAGTGCCGGCGAAACCCGCCATAGCCGCGACCGCCCCGTCGGGACCGGCGATGCGCTGGGTTCAGGGTGCGCAGCCGGTAACCACCACGCCCGCAACGGTTTCGGCTCGCGCGGGCCGCGCCAACGAAGCCAGCCCCGATACCACCGCCACGGTGCAGACCGTCCGCACGGTTGCATTCAAGTCCGACGGCGTGGTGCTGGCCGCACCGCAGCGCAGCGGCTGGATCATCCAGATCGGTGCCACCGACAGCGAGGGAGCCGCCAAGCAGCTCCTCACCAGCGCCAGGCTCGCCGGCAACCAGGCGCTCGCTTCAGCCCGTCCCTTCACCGAGACGGTGAACCGCAACGGCTCCACCCTGTATCGCGCCCGCTTCGGAGGCTTCGCCGACCAGCGCCAGGCCCAAACGGCCTGCAGCACGCTCAAGGCCGCATCATTCGCCTGCGTGGCGGTGAAGCTGTAAAAACGCCGAGCTTTCGTCCTCACCAAGAAATTCAACGCGGCGCCCCAGGCAGCCGCGTTTTTTGTTGTGGGAATCGTTGAGCCCGCAAGGTTGGGCGGTAACTGGGGACAGCTTTGGCGCAAGCCACGAAAACAACAGGATTATCGCCCCTTGCGACTCGTCTTAATCCTTACGTAACCATGTTCTGCGAGGCTTTCCACATCGCTCAATTCATCCGCGTCGTGTGGAGTTGGTGTCAATGGCCTTCAAGAAGAACATCTCTGGCTCGGTTGACACGGGCAGCCATCTGCGTCGTGCCCCCCTTATCGGGATGGATTTTCTTCATGAGCGTCCGGTGCGCACGACGAATTTCCTCGGTGCTCGCCCCAGGCTTCACCCCAAGGATCTCGTAAGCTTCCTGCTTGGACATCGCGTCGGGCGACGCCCCACCCCGCCGCCCCGTGTTCGCGTAGTCCTTGAAGTGTTCACGCCATCCGGCAAGTCGGCGGTCCAGATAAGCTTCAAGAATTGAACGACCCACGAAGTCGGCCGCGATATCGGCACGAAGCGACAGAAGTTCAGCAGGCTGCATGGTCGAGAGCCTGCGCCCCATGAACCGCCCCCTCATCACTTGTCCCTCCACCGGCTGCCGGGCGGCATCGAGCATGATCACGAGATCTGCCGTACGCACATAGGCGCTTCGTCCCCGTGTGCTGGAAGCCTTGCCGCCGGGCAGCTGCGGCAACCATCCGCGCATGGCGGCGGCCAGGATCATGAAGGGGATGCCCACCCCCCACACGCCGCGCGTCAGCAGATACAGACCGAGGGCAAACGCCAGGAAGCTGCCGCCATTGCGCATGAGCCTGTCGAGCAAGGGTGTCCGTGCGAGCATGCCCGGCTTCAGGAAAGGCCAGAGGCAGAACAGGATGACGCATCCGAAAATAAACTGGCCCACGGCGGTCCGATCTGCGAAAGAGCGGTGAAAACACTACGTCCTGCCACTTGGCTCCTCCGCCGGCTGCGGTCAAGTGAGCAGATCCGGAATGTCTGTAGGGAGTGATCAGCGGTGGCAGAAGTCATCATAACCCGTACGGTTGCCGAACTGCGCCGGATCGTGAAGGCCTACAGGAAGGAAGACGAGACCATCGGCGTGGTTCCGACCATGGGCGCTCTGCATGACGGACATATCGCTCTCGTGCAGGAGGCAAGGAGGCGCGCCGGCAGGGTCGTCGCGACGATCTTCGTCAACCCTTCCCAATTCGCGCCAACGGAAGATCTTTCGAAATACCCCCGGACCGAGGTGGCCGACCTTACCCGCCTCCGGGAGGCGGAATGCGACGTCCTTTTCGCGCCCGGCGTGAACGAGGTCTATCCGGAGGGCTTCACCACCACCGTCAGCCTGGAAGGGCCGGCCGCGGCAGGCCTGGAAGACCGTTTCCGGCCCACGCACTTTGCGGGTGTCGCAACGATCGTCGCCAAGCTCTTCACAATGAGTGGTGCCGACATCGCCCTGTTCGGCGAAAAGGATTACCAGCAACTCTGCGTGGTCAGGCGGATGGCACGCGACCTCGACCTGCCGATCGAGGTGATCGGCGTCCCGACGATACGCGAGGCCGACGGCTTGGCCATGTCGTCGCGCAACCGCTTCCTTTCACCCAAGGAACGGGGCCTGGCGCCCACCCTTCACCGCATCCTGCAGCATATCAGCGAGACAGTGCGAAGCGGTGGGGACCTCGAAGGTGAACTTGCAAAGGGGCGCATCGCGGTCGAGGAAGCGGGGTTCAGGCTGGATTACCTGGAAGCCCGGAAGGCCGACGACCTTGCCCCCCTGGCAAGCCCCAATGAAGCGCCCGGCCGGCTGCTCGTCGCGGCAAGGCTGGGAACCACTCGCCTGATTGACAATATCAGCCTGACACCGAGCTCGAATTAACCAAAATCGGGCTGCCGAACCGTGACGAAAGCGTGGCAGAATCGCCACTCTCCCCCTCACCAAAGCGTGATCGCGGAAAACGGAAAACCATGGTTAATTTGGCGTTAACATGAGACGAAACAAACAGTTAGGCCATTCACCAGGACAAGCCGATCTTGGTTTTTCTGCGGCAGGAGCGTTGTGTGGCCTCAGGCCTTGTGCGAAGTTGACCTCGGGAACGGGTAACTGGCTCCTTATCCGGCACTGCCGGGGCGGGGCATAATGGGTCTGAAGATCGCAATGCGCATCCGGATCATGATCAAATCAGCACTTGCCGGACTTGCGCTTGCATTGGCGCCCGCGGCCGCCACCATGGCTGTCGCGGCTCAGGGCGGCAGTGCGATGCCCGTGTACGCTCCCGTTGGGGACGTCACCACCCCACCGTCCGGTTATCTCCAGTTCTGCCGCGACAACCCATCCGACTGCAAGGCCGGCACTCAGGAGGCGCGCGACATCGTGCTCTCGCGGCAGGCCTGGAAGGATCTCATCGCCCTCAACGACCAGGTCAACCAGTCCGTCAAGCCGATGACCGATCTGGAAAACTACGGCAAGGTCGAGTGGTGGGCCTACCCCACCGACGGCTATGGCGATTGCGAGGACTATGTCCTGCTGAAGCGCAAGCTGCTGATCGATGCTGGCTGGCCACGCTCGGCGCTGCTGATCACCGTCGTCCGCGACAAGAAGGGTGAAGGGCACGCCGTGCTGATGGTCAAGACGGATCGCGGCGAGTTCGTGCTCGACAACCAGGAACCCAAGATCCTGTCCTGGCGCGCCACCGGCTATCGGTATGTCAAGCGCCAGTCGCAGTCGGACCAGAATGCCTGGGTCTCCCTGGGCGACACGCAGACGACCTCGATCGTCTCCTCCAAGGGCAACTGAAAACCCGTGATCGTCAGCTCTGCCAGCGCCCGCATGAACGCGGGCAGCGAAGCTTAATCTATCTTTCTAAGATCCTTCGCGAAGCGCCTGGAATTCGCAACATAATGCGCTGCGGACTCGAGCAGCTTTCCGATCTGCTCCTGCGTCAGCGTACGCAGCACGCGCGCGGGCGAGCCCACGATGAGCGAATGGGGCGGAAATTCCTTGCCCTCGGTCACCAGTGCATTGGCGCCGACCAGGGAGCCCTCGCCGATCCTCGCGCCGTTCAACACGGTAGCCCCCATGCCGATCAGGCTGCCATTCCCGATGGTGCAGCCGTGGAGGATGGCGGAATGGCCGATCGTGCAATCGTCACCGACGGTCAGGGGGAAGCCGGGATCGGAATGCAGCACCGCACCGTCCTGGATGTTGCTGCGTGCACCGATCACCATGGGCTCGTTGTCGCCGCGCAACACCGCGGCGAACCAGATGTTGGCATCCTCGCCCAGCGTTACGCGGCCGATCACATGGCCATCCGGAGCCACCCAGTATCGGCCGTCGGCCGGTACGGTGGGCGAGATGTCGTCAAGCGCGTAGAGCGGCATGGTCGCGCCTCCGGGAAGAAGGATCAGTCCTCGAGATCGATATCGAGGATCGCCATGTGGAAGTCGTAGGAGGTCTCGCCGTCTTCCTTGTCCTCGGAGATCAGGCCGATCGATTCCTCGCCGATATAGACCTCGGCGCTATCGGTCTTGCGGGCACGCGGCACCACGCGGATGGTGGCATTGCCGAAGGTGCGCCGAAGATAGGATTCGACGCGCTGCATGTCTTTCTTGTCCACGGGACTTCCTCGATTGTCTGAGCGGGTCGCCTTACCGCCCCGCGATGAGGCCGTTTGCCATGCCAAGCCCCGCTTCGCAAGCCGGGGCGACGTGCATGCGTCTTTAAGGCGGGGACATCGCTGCCGATTACAGGCCCACATCGTGCCAGAAGGCATCGTCCAGCGGCACAGGCCCATGAAGGATCTGGTCCATGCTGCGCGCCGGTTCGGCGCATCCCGCCTCCCCGACCACGCGGGCGGGAACGCCCGCCACCGTAGTGTTGCGCGGCACGGGCTTGAGCACGACGGAACCGGCGGCGACGCGCGCGCACTGGCCGATTTCGATATTGCCGAGGATCTTGGCCCCTGCCCCGATCATCACACCCCGCATGATCTTCGGATGCCGGTCGCCAGTCTCCTTGCCGGTGCCGCCGAGGGTGACATCCTGCAGGATCGAGACGTCATCGCCGATAACAGCCGTTTCGCCGACGACAAGGCCGGTGGCGTGATCAAGGAAGACGCCGCGGCCGATCGGAACATTCGGATTGATGTCGCACTGGAACACCGCCGACGAACGGCTCTGCAGATAAAGCGCGAAATCCTTTCGGCCGGCCTGCCAGAGCCAGTGAGCGAGACGATGCGTCTGCAGCGCGTGGAACCCCTTGAAGTAGAGGATCGGCTCGATATAGCGGTTGGCGGCCGGATCACGGTCGATCACCGCAGCGATGTCAGCCCGGAAGGCGGCGCCGATGCTGGGGTCAGCCTCGAGCGCCTTCCCGAAGGCCTGGGCGATCAGCGTCGCAGGCATGTCCGAATGGTCGAGGCGCGAGGCGATGCGCTGCACGATGGCGCTTTCGAGCGAATTCAACTGCAGGATGTTCGCGAATATGAAGCTGGAAAGCTGCGGCTCGGCGTGGGTGACCGTCTCCGCCTCCATGCGAACGCGGCTCCAGATCGGATCCACGACGTCGAGCCCATGGGAAACCAGGCGCTTTGACTGATTCATCTGCCTATCCGCTTCTTGAACGCTTCCAACCAAGGTTTTAGCGCAGGGAGCCCACGAGTGCCAATGCTGATTTAGACGCCCTGCTCCGTGAGGAATGCCAGAACGCCCTGCTTGTAGATCTTGTCCCCTACCGCTGGGTTGTGATCGCGGTTGGGTATGTCCAGCACCGTGGCGTTCGGCATCATGTCCGCGAGTTCGCGGGCCGAACCGGCAATCGGATCGCGGGTGCCGACGGCGATCAGCGTCGGCTGCAGGATGCGCGCAACCTCGGCCCTGTTGAGCTGCACGCGCGAGCCGCGGATGCAGGCGGCGAGCGCTCTCCGGTCGGCGCCGGTCTTGTCGGCGAAGCTGCGGAACATGCGCCCGATCGGGTCCGTCACGTCGTCCAGCGTCGGCGCCTCCATCGCCGCACCGATGGTCGGCGGCAAAGCCTCGCCATGGACGAGCCGGACCCCGAGTCCCCCGAGGATCACGGCGTCCACCCGCTGCCGATGTTCGAGCGCGAGGAAGGCCGTGATGCGGGCACCCATCGAATAGCCCATGACCGGGGCGGAACCGATCCGCAGATGATCGAGCAGCGCCAGCGCATCGCCCGCCATCAGCGCGGGATGATAATCGGCCGGGTCATAGAGCTTGGCCGAGCGGCCATGGCCTCGATTGTCCAGCGCTATCACGCGCCGGCCCTGCCGGGTCAGCAGGTCCACCCAGCCGGTTCCCACCCAGTTCACATCGTGATTGGAGCCGAAACCATGGATGAGCAGGATAGGCTCCCCTGCCCCTTCGTCGATATAGGCGATTTCGACACCGTTGTGATCAAAGCGCAGCATCGGCGCGGTTTTCCTTTGCCATCGAGTTGAATAGCCCCTATCGCATCGCACGCGGCACCGCTATGGTCCGCCCACAGCAAATAGCGGACTTGAAACATGGCTGGCCATTCCATCCCCCATTTTCAGAACGATCTCGGCCTGAAGGTCATTCGAGTCGGATCGAAGGAATTTATGTGCCAGGGCGCCAGCGCCCCGTTCGACCATCCCCATATCTTCATCGATCTCGGTGGTGACGACGAAGCCGTCTGCTCCTATTGCTCGACGCTCTACAAATATGATCCCAAGCTGCACGAAGGCACGTCGGACCCGGCCGAATGCACGGTGATCGCCGACGCCGCCTGAGCGCAGCATGACGATCGCCATCGCAGGCGCGGGCATAGCCGGGCTCACTGCGGCGCTCGCACTCCATGCCCGCGGCTTCGATGTCGCGATATATGAGCGCGCCGATCGGCTTGAAGCAGCCGGCGCCGGCATCCAGCTCTCCCCCAACGCCCTGCACGTCCTTTTCGACCTGGGACTTGGCCCTGCCCTCGATGAAACCATGGTCCGCCAGGATGCCGTGCTCATTCGCCAGGGCGTATCCGGTAAGCTCGTCCAGCGCGTGCCGCTGGAGTTTTGCGAACGACGCTGGGGAGCACCCTACGGCGTCATCCATCGCGGCGACCTGCAATCGGTGCTGCTGGAAGCCGTGAGGCAGCGGGGCATACCGCTCGCTCTCGGCCACGATGTCGGCGCGATTGCGCAGGACGCTTCCGGGGTGCGCATATCCTTCCTTTCCGGACAATCCGGCATCGAGGCCCGCATCCTCGTTGGAGCCGACGGACTGTGGTCCTCGGTCCGCAAGAGCCTCGGTCTGACCGAACCTCCCCGCTTCACCGGCAAGCGTGCCTGGCGCGCCGTGCTGGCCATGGATGATGTGCCCGATTTCTTTCATGGCAAGGTCACCGGCCTGTGGCTCGGTGAGCGCGCCCATCTCGTGCATTATCCGGTGCGTGGGGGGGCCGCGTTCAATGTGGTGGCCATCACGCACGACCGGGACGCCACTCCCGGCTGGTCCACGCCGCAGAAGCCTGAAGCGCTGCTGCCGCATTTCGCGGATTGGGACGGCCGCATCGTGGCCATGCTCCGCAGCGTTGCCGACTGGCGTACCTGGCCCCTCTACGAACGCCGCTGTGATAGGCCGATGGCACGAGACCGCGTCGCACTCATCGGCGACGCGGCCCATCCCATGCTGCCCTTCATGGCGCAGGGCGGGGGTGCCGCCATCGAGGACGCCGCCGAACTCGCCGCAGGCCTCGCTGGCCCCGACGAGGATGCGTCGCGCCTGCTCGCCTGGTCCGCCTTGCGGGTACCGCGCGTCAGCCGGATCCAGGCCGAGGCCCACGCCAATGGCGAACGCTATCATTGGCGCTGGCCCCTCTCCACGGTGAGAGACCTCGGCCTGGCGGCGCTCGGAGGACCGCGCATGCTCGAGCGCTATGCCTGGCTCTATGGCTGGAAGCCCGCAAAAACGGCTTGAGCCCCGCCGATTCCCCCCCTAAGCAGGCAACATCGCGGACGTGGCGAAATGGTAGACGCAGCAGACTTAAAATCTGCTTCGGGAAACCGGGTGCGGGTTCGAGTCCCGCCGTCCGCACCATCAGGTCCTTTCATGCGCACTCATGCACCTCAAAATTTCAACTTTCTGTGGATTAATTCAACTGTGAAGCGACTGTATTTTCAGTGACTTGGAATATTGTGGTTGATTTTCAATGGCTTGCGAATCAACCGGGCCGATTTGTCAACCTAATCATTTCGGAGTACCGAAAGGCATATTCTTGAAACCTAGGACTACGGTACTCCGAACATGCCAAAGATCGTACTCCCATTGTCCGATGCTGCGATTCGTAAGTCCGCGCCAGGCGACAAGCCGAAGCGCATGTCAGACGGCAAGGGTCTGTTCCTTCTGATCGAGACCAACGGCACGCGTTCCTGGCGCTTCACTTACGAATACCTCGGCAAGCGAAACACGATGAGCTTCGGATCATATCCAGAAGTTCCTTTAGCTGAGGCGCGGCGTCGCAGGGATGCTGCCCGCGATTTACTTGCCTCCGGCAGCGATCCCGTCACTGACAGACGTCAGAAACGCTCGGAGGCGGTTGCGCAAGTGAAGAACACCTTCGGCGGTCTCGTTGGCGATATGCTTTCCGAACTGGAAGAGGATGGCGACCTTGCGGCGGTGACCATAAAAAAGAAGCGGCGCTTGCTGACCGATCATGCTCGCAAACTGACGAAGCGACCGTTAGACGAGATTAAGCCTCACGAGGTCTTCACGGTTTGCAAGGAGATCGAGCGCCGCGGGCATAGGGAGACGGCTCACGCACTTCGAGCAGCGATTGGCGAGACGTTTCGATATGGGATCAAGAATCTGCGAACCGATCGCGACCCGACCGAGGTTTTGCGCCGATCGCTTAAGCCAGTCAGAGTCGTATCCCGCCCTGCTATCGTGAAGCCTGACCCACTTGCCGGGCTTCTTCGTTGCATATGGGAATACGACGGTTGGCCTACCCTACGCGCATGTCTTCAAGTACAGGCATATTGCTTCCAACGCCCCGGCGAGACGCGGACGATGGAGTGGGATGAACTCGATCTGGATAGAGGTAAGTGGACGATCCCAGAAGGGAAAATGAAAATGCGGCGCGTCCACGATGTACCTTTGCCCCGACAGGCAGTCACCGTTCTGCGACAGATGCGCTTCATCACCGGCAAGAGCCGTTTTGTATTTCCCTCTATGCGCAACTTTTTCCGCCCACTATCAGAAAACGCCATGAATTCGGCACTCCGACGCATGGGCTTCAGGAGTGATGAACATTGTGCTCACGGTTTTCGGGCTACCGCCGTCACTTTGCTCGTCGAGCTCGGCAAGGAAGAAGATGTGATTTGGCCGATGCTTGCCCACGCACAGGAGAGTGAGACCAAGCGGGCCTACAACCGCTCCTATCGATGGTCCGACCGTGTTAAGACTGCCCAGTTCTGGGCCGACTATCTTGACAGCCTGCGCGCGGAAGGTCCTACGAAGAAGGGCGTGCGCTACGACAATCCATGGATGGAATTGCTGTGAATGGACGTACGAGGCGCGCTAACGCACACCCCGTACGTCTCACCGGATTGCACACGCAAACCCCAGGACCGAGTCCACGCTGAAATATAAGCCCATTCATTCGCAGGGGATCAAGGGCCTACTTCACCTAAAGAAATGCCCGCTGTGGTTGACGCCTGGAAGGCCAACTCTCGGCGGGCATTGAGTCAAGGGAGGAAACACCCGAGGTGGGCAGGCCGAGCGGCAAGAGTGCCCGACCGCGATCTGTGTCGCACATTCCGACTTGTAAATCAACTGTTAGATGATTATCCTCGCAATCCGTTGAAAGGACGCGAGCCCCGATGATCGACAATGACCCTACCGAATTTGACACGCAGCTTCTGCGCATGCCCGACGTTCTTCAGATGACGAAATTGTCGGAAGCCACCATCAGACGTCTCATCACAAAGAAGCAGTTCCCACGTCCGATCCGGCTAGGTTCGTCGATTTTGTTCCGCCAATCAGAGGTGCGCGCCCACATTGAGAAATTGAGCGCCAATCGATGACCGATTACTCGGCACTGTTGGGCGACGATCCTGCGCCGATTGCGGTCAAGCGTCGGCCCGGCCGCCCCCGAAAAGAAGCCGTTGATCCTCTCGAGGTATTGCGTCGCCGGGCATTGGAGCGCGCAGCCGGGTCATCCAAGGACAACGACCTTGGCACGGTGTTGCAGGGCGTGTCGATTACGGCCCTGATGAAGATCTTCCGAAAGGGGCGGCCGGAGGTCGTTAAGGCCCTCCAGGACGGCAAGGTCGCGCCGATAAAAACTATCGGGAAACAGATCGGCGATCTCTATGACCTGGCAGAGGCTGCAGCAGCGCTCGTGCCATCCAACCGGGATCGTGACACCTTTTTCCGCAACATCAAAGCCGACGACCTGCCGCAGCATCTTCAGGAGAGGTTCTGGGATGCGAAGCTGAAGGAGATGCGCTTCCGTCGGCAGGCCGGCGAGCTTTGGTCGACGACACAGGTCATGGAAGCCTTGTCGAAAGTCTTCAAGACTATCAAAGAGCACACGATGCATTGGTCTGATCAGGTTGAGACCAAGGGGAACCTGACGCCGGAACAGCATGAAATCCTGACAGGGCTCGTTGACTCGATGCTCGACGACCTGCTCGGCAATCTGCGCGAGACAGCGTCGAAGACATCGACCGGAAGCTATCTGCAAACGCTGGTGCTCGAAGGCGACAATGACTCTGACATTTGATGACGAAGATATCGTCAGCACCGGAATAACCTCGATCGAAAGCATGATCGTTTCGGTTGCCGAAGGCATTCGCCCCTCCGAGCGCATCAGCGTCGCTGAATCTACGCGCCGCCATCGCTTCATCGACGGCAGGAAATGGGACGATGAAATTGCGCCCTACCTGACGGAATTTCAGGAAGCGATGTCATCGAAAAAGCAACAAGGTGCGGTGTTCGTTGCACCTGCTAGAACCGGAAAATCGGAGAACGCTCTCAACCTGTTTCAGTATTGTGCGCTCTACGACCCTGGCGACATGACGATCTTCGACATGACGCAGGCCGTGGCCCGCGATTGGTCAAACAAGGAATTGAAGCGTTTCCTGCGTTCCAATCTCACCGGCAAGCGCGTGTTGACCAAGAACGTCCATGACCTAAGTTTGCGAAACGGCATGGAGCTTCAGATTAAATGGCCTACCATCACCGAGTTGTCCGGCAAGACTATTCAGCGGGTCTGGTTACGTGACTATGACCGCATGCCGATCGATATCGACGGCGAAGGAAATCCGTTCGACCTTGCCCGCAAGCGCACCACCACCTTCGGTCGGTTCGGTCTGGCTGTTGCGGAGGCTTCACCGGGCTACGAGGTTGAAGATCCGAAATGGACCCCTCGAACGCCACATGAGGCGCCGCCGACAAAAGGTATCCTCGAACTGTATAACCGCGGCGATCGGCGCCGTTGGTATTGGCGGTGCCCACATTGCGATGCCCCTTTCGAGCCGCGCTTCAAGCTGCTGAACTACCCCGATAGCCAGGACGACATGGAAGCCGCCTCGATGGTGACTTTGCGTTGTCCCCACTGTGCCATGGACATCGAGCAGAGCGAGAAACGGCGCCTGAACATCGCCGGTCGGTGGTTGAAGGAAGGTCAAACCTGGGGCGAGGACGGCAGGATCTACGGGGAAGGTGTCAGGTCCGATATCGCTTCATTTTGGATGTTCGGCCCGGCCGCAGCGTTCCAGAAGTGGGATTCCCTTGTCCTCGATTACCTGCGCGCCAAAAGAGCCTACGACACGACGGGTGACCTCGGCCCGCTCAAAAAGACAGTAACCGCCGACCAGGGTGAGGCCTTTCTGTCGCCCGCCCTCGCCGAGGGTCGATTGCCGGATTGGTATGCCGAGCGCAAAGAGCATTGGGGATCGAGAGAAACGCCAACGGTGCCGGAGGGCGTTCGATTCCTGGTGGCGACGATCGACGTCCAGGCCGGCACGCGTTCTTCGTTCGTCGTGCAAGTCCAGGGTTGGGGCGAAGGCGGCGACGTCTGGCTCGTCGATTATTTCAAGATCCGTCACTCTGAACGCAAGGGGCCCGACGGCGAGCCCGAGATTATCGATCCGGCAGGTTATCCAGAAGATTGGCATGTGCTCGTCGAGAGGGTGATCGAGAAGACCTACCCCTTGGACGACGGTTCGGGGCGGCGAATGCAGATTAAGGCAGTCGGTTGCGACGCGGGCGGCAAGGCCGGCGTAGCAACCAATGCCATCACGTTTTGGCGCTGGCTTCGCGATACCCAAGGCTCAGGCCACCAAAACCGATTCCGCCTCATCCTCGGTCGTACCCATGCAGGATTGCCGCGATGGCAGATCAGTTACATCGATTCGAGCCGCAAGGACCGCAACTCCGGTGCTCGCGGCGACGTGCCGTTCCTCATGCTGCACTCGAACAAGCTCAAGGATCAATTGCACGCCAAACTCGGGCGCACGACTTCCGGGGGCGGCATGATCCATTTTCCCGATTGGACCGAGCCGTTCATTTTCACTCAGTTGACGACAGAGGTCCGCGGTCCCAGCGGTTGGGATAAACCAAACGAGCGCGCTCACAACGAAGCGTGGGACCTCTTCTACTATAGCGAGGGTCTTGCCCTTTCGAACCTCATCGACGTCGAACGCATCAGGTGGGACCGGCCGCCGAATTGGGCCGCCGAGTGGGACAAGAATGAAATGGTGATCGAACCTACCGCTGAAGGTTTTGTCGTTCGAAAGAAACCTACGGTCAGTCTTGCGGACCTTGCCAAGAAGTTTGGCTGACCCCGAAATCCACCGATGGTTGATTTCACTCGTAACGTAAGGTAATGCTGTCTCGTACGGGAATATTCCTCCTGCCCATTCGAGACAGATGGCCGCCACACCTGAGATGCTCCAGGACGCACGGGACGCCTATCATCGCCTGATGATGGGTGAGAACGTCGTTAGGATCCGCGACGCCGACGGCAAGGAAATCCAGTACACGGCCGCCATCGCAACTCGCCTCGCTGCCTACATCGTCTCGATGGAGATTGAGCTCGGTCTGCGGAAATCGTCCGGCCCGATGAGGGTTTGGTTCTGATGCGGTACCCCAACGAATTTCAGCATTTGCTCGGAGACGACGGGACACCGTCGACGGGCGAATCCCCACGGCCGGACGTTCGCGGGGTGTCGTCCGGCCGTGGGCGCGAACTGATGATCGTCGGGGACACCAGCAGTTACGAGGGTGCGTCCAACGTCAGCCGCGAACTGGCGACCTGGAATGCCTCACGCGGTTCGGCCGATCGTGATGTCATCCCCTCGCGCCGCAATCTCGATCCGCGCACCCGGGATAGCGCCAGGAACGATGCCCAGGTCCAGGGCGGCGTGCAATCTGCCACCAATGGCGTCGTCGGTGCGGAATACGTGCTGATGCACAAACCCTCGTCGACCTACTTGTTCGGCAAGGAAGACGTCGATTGGGAATCGGAGCTTCAGGAAGAGGTCGAGGAAAAGTTCTCCCTCTATGCCGAGTCGCCGGATTTCTGGATCGACGCAGCCAGGAAGAAGTCGTTCACTGATATGATCCGTCTCGGAGTGTCCAACGACATTCTCTACGGCGAAGACCTGTCAACCGTCGAATGGATGAAAGGTGAAGACCGCCGTCGTCCATATATGACAGCATTCCAGGCCATCGACACCGATCGCCTGTCCACGCCGCCCGAGTTCATGGGTGATCCTCTGGTTCGCGGCGGGATTCGGCGCAACGTTTATGGCGCACCTCAGGGGGCCTATATCCAGGTCGCCCATCCGTCGGACGTCTTCGTCTACAACGCCGATATCTTTCGCTGGAAGTTCGTGCCGATCACCAAGCCGTGGGGGCGTCTCCAGTTCATTCACATCTTCGAGGAACAGCGTGCGGACCAGACGCGCGGCATCGCCCGCATGGTCGCCGCCCTCAAAGAGATGCGGATGACGAAGAAGTTCCGTGACATCGTCCTCCAAAAGGCGGTCCACAACGCCACCTATGCGGCGACCATTGAATCGGACATGCCGACGGCGGAGATCTTCGCTCGGCTCGGCGGTGTCGACATGACGCCAGAAGCGGTCCAGGAAGCACTCGCCGCCTACATGGCCGGTCACTTTGGCACGCTCGAACAGTTCATGCAGGCCGCGTCGAACCTCCAGATCGACGGCGTGAAGATCCCTCACCTTCCGCCCGGTGCCAAGCTTCAGCTTCGTGATGCCACGCAGAGCGGCCCGCTCGGCGACGACTTCGAACGCAGCCTCGCGCGTTACATCGCGTCCGGTCTCGGTATCTCCTACGAGGAGTTCTCGAAGGATTTCTCGAAGACGAATTATTCGGGCTTCAAGGGGGCGGCCTCGCTGACGAAGCAGTCGGTTGCCATCCGCAAGCAGCGTGTCGCCGACCGCAAGGCGACTATCATGTTCCGCCTGTGGTTCGAGGAGGCCTTCAACCGCGGCGAATTCGAGACGCTGAAGCGCAAGAATGTCCCCTCGCTTTATGAGCGTCAGAACTTTGACGCCTATACCCTTTGCGATTGGATCGGCGCAGCCACCGGCCAGATCGATGAGCTCAAGGAAACGCAGGCCGCGGTGCTTCGCATCGATAACGGCCTGACCACCTATGAGGAAGAGCACGCCCGGCTCGGCGGCGATTGGCGCAAGAAGTTCCGCCAGATCAAACGCGAGCAGGAGTGGAAGAAGGAATACGACATCCTTCAGCAGCCGACCGACACGACCAACCAGATGAACGCCGCCTCCGGGTCCGGCAAGACCAAGAACGCGAAGAAAAAGGACTCCGGCTCCGGTTCATCCAAGGCCTTGTTCTTTGATACCGCGCCGGAAACGGAGACTGTCTGATGTCACTCAACGCGCTGTCGGTCCGCTTCAACAGCCAGGTCGCCCTCGTCGACGAGAATTCCAGCGCACGTGTGAATGCCCTGCTCGACGGGGCCTTCAACGCGTTGTGCAAGATCGAGCTTGCCGCCGACAAACCGCAGATGACGGACGATTTCTGGTTCGATCCGAACGACTGGCGGGCCGAGTATCGCCCCTATGTCGTCAAGGACGGCATCCTCCAGATTCCGGTGAAGGGTGTGCTGCTGCACGACTTCCCATATGCGCTCGGTAGTTGGGCAACCGGTTATCCCTATATCTGGAAGGCGTTCGAGCGCGGCATGTCCGATCCGGAGGTGCTTGGCGTCGCCCTGGTGGTCGATTCACCAGGCGGCGAAGTCGCCGGCAATTTCGACCTTGTCGACAAGATGTTTGCCTTCCGGGGACAGAAGCCGGTTCGAGCCTACGCCGCGGAGTCCATGTACTCGGCCGCATACTCCATCGGTTCGGTTGCCGACAAGATCATCGTGTCGCGCACGGGCGGTGTCGGATCGATCGGTGTCATCACCGCTCATGTCGATTACAGCCGCGCCATGGAAAAAGAAGGTGTCAAAGTCACCTTCATCACCTTCGGCAAGTACAAAGCCGACGGTAATCCTTACGAACCTTTGTCGAAGGAAGCCGAGGCTCGAATTCAGGCTCGAATTGACGAACTTGGCGAAGTTTTCGTGAATACAGTTTCACGAAACCGTGGTATGGATGCGTCTTCCGTTAGGGCAACCGAGGCGGCGACGTTCACTGCCACACAAGGTACGGCGAACGGATTGGCCGATGAGATCGGTTCGCTCGAAGATTCATTGGTGGCTTTCGCCACTGACGTCATTGTTGATGAAGAGGACGAAAGCATGATTACTCAGGCTGATGTTGACAAGGCCCGCGCCGAAGGTGTCGCAGAAGGTAAAGCCAGCGCCGCCGCCGATGTCGAAACCGCCCGCAAGGAAGGGGCCGTCGCAGCGCACGCTCGCATTTCAGCTATCCTCGGCTCGGAGGAAGCCAAGAAGCGGCCGAGCCTTGCCAGTCACTTGGCCTTCAAGACCGAGATGACCGCCGAGGTTGCCGTCGAGACGCTCAAGGCTTCCGCCGAAGAGGTAGTCGAGGCCCCGGAAGGCGAAACGCAGTCCAACGCCTTCGAGCGCGCGATGACCGAGACCGAGAACCCCAATGTCGGTGCGCTTGGCGGCGGCAACAAGGAACTCAGCCGCGCCGAGAAGGCTATGATCCTCGCAGGTCACAAGCCCCGCAAGGCGGCATAAGGAATGTGAACGGGCGCAGGGAAACTTGCGCCTTCCATCTCAACTGAAAGTCGAAAGGTCAACCAATGGCTACCATTACGCCGCAGGATCTTGCCAAGTCGGCCGGCATTCCGGCCCAGGGCAGCGACACCATCAACGTCACGCCCGAGGGCCTGATCACCGGTGATTATCCGGCAGTCTTCACCGAGGACATGACGGTCGCCGCCAGCCAGACGCTTCCCGCCTACAGTGTCGTCGGTCTGGATGCCTCCGGCAACCTGATCAAAGCCGTTCTCGGCACCACGGCGGCCATCGGGATCATCGTCATCGATGTGGCGACCGACGCTTCGGGAACCCTAAAGTCGGTGCCCGTGTGGCGCGGCGGCGTGTTCAATCCGGCGATGCTGGTGTGGGACGCCACCTACAACACCGACGAGAAGAAGCTCGAGGCTTTCCGCGGTGCGCCCTCGCCGTCGCAGATCGTCGTGCGTCCCATCAAAACCGCAACGGTCACCCTCCCCTGAGAGGGTGACGCCCAAGCTGTAGCCGCAAGGCTTACGCAACACGAACCCATGGAGCCTTGAAATGGCAATTGAGCTTTGGGAAAGCAAAGACCTCTACCAGTTGCAGCGCGACGATCGGTTTGACCCGATTCCGTCGTACTTTCTCGACACCTTCTTCACCGAGTCCTACTACTCGGACGACGAGAAGATCAGGTTCGGCAAGCTGCCCAAGGCTTCTCGTGCCCTGGCGCCCTTCGTTCTGCCGACCGAGCAGGGCAAGCCGATCTTCAGCCGCAAGGGTGAGACGATCAGCGATATCATCCCGCCTTATATCAAGGTGAAGGATGCTGTCCGCGCGGTGGATGCTCGTAACGTGCTGCCGAGCGAAGTGCTTGCCGCTGGCGGACGTCCGACGCTCGAGCAGCGTTTCGATCGGCGGGTCACCGAGATCACCGAGTTCCACCTTCGGGCCGTCAAGATGCAGAAGGCCTGGATGGCGGCGCGTGCGATCATCGACGCCAAGATCCAGATCAACTACGAGCGTGATCAGGGCGCATCCAATCCGAGTGTTCTGCTCGATTTCGGTCGCGACGCCGGTCATACGATCACGCTCGGCGCCGGCAACCGCTGGGATGATCCGGATCATTCCATCATGAACGACGTCGAGGGATGGATGAATACCATGTACCTCGCGCTGTTCGGCGGGTCCGCGTCCACCCTGATCGTTGGTGCCCAGGTGGCGCCGTTGTTCCGCAGGAATACGGAGATCAAGGCCAAGCTCGACAAGAACTTCCGCGGTTCCGAGGACGTCAATATCAAGACCGGCATTCTCCGCACGGAGCAGCCGCTCAAGTATATCGGCTCCCTCGCCGAGGGTCTGGACATCTGGACCTACCGCGACTTTGTCGAGAACGCGAATGGCGACATCGTCGACATCCTCGATCCGCGCGACGTACTGATGCTCGCCCCCGGAGCGACGGGCGTACAGGCGCACGGTGCGATCATGAACGACAAGGCATTGCGGGCCGGTCTGTCCTCGGTCGACATCTTCCCCTCCATGTGGGAAGCGGACGATCCGTCGGCCACCTACCTGATGCACGAGTCGAGCCCGCTGCCGATTCCGCTGTTCCCGAATCGCAGCCTTAAGGCCCGCGTTATCGCCTGACGACTGGTGGCGGCATTCATTTGCCGCCACTTTCCACTGCTGGTTGATTTTAGAAGGGACATCCCATGAAGCTGTACGCTTTGCATACCATTCATCGCACCGGGCCGAATGGTCCGGAGGTTGTCGCCGCCAAGTCGGTGTTCACTTCCACTGCCGACGAGTTCGAGGATCTTGCTCGCCTCGGCGCGGCTCGTGAGGCCACCAAGGAAGAGATCACCCTGGCAAAGGACGCCTACAAGGCCAAGAACGGCGGTAGCGCCGAAGGCTTTGACGACGCCACGACCGAGAAGGTGCAGAAGGTCGAGAAGACCGAAGCTCCCAAGGGTAAGGGTGGTCGCGCATCCAAGGCTGACAAGGGCGAGAAGTCCGAGAAGCCTGAGGATGAGAAGCCCGAAGGCGAAGGCGGCGAGGCCGATATCTGATGACCATCTTCCGCGATCATATGCGGAAGGCACACCGGCAGCTTCATCGAGTGATGAGGTTGCCGGTGCTTTATATTGTCGATGAGGATCCTGGACCGCCGATCGAAATCACAGCGCGCGTGCATAACGCGAAGCATGGCGCCACCGACGAGATTGGTGGGCGCAACAACAATTGGATGAGCCGCGAGAACCTGGTCAACCCGACGATCACGTTCATGCGCGACGAACTGGCCGACAAGGGTATCATTCCCAAACGCGGCGACATCATTTCCGTACAGCCCGGCGAAGCCTATCAGGTCGATCGCGATGCGCCGGCCGACGACATCAGCGTCGTCCTTTATGTCAGCTACATCGAGCAGGGCGAAACCTCCGACCTTCCCGTACCGGAGTCGACGCTGTGAGCAACGCCATGGTTGTCACGGTTGAGGGGTTGGCGGCGCTCACCGACATCGACAAGCTGGAAGAGCAGATGGCGGCGAACGGCTCGCGCGCCGTCAATGCCACGATACGCAAGGCGCGCACCGACGCGGCTTCTGCAATCGCCAAACAGGTCAAGTTTCCACCCGGATACTTGCGCGGGGCGAACAGTCGCCTGAACATCACCAAGTTCGCTTCCCCTAAGGATCCGGTCGCCAAACTGTCTGCCCGCACGCGCGCGACCTCACTGGCCCGCTTCGTGAAGGGACCGGTCACGTTCAAGGGAAATGCGAGTGCCAAAGGTCTGACCGTCGAAGTCAAACCCGGTGCGGCGCGCTTCCTCAAGACAGCTTTTCTGATCAAACTCCGGTCCGGCACCGCCGACAGCGGGGCGCAGAATCTCGGTCTCGCAATCCGCCTCAAGCCCGGCGCGCGCCCCGATAAATCCCGCATCGGGGCAAAGAAGCTCGGCAAGGATTTGTGGCTCCTCTATGGCCCAAGTGTCCAACAGGCCCTGGTGAACGCCCAGGGTGGCGGCGTGGCACAAGATCTTTCCCCTGACTTGCTCGACTACCTGGAAAAGGAGTTTGAGCGCCTCCAGAAGGCTGACGTGAAATGAGCGATCCCATCCGCCTCAAAGCCATGAAGGCGCTGACCGACATCATCGAGACGGCTGAATTGCCAGACGGTATGACGCTGAGCGGTCGCGTGATCCGCGGTCGATTGACCTATGGACCCGGCGATCCGTTGCCCATGGTTTCGTTGTTAGAACCGCCGCACGCGATCGAGAACCTGAAAGGTCCATCTGACTTCACAGGGCGCGCGGGCGATTGGGACATTCTGGTCCAGGGTTGGGTGAAGGACAACAAGAAGTACCCGACCGACGAATGCTATGTTCTCCAGGCGGCCGTGTGCCAGCGAATCGGGGAGCACAAAAGGGACGTCGGTTCCGCTCGGGTCAACAATCTCCTCGGTCTGAGGGGCAAGTGCACTGATATTTCCCTTGGGGCACCGGTTATTCGACCACCGGACGACACTTCGGATCGCTCCTGCTTCTACATGATTATCACGTTGAAAATCGTGGAAGACTTGCTCAATCCGTTCGTGTAAGGTCGAAATCAACTGACAGTGGTTTATTCAACGGAGATCAGCCAATGGCAACCGATCTGAACTACACCTTGGGGCGCGGCGTCGTGTACTTCTCCAAGTTCAAGCCCGGCACGCAGGATCCTGAAGGTTTTCGCGACTTCGGTGACGTCAAGGAGCTCAAGCTCAATTTCGCCGCCGAGAAGCTGGAGCACTATTCGTCCCGGCGCGGCCTGAAGGAGAAGGATCTGTCGATCACCACGCAGATCAATCGCACCGGTTCGATGACGACCGAGTCCATCATGTCGGAAAACCTGGCCTTGTTCTTCTTCGGCTCGACGTCAGTCCTCACCATTGTCGGCGCGACCGTCGCTTCCGAAGCGATCGACGACGTGAAGCTCGGCTATTTCTATCAGCTTGGCGTTTCTCCGTCGAACCCCTCGGGCGCCCGCGACATCGTCTATCCGGGCGCTGCCGGCACCGCGTTCAGCCTCAAGAAGAGTGCAACTGCCCTGGTGTCCGGCACCGACTTCAAGCTCGACCCTGTGACCGGCATGCTCGAAATTCTCGAGGGCGGTACTGTGGTCGATGGTGACGACCTTACGGCGGGCTACACCACCAACAGCGGCACCCGCGACAGGACGGTTTCCGGTTCGACGCCGATCGAGGGTGCCCTGCGTTACGTGTCGGCCAATGCCCACGGCAAAGACCAGGACTATTTCCTGCCCTACGTTTCGTTGTCGCCGAACGGAGATTTCGATCTGATCGGCGACGCCCTGCTGGCCCTGCCCTTCACGCTCGACATCCTCAAGCGCCCCGATATGGAGGCCCTCTATATCGACGGCCGCCCGGGCGGCCTCTGACCTGAAGATCTGAAAAGGCTCACCCTGCCATGGCTTTGAAAGATCTTCGGCTTCCGACCTACACGGTCAAGGTTGCGGACGACAGCTTCGTCGTCCGCGGCCTCTCCTTCAACGACATCGTTCAACTGGTCGAGGTCAATCGGGAGCAGATCGAACCGCTGTTCAGGCGCTTCGTCAGCAGTCCGTCGACCGAAAGCCAGATTGATGTCGGCATGGACATCATCCGCTATGCCCCGGCCGCTGCGGCTCATGCAATCGCCCTCTCGGCGAATGAGCCGGAGATGATCGAGGTGGCGGCAAGCCTGCCGATCGACGTCCAGATCGATGCGCTGGAGAACATCGCGCGTCTGACCGTAGCGACGGTCGGCGGCCCAAAAAAGCTAGCGGAAACCGTCGCCCGGATCACCAAGGGGCTCACGGGAACCATGAAGTCCTTGAGCTAGACGACTGGATTTGGAGTGCCCGCGAGCAGGTCAGCTTGCTCATTGAATATGGACACTCCGCTGCCGCCGACATGCCCCTCGGTTGGGTGAAGGCGGAAGCGCTGATCGTAAGTGAGCGGGAGATATCCCGCCTGCGAACGGAAGCGATCCTGACGTACCAGGCGGTTTCCGCTGTCGTATCTCCGATGCTGTCGGGGAAGCCGGACGCCACGAAGGCGTTCAACGAAACGCTGAAGAGGCTTCAGGACAATGGCTGAGAAAGAAGTCGCCCTCGTAGTCCGTTTGAAAAACGAGGCATCGTCGGCGGCGAAACTGATCACCGACAGCCTGAAGGATTTGAAGGGAGCGCTCGGCGACATTGGTGCCAATGGTGCCAAAGCTGGTGGTGTCGTCGGCGACCTCGCGAAAGACCTGGGGGAACTGGAGGCCAAATCAAAAGGTCTCCAGACCCTTGCCAAGATCGCCGGCCAGATGGACAAGGCCGCTGCGACCGTCGACAAGTTGAAGGCCAGCGTTGCGGAGTCCGTCACCGAACTCACGAAGTTGGTCACGGCAAGCCAGGAGGCCAACAGCAAGGCTGGCTCACTCGATGCCGAACTGAAAAAGCAAACCGATCTCCGCAAGCAGAATACGGAGAGCCTAAAGGCCGCACAGAAGGCACAGCGGGACGACGCGTCCGAGCTAGCCAAGGCCGAGGCCGCTCTCAAGAAGTACAATGACCAGCTTGCTCGCACGAGGCTGACCACCAGCAACGGTGTGAGCTACGGGAAGGATATCGTCCAGCCCTCGAAGTCGGCCAAGGACTCGGCTGCTACCTTGCTCGCAGGAGACGTCGCCGCCGCCCGTCAGCAGATGGAAGCATCCGCGGCATCCGTTAAGCAGTGGACGCAGACGGTAAACGAGTCCAATCTCGCGGTGAAGGCTGCTTCCGGTGCATACAAGGTGGCCGCTTCAGAGCAGGCCGATCTCGCCGGTAAGCTCGACCGACTTGAGACGTCTCTCGACGCGGAAACCCGCTCTCTTCATCAGAGCGAACTTGCGCTCAAGGAGATGGCGACCGTTGCCAACCAGGCAGGTGCCGCCCTCGGCGTCAATGAAATCAACCTCAGGAAGGTCAGCGAGGCGTCCGACGCCGCCGCCGCCAATATCAACAAGGTCAAGGACGCTCTCTCCCGCCAGACGTCCAGCACGCAGAATGCCAGCAACTTCGTCGGTCCCATCATCGACCCGACGCAAGCCCGCGCCCAGACGGCTGCGGCCGGTGGCGGAAAGGCGGCGCAGGATCTTGCCGCATACAAGGCGCAGGCCGCTGCGCTTCAGGTCACCAAGAATGCCATGGAGGCCGCCGCGCGCGCTGCGACGGCGCTCGGCCGAGAAATGGCGACCACCTCTGCGCCGACCGAGGAACTTGCTCGCGATTTCCTGCTCGCCAAGGCACGGTCCGCCGAGCTCACGCAGTCGTATCAGGCGCAGGCTGTTCAGTTGAATGCCCTGCGGGGACAGACTCAGAGCACGTTCTCGCAGTTCATCCGGGCCGCCACGCAAGTTCAGCCACTCGCCAACGCTTCAAACCAGACGGCCAACGCACTGCGCAACGTGCCGTCGATTGCATCGCAGGCGGCCGGAGGTCTCAGCAGTCTTGGCTCTGCGGCGCAGCGTGCCGGTTCTGGCTTGCAGTCTGCCGGAAATAGCTCACGCGAAGCTCTCGACCTTGTTCAGCGCCTGCGCGGGCAGGTTCTTTCTCTTGCCGCGAGCTACGTCGGCCTTCAATCGGCGATCAGCACCCTCGGTCAGGTCGTTGCAGCCTATCGGACCGTCGAGGCGGCGCAGAACCGCTTGGGTGTAGTGTTCAACCAGGACGGCGGGGCCATCAAAAACGAGATGGCCTATTTGAACGCTCAGGCGGCACGCCTTGGCATTTCGTTCGACACGTTGTCGGACCAGTATTCCAAGTTCGCCATTGCAGCAAAGACTTCGAACTTCACGATGGCCGACACACGGAAGATCTTCACTTCCGTGGCCGAGGCGGCGCGAGTCAGCAAGCTCTCGGTCGATCAGACCAATGGCGTTTTCCTCGCCCTCGAGCAGATGATCTCGAAGGGCAAAGTCTCGTCTGAGGAACTGCGTCGTCAATTGGGTGACCGGTTGCCGGGCGCTTTCGCTCTGTTCGCTGACGCGATCGGCGTGTCCACGGCCGAACTCGACAAGATGATGAAGAAGGGTGAGGTGCTCGCCGACAGCGACACCATGCTCAAATTTGCCGATGCCTTGGATCGGAAGTTCGGCTCGCAGCTTCCTGAATCTCTGAAAACCACCACGACCGCGATCGGTCAGTTCCAGAACGCCACGTACAACGCCCTGCTGCAAATCGGGCAGGGTGGCTTCATCGACGCCTTCACAAACGGTCTCCGTAGAATGACGGAGTACTTCCAGAGTCGTGAGGGTCGAGACTTCTTCCTGGCAATCGGGTCGGCCGCTGGTACCGTCGTGCGAGCACTGACGGCGCTCATTCCCTACTTCAACCAACTGAAGCTCGTGCTCGGTGCGATCATCGGGCTCCAGTTCGCCGGCACCGTAAGCAAGATCGGTGCAACTTTCCTCGGTCTGATCGGCAATATCGGCGCCTTCATGAGCGCCATGCGCGGCGCCACCACCCTTGTCGGGGCTTTGAGCGTCGCCGCGAGGGGATTGTCGGCGGCCTTCGGAGGAATCCCGGGCATCATCGCGGCCATTGCCGGCGTGGTCGTCACACAGTGGATCACTCGCGTTGACCAGGCCACGACCGCGATCGACGAACATCGGCGACAGGTGGAAGCCGTCCGCGCAGCCTACGTGGCGGCGAGCGGTGCCGTTGGCGATATGGCTGCGAAGATTGTCGGTGTCACCAAAACGCAGGCCGAAGCCACACTCGCTGCGCTGAAGGAGGTCGCCGAGCAGAGCCGTAAGGCGAACGAGACGACGACGGGTCGGGGTATTTCGACGTTGTCGACCGGTCAGTTTGCCAGCGAATTTAAAGCCACGCCTGGTTATGACCAGATGGCCCAGCTTCGTGCCCTTGAGCAGGAGTATATCAAGCTCGGTGGAAACATCGATGAGTACAAAAAGAAGCTGGAGGCCATTGCAGAAGCCAGCAATGTCGAAGGAGTAAAGGCTTATTCGCTCGAGTTGCAGAACGCTGCCGACAAAAGCAGAGAGGCCTCGGATGCTGCGGCCAACCAACAAGGCGTGGTCGATGCTCTCAGCGGCAAGATTACCGAGGCCACCAGTGCGACACTCGGCTTGTCTGATGCCCAAGCGGAGATCGTAGATAACTCCAAAAAGGCCGCTGAAGCTCAGGAGGCGTATACTTCTGCGCTCGACGAATTGAAGTCGAAGGTACCGGCCCTCGCCGATCAGATGAAGGCCCTCAAAAAAGAGGCCGAGATCGACGACATCTTCGAGAAGGCCCGGGCCGCCCTTGAAAGGTATGCACAGCAGGCGAACCTCGACGTGCATCAGTTCGCGGCATTGTCGCGAGAACTGAACGGCCTGAAGGATGCTGCCAAGGCTGCGGCTGACATCGACAGCCTACGCAAGGATCTCGGTGCCTTCAATGACGCGGCGGGCAAATCCGCCAAGCTCATCAGCACGTTTGAAGGCTTCAAGACCAATGCCTATTGGGACGTGAACCACTACCGTGTTGGTTACGGCTCCGACACAATGACGGGCGCGGACGGTTCGGTCACAGCAACTACCAAGGAATCGGTCGTTTCCCTGGACGATGCCGTTCGCGACCTTACTCGCCGTATCAGTGGCTATTTTTCCGACTTGGCGCAGCAGATCGGCCCGGAGAAGTTCAGCGAGCTCGACGACAATCAGAAGGCGGTTCTGGCCTCGATCGTCCACAACTACGGCAAGTTGCCCGGGGATATCCTCAAGGCGTTGCAGACCGGCACCGATAAGGATGTCGCCGATGCAATTCGGAGCCATGCCGGGGACAACAACGGCATCAACTCTACCCGGCGCAACAAGGAAGCTGCTCTTTTCGAGACCGGCGACAACGGCGATACGCAGGATCGCGCGATCAAGGCCGCCGAGAAGAAGGTTAAGGCTCAGGAAGACTTCGATGACTCCGTGAAGCGCGGCAACGACCTTATCCAGGCCGAAATCGACGGCAAAGAGGTGTCGACCCGCCAGGCGTTCATTGAGAAGGGTATCCAGGAACTCAAGAACGATGCTCTGAAGAAGGGCGTCAATCTTACCGAGGAGGATATCAAGCGCCGCACCGAACTGCTCGGCAAGCAGTGGGATTCCAAGCACGCCGAAGACGAGAAGAACAAGGCGGCGAAGGATGCTATCCAGACCTTGACCGCCTTGGATCGCGAGCGCGCGGCGGAATACCAGAAGTTCCTCGTTGCCCAGAAGGAAGGCGACCAGAACGCCATGGGTGCAGCCAAGGGGCGCATCGAGGAACTGACCGGCAAAATCAACGATGCCATTCCCGCTGCCAAGGAATTCGCCGGGACGTTGTCCGGCGCCGACATGGCGCAGGCCAATGCTGCGATCGAAAAGGTTGCCGCCAGCACGGCCAAGATGTCGCTCAACATGCGGACGGCCGCGAGCAACGTCAATCTTCTCGGGCTGAACTCGCGGCAAATGGATAGCATCTGGCGCGATTTCGCCAGCGGCTTTGGCAATATCTTCGGTGATTTCCTGTCCGGTCTACGTGACGGCAAGAAGGCAACCGAGGCTCTGAAGGACGCGTTCCTGAACTTTGCGGCCAACTTCCTCATGAAGATCGGCCAGATGATCATCGAACAGCAGATCCTCAATGCGCTTCAGTCTTTCGGGCTGCTCGGCGGCGGTGGGGGCGGACTGGCCCCGGCCTCGATGTTCCATACTGGCGGCATGGTCGGTGGCGGCGCGGTCACCCGTAGCGTCAACCCGGCAGTTTTCGCCGGTGCCCTGCGCTTCCACACCGGGGGTCTGCCGGGTCTGACGCCCGATGAAGTGCCGGCCATCCTCAAGAAGGGCGAAGAGGTGCTCACGCAGGATGACCCGCGCAACGTCCTCAACGGCGGCAAGGGTGCCCAAGGCGGCCAGCCCGGCAAGGTCGATCTGAAGATCATCAATACGATCGACGCAGGCGACATGGTCTCACAGGGCCTCGCCTCCGAGCCGGGTCAACAGACCATGTTCAACTTCATCCGCAACAACAAGAGCAAGATCCGCAACATCCTGGGTTGATCATGAGCCTGCCGAGCGACGTCAAATATATCGAGATCCTGCCGAACTGGTCGTCGACGTATACAGTCGCATACGAGTTCAAAACGGATATCCTGACGTCGCGCTCCGGACTCGAGCAGCGACGCGCCGCGCGCATGTCGCCTCGCAAGACGCTTTCCTACACCAGCAATCCGTACGGCGACACCCTGCGCGCCCTCAAGACCAAGATCGCCTACAACCAAGGTCTGCGGTTTGCCATTCCGGAACTGACCGACTTCGTCAACATCACCTCGAATGTTCCAAATTTCGGCGACACTTTCACGGTCGATTCAGTACCGGGGTGGCTGGTTACGGGCGCATTCGTCGGCTTGAAGATCGGCAACAACAGCCGCGCCGCCGAAGTGGTCTCGGTCTCAGGCAACACCGTGCATGTTCTCGTCGGCCTCGATAATGGCGGTACCAACGGCCGGCTGTTTCCGCTCCGGCTCGGGAGACTGTCAACCACCTTGGCGTCTAAGCGTACGACCGACGACGTGAGCGAGTATGCCATAGATTTCGCCGTGGACCCCGCCACTGAAATCTATGGTGACGCCGGCCTGGACTACAGCATCAGGGGTGGACCGCTCTCACACCTCGGCCTCGAGGTACTGACGCTACGCCCGAATTGGGCGTCGGCGATCGAGATCGGCAACGAGGTGAAGGTTGACCTGCTCGACTTCGACTTCGGTCGGATCAAAACCTTCATGCCGAACCAGTTCCCTGTGAAGACCATGAAGGCGACGTATCTCGCTCGGACCCGGTCCGATGCGGAAGACGTCCGGCGCTTCTTCTTCCGGGCAAAGGGGCAACGCGGAGCGTTCTTTCAACCTTCATGGGAGAACGACCTCACCCTGAGTGAACCGTTCGCCACCGGCGCGACCTCGATCAAGGTGAAGACCACGGACGTGTCGACGCTGAATGGCGTCCCTGGCTTCGGCAATCTTTGTTTCATCACGCGCACCGGTACGATCGTGCCGGTGCAGATCGATAGCATGGTGCC
Organism: Labrys sp. ALF-8; assembly: GCF_059699065.1. Lineage (NCBI taxonomy): Bacteria > Pseudomonadati > Pseudomonadota > Alphaproteobacteria > Hyphomicrobiales > Xanthobacteraceae > Labrys > Labrys sp. ALF-8. Next base: position 1,439,765 of record NZ_AP048538.1, read on the forward strand.
GGTCGTTCTGGACCAGGCCACGCAGATCAATTTTACCCTACCTCTGCCGGCCGGCTTGCTCGCTGCCGACGTTGATATGGTTTGCTGGCTTCCGCGGTGCCGGTTTGCCACCGACATCCTCTCGATCGCCTGGCAGAGCGAGGAGGTGGCGACCTTCGACCTGACGACCCGTTCGTTGGATGACGACGCCTTCGATGATCCTGACCAGCTTTACATCAACGGCTCGCCGGTCGTGATCGCAACAAATCCCGTGGAGATTGCCTGATGAGCTTCGATCGTTACGAAGAGAGTCGTCGTAACGGCTCACCGATTCAGTTGTTTCGTTTCCAGATTGGGCCGAAGGCGACCGACTTTTTCTATTACACCAATGCAGAACAGGACATTGTGATCCCCGGTCCTTTCGGCACCAATGTAATCTACAAGTCCGTGCCGATTAAAAGCGACAAGATCATCATCAGCGGAACCATGGACAAGAGTTCGCTGAAGATTTTCATGGGTCAGGATCTCGAAATCCCGGCGCTGTTTCGGGCCTTCCCGCCGAGCTACGTGATCAACCTCGTGATCTTTCAAGGTCACTCTGAAGACAGGGACAAGCAGTTCCTCGCATCCTGGACCGGACGCGTCCTCAATTGTGCGGAGGACGAAAACGACATCCTGGCGACCCTGAGTTGCGACCCGATCAGCCTGTCAATGCAGCGGCCCGGGTTGCAGGGGAACTACCAGTACGGGTGCCGAGTCCATCTCTACGGTTCGACCTGCAAGGCCGCGAAGATTGCGCGCCCAGGCACGGTTGCCGCGGTTCCCGGTGGCAATCTGATGACCGTCACCCCCTCCCCCGCATTTGATCTGCCTGACAGCGCTTTTCAAAAGGGCATGGTGGAGTGGACGGACAGGAAGGATCGTTTCCAGACCCGAAGCATCTACGGCATCACCAGAAGTGGCGGCTCGGTGACGCTGAAGCTCTCCGGGTTGATCGATGCCGACACCGTCGGACTGAGCGTTTCGGTCTTCCCAGGCTGCAAGCATGATGTCGCGGATTGCAAGAACATCCACAACAACATCAATAATTACCGTGGATGCTTGTGGATTCCGAAAACAAATCCTATCAATAACGTGACCATATTCACGTAAGGTAATTCGATGAATTTTCTCATCAGCCTTCTGATTGGCCTTGCGCTTCAGGTGATCAGTTACGCGATCATGCCGAAGGCGAAGAAGCAACGGCCTACTGCCGCCACCGACCTGGAAAATCCCACAGTCGAGGCAGGCCGACCTATCCCTGTCGTATTCGGCACTCTGACCGTCCAGGGGCCGAACATCCTTTGGTACGGCGACAAGCGCGTCGTCACGAGGTTCGTGAACTGATGGCAGACTTCAAGGACGAAGACATCGACGGTCTGATCATCACCATGCGGGACATCCGCAATGCGGGTCATTGCCCGGCCGGGGTGAAGATGTGGTTCGAGCGACGCGGCTTCGATGTCCGGAAAGCCTTCAAGGAAGGTGTCTCGGCTCGCGTACTGCTCGAAACCGGTGATGCCCATGCCGTCCAGGTCATCGAACACACCCTAAAGCTGCGGAGCGAAACCAATGGGTAAGAGCGGCAAGGGTCAAGCTCAAACGCAGGTTGCCGATTACTACCTCTCGATCCACTACGCGATCTGCCGCGGGCCGGTGGATTCCATCAACGCCATATGGATTTCGGAAAAGAAGGTTGCCGTCTTCTCCAAGATGTCGACCAACATGTCGCAGAACGTTTCGATGCCCGGCCTGTTTGGCGGCGACAAGGAGGGTGGCGGCGTCGTCGGCGTGGTCGAAGGTTACCTTGGTACCGACACGCAACTGTTGACGCAGAATGCCGCCGTCCGACTGGCAAACACCAAACCCGCGACTGATATTGGCGACTTCTCCCCCGTCGGCGATCCGAACGAACTCCCGGGCTTCCGGGGCATCTGCGCCCTCTTCTTCCGTGGCGTCGACTCGGCGAGCGCCGTTGCCAACTCCTTCGGCAAGGCGTTTGGCGAGATAATCGGCGTCGGCGGCACGGTCAAAGGAAACAAGACCTTCAATGGGTGGAAGTGGGGGTCGAACAATCCGAATGTCCCGTCGGTCTGGACCAACGTCACCCGCAAGCCGCGCGGCCTCGATTCCAACTCCATGATCGGGGAGAACGCCAATCCGGCCCACATCATCTATGAGTGCCTGACCAACGTCGATTGGGGCATGGGGGCGAGTCCTTATATCCTCGACGTCGACTCCTTCCTCCTGTCCGCCCAGACGTTGCGCGACGAGGAGTTCGGCATATCGCTGCAGTGGACGGCGTCGGCGACGATCGAGGATTTTGTCGGCGAGATCCTCGACCATATTTCCGGATCGATCGGTCTAGATCCGCGTACCGGGCTTTTCTATCTGAGGCTGCTGCGCAAGGACTACGACGAGGACAACCTTCGCACTATCTCGCCAGACAACGCGACCATGACGGACTTCCAACGCAAAAGTTGGGGTGAAACCGTCAATGAGATCGTGGTGACTTACACCGATCCCGAGACCGAGCAGGATGCGACGGTCACCGCGCACGCCGACTTCAATATCCAGATCCAAGGCGCGATCGTCTCGGACTCGAGGAATTACTACGGCGTTCGCGATGCCGATCTGGCGTCCAGGCTCGCCGAGCGCGACGTTCAGAACGCGGCCACGCCGCTCTTCGGAGCGACGATCACTGTGGATCACAGCTTCTGGGCAACCAAGGCGGGCGACGTCTTTCGGTTCCACTGGCCCTCGAAAGGCATCGAGACGGCCTACGTGCGCGTGGCCTCCGTGGAATACGGCGTCCCGGGTACGCCCGGCATTGTCCTGTCCGTCACCGAGGACATCTTTGGTTTCGCCGATGCGGTGTACACGGCCCCGCCGACGCAGTGGACCGACCCCAGCAGCGAGGCAGAGCCCCTGCCCTATAGCAGGCTGGACACCGCGCCTTACTATTTGCTGGCGACCGGCATGGGCGACAACCTCGCCCAGGCGATCGAGTATCCCGAGTGCCGAGCTCTAATCCTTGGCGGCTCGCACGAGTCGGACGTCAAGACGATCGATGTCGCCGCACTCCAGACCGACATCGTAGGCAACATGCGTTTCATCAGCGTGTGCTCGGTCGACAAGCAAGGCTACGGCGTGCTGTCGTCGTCGCTGCCGGTGGAGTACCAGTCGAACATCTATCCCGTCAGTTCCTATAGCGGCCGCAATCCTGAGGTCGGGTTCACGGTGCTGATTGAAAACCCGGATGATCCGACGGTTTTCGAGATGTGCGCCGTCGAGGAATTGTCGGAGTCATCTTTCATCCTGCGTCGCGGCGTGTTGGATACCATCCCGCTCGCTTGGGGCGCCGGTGCCCGCATTTGGGTCATGGACCCTCGCTCGACCGTGAATGACGGCACAGCCCGCTCCGATGGCGAAACGGTCAACTACAAGCTCCTGCCGAAGACCTCGATCGATCAGCTCGAGATTGAGAACGCGCCGGTGCAGACCGTCACCCTCAGCGATCGTATCTACCTTCCCTACCGGCCGGCGAACGTGAAGCTCAACGGCAAGGATGAAACGCTGACCGTGCTGGCGTCTGCGGCCGACGGCCTTGACCTCACCTGGAGCCGGCGCAACCGCCTTCAGGAAACCTCGACGGTATTGCGCTGGACCGACGGCGACGTGCTTCCGGAGGACGGCCAGACGACGCGCATTCAGTTGGTCGCGGAGGACATGGAGACCATCATCCAGGACTACAGCGGGATCACCGGAACGTCGTTCCATATCCCGATGGCCGATTTCGGAATCGTCCTGGTGGACACTGCCTTCTACGTCAAAATCTTCTCGGAGCGTGATGGTTTCCAGTCACTTTCAACTGTCGTGAGGCGAATCCTCATACAGTTGAGCCCTTCCGGCTGGGGCATCCGCTACGGCATCGATTACGGAACCTGAGGATGTGGCTTCACTGCCATGTCTATGCTACATAGCTTACGTTACGGAATCCACGGAGATCACCGATGAGCGCAGACCCGAGGGTCTTACCGGGTTTGGGACTGCAAGCCTACGCCGACCGGGGCGCCGGCGAGTGGGACGTGTGGATGAACGTAAACCTCCTGTTGGCTTCGGCTATTTCTCAACTGACAGTTGATGATATAGGAGCGCTACCTGCCTCGCCGACCGACGGTGTGATCTATATTGTCAGTGGCGGCGTCAACGATACCAAGATCGCCATTCGCGATAACGGCGCCTGGTACATGGTCACGCCGAAGACCGGCTGGACCGCCAAAATCAAGTCGCAGCAGAACCGGGCTCTCACCTTTGACGGTGCGAAGTGGGCGATTCCGAACGGCGATTACACGGAAAGCTATGTCGATCACGGCACGATCCTGACCGGGACCGTGACGCTCGATCGCGGTCGCGGATCGGCCAAGAAACTCACCGTGGGCGGCGCGCTCACGATCGCCTTTACCGGCTGGCCGGCTGCAGGAGTAGTCGGGGACATGTTCCTCGAGCTCGTCAATGGTGGAACCGGCACGATCAATTGGCCCGCCATTCAGTGGTGCAAGGCCGACGGTACGTTCCAGTCGACACCCGTTCGCTCGCCGCGCGCGCTCGGCACTGACTTCATGATCTTTTGGACCCACGACGGCGGCGCTACCGTCTTCGGCAAGTACACCTGAGGACAGCAATGAGGGTCACCCGCTACGTCAGACTCAAGGGCAACACCGTTGCCGAGGTGCGCGATAGCTTGCCCACCGAATTCGGCAACATGACCGGCTTCCATCTGCTTTCGCAGGAGGACCACGAGAGGCACGGCTGGCATGAAGTGACCTCCATTGTTCCGGATGCCGACCCGGCCACCCAGGTCATCGGTGACATCACGGCGGCGTACCATCCGAAGCGGGGTTTCAGCCTGGCGCGCAACGTTCGTCCAATGACGGATGAAGAGCAGGAAAAATCCGATGCGGCCTTCAATGCCATCCAAAAGCAGGCTCGTGCCGAGGCGATGGTTGCCGAGGCCGACCCGCTCTTCATGAAGTTTCAGCGCGGCGAGGCCAAGCGATCCGATTGGATCGACAAGATTGCCGACATCCGCGCTCGCTTCCCCTACCGAGGTGAGTGATGGAAGTCAGCACGAAAACCCCGAAGGCGGTCATAAACGGCAATGAACTCATGCCGGTCTATGATCCGACGGGCGCGACCGAGGACGACAAGTTCGCAGTCATCCGTGCGGATTCCTTCATGCCGCGCGAGGGGTACACGGCGTCGTTCACGTTCGAATATGACCCGAATGCCACATCAGGCGATCCGGGCAGCGGCAAGTTCCGGCTCGACAATATCGACGCGGAATCCGCCACCTTCCTGCTGATCTCAACCACCGATTCCAAAGGCAACGACGTTGCGCCTTGGCTTGCCGTCATTGCGACGTCTACGACCAGCAACAAGGGTTTTCTGCATCTCGTCGACACGACCGACGTCACCACATGGATCATGTGCCGGTACGGTGTGCCAATCGGCGCCGGATCCTATCGCACCATTCCGCTTGAGGTGATCGGCGTCAGCGGCGTTCCCGGTGCCGACACGATCATGTCTCTCAACGTATACCCGATGGGTGACAAGGGAGACAGCGGCGACCCGGGGCCGGCCGGTGCAACGGGCGCGACCGGCGCGACCGGCGCGCAAGGTCCACAGGGTAATACTGGCGCACAGGGGCCCAAGGGCGACAAAGGCGATACGGGATCGCAGGGGCCAAAGGGCGACAAAGGCGATACGGGATCGACGGGCGCAACAGGTGCAACCGGTGCTACGGGTCCAAAGGGTGACAAGGGTGACCGCGGCGAAGCGTTCACCGTCGATGCGACCGGTTTGCTTGCTGACCGCTCAACTTACGATGGCGCGGCGGCTGGCTTTTCATTCTTAGCGACGGATGTAGGTAACCTGTACATCCGTCAGGGTGTATCCGGTTGGTCCGCTGGTATCCCGTTCGGCAAGGGTGACAAAGGCGATACCGGCGACATCGGCCCGGCCGGGCCGACCGGTCCTAAGGGTGATCAGGGGGACGAAGGGCCCCAAGGTGACCAGGGCATCCAGGGCCCGAAGGGTGATATAGGTGACCAAGGCCCTCAGGGTCTGAAGGGTGACCAAGGCATCCAGGGCCCGAAAGGCGACACGGGCTCGACCGGCGCGACGGGCGCCACTGGCCCGAAGGGCGACAAGGGTGACACGGGCTCAACCGGGCCGGCCGGCACGACCGACTACAATGCGCTGGACAACAAACCGACGCTTGGCAGTGCCGCTTCGAAGAACATCGGCACGGCGGCCGAACTTGCAGCCGGCACTGTTGACAAAGTCATAACCGCCGACAAAGCGCGAGCGGCGGCGGCCGTCGTCAACTTGGTATCCGGTTCAACCATCACGCCGGATTTCGCCGCTGGCTGGAATTTCGAGCTAGCGTCTCTGTCAACCAACGCCACATTGGCGAACCCATCCAACGCTCCGTTTGTCGGAGAAACGGGTTTTTTCCGGATCAAGCAAGACGCCACGGGCGGGCGCACCCTTGCCTACGGTTCCTATTACAAGTGGGACGGCCAGACTGCCGAGGCTATTGCCAGCGCTGCGAACGCAATCACGATCATCGACTGGCGCTGCACGGCAACGAACGAAATTCAGCTTTCGATTAGCGCAAGTGGGCTGGGCTGATGCTCCCAGGCTTGATCGCACGCGTCCGCAAACGGAAATCGCTTCCGAGCTACAGCCTCCTCGGCTCAGCTAGCAGTTCGGCGGGTGCGTCGGCATATAGCTTCAGCGCCACTGTGCCGGCCTCGACCGAAACGCAGTACCTCATTGTCGCAGTAGGCGGTATGTCGGCAGCGACCCGCACGATTTCGTCGGTGGTTTGGAACGCCATATCGGGCGTTCAGAAAGTGCGTCTCGAAGCCAATTCCTTCGCTACGGCGGCGTTCTACGTCATCACCGTGCCTCCGCTTGGCAGCAATACCACTGCCAATGTTACAGTGACCTTCAGTGCCGCAATGGTTCGCGCAAGCTGTACGGTTTGGTCAGCCAAAAAGCTGAAGAGCTTGACTCCCGTCGCGACGGCCAGCACCGGCACGAGCCCCCTGAATCTATCCATGAGCGGCGTGTCGGCCGGCGCCCTGATGTTCGGATATGCGCTTGGCTATCAAACCGGCGCCTATTCATGGTCGTGGACCGGTCTCACGGAGGACGTAGATGCGGTGATTGGCTCGACGCAGGCCCGTCATAGCGGCGCGAGTCTGCAATCGGCAAGCGGTGGCAGCGTCTCGATCACTGCAACACCGAGTACCAGCGTCAGCCCGTATTCAGGCGTCGCTATGGCATTGAGATAGGAAACCCCATGCTTTTCCGAATTGACACCATGCAACCCTGGCTCGGTGAGCGCCTCCCTGATGACGACGGCGTGCTTTATCCCGAAAACATCGAACAACTGTGGACGGCCGCCGATTTGAACGAAGTCGGGCTCGCTGTGGTCGAGCCGTTCGTTGCACCGGAAGGATTCCACCGGGTTGGCGAGCCGAGTTATCTGTTTGAGAACGGCGTAATCAAGACCGTCTATGACGTCGAGATCGATGTTCCCAATGTGCCCGAGACACTCTCTCGCTGGCAATTCTTCACCATCGCAGCCAAGCAAGGGATAATTTCCCAGGTCGATGCCTTGGCGGCAGTTCGAACCGGCACCCTCCCCCAACCTTTCGTCGATTTCATCGCGACGTTGCCGGTCGACGATCGTTTCGAAGCTGAGATGCTGTTGAGCAGCGTGACGGAGTTCCACCGCCATCACCGGTTCGTAGAGGCCTTCCTGACTGCCCAGAACATGAGTGCTGAACAGGCCGATGCAATCTGGATTGCCGGTGCGACGCTCGGAATCTGAAGGCTTCCCATGAGCAGGATCGTCCATCATTTCATGAAGGCCATCCAACCTGTCGAGCCCGGCTCGATCGAGTTGTGGACCAACGGTACCCACAATGTGGTGCTGCCTTCCACTTTCAATAAGTTGCGCATCCGCATGACGGGTGGAGGTGGTGGAGGTAATCGCACCGACGGCGTCATTGGCGGCGCGGGTGGTGCCTATGGCACGGCCGGCACAGAGTCCAGGATCGATGCACTAGGCATGAAGGCGACGGGCGGACAAGGTAAATCGGGCAACACCGACGGCGGCGCTGGTGGCGTTGGGACCGGAGGTGATGTCAATGGGACCGGGACCGTCGGCTGGCTTCCAGCCACACCGACGCGTGGCGTACCTGTACCGTCGCTCGGCACCTCAGGGTACGGGTCTGAAAAGGGCGGCGGCGGTGCCGGTTACGTCGAGAAGACTTTCGACATTGGTGATCCGCAAGTTCTTCCCAACGCAACACTCGTTGTCATCCTCGGTAAGGCTGGTCAGAACTCGATCACGCCTCAAGGTTTCGGTGTCGACGGCGGCTGCGTCATCGACTGGTGGTAAAAATCAACTGACAGTGGTATATACACGTAAAATCAACTGATGGCGGCTCTATGAAACTCGTCGACAACTGGCATGTGATCCTGCGCAGGGCATGGAGCGTCCGGCTCATGCTCGTGGCCGCGATCTTATCGGGCTTCGAAGCCGCCTGGCCGCTCATCGGCGGCGTCCTCCCAATTTCCCAACCCCTCTTTTCGGCAGTGACCGGCCTGACCGTCGCTGCTGCGTTTTTCGCCCGCCTCGTGGCCCAGAAAGGTGTCTCCAATGCCGACCCAAAAGATCCAGTCGAGTAAGCGGGCCAAGACCGCTGTCGCCGCCGTGATGTCGATCTCGACGGCGATCGGAGGCGTCTGGTACGTCACCAAGTCAGGTGAGCCGGCAATGCCATCCTCGGTCGTGCTCGCTGCCACCACGTTGATCAAGCCGTGGGAGGGGCGCGAGCTCCGCGCCTATTACGACCGGATCGCACGGCCGCCAGTGTGGACGATTTGCGACGGCGATACCAAGAACGTGTCACCCGGCATGGTCGAGACGCCCGCAGGCTGCGATCGCCGTCTTCAGGGTCGCCTCGCCAACGAATTCTACCCGGGCCTCAAGCGCTGCATCCCGGGCTTCGAAACCAAGCCGGTTGCGTGGCAGGCAATGATGGTTTCGCTGTCGTGGAACATCGGCGTCGGTAACGCGTGCAAGTCGACGGCCGCGCGTCTCGGCCAGGCAGGCCAGTATGTCGCCAGTTGCAACGCCGCGACCGCCTTCAACAAGGCAGGCGGCAGGATGATCATCGGCTTGGTCAATCGACGCGAGATGGGTGACACCTCGCGCATCGGCGAGGCCGAGCTTTGCGTTTCCGGTATCTGACATGGGTGCCGCTCTTGCATTCCTGTCGACTCGACTCGGTCAGGCCGTGGTGCTTGTCGGCTTGGCTATCGCAGCCTGTGCCGGGAGCTACGTCTACGGCCGGCGTGACCAAGCGGCCATCGACAATGTCGCAGCGCTGAAGGCCGAGATCGCCGCGACCAAGGCGGACCTGAACATCGCGAACGCTCTCGCCGCCATTGCCGATGACGAAAAGCGCGACATCGAGCAGACCGCCGCCGCCAACCAGGACAAGATTGATGACTACGAGAAGGCTTTGGCCGAGCGGCCGGATACTCGCTGCACTCTCAATAGCGATGACGTGCGTCGCCTGCGCTCACTCCTCCCCTCCGATTGAACGTCATTTGCCCGTGGCGCCTGACCTCATGAGCCCGGTGTCTGCGCCGACGATACATGAGGGTCAGGATGCCCGGCTCGTGGCCGCAGGGGCGCTGCGAGCACTGTCATCGGCCAACGGTAGGCTGAAAGCGTCCCGCCGTTGGTACGACCAGGTCCGCGAATGCTACGCCAAGCCGGACGACAAGGCTTGCACAATCGAGAAGAAGTGAGGGTGCAATATGCCTGTCGAGCACACAGAACTCATCCTTGGCCAAGGTGACGTCTTCTTCGGACGCTTCGCCCCGGGAACAATGGATTCCGAGGGTGAAGCGTATGTCGGGAACACCTTGCAGTTCCAGAAGACGCGCGACATCACGACCGTTGCCAGCTACGATTCAATCGGCGGGCAGAAAGTAGCGGTCGAAGCTCCGATCGTGAACGAAACCCACACCGTCAAGTTCAGCACCGACAACATCACGACTGAAAATCTCGCCCGTTGGTACGGAGGCGATCCGATCGAGATCTTGCAGTCGGCTGCGAGTGCCGCAAGTGAAACACTGATTGTCCGCCGCGGACTCTATTACCAGCTTGGAATGTCGTCGGCCGCACCCACCGGTCTGCGAGCGCTGTCGGATATCGCAGCATACAAGTCCGGCACGCCGATCGACCTGACGACGAACTTCGAGATCGACGAAGTCTCCGGCCGTATATATGTCCTGGACAACGCGCCGGACCTAACGATGGCGACCGCACTCGTCCTCACCTACAACGTCGGCGAACAGAGCTATCGCCGCATCATTTCCTCGAAGGTCGAGTTGCACGGCTCGCTGCGGTTCGTCGCGCAGAACCGCCACGGACGCAACCGCAATCTCTTCATGCCTTACGTGCACCTCAAGGTCGAAGGTGCCTACGACATGAAGCTCGACGAGTGGCAGACACTCACCTTCACAGCCGAGGGTCGGCGCAGGGATTCCCGCACCGAGTACGTCTACATCGACGAAGCCTGACGGGCGAAAACGATTGCGGCCTGGGAGTATGAGAGGTATACCTCTCATCCGTTGATTATTCATCTATTGATTGATGGCGGATGCTCGCAGACCCGGGAACACTGAAGACTGCGGGCGAGTACCTGGTGGCCCAGGGACTTCTCGGCATAGCTGTAATGCTGATGTCGGCCATCATAGTCTATTTGTGGCGTGACGCAAAGCAAACCCGCAAGGCGTTTGATGAACAAATGGCACAAGAACGTGCCCGCCATGCAACCGAACTCGCCGCCGAGCGTTCTCTCAACAAGGAATTACACGACGCGCGCGTCTCGGAACTGAAACTTGCCATAAATGCCGTTTCGGAACTCGTAAAGAGCTATGACGCGGTAATGTCTCTCCTGAAAGAGAGGACGGCATGATGAGCTTCATCTGGTCCCTGTTCCATCGGAACACAGAGTCACACGACGAACAGGAAAGTGACCCGACCGGTGCCGAGGCTCGCGATTTTCTGGATCCTGTCGCCCTGAAGCACGAGCGCATCTTACAGAAGAAGTTGGATAACGTGCTCGTCAAAGCCGCTCGCCGCCAGATGGAACTACGACACACCCTCGCCGAAAACACACTCAAGCGCGTTCAAGGGGGAATCTGACGTGTCAAGGTTTCGCAGCAGTTCAGCCTTCTGGTTCATGTTCGTCGGCTTCCTGGCGTTCTGGCCCCTTTTCTTCGGGCTCGGCTACGATGCCATGACCGAGCTTTCCTCGAGTCTTGTGCTCGGCTCAGCCGTCGCGATTGCGATCACCTGGGCGACGGCCGCCCTCGGATCGTTCAAGGGCGGCATGAAGGATGGCGAGGATCTGCTGTCTCTCGGGTTGTTCTTCCTTGCAGCATCCATCGCCGTCCAGCGTGTTTGGATCATCGCCTTCCGATGGGCCGGTCGACCGGACTGGATGCTATACAGCCCGGTCAGTGCTTTCACGGCGTGGTCAATCTTCAGCGCCTGTGCCCTCGTGCTCCTGGCGCCAGGGACAATTTCGGGGTCCGTGCCGGGTCGAAACTGGATCTATGTGGTGTGCGCAATCGCCACAGGCTCTCTCATCGCCGGCATCACGATTGGCTTCTACCTCGCGACCAGCACCCTTTGATGCCACGGTCGCTTCAGCCAGCTTCGTGAAGAAACCGATTTCAACGGGGCCGAAGTCTCCTCGGCCGATGATCGCCTGGACGACCCACCCCAGCAGGATCGGGTTGCCCTCAGAGCGGATGAGATCGAGCAGCGCGCTCGCATAACCTCGACCCGTGGATGTGTCGTGGCCCCAACGACCTGTCGTATGGGGAGACCACAGATCTAGTCCGGCTCGGCATGTAGCCTGGACAAACGGCATGGTGTTTAAAACGTGGTGTGAAATGGACAAGATGGTTCTCGTGACGTAGCGATAAGGTTAATTCACGAGATCATTTAGAACTGTGGCCCAAATTTTGTCACATTTACATTTTGTTAATTCATTGAATCAATGCGAAGTGTTGCAAATTCGACACATTTTCTGAAAAGTTATCCCCGTTATTATTTTAGACCAAATTTTCTTCTTGCTCGGTCTAGCGCCGTTTCGCTGGCGCACTCCTTGCAAAGGTGCCTCCAACCATCGTCGGTCGGAGTGATCTTCCAACCGGCGAGCTTGGACTCGCGTACCAGGTCATCGAACTGACTTTTGGGGACGTAGTCGGTTGAAGCCGGGCAAGCGTCGCAGGTGAAAGCGATCTCATCGAACATGCGATCAATCATCGTGACGCCTTCGTGACACGAGGGGTTTTGGATTCGGCGGCTGGGCATATGGTGAGGAGGTCGACAGGTTCGCCAGGGTAAAATGCAAGGATGTCCAGCCGGCAGTTGCGAGCGAGCGCGAGCTCGGCGCTGACCCCAAGGGATGCATGCCAGCCGGGCAGTAGCACGATCGAGCAGGCTCGAGTGCAGATGAAGTCGCTATAGGCTGCGAATGCTTCACGGACAGGGAAAAGTTCCGGAAGGCCCGGCCACCCATATTCCGACGGATTGTAGACCGTGTGCCCTTCCCGGCGCAGCGAAGCGGCAGCGTACCGGAACGCAGGGAAGTTGTGCTCCGGATACCCGGTCATCGGACCGCTGAGGTAGATGCTGCGGATCCTGCCGTTGGTGGCAACTCGGAGCGGACGGAGACTGTTGACGTCATCGAGCACTGTGGTTGTCATTGGGGTGCCTTTCATGCGTGGGCGGTTTTTGGCGGCGGCCACTTCGTCGGCTCGACCGGCGTGGCCTTCATGCGGATGTGACCTGCGGCAACGCTGAAGCCGACGAAAACTGCGACCAGGAACAGGACAGTGAGCACGGCGCGCATCAGAGCAGATCCTCAAATCCACTGTCGGTTGATTTCATGGGTAAAGCTTCGCCGTCCAGGAGGTAGGCGAAGGGGTTGTCGAACTTCGTTCTTTCGTTGCCCCATGTTGCCCAGCCAGGCCGAGACTTACGCGCGAACAGTTCTACGTAGGGTCCGGCGACCAGTTCTTCTATGCTGGTGTGGATCTCGTCGGGCTTGCGCGAGTGCTCACGACGCGGCGCGCGAATAAGACGGCTCACCTTCTTTGACACCCGCTTCGGGGCACCGTTCGTGCTCAACAAGCATTGGTGGGCATCTTCTGACATCGTCGCCATGAGCGACTGCTCAGGGTTCGCCCGGGTCCAATATCCCATGCCGGTGAAATCACTGCCGTCACGGTTCTGCTTCGCCCAATAGAAGCCGACAGTCTTGTATTTGAACCCCCAAGCCTTGATCACGTCGAAAGCCATCTCAAGGTGAGTGTCGATCACCCACATGAAGAGGACACAGTTCTTGGCGGCAAGGTCTCGGACCGGTAACGCCTTGATTTCATCCAGCGACATGCAGCCGTAGTGATTGGATGGACTCCTGCCGTCACCCTTCTTCGATCGAACGGCAAAGGTCCAAGCCGGGTCTGCCAGGATAACCGAATAGCCGTTGCGGCGCAGGCCGGTGAACGGACCGGAATAGATCACAGCAGATCCTCGAAATCACTGACGACGCTGGCGGCCGGCTTGGGAGTCTGGACGCTCGGCAGTGGCGCGGTGGCGGGTTTAGGCTTCGAGACCTTGGATGCCTTCAGCTTCGCGACCTCAGTCTGCAGGAAAGCCTCGGCAACCTCCTCGGCCTCGGCGCGGATTGGCCGATAAGCAGTCACCGGCATGATCTTGCCGCCACTCATGAAGCGAGCACAGAAGCGGAGGTTCAGCGGGGCTTCCTTGCAGTCGTAAATGAGGATCTGCATCACTTGGCCGCCATGGTGCTGCTCGCCCACGCGATAGTCACCTGGGCATCGGCAATCCGGTTGAGGTCGACAAGGAAGCCTGCCAGCAATGCAAAGGCTGCGTCGATGACGATTTCCTGTTCCGCCTCGGTCATCTCACGATCGGCACGGATTGCCGGCTTAAGCGCGTCGCGCAGAACGATCACATGGCCGTTGATGTCGCGTTCGGTCATAACAGATCCTCGAAATCCGATGTCGGTGCGGTCGGTACTGGTGCAGGTTCGGCGGGCTTCGCAGCCTCGGAAGCAGCTTTCGCCACCAAACGTTCCGCCTTCTTGCGGCCGTGGACAGCGCCGAGAACAGCCTTCACCGGATCCTTGTCGGCGAAGTGCTCAGAGACGCCACTTCTTGCCGGGCGGTACATGGCACTGAAGCCGACTATCGGGTCAAAAATGAGCGAGATGTGGTTCAAATCACCCTTCTTCGCCAGCGCACGCAGGGTGTCCTCAAGCGGCGCGCTCATTTGGTCGGGTCCGAATTCTTCTGGACGGCCCGGGCCAGAAAGTAGAGCGGCCAGAACATGAACCAGAGCATGCCGATCGCTACTGCGCGCAGCGGTCCCCATGACAGCCACAATGCCACCAGTGCGCTGACGACATAGCCGACCAAGTAGACGACGAGCACAACCATGATGATGTCGAGGATGTCGAAGGTGCTCATTTTTCCTCCGACGGCTTAATGGCTTCAGCGACAATGCCGCCGATCACAGCGGGGATGAACCCCAAGACGACCACAGGCCAGAGCATGGCGACTGCTATGGTCTCCGTAGGATCCATGCGCTCATATCGGACGCACGAAAAGCCAAAGCTGAAAGCTGCACCGACGAACCACACGCCGATCAAGATGATTTCCATCACAGCAGATCCTCGTAACCGTGTTGCTGGGAAGGCTTGCCGGCGATGACCGGCATGTCCTTGGAGAGGAACACCTTGGTTTCTGGGGCCGAACTGGCGGCGACCAAGGCTTCCTCGATGTTGCGGCCGACCGCAAAGCACCTAAACGTCGCGCGCTCGGCCGGACCTGCCTCACGCAAGTTGCACTGCCACCAACCGTCGTTTCGCTGAAACAGGTTGTTGACCAACAGACCCTTGGTGTTCAGGTCGACGACGGTGCTCGCGATCGACACGCTCAGATCTCCATCCCGAGCGCCTGGAGATAGATCTCCAGAATGGCTTGCTCCTCCGCGCGTTCGGCCGCCGCAACCTTACGCATGCGAACGATCTTGCGGAGCACAGAGACATCGAAACCGTTCGCCTTGGCCTCTCCGTAGACCTCCTTGATATCGTCGGCGATGGCCTTCTTGTCCTCCTCGAGGCGCTCGATGCGCTCGACGATGGACTTCAACTGGTCGGAGGCAACGGATGTTGCATCAGTGGGAGGGTTGTTGTCCTTGCGGCTCGTCTTCCGGTTCGATGCCGGGATGTCGTCGAATTCGTCATCGATATCGCTCATTGCGGGGTTCCTGTTGATGCTTGGGGGTGTTCAGGCGACGAGGTGCTTGCCCTGCCGGACACGGCGGGCACACTCGCGCGCATTCTGGTGGGGCATGTACCTGGAAGTACGTCTGGGCCGGACGGTGCGGATGATCCGCCCGCGATGCGTGATCGCCCGCGTCGACGGCCCCAAGAGTGGGATATCCATGAAAGTGCGCATCGCGGCCCGATAGATGTCGCGGATGTCATGCATGACGAACATCTTGCTACCTCTTGATTGAATATTAAACTGATAGTTGATTTTATGCCGAAATGGCAAGAGCTTTTTGCTGCCTGATCAGGAAATCGATCGTGCCGGCTGTCACGGTCGCCGATCCGAGTCCGCGGACCCACGCATCGAGGGCCTGAAGGGCGGTACCATCCTCCACATTGATGTCGTTCTCGTGGATATAGGCACCCATCGTCACCATCTGCGCATTCTCCGCTAGCACGAGCGGCTTGCCGAAGCTGACAAGCAAGGTCTGCCTGATGTCGACGATGTGGCGCGACTTCTCGAGATCAACAAGCCCGGCCTTGCGCCGATAACGGCTAAGGTACTTCAGGATGGAAAATGCCGTGGCATCCCAACCGTTGCGATGGGCGAACTCGAACGGGCTCATACCCATGACGGCGTAATGGTCGCCCGAGACCTGGCGGGAAGTCACTTCTTTCAGTGTCGACATCAAGGCTCTCCTCGATCGGTTCTTCGCAGCCTGGTGAATTCCCTGAGCGCTGCATAACGCTGCTGGTTGTGCCGCTCGATCCTGTCTCGATGTTTCGGGTCTCCGTGCCGCATGGCGGTTGTCATCGAGACCCCGAAGGCTTCGCAGATTTGTTGGTATGTGTACCCGGCAGCGCGAGCCTGCTCGATTTCGCGTATTTGCCGGGTCGTCAGGGGTAGTCGTTTACTCAATGCACTGTAGCCTTGCTGTCCTTGCGCTCGACAAGCGCAAACTGCTCCGGGGAGATAACGCCGGCCCAGCGCAGATCGACGATCGTCGCGACGTTGTTTCTGGTGTTGACCGGGACGAACTGAAATTCGGACAGATCGGGAAACAAACCCCAATCGCCAATCAGCTTCTCGGCAAACTCCCGGCTTGAGAACACCGCGGCCACGTCGCCGGATTTGAAATTCTCAGCCAAGGTGAAATAGGCCATGTCGGAGTCGCAGCAATTGTAGATTCCGAACTGCCGATGAACGATTACAACCCGGCTCATCGTGGCAAACTCCTATCCATCGAGCGGGAGAGGATGGACGGTTTGTTCGGCAGTACCGTGATCAGGCGATTGCCTTCCAGGACCACCCAAACGCCGTCCACCCAAGCACCGCTGGCGCCGCAATCGTGGATCGGCTTGACCTGCTTGCTGAGGTGAGCACGGATGCTCTGGATGTCGACCTTCATCGCCCTCTCGATGTACCGCAACAGAGCGTGGTCGGTCACAACCAAGCGGCTCTTGCTCATATCAAAACTCCACTGTCGGTTGATTTTATGGAGCTAGAAAGCCTTGCCGCCTGCCTTGGCGCGGTTCTCCGGTCGGTGATCTGCGCGAGTTTCGTTGTATGCCCGCTTCTCGACGTACGCGCCGCCGAGGTCCAGACCGAGATAACCGGCGAGATCGAAGATCCTGATCACAGCGTCGGCGAGCTCGACCTCGATACCCTTGCGGGTCGGGAGCTTGTCGTCCATCAGATCCTTGCGATACGCCTCGAGCGCTTCGCTGACCTCACTGTGGATGAGTGCCAGCATCTCGCCGACGTTGCGCGGCAGTTCGGCGCCGGTGCGAGGATCGTTGTACCACCCTGCCCTGCGCGAGGCGCTGTGGCATTCGTTGACCAGGTTGCCGATCAGCGTGGCCTTCTGGCTTATGGCTAGCACAACGGCAGCGCGGGCAAGTTCGGCCGCAATGTCCGGACGAACCCAGGCCCCCTTCCCGTTGCCGTTCCAATCCGGAACGGAGGCTTCTGCTACGCGCTCATTGATCCAGTCGTTGAGCCCCTGACCCGGTCTCGGGCCGTCAATCTGATGTTCGCTCAGCGGCAAGCCTTCGCCGGTCACTTTAGCCCGTGCGGCCTCGTAACTGAGCCCTTGCTCGCGCATAATGCGTTGTGTGTCGCGCATACCTTCGGCGAGATCGTCGTCGAGCATTCCCATGGGATGGTTCCTTTCATTCTTGAATGGAGACAGCGACGCCGGCCTCTTCGAGCATCTGCTGTGCAGCCTCGAATTCTTCCGACGGCATCGATGTCTTGTTGGGTCGGGTTACGATCTTCGTGATGCCGGCCTGGATGAGGGAGCGTGCGCAGGCCGCGCATGGATAGTTCGTGGTGTAGACTGTGCACCCGTCGGTCGGGATTCCGACCCGGGCCGCGAACGCGATGAGGTTCTGTTCGGCGTGACTGGCGAATAGGTACTTGCGGGGCCGCTCGAACCGGTCAGGGGTATCGGCAACACGATGAGGTGGGCCGTTGAAGGCAGTCAGACGAACGTCACGATAATTGCCGACCAGGATGGCACCAACCTTGGTACTGTCCTTGGATTTGGTACCGGCCATTTCGGCGAGCCGCATGAAATAGGATTCCCAATACACCTTCTCGCCTCCAATACCTTTATCAACTGTTAGTTGATTTCAATGTTAACCGCAAGGAAATTTTCTGCTCGTTGACAAGACCAGATGGGTATTCGTAGCGGATGGTGGTAGATCCGCTCATCCTTGATTTACGAACTTCGTAACGGATGGTGGCGCGTAGGCACGCGCCCCTAGGTCGGTCCGTTGACGCGGCTAAGCTCCAACAGCTCGCGGGCCTTCTTGAGCGCACGATTACCGGCGGAGCGCTTAGTCCATGCTCGGCTCCGCTCGCCGCGCTTGTCCGCGCACATGGCGAAGTCAAAGTCCCACAGGGCTTGGAGAGCGAGGTCGTACGCCTCCTTATGCCCGATGCTCTTCGCATAATCCGCGGTTCCTCTTGCATGTTCGTACCGGGTCATGCGCGCCATCTAATGGGCCTCCGTATCGTGTATCTGATTGACGGTATAACGTGTATATGATAATAAGTCAATACCATATACACGAAAAGGTGCGACATTGACTCTAAATCATATACACGGCAAAACCCGGCGTATGGGACGCAAGAAACAATGGACAGAGCGCATTCAGCTCCCGTTGGCCGAAGGGACAACGGCAAAGATTGATTCACTTATTGAAGGTTCCGAAGTGCGACTTGATTTCATCCGGTCGGCTATCGACCGGGAGATCAAAAGACGTGACAGACAGGCTAGACTTTCTCGGAATTGCGGGGATCAGGACGACCGCAATAACTGACACGCCACAGACAATTGAGATCGAAGCAGAGACAGTAGACCCGACCTTTCCTCCCTGTTGTCTATTCGTAGATCTGCGCCGAGACGGCACTCGTGCTACTCGTCGACTTATTAATGACACTCCGCACGGTGGCAGGGCGGTTCTCATCCGCATGAAGGTTCATAGAGCCAAGTGCAAGGCTTGCGGTAAGGCTGGAATTTCCGAGGTTTTTGAGCATTTTAGGCCTGACCGTCATATGACCAATCGCTGTTTCGAGTACATTGCGAAGCGCTGCCTCCGGGAAACAAATTCTCAGGTTGCCAGGGCCTGCTATGTCAGCGAGGGCACAGCTCGCTCCGTTGTCGGCGAGTACATTGCCGAGAATCTTAAGGGACGCCTGAGAGCCACACCTCGTGTGCTTGGCCTCGATGAAAAGACCATTTTGCGGCAGTATCGGGCTGTCCTCGGCGATGTTGAGGCCAGAACCCTCCTGGATGTTCTGCCGGATCGCGATTGGTCTCTGCACTCGTTCCTTGAAAAGTTGGAAGACCGGGAAAGAGTGGAGGTTTTCTGTACCGACATGTATTCGGCCTATCGCCATTTGCAGCGCCGCTATCTACCAGGCGCCGTACATGTGACGGATCATTTTCATGTTGTACGCCGCGCCAACTATGCGATGGACAAGGTCAGATCGGCTTATGCGGCGTCGCTAGATGGCACTGCTCGCAACGAACTCCGCAACTCCAAGCGGCTGTTCAATATGCGATCTTCCAAGATGAACGATCAGGCGAGAGATCGGATGCGTCAGTTGGCTCTTCGCCATCCGGTGCTGTCGGAAGCGTATTGGGCAAAGGAGCGCTATTTCGAACTTTATGAGGTATGCCATCTGCCACATGAGGCCGATGCGTATTACCGCCATTGGGTCAAGACGCTCCCGGCGTCGATCAAGGATATTTTCAAGCGCTGTTGCGGCATCACGCCTTTTTGGATGCCTACTGTCTTGGCTTACTTCGAGCATCCATACACAACTGGCTATATCGAAAGCGTGAACCGCGTGATTGATGATATTCATCGAGCCGGTCGAGGCTACTCTTTTGACGTCATTCGCGGAAAGTTGCTGCTGGCTACGAGGGCGGAAGCCAAGACTTTCCGACAGAGGGTGCATTTATGGATGACAGCCATCATCCGTTGTTTTGAGGCGCGTCGCGTTTTCGCCGCCTAACCACCATCCGCTACGAATACCCGACCAGATGACCAGAACAAAATAAGAACATGACCGGGCCGAACGATAACGTCCACACCCTTCACTGCTATGGCACAGACCTCGGCGTGGTCTGCACTCGCTGCCATCGACGCACGCTGGTGCCCATGGCGAAAATCTCGTCACACGGCGGCAAGGGTGATATGCGGCCCATCTATGCCATCGCTAAGCGGATGAAATGCACGACCTGCAATATCAAACAGAGCCATGCGTTCGTGCCGCCAAACAAGCAATTCGCCGAGCGATGGGTGAACTACGAGATCCTGGCCACCCCCGGTCTGGACGAGTGAGTCCGGAACAGGCGGCCGGTCGCCGTGGTTGAGTCCGCGGAGGTGAGTCATGAACGTCAAACCCTTCGCTCACACAGTGAAATTCATAGCCGGGCCAGGATTTGTCCGGCACATAGCCAGTACCGAGGAAGCGCTCTATTTCCTCGAGCACAAATGGCCGTACCTTGAAGGCCAAGCACACATTAAAGCCACCGAGATCTGCCGAGACGTGCTCGGTGGCAAAGGTAGTTCGGAGAAAGCGCGAGAGGCTTTCATTGACGCCTTGGAAGAGGGACGGTTCGATTTGGTCGAATGACCCAAATTACCACATGTCCTCCGAAAAGAGTTCGCGTTCGGGCCCGTGCTTCTGGACGATCTGTCCCGCTGCACGGGCAATGTGGCACCCCTCTTCCCGATCGACGTAGCGGCCCTCGCTCGTGATGAAGCCGCTCGTGGGCGGCAGCGGATGCCCTGGAGCCAACCGGCCGGCAGCACGGAGGTTATGCGCGATATGGTGATGTCTACCGGGCCGCTCGACGACGTAGATAGCGTCGCCTTCCTTCCACGCAGCCATGATTATGCGCTCCGTCATGTCGTGGCCTTTCCGGAGCGGGCGCGGATGGCAGCTTCGACGCCTTCAATCGCTACAGTTACCTCGGGGATTAGATCTATCGCCCGTGCCGCTCTGTTCAGAGCTTCCGTATTATCGAAGTCGGTTGCGAATGGCAGTGACATCGCCACTTGTGTTTTGAAGTCGTCCGCCCAAGCGCACAGGTTGTTCGCGGCCTTCTCGACCTCTCCCACGCTGGCGGCTGGCTGGGACAGGCTGTCCAGAAAACTCGCGAGGCCTTTAAGCCAACCCAACGAAACTTCCAGCGGTCCTTGCTGTGCGGCGTAGATCTTGGCGCTCACATTCCGCTTAGCCAGGTCCAATCGCCATGTCGGTGCAAGGCCGTTCTCGTCGCGATTATCTGTCTCCGGCGCGGCTGGCGGGGCGGATAGGGCTTGGGCGATGGCGGATTCGTTGATCCAAGCGACGAAGGCTTCCATCGTCTGCAAGCCCAACAATGTGCTGCTGAAGATTGTAGCTCCGTCAGCATCGGCGACAACGGATCGCACTACGCCCATCCCCTGCATGGCGATAAATGGCGTCGGTCCCGGCAGCTTCGCCTTCTCGGTCTCAGCGGTCATGGGTGGCTCCTGAGAGTGCGGCGCGGGAGCGGCGCGAGATTTCAAACCCACCGTCATGGAGGCGCTCAAGTGTCGTGGTGTCAGCGGTAGACGACAGGTAGCGATTGATGACTAAGAGTTGGTCTTCCTTCGCCAACTCGGCGGCTTCTGCTGGCGGCGAGATGTCCTGCCGGTGTGCTTCGAGGGCGGCGGCAAGTACGGCGCGCATCAGTCCACGGGTCTTCTCGCTTGTGATACCCGTTCGTTTGCGGCCATCCAGATACGCGCTCTCCACCACCTCATGAACCAGTTTTTCTACCGCCTCCACCGCGCTCGGTTTCGGCTCGGCCTTGGGGGATGGTGGGGCGGTGCGAAGCGGCATCGCTCCAAACAGCCAGCAAGTCCACGCGGTATTGGCCCGCTCCCAATGATCGTAAGCCTCGGCCTCATCATCGAACACGGCGTCGGGTACATCTTGGTCCGCATATCTGACGATAAATTGGCGAGGTGTCGGCTTGCCGCAATCCGTTGGTTGGCACCACGCCACAGCCTCGCCCTTGGGGGCGGCGAAGAATGTAACGAGCCGCCTTGCTATGTCGCGAAACTGCTCGCGCGTATCCTTCGGCACGATCTTAAGCCAACCGTCGCCGCGCTGGCCTGTGTCGTCTTCGTGCTCTGGCCAAGAGTGTTGCGGAAAATCTGGATCGGGCCATTCGACTTCGCTATGAAGCCAAGCCGCAATTGCCTCAACGGTTGCTTCGCCCTTGGGGGCGGTGGCGGAGGCTTCGAGGGTGGCGATGTAGCGGCAAAGATTACCATGTGTTTTTTGAGTTTTCTCGATGTCACGGGCTAGCGTCACCTCTTCTCGTCCGAGGGTGAGCATCGCTTGGCCGTAATCGTCCACCAACTCGCGGGCACGGGGGGATGGCGTCATGGCTTTGTGCTCCGATTGTTCGACGTCCATTCGTGACCGCAGTATCGGCATGACCACACAAGATCGCCCGCGCCTGATACGTCGGTAGGGTTTTTATTCTGTCCACGTCCGCACTGCGGACAACGATATGTCATGCGCTTCATAGCCTCGCTGGTGGCCTTTCGGTGCTTCCGCTGACGGTCTGTTAATGCCGACCTCATTGTCCCTCCCTATCGGCGGCGGCGAGGGCGGCGCGGTCTACCAGTTTGAGGCAGAATGGGCAGCTTTTTAGTTCCGGGGAAACGTTCATATTGTTCACCAAAATCTCCCAGCAATGGCTCCGCATAAAAAGAACGTGACAATCGCACCGGCTGAAACGCCAAGCATGAAAGAGGGCCAATCCATCACTCCCCCTCCCTATCGGCGGCGAGGGCGGCGCGGAGTTTAGCAGATGCCTCAGTTTGATCTTTGGCGCCAAGCAATCCCCATAAATGCGCGAGTGCGGCTGTCGTGGTTTGTGCCGCTATGCTGTCGCTGGTGTAGCCTTGAGCCCAATGAGGGCGCAGACTTTCCAGAGCCGATACCTGTGCCCGCAGTTGTTCCACCTCCGCGCGCAGCTCCACCTCTGCCACCGGCGCGGAGAGTTCGAGCCGGCCGGAAAGAACCGTCACCTCAGTATCCGGGGTTTCCTCGTACCTTCCCCAAATTCCCCATCCCAGATCGGGCTCGAAAAACGCGACGACAGGTTGCTCTTCGCCCTTTTCTGAAACCCAATAAAAGCCTGTGGCTCTGTCAACGGTCATACGAGATCCTCGCAAATCTGAACTTACCGATGCCGCCCCCTCTGACAGAGCGGCACTCAAAGCTCAGCGGTTGCGCTGATTGGCCTCGTAGGTGGCGTTCCAGGCCTTGGCGATGTCTGGATCCTGCAACAGGATGCGTAGGGCGACCGAGTTGTAGCCGAAGCGGCGCATGGCCTCGGCCTGCTGGATCTTCTTGCAGAACGTCACGTCGTAGGTCTTGCCGAAACCAAGTCCGGCGATGCCGCCAACGGCATTGAGATAGAACGATCCCTGGCAGGTGCCGTCGGCCGCCGCGAGTCCGGCGCCGCCGATCGAAGCGGCTGCGCGATTCACGTTGCGGTTGGAACTAGTCGAGCTCGAGGAAGCTGATGCATTGGCCTTGGCGGTTGCCGACGCGCTGGCGCTGGAACCGGGGTTCGGCGTGCTGCCTCCGTGCCCGCGG
This sequence comes from Labrys sp. ALF-8, assembly GCF_059699065.1. Classification (NCBI taxonomy): domain Bacteria; kingdom Pseudomonadati; phylum Pseudomonadota; class Alphaproteobacteria; order Hyphomicrobiales; family Xanthobacteraceae; genus Labrys; species Labrys sp. ALF-8. The sequence continues at coordinate 1,463,420 of NZ_AP048538.1, forward strand.
CTACTGCCGGCGAATGCTGTGGTCGAAAGCGTTGCGGCGATCAGTACGGCCGGCACCGCAAGAAAAACTCGGCGAAACATGGCGGGGTCTCCTGTTGATATTCCATCGTTGGTTGATTTTAAGATCGGGCGGCGTCTGAAGGGACACTTGTTTCCGCCGCCCGTGAGCATTTGGTATCGCGAATCTATGGATTAGTCAACTGTTAGTTGAATATTAATCTACGAATTCGTTGTCGGCGTCGGGATCGCTCGATGGACGCTTTGAACGAAGCATCACGACCTTGCTGCGGGCATGAGCGAGCGCCTGGGCCACACTGTGCCCCCTACCCTTCACTCTGACGCCGTCGGAGCACCGACGAAAGGCTGCGACCCAAGATCCATCGGGGCTTTCGACCGGGACACGCGCGCTCGCGTAGGTTGGTCGATAATGACGCTGCCGAAGCTGCGAGAGGTGCCAGCCGTGCGGGATCTTGAATGACTCTTCGGTGATGCTCGGAAGTACAGGGAGCTCGCCGCTACAGGCGAACTTGCCGTATGAGGCATTCAATGATCGACGCACGAGGTCGGCTGCGCGCTTCGTAGAATCGTAGCTTTCGAGCCGGGCTTTCAGCTTGTCCAAGGTCAGCTTGTCGCCGGATACGGTGCCAATGCCTTGCATGACCAATAAATTTACGTCGGTTGCGCGCCGTTTGCGCACCTCGTCGAGCTTGGCTTGTGTCAGTTCGACCTCGAGTTCGAGCAGCCGAATTTTGAGTTTCTTGATCGTCGGACCGTCGGAAGCGGCGGGCGCTAAGGCCTCTACGAGGTCGGCATCATGTTTAACATTGCGCCCCCAGAAGTAGCCCGTAAATGTGTAGGTCATGGTCAGGCCGTTAACTGTCAAGTGGTGCGAATACGGTGATACGTCCGGATCGTAGGAAAGATACACCGCGATGCGTCCGTCGCGTGTCTTGAACCTATCGCCGGTCTTGGCTTTACTCAGATCGATCGTCGACATTGGGGTGTCCTTTCTGTTTCAGTTGAGGAATTGCTGACCAACCGCCTCGCGATGGCCCTCGAAGGCGAGGTCGCGCAGGTAATGAGCCTCCATCTCGCCGAGCATGGGAGTGAGACCGGCCGCCATCAGTTGCGGGACCGTGGCGTACTGGCTGAACTCACCTTCGACGAAGATGTAGTTTGCCGGGTCGCTGCCGCCGTCCCATGCGGCAATGAACTCCGCGGCATCCCTGGTGTCCTTGAAGGTGCACGCCATGCTTTGGCCGACCGTGTCGAGCTTGCTCCAGAAGCCGAGGCCGAGCGCGCAACCGAGGAAGATGCCCATCTCAGGATGCGTGATGATCGTACGCATGTTAATTCTCCAGATTGTAGCTGTGGAATGGCCGACGAAGCCGGCATGTCCTGCAAAAATGAGCGGGACTATTTCCGGCTAGCGGCGATCGTCTCGAGCAGCGACGACATGACCGTGCCAAAGAGCAGGATGAGGAAACCTCGCGCCCATTGGCCGTCGTAGAAGGAAATGGTCGCCAGAGTCGTTACGGCACCGTCGACGTAGCTGAAGCGGCGGCTCGTGATGAATTTCAGCATCAGCGCATCCCCAATTCTTGATAGAGTTTTTTGATTTCTTCAGGCGACGGCGCAGGCGGACGGAACTCACCGCACCAATCCCTAAATTCGGTGTGGACCCACTGTGGAAAGCGTCGGCATTTACCGTGCCGCGTCTCCTGCTCCCGAACCCAAAATCGGCATTCGTCACAGCGCGCGAGGCGTTCGTCCGGATCGGTGCTCATCGCCCCCTCCGCTTGCTGTCGAGGTGTCTGCACATCTCCTCGACGCGGCGGCGCCTGGCCCGTTCATGCAAGCGTTTCTCGTAGTTCCACATGCGGAGCTCTACGCAGACGCCAATTACCGCCGCGACTATGAAAAGTGCGACGAGGGTCAAGAACGGATCCATCACATCCTCCAATCCAAGGGAATGGGCGAAGCCGACCTTTCCTGAGAAACTGAGGAGCCGGATTCCGCGGCCACCGAAGTCGGCATTGCCTCCAAAACTGAGGGGCGAAGTCGGTCATTCCTGGAAAACTGAGCGCGAGGTCTGACGTTAACCCGATACAGCGCTTCGCGCCCGCCAACGAACTGCCGGTTGAACATCAGCTTGCCGTAGCCGTCGGGATAAACGAATACCGACCACACGACGTTCGGGGCCGCTAACGCTTGCGTGCAAGCTGCGTCATTGATGAAAATGGCCTTCTTGACGACTGCGCGGCTCATGACACCTGTTCCGGCTTGACGATCGACGTGATGCGCCAGAACGGCAGGAGCGACATGCCCTCCACCTCTGTGCCGCCGATGTCGATGAAGACCTTGAAGCCGGCGTCACCCACCCAAGCGACCTTGCGCGGCTTGTGGCCGTTGGGACCGAGGGTCAGCACATGATCGCCGACCTTCGGCACGATACCCTTGGTGGTCATCCGATCATGCTCCGAATGACCGGCCACCCGTAGTGCACGATCGGCGTCCAGAGCAGGAAGTCGAGGGCGACGGCCGTTACCAGGCCCCAATTGAAACCCTTGCGCCAACCGAGGTTGTAGGTGCGATCGTGCCGAGCCTCTTCGTCGTTGTACTCGTCGTCGTAGCGGCTCGAGTTGAACCTGTTGTCCATTTCTGGAATCCTTGTATCTGGGATCCATATTATAAAATCAACTGTTAGTTGATTAGTCAAGCCAGAAATGGATTCCAACTGGAAAAATGCCGCGGATCATTTCCACGCGCCAAAGCGACGGGCCCGCGTTTCGGATTCCAATCGAAAACGGAAAAGTGCCGCGGATCATTTTGGAGCTCCAAAGCGACGGCCCCCTCTGGCGGGTCGGGTGCGGCGTGGTAGTCGAGACCGATCGGTCTGCGCCTGGTCGGGCCGGCCGGCTCGATCGTCCAGCCCTATTCACGGGTTTTCATGTGATTACGTTACGTAATACATATTTTGTATGTGTAATATGTTCAAAAGAAAAGCCCGCGCGCAACGCGGGCTTTGGATCAATGCTGGAACGGGAAACTATTGTTTCGGTTCACAGGTGACGCGATAGGCTGGATACTTTCCGTCTTTCGCCATGCTGGCAACACTTGCATCGAAGCGCGCGCCAAACTCCTTTAGCCATGCTTCGCGCCGCAATTCGCACTCTGTCAGGCTGACGCCTTTGGCGGTTGAGGTGAGCTCGTTACGCGTTACGTTACCCTCCGTCGTCAAGATTGTAACGACGGCAACAAAGGAGTCGGCAGCGGCCCGGGCTGGAATGGTCGACAAGGTGCACATTGCCAATGCCGCCAGAATTCCCTTCCTCATCTGTTACCCCTCCCCTAGAACGCAAAAAGCCCGCCACAATGGGCGGGCTTAACGACAAAAGTCAATATTCAGTTGAATAGCCTATCTGACTTCGCAAGCGCTGCCGTCAACGCCCCCCATGCGAACAACAGGGGAATACTGATAGGTGCACCTGGTTGCACGAATTGCCAGCCTAGTGCGGCCGTTGAGGCTATCCACCCTGTTGCCAGCCCGAACGCTACTAGCTTCCCTAGCTTGTAAGCCGGACTCGAGACGCGCGGCGCGCTCACGGGCTGGACAGGCTCAACGCGCGGCCGTTCCTGTCTCGATAGCGCGCCCAATGGGCAATCCGGCTTGTCTATGCGCTGCAGCCCGGCATCATACGGCCGGCCGCTTTGATCCATGGTGGATACGCGCGCCGTCCCAACTGGCATTGATCGATCGTGCTCGATTGTATGGGCCAATTGGGCCGCAATCACGCGCGGGATATCGGCGGCACTCTGCGACGCGAAATAGACGCCTACCCCCTTGGAGCGGATGAGCCTCACGGTTTGCTCTATCTTCCGCAACAGGGACGGCGGGCAATCCTGGAAGAGCAAATGCGCCTCATCGAAGAACAGGACAAGGCGCGGTCGCTCCAGGTCGCCGACTTCAGGCAGGCGGGCATATAGATCATTGAGCACGTAAAGCAGGAACGCCCCATAGAGGCGCGGCGCCTGTATCAATTGATCGGCGGCAATGATCGATAGGACTCCCTTGCCGTCCCGTTCCTGCAATAGGTCTGCCACGTCGAAAGCGGCACCTTGAAAGAAGTGCGGCCCGGCTTGTCGCTCCAGGCGGTTCAATGCCCGCACGACGACTCCGGTTGACGCGGCCGTCACTTGCCCATAACTGCCGGCTAGTTCCGCTTTGCGGGCAAGCATGTATTGGAGCATGGCCCGGAAATCGGCCGGACTATCGAGCGGCGCAACGCCATGGGCCCAAAGCCCAAAAGCCGCTTCCACGACTCCGCTTTGTGCGTCCGTCAATTCCAATGCCCGCGCCACTAGATCGGCCCCCATGGCATGCAACGGCAAGCAAATCTGCCGCCCATTGCGGCCGAACAAATCGAGCAATTCGGCCGGACAGGAACGCGATAGAGCGGCAATGTCCCCCTTGACGTCAGCTAGGAATACAGGAACTCCGGCTTTGCTGAATTCCTCCGCAAGCTTCATGAGCGTCACGGTTTTACCTGTTCCCGTGGCGCCGCTGATGAGTCCGTGACGGTTTGCGTAGCGGAGGGGAATTCCGGCCGTGGTGTTTAGGCGTGCGAACGTCATTTTGTGAAAAACCTTTGTTTGGCGGCATTCCACCATGAATCAAATTCTGCCTTTTCTTGCGCTTTGTACTCTGCCGCAAGTTTGGCTTTCAATTCAATCGCCGCCTGCAATGTCAAACATGTTCTGGCACGCTGAATATACACATTGTGGCAATAATCATCATGGTAAGCGTAGACATGTTCCGGACTCCAACTAGGAAGCCATTGACCATGGAACGTGGAATGTTCCGCTACATGTCCGGTTTCGATAGGTTTATCTTCCCAATACCGAATAGGTACAAAATATAGCTTTGTCCCGGATTCATACATCTTTGATACTCCAAAATGAAAGCACGACAACGGCGCACAATGTGGCGCCGCTCGCATGCCGTCACTTCCAGGGTTGCCGCTGCTTTAGCTCGCGCTTGAATTCGGCAATCGCCTCACGCTTTGTCACTCCATAGTAACGGCGCGTGAACAGAGCGCCGTCAACCATGTCGGAAATAACCCAAGCGCCGTATATGTTCTTTTCGATAAGCATTGTCGTTCACTCCGCAAAGAATGCATAAATTGTCGTGATGTATCGGCCGCGCCTGTCGCTCAACGAAAGGTACGGCACGCACTTTTCGGGGCAGTACTTGTCAAACCAGAAATTGCCGCCGCTCCGCTCAAACGCCTTGCGCCAGCGGTGAGGCAGCGCGAGCATGACGGAATGATAGTCGGGCTTCCAAAGCTTGCCCGCGCTATCGAGACGGCCGACTAGAGCCGCTTCCGTGGCATCGCATTTGCGCTTGCCGAATCCGCCTCTATCGTCGCTGGCGTTGAGGATGAAATGCGCCATTGCCTTAGCTCCAAATCTGCCCGTCATCGCCCAAATACAGGTCGACGTTGCCGAAAGCCTTGCTCGCATTGTCGAGAGTGGTTGCGGCCGGTTCCGGCCAATCGCCGTCCCAGAAGCCCGCACCATGGCCGCAACGGGTGAGCCAAAAATCATGGCCAGCCATTGCCGCCTCGCGCGCGGCAATCGAGCCTTCCATGTCACTGGACAACGGCGCGCCATCGCAATGGATGTGCTCTGAATTGGCGTCATAGAATGCGGCGCAATCGGCGCGCATTGCGTCGAGAGTGTCGGACGCAACGTCAGACTCGTCGCGGCCATCGTCCAGGGGATTACCGTCATCATCTATGCTGGACCAAAGCGCGGTCCCGACATAGGAACGGAAGAAATGCCATTCTGCCGATTTTCCAGGTAGAGGTGACGGCGCTGCCATGGCTTCAAGAGTACTCATGATCTAAAATCCACTATCGGTTGATTATTTGGACAAACGAACGGCGCGGTTTAAACCGCCTGCAAGATAGTGAAGCCTGCCTTTTCCAGCGCTCTATCCCATGAGCCGGAATCCATGTCGCCGACGGCGCCAAGCATGGCAGCGCGGTTTTCCTCATAGGCGCGGGCATATGGGGAATCGTTCGGTTCGCAGGCAGCGAGACCATAACGCGGCAGCATCCGGATAGCGCGAGCAACGGCAGCGCTTCGCTTGTCATAGCCGTAGCCGCTCACGTGAGCGCGCTGCATTTCGCCGCCGATCAGATGCACATAGGCGTAGAGTCGGCCGGCGCCGTCTGCTGGAAACTTGAGCGCGATAGTCGCGACACGTTCGCCGCCCTTCATGACAACGAATGCGGAAACCCGATCAAACGCCTTGCGGTGAAGTTCATAGATATCGGACATTGTCTTATATTCCACTATTGGTTGATTTTGTAATTAAGCGGCGAGGCTTTCGAGCCTGTAGCGCCGCTCCATTGCCTCAACGAAACCCATGGTACCGTCTGCCGTGACCTGAACTTGTCGGGACAGATACTTTTCGGCCTCTTGCGGCGAGCGGATGGAATAGGCGTCTGCCGCCCTCAAATCTTCCATGACGACAATTCGCCGGTCATACGCGAGAACGAGCGACACTTTGGGCGCTCGCAAGTCGTCTAGGTCGACAGTCATGGTCGCCTTGAGCTTGTGGAATTGCGACTTGACGATAAAGAAGGTTAGCACGGCGTGACTCCTTGATTGCCTATGCCGTGAGACTAGGCTGAATCCATGGATTAGTCAACTTTCAGTTGAATAAGTAAGCAGGAAAATCGCTACATGCCGATTGTGTGCGGCACCCCGAAAACCGGACTCCGCAGCGCCAGATTCCAGCGGTAGATATATTCCCGCGCTGCCGCTTCCTCGACCGTTCGGCCGCACTCGATGCGCCATGCGAGACGGATGACGGTATCCATGCCAGGTACGCGGATTGGCGCCTTATCCTCGCAATGATGCACGAAAGCCTCATAGGCCGATTCAGCGGCCGCGCGGTGCGTGTTGTAGGCCTTGAGATAGGCATTCATGGCTAGGCCTTCCTCATCGGGTAGCCGTGCACGCCAACGTAAATCCCGACGAACGGAAAGCCGCTCGCTGCCGCATAAGCCTTGGCCTGCTTCGTTACCTCAAGCCTGTTGTGTGGCGACGCGCCATTGACTCCTGGTATGTGCTCGACGGCGGTTTGCACATAGTCCCGATGCATGTACAGCGTGCCGTCAAACTCGCATGCCTCAGCGACGCGATACCATTTGCGTGCGCGCGGGCTATGGGAATTGCCGCTGTAGGTTACAATCGTGCGGCGCGGATCGGTCATGATCATGCCTCCCAAAGAGTGTGCAACACGTCAGCCGCATCGAGCCGAACGGCGCGCAGATGCCGCAAGGCGACGCCGTTGCTTTTGCTTTTCAGATTCATGGCCTTGGCCTTTTCAATCGCCTCATCCGCGCTGACGCACGGAAGTGATAGCGGAATGAAATCGCACCATATGACGGCGTAGATTGTCGGTTTCACCATAGCGGCGTCTCCTCTAGGTTGAATGTCGTCATTGCTGCCAGCGGCTCGCACTGGCAGGGTATGGCGTCACTTGGATTTGAGGTGCTGAAACGCGGCTTTGCCGCACGCGACGGCATCCCGACGCGAGTTTGGTTTGTGGTAGATGGAAAGGCCGAGCTCGGCGCCCTTGCCTTCCTTCCTGTCCAGGACATATGCGACGCGTCGGACGCCATTCACTTCGCCCGTTCGAATCCAAAGCACGTCACCCCATGGCGTGCCATCGTGGAGGCGCCACGTCGCGCGACGAAATTCCAAATTGCCGCGACGGCGCCAAACGTTTTTCCGACTTGCCATGTCCCCTACTCCGCCTCGCAACGCGCGCCGTCATTCATGGGCAAGTCGCCGCCCATGGCGACGTCAACCGCCTGCCTGCAATCGTCCAGGGTAAGGTTGAAGTCTTCGCGGTAATCCTGTCCCTCGCGCGAGACTATGAGGCTGTAGGATGAGCCGGCCGGCTCGATTGCCGTTACCTCTGCCAGCGCGGCGCCAATCAATCCGCCCATGGTGAAAGCGGAGGCTATCGAAGCGGCGAGCATGACGGCTGCAGGCCTGTTGAAACGCGTCATTGGTTGACTTCCTTCTGTACGGTTGATTTTTCAGACAAGCCTAGAACTTGCCGCAACGGGAAACACGAGCCGTGGCACCCTCGACGACAAGGCGGGAAAGGTTGTTGCGGCGCTTGCAGAAAGTGAACACGTAGCTGCCGATACGAATGAAGCGAATGCCGCCGACTTTTTTCGTCTCAAACATGAAAAAACTCCCTCTAGGTCAGTGACTTGACACTAGAGGGAGTCTGAGGATTAGTCAACTGATAGTTGAATAATGAGACAAAGATTTATTCGGAATCGTGCCTCAAGATGTTTGCAACCTTGCGTCCGATGTCTCGATAGAGCGAGTCCCGCATATCCTGGTAGGCGGCATTATCGCCATACCGATCGGCACGCCTTGCCAGCGTGTCTAGCAGGTCAAGCTCTTCCTTCACATCTTCCTCAATTGTCTTGAGCTTCTCTGTTGCATCCATGCCGTTTCTCCTTCGGGTTATCGGCTCTTGCCATGGATTCGTTGCACGACAAGCAAAGCATAATCCAAAGTGATTAGTCAACTATCAGTTGAGTATGATCGGAAGATAAATCGTTTCATTGGTTAGCGGCCTCGAGCAATGCGCGCTCGAGCATGGGCCATACCAAGGCCTCTAGCAGGGCCGGCACGTGCGGCCGTTCCATGCCTCGCTTGCGCCAGTAGGCAACACGATCGCTTTCCCTCTGCCTGTCCTGGACGGCATGGCGCCGTGCCTGCCTGTAGGCTGCAGTATGAGCCTTGTTAGCCTCGCGCCAAGCCTTGGCCCGTAGCCTCGCTGTATCCCGATTGTGTGTAGCCTTGCGCGCGTTCCTCACTGCAACGCATTGGACGCACAAGCGGCATGATCGATAGCGGCGAGTGCATCCACAATCATTGCATGGCCTACCCTCATAGAGCTCAATGCCTGGTTCACTCATAATGTACATGCCTTGTTAGTGGATTGAACAAGCGTTGGTTGATTGATGATTTGCATATGGTTCGCTCACAATGTCAATGCATATGGTTCGCTCAAGGTACTTCCGCGCATATGGTTCGGCCGGGGGGAGGCGCTGAGCCGGGGGTCGGCAGACTATTCCACATTTTTTGAATGTGAATTCAACTGCTAGTTGACCGCTGAGCCACTTTCAGAGCGAACCATATGCAGATTTTGCGATTTTGGAGGTGAAATCAGGCCGAAACTACAGAACCTACAAGCCGTGGCAGACTTTGTAGTCGTGCAAGCCGTTGATTTCGTTGAGGATCTACAGATACTACAAGAACTACAATTCCATATAACGGCGTCGTAGAAAGAGTCCGAGGCGATAGTTACGGATACGAAACGTTCAATGCAGGCACTCTGGACGCAGCCGTGTGGGGAAAACGCTGTAGTTTTGTAGTTTTCTGTAGTTTTTCGAAATACGCACGCGAAATCAACGGCTTGCACGACTACAAAACCGACTACAAAGTGAGGTGACTTTGTAGTTTTCTGTAGTTTCGGACCGACAAGGCTCTCCAAATGAAAACCCCCGGAGGTGATCCGGGGGTTGGGGCACATTCAAATGTCGCTTTCGGGACCGGGGATCGGTTCGATTGGATGTTGCCACGAACCTCGCCGTCGATAGATCCGCTGGTTGCCGTAGCCGCCAAATTTGCGGGAAGTCTTTTGTTCCCAACCGTGCATCATACGAAGCGACTGATTGATCGTTCTTGCTGCTACGCTGTTGTAGGTCGCCACGCTGCCGCCCAGAACCTCGCACCAAAGCTCAAGAGCGCAGGTCTCGGTACGCCAGAACTTCTGCGGCGTACCCGTGTCGTCGTCCATACCGTTCGATGCAGGGTCGTCCATCGGAGTGTCGAGCCAGTCTTCGAACTTGCCGACATAGGCATCCTCGGTCGTGGTCATGCGGCGGCTTTCCTGCATCACCTCTGCCTGCGATTTGGCGACTTCGTCGTCGAGGTAGAGCGGCAAGGTGCCCTTGGGTTGCTTTGCCCGCATCTCACGGTACATATGGACGGCCTCGGCCCATAGCTGGTCGACATTGCGTTCCAGCTTGGCGATGTCGATCTCACCTTGCTCGCAAACGACCGGCCAGAAGCGCCGGCCACCCGTTTGGTCACGCAAATACTCGTTGTCGTTGGTCGAGCCGATGAAGATGCACTGGCGCTTGAATTCCTTTGCCCGCCGATCATAGGACAGGCGCACCTTGTCCTTCCGGGCAGAGATGAACGCCTTGATTTCCTGGACCTCAGCCTTGCTGAAGCCTGAGAGTTCTGGAATCTCCATGATCCAGGCACCCTGCATCTGTTCGACAAGGGCCTTACGGTCATGGAGGTCGCCTTTGATTTCCACGAACCAGTGGCGAGCCAGGGTTTCGATGAAGGTAGACTTTCGCTTGCCCTGCAGGCCTTCCAGAATGGCAACGAAGTCGAACTTGTGCCCCGGCTCGAATACGCGGGTGACGGCACCAATCATCATGAGCCGCCCGATGGCCCGGGTATAGGCGACATCCTCGGCACCGAGATATTCGATGAAGAGGTGCTCGACCCGGGACCGGCCGTCCCATTTGACGCCGTCGAGGTAATCGCGAACCGGGTGGAACGCAAGTTTGGCGGCTGCAAGGTCAACACCGGCGCGCATATCGCGATCAGAGACCTTCAGCCCGTAACCCTTCTTCCCCTTCCCCGCCTCTGCTTCGATCAGCGCGCGGACACAGTTGTCGTGGCGATCGATCCAGAGGTCACCATTCACATGGTCGGTGATCGGCATCCGCGGGAGGAGCTTGTCTTTCGATTTGATCGGGTGTCGGGTGACGACTTCTTCGGCGAAGGCGTTCCACTCTATGCAGCCTTCCAGGCGCCGGTCGTTCTGGATGATGAGAGCGATGTTGGTGACCGTCGGTTTGACCGAGCCGTCCTTTTCGCGCTCGAGCTTGGTCATCCAGTCGGTTGATTTCTGGGGCCCCGGATCGGCGAGGATATCGTCTTCCTCTAGCTCGAACTCGTCGAACACTGACGGCGCCGACTTCGGCCGATCTTCCATGTCGTCGTAATCGTCGAACATGGCGTCGGCGTCGAATTGGTCTTTGACGAGCTCGCCCGCCACGCGCGACTCGTGACTGTACTCCTCCGACATCGCCTTGAAGGACGGCGCGGCCTTCGGTTGACCGTCATCTTCGCTAAAGCCGGCCTCGCGATCGAGATCGCCGAACTTATGGATGCGTACCAGGTCGAAGGCGTTGACCAGGCGTTCGCTGCAGGGGTCGGTGCCGTGGTTGGAGTAAAGGAAGAGGCCGCCGTCTTCGACGACCGCACCGTTGGCCCCGGAGCCCTTCTTATAGGTATAGCGAGGCTTGGCGGAATGATCGTCGCCGAGCTCGTAGACGTCCGGCAGGAAGGTCTTTATGGCCTCTGGAACGGTGTAGGCCCGGCAGAATGCTCCGACGATGCCGCGTTTTTGGTGTGGATGCTCGGCCTTCTTGACCGACGGACGCTTCATACCCCGCTTTTCAGAGTACGGAAGCTGCGTCCAATCCTGCCAGTTGCCGAAATCACGAAGGATCTTGTCGGGATTGACGAGCGCACCTTCGTTGCGAATCGTCTTGAACTCCCCGTCGCTGTTACGCGAGGGCCAATACATGATCTGCGCAACGCGGAAGGACACGTCGTCGACGGCATCCATGGCCTCGCTGACGGTCCCGAAAACCTTCGAGCCCAGAATGCGCGACACTGGCCCGTATTCTTCGGCGGTCAGGCGGCGTGTCAGCGGCAGGACGATGCGGTATTTCGGCTTTTCAGGCGTGTGCGAGCGCGTGGTGTATGCGAACCATTCGTAGCTGGCGAGCCCGCCAAGCCCGAATTCCAGGTCTTCGATCTGCCCAGGATTGGCGTCGTCGATGTCGAGGGTCACCAGCGTGCGCTCGAGCATGTTGTCGCGCTTGCGGATACCCTCCTTGACCGGCCCGCCAACGAATGCCCCGACGTCCTTCAGCTTTGACCTTCGATCCGGCGATGCGGCCTTGTATTGCTCGACCGTGTGGTCGTGATCGACCTCCACTTTGCTGAGACGCTCGATCAGGCGCGACCAGGTCCAGGTTACGTTCTTGGCTTTGCCGCGGTCGTTTCGTTGGACGGTCGCGAGGCGGATATCGAGGGTATCATGGGACATCAGATGCCCCCGAAAAGAGACGAGTTCGCTACCAGCACGGTCAAGCGCTCCGACAAAGACTAGAAATGGACCGGCGAAGACGTGCGATTCAGCCGACGAACGGCCACAAGTCCGCGATCGTCAGAGGCTTGAAGCCCTTGCCGCCACTCTTCTGAGTCTTCGAGAGATCGATGATCTGTTCGGCGCGCTGCGGTGTGATCTTCTGGTTACCGTCCAGCGACAGGATCTTGTAGATGTTCTGATAGGTGACCCCGAGCGCCTCGGCGAGCGTGTGGATATTGCAAACCGGAGGAGTGACGGTCCGGTCGCACATGTCCGGCAGGCCGCGACTCAGGATCTCGTGTAGTTCACCACGCATATGCCGGCGCCGCCCGTTCCGGCGCTTCGAGGCTTCGACAGGGGTCTTCACGGTCTGGGTGTTCAAGGGGAGGCTCCTCATAATGTGAGGCCAACCTACCTGTCATCGTAAAAGAAATCAACTGACAGTTGACTTCTCCAACAACGTGTGGTTTGAAAGGGGCGTCGCGGCGCTCCCGCCGCCCTTTTCACGCCCCGCAACAGGATATTTCCATGTCGCTCGAAGACGCCATCAACCGCAATTCCGATCTTCTCGAGAAGAACAACACCCTGCTCGAGCAGCTTGTCTCCAAGGCCAATGCCGCCGCTGCCGCGAAGGGTGCGGATGCCGGCGATAGCGACAAGCCGGCGACCCGCACGCGCAAGCCGAAGGAAGACAAGGCCGCCGAGACCGAGGCTTCCGGCAACACCGTCGCCACCGTGAAGCCGAAGGTCGGCGCATGGCTCGGCGAGTTCCCGAAGGACGATCCGGAGACCAAGCGTCGCGGCGCCGCTCTTCAGAAGGCCCTCGAGAAGATCGGCGAGAAGTCCATCAGCGGCATCACCGACCAGGCCAACATCGATCGCGTCGCCGCATGGATCGAGAAGCGTGTCGCCGAGGGTCGTGTCGAGCCCGAGTGGTCGCCCGAGGAAGCCTCCACCGGCGAAGACGACGACATCTGATCGGTGTCGCCTCCCTGCTTCGGCTGGGAGGCATTCCGGCGAGCCGTCGCACAGGAGATGTCTCTGCGGTGTCGGGACCGTGGCGTTCCCTCCCAAGGCGACGGCTCACCGGAATGCCCTCAAACAGGAGAATGACCATGAGCTACCGCGACAACGACAATTCCAAGAACAAGTCGACCGTCACTTACGTCCTGATCGGCGTCGGCATCATCGCCGTGGTTGCGCTCGGCTTTTACTTCTTCAGTTGAACCCTTCCCTCCCTGCTTCGGCGGGGAGGCATTCCGGCGAGCCGTCGTAGTCGGCGGGTTTTCCGTTCTAACGCCGTGCACGGCTAGGGAGACAGGTTCGTTTACCGGTGTCGACGGCTCCCCGGAATGCCCCGTAACCAGGAGACTACCAATGCGTATGAACGCGACCGAAACTGCTCGCCTGAAGGCCATTGCCGAGGGCAACGACACCTCAGGAAGTCTCGGCAAGAAGGCCCTCGGCGAGCTTCGCCTTTATGGCCTCGTCGAGATCGAAGGCGAGATCCGCAAGGGCGACCGGATCACCCGATACGGCCACGCCGTCATCACCGAAGCCGGCAAGCGCGTCCTGGCAAGCCTCGAGTCGTAAGCAGTGGCCCGCGTCCGATACCCATGCTCCGAGGAGGTGATCCTCGATGTCGTCAGACGGTTCGGACGCGGGCGACCAATGCGGACTTGGGTCATCGCAAGCTGTGTGCGTGACCTTCACCACGGCTACGACGTCGACACCAAATGGATGCGGGCCGCGTTGACCAGGATGGAACGTGCCGGCCGAGTGCGACGCGCGAAGGCGCCGCTGGATCCTCAGATCAACTGGATATTGCCATGAGCAAAGACCCAATCATGAAGCACTTCGATTACACGCATCTCCGCGAGCCGTTGCGCTCCGTGAGCCGAGGTGTTTGTGATCTGGCTCATGAGATGGACGAAAGTCTTCCAGACGGACCGGAGAAATCGGCCGGATTGCGACGTCTGCTTGAGGCAAAGGATTGTTTTGTACGCGCCAAGTTGGATGAGCCGAAGAAGACTGCTGCAGAACTAAAAGAACCACTCAAGCTGTGGTTGACCGAGTTTCCAAACGACGATCCGGAACAGCGTCGTCGCGTCGAACATCTCGTGGATTTCTTTAAGAGTATCGGTGCCGCAAAAATCTCCGACATCGAGGAGCGAGAACAGATCGACCAGTTGCACCGTTGGTTTGAGCAGCGGAAGGCCGAAGGTTGCTTGATCCCGCCGAAACCCTCCCTCCCATGACCGGACACGCTCGCCTCGGTCCGTCAGATTCCGGCAGATGGCTGAACTGTTCCGGCTCGGTCAACTTCACCGCCAATTATCCCAAGCAGAAGAACCAGTTCTATTCGGCCGAAGGGACGGTCGCACACACGATACGCGAGAACTGCCTCCGCTTCGGCCTCGACCCCTACGACTTCATCGGCACCAAGCACATCGAGGACGGCTTCGAGATCGTGGTCGACGAAGCGATGTGCGAGCACCTGCAACCGGGCATCGACGAGATCCTGGAATACGAAGGGGCGCTCTACGTCGAGGAGCAAGTGGACACGACCCCGTGGACCGGCTTGGACCCCGACGGCAATCGCCAGTTCGGCACGATCGATGCGGGGATCGTCGGCAAGAAGCTGATCGTACTGTCCGACCTGAAATACGGTATGGGTGTTGCTGTCGAGGCCGTCAAAAACACCCAACAGATGATCTACGCCTTAGCGTTCTGGAAGCAATTCGCCCGACACATCACCGACGCGACTGACTTCCTCATTATCATCGACCAGCCCCGCA
Organism: Labrys sp. ALF-8; assembly: GCF_059699065.1. Lineage (NCBI taxonomy): Bacteria > Pseudomonadati > Pseudomonadota > Alphaproteobacteria > Hyphomicrobiales > Xanthobacteraceae > Labrys > Labrys sp. ALF-8. Next base: position 1,478,506 of record NZ_AP048538.1, read on the forward strand.
ACAGTGCTGGCGGCGGCTATTGGCGTGTGACGCTCGACGAGCTCAAGAAATTCGGCGAATACGTGCGCGAGCGAGCCGCTCTCACCCTCGATCCCAACGCGCCGCTGACCCCCGGGGAAAAGCAGTGTTCATGGTGTGACGCCGCCAACGTCCCGAACAGGCACGGCGGTTGTCCTACCCATCATCAGTGGATGGCGGACCAGATCGACATGAAGTTCGACGATGTCGACGACTGCGTCGATCTAGGCGTCGAGTGGAAGCCGCCCGCGATCAGCAGCCTGACGCCGGAGCGGCGCGGCCATATCGTGCGCGTGCGCAAGTCGATCGAGCGTTGGTTGGAGAAGCTCCACGCCGACACGATCGCCGATGCGCTGGCGAACCGCCCTACCCCGGGCCACAAGGTTGTCGAAGGACGGCACCCGCCGCGCAAGTGGCGCGACGACGCGACGGCCGAGGCATGGCTTGAGCAGCGCATTGACGCCGAGAAGATTTTCAACAGAAAGTTGATTTCACCCTCGCAGGGTGAGAAGATACTCGGGAAGGGGTATCCCCTTCCTCGGGCACTTGTCGAACACGGTCAGGCGAAGCCGACCCTGGTGCCCATCGAGGATGCTCGGAAGCCGTTGAAGACGGTCGACGAGAAGTTCGACGACATGGTGGATGACATGGACATCTAGGACACGAGGGACGGATTATGGCTGACGAAGTCAAACGGACGAATGTGGAAGTTAAGCTGAAGAATGTGCGGCTGTCGTACTGCAAGGTTTTCCGCGGCGAGCCGCGGCGCAACGACGACAAGAAAGTCATCGGGTGGAATTTTTCGACCAACGTCTTGTTGGATAAAAAGACCGATGCGGCCCAGATCGACCTTGTGAAAAAGGCAATGATCGAGGTTCGCGACGCAAAGTGGCCCGGTCAGAAGAAGCAGTTTCAGCCCGACAAGAAGTGCATGCGTGACGGCGATCTTGTGGACGACGACGGCGAAATCGTCGAGGTCTATAGCGGGTCGAAGGGGCAGATGTACATTTCGGCCAATCGTCCGGTCGAGATCGACGAGAATGGCAAACCTGTCGACAACCCCGTTCAAATCTGTGATCGAACCAAGGTTCGTGACCCTAAGACCGGCAAGATGGTTTTCCCCCGCCTCAAAGAGCGGGACGGCAAGATCTACAGCGGTTGCTATGCCAACGTGATCATCCGAGTCTACGCTTACGACGGCAAGGGCGAATATCCAGACCGCATCAGCGCCAGCCTAGAGGCCGTGCAGTTCATGGGCCACGGCGAGCGCTTCGGTGCCGGCCAGATTGATGCCGATTCGGCGTTCGATGACGAAGGGCCCGGCGAAGCTGACGACATGGACAGCCCGAGCACGTCGAAGAAGTCTGCTCCGGCCGACGACTACGACGACATTTGACCTAAATTTCAACTGACAGTTGATTTGCGACACTCTCGGCCTTCGGGCCGAGGGTTTTCCCAATGGAGGATCGAATGGCACCCCCGAAAATTCACGAAGTTCATACCCGCACGGCCACCGTTAAGTTCGAAGATCACGAGCTATTGCGTCTGCTGGCAAGAGAGGCTGGCGAAATCTCCGGAATGAAAAACGCCTTCATTAGCACCCGCGGCAACCGTGCAGAGCCGAAGGAAGGTCAGCCGGTGGCCGAAGTGCGTTGGCTCGAAGTCACGGAGGGAAGCCCGGCCTATAAGGTGGGTCTCGCTGTTGAGGTGAAGATCACCGAGACACTCGTCGACCAGGACATCTCCCCTTACGATATGCGCGATTAAGGCCTCGGCATATGTTGTTGCCGGACAACGTCGGGAGCCCCCTGCCCGAATACCTTAGCAATTCGACGGCGATCAGCAGCACGGGCAAGGATTACCTGTTCGTCGACATCGAGTGCTATCGCAACGTCTTCGGCATCGTTTTTCATCGCCTACGCGACGGTAAGGTGGTGGTTTTCGAGCAAAGCCACCGCTCGACGATCGATTGGGAGCGCGTCCGTCGACTGATGACGCGCAACACCATCGTGACCTTCAACGGGCAGTCATATGACGTCCCGCTCATCTTTCTGGGCATTGACGGTGCTACCTGTTCGGAACTGAAGGATGCGTCCGATCGCATCATCAATGAGCGTATCAAGTACTGGAAGGTCGAGCGCGAACTCGGCATCACGATCCCGGCCATCGACCACATCGACTGCTTCGACAACAACCCGAGCGTCGGAAAAGGGCTGAAAACCCTCAACGGCCGCCTGCATGGCAAGCGCATGCAGGATCTCCCATACGACCCCGACAGGATCCTCACCGACGACGAAATCGACAAGCTGATGGACTACTGCGCCAATGCCGACGTGCCGGCGACCGCGCTGCTGTTCCATCGTCTTCAGGAACCGATCAAGCTACGCGAGGCGATCGGCGACATCATCGGCATGGACGTCCGCAGCAAGTCGGACGCCCAGATCGGTGAGGCTATCGTCAAGAAGCGCGTCGAGGCGATCACCGGTCGCCGGATCAAGCGCCTGGACGATCACCCGTTCGAGTTCACCTATGCCGTGCCGGAGTGGATGCACTTCGAGACGCCGCAGTTGCAGGCGGTGCTCGAGACCGTGCGCAACACGACGTTTCGCATGGGCAACGGTGACAAGGTCGAGTTCCCGAAGTCGTTTGACGACATCGAGATCAAGATCGGCTCGTCGGAATACAAGCTTGGCATCGGCGGCCTCCACTCGAAGGAGTCTTGCCGTGCGCTGGAATCGGACGCCGAGTGGATCCTGGTCGATGCCGACGTGGCGTCCCAATATCCCTCGATCATCTCGAAGCTCGGCCTCTACCCCAAGGCCGTTGGCCCTGTCTTCCTCGACGTCTACCGCGGCATTATCGCCGATCGACTGAAGGCCAAGGACGCGAAGGACAAGGTCCGCGATCAGTCCGGGAAGATCGCGCTGAACGGCGTGTATGGGAAACTCGGCTCCTATTACAGCTTCCTGTTCGCCCCTCACCTCATGTTGGCCGTCACGCTCACCGGGCAGCTATCGCTCCTTATGCTGATCGAGCGCGCCGAGGCGGCCGGCATCAGCGTCATGTCGGGCAACACCGACGGCGTGGTTTTCAAGCTGAAGCGCAGCGAGCACGAAGGCGTCGACGGTGTCCGGCTGAAGGGCGGCAAGCTGAAGGAGATTACCGATTGGTGGGAGGCCGTCACGAGCTTCAAGTTGGAGTTTGCTGAGTACCGCGGATTCTACAATGCCAGCGTGAACGAATACCTCGCGATCAAGGCTGATGGAAAGGTCAAGTATAAGGGGAAGACGCTCGCCAACCCCTGGGCCGACAACGACTTCTACAACATGATGAAGAAGAACCCGACGATGAACATCTGTTCGGAGGCGGTCGGTAAATTCCTCCTGGACGGCACCCCGGTCGAAGAGACTATTCGGGCCAGCCGGGACATCACCAAGTTCGTCACGGTGGTGAACGTCACCGGTGGCGGCACCTGGCGCGGGGACTACCTCGGCAAAGTCGTACGGTACATTTGGGCCCACGGCGGCGAGCCCATCTATTACCGGAAGCCGCACCCCACGACTGGCAACTTCAAGAAGGTGTCGTTGACTGACGGGTGCCGGCCGATGATGGATCTCGAGGACGCGTGGCCCGACGATATCGACTACCGCGCCTATGTGAATGCCGCCTACAAGATCCTGAGAAACGTCGGATGGCGCGAGCAGACCTCACTCATGGAGCATTTTCTCCAATCCATAATCAACTAATGGTTGATTTATCTTTCTGTGAGCCTTAGATTTTCCCGACAAACGAGTTGCCCATCATGCAGAGCAAATATCACGTTCACCGCGACTATATTCGGCAATGCATCGCTGCCGGGCTTTCGTTTGGACACATATCGCGCGTGCTCGGCGTCGACCGCAAGCGGTTGCAGAACTATGCCGTGAAGAGCGGACTCAAGGTGCCGAAGCCTCGGCCGACGATCAAACAACATCGCGATCTCGTCGAGACGTTGCACAAGCAGGGTGTGAGCTCGGCCGACATTGCAGCGAAGATCGGCATGACCAGGAGCGCAGTTTGCACCTACATCCGTTCCGTCGGGCTGAGCAAGCACCCCAAACGAGGTGAGCCGCTCAGCAGATACCATGCCGAGATCGAGCGCATGGTCGATGTGGGGCTGGGGCCGAAGTACATATCGATCAAACTGTGCCTCAACTACGAGAGCACAAGGTCTTACCTCTCGAAGAACGGGCTGAGCAGACCTCGTGTCCCGAGGGCGGCAGCATGACCGCATATTACAACGAGTTCGACCCCTACGCCGCCCAATGGCTGCGCAACCTGATTGCCGACGGCCAGATCGCGCCGGGCATCGTTGACACGAGAGACATCCGCGATGTTCGACCTGATGAGCTTTTTGGCTTCCGACAATGGCATTTCTACGCCGGGATCGGTGGATGGTCATATGCCCTCAGGCTCGCCGGGTTCCCCGATGAGAGAGAGGTCTTCACCTTTTCCTGTCCATGCCAACCTTTCAGCGCGGCAGGCAAAGGAAAAGGGTTTGCTGACGAGCGGCACCTATGGCCAGCCACCCTCCATATCCTCCGAGCGCTCCGACCTGTTCTTGCTTATGGAGAGCAGGTTGCGAGCAAGGACGGCCTCACTTGGATCGACCTTGTACAAGCTGACATGGAAGGTGAGGGTTACGCCTTCAGGCCGTTCGATCTCTGCTCTGCGGGCATCGGCTCGCCGAACATCCGACAGCGACAGTACTTCGTCGGAGAGCGGCTGGCCGACTGCGATGGCGCGCGACAGCTTTCCGGCCCACACCGAGGAATACATCGCAGCGAAGAAGGCCCTCGGCCACGGAATGGCGAACCTGAACGATACGGTGCAGTTGGCGGGCTGGACAACTGCTGCTGCTCGGGATTGGAAGGACTCGGGAGCGGATCTAGCGGTTCGTCCGGACAACGGGAAGGAACGCCTCGACCAGTTGCCCCGACAGGCGAATTTGGCGGGATGGCCGACGGCAACGGTCGGAAATGCCACGGGATCGCAGGCGGCGAAGGATGCGAGTGCGACCGGCCGACGTCCGAACGGCTCGAAAGCGACAGTGGCCCTCAATCCTGTTGCCCAGCTTGCGGGTTGGCCGACGGCACATGCGAATGCGACTACGGGGCCCGGGGCGGAAGGTCGGGATGGCGGCCTGAACATCCAGACGGCAGCGGATCTAGCGGGTTGGAAGACGCCGCGCGCGAACGATCACAAGGGGTCGGTAGACACCACCACCACTCGACATCCGGGCGATTTCTACCTGCCGGAGCAGGCGGATTTAATGAGATGGTCGACGGAGGACGGCCCGGCCCGGTTAACGGCATCTGGCGAGATGCTGATTGGTTATTCTGCCGGGATGCCAAGTGGCGGCCAGTTGAATCCAGCACATTCCCGCTGGTTGATGGGTTATCCTTCAAGCTGGGATCGGGTAGCCCCTTTGAAGGCAAAGACCGCGCGGGAATGCTCAAAGGCTATGGGAACGCGATCAACCCGTGGGTCGCGGCGGAATTCATCGCGGCGCATCAGTGGGCGAGCTCCGTTGGAGATCCTGCTGACGATTCTCCTTTCGCCCACTTGCTTTGACTCTTAAATCAACCAATGGTGGATTATGCCGGTATACACTGTCTTCTGGAACTGCGGCGACGCCAGTGAGGGAACTCAAGTGGCGATTGCCGCCGACCCCAAGTCGCTCTGCGAACGTATGGTCGATCGACTGCCGATCTTCCTTGGCGGCGACGAACAAGCTGTCAGGGATCGGCTGACGGTCACGGTTTACCAGGGCTCGCATGCGAGGCGGCCCAAGACGGAAGCAGCTTACGAGATAACGCCATGACCGACGAACCGCATCTCATTCTCGCCGGCCGCAAGCTCAACGACGCCGGTCAGTGCTGCGGCAGGAAACCACTCGTATACAAACGCCCATTCCACCATTTCTGCACGCGGTGCTGCGCTTCTTTTGATGAGGACGGCAAGCAGATCACCAATTGGGCCTGGCAGCAGTCCGGTGACATCTTCAGGTCGACCTATCCCGACAATGACGGGCACGACTACGTCCGCTGGGCAAAGGTCAAATGCCAATGATCGAGGGGCCGGTCGAAAAAGAGGTGGTCCGGTTTGCCGAGAGCCGCGGATGGTACGTAAAGAAGCTGAAGTTCATCGGCGTGACCGGTGCCCCCGATCGCATTTTCATACGCAATTCACACGTTATTTTCGTGGAATTCAAGCGGCCAACAAAAGACGCAACGCTGCAGCAGGCACGACGGCACAATGAACTGCGGGCGGCCGGCGCCACGGTGTGGGTAATCAACGACATCGACAAAGGAAAGCACCTCTTTGCCTGATGCTTGCTTGCTCGAATTCTTGTTGGACGAGGTGCTTGATCTACCGTCGCATCTGAATGCCGCCGATCTGCCGGCAGACGATGCCCTTTGGTGTCATGCACTTGAGCTTTTGTTTCGTGACGTCCCTGCGAAGCTCGATATCATTCCCTCTCCCGCATTCAGCGAAGCGACGTTTCGATCATACCAGCGATATCTCGCCGACAAGATTGAGGAGATGCCTGCCCTGCTCGCAGCGGCAGAAATGAGCCTGGGCAAGACCGCATCCTCTCTCACCGGCGCAGTTCGTGTGCTGCGGCAGGATTCGCGAAATCGCATCCTGATCGTTGGGCCCCTTGAGGTCGCCAGGTCGACGTGGCCGGAGGAGATCGAGAAGTGGGAGCAATTCCGAGGGCTCACCTACACGGTGCTCGTCGGCGATGAGACCAAGCGTAAGAAGGCGCTCGCCATCGACGCTGACGTAACGATCATCAACAGAGAAAACCTCCCTTGGTTGCTGAAGGCCGTGGGCGGCAAAGGGTTCTGGCGGTGGAATATCCTCATCTATGACGAGTCGAGCAGGCTGAAGGGATGGAACAAGCGGACCAAGGGCGGCAAGAACGCCGGCAAGGGGACGAAAAAAGCCGCACCTTTGTCCAGCTTCGGCGTGCTGGCTCATGTCCGCAGCAAATTCATTCGCATCATTCTTCTCTCAGGCACGCCGAGCCCCAACGGGGTTATCGATCTGGGCGGCCAAGCGTTCATTCTCGACGGCGGGTTCAGGCTCGGCCAGACGAAGCAGGATTTCCTCGATCGGTGGTTCATCCAGGATCCCTACACCTACAAGGTTGAGGCCAAGGACGGCGCCAAGGGCGAGATCATGGAGCGCATGAAGGACGTGATGATCGGCTTGCGTGCCGAGGATTACGTCGATCTGCCGCCCCAGATATTCCACCCCGTAAAGGTCCAATTGCCAGTCAAGGCAATGCGGGAATACCGCGAGTTCAAAAAGACGCTCGTGGCCGAAGCTTACGACGTCGAAGCCGTATCCCGCGGCGTCCTCACAAACAAGCTCCTGCAGTTCTGCAACGGCTCGCTTTGGCGACCGATCCCGCACACTGACCCTCCCAAAAAGGAGGTGGTGCATGTCCACGACGCCAAGCTCGATGCACTCGAACGCATTATCGAGGAGGCGGCCGGACAGAATGTCCTGATCGCCTACAGCTACCGCTTCGACCTCGATCGTATCAAAAAGCGCTACCCGAACGCTGTGGTGTTCGACGAGGAGCCGAACTTCGTTAAACTGTGGAACGAAGGAAAAATCCAAATAGGGTTGGCTCACCCGGCGTCTATCGGGCACGGGCTCAATCTACAGTTCGGCGGTTACATACAAATCTGGTTCGGTCTGACATGGTCTCTTGAGTTGTGGGACCAGTTCAATCGTCGCCTCGCCCGCCCGGGGCAAACACACCATTCGGTTTTCATCTACATGATCATAGCGGAAGGTACCGTTGATGAGGCGGTCCTGGAAGCTCTCAGGCGCAAGGGCACAGAACAGGACGACATCACTCAAGCGGTTAGAGTCCAATTGCTCGCGGCATAATCTGAAAGCGGTAGCGGCAGGTTGATTCTTCAACCGTCCGTTTAATTTGACATGCGCAAATCATCGGCTTATTATTCAACCAACCGTTGAATAACAGAAGGAGATTTCTCGTGCCCCAAACGTCCGTTAAAAGGTCAATGCCCATGTCGAAGGAAAACCGCATTAAAGATCCGGAGTTCGCCGCTCGCCTACAAAAGGCGGTCGCAGCCCATCCCGCCGCCCCTGACGGTCACGGCCAACAAAAGTGGATCCACGACCGTTTGCAGGAGCGCCTGAACGTCAACGTTTCGCCCGAGGCTATCCGCAAGTGGTTTCATGGCGAGAGCCGCCCGAAGCCTGACATGATCGAGAACATCTCAAGGGTGCTCAACGTCGACGAAGCTTGGTTGTCGATCGGTTCCACACCTGTGGAAACCAAGGCTGAAGCCGTCGAGCGGAATGCGACCGCTTCCGGTGCGACCAACGCTTTGGCCGGTCTCATTCAGATGGCCGGTGGTCACATCTCGTTTCCGGACGCCGACGAACAGTTCGACATCCTCGCCATTATCAGCGGCAAGGCTCATCGGATCGAAGTCAAGGTCGCTTATAATGACCCGGCCGGCGTTGCAACCGTTGCAATTGCTCCGAACCACGAGCGGCGCACCGTCATCCTGATCGAGAAGACCGACTCACCTCTCTGCATCCGGGCATGGCGTATTCCGAACGAATTGATCGCCAACGAGGGCAACCATCGCGGCGGCCACATCGAACTCAAGGTTGAACACGATCGCCTGCGCGAGCTCGTGGATCTGATGGACATCAATGGCAAGGAGCCGAAGAAGCGTTAATCAACTCTCAGTTGACTATTCCATAGTGTTTGGATAGGGTGCTTCGAACATGAGGCCCCACCATGATCGACCAAGACAAGATCGCCGCTCGCATTCGCGCTCTGCTCGCGAAGACCGTCGAGAACGGCTGTACCGAAGATGAGGCAATTGCCGCCGCGGCCAAGGCCGCGGAGATGCTGGCCCGCTACAACCTCACGATCGATGAGGTGCAGATGCGGGAGAGCGCCTTCAAGAAGCATACGGAATATCACGAAGACCCCGTCGGCGAGCGCCTCTGGAAGGTGGCCGACGGCATTGCGCACCTCACCGGCGCTCGCTACTGGCAGTCGCGCAAGGGCGTGTGGCCGATCGAAATCACATTCTTCGGATTCGACCACGAGGTCGACGTTGCACGCTACCTTTTGGAGATCTGCGCCAGGGCGATGCGGCAGGAGTACAGGCGCCTCGAGCGCGGCGTGGCATTGTTGGTGCCAGCCGCTCGTCGCCGGCATGTCCTGCCCTTTCTGGATGGCATGGCCGACAGGCTCAGGCAGCGCATCCGAGCATTGAAGCCGCCAGCCCCGACAGGTACCGGTCTGATCGTGCTCCACGACGAGTTGGTAGCGCAGGCGATGAAGGATGCCGGTCTGAAGACAGAGAAGATGGATGCGCGTCGCAGCCGGGACTACGAGAAGTCCTACGGCGACGGTGTTGCGGCCGGTGACCGCGTCGGATTGAATGAGGGCCTGCGCGGGCCGACCGAGGGGTTGAGGAGGATTGGGCGATGACAGGCAATAACCAAATTGAATTTTATGCAAAGGCTATAAAGTTCCAAGAGTACCGTCGCACGATGGACCTTATCGAGCATAACAGAGGTTTGAAGCGCTTACGTTTCCTTCCTAGATTAGAGGCTAAGCGCGATGAACTGCTGTCTTGTTATCCTGATTTCCAAGAACACTACGAACGCTTAAAGGTCGAGAACTGAGCAATGAGCACCCTCGAAGACCTCATCGCCAAGTGCATCGAACGGAAGAACGGCGACAAGGAGTTCGCGCTCCACTATCTGGATGACGGCGACGAGGGTTGGCTCGCCCAGATCGGCAACCCCGTACGCATGGTTTTGCTCGGCGAGAGCGACGGTGAATATCGCGCACTCGGTCCGTCGGCGGTTGCGGCGGTGCAAAATCTCTTGAAGGAACTCGAACAATGACCGAGACCGTTTACGTCATCCAGTGGACTTACGGTGAGTACAGCGATCGCCGTGAAGGAATCGCAGGTATCGTGCGCGACGAGGAGATCGCCAAACAAACGGTCTTATATCTCCAGCGTGAGATGCAGCGCATTGGTCGCGAGTATCTCAAGTGGAGTGAGAGCGCACCACCCTATGACGAGGAGTTTGATGAAGGCCCACAACCTGACGGATATGATCAGTTGACGGCCGAAATTCCTGACAAATCCATCAGTACGCTAAGCACGCATCTCGAGGACATCCAGTATAGCTACAGCGCCATTGAGGTGAAGGACACCATCGTCGACAAACAGCTTCATATCGATCTGAAAACCAAGGGTGCGCATCCTGATCCTCAGACCGGTGCCGAAATGCGATCAAAGCTCGACGGTCCAGTTCGAACCACCATGCGTGAGTATTTCAACAAATGAATCTTCGTTGGGAAAAGCAGCCGCAGTACGGCAATATCGAGTCCTGGTGGGCCTATTCCGGTGATCTGATTGTCGGCATGGTTGGCAATCGGCAGGATGGCAGCTTCTGGTATAAACTCGACGCCGTTCATACGAGGTGGATCACCAAGGGGTATGGCGACGTAAAGTCGATCCGAGCGGCCAAACAGGCGGTCGAGCGCGCGTGGACCACTTGGCTGGACCAAGCTGCGCTTTCTCCACGCGTCGGTTGAAAATTCTACCGTAACATGCAATAGCTACCGCTACTTCCGTAGAGGAACCTAGCGATGGCCGCAGTTCGAGACTATTCCTACACAGCCGGTGCACCTGTTTCGTCCGGCGTAGCCGTCGTTCCAGATGACAACAACGACCTCGCATCTATGTCGAGGGTACTTTGGGTCGGCACGGCGGGCGATCTCAAGGTCACGTTGGCTGGCGGCTCCACCCTTGTTTACAAGAACGCCCAAGGCTGGATGCCGATGCGGGCCGTGAAGATTTTTGCGACAGGAACCACGGCCGCCGACATCGTGAGCCACTGACGATGTCGCGAGCCCCGTTCGGATTCAGCTTTGATTTCGCGATCCCCGTCGTTAATCGGCGCGCGGGCAAGATCTACGATCCGGATGCGTCAGCCCTCTTTTCCCGAATGACCGCACAGTTGTCGAAAGACGACAAGGCCGCGATCAATCAGTTCTTCGTCACAATGAAGTCCGATGGCACTTTCGGACAGTGCGACTGTATATACTTCAACGCTGGCTTCAATGCAGCAGATGGCCTCCTCAATTGGAGGCAGAACGCTTACAATCTAGACAACGGCTCTGCTATCCCGAATGTCTTCAAGACAAGGCGCGGGTACACTGGCGCAACCAACACGACCACCAGGCTTGACAGCGGATTCAATCCCACTACCGCCCCCGGTTGCAAGTACGCCCAGAACTCCGCTTTTATGGCCGTGTACATTCCTACAGTAATTGCCGGGACCAACAGGCCTCCTATCGGCTCGCAGACTACTGGTGGCAATCAGGCGCTGATCATCCCTCAGTATACCGATGGCAGTGTGTATGTGCGCATCAACAGCAATAACGCAGTGGGCGGCGGCGGCGCTGTAGCTTCTAGGGTCGGCCTAACAGCGGGCTCACGCGGTGGCGCCACTGATATGCGGGTATACAAGAATGGCGTTAAGCTAGCGACTAGCAACGCCGCATCTCTCGCATTGGCTAATCAGAACTTTTATGTTGGGGCAACCAACGTCGATGGGGCTGTTCAGGGTTCCGCTGACCAGATTAGCTTCGCGGCTTGGGGTGGAAACCTCACAGATGCTCAGCACGCCACCCTTAACACTGCAGTCACAACCTTCCTGAACTACCTTTGGGCCAAGTACGAGACTGAAACCTGGAACTACCTCGATCAGATTGCATCCGACGTTCAGTTGCAGACTGCTTACGGCTCCGCCAGCTACGCCGATTGGTATGACGCTGATTGGATTAAGCCGCTCAAGGCCACCGGCATTTGGCAGAGGGGAGACAAGTTCCACCTTCTTGCCAATTACGATGCGCAAGCAGCACAGAGAAATGCGATCAAGCCGCTTGGACCGTTGGCGCCTGTCAACGCGCCGATTTTCACAAGAGACCGCGGATACACAGGAAACGGTACAAGCTCTTACTTGACCGACGGTGTCCAGGCCGCCATTTCGATGGTCAATGGGAGCCAGAACAACAATAGTATCGGTGCGTACATAAATACTTCGCGTACAACAGGCAACAACACTTCTTGTGTTTGGGGCTCACACTCCGCGCACAATGTTTACCCTATGTTGACCGCCCCGTTAGTTCACAGGGCACGCACCTGTGACTCCGGTGTCGGACCTAACATTCCCATGGCTGTTGGTAACGCCAAGGGTTTCGCTCTAGGCAATCGCAGGGCCGCCAACTCAAATCGCTATATCAAGAACGGCGTTCTTGTACAGGATCCCGGCGAGGCGTCTGTCGGAGGTTTCACAACCCAAGTACATATGGCGTTAGCCTTGTCAAACGGGGCGGCTATACATTTTAGCACAGACCGGGTTGCCTTTGTCTGGTCGGGGGCGAGCCTGACCGACCAACAGGAAGTGGACTTTAATTCAATCGCGGTGAATGCACTCACCAAAATCGGAGCACAGGCAGCATAATGGCCGTTCAAGCTTTCTTCATTCTCGACCAGGATCAGGAAACGGCTGCAGAGGCATTGAATACGCCTGAAGCCATGGTTTTGGGGATTCCCATCAACAACCCCCTAGCCAACCAGCTAGGGCTTGGTACCCTCGTCGGGAAGTTCTTCGTCCCAGCACTGCTGATGAATGACCCGGCCTACACGGGGTTCTACGACTTTTTCGAGAGCTACCAGATCCACACGGTCGAGAGCGAGTTGCTGGTTCTACCGGTGATCATATAGTCTCGGGACGTCACCGACGTGCCTTCTAAGGGCCGCTGGGGCGGCCTTTTCCGCTTCCAAAAACAATTCCGGTTCTCAACCGTCACTTTGGGAGTAGGAATAGGAGTAAGTTCGAAAATCGAACTCAGAAACATATTTCAAGTCAACAACATAGGTCATTTTTGTAGAGAGCGCCGTCCGCACCAATTCGTCCTTGAAAATTGCGCGGCTTTCGCAATGCTCAAATTATACGATTTTGATATGCAAATTAATACCCAGAAGGATGAGTATTAATTTCAACATGTATATAAGTTAATATATTACTCAGAGGTACAGCAAGGACATTTAATCATTCAGTAAAATCATTATGACAGAATAAAAATTCTTCAGATCGATGGGCTGGCACTTTCTTTAAAATCATCGTACATAACGAGGGGGTGGAGTACTGTAGTGTTGTTGATGTGAATCATTTCCTTCGTTGGAATTCGTGAATCTCGGGAAGTGAACAAGTACTGTCCCGTCACTCCCGGCAGATCGCTCGTTTCGGCTGGCACGAGGTTACCGCTTAGGGGATCTGCGAAGGCTGCAGGCTTCGATGAAGGGAATGACAGGTCCAGGATCTCTTTGATCCAGATCACAATCTGCGTGCTCGAAGCCCCTACAGAATGGTCGGCACAACATTTCGGCAAGCAACCATGCCACTACGATTTGTACCGGATAGCTGGGGATCCAAGTTCAATTCGCACCTTGGCGCAGTCTCCCTCACCCAAACCGAGGCCGGGGCGATCACTCTCGCCCCGATCGACAACGTCTATGGCCTCATTCTCCTGACGCCGCAGCCGCAACGGATCATAGCCCTGGCAAGCAGCCGGAAGGCGGAGTTCGCCTCCCCGGTGGGAGCGTTCGAGATCATTCCCGCAAATACCGATTTTTCCGCACAATGGAATGTGGCGAAGACCAACATCATTCTCGGTGCGCCGAGAGGGGCTCTCCGGAGTCTGGCGGAGACGGACTTCGACAGATCGTTGCCGGATCTGCATCCGCCGGCCCCCGGTTCCCGCGACGACGAACTGCACCGGCTTGGCAAGCTCCTGCAACCCGCCCTGCAGTCGACCGACGGCATGAACGAGCTGTATCTGGACAGCCTCATGAATATCTATTGGATTCACGTCGTAAGAAAATATTCCTCCATTTCAGAAATACCCGAAGGCCGTTTCTCGTCGGGGCTATCTCCCCATGTCCTGAAGCGGATAAAGGACTATATGCACAGCAATTTGTCCCGGCGAATTTCCCTCGAGGAACTTGCCGCGATATCGAACCTGTCCCAGAGCCACTTCAGACGCTCGTTCAACCATGCTCTTGGCATGCCGCCGCATCAATATCTTCTTAAGCTGAGAATCGAGACGGCGGAGAGGTTGCTGGTGGAGACCGATACGCCGCTCGCACAGATTGCACGAAATTGCGGCTTTGCGAGCCAGAGCCACATCACGCGCGTCATGAAGCAATGGCGGGGCGCCACACCAGGGCTCATACGCGCGATGCAAAACGGCCGGGCTTGACGCCGTCAATCCGACGAGCATCCGCGCCGCACCACCTGGCGCAGCCTTTCATGCATAGGGCCGAGAGCCGAAGAAATCAGGACGCGGAACGTATCGTCACCGCATCAAGGCGAGAGGCGCGGGATTCAGCACAATGCGGCTCGCATCGGGTGGAGAAACGAAATACCCGGCCGCTGCCGAGACCAGCGTAGCTCCGACAAGAATGCCAACCGCGCAAATCGCGAAATTGAACCGCCGACCCTTGTCCGGCGGCGATATCAAAATCCCCCGTCGGCTCTCCATAAGATCCAACAGCGTTTCACTTCGCAGCATGTCTCTCATTCCAATCCTTCCCTAAGGAAAGATCTTGGCCGAGTTCCGATCTTCTCGACTGTGCGAAAGCGCACATATTAGGGAATGCTAAAGAAATAATGCACGAAATAGTATCATTCTTTCAATATATTATCTCATATTGCACAAACTGATCCCAAGGAAGTTGCTTGGAGAGCAATGACGCCCTCAAGGAAATAGAGATATCCGGGCATCCGTTCTCTCCCATCCCGGAATTTCGAAGAAAGAAGAGGGATCTGTCCCCGATTTTCGATGACGACTCATCATGCTCTCGGCGCGATTGACTTTGCGGCATATATGAGTGATCAGTCCGCACGTGCCTAAAAACTTTCGATTTTCATGCTCAAAGTTCCACCTCGGCTTTGCATATCGTCCGACAGCAGGCGCGGCGCCGTCTTCAGGAGCCATGGCGCCGCGCCGCGGATCGGTGAGCCCGGGCTTCAGAGTCTCCCATCTCGGCCTCTCACCGATGATGCCACTTTGGCAGCATGGTGCTCTGCAATTGGAAATATCGTCCACCGCTCTATGTGGTATCATATTAATGTCGAATATTGCACTTCCGATATCTGATAGCCTTCTGATCTCTTAGGCTATCTCACACGCCCAAACCGGGAAGATCTTCATGAACGTCACGGCGAATAGTACGTTCAAGGTCGCAAGACTCTTCTAAGTAACAATCGAAATTATACATTGAATCTCGAAAGCGTACGCTTTCGGGACGCATACCTCTTTGTGAACTTTCTAGAAGCGGAACGATGAAAAGCAAAGTTTACATGCAGAACTCGAATCAGATCGGGTATGCTTCCGACAGCGCAGGTGGCCTTGTCTCCGAAAGAGCGCCGCTCTGCCGAGAGGAAGACACGCATCTTGGCAATGCCCTCCCCGGCAAGGCAGACAGCATCTTTCTTGCCTCACGAAACACCGTGGAGGGCTTGTTGAGAGATGACAACCCCGCCCAAGCGGACATCAAGCTCCCATCCCTGGGTCAACCAGACGAATTTTTGCAATGGATTGAGAAGCTGCTCCACTCCGCCCTGGCGTCGCAGGGAGGCATGAATGAGCTCTATCTCAAGAGCCTCGCCAACGTCTATTGGATTTACGCTGCGCGAAAGCATCTCTCCATTTCGGAAACTCAGGGGCGGCGGCATTACGCAGGCTTACCGCCATACCTCCTGACAAGGGTGAAGGAATATATGAGTTCCAACATAGCCAACCGGGTTACGTTGGAAGAACTGGCCTCGATCGCAAATCTCTCCCCGAGCCATTTTCGTCGTGCCTTCCAGAAGACCGTAGGGGTCCCGCCACATCACTACCTCCTCAAGCTAAGGGTCGCGACAGCAGAAAGACTGCTCGTGGAAACCAAGTTTACCCTTTCGGAAATCGCACAGGGCTGCGGCTTTGCGAGCCAAAGTCACATCACCCGAGTCATGAAGCAGTTTTGCGGAGCCACTCCCGGGCAGATACGCCGAACACGCGCCAAGGCCTGGAATCACATGGAGACAGACAATCCGAGTCTCTCGCCCCTACTCTCATTGAATTACGACGCGGCGACACGGCAGGCTGCGCTTGCCTGCGGGCAGGCCGCGTAGTTTGCCCCTGCCTCGGCCGCGATGCAGGGGCATGTCGAGGTGGCTACCGCGATGCAGACGTCCAACTTTCACAAGGTAGGCCACATCGGCGAAAAACGAAGTGAGGCTACTTGCATCTGAAGGGTAGTGACATACGCATTCATACGTACTCTTATCGCATATCACCTAAAGTTAAATTACAAAATACGCCCCTCAATTTCACAAAACGATCGTTTTTCATCAAAGACACTGGCTTTCCAGCGGACAAGAATGTCCGTGCGTTATATTAGATCTCGTCCCAGCGCTCTTACGTCATGCTGTGGTCGCGAGGATTGTATAAAAACGAGATGCCGTTACGTTTTTTGCCGGAAAGCTGGGGGCGCGTATTCAATTTGAATCTTGGCGCTGTTTCGCTCACGCAGACCGATGCGGGAGCGATAAATATTGCTGCCACCAATAGCTACTACGGCCTGATCTTGTTGACGCCTCAACCTCACAGAATAACCGCTCTATCCGGCAACCGAAGGTTTGAATTCAGCGCACCGCCCGGAACTCTGGAAATAATACCCCCCAATTCGGATTTCTTCGCTCAATGGAATGTAACGCAAACGAGCCTTATATTCGGAGCACCTCGAAAATCCATTCAGGATCTTGCCGAAGCAGATTTCGACAGGTCCCCCACAGAATTGTATCCTCCCACGCCGGGCACGCGCGATGAGGTCGCCCATCGAATCGGAAAGCTTCTGCAACCCGCCCTGCTCTCACCCGATGGAATGAACGAGCTGTATCTCGACAGTCTCGCAAACATCTACTGGATACACCTGCTCCGGAATTACTCGTCCATTCCCGAAGCGCCCGAGGACCGGCGCTATTCGGGCCTGTCGCCGCACGTCTGGAGCAGGGTGGACGAGTATATGCGGGCAAACCTGGCCAATCGCATCACGCTCCAAGAACTCGCCGGGCTGTGTAACTTGTCCCAAAGCCACTTTCGCCGAGCCTTTCAGAAGACGGTCGGCATGCCGCCGCACCAGTATCTTCTCAAGCTGAGAATCGAAGCTGCGGAGCGCCTGCTGGTCGAAACGAATTTCTCGCTGTCGCTCATCGCGCAAAGCTGCGGCTTCGCGAGTCAAAGCCATATCACGCGCGTCATGAAGCAATGGCGCGGCACGACACCGGGACACATACGCAAGCTGCAGCTCAAATAGCTCGTAACCCCGGCGCAAATCCATCGGATCGCGATATTGCAGCGCCGATGATCCATGGAGATCGCAACGGCGCCATCGCCGCGCAGCGACGGCCCTCAATCCTGAGGAGCGTTCGGATCCATGGGCTGGTCGAAGAAGTCGCCATTACCGGTATCGGGAGGCGGGACACCGGCGTCGGGGGGCGGTGCCGTGTCATCGACAGGCGGTTTGCCTTTCTTGCTCTTGCCGGGCTTGGCGGGGGCATTGGCGACGACGGGAGGAGGCGTTTCCGTGCCCTTGCCTCCCTTGCAATCGTTGAGCCAGACGTCATAGACGGGGTGCTCGACACCGTTCAGGCCGGGGCTGGCGGCAAACATCCAGCCATTGAACAATCGCTCGACCTTCTTGTTGAGCGTGAGCTCATCGATCTCCACGAAACTCGTGGTCTGCGGGTCCTCGCTGGCCGAACGCGAGTAGCACACGCGCGGAGTGACGCTGAGCGCACCGAACTTCACCGTCTGGCCGACGGGCACCTCGAACGTGCTGATCTCCCCGGAAATCTTGTCGAGACCGGTGAATACGGCCGTCGGATTCGAGATGCGCTCCGCGCGAGCCTGGTTCACCCCGGCACCGGCGAGCAGGCCGGCCAGCGCCAGTCCCGCCAGAAGGCAGCGCACATGGCTTTGCGGAGATGATGAAGCGAGAAGACTCAAGAGCAAACGGGTCCGTGTCCTAGGGGCGCAATGGGAAATACTGCCCCATCAGGGCAAAAAGACGGCTGCGCGCCGTCTCTTGCTCGGCCCTATTCGCCCGGCGTCCAGGCCTTGTAGTCGCCGGTAGCGGCAGACCGGTGGCCATGCGACAGCATCGAACCCTTGGGGTGGTAGGCATTAACCGTACCCGTCTGGTTGGGACGATGGGGTTTTTGCCATTCGCGCGGCTTGTATTCGGTCTCGCTCGGCGGCGTATCGATCTGGTGATGCATCCAGCCCCACCAGCCTGGGGGGATCGCACTGGCTTCGGCATAGCCGTTATATTGCACCCAGCGGCGCTGCACGCCGATGGTCGGATCCACGGCGCCGCCCTTGGTGCGGTAGTAGACATTGCCGAACTCGTCCTCGCCCACGCGCTCGCCCTTGCGCGAGGTCCAGAAACGGGTCCCTATCGTGGAGCCGTTCCACCACGTGAAGATCTGGAGAAGCGTGTTCATACTGGCTGCCGTTCTCGATGTCGTATCGAGATGTCTTATGGCCAAGAGCGGCGGCGATGTCCACCGTTACCCACCGTCCGCCTTGCGATTTATAGTCGCGAAATCGCCTGCGCGATCAAGGCGAAGAAACCATCCGCGTCGACATCGCCCAGCACATGGGCATTCTTCGGCCGCTCCGTGACGCCCCACCAGTCGATAACGGTCATGCCCATGGTCAGTTCGGAGACGGTCTCGATCTCGACGTTGCAGCGACGCCCGGAAAAGAGTTCGGGCCTGATCAGCCAGGCGATCACGCAGGGATCGTGCAGCGGGCCCCCTTCCGAACCGTATTTCTGAACGTCGAAACGCTCGAAGAAATCGAGCCAACCTGCTGCGGCATCTGAAACTTTCGAACCGATCGCCTTGATGCTCGCAACCCGCGAGCGGCTGGTGAGCGCCTTGTGGGTGACGTCGAGCGACATCATGGTGATGGGGACCCCTGCGCCGAAAACCACTTTTGCGGCATGGGGATCGACAAAGATGTTGAACTCGGCTGCAGGGGTTATGTTGCCTCCCTCGAAGCAGCCTCCCCCCATCAGCACGATCTCCTTTATACGAGATGCGATGCGAGGCTCGCGTATCAGGGCCATGGCGATGTTGGTGAGCGGCCCGAGAGGACAGAGCGTCACCGTTCCGGCGGCCCTGGTCATCAAGGTCTCGATGATGAAGTCGACACCATGGCGCGGGTCGAGCGGCATCGTGGGTTCGGGCAGGTCGGCGCCATCGAGGCCGGTCTTCCCGTGCACGTGTTCGGCGGTCACGAGGGGCCGCAGGAGCGGGCGGTCGGCACCGGCGCAGACGGTGATGTCGCGGCGCCCCGCCAGTTCGCAGATCACCCGCACGTTCCGACTGGTCAGGGCGAGAGGCACGTTGCCCGCCACGGCCGTGATCCCGATCACCTCCAGGGCATCTGGGCTGCCGAGCGCAAGCAGGATGGCAAGTGCATCGTCCTGGCCAGGATCGGTGTCGATGATGATGGAACGGGGCATGGCAGACTCAGGGGAACATGGAACAAGGCGCCGGACCATGGACCGGCACAGGCCGGGGCGCAAGCGCCTCGGCGCAGGCTGTCATTGTGGCCTGATGTCCAGCTTTTCCTCGAGCCGCTTCACGAGCTGGATGAGTTCGGCGACCTGCGTCTCGCGCAGGAGGTCGACCTTCTGGTGCAGGAGTTCGATCTCCAGTTCCGCCTTGGTGTTCACGTCATAGTCGTGGGTTGCGGCGGCCCGGTCTATGGCGGCCTGGCGGTTCTGGCTCATCATGATGAAGGGGGCGGCATAGGCAGCCTGGAACGAGAGGGCAAGATTGAGCAGGATGAAGGGATAGGGATCCCAATGCTGCACCCATGCCGTGATGTTCAGCACCATCCAGAGGATCAGGATGATCGACTGCACGATGATGAAGGGCCAGCTTCCCATCATCGCGGCGACGAAATCGGCGACGCGGGCACCGAGAGGCAGCTCCCCCGGCTGCAACGGCCTATGCTCGCGCCGCTGCCAGCGCAGCCTGTGGAGAAGTGCCAGTTCGTCGTCGTGCAGCCGATGGGGTTTTGTGGAGGAACTCATCATCATGTCTTTCGGGATACCCAGCGCCGCGATGGTACAGGAACTCAGTGTCCTCTTGGTGCTTTTTCCCGCCGTCGCCGGATGGTCTATGGTGGTGGCCGGCAGGAGATGAATCATGGCTGATGGACTTCACCGCATCGTCGTCGTCGGTGCCGGCTTCGGAGGACTGGAAGCGGTCAACCACCTCAAGGGTGCTCCGGCCGCCATCACCATCATCGACCAGCGCAACCATCACATCTTCCAGCCCCTTCTCTACCAGGTGGCGACGGCCTCGCTGGCAACCTCCGAGATCGCCTGGCCGATACGCCACATCATGCGCGGACGGCCGGAAGTCACCACGCTGCTGGCGGAGGTCGCGGGCATCGACAAGGAGGCACGCCGGGTGCTGTTGCGCGAGGGCGGCAGCGTGCCGTACGACACGCTTATCCTGGCGACCGGCGCGCGCCATGCCTATTTCGGCCATGACGAATGGGAGCCCTATGCGCCCGGCCTCAAGACCATCGAGGATGCGACAACGATTCGCCGACGCATCCTCCTCGCCTTCGAGAAGGCGGAGATGGAGACGGATCCGCAGGTCCAGGACGCGCTGCTCACCTTCGCCATCGTCGGCGCCGGGCCCACGGGCGTGGAACTCGCCGGCACCATCGCCGAACTCGCCCGCGACACGCTGCCGCCCGACTTCCGCAACATCGATACCCACAAGGCGCGCGTGGTGCTGATCGAAGCCGGCCCGCGTGTCCTGGCAGGTTATCCCGAAGACCTGACAGATTACACGAAGCGCTCGCTCGAAGCGCTTGGCGTGGAGGTCGAGCTCGGAGCGGCGGTTACCGAATGCAACGCCGAGGGCGTCGTCTATGGTGGCAAGACGCTCGCGGCCAAGACCATCGTCTGGGCCGCCGGCGTGCGCGCGTCCCCTGCCGCCGAGTGGCTCGGCGTACCTTCGGACCGCAATGGGCGAATCATCATCCAGCCTGACCTGACGGTTCCCGGGCATCCGGAGATCTTCGCCATCGGCGATACGGTGAGCCTGCCGGGCCCGGGCGGCAAGCCGGTCCCCGGGATCGCGCCGGCCGCCAAGCAGGCCGGGATCCACGTCGCGAAGACCGTCAGGGCCCGATTGCAGGGCGGCTCGGCGCCGGGCGTCTTCAAGTACCGCCACCAGGGAAGCCTTGCCCAGATCGGCAAGCGCAAGGCGGTCATCGATTTCGGCTGGATCAGGCTGCGCGGCGCCATCGCCTGGTGGATCTGGGGCATTGCCCATATCTACTTCCTGATCGGGGTCCGTACGCGCCTCAGCGTGGCCATCAACTGGCTCTGGATCCACGCACGCAACCAGCGCAGCGCGCGCCTGATCACCCAGGGTGTCGAGAGCGAGAACGAATCACGGTCCGGCTGAACCTTCCCGCCGCGTGGGAAGCGCTGTCCCCTCGATTCGGCCGGCGATTTCCTTCCATGGGCCTACCCCAACGTCAGCATCCGGTGCTTGCCCACAAGCTCTTGTGGGTGCCGTTTTGTGCCATCTCGGGACATGGTAAATGAAACATGACCGGAACATGGCAATTCGGCGACGGGCTTGTGTCCGGGATTCTGCGTTAGATTCCCGAACCTTGCCGCCGATCGCTCACGCCGTTCAAGTTTTTCCACAGGTCCACACCATATGTAGATAGTCCTGATTTTGCCGGCACAAAATCTTGACGTCACCGACCTGGATGCCTACCTTGAACTCATAGTCTGAAACGTCGGCGGCGGGGGGAACTCCGGGGGTAGCGGCGCGGTTTTCGAACCTGCGCTTCCACTGCGGACGGGGGCAATGAACCCCATAAGACACAGTGAAACAGGCAAGTCAGATAGCGTGAACCGAGCCGTTGCCTTGGCACGGCGCGTGTTTTTGCGCCCAATTTTCGGGGAATACCGCGATGCGGATTGAACGTCTTTATACGAAGAAGGGGCAGTCCCCCTACGCGTCCATAGCGTTCCGAACGGCCACGAGCGAAATCCGCAATCCGGATGGCTCCATCGTCTTCCGCCTCGAAAACATTGCCGTGCCCGAAGCCTGGAGTCAGGTCGCGGCCGACATCCTGGCCCAGAAGTACTTCCGCAAGGCGGGCGTGCCCGCCATCATGAAGAAGGTGGAAGAAAATGCCGTGCCGTCGTGGCTATGGCGTTCCGTTCCCGACAAGAAGGCTCTGGCTGCTCTCCCCGAGGCCGAGCGCATCGTCGGCGAGACGGATTCGCGTCAGGTCTTCGACCGCCTCGCCGGCACCTGGACCTATTGGGGCTGGAAGGGCGGCTATTTCGATACGGAGGAGGACGCCCAGACCTTCTACGACGAACATCGCTACATGCTCGCCATGCAGATGGTGGCCCCCAACTCGCCGCAATGGTTCAACACCGGCCTGCATTGGGCCTATGGCATCGACGGCCCCGGCCAGGGCCATTTCTATGTCGACTACAAGACCGGCAAGCTCACCTCGTCGACCTCGGCCTACGAGCACCCCCAGCCGCATGCCTGCTTCATCCAGTCGGTCGCCGACGACCTCGTCAACGAGGGCGGCATCATGGACCTGTGGGTTCGTGAGGCACGCCTGTTCAAGTATGGCTCGGGTACCGGCTCCAACTTCTCGGCCCTGCGCAGCGAAGGCGAGAGGCTTTCCGGCGGCGGGCGCTCCTCCGGCCTGATGTCCTTCCTCAAGATCGGCGATCGCGCCGCCGGCGCCATCAAGTCGGGCGGCACCACCCGCCGCGCGGCCAAGATGGTGGTCGTCGATGCCGATCACCCCGACATCGAGACCTATATCGACTGGAAGGTGAAGGAGGAGCAGAAGGTCGCCGCTCTTGTCACCGGATCCAAGATCGTGCAGAAGCACCTGAAGGCGGTGATGCGCGCCTGCGTGCAGTGCGAGGGCCCTGGCGAGGATTGCTTCGACCCGGAGCGCAACCCTGCCCTCAAGCGCGAGATCAAGGCCGCCCGCCGGGCGCTGGTGTCCGACAACTACATCAAGCGCGTCATCCAGTTCGCCAAGCAGGGCTACAAGGACATTTCCTTCGAGACCTACGACACCGACTGGGACTCCGAAGCCTATCTGACGGTCTCCGGCCAGAACTCGAACAATTCGGTGCGCGTGGACGATGCCTTCCTCAATGCCGTCGAGAAGGACGGCGACTGGGAGCTCAAGGCCCGTATCACCGGCAAGACGGTGAAGACACTCAAGGCCCGGGATCTCTGGGAGAAGATCGGCTATGCCGCCTGGGCCTCGGCCGATCCCGGCATCCAGTTCCACACCACCATCAACGACTGGCACACCTGCGCGGCCTCCGGCCCGATCCGGGCTTCGAATCCATGCTCGGAATACATGTTCCTCGACGACACGGCCTGCAACCTGGCGTCGCTGAACCTGCTCCAGTTCCGCAATGCAGACGGCTCGTTCAATCTCGCTTCCTACGAACACGCCGTGCGCCTGTGGACCATCGTGCTCGAAATCTCGGTGATGATGGCGCAGTTTCCCTCCCGCGCGATCGCGGAACTGTCCTACCGCTACCGCACGCTGGGCCTGGGCTACGCCAATATCGGCGGCCTGCTGATGACCTCGGGCATTCCCTATGACTCCGATGCCGGCCGCGCGCTGGGCGGCGCCTTCTCGGCGATCATGACCGGCGTTGCCTACGCGACCTCCGCCGAGATGGCCCGCGAGCTCGGCGCCTTCCCCGGCTTCGAGCCGAACCGTGAATCGATGCTGCGCGTCATCCGCAACCACCGCCGCGCCGCTCACGGCGAGGACACGGGCTACGAGGCGCTCGCCACCGCCCCCGTCGCGCTGGATCTCGCCACCCTCGTCGGCCTCGGCGAGAACGGGGCGGCCATCGCCGAACACGCCGGGAAGGCCTGGGACGAAGCCCTGGCCCTCGGCGAGAAGCACGGCTATCGCAACGCGCAGGCCACCGTGATCGCTCCCACCGGCACGATCGGCCTCGTCATGGATTGCGACACCACCGGCATCGAGCCCGATTTCGCCCTGGTGAAGTTCAAGAAGCTGGCCGGCGGCGGCTACTTCAAGATCATCAACCGCGCCGTTCCCTCGGCCTTGCGCACGCTCGGCTATTCGGAAGCCGAGATCGCGGAGATGGAAGCCTATGCGGTGGGCCATGCCTCGCTGCGTCAGGCTCCGGTGATCAACCACACCTCGCTGCTCGCCCGCGGTTTCACCGAGGAGAAGCTGGCTCAGGTGGAAAAGGCCCTCGCCTCCGCCTTCGACATCAAGTTCGTCTTCAACAAGTGGACGCTGGGCGAGGACTTCATCACCGGCAAGCTCGGCGTATCCACCGAGAAGCTGAACGATCCCGCCTTCGACCTTCTCGCCCATCTCGGCTTCGCCAAGTCCGACATCGAGAAGGCCAACGTCCATGTCTGCGGTGCGATGACGCTGGAAGGCGCACCGCATCTGAAGGCCGAGCACCTGCCGGTATTCGACTGCGCCAATCCGTGCGGACGCCTCGGCAAGCGCTACCTCTCGGTCGACAGCCATATCCGCATGATGGCGGCCGCGCAGCCTTTCATCTCGGGCGCGATCTCCAAGACCATCAACATGCCGAACGATGCTTCCGTCGAGGATTGCAAGGCGGCCTACCAGCTCTCCTGGCGCCTGGCCCTCAAGGCGAATGCGCTCTACCGCGACGGCTCCAAGCTTTCGCAGCCGCTCAACTCGCAGCTTCTGGCCGACGAGGACGAGCAGGATGCGGTGGAGGAGCATCTCGAACGCTCCGTGCCGGCCCGCGCCGTGCAGGTCGCCGAGAAGATCGTCGAACGCATCATCGAGCGGGTGGAAGTGGCCCGTGAGCGCGAGAAGATGCCGGATCGCCGCAAGGGCTACACCCAGAAGGCGACGGTGGGCGGCCACAAGATCTATCTGCGCACCGGCGAGTATGACGACGGGCGCCTCGGCGAGATCTTCATCGACATGCACAAGGAAGGCGCCGCCTTCCGCGCCATGATGAACAATTTCGCCATCGCGATCTCGCTCGGCCTGCAATATGGCGTGCCGCTGGAAGAGTATGTGGAGGCCTTCACCTTCACGCGCTTTGAGCCGGCCGGTTTCGTGCAGGGCAACGACTCGATCAAGAACGCCACGTCGATCCTCGACTATGTGTTCCGCGAGCTCGCCATCTCCTATCTCGGCCGCTACGACCTCGCCCATGTCGTCCCCGACGAGGACAGCCATGCGACGCTCGGCGGCGGCGAGAGCCGCTCTCCCGCGGGCGCACCGGTCGCGGCGCCGATCTCGAAGGGCCTCGTGCGTTCCAAGACCGAGCGCTTCGTGGTGATGCCGGGCGGCGTCGCCGCTGCCAGCAACTCGCTCGCTCCCGTCTCGGGCGAAGCGCGCGGGGCCATCTCCGCCCTCTCGTCCGCCGTCGCCGGTGCGGGCCTCGCTCGCGGCGTGGTGGCGGGCCCTGGTGCCACCGTCGGCGCCACGGCCCTCAAGGAGGAGGAAGCGCTGGACAGCCTCGCCTGGAGCGCTCCCGCCCCGGCCGTGAAGCCGGCTTCCGAGCGCCGGAAGGAAGCGAAACTCCGCGGCTACGAAGGCGAAGCCTGCCCCGAATGCGCCAACTTCACCTTGGTGCGCAACGGCACCTGCCTGAAATGCGACACCTGCGGCGGCACGACGGGCTGCAGTTGAGAAGCGGCTGGGCGCATTTGTAGCGCAGGCCCTCGCCTACCCTGCCCCGCTGCCAGAAAAGCACATTGAAACAAAGAGTCAGAAGGCACCCTTCGGGTGCCTTCTGGAGCGTTGCGTCTCTGCCAGCGTGGCGCCCCGATCCGGCAAACGCTTGGGATCGATCAGGCCCGGGAACCTGTGGACATAGCCCCGTGCTTCGGCCTCGCTGAACTCCTTGACCTTCCACACCCGCCGCCCGAACGGATCGTAGCCATAGCGCCAGGCTTCCCGATCCGGTGTGACGCAGCGGACGAGGCGGTCGAAGGCATCCCATTCGTAGCGCCACACCTTCGTCCGGAAGCCGTCGCGCTCCACCCGGCGCTCGATGACACGGCCGCATTTGTCGTGGGTGAGCGTCAGCCTCTCGCCGCGCGGGCCTCGCGCCGTCTGCACCACACCGCCAGGGCTCGACTTCCAGGCGACGAACTTGCCGATGTCCTCCCCCAGCCCCGAGATCGCCTGCGGCCCGGAGGAGGAAGCGCCCGCCATGTTGCGGGCGGCATCATAGGCGAACTTCTCGACAAGCTGGTCGCCGAAGCGGGCCTCGCTCACCTGCCGTAGGCGTCACAGCACTCGAACGAATTAGCGCACTAATTTATATTTTGGTTCTACTCTAGTTAACAAAGAGGCAACATCAGGCGGCGTTGCAAAAAATGTATTCTATTCATCATTTAAAATTTTTAGAAAGTCTAGACTCATCATCCGGCAAAGTTTCTCTTGCACGGGAAGCATAATCTTCGGCCAAAGCAGGAGAAATACCGCCAACAAAGTACCAAAAGTTTGAATTAAAATGGTATTTCCCCGAAACTATTGCCATTATATTAAAATATGTTTCGCCACTGTGGCGTCATTTACGATTTTTACAAGATAATTACGAATAAATCTAAAATATAAACTATTTACATGACCCTACAATCATCAAGATATACTTTTACATTAACTTCATTTATTATAGATATAGTTAACTCCACGGACAAATCAGATCGACCCTCCTCTTTTGTCCATAACGGAGCAGCAACTGCCCAAGAATATAAGATATCGTTTTGAATGGGTATAAAATCCAAAGCTTTATATGCCTCAAATGGGGGGATCGTTAAATTTCTTCCATATTCTCGAATAGCTCTATCGAAGTCTGCTGATTGTACGCGAGCCTCACGGTATATATCATAGTCATCCTGCCCTTCTCCTGATAGAAAACGCACAACATTCCAGACTATTTCGCTGAGATAAACTTCGTGATTCGGCATCCGCACACATCCTGACTATGGGGCGATTGTTCGATTCCCGGGTATCCTGGTAACTATACAGTTATTTTCGTCTATATTATTAAAATATCGGTCTATTTCTTTAAGGGCTTGGTTTATTTGTCCCTCATTCAGCCCTGCTGCGCGCAAAGCATCTGCGGCTACCCCTTTCTCTGCGCCATAGGTGCCTCCTTCAGAAACCCTCTGAGCCTACGTTGCTTTGTAGTGAGGAGATCCTATTTTTGTTGACGGCTCGTCTATACGAATCGCAGGGGCATCTTTGGTACTGTACCCTGGTAGATCGCGAACATCTGCATCTTGTATACCATGATGAGCATCCTTGAGACCCGCCGCCCGGAGTGTTCCATAGGGTTGAGTGATTGTTGGCCCGTATACACGTAGTCCAATCGGATCAGCCCATGTTACCGGTCTTTCTACGTACCCTTGCGGCCTATCTCCACCCTCAAGTTTGATCGGATCTGGGCTGACATACTGCCCCGCCAACGGCTCGTAGTGCCGGTGGCGGTTGTAATACAGCCCCGTCTCTTCATCCTGCCATTGCCCTTGGAAGCGGATCGGGCACGCATAGGCTTGCGGAGAATCCTCCGCCACCGGCTTAAGCGCCAGATTACCGAAGGTGGCGCAGCCCCCACCTCCACCGGATCCCCGAGGACTCAACCAATGTCGACCTCGTCGTCGTTCGCCGCCTGCGGGACCGCCCCGTGGATGCCCCTGATCAGCCCCCAGGTGGTATAGCTTGCCGCCCAGCGCACATCGCCCGCCTCATCCACCATCTCCCTCGGCGTGCCGAGATGGTCGGTGACGATGTAGAGGAGGTCGCCCTCGGGCGTCTCTTTCGCCAGCGGCCGGAAGCTGCCGGGCCCGTAGTGCCAACGGGTTGCCTTACGCCAATCGACACTGCCATCCAGCCGAAGCGGGGCTTCCTCGGCCAGCACATCACCATCCCACAAGAAGTGCGTTCCGACGATGGGGGATCTATCCGCTTCCTCCTGCGCGCTGCAATCAAGCCGAGAGTGCCGTGTTTCAGCCAGCGTCGCACCCCTGTCCGGCAGGCGGCTTGCATCGATCGGGCTCGGGAACCTGTGGACATAGCCCCGTGCTTCGGCCTCGCTGAACTCCTTGACCTTCCACACCCGCCGCCCGAACGGATCGTAGCCATAGCGCCAGGCTTCCCGCTTCGGCGTGACGCAGCGGACGAGGCGGTCGAAGGCATCCCATTCGTAGCACCACACCTACGTCCGGAAGCCGTCGCGCTCCACCCGGCGCTCGATCACACGCCCGCATTTGTCGTGGGTGAGGGCAAGACGCTCCCTACCCGGCCCTCTGCACCACACCGCTAGGGCTCGACTCTTCCACCAGACATTGCGCAAAAAAAGATAGGTCAGCAGCAGAGCCGAGCAGGCAACCGCAATTCATTCCAATACCGCAGGCGATACACGCCCGCTCATCATGCTCGAAGCGTAGATCGTTTAAAATACCGTCCAAAGGCACATTTCAATTCACAGACTCCACCTTCCCGCCAAACAATTTTTATCCGCCACCAAAACTCTATTGATAAGAAAATTTAACCAAAAATACACAATACAACAATCATAAACTTGCCTTTTTGTACGCATCTATGAGAATGCTTCCAATATTTTCATCATATAATGGGCACACAAAATCTTCCGAATAACTTTCACCTCCTTCATGCTTGTAATTTAAAACTGGCGTAAACGTAACAATATCATCGTTACATTTAACACCAACGGCCAGCGCAGATTTGGCCATAGCCTTCCATGATCGCGCGCCCACTGCAGCCAACAGAGGCTGCTGTATTATTTTCCATTGCGAACTTCCAGGATGAGGTATATTTTGCCTAGAATTACGAAGTGTCGAACGAATAAGTTTTGATAGTTCGTTGAATTCGGTTGCATCGACGGTACAAACAGGCCCATCAGAAATCCAAATACCTTCCGTTGTTTGAGAGTATGCTTGCATAAACACTTTTCCTCGAATGAGATAAGTAGAAGCCATCTTCATAGCGATACCTTATGGATGAACAATAGGATTTACTTCAACACCTACATTTGTGCCATATTTTACAGCCAAATTAATTACAGCCTGCTGCATTGGAGTCCCAGCGTTAGGTATAACCAAATCGAGGCCACGTGACGTTATCTGGGTTGGATCAATCTTTACACCAGCCCATCCGTTTGGACCCGTTCCCTTGTATTTAGATACCTTATCAATGTATCCCTTAATTTTTCGTGCAAGAACTACAATGTCTGAATACGTTGGCGCATTCAGATCTATGCTTTTAATACTTGTTGCTTTTCCGTTAGAAAATTTATCTATAATAGGAAAATTCTGAGGTAAATTTTGACCGAAATTTTGCTCTATTTCAGTTCCTCTCGGCCCTATTCCTTTATTCCAAACGCTTCCTTCTAAACCAAGACTATCGCACCAAATGGACGGGCACTCAACGTATCCCTGCGGCCTATCTCCCCCCTTCAATCCAATTGGATCGGGACTAATATACTGACCCGCCAGCGCATCATAATGCCGGTAGCGGTTGTAGTATAATCCCGTCTCCTCATCCTGCCATTGACCCTGGAAGCGGATGGGGCAGGCATAGGCTTGCAGTGAGTCCTCCGCTACCGGCTTGAGCGCCAGATTGCCGGAGGTGCTACGACTATTGCCTCCGCCGCCCCTTCCCGGTGCCCAGCCGATGGCGGCATGATCGTCGTTCGCTGCCTGCGGGACCGCCTCGCGGATGCCCCTGATCAGCCCCCAGGTGGTGTAACTCGCCACCCAGCACACAGCGCCTTTCTCGTCGAACATCTCCCTCGGCGTGCCGAGATGGTCGGTGACGATGTAGAGGAGGTCGCCCTCGGGCGTTTCCTTCGCCAGCGGCCGGAAGCTGCCGGGCTCATAGTGCCAGCGCGTGGCCTTGTGCCAATCGACACTGCCGTCGAGCCGAAGCGGAGCCTCCTCGGCCAGTACATCGCCCTCCCAGAGGTAATGCGTGCCGACGATGGGCGACTTGTCCGGGCTATTGTGGTTGCCGCTGTCGAGGCGGGAACGCTGTGCCTCTGCCAGCGTGGCGCCCCGATCCGGCAAACGCTTGGGATCGATCAGGCTCGGGAACCTGTGGACATAGCCCCGTGCTTCGGCCTCGCTGAACTCCTTGACCTTCCACACCCGCCGCCCGAACGGATCGTAGCCATAGCGCCAGGCTTCCCGCTTCGGCGTGACGCAGCGGATCAGCCGGTCATGCGCATCCCATTCGTAGCGCCACACCTTCGTCCGGAAGCCGTCGCGCTCCACCCGGCGCTCGATCACACGGCCGCATTTGTCGTGGGTGAGCGTCAGCCTCTCGCCGCGCGGGCCTCGCGCCGTCTGCACCACACCGCCGGGCGTCGACTTCCAGGCGACGAACTTGCCGATGTCCTCCCCCAGCCCCGAGATCGCCTGCGGCCCGGAGGAGGAAGCGCCCGCCATGTTGCGGGCGGCATCGTAGGCGAACGTCTCGACAAGCTGATCGCCGAAGCGGGCTTCGCTCACCTGCCCGTTCGCATCATAGGCGTAGCTTGTCTTGCCCCAGAGGCTATCGGCGATGCTGAGCGGGGACGAAGCCTTGTCCCAGCTATAGCTGCGCTCGATCTGGCTTCCCGCGCCCGGCGCGAAGCCCGCCTGCCGGACTGCCATGGCGCCCGCCAGACCGGTGCCGAAGGAGGCGATGTCGAAGCCGCCCGTCTGTTTGATCAACTGGCCGGCGATGTCGTAGGCCGAGTCCAGCTTGAAGCCGATGCCGTTCGCCCGCCGCGTCTCCCGGCCCATCGCATCGCGCGTGAAGGACAGCGGCGCGTGATCGCCGATGGCAATATCCTCGATCAGCCCCAGCGGATCATGGGCGTAGGCGACGAGGCTGGAGGTCCCCGGGCTTGACCCGGGGATCCGACGCTCGATGCGACGGCCCATGGCATCGAGCCTGCTCTCCACCCAGCGCCCGTTCAGCGCCTCCGCGATGACCGCGCCATTCCTGTCGCGCCGGTATTCGATGAGCGAGGAGCCGTTCTCCGCCTTCTCCAGCAGCCCGCGCCCGTCATACCAGAAGCGGGTGATATCCTGCGGCCTCGCTCCCGGTCCGCCCCCCGGCGCGAAGCTCTCGATGCGCGTGACCTTGTCGGTCCTGTCGTAGCTATGGACCAGACGCGCCCCATCCGGCTTCACCGTCTCGATCACCCGCCCGCCGGGGTCTCTGGTGTAGCGCGTCCGGCGGCCATCGAAATCCTCCTCCAGCACTACCCGGCCGGCGACATCGCGCACCAGCCGGTAGATCTGGCCCACGGCGTTGCCCACCGCCGTGGGCCGCCCCTCCGAGTCATAGGAAAAGGCCAGCCGCCCGCCCTTGGGATCGACGATCGCCTGCAAGACCTCGAAGGCGCCGAACTCGTACGTCCAGACGCGGCCTTCGCCGTCCGTCACCGAGGCGAGCGAGCCTTCCGCATCGAATCGGCGGGAGATCGTCACACCATCCGGGCGGGTGAGGCTCGTCGGCGTCGCAAAGCCGCCTGCACCCGCCTCGTAGACTAGGCGCGTGACACCACCATCGGCATCCTTGCGCTCGATCAGGCGGCCGAAAGCATCGTAGAGAAGTTCGGTTACGCCGCCCTTGGCATCCTTGATGCCCCACAGACGGTCATGCTGGTCATAGGCACGCCGCTCCTCCGAGCCGTCCGCGAAGATCGTGCGGGCGATGCGGCCGCGCTCGTCGCGCTCGAAGCGCGTCTCGTTCCCTTCCGCATCGATGGCAGCAAGGACATTGCCCTTGTTGTCGTTCTCGAATTTACGGACGCATCCGCTCCCATCGATAATCTTGTCGATATCGCCATGCCGCCCCCAGCCATAGACGGTCTTGCGCCCCTCGGCATCGGTGAAGTGGCGAACATTGCCATACACATCGTATCGCGTATGCGAGGTGTTGCCGTTCGCATCCGTCGTGGCAATGCGGAAGGCCGCCTGGTCATAGCGGTGGGAGATTGTGCCCCCGAGCGCGTCGATCTCGGCGGTGATGTTCTCGTGCTCATCATAGGCGAAGCGCTGCGCTCGCTCCTCCTCGCCGGTCGGAAGATAGGTCGTTTCCCGCCTGTCGCGGTCATAGCGGAAACGGTCTTCGTTCCAGATGCCGGACGTCGCAGTATGGATGACGCGTCCTTCATCGTCATAGGTGAAGGTCGTCTCCGAGCGCCGTGTCAGATTGTGCCAGCACAGGAGCAACGGCCTGGAGGCATGCCATTCATAGCGTACCGACATGCCGAAGGCGCACTTGGCCGAGACCATACGCCCGCGATGGTCGTAGGCGTAGTTGGCCAGCACCAAGCGCGACTTGTCGGTACCCACCAGCGTAATGACGGTGCGGCGCCCATCAGCATCGTTGTCGAATTCAAGCGAGAGGCCGTTGGAACCGACGATCTTCTGAAGCACGCCGGCCGACGAGCGCTGGAAGAGGAGGCTGTTGCCGTTTAGGTCTTCGATTTTCTCGAGGCGATGGAAATGGTCGTCGTATTCGGAGAAATATTTAACAATGGTTCGGTCCTTGAGACACAACGAGCCCGGTTCCGGTGCCTTGAGCTCAAGATGAGGAAAGGCTGCGTTGGTTGAAGGCAGGAAATTGAAAGGTCGCTGGAAACGAATCCTTTTGCCGTCAGCTTGAAGAAAATCGAGATCTCCCTCCTTGCGGCTGGCAAGATGCTCGTCGAAAGCCGAGATCTGGCAAGCTCCGAGCGGATTGCGCCAGCGCCAGGATGTGGGCAGCTTCAATCCCATATAGCGGGAGCCGTCGAAACTGATCGAACCGGGCACCAGAAAATCGCGCCAGGTCTCCAGATATTCGCCTGTGGCGACTGATACAGGCTCGCCGGTTGTCAATACCTCGGAAGCAGCTTGTTCTGCGGCCTTCCTTTCAGCTTTCTTCAGGATTAGCTTGGAAAAGACGATTTCACCGGCGGCTTTTGTAGCCCCCGCTGCCATTGTCGTAACCTCTCCGGATGTCCAAGCGCCCGGATGAACGAATTGATCATCTGCTTTCTTCGCTTCGAAAGCAGGCAAAACCCGCCGATAGCGCGCGATGACCGAATTGTCGTCGTCTATTAAGCTGTACCCGCCGCCGTAAAGCAGCGCGTTCGTCATGGCGCCGGCTTCTGCCGCATGACCAAACGTAGCGTTGTCGACAACACCACCGGCAAATGAATCTATGACACCGTGATCCGGAACGGGTTTGAGCGTATCTTCCTTTTTCCTTTGCAGAATCTGGCCGGTGGGATTGTCCGTCGTGCACATCGTTGCATCGACGAGTACGTAGGCGTCTCCATTCGCATCGATACGAGAGTTATCGTAACCTCTCTTTTCGAAGACACGCCCATTTATGACGACGTATTCTCGCTCTTGCTGCGGTTTTGGAGCAGCAGAAGTAGAATTTGTGGACGCCATCGACATGAGAGAGACCTGGATTTTTAGAAGTTATGATTTGGAGAGGTGGAATTCCGCTACACTTCGTCTGCATTTCTGCCCGCCAATCTCTCGCTAGGCCCCAAATCAGGCCGATTGATCCAGGCCGGATCGCGATGGCTGACAGTGGCAAATCCTTCTGAGAAAACGAAATCCGAAGCAGTACGAGTGTGCGCTGGGCCCAGGTACCCCGGCACGACGACCCCCTTGCCGACACCAGGCTCGTGCCCAGTAGACGTGGCGCAGCGGGAATTCAGCTGGAAATCATAGTTGCCATTGTTGCGGACCGAATTTGAAACGCGGACAGCGGTGTCGAGGAAGGCAATGGAGGTGTACGCGACCGGTACCATGCTGTCGCCGCGTGGTGTCCAACACACGTCCGGACCCTTGGAAACGATCACATTGGCAGCATCCTGCCGTGCGGATACCTTGCCAGTCATGAGGCGGTTCTTTCATTGATGCGTTGGCGGATCAGCGTTCGTACATCCTGTGCCGTGCGCTCTCGGCGTTTGAGATCGATGCGGACGGTTTCATAGACATCCGGTGGAAAATTCGCTCGCCACGACAGATAGACGCGTCGCCTGCGACGGCTATCCGAGGCGATATCGATCAACACAGTGTCCAGCACCATCTCCTGATCGTGCTCACTCCCGTCGGGCTTGACGAAGCTGAGCGCGATCCTGTCGCCGGGCAGATCGAAGGCAAAAGCGCTCGTATCTTGGAGGAGATTGAGAAGTGCCACGCGCTCATCGCCGGAGAGGTGACCCTTGCAAATCAAGCTCGGATGAGCACTGTTGTGATAGGCGAAGGAATAGTCGTCAGGCCAATTGGGCCAGACGTTCTTTCGCCAGTTCTCATCATAGGTGCCACCAAGCGGCAGTCTGGGATCCCAGGCCGGCGGTATAGGGCCAAGACCTTCGGGTCGGTAAGCCTTGTAGGCCTCGGTGATGGGTTCGCCCTGCCTTTCGATCTGGGGCGCCGGCACCGGCTTGGTATGATCCGTCCAGTCTACGTCGATCGCACCAAGGCCAAGGGGGTTGTGCGGATCATGATCGAATAACACGGTGCCATCAGGTTGATATCCCTTTGGCTTGACACCCCCGTAAGCATATTCGTAGTGCAACGGCAGTTCAGCGATAGGTTCGGGAGCGGAGAGCTTCCATTTGTCGAAATCGGCCCGATGCTTCTGCCATTCTCTCTTCTCCTCGTCGGAGAGCATACGCTTCCACTTTGGCACCCATTGGCGTGGACCGGTCACGCGTAGTGCCTGTAGCGCGCGAATGTTGCCTACACTGTCATCGATACCAATGCCGCACGGCCAGGATGGCGCTGCCTTGCCCTTTGGCGCCCGCGCAACTGCATTGACGATGATATCCGTTGCCGGCTTGTTCGGGACGAGGTCGGAAGGATATTTGAGCGAGGAGACATTCACCGAGCCATGGCATAGGTCCGTAAAAGCCATGGGCGCCTGTTCCCGGCCGATCAACAGACGACCAGAAGGTGCAAAGTCATAAGTTGCCTTGACGATGACGACACCGAAATCCCGGCCGCCGCTGTCGCTGGAGTAGTATCGGAAGTTTGGAAACGGTGTGTAGTTCTCGATGTCGGGCATGGGGACACTCGATATGATCAGTTGTGATCGATCATCTCGGAGATCACCTGCACATGATTTTCTCCGGCAACATAAACATTGACGCCTTGAAGAAGGACAGTTCCATCCTTCTTCATAATCAGGAGGGATTTTGGTGGTATGGACTTGCCATCTTTGTCCGTGCTGGCACCAACGCCGATTACGAACTCGTCTCCCACGTCGATGTGATAGCTATGGCCCACAGCTTGTTTGAACACCTGCCCCACGGTTGAGACCTTAGCTGTGCCGATCTGCTCGGTGCTGGCCACGCCCACATTTGTGTTCTTCATCATGCCGACGAGTTGGTTGAGGATGCCGCCGCCGACCATGGAGCCGAGCTGGCCGAGCAGGCTCGAGCCGGCGCTGGCCATGGAGGCGCCGCCTGCGGTGGTCATGTCGTTGGGCGTGGCGGAGGTGGCGGAGGAGAAGGCCTTGTCGAAGAGCTGGGATGCCGCGCCAAGGGCGCCCCCCGCAAGGCTGGAGCTATGATCGCCGGCAGCCGTCGATTGCTGGCTGGTATCGGCCGGGGCGGCGAAGGCGGTACCGAGGGAGGCGCCGTGGGCCTTGGGCGTGTCCTCAGCGGGCGCAGCGCCGCTAGCGGGCGAGCCACCGCCGGCCCCTCCGCTCGTCGCTGTCTCGAGTCCCGCCGTCGCCGCCTGCGCCACCGCCCCGGCCGCCGCGCCCACCGTCTTGGCTGCCGCATCGCCGGACTGGTTTGCGGCGGCGGCGCCAGCGATGCTCATCGCGGCCTGCAGCATGCCGGCGCTTTGCCCCATCAGCGCGCCCAGCGCCCCGCCCATCAGGGCCTGCGCCCCGGCGCCCGTCGCCGCCCCGATAACCTGGTTGAGCCCACCCCCCACCTGGTGGTTCATGTTGGCGCCCACCGTGAGCTGGTGCTGCTGGCCGTAGGAGTGGAAGCCCGAGGCGTCCACCGCGTGCACCTGGTTGTTCAAGACCTTCGACGTCATGTCCTTCTGGGCATGCATGAAGAAGTTCTGGCCGCCGTTCTCGTCTTCGAAGCTCATCTCGTTGAAGCCCTCGCCCTTATGGGTCTGACTGCGGATCGCCATCTTGGTCTTGTGCCCCGGCAGCGCGTAGGGCGTGTGGTTGTCGGCGTTGTAGGCCCGGCCCGTCACCAGCGGCTGCTCGATGTCGTCGTTGACGTAGGAGACCAGCACGCTCTGGCCCACGCGCGGGATGGCGATGTGGCCCCATTGTGCCCCGCCCCAGTTCTGCGCCACCCGGATCCAGCACGAGGAGGTGTCGTCGTTCCTGGCGTGGCGGTCCCAGAAGAACCGCACCTTCACGCGGGAATGCTCGTCCGTGTAGATCTCCTCGCCCGAGGGACCGGTGACGATGGCGAGATGCGGCCCGTCCGCCATCGGCTTGACGCGCTGGGCCGGCCGGAAGGGCTGGTCGGCGGCCACCACCTCGAAGGCGGTGTCGAGGAAGGTGCCGCCGCCGTCGGCGCGGTGCTGCGAGCCGGTGTCCTCCTCCAGTGCGCCGGGCTGGCGGCCCCCCTGCACCACGCGGGTGAGGAAGTATTTGCGATTCAAAGCCCGGGCCGGATGGTGGGCGAGCTCGAACAGCGCCCCGGCGGTGGCATGAGCGAAGCGCCCGGCACCCTTGCCGTGGCTGGCCAGGCCCCGCATGTGCTCGAGGCGATACCGCGCGAAGGCGGCGCCTGCCTCGTCGGTCTTGTGGCGGCCGGGGAACTCGTAATGCTCCAGCTTGCCGGCGAGGCCGTTGATGCGGCTCGCCTCGTAAACGGCGGGGAAGGTGTAGCGTGGATGCAGGAAGTGCTGGTCGGCCAGCGCCACGGCCGAACTCTCCACCCGCTCCACCCTGGTGAAGGCCTTGGCGAAGGGACCCTTCACGTCGCCGCCTGGATTGGCGTTGTAGTCAAGGCTGGCGGTCACCGGCACGTCCGGGGCGACCGAGGAGGTGTCACGCATCACCAGCTTATGGCCGCTCTCGCCATGCTCGTGGGTGTAGTGGATGCCCTCCTCGGCCAGCAGGCGGGCGATGAAGTCGAAGCTGGTCTCGCGGTACTGCACCACATAGTCGCGCCGAGCGTGATCGGCCCGCAAGTCGAACGAGTAGTCCGACACGCCGTTGTCCCTGAGCACGCTCTCCACGATCTCGGGCACCGACCGGGCCTGGAAGATCCGCGCGTCCGAAACGAAGCGCAGGCGGTGCAGCTTGGGCATCAGCACGACGCGGTAGAAGGTGCGGTGCTCGCCCGTGTCGCCCTGGTGGGCCTCCTCCACAAGCCCGTGCAGGTGGCGCGGCTCGCCATAGCGGTCGTGCAGCGTGAGCAAGGCGGGCTTGTCGAGGAGCTTGGCGAGGTCGATGTCCGCGCGCTCGGCGGCAAGTTCGATCTCTATGCGATAGAGCGCCGACACCGCCTCCTCCGCCCGAAAGGACCGCACCACCAGCCCCGCATCCGGATCGCCCCGGGACTTGAAGGTGAAGGCGAGATCGCTGTCCTGATCCTGCATAATCGTTTCGGTGATGGCGTTCATGATGACGATCCGGCTGCTGGGGAGGAGACAACGACGGGAACCGGGTGCAGGCCGTCAGGCCCGCGGCCGCGGCGATTTGCGGAGAAGGGGAAAAGGCGGCGGGTGGGAGAACTCGCCGCCCGGGCTCCCGGGCTCAGCCCTTGGGGGCGCGCCAGTCGTCGGAGCCGGAGGTGCCGGCGACCGTGTGCTCCCAGTTGATCTTGCGGTAGGCCAGAGACACGGTGACGAGTTGGGTGTAGTCGGCGTTCTTCGGGTCCTGGGCGTGCGGCATGGACAGGTCGATGTCGACCACCGTGGCGTCCTCCAGGGAGGTGGTGAAGAAGTGCTCCTGCTTGCCCGAGGAGTTGGTGCGATACCATTTGAGCTCGCACTTGGTGAGCATTTCACCCGAGGTCAGCGCGTTGTAGAGCAGCGGCGTGGACTTGTTCAGGGCGGCGGTGAACTTCATCGGCCGGTGTACGCGCTGGCCGGAGGGCTGGCCCGACTGAGGGTCGCGCGGAATGGTGATGACGTGGTCGACCTGCTGCACCAGGATCTCGTCCTCATGACCTTCCTGCCAGACATTGCCGACGGAATCCTCTGTGAAGGCCCCTTGTGTGATCGGGCCCTGGGTCGAGCCCTCGATCGTGATGTAGGCGGGGGTAGGCATGGCTGCTCCTTGGCTGGCCTGCCGCGGCAGGCTGGAAATGGATCGGCGGGGACGCGCCGAAGCGGGAGGTTGTCCCGCCCACTTGCCGTTAGGGAAGCAACGCTTGTGCCAGAAAGGCGAGGACGGGCCTCGCGAAACGAAAGATCAGAAGCAACACATTGATATCGAAGAAGAAAATAATTTTTACGAACTGCAGGCCCGGTCCGCGGCTGCCGTCAAAAGAGGCAAGGTCCAGCGGCGTCAATACGGAAATCGGCTTAGATTTACGGTACCATGAAACCGTCATCCTATCGCGCACGCGATTTCGTTCCGGATACGGAATTTGATGTTTCGGATCCGGAACATCCAGAATACGTTTCAAATCAATTATCTAGACAAGAACCAACGAACTCTTAGCCAGCCTGGGCCACGCTTCACCGGGCGAATTCGGAAAATGGCTGAAATCGGCGTTTCCGGGTCATTCTCCGAATCCTACATCA
The DNA here is from genome assembly GCF_059699065.1 of Labrys sp. ALF-8. Taxonomy (NCBI): domain Bacteria; kingdom Pseudomonadati; phylum Pseudomonadota; class Alphaproteobacteria; order Hyphomicrobiales; family Xanthobacteraceae; genus Labrys; species Labrys sp. ALF-8. The sequence goes on from NZ_AP048538.1 coordinate 1,517,572, forward strand.
ACTCCCGGGTTCGATGCTGCCGATAAAGCCCCTCCATGCAGCAGGGGTCTGGAGAACCCAGCTCTTCGCTCCCCGGCACAGTTCGTCGGGCTGCACCCGCATTGCTTCGACCAACGCCAAAGCATCGAGCCGTTTCTGATCGACATAGTGAGCGCGATAGAGATCTAGAAGCTCCTCGCCCATCGCCTCACCTTCTCCGATCGCTTCGATAACCGCTTCGATCGACAAGTCCTTGAAGAATATAGCTCTCGCCTCGGTCACGAGCCTTTGCTCCATCCGCGGCTCGATCACGCCCATCCGAAGGAGCCGGCCGAGTGTCGCCTCGATATTCACCAGCGCCTCGGTGACGGGCATATAGCCGAGTTCGGCCGGCCCATGCAGTTGCGCGACATCGGCATCATCGACGCGAGCGCCATCGCGATAGGCCTCGAAAATCCTGCCCACCCCGATCATGCCATAGGCCGCGCATTCTGCCGCTCTCAAGGCACCGAGGCTCGCGCCGCCAAATACGGTCACGCCTCGCTCGAGCGCGAAGAGAATCTCCTTGTGCCACGGCGCCGCAACGTCTTCGTAGCGACCATCGACCAAGCCGATCACCTTGGCGTCTTCGAGCACGGCTCGCGCCACGTCACCCTGCCGGGCCGGGCCACTCCACACAATATCGGAAGCCCCGCGAAGCCAGCCTTCCTCCGTCGAGCCATAAAGGCTGGGCCCTACAAACAGAATCTTCACAAGGCCTCTGCAGCCGCTCGCCGCAGGCGCTCGCCGTGCGGAAAGCACCTCGGTCCCTGAGGATTTTCAAGTCCCGGCGCAACGACCTTCACAACTGCGAAGCACTCTTCCGGCGGCGTCAATGGCACGGCTGCCACAGGCCCTGCCCCGGCGGCCTCCAGGCGATCGAGGATAGTACGGAGACGTTCGGACCTCCTCGCCGGCAATTCGGTATGGACCTGTGGGCACCAAACCGGTTCGGCACGGAGGTAAACCAGAAGATCCTCGTCCAGCCTTTGTCTGTAGAGAGCGGGATCAAAATCATCTCGTGAAGCGGCAATCGTGGTCAGGCGAGTCTGCGCAGCTTCCGTGACCGCGCGAATGGCGGATTGGGCAAAATCTGCGTGGCAGCCACTACCACTCGCCAGATCGAAATGGGTCCAGGTTTCTTCACGTCCGTCGGGCCGTGGCGACAGCGTCGCGAAGCACACCGGGACACCTATGTCGCTGGTGATGTCGAACAATCGCAGGAAGCCGCCCCTTCGCTCGATCCTGTCAATCAGCAAGTCGAGAACCGGGCTGCCGAGACCGCGGCCATCAAAGCAGCGCGCTTGTATGAAGGCATCGGTGCGTACCCGCCAAAGCATCAGCGCATCGCGTTCGATCCGCTCGCACAGGCCATGAAAGACGGCTTCTTCCTGAACGTTGCCGGAGGCGAGGCCGTCCGTGGATTGCCAGTAGCGCCCCGGTGCGACGCCGTGCATCAGGCCGACGGCCTCAAGCGGAACCCATACGGGGCCACCCGTCCGCAGACCCCGGCCCTCCAACCACGATAGCACTTCTTCCTCACCAACCGGATCGGCATCTTGCAGCAACAGTTCGGGGAGGAGCCAAGCCTCCTCTCCTCCCTTCGCAAGATCGCGCGCGGAAGCAAGCCGCGCGGGCACTCTCATCGTCTCGGCACAGGCAATTTCGACGGCCTCCATAACCGCCGAGGCTGCTGCGGCATCGTCGTTGACACCCTTACCCTGCGAGGACGCAAGTGTCGCCGAATTGGGCCTGATCGCTGCCCAAACCGGAATACCGACGCAGTCCAGCCCGGTAAGCCGGGCCAGACGCGTGATGCCGAACTCCAGAAAGCGCGGGTGAATACGCGAAACCGTCTCCGCGGGCGAACAGACGCGATCGCAAAAATCAAAATGATCGAGCTTAGCGGGGAGAATAGTAGGCATGGGAAGCACTTGTTGCGCGCAACTTCACAGGTTTAGGGGAGATTGCCTCGTAGAAACTGCGCTTTGACCGGTCCTTCCGATATTCGCCATTTTCGATGGATCGGTTTCCATGCGTGTCGAGTTTGTATTCACGAGCCACTTTTTCTGTTTCAGTCATGATGACACCTGTTCATTTAAGGAAAGCCAGCCGAACGAAGACCCGTAGCATAATGCTGCACTGCCTCGCGCTGGCCGATGGGCGATTGCGCCAACCATTGCATGGTGCGGAACGAGGGATTGAAATCCATCGCGGCCTCGCGCACCTCTGCGGCCCGCTCCCTTTCACCGAGCATCGCATGCGCGGCGGCGGACAGACGCGAAACGGATTCCGGGTTCCTCATGCTATCGATGCATTTCAAAGCCTCCTTGTAGCTTTCCAGGGAGTAGTGCGCGCTCGCTGCAATCCAGTGTCGTAGATCTGCGTTGACAGAGGCGGTATTCGAGAGTTCCCCCAGTATCGAGAGTGCCTCCCGAGATGCTCCAATCGAAACGAGGGCATCTGCCAAATCGATATTGACATCGACATTGCCCGGATTGAGTTCCTTTGCCTTGCGCAGAAAGTCCGTGCCGCTCGCAAAATGGCGGCCATAGAGCCTGGCGACCCCAAGCTCCTGGTACCCCCGGCTATTGTGCGGATTCAGCGAAATGATCTTCTTCGCATGATGCTCTGCCTCGTCGAGAAGCTTCTTGTCGGCGCGTGTTGCCAACAACCCTTCCAGAACGTAAGAACGGGCCAACCCTGCGAGCGCGGGAATATGGTCAGGATCGGCTGCCAAAGCACTCTTCATGATGCCTCGGGCACGCCGGACGCTCGGCAATTCGAGTGTTTGCAAGGCGCGGCCGCCCTGAATCGCCAGTCGATAAGCATTCGTGTAGGCCGCCGATTCCGACAGCTTTGCTATTTCCCGCACTTCGACGTGATACATCAGGCAATAGCTGGCGTCGTGAACGGCCTGCATGATCCGGTCATGTATCCGATAGGATTTCGTCCAGAGGACGTCGCGGGTTGCGCGTTCAACTAGGCGAAATGACATCGCAATAGATGACGCTTCCGAACGACGACAAGCAATCTCTACAATATAGTCAATATCAGCATGGTAGACGCTCTGACGAAAGAGCGTGTCCGATATTCCATGCGTGCCCAAGTCTTGGATAAGAAATTCGCTCGATAGCCAAAGCTGTTCAACCAATTGGTCGATCAATCCAGCGAGAATGTCCCCTTCCAGCCTTGAAGAATCCGCGGGACGGTATGTAACGAGCGCAACCCTGGGTCGGTAGCGACTGACGATGGGTGCAGCCGCCGGCTTTCGGTCGACGAGGGTAGCACTCTGAGCGGCTTCTGCAGCGTTCACCCCGTTAAGTTGCTTGTAAAGTTCGCGCGTCTTTTCCTCGGGCTTTGCCTGAAACTCCCTATCAAGCAACCGTGCGAGCTTGCGATAGAGGGCGGCGACCGCTTTGGTATCGCCTCTTTCGGCCTTGTGGCGCATCAGGACGCGATAGGCCGCCTCGTTGTTCACGTCTATCTGCAGCAGTTTCTTGGCGGCAACCTGGGACTGGGGAGGCAGAGCAGCCGTAGAGCTCGTATCAAGATGATGGGCAACCGAATTCACGAGTTCCTGCTGCAGTCCGGAGCGCCTGTCCCTCAGCCAATGGGTGAGCTTCTCTCCATTGGCAGTCTGCCCTTGCAGCAGTTCTCCTCGGTAGGCCTCACAGACGGTAAGAATGTTGTGCTTCGAGACTCGCGATAAAGCAGCCCTGAATGCGACAACATCAATATAGCCAATGGAAGAGCTAATCCGTATCTCACCCTCCTCTATATCGAAGAGACTAAGATTTCCGTGGGCGCCAAAGGCCAAGCGTTCCCGATAGAGTAGGTTACGCAGGTTGCCGTCACGGCGCTCTGAATCAACATCTTCCCAGAGGAATTCGGCGGCTACCTCACGTTTTATACTGCCGTTACGGCCATCAATGACAAGAAGGGCAAACAATAGAAACGATTTCCTAGGCAGTATGATGCTCGTACCGGAATCGAGTGTCACCTGAGCCCGGCCCAGAATGGATATATTCAGTTTATCATCCAATTTTGGTATATTACTATAACTTCTGTCACGAAACATGGCGACGCCTGTAATTTTTTTAGAAACATCACTATCTAGACGATAATTTTCCTTTCGTAATCCACGACGATTATGGCGCGCGTAATTTGTGACGCAATTTTGTGACGCAATCTCTCTTCAAGAACGAATTCGATTTTCCCTTGGAACCAAAAAGTACCTATTTCACAGCTATTTGATGAAACACGCAGACGTAGTGGTGGATCATTCCAACGCCAAACCGCATTGAAATTGAGCGTCACATTCCGCGCAACAAGTATCAATTTCACGGGAACCATGACTCGGCCTTTTTGTGACGCAAGGACGTTAGGTTATCAGTCATTAACAACTTGCGCTGCCGATCGTCCATTCGGATGAGCCGGCGCCCGACAACGAGCAGCTGGTAAGGAGCCATCATGGGTAAGGAAGGATCAGTCGCACCGAAGGAGCGCATCAATATCCGTTATGTGCCGGCAACGCTCGGGCAGCAGGCGGAAATCGAACTGCCCCTTCGCCTTCTGGTCATGGGCGACTTCCTCGGTAAGGAAGACAGCACGCCGGTCGAGGAACGCAAACTGCTCTCGATCGACAAGAATACGTTCGCAACCGTGATGGAGGAGGCTGGGCTCGAGCGCCAGTTCACAGCCAGGAATGCCTTGTCGGAGGAGGACGATGCCGATCTGAAGGTGTCGCTGCAGTTTAGGTCGCTCAAGGATTTTGAACCCGACTCGATCGCGCGACAGGTGCCGGAATTGAAGAAGCTGATCGAGCTTCGCGAAGCCCTCGTCGCGCTCAAGGGACCGTTGGGCAACATGCCGGCATTCCGGAAGCGTCTTCAAACGTTGCTCAGTGACGAAAAGAGCCGGCGAGAACTCCTGCGCGAGCTCGAAGGCGTCGCACCATCCACAGATTCCGCCCAGCGCGCCTCGAAGAAGCCCGCGTTGAACGATCAGCTCGATATTCAAGCCGAGGCCAGCTGACGCTCTGCCCTTCGGCCCGCTTTCTGATCCCACAACTCCAGGAATTTTGCGACCATGGATACTGCTCTACAGGCAGGCCAGCATGCGACGACGCTCGACAGCAATTCGCTGCTGGCCCAGATCATGGAAGAGACGCAGCTCCAGCCTGGCGAAGAGAGCTACGACATTGCCCTACGTGGCGTCGAAGCCTTCATCGCCGATCTGCTGAAGTCGGACTCTTCCGACGAGAAGATCAACAAGGCGGTCGTCGATCGCATGATCGTCGAGCTCGACAGGAAGATCGGCGGCCAGGTGGATGCCATAGTCCACCACCCTTCCTTCCAGGACATGGAATCGGCCTGGCGTGGCCTCAAGATTCTGGTGGATCGCACGGACTTTCGCGAGAACATCAAGATCGACGTTCTCCCGGTCTCCAAGGCTGACCTGCTCGAGGATTTCGAGATTGCGCCTGAAGTCGTGCAGTCCGGCCTCTACAAGCACGTGTACTCCTCCGGTTACGGCCAGTTCGGCGGCGAGCCCATAGGTGGCATGATCGCCAACTACAATTTCGGTCCCGGCGCACCGGACATCAAGCTCCTGCAATACGTGGCCTCAATTGGCGCGATGGCGCATGCGCCCTTCATCGCCGCCGCGGCCCCGGAAATGTTCGGTATCCAGAGTTATACGCAACTCCCCGCGATCAAAGAGCTGTCGTCGGTTTACGAGAGCCCGCGATTCCGCAAATGGAACGGCCTGCGCGAGAGCGAGGACGCCCGTTACCTCGGACTTACCGGCCCGCGCTTCCTCCTGCGCCAACCCTATGATCCGCTCGACAATCCGGTACGCAGCTTCAACTACACCGAGGACGTGGTTTCCGATCATGGGAGCTATCTGTGGGGCAACACCGCCTTCCTGATGGCTACCCGCATCACCGAGAGCTTCGCCAAATACCGCTGGTCACCCAATATAATCGGCCCGCAATCCGGCGGTGCCGTCTATGACCTGCCCGTGCATGTGTACGAGGCCCTTGGTCAGATAGAGGCAAAAATCCCGACCGAAGTGCTGGTCACCGACCGCCGCGAGTTCGAGCTGGCAGAGATGGGCTTCATTGCGCTCACCATGCGCAAGGGATCGGATAATGCCGCATTCTTCTCCGCCAATTCGATCCAGAAGCCCAAGCGTTTTCCAAATACCAAGGAAGGCAAGATGGCCGAGACGAACTACAAGCTCGGCACGCAGCTTCCCTATATGTTCATCATCAACCGTCTGGCCCACTACATCAAGGTGCTCCAGCGCGAGCAACTCGGCTCCTGGAAGGAACGCGAAGATCTCGAGCGCGAGCTGAATGTCTGGCTCAAGCAATATGTCGCCGACCAGGAGAACCCACCATCCGACGTGCGGTCGCGCCGTCCCCTGCGGGCCGCGCAAGTTGTGGTTTCCGACGTCGAAGGTGATCCGGGCTGGTATCAGGTCACGCTGAAGGTGCGTCCGCACTTCAAGTATATGGGCGCCAACTTCGAACTTTCGCTGGTAGGCAAGCTTGATAAGAACGAGCGAACCGTCCTTGGCGCCGATTCCGAATATACCTGACGCGCATGCCGGAGCCGGATAAGGACCGAGCCGCCGGACGAGCGGACGCCGCCTCCCCTGTCTGGGGTTCGCGCGCCCGAACCATGGCCGGCAGCCTGTTCGACCGCCTGATCGGCGACGAGGAGGAGACGCCCCTCGACTGGAGCGGCGATCTTGCCGACGCGCGGATACGTTCCATCAAGCGCAATCTCGGCCGGATCCTCAACACACGGGCGGGTGGCGCTGCCGCCAACCCGGCCCTGGGTATCGCCGATTTCAATGACGGCGTCATGCAATCGAACGATCCGACCAAGCATATCTGTGCCTCAATCCGCACTTGCATCCTCTCCAACGAGCCGCGGATCAGCGATGTCCGGGTCGAGCATATCCCCGATCCCGACAGGCCCTTGTCGCCACGGTTCTCGATCGTGGCGTCCATCCTCGTGTCCGGCCGTCAGGAACAGATCCGTGTTGATCTGGCCATGCTCGATGGCCGTTTCGTGCCTACCAACTGACTAATGATCGGGTCATGACTTCGCTGTTTCAGGACGAGTTGAACTATTTGCGGGAGGTTGGGAAAGAGTTTGCCAAACTCAACCCCAAGCTCAGCAAATATCTGTCTGAATCGAGTTCGGATCCTGATGTGGAGCGCTTGCTGGAAGGCTTTGCGTTCCTCACCTCGAAGGTACGCGAGAAGATCGAGGACGAGCTTCCCGAGCTTACCCATTCGATCATGGAACTGCTCTGGCCGAATTTCCTGCGCCCCTTTCCCGCCACTGCGATGGTCAAGTTCATCCCGAACGACCGGGCCATCACAGAACGCAAGGTCATTGCGGCGGGCAGCTCCCTTCGCTCGCGTCCGATCGAAGGCGTGGCCTGCCAGTTTCGAACAACTTCCGACTGCATCGTCTATCCGCTCAATCTGGCCGAACCGCGCATGGAACGCACGCGTGACAGGGCGAGGCTGAGCCTGACCTTCACGACCTTGTCCGGACAGCCAGCTTGCGAGATAGGGCTCGACACGCTGCGCTTGACCTTCACGGGTGAGTCCGCCGTGGCCCAGATGCTCTATCTGTGGACGCGGCGCTATATGCGCTCCGCTCGTATCCTACCGGCAGGCAAGGGGAATGGCCCCAACCTCGCTCATGAGAATTTCGCACCAGGTGGTTTCGGGCCGGAAGAGGCGATCCTGCCGCATAGCGTGCTCGCCTTCGATGGCCACCGGCTGCTGCAGGAATTCTTCGCCTTCCCCGAAAAGTTCTACTGCGTCGACGTGCATGGACTGCAAGCGGCCCTGCGCGGCGTGAATGAGAGCGAATTCACGCTGGAGATCGAATATGAGCGCCCCTTACCGGTCGACGTCAAATTGAGACCGGACAATATCCAGCTTTATTGTGTCCCAGCAGTAAATCTATTCGCGTGTGATGCCGACCCCTTCATCAACAGGCACGAAAAATCCTCCTATCGTGTACGCCCGCGCGGGCCGCGACAGGATGAGCCTTCCTCCTTCGCCGATACCCGCAGCCCCGCCAGCGAGATCTTCTCGATCGACCGGGTGAGCAGCGAGCAGCGTGGCCTTGTGCGTGAGGGGCGCAGCCGGCAGCACGTCTATCCTCGCTTCGAATCCTTCGAGCACGAAATCGAACAGGCGGAACGCCGCAAGCAACTATACTTCCGCCAACGCATCACGCCCCTGCTGCGCGGGGGCTACCAATATGAAATCTCCTTTGTGCGCCACGACGGCAGCAAGGCCCTTGCACCCGAGGAGGCCGTGTCGATCGACCTGACCTGCTTTAACGGATCGGTCGCCAGCGAGCTTGCGGTCGGAGACATCTTGTTCGGCCTGCAGGACGTACCCTCGTTCGTCGGCATTACCAACATTTCCCGGCCGACACCGGTCATCTATCCTCCGCTCGACGGCTCCCTGAACTGGGCCATGATCTCGAACATGTCGCTCAACTACATGTCGCTGCTTGACCGCAAGGCGCTGGCGGCGATCCTGGCTGTCTACGACCACCGCGCTCTCAACGACAGACAGGCGCAGCGCGCGGGCCAACGGCGCCTCGATGGCATCGTCGGCCTTGAGACCAAGCCCTATGACCGCCTCTTCAAAGGCCTGCCCATCCGCGGGTTGCGCTCCCGCATGGTCCTCAGGGAGGCGAATTTTCAGACCGAAGGCGAGATGTACCTTTTCGGCTCCGTGCTGAGCGAATTCTTCTCGCTCTATTCAACCGTCAATTCGTTCCACGAACTGGAAGTGCGTGGTGAGCAGAGAGGGGAGGTATACCGATGGCCAGCCAAAATCGGTCGTCAGCCCCTGATCTAAGGACTCACTTCGAGGAGCGCGGCCGACATTATGCATTCTTCCAAGCCGTCGAGCTGATCCAGAAGCAGCTAGATGACGGCCGCGAGGTCGGCACGCATGTGCTCGCGCGCGACGAGAAGGTCTTCTTCAACGTCAATCACAACCTCGCCTTCCCCCTCTCGGACATCGCCGCAATCGACGATCTGCCGGCCAGCGACGATGAAGAGGGCGCCGACCGCCGCTTCATGATGACGGTGAATTTCCTGGGGCTGCACGGCTCGGGCTCGCCCCTGCCCTCCTACTATCCGGAGACAATCGCGCAGTATGAAGCCGAGGGCTCCGTGCTGAAGGGCTTCTTCGACTTCTTTCACAACCGCACCGTTGGCCTGCTTCATCGATCGTGGCGCAAATATCGTTACTACCAGCGCTATCAGCCCGGCGGCAGCGATCCGTTCTCGCAATGGGTCTTCTCGCTGTTCGGTCTCGGCGACGAACGCGTGCGGGCGTCGACAAAGGTCTATTGGCCGCGCCTGCTTTGCTTCGCTGGCATCCTGGCCACACGCAACCGTTCCCCGGGAGTATTGTCGACGGTGATCAGCCACGCCTTCGATATCAAGCGTGTCGAGATCGAGGAAATGGTCAGGCGCAAGGTGGAGATCCCGCGTGAGCAGCGCTGTGCAGCCGGCGGAACCAATTGCATGCTTGGGCAGTCCATGGTGATCGGCGACCGCGCCAATGACTGCCAGGGCAAGTTCCGCATCGTGCTCCACGATCTGACCCACCGGCGCTTTTCCGATTTCCTCCCCGCTGGAAAGGATTTCAAGCGCCTCCGAGGCCTCGTAGAGGTCATGTTGCGTGACCAGTTCGCCTACGACCTCAAGCTGTGCCTGGCCCCACGCGAAGCCCGTCCTCTCACCTTGCAGAGAGCAGAGGAGGGTCGCCTCGGCTGGTCGTCTTTCATGGGCGAGGGCGAGGTCGACGATATCCGCCCCGTCGTCATTCGTGTCCGGTCATAGGGGAGAACCTCATGCGATTGACCCTCGTCGTGAACAATACCGCCATTCTTGAGGGCGGAGCCAAAGCCACCTTCGTCTTCGACGAGGACGGCGGGACGATCGGATCTGGCAATGCAAGCAGCTGGCGCCTCCCGGACCACGAGCATTCGGTTTCTCCGCAACATGCGCGTGTCTTCTTTGCCGATGGCCATTTCTGCCTGGAAGCCACGTCTCCCGCCGGCCTTGTCATCAACCACACTGGCCGTCCCCTGATGCCCGGAAATCCGTTCCAGGTCCAGGATGGCGACGCCGTCCGACTTGGCCGCTTCGACATATCGGCCTTTGTCAGCGAGAACCTGGAGGAGACCTTTCCCGGACGCCGAGGCGAACAATGGGCTCAGCGTTTCGGTTCGGTAGAAACGCTGTTGAGCGATCGCCTCGGCGGCGAGGACACCGCAAGTCCGCTCGATGCCGCCCTCACCCACCGAGACAACCGTATCTCGCTGCAGGAGCGAATTGAACGCCAACGGCGAACCGACCCCCTATCCCTTCTGCACGAGGCCAGTACGGCCACCAATCCGGTCAACAAGGATCCTCTTGCAGCGCTCGACCACGATCTCTCCCCGGGGAACCAGGACGTGAACTCCAAACTGTCAGATTATGTCAACGCAATACCGGAAGAAGCCAATCCCGACGCGATTCCCGATGACCTTCAGCCGACATCGGCCTATTTCGCGCCCCCACGCGTTCGGCAAAAAGACAGTTCCGATCGGGCTTCGAAGATCGGTCAGGCGGCGGTAACGGACGAGATGGACGCCTATCTCGCGTCGCTCTCCAGCGGCACGTTGAGCGACCGCCCCGTCGAGACACGCAGCAATCAAGAAGTCGCCATACGTGATGGCTGGCTCGGCGGGGTCAAGAATGATCGCGTCAATTCAGGGAGCGAGGAGCAGCTGGTCGACCATGTGGTCCTGCGTCCGCTCTGCCACGCTCTGGGACTTTCCATCGAAAATATGACTGTGCCGGAAGCCAATCAGCTTGCCCGCGAAATCGGTAGTGCTCTGCGCGCCGCGGTAACCGGTCTGATGGAGCTCAACGGCGAGGAACTCTCGAGCCGCAGCCTGCTGGCGGAGACGCATCTTCATGCAATCGAAGACAACCCCCTTCGCCTCGCCGAAAAGCCCGACGAGGCGATCCGCGATCTCTTCATGGTACAGAGCCCGGTCCATCTTTCCGCAACGGCCGCCGTCTCTGAAAGCCTGAGCGTCCTCAAGCATCACCAGATGGCAAGCGAGAAGGCTACGGACGCTGCCCTCGCTGCCGTCCTGCGTGCCTTGGCTCCTCTCTCTCTCGCCAGACGCTTCCTAAAGTACAAGGGACATGCGCCACGAACGGGTGACCTGGATGCCTGGCACTGGCGGATGTATCAGCATTACTACGGCGAACTCTCCTCCGACCGCCAAGGCGGCCTCTCACGCATGTTCCGCGAAGTCTTCCGCCAAGTCTATGACCGGGAAATGCGCGCCCGGACGCTGGAGAGCTGAGGGAATGCACATCGCCTTGCGCCCTGTCCTCACGCCTTTGCTCTTGCTGTGTCTCAGCGCGTGCACGCCGGCCAAACTGTACGAAGCCGGCTCCAAGATGGCACAGGTCGCCTGGAATCCGGATACTCCTCTCGGCGCCAACAATGAGCAGCCGTCGGCGGCTACCGTCACGCTTTATGCCGAGGCGGGGATCAACAAGAACAGCTTTGGGCAGGCATCACCCATCGACGTCTGGCTCTACCAACTCAGCGACGACGGCAAGCTGAAAACAATCGACTTCATGACCATGTCGGCGGATCCGAAGGCCGCGCTCACCACCAGCTATGTCTCGCACAAGGATTTTCAGGTGGAACCCGGCAAGGCGAAGGTCATCTCCGACTGGGAATTTGACAAGGAGACCCGCTTCATTGGCGTCGCTGCGGGATACCAGAATATCGACAAGGTCAATTGGCGAACGGTCGAGACCGTCCACCCCAAGGGGGAGAAATACAAGATCACCGTCGCCATCAAGGCAGCGGCCATCACAATACAGGTCGATCGGTAGAGGTCCAGCCATGTCGTTGCGCAATCCCGTCATCTGGTCGGACGGGCTCTTCATCAAGCCCCACCATTTCCAGCAACAGCAGCGCTACACGGACTATGTCGCCCGCCGACGCGGTGACGCAGTGAACGCCTACCAATATGGCCTCGAGACCATTGAGATAAACCGGGAAAACCTGCTCCATGGCCGCATCTCGATCGTATCGTCCAGCGGGATCTTCCCGGATCGTTCGCCTTTCGAAATACCCAATGAATGCCCATCGCCGGAAGCACTTGATCTGAGCGCGACCTCCATCGTCAACGAAACGATCTACCTTGCCCTCCCACTATGGGCCAACGGGGTGCCGGACAACATCACCGAAGATGGCGGCACCGATCAGGTCGCACGGCTAACGCCTCTCGCGCAGGAAGTGCTGGATTCAACCAGTTCCGACGCCGAGCCCTATATGGTCAGCGTCGGGCAGCTGCGCCCTCGCCTGATGTTAGCACGCGAGGATCGCAGTTCGTGGACTTGCATCCCGATTGCGCAGGTACAGGAGCGGCGGTCAGACGGCGGACTGATCCTCGATCCGACCTTCATGCCCATGGCCTGCGCCCTCGAGGCAAGCCCGATCCTTCAACGCGCACTGGAGGATTTCGCCGGTCTCCTCCATCAGCGGGCTAGGCAGATCTCCACGCGCCTGGGCGCGCTTGGACAAGGCGGCGTCGCGGAAGTGGCGGATTTTCTGCTCTTGCAGACCATCAATCGGCTGGGTGCGCAATTCGAACATCTATGTTCGCTGAATCACCTGCATCCCGAGCGCCTGTTCGAAGTCTTCGCCATGGCAGCCGGCGAACTCGCCAGCTTCACGCATGAAACCCGCCTGCCTGAGGAATGGCCAGCCTACAATCATGAGACGCCTCATCTGAGCTTCGATCCGCTGATCGCGTCACTGCGCCGGTCGCTTAGCGTCATGCTCGAGCCCAACGCAGTTGCCCTTTCTCTTCAGAAGCACAAGTTCGGCCTTCTCACCGCGCCGGTTGCCGATCCCTCGCTCATCCAGTCGAGCGTGTTCGTGCTAGCCGTGCGGGCTGCGATGCCAATCGAGCGACTCGCGAAGACATTCCCCTCGCAGGTCAAGGTTTCGTCCATCGAGAAAATTCGTGAGCTGATCAATCTGCATCTGCCGGGCGTCACCCTTCACGCGATGCCGACCGCGCCGCGCCAACTGCCCTACCACGCCGGCTACACCTACTTCCTGCTGGACCACAATTCGAGCGGCTGGAGTCATCTGCAAAATACCAGCGGCTTCGCCTTCCATGTCGCTGGAGAATTTCCCGATCTCGAAATGCAGTTCTGGGCCATCCGTGGCCGCAGAGACAAGGGGCTGTCATGAATGACGTCTTCAGTGCCTTGAACGGCACTGCGCAAGAGCCCGCGCTCATCAATGCAACGGACACGCCCGCCCAAGCAGGCGCCAGCACCACCAACGCCCCAGCGTCGCTTCCGCCATCCCGCGACCAGGTCTTCAGCTTCAATCTGAGGGGAGACAGCATCAATCCTCTGGTCGATGCGAGTGCTCCCCTGATCGCGTTAATGCTGCGTGTGACCACCGTGAGCTCCCATTCGGCTCTCGATGATCTCTACAAGCGCTGCCTGCACGAGATTGAATCGATAGAGCTGGAACTGCACCGGCTCGGCTATGATCGCGTTAGCATACTCGCGCATCGATACTGTCTCAGCTCGGCCATCGATGAGGCTGTCATGTGCAGTCCCTGGGGGCAGAACTCGAACTGGTCCGAACGCAGCTTCCTCGCGACCTTCCACAATGAAACCTGGGGCGGCGAGAAGTTCTTTGTCATTCTCGACCGTCTCTTGATGGAACCTACCCGCTATCTCCATCTGATCGAGTTTCTGTATTTACTGCTTTGCCTTGATTATCAGGGCAAATATCGCTCGATGCACAATGGCCGTACCCAACACGAGGCCATCATCAAGGAAGTGCATGATGTCATCCGCAAGGCCAAGGGGCATCCTGAAGCTCTGACCTTGTTTCGCGGCGAGAATGTCGTTGACCGTCTGCATCACGTTGCCTGGCAGACGCCCGTTCTGCTGGTGATCTTCATCGCCGTGCTGTTCGCCGCGGCCCTCTATGGCGGCTTCTTCTTCTATACCGAAAACCACGTCGACACGCTCCTGCGGCAGATCGGCAACGTGTTGGGAACTGGTTCGAAATGATCAAGGTTGATCTCAAATCGCTTATTTCCCGGCTCAATGGCGCGGTGAGAGCCGGCATGGAAGAAGCAGCTACCCTATGCGTATCCGGCGGCCATCGCGAGGTCGCGGTGGAGCACCTCTTGACGGCCCTGTTGAACCAGCCTGGGGCAGACACCCGCATCATTCTTCAGGCTTGCGACGCCGATCCAGACGTTGTCAGGAATGCCGTAAAAGCAAGCCTCGATCGTTTTCGTGAGGGTTCCGGCAGTGCGCCCGTGCTCTCGCCGCTGCTGATCGAACTGCTCCAGGATGCATGGATGGTCGCCTCGCTCGATTTCGGGATGAGCGAACTCCGCAGCGGCTCCATCCTGCTTGTATTGATCGAGAACGCAGATCGATATGCCCGCTTCGAATATGGCATGCTGCTCGAGCGTCTCCCTGCCGGCCATATCCGCCGCAAGTTCTTCGATCTTACATCAGGCTCGGTCGAAACGCCGAAGACCGCATCCGCTGACGAAGTCAGGACGTCCAATCGTCCTTCAACTCCCGTAGGCGAGACAGCACTTGAGCGTTTTGCCACCTGCTTTACCCAGGCGGCACGCCAGGGGCGTATCGATCCCGTCTTTTGTCGCGATGACGAGATTCGCCAGATCGTCGATATTCTGGCCCGCCGCCGCAAGAACAACCCGATCTGTGTAGGCGAAGCAGGTGTCGGCAAGACCGCCGTCGTCGAGGGCCTTGCTCTCAAGATCACGGAAGGCGATGTCCCCGAAAGCTTGATCGGTGCAGAGGTATGGGGTCTCGATATAGGGGCCTTGCAGGCTGGGGCCTCGGTAAAGGGGGAGTTCGAGAAGCGCCTGAAGGCCGTGCTTGAAGAAATCAAGAATGCTGACCAGCAAACCATACTCTTCATCGATGAGGCCCATACGCTGGTCGGTGCCGGGGGCCCTGCTGGTGGGAGCGATGCCGCCAACCTTCTCAAGCCCGCGCTGGCTCGTGGAGAGATCAAGACGATCGCTGCGACAACGTGGTCCGAGTACAAGAAGTACTTCGAAAAGGATCCCGCCCTTACCCGCCGCTTCCAGCTCGTCAAACTCGATGAGCCTAGCGTCGAGGAGGCGCGTATTATCATCCAAGGGCTGGTTCCCAGCTATGAGAAGGCGCACGGCGTCTACATCTCCGAAGCCGGCGTCGAAGCCGCGGCAAGATTGTCGGCGCGCTACATTACCGGCCGCCAACTGCCAGACAAGGCCATCGATGTCCTCGATACCGCATGCGCCAGGGTCAAGGTGGCCTTCGACTCAGTCCCCCCCGCCATCGAGCGGCAGCGCCGGCGGCAGCAGGCCCTGCTAAGGGAACGCCAGGCACTCGATCGCGATCGCGAGGCGGGCCACGAGGCACTCTCCCTGAATGAGCGTATCGTGGGCATCGACACGCAACTCGAGGTGATCGAGGCGCAACGTGCGAGCCTCGAAGCCGATCTTGCCCGGCAAAGGACCCTCGCCGCGGATATACGTTCGCTGCAGGATGCGCGACCGACCGAGGAAGAGAAGCCCTTCCACATCGAGAAGCTTCGACGTGCGCGCGCCGCATTCGATGCTGAGCGCCAGGGCAATTCCCTGGTGAGCCTCGACGTCGGTCCCGCCGAGATTGCTGCCGTCATCGCCGACTGGACCGGCATTCCGGTCTCCACCATGACGCAGGACGAGGTTTCCCGCCTGCTGCATCTTGCCCAGATCATGGGCGAAACCGTACGAGGCCAGGATCACGCCTTGCGTGCGATCGAGAACCAGTTGCAGAGTTCCAAACTCAACCTGCAGAACACGGGCCGCCCGCTCGGCGTCTTCCTGCTTGCGGGCCCATCCGGCGTCGGCAAGACGGAAACGGCACTTGAGGTCGGCCGACGTCTTTTCGGTGGCGAGCAATACCTCACCACCGTGAACATGACGGAATATCAGGAGAAACACGCGCTCTCCCGCCTGATCGGCTCTCCTCCAGGTTATGTCGGTTATGGAGAAGGCGGAGTACTCACGGAGGCCATCCGCAAGAAGCCCTATTCCGTGGTTCTGCTCGACGAGGTCGAGAAGGCCGATCCCAATATCCTGAACCTGTTCTATCAGGCGTTCGACAAAGGGGAGATGAACGATGGCGAAGGGCGCGCGATTGATTGCAGGAATGTTGTCTTTTTCCTCACGTCGAACCTAGCTTCGGAGGAGATCGCCTATCTGGCTTCGAGCGATGGCGAGAAGCAGGCGCTGGACGCCGAGACCATTCTCGACGAGATTCGCCCAATACTCTCGAACCATTTCAAGCCAGCATTGCTGGCGCGCATGCAGCCGCTTGTCTACATGCCCCTCACTCCCTCGATCATGGCCGAGATTGTCGAGGCCAAGATCGGTGCCTTGGCTGCAATGCTCCTTGAGCGCCAGGGCGTAAGCCTTGCATTCTCTCAAGCAGCTCGTAACCGCGTGCAGGTTCTCTGCGCCCAAGCTGCCAGCGGTGCTCGCCTGGTCGACCAGGTCATCCAGCGCCGAATCCTGCCGAGCATATCGCGCGAGATTCTCGACTGCGGTATCGCAGGTGCCACTCTCCAGACGGCGACTGTCGACGCCGGCCCAACCGATGATTTTCTCTTTCATTTCGTTCGCGCACAGGAAACTGGCCTGCCAACAGTGGCGGCTGTCTGATGCCGGGGTTTCAGACGGATCATCTGGCTGCCTGCTACGCGCTTTCCGAGGTGACAACGCCCGCAAGCCTGCGCGAAGTCCTGCTTGCTGGCATGGTTGGTCTTGCGAGAGCCTCGGCTGGCCTTCTCCTTGGACGCAGCGATACCGGGGAGTTCGTTCGCCTAGGCGTACTACCGGCTGTTCTGGAGGTTGAATTGCCGGATCTCGCCGAGGTCGAGCGCGCGCAACACCCGCTCGCCGCCGTCATGGCGACAACCATGCCGCTCCTGGAAACCGCCAACGGCCGATTGAGCGAAGCGCGCCTCTCGCTGTTCGACATGCCTGGCCGGCTCCTCACCATTCCGGTGGGAAATGGCAGCGGCAAAAGAGCTGATCTCATCTTTCTTTTGCTCCTGCCTCTGGTGGTCGGGCCATCTCCGGCTGACATCACGGCACTGAGTGAGTTTGGTAATCACGGCGCGCGTCTGAACCGCCTGCTCCTACAGGTAGAAATGGATGGTATTGCTCGCAGAGATCTTTCGCGGGCGCTCGACCATGCCGATCTGAATCGTTCCCGTGTCCTGAATGAGACGCTCCCCGGTATCTTGTCGGGGCGCTTGGTCGGCCATACGCGAGTTATGCAGGACCTTCGCCACGACATCGCAAAGTTCGGGCAGTCCCGTCTGGCCGTTCTCATTACCGGAGAAACGGGCACCGGGAAGGAGTTGGTGGCGCGCGAGCTTCATCGCATATCGGATCGTGCCGCAAGGTCTCTTGTCGCCGTCAACATCGCTGCGCTACCGGCGGATCTTCTCGAAGCCGAATTATTCGGTCACGTTCGCGGCGCCTTCACCGGTGCCACCGCTAATCGCAAGGGATTGATTGCGGAAGCGGACAGGGGAACTCTTTTTCTCGACGAGATCGGCGAGATGCCGATGCCGTTGCAGGCCAAGCTGCTCCGGGTGCTCCAGGAGAAGCGCTTCCGCCCCGTCGGCTCCGACAGGGAGATCGCATCCGATTTCCGGTTGATCTGCGCCACCCACCGCGATCTGGGGGCCGCCATCCAAGACGGAAGTTTTCGCGGTGACCTGTTCTATCGTATCGCGCCTGCCCACCTCACGATCGCCCCTCTGCGCGATCGAATTGAGGACATCTCGCCGCTCTCGGACCATTTTCTTAGGGAGATCGCACAAAGAGAGGGCATGGCGGCCAAGAGCTTGAGCATCAAGGCCCTCGACCTGCTCAAGCGGCAGGCTTTCCAAGGAAACGTTCGCGAATTGCAGTCGGTCATCGAGCGTGCGGCTATCGTCGCAGGCGAGGCCGGCATCATCGAGACTGATCATCTCGATGTTCCGATAGGTGCTGAAAGTCCGGTGGCAAACACCCCCCTCCGGTGCTTGCTCAATGCTGCAGGGATCGCAGGCGTGCGAGATCGTTTCGAACGTTTTCTGATCCTTGACGAATATATCGCCGTCGAGGGCAATCGCCGGGAGGCCGCCAACCGGCTCGGCATTCCACTCCGTACCCTGAATCGGAAGCTCCAGGCGGATGCCGCAAGAGACGAGCTTGTCAGCCTCACGCTTGCTAGAAGTCTCGATCCTGCATTGACACGCCGCATCGGCAACCCGCCAGTCAATCTGAAGACGGCGCGCGAAGAATTCGAGAAGCAACTCATCCTTGATGCACAAGCGGCGGCTGGCGGGGATCGCCGCCACATGGCGGAACACCTGCGTCTTTCTCTGAGCACCCTCTCCGAAAAGCTCCGACGCTACGGCCTTGCCACGCGGCGCTTGCCCCAGGGACAATCGAAATGATGGCCGCCAGATCCTTCCCCGCGATATTCGCGAGTGTCCTGTTCCTGACGTCTTGTCCTCATCCTGCCCGAGCGGCCCCGAAGCCTGCCGAACAGCAAGAAATTGACAAGTGCCGGGACACGACAGATCGCGTCGCACGCCTTGCCTGCTTCGATGAACTGTTCTCGACCCCAGCCAATGTCAAGACGCTTCCGTCTACGCCCAATGACTCCATGACTGCTCCGGGACAGGTCTTGCCTGGACGGTGGCAGACCCTTGCCGAGGATCAGGAGCGTATAAGGCTGCCCGGCCAGATCACCTGGTTATCGCGCATTCGCCCTTGGCAGGCCTCAGATTATTCAGCCGATCCAGCAGTACAGAACGCCGCGATGCAGGCAGACTCCTTCGACATGCTGCTGACGATGCCGGAGCTCGATCTTTCAGCCAAGCCCGACGCTGCAGGAGCTAGCGACCGAGCTGTATTGATGGTGAGTTGCGAGAACAACATCACCTCGCTGATGGTTCTCCTCCCAAAGCCGATCGCAGGACTTCAGGCCAACATGTCGCTGGGCAGCGAAAGCAACGACTTCTCGCGCCTGAATTGGCGTGATGTCGAAGATGGTCGCATCATTTCAGCGGGCCGTGGCCTCGAGAGCATCGACACATTGCGCACGCTGCTTGGACGAAACCGGCTTCAGCTTCAAGTCAATTATCCCGATGGAGCAAGGGCCTTCGTCTTCGCCGTCGCGGATCTCCAGACAAAGCTCAAACCTCTGCGGCAGGCCTGCCACTGGTAAACGTCCATCGACTGGCCCGCGACGAGGAAAAAGGGAAAGAAAATGAGCGCTCTCAGCATTTTGCGTCGAATATTGGGATATTTTCCCAGACTGGCCAAATCGGCATTCGTCAGAAGTGCGCTTCTTCTCGTCGCCCTGTGCACCATCGTCTGGTACATTGGCCCAAAGCTTCGCTATCTCGATTATTCCCCTTTCGAACCCGTGACCAATCGCCTGATAGCCATCGTGGTGCTGGTTTTCCTGTGGGGGCTTTACAACATCCGTCTTGCGATCCTGACCGCACGCACCAAACCTAAAGTGGAGCCGGTCGAGGAAAAACCGCGCGATCTCGTGGAGACCGAAATCGCCTTCCTGCGGCAATCCTTCCAGAATGCGATGCAGACAATCCGCAGCAAGTGGACCGGCGCGGAAAACGGCAACCGCTCACTCTACGCCCTTCCATGGTACCTGGTGCTGGGTCCCGGCCCGGTCGGCAAGACCTCGTTGATCGTCGATGCAGACTTGAAGTTTCCTCTCGCGCACGTCTTCGGCCAGGAGAACTTCAAGTCGGTTCGCCCGACGGGATACCCGCAATATTGGGTTACCAGCGAAGGCGTCCTCTTCGACCTGCCCGGAGCGTGGGTAGAGCAGAACATAGCCCTCGGCAGTCAACGCACCATGCGAACGACCGAACAACAGGCCGCCTTGCCTTCCTCTAACATGGCCGATTTTGGTCGGGTTGAACGGCTCTCCCCTATCAAGAAGCCGGTCACTCGCGAGGCACGGCTTTGGCAGACCTTCACGGATCTATTGACGGAATACCGACCCCGGCGCCCGATCAACGGGGTGGTGCTGTGCGTTGATGTCAACGAACTGGTGAGGGCGGATGACGAGCGCCGCGCCAACCTCGCGGCCGTGATCCACAGCCGCCTGGTGGAACTGGCCGAAAAGCTGGGGACGCGTTTTACCATCCATGTGCTGCTCACCAAACTTGATCTCCTCACCGGCTTCCGGGAGTATTTTCAGAACTTCTCGAAGGTTGACCGCGTCAGCCCATTCGGCTTTTCCTTCACTATCCAGAATGAACTCAACACCGACAAATGGTCGGAAGAGTTCGAGGCGGCGTACAAAACCTTCGTCGAGCGGATGAATGACGACCTCATCGACAAGCTCTACGAACAGCGCGAGCAGGTTTCGCGGCGCAGCATCTATATTTTCACCCGTGAATTGGCTGCCATCGGCCCGATTGCCGCAGACTTTTTCAGGCACGCTTTGCATGGCGACCGCTTCTCAACCCCACCGATGGTGCGAGGCATCTACTTTGCTTCGACACGTCAGGAAGGCGTGCCGTTCAACGCACTACTTGCGCGCGTCTCACGCGAATACTACATGCCGGCACCGATCATGCCGGCCTATTCCGGACATTCTCTACCCTACTTTATCAGTGAGCTTTTCCAGCGGATCATCTTCCGTGAAGCCGGGCTGGCCGGCGACAACAAGGCTGTAGAGCGCCACAAGCGCCTTATGCTCAACACCACCGTCCTGGCCAGCGTACTCGCGCTGATGACCTTTGGTTTCTATCTCAACGAAGCCATGCGCGATAATGTGAGCCGGGCTGATGAGGTGCTGAGCAAGAGCCAGGCCTTCATGGCCCTGCCGCAAGCCCAAGCGGCAAATGCCGGATTGGCTGGACCACTCGTCTCCATCGCCAATGGTGACAGCACCACTGCCCATGCCGAGGCCGCCGATCTCAACCCAGCGCTCGATGCCATCCGTGCGGCTACGGAAGAATATCCAGGCTGGCGAACTGCCGGTGAATGGAAACACTACGCCAGTCTCTACCAAGGGCTGCGCGTTGGTCCGAAGGTGGAAGAGGCCTATCTGGCCCTGCTCAAGCAGCGCTATCTGCCGGCACTTGGCCGCACGCTCGAAGACCGCATCGCGACACTCGGCAACAATGCCGACACAAGCACCGGTGATGAACGCTTCGAGGCGCTGCGCAATTACATCCTGCTCGGTGATTTGAACAAGCGCAACGAAATCGACACCCGTGACAATACGCTGAATCAAGGCAAGCAAACCATAATGGCCTGGTTCGCCAAGGACTGGCAGCAGAACCATGAGGGAGACAAGTCGCTCCAGGCGGGCTTGAGCACCCATCTGTGGCATGCTCTCGATATCGGCCATCTCACCGCGCCGCTCAACCCTGGCCTGGTTGCTTCGGCGCAGGCCGACCTGCAGCGCGTGCCGCGCGATGAACGTCTCTATCGCAGCATTCAGGCGCTTGCCCATCGCCAGTTGCCGACCGATGTCAGCTTGCGAAACGAGATCGGACCGAGCTTCGACAAGATCTTCCAGCAAGGCGAGGAAAATGGCACGAACCAGTCTGACATCACCGTATCGGCCTTCTACACCAAGAAGGCCTTCCTTGATTACTTCGTGCCACGCAACAACGATCTCTCAGTGCTTGCAATCGAGGATGCTTGGGTCGCCGGCGAGCGCCAGCAGATCGCCTACTCACCCGAAGACCTGGAGGCCTTTCGCAGGAAGATCCGGCAGCGCTACTCAACCGACTATATCGATGCCTGGACACAGGCGATCAACGGCCTTGATCTTGTCGATCTTCAGAATGTCGACCAGGCTGTTGCCGTGCTCGGGGATATCAACGGTCCCTCCAATCCGCTGGGGCGCCTCCTCAGCCTGATCAAGGATCAGTCGGAGATCTATGACGACAAACCGACCGAAGTCGCAAAACAGGACGCCGGCCAAATCGCCAAGGCCGTAGTCGCGGCGGAATCCGACGACAATCACGATCAGGGGAAACGCATAACCCGCTCCTTCGCTCAATTGAGCCAGATCGTCACGGCGAATGGAAAGGACAAGCCTTATTTCGAGGAGTTGCAGGGCGCCCTTCAGAATCTCGAGGCCTATATGCGTGAAATCAAGTCTGGCGAGGCCACCAACAAACCGATTGCCCTCGACAAGGCGCAGGCTCGCGCCAACCTCGCGGGAGACGATCCCATCTACGTCCTGCGACGCATCAGCGCCAACCTGCCGCAGCCCCTGAACAAGCTGCTCACCAAAATCGCCGACCAATGCTGGAAGGTGGAACTCGACGCCGCCAAGAAAGACTTGCAGGCACTCTGGCAGGACCAGGTCTATCGCCAGTTCTACGTCGATCTCGCCACGCGTTATCCTTTCAACCGCAATTCGAAGGAAGACGTCACGCTGGACCAGTTCACCCGCTTCTTCGGTCCGAAGGGTGCCTTCGACACCTTTGCCAAGGATCATCTGGTAATCTTCATTAATTCCGACACCAATGAGCCCGTTGTAATAGATGGTCGAACGCTCGACGTCAGCGTATCCTTTGTCGACCAGTTGAAGCAGGTACGCAAAATTCGCGAAACTTTTTTCGATGCCAACGGCAGCCCGACATTGCGCTACTCACTGGAACCTTTGAGCCTATCGGGAACTGCCGGGCGCTCCGTGCTCAACATTGAAGGCCAGCTCGTCCCTTACAGCCATGGCCCAACGCGACCGATCCAGATCCTCTGGCCCAATGCGCTCTCCAGCCAGCAGAACCTGAGCCAGCTCTCGGTATTCGGCACCGGAATGAACTCCGATACCGCCAGCCTCACCTTTCAAGGGTTGTGGTCGGGCTTCCGCTTACTCGACCGTGCCACGGTTTCGGGAGTTCAGCCAGACGGAGCAACGCTGAGTTTCAGCATCGGAAATCAGCGCGCGCTTTACCGCATGCGCATCGCGGGTCCCGAGAATCCCTTCGTGGCGCAGCCGCTGCGCAAGCTCAAGCTGCCCGAAACCCTATGACCGAAGCTTGGATCCCTTCCACCTCTCCCCCTACTACCAATTTCGGCACCGGCATGGAGGAGATCGACCAGCACCCTTATGTAGTTGCCGCAACCCTCGCTGTGCCAGGTCCCGACGCCTGTGGCCAGCCAGCGGATACCCACGAAATCTTCCAGGATATCGAGGCGGAGACCATAAAGCGTGGCACCTTGCAGCAGGGGCAGATCCGCTGGGCATTCGTGGAGACGGAAGCCGGTCGGCTGTTGACACACAGCAAGGACTTCCGCCTCTTGGTGTCCCTGATGCAGAGCTTAGGTCACGGCAATACTTCCCAGCGTTTTGCCCTCGGTTTGCAAGTGACCGCGACCTTTCTCTCCCGATGGGCCCGCGATGCTCATCCCCGCTCCCGTCTCAAGCCGCGGCTCGCCGCAAGACTGGTAGAAGCGCTGGAGCAACTCACCCCGAAGAACGGCAGCGATTTCGAACAGGCCGGTGTCCTCACGGGCTGCAATGCCGCCGCCCGGGTCTGTGCTGACAGCCTCGCCGAAATCGCGCCGGAAATCGGCATCGTCCTCGCGGCGCTTCCGGCAAAGCTGGAGATGCTCAGCATACCGGCGAATTCTCTGCTTGAGCAGCCTCCTGTCCTTCCAGGTGGTGGCGCTTCAAGGTCTACGCCCTCCGCGGGCGAGACACTGCTTGACCAGACAGCTCCACGTCCTGAGACGTTGAGGCTCGAGGTCGATAATGAGCGCGCGCTTCGCCAGAGCCTCAGCGTGGTGGCGGATTTCATGATGCGCCTCGATGTTGCCAATCCGCTCCCCTATCGCGTGCGCCGCTACGCCACATGGTTCGGCATCACTGCACCGCCGCCGATCAGAACGGGGCAGCGCACCGTACTAACGCCTGTGTCCGAGGAGGTCATCGAGCGCTATCGCGTGGCAGTGGACCGCGGTCAGGCCGATCTCGACATGGTGCAACGCCTGGAGCGCAGTTGCCATCTCCAACCGTTCTGGCTGGAAGGGCAATATCTCGCCTCCCAACTCGCCCAGGTGGCGGACCGCCCCGGCGTTGCCGATGCCATTCGCGAGGAAGCCAGCCGTTTCTTCGCCAACCTGTCTGCCATCCGTGGTCTCTGCTTCGCGGATGGCAGCCCCATGGTTCCCGATGATGTCGCCCATTGGCTCACGGCACCCGCACTGGCGCAACGCTCTCTGCGTCCGGCCGATAGCTCCGGCGAAATGCCCGACGCCGCTGGTAGTCTCGATGGCGACATGCAGGCCGTGGCCCGCAATGCCCGCGCCCTGGTCAAGCAGGGGGAAGTCGCCGCCGCCCTGACTGCCCTCGACAATGCCAAGACAAGCGCCCGCTCACCACGAAGCCGGACACTGTGGGAAGTGATGCTGATCGAGATGCTGAATGAACTCGGCCTCAGGGGGCACGCGCAAACCCAGGCCCAACGCTTGCGGGAGGCGGTGACAAATCTACCCGTGCCAGAATGGGAACCGGAACTCTTCCGCAGGCTCGCGCGCCTGGAAAACAGGAAAGGAACGTGAGAACCGGCTGTGACCAAACGATGCCTTCGCTGGCGAGGTTAAGCGAGCGGAGAATGAAAGGTCGAAGGCGGCCTCTTCAAGAACTATGTACCGGCCCCAAGCGTGCTCGCGCACGTCTGTCCGCGGGGACGAACACGCCTGTCAGAACAGCAAAACGATGGGGTGCGAGTGCGCTCCATCGTCGTCAAGCATTGGATTCGTCGAGCCTGTCGCTGCACCGAGGATGCCGGTTCGATCCCAGTTGACGTATTTGCCTTTCAGATGGAATCGTCACGAACGGCTCGACCTGGCAAAGACTCCTGCCCGGCCGCGAGTTTCAGGGCGCGCTAAAAAATGTGCCACCCAGAAGGGTCACACCCATGTAGACGATCAGTCCAGCGGTGAGCAGGCAGGCTGCGGCAACGACCAGGGACCCTTCTCGCGCCTCCTGCTCGTCGACATAGCTCTTTACCTTCTTGCGCCCGGAGATCATCGCGCCGATCAGGTTCTCGCGCTTGAAGAACTGATAGTAGAGGTTCGCCGCAATGTGCAGGCCGCACAGGCCCAGAATTACGAAGTAGAACCACGCCTTGTGGAGATCGCCCGCCCAGCCGGATACGGCATCGCCAGCCTGGTCGGCGAGAGGCCCGGCCGCGAGCACCCCATCGCTCGCAAAGAGTCCCAGACCAACCTGGACGGCACAGGCGATCAACAGGCCGACTACCATCAGGCCTCCGGCCGGATTGTGTCCAAGATACGGCCTGACCCTGTCGCCCGCCAGGGATCTGAGGTACTTCCAGGTGCTCGCTGGCGACCGCAGGAAATTGAGGAAGCGTGCCGTGGAACCTCCGAGAAAGCCCCAGAAGACGCGATAGACCAGCAAGACAAGGATACCGTAGCCGGCGGCCTTGTGCACGGTCATGCTGGGATCACCAAAGCCGCTGGAAATCCAGGCCAGGACAATGAGCGCCACCAGGGACCATTTGAACAGGCGGGTTGGCAGATCCCAGGCTTTGACCGTCAGGCGAAAGGCCGGGCCGGCTCGGCGCGAAGATCCGAGGGATGGGGTTTGATCGTTCATCGAGCTACCGGATTCTATTTGTAGGCGCTGTGGCAGGACTTGCAGTCCGCAGCGATTGAAAGAAACGCCTTGCGATATGCAGCCTCGTCGAGCGTACCCTGGGCCGCTGCGTCCGCCGTCGTGGCCATCTTGTCGAAGCGCTCCACGAGATCTCGCGTCTGGGCGGCGCCTTTGCCGGTGGCCACGCTGCCGGCGCTTCGGGCGTCCGCTGCATAGCGCTTCAGCACTGCCTTGGCAGTCGCGGCATTGAAGTCGGACAGGAGCGCCTTGCCGCTGGAGGTATTGCCGGACATCTGCTTCATGATGCCCTTGAGCGAGAGCGCGAGGGCCGGCACACACAAGGACGCAATCAAGGCTGTGGCTGCCAACCCGATTGTCATTCCCCTCCTTGAGCCATGGGGCGATCTCGGAATACCTGATTTCGACATTTCATTCTCTCATATCCACCGAGGCATCAAGGGTGCCCCTGCTCCGTGCGACATTGCGCTGTGGAAGGTGGTGAAGAGAGCTTACGTGTACCTTACAAGTTTCCGGCGAGCGCAAGGTCTTATTGTGACGTCGCGGGCCCTGCGCTTGGCGCTTGGCCAGTCGGCACTCTCCTTCCAAAGGACGAGATCCCGGCCCGCCCGGTCGAGCCAGGCAGGGTTTGCTTAGGAATTACCAAGCAGGCAAATACCAATAGCCTCTAGGTCAGACGCGCAAGCTGAGGGAAGCAAAGCGTGGCCACTGCCCCTCCCTGCGGGGTATTCGCCAATTCGAGACGCCCCTGATGTGCGGACATCGTACGTTCGACGATCAGGAGACCCAGCCCTGTGCCGACCCCTCCCTGGCTGCCATGTCGCCGGGGATAGCCCTCGGCATTCGCGCCCGGCTTCGACAGGAAGAAGCCGGGGCCGGCGTCGGTAACGCTGATGCGTGCGTCTGGATGAACGCCAATGCGCACGCAACTTCCCTCCGGCGTATGCTCAAGGGCATTCTCGATCAGGTTCCGGAGAGCCCTGAAGACATAATCATAGGCGCCGTTGACTACCACCGAGCGCTCGGCACCGACGACCTCGAGCGATCGATGCCGGGTGATGGCGATCGGACCGAGGAAGCAACACACTTCGCGTGCGACGGCACTGAGGTCGACCATATCCCCTCTTTCGAAGTGGAGACCGCCCAGCCGAACCCTGTCGAGCAGTTGCTGGACCAGGCGCTCGATCCGCGCGAAGTCGACACGCAATTGTGCCGCCAGCCCCGAATTCGAAACGTCAAGCTGGGCCTTCACCACAGCAAGCGGGGTACGCAGTTCGTGGGCCACGTCACCGAAAAACTCCTCCAGCCCGTTGAACCCCTCCTGCAGACGATCGAGCGCGCGGTTGACCGCCTTCACAAGGACCGAAATGTCCTGGGGCAGCCCATTGTCCGTCAGCCTCGCCGAGACGCTGCCCGGGCCTATGGCTTCCGCTTCCTGAACGACCTGGGCGAGCGGCCTGAGCAAGATGCGAACGACGAGCGCATTGGTGAGCAGGATCGCGATGACAAAGGGAATCCAGATCCAGCCGATATCGACGAGGAACTCCTCGAGGACGGAATCGAAGAGGACACTGTTGGGTGGAAAGACAACCTGGACATAAGCGGCCGGCGTGGCGCCCGGCACCGGCGTGGTCAGGCCGTACAGCGCTCCTTCCCCTTCGTATCGGGGAAGAACGAAGAACTGGTCGGAGTTCCCCGAAATCGGTGCAAACGCCTCGGTTACACCGGGCGAGGCAGCCAATATCGTGCCGGTCTCGGAAACGACGATAAATCGCCCTCCCGCCTTGTGCAGGCCACGCGATTCGGAAATGGAGATCGAAGGAGAGATATGGCCGCCGCTTCGCTGTACCTCGCGTGCCAGGATGTAGGCGAAACTGCGCAGCGTCCCCTCGCGAAACCGGCTATCGGTGCTTTCGAAGCGAAAATACAGGAAACTGGTCGCTGCCACGATTGCCAGGAGGCAGACGCCGCCGATGCCCAGCATCAGGTGCCAAAACAGCGTCGTGCGCGGACGTGTCAGCATGGCACTTCCGCGAGGATATAGCCAACGCCCCGAAGTGTATGAATCTCGACTTCCGCGTGGGCACTCGAAAGCTTCTTTCGAAGACGGTGCATCAGGACTTCCAGGGCATTGGACTCCGGCTCCTCTCCAAACCCATACAGGGATTCTTCCATATCCGCCTTCTGCACGACCCTGCGGCTTCGGCGCATCAGCAGTTCCAGGGCGCCGAGTTCCCGCCGGCTGAGATCGACAGGCACGCTGTTGATGCGCACCATGCGCTCGGCGGTATCGAGTTCGACATTGCGTTCGCGCAGCAGGACGCCGAGCGCCTGGCCCGGGCGCCTCAGCAAGGCGCGCAGACGAGCTATGAGTTCATCCATGACGAAAGGTTTGCACAGATAGTCATCGGCGCCGATGTTGAGGCCCTGGATCACTGCATCCTTGCCGTCGCGTGCCGTCAAAATCAGGATCGGCGTCGTAACACCGGACTGACGCATGGGCTGAATGATCGACAGGCCGTCCCGGCCTGGCAACATGAGGTCGAGAATGATCGCGTCGTATCGATTTGCCGCGATGGCCAGTTCCGCTTCCTCCGCCGACGAGAGGTGGTCGACGGCAAAGCCATGGCCGCGAATGGCCTCCGAAATGAGCGCACCGAGGCGATCATTGTCTTCGACCAGAAGAACTCTCATATCCTGGAGCCCGGGCGCTCGCGCACATGCGGAGGCACCAGACCGATCGCCGTTGAGGAGCGGTCATGGCCTGAATGCAGGTTCAATCGAGACCTGACGGTTGGGGACGTCTGCATGTCTTTCTGTTTAGGCATGAAACAGGCTTAAATCGATGAGGAACCGGCAACACCGGCGTTCATCTTGAAATTGGTCATCTCTCTACATCCTGAACGCAGGTCCCTGGCGTTCAGACCTATGCGTTGCAGCTTCCCACCGGCTGCGATGGCGGCTCCAGGAAATGCAGCAGGTCCGTCCCAATCGGCACCGAAGTGGTGCTCTTGAAGCCCCGCTGTTGTAGCGCTCGCAAAATGAGGAAACCATTAGGCTGCAAGTGCCAAGACCCGGCGGTGCCGGGATCTTCCTGTCGCGCGACCTGCCTCGTGGGCGAGCCTGGGTCTTCCCAACGGGACCGCGCAGTTCCCGGGATTTCGCAGCAGATGCCTTCTTCGCCCCTGAGAGGACTGGAACGCGACGGACAGGTTGTCCGGGAGCGGTGGATCCCAAGGTTCCATCCCCGGTCGCCGGACAAACCTGCTCGTCCGGCGATTGATCGCGGAGTTCTCGAAGCATTCGGCCGCGAGGCGCCTTCCGGCCATGCGTCGAACGCGGCGCTGCCTCACTGCTGACGCCCCCGTCGCGCGGACAACGGTTCCCGAAGCCAAGCCAACCGTCATCAAAAGCGATAGGTAAGACCCGTTCCGATCAGCCAGGGATTGAGCTTCGCCGTGCCCTTCAGACGCGCGCCCCCGACGGTGACGTTGAAGTTCGGCTCCAGGAACAGTTTCTTCACGTCGAAGTTGATGCCCCAATGCTGGTCCAGCATGTAGTCGAAACCGACCTGCAGCGCGGCGCCGAACGTGTTCTTGACATGAAGGGCCTGGGCGCTGTCGGCATCCTGGTTATAGAAGATCGTGTAGTTCACACCGGCGCCGATATAGGGCTTGAACGCACCGAATCCGGTAAAATGATACTGCAATGTGAGCGTCGGCGGCAGCAGCCAGACTTTGCCGATCTTGCCCAGCCCCGCGATCGAGCCCTTGCCGTTGATATTGGCATAGGTGGTACCGAGGATGAGTTCGGCGGCTATGTTGTCCGTGAAGAAATAGGAGATGTCGAGTTCCGGCGTCACCGTATCCGAATAGGAAAGACCGGAACCCGGCACCTTGCTGACATGCCCGGAATCCTCGGTGACGACACCCAGGGCTCGCAAACGGATCTGCCAGGGGCTCGGCAGCTGTGTAAGGGGCGTTCCCGCCTGCGGAACGGTCTCGGGTTGGGCAAGATCCGCCGCGCCAGCTTGCTGTCCCACTGCAATCAGGATGACGGCGGCTGCCAACCGAGTTGCCCCGTTCCCACGCTTCCACGCCATGGTACTCTCTCCTTCTCAGAAATTACCTTCCGACCATGACGTCCGTGGAGAGATATCGACTGATCTAGATCAGTACCCGAGTGCATCGAGACGACGAGAGCTTTGGTCGATCTCAAGCGTTGCTGAAAAGCAACAATCCACCTTCGGCGTAATCCCGCGATCACCGTTGCGTAACTGTGAAGCCTTGCTGATCCGCGCCTGGCGCGTTCCATGCACCATAAGCGTCGCAATGTCCGTGCAGCCTGGAAAGCCGCCCTGCAGGCGACGTCGACCGGCCTGTGCCGTGGGGCGGCCCACTTGTTCATCGATGTCAGGGAGCTGGCTTGCGGAAGCCCTGTCGCCTTCGCTCGTCGTCGGAGACGGGTCCATCGACGAGGATCCGCTCTGCCGCCCCGTCGAGATCGTCATACTGCCCGCTTCGCAGCGCCCACAGGAATGCTCCCAGCCCAAGGCCTCCGAGCAGGAGGGCAATCGGAAGGAGATAGGCAAGGACGGTCATCGCGCGGTCTCCGTTCGCAGAGCCTTCGACCGCGGGCTGAAATCGGGAATGCTCGACCCGCCGCCGACGAGCCGCATCGCATTCGCGATCACCAGCAGGGAGGACAGGGACATCGCGACCGCCGCGATCAGCGGGCTGGCATGGCCGAGAATGGCAATCGGCACGGCAAGGACGTTGTAGCCGATTGCGAGCACGAAATTCTGCCGGATGAGCCGAGCGGCCAAGCCGGCCGTCTCGATGGCAATCGGTACGGCGGAAAGATCGGACCGCAGGAACACGAAGTCCGCCGCGTTGCGGCCTATGTCGGCGGCAGTGGCAGGCGCCATGGAAACATAGGCCGCCGCCAGCGCCGGAACATCGTTCAATCCATCGCCAACCATCAGCACCTTTTTGCCCGCGCGGGTAAACTCGGCGATACGTTCGGCCTTGCTGCCCGGCAGCAGGCCGCCCTCGAAGCGATCCACGCCCAGGGCTGAGGCGACGGTCTTCACTGCCTGCGGACGATCCCCGGACAGAATCTCCAGTTCCAGGCCTCGCGCGGAAAGTTCCCTCACCGCCCGGACGGCGCCCGGACGCAACTCGTCCTCGAAATCGAACGCGGCAAGAAACGCTCCATTGCGGCTCAGGACGACCTTCGTCGTTTCCGGCAGATCAACCCCGATCATGCGCCTGTCGAGCGCCCAATCAGGCCGGCCGAGGCGATAAAGATCGGTGCCGACGTTGCCTTCCATTCCATAGCCGGCCTGCTCCGTGACGATATCGAAGGGCGACGGTTGCCCACCTGTCCAAGCCACATCCGCGATCGCCCTTGATAGCGGATGCCGCGAATGTGTCGCCAGAGCGCCTGCGAGCACCATCGAGTCGGAGGTCATCTCATCTGATTTGACGAAGCGAGGCATTCCCGTGGTGAGCACGCCGGTCTTGTCGAAGGCGACGGTGTCGATTTCCGCGAGCCGCTCCATGGCCGAGCCGTCACGCACCATGATGCCGTTCTCGAACAGACGCCGTGCGGCCATGACCTGCACGATGGGGACCGCAAGGCCCAGTGCGCATGGACAGGTGATGATCAGCACGGCGATCGCCACGGTGATGGCGCGATGCCAGTCGCCCGAGACCACCATCCAGCCCAGAAAGGTGGCGAAGGCGGTGACATGGACGACGGGGGCATAGAGCGCCGACACCCGGTCTGCGAGGCGCCGGTAGCGCGCTCGGCCGCCTTCGGCCGCCTCCATCAGCCGCAGCATTTCAGCGAGGAAGGAATCTCTTTCGCCCGCCAGGGCCTCAACCGTCAGCGCACCGGTTAGGTTCAACGTACCGGCCCTCAGGACGGAGCCCTGCGTTGCCCGCTCCGGTTCGCTTTCGCCGGTCACGAGCGAGCAATCGAGATCGGAGGCTCCCGAAAGTACGCGAGCGTCGACCGGCACGCGGTCGCCGGCCGCGAGTGCCAGGTGCATGCCGGGCTCGATCTCGCCGATGGGTAGATAACCCCGGCTGCCGTCGAAGCGCAGCACGGTGGCGCCCCGCGGCGCGAGTCGTGCCAGGCCGGTAACGGCTGCACGCGCCTTCTCCCGCATCACGTAATCGAGCGTACGCCCGATCAGAAGGAAGAAGAGCAGCGAAACCGACGCGTCGAAATAGGCCTGTTCCGCGTGATGAATGGTCTCATAGAGGCTCATGGCGTAGGCGAGCGAGACGCCGATCGCGATGGGCACGTCCATGTTCATGCGGCCATGGCTCAAGGCGCCCCAGGCCGAGCGGAAGAAGATGCGTCCGGAAAAGGCGAGCGCGGGAATGGCGATCAGCGCCGACAGCCAATGAAAGAGATCGCGAGTGGCGGCATCCGCCCCCGACCAGACGGAGACGGAAAGCAGCATGATGTTGCTCGCGGCGAAGCCGGCGATCGCCACCGAGCGGACCAGTTCCACCAGGACCGCGTCCTTGCCACGCGCGTCGGGCTCGAAGAGATGCGCGTCGTAGCCGATCGCGGCCAGCGCCTCCACGAGCGGCGGCACAGCATCCTCGCGCCATTGCACGGCGACACGCCTGGCGGACAGGTTGACCCGGGCCTGCGCAACACCGGGGAGCCGCCCAAGCGTGGTCTCGATGGCCTGTATGCAGGCGGCGCAATGCATCCGCGGCACGGAAAGATCACTCTGGCGCAACCCGCCTCCCAACGGGCGGCTGGCCAGCAGGATTTCCTCGCCTGATGGCGGAGCAGGCTTCATTGCCGCATAGGTTTCGGGATCCAGCGCGCAACACGTCATTTTACCGATCCACCAGCAATCACCATTCGGGACGCCTCCTGATAGGGCTGCGCCAATCCGGCATCGGCATCGATCTCCACGATCCAAAGCCCGTCACGAACCCCATGGTCCAGGGAAAAAGCCCCGGGCCCCACCTGGCGCAGCACCATCGTTCTGTCTTGTGAATCATAGGCTGGATGTCGGAACTTCACGGTCACGCCGCGGAGAGCAACAGGCATTCCGGCCCCATCCGCAAGTTCGTAGCGGATGGCCCCGTCGGCAATGACCAGCTTGCTTTTCCAGCCCAGCGCCTCCTGCTCGCGCGATCGTTCGATCAGGCTGTTGAACCGCTGGCTGGTCACATAGGAATTTTCGACCACCAGCCCGGTCCAGCTCCGGCTTGCATAGACGGCAAGCGCGGTATTGACTGCAATGATGACGCCAAAGAAGGCAATGAACATGGCAAGCACATGCCAGCCGTTCAGCTGCCTGGGAGCGAGGGTGGACCGCTTCATCATCTCTTCTCCGGTGCGATGAAGGTTGCAGTGTAGTCTGCCGCTTCGGGACCGTTCTCCTCGCTGACATGGAGACGGAAGTCGGTTCCGCCGGGCCTGAGCTGCTCTGCCGGTTGCTTCACGTAGACCCTGAGTGTGTGAGGCCGGTCGGGCTCCACGGGAATCGAGAAGGAGGTGCCTTCCTTGCCATCCATGCCGACGACCGACATGGTTGCGCCGGGCAGGCTGCTGAGAGAAAGCGTGAAGGTTCGCTTTTCCGGCACCATGTTGAGCAGTTTGACGGTATAGCCGTTGCGGATCGCCCCATCGGACAGCAGCACATATTGCGGGTTGCGATCGTGCAGCACGCTGATTTCCAGCCGTTCTCGCGAGAGCAGGCCGTAGAGCATCGCAACTCCCACCAAAGCCCAGGCGCCGAAATAGATGAAGGTGCGCGGTCGGAAGATCTTCCGCAGATGGAAATGTGCGATGCGATCCGAAAGGCGGCCGTTCGGGCCATGCACCAGGGTCGGCTCGATGGCGTGAGTGCCGCCACCGGTGGCAAGCGCCATGTTTGCGTTGTAGTCCGATAGCGTGGCGTAGGAGATGAGCCCCCTCTCCCGGCCCGTCCTGTCCATCACGGCATCGCAGGCATCGATGCACAAAGCGCAGGTGATGCACTCCATCTGCTGGCCATCGCGGATATCGATGCCCATCGGGCATACCGCCACGCAGGCATTGCAATCGATGCAGTCTCCGACAGACAGGCCCTGCGCCGCCGCCTTCTTGGCGTGGCGCGAGCGAGGCTCGCCGCGCCAGTCATTGTAGGTCACGGTCAGCGAGCTTTCGTCCAGCATCGCGCCCTGGATGCGCGGCCACGGACACATATAGGTGCAGACCTGCTCGCGCATGAGGCCGCCGAGCGTATAGGTCGTGAAGGTGAGAATACCGACCGTGACATACGCGACAGCGGGCGCGGTGCCCCGCAACAGATCCGGCAGAAGGCTGGGCGCGTCGGTGAAATAGAACACCCAGGCGCCGCCCGTCGCCAGTGCGATCACCAGCCAGATCACATGCTTGGCCAGTCGTTTGCGCAGCTTTTCGAAGCTCAGCGGCGCCTCGTCGAGCTTTATGCGGGCGTTGCGGTCGCCCTCGATGGCGCGTTCGACCACGAGGAACAGATCGACCCAGACGGTCTGCGGGCAGGTATAGCCGCACCAGGCCCGCCCAACCGTCGATGTGATCAGGAAAAGACCGATGCCCGCCATCATCAGCAGGCCGGCGATGAAATAGAACTCCTGCGGCCAGATCTCGATGAAGAAGAAATAGAAGCGCCGATGCTCGAGATCGACCAGAACCGCCTGATCAGGTGCAAAGGGGCCGCGGTCCCAGCGCAACCATGGCGTGAGATAGTAAATGCCGAGCGTGATCGCCATGACGATCCATTTGAAGCGGCGGAATTGTCCGTTCGCTCGCTTCGGAAAGACCTTCTTGCGGGCGACATACAGCGGCTGCCTCAGCTTCGCAGAATTGACGGCCTCGACCTCGAGCCTCTCTGCCTCGTCCTGATCAAGCATCTCACTTCCCATGTCCGGAGATTGCGGCCGACAGTGCCCAACGCTCATGCAGGGCACCGCCCATCGGGTCGTTGATCCAGATCAACCGCCGGTTGCCGCCCTCATCCTACTCCCCGCCCCCCAGCGAATGGACGAAGACGGTTAGTTCCTTGACGGCGGTGTCGCCCAGCCTTGCGTGCCATGCCGGCATCACCCCTTTGCGGGGCGCGCGCACCTGCTGCGCGATGGCCGCCTCGCCCGAGCCGTAGAGCCAGATCGCATCGGCAAGGTTGGGCGCTCCCACATTGCGGCCGCCCTTGCCGCCCGGGCCGTGGCAGCTGACGCAGTTCTGGTCGAAGATCGCCTTTCCGGCTTCGACGAGGGACGGATTGCGCGGCGTGCCGGACAGACTCACCACATAGGCGGCCACCTGGTCGATCTGATCCGGCTTGAGCATGCTGCCGAAGGCCGGCATCTCGGAATAGCGGGTGCCGGGATCGCCCTCGGCCCGGATGCCATGCGAGATCGTCTGGTAGATGGCCTCGAGGCTGCCGCCCCACAGCCAGTCGTCATCATTGAGGTTGGGATAGCTGTTTCCTCCCGCGGCGCCCGAACCGTGGCACGGTGTACAATTCACCCGAAAGGAGGCGCTGCCAGCGGCAACCGCGAATTCGCGCAGATTGTCGTCGGCCGCGATCTGGTCGACGGTCTGCGCATTGATCGCATCGACGAATTTCTGCTGAGCGGCCCTGCCAGCGGCGATGGCTTCCTCGCCCTCCGCCCTGCTCGAATAGCCGAACACCCCTCCCGTGGCCTGATGCACCAGGGGCCAGGCCGGATAGAGGATGGTGTAGCCGATCGCGAAGACGATCGTCGCGTAGAATGTCCAGAGCCACCAGCGCGGCAAGGGATTGTTGAGTTCGCGGATGCCGTCCCAGGAATGGCCAGTGGTCTCGACACCGCTTACTTCGTCGATCTCACGATCGCTCATGGCTCGCCCTCCTGGAACGGAATCCTTGCTGCCTCGTCGGCCGAGCGGCGGCTACCGGGCAAAAACACGTAGATGACGGCGCCGAGGAAGAAGAGCGCCATGGCGAGCAAGCCCCAGCTATCCGCGAATTCGCGCAACAGGGAATATTCGAATTCCATCGCAGCCTCCTACCGATAGCCCGCGACTTTGTCGTATTTCGAGAAGTCGACCAGCGTGCCTAGCATCTGCAGGTAGGCCACCAGCGCATCCATCTCGGTGACACGCTGCGGGTCTCCGTCGAGGTCTCCCACAACCGCTTTCGGATAACGCTTCACGACGCCGGATGTATCGGCGTTGGGGTCGGCCTGGGCCATGAGATCGGCCTTGGCATTGGCTATATCCTCGTCTGTATAGGGCACGCCGACATTCGCATTGGCCTTGAGGTGGTTGGCGATGTCGCGGATCGAGAGAGCGTTCTCCTTGAGGAAGCCGTAGCTCGGCATGACGGATTCCGGCACCACCGAGCGTGGATCGGTCAGATGCTGGACATGCCATTCGTTCGAGTAACGGCCGCCCACGCGAGCGAGGTCAGGCCCGGTGCGCTTGGACCCCCATTGGAAGGGATGATCGTACATGGACTCGGCCGCGAGGCTGTAGTGGCCATAGCGCTCGACCTCGTCGCGGAACGGACGGATCATCTGGCTGTGGCAGAGATAGCAGCCCTCGCGCACATAGATGTCGCGCCCGGCGAGCTCGAGCGGACTGTAGGGGCGCATGCCCTCCACCTTTTCGATCGTGTTCTGCAGATAGAACAGCGGCGCGATCTCCACCAGGCCACCGATGGTGACCACGAGCAGCGAGAAGACCAGCAGCAGCGTCGCATTGCGCTCAATGATGGCGTGTCTGTCGATAAGAGCCATGTCGATTCCTACTCGGCGGGCTGAAGGACGGGTGCGGCGCTGCCCATCGGCTTTTCCTCGCGCTGATAGCCGCGGATGGTCATGGCCACGTTCCAGGCCATGAGCAGCGCCCCCACGAGATACATGCCGCCACCGAGCGTGCGCAGGATGTAGTAGGGATGCATGGCCGCCACCGTTTCGGCGAAGGAATAGACGAGGAAGCCCTGCTCGTCGTATTCGCGCCACATCAAGCCTTGCATGATGCCCGAGACCCACATGGACGCCGCGTAGATGACGATGCCCAGGGTGGCGAGCCAGAAGTGCCAGTTGACCAGGCGAAGGGAGTAGAGCCGCTCGCGGTTCCACAGCTTCGGCACCAGGAAATAGATGGTCCCGAAGGTGATCATGCCGACCCAGCCCAGCGCGCCGGAATGAACGTGGCCGATGGTCCAGTCGGTATAGTGCGAGAGCGAATTGACCTCGCGTATCGACATCACCGGTCCTTCGAACGTGGACATGCCGTAGAAGGCCAGCGCCATCACCATCAGGCGGATGATGGGATCGGTCCTGAGCTTGTCCCAGGCGCCCGACAGGGTCATCAGGCCGTTGATCATGCCTCCCCAGGACGGCATCCACAGCATGATCGAGAAGACCATGCCCAGCGTCTGAGCCCAGTCGGGCAGCGCCGTGTAGTGGAGGTGATGCGGGCCGGCCCAGATGTAGAGGAAGATCAGGGCCCAGAAGTGTATGATGGACAGCCTGTATGAATAGACGGGCCGGTCAGCCTGCTTGGGCACGAAGTAGTACATCATGCCGAGGAAGCCCGCGGTCAGGAAAAAGCCGACCGCATTATGCCCATACCACCATTGTGTCAGGGCATCCTGCACGCCCGAGAAGGCCGAATAGCTCTTCGTCGACAGCAGCGAGACCGGCATCGACAGGTTGTTGACGACGTGCAGCATCGCGATGGTGACGATGAAGGAAAGGTAGAACCAGTTGGCGACGTAGATGTGAGGTTCCTTGCGCCTGATGATGGTGCCGAGGAACACCACCAGGTAGGCAACCCACACGATGGTCAGCCAAAGGTCGACATACCATTCCGGCTCGGCGTATTCGCGCCCCTCGGTGATGCCGAGAAGGTATCCGGTCGCCGCCATGATGATGAAGAGCTGATAGCCCCAGAAGACGAACCAGGCCAGGTTGCCGCCGAACAGGCGAGCGCGGCAGGTACGCTGGACGACATAGAAGGACGATGCGATCAGCGCGTTGCCGCCGAAGGCGAAGATGACGCCCGAGGTGTGCACCGGGCGCAGACGCCCGAAATTGAGATAGGGCTGTATGTCGAGATCTGGAAAGGCGAGCTGCAGCGCGATCACGACACCGGCCAGCATGCCGACCACTCCCCAGATGACGGACGCGACCACGCCATAGCGAATCGGTCCGTCGAAATAGCCGGAGAGATCCTCCGCCACGGCCGTCCGCGAGAAGTCGATGTTGCGCATCAGCAGGATCTCTCCCACCATGAGAGTGGCGAAGAGTACCCACATGTGCGCCCGGAAAAGATCGTCCGGCGAGAAAGCCGCCGCGACCAGGGCGCCGAAGGCCGCCAGCCCCACCAGAACGATCTCTATTTCGAATTTCATGCCGCTGTCCCCGTCCGCCCCACGAAAAAGGAACATGGGCGCTCGGATCATTTTGGCGGGGTGGAATGCAAATTCCCTGATCTGGATCAGGTAAAGAGCATCCAGGGCGGCCGCCCTGGAAGTGGAACCGTTCAGCGCCCCGCCTGCGCTTCCAGGCGAGGCAGATCGTCCACGATAATGTGCCTGCTGTTCTCGATCCGGATGGCTCCCTCCGATTTCAAGCGCGTGAGTTGCCGGCTCACCGTCTCGTT
Organism: Labrys sp. ALF-8; assembly: GCF_059699065.1. Classification (NCBI taxonomy): domain Bacteria; kingdom Pseudomonadati; phylum Pseudomonadota; class Alphaproteobacteria; order Hyphomicrobiales; family Xanthobacteraceae; genus Labrys; species Labrys sp. ALF-8. The sequence goes on from NZ_AP048538.1 coordinate 1,556,086, forward strand.
CGTCAGGCCGAGGAAGTCGGCGATGTCGCAACGTGTCAGCGGCAGCTCGAAACGGAGCTCGCCCGCGTGCTCACCGCCGGACCGGTTCATGTTGCGGGTGATGAGCAGCAGGAAACTCGCCACTTTCTCCAGGGCCGTCCTGCGGCCCAAAGTCACCATCCAGTCCCGCGCCTGGTCGAGTTCCTTCAAGGCCTGGCTGAGGAAACGCCGGCCCACATCCGGCAAATCCTGCGCGAGCCTTTCAACCACGCTTCGGGGGAAGGAGCAGATGAGGATCTCGGTCGCGGCATCGGCACTCAGTGAACTTTCGGCAGCAAGCGGTTGGCCGACGAAATCGGGCGCGAACTGGAGACCGACGATCTGCTGGCGCCCGTCCGAAAGCGTCTTCGTCAGCCGGACGACGCCGTAGAGCACCGTGGAAATGGTATGCGAAACCTGCCTTTCCCCGATCAGCTCAGTGCCGGCATCGATGATCCGCCGATGGGACTGCTTGGAAAGGGCGGTGAGCTGGGACGGGTTGAGCGCCCCGCAAATACCCTCCACCCGGACCTTGCACCCTTGGCAGAAGAGTGGAATTTCCGACTGAGCAACTTTCTGATGTATCGTCATTGCAACCCCAGCCCGGCAATCACGGGGCACCTCGCCCTATCGTGGTAACTAGGACGGTCTTATTGCGGCTGTTGGAAGAACCCTTGATCCTGATCAAGGCTCCCTGCTTCCCCGCTGGTAAATCGCGCATGGATATCGAAAGGAGCTTCCATGCACGGGAACCTGGTCCGCCGATATGCAGCCGCGGTGCCGCGCTATACCAGCTATCCAACGGCGCCGAATTTTCATGCGGGCGTGGGCAACGAGAGCTACCGGCAATGGCTTCGCGCGATCGAGCCGGATGCGGCTTTGTCCCTCTACGTCCACATCCCCTTCTGTGATCGCCTATGCTGGTTCTGCGCCTGCAATACGCGCCAGACCCGAAAATACGCCCCTGTCACGCGATATCTCGAAGCGCTGTTCATGGAAATTGCCAGCGTGGGAGAGACGATCAGCAGCGCTGTTGGAGTCCGGGCACTGCACCTGGGTGGCGGTTCGCCGACGCTCCTGACGCCGCAGGACATTCAACGCCTCGGCGATCGCCTGCGCGAGAGCTTCCGACTGCTTCCCGATGCCGAGATCAGCGTCGAGATGGATCCGAACGACATGGATGACGCCCGCTTCGATGCGCTCTCCGCCATCGGCATGACGCGCGCCAGTCTCGGCATCCAGGATTTCGATCCGAAGGTGCAGGAAGCCATCAACCGCGAACAGAGTTTCGAACAGACGAGGGGCGTGGTGGATGGAGCCCGCAGGCGCGGCGTCGGTTCGATCAACTTCGACCTGCTGTACGGCCTGCCTCACCAGACCCGCGAGAGTCTCGCCGCAACCGTGTCGAAGTCGCTGTCGCTGGAGCCCGATCGCATCGCCCTGTTCGGCTATGCCCACGTCCCCTGGTTCCGCAAGCATCAGACCATGATCGACGAGGCGTGGCTGCCCGGCCCCGCCGAACGCTTCAGCCAGCGGGCCCATGCCGACGAAGTGATACGGGCGGCGGGATATGAAGCCATCGGCATCGATCACTACGCCAAGCCTGCGGACAGTCTTGCTGCCGCGCAGCGCGAGGGGAGCTTGCGGCGCAATTTTCAGGGCTACACGACCGACACGGCTGAAACGCTTGTAGGGCTCGGCGCTTCCTCGATCGGCGCCTTCCGCCAAGGCTATGTACAGAACGCGACCTCGACCCCGGAATATCAGCGCCTCGTCCATGAAAACGGCCTCGCGGCAGTGCGGGGCATCGAGTTCTCGCAGGAGGACAGGCTACGCGCCTGGGTCATCGAACGGCTGATGTGCGACTTCTCCTTTTCCATCTCCGAAATGTTCGATCGCTTCGGGAACCTGGCCCATGTGATCGTCGAGGAGGCCGAAAGACTTGCATCCGATGGCCAGGACGGGCAGCAGTTCCGGAAGGAAGGAGACCGCTTCGTCATTGCGGAGCACGCAAGGCCCTTCGCCCGAACCCTCGCCGCCACCTTCGATGCCTATTTTGGCGAGGGAAAGGCCCGCCATTCCGCGGCGATCTGAGGTCCCGGGACGATACCGACCCTCTCGGTAACACAGCCCTGCCCGGACCGAAGAAAAGGAAGTCACCGGCACCCCACAGTTTCCCGGGAGGCCACCGGAGACGCAGCCGCGCCGGCCCCTCGGCGTGGTTCTCAGGCGACCACCGTCAACCCCGTCGGACGCGTCGACAATCGCTCTGCACCGCTCTCCGTACAGAGGATGGTATCGCCAAGTTTCAAGCCCCATCCCTCGTCGCCAAAGGCGAGGTTGGGCTCCATGGTGAAACTCATGTTCGGCGCGAAACGATGTGGGTCGCCACCATCCAGGATCATCGCCTCGAGCCAGGTCGGGGGATAGGCGAGACCAAGGCTGTAGCCGATGCGATGTGCCCTTCGTCGGGCCAGGTCGTGACGCACAAGCACCGCATCGCATGCAACGTCAGGCGCTCCGACCGGCCGGCCGGGCTGCACTGCCCCGATCGCGGCGGCAAAGGCCTCCGACAAGGCCTCGGCTGCCGCATGAACCCGCGGCGGCGGTTCGCCGAGCACGGCGGTTCGCATGGTTACGGCGTGATAACGATGATAGCAGCCGGCAACCTCGATCATCACGAGATCGCCCTGCGCCAACGGCACACGATTCGCCATGGCGTGAACCATGCTGGTCCGGCGTCCGAAGACCACCAGCGGCGGGATCGCCGGATACTCGCTGCCCATGCGGCCGAGTTCGAGCTGGACGAGGCCCGTGAGTTCCGTCTCGGTCAGGCCGGGCCGCAGTGCCTCCAGTGCCGCCTGCATGGCGCGGTCCGCCATCTGCGCGGCCTTGCGCTGGCAGTCCACCTCCTCCGGGGTCTTGATCAGCCGGATTTCGGCGACCAGTGTCGTGGCATCGATGAAGCGTCCCTGGGGCAGCGCTTCCCGCAGAGCGAGGTATTGCGCCGGGCTGATCCAGGTCGACTGCATCTCTATCCCGATTCTGGCCCCCGACAGACCGGCGCCCTGGAGCACATCCGCGACCGCCGCCGTGGGGGCTTCCCTCGCTATGTCGTAGTATCGCGCCCGCGCCACAGCGGAGAGCTCTTCGACCGCGCTTTCCTCGATATGACGAATGACAAAAACCGGCTCCGGCAAGCGCGGCGACAGGATGAGGCCCTGATACCAGAGATAGCCGATCGCATCGTATCCACAGAGATAGTTGACGTTATCAGGTGCGGTGGTGACGAGGACATCGAGGCCCGCCTCTTCCATGCGGGCAAGCACGGCCTCGACGCGACGGCGATAGGTCGAGCGGGGAAAGGCAGTCTGCATCAGGAATCTCCTTGGGAATTGCCTCGCACCGTCGGCACGCGCACACGGGCGGCAAGGACGAGGATGACGGTGAGTGCGATCATCAGGACGCTGAGCGCGGCTATGGCCGGATCGATGTTGAAGCGAAGCCCCTCCCACACGCGCTTGGGCAGCGTGGCTATGTCCGGACCGGAGATGAGCAGGGCCACCACCGTTTCCTCCCAGGAGACAGCAAATGCCGTGGTGAAGCCGACGAGAATCGCCATGCGCAGGTTTGGCGCCGCAACTGACCAGCCCGTGCGCCATACCCCCGCCCCCAGGCTCTGCGCCGCGCGGGCCAGCGCCGGATCAAGCCGCGCCGTCCCGACACCGACAGCCACGACGGCATAGGGCGCAGCCAAAATCGTATGAGCGAAGACCAACCCCGCATAACTGGCCACGAGCCCGAGGCGCGCTTCCGCCACGTAGAGCACCACGCCGGAGACGATCTGCGGCGCCAGAAGCGGCAAGGTGGTCAACCCCAGCAGGACCGCTCTCCAGCACGTGGGCCTCAGCCACAGTCCGATCACCAGCGTCGCGGCCAGTCCCGTCGCGAACAATGCCGACGTGGCTCCGACGACCAGGCTCGTGGCTATGGCGTCGAGCCACATTCCGCCGCCCAGCACCTCGCCGTAGTGGCGCAGCGACCAGTTTCCGGAAGGAAACGAAAGGTACCGTTCCGGCGTGAAGGAGACCGGGAGAACCACGAGGATTGGCGCGATCAGGAAGACCAGCGCGACCATGGCGGCGGCTACCGTGATCCGGCGGGGCGAGAGGCCGGCAAGCATCAGAGCCTCCTCATCAGCCGCCGTCCTCCGGCGAACCCGCCATAGAGGAGACCTACCGCCACCATGAGAAGCACGGTGGCTGCCGTTCCCTTGGACCAATCCGCCAACTGGAAGATCTGGATGTAGATGTATTCCGCCATGAGCATCACACGCCCACCGCCCAGGATTGCAGGGGTCACGAAGAAACCGAGCGAGAAGACGAAAACTATCGCAGCGGCGGCGGTCACGCCGGGAAGCGCCAGAGGCAGAAGGACGCTCCAGAACCGCTGGCCCTGCCCCGCACCAAGGCTCTGCGCGGCCAGCAACAGACGTGGATCGACCTCCCGCATGGCCGCGAGGATGGGAAAGACCGCATAGGGGATCATGTAGTGAACCATGCCGATCACAACGGCGAATTCATTGCGGACAAGAAGGAGCGGTTCGCCCGCAAGGCCGATGGCGACGACGGCGCTGTTCACAGGCCCCTCCCGACCCAGCAGCACGAGCCATGCAAAAGCACGCACCAGCACCGAGATCCAGAAAGGCACCAGAATCGCGACTTCGACGAAAAGCCGCACGCGGGGCGCAGCGAATGCCCATACATAAGCGAGGAGCGCGCCGACAATGATGCTGATCGCCGTCGTCAACATTGCAATGCGCAGCGTGCGGCTGAGCACGACGCCAAAGGTCGGGTCGCCGAACAAGGCCCGGTAGGCATCGAACGAAAGTCCGCCTTGGCCCCGCAAGCTCCACGTTGCGAGGCCTATGAACGGCAGGAGATAGGCAAGGGTGACAAAGACCGGCAGGGGCAGCACCAGCCCCAGTACGGCCATGCGATCCCGCTGCTTCGCCTCGATCATCCGAACAACGCCAGCCAGCGCTCGAGGGCGGAACCGTAATTGTCGGCGTACCAGGCGTTGTTCTTGACGATCTGCCGGGCCAGATTGGCTGGGTCCGAGGGATTTTGGCCACGCAAAGCCTCGGATATGTGCGCATTTGCTGCAGGATTGGTCGGACCGTAGTTGTAGAGTTCCATGATCCGCGCCTGGACCACTGGATCCTGGGTCACGGCGAGTGCGCGCCGTGCAGCCTCGATGCCGGCGGGGTTCCCGCGCGGCACTGCCCATACCCCATAGTCCAGAATGCCCTGGTCGAAGGTGAAATCGATGGCGCCGCCGGTATCTGCCTTGAGAAGGATGGCGCGGGAGTGCCACACATGCGCGATGGAGACCTCCCCCTCGCGCAGGAGTTGCTGGCTTTCCGCCCCCGATCCCCAATTGGCCAGGATGTGAGGCTTCAGCTCCTCGAACTTGCGCAGGGCTCTGTCGACGTCGAGGGGATAGAGCTGGTCCGGCGGCACGCCATCGGCCAGAAGGGCACATTCGAGATTGGCGCTCATCCATTTGTAGAAGGACCGCTTGCCCGGATACTTCTTGACGTTCCAGACATCTGCCCAACTGCGCGGCGGATCATTGCCGAAGCGCTTCGCGTCATAGGCGATGACGTAGCTGAAGGTGGAGTAAGGTACGGCATGAGGGTCGGACATTCCGGCGGGTGCGGCCGCGGCGGGAACCAGATCGCCAATCTTTTCCAGGAGGCCCTGGCGCCCGAGCCTGATGGCCGAGTAGGCTTCCACATCCGCTAGGTCCCAGACCGGCGTGCCGCTTTCGACTTGCGTCTTGACTGTTCCTTCGAGCGGGCCGCTGCCATCGATACGCAGGGAGAGACCTGTCGCCGCATTCATGGGCTGTGCATATGCAGCCTCGTACGCCGCTATGGCGTCACCGCCCCAATTGGCCATGATCAGTTCGCCCTGCTTTGCCCGAGCCGGCCGTCCCAGCCCCGCCGCAAGTCCCAATGCGCCCAACCCGACCAGTGTGTCGCGGCGTGTCACGCCTGTTTTAGTGCCCATGCTTCGATCCCCTCTTGTCTTGGGCCTGACCATCATCTGCGATGATCCACGCCGCTTCGTCCTGCCAATCGATCTGGAGGCACTCACCCGGCAGGGGAGAAAGCGCCGACCTTTCCGCCTCGGACAACCTGGCCATCCAGCTGCGCCCTGCCTCGTCGCGCAGAGTGACGCGCCAGCTGTCTCCCGCAAACACCATGTCCACGAGCGCTCCCGCCCACCGCCCCTTGCGGGCACGGCCGAGCGAAAGATCCTCCGGTCGCAACAGGAGAGAGCCGCCGCCGGCATTCGCCCCTGCGGCGACCGGTGGAAACAAGTTCGCCTCTCCCACGAATTCGGCCACGAAGCGCGAGATCGGGCGGCGGTAAAGCTCCTGCGGCGTTCCGGTCTGAACGAGCTGCCCTGCGCGAAAGACCGCAATCCGGTCGGAGAGAGTCATCGCCTCCTCCTGATCGTGGGTCACGAGGATGAAGGTTCTGCCCGCGTCGCGATGAAGCGACCGCAGTTCCGCCTGGAGCCGCCTGCGAAGGTCCCGGTCCAGCGCCGAAAGCGGCTCGTCAAGCAGCAGAACTGGCGGATCGAAGACCAGCGCCCGCGCCATTGCCACTCGCTGCTGCTGCCCGCCCGAAAGTTCTGCCGGGCGCCGTTCCGCCAGTGCGCCGAGTCCCATGCGTTCGAGCATCCGCGCCGCCTGCGTCCGGCGTTCGGTGCGCGACGTCCCGCGGACCCAGAGCGGATAGGCCACGTTGTCGAGCGCGCTGAGATGCGGGAAGAGTGCGTAGCCCTGGAACACCACCCCGAAGCCGCGCGCCGTGGCGGGCGTTGCGGTGATGTCGCCCTCTTCTTGGAGGACAACCCCACGCGAGGGCGTTACGAAGCCTGCGATGACATTCAGCGTCGTGGTCTTTCCCGACCCCGAAGGCCCCAGAAAGGAGAGGAACTCGCCATTGCTCACGTCGAGGCTGACACCGGCGAGAGCGCGTGCCGCCCCATAGCGGACCTCGATGTCCCGAAGCGACAGGATGGGAAGAGATCTTGATGATTCACTCATGCCAAAAGGAAGGTTCTTTAGGGGTATGATCTATGTCATTTGAAAAATACTCGACGATCAAGCGATCCTTTTGCCAGTTAAATTGAGATATTCTCAACATATGGCATCTAGACGCTGCCTGACCTTGTCCCCTGGCCGGGCAGTTCATGCTGCCTCGAGAACGCAGGCCATCGCAGGAGCCGCGCCGCCGACGGTAAGGGTAATGGCCCGTTGGTGGAAAGATGGATGCTAACGCGGACCCGACCGAGGGCTCCGCGCCGCCGGTGCGACCCTCGTGATGCGCGGGATGCGGTGTTTCGATAGTAAGGGAGTTGGCAAGCGTGACGTGCTTTTAGCGCATCATTGCCGGACTGGCCGGCGATCGCCGCTGTTCGCGGGACCTTAGCTCCTATGTACGCATTCGTTGTGCGCGGCGCACGATGTCTCGGTCCGGAGACGCGAGGCAGGCAGCTCAGATTTCGATGATTTGAAGTTCCTGCGGAATCTTGGACAGTACTTCAGTGCCTTCTCGGTGAAATATGACCGTATCGATGCATCCGGCACCGCCGACAAAGCTCTCAAAGTTGGTGACCAGTCCATCCTGGACGACTTTATCGCGTTCGTCACCATCCACATTCCAATTGAACTCGCCCACCCAATCGGGTGGGAAGGCTATGCCGAGCTGATAGCCGCCGAGCCAGTCTCGGAAGTCCCACACGCCGCACTCCTTGTAGTACTCCCTCAGTCTGGCATTCACCTCCCCGAACGTCACGCCAGGCCTGGCGACGTCCTTGAGAACAGTGATGGCGAATGCCGCAACCATGCTGGCTTTCACGAACTCGGCCGGAGGGGCCCCGAGATAGAACTGGCGAGCAGTATTGGCGTGGTAACGGTGCTTGACCCCGCATGGATCGACAAGCAGCGGGCCAGGTCCGATCGTGCGCGTGCTCGAGAAAGCATGACAGTAGTTGCGCGTGCGTGAGACAGCATTGTGCAGTCCAGTGGTCTCGCCACCTTGTTGAGCCATGGCCCATTCCAGCTCGGCCCAGACCTGGATCTCGGTCATGTCGGGATGCAGCTTCTTCGTCAAATGCCGATAGGCGGAGTCGAGAATTTGCGAGGCCTCCCGGATGACCTCGATTTCCTCCTTCGACTTGATGAGTTGGAGGTGTCTCACCAGGGCGGAGACGTCCACGACCCTCCGTGCCCTGCCTTCTATCTGAAACACGAGATTTTCGGTGGTCGCCGCGTTCTGTCGAGGTGACCACTTTTCGATCCCCACGGTGTCGCCTGTCGACATCCACCCCATGGCCACAAGCTCATCCAGTACGAATTTGTGTATATCCTCCAGAGTTGGATCTTCGGAACTTGGAGATCTGTAGTCTTGGACGATCGAAGTGGATCTGAACAACTTCTCGTGGTCCATCGTATCAAACGCAACCATCCTGTCATCGTCGACGCGTACTGCCGTGAAATTCACAGGCGGCCACAGCGTGCTGGAGCCGGTGCGGTACCATCTGGCCTGGTAACCATGCAGCCAGCACTGCGACTCCGGCGAAGAGAGCAGAACCACCTTGATATCCCGGGCGCTCATCGCACCGTGCAAGGCACCCAGGCGCGATTTATACTCGCCCTCGCTGAAGACTTTGGGTCGCGTGACCACGGCCTCGTCTCGCTTGAGCTGGGCATGCAGCCTTTCAAGTTCCGCGCTCGTTACGATGTAATTCTTATCCACTTCGTTACCCAACTTTCGTGCCTGACGATCAGATATTGAAATCGAGATCTGTTCCTCGGTTTTGTGAGATCGCAGTGGCGGCGGCTTCATTGGACTCCGCCTGAGCGGCGGCGAATGGATTCGCCGCACCGGCGGCGCAGCTCGCGGCCTCCGCGGGTAAGTGAAAGGCCCCCATCGGCCACTCGCCGGGTCATGCACTTCAATCATTGCCGGCAGGCACAGAATTCGAAGCTTCGACAGCGGCTCCCGCGCCCACCGTGCGCGTTCTCGCCAGGATTGCCCGTCCAAGATCAATCCCGGCTCACTCGCCTGTCTTGATTCTGGTCCAGGCACGTGCCCACATTTTTTTGATTTTTGCGTCCGGCGCCGTCGTGGTGAAGAGTCGAGCCATCGTCCCCTCGTCGGGGTAAATCGCCGTGTCCTTCAGTATTCCCGGGTCGACCAGCTTTTGAGCGGCCAAATTGCCGTTTGCATAGGAGATGTAATTGGTATTCCTTGCCGCAACATCAGGACGCATCATGTAATTGATGAACGCGTGAGCTTCATCGGGATGCGGAGCGTCTCGCGGAATGGACCAGCCATCGACCCAGATCAGGGATCCCTCGCGCGGAATGACATAGTTGATCTCGACCAGCGGCTTGTCGGGAGCTTTGGAGTGAGCTTCGCTTGCGCGACTTCGTGCCTGGATCACGTCCCCGCTCCATCCAACGACTAGACATATATCGCCGCTGGCCAGGGCGCTGATATAGGCGGAGGAGTCGAATTTCTTGATGTACTTTCGTATCTTGGCAAGAACTTCTGCAGCATCGGCAATATCGGACGTGTTCTTCGAGTCGGGATCGCGGCCTAAATACTTCAATGTTACCGCAAGCAGATCGTCCGGAGAATCGACGAAGTAGACGCCACAATCGGCGAATTTTGCAATGTTCTCGGGCTGGAAGACCAAGCTCCAACTATCCATGGGAACTGAACCCATGCGTTCCCTGGCCTTTTCGACGTTGTAGCCAATGCCCGTGGTGCCCCACATGTAGTTCACGGCGTATTTGTTGCCGGGATCGTAGAAGGCCAGTCGATCGAATATCTTATCCCAGCCATATATCAGGTTTGGTATTTTCGACTTGTCCAATTGCTGGAACACGCCGGCTGCGATTTCTCGTCTCAGATTAGGGCCGGTGGGGTCGACGATGTCGTATCCCGAGCGGCCGGCATAAAGCTTGGTTTCGAGAATCTCATCGGAGTCCATGGTATCGTAGACGACTTTGATCCCTGTATCCTTCGTGAAGGACTCCAATACTGAGGGATCGATGTAGTCCCTCCAGCCGTAGACGTTGACGAGCTTCTCCTGGGCTGACGCTGGGTTCGTAAGGGTCGACGTTACGATCGTCAGGGCCGCCGCCATGACAACCTGCTTCACTACTTGCATTGCGAGTACCCTTGTGAACGCGCGGGCATGTCTCCAAGCGCCGCGTGACGGTGGAATGCAGTTTCGTTGGTGGACATTTTCGATGTAAATTTAGTATTTATCTAGAATCAACGGATATTTTTGCGATATAAGTAGAGATAAATTCAACTAATGAGGCCACATGATGGATCGTTCATCGACGTCACGACCCCGGCGAGAGCACGCCAGACGCCTGCCGAACCTTGGGGCACTGGCCGTGTTCGAGGCGGCGGCACGGCTAGGCGGGTTGGCGCGGGCCGCCGACGAACTTTCGGTCACGACGAGCGCGGTCTCCCATCAGGTTCGGGCGCTTGAGGAGCAGATCGGCGTCACGCTCTTCGATCGAACGAGCCGCCCCCTCCAATTGACGGCGGCCGGACGACTTCTTCTGCCGGCATTGCGGCAGGCTTTCGACGGGATAGCGGACAGGCTGACGGCCCTGGGGGCGGGCCCGATGCGCGGAGAATTGCGCGTCGCCTGCGCACCTCTGCTGCTTTCCAAGCGAGTGCTCCCGCTCCTGGCCGAATACCTGGATCAGAATCGAGAGCTGAGCGTATCCATTGTCAGCCAGATGCCTCCGCCGGAGGGTATCGACCTGATGATCGCCTTCGGCGAAGTGGACGTCCCAGGCGAACGCAGACCGCTCATGACCGATGTGCCGCTGCGCTTCTTTCCGGTGTGCAGCCCAAGGCGTCTCAATCTGTCGCCGCCGATCCGAACGCCGAGCGATATTCTCGGCCATCCGCTGATCCACTACGATGACGGGTCGGACTGGCGCAGATTGATTGCAACCGCCGGCCTGACAAGCGACGCCGAGCCGCCCTTCGTCAGAGTCCCCCATCCGCTCCTCGCCTTTGAATTGGCGGCGTTGGGCTGCGGATTCGCGATCGCCGACGCGATGACCGCCGCCGATGAGCTCTCGAGCGGCGAACTCGTGCGCGTCTCAGACGTGGAGATGGAGGCGCCGGCGCAATACATGATGATCCTTCCGACGGACGAGCCGCGCCGTCGGCGCGTCCGTGACCTCGAACGCTTCTTGCATGAACGCCTGAATACGGGCTTGGCATGACCGAACGGCTTTCATCCTGCCACTCGCCGGGAAGCCTCGATTGGGATCTCCCTCCCTGCTGCCGGGATCATACTCATACTCGGGGGCAGCCCCTCTGCCCTGCCCCACCCGGATTGTGGCGGCATCACACGCCGACGGGCCTTTCGATCGTCACGCCGCCTTCGCCGGACCGGCGGGAAACACGCCGGACATGGTCGAGAAGCCCTCGATGCGCTTGACGCGGTCCAACCAGCGCCGGATCGCAGGGTAGTCCTGGCGGGCGATGCCGCCCTCTTCCGACAGGATCACATAAGGGAAGCAGGCGATATCGGCGATGGTCGGTCGTGGCGCGCTGCAGATCCAGTCACGCCCCTCCTGCTCGCCGAACCATAAATGCTCGTCGAGGATGCGGAACAGCCGATGAGCGCCCGTTCGTGCGGCCTCCACGTCGAGTTCGTAGAACAGGCCGTCATGAAGACGGGCTGCGGAGGAAGTGGCGGTGATGCCATCGGCGAAGGCGAGCCATTGGCTGATCTCGCCGAGCAGGGCGGGATTTTCGCAAGGATACCAGCCTTGGGTCCTGTCATACTTCGAGGCGAGGTAGACCAGGATGGCCTGCGCATCGCGCAGCACCACACCGTCGTCCTCGATCACCGGGAGCTGGCCGAGCGGATTGAGCCGGAGAAACCATTCCGACTTGTGTTCCCGACCGGGATAGAAGTCGATCGGTATCGTCTCATAGGCAATGCCCAGCACCCCCATCAGCAGGCGGAGCTTGTAGCAATTGCCCGACAGTTCGTAGTCGTAGAGCTTGATCACGGCCAAAGTCCCAGCGGGTTTTACGTTTGGGTTCAGATGTCGAGGATGAGGCGGGCCGATTTGGCACGCGACACGCATGTCATGATCTTCATGCCCGAAGCCTTTTCGGCCTCGGTCAGATAGACGTCCTGGTGATCCGGTTCGCCTTCGATGACAGCGGCGACGCAGGTGCCGCAGGCGCCCTGCTCGCAGGACGAAGGCATGTCGATGCCGGCCTCGCGCATCACGTCGAGAATTGTGCGGCCCGCAGGCACCTTCAGCGTGATGTTGGAGCGCGCGAGGGCAACCTCGAAGCTCGAGCTGTCGTCGATCTCGCGGGAGTTCTTGAAATACTCGAAATGAACCGCCTGCTCCTGCCAGCCAAGTTCCGCCGCGATGGTCCGAGCCGCCTCCAGCATCGGCCCCGGGCCGCAGAGGTAGAGATGCATGCCCGGCCGGTAACCGGCCAGGATTTCCCGCAGCCTGGCCGCCGTCGCCTCGGGGGTCAGGCCCAGTTCCGGCACGAGCGTGTCCTTCAAGCGATCAAGGCGTTCACGAAAGGCGAGTTGGCCCGCATCCTGAGCGAAATAGTGGAAGGCATGCGGCAGGCCCTGATGATGCAGCACCTGCGCCATCGCAAGCAACGGCGTGACGCCGATGCCGCCGGCCACGAACAATGTGCGGACGGCATCGCGCCGCAACGGAAAATTGTTGCGTGGCTCGGAGATCGCCAGCACGTCGCCTTCGCGCACGGCCTCATGCATGCAGGCCGAGCCCCCTCTCGACTCCCGCTCCCGCTTCACGCCGATCATGAAGCTGTCGCTCTCCCCCGGACCGTTGATGATCGAATATTGGCGGATCAGGCCGCTGGGCATGTGCACATCGATGTGGGCTCCGGGCTGGAAGGTCGGCAGCAGCCCCTTCACCGCTCGAAGCTCGAAGCCCGCAATGCCGTTGGCCGCCTGCCATCTGCGGGCCACCTGAACGCGAATTGCGGCCTTTCGGCCGCGGGTCGCGAGTTCGGGCATTTCGGCCAGTTCGGGCGAGACGCGTTCGATCGCCGCGTCGAGCGGGGCAGATGCAGGGAGGGTGGCCGCCTCTCGCTCGAGTTCATCGCGCAGCCTCGTCAGCAGGCCGTTGTGATGGCGCAGGACTGCGAGGCGCCTCCCCTCTTCCAGCCGGCCGCCGAGCAGGCCCCGGATGACGGACCGGTCGGAATCGACCGGCTGAACGAAGAAGATGGCAGTGGTCTGCGCGTCCCCGTCGCCTGCCCGCAGCACCACCTGAAAATCCCCGGCGGTCTCGATCACGACGCCGGCAGCGTCGCCCTCGATCCTGCCGCTCGGCTGAAAGCGATAGGATCTCAGCGCGCTCGCCACCAGATCGGCCGGAGCATTCACCGGAATGCCGCGCAGTACGAGCAGATCATCCTCGGCAAGGCCCTCAATTTCGGGCGTCGCGCCGAGTGGCTCTTCGGCCGACCACACCAGGCCATATCGCTCGATCGAGGGGAAAGTGCGGTTGGTGATGGTGCGGGCCGGCGCATCCGCCGGATGGGCCGGGATGTAGGTACAGCCGGCGGTACGGTTGGAGTAGCGCCAGCCGTGATACTGGCATTTCAGTTCCCGCCCGTCGTTGATGCCGATGGACAGGCGCACGCCACGATGCAGGCAGCGGTTCTCCCAGACATTGATATACCCGTCATCGGCGCGCCAGACCGCGAATTCGCGGCCGAGCAGTTGTCCGTGGAACACGTGGCGAAACGGCAGATCCTGAGACGCGGCAATGGGATGCCAACGGGTCTTGGCGGTGTCGAACATGATTGGCTCCGGGATTCGTCTGTCAGGTCGCGGCCGGAATGACCCCATAGGTCACTCCCTTCTGGCTCAACCAGCGCCGATAGGCGATCGCCGACTTGTCGGCACGGATAGGCGTTTCGGCGCGCGGGTCGAGCGGCAGGCGCTTGGGAAACTGGTTCTCCAAAATAGGCTTGTCCTGGCCGAAGATCGTCTGCTGGAAGCGTTTGATTGCCTTGTCTTCGTTCACCTCGTCGAGAAGGCACAGCAACATGTGTGCCCGGACGCGCTCCTGGCCGACCGGCTGAAGGAAGACGGCAATGACGTCCCGCCTCGCATCGTCCACCGGGCTCGACTTGTAGAGCACGGCGCAGAAAGGGTGAGGCACACGATAGACGTAGTCCACATCGGCTCCGCCGTCCGATGTCGCCGCCGCCATAGGCTGGAAGAAACGACAACGTGTAGCGAGGATCTCGTCGCGCTCCATCGAGATCTCCACGTCGTATTCCTTCACCTCGGTATGCGGCTCGGCACCAAGTATATCAGTGTGCACATATGGAAAATGACCCATGTCGAGGAAATTCTCGATGGCGCGCGGCGCCGAGACGTGCACACCGATGCTGGCAGCATTCATCCGACGACGGTCCGCCTCGCGGTATTCCGGGATATCGAAAATATCGACCGTAGGCGTGCCGAGCGACGCCCATATGTAGCCATAGGCTTCGCGCGAGGGCAGCGCCTGCCCCAGCGCCCCGGTACCGATTGGGCGGCCGTCGCGCAACTCGGCGGGAGAACGCCGGACCGCGGGTGTTCCATCGGCCATGACGGCGAGGCTGAGGCGTATCCCCAGCAGAACGGTCTCGACGACGGTTCCGACCGGCACCTCGGCGACAGCGGCCAAGGGATGCCATTGGTTCAGGATAACGGGATCCTTGCAGCTGTCTTCAGGCATGAACGCACTCCCCCGACGTTGATGCAGCTCCCGGCGCATGCAGGCGCCGCGCACGCGCAGGGCCGATAATGGCAGGATCGCCTCGGTTCGCCCAGGGATGATCCGGCGATGCAAGGGGTGCCGGTCTGCCGGCGACAGCACAGGCTTGCAGAAACTTCGTGCAGGTCCTGCTTCGCCTGCGGTCTTCGCCGCAGGAAAGGGTCGCTTCGCGCATGTCCCCTCCTTCGCTGGCTCTTCTGAACGAACCCAGCTTAGTTGGATATTGGAAACAACAAGATTGGATATCAATCCTTATTCATTGTAAAGTGTTTATCATTTTTCTGTATGGTAAGTGTGCGTTCTCTGATAGCCACTTCGGCTAGGCCTTATGCTGGCGACCGTTTAGCGGCCGCAGGCTCCTTCATCAGCCGGCCAGGGAAGCACCGCATGAGCAGCCGCTCGCAGGAGATCGCAGAGGTTCTGACGAGGGCTATCCTCGATCATCGTCTCATACCCGGCTGCAAGCTGGGCGAGCGGGAACTTTCGGAGATCTTCGACGTCAGCCGGATCGTGGTTCGCCAAGCCTTGATCCGGCTTGCCGATGACGGCCTCGCCCAGATCGAACGCAATCGGGGCGCTTTCGTTGCCAAGCCGGGCATGCAGGAGGCGATGGAGCTCTACGACGCCCTCACCCTGGTCGAACAGGGTATCGCCGCACAGTTGAGCGAGCGGCTGGGCCCGTCAGGCTGGGCTGAGCTGCGCCAGCATGTGGAGCGCCAACGTCAGGCGCACGCCTCCGGCAACCATGCCCTCGCCGATGAATTGGGCCAGGAATTCCACACGATGCTGGTGCGGCTGAGCCGCAACAGGATCATGCAGGAGATCCATGCCCAGCTCGTGCGCCGCACCGTGCTGCTGCGTTCGCTGATCGCCGCCGATTTCGACTATTGCAGCCTGCACGACGACCATTCGAGACTGATCGAGCTGCTGGAGCGTCGTCGCCTCAAGCAGGCCCTGGATCTCATCGACAGTCATCATCGCGCCGTTGCCAGGGGCTACATCATGGATCGGCAGGTCTTTCCCGAACTCACTCCCGCCGAGGCGCTGGCTCCCTATCTCGCTCCCCGATGACGTCGGCCGATCGCGAAGCATCCCTGCGCAAAACAAGTCGGCGGCCGTATATCCTGCCTCAGGATTGCCGCGTCGGGGTGCATGATGTGCCTTCCTGAAGGCTGCAGGCAAGGTTAACCTGGCCATAGGCCGATCATCCGGCGGATCGCATCGATGCTCGATCTCTATCTGGCCTTTGCTCATCACCTCCTGGCTTTCTCGCTGCTGGGGTTTCTCGTCGCCGAACTGGCACTGCTCCGCGTACCCGTGGGTGAGCGGGCGCTGGCGACGCTCGGGCGCGCGGACATCGGCTTCGGCGTCGTAGCGGCCCTGATGGTCGTGGTCGGTTTCTGCCGGGCGATCTACGCCGAGAAGGGTTGGCTCTACTATTCCCACAACATGGCGTTCTGGACCAAGATCGGCGTCTTCGTGCTCATCGGCCTCATTTCCATCGTCCCGACGAGACGCTTCATCGTCTGGCGCCGGCGTCAGAGGAAGGACGCCAGCCAGGTGCCGGACCCTTTCGAGATCCGTGCCACGCGCCACATCATCATCGTCGAGCTGCTGTTGTTTGCCCTGCTCCCCCTCCTCGCCGCCGCGATGGCGCGCGGCTATTGGGAACTGGCGGGCTAGGCTTTCGCGCGACCGGGCCGGACCGAAAATCGGTGTGGCGCCGTCCTCACCTCCCCGGCTGCACGAACCGAACATTGGACGCGCCGCCTCCACGGGTTGCCTAACGGGGCGGCAGGTTCGATAACGGCCTGCTCGTCCGGCCGCAAGCGACAGAGGAAGAAGCGTCATGAGCAGCAGAATTCGGGGAACATTCGAGGTGACGATCACGCCGCAGACCGGGGCGGAGGCTCCCGTCGGCCGCCTATCGCTCGCCAAGCGCTACCATGGCCCCCTTGCGGCAAGCAGTACGGGCGAAATGCTGGCCGTTCACGGCGGCGTGCAGGGATCGGCCGGTTATGTCGCCATGGAAAAGGTCACGGGCACTCTCGAAGGGCGCCAGGGTGCCTTCGCCCTGCAGCACAGCGGCAGCATGGATCGGGGCGCACAGTCGCTCTTCATCGCCGTGGTGCCGGACTCGGGTACCGACGCTCTCGCCGGCCTCAAGGGAACTCTGGCGATCGAAATCACCGATGGCCAGCATTTCTACGTCTTCGATTATACTCTTCCAGAAAGCTGATATCGGAGATGACGGAAAATCGTGCGACGGACGACTGCGTGATCGCTCTGCGCCTGGGGCCTATCAATTTGGTGCTGCGCTATCCGGAGGTGCTGGACGATGAGATCTGGCCCCACTTCTCGCATTTCCCCGCAAGCGAGGAGAACACCCCGGCCACTACGCTCCATCTGTGCGCGGCCGCGGGAAACCGCCTCGACCTCTACAATGACGGGAGACTGGTCTGGCGCGGCCTGATCTGGCCGGACGCCCTGCATGCGATCTTCGACGAGGCCAACCGCATCGTCGCAGCCGTATCCAGTCAACCCATGCTGCGGGCGGCCGCCGTGCGGGGAGAGAACAAATCCATACTGATCGTCGGGCCTCCAGGCAGCGGTAAGACGGGCCTTGCCGCCTGGCTGATCAACCAAGGCCTTGCGTTCCTGGCCGACGATCTCGTGGGCATTGCGACGGCCGGGGGCAGGATCGATCCCGTTCCACTGGCCTTGTCGCCGCATGCCAGCCTAGCGCCGACGGTCCTGGCCTGGCCTTCGTTCAGACAGTCCTACGCCACGCTCACAGGCCGAGGAGCAGCCATCAAGGCCGTTGGGACGGACGGTGTCGGGCAATCCGACTGCGGCCTGATCCTGGTGCCCCTCTACCATGAAGGTGCATCCCCGACGATCGAGGCGATCCCCCCGGAGCGGCTCCGGTTCTTCCTGGAACAGAGCATCCATCCCGATCAGGTCCTTTCCTCGGCGGCGGCCGGCACCCTGGCCGGGTTTGCCCGCACGGTGCCTGCTGCCCTGCTACGCTTCGGCAGCTACAAGCAACTGCCTGGAGTTCTGGATCGATTCATCCAAAATACATTTGAGGCAAACCCGGGCGCCGTGGACCTGGAGCGCCTGTTGAAGTCAGATGCGGGCCGGCCTGAGGAGGCAGCCGACCGCTCGCTTGGGGGGGGCGGCGAACAGACCGTTGTCCAGCCCGTTCCCGCGCGTGCCCGAAAGCGCCTCACCATCGGCATGGCCACCTATGACGACTATGACGGGGTTTATTTCACTCTCCAGGCCTTGCGGCTCTATCATCCCGAAGTGGCCGACGACATCGAGTTCCTCGTCGTCGACAACAATCCCAACGGCATCTGCGCGGAGGCCTTGAGGAAGCTCGGGCGGAGCATTGCGGGCTACCGCTACATCCCGGTGGCCGACAGCATCGGCACGGCAGTAAGGGACGTGGTGATGCGCGAGGCCTCGAGCGATCTCGTCATGTGCCTCGATTGCCACGTCCTCGTCGTCCCGGGTGCCGTCTCCCGGTTGCTGCGCTATTTCGCCGACGATCCCTATACGGTCGATCTCCTGCAGGGGCCCCTCGTCAACGACGATCTCACGACGATCTCCACGCACTGGAAGGCCGAATGGCAGCACGGCATGCTCGGCACCTGGGCCACGGACGAGGCTGGCCTCGACCCGGACGCGCCTGCTTTCGACATTCCCATGCAAGGACTCGGCCTCTATGCCTGCAGGCGGGCGGCCTGGCCAGGCTATAACGGCCACTTCCGCGGGTTTGGCGGCGAGGAGGGCTATATCCACGAGAAGGTACGCCAGGCCGGCGGGCGAACGCTGTGCCTGCCTTTCCTGCGCTGGATCCATCGCTTCGAGCGGCCGATGGGCGCGCCCTACCGGATCAGCTGGCACGACCGTATCCGCAACTACATGCTCGGCTTCGACGAACTAGGCCTGCCGATGGAAGACATGCTGGCGCATTTCCGCGCTCATATCGGCCCCGCAGCCGATCCGATCATCCGGCAGACGCAGCAGGAACTCGAACAGATGAAGGCCGGTGCATCCGGTTAGGGCGGCGAGCGTTCCCCCAAAAAAGTCCGGAGGATATGAGCTCCGGGATGCTCAGCCTGCCGTGCTCTCCTGCGCGATCGGCGGCTGGAAGGCCAGGCCCATATCCCAGGGGAAGTAGATCCAGGTGTCCTGGCTCACCTCGGTGATGAAGGTGTCGACCAGCGGACGTCCCAGCGGCTTGGCATAGACGGTGGCAAAATGGGCCTTCGGCAGGCGGTCGCGCACCACGCGGGCGGTAGAACCGGTATCGACCAGATCGTCCACCACCAGAATGCCCTCGCCGCCGTTCTCGGCAAGCTTGTCGTCTATGTCCTTGAGCACCATCAGGCCGCTCTGGGTCTTGTAGTCGTGATAGGAGGCAATGCAGACCGTCTCGATCATGCGGATGCCGAGTTCGCGCGAGATGATGGCGGCCGGCACCAGGCCACCGCGCGTGATGCAGACGATGGCGTTGAACGGGCCGCTGCCGGAAAGGCGCCAGGCGAGCGCGCGCGCATCGCGGTGGAACTGATCCCAGGATACTGGAAATGCCTTGTCTGGCTTGGGCGAGCTCATGGTCCGATCCTTGTTCGCAGGTCGCTCTTCATAGCGGCGAATTCGAACGGATCAAGCCCGGTTTTCGGGCATTCTGCAAAGCAAGGCGACCGCCGGCGGCGCGACGATCCCCGCGATCACCGTTTGATCCCGGCGACCATCTTCTCGATATCCGACTTGGCGGCGGCGACCTTTGCGGCGTCCTTCCCGCGGATGACGAGCTGGGTCTGGAAACCGGCGGGACCGAAAGATGGATAGGAACCTATCGAGACCTCCGGATGCGCCTCGGCGATGGCGGCCAGGGGCGTGGCGATCATGCCCTCGCCTATGCCCGGCCCGGGTGAAACGCTGTCGGAAAGCGTGACCTTCCCAACACGCATCTTCAAGATGGCGTTGTCGAGCATGCGCTGCATGATGTTGGGTACGCCAGCCATGACGATCACATTGCCAAGCATGAAGCCGGGGGCCGCGGAGACGGGGTTGAGAACGAGTTCGGCCCCGTCGGGAATGCGTGCCATGCGCAGCCGGGCCGGCGTCAGGTGCTCGGCGCTGCCATAGTGTCTGACCATGAGCTCGACGGCCTGCTGGCTGACGTCGATGCCGACGCCGAAGGCCTTGGCGACGGAATCGGCGGTGATGTCGTCATGCGTAGGCCCGATACCGCCCGTCGACAGCACGTAGTCATAGCGCGAGCGCAGGGCGTTGAGGGCTTCGACGATGCGGTCTTCCTCGTCCGGCACCACACGGACTTCCTTCACGTCAATGCCGGCCGCGGTGAGGAATTCGGTGATGTAGCCGATATTCTTGTCCTTGGTTCGCCCCGAAAGGATCTCGTCGCCGACGACGAGGATGGACGCCGTCACAGAGCTGGGCGACACGGGCTCACGATTTTCCATGGGGCATTCCTGAAGGCTGGGGCGAAGCGCCGCTTCTCGTTATTCGATGACAATACGCGGCGGCTGGCGGCGATCAACTCCCTCGCCGGACAAGCGTGCCCATACCTGGGCGGCCATCTGCCGGTAGATGCCGGCTTCCAGGCTGTCCGGCAGCGTGGCAGTCACGGGTTTGCCGGCATCCGAGCGCTCGCGCACTTCGATCGACAAAGGCAATTCGCCGAGGAAGGGCACACCGAGCTTCTCCGCCTCCCGCCGTGCCCCGCCGTGGCCGAAGAGATGGCTGACATGGCCGCAATTGGGACATGAGAAGGTCGACATGTTC
This sequence comes from Labrys sp. ALF-8, assembly GCF_059699065.1. Classification (NCBI taxonomy): domain Bacteria; kingdom Pseudomonadati; phylum Pseudomonadota; class Alphaproteobacteria; order Hyphomicrobiales; family Xanthobacteraceae; genus Labrys; species Labrys sp. ALF-8. The sequence continues at coordinate 1,576,837 of NZ_AP048538.1, forward strand.
TCGACGATGCCGAGCACCGGTACATTGACCTTCTGGAACATCCCGACGCCGCGCCGCGCGTCGATGAGCGCCAGGTCCTGGGGCGTCGAGACGATCACGGCGCCCGCCAGGGGCGTGTGCTGCGCCATGGTCAGCTGCGCGTCGCCTGTTCCGGGCGGCATGTCGACGACCAGGATGTCGAGTTCGTCCCAGCGTACCTCCCTTAGGAGTTGCGTCAGCGCGGACATCACCATGGGACCGCGCCAGATCATCGGCGTATCCTCTTCCACCAGGAAGCCGATGGACATCACCTTCACGCCATAGGCCTCGAGCGGCAGCAAGATGCGCCCGGTGGGCGTGGTCTCCACGTCGGGCTTGCCGGTCAGTCCGAACAGCCGCGGAACGGACGGTCCAAAAATATCGGCATCCAGCAGACCCACGCGAAGCCCCTGTGCCGCAAGCGCGATGGCGAGGTTGCAGGCAGTCGTAGACTTGCCGACGCCGCCCTTGCCCGAAGCAACGGCGACGACGCGGTGGATGCCCGGAAGGCCCACGGGGCGTTGCTGAGGCGCATTGTGTGCCGCCGTCTGCGCACGCGGACCCGGCGGACTCTGCCGGGCTTCCCCCGCCGGCCTTTCCGCGGTCAGGCCGACCAGGACATTGGTTACGCCGGGCAGCCCCCGCACCGCGTTCTCCGCAGCGGCCCGCACAGGCTCCATCGCGCGCGCCTCCGTAGGGTCTATGGCGATGGCGAACATGACCTTCGAACCGTCGATGCGTATCTCGGTCAGGCGGCCGGATGCCGTCAGGGATTGACCGCTCGCAGGCAATTTGACGAGTTCGAGGGCGCGTTGGACATCGGCGGGCGTCAAGGGCACAGGGGTATCCTCACCAGGCAAAGGACAGCGCGGCCGAGGAATCAGCGACGGGCCGCGTGTCAGAGTTGGGAAGCGCCATAGCACCAATCAACCGCCGCTGGCAGCAGATGCGTAATAATTATGCCTCGCAAGGGTGTTAGCGGGTACACCACCAGCGTCTATGGGGGATTTTTGCCGCCGCACGGCCACCCGAAGCCGCCGGGATCGCGGTTTTTTCGAGTGCAGAATGATCGTCCTTGACGCTGGTCATGTTCAGCAGGACATTTCGCGCCGAAATGGGCTAGGGGCTGGGCAATCGAGTCGCGCGGAAGGGCATGCTTTTACCGCCCCTCTCGCGTCGTAGTGACCACAGGAGTTGAAGATGACCAGCGTCATCAATCTCGACGTCATAAAGAATGCGAAAATCCACGAGCAGCCTTATCGCTACATTGTCGGGGATGCCTTTCTCAAAGAGGAGACTATCCCGAAGCTTCGGGAGGAATTCCCTCCGATCGACAAGCCCGGTTACCTGACGGTCGACGAGGTGATGATCAAGGGTTCCTTCAAGCAGCTCATCGAGGATCTCGAAAGCGACGAGATGGCGGATGCCCTTTCGGCCAAGCTCGACCTCAATCTCACGCCGCTGCCGCGCCTGACGACGATCCGCCGCCTTTCCCAGCTCAAGGACGGCCGCATACACACCGACAGCGAAAGCAAACTCGCCACCTTCCTCGTCTATATGAACGACAGCTGGAACGCGAGCAGCGACGGGCGCCTGCGCGTTCTCAACGGTCCCAATGATTTCGACGACATGACGGCCGAGATATCGCCGGTCATGGGATCGTGCTTCGGCTTCCGCCGTGCCGACAACTCCTGGCATGGCCACAAGCCTTTCGCAGGAGAACGTCGTGTCGTGCAGATCACCTGGCTCAGGGATGCGACGGAACTCGAACGCAAGAAAAAGCGCAACGGCATGGCGCAGTTCTTCAAGGGCATTTTCGGACGTTGAGCGTGAAGGGATTGCCTGCCACCTTCTGTTCATCCGGCGGCAGGATTTCCCGGCGAACTCATTGTGCCGCCCGCCTTATCAGGGCGAGGACGAAGAAGATGAGCGAGAGGACGGGCGCAACGGTCCTTACATGGTTCCAGCCCGTCCATTCAATGAGATAGCGCGACCACAATACCGCGGCCTCGGCGGTCTCCGGCCGGGCGACGGCCAGCGCATCGTTGAGCGGCACGTTGAACGCCATGGTCACGCCGATGCAGGCCACCAGATAGGCGAGGCTGCCAGCGAGCAGCAGCTGGCCGCTGAGATCGTCCCACCAAAGCCAGACTCCCGCCAGCAGCACGAGACAGACCGCGCCCGTGCCCATGAAGGCGGTCATGAAGCTGGGATTGATGACAACGATGTTCATCGACTGCATGGCGCCGATGCCGCTGGGCGCCGGAATGCGGCCAAGCGCCGGCATCACGAAGGAAGAAAAGGCGAAAAATACGCCGGCCACCATGCCGCTTCCCACCGCAGCCATGAAAGTCAGCACCTCCAGGCCGCGCTCAACCATGGTTGTCCCCTCGTATGTTTGCCGGCACGAGGCCTAGGAAGCGGGACACGAAACTTCGTGCACCATGACGCGGCGCTTCCTCGTCGTGCGGCAGGCGCATGGAAGCTTTCAAAAGCCAGGTCATTGTCATTTGATGCTTCCTTCCATAAATATGATTAAGCCTCATATTTATAAAATGTGATAAATCCTCATATTAATGTTGTCAAGCATGAACACCTCTCCGACAACGCCGGTCGCGGCTGACATGGACGGCATTTCCGCGAATGCCTCCCTGCCCCGCCGGGCACCGGTGCAGCGGCGCAGTCGTGAGCGGATGGACAGGATCCTATCGGTCGCCTCCGCGCTGATCGGCAGCAAGGGCAGCGACCAGATGAAGATGGGCGAGGTCGCGGAGCAGGCCGGTATCTCGATCGGGTCGCTCTATCAGTATTTTCCCGACAAGAACGCGATCATCCGCAGCCTCGCCGAGCGCTATGGCCTGGAGAGCCGCCGCTGCGTCGAGGAAGCGCTGCTTCCCGTGGCGTCGCTCGCCGATCTGGAGGCCGCTTACGGCTCCCTAATCGACGTCTACCATGCCCTGTTCAAGGCCGAGCCGGTGAGGCGGGACATCTGGTCGGGCATGCAGGCCGACAAGCAGTTGATGGCGCTGGAACTGGATGAAAGCCGCGCCTGCGGCAAGATGCTGGCCGAGGCGATGGCCCGGGCGCACGGCAGGCCCGATCCTGTCCTTTTTGCGATGAGGGCCTTCATGATCTGGCAACTTGGCGAAGCTACGATGCGGCTGGCGATTTCGGTCGAGGAGAAGGAAGGCGATGCGATCGTTGCCGCCTTCCGTTCCATGACCCTACGTGAGATACTGGCGCCCTGATCGGGGCCTGCTCGGGGCGGCCATTGGCCCGTTTGCCGCGCAGCAGTCATGCAGAATTCAAAATTCTCTTTCCTGCGCGTATCCCCAGATGGCATAAGTAGAACAAAGACAGATCCAGGAATTTTCATGAGCTTTATCGACGCAGAACTGTCACCCCAGCGCAAGAACGGCCAGATCAAGATCCACGGGCCGGAAGCGTTCGCCGGCATGCGCGCCGCGGGCCAGCTCGCCGCCCAGGGGCTGGACCTGATGGTCGATGCCGTCAAGCCTGGCGTGACCACCAACAAACTCGACAAGATGCTGTTCGAGTTTGCCATGGACAACAAGGCATATCCGGCCACGCTCTATTATCGCGGCTATCCGAAATCGAGCTGCATCTCCCTCAACCACGTGGTCTGCCACGGCATTCCCGACGACAAGCCGTTGCAGGAAGGCACCATCCTCAACATCGACTACACCGTAGTGCTGGATGGCTGGCACGGCGATTCCAGCCGCATGTATGCAGCCGGCGACATTCCCCGCCGCGCCGAGCGCCTGATGGAAGTGACCTATGAGGCGATGATGCGCGGCATCAATGCGATCAAGCCCGGGGCCACCACCGGGGATATCGGCTACGCCATCCAGAGCTACGCCGAAGCAGAGCGTTGCTCCGTGGTCCGGGACTTCTGCGGCCACGGTCTCGGCCGGCTCTTCCATGACGAGCCCAATATCCTTCACTACGGCCGTCGCGGCGAGGGCGTGGTGCTGAAACCCGGGATGTTCTTCACGGTGGAGCCGATGATCAATCTCGGCCGGCCCGACGTGAAGGTCCTGAGCGACGGCTGGACTGCGGTGACGCGCGACCGTTCGCTTTCGGCCCAATTCGAGCACAGCGTGGGCGTCACCGAGACGGGCGTGGAGATCTTCACGCTTTCGCCCGCCAAATACGACCAGCCGCCCTATGCCAAGGCAGCCTGAAGCCGGATGGCCGCAATGAAGAAGGGGCCCCCGCCTCTGTCTGCCCCTCTTCTGGAATTGGACGAGGCTTCCCCGAGGCTTGCCGCCGAGGTGCCCGAGCCGCACTATCATGGCCATCGAGAAAGATTGCGCGAGCGTTTCGCGCAATCTGGAGGAGCGCTTCCGGACTACGAGCTTCTGGAACTGCTGCTCTTTCGTTCCATTCCACGCCGCGACGTCAAGCCGCTTGCCAAAGCCCTGATCGCCCGTTTCGGCTCGCTGGCCGAAGTACTCGGCGCGCCCGCAGCCCGGCTCAGGGAGGTCGAAGGTGTCAGCGACGGGGTAGCCGGCGATCTCAAGATCGTGGAAGCCGCAGGCCACCGGCTGGCCAGGGGCGGTGTGGCCAAAAGGCCCGTGTTTTCCACCTCTGCCGCACTGATCGACTATTGCCGCTCCAGCATGGCGTTCGCCGAGCGGGAGATCTTCCGGATTCTCTTTCTCGACATCAAGAACGGCCTGATCGCCGACGAAGTGCAGCAGACGGGTACGATCAATCATACACCCGTATACCCGCGCGAGGTGATCAAGCGTGCGCTGGAACTGTCCGCCAGCGCCCTCATCCTCGTGCACAACCATCCTTCCGGCGATCCCTCGCCTTCCGGTCCCGATGTCAGCATGACGCGAACCATTGCCGACATCGCCCGCCCTCTCGGCATCGTCGTGCACGACCACATCATCATCGGCCGCGACGGACATGCAAGCCTGAAGGCGCTGGGACTCGTTTGAGGGAACCGCAACACTGTGCGGCGCCCTCTCCCTGGAACATCATGTCCAAAGGCGAAGAAAGACGGTCGTTCAGCCGATATCGATGACGATCTTGCCGAATGCGCCCCTCTCCAGATGATCGAGAGCGGCGGCCAGTTCGTCGAAGGCATAGCGCCTGTCGATCACCGGCTTGAGGCCGAGATTGTCGACTGCCCGACCGAATGCCTCCTGCGCCGTGCGATGCCCCACGCCGATCCCCTGGATGGCAAGTCCCTTGAGCATGAGCGGACCGACAGGCCCGGATATCTCGAAGCCCTCCATGACGCCGACCACATGGATGCGCCCGCCCATTGCGGCAGCCTGGATCGACCGGCCAAGGCCCGCGCCTCCCGCAATCTCGAGGATATAGTCCGCGCCGCGATCCCTGGTCAGCCGATAGACGGCCTGCACCCAGTCCTCCCCGTTGCGATCGATACCGTGATCGGCGCCAAGCGCCCTCGCGCGAGCCAGCTTGTCGGCACTGCTCGAGGTGACGATGACCTCGGCGCCCCCAGCCTTGGCGAGTTGCAGGCCGAACAGGGCGACGCCGCCCGTGCCCTGGATCACAACCGTTTTGCCAAGCAGGGGGCCGCCTCGTTCCATCAGGGCGAACCAGGCCGTCAATCCCGCAACGGGCAAGGTGCTCGCATGGGCGTCGTCCAGGCTCGACGGCGCGGCCGTGAACCAGCCCTCGGGAAAGGCGACATACTCTGCAAGGACCCCTGGGAGGATGCCACCAAGAGTGCGGTAGGGCGGTGTGCGTGCATTGCCGTCGTTCAAGCCGTTGATCCAATCGGGAATGAAGGTCGAGATCACCCTGTCGCCCGGCTTGAAGCGCTGCGCGCCCTCGCCCACCGCTTCGACCACGCCGGCCATGTCTGACGCAGGCGTAAAGGGAAAGGCGAGCGGCAGGCCGAAGCCGGTTTCGATCACCAGCTTGTCGCGGTAATTCAACGACGCCGCGGTGACTTTCACCAGCACTTCCCCCGCGCGCGGCCTCGGTTTCCCGGTCACTTCGAGCTTGAGGCGATCACGCCCCACAGCATCCATCGACCAGCGTTTCATGGTTTCACTCATGTCCAACTCCATCGGTTGCCCGCAGGCAACGGGACATGAAAACTACTGTTGAATATCAAGCGCCAGTGGCGATAAAAATTCCCATCGTTGTCTTCAATAATTCTACGGTGAGGCCGCCATGAGTGATCGCTTGACGGGGGTCGCGGTATTTGTCGAGGCCGTCGATGCCGGTGGCTTTGCCGCCGCGGCGCAAAGGCTGAACCTGTCGCGCTCGGCGGTCGGCAAGGCCGTCGCCAGGCTGGAGGACAGGCTCGGCACCCGTCTGTTCCACCGCACCACGCGAACCCAGAGCCTCACCGACGATGGCCAAATCTTCTACGAGCGCTGCCAGCGGGCCCTGGCCGAGCTTCGTGAGGGCGAAGCGATGCTGGACAGTGGCCGCCGCGAGGTTTCGGGGCGGCTGCGGGTCAGCATGCCGGCCCTGTTCGGCCGGCACTGCATCGCACCCTTGCTGGTCAAGCTTGCGACGCAACACCCTCGGCTGGAACTCGAACTCAACCTCACCGACCGCCGCGTCGACCTCATCGAGGATGGCTTCGATCTCGCCATCCGCAATGGCGCGCTGCAATCCGACGCCAATCTCACCACGCGCGTGGTTGCGCACCAGCGCATGACCCTGTGCGCCTCTCCATCCTATCTGCGCGACCGGGGCCACCCCCAGACGGTCATGGCCCTGCATCACCATGACGCCATCACCTATATGCGCGCGGGCCAGCCGCGCCCCTGGCTGTTTCCGATGGCGGATGGCGCGCCGCTCGAAATTATGCCGCGGAGCCGCTTCCAGTTCGATGCCCTCGACGCCATCGCCGATGCGACGGCCGCCGGCATGGGCATAGCCTGGCTCCCCTGCTGGCTGGTCGCAGGCTATGTGCGCAGAGGCGAACTGACGCGCGTGCTGACCGATATTCCGGGGCTGGTGTTCGAGGTTCACACTCTTTGGCCGCGATCCCCCCACCTGCCCCTGCGCGTGCGCGCTGCCATCGACATCCTGTCTGCGAACCTGTCCCGCGCGATGGGCAACGAGATCGGCCTTGCCGCCTGAACGGCCCCGGAACAGTGCCAGCCGATGCGGTAGGCATCGGGCTTTCTACTGCCGCTATACCTTGCCAGCATGATTTCGGATCGATTCCACCGGACGCCCTGCGCGCAATAGAACATTTTTTAGGCCATCGTGACTTGTGAACGGAGGCAGACTGCACTGTTGATAGGCAAAGTTGCGCCTGCTCCGCTTTCGGCCTGTATGGCGCGTATTGACCGCTTGCCGAGCCGGTCGATCTCGCTAAAACTAAGTGCGAGGCCGCGATTTTGGAGGAGTGGATGGTGGCGTTTGACGAGATGACCCTGGCCGATGGCACCATACGCCCCGCCTATGCCGATCTCGCGCACTGGCTTTCCACTGCCCCAAAGGAACTTCTGACACATCGACGCAACGAAGCAGAACTCCTTTTCCGCCGCATGGGCATTACCTTCGCCGTCTACGGCGACAAGGATGGTGCCGAGCGGCTGATCCCCTTCGACATCATTCCTCGCATCCTGGCGGCCAAGGAATGGGGCACGCTCAAGGCAGGCCTCGAGCAGCGCGTGCGCGCGCTGAACATGTATATCAAGGACGTCTACGGCAAACGCGAGGTCGTCCGGGCCGGCGTGGTACCGGAGGACCTGATCTTCAACAATCCCGCCTTCCGCCCGGAAATGTCCGGGCAGAGCGTGCCGCACGACGTCTATGTGCATATTGCCGGCATCGACATCGTGCGGGTGGACGCCGATACGTTCTACGTCCTGGAAGACAATGCCCGCACGCCCTCCGGCGTCTCCTACATGCTGGAGAACCGTGAAGTCACCATGCGCCTCTTTCCGGAGGTCGTGGCCCGCCACCGCATCGCGCCGGTCGAGAATTACACCGATGAGCTCCTGGCCACGCTGCGCTCCATCGCCCCGCGTTCAGCCTCGCAGGATCCGGTCGTCGCGCTGCTCACGCCCGGCATGTACAACTCGGCCTATTACGAGCACTCCTTCCTCGCCGACCGGCTCGGCATCGAGATCGTGGAAGGCCGCGATCTCTTCGTGCGCGACGAGGTCGTCTACATGCGAACGACCGAAGGGCCACGCCGCGTCGACGTGATCTACCGGCGCATCGACGACGAATTCCTCGATCCCCTCGCCTTCCGGCCGAACTCGGCGCTGGGCGTGCCGGGTCTGATGACGGCCTATCGGGCCGGCAATGTCACTTTGACCAACGCCGTGGGTACGGGCGTCGCCGACGACAAGGCCGTCTATTCCTACATGCCGGACATCGTGCGCTTCTTCCTGGGTGAAGACCCGATCCTCCAGAATGTGCCGACCTTTCGTTGCCGGGAGCCTGAGGCGCTTGCCTATGTGCTGGACAACCTGAAGGATCTGGTGGTCAAGGAGGTCTCCGGTTCCGGCGGCTACGGCATGCTGATCGGGCCGCACGCCACCAGCGAGCAGCTTGCCGATTTCCGAGCCAAGCTCGAGGCGCATCCGTTCGGCTACATCGCCCAGCCGACCTTGGCGCTCTCGACCTGTCCCTGCTATGTCGACGAGGGCATCGCTCCTCGCCATGTCGACCTGCGCCCGTTCGTGCTGACGGGTTCCGACAAGATCCGCATCGTGCCGGGCGGCCTCACGCGCGTGGCGCTCAAGGAAGGGTCCCTCGTCGTGAACTCGAGCCAGGGCGGCGGCACCAAGGATACCTGGGTTCTCGATCGATGACGGCAGCACGCCTGATCCCGCCTTCACGCCCCCAACCTTGCACGGACCTGTAGTCATGCTGTCGCGCACCGCCGATAACCTCTTCTGGCTGGCCCGTTATGTGGAGCGCGCCGAATATCTGGCGCGCATCCTGGATGCCGCCTACCGGCTTTCCTCGCTTCCCGCCTCCTATGGCGGTCTCACCACCGAATGGGAAAGCGCCGTCGAGACAGCCGGTTGCGGTCCCACATTCTTCGCCAAGCATGACGAGGCCAACGAGCGCACGGTCACGGAATTTCTGGCTTTCTCGGCCGACAATCCCTCCTCCATCCGCAACTGCTTCGAAATGGCCCGCTCCAACGCCCGCGGCGTGCGCACTGCCCTGACGGCGGAAATGTGGTCGACCATCAACGATGCCTGGCTGCAGTTGAAGCGCTACGATCCCTCCCGCATGAGCCGGGAGGAAATCTCGCGTTTCCTCGACTGGGTGAAAGGCGTGTCGCTGGTCTTCGACGGATCGGCCTATCGAACCATGCTGCGCAACGACGCCTACGCCTTCGCGCGCCTCGGCCTCTTCCTCGAACGCGCGGACAACACGGCGCGCATCCTCGATGTGAAATATCATGTGTTGCTCCCGCCTTCCGAGAGCGTCGGCGGCAGCCTGGATTATTTCCAGTGGACGGCGATCCTGCGCGCGGTCTCCGCCCTCACGGCCTACCACTGGGTCTACAAGGAGAGCCTCAAGCCGTGGCTCGTGGCGGATCTCCTCACGCTCAATACCCAGATGCCTCGATCGCTCGCTTCCTGCTATGAGAATCTCAGCGGCAATCTGGACCACCTTGCCGAGGCCTACGGTCGCCAGGGCCCTGCCCAGCGCCTGGTGCGCGTGACCCAGTCACGGCTTCAAAATTTGAGCATCGACGAGGTCTTCCAGTCCGGCTTGCATGATTTTGTCACAGACTTCATTACAGATAACAACAATCTGAGCACGGCCATCGCCGAGCAATATCTGACTTGAGACGTCCATGCGTATCCGCGTCGCCCACGAGACAACCTATCGCTACGAGCGCCCGGCAAAGTCGATCATCCAGACGTTGCGCCTGACGCCGCGCTCGCACAACGGCCAGCATGTGGTGCGCTGGCGCATCGACATCGACCAGGATGTCCGGCTGAGCGTCGCCGAGGACGCGTTCGGCAACATCACCCATGCCTTCACCGCGAACGGCAACATCGAAGCCATGCATGTCCGCGTCGAGGGCGAGGTGGAAACCCACGATCATGGCGGGGTGCTGCACGGCGTGATCGAACGCTTTCCCGTCTCCCTCTATCTGCGCGATACGGACCTTACGACTGCGAATGAGCAGATCCGCGACTTCGCCCGGCAGTCAGTCCCCGGCGGCGACGGAGCCCTCGCCGCCAGCCATGCGCTGATGGAAGCCGTCCACGACCATGTCGAATGGAGCAGCGACCGCGACCAGGCGGCGACCACGATCGCGGATGCGTTTTCGCTACGAAGCGGCGTCAGCCAGGATCTGGCCCATCTTTTCATCGCCTGCGCCCGTGAGCTGAAGATCCCGGCGCGCTATGTCAGCGGCCTGCTCTGCCAGCCGGAGGACGAGGGGGGCGGCTGCTGCCATGCCTGGGCGGAGACCTATGTCGAAGGCCTGGGCTGGGTCGGCTTCGACCCTTCGCTCCAGATCTGCCCCACGGTGCATCATATTCGCGTTGCGGCGGGCCTCGACTATCTGAGCGCGGCTCCGGTGCGGGGCGCTCACTATGGCGGCGAGGGCGAAAGCGTGGAGATCTGCTTCGATATCGGAGAAAAGATCATCCGCAACCAGTTTCAGAGCCAGAGCCAAGCCTAGAAGGGAGCGTCGCTTCGGACGAGGCGGAATGCCCTTCTCGCGCGTCGTGCACGGGGAAGATCATTCTCTCCAGAGCGCGGGGGATGACCGATTTTGCGGGGATCTGAGATGGCTCACAAGGCGTCATCACCCGGCCCGGCACCGTCTGGAGGCGACTAGGCTGTAGTGACAATTTAAGGGCTTTGGGATTCCCAGGAGAGCGCAAATCAGATTCAAAGCTATCTTTTGGAGGAGAGCTTTGGAAGGCGAGGTTTTGCGAGACGATCAATGGGAGCGGATCCGGCCCTTTGTTCCCGGCGGACGCAGGGGCAAGCGTGGCCCGCGCAGCGATGGTCGCCGTTTCTTCGATGCTCTTTTGTGGCTAGCGCGGTCAGGTGGGCGTTGGCGTGATCTGCCGGAGCGGTTCGGTCCGTATCAGAGGGCTAAGCGGCGCTATTATCGTTGGATCGAGGCAGGTGTCTTCGATCGCTTGTTTGAAGCCGCGGCCGAATATCCTGACCTGGAGTGGGTGGCTATCGATGCCACCGTTATCCGGGCGCAGGCCCAGGCCGCTGGTGCGCGGCGTAAAAGGGGGGATCTGAAGCCCAGGCTCTCGGCCGCTCGCGAGGGGGGGTTGGCACCAAACTCCATGTTGTCGTAGATGCACTGGGACTGCCCGTGCGCTTCGAGATCGGCCCTGGCCAGCAGAATGACATGGCGCCAGCCTGCGACTTGATCCAGGGCCTGCCGGCAAGTCAGGTGATCGCCGACCGGGCCTATGATGCCGATCGGCTGCACGACATTATTCTCGACCAGGGCGGCGAGCCTGTCATTCCGCCCCGCCGCCACCGCAAGTACCAGCACCGCTACGACAAGATTGCCTATAAGAACCGCTGGGGCATTGAAGGCTTCTTCGCCAAACTCAAACAATGGCGGCGCATTGCAACCCGATACGACAAACGGGCCGAAAACTTCCTCGGCTTCGTCAAAATCGCCAGCATCATGCTATGGCTCAAATGATTAATTTGTCACCACAGCCTAGCGCGACGATGCCCGGCGAAGATCATAAAATCTGGGGAAAAACCTGTGGATTGGCGGACCGGTGCCTGCCAACGACCCGATCACGAGAGGCTCGTATCGTGTTTGGGTTCGTATTTCACCATTGTCACCTCGGTCTTGCTCCGCACGCGGGAGACCGCGAACGAGCCGAGTATGCCGAATACATAGCCGAACTGCAGAGCCACCCCAACCGCAACCAGATCAAGAATTACGACGAACATGTCGTGACCGGAAAGCCATGCGACCAAGGCGCTGCCAAGTGTCTCGACAACGGCTACTATGACAAAATGGAACAACGGTATCCAAGACCCGCAAAGTATACCTAGCGTCATCGAGATAACGACAGGCCAGATCACGAACATTTTCCTCTCCAAGATTATGTTTGTTCTGTGCTCCGCACGCATTACTTTCGACGAAGCCTGCACCAGGCAGGCCAGTACTCCTTTCCCAGCGCGGCGATCCGGCTACAGACCTGATTATCGTCCCCGCTCGACCGGCATTTCGCAGTCGTTTTGGGCCCAATTCCTCTAGACAGCCCGCCACTTCCGACCCGAGTGAACTATCTTTCTTTGTAGGTAGCAAGCACTAATCGGAATAGGTAGGAATAATCAGTGCGGCCTCACCGAATGATTCCGGCTCCGTGACTAACGATACGGGCCTCCCTCGCCTTTCGAGATAATTTCCCGAACTAAGCAGAGGACGCTGCGGAAGGCAAGCCTCGGGAAGGTGCCATGCGTAAACGTTTACCACTCATATGCGCCAGGAAGCGCGGGGGTGATGCCGCATCCGGAACTACCTCTCAAGAAAACCGTAGAGACCTCATGACAGGACGAACAATCCTTCCTCCTGGCCTGCGACCCTCGTTCTGATCGAGAACAGCGAGCCCGACAGACGCTCGTCGGGCGCTCGAGCCGATGTAACGAAAAGCGTCCTGAGGTCCGCCCCACCGAAGACGCAGGTGGTGATGTTGCTGACGGGCATGTCGATCACGCGGTCGATGCTGCCGTCCGGAGCAACCCTCACGATGCAACCGCCACCATAGCGGCAATTCCATAGATATCCCTCCGCATCCATCGAAGAGCCATCGGGATAGCCGCGCTCGAAACCTTCGAAGAACACTCTCGGCTCGCCGATCTCGCCCGCCCCGGGATCATAGGCGAACTCCCAGATAACGTTTCGCAGCGTGTCGCCGAAATAGAAGCGACTGCGATCCGGGCTCCAGCACAGGGTGTTCGAGATCATCAGCTCTTCCCGGAACATCCGTACCGAGCCGTCCGGCGCAATGCGGAAGAGCTTGCCGTCGGTTCCTCCTGCTTCCAGGCTCTCACCATCCGGTCCGACATTGTTCCGCATGGAGCCGACCCAGAAATTGCCCACCGGATCACTGCGGCCATCGTTCAGGCGTACGGCCGGGGCGCCCGGCAGTTCGAAGCCATGCTCCAAGCGCCGGTCTTGCGCAGGCCACCAGTGAATCAGGCGGGAACCGAGCGCTACGAGGAGCCGGGCCGGATCGGTCGTCAGCGAGAGCGCAACCACCGGCTCCCCGAAAAGCCAGGTCTTCACGGAGGTCGTGGCTGTATCATAGCGGTGGATCAGGAAGCGGGTTATGTCGGTCCAGTAGAGGGCGGCTTCGTCGGCCTTCCAGATGGCGCCCTCGCCTGTTCCGTCGCCCGTGGGCGCAGCAACCGCAACCTGCCCTATGATGACATCGCTCATCGCAAAGTCGCTCCTTCTGCCTCGATCCTTCCAAGAGCATGCCCTCGAGGCAAGACGGCCTGTGATGCTTCAGGAGGACAGGCGCGAGAAATCGACGACCTTGCCGGGATTCATGATCCCGGCAGGATCAAGCATCTGCTTGATCGATTGCATCAGCCGCAGCTTGACCGGATCGGCCGTGTCGTAGAGCGCGTGGATCCGCTTGGAGCCCACGCCGTGCTCCGCCGAAAAGGATCCGCCCAACGTCCTGATATTCCGATAGAGCACCGCTTCGACCGCAGCCAGCATTGGCCCGGTCACCGCCTCGGCGCTGCGATTGAGCATGATGTGGAGGTTGCCGTCCGCAAGATGCCCGAAGACGAAGGGCGCCAGCCCCGTCTCGATGCCGGCCAGTCCTTCGGTGATGCGCTCGACATAGGAGCCGAGTTCCGAAAGCGGCACGGAGACATCGAAGCTGGGCGAGTCGGGATAGTCCCTATAGACGACGCCCGACTCCTCGCGCAGCCGCCAGATCGCCTGTTCCTGCACGACAGACCCGGCGAGCACCGCGGTGGTCTGAGGGAATTCGGCCTGGATGTCATCGAGCACCGCCGCGAGCTCGCCCTGCAGGGCCTCCGTATCGGATCCGCCCAGCGAAACGATCAGATAGATCGCCTGAGACATGTCGAAACCGGGTGCCGACCAGCCGAAGTGGCCGGCGGAATATCGGAAATAGCTCCCCCACATTGCCTCGGCGGCCCTCAAGCGGCCCGTATCCGCCGCCAAAGCGCGGCTGATGGCGGCCAATGCCGCGGCCACCGTGGGAAATCCGAACAAGGCCACCGCATGCGTGTCCGGCAGCGGTTCCAGCTTGAGCGCCGCCCGGGTCACAATGCCCAGCGTGCCTTCTGCGCCGATCAGCAGGTGCTTCAGATCGTAGCCCGCCGCATTCTTCACCACGCGGGTGAGATCGGAATAGACGGAGCCATCCGGCAATACGGCCTCCAGGCCGAGCACGCGATGGCGCATGACGCCATTGCGGAAAGCCATGATCCCACCGGCGTTGGTGGAAATCATGCCGCCTATGGTCGCCGTGCCGCGGGCTGCGAGATCGATGCCCGGCTCGAGATGATGCGTCAGAGCCGCCTCCTGCAGGGACTGCAGGCTGCAGCCGGCCTCGACGACGGCCACGCGTTCGTCAGCATCCAGCCGCTCGACATGGTTCAAGCGGCGTGTGGAAACCACGACCTGGCCGGGGGACGAAATACCGCCTCCGACAAGCCCCGTGCGCCCGCCATGGGTGACGATTGCCACGCCCTGACGCGCGCATAGTGCCACGACGGCGGCAACTTCCGCCGTCGTGGCCGGCGAGACAACGACGGAGGCACCCAGATTGTGCCGGTCCTCGCCGGGATCGAGCTCCAGGATCCTCTCTCCCTGGCGCATATTCGCCTCGCCCACGATTGCGGCGAAAGCGTCAAGGAATTCGGGCGGGAGTGTTTTCTCGATTTCGGACATCGGCTTAGGGCAATTCGTCGAGAGATGAAGTGAGAATTCAGGCTGCCCGGCGCAGGGACTGGGCCATGCAGTGGATGCCACCACCCGTCTTGGATATCTCGCTCATGTCGACGGCCGCAACCTCAAATCCGCGAGCCCTCAGTTGGCCGATCAAACTCTTGCTCGCGATCGGCGCGATGACGCGATCATTGCCCACCGACATGAAATTGCAGCCGAGCGCCATGGTATCCTGGAAGGGAACGTCGATGATCTCATGGCCCTTGCCCTTCAGCCATTCGACGATGCCGGGCTCGGTGCAGGCGAGGCAGACCGCCGTCAGCTTCGGGGCGATCGGCACGACCATCAGATCGATATGGACGTAATATTCATCGATGAAGGCGATGCGCGTTTCCCAGCCTTCCTTCTCGAACCAGCCTGCCACCTGGCGCGCCCCTTCCTCCTGCGTGCGGGCGCCGCCGCATCCGATGAGGACGCAGCCCTCCTCGATGACGTTGAAATCGCCGCCCTCGAAGGTGCCTGCCGTCACCATGTCGTAGATCGGAATGCCCATTTTCTCATAGGCACGGATCGCCGCGTAGTTCTCCCCGCGCCGCCACCAGTTGGCCATGGCCGTGATGATCGCGCCATACGGCGTCATCACGCTGGAATCGCGCGAATAAACCTGCATTGGCAATTCGACTTCGGGTTCCAGCCAGTGCACCTTCACATTGAAATGCTCATAGGCGGAAACCAGCTCCTTGTGCTGTGCCTGGGCAACCTGGACGTTGCAGGGCGCCTCGCGCAGGTGCTTCCTCGACAGGGAACTGGTGGACAGGTGCCTCAAATGCGCCGGCGAGCCGAGCAGCACGTCGGTCAGCCTGTCGGTCTCGTTGCGAAAGCCCCAGCCGTTGAGGGGCCTGGTACCTCCCGCGAGATTGCGTCGGCGCAGGGTGAAAGCATCGTCCTGATCAATATGGGCCATATCCGTTCCTCTGCTTTATGTGGGGATCCACCATTCGCGCCCGCGGACGGTGGTGATGTATTCGGGCCATCGGAAGCCGATGGGCGGGGGATAGTCGGCAAGCGGTCGGATCCAGTTCGAGCCGCCAATGCCGCCGCCCGTGCGCTCCTCGAATTCTCGCCTCGCCGCGATTCTCGCCGTGTCGTCCTCGATCAGCCGAAGCGCGGAGAGCGCCAGCGTCTTGGCGGCGCAGACAACCATGGGGTCGATCGTCTCGGGCATGCCGCCGAGCGCATTCATCACCCAGCCTGGATAGGTGTAGCCCTGCGGCGCGCGCAGAGCCGGCCGTGCCACGTAGAAACGAGCCGTGGGCGCATGCCAGCTCATGTCCGTGTAGTCGTCCGAGGTCGAGTTGAGCTGCGACGGCGCCAGATCGCGGCGCAGGATGGCCTCGGCGGCCTGAGGCTCGATCAGGCGCTCGCATTCGGCGAGGAAGGGCTGCTCCATCGGCTCCAGGCCGAGATTGACCTGGATCTCGCGCGCGAGTCTGCGAGCATCCTCGCTCCAGCGCGGCGCGCCCACCTCTCGCATGGCATCCCAGGCGATGCCCGCCATGGCGTGGTTGGCAAGGCCGGGACGCGACTTGCAGACCCAGTGCCTCTCCATGCGGCATCCAGTCATCCCCGCAGCCATCTCAGCATTGCGATCCAGCATGGCCGTGGCCTGTTCGGCCATCTCCAGCGTCGGCACGCGGATCATGTACTGGATCTCGGCGAGCCCGGCCGGAAGGTTGTCCGCCGTCGCCTGCCCCGCAGTGAGAATGGCCTCGCTTATCGACCAGCCGCCCTGATGCGTGAGCATGGAGTCACGCAGGGCCTTGGAAGCCATGTACATCATCATCAGCGCGTCGTTCGCGCCGGGAGCCCGCACGGCCGAATGGGACTGCGGAATCGGCGCGCCCGCTACCCGTGTCCACGCTTCCGGCTCGTCGCAGACGAAGCGATAGATCATCGCATAGGCAGCCCCGCAATGCGTATCCCAGCGCACCGTATTGCAGAGGGGGAGCATGTAGAACGGATGGAAGGAGAGCATGCCGTCCAGGCCGTCGTAATAGCCTCGGGCCGCGTGGATGGGCTTGGATCCCCTCACCTTTTCGGCAGGCTCCCCGGTGAAGCGCAGCGTCCCGGCGAGGCCATGGCGCTCCATGGCATGCTTGGTGGCGAGAAGCCCGCCAAGGCCCGACATGCCCAGCGCGGAGTGCGGGTCTGTATGGCCGCCGGCATGCTCGCCAAGGCCAGGACGCGGCCTCTTCACGGGAGCGGCATCCTGGCAGTTTCCCGGAACTGCATCATACTCGGCATACATGCCGATCGTCGGCCCGCTGCCGGCCGGGCTGGTCCAATGCGCACAGAAGGCGGTCGGCATGCCCGCCGAGCCTTCTTCCACGCTGAAACCGTGATGGCGCAGGGTTTCGACATACCAGGCCGCCGATTGATATTCGCGCCAGGCCGTCTCGCCGAAGTCGAAGATCGTGCGCGTCCAGGCCGACAGATCGGCTCTGCTGGCCTCGACATATCCAAGGGCCGTTGCCTGCGCCGCGCTGGTCACACCGCATCTCCTTCGCTTCAAAAAAGGATAAGCGGTGAATGCAGCTCACAAAAAGTGATATGTATTCGCGGTTTCGGCAAATTCCATTCACGGTTCGCACACCATTTGCTGCCGACCGAACACAACCGCCACAGGAGTTCCCGTGCGTATTCCTTCGACCCAGGCCCTGCGCGCGCTCGACAGTTTCGCCCGTCACGGCAGCGTGTGGCGCGCGGCGGAGGAACTCTTCCTGACGCGCAGCGCCGTCAGCCATCAGTTGCGCCTCCTCGAGCGCGACCTCGGCTTCGATCTCCTGGAGCGTCATGGCAAGGGCGTCACCCTTACCGTCCGTGGCCGCCACTACGCCAATGAGGTGCGCAAGGCCCTGACGGTCATCGGGGACGCGTCCGTGCAGTACGGCAACAAGGGGATCGGCGGCTCGCTTACCGTCAGCTGCACGCCCGGCTTCGCCTCGCTCTGGCTATGCGCCCACATCGCCGAGTTCCAGGAGATGTATCCGGACGTCTCGCTGCGTCTCGTTACGCCGCGCCGGCTCGACGACGTCAGCAATCCCGACGTCGACATCTTCGTGACCTTCGGGGACGGCAACTGGCCCAACCGGGCCGTCGAACTGCTGTGCGAGGTCGAATTCACTCCGCTGTGCAGTCCCGCCCTTCTCAACAAGATCGGCGGCTTGAACGAACCGGCCGACGTCCTGCGTGCACCGCTTCTCCATCTCAACGACTTCGAGGACTGGACGCGCTGGCTCGCGCTGACAAATGTCGAGCATCCCAACACCGAATGCGGTATCATTTTTTCGGATATGAACCTGGTATTCGCCGCGGCCACTGCCGGCCAGGGCATCGCGATGGGCGACGAACTGACCTGCCGGACCGCCATGACGGCGGGGCAGTTGGTCCGCCCCTTTGATCGTGCCATCAAGTCGCCGCGATCCTACTTCCTGGTAATGGAGCACGCCAAGACCGGACACGCCGTCTCGCTTGCCTTCGCGGACTGGCTGAAAACCTGTCTCTCGCAGGCAAGCCCGACCTTCAAGCCCGCTTATGCCTGACGCATTCTGCCCGCCGTTTACGCAGTTGGGGTGAATGGAATTTTTCCTTGGAGGCAATAACATTCAATTGTCGTGAACGAAAATCACGCATAGGCTTTTTGAACTGGAATGGAGGGATATGCATGGCGCAAGGCGGAGGAGCAGCGCTGGACAAGGCAGCCGCTCATGCGGCAACCGAGCACGCTGCGGCCGAGATCCGCGCCGAAGGCATCGGCAAGACCTTCGGCACCTTTCGTGCGCTCAGGGACCTTTCCCTCAACATCGGGCGAGGCGAATTCCTGACCCTTCTCGGCCCTTCCGGCTCGGGCAAGACGACATTCCTGATGATCCTGGCAGGCTTCGAGCGCCCTACCCATGGCCGCCTGACGCGCGACGGCGTCGACATCACCAATCTTTCGGCCGAGCAGCGTGCCTTCGGGATGGTGTTCCAGGGCTACGCCCTCTTCCCGCACATGACGGTCGAGCAGAACATCGCGTTCCCGCTCAATATCCGCAAGGTACCGGCCGAGGAGGTCCGCAGGCGCGTGGCCGAGATGGTGAAGCGCGTCGGCCTGGCAGGGCACGAACGCAAGCTTCCCGCCAAGCTGTCCGGCGGCCAGCAGCAGCGCGTCGCACTGGCACGGGCCTTGGTGTTCGAGCCGCCGGTGCTGCTTCTCGACGAACCTTTTTCGGCGCTGGACAAGCATCTGCGCGGTCTCATGCAGGAAGAAGTCAAACGCCTGCATCAGGAATTCGGCACCACTTTCGTGTTTGTCACGCATGATCAAAGCGAGGCGCTGTCCCTTTCTTCGCGCGTGGCAATATTCAACCACGGGCAGTTACTCCAGGTGGGCACGCCGCAGGACGTCTATGAGCGCCCGGCCAGCCGTTTCGTCTCCGAATTCCTGGGCGAGATCAACCTTCTGCCGCTGCAGGACGTCCGGCGTGAAAACGGCCATGCCCGTGGCTCCTGCGACGGAAGCGTGCTGGACGTACCTTCGCTGAACCATGCCGGAGGAACCGGAATCCTCGCCATCCGCCCCGAACACATGGACGTGGCGCATGCGCCGGGAGCCGACAGCGTCAACTACCTGGCCGGCAAGGTGACGGCATCGACCTATCTGGGGCCGGCGACCAAGATTTCGCTGCTGACGAGCAGCGGCACGCCGGTCAGCCTCACCCTTCCCACCGAGAGGGCGGCCGAGGCCTTGCGCGAAGGGCCGGAGCTCTGGCTCACCTGGCCCAAGGACAAGGGCTTCCTCCTGCCGGAGGAAACCTGATTTTCTGCGAAATAGACGAGCAATAACAAATAGATACAATAAAAATCGAAACTACTTCATCCAGACCAGAACAGGGGATCCAGCCCATGAACGAAGCGTTCCAGAAAGACTGTCTCGAAATTCTCTCCGCGAAGGTCGAAAAGGGGGAACTCAGCCGCCGCCGTTTCACCCAGCTCGCCGCCATGATCCTGGCCGGTGCCCCCTTCGCCCTGCGCGCCGGCAGCGCCCATGCGGACAGCGGACAGCTCGTCTTCGTCAACTGGGGCGGCGACGCCGTCAAGGCTTATGACCAGGCCTATGGCGCTCCGTTCCAGAAGGAGACCGGCATTGCCGTGAAGCAGGACGGTACCGGGCCGACCGAGGGCGGCATCACCGCGCAGTTCAAGAGCGGCAAGCCGACCTGGGATATCGTCGACGCCGATCCCTTCTCCGCCATATCGCTCGGCAAGCAGGGCATGATCGAACCCATCGACTACAAGATCGTCGACAAGTCGAAATTCCGCCCGGGTTTCGGCTGGGACTATGCCGCCTCGACCTATTTCTTCTCCTATATCATTGCCTATGACTCCTCGAAATTCGGCGACAAGGTGCCGACCGGCATGGCCGACTTCTTCGATGTGCAGAAGTTCCCCGGCAAGCGCTCCCTCTACAAGTGGGGTGCCGGCATGTGGGAGGCTGCCCTTCTGGCAGATGGCGTTGCTCCCGAGAAGCTCTATCCGCTCGATCTCAAGCGTGCGCATGACAAGATCGCGGCCTTCAAGGACAACATCGTGTCCTATTGGGGCGGCGGCGCCGAAAGCCAGCAGGTGCTCTTGAGCGGCGATGCTTCCATGGCGCTGATCTGGTCGACCCGTGCCTCGATCCTGGAGCAGGATTCCGGCGGCCAGATCAAGTTCATCTGGGACCAGGGCCTGATTTCACCGGGCGCCATGGCGGTCATCAAAAACAATCCTGGCGGCAAGGACAACGCCATGAAGTTCATCGCCAGCGCGCAGGATCCGCAAAAGCAGCTGGTGATGTTCGACATGCTCGGCCAGGGCCCGGCCAATCCGGCCACCGACGCCCTCATCCCGGCGGACAAGAAGCGCATCAACCCAGTCGATCCCGCAAATATCGGCAAACAGGTCGCGCTCGACATGAATTGGTATGCCGACAATTACGGCGCGGCGCTCGACGCCTACACCAAGATCATTTCGGCCTAAGGCGTTTTTTGTGTTTTGACGGAATCGGCAAAACACAAAGACCCTTCGAAAAACAAAGAGTTAGGGAAGAGCGGCCTTTCTGCCTAAACGCGCCTTGCTCTAATAGAAAACCGGCGCGCCGCGTCCGTACCGACAAGCTCCACGCCCCATTCCGGGCGCGTGGGGCATACATCCATCGCCAGTTCCCCCGCTTGCCTGGAAAAGCCCATGCGAAGACCTCTCACCGTCTTCTCCTTTCTGGCTCTCACCGGCCCGCTCCTGGCGTTCCTGACGCTCGTCTACATCATACCGTTCCTCGGCGTTGCGCAGTGGAGCATCACCCTGCCCTCGCCGGGATTGGAGCAGTACGCCCGCCTCGCCGGCGATCCGCTGGTCTTCTCGGTGTTCGTGCGCACTTTCCGCATCTGCGCCACCGTGACTTTCTTCACCGTGATCGCCGCCTACATGATCGCCTATGTCTGGGTACGCGGCACCGTGCTCCAGCAGCGCATTGCGGAATTGTGCATCCTGATTCCCTTCTGGATATCCGTGCTGACCCGCGCCTTCGGCTGGCTCGCCTTGCTCTCCAACAGGGGCCTGATCAACACCTGGCTGCAGAGCCTCGGTTTCATCAGCGAACCATTGACGCTCGTGCGCAACGAATTCGGCGTCATCGTCGGCATGACGCATTTCCTCATTCCCTTCGCCGTCTTCCCGCTGGCATCGGCGATGCGGAGCCTCGATGAACGCGTCTTCCTGGCTGCTCGCGGCATGGGTGCCGGCGCAATCCGGATCTTCTGGTCCGTATTCGTACCGATGACCTTTTCCGGCATTGTCGGAGCCACTCTGATCGTCTTCGTCTTTGCCCTGGGCTTCTTCGTTACCCCGGCCATTCTCGGCGGCGGACGCTCCATCATGGCGGCGGAACTGATCTATCTGCGCATGTTCCAGAGTCCGGACTGGGGGCTCGGCGCGGCGATCAGTGTTACGCTGGTGGTGATCGTCGGCGTCCTGATGGGGCTACTGTTCCGCTATGCGCGGCTGGGCGATACGGGAGTCTCGCGATGACCGCCCACCGCCCAGGCCTGATCGCCCTCGCGGCGGCCGCCCTCGTCGCCGCTTTCCTGCTCATGCCGCTGCTGGCCGTCATCCCGGTTTCCTTCACGCCGGCCCGCTACCTGTCGATGCCCAATGGCAATTATTCGCTGGTACACTACCAGCAGCTCTTCACCAATCCGGATTGGGGCAGCAGCATTCTCCTGAGCATCCGCATCGGCCTGGTTGCGAGCCTGGTCGCCACTACGCTGGCGACCTTGTTCGCACTCGGCATCTGGATGTTCCGTCCCCGTTTCGCGGCGGTGCTCGTGGGCTTCGTGCTGCTGCCGATGATCGTGCCGCCGGTGGTCTCGGCCATGACGCTCTATTTCCTGTTGACCGCCCTGTCCCAGGTCAGCCAGGCGGTCGGCTACGATACCTGGCTCGGCGTGGTGCTCGCCCATGTGGTGATGATCGTGCCCTTCTGTGTCGTGCTGATCCTGGTTTCGCTCAGCCAGGTCGACCGGCGCATCGACCTCGCTGCCCGGGGCATGGGCGCCACCGTCTGGCAGCGGGCGACGAGGATCATCCTCCCGAACATCAAATTCGGCCTCCTGACCGCAGCACTCCTGTCCTTCGTGCTGTCCTGGGAGGAAATCGGCGTCACGCTGTTCATCACCAGCGTCAACGCGATCACCCTGCCCCGGCTGATGTGGAGCGGGGTGCGCGACAATATCGATCCAGCCATCGCGTCCATCTCCGTGGTGCTGATCGCCCTGACCACGATCGTGCTGTTGGTCCGCATGATCTATTCCAGCCTGAGGGCGCGCCGGAGCCATTGAGAGCGCCTCGCACCTGCTGAACGGCGTTTTGGCGAATCCACTGCCGTTGCGCCATTTGCCGGTTTGCGCCCTTCGAATCTTGCTCTATGGGGATGACCGTCGCGTATGGGCGGCGCGTCGCCCGGTGGCGGTATTTGGAGTCAAGTCGATGACCTATTGCGTGGGAATTTCGGTTCGCGAGGGCTTGGTGATGATCGCCGACACGCGCACCAATGCAGGCATCGACAATATCGCCACCTTCCGCAAGCTCCACGTCTTCGAGGAGCCGGGCGAGCGCGTGATGGCAATCTGCACCTCCGGCAACCTGTCGGTGAGCCAAGCCGTGCTCAACTACCTGCAGGAGGGCATCGAAAATCCCGATACCGGCGTCATCGATACCTTGATGACCATGCCCAGCATGTTCAAGGGCGCCCAACTCATCGGCCGCGCGATCCGCACCGTCTACTCGACCGACGGCAAGAGCCTGGAGGAGCATAACAGCCGCTTCGATGTGGCCTTCCTGTTCGGAGGCCAGATCAAGGGCGGAAAAATGCGCCTCTTCATGATCTATTCAGCCGGGAACTTCATCGAGGTCACCGTCGATACCCCCTACCTGCAGATCGGCGAGCACAAATATGGCAAGCCGATCCTCGACCGCGCGGTCAACTACGGCACGAATATCCCGGACGCGCTGAAGATCGGCCTGATCTCGATGGATTCCACCATGCGCTCCAACCTCGGGGTCGGCATGCCCATCGACATCCTGGTGGCCAGGCGCGACGAGCTGAAGTCCGAGATCAACCATCGCATCGAGCCGGGCGAGCCCTATTTCCATGATCTGCGTGAGCGCTGGTCCGCCGCCCTGCGCGCCGCCCACATCGCCATCCCCCGCCCGCCCTACGCCACGGGAAAGAGCGGCGTACTGGACGTGGAGTAGTGCTTGGCAGGCCCGATCCTCCGGTCCATCCCGGCGGTAACTTGCCCGCATCCGACGATTGCCACACCATTTCGTGATGGGATGTGATCCAGCCCCCGTCTGGCGCGAAGCGGCATGCGCGATTATCCCGGCATGCAACCACAATGATCAGGGATTTCCATGTCACAATCGTCATCCGAAACAGGACTGCATCTCCATGCGCCCGCCGTCCTCTCACTCGTGCGCATCGTCGCCGGGCTGATATTCATGGAACACGGCACCCAGAAGCTGTTCGGCTTCCCGGCCGGCGACCATGAGATCGCAACCTTCAGCCTGATGTGGTTCGGCGGCATCCTGGAAGCCGTCGGCGGTCTCCTGATCACGCTCGGGCTGTTCACCCGCCCGGTCGCCTTCATCCTCTCCGGCGAAATGGCGTTCGCCTACTTCATGTTCCACTTTCCGAGATCGTTCTTTCCCGCGCTGAACGGCGGCGATGCGGCGATCCTCTACTGCTTCTTCTTTCTCTATCTGGTCTTCGCGGGTCCCGGCCCCTATAGCGCCGACGCCGCCCGGGAAGGCTGAGGGCGTAGAAAGGAGTAGGGCAGCGGGCGGTGCCGTGGCGCCGGCCTGCACCCTAATAACAAATCGACAATGCCGTGATCTGACATTAGGTTGCGCGGCGGAATCGGGATGCAGCCGGTTCTGCCGCCGCCTTGCCGGGATTGAGCCCTGCCTCCATCGCGATAAGGGCGCAATTCGATATTAGCTCGAACTTTGTCGGGATATCGCCCGCCGGTCCTCGCCGGTGCCGATGGTTCTGTGTTGTCGCCGGACTGGAAAATGAAAAGACTGCTGGTTTCGATCGCCCTGTTGGCTGTTGCACTATCCCCCGCCCTCGCCCGCCAGAGCAACCATCAGGGCAAGACGGAAGCCGGTCTTGCAAAGCTGGCGCCATCGGACCGCTTCCAGCAGGTGTGCGACATCGAATTGATGGAGCGCCTTCGCCGTGCCGACCAGCCTTACAACAAGCCCGACAGCGTCATCGCCTATGCTCTCGGCGACCCGACCATCTCGGGTGACATCCTCAAGGGGAGCGGCGGCGCCTTTCGCAGCGGTGGCATATGGTACCAGTATTCCTTCACCTGCTCCACCACGCCGGACCGCATGAAGGTGATCTCGCTCGAATTCAAGGTCGGCCAGGCCGTGCCGCGGGACGAGTGGGACGCGCACGGCCTTTCCATCCATTGATCGCTATCGCCGACGCCGGCCGTAACGCGGTTCGACCGTAAGCCGGTCGGCCGTGATCGAGCCAAGCTACGCCTTGCACGCGTGTCGAGGGCCGGGAGCCCGTTTTCATCCTCAGAAGATTGCCAGGGCGCCCTGGAAGATGAGGTAGCCAAGGCCGGCGGTGATCAGCAGGCCGAGACTTGTGGCAACATAACCGGCCAGGATGACGGCTCCGTCGCGTTCGACCAGCCCGAGGCCGAGGATGCAGATCGGAATGCCGAGCGGGATGTTGCCGATGATGGGAATCGGCAGCAGCAGCGCAAGGCCGAGGATCAAACCGACGATACCGACGATGCGACGCGAGCGGGCATCGGCGAAGACGGACAGGCGCGGCTTGGCAAAGCGCTCGACCCATTGAATCCACGGCTCGGCCTTGGTGACGATGCGTTGCAGATCCTTGCGGGCGAAGCTCCGCCGGGCCAGGAACTGCGGCAGCCAGAGATTGTCCCGGCCCATCACCATCTGCGCGGCGATCAGCGCCACGATGATACCGCAGATGACGGGAATGCCGGGCGGCATGGGCAGGCAATTGGGAATGCCGAACAGCAGGAAGAGTATGCCGAAGGCGCGATTCCGCATGGCGGCCGTTAGGTCACCGAAATAGATTCGCTCCTCCCCTTCCGCCGACGCTATCGCTGCGAGAAGTTCGGAGGTTCGGGGATTACGCGGTTCCAAAATGGGCAGTCTCAAGGGATCGTTGGCGCGCTTATAGTCAGACTCTGCGACAATTTCGAGATGATTATGGGAATGCCTACCATTCCCGCGTGTCGGGTCCGTGATTCCAAAGCTGCTGTGCTTTTGCCGCAACGCTCAAACACCGGCCTTGGCTAGCAGTCCGCCAAGCAGCAGCAGGCCTTCGCCCCAAACACCCAGGCCAGAATCACTGCCGATATGGCCACGCTCGCCCACATCCGCAAGTTCGGCGCCCCATGCTACCGCGAATTCCTGGGACCGGCCGAAGGCCACGCGCGGGTCGTTCAGGCTGGCGACGATCAAGGTGGGGAACGGCAGGCGCTCCATCGGCAAGGGAGCGAACCGCCGCACGATATCGAATGAGGGATCGGGATTGCCGACATCGGTCGTGGCCGCGAGAAAGGCCGCGGCAACCTTGCCCCGCTGCTGCGCCGAGGCGCCCGCCGCCCATTTGACGGTGGCGGCGGTAGCGAGCGAATGGGCAACGAGCACCACAGGGCGCGGTGCCGAAGCGATCGCGGCATCGATCCGCCGGACCCAATCCTCCGGATCGGGCCTGTCCCAGTCCGCCTGCAATACCCGGCTGGCGTTGGGAAACATGCCCAGCCAATGGGTCTGCCAATGCTGCGGGCCGGAATTGCCCCGACCCGGCAGGATGAGGAAGTCGAAACTGGATAAAGCGCCCGCCATGATCGCTCCTGTGTCGAAGGGAAACCTGACCGTTTGGCCTTCGTTCCCAGTTTTTACCAAAAATGCCGAAAAAAGCCGCGAAATCGCACCTCAACTTTTCAGCCTTGTCACTTGACCGCCGAAAAACCGGGGTCCAGACTGGAATTATTCCGATCTGCTTTATGAGAGTCTCTCGTTCCGACCGTCCAATGAGGGGCACGGGACACCAGAAGGGACAACAGGTCGCGAACCGGTTGGAGGACCCCATGGCTTCCGTTTCCCTTCTCGTCAACGGACGAGAAATTACGGCTGATATTGATCCACGTACTTTGCTGGTCGAATTCCTGCGTGAGCATCTGCGGCTCACCGGCACGCATGTCGGCTGCGATACCAGCCAGTGCGGCGCCTGCGTGGTGCATCTCGACGGCAAGGCCGTCAAATCCTGCACGACCCTGGCGGTCCAGGCCGATGGCGGCTCGGTGACCACCATCGAAGGCCTCGCGAACAACGGCCAACTCCACCCGATGCAGGAAGCGTTCCGCGACAATCACGGCCTGCAGTGCGGCTTCTGCACCCCCGGCATGATCATGACCTCCGTGGATATGGTGCATCGCCTGGGCAGCGACCTCGACGAGACCACCATACGCCATGAGCTCGAGGGCAATATCTGCCGCTGCACGGGCTACCACAACATCGTCAAATCCGTCGCCGCCGGTGCCAAGGCCATGGCGGAGGACGGAATGCAACAGGCGGCCGAGTAGCCGCCTTTCGTTTGCCGTCCGGAATGCTCTCGCGGCGAAGCTCGCTTTGCCGGGGATACAAGGGCCGCCAATGAAGCGGCCTCGTCCTGTCACGATCGACGATGTGGAGAGAACGTCATGAACGCCACGGGCGTTGGCGCACCAGTGCGCCGCAAGGAAGATTTCCGTTTCATCACCGGCAAGGGCAACTATACCAGCGACATCAATCGCGCGGGCCAGGCCTATGCCTATTTCCTGCGTTCGCCTCATTCGCATGCGGCGATCAAGTCCATCGATATCGGCGCGGCGCGCAGGATGCCCGGCGTCATCGAGGTCCTCACGGGCGAGGATCTTGCCCAGGATAAGATCGGAGGGCTGATCTGCGGCTGGATGATCCACTCGAAGGATGGCTCGCCGATGAAGGCCGGCGGACACCCCGCCCTCGCGCAGGGTAAGGTGCGCTATGTCGGCGACCACGTCGCCGTCGTGCTCGCCGAAACGCTGGCGCAGGCCAAGGATGGGGCGGAAGCGATCAACGTCACCTACGAAGCCCTGCCTGCCAGCGTCGATACGGGCAAGACCCAGGCGAAGGGCGCGCCGCAGGTCCATGCGGAAGCCGAGAACAACACGGTCTTCCAGTGGCACCTGGGCGACAAGTCCACCACCGATGCGGCGTTCAAGAACGCCAAGCACATCACGAAGCTCGAGATCGTCAACAACCGCCTCGTTCCCAATGCCATCGAGCCGCGCGCGGCCATCGGCGACTACGACTCCGGTACGGAAACCTACACGCTCCACACCACCTCGCAGAACCCGCATGTGGCGCGGCTGGTGCTCTCCGCCTTCGTGGGCATCGCACCCGAGCACAAACTGCGCGTTATCGCCCCCGATGTCGGCGGCGGTTTCGGCTCCAAGATCTTCATCTATGCCGAGGAAACCGTGTGCGTCTGGGCCGCCAGGCGCATCAATAGGCCTGTTAAGTGGACGGGCGACAGATCGGAGGCCTTTCTCGCCGATGCCCATGGCCGCGATCACGTGACGACAGCCGAACTCGCCGTCGATGCGAACAACAAGATCACGGGATTGCGGGTCCACACCATAGCCAATCTCGGCGCCTATCTGTCCACCTTCTCCTCCTCGGTTCCGACCTATCTCTATGCGCCGCTGCTCTCCGGGCAATACGATATCCCGGCAATCTATGCGGAGGTGGATGGCGTCTATACCAATACAGCACCGGTCGACGCCTATCGCGGCGCAGGCCGCCCGGAGGCGACCTTCGTCGTGGAGCGACTGGTCGAGGTGGCGGCCCGCGAACTCGGGGTCGACCCGGCAAAGTTCCGCAAGAGGAACTTCGTCAGGTCCTTCCCGCACCAGACACCGGTGATCATGACCTACGATGCGGGCGACTATAACGCCTCGCTCGACAAGGCGATGGAGATGCATGACGTCAAGGGCTTCGGTGCTCGTCGCCGCGCTTCCGAGCGCGCCGGCAAGCTGCGGGGCCTCGGCTATTCGGCCTATATCGAGGCGTGCGGCATCGCCCCATCGCAGGCCGTGGGTTCCCTCGGCGCCGGCGTCGGGCTGTGGGAATCCGCCGAGGTGCGCGTCAACCCGATCGGCACCGTTGAGGTGCTGACCGGATCGCACAGCCACGGCCAGGGCCATGAGACGACCTTCGCCCAGCTCGTCTCGGACCGGCTCGGCATTCCCCTCGACTCCGTTTCGGTCGTGCATGGCGATACCGACAAGGTGCAGTTCGGCATGGGCACCTACGGCTCGCGCTCTGGTGCGGTCGGCATGTCGGCTATCGTCAAGGCGGTCGACAAGGTCATTGCCAAAGGCAAGAAAGTTGCCTCCTACGTGCTCGAAGCCTCCGAAGGCGACATCGAGTTCAAGGATGGGCGCTTCTCCGTTGCCGGCACCGACAAGGGGCTGGCCTTCGGCGAGGTGGCGCTGCAGGCCTATATCGCCCACAAGTTTTCGGGCCAGGATCTGGAGCCCGGCCTGAAGGAGGGAGCCTTCTACGACCCGACCAATTTCACCTTCCCTGCCGGCGTCCACATCTGTGAAGTCGAGATCGATCCCGAGACCGGCGTCACTACCATCGACAGATGGACGGCCGTCGACGACTTCGGCGAACTCATCAATCCGATGATCGTCGAGGGGCAGGTGCATGGCGGCATCGCCCAGGGCGTCGGCCAGGCGCTGCTCGAGGGAGCGGTCTACGACAAGGACGGGCAGCTCCTGACGGCATCCTACATGGACTACTGCATGCCGAGGGCGGACGATCTCCCCTCCTTCAGCATCGGCGTGACCAAGACTGCCTGCCCGTCCAATCCCCTTGGCATCAAGGGATGCGGGGAGGCGGGTGCGATCGCCGCGCCGCCGGCAGTGATGAATGCGCTCACCGATGCCATCGGCCTCGAGGACATTCCCATGCCGGCCTCGCCGCAGGTCGTCTGGCAGGCCGTTCAGCGCGCCGCGAAGGCGAAGAAGGCGGCAGAGTAGCGGCGCCGGCCTTCGGGCCGGCTCCACCTCCACCGCGTGCTATTTCCATGCCGGCCCGGAAGCCGGCACATCATTCCACCTCCTCGGGAGATGATCCATGTATCCCTTCACCTATCAGCGGCCGACCTCCGTGCGCGGTGCCGTCGCGGCCCTCGCCAAGGCGGAAGACGCCAAGCTGCTCGCCGGCGGCCATACGCTGCTGCCGACCATGAAACTGCGGCTTGCCAGTCCGTCGACCCTGATCGACCTGACAAAGATCGATGCCTTGCATGGCATCGAAGTCAAGGGCCGTAACCTTCTGATCGGCGCGGCGACCACGCATGGCGAGGTTGCGACCAGCGCCATCGTCGGCGAGGCAATCCCGGCCCTCGCCGCGCTTGCCGGCAAGATCGGCGACCCCGCCGTGCGCAGCCGCGGCACGATCGGCGGTTCCATCGCCAACAACGATCCGGCCGCGGATTACCCTGCGGCGGCGCTTGCCCTTGGCGCGACAATCGTCACCAACAAGCGCAAGATCCCGGCTGACGACTTCTTCACCGGCCTGTTCGACACCGCCTTGGAGGAAGGCGAGATCATCACCAAGGTTTCCTTCCCCATTCCCGGAAAGGCCGCCTATGTGAAGTTCCCGAACCCGGCATCGCGCTATGCCCTCGTCGGCGTCTTCGTCGCCAAGAAAGGCAGCGCGGTGCGCGTCGCCGTCACCGGCGCGGGTTCCGACGGCGTGTTCCGCCACACGAAGGCGGAGGAGGCCTTGTCTCCGCGTTTCAACGCCAAATCGCTCGACGGCGTGACGATCTCGCCCAAGGGCCTCAACGGCGACATCCACGCCAGCGCCGAGTATCGCGCCCATCTGATCGGCGTGCTGGCCAAGCGGGCGGTCGCCGCAGCGAAATGATCGCCGACAATTCGAGGCAGGTGCCGCAAGGCGGCCCTGCCTCCATCTCATCGGAATGAGGCCATGGCGGATCCGATACCCGAGTTTTCCGCGGCGATATCCGATGCAAGGCTCGACGTCGTCATCGCCAATATCACCACGCTCCGCGTCGACGCCATCGTCAACGCGGCCAATAGTTCGTTGCTGGGCGGCGGCGGTGTCGACGGCGCCATTCATCGGGCCGCCGGGCCGGACCTGCTTGTCGAATGCCGCATGCTGAACGGCTGCAGCGTGGGCGAGGCCAAGATCACAGCGGGATATCGCCTGCCCGCCAGACACGTGATTCACACGGTGGGTCCGGTGTGGAACGGCGGCAGGAGCGGCGAGCCGGACAAGCTCGGTTCGTGCTATCGCTCGAGCCTGAATGTTGCGGCAGCCAATGGTGTCGGCTCGATTGCCTTCCCAGCCATCTCCACGGGCGTCTATCGGTTTCCCCCTGACGAGGCCGCCGATATCGCTCTGGCCACAGTGATCGAGACCCTGCCCGGCCTGGGAAATGCCCCTTCGCAGGTGATATTCTGTTGTTTCGACGCCGCCACGGCTTCGCTTTATCGCCGGAGCTTTCTGAAAGCGAGGCTCGCCATCTGAGGAACCTTTCAAAAGGTTTTGCTTCGCCTCTACCCAACTCGTCCTATAGTGACGGGAGCTTCAGGAGATTGAATTGCCTTCCTCCCTTCCCGCTTCGATCGACGGCACCGCGGCGCTGCTCTCCAAAGCCGACTATGTCGCCGGACGCGACCTCTCGACGGTGCTCTTCCTGGCGCTGCGCATGGGGCGTCCGCTTTTCCTGGAGGGCGAGGCTGGCGTCGGCAAGACCGAAATCGCCAAGGTGTTGTCCTCCACGCTGAACCGTCCCCTCATCCGCCTGCAGTGCTACGAAGGCCTCGACATTTCCTCGGCCGTCTACGAATGGAATACCATGGCGCAGATGGTGGAGATCCGGCTCGCCGAGGCGAGCGGAGGCGTCGACCGCGCATCCCTCGGTTCGGACCTCTTTTCCGAACGCTTTCTCATCGCACGCCCCATCCTGGAGGCCGTTCGCCCACAACCGGGAGGCGCTCCTATCCTGCTGATCGACGAACTCGACCGCACGGACGAAGCCTTCGAGGCCTACCTCCTGGAAGTGCTCTCCGACTTCCAGGTCACCATTCCCGAATTTGGCACGGTCAAGGCCGAGGCGCCCCCCATCGTCATCATCACGTCCAACCGAACGCGTGAGATCCACGACGCCCTGAAGCGCCGCTGCCTCTACCATTGGGTCGACTATCCCAGCGCCGAGAACGAGCTCGAGATCCTGCGGCGCAAGGTGCCGCACGTGCCGGGCAAGCTTTCGCGCGAGGTGGTCGGTTTCGTGCAATCCTTGCGCAAGGAAGATCTGTTCAAGGCGCCGGGCGTCGCCGAGATGCTGGACTGGGCCACGGCGCTCACAGAACTCGATGCCGTTGCGCTCGATCCCGCACTGGTCTCCGATACCCTCGGCGTTCTTCTCAAATATCAGGACGACATCGCGCGCATCACCGGCAGCCAGGCCAGGCGGCTGCTCGACAGCGTGAAAGCCAACAGCAATGTCGCGGCCTGAGCTACCTGTCGTCCCTCCCGGCAAGCTGGCCGACAACATCGCCTATTTTGCGAGGCTGCTCCGGGATGCCGGCTTGCCCGTCGGTCCCGCTTCGGTCCTCGACGCGATCAAGGCCGTGGAGACGGTTGGTCTCGGCGGACGGCAGGACTTCTACTGGACGCTCCACAGCGTCTTCGTCACACGCCATGAGCAGTCGATTCTCTTCCAGCAGGCCTTCGAACTATTCTGGCGCCAGCGAGCGCTGACGGAAAAGCTCATCGCGATGATGTCGCCCCAGGCGGTCGCCGCGAAGGAGCCGCCCAAGCCAAAGGCCGGTTCGCAACGTGTCAACGACGCCTTCTACAAGGAACCTCCCCGCGAGGTCGAGGAGAAACAGTTGGTGGAGTTCGACGCTCGGCTGACCATGTCGGAGCGAGAAATCCTCAAGCAGCGGGACTTCGCGCAGATGACCGCGGCCGAGATTGCGGCGGCCAAGCGCGAGATCGCCCAGCTTCGCCTGCCGTTCGACAACGTGCCGACACGCCGCCTCGTAGCCGGCGGGAACGAGGTAATCGACCTGCGCCGGACCTTGCGCGCGGCCATGCGCAGCGGCGGCAACCTCATCAACATCGCTTACCGGCAGGTGGGCGAGAAGCATCCTCCCATCGTGGCGCTCTGCGACATCTCCGGCTCGATGGCTGACTATTCGCGCCTGTTCCTGCATTTCCTGCACGCGATTTCCGAGAAGGGCCGGCGCGTTCACGGTTTCGTCTTTGCCACGCGCCTCACCAACATCACACGCGCCTTGCGCACGCGCGATCCCGATGAAGCACTCGACAAGGCTTCCAGAGCCGTGAAGGACTGGGATGGCGGCACGCGTATCTCCCACTGCCTGGAACGCTTCAACAAGGACTGGTCGCGCCGCGTGCTGGGACAGGGCGCCCTGGTGCTTCTCATCACTGACGGGCTGGAGCGACAGGTCGACGACGGCCTTGCCAAGGAGCTCGACCGTCTGCACCGCTCGTGCCGGCGCCTGATCTGGCTGAACCCGCTTCTGCGCTTCGATGCCTTCGAGGCTCGCGCGGCGGGCATCAAGGCCATGCTCCCGCATGTTGACGAATTCCGGACCATTCACAATCTGAAGAGCATGGACGATCTGGTGAAGGCGTTGGATCGCAGGGCCGATGCCGCGGCGGATCCTCGGACATGGCTGAAGAAGGCGGGATGAGAAATGGCGAGCCGAGCAACGCGAAGTCCAACAGGAATCCGGGCCATCGCCCCACGCGGGCGATCATTGTCAGTTCATAATGTTTTTCCCCTGTTCCAGGAGCATTTCGATGAGTGATACTGCGACGAACCTGGCCACCGATGCGGACATCCTTGCCTCCGCCCAGCACTGGCGCGAGCAGGGAAAGGGGGTCGCCATCGCGACGGTGGTGGAAACCTGGGGCTCGGCGCCTCGCCCCACCGGGTCCAATCTCGTGATCGACGAGCACGGCAATTTTCTGGGCTCCGTCTCTGGCGGCTGCGTGGAAGGAGCCGTCGTCACGGAGGCGCTCGACGTCATTCAGGAAGGCAAACCCAGGATGCTGGAATTCGGGGTGGCCGACGAGACGGCCTGGCGTGTCGGCCTGTCCTGCGGCGGCACCATTCGCGTCTATGTCGAAAAGCTGGATTGATCCATGAAGCTCGCAACGCTCCAGGCGCTCAACCTCGCTCGGACCCAGCGCAAGGCGGCCGCGCTCGTCACCGACCTCCAGAGCGGCGACGAACGGCTGGTAGCCGAAGCCGATATCGCTCGTGATCCCCTCGCCCTCTCCCTCGCCCTGCAGCTTCGGCAAGGCAAGTCAGCCACGGTCGAGCACGATGGCAAACGCTACTTCATCACCGTCCACGTCCCGCCGGTGCGGCTGGTCATGATCGGCGCCGTCCATATCAGCCAGGCGCTGGTGCCGCTGGCGCGTCTGGTCGGCTACGATCCGATCGTGGTCGATCCCCGAACCGCGTTCGCCTCTCCCGAACGTTTTCCGGAAGTGAGGCTGATCGCCGAATGGCCGGACGTCGCCCTGCCGCCACTCGGCATCGACCGCTACACGGCCTTCGTCGCCCTGACCCACGATCCGAAGATCGACGACCCGGCGCTCACTCACGCGCTGGAGCGCGAGTGCTTCTATGTCGGCGCCCTGGGTTCGCGCAAGACTCACGGCCGTCGCCTGGAGAGGCTGCGTTCGGCCGGAATCGGCGAACATGATCTCGCGCGCATCCACGCACCCATCGGTCTCGATATCGGTGCCATCAGCCCCGCCGAGATCGCCGTCTCGATCATTGCCGAAGTCACCGCTGCCCTGCGGCTCGAAAGCGGCGAGAAAAAGCCGAGACAGGTCGCCTGATCTCTCAGAACCTTCCCTCAATCGATTGTAATTGAATGTTTTTCGGCGATATTGCGATTGAAGACGCTATGGGTGGCGTGGCGGTTCATTCCATCCGCAAGGGCAGCCTCGTCCTGAAGAAGGGAACCCTGATCGGAGCGCAGGAAGTGGCGGCTCTGCGCCGCGAAGGGGTCAGGACCATCGTGATCGCCCGCCTGGACGGCGACGACATCGGTGAGGACGAAGCCGCCGCCCGCGTCGCAAACGCACTCAAGGGCGCGGGTGTCCGTGTGGAGGCGCCCTTCACCGGCCGCGCCAACCTGTTCGCCGAAGAGGCCGGCGTCCTGGTGCTCGATCATGCGCGCATCGACGAGGTGAATACGATCGATGAGAGCATCACGTTCGCCACTCTCCCGGCCTTCGCGCAGGTCAGGGCGGGCGAGATGGTCGGTACCGTCAAGATCATTCCCTTCGCGGTCGGCCAGCCCATACTCGATCGCGTGCTTGCGCTCCTCGGGCAGCCGGTCATCCGGGTAGCTCCCTTCAGACCGCTGCGGGTCGCGGCGATATCGACCATGCTGCCCGGCCTGAAGGACAGCGTCGTCGCCAAGACGCTGCAGGTCCTTCGTGACCGCCTCGCTCCCGCCAGGGCCACGATCGTCGCGGACAAGCGCATACCGCACCGCGCGGATGCGCTCACCGCTGCCCTGGCCGAAATGTCCGGGAACGGCGCCGATCTCGCCATCGTCTTCGGCGCCTCGGCGATCGCCGATCGCCGAGACGTCATTCCGCGCGCCATCGAAGCGGCAGGCGGCGCCATCAGGCATTTCGGCATGCCGGTCGATCCCGGCAACCTGCTGTTGCTTGGTGATATCGGTCCCATGTCCGTGCTCGGCGCGCCGGGCTGTGCCCGCTCGCCGAAGGAGAACGGCTTCGACTGGATCCTCAACAGGCTGCTCGCCGGCATTCCCGTGACCCGATCCGATATCATCGGCCTGGGCGTGGGGGGGCTCCTGATGGAAATCGTCAGCCGCCCGCAGCCCCGCGCCGGCGGGGAAGAGGACAGCCACACCCCACCGTCCGTCGCGGCCCTCATCCTCGCGGCCGGCCGATCCACGCGCATGGGAGGGGCGAACAAGCTGCTGCAGGATTACCGTGGCAAGCCATTGGTCCGCCACGCGGTGGAAGCCGCCCTGGCATCGAGAGCGCGCTCCGTAACCGTCGTCACGGGTCACCAGGCCGAGGAGGTGCAGGCCGCCCTCGCGGGCCTGCCGGTTACGTTCATCTACAATCCCGATTTCGCGGAGGGCATTTCGACTTCCGTGCGCGCGGGCGTGGCTGCCCTGCCTGGAGACGCCGATGCCGCGCTCATCGGTCTTGGCGACATGCCGCTGGTCGGACCTGTACTCCTCGACAACCTTATCGAAGCCTTCGATCCGCAGAGGGGCGCGCGCATCGTCCTCCCCGTGTCCAACGGCCAGCGTGGCAACCCGGTGCTGTGGGCGCGCCGATTCTTCGGCGAGTTGCAGTCTCTGGAGGGTGATTCCGGGGGGCGGCAGATTCTCAAAGCCAATGCGGACGCGGTCGTGGAAGTGCCCGTCTCGTCCCTCGATGTCACCTTCGACGTGGATACGCCGCAGGCCCTTGCCGCCCTGAGGGAGGGGCGACGGTAGGATTGTTGCGCGGAGCAACCTCGCACTTGTTCCCAATGAATGCTTTGCGCAATTTTGCAGCAACTTTCTTTCCGGTTGGGAAAGAAGTACGGCCTTGAAGAATTTTGTGTGGATTTCGAAGAAATCTAACGGCTGTTACACCTCCTCGCGGTTGTACCCCGATCTGCCTGCAAGCTGCTTTTTGGCTGCCAGCGCCCTCGTTTTGGCGTTGGTTTCGCCAGCTAGCGCTGAATCTTTCACCCCTTTGCTCAAAAATTTCGTAAAATCGATAAACTTCGAGCGAGGCCGCCCAGCTACGATTGTCAGGCTGCAAAGCGCTTGCTATGACAAGCAATCGTCGCATGACTGCCTGTCTCTTAGGCAAAAATCTCCGAGAAGGGGATGCCCGGGGGAAAACAAGGGTGGCTTCGACAGAGGGGAAAGTACTAGATGGCAGAGTTTTTGCAGCAGCTCATCAATGGGCTGGCGGTCGGATCGTTATATGGTCTGATCGCCGTAGGTTACACGATGGTGTTCGGCATCATCGGCATGGTGAATTTCGCACATGGCGATCTCTTCATGCTCTCCGCGATGATCGCGTTCATCCTGTTCCTCATCCTCATCACGTTGCTGGGCGTCTCGTCGATCATCGTCTCGCTCCTGGTGGTGCTGCTTATCGGCATGGTGCTGACGAGCTTGTGGAACTGGGCCATCGAGCGCATCGCCTACCGCCCCCTGCGCGGCTCGTTCCGCCTGGCGCCGCTGATCTCCGCCATCGGCATCTCGCTCGCCTTGTCCAACTTCGTGCAGATCGTGCAGGGCGCAGGCCCAAAGGCGATCCCGAACTCCTTCGGTGACGCCCTCAACCAGAAATTCGAGATCTGGCAGGATGTCGATGCCAGCGGGCATACGATGGATGCCACCTTGTCGCTCAAGCACATCATGGTTTTCGTGACGACGGCCGTGCTGCTCGCCATCTTCTGGTATCTAGTGACCAAGACCTCGCTGGGCCGTGCGCAGCGCGCCTGCGAACAGGACCGCAAGATGGCCGCCCTGCTCGGCGTCAATGTCGACCGGACCATTTCCATCACCTTCATCATGGGTGCCGCGCTCGCCTCCGTCGCCGGCCTCATGTTCCTGATCTTCTACGGCTCTGTGAACTTCCATGACGGCTTCGTGCCCGGCGTGAAGGCGTTCACGGCCGCCGTGCTCGGCGGTATCGGCTCCCTGCCCGGCGCGGTGATCGGCGGCATCCTCATCGGCCTTATGGAAAAGCTCTGGGAAGGCTCGTTCGACGGCAATGTGGCGGCCTACCGGGACGTCGCGGTGTTCTCCGTCCTCGCAATCACGCTGATCTTCATGCCGCAAGGCCTGCTGGGTCGCCCGGAAGTGGAGAAGGTTTGAGCATGGCTCAGAACAGCGCGAACAAATCCGGTGCCGGCGGTTTCATCAAGGACATCGCCTTCTGGACCGTCGCCGCGATCGGCATCTTCCTTCCCATCGTCGGCTTCAGCACCTATTCCGACACGCAGACCAACAGCCTGCGCTTCAACTTCATGAACCCAGACTTCAGTTTCCTCCAGCGCTATGGCGGCTTCATCACCGCCGCAGTCCTGGTCGGAATCGTGGTCGCGGTCCGTATCTTCGTTCTCGTCTCGCCCAAGCGCGAAGCCAGGACGACGGCATCCCCCTTTTCGGCGGCGATGGCACGCATCGGCATGTCGCCCCTCGCCATGTGGTTCGGCGCCGGCCTGGCCGTCGCCTTCCCGCTGCTGATGCTGGGATTCCTCGGCGACAAGGGCTCGCTGAAGTGGATCGACACGTTCGGCATTCAGATCATGATCTACATCATGCTCGGCTGGGGCCTGAACGTCGTGGTCGGCCTCGCGGGCCTGTTGGACCTGGGCTATGTGGCCTTCTACGCGGTAGGCGCCTATTCCTATGCCCTGATGTCCTACTACTGGGGCCTGTCCTTCTGGGAAGTGCTGCCCCTGGCCGGTGCGCTCGCCGCCCTGTGGGGCATCATCCTGGGCTTCCCGGTGCTGCGCCTGCGCGGCGACTATCTGGCCATCGTGACGCTCGCCTTCGGCGAGATCATCCGCGTGGTGCTGATCAACTGGAAGTCCTTCACGGGCGGCAATGACGGTATCACGTCGATCAAGCCGCCGACCTTCTTCAGCATTCCGTTCAACGCAAGCCCGACGGGTTTCGCCCACACCTTCGGCCTCGCCTTCTCCCCGATCTATACCAAGATCTTCCTCTATTACGTCATCCTCGTGATGGCGTTGGTCACCGCCTATGTGACGACACGCATGCGCAAGCTGCCGGTGGGCCGCGCCTGGGAAGCGCTGCGAGAGAACGAGATCGCCTGCCGCTCGCTGGGCATCGACACCACCAAGACCAAGCTCGCCGCCTTCGCCATGGGTGCGATGTTCGGCGGCTTTGCCGGCGCCTTCTTCGCCGCCAAGCAGGGCTTCAT
Organism: Labrys sp. ALF-8; assembly: GCF_059699065.1. Lineage (NCBI taxonomy): Bacteria > Pseudomonadati > Pseudomonadota > Alphaproteobacteria > Hyphomicrobiales > Xanthobacteraceae > Labrys > Labrys sp. ALF-8. The sequence continues at coordinate 1,615,448 of NZ_AP048538.1, forward strand.
CAATCCCGAGAGCTTCACCTTCAACGAGTCCGTCATGGTGCTCGCCATCGTGGTTCTCGGCGGTTCAGGCAGCCTGATGGGCGTCGTGATCGCCGCCATCGTGCTGGTCGGCGGCCTCGAAATGCTGCGCGAGATCACCTTCCTCAAATATTTCTTTGGCAATGACTTCGATCCGAGCATCTACCGTTCGCTGATCTTCGGCATGGCCATGGTCATCATGATGCTGTGGAAACCACGCGGCCTCATCTCCAACCGCGTACCGACCGCCTTCCTCAAGGAGCGCAAGGTTGTCTCCGGCGCTCTTGTCCAGGAGGGCCACGGATGAGCTCCCCCACCATGACTGTCGATCCCTCTCTCGCATCCCATGCCCATCCGGAACATCGCTGGCACAGCGATCCGATCCTGAAGGTCGAGAAACTCACCATGCGTTTCGGCGGCCTCACCGCCGTGAACGCGGTGACCTTCAACTGCGGGCGTGGCGACATCACCGCCCTGATCGGCCCGAACGGTGCCGGCAAGACCACGGTGTTCAACTGCATCACGGGCTTCTACAAGCCCACGGAAGGGCGTATCGGCCTGCGCCACGGCACGATGGCGGTATGGGACGAGTTCGATGCCCTCACCGCCAGCACGCACCAGAAGATCGGCCAGGGGGCGGACCAGCTCTATCTCCTTGAACGCATGCCCGACTTCCAGGTCTCGCGTACCGCCAAGGTCGCGCGAACCTTCCAGAATATCCGCCTGTTCTCTGGCATGACGGTGCTGGAAAACCTGCTTGTCGCCCAGCACAACCACCTGATGCACGCATCCGGTTACTCGATCCTCGGCATCCTTGCCGTGCCCAGCTACATGCATGCCGAGAAGCATGCGGTCGAGAAGGCCAAGTACTGGCTCGACAAGACCAATCTGATGGCCCGGGCCGACGATCCCGCGGGTGACCTGCCGTATGGCGACCAGCGCCGCCTGGAGATCGCCCGCGCCATGTGCACCGATCCAGTGCTGCTCTGCCTCGACGAACCTGCAGCCGGCCTCAACCCGAAGGAGAGCCTCGATCTCAACGTCCTGTTGCGCTCGATCCGGAACGATCACAACACCGCCCTGCTCCTCATCGAGCACGACATGTCGGTCGTGATGGGGATCTCGGACCACGTGGTGGTGCTGAACTACGGCACCAAGATCTCCGACGGCACGCCGGAGCAGGTGAGGAACGATCCCGCGGTCATCGCGGCGTATCTCGGCTCTGACGAAGAAGTGGAGGATTGAGTATGGCGTCTCCTTTGCTCTCCGTTCGCGGGGTACAGACCTATTACGGCCAGGTTCACGCTCTCAAGGGTGTCGACGTCGACATCAACGAGGGCGAGATCATGACCATCATCGGCGCCAACGGCGCCGGCAAGTCGACCCTGATGATGACGGTCTTCGGCTCGCCGAAGTGCCGGCAGGGTTCGATCACCTTCGATGGCAGGGACATCACCCACATGCCGATCCATGAGATTGCGCGCCTTCGCATCGCGCAATCGCCGGAGGGGCGCCGCATCTTCCAGCGCATGACGGTCTTCGAGAACCTGCAGATGGGCGCCGAAATCGACGGCAGCGCCCATTTCGCCGAGGATCTCGAGCGCATGTACACGCTGTTTCCGCGCCTCAAGGAGCGCGCGGCCCAGCGGGGCGGTACCCTTTCGGGCGGCGAGCAGCAGATGCTCGCCATCGCCCGCGCCCTGATGAGCCGCCCGCGGCTGCTGATGCTGGACGAGCCGTCCCTGGGTCTCGCTCCTCTCATTGTCAAGCAGATCTTCGACGCGATCCGCACGCTCAACGAACAGGAAAAGCTCACCGTCTTCCTGGTCGAGCAGAATGCCTTCCACGCGCTCCGGCTCGCCCATAGAGGCTACGTCATGGTCAACGGCGTCATCACCATGTCGGGCAGCGGCAAGGAATTGCTCGCTCGTCCCGAAGTCCGCGCGGCCTACCTCGAAGGGGGACACTGAAATGGCTCAATTTCTCTACGAGGACAGCCTGTTTCACTTCGTCCTCGTCACCGTGATCATGGGCGGCTGGGCAGCCTGGATGACCGGCAAGGCCTGCGCCGCTTCATGGAGCCGCTACCCGACGCTGTTCATCTATCTGGCGCTCCTGACGGCCGGCGTGCGGTTCCTGCATCAGGCCCCGTTCGGCGGCAACATGTTCTCGCCCTACTACTTCGTGGTGGACCTCGTGATCGTCCAGCTCATCGGCTTTCTGTCCTACCGGCTCAGGCTGGTCAATCAGATGGTCAGCAAATATGGCTGGATGTTTGAAAAGGCGGGTTCCCTCAACTGGAACGCCCGCTCCGCGGCGAAGTAGACCCAACGGTATCGAGCAGATTCTACCGCCTCGATACCTCTAGGGAAGGATAGCCAAGGGAGGATGGCAGCACTGCCGTCCCTCGGAACGAAAGCAGTATTCGAAATCGGGTGACAAGCACCTAAATCTGGGCATGATAAGCCCATTGGCGTGCCTCATCCCGCTAAGCCAGAGCCGGCAGGCTCTGTTATATCCACTGGGAGAACCACATGAAGAAACTTTGGTTGTCGAGCGTCGTGCTTGCGGCCGGCCTCGCCTTCGCGAGTGTCGCGCAGGCTCAAATCAAGCTCGGTGTCGCCGGCCCGATCACCGGCCCGAACGCCCCCTTCGGCGCGCAGCTGAAGAACGGCGTGGAGATGGCGGTCAAGAACATCAATGCCGCAGGCGGCATTCTCGGACAGCAGGTCGACGTGGAAGTCGGCGACGACGTTTCCGACCCCAAGCAGGGCGTTTCGGTCGCCAACAAGTTCGTCGGTGATGGCGTGACCCTGGTGGTCGGCCACTTCAACTCCGGCGTGACCATCCCGGCTTCGGAAGTCTATGCCGACAACGGCGTCCTCTTCATCACGCCCTCGGCCACCAACGAAAAGGTCACCGACCGCAACCTGTGGAATGCATTCCGCACCTGCGGCCGCGACGACCAGCAGGCGAAGGTCTGGTCCGACTATGCGGTCGCCAACTACAAGGGCAAGAAGATCGCGATCGTCCACGATAAGACGACCTACGGCGAAGGCCTCGCCACCAACGCCAAGAAGTTCCTCAACGAGGCTGGCGTCACCGAATCCATCTTCGAAGGCGTGAACGTCGGCGAGAAGGACTATTCGGCCATCGTCACCAAGCTGAAGGCCCAGGGCGCCGACCTGCTGATCTGGGGTGGCCTCTACACGGAAGCCGCGCTGATCCTCAAGCAGCTGCGCGACCAGGGCATGAACACCGTCATGCTCTCGGGCGACGGCATCACCTCGGCTGACTTCGCCACCATCGGCGGCGACGCCGTGATCGGCACCCAGATGACCTTCCCGCCCAAGCCGGAAAACATCCCGGCCAACGCCGCGATCGTCAAGCAGTTCAAGGATATCGGCTTCAACCCCGAGGCTTACACCTTCTACTCCTACGCCGCCGTGGAGATCTTCAAGCAGGCCGCCGAGGAAGCCAAGTCGGTCGATCCCCAGAAGATGGCCGAAGTGATGCACTCGGGTAAGGTCTTCAAGACCGTGCTCGGCGACATCTCCTACGACAAGAAGGGCGACCTGACCAAGGCCGGCTATGTCCTCTACACCTGGAAGAAGGGCCCGGACGGCAAGATCGATTACTTCGAGAATCCGTCGTAAGCGCTCGACAGCGTCTTTGCACAGACCCGCTCCGGTTCGCCGGGGCGGGTTTTATTTTGCCAACACGAAAAGGCAATGCTCATCCGGCAGGTCGATACGCCGCATCGCTGGCCCGGGCATCCTCCCCCCCCCCGTCGGTCGGGGATGCCGAGAACATTTGTAAAGGCATGCATCCTGCAGCCTGCGAGCAGGCTTTTTCCTCAGCCGAGCCGGCCGAGAATGGGGAACGTGCTCTGCAGCCAGATCGAGAAATCGGCCATGCCACCGGTGAGAAAGGCAAAACCCGCCACCACCAGCAAGCCGCCCATGACCTTCTCCACCGTGCCAAGATGAGCACGGAAGGCACGCAGGAACCTCATGAAGGGGTTCATGGCGAATGCGGCGACGACGAAGGGCAAACCCAGGCCGAGTGTGTAGATCGCCAGCAGCAGGACGCCGTGACCGACGCTCGCTTCCTTGCCGGCTACGGCCAGCACCGTCGCCAGCACGGGCCCGATGCAGGGCGTCCAGCCGAACGCAAAGGCGAGCCCCATCAGATAGGCACCGAGAGGTCCCGGCGTGGCACGGCTTTCAAAACGCGCCTGGCGAAACAACATGGCGATGCGGAACACGCCAAGAAAATGCAGGCCCATCGCGATGATGATCACGCCTGCAAGCAGCGCAAAGGGGTCGACTGAAGTCGCCCAACCCATCGGCAGCAGGCCGGCATTGGCGGCACCGACCAGCCATCCGGCCATGAGGCGACGCCCCGAGACGAGCAGCGACCCGACCAGGGAAGCGGTAGCCCCGAGGGAAATGAAAACGGTGGCGAGCCCCGCCATGAAGACAATGGCGGAGATCACAGCCCGGCGCCGCACCGTGCGATCGATGGTCTCGCCCGTTATCTCGTCCAGCGTGGTGCCGGCGAGATAGGTCAGGTAGGGCGGCACCAGCGGAAGAACGCAAGGTGAGAGGAATGAAAACAACCCGGCGAGAAACACGCCAGGCACGGTTATATCGGCCATCGACTCATCCACTCATACGCACTGGAAAGGCGCGGAGAATTTGCTCTAGCGCGCCTGTCCTTCCCGCCCAAGTTGTTTCCGACGTGCTCATCCTCTCGTGATCGGACGTGAAGTCGCAGCATTGACAATGCTGCCTTCGTGGCCACGTTGAGGCACGCCAGCAACTGGAGCTCGTAGCGTGCGGAATCTCATTACGGATGTGGCCGGAATCAAGGTCGGCAATGCGCAGGACCCCGTACTCGCCTCCGGCACCACGGCCTTGATATTCGACGAACCCTCGGTCGTCGCCGTCGATGTGCGCGGCGGCGCGCCTGGCACGCGCGAGACCGATCTGCTGGCGCTGGAGCGTACGGTCGAGCACGTCGACGCCATCGTCCTCTCAGGCGGCTCGGTATTCGGGCTGGAAGCGGCAAGCGGCGTGGTCGCCTGTCTGGCGCAGCAGGGCCGCGGATTTCAGGTACGTGATGTACGGGTACCCATCGTGCCCGGAGCGATCCTGTTCGACCTCATCAATGGCGGCAACAAGGAGTGGGGCCGCTTTCCGCCCTATCGCGACCTGGGCTTCGAGGCAGCTTCACAGGCGGGCCTTGACTTTGCCCTGGGGACGGCAGGCGCCGGCTATGGCGCTCTCACCGCAAGCTTCAAGGGTGGATTGGGCTCGGCTTCTGCCCGTTCCGGTCCATATACGGTCGGGGCTATCGTCGCCGTGAACGCCCTCGGCAACGTCACCATCGGCGAGGGTCCGCATTTCTGGGCCGCTCCGTACGAGCAGGATGGGGAGTTCGGCGGCCTTGGCCTGCCTCACCCCTGGCCGGCCGACGCATTGAAACTGCGCTACAAGGGGCAGCAGCCCGAGAATACCACCATCGCCGTCGTAGCTACCGATGCCCACCTCACCAAGGCGCAGGCGAGGCACTTCGCCGTGATGGCACAGGACGGCCTCGCCCGGGCCATCCATCCGATCCACACGCCGCTCGACGGCGACACGGTCTTCGCGGCGGCGACCGGCCGGGTCGCCCTGCCCGAACCCCGCGCCGATCTCATCACCCTCGGCACGGAGGCGGCCCACGTCCTGGCCCGCGCCTGTGCTCGGGCGATCCACGAGGCGGCCGCCCTGCCCTTTGCGTCGACCCAGCCTAGCTGGCGCCAACGCTTTGGCTGATCCGCCCGCGCGGGCAGCCCGTCATCACGCGCTGATCGATTGCAATGGGGACCGGGGTCTGGCAGGTAGGGCATGTTCTCTACAGCAGGATCCATCATGTCCCGTCCCATCGTCATCGCCCCCTCAATTCTCTCCGCGGATTTCGCGGCGCTCGGCGCCGAGGTGCGCGCGATCGAGGAAGCGGGCGCCGATTGGGTGCATTACGACGTGATGGACGGCCATTTCGTGCCCAATCTCACCATCGGGCCAGCCGTCGCAGCCGCGATCCGTCCGCACGTCAGGACCAAGCTCGACGCTCATCTGATGATCTCGCCCGCCGATCCCTACCTCGACGATTTCGCCAAGGCGGGCTGCGATACGATCACGGTGCATGCCGAGGCGGGCCCGCATCTCCATCGCTCGCTGCAGCACATCAAGAAGCTCGGCAAGCGAGCCGGCGTCGCCCTCAATCCCGGCACACCACCCGACGCCGTCGACTATGTGCTGAATCTCGTCGACCTCATCCTTGTGATGACGGTCAACCCCGGCTTCGGCGGACAGGCCTTCATTCCCGAAACGGTCGCCAAGATCGAAGCGGTTCGCGCCAAGGTCGGCAATCGCGACATCGATATCGAGGTTGACGGCGGCATCACGCCGGAGACGGCCCCGATGGTTGTCGCCGCTGGAGCCAATGCCCTGGTCGCCGGATCGTTCGTCTTCCGCGGCGGTCCCCCGGCCTATGCGGCCAACATCGCGGCCATCCGGCAGGCGGCTGAGGCGGCAGCCGGGCGATAAGGCGCGCACTCCCATATATTTATCGCAAATTCGGGTACACATTCGCTGCGATCATGCCTAAAAGGGGGCCCGAAAGGGACCTTCCATGATCGCACGCTACAGCCGCCCACAAATGGTCGCCATCTGGGCGGAACAGACCCGCTTCCGTATCTGGTTCGAGATCGAGGCTCACGCCACCGACAAGCTCGCCGAGCTCGGCGTGGTGCCGAAGGAAGCGGCGGCGAAAATTTGGGAGAAGGCCAAGGAGGCAACCTTCGACGTCGCCCGCATCGACGAGATCGAGCGCGAGGTGAAGCACGACGTCATCGCCTTCCTCACGCATCTGGGCGAGATCGTCGGCCCGGAGGCGCGCTTCCTGCACCAGGGCATGACATCCTCCGACGTGCTCGACACCTGCCTTGCGGTGCAGTTGTCCCGGGCTGCCGATATCCTGATCGCCGACGTCGACCAGGTGCTGGCCGCCCTGAGAAAGCGCGCGCTCGAACACAAGTACACGCCCACCATCGGCCGCAGCCACGGCATCCACGCCGAACCGGTGACCTTCGGCCTCAAGCTTGCCCAAGCCCATGCCGAGTTCACGCGTGCCCGCGAGCGCCTGGTAGCCGCCCGCAAGGAGATCGCTACCTGCGCCATTTCCGGCGCTGTCGGCACCTTCGCCAATATCGATCCGCGCGTGGAGGAATATGTCGCCGCCAAGATGGGTCTCGCCGTCGAGCCCGTCTCGACCCAGGTCATCCCGCGCGATCGCCACGCGATGTTCTTCGCCACGCTCGGCGTCGTCGCGTCCTCGATCGAGCGCCTGGCCATCGAGATCCGCCATCTGCAGCGCACCGAGGTGCTGGAGGCCGAGGAGTTCTTCTCCGAAGGGCAGAAGGGCTCCTCGGCGATGCCGCACAAGCGCAATCCCATCCTCACCGAAAACCTTACCGGCCTGGCCCGCATCGTGCGCTCAGCGGTAACGCCCGCGCTGGAGAACGTGGCGCTTTGGCACGAACGAGACATATCGCATTCGTCGGTCGAGCGCATGATCGGCCCCGATGCGACGATCACGCTCGACTTCGCACTCGCCCGCCTTGCCGGGGTAATCGACAAGCTGCTGATCTACCCCGCGAACATGCGCAAGAATCTCGATCGGCTCGGCGGCCTCCACAACTCGCAGCGCGTGTTGCTCGCTCTCACCCAGGCCGGCGCAAGCCGCGAGGATTCCTATCGCCTCGTGCAACGCAACGCTATGAAGGTCTGGCGTGGCGAAGGTGATTTCCTGGCTTTCCTCAAGGCCGATCCCGAAGTCTCCGCCAAGCTCTCCGATGCAACGCTGGAAGCGATGTTCGACGAGGGCTACCACTTCAAGCATGTCGACACGATCTTCGAACGCGTGTTTGGCAAAGAGGCCTGAAGCACGGGTGATCCGCCATCCCGCCCGCAAATTTGTGGAAGGCGATGGCGGCCAAGCAAAGAACTGGTTCTGATCGCCCGGCAGGTCACTAAACTAGGGGTTCATCGCCCTGAGTCGGGGCCGGGCGGCCCAGCGTCCATGTGGCAGCAATGCCCACTCGAACGGACGGGAGTTCACATGCGCATCTCCGACACCGACATCCTGATCATGCCCGGTCTCGGCAATTCGCCGCCGGAGCACTGGCAGTCGCGCTGGCAGGCCAAGCTCTCGACCGCACGGCGGGTGATGCAGGACGATTGGCAGCAGCCGCGACGAGAGGCCTGGGTCGGCCGGCTTGTCGACGACGTGCGCGCCTCCAGCCGGCCCGCCATCATCATCGCTCATTCCATCGGCGTGATCACCACCGTCTTCGCTGCCGAACAGATCAAGGGCCATGTGATCGGAGCCATGCTGGTAGCTCCGTCCGACTGGGACAAACCGGATCTGCTGCCGGGCTACGACCTCGACTTCAATCCCATTCCGACGACGGCCCTGCCCTTCCCTTCCCTGCTCGTCGCCAGCCGGAACGATCCCTATTGCGAAGTCAATCGCGCCAGTTCCTTTGCCGAGGCCTGGGGAAGCGAGTTCGTGGATGCGGGCGATGCCGGCCACATCAACGTTGAATCCGGCCACGGTCCCTGGCCGGAAGGCCTGCTCCGCCTCGCTTCCTTCCTGTCGAAACTGAAGCTGGGCACGCAGTAGGTCCCGGGATGCGCAGCAAAATGCGGTCAGGCCAAACCGTAAGCTAACCTAACATACAGATATCACAGGAATTTTTCTGTTCTGGCGATTCCGCCTGAAAGTAAAATGCGCCTGCCTGCTTCTCGGGCGGAGGATCAATACTGCGCCTCGCCGGGCCCCGAATGGCCGCGTGCCGTCTTCAGCGCAGCCTGGGCGCCGGCGCTCAGGAACGCCCAGTCGGAACCAACCGCCATGATATCGAAACCGAGGGCGGCATTGCGGGCGGCGGCCTCGCCGCCGCTGCAGAAAATCGCCGTGATCTTGTTGCGGACCTTGGCGGCGGCAAGCAGCTTCTTGATGACCTCGACCGACTCCGGCAATTGGTGGTCGAGTTTCTCGCCGCGACTGAGGCTGATGGAAAGATCGCTCGGGCCGACGAAGACACCGTCCAGGCCGGGCACGTCGAGGATAGCCTCCATAGCGTCGGCGGCTTGCCGGGTTTCGATCATCGCAAGCGCGATGATCTGGCCGTTGGCACTGGTGCGATAGCTTTCCGCATCGAGGCCATGCAGCGTCAGCGCCCTCGTACCGCCCCAGCTGCGTCCGCCTACAGGCGGGTATTTCAGGGTGTCGACAAGCTTGCGGGCGTCCTCGACGCTGTTGATCATCGGCAGGATCGCAAGTTCGGCCCCGACGTCATAGAGACGAGCCGCGTCGCCGAAGCCCTCGAGGCCGACCCGCACGCCGGCCGGCCTATCCGCTAAGTGGGCCGCCGAAATGGCATCGCGGGCCTCGGCAAAGGATGCTTCGCCATGCTGAAGATCAATGATGATGGCATCGAAGCCCGCCCGCCCGAGCGCCTCTGCCATGCGGGGATACGCCGATGCCATCCATCCCGCGAAGATCTTCTCGCCTCGGGCAAGGCGGTCACGCAGGGCAGGACGGGTCATGGCATTATCCGATCAATCAAAAACAATGCCGCAAACAAAAGCGGCGCCCGCGAATAGAGCGCCGCTCGTCGAGATTGGCAAGATCGATCAGACGCCGCTCTTAACTTCCTGGACGGCGCGCCCGAGCATCTGGTTCATGACCTCGCGAACCTGAGGCTCGCTCATGCTCAGATTGGCGGCGGCGAAATCGGCGAGAACCTTGCGTACCACGTCGTGGTCGCCGGCTTCCTCGAAGTCCGACATAACCACGGACTTGGCGTAGGTGTTCGCTTCCTCGCCCGAAAGGCCGAGCTTCTCGGCCGCCCACAGGCCCAGCAGCTTGTTGCGGCGGGCCGTCGCCTTGAAGCGGAGATCCTCGTCATGGGCAAACTTCTTCTCGAAGGCCTCTTCCCGCTTGTCGAAGGTGGTCATCGGTTAAATTCCTGTTCAGCTACCGGTTTTTCTTGAAGGACCGGCCATGCCTGTTGCATATAGGCGCGCAATCCCCAAATCAAATTAACCCGCCGTAACGCCCTCCTCCCAGGGAACAGTCGGCATTTCGAAAATACACCGATGCCCGGTGCACAAGCAAATGCACTTTGGCACGATTCGTGGATCATGGCCCGCATCACTCATCCGCGCGCATTGTGCGCAAGGCCATGATCGGGTAGGTTGGCGAGGTCTCCGGTTTGCCGTCGCAAGCCGAATCGCCAATTGCGCCGGCCCACGGATCGCATTTCCAGGAGCCCTGGCACGTTGACGGATTTTCTCAAACAACGGTACATCCCGATGAGCCGCCGCCGCCGCATCTACGAAGGCAAGGCGAAGGTCCTCTATGAAGGCCCCGAGCCCGGCACCCTGATCCAGCATTTCAAAGACGACGCAACTGCTTTCAACAGCAAGAAGCACGCGATCATTGACGGCAAGGGCGTCCTGAACAATCGCATATCCGAATATCTGTTCCAGAACCTGAATGACATCGGCGTCCCCACGCATTTCATTCGCCGGCTGAACATGCGCGAGCAGCTCATCCGCGAAGTCGAGATCATTCCGCTGGAAGTCGTCGTGCGCAATGTCGCCGCCGGATCGATCGCCACGCGCCTCGGCCTGGAGGAAGGCACCCAGCTGCCCCGTTCCATCGTGGAGTTCTACTACAAGAACGACGCGCTCAACGACCCGATGGTTTCGGAGGAGCACATCACGGCATTCGGCTGGGCGAGCCCGCCGGAACTCGACGACATCATGGCGCTGGCGATCCGCGTCAACGACTTCCTCTCCGGCCTCTTCCTCGGCGTCGGCATCCGTCTGGTCGATTTCAAGATCGAATGCGGTCGCCTGTGGGAGAACGAGATGATGCGCATCGTCCTTGCCGACGAGATCTCGCCGGACTCCTGCCGGCTATGGGACATCAAGTCGAACGACAAGCTCGACAAGGATCGCTTCCGCCGCGACATGGGAGGCCTCGTCGAGGCCTACACGGAGGTCGCCCGGCGCCTCGGCATCATGAACGAGATGGAAAACGTAGCTGTGAAGGGCCCGAAGCTGGTCCAGTGACCCTTTCGGGTGTAACTATTGAAAAGGGGCTCGGGCGGTATGGCGTTCGAGCCCTTTTTGTTAAGCAGGCTCTGAAAGAGTATGGCGTGATTTACTGGAACGAGCCTGTGTCCGAACAAGCCCCCATCCGATGGAAACGTCAGCTGTTGACCGGCGCCGTGCTCGGCGTTGCGCTGACCGCCCTTGCAAGCTGCGCCTATTGGAATCTGTGGGATGGCGATCCCGCAGCCTCGCTGTCGGATTCGCCGAGGTGGGTGGTGCTGCCCATGCGCTCTTTCGTGTCGAGGGAGAACATAACCGTCGAGGGCATGCAACTATGCACCCTTCGCCGGTGCGGCTACGATGCCGCCATAGAGCGCTTCATCGTGACCGGCAGGGATGCGGCCCAGTGGGAAAAGGCGTTGACCCAACCTGCTCAGCTCGCGGCGCTGGTCGGCAAGCCCTACCCCAAGAGCATACTGCCCAAGCCTGTCGTCAGCGCGGAGCCTTTCAGCACCGGCAGCTGGACCGGCCTGCAGCTCGCCATGACCGGCGGCAAGAAGGCGCACCATTTCAACAGCTATGTGGTGGGCGAACGCAACGCCAACGGCACGACCTTCATCGTAGTGGTCGCAGCCAATGCCGATATCGCACGGAAGCTGGTGCTCGAGGCCGCCCGGTAGGGTCGCCAGGAAGGTCGTTCGGGCTGTGGCCCGACACTTCGGCCCATCAGGGGCCATGGACCGGCCGGCGATCCGCTTTCCCAGCATTGCCGAACAGTTTTCTCACCGTATCGGCCCACGCGGCGATTGAACCTCCGGCCGGACTGCTTTAAGCGCAACGCCATCAGACGTCCGCATCGTTCCCGCCGAATGCCGCTATCTCTTTCGGCGCGATGCCACAAAAGGCAGGTGTTGCATGAAGGCCCGTGTCATCGTTACGCTCAAGAACGGCGTGTTGGATCCGCAGGGCAAGGCCATCGAAGGCGCGCTTGCTTCTCTTGGCGTGAGCGGCGTCAACGGCGTGCGCCAGGGCAAGGTCTTCGATATCGAGATCGGCCAGGCCAATGCCGAGGCTGCGCGCGAAACCCTGAAGGCCGCATGCGAAAAGCTCCTCGCCAACACGGTCATCGAAAACTACAGCATCGAAATCGGCTGATGGCGGCATGTCGGGGCCTTCTTGCGCTGGCCCTTCTCTGCCTCTGGAACGGCGCCGCTCCGGCAGCTTCCCGCCTCATCGAGGCTGAGGGATTTGCCCTTCGCCTGGACGACGGCCGATGGGCCCTGCAAACGGCGGCGCCCCCTTCCCTCCTCACTCTGCATTGTATTTCGCCTGCCTGCTCGGAGGGTAATGTCGTCACGTTCGTGCGTGACGAGCGGCCACTGCTCGCGCCCGGCTTCGCGCCCTTCGGCCCAGGTGCAGCCACAGGCGCCACCGCCGACCTGCGTCTGCAGAGCCTGACGCCGGGATCTCGCCTGCTTGCCCGGACATCAGTGGAACCGGTAACCGTCGGCGGTACCACGGGCTATCGCGGCATCTACGATATCGAGGATCGCTCACTCGCGAAGACGGGCGCCGCGATCCTGCTCCTGCGCCAGGGCCACGGCACAATGGAAGTGCGCATGAGCGCTCCCACGCTTTCCAAAGCCGATATCGCGGCGTTCGATGCCCTGCTCACCGGGCTCGAATTACGAAATTAGCCGGTCGGTGCACTCTTTGCTTGACCCGGCTTCGGCAAAGTAACCATAAGGCTCCCAATTTCCTTCCTCCTGCGCCACAGCGAGCACGATCGATGAAAGCAGCCGTCGTCACCTTCCCTGGCTCCAACCGCGAGGGGGATGTAGCCAAGGCCCTGAAGCAGGCAGGCGCCAAGGTGGAGACGGTATGGCACGCCGACACCGACCTGCCGGCGGGTACGGACCTGGTGGTCCTCCCGGGCGGCTTCTCCTATGGCGACTACCTGCGGTGCGGAGCCATTGCAGCGCGTGCAGCGATCATGGATGCGATCCGCAAGCATGCCGAGCGTGGCGGTCTCGTGCTCGGCATCTGCAACGGCTTCCAGATCATTACCGATGGCGGCCTGTTGCCGGGCGTGCTGATGCGCAATGCCGACCTGAAGTTCATCTGCAAGCGCGTCTACCTGCGTGTCGAACGCACAGACACCGTCTATACCAGCGCCTACAGGAAGGGGCAGGCCATCGATGTCTGCGTCGCTCATGGCGAAGGCAACTATTTCTGCTCGCCGGAGACGCTGACACAACTCGAAGGCGATGGCCTGGTGGCCTTCCGCTACTGCGACGCGGCGGGCAAGGTGGGCGCGCTGACCAATCCCAACGGCTCGCTGAACAATATCGCCGGCATCTACTCGGCCAATCGCCGCGTGCTCGGGATGATGCCGCATCCTGAAAATCTCATCGACCCGCTCGTCGGCGGCACCGATGGCCGCGGCCTGTTCGCCAGCCTCATCGCGGGCATGGCGTCGGCCTGAGCGACTCCGCCGTCGGGCTATCCCGTTCGCGGCCGCCGGCGCCGGCTGACAGCACTACCTCTGCCTCACATTTCAGGCTCTTTCGGCGGGCATCGCATGGCTGTCGCAGAACTGGTGCATGCCCATGATACGAGGTGTGCGTTTTCGCACATCTTTCACCGTTGATTTACCCCACTGCGTGCGTCGGCACGCGCGAGGTTGCCTGCCCACCGAAGTGGTGCGATTTTTAGATTGTGAGCACTGGAGCAGACTTATGAGCCATCGTCGTTCTTCCGGACATCTTTCCTGGGGGCTTGCCGGCGCAGTCGGGCTCTCGCTCGCACTGACGGCGTGCGGTCCCTCGAGCATCGGCGGCTCCAAGCCCGTCTATCAGGAACAGCCGCAGGCGGTGGTGACCAGCGACGGCACCCAGCAGTTTCCGGTTCCGCCGGCCGGCCGTACCCTGCTGGCCCAGCGCCTCATGCAGCTCGTGCCCGGCCCCATCGCCGATGCGCGCATCTCCAATGGCTGGCGAACCGCCGCCGCGGCACGGGAGCATCCTGAGGACTATGCCGCCTGCGTGAGCGCCGACTCCGGTCGCGGCTCGCAAGTCTTCCTGATCGTAACCAACGGTTCCCATACCGGTGACATCATCTCGGGCGCGAAGGCGTCGCAGCGTTGCGCCGATGGCGCCCGCGTGACGCAATGGACGACGCTGCCGGAAGCCCTTTCGCAGAGCTGAAGCAGTCGCCGCAAGCCGATCTACAGCTCGGGCGAGTTGATATGCTCGGGCCGTACGCCCATGCCGATCAGGCGAGCGGGAATACGGCGCAGCAGCGGAAAGCGCCCTAGAAGTCGCAGCAGCAAGGGCGGCTTCAGGGCCTGGCTGCTGGCCAGCACCGTGCTGATGACCCGGTTTTGGACCTGAACCTGCCCCCATTGTGTGACTTTGGTCGGCCATTCGCGGCGGCGCTGCAAGGCCCCAAGGTCGGCATCCGTCACACGCCCTTCGCGCAGCTTCGCATGCAGCAGATTGGCCGTGGCGACCGCGTCCTGGATGGCAAGATTGATACCGATGCCGCCCACGGGCGACATCGTATGCGCGGCGTCGCCGATACAAAGGAGCCCCGGCCGGTGCCATTGCCGCAGCCGGTCGACGCTCACAGTCAACAGCTTCACGTCGTCCCAGCTCCTGATCTCGTCGGGCCTCCCCTGGAGGGCCGGTGCCAGATGGGCCAGTTTCTGGCGCAGGACCGGCAAGCCGGCCTGTTTCACCCTGTCATAGCCCCCTTTGGGAATGACATAGGCGCATTGCCAGTAGTCGCGGCGATTGAGCATCACGAAAATCGCGCCAGGATCGAAACGCCCCAGCGTCTGCGCGGGATCGCTCTCGCGCCGTGACAGGCGCATCCACAGCACGTCCATGGGAGCGCCCAGGTCCTGCACCGACAGGCCGGCCTGGTCCCGCAGGATCGAATGGCGCCCGTCCGC
This sequence comes from Labrys sp. ALF-8, assembly GCF_059699065.1. Classification (NCBI taxonomy): domain Bacteria; kingdom Pseudomonadati; phylum Pseudomonadota; class Alphaproteobacteria; order Hyphomicrobiales; family Xanthobacteraceae; genus Labrys; species Labrys sp. ALF-8. Next base: position 1,630,598 of record NZ_AP048538.1, read on the forward strand.
GGCGATCGTCAGAGGGGCTCGGATCTCGAAGGCACCCTGCGGCCCATGGGCACGCACGCCCTCGACACCGTTCGCCCCCTCGATCAGGCCGATGGCTTGGGTCTGAACAAGAAGACGGAAGCTTGCATAGCGGCTCGCCTGGGAGGCGAGGAAATTCAGAAACTCCCATTGCGGCGTCAGGGCCAAGAACTTGCAGCGCGTCGGCAAATGGCTGAAATCCGCCACGGGAATCAGCCTGTCGCCCACCTGGCCGGCCAGTTCGCGGACCTCGTCGTGCGGCAGTTCCAGGAAGGCATCGAGCAGGCCCAGTTCATGCATCAGCTCGAGTGTCGAGGGATGGATGGTGTCGCCGCGAAAGTCCCTGAGGAAATCCGAGTGCTTCTCCAAGACGATCACCTGGACACCTGCCCGCGCCAGCAGGAAGCCGGCCATGATCCCGGCGGGACCGCCCCCTACGATGCAAGCACTGGGTGGCGACGCCTGCCATCAGAAGGCCCGGAAGGTCAGCGTAGTGCGGGTATCCGCGATGCCTGGGATAACCTGAACCTTCTCGCCGACGAAATGGCCGATGTCGGCGTCATCCTCGACATAGAACTTGGCCAGGATGTCGTAATCGCCGGCGGTCGAATAGATTTCGGACGCGATCTCGGCCTCCGCGAGCGCACTGGCAACTTCATAGGTGCGGCCGAGCTGGCATTTGATCTGTACGAAAAACGTGCGCATTCCCGGCACTCCCGAACCGTTCTTTCCCTGTCCTGGACCACAGGGACGCCAACAAAGTTACGGTGTCAATGTGGATCAGACACGTGCAATGCGATCAATGGTTTACATTCGGCGCGGATGCCCCTATCGCCTCCGGTGAAGGAGCGCGCAGGCAGGCGCGCAGCTTGAGGAGCTCGATACGGCATGTCCGTCCACGCAGAACCCGCCATTACCCCGGAACTCATTGCCCAGCATGGGCTGAAGCCGGATGAATACCAGCGGATACTGACCCTGATCGGACGCGAGCCGACGTTTACCGAGCTCGGCATCTTCTCGGCGATGTGGAACGAGCACTGCTCCTACAAGTCCTCGCGCCTCCACCTCAAGAAGCTGCCCGTCACCGGCAAATGCGTGATCCAGGGCCCCGGCGAGAATGCCGGCGTGATCGACATCGGCGACGGCCTCGCCGCGGTGTTCAAGATGGAGAGCCACAACCATCCCTCCTATATCGAGCCCTACCAGGGCGCGACCACGGGTGTCGGCGGCATCCTTCGCGACGTCTTCACCATGGGCGCCCGGCCGATCGCCTGCATGAACGCGCTTTCGTTCGGCGCGCCCGACCATGCCAAGACGCAGCACCTCGTCTCCGGCGTGGTCGCGGGCGTCGGCGGCTACGGCAATTCCTTCGGCGTACCAACGGTGGGCGGCCAGGTGCGCTTCCACACCCGCTATGACGGCAACATCCTGGTGAACGCCTTCGCGCTCGGCCTCGCCGAGCAGGACAAGATCTTCTACGCCAAGGCCACGGGCGTCGGGAACCCGATCGTCTATCTCGGCTCCAAGACCGGCCGCGACGGCATTCACGGCGCGACCATGGCTTCGGCCGAGTTCGACGACAAGTCGGAGGAGAAGCGCCCCACTGTGCAGGTCGGCGACCCCTTCGCCGAGAAGCTCCTGCTCGAAGCCTGCCTGGAGTTGATGAACACGGATGCGATCATCGCGATCCAGGACATGGGCGCCGCCGGCCTGACCTGCTCGGCTGTCGAGATGGGCGCCAAGGGTGACCTCGGTATCGAGCTCGACCTCGACAAGGTGCCGGTTCGCGAGACCGGCATGACGGCCTATGAAATGATGCTCTCGGAGAGCCAGGAGCGCATGCTCATGGTGCTCAAGCCGGGCAAGGAAGCCGAGGCCGAGGCGATCTTCCGCAAATGGGGCCTCGACTTCGCCATCGTCGGCAAGACCACGGACGACCTGCGTTTCCGCATCTTCCACAAGGGCGAACTCAAGGCCGACCTTCCGATCAAGGAGCTCGGCGACGAGGCACCGCTCTATGACCGTCCGCACGTTCCCTCGCCCAAGCAGCCCGTGCTCGATGCCGCCTCGCTGAAGGCCAACGTCTCGACCGGCGACGCCCTGCTCAAGCTGGTCGGCTCAAGCGATCTCGCCTCCAAGCGCTGGGTCTACGAGCAATACGACCATCTGATCCTCGGCAACACTGTGCAGACGCCGGGCGGCGATTCAGCCGTGGTACGCGTGCTGGACGGTCCGAAGGGCCTCGCCATGACCTCCGACGTCACGCCCCGCTATTGCGAGGCGGATCCGGTGGAGGGCGGAAAGCAGGCCGTGGCCGAGGCCTGGCGCAATATCTCCGCCGTGGGCGGCCTGCCCCTGGCCGTTACCGATAACCTGAATTTCGGCAATCCCGAACGCCCCGACATCATGGGCCAGTTCGTCGGCTGTCTGGAGGGCATCGGCGAGGCCTGCCGCGCGCTGGATTTCCCGATCGTCTCCGGAAATGTCTCGCTCTACAACGAAACCAATGGCCGCGGCATCCTGCCGACGCCGACCATCGGCGGCGTCGGCCTGGTCGACGATGTGTCGGTAACCGCCTCCGTCGCCTTCAAGGGCGAAGGCGAGGCCGTGCTGCTGGTGGGCGGGCCCGGCACCTGGCTGGGCCAGTCGGCCTGGCTCAACGAGATCCTGAAGCGTGAGGAAGGCGCCCCACCGCCCGTCGACCTCGCGGTGGAAAAGCGCAACGGCGACTTCATCCGCGGCCAGATTCGTTCCGGTGCCCTGAAGACATGCCATGACATCTCGGACGGTGGCCTGCTCGTCGCCGTAGCGGAGATGGCGATGGCAAGAGGCATCGGCGCGGACCTTTCGAAAGCACCGCAGGGCACCTTGCCGCACGCCTTCTGGTATGGCGAGGATCAGGCGCGCTATGTCGTCGCCCTGCCGTCCAGCGAGGCCGACCGCTTCGCCAGGTCCGCCGAAGCCGCGGGTGTGCCCGTCACCGCTCTGGGCACAACCGGCGGCAACGCCTTGATCCTGCCTGAAGGCAAGCCCATTCTGATTTCCGCGCTCAGCGAACGCCACGAGGCGTTCTTGCCCGATCTGATGGGCGCCAAGCGCAACGCCGCCTGAGAAGGACCGTTCCGTATGCCGATGCCGGCCACCGATATCGAAGCGATGATCAAGGAAAGCTTCCCCGACGCCAAGATCGAGATCCGCGATCTCGCCGGGGATGGCGACCACTACTCCGCCACGGTGATCTCCGAGGCTTTTCGCGGGAAATCCCGCGTTCAGCAGCACCAGATGGTCTATGCAGCGCTCAAGGGCAAGATGGGCGGGGTGCTCCACGCCCTCGCTCTCACGACCAGCGCCCCCTAAAGTCTATCGCATACCCGAAAATATGTTAGGCTGGGGCCTGACATGACGTGGCCCCATACATACATGTCGGGCATTGCTTCCTGAATCGAGATTGAAACCATGAGCGATATCGCCTCCTTCATCGAGAATGAGATCAAGTCCAACGACGTCGTGCTCTTCATGAAGGGCAACAAGGCGTTTCCGATGTGCGGCTTCTCTGGTCAAGTCGTGCAGATCCTCGACTATCTCGGTGTGGACTACAAGGATCACGACGTCTTGCAGAATCCTGAGTTGCGCAACGGCATCAAGGATTTCTCGAACTGGCCCACGGTGCCCCAGCTCTATGTGAAAGGCGAGTTCGTCGGCGGCTGCGACATCACCCGCGAAATGTTCCAGTCCGGCGAACTGGTGACCTTCCTGCAGGAGAAGGATATACCGGTCAAGGCACCCGCACGGGTCTGATTTCCCCGGAACCGTCGGCGTCCTGCCGACTCACGGTCGAAGGCTTTGCGGGTATGAAGCTCGCGAAACATGAAAGGGCGATCACCGATCGCCCTTTTTCTTGTCCGGCAGATGCTGTGCATCCAAGAATGCGGGTCCCGCCATATCGCCCCTGGCTGATGTCGCCTGAGACCGACGCTACCTTCTCCGCATCACGTTGACGATCAAGACACCCAGGATGGCCATGGCGCCGCCGACCAGGCCCGCTACGGTTGGCGTCTCGCCCAACCAGACGAAGCCGATCAGCGTGGCGGTCGGCGGTACTCCATAGAGAAAGTTCGCGGCACGGCCGGCAGGAAGGCGCTTCAGAGCGATTGCCCAGGTCACGTAGCCGATGACGGTTGGAAACAGCACGAGATAGGCGACATTCCAGTTCACCGCCGCCGGCGCAGCCGAGAGCGCCCTGATCGTTCCGGGAACGGCCGGAAGGAGAGGAACAGAGCCGAGCAGCATGATCCAGGCCGTCACCGCGAGCGCCGGGAAACGCTTCAGCAGCGGCTTTTGCATGATGCTGGCCACAGCGGCGCAGATGGCGGCACCAAGGATCAGGAGCGCATTCGGATCGAAGCTGAAATCGCCGTCGGCAGCTGCGGCGATCAGCGCCACGCCGCCGAAGGAGACGGCGGTGCCAACCCACCCCCAAAGCCCGAAGCGTTCGCCCAGCACCACGAGCGCGATCATCGCCGTGAACACCGGCATGGTGTTGATGATGAAGCTGGCTGGTCCGGCGGGCACGGTCTGCTCGCCGGTGTTGAGCAGCACCGCATATACGGAGATGAAGAGCACGCCCGCGATGCCCAGACGCAGGAAGTCTGCTCCGCGCGGCATGGGCGGGCGAGCCGCGATGAGGTAGACCGCTCCCAGAAAACCCGCGGAAACATACCGCGCCGCTGCCAGTTCGATCGGCGACAGCGGGCCGAGGCAGACGCGAATCACGGCGAAGGACGAGGCCCAGAACAGGATCGTCACCAGGATCGCGCCGAAGGCGATCAGGTCGAAGCCGGTCTTCTTCGCGGCCGTCGGTTCGCACGCAGCAACACTCATCGTCTTCTCCCGCAACCTTTCGTTGCCCTGGACTAGGCTCTTGATGCGTGCTTGAAAAGCACTGCAATCGATGATCATATGTGCGTATGGTTCACAGCTCGCCCCTGCTCCCGCCGCTCGATACCCTCGAAACCTTCGCTCGCGCCGCAAGGCTCGGTTCCTTCTCCGCTGCGGCGGAAGAAAGCGGCATTACGCATGGCGCCGTTTCCCGCCAAGTCTCGCGCCTGGAACGCTGGATGGGCGTCCGCCTGTTCGAACGCGCGGCCCGCGGCGTCAATCTTACGGCTGAAGGCATGCGCTTCTTCGCGCGGGCGGAGGAGGCCCTCGCCCTGCTCGGCAACACCGGCGAACGCTGGTCACCGCGGCGCAGCAAGGCCGCCGTGCGTCTCTCCGTCACGCCGTCGGTCGCCTCGCTCTGGCTCTTCCCGCGACTGTCGCGCCTCGAAGGCAACGATATCCATCTCGAGCTCTTCCTGGAGCATCGGCTTGCCGACCTCGGCGAAGGCACCGATCTCGCCGTCCGCTGCGGCAAGGGTCCATGGGCGGGCGTTCGCGGCCAGCACCTATGGCACGAGAAGGCCTTTCCGATCGCAGCTCCCGCCCTTGCGCGCCGCCTGGCCGGCCGTTCCGACGCGGCGACTTTGCTGGAGTTGCCCATCCTGCATGACTCGAATATCGAGGGTTGGCGGCGGTGGCTGGCCCCGGAAGGCATCGACTATGCCCCGCGCGGTCAGGACAGGCGCTTCGAGGACTACAACATCGTCATGGATGCCTGCTGCCAGGGCCTCGGCATCGCCCTTGCCCGCCCGCCGCTGGCCTCGGCGGCGATCGAAGCCGGCAAGGTCGTGGCAGTTTCAGACCGAACGGTCGATTACCACGTCGCCTTCCATCTCATTCGCTCGGACGACGCACTGCGGGCGCCCGCAGCCGAATTCGCGCGGCGGTTCCTGCACGAAGCGGGGCATGACGAGACCGCAATCGCGGCGTTCACGGCACCGGGCAGGAAGGGTTAGTCGGAAGAAACGCGCGGACTGGACGTCCGCGCAGCCGGGAATCAATTCTCCTGTCCACCGAAATGGCGTCGCCAGATCGGGGCGATCACCGGGCGTCGGGCGACATTCTCGGTGATGCGGGTCAGCTTGGGGCACTCCTTGGTGCGCCATTCGGCGCCGATGGCCCAGTTGCTGATGGCCGCAATGGCAAGGTCGATGGCCGAGAAGCCGGAAAGCAAGAAGCTGCCCTCCGAACTCGCCGCCTGCTCGACCAGCAGCCACCGCTCACGAATCCGCTGGCGTACGCGCGAGCGCATGGCCGTCTCTGCGGTTTCGGGGGGAGCGAAGCGCAGCGGATAATCGTAGACTTCGATGAGCGGGTAGATCTCGGCGGCAACGTGGATGAGCCAGCGCAGGGCGTGGCGCCGATCGGGCGCATCGAGCGCCGGCATCAATTTGGCTTGGGGGTGGGCTTCGGCCAGGGCCATCAATATGGCGGCAGATTGCACGATGGTCGTGCCATCCTCGAAACGCAGGGCCGGAATCTTTCCGAGGGGATTGATCGCAAGGTACTGAGCGTGATGCTGCTCGTCCTTGGTCAAATCAATATCGATCAGGTGAACCTCCTGCCCCGCCTCGGCCAAAGCGGCCTCGATCATGAATGAGCCGGAATCCGGTTCGCCCCAAAGCGTGTAACCCATACAGACCTCTTAGCATTGACCGGCCGGAGAAGCCGGCAGCTCGCCCTCGGGCAAGCTTGCGCAATGACGGTTCCCGCCCTGCTGTTTTATTTGCCAGAATTTCGACCGGCAGCCCCTGCCGCTTTTCTTGGTTGTATCGTCGGCTTTGCGTTGCACGACCATACGCACCCCAGCCGCCGTGTCTCATGATCTTTTTGCAATACGGCTATCCCGAATTGCAGACCACCGAGACAAAACGTCTTACTCTTCAAGGCCTTGCGGGCGACAAGACGGAGCATAAAAGAAAGGCCGCCAATGCGGCGGCCTTCCATGACGCGTCGGCGCTGACAGATCAGCGCGAATAGAATTCGACGACCAGGTTCGGTTCCATCTGAACCGGATAGGGCACGTCCTGCAGCGTGGGCACGCGAACGTACTTGGCGGTCATCTTGGTGTGATCGGCCTCGAGATAGTCGGGAACGTCACGCTCGGCCGAAGCAACGGCCTCGAGCACCAGCACGAGCTGCTTGGACGCTTCCTTGACCTCGACGACGTCGCCGGGCTTGACCTTGTAGGACGGCACGTTCACGCGACGGCCGTTGACCTTGACATGGCCATGGTTGACGAACTGGCGGGCAGCGAACACGGTCGGCACGAACTTGGCGCGATACACGACGGCATCCAGGCGGCGCTCGAGCAGGCCGATCAGGTTGGCCGACGAGTCGCCCTTCAGGCGGAGAGCTTCTTCGTAGATCTTGCGGAACTGCTTTTCCGAGATCGAGCCGTAGTAGCCCTTGAGCTTCTGCTTGGCGCGCAGCTGCGTGCCGAAGTCGGAGAGCTTGCCCTTGCGGCGCTGGCCATGCTGGCCCGGGCCATATTCACGACGGTTGACCGGGGACTTCGGGCGGCCCCAGATATTCTCGCCAAGGCGGCGATCGATCTTGTACTTAGCGTTATGGCGCTTCGACATTCGCGTCCTCTATGGTTTGCGAAGGTTTACGAGGAACGCGCCCTCCTCTCCCTCCTGCCGGCAAAAGCTGCAGAGCGGGCGACAGACGTCCGGCTGGCGGACATCGCGGGAGCGTAAAACATCACGCGGGACCCGAAGGCCCCGCGCGTGCCGGTCACTTAGTCGAAAGCGGCGGTTGTGTCAAATCGATGAAGGCCGAACCCCGCCCCGACAGCGGGGGACACTCGGGCACCTGTATCCCGGGCAACTCGACACTTTGCCGCCCCGATTGTATTCCCGGGAAAGATGCTCGGAGATTCCCATGAGACTTGCCAGTCTTTCCGTCGCCTGCCTTCTGGCCCTGACGTCGATGGCTGCGGCCCAGCAGCCGCTAACCAGCTATACCGCGCGCCTCAATTCGCAGGACCATTTCAATTCCAACGGTGAGCGCTTGACGAGCGTGGCTGCGATCATCCGACAGGACCGCGCCAACTATTACGTCTACGGCGATCGCGACCCGGAGGACGAGGGCGACAGCTTCTTCGCCAGCAAGGCAAACCGGCAAAGGCTGGAGACGCTTCTCAACAATGGCCGCATCAGCGCATCGGCCGAGAACGCCATCCTCAACGGTTCCCCTCTCATCCATGTCGACATCTACGACAATTTCATCGTCGTGGAAGTGGATTGAGGTCCCGCGTTCAGTGCCATTGAGGCGGCATCGCCTCGATGGCGATTGCCGGCAGGCCACGCTCGGCGAGCGCCCGGCGCAGGTCACCGGTGATCCTCGCCCCGCTGGTGAACACCGCCGCCGCATCGGCGTGAAGCGCTTTCAGGGAAACCGGCCCCGCCAGATCCGCGGCGCGGCGCGCAATGGCGGGGGCCGGATCGAGCCAGGTCACAGGCCAGGGTGCGAGGCGCTGCATCGTATCCAGCAGCAGCGGATAATGGGTACAGGCGAGTACCACGACATCCGTGCGCTTGCCGTCCCGGTCAACGAAACAGGGGGAGATTTCATCGAGAACCGCGGCGTCCTCCACCGTGTAGCCCTCGAGATGCGCCTCGCACAGGGATGCCAGACCCGTCGCACCGACCAGTTCCACCTCGATGCCGTCGGCGAAAGACCGGATGAGCTGGTGGGTGTAATCGCGCTTCACCGTCCCGGGAGTCGCCAGGATAGCCACCCTCCCCGTCCTGGTTAGAGAAACCGCCGGCTTGATGGCCGGGACCGTGCCGACGAAAGGAATGGAGAAGCGGTTGCGCAGGGCCGGAAGCACCAGGGTGGAGGCCGTGTTGCAGGCGATCACCACGAGATCCGGGTGGTGCAGCGGGATCAGCCTCTGCATGACTTCGACGACACGCGCGATCACCGCCTCCTCGGGAAGGCGGCCATAGGGAAAGACGGCATCGTCGGCAGCGTAGATGAAATTGGCACCTGCAAGCGCCGTGCGCAATTCCGAGAAAACGGTGAGGCCACCCAGGCCGGAATCGAAGACGAGGACAGTTGGAGTGCGGCCGGACATGACCGCAACTCCATAAACCGTGCCAGCCAGAAGGTCGACCCCCAAAGGACCCTTGCCTTTGGGGGACTCTTCCGAATGATCGAAACCCATAAGGTCCAATCGCCGCATATTGAATTGCCCGTACGCACTACCCAACCGGGCGCACGCCCATAAGAACCCAGATGAGTGAATGAAGCGTTTCCATCGTGATCTTTTTTTGATCCGACTTTGGGACAGCGATGGAAATTTATGAGCCTTTTCAGTCACTTGGATTTTCGAGTCCAAGGCCGATAAAAGTTTTTGGACCTAAGTTTGTTGCCGCGCAAGTGATTTTTGTACCCATTTCCACATGACGATGGCGTGGTATAGGACTTTCCGCGCGCACCACGATATCAGCCGGTCGCCGCAATCCTGTGAATAGTTAACAAAGCGTTAACGTCGCCGCTTGACGCTGGCTGTATGCGCCCTTACGTCTTATGGCATAGTCTGAAACGTCTGCGGCGGGGGAAACTCCGGGGGTAGCGGCGCGGTTTTCGAACCTGCGTCTCCACGCAGACGGGGGCAATGTACCCCAAAGACACCGTGAAACAGGCAAGTCAGATAGCGTGAACCGAGCCGTTGCCTTGGCACGGCGTGTGTCTTTGCGCCCTATTTTCGGTGTATTTTACTTTGAAAATACAAGCTAACAATCGAACAACGTCGGTACGTCGCGCTCGTCAGGTCAAAAAGCCGACACGCAAACGACCTGTGCCGGCCGCCTCGGTCAAAACGAACATTGTTTGGAAGATCGATATCGCCGCTTGCATTAGCGCTTCTGCGTTATTCCTGATGGCTGTTCATCAGTTAATGCAGTGACGGACCGTTGACGGGATTAAAGTCTGGCACCACCGCCATATGGCCGCGACGATGATTTGAACAGCGCGTTCTTGTTGCGCTTCCAATCGTCACCGGTCTTGCCGCCCATGATGACGCCACCACGTCCCCAATTACGCAATTCTTCGTCCAGCAATCGCTCTTTGTGAATGGCAATACCTTTATCGGCGTCTTGTCCAAGCCGTGTAGTCCAATAGTTCACGCCCATCGCCAAGGCGTCCAAGCGGTCGTCGTGTCTCAACGCGCCCCTTTTGGCGGTGATGTGGGTCATCTGATGAATGAGGGACTTCTCAAACTTTGCTTCGGCGTCGTATGCCTCGCAAGTCTGGTAATCGTCCTTGATAACCTGCTTAGCGATGATGAGCTTATGCCGTGCCATGACCGGCTCAAGCGTATCGATGATGCGCTTTTCCTTTTGCGTCGAGTGGCGGACTTCCTCAATCTGGCACGGATGCACTTTCGCAAAAACGGGCTTCAGCAACTCCGTGTAGGTGCCGTCACCAAAGTTGGCTTCAACGATGATGGAATTGACTTTCTCTTCCTTGGCAATCATCGCAAGCCTTTCGAGCGTCGCTGCGTCGTAGCCTCCGGCCAAGCCCCCTGCCCTTGTCACATACAGAAAGCCGTTCAACATCTTCACGACGGCGTATCCGGTTTCGTCCTTGCCGCGTCCTGAAGGATCGATGGCCAGCACCGAACCAGTGAACTCTGAGAACTCCGGTGAATGACCGGCAAGCGGATAAAACCGGTCGCCCTTCATCGCGAGGTTTGGAATGTCTTTGATTTGGCGAGAATCGTCCGGAAGCCAATGCGGTTTCATCGGCGCGGTATCGCCAATATCCATGATGATCAGGTCGCGAACACGCAGCGGATAGCGTTCAAGGTCCGTAAGCTGCGTTGACAACATGAACTGGAGAGCAAAACCCGTCCGGCCATATTCGATTTGACGCGCGCCAAGATCGGCCATGGAAAAGCGCTTGGCATCTGTCGGGCTTCCAATCGACGCACCGCCCAATCGCAAGCCAAGAATGTATGGCGCGATCTTGCCGCCATAAGAGGCAAGCTCTGCCTCGTTCGGGATGAGAGCGGGCCAGACGCGGGTTTCGAAGGTTTCGGGGAGCTTGTTGTAGATCGAGTCTTCGGTCTGTGGCGTTCCGAGGTAGATGACCTTGGCATCAGGAAGCGGCTTCAGGATGGCCGAAAATTCTTTGGTCTTATCGAGAAGCTTTTCGCGCAAATCGACGGTCGCGGAATTATTGCTCACCTCCACGTCGTCGCTGATAATGATATCGGCACGCGAACCGGTGATCTGGGAATTGATGCCAACCGACAGGACAGAAGGCGACTGATCGGGGGTCGCCGGACCAACGTCGAATTCGATGCGGCTGGAACGCTGTTCATCCGATGGCTTCAGATGCGCAAGGATGGGCATCTTGTGGATGAGATCGAGCGTGAAGATTGTGAAGTTGTCCGCACGCTTTTTGGAAGCTGAGACGACAAGGATTTTCTTCTGCGGATCGTTCAGAAGAATCCAGCACACATAGGCAGACGTGATGAAGCTTTTTCCGCAACCACGAAAAGCTTCAATGCATACCTTGTTCGGCCCATATTGCAGGTACTTCGCAATATCGTATTGCAAAGGTGTTGGTTCGGGGAGATTGATGGCCTCCCAAACCATTTGAAGAAAGACTCTAAATTCCTTCTTTGCCGCTCGATAAAGTTCTTTATTCGTTAGTTCTTCAGTCACTCGTCAAATTCAGTACGAAAAATCTTTCCGCTCAACTTATCCATGTCGTTGTCGGTTTCGATAATGGCTTCAATTGAATTGTCACGTAGAAACTTGATCGCGTTCGACATGTCCTGTGGGGTCATCTCGCCTGCTTCAAGTTTTGAAATGTAGGTCTGTGTAATCAGGCGATGCAGTTCGTTTAGATCGTTCTCAGATGCCTTCTTACCGTAGTTCTTAGCCATGTTTCCTCACGGTCGTTTTTGTTATTTACGGTTCTGCCAATACGACATGACGGCAGACGTCCCCATGTACGCCAACACCACCGATGCAGCGACGAATGCGAATGTCTGATACATTGCGTCGTAGAGAACGACTTGTGCGGCTGGGATGTAGAAGAGAATGAGCCCGGTCAGGACAGTGAACGCCACGATGAAATACCAAGCCATTCGACGGCGGTTTTTCGTGATGTCCTGTTCTATCTCCGGACTGTCTTCCTTACCGTCTCCGTCGAGGTCTGACATTTCGGCTCGACAGGCTGGTTATTCGTTGCCGAAGTTCTTCAATATCGACTTCGGATCGCTTGATATCATTTGCAATGCCGTCCAAGCGTGCATTCACCTTGGCGAGCATCTGGCGAATCTCATCTTCCATCAGGCACCTACCAAGAAGGCGCGCGTCTGGACGCTCACGGCCGGCAAATAGTTGATGACGATGATGCCTTGCGCACCCGCGCCGCCATTCTGGCCTGTCGTGGATCGAGGCGAACCACCACCACCGCCATAGTTGCCACCAGTCGTACCGGCCAAGGTGTTATCGATGTTGGATCGAGCGCCGCCACCACCACCGGAACCATGCGTGGCATCGTATTCCGTGCCGGCTCCACCGGGATTTCCCGTGCCTGAGGCAACACCCGTACCACCAGCACCGCCCAAGCTGTTGTCGCCTGCACCACCATTTATGCCGGAGGCAGCAACACCCGCTCCATTCGGTCCACCAGCGCCACCGCCGCCGCCTGTGTTTCCACCCGACGAAGCCGCGCCGTCACCGCCTGAATATTTGACGTCACCAATGCCAGAAGCCGAAGCACCACCCGTGCCGGCCGTTCCAGCGGATGCACCGCCGCCACCGCCTTTTGCCGCGACGAAAGTTCCACCGCCTGCATAGGTCGTGTCGCCCATCCAAGTATCGCTGCCAGACGGAGCCGTGCCAGTCGTTGTTGCAGCCGCACCACCCGCACCAACGGAATAGGCAACGGAGGCACCTCTTGTCAGGGTGACATTGTTCTTGCGGGAGAATGCACCACCACCGCCACCACCCGGATTGTTGTTGATCGAACGTCCCGACGAACCACCACCTGCAATGCAGTCGATATAGTTGTTGGCGCTATTCCAATCGCTTGGAACGGTCCACGTGCCCGCACCGGTCGTGGTGAGATAAACCGTCTTGCGGGTCGGAGGCGTGACCACCGTGCCGACTTCGGTGTAACCGGAAGGCGCGGTTCCCTGCCATTCCGATGCAGCCGAATAGACGGTGCAAAAGTTATTGGAGCCATCCGAGAGAACGCAGAGATAGAGCGTTCCGGTAATGCCCGGCAGCAATCCACCGGTTCCCGCGACAGGATCAAAACTATTGATCCACGCACCAACAACACCGGTTGAGGAAATCACGCGAAATCCGATACGTCCTGAAGAGGCATGACGGGCGAAGCAGACTCGGCCTGTCGCACCCGCGCCAAGAGACGTGCCGGTCGCGGCCGTTCCGCCGTTGATAACCGCATTGCCGGTATCGGAACCAAAGTTGATACCGTTCGTGCCGATACCACCCGGCCAAGCCGTATAAGGCGATGTCCAGCCGGTCGAATTGACCATGCCGACGTCGATATAAAGAGCGCCACCCGAACCGGTGACCGCAAATTCGATGTACTGATTTGAGCTTGTCAGGGCGTCAGCAAGACGAGCGCCGCCATAGGTCGTGCTGTAAAATGCCGTCTTGTTGCCGTTGCTAAGCGTGATGCCGGAGTACTTCGCCCCGGCGTCAAAAGTCGTTGCCACGTCAGACTCTCTTCATCTTGAGAGTCAGGGTCAGACGTTGTGCCGTCGTGACGCTGGACAGGCTGGCGAAGATGACGTCTTTCGCAGCAACGCTTGTTGTCCAGCCGGTAAGCGTCGTGCTTTCTGCGGCCTGCGCACTCGTCAAGGTCGGCTTGGCAGAAGCCGTGATCGTGTCAGTGGAAGTTGGCGGATAATTCGCCCAAGAGTCTTTCCACAAATCGATGACGGCGGACGACGAAGCCTGCGGCGACGTGATCGACCACCCGATAATGGTGCATGGAAATTCAAAGCGAAGTTCTGCCGTGAGGCCGGAAGTGAGAACCGTTCCGCCACCATCGAAAACAAAGGTTGCTTGGAAAATGGTTGGATCGTTGGCGAGCGCGGCAACCTGATCAAGCTGGGCATCCCATGCCTGAACATTCGTGCCGATGACCACGCTCAAGGCCGTCTGAAGAGACGAAGCCGAAATGGCCCCGGTCAAACCCGCGACAGACTGAACGACGTCGGTTGGCGTCAACAATTCCTGCCAGTTGGCAAGCGTCGTCGGGTCGTTGACCTTCAGGATAAACGACTTGTTGAGATCGGTACGTACCGCAACGTCACCGGTCTCGGCGGTAAGTGCCAGCATCGCGGACTGAGACGCGACTGTGAATGTATCGGTGATGGCAATAGCTGGCAGAATGGAGGAAAGAATCTTTCCACTGCCGTCGAGAACCGGGACATTGCCGGCAGACGTACCCGTATTCTTGCTTGCCGCCGTTCCGAGCGAACCCGGCTGGACGGCTGTATCGGCAAGAGCGCCTTGAGCCGCCGTGGCAAACGCACTGGTATTGCTGAAAGCGGCCGAACCGAATGAAACGCCATTGGACTTGGTGACTGTGAAAGCGCCGGTCGAACCATTGAAGGTCAAGTCACCGCTTGGCACCTTGTAAACAGGGTCTGCACCCGCTCCACCCGAAGCGAGGATTGAACCGACAGCAACGCTCGTAACACTCGAAAATGCGCCGCCTACTCGACCGACGACAAGATTTCCGAAGCCCCACGATGTGCCACCAGTACCGCCTCTTGCGACGGAGAGAGTTCCCGTCGTGTCGCTGATTGCACCGGTTGTGGCGACTGTGGCGAGAGTCCCGCCATCCTTGAGAAGCTTGCCGGTCGTTCCGTTGAAGACCGCAATATTGTTGTTGGCAGCACTGGCGGGGCCGGTGACGTCACCCGTACCTGCACCCGATCCAAGCGAAGCCGTGACGATGGGATTTCTTGGGTCAGTATTGTCAACGGTAACATTCGTGCCCGCGACAATGGACTGAACAGCCGAGTCGGCCTTCGCGCCTTGGCTCACCGTTGCATAGGCGTTTGCGTTGGTTGCTGCGGCCGTGCCGAGGGTCGGCTTGTTTGAAAGGTCCGTGTAACTGCCAGTTGTCGCGACAGTTGCAACCGCATTGGCCTGAAGCGCCGTATCCGCCTTCGCGCCCTGTGCGGCAGTAGCAAACGCAGAAGTGTTTGCAGCGGCAGCGGTACCGAGAGATGGCTTGTTCGACAGGTCGTTGTATGAACCGGTCGTCGCCACGGTTGCCAGACTTCCGGCTGCAACAAAGGCTGACGTGTTGGCATATGCAGCCGAACCCAACAGCGATGCATTCACCTTCAGATTAAGAGCGGTCTGCGTGGCCGTGCTGATCGGCTTGTTTAGGTCTGATGTGTTATCGACATTGCCAAGACCAACATCGGCCTTCGTGAACGTCTTCGCCGCCAAGGCAGCGTCCGAATAAGCTTCAGCCGTGGAGATCGCTTGAGATTTCGCCGTTGCAATGGCCGATGCCTGTGCCGTCGAAACCGGCTTGTTCAGGTCCGACGTATTGTCAACGTTGCTAAGGCCAACATCGGATTTCGTATAGGTCTTCGCGGCAACGACGGTATCGGTATAGCTCTTGGCGTTCGCAAGCGTTGCGGCGTCGCCCGTCGAGATGGCAAGCGACGTCGTGTTGGACAGCTTGGCAACCGACGCCTGCGTATCCTGAATACCGAAAAGCGACTGACGAAAAGCGTCGTTTAGCTGCGTTGTCCGGAAAGCAGACGATGTGTTGTAGGTGACGGCCGGCGAACTGACATCGGTTGCGCGGTAGATGCGCAATGTCTGTCCAACGCCCAAGACAGAAGGCGTCGCCAGCTTGATCAATGTTGGACTTAGGAAGCTATAGCTTGGCGTACCACCGGACCAAACGACAACGACTTCATAGGATTCGTTGTAATCGAATGGAATTGCGAATTGAGAGGTAGTACCGTCTCCGTTATACGTAATATCGAGAGTCAAAGGCATTTTTTATTATTGTTATTATCCCTTGTGACAACCCCTTATAACGGAGATGGCACGTCGTGTTTTCCTGTTAGGTCAAACACTCTTTTTGTGGCGTTGTTTCTGTATTTATCAATCGTGATCGCATCTTCTTCGGACTGGACGCGAAGCAAGGCGCGTTCTCTCGCCTGATCGAGCAAGGCTTTTGCCTGCGTGACCATGACACCCTTGTTCGACGGTGTTCCGATAGGAAGCTTCTGTGCGAAGAGGTCGGCTAACTGCTTATCGACACCTGACTGGCTAACATAACGCTGAGCGCGGTCGTACCACGTCTCTGTACCGTCATGCGTCTGCATCGCTCGCAAATCCTGACCGGCAAGAGATTGCAGGTATGGATTGCTTGAACCGGCGAACTTCGCACCGTCATAATTGGCAGTGTAATTCGTATTCGTCAGTGTTCCGGTTAGTGCAAGACCATGCAAAGCGGCCTTCTGATATTCCGTCGCATAGGTTGCGTTGCGCTGGGCATCGGTCGTGATATCCGGAAAGCCATAGATGCCCGTTGCCGGAGCGGCTTGCTTCACTGGAAAGCCCATGGCGTCGTAACGCTTTGGAGCCCATTGCGGCAATATCTTGGCTTCGAGATACTGAGACAACGTGGTTGGATCACGCATCGTCGGATCGTTGAGCGCCTGAAACTTGCTGATCTGGTTCGGGATAAGCGACTGCGTCTTTTTCGCGAGATACTTCATGATCTGGCCTGACTGTGCATCCGGATCGGATATTTTCGATTCAAGGTCAGAAAGTTCGTTTAGTCCCTGCATGAGGTTGGCGTCTTTCACGCTTTGAGCGATTGAAAGAGATGCAACCGACAGATACGCCAAGGCGTCGTCTTGTGCTTTCGATACGTTCTCGCCCTGAGCACGACGGGTTTCGAGCATCGCATAGCTATCGAGAGCATTCGCGATGATCTTCATCGGCGTTGCGAATGGGTCCACGTTTCTGAAGGACCATTCAGAGTCACCGATACGCACCGAATAAGGTGAGAAATTCGGGTCTTGCGCACGCTGGTTGGCAAGCTGGTAATCGTTCGCCGCGAACGAACCCGAACCATGAAGCTTGCCTTGGCTGTACAAATAGACGGCCGCTTGAGCGATTGCGTAGGACAGGAACAACTCGCCCTGTGCCCGAACTTGCGCGTAACCCCCCACTCCACCGAAGCCTTTGCCGGTGAGATCGCGAAGGAAACCGGGAGTGACAAGGTTCAAGCCAGCCGTCAGACGGAACCCTGCTTCGAATACACGAACGGGGGTCCGGAAAAACATTTGACCTACCAACCTCATCCACGGGTTGCGGTTGACGAATTGTTCGTAGGAACTCGCAAGATCGCCAGCAATACCGGCCATCTTTGTATTGCCGGTTGGATTGCCGAAATTGTCCGTCGAACCACGGAAATTGCGCTTGAACGCAATGTCATTCGAGAAGTTCAAACCCATCTGGTTTGTAGCTTCCCGGAACAGGGTTCCGTTCTTGTTAAGCTGTTCGACTACCCAATTATCGAGCTTGTCACCGGTATAGCCATTGCTGATACCAGCCTCGCGTAGGAACGAAACAACAGAGGTTCTTGGCGCTGCCGAGAAGGATTGCTCGACGGCGGAACGATAGGCATTCTGAACGAAATCCCGACGTGCGCTTCCGGTCAAACCCTTGGCAATCGCTTCATCGTAAGCACGGCCGGCCGCTTCGCTTGCAACGAATGAGCGGTATGTAAGCTGCCCGAAAAAGTCGTCCACCGCGCCATTAAGGCGAGGGAATATACGCAACAGTCCGCCACCATAAGCACGCTTAAGAACTGCATCCTGTTCAAGGAAACGCATATCGCCGGACAACAAACCCTTTTCATATTTGAAGGATGCGAGCGCGGCACGCCAAGCCGTCCCAATGTTGTTGCCCATGATGCTGTATTGGGCGATGGCCTGTGAGATGGCCTTGCCATCAAGACCCTTTATCGCGGCTTCATAGGCAGGACGGAAGACAACGCCCATCACGTGCGGAACGCTGTTAACAACCACACTCTTGAGTGAGAAGACGTTGCTGATCATGTATTCGGTGAGAAGACGAAGCGGCGAAATCCCATTGTCTGTTGTCTTGCCCGCTACAGATTCAGCTTCTGCAACACGCTGTACAGCCTTCTCGTAATCGCCTTGATCGAGCGCGGCCTGTGCCTGTGTCTGGAGATCGGTGACCTTTCGCGCCTTGGCCTGTTCATCACGCAGATCCAAGAGCTTGGAATAATAATCGTTCTTGGCGTCAGACCATTCTTTTTCACTGGCGTAGAACGGATCAATGCCGCGATCCTTCAGGATCGATTCAGCCGAGACGTTTCGGAAATTGCCGGTGTTCAGATTGCCAGCACGCGAACCGAGATTGGCACCGGTCATCGAAGACTGATCGAGATCGGCAAGGCGCAAAGCCTGTTCAACCTGATACGATGCGTCGCGAGCCGTCGTCAGTGCTTCACGGACTTCGGGCGCAATGGTCGGGTCGGCAAGCTGTTTGGTGATTTCAGCATTCTTCTGGAGAAGCTGTTCTGTCGCCGCCTGTATACTTTGGTCGATAAGCTGGCGTTCCTGACCCGTCGAATAGGCACGGCGAAGTTCCTCGATATTGGCCTTGATATCGGCCGGCTTGATGTCCTGAAGAACCTTCACCGGGTCTTCAACGGCCTTTGCGATGGACGCGGCAGACGTCGGGAACGTGCGTCCACCGTCATCGTTGGCAATCTTGCGAATGGCTTCGTAGACCGGATTGTCGGTCAGTCGCTTTTCGACGTTGACCGGTTCAACCTTGATCCCTTCGGGCGTCTTGGCTTCGGTCTGAACACGCGTGTCATTGGGAAAGAGTTCAAGCTGTTGAGGATCGGTTGGCTTGCCCAATGGCTTTTCAACGGCAACGGCTTCACCGCCTTCGGGCTGTGGTTCAAGAACGGGAGCCTTTGCGTCAGAAACAGCCGCAGTGGCCACCGTAGGACCGTCTTCGACCTTCGCCGTAGCTTCGACGTCGGGATTTGTCGCGGCCGTTGTAGGGGCTTCTACGGCGCTTGGAACGCCTTCCTGTGGTGTAGCGTTGTCAACTTTCGCTGCCACTGCATCCGGCGAAACGGCGTCGGGTGTGGCATCGGTTGGAACGTTCGGCGTAAGGGCTTCGCCCGCCTTCGTCGCGGCTTCGTCTACATCACGTCCAAGCAAGCGTGACGCCAAATCCTTGCCCGCGCCAATGGCTCTTCCGGCCAACGGAGCGGCAGCACCAAGCGCGCCACCAACGGCAAAGCCCGAACCCGTCGAAGTGGCAAGCTGGCCTGCGTCAAAGCTTTGCTGGGTTCCTGCGTCAATGCGAACCGATTGCTGAATGGCATCCGAAACACCGGCCTGAATCGAACCTTCGATGCCGGTGCGAACACCGGAGATCAGAAGTTCCTTCAAAGCCTGCTTCGACGCGATCTTGGCACCGCCTGAAACAACCGTTCCGATACCGAGAGTACCCAATCCCACATAGGTTGTCGGATCGAGAGCAACGCCCTTGATGAACCGCCCTGCCCCGGACCACGACATATCAAGATTGTCGTAGGTATCCATGAGGTGGACAAAGGATTGCTTCACGTCGTCAGGAGCATTACGAACCCGAACGGCGTCAACAGCCATCGTCGGCATGTTGTAATTGAACCACCCCATTTGATCCAAACCGTATTCGGCAAGATCGGAGTCGGTACCATCGAACTTAGCTCCATGATTGTATTCATAGAGCTTGCGTGATGCGTCCAACCAATTGTGATTGAACTGAAGCTGATCCGGATCGGTTGTCCGGTCGCTATTCTGCGTTGGAATATTCGTTGCTGTATCGATTGCGGAAGTACCACCATTCAGGAGCGAAGCGGTGTTCAGATTGGTTGAGACCGACCGTCCCTGTATTTGTTGGATACGGTCGAGCGCTTCCTGATCAGAAGGGTTGTCGGGAAAGTCGTATGTAACTCCGCTAACTGTGTAGGTGGACATTCCGTTTAAAAGTCTTTCTTATTTTCTATTCAAATACGCTTTAGCGCTTTCTTCGGTCACTGCATTTCCATCAGACTGCTTAAGCAAAATGTCGTATGTCTTTTTCAAATCGGAAGCGCTGACTGGTTTGCCGCCGTTCGCACCTTCCATGAGCGCTCTAAGCTGCACTGGCGTGATGTGCGTCACTGGCGTCGGCGCGGGTTCGGGCGAAGGCTGATTGTGCAAAATCAAATCGCGAAGCGCGTGCGGCTGTGTCCAGTCAACAGGCGTTTCATCCGGATGCGTGTTCTTCAGGGCCAGATTGTCCAAAAAGGCTCTGACCTGATGGCCAGCCGGGCTATTTCTGATCTTGTCGATAAGTGGTGCCCAATCATCCGCGATTTCCTGATC
Organism: Labrys sp. ALF-8; assembly: GCF_059699065.1. Classification (NCBI taxonomy): domain Bacteria; kingdom Pseudomonadati; phylum Pseudomonadota; class Alphaproteobacteria; order Hyphomicrobiales; family Xanthobacteraceae; genus Labrys; species Labrys sp. ALF-8. The sequence goes on from NZ_AP048538.1 coordinate 1,651,008, forward strand.
AAGCCGCTTCGGTTCGGGCTTCGCGGCGGGTGTTGAAGCCGTCTGAGTTGGCGCGGAAGGCGCATTGGCATTGGCGATTTCGACCGACACCCTATGGTTGGGGTTGTTCGGGTCGGCAAACATCATCGATGCCTTGCCACCGAAGTTCAAAACCTTCCCATCAACGGGCTGATATCCGGGCTGTACAGGCGTGACAGGTCGAACCGAAACGGTGCTGACCTGACCATTGCCATCGGTGACGTTTGCCTGAAACACAGGGGAATGGATTGCCGTACGTTCGCCGCCAGTTATGCCGGTCTGATCGACGTTCCGCTGTGTCGAAGGTGCAACCGTATCTTCGTGAGGCTGACCAAGGCCACGCTGAGCGTATTCCTGATCGAGAGCGGCCTTGTCCGCCTTCAGCTTGTCCGGGTCGGCAAGATCGGTATTCACGATCTTGACCAAGCGATCCATGTACCCCTGCGTGGATGAACCTGCATCCTTCAGGATTTTCAGGAAATCTTGACCGTATGGCACGTTGCCGTTGTTGCTCTGGGCATATGCCTTGATCGCGGCACGGACTTCACCATTGAAATGGTTTTCGCTTTCGCCACTGAATGAAATGTTCGTCAGGCCGGCAGCGGTCTTGGTGAGAAGACCCTTGTCCAGCATGTCGGCAGAGGCAGCGAAGTTCGTCTTGTAATAGTTCGTGACATCCGGGCTGTTAGCCAAATTTCCCTGATTAATGAAGCTTTCGACCTTACCGACGAGTTCGGCCTTGTCCTTTGGCATCAGGTCCGTGCGGCTCATGATGTTCGACTGGAGTTCCTTCACGGATGGCTGACGTCCGGCGAAGGAAGGATCAATATTGGAATAGTCGCCGGTGACTGCCGCGCCCTGCAATGAGCTTGTGAGATTGGAGAAGTTGGCCGAAGCCTGAACTGGATTCAGGCTCAAGGCAGCATCCTTCATCTTCAAGGCGTGCTCGAAGGTGACCGGATCGGAAGCGTACTGAGCCGGGTTGATCGACGTGCCGTTCATGGCAGCGGTGTTGATCGCGCCCATGTCCGAATAACGCTGATCTTCTCTTTGCTGAGCAACCATCGTGCGCTGTTGCTGCGCTTCGGCAAAATTGGCCTGTGCAATCTGCTTACGAGCGACCGCAAGCTGACCGGCAACGGCCGGCGTGATCATTTCAGGCGGAATGGCGTCGAGCTTCGATGCATCGCCAAGCTGAATAGCTTGGGTTGTGAGACCCTGAACAACCGCTTGTCTGCGCATGACGCTATCGAGCGAGGATGTGCGGGAATAATATTGGTCGGTCTGTCTGACGGCGTTCTGAGCGGCAAGGGTCGCGGTGACCGGGCCACCAACCTTTGCGGCAAGCCATTGCTTATAGCCGCCAACCGTCATGCCTTTACCAAGGCGGTTTGCAGCCATGACACCGGGCGCAAAGAAGTTGCTGATTGGCGTGTTATCGGCGGCTTTCAGGATCGGGATTGCAGCCCCCTCGCCTGCATGATGCATGGCGTAGAGGTTCGCGGGCGTCGCCGCCAAACCATTAGCCTGAAGCTTCGCTGCGTTATCCTGCGTGAACTGGAGAAGAACTTTGTCCTGAAATGCCTGACCGGCCGGCGAAGAATCCTTCTTCATCGCCAAGACCTGTGCATCTGTACCCGTCGCACCGGCCTTGCGAGCCTGCGTCAGCCATGTTGAATCGATGAACTGGCCACTTCCACCAGCGGTCGAATATGGATTTTGAGCGGACGGATTACCACCGGATTCAGCCTGCTTAATGCGCATCGCTGCATCGGTGATCGGATCGACGTTGTCCACGCCGTCGCCGTCATATTTGTCCGGGTTGGGATTGGCAGGGCCATAGGTATTGCCACCGCCGAAACGCCGTCCGTTCGAAAGCTCGATATGCCAAGACTCATTCGAGAGTGGAAAGGTCAGCCCGAACTCGCCTGCATGATCATGTATCCACTGACCGGCCGGAGTATTGCCGAAATCCTTGAAATTGCCGCCCTGAATGGTGAGGTCCATGGCCTCGCCAAACTGGTGATTGCTTGAGCCCGGAGGTGCGATACGGCGTGTGATGCCAATGCTCTTCAGCCAAGGGCGTGCATCCTGACCGGCCTTGATGATGTCACCACCGGCATTCGAGACATATTGCTGCCACTTGGCGAGAGCGTCGCCGCCCATGCCTTTCAAATCGGACTCGAGAATAGAAGCCTGATGATTGGCATCGCGATAGGCAGAGGTAATGCCAACCTGCGAACGCAATTCTGGCGGCATGGCCTGAAGCATGGTCGATACGGCGGTAGCGAACTGCGGCTTCAAATGACCGATGCTGGAATTCGGATCGACGGCAGCGCCGCCCTGTACGATGCCCTTCAGAAACTTCGTATCGACACCGGAGTCGTCAGCCCCCTTCCAATTGATGGAAGCCGTTTGCTGGGCCTTCGTCGCAGCGTTGATTGAATCCTGCTGGAAAGCATTCATCTGTTCGGTTGTAAGAGCCTGCGCACCGAGTTCGTTGAAATGCTTGTTTACAGAGTCAAAGCTATCGCGGGATGCCTTCAAGAACCCGTTGCTGTAAAAAGGATTATCCTTATACTTTTCCGAATAGGCAGCAAGGCGACGATTGATTTCCTGATTACGAAGGTCGGGATTGGAAACGTACTTCGGGTCTTGCCACAAATCCTTCGTCTGTTCCATGAAGGCTTGCTGACCGGCTTCATAACCACGACGTTCGTCAATCTGTGCAAGGGTTGCCTTCGATTCCTGCGGCAGGATCAAGCCGGCCTGTGCCTGTTGAGGCTGACCATCCTTCAGCGAGTTCGTGACTTGTTGGGCCATCTGTTCGATAGGCTTCGGCGCGTTTTCTGCGGCGGCAGTCTGCTTCGAGGAAAGCTGTGTGAATTTGCCACCCAAGCCCGACAAGGCGTCGCCAAGCTGTTCAAGACCTTTATCAGGCGAGAACGCTGGAGGTGCATAGGTATCGGCTGGCGAGATGGTCGAAGAACCGTAGCCAATCTGGCCAATATCCGGAGCGACAATAGGCATTTATAAAATTCTTATTCCTTGAAACACTGCCAGTATTTATCAGGGCGTATTTACTGATCGATCCCCAACCAACTCTTGCCGTACTTGGTGCTCGAAAAGGCATCCAAACCGGAGTCGGCAATACCAAGACCAAGGGCCAATGGACTTGGCCCGGATTTCAAAGGCATGGAATTTGTACGACCGATTGCCTGATAATATTCAGACTGCGTGCGGGAGTTATAAGCCGATTGGGCATCGTCACGCTTGGCCTGAAGAACGGCTTCGTTACGGGCTTCCTGCTGATCGATATTGTTTAGAATGCTCTGAACGGAGATCGAGGAGGCATCAAGGCCAGAACTACCGGCCGATGCAATCGCCGTGCCCTTTGCCTGACGAGCTTCGATGACTTGCTGAAAGCCTTGCTGATTGGTCGCCTTGGCGTCGTAGGCAAAGCGGCGCTGTTCGTCCGCGTACTGATTGGACGCGGCTACGCTCGCATTGATAGCGTTCTGCTGAGCGGCTTGATTGTATGCGTCAGTCTGATTTTGCTGACCCATGAAACTTGCGGCTTGGCCAATCGCTGAAAGGCCGAAGCCTGCTGCGGCGGCAATTGTACACATAGAGATTAGGTTTCCGGAAATCTTTCGAAATGGTAGAAAGATATATTATTGACTTCTACGGGCCTATCTTCGTATATCGTGAACCCTAACCACTTCAGCCACTGTAAATGAAGGACATTATTGGCGGAAACCCAGTTATACAATCGGCCATTATCTGAGTATTTATGAAGCTCATTTATGAGGGCGCGCGACTGGCGAAGCAGAGTTATTGGATACTGTGCTATGACGTCCGTGGACAAAAAGCCAATCAGTCCCCCGGCGTGAACAGACACGATGCCAATTGGCAAACCTGTCTTCGGATCGTCAACGGCAAGGCTAATCGCGGCCTGTTTTAGTCCGGTCATCATATTATCGAGAGGTTCGAAACCGAACGCAGCGCATTCTATGCGATCTGCCGCACGCATGTTGGCCGCGATAAACTCAACATCCTCAAATGTTGCCGGGCGTAGATATTGGCCCATCACATGCGCCTTCCGTTGCGCATGTTGAACGTAAAAGTCCACTCTGCACTGGTGAACTGGCTATTCCACGGGGAGTCGTTTTCAAGGCTAAGCTTGAGGTCCGTATTGTTCCCCATAACCGGAATACGAATCTTGCGATCTGCCCCAAGCGGACCGGAAATCAGATTGTTCGGATCATCCAGCCGGATCGCTTCATAAGGGATGACGATATCGCTGCGACCGGGATATGAAACGCGTGCTGAGAAAAACGCCGTGTCAACCGTCTGTAGGGTGAGAGACTTCATCTGAAGGCGCTGGCCATCCAAGACGACAACTTCACCTGTTCGGGTTGGCTGTCGGATGTACGGCGTGCTGAACGTATAGGAAAAGGTGTACGGGATACCGACACGAATTCGCGTCGCGGTCGTCAGGTCGTAATCGTCAACCTTTATGTGCGTGCTATCGACCTTCGTCACGGTATGGCGCGCATCCGTCCAATCCGGACCATTCGAAAGCACTTCAATCACATCGGACGAATAGGCGAATGGCAGCGTTATCGTGCTCTGATTTGTGGTTGCGTTATAGCTTACCGTGACATCGTCTTCCGTGATTTGTCGGTCGATTAGATATCGGGTTACATCACTGTCTTTGGATACGGTTTCATCAATGTAAAACCGTTCCGTGAAGATACCTTCGGGTCTTTGCACGACCATATACAGATAGTTGAAGCTGAAACCTACCCAATGAACTTTCGTGACGTCCGGCAATTCCCAGACACACCAAGCGTTCTGAATTTTCTGCTGCCCGTTCCAAAAGTAGTGATACATGTAGATGGAATTCGGGGCGTTCTTCGATACAACGGCAACGGTACGAAGACGTGTTGAACCGTCCATGCAAGCAATTCCCTGAGGAATAAGGCTTGGTACTGGACCGGTTGCATCGTCAGCGTCATCGCCGGTATAATTTCCCTTCGGATAGAATTCAAAAATCTTCGCAAACGAGTATTCTTCGCGGTCGTCAACGAAGTATAGCGATCCCCCCATGTTTACGGGATGGACGTCACGACCCATGTTGAACGCGGTTGAGAACTTAATCTGAAAGTTCTTCGGACCAAGGTAGTTCGAATAGGATAAGCGGTACTGCATGCGATCCGAAGACAGCAACAGGTCGTCATTATACGGGTTGGCGAAATAGAGCGTATCGACACCCTCTAAAACGGTCACGTCAATCACGTCGTTGTCTACCAGCGTCACCAATGTTGTGCGGTAGAAGTTGTGATAGTTATTGGCTTCCGACAGAATTACGTTCGTATCAGCAACGAAACCAAGGCGATTCGAATAAAAGAAGATGTCATTCAGCGTGAACCCGAAGAAGCTGGGATTTGGATTGGAATCCATGTCGCCAGCGATACGGGTATCCCAATCGAATTGACGGAAGGTCCACGTCTCGTCAGCTTCTCTCACAAGGACATAAGGCATCGTTCCGGCAAGCGGCTTACTCGCCTGCGAATAGCCGTATGTTTCAATCCAAAGGCCGTTGTCATATCTGACGAAATAATCGTCTCCATTGGTCTTGGCGTCGCCCTTGACCCGGACAATCCGGCCCTGTGCCTCGTTCGGCGGCAGATTGTTGTAGTCATCAATCTCTTGTGTATATGCCCGCATGATCTTGTCGCCGCGCGTGCTTTGGGCAACGAGTGTATCTGTGGATTTGAGGCCGGAGAAAGAAATAGTCGAACCATAGCGGGTAACCGTGACGCCAGTTGGCAAGGACGTCATGGCCGAAATGAGGTTCGAAGCGATGTCCTGAGTACCCGGAATGGAACTGGCTGCGTCAACCGCCTTGGGCGACAAATAGTTCGCGATCAGTGCATTGTTCAAGTACACTGAATAATTGACGTTCGCGATTGAATCGAGAACCATGATGGTTCCCATCTTGTTGGGATTCAGTCGTCCGGCAACCGTGCGCGGCAAGTCGTATTGCTCGATCTTGACCCAACCATGCGTCGCAGGCGCGGCGGCAACCTTCACGATGCCCTGATATTTCCAGTAGTAGTAGGGCTTGATTTGGCCGGCATGCAGAACGCAAATCTTCTGACCAACCGTGACAACCTGCGGAAGGGAACTGACCTGCGTATAGCCGGCCGGGACGCCAAGCTGCCAATTGACGGTCCCCTGAAGGTACCATTCGTCAACTTCGGTAACGGCCGGAATGTCCTGATATTGATAGAAATTGTCTTCCGAAGAGACGTAGACGTATTGGCCTGTCGTTGGCGACGAAGGCAAATGCGCATAGTCCACAACGGTTGTGTAGGTGAAGGCGTACGGACCGATTTCGCCGTAATCGTCGGGTTCGACAGTCACGGTTCGATTGAGAATAAACGTCGTGTCACCAATCGTGGCAGCGCGGAAATCCCTGACAGGATCGGTTGTTGCCGTGAGATAAGCCGTACCGTCCGGGAAGTTGACAGTCTGTGCAACACCCGTCGTCAGGTCGAAAACCTTCAGCGTCGTTCCGTCGATCAGAACTTGATACGAGTATGAAGAATTCCGGTCGATCAGGTAGGAGAAGACAGACGTGGCAGACGTCGAAATGCCGGTTGCAAAACGATGTTCGGAAGGTGGACGCTTCGAGGCACCGGTTACGACAGAAAGCCAGCCGTTCTTGATATCTTCAGCCGATGACGCAAGCTTGAGCGTAGCGGGCTGTTGGGAAATGCCGGTATAGAAATTGGAAAGCGGGGTCGTGCCGAGGGGCATTTACTTCATCCCCGACGGCCAAGATATCTGCCACCGCGATACAGGATCGAGGCGGTGGACAGATTGTCGGTGAAGATGTTGGAGTCAGCCTGATTGGCTTCGTCACGCTGAAGCTGTGCCCAAGCTTCCTGCATGCGTCTTTGCAATGCACCGTCCGTGACGGGATCGCCCAAGATGCTCTGCTGATAAAGAACGGCCGCGCGAACTCCGGCAAAGTTTCTGAAGACAAGCGGCGTGTCTTCAAAGTCGAGTATCTGAACGATCTCGACAGTCAGGGGCTGAGTGAAGACGAATGTGTTGTTGCGAAGGTCGTAGAGCTTCTGACCGCGCTGAGCGACGTCAACCGATTTTGAAGTTCCTACGGTATCGACTTTGGCGACATTAATGGGAAGCTGAATGAAGCCATCCACGTCCGGCGATAGCGTCATAACCTCGGTGTTAAAGTGCCAGCCCGAAGCCTGAACATCACGGTTCGAACGCTGGACAAAGCCAAGCGCATTCACAGCGTCGGGAGGTAGCTCGTCAGGATTGGTCGTGTTGACGGGCGGCTCGCCCATCGAAGTCAGACAAAGATTAATCGCGTCGAGTAAATTGGAAGGAATTGTATTGTCGTACATAAACCGATCAGGAAATAAAAAAGGGAGTAGGAAAGCGCCCTACTCCCTTCAAGACAGAAAATATGACTGTCTGTATTTATCGATCAGTCGAGACGTCCGGTGGAATAAGGGAAGTCGTAGTCGTCATATGAAAGGGGTTCTCAAGTGTGTTCGTGGCGAAATTGCCACGGGATATTTAAACGCAATAAAGGCAGGGTTTTCGCCCTGCCTTTTTCAACTCTTGGAGGTTGCTTTGATCGTAGCCGTTACGGAGATTCAATCGAGTAAAGACTTTCAGGACGAACGACCTGATGTCCAACGATGGTTGAAGCGACCATCAGCTTACCGAGACGACGGGGGTCATCGGTAACTTTCGTCTTGATACCCATCGCCTGAGCGGTCCAGATTGCATCCTTGTGGAATGCGAGAGCCTGCACCTTCGAAGCGTTGTAGGTGTACTTCGACAGCATTCCGGAGACGCCGGTAAAATCGACCTGAAGATTATTCGTCGGGAAGATTTCGAAACCGAGAACCGGAGGAAGCTTGGCAGCGGACCAAGAACCGGTAGCGGGTACGCTGTACAGAGAGTTCAAGTTCTTATCGTCGTCCAGCAACATGTAATACACGTCGGGAGTGACGGCGAGATAGCGGTCTTCCTTCGGCACATTCTTCTTATCAAAGGCTGTGGCGGCGGACTTCACAGCGGCGCGAATGTCGCTGATCGTGAAGGAAGCGTTCGCAAGGGTCTGAACCTGAGCATTTCCCTGACCGGGAACCGAACCAAGACCAGTACCACCGGCACCAGTATCATGAGCGGTTTTGATCGCCAGCGAGAAAATATTTTTGTCATACATATTTGCCAGCGAATATCCCATTTTATTGGAGATAACGCCGGAATAGTCATACTGGGAAATCATCGTATCCCAGTCATCGATAAACGATGAGGTATACAGCGTGTTATCAAGAATGATCACACGTTCATTGATGTTAGCACTGTTACCGAGGATTTCAGCACCAGCGGTGTGATATCCGGAAACAATGTTATCAACGATAGGAATCTGTACGCTCTTACCGCCCTTGGAGTCGATAAGCTGCGTACGGTCTTTCATCATTGTAGTGTTTTCGTAAGAAGTCAGAACTTCTCCGCCGAACACCTTTAGGAATAGCGCGGTCGTATCGCCGCTGCCATTAACTTGACCCCAACGGGCCGGAGTTGCGTCAGCCATAGTTTTCTTATTATTTTGCGGCTTCGACTTTTTGTCGTAAGCTACGGTTTCGATTATTGTTCTGGTTATTGTTCGAAACTAAGACGCTATCGGCAGTTGTCTTATCGACTTAGGCGCACCCGAGTCTTCAAAGGCTGGAAGGTTGTTTCTCCAATTGTATTTCTATTTATGAAACTGATTATTTTATAGGTGAAAAAATAGCGGCTCGTTTCGGAGCCGCTTTGAAATAAGTTAGTGTTTTGCTCTGTTCTTACTTGGTGACATTAAGCCGAGGTTACGAGGATCGTTGTTCATCGGATTACCGTCTTTATGATCGACGTCCTTCCCTTTCACGGCTGCCTCTCCATGCTTATCGATAGCGAGACGGCGGGCCTTGTTGCGATTAGAGCGGGCTTTGATCTGTTCCGGCTTTGAATGATAGTCGCGATACTCTTTTTTGTAGTCTCGTTCCTTCGCCATAAGATTATAGGTCTGAGTTGGCGAGGCGGCGCTGTACGGACTCCCGATAAGCCGAGTCCTTTTTGTAGCGGGCGTCACTCATCGCCTTGGTCAATTCGGCATAAGACTTGAATGCCTTGTTATCTGCTGCGGTACGCGAACCCGATATCTTGGTTGTCGGTTCAAGCGAATGTTCGGCGCTGTATCGAGCGAACAAGCCGCGCACCGCCATATCGCGAGCATTCGCATTGCCGCTGTTCACGACCTGCGTGTAGGCTTCGCGTTCGGCCTGTGGCAGGGTGGCGATTGCCCATGTCTGCATGGCCTTGTAAATGTCTTCGCCACCAACGATACTGAAAACCTGAGTGCGTTCCGCCTGTATCAGCGCCTGTTGACCGGCTGCATATTGATCGACCATGGCACGCGGAATGCCGGCTTTCTCGAGCTTGGCATATGAGTCGTCAGACAGACCGTTGTTGGCCCAATATTCGGTCGCGAGAGCGTCGAAGTTGAGACCGGCACTCTCAACGACATCCTTCGCGGCTTCGGCCGGTACAGCGTCTGAGGTCGTGGAATCGGCGTCTTCGGCGTCATCGATATTCGGAACGGCTTCGCCGCTGGCCTCGATCTTCTCGCCCTTGGACATCTTGCGTTCAAGTTCAACATACGCCTTTTCGAAATCGGTCTGTGTCTTGAACTTCCCAAGGATGAGATCGGTCTTGGCCTTCGGTTTGAAATCGGCAGTCTGAGAATCTGCGGTTGGATCGATGTTGTTTACATCAATCCCAAGCGCTGCCGCTCTGTCGAGAAGGGTTTTTGCTGGGCCGTCTGCGGTAGGAATTGTGTGTTCGAACGTGGAATCTGGAATTGAATGAATATTGTCGTCAGTCATGGATTATTGCGATGGAGTAGGATTATTATTTGGGGGTTGGTAGTGATCTGAGATGGCTTTGACGGCGGCCGGCGACGCGGTCTTCGCAATGTTGGCCATTGTGGCCATCTGCTGAGCTTGTGCGGCTTGCTGCTGTTCTGCGGCCAACTGATCGGGCGTTTTGATCAGGTTGCTTGGATCGAGGCCCATGGACGTCGAGAGACGGGACATCGCTTCTGACCAATTGATCATCTGTATCGCAGACGGCATTTGGCTAATGGCCTGAATGAAGTTCAGTAACTTATTGGTATCGTTACCTCTGCCGAGTGCGTCTAATCCAGTCGTCAACGCAGGTTTGACCACCCCTTTAGGCAGACCGGGAAGCTTCTTTTCCTGCGTCATCTTCGCCATGATGCGATTGACGAGAGGAAGCTGAAGTTCGGTTGCCATCTGGCTATAGACACCGCCCAAACTCGTTTCGAGTTCCTGTGCCATGAAGCGGACTTCCTCGGCGGTCACGCGTTCTGCCTGACGCTGGACGGAAGAGTTCACAAGAAAGGCCAGTGCAAGACGCTGTTCGAGCTTCTGAGCGGCTTGGAATGTGATCGAGAGATCGGCTTGCTTGCCCGACTGGACAACGCCAATACCCTGTGGAACGCCACCTTGAACGTCACCACTGATGACGTCGCCGCTTTCGGCTTGGGCGAAATCCTTGTGATGCGTTTGGCTGTTCGGTGAAATGACATAGACAACACGGGCCGCTGCCGCCGAAGCTTCGACAATCGAGCGGGACAACCCTTCAAGGCTGATCAGGTCACCAATGACGCTTTCGACGTGACCGCGTCCGTAGTTCTCGCCGTCAACATGCGTCCAGCGAAGGACCATGATCGGAGCTTTGTCGATAGGCCAAGAGCCTTCCGAACCCGGTACGATCTGCCCGCACACTTCCTGATACGAATGGATTTTCTCGCCGGCACGATAATAGGTCGTGTAAAGTTCAATTTCGTCATCCCGGTCACCGTCCGATGGTCTGGGATGCTTCGTATCCTCGTCATCGTCATCGTCAGTGGCAAAGCCGATCAGGCTTTGAATTTCAGCGGGTGCGGTTGCTTTATCGATGACTTCGCGGGTGATCGTTTCGAGCATATTCCCGTAGGAATCCCGGACGGTCACATAGTGGTACAACCCGAAGACTTGGGCAGGTTGATCCTTCGGCAGGATAAGGCAGCAATTTCCGCCGACGATAAGGTGACGCAAAACGTTGAAGATCGGGCTTCTCAAGCCCGATGTTTCGATTTCGTCCTGAATTGCCCGTTCAACCTTGGCTAAGCCCTCTTCGATCAAAGCTTTCTGATCGGGAGTGCCGGCAAGTTTGTCTTCGGTGTATTCATCGATGCGCAGACGGAAGAAAGCTTGGTTCGGCGGCAGCAAGGCCAACAGCATCTTGTTCGCGAGATTATTGACGCCAGTCGCGCCAACGCTCTGCCAAGGCGTGTAATAGCGCGTGGCAGCGTTGTGACCCATTTCAGGGATCAAAGTCGGGATCGTCAGACGAGAAGCTTCAATAGCTCTGTCGAGGTAAATCTGACGATCCGAGGTTAGGCTTGAATAGCGGGCTTTAAGTGTACCCGTCTTGTTATTGGACACGTGTCAGAAGTCTTACTGTGAAATGCCAAGGCCATTGTTGGTGCTGGATGTCTGAGCACCGCCAATAGAAAGTCCTGTGCGATACTGACGCGTTCCGGTCGCCTGCTTCTTCAGGTTGTCAGAAGTCGTTGGCGAAGCCTGCTGTGGCGCGTCTTGGCTTAAAACAGGCGGGGGCGGAGGCGGTGTCGCCGGCAACTGAATTGGAGGCGGTGAGGAACTGCACATTAAGTTTGTGTCTTTCGTTATTATTAGCGTGGTTGAACTTGTTCTTCCCGAAGCTTTTTGAGCATGCGTACGACGTCGATCTGCCCTGCCTTGAACCAAATCTGACGATCCGAAATGGACAGGTCAGTTGGATATTGATCGCGGTATAGGTATTCGAGGAAGTTGATTAGCGCTTCATCGATAAACGGAGCGTCCGGCTTGCTCTTGTCTTCAATGAACTTGGGTTTTAAATCTCGTAAACTTGCCATGAATGATCTTATTTAGTGTGTGATAGTGCGGGTCGAATTCTTGCGCGTGAGACCGCGACGCCAGCCGGCCGGCATGTCGGCAAGATCGCGGATGATGCGATTGGAAATGCCGTCCGTAATTCGGATGTCTCCACGGCGAGCGGCGGAAAAGCTGGCGCGATGGGAAGCCGACTTCGGACCACGCATGTTCACCGTCGTAGACTTTGGCCGGCGAAGCTTGGCGCGATGCGAAGCAGAGAGCTTACGGCCTCGCATGGCAGCGGCGTGCTTGGCGCGGGCTTCAAGACTATAGGAAGGAAGCCGGGCTTCGGGATGTTGGCGAAGGTACTCTTGGAGGTACAAACCACTCCCCTGTCTTCCACCGGGAGCGATGTTGTAAAACGGGTCAAGCGCTTCGATGAGAGCGGCTTCTACCTCGCCGGCTTCGTCAAGGGTTTCGAACCGTGCCACAATGGTCTTGCGAAATGCTGCGCGACCAAGCTCTTTAATGGCTGCTGTGATGTTGCGTCCCGATCCGAGGTAATACGCATCATGGGAGGTGTGTCTCAGTCGGAACATGCCGACATAGAACTTATCGGGTTCGGCAATATTGATGGTGATATAAACGGCGTAGTCTTGCATTGGTATTCTGTTTACGATTCCAGTTGGTTATTACTCCGAAACCAACTTGAAACGCTGTACTGGCCACGCACCTTTAATTTCCTCCAATATGAGGATTGGTCGTCCACACACTTCAAGCGATTGCTTGACGGTGTATTTCATACCGTTGGTGAGTAGCTTCGTTTCGGTGGAGTTTATGCATTCCACCAATGCGCCTTCTTCGACTGCCATCTATGACCCGTTCGATTATTGGTTTCTTGGATTATTTAGGCTTCTTTGATTTTGCCTCTCGCCTTCACTTCGACTTTCATGGCGTCGATCAGAAGTTTTGCTGTTTTGAAGAGCAATACTTTTGCGCGTTTGTCTTCCGATAGGACTGCTTCCGCGACAAAGGTTCCGATATAATCCGCGTAATCAATTATCTTATCCGCCTTCTCCATAAGTCCTTATCCGAGGCAAACACCAAAAAAGGGAAGCTGCGTTGGCAACTCCCCTTCTCAATATTTATAAAATTGGTGCTATACGTTAGTTCAGATGGCTTATTGTCTTACGTCTTCGTGATCTTGTGAGGAATGTACCAAGGTCACTTTGTCTCTTCTGGGAATTGGCAGACCAGCTAATCCACCAAATGTTACCGGGTACATATCCACGCTCGTTATCGATACGGTCTATAGACGGGGAACTATAACGACCTGCCATCCGTCCCCATTGCATCGTCATTCCGAATACCGGACAAACGCGGTCAGCCGGAAATATCGAGATGATGTAATCGAGGTCTATATCGAATTCCAAACCCTTGCGTTTAGCTCTGTTCTTGGCAGCGTTCAACGCACGCTTGAAATGGAAGATATCCGGATGCGTCTGATGGTCGAAGGACTGCTGGTGCTTTCTGTACCGGTCCGGATTGGCCTGACGCCATTGGAGAACAGCATCTTTATACTTTTCAGGATTGGCCGCGTAGCGCTTCTGATGATCTGCCGTCACCTTGGCTTTGGTTCTGGCGAAAGCTTCAGGTGACAACCACAGTTCGATGCGCTTATCGCCCCTCTTTAGATACTGTTGGAATATTTTTCCATCTTCACGGATTGTGCCGTATTTTATTCGGTTTAGTTCCATTGTTTGTCAGTGATTTAAAGTCTTCCATCGGAATCGTGATCGGTTCCGGCTCTGAAGCCGTGAGGCTTTCCGGGCCGTTCAACAAGAACTCGACGGGATTAATTGGTTTGGGGATAAGGTGGACGACATGACGGCGCGGCTCGTACTCGACGTTGTAGCGGGTCCGTATCTCCGGAAGATTCAAGAACCTCGGATCGGGATTGGTGAGCACGCTTTCAAGTGGCGGCAAAGGGGGCATTGGACAAGGCGAGCACATCAGTCCTTCGGCCTGTGGAGGTCACAGACGGCGTTTGATGGTAGGTATCGATGTTGGTCGGGTGTGGCGACGAAGGGCGGCAGGCGAACCCCGCAATAAATCCTGTCGCGGTAGCCGAGGAAATTCGCTTTTTGTTCGCTCGCAAATCGGCAAGTCGCACAAGTCGGTTTGACGGGTTCGGCAACAGTCCCATCAGCGGTTTGTGATAGCGAGATGTTGGTAAGGGCCTGGCCCTTGCAGGAGTGGGTTAGTCGGGTCAAAATGTCGTTTCTCAAGTGTATTTTTGCCCGTTCGACGTGAGCGAGCATCGAAATATTTAGATTTTGGTTCGCGCTTTCCACAGCAAGAAGCAGTGTTCGGCTGCAATGAGCTTGGACGCAGCACCAACGGTGGATCGAAGTGCGACGATGCTTGATCCCTTGTGGCGCATCTCGATCTTGGTTTCCGGGTCAACGCCTTGTCGCAAGAGCACCCGCGCGGTCTGAAAAAACGGCTGGGCGAACCGCCCAATCAAACGATCTTCAATGTAAGCGCGGTAGTCACCGCCATAGGCCGGCTCAATTATGATAGTAATCGTCACTTTTTATTCTTATTGTTCTTAAACGATTGTAGATATTACTTAAACTACTACTCAATTTACCGCAATAGGTCCGGGGCCACAGGTTTACATCCGTATACTCATTGGATGTTCTTGTTTCGTACTCATTCGTCGCGCATGATCTAACCCATGGTGCTTGAATGGCAAACCCTCCGCGATAGCGACGTGCCTACCCTCGGCTATCTCCAGCGCCAGAATGGCGGGTGGGTTTGGGCGACATGCGATTGGTGCTGTCATCGCCGTCCGTTGGCGCTCGCGCCTTACGTGATCCGTTGGGGACCGAACGCGTCCAGCAACCGGCTTCGTCGGGCTTTGCATTGCCAATGTGGACGAAAGGGTTGCTCGATCCAAGCGCCGTCATGGGTCGATCTGGGAACAGGACAACAGCCATTCCCAAGTGACGAGCGTTGACCATACGGCAACTGGCCGGAAAAAGTCAAGGACCGAATTTGACACCCTCCAAAAACCGTGAAATAATAGCGACGCAGTCAATTGCATCCTACACTCAATTTTAAAATCGATTCTAAGTGCCTTGGGAAGGCCGTACGCGGCAAACTCGCGTCAGAAGCTCCACGTGGTACCCCCGCCCCAATCTTGGCCGTCTACGGCCCCTTTACGGCCATTTCCGATTTTCGGTGTGTCGAGGCTGACTGAGACGCGATTGGAGTGGGTTCAATTCCCCCCTTCCCAATCCCCCATATCAATTCAAAAACAAAAATTCAGAATCAAAAAATTTAAAAAGAGAAATCTATGACAAGGAATCCTATAAAAAGAATCTTTTACAAAATTTCGTTTCCCCCCTTTCCTTAAAGGTTTTCCCCCCAAGGATTTTTGATCTTAAAATTTGATACGAAATTGAAGATCAAAAAGGGCATGTCACCCTGTCATCAAAGGCGACATCGAAGAGGCTATTCACTGTTCGTCCTGCGTCCGAACCTTCGGCCCTTGGCCTCAGACTCAATCGAAGGTGACGACGAGGAATCGAATCCATATCACGTCACCAGATTCATTTGTGATCACAAAAAACAGACACGAATCACTTCGATTGTCAAGAGTGAAATGAAATACTAAGTCATTGATATCATTCAGATTCATAAAAAAGTCTTGACTTCAAACTCGATTTCCTGTATCGAATCACACCATTCCACGATTTGACGTCCAGTCAATGAGTGGAGCCAAGAGATTTTTTGAATAGATGTCTTGAATAGAAATCAAGTGTAGACGTAGTCGATACAAAACCTTTTGAAAAGAAATCTCGTATCTACCTTTTCAATACATCTTTTCACTCATACTGAATATTTGTCTTTGGTGAATAAACCGACTTCAAATGCTACTCACTGGTTCGCGTTGCTCACCTTCGGCCTTACGGCCTCATGTTTATCGAGTTGACCTGTCGTGATAGTGAATGATGTATAGACTATAATATAGATTCAAGTATACTTAAGAAAAGCAATATTCATTATCAACCATCTCACTCAGATTCAAATTCCCTTTCATTGGTATCGGAACCTTGATTTCGAGATGTTGATACGCGGCTTGTAAATCCGCCATGACGTCACTTTTATAAAGCTGAACGAAGGCCGATTTGATCTGAGTTACGAAGTCAGGCATTGATGCAACATGCGATCCGAATGAATCGTGTACTACAGCAAACGATGTAATTCCGTTTCGAACTGCCCTATTCACTGACATTCTTAAATGAGTTGCATCCATTGAATGAATGAAATTCGGTGGAAAAGTCGAACTCATCTTACGTGGATCAATAAGCCTGTCGTCTTTATATGAAACCAGATCAATCAGGTGGCCATCGAAGACAGTATGAATGAGAGTTCTTTTCTGCTTCTTGTGAAGGTAGCGGACAACGAAGCCGTCCGGCGTTGTCCATGATAGTGGTTCGTCCACCCTGCCCTGTTCATTTTCGGCTTTTGCATGGGCCAGTGCCACGGCCGAAAGCCAACGCATCGCTTGTTTGGCACGGCCAAGGCAGGCTTCCACACTCAGCCAAATTTGCTGAGCGAGATACGTCAGCGTGGCCGAGTCGATCCCGGCGTCCGCCCTGTTCCACGTCGGAAGAATGCCGCTCTTCAGCTTTTCCGCCACGGCCTCGCGAACAAACGTCAACGCGGAATAGAACCTGCTGTTGTACGCCGTCGTCATCACGGTCTTTTTTGTAAGCGCTCGATCAATCCCCAGCTTCAAGAGAGCATCAGGAGCGGCCTCGATCATCTCCCCCTTGATCTTAAAAGCGGGCTTCATGCCGGCGTTGCGATCCTTCACAAGTCGGATGGTGGTTGCCACGGCGACATCACCGTACACGTCCTGTCGCAAAGCACTCTTTACAAGATTGACGGCGCGGCCTAAGTCTTCGTCACGCGTCATTGCGGCGTAATGCTGTAGACCGCTACATGTTGCATCAACGCTACAGATAAAGTGAGACGTAAAGCCAAGCCCCTCTGTCTTGTACCGTTGCCACTCGAAACAAAATCTCAAGAATGAGAAGGGTTCGTCGGCACGCATCCAACGATGATCTTCTCTATAATTGTCGGCAACAGACAAGATCATCTCTTCATTTTCGATGACCCATTCGTATCGAGCATGCAGGCTTATTTTGTCCTGACCGTATGCGTTCGCACCATTGATCGCCAGCCAGTTCAATTGCTCATGCGTTTCGACCGGCAACCCGTCCGCGAATTCGATCAGACTGCGGACGTACTCGCTGCCTTGTGGATTCAGGAATGATGGCACGGCGTAGAGGCGACCACGGGTATCGAGTTGAACCGGAAAGTAGACCCGTTCGTATCCCTGATATTCGCGGGCAACCGACAAAGCCATGTTGACGGCGAGCCGCTTGCTTCGGGACTGCCGATTTTCTTCACGGATTTCGTATCGGCGCAACAAATGCATCTTCTTCGACTCCTCGTCTGTGGCCCGCCAATCGTCCAGCCGTGGCAATTCGAGATCGCTCGATCCCGGCAACTTACCGACTTGCTTGTCGAAGGTACGAAAGCTCCACTCCACCGCTTCAAGCATCTGACGATTGATCCGAAACGGCGTCGCTTGGATCGCATTCACGGCGTCAATTGGTTCGTCAGGCAACGCCATGAGGCGAGCGACGTCCGACGTCTTGGCGCGTTTGATCAGAGGGTACGCCAAAGCGTCGGTCTGATATCCGCCTTTAAACAAATTGCCCTTGTTCCATGGGACAGGGTCAACGACCATCGGCGGCTTGAGAATCCAAGACTTGGCATCGCGTGACAGAACATTCGCGATCTTAGAAACGAGAGCCGGCGACGCGCCTATGAACTCATCCCGCTTGCCGGAGAATTCGAGCATTCCGGTATGGCGCTGGAACAGTTCGACCAAGGCGCGGCCGATCTGGACTTTCTCTGCCCGCGTCCAGCCCTGCCAGTTCACCATCTCAGCGGCGAAATAGCTTTTAATCGTCTCTTTGCGCTTCGAGCGTGAATAATTGCGACGGTCGAAATCCCGACATAGCTTCCGGACGAGTGCCCGGCGTTCCGAAACTGTTTGGAATTTATCGACGCGCCACTGATCGTGAAGTGCGTCCCCAACGGCATGGTACAGACTGATACGACGAACGGGCCGATCCGAGAGCGCCAGCGTGTTAATAATGGCCTTCGCCGCAATATGGCTGACTACGTCGGCGCTAAGGCCGCATGCCTTCAGCGTCGTGGAGACTTTGAGGAAACGGCCACGTGATGCCGGCCGGTTGATGAAGTTATCGACGGGCTGGACCATGGCCGCATGAAAAGACCCGGCCAAATATCGACCGGGTCGTAAGTCGGCTGTGGCGTGGTTGTTGGCGGCGCGTGATAGTGCGCGTGTCTGTCTTGTCAGTGAATTGTCGTAGGCACGCTGTTCAATGGCGCGCTGGTCGTCGTGTAAGGTCATACTGCCGGTCTGAATTGATCGACAGTATTTATAAAGCGAGACCCCTAATCGATGAGAACAGTGAGTTTGCGGACACTCAGTTTTTCACCAGTCAGTGCCAGCACGACGTCACAGATGAGTTGCGCCTTATGCTGACTGGCCAAAATCATAGCATCTCGCCAATTATAAGACTGCGAATAAAAGACGCAGGATTTTTCCTCCCCAATGTCATACATCTCCTCCGCACCTTCACCAAGTGCGAAGGTATGGATAAAATTACCATTTTCATCCGAAATCGCGTAGCCGTGCTTGTCATCGTCATCGGAATCTGAGTCATCGTCCGGTAGGAAGTGCCTGTCTTCTTCGTCTACAGTGCCATCGTCGTTGAATCCGTAGACGCACAGTCTTGCTTTATCTTTAAGACACTCCTGAACAAAACGCATAATAGTCTCTTTTTCTTCGCGAGACATAGCTTCGAACTTGTAAGCGGCTGACGCCTTATCGGCCAGCTTCAGATTATCGCCGACCGTCATTCCGGCCATCAGATGATAGCTGAGAAAATAGCCTTGATGACCGACGTGAACGACGACGGATTCAGCGGTTACCGCGTCATCGGATGCGGCTCCGTGGTTCCCGTGTGAAGTCAGAACCACATCTTTGTTGGTGAAAGGGTTTCGAATTTTGATCGCGCCGTTTTCAGGCGAGCCGCCTACCTTCGGTTCCGCCGCGCCGCTTTCATCACTCATTGCGGCACCTCTTGACCGACGTAATGGCCGAACTGATCAGCCAAGCGATACACCCGCTTCAAGCGGCGTCTGGATGCTGCGAGCAGACCCGATTTGGTGCTGCCGTTCCATGGAATGATGTAGCCGGATTGAATGCCATCAATCTCTTCGCGGAGATCGCGCGCCCATACATCCAGCACGTCCCATTGATTGTGATATCCCATAGTCTCAAGCTGCCGTTCACTCGGTATTCGATTCATAGTCATTGCGGTATCCTGCTATTGTAAATACCCCGCGATTGACCGCTTACGCAGTCCATGTCGCGCCGTGAAGCACGGTCTATACGCTTATCTATTGCAGGTCAAGCATTCATATACGCCAAAAATTATAAAAATATTTGAATTTTTGTTACACACTCCCTATTTTTTGTATATCTATACTTTGATTAAAGCGGCAATTACGAACACAATATATTGTTGTATTTCGATGTATACTTGCTTGGTTAAGGTCATTGCAAGCGGAGCCGACAAATGCGGTCATGCGGCGCACGTACAAAAATCCCTGCCCGCGTTCAAAAACGCCGATGGACTATGTGAGATGCTTTGACCGTGCCGCCGCGCAACAGCCGCACAAAGAAAAAGCCGATCTTTCGACCGGCTCGATTTGATCCAATGATTTTCTAAGGCGGGAACGCGATTAGCGGGATTGGCCGATTCTGTCTAACGCTGAATCGACCTGTCGTTGTGGTTAGCTCACTTAATCCGCCAGACCCGTACGCCCGCCACACCTTCGCGTTCAAAGTCAGCGGCTTTCCACTTCTTATCGCCCTTCTTGTTCCGGCCGTAAACCGACGACGTGAACGACTTCGCCTTCATTCCCGGTATGAAGAACGATTGGTTCAATCCCAATAGCTCATAGGGATATTTGCTCTGACGAGTCCGTTGTCCGGTTGGAACCGGAATACCTTCCTCGATATCGATCCCATTGATTGTCTGAACGATCCGATGAGATGCCTCGACATTCTCAACAGAAGCTTCAGTTCGTATTCCCGCTTTCCTACCGCGTGCCATTATTTGTACTCCGTCATGATTGATGGACGGAGAATATGCGCCACGTACAGAAATGGTCAACTAAGTGAGGTCTGGGATTCTCAATTTGACTGTATTGGCGAGCATGGAAGGCGTGACGATGCCTCCCAACGGCCTGCCGTTCCATTCAACCCAACATCGCCACGTGTCCGGAAGCTTGTACGATTGATTGTAGTGACGTGCCTCGTTAATCACCTGTCGCAAGCGATCAATTAAAACGGCATGCTCTCTGAATTCCCGCCTGATAGCCGCCATCGCAGACCATATCTGATCATCTTCAACCCCTTCGATAATGATCCGATACATACCGCCCCCTAAAGCGTGATAGTTTACCCGAAAACCTTCAGCCCCAAGAAACCCGCGCCCAAAACGTAATTAAGATTAAATCTTCTTGAATCGAGTGAGCATGCCGGTTAAATGCTTCATCTGGTAGAGAGACTTCAATATCTCCTTAATCAACTCAATACCGGCTGTAGCTTCATCCTTGGATATTTCATCATACGCTTTCGATTCAACATGCGCCGCGTCATTACCGAGAGTCTTCAACTCCATCATCGCATCGAATAGCTCTTTATAAATCATCAGCGATGTCTTCAGATTGTTCAACCGATCATGCAGCGTCTTACCATCCGCCTTGTTATCCTCGCAAATCATCTCAAGCACCCGTCGAACCATGATCGCGGATGCTCGATAAGCTTCAGCCGCATGACATGCTATCGCTTCAGTAAGTGCGTCCGCTATTCCTTCAGGGATGTTATCAGGAGAGAAATCCAGTAATTCAGGTGGCATAACGAGATATGGTTGAGGTTTACCGTATGCACCAACTGTTAAAATCAAACCATTACAATGAATGTTAGGACAAAAACGAATTGCAGCTACGTATTCATAAGCCGGCCTTTGTCTTGGATCGTTTGCCCGCCCATATTTTATATACGTGTATCCTCCATTCATCGCACCGAATGACCCGACATGCCTACAGTGAGGACATCTTATAGAGGCATTGGGAATGACATTCTTCGCTGCCCCACTGAGAATATCGGCTTGAAGAAGATTGGGATTCTCTAATTCGCTGGCCATACCCAATGCTCGCATGATTGAACGATGAAGCCGGAAGATTACGTCAGACTTCTTCTATGTCCAATGATACTGCCACTGAATAAATCAGCTAATCGACCTTGACCCAACCAACCCAATCGACCTTGTGCAAAAAAAGCCCGAATGAGCTTGAAGAAAAAAAGCCGAACACAAAAATCCAAAATCGAAAACAGGGCGAACACAAGTCCGCCCTGCCCTCAATCAAACCCGGATATGACGTTGCGTCAGCCCTGAATGGCCCGATAGACGCTTGCCCTACCGATATCGAGTTCCCTCGCAATCTCAGACGGGTTTTTGCCTTCGGCATGAAGCTTGCGAACATCATCGGCCTTGAGGCTGGCAGATGGTTTACGGCCTTTGTAGGCACCTTCTGATTTGGCTTTGGCAATCCCTTCGCGTTGACGTTCCAGCATCATTTCCCGTTCGAACTGCGCAACCGATCCAAGAACGTTCAACATCAGCTTGCCGGTTGGCGTCGCCGTATCCAAATTCATTGCCAAGATGCGCAGCGAAGCACCCTTGGCTTCAATCTTGTCCATCAACTGAATGAGGTCGCGCATGGATCGAGCAAACCGGTCAAGCTTGGTCACCGTGAGCGTGTCGCCATCGCGAAGATAATCAATGGCCGTTTCCAGCGCTTCCCGCTTCGCTACAGACGATATCTGCTCGCTGAAGACCTTCTGACACCCGGCAGTATCCAAGTCCCGTAGCTGAGCGTCCAAGCCGGCTTTCTGTTCCAGCGTTGATGTACGGGCATACCCAATGATCATGATGTGTCCATTCGTCCGATAGGTTCTAAGACGTTCTGAATCTAATTGTCCACAATGTCAATACCATTTTATTGGACGCAATCGGATAGCATCGCGGACGCGTCCGAATGACCCTGCCCTATTGGACAAAACATCTGTGCCTTCGGCCTGAGCCTTCGGCTTTCCATCCGGATAATAACCCTCCTTCGTCAGCCTACTAAATCCGTAGACTATTGACGTTAGCGAGCGTTTACTTTGACATTTTACCCGGACAAACTCGACGGGCATGGGGGAATCCGGAGTCCGACGCTTGGCGTATACCCTTTGAAATTTTTCTGCCATTTTTCTGCTTTTTGTACATGATGGTGGTATTAACAGTGCAAACCAAAGTCGCAGGGATGCATGCCTGAAATCGCACCTGTAATTACCGACCTCTGGTATGCCATTACGGCCAACGCTGTGGTGGCCTCTCTAACAGTAGGAGCCATGAGCGCTATTGGCACTTTTTTAGGGGTTCGATGGACTACCAAAACAGCTATAGCGACCAACAACAAGACAGTCGAAACAGCTATAGCGACCAACAACAGGACAGTCGAAACGGCGTTGGCAACTGCGAATTTGGCCGCCCAATACGCTTATTCAAACAAAATAGCTGAATTCAGGCAGAATTGGATAAATGAACTTAGAAATGATATAAGCCAATATTGTTCTTCTGCTGAGAGATACGTACGGCTTTACAAAGATACCAATGAATCGCGGGGTGAACGCCTCGACTTTGAAAGCCCTCCTCCGAAAGAGATGTTGGAGCATTATCTTGAGGCAAGAAGGCTGCTAAGCCGAATAAAGCTTCGGATCAATCCTGACCCGTCCCCTCACGAGAAGGACTTTCTGAAGGCAATCCCCGGCCTAATTGACGCACAAGGTCTCAGACCTGACGACTCTGGGAAGTATCTGTCAATTGAGAAATGGTCGGGCAAATATGATGACGTCATTGAGAAATCGCGGCTCGTTTTGAAAGACGAGTGGAAAGCGACAAAAACCCTCCTGTCTCCGATTATCGGACCGCCAACATCCCCGCCTGCTTCTTAGAGCGGAAATAGTCGGGTCATTTTACATTGTGTAACAAAGTTAGCGTGTGTCCTATGTCACATGCCGAACCGAGTTCCTCTTGAAGAAGCTGAAAAGTCGCCGTATCTGTCTCCTCGTCTTAACACATAAGGAGAATTAAAGATATGTCTTGGAAGGAAGGTTTACCGGGTTGGTTCGGTCTCGCTGACCGTATTCTTGCGGGTCATTATCTTGACGAACAGCGCTTCAAGGAAGGCCTCAAAGATGCAAAGGCCAGCGGCGCAACTTATGAGGATGTGGAGAAGGAAGTCGTTTACTTCATTTATAAAGAGGTTAAAGGACCGGATTTACGCGAACATATTGACAAGCAATTGAAGACGCTCAAGACGGCTTGGAAATGAGAAAACCGCTACGGGGCATCATCAACCCCGTAGCGGCTCACTTGAGAGTACCGACAATCTGTTATCGGCATTCATATTTAGGGGAGGCAAATCGTCTCCGGATGTCGCCTTCCCCGATATCGTAAACAGGTTTATTCCAATGCGAGCTTATTTAGCGCTCTGATATCGTCTTCCGAGATAGGTCACGACAACGGGTGCGTCCATCAGGTCTTCATTGGCCTGTTTGGCTCGTTTGTCGGCGTCGGTCCAAACACCGCCGTGGCGGATGACATCGGCGTTCAGCGCGGTGTTGCGGGCAAAGCCTTCGTCCAGTTGACGCTTCTTGGCCTCGGAAATTAGCCCGTTCAGTTCACGGTTCTTGTTCATGCAATCCGGACCGTAGTCGATCCCGAACAGGTCGCGGCAGATCTTGTTGTTGTTCTGGCAGGTCGCGTCACATGAGGCGACAAGCTCGCTCCGAAGCTGTTCCTTCACAGCCGCGCGGTAGCCTTGGCCTTCGGAGACGTTGTAGCCAATCCATGCCAGCGGCACGGCAACGGCAACCCATATCACCAGCCGATTGGAAGGCTTCTTGGCCTTGGCGTCCACGAACTGCTTTGGTGCGGCTTCCGTCGCGAGAATGTTTTCGGGCGGCACATAGCCGCCATGATCAGCGATAGGCATTTGGGTTCACTCCAAAACGTGAATCCCGACTATGAATCGACTCCATTTACGGAGTCAATTAAGGATTCATTAATGGAGTCGATTATTATTCTAATAGTCATCTCATAAAAAAAGCGGGCAATTTGCCCGCTTTTCTCTCACTTAAAAGCCTCGATCATGGGTTTTAAAGCCTTTTCCATCGCCTGTTTCAAAACCGTAAGATTGTATCCATCACCATAAGTGCCACTCATCCCCCCTTGAGTATGGCCCAATATTTGATTTTGCACGCCGTCGGATGCACCCGTATTGCGAAGCGCGTCCTTCATCGTGTGACGCCAGCTATGCCAAGTCGCCTTGGCGTCCGTGATTTCGCAATCCTTCCGAAGGAAGTACTGGTTTATCGACACGCTGAAGCTATCCGAAGGCGTCTTCAAAGCCATATATTCCGGGAAAATCGGTCCGGTCTTTGGTGCCCCCTGAAGCAGGTCAATAAGCGGCTTCGGCAGAGGTATCAAACGCTTCGATTGCTTGGTTTTCGTGCGGCGATTTTCGTTCGATTGGATGAGGATGTAGGGAATCTCGGTATCGAGCTTCACCTCTTCGGCGTTTAGTCCGACGATTTCATTGATGCGAGCACCCGTAAACGCGGTGATCAAGGCTATCGTGCGCAACTCGCTGGCTTCCTTGCTGATCAGCTTGGCAAGGATGATTTCGATTTCCGCCTTGGTGAACGACCTACGCCTTTCATTGTCGGGAATCTCATCGAACGCTCTAACGGACTTCCACGGGTTCGTCGGGGGTATAGGTAGCTCGTTAAGTCCAAACTGAAAGATTGTCTTCAGAAGGCCAAGTCGTTGATTAACCGTGCTCGCCTTGATTTCCTTCAATCGGGCATTTCGATATGAACGGCATTGATACTTGTCGATTTTGGTAATGTCCCGGTCGCCGCCGATATGTTTGATGAAGCGATCAATCTCAGCGGTTCGGACGCTTTCGAATTTCTCCGAAGCGGAGCCCCTGCGCTTTCTGTCCGGGTTTTTTTCTTGCAGGTAGAGCTTCAGCGTCTTCCGTATCGTCAGCACATTGCCAGCGGGCGCAATGCGGGTTTCTTCACTGAAGAGTTCCACGCCTTCGGCCGCGAGCAACGCTTTCGCCTCTTGAATCTTTCGTTGGCGGAGAAGTTCACGCTCGTTCGGTGCTGGCCTCACCATGAACCTGTCCAACGGTGACCGGTTCTCACGACGCCATTTGAGATCGGCCACTATTCCGCGTGCTCTGGCCAGCTTGGCCTCTACCTCTGCTGCGAACGGAGCGACCCTTAGCGAAGCCTCCGCTATATCACTCGTATCGAGCGCCAACTTGAATTCGGTTTGGCCGATGAGGCTTCTGAGTCCGGCTGGTACAACCTTCCGGTACTCCAATTTTCCGGAGCCCGTCCTTTGAAGGTTCTTTCCTTTAGTCGAATTCCCACTTGCCATTTTTGGACCCTTTGCAGTGCGGCTTTGTACCCGCATAAAAACTCATTGCAAAGGCTCAAAATCGGTCCATTTCTGCCCGTTTTGACCGGTTTTTCCATCTTTTTTCGAAACCGATCTATCTTTTTTTGATCCCAAAGCGGCACGCTGGTGGCAAAGGTACTATGACGCGTCGGCCATGACGGTCTTGTCGCCCCAGCTTGCGTAGGGATAGCGCGCCAGATTGGAGTTGCCGTATCGCTTGTCGCTCGTCACTTCCTCGCCCACCCATGACGGGATGGCGATTGCCTGGTCCTCACGCTCTAGTTCGACCTCGGCCAGCACGAGGCCGGCATTGCTTCCCCCGAAGACGTCGACGGCCCACAGCGTTCCCTCATGCATCACGTCGTAGCGCGTCTTGACCACGAGCGGCTCGATGCTGAAGCGCTTGATGATCTCCATCGCTTCGGACTTAGGGATCTCGTACTCGAATTCGTAACGCGTCATCATCCCCGGCTCGCTCTTGAGGGTGATGAAGCCCTTGTCCCCGAACACTCGGATCCGAGCGCGCAGCAAGGGCGTGCGGCAGAAGTAGCCTTGGCGAATGGTGGCGGAAGAAAGTATCTCCCGGCGCCAATCGTCACTGCGAACGAGGAATTTGCGCTCGATTTCAATACTCATGGGGCACCTGCGATAGGCCAGACGATCGCAGACTAGCGCCCCAATGTGACGGAGGTTTCGCGATGGCGCGCGCTTCCTCCTTCTCAGTCCCGCTTGATCCGGGTGCCCTGCCGTCCGCCCACCAGCGAAGCCACCGCGCCGCGCATCGTCTGGACGTCCTGCTCGGTCATCTCCAGCCGATGCCAGATGTTGCGGAAGTTGCGGACCATCACGTCGCGCTTCTCGGGGGGATAGAAGAAGGAGACGGCGTCCAGTTCCTTCTCCACATAGTCGAAGAACGCCAGCATGTGCTCGCGCGTCGCGGGCGGGGACGTGCGCGTGGACGCGATGGGCGCTTTGCCGCCCGAGATCAGCTTCCACCACTCATATCCCACGAGCAGCACGGCCTGCGCTAGATTGATCGAGGTGAAGGCTGGGCTGACGGGGAAGGAGATGATGGCATCCGCCAGTGCCACGTCGTCATTGGACAGGCCCATCCGCTCCGGCCCGAACAGCACGCCGCTGCGAGCGCCGTCGCCTGCCAGCGCCTGCATCTTCCGGGCGCCTTCGTCCGCCGCGAAGATCTCCTTCATCTGGCCGCGCTCGCGCGCCGTCGTGGCAAAGACGTAGTGGAGGTCGGCGACCGCCTCCTCGGTCGTCTCGAACAGCCTGGCATTGTCGAGCACGGCGGAGGCGCCGGAGGATGCCTGGCGGGCGCCCTTCTTCGGCCAGCCGTCCCGAGGAGAGACCAGGCGCATCTCGCTCATGCCGAAATTCATCATGGCACGGGCGCACATGCCGATATTCTCGGCAAGCTGGGGACGAACCAGAATTACGGCGGGAGGCGTCACGGCTGTTCTCACGTTCGAGGCAGGGATTCCCGCTCCATACCGCCCTTCGCCCCTGCGGTCGATCCCTGTTACCTTCGAAACATGGCCATCACGCCCATCCGGGCCTGCGTGTCATTCCGCACGGCCTCGCCCAAGCCGCCGGCGATAGGGTCCTCACATAGACAAGGGCACAACGCCCGCACATGAAGGACCACCACGATGCGCAAGACCCTTCTCACCCTCGCCTTCGCAGCCAGCGCCCTGACGGCCGCCACCACCGTCTCCCTCGCCGATGACTGCGACTACGGCTACTCGGGCGGCTACGGCGGCTATTCCAATTCCTACCGCGTCACCCAGACCTACAGCCGTACCACCTATTACGATTGCCGCACGGTGAGCTATCGCGTCTGGGACGACTATTCGCAGACCTACATCTATCGCACCCGCGAGGTCTGCAACTGAGGCCTGGCCTTCCAAAAGCCGTGCGGCCTGATACCCTGAAGTCCAGGCAGAGCAGGGAGCAGGCCGTGAGCGATGACCTCGTCTTCTACACAAATCCGATGTCGCGCGGACGAATCGCCCGCTGGATGCTCGAAGAAGTCGGTCGTCCCTATCGCACCGAAATCCTCGATTTCGGCACCACGATGAAGGCGCCGGGCTATCGGGCCCTCAATCCCATGGGCAAGGTACCGACGATCTCCCACCGCGGTACGATAGTAACCGAGGGCGGCGCGATTTGCGCCTACCTTGCCGATGCCTTCCCGGCGGCCGGACTGGCGCCGGCGCCGAACGATCCCGCGAGAGGTTCCTATTATCGCTGGATGTTCTTTGCCGCCGGGCCTGTGGAGGCGGCAGTGACCAACAAGGCTCTCGGCTTCGAGATCCCGGCCGGCCGAGAGCGCATGGCGGGCTATGGCTGCTTCGCGGATGTCATGGACACTCTCGAGTTCGCCGTCTCGCAGAACGAATTCATCGCCGGCGACAAGTTCTCCGCCGCCGACGTCTATTTCGGCGCCCAGATCGGCTGGGGCCTGATGTTCAAGTCCATCGAGCAGCGCCCCGCCTTCGAAAGCTACTGGCGCCGGATCTCGGACCGACCGGCGGCCATCAGGGCACGCTCGATAGACGATGCCCTGGTGGCGGCCATGAAGCAGGCTCAACCGGCGGTTCGATGATGCATCTTCCCCGCGGCAAAAATTGCCGAAGCGGTCGCTGCCCAGCTTCCCCCTTGGGGAGCGCGGTGCTATAGCCGCCTCATATTCCCCAAAAAATGAGGCGTTTACGATGGCGAAGATCAAGGTGGCCAATCCGGTCGTCGATATGGACGGCGACGAGATGACCCGGATCATCTGGCAACAGATCAAGGACAAGCTGATCTTCCCCTATCTCGACCTCCAGCTCGATTATTACGACCTCAGCATCGAGAACCGCGACAAGACCCGCGACAGGGTGACCGTTGAGGCCGCCGAGGCCACCAAGCGCCATGGTGTCGCCGTCAAATGCGCCACCATCACGCCGGATGAAGCCCGCGTGAAGGAGTTCAATCTCCAGGAAATGTGGAAGTCGCCCAATGGCACGATCCGCAACATCCTCGGCGGCGTGATCTTCCGCGAGCCGATCATCTGCAAGAACGTGCCGCGCCTCGTGCCCGGCTGGACCCAGCCGATCGTCGTCGGCCGCCATGCCTTCGGCGACCAGTACCGCGCCACCGATTTCCGCTTCCCCGGCAAGGGCACGCTGACCATCAAGTTCGTCGGCGAGGACGGCACGGTGATCGAGAGGGAAGTTTTCAAGGCACCGGGGGATGGCGTGGCGCTCGCCATGTACAATCTCGACGAGTCGATCCGTGAATTCGCCCGCGCCTCCTTCAACTATGGCCTGGCGCGCAACTTCCCGGTCTATCTGTCGACCAAGAACACCATCCTCAAGGTCTATGACGGCCGTTTCAAGGATATCTTCGCCGAAGTCTTCGAGAAGGAGTTCAAGGCCGAGTTCGACAAGCGCAAGCTCACCTATGAGCACCGCCTGATCGATGACATGGTCGCCTCGGCGCTCAAGTGGTCGGGCGGCTATGTCTGGGCCTGCAAGAACTATGACGGCGACGTGCAGTCCGACATCGTGGCCCAGGGCTTCGGCTCGCTCGGCCTCATGACTTCGGTGCTGCTCAGCCCCGACGGCAAGACTGTGGAGGCCGAGGCCGCCCACGGCACGGTGACCCGCCATTATCGCGAGCACCAGAAGGGCAAGGAGACCTCGACCAACTCCATCGCCTCGATTTTCGCCTGGACCCGCGGCCTCGCCCATCGTGCCAAGCTCGACGACAATGCCGAACTCGCCAAGTTCGCCTCCACGCTCGAGAAGGTCTGCGTCGACACGGTCGAATCCGGCTTCATGACCAAGGATCTGGCGCTGCTCGTCGGGCCGGATCAGCGCTGGCTGTCGACCAGCGGCTTCCTCGACAAGGTCGACGAGAACCTGAAGAAGGCGATGGCTTAAGCGCCATCGCCCTACCCCGTGACCACGGGCATCCCGCCTGCCTCTCGAACGACACCGTTTCCGGGAGCAGGGGGACGCCTGCGGTCCAAGGAAGCCTCCTCTTTCCCAGGATTTTCCCATGTCCGCCATCGATACACGCCTTGCCGAACTCGGCATAACCCTGCCCACCCCCGCGGCCCCGGTCGCCAACTATGTCGGGACCGTCCGCACCGGCAACCTGCTCGTCATTTCCGGCCAGCTCTGCTTCAACGCCGAGGGCAAGCTCGCAGCCACCGGCAAGCTCGGTGCCGGCACCGTTACCGTTGAAGACGCCCGGGTGGCGGCGCGCTACTGCGCCATCAACGTGCTCGCCCAGATCAAGGCGGCGGTGGGTTCCCTCGACAAGGTGGTGCGTGTCGTGCGCCTGGGCGGCTTTATCGCTGCTACCGCCGATTTCACGACGCATCCCGCCGTGATGAACGGCGCTTCGGACCTGATGGTCGAGGTGTTCGGCGACAAGGGACGTCATGCCCGCTCCACCATTGGCGTGCCCTCGCTGCCGCTGGACTCGACCGTCGAAGTCGAAGCGCTGATCGAGGTTGAATGACTACCGACAGGGCAAGCGGACGAAAGATAGCAACGGTTTCGTCATCGCCCTGCCGAAACGCGCAGGCGCGGGAATGTCCCTCTTGCCTCCTGCCTGATCACGCCTAAATGATTGGCAAGGCGCCGCCACGGCCTCGACCGTGCGGCGGCTCCCCCTATAGTGATCCTGCAATAGTCGAGGGATTTTGGCATTGAGCGATACCGGCTTCACGATCAAGGTTGCCTCCTCGATCGAAGCCGTCGGACGTGACGACTGGGACCTGTGCGCCAATCCCATGCGCGCTTGGCCGCAGCAGGAGCGCGGCGGAGTCGAGCGTGCGGCTGCTGACGACAGCGAGTTGGCGGCCCCAGACCCCGCTGCCGAACATTTCAACCCTTTCATTTCCTACGATTTCCTGCACGCTCTCGAAGCGAGCGGCTGCGTCGGCCAGCGCAGCGGGTGGACACCGCTGCACCTCGTCGCCGAGCGCCCCGACGGTCGGCTTGCGGGGATCATGCCGGCCTACGGCAAGACCCACAGCCAGGGCGAGTATGTCTTCGACTGGGGCTGGGCGGACGCCTATGAACGGGCCGGCGGCCACTATTATCCAAAGCTGCAGGTGAGCGTGCCCTTCACCCCAGCCACCGGCCGGCGTTTCCTGATCCGTCCGGGCGAGGACAGGGGTGAGGTCTCGGCGGCGCTCGTCGCCGGAGCGAAGGCCACGCTGCGCTCGATCGGCGGTTCCTCCATACACGCCACCTTCATCGGCCATGAGGACTGGCAGTGGTTGGGCGAACAGGGCTTCCTGCAACGCACCGACCAGCAGTTTCACTGGATCAACGAAGGCTACGGCAGTTTCGAGGACTTCCTCGCCGCCCTCGCCTCGCGCAAGCGCAAGACCATCAAGCGCGAACGCCGCGATGCCCTCGCCAACGGCATCACCGTCGAGCATCTCACGGGCAAGACGCTTACCAGGGAGGCCTGGGACGCCTTCTTCTCGTTCTACATGGATACCGGTTCGCGCAAATGGGGCCGGCCCTATCTGAACCGCAAGTTCTACGCCCTCATCGGCGAGAGCATGGCCGAACATGTGCTCCTGGTCATGGCCAAGCGCGAGGGACGCTATATTGCGGGCGCCATCAACTTCATCGGTTCCGATACGCTGTATGGCCGAAACTGGGGTTGCGTCGAGGACCACCCTTTCCTGCATTTCGAACTCTGCTACCATCAGGCCATCGACTTCGCCATCGCACGCGGGCTGAAGCGTGTCGAGGCGGGCGCCCAAGGCGAACACAAGCTTGCGCGCGGCTACCGCCCGGTTACAACCTACTCCGCCCACTATATCGCCGATCCCGGCCTGCGCCGCGCGATCGACGATTACCTGTCGCATGAACGTGCGCAGGTGGCGGCCAATCACGAAGCCCTCGACGAGGCAGCGCCCTTCAAGAAAGGATAGCGGCATGACCGCTTACGATCCCGACAACATCTTTGCCAAGATCCTGCGCGGCGAGATCCCGAACCACACCGTCTACGAGGACGATCGCACGCTCGCCTTCCTCGACATCATGCCGATTGTCGACGGCCACGCGCTGGTGATTCCCAGGAAGCCGGCACGCAACATCTTCGATGTCGAGCCTGAGGAACTCGCCAATCTCGTGAAGGTCGCCCAGAAGATCTCCCTCGCCGCCTGCAAGGCGTTCGATGCGGACGGCCACACGCTGCGCCTGCATTCGGAAGCCTCGGGTGGCCAGGAAGTGCCTCATATCCATTTCCACATCCTGCCCATGAGGACAGGCATTCCCCCGCGGCCCCGCGCCATGGCGGACCACGGCGTGCTGGCCCAGCATGCGAAGAAGATCAGGGACCTGCTGGGATAGCTTTCCGCGACAATCCGCACCTGCCGCAAAATTTCTTACCGACTGATTCGCCTTGGCAAGTCTTTCTTCACCATCACGCGCAATAGTGCCTGTCACTGAATTGCGTTGCGTTGTGTCTGGAGTTGAAGATGTTGCTTGCGAGTGCTGTCGATATCACCATCGGCTGGCTTTGGCATACGGCCTATCGGGCCCGCTGGCACTGGAAGCTGAAGCGTGAGGGCGCGCTGGTCGCGGCTGGTTTCGTCGCCTTTGTCGGCGCGATCGATACGGCCCGCTCGCTGCATTCGACGCCCGCCGCCCCACCCGCCCAGACGGCGACCATCAGCGTGCCCGAAGCTGCCCCGCAGCCGCAGCCCCTGATCGCAAGCACGGCTCCCACAGCCAACGCGCCCGCCGCCCAGCCGGCGGCCAACACGGCCCTGCAGGCCTATTCCGACCCGAACGCGCCGCAATTCCCGATCATCCAGGACCAGACCGGCTCGATCGACCAGGGCGACCCCGTCGAGACCATCCTGCCGATGGATCCCTCGGCCCAGCGCGACGACCCGATCGCCCGCAAGATCAACGAGCGCTTCGGCGATGCCTCGGATACCCCGGCAGCCCGCAAGCCCAAGCCGAAACCCGTCAAGACGGCCGCCGCCAAGCCGGCGAAGCCTGCCAAGCCGTCAAAGAAGCCCGACCAATCCGTGGAGTAACTCCTCGGGAACGCCGGCATGAAGAAGGTGGGCAATGCCCGCCTTTTTTGTTTTTGCATCCGGGGATGGCGCAATTCAGGCGGAAAACTCATCGCACCTTTCCTTGGGAACGGGGTGGTTCCGGCGGCGTTCCGACTCGCCCTGCATAAAGAAAAGCGGGCGAAGAGCCAGAAAATGGCCCGTTTTCAGCCCAAAACCATTGACAATTCCACTTTCGACCCTATGTTCGCGGCATCCAAGCCTCCTCCTCGTTGAAGGCATGTGGATTTCCGTGCGGCGATGCGAGCCGCCCTCTGCCGTCCGATGGGGACGGCCTCTGTTGGTTCGACATTTCCGCAATGAGCTTCGCTGAACTCGGTCTTTCTCCCAAGGTCCTCGCCGCTGTCGAAGCGGCAGGCTACACCACCCCCACGCCAATCCAGGCTCAGGCCATTCCGCACGTGTTGCAGCGCCGCGATGTGCTGGGCATTGCACAGACAGGCACCGGCAAGACCGCCGCCTTCACGTTGCCGATGCTGACGCTCCTTGAAAAGGGCCGGGCACGGGCGCGCATGCCCCGCACGCTGATCCTGGAGCCCACGCGGGAACTCGCGGCTCAGGTGCAGGAAAATTTCGATCGCTACGGCTCCAACAGCGGTCTCTCGGTGGCGCTCCTTATTGGCGGCGTTTCCTTCGGCGACCAGGATGCGAAGATAACCCGGGGCGTCGACGTGCTGATCGCCACCCCCGGCCGCCTGCTCGACCATGTCGAGCGTGGCAAGCTCCTTCTCACCGGCGTGGAACTTCTGGTGATCGACGAAGCGGACCGCATGCTCGACATGGGCTTCATTCCCGACATCGAGCGCATCTGCAAGCTGGTGCCCTTCACCCGGCAGACGCTGTTCTTCACCGCGACGATGCCGGCGGAAATCAAGCGCATCACCGACCAGTTTCTTCATAATCCGGTGCAGGTCGAAGTCGCCCGTCCCGCAACCGCGGCGGCCACCATCACTCAGGCTCTCGTCCACACCCGCTCGGCACCGCATGACAAGCGCCAGACTCTGCGCCGCCTGATCCGTTCAGCTGAGAATCTCAAGAACGCCATCGTCTTCTGCAACCGCAAATCGGAAGTCGCGATCCTCCATAAATCGCTGGTCAAGCACGGGTTCGGCGCCGTCGCGCTGCACGGCGACATGGATCAGCGCTCGCGCATGGCCGCGCTCGACAGCTTCCGCAACGGTGAAATGCCGCTCCTGGTGGCCTCGGACGTCGCGGCCCGCGGCCTCGACATTCCAGATGTCAGCCATGTTTTCAATTTCGACGTGCCCATCCACGCCGACGATTACGTGCACCGGATCGGACGTACCGGCCGCGCCGGCCGCTCAGGCTGGGCTTTTACGCTCGTTTCCGCGGCGGACGGCAAGCACGTCTCCGCCATAGAGACGCTGACCGGCAACAAGATCCCCTTCACCAATGATCCGCCGCCGGTCGAGGGCGACGACGAGGAAGAGGCTTCCGACCGGCCCCGCCGCGGTCGCCGTGATCGCAGCGGCAAGAAGGGCGAGGGTGAGCGTTCTCACGGCGGCAGGACACGTGATGCCAAGCCCGCCCACGATACCAAGTCCACTCACGAAGCCAAGCCTGCCCGCGATGCCAAGCCTGTTCGTGACGCGGAAGAATCGCCTCGCGCCACGCGCAACGCCGCTGACTCGCCAAAACCCGCCGATCAGCGCCGGCCGGCACAGCGCCGCCGCCATGACGAGGACGACGGCCCGGTCGTGATCGGTCTCGGCGATCACGTACCGTCCTTCCTGCTCACCCCGATACGGCGCAAGAGCAACGGCTGACACGCTGCCCGGGGTCGCCAATGCTTCGGGCGTTGCTTCTTTCAACAAGCAAGGGCGCAGCCGTGCAGGCTGCGCCCTTCTTCTTTGCCCGTGGTTCCAGGATGCGGTGAAATACCCTGCTCCCAGGATGTCACGCCTGCTCCAGTTCCACCAGCGTGCCCGAAAAATCCTTGGGATGCAGGAACAGCACCGGCTTGCCATGGGCACCGATCTTCGGCTCGCCGTCCCCCAGCACGCGCGCGCCGGCTTCCTTGAGACGGTCGCGCGCCGCGATGATGTCATCCACCTCGTAGCAGATGTGGTGCATGCCGCCGTCGGGATTCTTCTCCAGGAAACGGGCGATCGGCGAGTTCGCGCCGAGAGGTTCGAGCAATTCGATCTTGGTGTTCGGCAGGGTGATGAAGACCACCGTCACGCCATGCTCGGGCACGGCCTGCGGCTCGGACACGTCCGCGCCAAGCGTATCGCGATAGACGGCGGAAGCGCTCGTCAGATCGCGCACGGCGATGGCGACGTGATTGAGGCGACCGATCATGCCGTGAGCCTGCCCTTGCCTTGGCCGGGCGTCGCCAGCACGCCACCCGTCAGCGCCCGCGGAACCCCCGTGCTGGAGGGAAATGTCAGTGGCAATCCCTTCAGCGAGCGCACCGCGAGATAGGCGAAGGCCTGCGCCTCCATCATGGAAGCTGACCAGCCGAATTCATCGGCAGTGCGGACGGTTGCACCCGTTTCCTCGCGCAGGAATTTCAGGATTGCCGGGTTGCGTGCGCCACCGCCGCAGACGATCCAAAGACGCGGTTCACGCGGCAGCCATTGGCGCGCGGCTGCGGCGCTGCGGGCCGTGAAGGCGGCGAGCGTTGCGGCTGCGTCACGGGTCGAAAGTCCCGCGACGGCCTCGCGCGAGAAGGCGTTGCGATCGAGCGACTTCGGCGGCTTCTCCTGGAAGAAGGGATGCGCCATCAGCACGGCGAGGATTTCCTGGTCGACCAGCCCCGCCAAGGCCTGACGGGCATCCTGGTCCATGGCCACGCCGGTGCGCTCCAGCATCAGATCGTCGATCAGGGCATTGGCAGGCCCCGTGTCGAAGGCCACGGGATCGCGCCCCTCGGCAATGTAGGTGATGTTTCCGACACCGCCGAGATTGAGCACGGCGACGGGGCCGGCCAGCTTGGCCTCACGCACCAGAGCCTGATGGTAGACCGGCACGAGCGGTGCGCCCTGCCCGCCCTCGGCTACGTCCGCGGCACGCAGGTCATAAACGGTCGGGATGCCGAGACTGTCCGCGAGCGCCTGCCCGTCGCCGATTTGCACCGTCAGCCGGTCATGCGGCCGATGCAGCACTGTCTGGCCATGGAACCCGACGACATCGATATCGTCGGGGGAGAGATCGTGCTCCTTCAGGAAGTCGGAAACGATGTCGGCGTGCTTACGGGTCACCAGCCGCTCGGCGGCGCGGAGCGCGCCTGGACGCTCGGACCGCTTCGTCATCGGCGGCGCATCGGCGAGCGCCTGGCGCAGCAGCATCCGCTCCTCGTCGCCATAGGAGAGTTCCCTGGAAGGGCCCATTCGCACCACCCCCTCCCCATCCGTCTCGATCAGGGCGGCATCGATGCCGTCCATGGAGGTTCCGGACATCAATCCGAGGGCGGTCAACATCGTCTTCATGCGCAAACTACCTCGATTTCAGACTTGGACTGTACCAAAGCGCGGATAAACCTGATAGACGGCGGCAGTCGGGGCCTGCCGTCCGTCGCGATTTCTCAATCGAATGGGCAACGGCCCGAATTTGCCGATCGAAAGCTTCTGTCATGACCGCGTTAAAATCCGATTTCCTGCGCATCCTCACCGAGCGCGGCTACGTCCACCAGGTCTCCGACCTGGAAGGCCTGGACGATGCCGCCTCGAAAGGCCAGCTCACGGCTTACGTCGGATATGATTGCACGGCGCCGTCGCTTCATATCGGCTCCCTCATCTCGATCATGATGCTGCACTGGTTCCAGCAGTCAGGCCATAAGCCGATCACGCTCATGGGCGGTGGCACCACGCGCGTCGGAGATCCCTCCGGCAAGGACGAAACCCGGCGTATCCTCACCGTCGAGCAGATCGAGGAGAACAAGAGCGGCATCCAGAAGGTTTTCGCCAAGCTCATCGACTACGACGCCGGCAACGCCCTGATGGTCGACAATGCCGAATGGCTCACCAAGCTCAACTACATCGACATGCTGCGCGACATCGGCAGGCATTTTTCGGTCAACAGGATGCTGTCCTTCGATTCGGTGAAGCTAAGGCTCGAGCGCGAGCATGAGCTCTCCTTCATCGAATTCAACTACATGATCCTGCAGGCCTACGACTTCGTCGAGCTTTCCAGGCGCTATGGCTGCGTGCTGCAGATGGGCGGCTCGGACCAGTGGGGCAACATCATCAACGGGATCGACCTGGGACGGCGCATGGGCACGCCGCAGCTCTATGCGCTGACCTGCCCGCTGCTGACGACCGCCTCCGGCGCCAAGATGGGCAAGACCGCATCCGGAGCCATCTGGCTCAACGAGGATATGCTGTCGGCCTATGATTACTGGCAGTACTGGCGCAATACCGAGGACGCCGACGTCGAGCGCTTCCTGAAGCTGTTCACGACGCTGCCGCTCGACGAGGTCGCCAGGCTCGCCGCGCTCGGGGGAGCCGAGATCAACGAGGCGAAGAAGCGCCTGGCGACCGAAGCAACCGCCCTGCTCCATGGACGAGAGAAGGCCTTCGCGGCAGAGGAGACCGCTCGCAAGACGTTCGAGGAAGGAACGCTGGCAGCCGACCTGCCGAGCTTCGACCTCGGCGGCCTCGCTGACGGCGTCGGCGTGCTCAACGCCTTCGTGCAGGCCGGGCTGGTGCCTTCCACCAGCGAGGCCAGGCGCCAGATCGCCAGCGGCGGCCTGCGCATCAACGACAGCGCCGTCACCGACCCCAAGGCCGTGCTCGGCAGCGCCGACGTAACGGCCGACGGCGTGATCAAGCTCTCGCTCGGCAAGAAGCGCCACGTGCTGGCTCGCCCCATCTGAGGCGAGATCCCTTCGCCATAAAAGGAGCAGGCATCAGCCCTGCTCGACAGGCTTCTCCGCGTCCTGTTGGCGGGAAGCCTGATACGCCTTGGCTTGGCGGCGGTAATAGATGATGCCGAACGGTATCGTGGCGAGATAAGCCAGCGTGATCGCCGTCAGCGTTTCCCAAGGATTGAAGGCCAGCAGCAGCACGAGCACCACCGCCACCACGAAAATGGGCAGTACCCACTCGCGAGGTACGCGGCTGCCGAGTTTCTTCCCCGAGAAGGTGGGAATGGTCGAGATCATCAGGAATGCGATGAGCAGCACATAAGCGAGTTCGAACATCGCGTGGCTCGGCTCGTGCTCGATACCGAGGAAGCTGAGATAGATTGGCAGGAGCACGGTCCAGGCGCCCGCCGGCGCCGGCATCCCGGTGAAGAAATTGGCCTGGTAGGGAGGGCGGTTGGGATCGCCGATCGAGACATTGAAGCGCGCCAGCCTCAGCACGGTGCAGATGGCGTAGACGAGCGAACCGATCCAGCCCAGCGATTTCAGGTCGTGCAATCCCCAGAAATAGAGCACGATGCCCGGAACCACTCCAAAATTGACGAAATCGGCGAGGGAATCGAGTTCTGCGCCGAATTTCGAGGTGCCCTTCAGATAGCGCGCCACACGGCCGTCGATGCCGTCGAGCAGGGCCGCCACGACGATGCAGCCGATGGCGAGATCGAGCTTGTTCTCAATGGCCAGGCGAATGGCGCTCATACCCGCGCAAAGTGCGAGAAGCGTGATGACGTTCGGGATGAGCACGCG
Organism: Labrys sp. ALF-8; assembly: GCF_059699065.1. Lineage (NCBI taxonomy): Bacteria > Pseudomonadati > Pseudomonadota > Alphaproteobacteria > Hyphomicrobiales > Xanthobacteraceae > Labrys > Labrys sp. ALF-8. Next base: position 1,689,582 of record NZ_AP048538.1, read on the forward strand.
GAAAGGAATGCCGCGCCGACCCCATCCCTTCTTCGGATCCGGGCTTTCGGGTTGGAATGGCGGAAACAGCGGATCCATGGGTCCTGACCGGCCTAGCCGATGCGATGAGTGAGATGCGGCATGGCGGCGTTCGCGTCGGCGATAATCGTCTCGCCGGCCACCATCTTCTGCCCGATCCCGACCTGGGGCCGCACGCCTTCCGGCAGGTAGACGTCGACGCGCGAACCGAAGCGGATCATACCGAGGCGCTGGCCGACGGCGACATGCTCGTTCTCATTGGTCCAGCATACGATGCGGCGCGCAACCAGTCCCGCGATCTGGACCACGCCATATTGTGCGGTGCCCGTATCAATGATGAAGCCGTTGCGCTCATTGTCCTCGCTCGCCTTGTCGAGATCGGCATTGAGGAACTTGCCGGGCTTGTAGGCGATCCGCGTGATCGTGCCGGTCACCGGGCTGCGATTCACATGGCAGTCGAAGACGTTCATGAAGATCGATACACGCAGCAGCGACCGGTTGGCGAGGCCCAGTTCGGGCGGCGGCAGCACGTTGGCGATCTGGCTTACCACGCCATCGGCGGGAGATACCACCAGCCCTTCGCGTACCGGCGTCACGCGTGCCGGATCGCGAAAGAAATAGGCCACCCAGGCCGTGATGATCAGCAACGGCCAGAACAGCACCTTGACCCATATCAGCGCGATCAGCGTGAGCACGCCGGCAATGGCCAGAAAGGGATAGCCCTCGCGGTTGATGGGGACCAGGACTTTCCGAATGGAGGAGGCAAGCGACATCGACGGGTTCCAATTTCGTTGCTTGGGTACCCCAAACTCGCGTCAAAGACCAGACCATGACGCTGTCCACAAAGACAGCTGCTGCCAGCTTGTGCAATCTAAAATGGCTGCTACAGTTCTAGGCAGAGACTCCGGAAACGGAACGTGAGGTATCTGGATGCCTGAGGGAAGCTCGCAAGCAGCCGACGATCGAACGCCGGTTGTACAGCTCGACAACATTCATAAGAGCTTCGGCTTGCTGGAAGTCCTCAAGGGAGTTTCCCTAACAGCACATCAGGGTGACGTTATTGCCCTCATCGGGGCGTCCGGTTCGGGCAAGAGCACGATGCTGCGTTGCACGAATCTCCTCGAAATTCCCAATTCCGGCCGCATCCTCATCGGCAACGAGGAAATCCGGCTCAAGCCTGCCGGTGCTGGCGCGATGGCGGTCGCGGACCAGAAGCAGCTCCAGCGTATCCGCAGCCGCCTGGGCATGGTATTCCAGAGCTTCAACCTCTGGGCGCATCGCACGGTGCTCGAGAACGTCATCGAGGCCCCGGTGCATGTGCTCGGCGAGAAGAAGGCCGAAGCCATCGAGCACGCCGAGGAGCTTTTGAAGAAGGTCGGCCTCTACGCCAAGAAGGACACCTATCCCGCCTTCCTGTCCGGTGGCCAGCAGCAGCGCGCCGCCATCGCGCGCGCGCTCGCCATCCGCCCGAAGGTGATGCTGTTCGACGAGCCGACCTCGGCACTCGATCCGGAACTGGTCGGTGAGGTGCTGCGCGTGATCCGCGACCTTGCAGCCGAAGGACGCACCATGATCCTGGTTACCCATGAAATGGCCTTCGCCCGCGACGTGGCAAGCCACGTCATGTACCTCTACAACGGCAATGTGGAAGAGGAAGGCCCGCCTTCCAGGGTGTTCGGCAATCCCAACAGCGAGCGTTGCCGCCAGTTCGTCTCCCCTAGGCAGCATTAGGGCGAAATGCGGTAAGGCAGAACCGCTCATCCAGCCTAGCATACAGAAATCACGAGCCTTTTTCGATTGAGGATGTCTCCATCCTAAAGTGAAATGCACCAGTTGAACTTCCAGTTCGGGGCAGGAGGGCGCCAGAACACTCGCGGACCAGATCTCAACAATCAAAACCACCATAAAAAACAAAAGACGACCGTTCATCCAGCAGGGAAATACGATGAAGATTCTCACGACCAAAATGCTCGCCGCCACGGCGATCTTCCTTGGCGCGGCGCTCGCATCCGCGCAGGCGGACCCGATCAAGGTCAGCGTCGCCGCCGAGCCCTACCCACCCTTCGCCTCCCTCGATGCCTCCGGAAAATGGGTCGGCTTCGAGGTCGATCTTGCCAATCTCGTCTGCAAGGCGGCCAAGCTTGACTGCGAGATCGTCGCTACAGCCTGGGACGGCATCATTCCGGCCCTGACCTCGAAGAAGATCGACGTCATCTGGGCGTCGATGACCATCACGCCGGAACGCTCGCAGCAGATCGCCTTCACCATCTCGTACTACAACACGCCGGCCGAGTTCATCGGCAACAAGGACGACAAGTTCGACTTCACGGCGGAAGGGCTGAAGGGCAAGACGATCGGCGTGCAGACAAGCACCATCCACGCCCAGTATGTGCAAAAGGCCTATCCTGACGCAGACATCAAGACCTACGGCACGCAGGATGCCGCCAATGCCGATCTAGCGGCCGGTCGCCTGGACCTCGTGCTGGCCGACGCCGCCGCTCTCGACGACTTCCTCGGCGGCAAGGACGGCACCTGCTGCGACGTCAAGACCTTCCCCAAGGATCCCATCTTCGACGGTGGCGTCGGTGGCGGCCTGCGCAAGGAAGATACCGACCTGAAGGCCAAGCTCGACGAGGGTATCAAGGCCGTCTACGCCAGCGGCGATTTCGCGACGCTCGAGAAGAAGTACTTCAAGTACGAAGTAGGCACCCCGCCGAAGTGAGCCGGACCGGGCGCCTGAACGCCCGGCAATCCGGATTCCTTTCCAACCGGCCTGATGCGTCAGGCCGGCCCTTTTCCTCATTGCGGAATCGGACGTGGAAGCATTTTGGGAACAATTGAGGGCGGGCTGGGGCGTCGCCTTCCTGCAAGGCCTGGTGGTCACCGTGGAACTGTCCGTCGGCGGCTATATCGCGGGCCTCCTGATCGGCGGGCTGGTGGCCTGGGCGAAGCTGCGCGGCCCCCGCTGGATCGTGGCTCTCGCCAATGGCTACTCCACGATCTGCCGCGCCGTTCCGGAAGTCCTGATGATCCTGATCCTCTATTACGCGGGACAACAGGCGCTCAATGAACTCCTGGCCGCGCTGGGGTTCGGCACGGTCGGCATCGACGGCTTCCTCGCCGCGCTCGTGGTGCTGGGCATCGTGCAGGGCGCCTACGCGTCGGAGATCCTGCGCGGCGCCGTAGTGGCGCTGCCGAAGGGACAGATCGAGGCCGCCAAAGCTTACGGCATGCATGGCTTCGGCCTCTTCCGGCGCGTCATCCTGCCGCTCATGATCCCCTACGCCTTCGCGGGGCTCACCAATCTCTGGATGTCGATTCTCAAGGATTCCGCCCTCATCTTCGTGGTCGGCTACAAGGAGTTGATCTCCACGGCGATGGCCGCAGCCGGCTCAACGCGCATGTATTTCTCCTTCCTGCTGTTTTGCGGGGCTATCTTCTATGCGCTGACGCAGTTCTCAAACATCTTCATCAAGATGATCGACCATCACATCCGGCGCTGGATGCCGAGGCTCGGGTAAGGCAACTCATGGATCTCGCAACCTGGTTCGCCTCCAATTTCGCCTGGATCGCCAAATACTGGCCGGCTATCCTGAGTGGTTTCTACACCACGTTGAAGCTGCTTTTCTTCTCGCTGCTGTTCGGCTATCCGCTGGCCATACTCGTGGGCTTCGGCCGCGTATCGAAGAACCCCGCCATCTACGGGCTTGCCACCGGCTTCGTCTCGGTGATCCGAGGCACGCCGCTCCTGGTGCAGCTCTTCATCTACTATTACGGCCTCGGCTCGCTTTTTCCGGCCATTCCCGGTATCCGCCAGAGCTTCATCTGGCCGGTCCTGAAGGACGGCTATTACTATGTCATCTTCGCGCTGGTGATCAGCGTGGGCGGCTATGTCGGAGAAATCGTCCGTGGAGCCCTGCTGTCGGTGCCGCGCGGCGAACTGGAGGCAGCCCGGGCATATGGCTTTCACGGCTTCGGCCTGATTCGCCGCATATGGCTGCCGCGCGCCATGCAGGCCATGATGCCGACCTTCGCCGGCGAGACGATCCTTTGCCTGAAATCGACGGCCCTCGCCTATCTCGTCAGCGTCCAGGACCTGCTCGGCCAGATCAACATCATCCGGTCGCGCGAAGCGATCACCTACACCCCGCTCCTGGTCGTGGCGGCGGGCTACCTCGTGACCACGCTGATCATCGAGGCGGTATTCCGGCGTTTCGAGGCCAACTTCGCCAAGACCACGCGGCCGGCATGATGCAGAACCGCAAAGGCGCTGGCCGGCGGGCGTCCGATATCCGGAAGGTGGCGGAGGACCGTCACAATCCGTGTCAGCTATGCCAGCGCAGCGACATGCAGGAAAGCCCGGCGTCGATCTTGGCGATCTGGCTCGTGGGCAAGCGCACCACGCTGTAGCCTTCGGCCTCCAGCATGGCCGCAGTGCGCGGAAAGTCGGCGCCGACGAAGACGCGCTCGTTGACGCGCAGCGCGTTGGCCGCGCCTTCCTCGCCATCCGGCGTGAGGAGCACCCGCAGCCCCTCGAACACGCCCGAAGCCGCCAGCCGGGCGGTGGAGAGCATGGTCTGCTCGTCCAGCAGGGAGCAGTCCGACTTGAAATGCAGGACACCCGGCGGCGTGGTGACGATGACGCCGATGCGGCCAAGTTCCGCCAGCACCCCGATCAGGGCCTGCGCTCCTTCGCGCGTGGTCCGGTCCGACAGGCCGATCATCACCTTGCCAGGCGTCACCAGCACATCGCCACCGTCGGCGAAACCCGGGCCAGGCAGTGACAGAACCTTGCCGAAGCGCCGACGCAGGATCGGTTCGATGGCCGCCGTCTCGCCGAACCGGCTCTGCGCACCCGGCCGGAGCAGGATAGCGCCTTCGGGAAATACCAGCGCAGGATCCTCGACGAAGAGGCAGTCGGGAAACTCCTCCAGCGCCGGAAGCACCTCGACGGCGACGCCGGCGCTCTGCAGGGCCTCGACGTAGAGGCGGTGCTCGGCATTGACGCCATCATGCGTCGGAGCGCCACGATCCTCTGCCCGCAAGCCGTGCGTCACACTCGCGGGCGGCTGCCTGACGATGGCGTTATCGAAGCTGTAGACGGGAAAGCTGCTCATTATCGTCCCTTCGAACCTTCTCGTTCAAGGCTCGCTCACAATCGCCACCAGGACCGAGGCTGCCACCGTTTCCCGATGGGCTTCCTCGACACGCATGCCTCCAGTGCACTCACGCCGCAGGCGGCTTGTACTGGATCAGATAGGTCCAGGCCCCGTAGGCGGCCACGAGGGCGAACATCAACGCCCAGAACTGGTTGCCGTTGACGAACTCCATGACCGCCCAGGCACCGGGCAGGACGCAGAGCAGTATCCGCACCCAAAGGGGCTGCATCCATTTCGGAGTGGGAGGTGGAGGTGTCATTCAGGCCTCCGCTACGGCGGCAGCGATCGCATCCAGGGCGGCCTGCGCCTTGGCACCATCCGGGCCGCCGGCCTGCGCCATGTCGGGACGGCCTCCCCCGCCCTTCCCGCCGAGCGCCTCGGATCCCTTGCGCACGAGGTCGACGGCATTGAAGCTGTCGATCAGGTCGGAGGTGACACCAACCACCAAGCCGGCACGGCCGTCCTCGGAAGTGGCGACGATGGCGACGATGCCGGAGCCGATCTGCTTCTTGCCCTCGTCGGCCAGGGCCTTCAGATCCTTGAGCTCGATACCGGACACGGCCTTGGCGAGCAGGCGCGTCTTTCCGGCGGTGCGGATCTCGCTCTCTCCTCCGCCGCCGCCCATGGCGAGCTTCTTGCGGGCCTCGGCGAGATCGCGCTCCAGCTTGCGATGCTCCTCGACCAGGATCGCGAGCCGATCGCCGGCTTCGTGAACGGGTGCGCGCAGCACGTCGGCGAAGCCCTGCAGGAGGCGGCTCTCATTGACGAGATGCTTGCGGGCGCCCTCCGCGGTCATGGCCTCGATGCGGCGCACGCCGGCCGCAACCGCGCCGTTCGACACGATGCGGATCAGCCCGATGTCGCCGGTACGGCGCACATGGGTGCCGCCGCAAAGCTCCACCGACCAGGCCTTGTTCGAGCCCGGAAGCCCCTCGCCCATCGAGACGACGCGAACCTCGTCGCCATACTTCTCGCCGAAAAGCGCGCGAGCGCCGGAAGCGATGGCGTCGTCGACGCTCATCAGGCGGGTCGTCACTTCGCTGTTCTGCAGAACGATCTCGTTGGCGAGGTCCTCGATCTCGCGCAATTCCTCGTCCGTGATCGGCTTGGGGTGCGAGAAGTCGAAGCGCAGGCGGTCCGGTGCCACGAGCGAACCCTTCTGGGCCACGTGATCGCCCAGCGTGAGACGGAGAGCCTCATGCAGGAGATGGGTAGCGGAATGGTTGGCGCGGATGGCCGAGCGGCGCTTGCGATCGACGGCCAATTCGAGCGCGTCGCCCACCGTCAACACGCCCTCCTCGACGGTCACGGCGTGGACGAAGAGATCGCCGAGTTTCTTCTGCGTATCCGTCACCTGCACCTTGAGGCCCGCCGCATGGACGAGGCCCCTGTCGCCCTGCTGGCCACCGGACTCGCCGTAGAACGGTGTCTGGTTGAGGATGAGGAAGCCGCTCTCGCCCTGGTTCAGGGACTCGACCTGCTTGCCGTCCTTCACCAGCGCGATGGCCACGCCTTCGGCCGTCTCGGTCTCGTAGCCGAGAAATTCGGTTGCGCCGACCTGCTCCTTGAGGCCGAACCACACCGCTTCGGTGGCTGCATCGCCCGAGCCGGCCCAGGCGGCGCGCGCCTTGGCCTTCTGCTGCTGCATGGCGGCGTCATACGCGGTGAGGTCCACCGTGATATTGCGCGCGCGCAGTGCGTCCTGCGTAAGGTCGAGTGGGAAGCCATAGGTGTCGTAGAGCGTGAAGGCCACGTCGCCCGAGAAAACCTGGCCGTCGCCGAGCTTCTTGGCTTCCGTATCGAGCAGCGCGAGGCCGCGTTCCAGCGTGCGGCGGAAGCTGGTCTCCTCCAGACGAAGCGTCTCGCTGATCAGGTCCTCGGCGCGCACGAGTTCGGGATAGGCGGCGCCCATCTCGCGCACCAGTGCGGGCACCAGCCTCCACATGGTCGGATCCTTGGCGCCCATCAGCGAGATATGGCGCATGGCGCGGCGCATGATGCGACGCAGGACATAGCCACGCCCCTCGTTCGAGGGCAGCACGCCGTCGGCGACCAGGAAGGAGGAGGCGCGCAGATGGTCGGCGATGACGCGGTGGCTGGCGAGGTGGTCGCCGTCGGCCGGCACGCCGATCGCCTCGACCGAGGCGCGGATCAGGGCCTGGAACAGGTCGATGTCGTAGTTGTTGTGCTTGTGCTGGAGAACGGTGGCGATGCGCTCGAGCCCCATGCCGGTATCGATGGAGGGGCGCGGAAGATTGACGCGTTCACCGCCCGGCAGATCCTCGAACTGCATGAAGACGAGGTTCCAGATCTCGATGAAGCGGTCACCGTCCGCATCCGGCGAACCCGGAGGCCCGCCCCAGATATGGTCGCCGTGATCGTAGAAGATCTCGGAGCACGGACCGCTCGGCCCGGTATCGCCCATGCGCCAGTAATTGTCGGAGGTCGGGATGCGCACGATCTTGTCGTCGGACAGCCCGGCGACCTTCTTCCACAGGGCATGCGCCTCATCGTCCTCGGAGAACACCGTAACCATCAGCTTGGACTTCGGCAGACCGAAATCCTTGGTGATCAGGTTCCAGGCGAGTTCGATGGCACGTTCCTTGAAATAGTCGCCGAAGGAGAAGTTCCCCAGCATTTCGAAGAAGGTGTGATGGCGCGCCGTATAGCCGACATTGTCGAGATCGTTGTGCTTGCCACCCGCGCGCACGCATTTCTGCGAGGTCGCCGCACGCGAGTAGGGGCGCTTCTCCATGCCGGTGAAGACGTTCTTGAACTGCACCATGCCGGCGTTGGTGAACATCAGCGTCGGGTCGTTGCGGGGCACGAGCGGCGAGGACGCCACCGCCTCGTGGCCGTTCCGCACGAAATAATCGAGAAAGGTGGATCGAATCTCGTTGACGCCGCTCATTGCCCGGTATGCCTGTTCCAGCTGGTCCTCCCTTTCGGCAGGTTCAGCATCATCATGGTGGAGGGGCGTTGTAGCGGTGTGCTTCCGGCCTGTCGAGGGTCGCGAAGCTTCGAACGAGGCGGATCGGGCCGCTTTTCTCGGGAATATGTGCGGACTGCGACCATGCCGCCGACCGGAGCTTGCCCGTGGGTCTCCGGACGATGGCAGGCCAAGATCGCTTCCGCGAGCCGCGGCAATCACAGCAATTGCCCGAAGTTGTCATACAAATTCGCTTGCAATCCTCTGCATGAGGCCGTCCATTACGCTGCCCCAGGAAACCCGGCTTTCCGGCAGCTCCTCCCGGGCTGGCCCGGAGCCCGCAAAATCCTCAGGAGGCACGGCATTCCGTCGGCTCCCTTGCCGAAAGGGCAGACGCGAATGTTGTTTCGGGACGGATACAGGATCACAGCAATGACGAATGCGAAAGAGACGATCGGCTTCATCGGGCTTGGCTATATGGGCCACGGCATGGCCAAGAACATCGTCGAGAAGGGCTATGCGCTCACCATCATGGGCCACCGCAACCGCGCGCCGATCGACGATCTCGTGGGGCGAGGTGCCAAGGAGGTGGCGACGGCGCGCGAGATCGGAGCCAATTCGAGCATCGTCTTCCTGTGCGTCACGGGTTCGAAGGAGGTCGAGGCCGTCGTGCGTGGACCGGATGGGCTGAAGGCCGGCCTGAAGCCGGGCTCGGTCGTGGTGGACTGCTCCACCTCGGATCCCACCTCCTCCGCAGCCATTGCGGCCGAACTTGCTGAAGCAGGCATCGAGTTCGCGGACGCTCCGCTCGGGCGCACGCCCAAGGAAGCGTGGGAGGGCACGCTCGACACCATGGTGGGCGCAAGCGACGCCTTGTTCGAACGCCTCAAGCCCGTGCTTTCCACCTGGGCCGGCCGTGTGATCCACATGGGCGGCACGGGCGACGGCCACCGCATGAAGCTCCTGAACAATTTCCTCTCGCTCGGCTATGCGGCGCTGTATGCGGAAGCCATGGCGCTCGCCCAGAAGGTGGGCATCTCCCCCAAGCGTTTCGATTCCGTGATCCGCGGCGGTCGCATGGATTGCGGCTTCTACCAGACCTTCAGCCGCTGGGTGCTCGAGGGCGATCGCGACGCCCACAAGTTCACCATCGCCAACGCCTTCAAGGACCTGCGCTACCTTGAATCGATGGCGAGCGCCGCCGGCGCGATCAATCCGATCGGCAATGCCGTGAAGAACTCCTTCGGCGTCGCGGTAGCCGCCGGTGGTGAGCAATCCTATGTGCCGATGCTGACGGACTTCATCGGCAATCTCAACGGCGTGGACCTGAAGCCTGCCAACCAGCCCTGACCGCGCGACGTTGCGGCTCGCACCCGGATCGCGGACTCCGACGATCCGGAACTGGCAGACAAAAAAAGGGCGGGTTCGCACCCGCCCATGTCAACGCACTACAGGGGTCACACGATAAACCGGCACACGGAGGCCGAACTATTCGTCGTCCGCCTCGGAAGGGTCGATATTGTCGAGGATGCGGTCGGCGATGAGGCCGGCATTCTGGCGGATCGCCAATTCGATCTTGTTGGCAATATCGGAATTTTCCTTGAGGAACTGCTTGGCGTTTTCACGCCCCTGCCCCAGCCGCTGGCTCTCATAGCTGAACCAGGCACCGGACTTCTCGACCACGCCGGCCTTGACGCCGAGATCGATCAGTTCGCCCACCTTCGAGACGCCCTCGCCATACATGATGTCGAATTCGATCTGCTTGAAGGGTGGCGCCACCTTGTTCTTCACCACCTTGACGCGGGTCTGGTTGCCGACGACTTCCTCGCGGTCCTTGATGGCGCCGACGCGGCGGATATCGAGGCGCACGGAAGCATAGAACTTCAGCGCATTGCCGCCCGTCGTAGTTTCGGGGCTGCCATACATCACGCCGATCTTCATGCGGATCTGGTTGATGAAGATCACCATGGAATTGGAGCGCCCGATCGAAGCGGTGAGCTTGCGCAGGGCCTGGCTCATCAGGCGCGCCTGCAGGCCCGGCTGGACATCGCCCATTTCGCCTTCGATTTCGGCCTTCGGCGTCAGGGCGGCAACGGAGTCGATGACGATGACGTCGATGGCGCCGGAACGAACCAGCGTATCGCAGATCTCCAGCGCCTGCTCGCCGGTATCGGGCTGGGAGATGAGGAGTTCGTCGAGATTGACGCCGAGCTTGCGGGCATACACCGGATCGAGCGCGTGCTCCGCATCGATGAAGGCGCAGACACCGCCCTTCTTCTGCGCTTCGGCAACGCTATGCAGCGCCAGCGTGGTCTTGCCAGAGGATTCCGGCCCGTAGATCTCGATGACTCGGCCCTTGGGCAGGCCACCGACGCCGAGCGCAATGTCAAGACCCAATGAGCCGGTGGAGATCGCCTCGACCTCCATCGTCTTGGTGCCCTTGCCGAGACGCATGATCGAGCCCTTGCCGAAGGAGCGTTCGATCTGTGATAGGGCGGCGTCGAGCGCCTTCGTCTTGTCCATTGAAGTTCCTTCGACCAAGCGCAGCTGTGTCTGACTCATATGCCCGTTCCCTATCAAGCGTGAATGGATTCGTCATCCAAACGGATGCTTTTCCAACAGCGGCAACTGCTGCCTTGGCGAAGACTCGGTGCCCTGTGAGTTCTTGTACACATTTTGTTCTCACTGGCGCAAGTTCTATTTTTGTTCTCAACAAAGTCGCCGGAAGGAACCGTCACCCGCCTTCAAGCGGGTGACGCGCTTTCAACTGCGAAGGGCCGCGCGCTCAATCGAAGATCATGCCGCCATCGACGATCAGGGTCTGGCCCGTCATGAAGTCCGACTCGCTCGACGCCAGGAAACGCGCCACACCCGTGAGATCCCCCGCCTGGGATGGCCGCCCCAACACGGCACTGGCCGCGAAATTGTTGAAGGCTTCCTGGGGCGACTTGCTCAGGCCGTGATCCTGGAAGCCCTGGTCGATTACCTGCCACATCGGCGTGGCCACCACGCCGGGACAGATGGCGTTGGCCGTTATGCCCTCGGGGCCGAAGCCGCGGGCGGCCGCCTGCGTCAGCGCCACCACCGAGAACTTGCTCGCGCAATAATGGGCAAGCGGATCGTAGCCCTGCTTGCCGGCGATCGAGGCGGTGTTGACGAGCTTGCCGCCGCGCCCCTGGGCCCTGAAGACCTTGATCGCCTCCTGCATGCCGATGAGCACGCCGAGGCCGTTGACGTTCATGACCGTGTGCCAGTCGTCCTCCGTGATGTCGAGGAACGGCCGGACCTGGGCGATGCCGGCATTGCTGAACAGCACGTCGAGTCTGCCGTAAGCCGAGACGGTCGCCTCGACCATCCGCTTGACGCTGGACCGGTCCCGCACGTCGACCTCCAGGCCGATCGTCTTGCCACCTCCGACGGCGAGTGTCTCCGCCGTCGCCCTCGCGTCGGCGGCGTTGAGGTCCGCCACCGCGACGTGGGCGCCGCCCTCCACCAGGCCCCGCGCCATCGCCAGGCCGATTCCTCGCGCGCCGCCGGTGACGATGATGCTCTTGCCTTCAAGTCCCTGCACCGTTTCCTCCGTGATCGTATTCGGGATGCCCTGGCCGGGCAGCATATTCCCTAGTCTGCCTGGGCGAGGATCAGCCGGTTCACCTCCCCGATCTGCTCCATGTGCGGCATATGTCCCGCCTTGGAGAGGAGATGCACGCCTATCTCGGGCGGCAGCCCTTCGGCCTGGCGCGCCGGGATGATCTCGTCCTCGATGCCCCAGATGACCTGGATGGGGATATTGCGGAGCTCCGGCAAACGGCCGCGCAGGATCTCATGCTGCCTGCCGCCGCCGAAGTTGGCTTCGGCGATGGCTGCAAGGGCGGCCTGGGCGCCGTCCAGGCGCTTGAACCGGAGCAGATCCTCGGCCATGTCGCGGCTGACCAGCGACTTGTCGGCGAACAGCATCCCCAGGATGGGTTCAAGCTGCTTGCGCCGCGAGGCGTCGACCATGCCGGTGGTGAACTCGCCATTGATCTCGGCACCGAGGCCCGCCGGGCAGATGAGCGTGAGCGAGGCAACCCTGGCCGGCGCATCGAGGGCCAGCCTAAGGGCCACCGCGGCTCCCAGCGAGTGACCGACGAGATGCGCCTTGCCGATGCCCTGCGCCCGCAGAAAGGCCGCGACCGCTTCGGACAGGCTGGCGAGATCCCCCGTCCCGACCTGCTTGGCCGATCCGCCGTGCCCCGGCAGGTCGAGCGCCAACACGCGGTGGCGCTCGGCAAGAACCGGCTGAGTGAACATCCAGTTGTTCAGGTCTCCGCTGAAGCCGTGGATGAGGACGATGGGAGCTCCTGCCTGTTCCGCTCCGCTCTCGAGGTAGCGGATGTTCCGGCCGCCGATATCCGCCAGGGCCGGCACCGGGGAAGCCGCGCCCTCGACGCTGGCCCCGCTCTGCGCGAAATCCTCCTGGAAGCGCGCGATGAAGGCGTCGATCTCCCCGTCGGGCACCGCCCCGTCGGCGACGACGGCGATGAGGGCGCCGACCGGCAAGTCCTCCTGCTCCGCAGCCACATGCCGCCTGAGCGTGCCCTCGATCGGGCTTTCATAGGCGTTGGTGATCTTCGTGGTCTCGATATCGGCGATCTCGTCGCCGACCTTGATCGGTGTCCCCTCGGCCTTGATCCAGGCCGCGACCTTGCCCTCCGTCATGGCGAGACCGAATTTCGGCATCGTGATGGCGTGAATTGCGGTCATCGTCACGCGGCCTCCCTTGTCTTGTGAGTCATGACGGCCCGGACCGCCGCCTCGATCTTGTCCACGCTGGGCAGGTAGGCATCCTCCAGGACCGGCGAGAAAGGCACCGGAGTGTGAGGCGGGCAGACCATGCGGATGGGTGCCTTCAGCGCTCCGAACGCCTCCTGTGCGACCAGCGCGGAGACATCGGTCGCCATGTTGCAGCGCGGATTGGCCTCATCGACGACGACCAGGCGGCCGGTCTCCTCCACGCATTCGAGAATGGTGGCGGTGTCGAGCGGCGAGGTCGTGCGAGGGTCGAGCACCGTGCAGGAAATGCCCTGCTTTTCGAGACGATCCGCCGCGGCATTGGCGAATCCCACCATGCGCCCGAACGCCACGATGGTGACGTCGTCGCCCTCGCGGGTCAGGTTGGCCTCGCCGAAGGGAATGGCATAGGGCTCGTCCGGTACCTCCTCCTCCTCGTCATATTGCACCTTGTTTTCCAGGAAGATCACGGGATCGTCGTCCCGTATGGCCTGGATCAGCAGTCCCTTCGCCTCGTAGGCGGAGGACGGCAGCACGACCTTCAGTCCCGGAACATGGGTGAAGATCGGATAGAGGCACTGGCTGTGCTGGCTGGCGGCGCGGAAACCGGCCCCGTACATGGCCCGGATGACCAGGGGCGTGCGGGCCTTGCCGCCGAACATGTAGCGGAATTTCGCCGCCTGGTTGAAGATCTGGTCGAAGCAGACCCCCAGGAAGTCCACGAACATCAGTTCGGCCACCGGGCGCAATCCCGTCGCGGCCGCACCTGCGGCAGCCCCGATATAGGCGCTTTCGCTCAATGGCGTATCGAGAATGCGTTCGCGGCCGAATTCCGCCAGCAACCCCTTGGTGACGCCGAGCACGCCGCCCCATGCATCCTGCTCGCCAGGCGCTCCGGCGCCGCCGGCTATATCCTCGCCGAGCAGCACGACCGACGGATCGCGCCGCATCTCCTGGCGCAGGGCTTCGTTGATGGCCTGCCTGTAGCTCTTCTTGCTCATCGAACCCACGCTCCTCAATAGCTCACATAGACATCGGTCAACAGATCGGCTTCCGTCGGCAGCGAGGCGGCCTTGGCATTGCGCACGGAGGTCTCGATCTCGTCCGCCACCGCCCGGTCCACCTCGTCGAGGTCGCCGGCCTCCAGCAGGCGTGCCTCGGTGACGCGCTTGCGGAAGCGATTCAGGCAATCCTGGTTCTCCCGGATGGCGTCGACCTCTCCCGGCGCACGATAGGTCGTGGCGTCTCCCTCGAAATGGCCGTAGTAGCGGGCCAGCCGCACATGCAGCATGCTCGGGCCTCCACCGTTGCGCGCCCGTTCTATCGCGGTGCCCGCAGCCTCGTAGACCGCCGCAAAATCGAACCCGTCGACTTCCTGACATGGCATTCCGAAGCCTTCGGCGCGCTTGGCCTGGGATCCGGCGACCGAATAGGACGAGGATGTCGACTCGGCATAGCCGTTATCCTCAACGACGAAGATGGCCGGGAGCTTCCAGATGGTGGCTAGGTTGTAGCTCTCCAGCGTCGTACCCTGGTTCGAGGCACCGTCGCCGAGAAAGGCCACCGCAACGCCGCCCGTCTTGAGCACCTTGGCTGTCAGGGCGGCTCCGCAGATGAGCGGCGGGCCACCGCCGACGATGCCATTGGCGCCGAGCATGCCCTTCGAAAGGTCGGCGATATGCATCGAACCGCCCTTTCCGCCGCAGACACCTCCCTTGCGGCCGTAGATCTCCTGCATCATGCCCGCGACCTCGACGCCCTTGGCGATGCAGTGGCCGTGACCCCTGTGGGTCGAGGCGATGCTGTCGATCTCAGTGAGGTGCATGCAAACGCCCGTCGCCGAGGCCTCCTCGCCGGCATAGAGATGCACGAAGCCCGGTATCTCGCCGGTGGCGAATTCGACGTGCAACCGTTCTTCGAAATCGCGGATGGTCCGCATGGTGCGGTAGGCCCGCAGCAGGTCAGTCCGATTGAGTTGCATGATGAGGCTCTCCCTGAAGCAGGCCGGTTCTAGACATTCGTCTGGATGAGGATCTTGAGCGCCGCGGCGTTGGGCGCCGTGAGCACTTCGAAGCCGTGGCGCACCGCGTCGTCGAGCCCGATGCGCGCGGAGATCGCCCGCTCGACCGGCAGCTTGCCGGATGCGACCAGGCCGATGACGCGCGGCCACATCGTGGTCTCGTAGCACCAGCTGCCTTCGAGGGTGATGTCCTTGGTGACCAGGGCCGAGACGTCGACAAGCCCTGGCTTCACCAGCAGTCCCACCTGCACGATGGTGCCACGCTTGCGCACGAGGCCGATGCAGGTGGCGAGGGCGGCATCGTTGCCGACGCACTCGATGGCGACGTCGACGCCATGGCCACCCTCCGTATGCGCGGCGATGGCGGCCGCGGCCGACGGCGAAGCGGGGTCGAAGGCTTCGGTCACGCAGCCAAGCTGCATGACGCGCTCGCGTCTCGCAGGATTGGGTTCGGAAACCAGGATCGTCGTGGCCCCGGCGGCGCTGGCCGCCAGGCAGACGAGCGCACCGATGGGCCCGGCCCCGGTGACGAGCACCGAATTGCCGGCGGCGACGCGTCCCTTGTCGACGGCGTGGACCGCGACTGCGGCCGGCTCGATCATGGCCCCCTGCTCGTCCGAGACGGCGTCGGGAAGGCGGGCGAGGTTCTCCTCCGGCACGACCGATTGCTCGGCCATGCCGCCCCAGGGCCAGCTCAGGCCGACCAATGCCAGCCCATCGGCGAGTTGCGCGTAGCCGCGGCGCCGGTAGAAATCGTTCTGCGGGGCTATCAGCGGCTGGATGGAAACGCGATCCCCCGGCCTGACACTCGTAACCGCCTCGCCGACCTCAACGACGCGGCCGCTATATTCATGCCCGAGTACCTGCGGCCCATGCTGCCCCGTGACAGGATGCGGCTCGACCGGGATGAAGATGGGACCGGCGGCATACTCGTGGAGATCGGTGCCGCAGATGCCAACGAAGCTGTTGCGCACCAGGACGTCGTTCGGGCCGAGCGCACCCGGCGAGGCAATGCTGTCGATCCTCAGATCGCGTCTTGCATGGAACCGAAGTGCTTTCATCAGCACTCCTCCGCGCGCGAAAATGCACGGGTCATCATGCGGCGTCTCCTCACATTGAGTTTCTGTCGAACTCATCGCAAGGAGATTGCGAACGGCATCGCTACCGGGCAAGAAATTAGGAGGCGGCGCGAAGCAGGAAGTTGGCGCCATACAACAAACTGTCGCAGTATCGCGACAGGTGTGACAGTGCCGCATCATGTTGCATCGCAATAAACTTGACGATCCGGAAGATGCGTTGGATTTTGTACATGCTGAACGTACCAAGGTCGTGATCCGCTCGTAGAAGCGGCCGTGGGGAGGACGTCAGATGAGCAGCTTGCCGTCGTCGCAGCATGCGGAACGCGTGTTCGCGGTACTGGGCAAACCAGAGGAATCCCTCGGCATCGCCGCGTCCTGGCGCCGATGCCTCGTCGACCACCACCTCGATCCGGAGCAGGCCGTTGCTCCGACCGTGCTGAGCAATTTCGAATTGCGTTACGCCCGTGATCAGGCCGGGCGCCTGATGCGTGTCGCCGACCCCGAACTCGACAGGTTGCATCGCCTTGTCGAGAGCGTGGGCTATGCGGTGCTGATGGCCGATCTCCACGGCGCGGTTATCGCGCGGCGCGTCACCGAGGCAGACGAATGGGGATGCCGGCACTGGAGCCTGTGGACCGGTGCCATGTGGAGCGAGGAAATCGAGGGAACCAACGGCGTCGGCACCTGTCTGGCCGAGGAGCGGGCCGTCACGGTGCATCGCGACCAGCATTTCAGGCGCCGTTACGGACACCTCACCTGCACGGTGTCTCCCCTGTTCGATGCCGTCGGACGCCTCGCGGGCGCCCTCGACGTCTCCTCCTTCCGGCCCGATCCGGAGGGACGCCTGCTGCCGCTGGTGATGGCCGCCGTCCAGGACACGGCCAGCCGCATAGAAGCTGCCTGCTTTCGCGATCTCTACGCCCGCTATCTCATACTCACCCTGCCCTCGAGGCCGGACGGCTTCGTCTCCTCCGTCCCCCTGCTGGCAATGGACACGGACCGAAGGATTGTCGGGGCCACGCGATCAGCCCGGATACTGCTGAATATCGACGAGGACGCCCTGGAAAGGGGGACGAGCATCGGCGACGTCCTTAGCGACAGCGTGGACGATGCGAGCTTTGCGGCGGCAACCAGGAACGTGCTCATAGGCGCACTCGCGCAGGCCCAGGGCAATGTCAGCGAAGCGGCAAGGCTGCTGGGCATCAGCCGCGCCACCCTGCATCGCAAGATCAGGTCCCTTAACCTGCAGCGAGACAATGCCTTCCGCTGACGTCTCGGGGCACCAGGCATCACGTTCGAACTTGCTCGCCGCCGCTCCAAGAGCAAAACGCCGCGTCGGGTGACGCGGCGCCTGCTTGATGCTGGAGATCAGGCTGGTTCAGAAGGTGCGGCGAAGGCGCACACCGGCACCGACGCTGTCGACGGTGCTCTGAGGAGACTGCGTCGCCAGCGAACCGCCCGGATTCTTGTTCTGGTACCAGACTTCCGCGCCGGCAATGAAGCCTTTGACCACGGTATAGTTCACCTGGCCGCCGACGACATAATACCGGAAGTCAGCCGTAGTGCTGGTCGCAATGCTAGGAGCTTCATATTTGAGATAACCGCCGAAAAGCACGGCCTGGAGTTGTTTGGTGACGTTCAAGCCCGCTTCAGCCTGCACCGTCCAGCCCTTGGCCCGGTCGAGATCAAACGGAGCAGCCGTGGAAACATAGGCATCGGAGCCTCCAAATCCCAAGACGCTGTTGCCAGCGAAGGTGCCGTTCGGCTGGGAACCGCCCACGCCGAGATACTTCACCGCTCCGTCTGCATAGCTGCCTTCAGCGGCGATATAAGCACCAGCGAGAATCGGGAAGTTCACGTTACCAGCCGCACCGACCGAATACCCCCACGTCGTGCCGTACTGAGCGAGCGCAGAACGGTTCTGATGCAGCGCCCCCATGACCTGGAAACGGCCCCAGCCAGTTTTGTTGTCGTCGTAGCCGATCACACCGACGATGTCGGGCACCTGCGAGCCGCCGGCAGTGTTGATGTTGATGCCGTTGACGAGCACCGTGGAGGTGTTGCCGTAGGTGGTGCCCGCACGGTGATCGCGATTGTCTTCGATCGACAGCGTGGCGAAGGCCTTGTCGAACTGGGCGGTGTAGCTGATCAGGTTGCGGCGGCCCTGCTCACCGAAATAGGGCGCGAAGAACTCGGCCTGGTATTTGGGATCGTAGAAGGCGTAGGGCGACCATGCGAAGCCGGCGGTCAGACCCCCGAACTGCAGATAGGCCTGGCGAACGGTGAACGTATCATGCACGCCCGTGGTCGAACCATAGGGCGGGGCCGTGCCGGCATTCGATTCGGCCTGGAGTTCGAAGAAGGAGCGCAGCAGGCCGTAGTCCGTCTGGGTGCGCGCATCGAAGCGGATGCGGGCATTGGTACGGAACTGGGTCTGGTTGATGTTACGCTTGTTCGCGATATGATCCGGGGTCGACTGAAACCAGTAGTCAGCGCGGACTTGGCCGCTGATCTGGAGGCAGGTATCGCTACCGGGAATATAGAAGAAGCCGGGGCCGAAGGCGGAGCAGACCTTCACATATTCGACCGCCTCGCCCTTGGTCATGGGAAGATCGGCAGCCGAAGCAGCAGTGACGGACGCGAGAGCCGCAATAGCACCAAGCAGAAGTGATTTGTTTTTCATAAGAATCCTCACAGTCAATCGCACCAATACCTTGAATCCGTCACCGGTATACAAGTTATGACAAAGGCTTCGGCGCTGCAGAGCGCAGAATTTAGCTTTGAAGCGCCAGACGAAGATCCTTCGCTGCGCTGCGATATGAGAGGTCTCTTACATTGGGCGATAGATAACAATGACAAGCTATGTCATGCTTCTGACACATTTACGCTTCGCCAACGCCTGTGGCATATATAACACATGCAACATATACTATAAGTAGCAAAGTCGAATACGTTCACCCTTATAGACATCCATTGTGACGATCGGGCGAAGGTCGTGCCCGGTCGTCGCCTGACTGAAGGGACACATCGCCCACCGACAAAAGAAAACCCCCTCCGCATGCGGAAGGGGTCTCCTGCCAGCCGGAAACGGCTTCGGTTCAGCCCAGATTGAGCTCCTTGAAGAAGTCGTTGCCCTTGTCGTCGATCACGATGAAGGCGGGGAAGTCCTCGACCTCGATGCGCCAGACGGCCTCCATGCCGAGTTCGGGATATTCGAGCACCTCGACCTTCTTGATGCAGTCCTGGGCCAGGCGCGCCGCCGGACCGCCGATCGAGCCGAGGTAGAAGCCACCATGCTTGGCGCAGGCTTCGCGCACCTGCGCGGAGCGGTTGCCCTTGGCGAGCATGATCATCGAGCCGCCCGCCGCCTGGAACTGATCGACGTAGCTATCCATGCGCCCTGCCGTCGTGGGACCGAAGGAACCCGAGGCGTAGCCCACCGGCGTCTTCGCCGGGCCGGCATAGTAGACGGGGTGATTCTTGATGTAGTCGGGCAGCCCTCCCCCCGCTTCCAGGCGCTCGCGCAATTTGGCGTGGGCGAGATCGCGCGCCACGATGATCGGCCCGGTGAGCGACACGCGAGTCTTCACCGGATATTGCGACAGCGTCTCCAGGATCTTCGGCATGGGCTGGTTGAGGTCGATCTTGACCACCGCTCCCCCCAGCTTGCTCTCGTCGATCTCGGGCAGGAAGCGAGCGGGGTTATGCTCGAGTTCCTCCAGGAAGATGCCGTCCCGCGTGATCTTGCCCATCGCCTGCCGGTCCGCGGAGCAGGAAACGCCGAGGCCGATGGGCAGGCTCGCCCCGTGGCGCGGCAGGCGGATGACCCGCACGTCGTGGCAGAAATATTTGCCGCCAAACTGTGCACCCACGCCCAGCGACTGGGTGAGCCTGTGCACCTCCTGCTCCAGTTCGAGGTCGCGGAAGGCATGTCCGAGTTCGGACCCCTGCGTGGGCAGGGTATCGAGGTAGCGCGCCGAAGCGAGCTTGACGGCCTTGAGGGTCAGTTCCGCAGAAGTCCCCCCAATCACCACGGCCAGGTGATAAGGCGGGCAGGCGGCCGTGCCGAGCGTCAGGATCTTCTCCTTCAGGAAGGCGATCAGGCGGTCCTTCGACAGGATGGAGGGCGTCGCCTGGTAGAGGAAGGTCTTGTTGGCCGAACCGCCGCCCTTGGCGACGAAGAGAAACTTGTAGGCTTCCTCCCCCTCGGCCGAGATGTCGATCTGCGCCGGGAGGTTGGTCTTGGTATTCTTCTCCTCGAACATGGAGAGCGGGGCGAGTTGCGAATAGCGGAGATTCTTCTTCTCATAGGCATCGCGAATGCCCTGGGCGATGGCCCCCTCGTCCTCGCCGTCGGTCCAAACCTTGCGGCCCTTCTTGGCCATCACGATGGCCGTGCCGGTGTCCTGGCACATGGGCAGCACGCCGCCGGCGGCGATATTGGCGTTCTTCAGCAGGTCGTAGGCGACGAAGCGGTCATTGTCCGTCGCCTCGGGATCCTCGAGGATATTGCGCAGTTGCTGAAGATGGCCCGGCCGCAGCAGATGGTTGATGTCCGTGAAGGCCTGCTCGGCAAGCAGCCGCATCGCCTCGCCATCGACCTGCAGGATCTCCCTGTCGCCGATCTTCTCGACCCGCACGCCCTGGTCCGTCAGCTTTCGGTAGGGCGTCTCATCGACCCCGAGTGGGAAAAGGGGCACATGAGGATAAGTGGCGTTCGAAGCTGAATCGGCAGGCATGGAGGGGAACTCCGGTTCATTGCGAGATCAGGGCAATTCCAAACTGCCCATGGTGGCGCATCATCTAGACCTTATTGCTCGCGCTGCCTACGGTTTCCTGGAAATGCAGCCGAGCCATGCGCCCCTCGCCGCGTGCGAGCCCCCGGCGTGCCTGGGTGCAGGCGGCGCTTGCTCTCCCGACAGCAATGTCCCGATCCCGCCAGCCGATGTCGCTTCGCCTCTAGTACGCCCCACGACTCCATGTAGTCTGACCTCATTCGTGGTGCCGGTCCTGCCTGGGAGGAGGACTGGATAATTGGGAAGCCGGCGGAAATTCCGGCGCTGCCCCCGCAACGGTAGAGGAGTTGGTCTGGCAACTGCCACTGGATCGGGAACGATCCGGGAAGGCGCCGAGACCAGGCCCGCAAGGCCGCTCCTGAGCCCGGAAACCAGCCTCGAAGCCAAACCGATGGATCGCGGCGGGCGTTCCGGATGGATGATGGGACTTCGATGCCTGAGGCAAAGACCCCATCCGCCTTCCAATCCCACCGTTGTCCATCCAACGCACAGATGGTCACGTGGGATTTTGACATGAATGCGCATCAGGACATGCTCGGCCGCCTTCGCGGCCACCGCCCCGGCACGACGCTGGACGGCAAGTTCTATACCGACCCCGAGTTCTTCAATCTCGACATGCAGCACATCTGGTATCGCGAATGGCTGTTCGCCGGCCATGATTGCGAACTAGGCAAGCCGGGGAGCTACATCACCCTCCAGGTCGGCGACTATCCCGTCATCGTGCTGAGGGCCAATGATGGATCCATCCGCGCCTTCCACAATTCCTGCCGCCACCGCGGCTCCCGCCTGTGCTCGGCGGAGCGCGGCACGGTGGCCAAGCTCGTCTGCCCCTACCATCAATGGACCTACGAGCTCGACGGTCGGCTGCTGTTCGCACGCGACATGGGCGCCGATTTCGATGCCAAGCAATATGGCCTGAAGCCCGTTCATTGCGAGACCGTCGGCGGCTATGTCTGGATCTGCCTCGCCAAGGACGCACCGGACTTCGAGGGGTTGCGCGCCCTTGCTATGCCCTATCTGGCGCCCCACCGGCTGAAGGATGCGAAGGTCGCCTTCGAAAGCACGATCGTCGAGAAGGGCAACTGGAAGCTGGTGTGGGAGAACAATCGCGAATGCTATCACTGTGCCGGCAACCACCCGGAACTGTGCCGCACCTTCCCTGAAGCGCCGACCGTCAGCGGGGTGCAGGGCGCACAGGACGATCCACTCATCGCTGCCCACTGGGACCGCTGCGAGGAAGCGGGACTGCCCTCCCTCTTCCGGATCTCGCAGAGCGGCCAGTATCGCACGGCCCGCATGCCGCTGCTTCGCAACGCCGTCAGCTACACGATGTCGGGGCGGCCTGCCGTCAGCCGGCCGCTGAGCGGCTCGATCGAGGAAGGCAATATCGGTACGCTGCTGCTCTTCCACTATCCCACGACCTGGAACCACGTGCTGGGCGACCACGCCGTGAGCTTCCGCGTTCTTCCGATCGGCCCGCGGGAGACGCAGGTCACCACCAAATGGCTGGTCCACAAGGATGCTGTGGAGGGCGTCGACTATACGATCGACGAACTCACCCATGTCTGGACCATGACCAACGACCAGGACCGGCAGATTGTCGAGGAAAACCAGCGCGGCGTCGCCTCGCCCGCCTACGAACCCGGCCCCTACGCGCCGGATCACGAGGGCGGCGTGATGCAGTTCGTCGAATGGTACCGCAACGCGATGGAAGCCTCTCTGGGGGGCGACGCGGTACGCCTGCGCAGCGTGGCGTGAGCGCAGAGGCGCCCTCACCGTCCGGAGAGGGCTAGAATCCACGGCCGGGCGACATCGCCCGCGATGAAACCCGCCGCGGCGTTCCCAATCTTCGAGACCTCGTGTCGCCCCTCCCTCCGGGGAGCGTGAAAGCTCAGGATTCCATGTTCAAGCATCTCGACCAAACCCAGCCCTGGAACGACAGGGACCAGCAGCTCGAATGCGTCTCGGTCGTCAGCGAAGGCCGTGACGTCGCGACCTTCACCTTCCGCGCTTCCGAGGAGGGCTGGTTCCGCTACGAGCCGGGCCAGTTCATAACGCTGGAAATTCCGGCGCTGGATGGACCGGTGTTGCGTACCTATACGCTTTCCTCCAGTCCCTCGCGCCCGCTGTCCATCAGCGTCACCGCCAAGGCGCAGGCAACCAGCATCGGCACCCGCTGGATGTTAGACAACCTCAAGCCCGGCGCCCGGCTGAAGGCCTACGGGCCTCTCGGCCAGTTCACCTTCCACCGCCATCCGGCGGAGAAATATCTCTTCATCTCGGCAGGTTCCGGCATCACGCCGATGATATCGATGACCCGCTTTGCGGCCGACCAGGGCAAGGCGGCCGACATCGCCTTCGTCAATTGCGCGCGTCGCCCTTCCGAGATCATCTTCCGACATGAACTGGAACGCCTCGCCGCCGGCATGCGGCAGCTGCGCCTCGCCTGGATCGTCGAGGAAGCGGATCCGGGTGAAGTGTGGACGGGATTTCGTGGACGCCTCAATGCCCCCGCGCTGCGTCTCATCGCGCCGGATTTTCGCGAGCGTGAAGTGTTCTGCTGCGGGCCTGCCCCTTTCATGGCAGCGGTCAAGGACATGCTCGAAGCCAATGGCTACGACATGCGCCGCTACCACGAGGAGAGTTTCCATCCGCCCGAAACGGACGAGGCGGCGGCCGCGATCGGTGCGGACGAGATATGCGAGGGCAGCGTCGCATTTACGCGCTCCGGCATGGAAGTTCCCTCCTCCAGCCAGGAGACCATCCTCCAGCTAGCCCGTTCCGCCGGCCTCAACCTGCCCACCGGCTGCACCATGGGCCTTTGCGGCACCTGCAAGGTGCAGCGCCTCTCGGGCGAGACGGTGATGAACCATCAGGGCGGCATCCGGGAAGAGGAGATCGCGGCCGGGTTCGTGCTCGCCTGCTGTACCCGCCCGGTCGGGCGCGTCGAGATCGAGGCCTGACGATGCCGGGTTTCGAGCCTCTCAATCCGGACGCCCTCGTGGTGAATGCCTTGCTGTCCGCGCAGGACGAGGTGGTGGAAACGGCCGAGGAACGGGCGCGCACCCTGCTCTTCAGCTGGGTGCTGAGCCTGCGGCCCGGAACGAACCTGGCGACGGCGGCGTTCGAACTGAAGTGCCAGCTCCTCACCGCCTCTCCCGAAGACAATCCGCTGCTGCCCTATCTGTGCGAGTTGCTGGATGAGGTCCGCGCGCATGCGGGCCCGTCACGTCGGCGACGGCGAGGCCGTGCCGACGCCTGAGACGCTCCCGAATCAGGGCACCGGATGGAACGCCGAATAGCGATCTCCAGCCGACATTCCTGGAAATGGGTCTCACGCGAGAAGGAAGATGGCCTCACCACGTCAGCATGAGCCGATGTGGTGGTTAAGGCCGCCGCCCCAATCCAGAGCCTGACACCCGATGCCCAGGAATGCCTTGACCTTCCCACTAAGTAAGCATCATATAAGGATATCTTGATATCATAATTCGATTATAGGAGCCGATCATGGCTGCTCCCGTGGACGCTCTGTTTCCGGCCCTGCCCACGATCGACCGCGGCGAGGAGATCCGGAACGCCCTCGCTGCCGCCGCACGCGAGCGCATCCTCATCCTCGACGGCGCCATGGGCACGCAGATCCAGGGCCTCGGCTTTGAGGAAAGCCACTTTCGGGGCGAACGCTTCACGGGCTGCGAGTGCCATCTCAAGGGCAACAACGACCTTCTCACTCTGACCCAGCCGGAGGCCATCGAGGCCATCCACTATGCCTACGCCATGGCCGGCGCCGATATCGTCGAGACCAACACCTTCTCCTCCACCTCGATCGCGCAGGCCGACTACGGCATGCATGCGGCCGTCTATGAACTCAATCGCGACGGCGCCCGCCTGGCCCGGCGTGCAATAGCCAAGGCCGAGCGGCAGGACGGCCGCCGGCGCTTCGTCGCCGGTGCACTGGGGCCGACGAACCGGACCGCCTCGATCTCTCCCGATGTCAACAATCCCGGCTATCGTGCCGTCTCCTTTGACGATCTGCGCCTGGCCTATGCCGAACAAGTCCGCGGCCTCATCGATGGCGGGGCGGACATCATCCTCATCGAGACCATCTTCGATACGCTCAATGCCAAGGCCGCCATCTTCGCGACCGAGGAAGTCTTCGACGAGAAGGGCGTGCGCCTGCCGGTCATGATCTCCGGCACCATCACCGACCTTTCCGGCCGCACGTTGAGCGGCCAGACGCCAACCGCCTTCTGGCATTCGGTGCGGCACGCGCGACCCTTCACCATCGGCCTCAACTGCGCGCTGGGCGCCAATGCCATGCGGGCCCACCTCGACGAGATCTCGCAGGTGGCCGACACGCTGGTCTGCGCCTACCCCAATGCCGGCCTGCCCAACGAATTCGGGCAGTATGACGAAAGCCCGGAGGCGATGGCCGCCCAGATCGAAGGCTTCGCCCGCGACGGACTCGTCAACATCGTCGGCGGCTGCTGCGGTTCGACGCCGGACCATATCCGCGCCATCGCCGAAACCGTGGGACGTCACAAGCCCCGGCCGATTCCGACTCTCGAACCGCAGATGAAGCTGTCGGGCCTCGAACCGTTCACGCTCGACGCCACCATTCCCTTCGTCAATGTCGGCGAGCGCACCAATGTCACGGGCTCGGCCAGGTTCCGCAAGCTCATCACGGGGGGCGACTACGCCACAGCCCTCGAGGTCGCGCGCGACCAGGTGGCGAACGGCGCCCAGATCATCGACATCAACATGGACGAGGGGCTGATCGATTCCGAAAGGGCGATGGTGGAGTTCCTCAACCTCCTTGCGGCCGAACCCGATATCGCGCGTGTGCCGGTGATGATCGATTCCTCGAAATTCTCGATCATCAAGGCCGGCCTCAAATGCGTGCAAGGAAAGCCGCTGGTCAATTCGATCTCGCTCAAGGAAGGTGAGGAAGCCTTCCTGCACCACGCCAGGCTCGTGCGCGCCTACGGCGCCGCCGTGGTCGTCATGGCCTTCGACGAGCAGGGACAGGCGGACACGCTCGAACGCAAGGTGGCGATCTCGACGCGTGCCTACCGGATCCTCACCGAACAGGCGGGCTTTGCACCGGAAGACATCGTCTTCGACCCCAATATCTTCGCCGTGGCGACCGGCATCGAGGAGCATAACGGCTATGGCGTCGCCTTCATCGAGGCGGCGCGGCGGATACGCGCCACCCTCCCCCACGCCCATATTTCCGGCGGCGTCTCCAACCTCTCCTTCTCCTTCCGGGGGAACGAGCCGGTACGGGAGGCGATGCATGCCGTCTTCCTCTATCACGCCATCCAGGCCGGCATGGACATGGGCATCGTCAATGCCGGGCAGCTCGCGGTCTATGAATCCATCGACCCTGCTTTGCGCGAGGCTTGCGAGGACGTGGTGCTCTGCCGCCGGGAGGATGCGACCGAACGCCTGCTTGAGTTGGCTGAACGTTTCCGTGGCGCTGGCACGAAAGAGGCCAGGCAGCAGGATCTTGCCTGGCGCTCATGGCCGGTCGAGAAGCGGCTCGAACATGCCCTCGTCAATGGCATCACCGACTATATCGAGCAGGACACCGAAGAGGCCAGGCTGGCGGCCGAGCGCCCGCTCCATGTGATCGAGGGGCCGCTGATGGCCGGCATGAACGTGGTGGGCGACCTCTTCGGTTCCGGCAAGATGTTCCTGCCGCAGGTGGTCAAGTCCGCCCGCGTCATGAAGCAGGCCGTTGCCGTGCTTCTTCCCTACATGGAGGCCGAAAAGGCGGCCAATGGCGGCGAGGCGCGCCGGAGTGCCGGCAAGGTCCTGATGGCCACCGTCAAAGGAGACGTGCACGACATCGGGAAGAACATCGTCGGCGTCGTGCTCGCCTGCAACAATTACGAGATCATCGATCTCGGCGTGATGGTGCCGTCCTCGAAGATCCTGCAGGTCGCTCGGGACGAGAAGGTCGATATCGTCGGCCTGTCGGGGCTGATCACGCCATCACTGGACGAGATGGTGCATGTCGCCTCGGAGATGGAGCGCGAGGGCTTCGACATCCCGCTGCTGATCGGCGGAGCGACCACCAGCCGCGTGCACACGGCGGTGAAGGTCCACCCACGCTATGAACGTGGCCAGGCGGTCTACGTGACAGACGCCAGCCGCGCCGTCGGCGTGGTCTCGAGCCTGCTGTCGTCCGAAGCGAACCGCGGCTATGTGGAAACCTTGCGCACCGAATATGCGAAGGTTGCCGCCGCCCATGCGCGCAGCGAGGCCGACAAGCTGCGACTCCCGCTGGAAAAGGCGCGCGCGAATGCCGTCCGGATCGATTGGGAGTCTTATCAACCGCCCCGGCCGGCTTTCCTCGGCACGCGCGTATTCGATGAATACGACCTGGCCGAGCTCGCCCGCTATATCGACTGGACGCCCTTCTTCCAGACCTGGGAGCTGAAGGGCCGCTATCCGGCGATCCTCGATGACGAGAAGCAGGGAGCAGCCGCGCGGCAGCTCTTCGAGGATGCGCAGGCCATGCTGGCCAGGATCATCGCCGAAAAATGGTTCCGCCCCCGCGCCGTGGTGGGGTTCTGGCCGGCCAATGCGGTCGGCGACGACATCAAGCTCTATGACGGAGAAAAACGCGGGACGAACCTGGCGACCTTTTTCACGCTGCGTCAGCAGCTCACCAAACGCGATGGGCGTCCCAACGTCGCGCTCGCGGATTTCGTCGCTCCCCACACGAGCGGCAAGGCCGACTTTCTCGGCGGCTTCGTGGTGACGGCCGGCGTCGAGGAGGAAGCTATTGCCCAGCGCTTTGCCAGGGCCAATGACGACTATGCCTCCATCCTCGTGAAGGCGCTGGCCGACCGCTTTGCCGAGGCCTTCGCGGAGCGTATGCATGAGCGCGTGCGGAAGGAGTTCTGGGCCTACGCCCCGGAAGAGACCTTCACGCCCGGCGATCTCATCGGCGAACCCTATCGCGGCATCCGGCCGGCGCCGGGCTATCCGGCCCAGCCCGACCATACCGAGAAGGCCACCCTCTTCGCCCTGCTCGATGCCGAGCGGCGAATTGGCGTGAAACTGACTGAAAGCTACGCAATGTGGCCCGGCGCTTCGGTCTCGGGGCTCTACCTCTCCCATCCGGAGGCCTTCTATTTCGGCGTCTCCAAGATAGAGAGGGACCAGGCCGAGGACTATGCGCGGCGTAAGGGCATGTCGCTGAGCGAAACCGAACGCTGGCTCTCGCCCGTGCTGAACTACACGCCGAACAGCGAGGCAGCATAGGATCGCGCGCCTAGGCGAACGATCCCGTGCCGACCTTGTGCCCTCGTCACTTCGCGGATGGCTGAGGCACGATGCGGATATAGGGCTTGGGCGACTTCCAGCCGTCTGGATAGATCCGCTTCGCCTCGTCGTCGGAGACGGAGCCTGCGATGATCACCTCATCGCCCTGCTTCCAATTCACTGGCGTGGCCACGCGATGCTTGGCGGTGAGTTGCAGCGAATCGATGACGCGCAGCACCTCGTCGAAATTGCGGCCCGTCGTCATGGGATAGACGAGGATCAGCTTGAGTTTCTTGTCGGGTCCGATGACGAAGACATTGCGCACCGTCTGGTTGTCGGCCGGCGTGCGTCCTTCCGAGGAATTCGGCGCGCTTGCAGGCAGCATGCCGTAGGCCTTGGAAACGGCGAGATCTGAGTCGCCGATGAGGGGATAGTTGGGAGCGTACCCCTGCGTCTCCGCGATGTCCTGCGCCCACTGGCCGTGGCGATCGACGGGGTCGGCGCTGAGGCCGATGATCTTCACGCCGCGCCGGTCGAAGTCAGGCTTGATCCTGGCCATGTAGCCGAGCTCGGTCGTGCAGACCGGCGTGAAATCCTTGGGATGCGAAAACAGCACGCACCATGAGTCGCCCAGCCACTCGTGGAAGCGGATGCGGCCTTCGGTGGTGTCGGCTTCGAAGTCCGGAGCGACGTCGCCAAGTTGAAGGGTCATATGAAGTCTCCTTGCCATAACCGCCCTGAACTCCTGGAAGAGCGGTTCCACCTAACATGAAGTAAGTCTATATGCTTTCTCAAGAGTGCGCGCGCCGAAAGTTTCGAGCAAGGCGCGGCGGCCTTGTCTGCCCGTACTGGCGCGTTCGATGACGGTTCGACAATGGGGTGCCGCAAAAGCGATCTTCCCGCTACGACAGCCCCCATCGCAACGGTCGCCAGTTCCCGCTCCCCTCGATGCGAGCGCGCGGGTATGGATAGCATGGGCAGTCCCGGAATTCCTCTTGCCGATAGGAAGTAAGCCGAGACGGACCCGCAGCAGCCTTTCGGGCGATGCCGCAGCGGCAGCGCGGCTCTTTCACATGCGGTCATGGACCCATGTTGGATTTCACGGCCTCGACGAGTTGCTTCATCGAAAAGGGCTTGGGCAGGAAGGCAAACTCCTCGCCCTCGGGCATGTTCTTGGCGAACGCCTCCTCGGCATAGCCCGAGACGAAGATGATACGGGTCTGGGACTTGCGCTTGCGCAGTTCCTTGAGCAGGGTCGGCCCGTCCATCTCGGGCATGACCACATCCGACACCACGAGATCGATATCCCCCTCGGCCTCCTCCAATGCCTGCAGCGCCTCGATGCCGGAGCCGGCCTCGATGACCTCAAAGCCGCGGGCAACGAGCGTGCGGGCGGAAAGCGCGCGCAGGGCTTCCTCGTCTTCCACGAGGAGAATGCGCCCGCGACCCGTGAGGTCGGTGATCTCCTTCTTGGCAGCGGCCGCCGCGGCACTGGGGTGGCCAACCGCTGCTTCGGGCTCCTCCGGCACCGCCTTGGCAGTTTCCACCAGGCGCGGCAGGAAGATCTGGAAGATGGTCCCCTTGCCCAGCACTGAATGGACCAGAATGGAACCGCCGGTCTGCTTGACGATGCCGTAGACCGTCGAGAGCCCGAGACCGGTTCCCTTGCCCACTTCCTTGGTGGTGAAGAAGGGCTCGAAAATCTTGTCGAGCACATCCGGCTGGATGCCGCTGCCATTGTCCTCGACCTCGACGGCGACGTAGTCGGCCGGGGGTAGGTCGGACCGATCGAGCGCGCTCGCTTCTGAGATCGGCACATTCCGGGTGCGGATGATGACCTTGCCACCGTCCGGCATCGCGTCGCGCGCGTTGACGGTGAGGTTCATCACCACCTGCTCGAACTGGTTGACGTCGACCTTCACCGGCCAGAGGTCGCGCCCGTGCACGACGTCGAGCGTCACCTTCTCGCCGAGCAGGCGGCGTAGCAGCATTGAAAGGTCCGAGACCGCATCGTTCAGGTTCAGCACCTGGGGACGAAGGGTCTGGCGGCGCGAGAAAGCTAGCAACTGGCGGACCAGATTGGCCGCTCTGTTGGCATTGCTCTTGATCGACATGATGTCCTGGAAGGCCGGATCACCCGGCTTGTGGCTGCCGATCAGGAAATCCGCCGCCAGCATGATGGCGCCCAGGACGTTGTTGAAGTCGTGCGCGACACCGCCGGCAAGCTGGCCCACCGCATGCATCTTCTGGCTTTGCGTGAACTGCTCCTGCAATGCGCGCTGCTCGGTGGTGTCGATGACGTAGACGATGGCAGCTTCCTTCTCGTTCTCGCCGCCATCGACGGGAGCGAACCAGAAACGGGCGGAGCGGTTGCCCTGGCCCACCAGGGAGGCCTCGGCGGGATCGACGTCACCCCGCCCGGCCATCGCCTGGCGGGTGAGCTTGTTGAGGCCGTCGCGGTCGCGTTCCACCACGGCATCGAGCAGGGAATGACCCGCGGCCTCACCGTTGAGGGAATCCTTGAACAGGCGCAGGAACGCCGCGTTGGTGCGCACGATCCTGGCGCTTTCATCAACGGTCGCAATGGCCAAGGGCGAATTGTTGAAAAAGCGGGCAAAGCGCACTTCGGCAGCGCGAAGCCCTTCGGAAACATCCCCGCCCGGGCCGCGATAGATCACGAGCGTGCGCGATGGCCCGGGCTGGCCGTCGGCGGCATAGGCGATCTTGTGGAAGAGGCGCACGGGCATG
The DNA here is from genome assembly GCF_059699065.1 of Labrys sp. ALF-8. Classification (NCBI taxonomy): domain Bacteria; kingdom Pseudomonadati; phylum Pseudomonadota; class Alphaproteobacteria; order Hyphomicrobiales; family Xanthobacteraceae; genus Labrys; species Labrys sp. ALF-8. The sequence continues at coordinate 1,720,376 of NZ_AP048538.1, forward strand.
ATGGTGCCGTTGCGCCGGCGCAGGTCGATGTCGAAAATCTCCGTGCGGACGCCGCCGGGCTCGCCGGCCTGGGTAACCATCAGGGCACCCGCATTGCCCGGAGCGATGTCGGCGAGCGTCAGTCCCCCCGTGCCGAACTGGGCGAGGTCGTAGTCCAGCCAACCCGCGAGGGTAGCATTGAGGTAGACGATCTCGCCCGACGGATCGGCGGAGAAGAAACCGGCCGGCGCATGGTCGAGATAGTCGATGGCATGCTGCAATTCCTGGAAGACGTTTTCCTGGCGCTCGCGCTCGCGGGTGATGTCGGCGACGGTCCACACGGTTTCCGCCTGCCCTGAGGAGCGCTCGATCGGCCGCACCCGGACGCGATACCAGGAGGCGCTGCCGGCCGGAGGGGCCGACGCGATACGAAACTCCTCCATCAGGCGCTTGCCCTCCCGCGCCGCCTGCGCGAGACGATAGGTCGCCTCGGAGACGTCGGGGTCCCCCGTGAATGCACGCTCCACCGTGCGCATGTCCTGTTCGCCCACCGCACCCGTGAGCGTCAGGTAGGCCTGATTGGCGTAGACTATGCGGCCTTCCTTGTTCGTGACGAGGATGCCTTCCGGAGAATCGTCGCTGATGAGCTTGGTGAGATCGTTGCGGGCGTTGGAAGCGAGGCCGAAATGGGCAATGCCCATCGCCCATGCGAACATGGCGATCATGCCCGCGATGGCAAAGGCGGCGAGAATGCCGAAACTGGCGATCTTGCCCCAATCGGGCGGCAGCAGGGACACGCCGAGGGCCACCACGATGATCGCGGCGGCGAGCACCAACACCCAGGCGATGCCGCTGGGCCGCTCACTGCGGTCGACTGCGGCACCGCGCGCCGCCGCCTCCTCGCCTTCAGCCATGATCAACCCCACCGCATCCATCCAAGAAACGATTCGCCGCCGTGAACCCGGCAATCGTCAGCTTGGCTTATCAGGTCACATTTCAAAATGTGTTAACCTCGTTCACAAAAATAGGGAGACGACTGCCATGGAGACAGGTCTTCCCCACACAAAGGCGGTCAATCCCCTTTTTTCGCCACTGGGAGGGCAAAGGGCGGCAAGGTTGAACGTCTTTTAACGTATTTGCCCGTATCAAGGGCGGGATTGCAGGGATAGGCGGATTTTTAGCCAGTTTGCGGTTGATTCTTGGACGTTAACCGTCTTCTAAGAAAACTGCCCAGAAAGAAGACAGGTCGTATCTGGCCATATGTGCATTCCGGCGCCGGGCCTGATCTAAGGAAGCGTATCGATGAATTCGTTGAACTCTTGGCTGCCCACGCAGTGGTTCTTGTTCGCTGGCTTGCTGTTGGTGGCTGCAGTCATTGTGGCGATCATCTCCATGTACGCCTGGCGGGCGATCAGCCGACCGCACATGAGAGGCGCGGTCAAGGGGGGGCGGCAATCCCGTCTTGGCGTGGTCGACAAGTACGACGTCGGCGTCCGCCAGCTCGTCCTGGTGCGTCGCGACAATGTCGAGCACCTCATCATGATCGGCGGCCCCAACGACCTGCTGATCGAGTCAACCATACTGAGAGCCCGCGCCGCGGGGCAGCCGGTGCGTCCGGCGGGCGTCGCCGTTCCGCCGCCGACTGCGGCGCCCGAGCGGGTGTCGAGCTATCCGCCCGCGCCGCGTCAGGTCGAAGAGGATTTCGCCCGCCCCGGCGAGATTGAACCGCCGCCGGTTGCCAAGATCGAGGCCCCTGTGCCGACGCCCGTCGCCACGACGACGGCGGCACCCGCCTTTGCTCCCGTAACGGCGCCACCGGTGGCGGGCGCGACAGCCGCGCAGGCGGCCCGGCCCGGTGTGGTTCCTCCACGGGAGCCAGGCTTCTTCCAGCGTGCATCGACGCGCTTCCAGACCTTCAAGAACCCTCCAGCCGGTCCGGCCGCCCCGGTTCCTGCCGCCACGCCACCCAGGGAAGAGGAGGATGAGCCTCGTGCCCATATCGACGCTGCCCATTTCGAGGAATTGCTGGGCGCTCCCGAAGAGCAGGCCGTGCCGGCGGCAACCACCACTGCGACGCCGGTGAGCGAATACGACTACGAGGGTACCGATTTCGAGCCGGCGCCGGAAGAGGTCGAGCCTGTCACGACACCGCAGCCCACCACCACCCGCCTTACCCTTCCCGAAATCCGACTGCCGGATCTCAAATTGCCGCAATGGCGCAGACCGGCGACGGCGACGAGCAGCGAAGCGCCCGCCGCGCCCACGCCCCGTCCGACCGAAGCAAGGGTCGAGCCCCGCTTCACGCCCGAACCCCGCTTCACGCCCGAGCCGCGCCCCGTCGGCGGCGGGCGGATCGAGCCCAGCCTTACCCCGGCGGAGCCCCGGCCGCAGACCACCGAAGCCCCTGCCCGCCATGAGCCCTTCCGCATCGGCGAGCGTCTGACCACGCCGACCCGCCCGCTGACGCCGCCGCCCGCACCCTCGACCACGCGGGCCCCGGTGGAGCCGGAAGATCCCTTCGCAAGTCTCGAGGAGGAAATGGCCAATCTCCTCGGACGAACCAGGGATGACGGCAGGAAGCCCTGAGTGAGGGTGGCAACGGGCGGATCTTCCGCCCGTTTTGCTTTTGGACGAGATGAGCGCAATCCTGTCCAAGCGCCGGCCGGCGCGAACTGATATCTGGCTCGCCAACCGGGCAAGGCACGCCGCATGGCTTGCACATTTCTTTCCGGTGGCCGAATAAGGCCTGTTTCACTCACTCCGCCGGCCGATACCCCATGCGATCCTTCTTTTCCGATATCAGCGGCCAATCCACCGGGATCGGCATCGTGACCGCCGTGGTGGGATATACCAGCTCGGTTGCCGTCGTGATCAACGGCATGCAAGCCGTGGGCGCCTCGCCCGGCCAGATCGCCTCAGGTCTTGCCGTGCTGTGCGCCGCCATGGGCCTTTGCGGCGTCATCCTGAGCCTCGCCACCCGCATGCCGATGATGACGGCCTGGTCGACGCCCGGCATGGCCCTGCTGTCCACCCTGTCGGCTCCCGCGGGTGGCTATTCGGCCGCAGCCGGGGCCTTCGTGGTGACGGGCGTTCTGATCATGCTCGCCGGCCTCTGGTCCCCCCTCGGCCGCATGATAACCCGCATTCCCCGCCCCATCGCGGGAGCCATGCTGGCGGGAATCCTGTTCAAGCTTTGCCTCGCTCCCGTCACGGCCTTGGGAGAGGTGCCGAAATTCGCAGTGCCCGTGATCCTGACCTGGTTGGTGGTGGGCCGCTTCCAGCGCCTCTGGGCGGCGCCGGCTGCGCTGGCAGTCGCCCTCGCCGCCATGGCTTTCGACGGGCAGCGAAGCACCCAGCAATTCGCTCTGCCGGCACTTGAGTTCGTATGGCCAAGCTTCGATTGGCAAACACTTATTTCGATCGCACTGCCCTTGTTCATCGTGACCATGGCCTCGCAGAACATCCCAGGCCTCACCGTGCTCACGACCTACGGCTACAAGGCGCCGTCACGCCCGGCATTCCTTGCCACGGGAGGCTTTTCGGCCGTCACGGCCGTGCTTGGAGCCCCAACGATCAATCTCGCCGCCATCACCGCCGCACTGTGTGCCGGCCCCGATGCCCATGCGCGGCCCGAGCGGCGCTACACGGCCGCAGTGGTGGCGGGCCTTGCCTACGTCGTGATCTTCACGCCTCTGGCCGCCATCGCCACCAGCCTGGTCACCGCCTCTTCGCCCATCCTCATCGAAGCAGCCGCGGGACTTGCTTTGGTGGGAGCTTTCGGCACCTCCATGCTCGGCGCGGTGCAGGATGAAAAGGAGCGCCTGCCTGCCCTTGCCACCTTCCTGATCACCGCCTCCGGTTTCAGCCTCTACGGTGTCGGAGCCGCTTTCTGGGGCCTGTGTGCAGGACTTGCGGTGCATTTCCTTTACAACGCTGCAAACATGGGCAGGACAAAAGTCGAAAAAAGCGCTACATAGTGAGACGATGTTCCACGTATCTCCACAGGGCTGAGAGATGCGGGACGCTTGCAGCTTCAGCTCAAGCGTGATGAGTTCCGGCCGGCTGACAGGGAAGCCGCCCGACGCTCCAATCGCCGAACATTGAAGCGGGCTTCCGCGTAACACGAGCTGGCTGGTCCTGCGGGGGGCGTGGCCGGGATTGTGCTGAACTATCATGATCGTGCTTGAGATACCCTGGACCGATCCCGTCGAAGCCGCCGCCGCGCTGGCCGATCAGCCGCGCCTAGCACTTCTCGACAGTGCGATGCCCCACGAGAGCCTCGGCCGCTGGTCGTACCTCGCCGCCTCCCCGTTCGGGCGCTTCAGGGTGGTGGATGGAACGGCCTTCTGGAACGAGGAGGCCCTCGCCGAGGCTCCCATGGCCGCCCTGCGCGCCGTTCTCCACCGCCACGCACGGCCTCCCTGCCCCGGCGCGCCGCCCTTTGCCGGCGGCGCCATAGGTTCGATCGCCTATGAGGCGGGGCATCTGTTCGAGAACTTCGGGACGGACGTTCCGCCGGCCGCGAAGGGCTCGGCGCAAATCGACCTGCCCTTTTATGATCGGCTGCTCGCCTTCAACCTGGCCGAGCGCCGCGCCTTCGCCATCGCCCCCGACGAAGCCGGCGCGCAGGCTCTATACCAGCAGCTCCAGCATGCGCCCAAACGCGGTCGTGCGCCGACCGGCCTGACCTGGCGCGACAGCCGCAGCCGCCCCGAATACGAGGCCGAGGTTGCCCGCGTCGTAGGCTATATTCGTGAGGGCGACATTTTCCAGGCCAACCTCTCGCATCGGTTCTCCGCCACGCCGCCCGGCGGCGCCGACGCCCTGGCGGCCTACCGAGCCCTGCGCCGCTCCAATCCCGCGACCTTCGCCGCGTTGCTGGTAGACGGCGAGCGCTTCATCGCCTCGACCTCGCCCGAACGTTTCCTGCGTCTCGACGCTGGCTTCGTCGAGGCCCGGCCGATCAAGGGCACCAAGCGGCGCAGCACGCATCCGGCACTCGACGCGGCCATCGCCCAATCCCTCGCGGGGAGCGAGAAGGACCGGGCCGAAAACATTATGATCGTTGATCTTTTGCGCAACGATCTTTCACGCGTCTGCGAAGCCGGCAGCATCGAGGTGCCTGTCCTCTGCGGCATCGAGACCTACGCGTCCGTGCATCATCTCACCTCCGTGGTGACGGGGCGCCTCAAGGCGGGCCGCGATGTCACGGATCTGATCGCCGCAACCTTCCCTGGCGGTTCGATCACCGGCGCGCCGAAGATCCGAGCCATGGAGATCATCGGGGAACTTGAGCGAGAGCCTCGCGGCATCTATTGCGGAGCCATCGGCTGGATCGGCTTCGACGGAGCGGCCGATCTCAACATCGCCATCCGCACGCTGACCTTCGATGGAAGAGAGCTCCACGTCCGGGCCGGCGGCGGCATCACCCTGCTCTCCGATCCGTTTTCCGAATATGACGAGACCCTGGCCAAGGCCGAGCGTCTCCTCGCCGCCTTCGACGATCCCGCCCGGGAGGAAGCGGCGGCATGATCCTCATCGTCGACAACTACGATTCCTTCGTCTTCAACGTCTCGCGTTATTTCGAGGAAGCTGGCGCCACGCCGCGGGTGGTGAGAAACGATGCGGTGTCCGCCGAGGATGTCGAAGGCATGGGCGCGAGGGCCCTAGTCTTCTCCCCTGGTCCCAAGGCGCCCAAGGACGCCGGGACCTCGCTCGATCTCATCCGAACCTTCTCGGGCAGATTGCCGATCCTCGGCATCTGTCTCGGCCACCAGTGCATCGGAGAGGCGTTCGGCGGCCGCACGGCCCATGCACGCACGCCGATGCACGGCCGTGCATCGAGCATCGAGCATCAGGGCGGCGGCCTGTTCGCCAACCTCCCGCGCCCCTTCGAGGCGGCCCGCTATCATTCGCTCATCGTCGAACTCGGCGAGGACAGCCCGCTCGAGGTCACCGCCCGCAGCAGCGAGGGCGAGATCATGGCCCTCACCCACCGCCAGCACCCGACTTTCGGCGTGCAATTCCACCCGGAATCGATTTTAACGCCGCACGGTCACGACATCATTCGTGCGTTCCTGGATCGGGTTCCGTGAGCTTCCTCATTCAACGCCTGCATTCCCGGCCTGATCCAGACGGTGCCGCGATCAGCGTACTCGATCGCGGCTTCCAGCTTGGCGACGGCGTGTTCGACACGATGGTGAGTTTCGGCGGCCGGGCTTTTCTTCGCGACCACCATGTCGGGCGCCTGAAGCGGCATGCGGAGAAGATCGGGATCGATACGGCGGACCTGCCCCTCGAAAGCATGCTCGACTCGGTTCTGGCCGATGCCGGTGGCGAGCACGCCATTCTCCGCACGACGCTGACGCGCGGCCAGGCCACCAGGGGCCTGTGGCCGGGTGATGCCCAGCAGGCAAGCCTTCTGGTGACGGCGCAGTCATGGTCACCTGCCTTGCTCGGCCAACCGGCGCGGCTGTGCGAAGCGAGCACGCCCCGCAATCAACACTCCCTGCTTTCACGCATCAAATCGCTGGCCTATCTCGACAATATCCTTGCGGCGCGCGAGGCGGCGCAGGCGGGCGCGGACGATGCGATCATCCGCAACCTCGATGGAAATGCCGTCTGCTCCACGATCGCCAATCTTTTCGCGGTGGTGGACGGCATGCTCGTCACGCCGCCGCTCGGCGACGGGTGTCTCGACGGCGTGATGCGCTCGCTGGTGCTGCAAGAAGCGACAGCGATGGGGCTGCATCATGCCGAGCGCAGCCTCACCCCTCCTCTCCTCGCCCGGGCGGACGAAGTCTTCCTCACCAATTCCGTCCGGGTGGTCCGGCCCGTCATCGCCGTGGGCGAGCACAGGCTGCCCCCCGCGACGCTGACGCCTCAAATCCTCGCCCGTCTCCTGGATCGCATCGAGCGCGACACATGCGTTCGCCTTCCGGCTCCTCCCATCCCAGTTCAATGAGTTCGCCTGCCATGATCTTCATCGCACTCGGTGCCAACCTGCCTTCGCGAGAAGGAGCTCCGCGGGAAACCTTGCGCAGAGCGATCTCGGCTCTCGCCTCACGTGGCCTGAAGATCACGGCCCGTTCGCGCACCTATATCACGGAGCCCGTGCCGCGCTCCCGCCAGCCCTGGTATGCCAACCAGGTAATCGCGGTCGAAACCCGGCTCCCGCCCCATGGCGTGCTCCAACTCCTGCTGGACGTCGAACATCTGTTCGGGCGGGAACGCAGCGAGCGCAACGCTGCCCGCACGCTGGACCTCGATCTCATCGCCTATGAGCGCGAGATCATCGACACGCCCGATCTCATCGTGCCGCATCCACGCATGCATGAACGCGCCTTCGTCCTGGCGCCGCTCTCCGACATCGCGCCCGAATGGCGCCACCCCGTCACCGGCGAGACGGTGGTCGCCATGCTCGCCCGGACCGATCGGGCTAATGTGCGCGCTCTGAGGCCGATCCCGCAATTGATGGGCATCGTGAACGTCACGCCCGACTCCTTTTCCGATGGCGGGCGCTTCGACCAGGCCGAGGGCGCCGTCGCGCATGCGCGCGCCCTGATGGACGATGGCGCGGATATCCTCGACATTGGCGGAGAGTCCACACGGCCCGGCTCGCGTCCGGTGGACCCCGACACGGAATGGCAGCGCATCGGCCCGGTCATCGAAGCGCTGGCGTTCGAGGCGCGCGAACGCTTCCGCCTGCTTTCCGTCGATACGCGTCACGCATCGACCATGGCCCGTGCCCTCACCGCGGGCGCCACCATGATCAACGACATCTCCGCCCTCGACGATCCCGCCAGCCGCGAGCTTCTCGCCGGCCACGATGTCCCCATCGTGCTGATGCATATGCAGGGTGATCCGCAGACGATGCAGAACAACCCGTGCTACACGGATGTAGTCAGCCAGGTTCGCACGGAGCTCGACTTCAAATGCCAGCGTGCGATCAAGGCCGGCATCGATGCCTCACGCCTGTGGCTCGACCCCGGGCTCGGTTTCGGCAAGACGCTCGAGCACAATCTGGCCCTGCTCGACGCCACCCCCCAATTGCGGACGCTCGGCTATCCCGTGCTGATCGGCGCGTCGCGCAAGAGCCTTGTCCGCGGTGTCGATCGCGAAGTGCCGCCGCCCCAGCGGCTGGGCGGATCGGTAGCGGCCGCCATCGCTTCCGCTCAGCGGGGAGCGGACGCACTCCGCGTTCATGACGTGGCCGAGACCCGGCAGGCCCTTGCCGTGTGGAGTGCGGTCGAAGGCCAGGCCATCGGCTGACCGCACAGGCCGGAGTCGCTTCCCTCGCCTCGTTCGCCGGGGAGAGCGGCAGCCAATGTCGTTGCAGTGTTTCTGTCTAGACCACGCGCCTCAGCCGAGGCTGCTTGTCGAAGAAACGAAAGAGCAGCAGCCCGGCGAGGAAGCCGCCGATATTGGCCGGCCAGGACGCGACGCCTTGCGTTCCATTCAGGATGAAGGGGCTGACCGCGTTCCAGGCGGTGATGAATCCGAAGACAGCCAGCCAGATCCGCACGTTCTGGTCAGCCAAGGCGTCGCGCAACGTCCAGGCTGGCTTGCGGAACGCACTGCCGCCGGCGACCCGGAAGGCGTTCATGGGAGAGCCCCCCTTGAAGAGGAAGTGGATGGCGGCGGCGAACAGGCCGGCCAATCCCCCTCCCGCCCCCACCATCGCCACCGGCCTGCCCCAATAGACAAGCAGGCAGGCGATCGAGCCGCCGACGGTGCACAATGCCGTGAACCCGAGGAATCGCCAGGTACCGAAGCGCCAGGTGACCGCTGCGCCAAGCACCAGCAGGGCCGCACCGTTTATCATGAGCGTGCCGGGATCGGACTGGAGGAAGAACGTCGTGACGAAGCTGGTTATGCTGGCCACGTATCCGCCCGGCAAAGCGCTCGCCACGTCCGTCGCTGGATCGTAGCGCGCCGGCACGAAGGCAAGCGCGAGGTCGACCCAGTTCCCCCAGGCCGACGGTAATACCGCTCTGACGATCTGGACGGCGACCAGCAGGCCGGTCAGCGCGACCGGCGCCAAGGGTACGTTGAAGGCAGCCGGCGGATCGATATTGTTGCGAGAATTCAAGGACAAGCGGGATACTCCTCGGCCATCGGTTCAAACACGGCAGACCCATCCGGTTATGCCTAATGCCGAATCAACATCGTTAACCTTTTGTTAACATTAATAATTCGTTTCCAGGCAGTAACCATGCTGCCCTCTGCCGCAGTTCCTGCAGCCGGTGCTATCGTCCCGCCGTCGCCCGCATGACGGCGGGCAATGGGCGACTGATGATGAAGAATGCGGCGACACGCGATCTCTACGGGTATTGGGACAATTTAAGGGCCGGACGGCCTGCGCCTGAACGCGTCGACATCGATCCGGCCGCCATACGCCGCGTCCTTGGCGATACCTTCATCGTGGAGATCGACAAGAGCCATACCTTTCCCTTCCGCCTGGCGGGAACGCGGATGTGTGCTCTGCTGGGGCGGGAGTTGCGCGGCGCCTCGCTGCTCGACCGCTGGACGGAGCGCGCCGCGCTGGAGCAATTGGTGATGGCGGTGTCCGGCGACATGACGGCGCGCGTCCTCACCGTGAGGGCCGTCACCGAGCAGGATCATCAGCTCGATCTCGAATTGCTTTTGCTGCCGCTGCATCACCGCGGCAAGGCCAATGCGCGCATTCTCGGCTGTCTGACGCCGAACGAAGCACCCTATTGGATCGGCCTGCACCCAATCGCCCGCTTCGAAATCGTCGCTGTCGAAAAGGTGGTTCACGGAGAGACTAGAGCCGCCCAGTCCAGGCGCTCAACCGCCCTGCCCGCCGGAGCGCGTCGCTATGGGCATCTGACGCTGGTGGACGGCGGCAAGGCGCACGTCTGAAGCAGCTCGGCCTTGCCGCTCAGTGCACGCGATGAGCGTTCTCGCGCAGCGAACCGGCGCGGCTGCGATGGAGAAGGTCGCCGCCGACACCATCGTCGAAGAGCCTGTCGCGGATCGCCTGGTAGCGATCGAATTCATGATGATAGTCGTCCGCGAGATCCTGCCAATCCTCGACATCATCCAGGCGGGAGGCGGCGAAGCGGTCGGCGGCCGCCGCCATGTCGGCGTAGGCCAGCGCGACCGGAGACGTACGGAATAGCTTGGTTTCGCTGAGGGAGACCTCGCCTGTATCGATGTCACGGGCCTGGACGAGAAAGCCGTCCGACTGCACGATCACCTCGTAGCACCAGCCCTGCCCTTCCGTGGTTGCGATCAACATGACGTCCTCCATCCACTCAACTTGGGGCGATGATGCCAGAGCGGGGAAATTCCGAAGTGCTATCCTGCACACAACATGGTTAACGCTTGGCAACCGACTTCCGACGTGGTCCCGGTCAATGAGTGCCAATTTGACGCAGGTGACGTGACCTTCTCGTGAATATGCGGCGCAAGTTCTCGCGCCCGCAGTTACGGGCGATACAGGCCTTGGCTCCAGACCGTTGAAAAGCGCCGTCGCGAGCCTGAATCGCCCTGCTCAGACGAGGCCGATCACCCGCAACTGCCGCTGCAGTTCCATGGGCAGCTCAGCATCGGGAGTGCCGGCGCCGGGGAGATCCGGAGGTGCGTCCGCCTCGCTGAAATAGCGCCACCCCTGGAACGGGCCGCGAGGGCGAGGATCGACGGCCACGACGGCGGGATCGAGAACGATGTCGCATCGGGAGATACCGTCCTCGTCCCTATGGCCGCGCAGGCCGAGAATACGCTGGCGGCAGCACAGTACTCCCTTGATCACCCAATAGAGCGAGCCGCCATCGAGAATGGCGTCCCGGTTCTTCGGCATCATGCGGGTGGTATGGATCTGCTCACCCGCCAGCCGCAGCCGCAGTGCGATCCACTCCTCCAGATCGGCGATCGATTCCGCGCCGACGCATAGTTTGATCAAATGGAGAGCCATGCTCTATGCAACACCGTCGATATCCGCGATCACCTCGACCTCATCGAGAGCGGCGCTCTCCCACTCGCGCCACATCGGGGTCGCCATAACCGCATCCATATAGGCCCTCACCGAGGCCGGCACCTTGATATCGTAGGCATGAAGGCGGTTGACAACCGGCGCGAACATCGCGTCCGCATTGTTGAAACTGGAACCGAAGAGGAAATCGCCTCCACCGCCGAAGCGGGCCCGGCAGTCCACGAAGAGATCGACCACGCGCTCGACGCTTGCCAGCGTCTCGGTGTCGAGTGCGATCGCCTTGGGTTGCCGCTTGATGTTCATCGGGCAGTTCCTGCGCAGTGGCATGAAGCCCGCATGCATTTCCGATCCGATAGAACGGGCGTGCGCACGCGCCTCCTTGTCCTGGGGCCAGAGCGCGGGGGCAATCTCGGCGAGGTATTCGAGAATGGCGATCGATTCATGCACGAGGATGTCGCCGTCGATGAGGATCGGCACCTTTCCGGCCGCGGAGATCGTCTTGATCGTCGCTGAAGTCTCCGGCTGCCTCAGCCAGATGACCTGCTCCTCGAAGCCGATGCCAGCCGCCTTGGCGGCAAGCCAGGGGCGCATCGACCAGGAGGAATAGTTCTTGTTCGCTATGATCATCTTCAAGGCGGGCACTCCGGAAACGTGCCGCACCATGCCCAGTTGACGCCTTGGGCGCAAACGGAGATTGCGACCGTCAACAGCGGTTCCCCACTGGGAACATCGACACCTCGCAAGGCGTTTTCTTTCGGGTGAGACCCGGCTGGAACATCTCGTTGCGCTTGGCGTGTCGCAGGGGCATTGTTGCCGTTACGGATCATGACGATTCAGGGAGATCTACCCATGAAGAAAATGCTTGTTTTTGTCGGCTTGCTTGTCATTCCCCTAGCTGGATGCGCAACCGATGGATATTCACCCTACGATCCATACTACTCAGAACCCGGCTACGCGGCTCCCATTTATTATGGGGACAGCTATTACTATAATTCCGGATACCCTCGGTATCGTGGGGATTACTGGCGCCACGGCCGCCCCTGGCGGGGATATCCTGGCCAGCCTCGCCCTCCGGTCACCACTCCGGGCGGTCCCGTGGCCGGTGGTGGCGCCTATCCCCCGCGTCCCCGGCCCGGCCAGATCCGCCCGGTCTACACGAACAACCCCAATCGTCCCGCTCCGCGCATAGGCCCGGCACCGGCTTACAACAATGGCGGCGGATATGGCGCCGCACGCCGCTGTCCACCCGGCACCGGCCCGGGCGGTTGCTGAGCCGGCGCGAGGGGGTGGCGGCAACAGGGTCGGGATATCCCGAGGCCACAATCGTGTCGCGCGAGCCGGGCCGGTGACGTGGTATAATTGGTGAGTTGCGGGGCTCGCGACATGCCGCCATGCTATGGACGGCCGAACATGGGCTCGGAGCATTGAGGCAATGAAGAAGACAATCCTGCTCGCCGCCCTGTTGACGGCTCCCCTAGCCGGGTGCGCTGTACCCGGCTATTACGAGGATCAGCCTTACGGCCAGCCCTACTATGAACAACCCTACTACGCCTGGCCGGACTACGATTACCGCGATCGCCGCTATTGCCGGCGCCATCCCTACAAATGCGGGCGCCCTGTCCCGCATCGCCCCGGCGGCGCGCCCGGCAACCCTGGCGCCGGCAACTCGCCGGGCACCGGTCCCGGCACTCCGCGGCCGGGGCGCTGGTCGAACTGGCCATCCACGCGACCGGGCACACCGCCCGCCCAGGGCACCCCTCCGACGGTAATTGCGCCCCCGCGCCCTGGCCCGTGGAGAAACGCACCCGGCCTTGGCGGCGCCTCCTCGCCTTCGAGCCCGTCCTTTAACCGGCCTACTCCTGCGCCCGCGCCGCGCCGCTGCGCGCCGGGCCCGGCAGGCGGGGCCTGCTGAATCGACGGAAGCGACCGGCATCCGGGGCACTGCCTTTGCATGGGCGAATCGTGACGCGGGCTGTAACCGGAGACCGTGGGCAGCATGCCGGGCTTCAGCATCTGCCCTGCGACAGGATGCTCCGGGAGACAAGATCCAATGGCTGACAAGAAAATTCTGGAAGAAGTCGCGCTGCGGCTGATCGCGGCCCTCCCGGCCGGCAAGACGCTGGCACCCGCCGATATCGCGCAGGAAGTTGCCGGCAAGGCGGCGGATCAATGGGGGCCACTGATGCAGCCCATCCGCCGCATCGTCGTGCGACTGGCCAAGGAAGGCCGTCTGGTCATTTACCGCAAGGGCGAGCCTGCCGATCCCGACGACTTCAAGGGCGTCTACCGCCTCGGCCCGGTGAGGATGGATTGAGACGGCGGATGCCGCCGCTTTCGTCCGTCAGTTCGATGCGACGCTGCCGGTGGTGATGTTCTGCGCCAGGAAGTCCTGCCACTGCTTCTCCGAGCCGGCAAAGGCATTGCGGTCGACCTGGCCCCGCACGCCGGGTACGCTGCCTGTGGCCGTGTATTGCCAGAATGCCCAGGAGCGATTGCCATAGCGCTTCTCCGGGTGGCCGGCCACGGAGCGCACCCAGAACGGATAGTCCTCGAGCTCGCCCGTCAGGATCTGGCGGTGGAAGTCGACGGTCGTATAGATGATCGGCTTCTTGCCATAGAACTGCTCCATGGCATGCAGGAACTTGACCATGTCGACATGGATCTTCGCGGCCGGCGGGCGGAGCTTGCAGGTTGGGGAAAGGTGGTTCCATTCCATGTCGAGAACCGGCGGCAGCGCATCCGGCGCCGGCGGTACGTGGGTCTTGAACCAGGCGATCTGGTCTTCCACCGGGCGGCAGAAATAATAGAAATGATAGGCGCCGGTGGGAATGCCGGCAGCGCGGGCTCCATTCCAGTTTGCCTGGAACTGGTCGTCGATCCGGTCACCACCCTCGGTCGCCTTCAGATAGGCGAAGCGCACGCCACCCTGCGCGGCAGCCTGCCAGTCGATGACGCCCTGATATTTCGAAACGTCGATGCCGTGAACCGGGAAATCCTTGGGACCAGGATAAGCCTGCTCGACGGTGGAGCAGGCGCTGAGCAACAGCACCCCCGCCGCAACGAGGCCAAAGCGAACGAGCCGCGAGAGCGATCCCATGGTTACAACCCAATATAAGAGGCCGCTACCGGCGGCGGTCCATTACTGGAAATGCACGATAGACACAGAAGCTTAACCGCTTCTCACTGTCGACAAAAATCTTTGGAAACTCACCAAAGAATCGTCTCTATCAGGCGAATCGTCCCCTCTTCAGGTTCCAATAATGAAGTGCGTACTACTTGCCGCGGCGCTGCTGTGTGCCCTTCCCACTGCCGCTCTTGCCGCCTGCGGCCCCGACTCGCTCGGTGTCTCGCGTATCCTGCCGATCGGAACCGTGGGAGGCGGAGAGGTCGGATTGAAGACCTATCCGCAGACTCTCAGGCTCGAACCGGGCGAGGTCGTGCTCACTTTCGACGACGGGCCGAGCCCGGGCCACACCGAAAAAGTCCTCGACGCACTGGCTGCGCAATGCGTGAAGGCGACCTTCTTCATGATCGGCCGCAACGCGGCGGGCGCCCCGGGTCTCGCCGAGCGCGTCGCGAGGGAAGGACACACGATCGGCTATCATTCCATGACTCATCCCGTCATGCGCGGCATGGCCTATGAGAGGGCCAAGGCCGATATCGAGAACGGTTTCCGAGCGGTCGACAAGGCGGTCTACGGCAAGGTTGGCGAGAGACCGCATCAGCCGTTCTTCCGTTTCCCTGGCTTTGCGGACACACAGCAACTGGATACCTGGCTGGCCTCGCTCGACATGGTGATATTCGGCGCCGACCAATGGGCGAGCGACTGGGAACCGGAAACACCCGACGCCGAGTTGAAGCTGATCCTGGCGCGTCTGGAGAAGTCCAGGGGCGGCATCGTGCTTCTGCACGACATCCAGCCACGCACCGTGGCGATGCTGCCTCAGTTCCTCCAGGAGTTGAAGAAACGCGGCTTCCGCATCGTGCAGATCGTGCCGGGTCCCGGTTCGCTGGAAACGAGACCGGCACCCGCGGGATGGACGTCACAGACCGATCGGATCATCAAGAAGCGGCGCGCTGACCGAGCCGCGCCGCAGGGCGCCACCTTCAAGCCGCCGGCCCCGTGACAAACAGGACAAGGCCCAACGATCATTTGATCGGTGCTCTCGGCCAATTGCCGAGGCTGCCGGCCGGGGTTGAGCGTGCCGTCAAAAAGGCTAGTCGCCCCCGCGTCGTTTGACTTCCTCGATGATACCGTTTGCGAAAGCGGCGCCCGCCCCGAATACCACCCAGAGAGGCACGCCTATCGCCGTTCCGAGAGCCGCGATGCCGGCACTCTGTCCACCGGCAAGCGCCACCCCCACGGCGGCACCGGCGAGGCCAAATCGCGCGGATCGGCTACGATTATCCCAGCCGACCTCCTTCAACTTCTTCGCCGTTATCCGAACGGCCGGCCAGACCACCTTGGCGGAAGCCGTCGCGGCGATCGCCATTCTTGCCTTTCGCATCGGCGTGAGTTCGCTGTCTCTGATGAGGAGCAGTTGCGCGGCCCAATCCCGCAATGCGATGCGTTCGGACTCGGACGCCATATCCATGACCTCGACCAGTGCAAACGCTTGCCTGTCGCTCAGCGGCGTCTTCTCCTCATCGGCCATGTGCTCTACGCCCCCTCGCAGCGAAAGCCTTCTTCATAGCATGTTGGCGCGATTCCACGTTCTGCTCAAAACCAAGCCGGTTCGCATGAAATGAATGGGGGGAGGCTTTGGCGAGCAAGCGCAAGCACCCAAAAACAAAAGGCGATCCATTCCTGGATCGCCTTCTGGAGCAATGCTCTGAATTGGTGCGGTCAAGAGGACTCGAACCTCCACTGGTTGCCCAACTAGCACCTCAAGCTAGCGCGTCTACCAATTCCGCCATGACCGCGGGTGCTTCGCGAAGCCGGCTCGAAGCCGCGCTGCCGTGTGAAGCGGCGCATCGTCTAACAGATCGAATACAGGGCAGCAAGGCCTATTGCTGATTTTCTTGCATTCCCATGACAACCCTTGCCGAAGCCCCTGAATCCACCGATATGAGGGCTTCCTGCCCCTTGGATCAGACCTTCGTGACCAGCCGCGACGCGCTTGCCAGTTCCTTCCTGCCGATCAGCGATTCTCCTCCCGTGGAATGGCAGGTGCTTTCCGGCCTGGTGCCCTACGCGGAAACGGTGGCAGCCATGGAGGAGCGGGCGGCCGCCATCGCCGACGGCAAGGCGGCGGAATGCGTCTGGCTGCTCGAGCACCCTGCCCTCTACACGGCAGGCACCTCCGCACGGCGGGAAGACCTGGTGGCGCCGGACCGTTTTCCGGTGCATGAGAGCGGGCGCGGCGGCCAATATACCTATCATGGCCCTGGCCAGCGGGTGGCCTATGTGATGCTGGACCTGAAACGCCGCGCGCAGGATGTGCGCCTGCTCGTGACCGCCCTCGAAGCCTGGTTGATCGAAACGCTCTGGGCCTTCCATGTGCGCGGCGAGCGGCGCGACGATCGTGTCGGTGTTTGGGTACGCCGGCCCGAACGCGGGGAAGGCGCCGAGGACAAGATCGCCGCGATCGGGATTCGGCTGCGGCGATGGGTGTCCTTCCACGGCATCGCCATCAACGTCGAACCGAATCTCGAACACTTCTCCGGTATCGTTCCCTGCGGCGTGCGGGATCACGGCGTGACCAGCCTGGTCGATCTGGGCTTGCCGGTGACGATGGAGGACGTGGATCTGGCGCTGCGGCAGGCTTTCGAGCCGATATTCGGCGCGACGCTTACCAGGTCGTCCTGACGGTCGAAGCCAGGCCGTTGCCGGGCACGATGGCAAGGGCGATCAGCCAGCCGATCATGGGACCGCTGAACAGGCCGAACGTGGCGATGGCCTGCTGCCAGGACGCCAGTGCCTCCGGGTTGAGGAGGAAGATGGCTCCGGCCACCGCCAGGAGGTACAGGCCGAGGAAAATCGGGATGACGAAGCCCGACCATCCGAAATCATGGAGACGTTTGCGCGACAGGCACAGCGCAGACCAGGCGACGGCAGCGACGAAGGCGAAGGAACCCAGCCCGAAGGGACCGCTCCAACCCCGCATGCCATGATGAACGCCGATCGCCGCCAATGCCAGCAGAAGGACGCCGGCCGCGAAGGCGGCCCGATCGATCGCCCCATTGGGCGAAAACAGCAAACGCAGGATGACGACTGACAGCATTGTCCTGACGAGACGGTTAAACAAAGCTGATTTCATGTTTAACATCGGGAGGTTAACGTCACGTTTCAACGCGACGAATCAACCTTGGGCCGCATTCTCCGGCCAAAAGCGCTGAACTCAGGTCATGGGCGTAGAGGCGGCGGCAGGCGCACCGCAGAGGAAGGTTTGCGATTCCGGAGGCTACAGCCGCCCTGTCGTCACCCGCATCTTGTCCGCAAGACCGCCGCCAATCCGCCGATAGAGGGCATACGCGATCTGCTCGTCGCGCTTGCACAGCGCCTTCAGCCTTTCCTGATCGAAGGCGAGCACCCGCACCGCATCCTCGGTGGTCACCGTCGCCGTGGCGGGAACACCGGTGGCGAAGGAGACATCCCCGACGAAGGCCCCCGCCCCCACATGCGCGACGAGTTGGTCTTTCACGCGCACCTCGGTCTGCCCCTGGCAAATGAAGGTCAATTCCTCGACGGGCCGGGACTCGGTCGTCACCACGGTCCCGGCCGGCAGGGTGCGCCACTCGGCGGTACGCAGCAATTGAGCCACCTGCGCCTTGTCGAGATCTCCCACGATCGGCTTGATGAAGGCCTTCTCGTCCTCGCTGAGCCTCAGGCTGAAGCGATCCCGCAGAAGCACGCCGAGCTGGACCAGGTTGATCAGGATGAAGGCGCTGTCCCAGGCTATGCTGGGCCAGACGGGCGAGCCGCTGAACAGGAAATAGAGGACCTCGAAACTGATGCCGACCACGGCCGCCAAGCGCAGCCAGAAGATATTGGTGAGCAGATAGGAGACGGCGATGATCGCGTAGGCAATATGTCCGGGCACGGCCGCCCAGCTGAAGAACTGATCCCAGATGCTCAAGGCGCGGCTCCATCAACGCGAGATGCCAAGCGACGGAAAACCGCGAATTTGGAGCGCAGTCTCTGGCTGCCGGTCTTGAACCGCCGTGTTCGCCGGACAAGTCGATGACGGCCGAGGCCGCCACTCCAAAACATCGGCGATTTACAGCGCCCGTGGTCTACGCAAATTCCATGATCACGGCATCCACCGCAAGCGTGTCGCCGGATTTGACGCGAATCTTCTTGACGGTTGCGTCGCGCTCCGCCCGCAGCACATTCTCCATCTTCATGGCTTCGACCACGCAAAGGGCTTCGCCTGCCTTGACCTCCTGGCCCTCCCTGACCTCGATGGCGCGAACGAGGCCGGGCATCGGGCACAGCAAGGCGGTTGAGAGAGCCGCGTTCGTCTTCACGGGCATGAGGCGAGCTAGTTCCGCCTCCCGCGTTGTGTAGACGCGGACTTCCGCTGCAGCCCCGCGGTGGGACAGCACCACGCCGTTCGGGATGGGCCGCACCAGCATGGCGACGGCCTCGCCATCGATCTGCCCCGTCCACACCGGCTGGCCCGGCTTCCAATCGGAACTCAGCGTCACGAGCCGTCCCGGCGCCCCCTCCAGCGTCAGGAATGTAACCTGCATCTCTCCACGCGCATCGTCCACTTCGAGGGTGAGGGACTCCTGCCCCATCACGGCCACGCGCCTGCGGTCGAAGATGACGGGGGGGCCACCCATCTGGCCGCTGATGCGGCGTTTGCGCTGGTTCTGCAGATGGTCGATCATCGTGGCCACCGCGGCGAGGCGGTCTGCCACCACGCCGTGTGGGGCCGCCGACGCGAAGCCGGCCGGAAATTCCTCGGCGATGAAGGCGGTGGAGAGCCGCCCTTCTTTCCAGCGCGGGTGGTCCATCAATGCCGCCAGGAAAGGAATGTTGTGCCGGATGCCTTCGATGACGAAACCATCGAGCGCATCCGACATTGCGGCGATCGCACCCGCGCGCGTCGGCGCGTGCGTACAGAGCTTGGCGATCATCGGGTCGTAATTGATCGAGATCTCACCGCCCTCGAACACACCCGTGTCGTTCCGGACGGTGACTTCCTTGTCGCGCCGCTCCACCGGCGGCCGATATTGCGTGAGGCGGCCGATGGACGGCAGGAAGTTGCGCACCGGATCCTCGGCATAGACGCGCGATTCCACCGCCCAGCCGTTCAGCTCGATGTCGGACTGCTGCAGAGCCAGTTTCTCGCCAGCCGCTACGCGGAACATCTGCTCGACCAGATCGATGCCGGTCACCAGTTCCGTCACCGGATGCTCGACCTGCAGGCGCGTATTCATTTCGAGGAAGTAGAAGCTCTTGTCCTGACCGGCGACGAACTCCACCGTCCCGGCGGAATCGTAGTTCACCGCCTTGGCGAGGGCGACGGCCTGTGCGCCCATGCGCGCCCTCGTCTCGGCATCGAGCAGGGGCGATGGTGCCTCCTCGATCACTTTCTGATTGCGGCGCTGGATCGAGCATTCGCGCTCGCCGAGGTGGATGACATTGCCGTGCTTGTCGCCCAGTACCTGGATCTCGATATGGCGTGGCTCGACGATGAACTTCTCGATGAAGACCCGGTCGTCACCGAAGGAGGCCTTCGCCTCCGAGCGTGCGAGGCGGAACCCCTCCTCCACCTCGGCGGCCGACTGGGCAATGCGCATGCCCTTGCCGCCTCCGCCAGCCGACGCCTTGATCATCACGGGGTAGCCGATCTCGTCGGCAATGCGGATCGCGGCCTTGCCGTCCTCGATGACGCCGAGATGGCCGGGCACGGTTGAAACTCCCGCAGCAGCGGCGGCCTTCTTGGACTCGATCTTGTCGCCCATCGCCGCGATGGCGTGGGCATTAGGCCCGATGAAAACGATGCCGGCTTCCTGGAGGGCGGTAGCAAAGGCTTCACGCTCGGAAAGAAAGCCATAGCCCGGGTGGACGGCATCGGCACCCGTCTGCCTGCAGGCGGCGATGATCTTGTCTATGCGAAGATAGGATTCCGACGCGGCAGGCGGTCCGATATGCACCGCCTCATCGGCCATCTCGACGTGGAGCGCATCGCGATCAGCATCCGAATAGACGGCAACGGTCGCTATACCCATCCGGCGAGCCGTCTTGATGATCCGGCAAGCGATCTCGCCGCGATTGGCGATCAGAACTTTCGAGAACATGCCGGAGACCACCTGAAATGCCACGGAAACCCATTGCACGGCGTCTCACAGAATTGATCCGCGCGCAATGAGTCGCGCCGCATGTTGGCACCGCCTTGAACAGGAATGCCGGCCCCAGGGCCGGCATTGAGCTCATTCCGAAGATGCCGGGGCCGAAAGCCCGCGCTCAGATCATCTGGCTGATCGACTTGTCCCAGTTGTTGGTCGCGGCCATCTGACGCGGATCGACCAGCGCCAGCAGCGCGCGCTCCGCTCGGCTGACGACGCCGTCATGCTGGATCCGGCGGCTGAGCCAGGCGCTGTCACGGTCGTCGAGCACGACCGGCGTGGCCATCGACAGGCCATGCGTGTCGTTGGGCAGGTTGGTGGCAAGGAGATGTGCCTGGATCGCTTCTGCGAACAGGCCGTCCCAGGCGGGATCGTTGCCGCCCGTGCAGCCTTCCGCCATCTCGAAGAGGATGTCGGCCTCGGGACGTGAAATGATGCGGCGCTTGTCTCCGCGGGCAACCTGGAACAGGCGCGCGAGATTGGCGACATCCCTTGAGTCCACCACACGCGAGAAATGGATGCGGCCCAGTGCAGCCGGCCCCTCGCCGGTCATCGCGGAATGCTGGATCTGATGCAGGGCGAAGCTCGCAAGGGCGGCAGGCACGCTGTCGGCCTTCTCGATCAGCCTGATCAGCATCTCGAGCTCGGCAGCATTGGCCACCAGCCCCTCCCCGCCATCCAGCATGGAGAGCAGCCAGTCCGACTGCTCCTTGGAGATGCTGCCCCGAGGAGCGCCATTCTCCAGCATGTAGGACGTCAGCATGTCCTCGAAGAGAGTATTGAAGCCGGCATCGCGTCCGGCCAGCATGCCCTGAAGGGCGAAGAGAGCGTCAGCGTCGGCGGCCTGCAGCGGCTCACCCGCCCGCCAACGCTGGCGCATTTGCCCGACTTCGGATTCCTCCACCGCGCCTCGCTCCAGCGCAGGTTGTATCAAAGTTGCGATTGGCGACGTCACCATTGTTCAAGCCTTGCAAATGTCTGCGCCAAGCCCCCGGCGCCTCATGAGGCCACTTTGAGCACGCATCACTCAAAGCTGCGTTAATGGGAGAAGCCTACAGGGCGGAGGTGGCCAAAGAATGTGCTTTTTGCCACAAAGCTGTGGCATTGCCGCGATGCAAACCAGTCTTGCACATCTTTGCACATTCGCAACTATCTCTATCTTACCGCCAACGAAGCGAACGGAGAAAGCCGTCAACTCTGCGCTTCATCTGCTTGATACAGAAAGATTTTCCTAGAGAACTCGAATGGATCGGGTTTGCAGGACGGCAAGCTGGAGGGCAGCTTTCATGAGCACCATCGCTTCTACCGGCACGACAAGCGCCGGGATTCACCATATTACCGCGATCACCGCCGATGGCCGTGCCAACATCCGCTTCTACCGGGACGTTCTTGGCCTGCGCCTCGTCAAGCGGACCGTCAACTTCGATGATCCAACGGCCCATCACCTCTATTTCGGCGATGCCACCGGCAGGCCCGGCACCATCCTGACCTTCTTCGCGTGGGCCGGCGCCAATTCCGGCAAGTCGGGTACCGGAGAAGCGCAGACCATCTCCTTTCGCGTTCCAGAGGGATCTCTCGACTGGTGGCGGGGGCACCTGGCCAGCATGGGCATCCCCCACGAGGAAAGCGGGCGCTTCGAGGAGAAGTTCATCGCCTTCTCGGATCCCGACGGCATCCACCTGGAGGTGGTCGCAACCGGCAAACCGGAGGGCGGGAACTGGGCGGGCAATCCGATACCGGTAGAGCACGCGGTCGGCGGTTTCCACGGCGTGACCCTGCATGTCTCGGCCGAGGAAGGCACCGCCCGTGTCCTCACGGAGGCATTCGGCTTCACTCATGCGGGCCGTGACGGCGACGTCAGCCGCTACAGCAAACCGGAAGGCGTCATCGGTGGTCATGTCGATGTGATCGTCGACGAGAAGCGGGTACGGCCCTCGATGGGAGCAGGCTCGATTCATCACGTCGCCTTCCGGGCGGCCGGCGATGCCGAGCAACAGGCCCTCGCTGACGCACTCGGCACGATGCACATCTCCACCACGGAACAGAAGGACCGGAACTATTTCCGTTCCATCTACTTCCGCGAACCCGGCGGCACGATCTTCGAGATCGCCACCGACGATCCCGGTTTCGCGGTGGACGAAAGCGTCGATACCCTGGGTACGGTCCTGAAGCTGCCGGCGCAGTATGAAGTCTATCGCCGGCAGATCGAGGCCGCCCTGCCGGATATCGACTGACCGACGGCGCGAACGGGTCCTTCCCAAACGGCGCCGTTCGCGCCCCTCCTCGACCTCGGCGTCTTCAAGAACGGATGAGATGTCCGCACTTCCAGGTGAACCATGTCCACTCTCTCCCACATCCATCGTTTCGAGCCAGGCCCCGGCTCCCGGAGCCTGCTTCTCCTTCACGGTACCGGCGGCGACGAACACGACCTCATCGATCTCGGCCGCGCCGTCGCGCCTGGCGCACCGCTGCTTTCGCCGCGCGGGCAGGTCAGGGAAGGCCCTGCCAACCGCTTTTTCCGCCGCATGGCTGAAGGCGTGTTCGACATACCGGACCTGAAGGCTCGTACGCAGGCCTTGGCCGACTTCGTTTCGGAGGCAGGCAAGAGCTACGGGATCGAACCGCCTGTCGCGCTCGGCTTTTCCAACGGCGCCAATATCGCCGCCTCGCTGCTGCTGCTCAGACCCGAGGTACTTTCCGGCGCCATCCTCCTGCGGCCGACCCTGCCCTTCGAGCCGGATCGCCTGCCGGATCTTGCCGGCAAGCCCCTGCTGATCCTCTCCGGCCAGGCCGATCCCATGGCTCCCGCGTCCAAGGTCGAGCGGCTGGCGACCCTGCTGCGCGAGGCCGGCGGCAATGTCAGGCACGAGGTCCTGCCCGGCGGACACGGCCTGCTGCAGCGGGATCTCACGCTGGCGCAAAGCTGGTGGGAAGGGCTCAAGGCGGCAGCGTAGGCCAGGGCGAGCGGGACACGGAGTGGCGATCGAGGGCGGCATCGGCAGGGCCGATGTGACGGAGATCGCCATCTCTCCCTCCCGTGGAATGCCTTGGAAACCGCCCCGCCGCGTTCCATCCGTCTCCAGGGCAGAAGCGGGCAGGACGTCCGCCTTACAGCGGTATGTTGTCGTGCTTCTTCTTCGGCGCCTCGACATGCTTGTTGCGCAGCATGGCCAGCGCCCGGGCCACGCGCTTGCGGGTCTGCGAAGGCTGGATCACCTCGTCGACATAGCCGCGCTCGGCGGCCACGAAGGGGGAGAGGAAGCGATCCTCATAGCGTTTGACGTGCTCGGCTATCTTCTCCGGATCGGCCATGTCCTGCCGGAAGATGATCTCGACCGCCCCTTTCGCGCCCATCACGGCGATCTGCGCCGTCGGCCAGGCATAGTTGACGTCGGCGCCGACATGCTTCGAAGCCATGACGTCATAGGCGCCGCCATAGGCCTTGCGCGTGATGATGGTCACCAGCGGTACGGTCGCCTGCGAATAGGCGAAGAGCAGCTTGGCACCATGCTTGATGAGGCCGCCATATTCCTGCGCCGTGCCGGGCAGGAAGCCGGGCACGTCCACCAGGGTGACGATCGGGATCTCGAAGGCGTTGCAGAAACGCACGAAGCGAGCCGCCTTGCGGCTGGCATCGGAATCGAGCACCCCCGCGAGCACCATCGGCTGATTGGCAACGATCCCCACCGTCCGGCCGCCGATGCGCGCAAAACCGGTGATGATATTGCGGGCGAACTTCTCCTGGATTTCGAAGAAATCGCCCTCGTCGGCCAGCTTGGCGACGAGTTCCTTCATATCGTAGGGCTTGTTGGGATTATCCGGCACCAGGGTGTCCAGCGAAGGCTCCAACCGCTCGACATCGTCGAAGGAAGGCAGTTCCGGCGGTCCCTCGCAATTGTTCGCGGGCAGGAAATCAATGAGGCGGCGCATCTGCAGGAGCGCTTCGACATCATTCTCGTAGGCACCGTCCGCAACCGAGGAACGCACGGCATGCACCGAGGCGCCGCCGAGTTCCTCCGCCGTAACGGTTTCGTTCGTTACCGTCTTGGTCACATCGGGACCGGTGACGAACATGTAGCTGGTATCCTTCACCATGAAGATGAAGTCGGTCATCGCCGGGGAATAGACGTCGCCGCCCGCGCACGGGCCCATGATCAACGAGATCTGGGGAATGACGCCCGATGCCAGCACGTTGCGCCGGAAGACCTCGCCATAGCCGCCGAGTGCCGCGACACCTTCCTGGATGCGGGCGCCGCCTGCATCGAACAGGCCGATGATCGGGGCGCGGTTCTTCAGCGCCATGTCCTGGATCTTGTTGATCTTGGCGGCATGCGTCTCCGAGAGCGAACCACCGAATACCGTGAAGTCCTTGGCAAAGACGAAGATCTTGCGCCCGTTCACGGTGCCCCAGCCGGTGATCACGCCATCTCCGGCGATATGGCTTTGATCCATGCCGAAATCGACGGCGCGGTGCTCCACGAAGGCATCGAATTCCTCGAAGGACCCGGCGTCCAGCAGGAGTTCCAGGCGCTCGCGGGCCGTGAGCTTGCCCTTGGCGTGCTGGGCTGCGATGCGTTTCTCGCCGCCGCCCAGGAGTGCCTGCGCGCGGCGTGTTTCGAGTTCGGCCAGGATGTGCTTCATGAACGGCGTTTCCGGCGGCTCGTTGTGAAGGGCGCCGCTTCTCGACCCATACCGCGACATTGCTAAAATTTCACCGGGTCCACCTACAGGATTCCACAGGAAGTAGAAAGCCTCGCGCCGCAAGGGATCACGGTATAGCCTCCATCTCGGCCGGCAGCGTCCTCGCACCCTCCCCGAGAGAGCGCTGCATGAGCACCGTGTCCACCCATCGACCGTGCTTGAAGCCCACCGTCCTGAGAACGCCGATCTGCGTGAAGCCGAGACTCCCATGCAGGCCGATCGAACCGGTGTTGCCGCTGTCGCCGATGACGGCGAGCATCTGCCGCCAGGGACCGGCCTCGCACCGGGCGATCAACGCGCGGAGCAAGGCGGAGCCGATGCCCCGCCCGGCGAGCCCGGGTGCCACATAGACCGAGTCCTCCACCGTGTAGCGATAGGCACGGCGTGGACGATAGGGCGTCGCATAGCTGTAAGCGGCGATACGGCCCTCCAGTTCGGCGACGAGATAGGGCAAACCCCGCTGCACCACCGAGGCGCGGCGTCGGCGCATCTCCTCGAGGCTGGGCGGCTCCTCCTCGAAACTTGCGAGGCCATGCAATACATGATGGGCGTAGATGGACTGGACTATCGCCATGTCCAGGTCGTCAGCGTCGCGTATGATCGGTGCAGCCTTCATGCTTCCCTGCCGAGACTTCTCGACGGAGATAGTAGCCACCCCATCCCCCAAGGCGAGCGCAATCATGCGCCGGGCCCGGCATCGGCCGGCTTTTCCATCACGAAGCGCGGCACCACGCTTGAATGCCATGCCGTTGCGCGATAGTGCAGCCTCCAGCGTCACCTGTAGAGAACCTGCCCATGTCGAGCCTGGCCCATATGAGCGCGGAGGCCATCAGCGCCCTGCACCGTGATCTCACCCGTGAATATGAGGCGCTGAAGGACCGCAAGCTTTCTCTCGACATGACGCGCGGCAAGCCGGCGCCCGAGCAGCTCGACCTCGCCAGCGGCATGCTGGCGCTACCCGGCAACCGCGATCATCTCACCGAATCCGGGGAAGACGCGCGCAACTATGGCGGCCTGCAGGGCCTCGCCGAAGTGCGCAACCTGTTCGCGCCCGTGCTTGGCGCACCGGCGGCGCAGATCGTGGTCGGCAACAATTCGAGCCTCGCCATGATGCATGACGTCCTGGTCTACGCCCTGCTGCGGGGGCTGCCAGGCGGCAGCAGGCCATGGTCAAAGGAAGAGGAGGTCAGCATACTCTGCCCGGTACCCGGATATGACCGGCATTTTGCCTTGGCCGAGTCCTTCGGCATCAAACTCATTCCGGTACAGCTCACCGGCGAGGGCCCCGATATGGACGAGGTCGAGCGTCTGGTGGCGGACGCCCGCGTCAAGGCGATCTGGTGCGTGCCTCAATATTCCAATCCCAGCGGCGAGACCTACGGCGGTGATACGGTGGAACGCCTCGCACGCTTGAAAACCGCCGCGAGCGATTTCCGCATCCTCTGGGACAATGCCTACGCGCTCCATCACCTCAGCGACGAGCGCCCGCATCTGCGCAACATCCTGGATGCCTGCACCGAGGCCGGCCATCCCGATAGGCCGATCGTCTTCGCCTCGACATCGAAGGTCACGCTCGCCGGAGCGGGTCTCGCCTTCCTGGCCGGTTCGCCCGCCACGGTGCGCTGGTATCTCGACAGCGCCGGCAAGCGCACCATCGGCCCGGACAAGCTCAACCAGCTGCGCCATGTGCGCTTCCTCAAGGACTACAAGGGCATCTCCGATCACATGGAGAAGCATCGCGCCTTGATTGCCCCCAAATTCGCAGCGGTCGAGGCAGCCTTCGAAGGCCGGCTGGAACCCTACGGCTTCGCAAGCTGGACGAAGCCGGCGGGTGGCTACTTCATCATCCTCGACGTCTTGCCGGGCACTGCCGGGCGGGTCGTCACCCTCGCCAAGGCAGCCGGGCTCGCGCTTACGCCCGCAGGTTCCACCCATCCCTATGGGAAGGATCCGCTCGACAGGACATTGCGCATCGCACCGACCTACCCGAGCCTGGCCGAAGTCAGGCAGGCCGCGGAAGCGGTCGCGCTCTGTACGCTGCTCGCCGCCTGCGAGAAGCGTATCGCTGGGGAAGGCTGACCATCGCCCAGGTGAAAACGCGAGAAGCTGACAACGGGGGAACGGGGCCGCAGACAAGGTCACCGCCCCCCATCATCGGCCACCTGCCGAGACGCTGCCGGGCACCGGCATCGCCAAGGTACAAACCTTTCCGAGCCGAGGCACAACCCATACTTGCGGCACATCGATATCGCAAATATAAGTATAATATAGATTTTGTCACGGCAATATCACACCTTCTCCGGCATTAAACTCCCTATATTATAGATACTGCAATTTGCTTGGGTCTCATTTCGAATTGAGCAAGCAGCTTTAGGCATATTCCTGCCTGGAGAAGCTGACACCTAAACTATTACCCATCTTATTCCAACGACAGTTGAACTCCCTGCCGGAGAAGGTCTGCTTGCGTTTGCACGCCGGCTTTCCCGGGACGCCGAAGCACGCCCCGGCCCCCACTGCCAATGAATTTGCGGGCCGGGGCGGCGTTGCCTTCATCCGGTGGCTGAATCCACCGGACGGGCTTTCTGCAACGACGAGGCGCCCTTCGCAGGCCTCGTCCAGAACCGGAGAACTCTGCAATGACGCAAGACATAAAGCTCGAATCCGCCGTCTCGCTGCCCAGCGGCTTCAGGTTCGACGAAGTGTCCAGCCTCACGAGGCTGAAGACGCTGGGCAAGGCGACACCGAGCCTCGGTCCCCTCGCCGCCTTCACCGGCACTTTTACCGGCAGCGGCTTCAATTCGATCTTCCGACCTCAAAACCCGACGACACCGACACCGTTGCCGACCCCGCAGCCCAACAGCGATAATATCCTGGAGTTGAACATCACCTCGGAGACCCTTTCGTTCTCCTCTCCCTTGGGTTCGGTCCCCAATCGCGGCATGGTACAGGGCGACATCTTTCTCAACGGCGTCCCCTATCTGCAGAGCATCAACGACATCACCGTACCCAGCCAGCCGACAGGCATCCACCTCGAGCCTGGACTATGGGTCATGGTTCCCTTGACGACCAACCCAGCCGAGGGGCAGACCTTCACCCGCATGGCCTCCATCCCCCATGGCACCACCATTGCCGCGCAGGGCACGGCGACGACCGTCAGCGGCAAGCCGACGATAGCACCTGTAGACATGACGCCGTTCCTCACCGCCAACCCCGCGAACAGGATCAAGTTCGCGAGCCAGACGGCAGCAACCCAGAATACGCCGCGCATCCCCCAGGATCTGACTTCCTTCATCCAGCAGGGCACTATCACGCAGGCCCTTCTCGACGATCCCAACACGCTCCTGCGGAACCACATCGTGTCGCAGACCATCATCTCGACGACAGTGCTGGATATCTCCACCAGCCCTGCCACCCCTCTGTTCGGAGGCGGTACGGACAACATCGCCTTTCTTCTCGGCAATGCGGGTGCTCTCACCAACCCCAATCCGCCCGGCCCTAACGCCCAGTCGCTGAAAATGACGGCGACGTTCTGGATCGAGACCGTCGAGCACGTGCTGCATATTCCGATCTTCAGGACCGGCCATTCTCCACTGACGATTCACGCCGAAGGCGGCGCGGCCGGCCAGCCCGTGCCGAAGTTCCACGTTGCTCCGCCGATCACGATCGAGACGCCGCGCACCATCAAGGTGCATTCGACGCAGATCCAATATTCACAGGTGGTTTTCCTGAACTTCAACGGGCTGACCTGGCCCCATGTCTCGGTGGCGACGCTGGTGCCGTCCCATCCGATCACCATCCCTCCGGGCGCCTGGAACTAAGGCAGAAGGGAGTGACGTTACCCGTCATTGCCGGACGCCAAGGGGAATGGCCGCCTTCCCGACCGGTGGCCATTCCCCTCCCGCCGACCTGTGGATCATCGCTGGCTCAGCGCAGCATGCCCAGCAGCCGCGAAGCCGCTTCCATCTCACGCCAGCGCCAGGCACGGCGCTGCTGGGCATCCTCGTCGCTGCCCCAGAGCTCGATCTGATAGTCCTCGTCGACATGCGCAGCAGCCCAGGCCGCCTCCGGTTCGAGATGGCCCCTGGCCACGGCAAGCGCCAGCACGACCGAGCCTGTCAGCGTTGTAATCACATGGAGACTTGCAAGACCCAGCTCGTCGAAGGTCGACACGGCATTTGCTATGGCCGCCAACGCCTCCGGCGCCTGGGCCTTGTGGATGATGCCTTCGGCCAGAACGAGTTCAGCACCGATGTTCCCGGCGCACCATGCGAGAAGGGGGTCCCAGGCCTCCTTCTGCCGGCGAACCAGCTCCTCCGGTGTCTCGGCGCGATAACACAGGAGGTCGGAACCACCATATTTCGCGATCTCGTCGATCACCGCCTGCCGGGTCGGGCGGACGCCGTCTATGGCGGAATTGGCAATGCGCGTCATGGGCATGGAGAATGGGTCGATATGACTGCCCTGCCCGTTCCATTCCTCCGCCAGCGCCTGGGCGACATCACGCGATGCGAAGGCCAGCAGCGACTTCGCCGGCGTCCGGGCGACGCGGCCGTCCAGGGCCACGGCGTGAAGCCCGTCCTTCTCGACGGACGCCGCCTGCGTGTAGAAACGCTTCGGCAGCTCCGGCTTCATGCCCTTCTGGGCAGCATACATGGGATCGGGCATGGAGCTGTCGCGGAACCAGTGCCCGTAGAAATCGCGCTCGTCGCTCATGAGGGTTCCGCCACCTTGAAGGCATCGACCAACGGCAGAAGCTGGGAGAACTCATCGATGATGTGATCGGCACCGGCCTCGCGCAAGTCCACCACCGGATGGTTACCCCAGGACACGCCGATCGTCGCCGCGCCGGCGGACCGCCCCATCAGGATATCAAAGCTGGTGTCGCCGATCATGACCGTCTGTCCCGGTGCCAGTCCGACCTCGCGGGCGGCCTGCAGCACCATGCCCGGATCCGGCTTCGAGGGAGCGGTATCGGCCGTCTGGATTGTCGCGAACACATCCCCACCCCAGCCCAATCCACTCAATATGCGCTCGACGCCGCGCATGGACTTGCCGGTGGCGATGCCGAGGATGACATCCTCGCGCCGGCGCAGTGTCGCAACCGCCTCCGCAGCGCCCGGAAAGAGCGGCGGGGCATGGGCGGGATCATCCACGCGCGCCAGGAACGCCTCCCGGTAAAAGGCGGCCGCCTGTTCGATCTCGGCAGCGCTCGTATCTGCGCCGAGCAGCTGGCGCACCGCGGGCTCCAGCGAGAGGCCGACGATGCCGAGCATCTGCGCGCGCGGCAGCAACGGGCGGCCCAAGCGTTCGAACATATGGACCAGGCAGGCATAGATCAGATGCTGGCTGTCGATCAGCGTGCCGTCGACATCGAACAAGACGAGTTTCACTTGGGATCAATCCTCCGGCGCATCGACAATGGGATCATACGCCGAGGTATCGAAGCCGAGGATCTCGAAGCTCTGGCGCATATGGGGCGGCAGGGGCGCGGTAACGTCGAGCGTACCGCCGCGCGGATGCGGCAGCGTGATCCGACGCGCGTGCAGATGCAGCTTCTTGGGCAGTTCCTCGGGGACGTTCTCCATCGCCTCGCCATATTTGGGATCGCCGATGATCGGATGGCCGATATGGGCGGTGTGCGCGCGCAGCTGGTGCGTGCGACCGGTGACCGGCTTCAGCGACAGCCAGGACACGGAGTTGGCGGCCCTGTCTACAAGTGAATAATAGGTGACGGAATGCACGGCCTCCTCGTCGCCATGCTTCATCACCCGCACCTTCTCGCCATCCATGCCGAGCTGCTTGGAGAGGAACAGCGAAATGCGACCCTGCTTGGGCGAAGGCACGCCCTTCACCAGCGCCCAATAGATCTTGCGGGCGGAGCGGGTGCGGAAGATCGCGCCGAGATCAGACGCGGCTTTTCGAGTCTTGGCCAGCACCAGAACGCCGGAGGTGTCGCGATCGAGACGATGCACGAGACGCGGCTTTTCGCCATCGGGGCCGGCCAATGCCGCGAGCATGCCGTCGACGTGACGCTCCGTGCCGGAACCGCCCTGCACGGCGAGACCGTGGGGCTTGTTGATCACCAGCACGTCCTTGTCCTCGTAGAGGATCAGGGAGCGGATGAACTCGGCATCCTTCTGTGCCTGGACCGAGCGTTTGGTCGCGACGTGGGGATTGGATGCCCCGGGCTCGGATTTCGGCAAAGGCGGGATGCGAATGCTCTGGTTCTTCGCAAGACGATCATTGGTCTTGGCGCGCGCGCCGTCGATCCGGACCTGGCCCGACCGCAGCAACTTCTGAAGATGGCCGAAGGCAAGGTCGGGAAAATGCGTCTTGAACCAGCGGTCGAGACGCATGCCGTCCTCATCTGCGGTGACGATACGTGTTTCGACCAGAAAGGACATCAAGATTCCGAAGCGCGATGAAAGGGATCGCGTCCCTATAAAGCAGCGGGCGCGCCATGTCTGCCCGAAATTCGCGAAGCAGGGCGCGGATAGGCGTGGCCATAGCCCCGATCACCGATAAAAGAAGCCGGGCATCGGAAACTGCCCTCTCATTGGAAGGGAATGCATATATGACGACCAGGAACGACAAGGCCCTTCGCGCCACGGGTGGTTGCCTGTGCGGCTCGGTCCGGTACGCCATACGTGGTGCCCTGCGCGACGTATGGGCATGCCATTGCGCGCTCTGCCGACGGGTCCACACCTACGCGGGTGCCTACGCAGCCTGTGACCCGGCGGACCTCCATATGGAAAGCGACAGCAAGCTCAGCTGGTATCGGTCCTCGCCGGCGGCCAGGCGAGGCTTCTGTTCCGAATGCGGAAGTCACCTGTTCTGGGAGGGTACGGCCAAGGGACATGTTTCCGTCTCCGCCGGCTCGCTCGACGAACCGACCGGCCTCAGGCTGGTGAAGCACATCTGCACCGCGGAGAAGGGCGATTTCTACGAGATCACGGACGGCCTGCCCCAGGAATAGCCGCACGAAAGGCAGCGGTTCCCCTGTGCTTTTCCCGGCAGAGCAGGCGCTTGCGGGAAGGAATGCCCACGGCCCGGCAACGTGCTCACAACAACCGGCACAACCTTTCGGCCGCCTCGGCGAGTACTTCTCCGTCGAAACCCGAAAAGCCCAGGATCAACCCCTGCCGCTGCGGCGCATCGAGATGGAGCGGAGACAACGGCAGAGCCCCTACATCCGCCTCACGCGCCGCAATCGCGAGTGCCCTGTCGTCGAAGCTCGAAGGCAGGCCCGCCACCAGATGCAGGCCCTGCTCGGGTACATCGACCTCGAGCCCCCCTCGCCTCAATCCGGCCACGAGACGATCCCGTGCCGACTGAACGCGTCGACGGACGCGCCGCAGATGTGCGGCGAAGTGCCCCTGGTCGAGGAAATCGGCGATGGCGCCCTGCGCGAGCGTGGGCGGCTGGCGATCGGACTGGATACGCAGCCTTAGCACGGCGGCCAGGAGCGCCCTCGGCACCACTGCGTAGCCGATGCGCATCCCGGGAAACAGTACCTTCGAAAATGTGCCGAGATAGGCGACCCTGTCGCCGTCGTCCATGCCCTGCAGGCACGCGAGCGGTGGACCGGAAAAGCGAAATTCGCTGTCATAGTCGTCCTCGATGATCCAGCCGTCGTTACGGCGTGCCCATTCCAGCAAGGCAAGGCGGCGGCGCATGCTCATGGCAACGCCAAGCGGGAACTGATGCGAGGGGGTGACATAGGCAAGCCTCGCCTTCGAGCACGCGATGGTCCCCTGGGCCGAATCGATCCCCTCTCCGTCAACCGGCACACCGACGAGACGAGCGCCCGCAGCCTTCAGAATTGTACGAGCTTTGCCGTAGCAGGGATCCTCGATCCACGCGGCGTCGCCCGGGCGGATGACGCTGCGCACCACCAGGTCCATGCCGTGCATCGTACCAGTAGTGACGATGATTTGCTCCGGATCGCACCGCACGCCGCGCGCGGTGCGCAGATAGGCGGCGATTGCATCGCGCAGCGCTCTCGTTCCCCTGGCGTCGCCGTAGTGGAAATGCTCAGGCCCGGGACGCGCAAGGCTGCGGGACAGCAGCCTGCGAAAGATCCGCATGGTCTTCTCGTCCATCGTCGCGACGCCCAGTTCGCAAGGCAGCGGTGGCGGTGGCGCCGCCATTGGCGGAACCTCCCGCGATACCGGCGCCAGTGCCGGCACCTGCGGGGCAACAAAGGTGCCGGCCCCCACACGTGCCTCCGCGAAACCATCCGCGACCAGCAACTCGAACGCCGCCACGGCCGCGGCGCGCGAAACGCCCAGGCGTGCTGCAAGGTCGCGGGTCGTGGGCAGCTTGGTGCCGGACGGCGCCTGGCCGCCCTCGATCAACCGGCGGATGGCGGCATAGAGTTCCCGGGTGCGGGGCCCTTCACCCGGTAACACCGGCATCAACGCCGACCAGTCCGCCGAATTGGTTCGAAGTTTTTTCATAGGATTGGATCTTTTTTGAACCAATATAAAGGGGCACCTTGCCCCGATCGTCGTTTCGAAAGCAAGGGCCATGAAGGAACAGGAATCCACTTCGACCAGTTTCGCCGTAACGGGACGCAATCGGCTCAAGCGCCGGCACGACAGGGGCCGGTATGATCATGAAGCGGTCTATGCCGTTCTGGATGCCTCCTTCCTGTGCCATGTCGCCTATGTCATCGACGGCCAGCCCTATTGCACGCCGACCATCCATTGGCGCGAGGGCGACTGGCTCTATTGGCACGGCTCCTCGGCCAGCCGCATGCTGCGCGCTCTCAAGGGCGGCACGCCGGTCTGTCTCACCGTTTCCCATCTCGATGGGCTGGTGCTGGCGCGCAGCGGCTTCAATCATTCGGCCAATTACCGCTCGGCGATCTGCTTCGGGACCGCCCGCATCATCGACGATCCGCAGGAGAAGGCGAAGGCCCTGCTCGGCGTCGTCGACCGCTTCTATCCCGGCCGGGCCGCCGAGCTTCGCCAGACCCATGAGCAGGAGGCCAAGGCGACCATGGTAATCGGCATGCGCATCGAGGAGGCTTCCGCCAAGGTGCGTGCCGCCGGCGTTGGCGATGACGAGGAAGACTATGGCCATCCAGTCTGGGCCGGCGTCATTCCCGTAAGTACGGTGGTGGGCGCTGCCCAGCCTTGCCCACGGCTGCTGCCGGGCATGGAACAGTCGGCGGGACTTGCCGGCTATCGCGCCGGACGGCCGCTGGACGAGGTGCTGGTCGAGGCACAGCGTCTCTATGAAGGCGAGGAGACGACTGAATTGGTCGCGTGAATGACCGGGGCCTTCATGGAGCGGCAGGCATCACGCCTGCCGCCCGCTCCCCCGAAGCGCGTGATTTGCAAAAGCGGACTGGACGTCGCCGTCCCGTGACTATTCCTCTCCCCGCTCGCGCCGAAGCTTCTCCCAGTAGTCCAGCCGCTTGCGGATTTCCCTTTCGAAGCCCCGCTCCACCGGTTCGTAGAATTGCCGGCGCCCGAGCGCGTCGGGGAAATAGTTCTGGCCGGAAAAGCCGTCGGGCTCGTCGTGGTCGTAGCGATAACCGGCGCCGTAGTTCTCGGCCTGCATCAGCTTGGTCGGCGCGTTGAGGATGACCTTGGGCGGCGTCAGGGAGCCGGCCTCCTTGGCAAGACGCGTGGCGGCCTTGAAGGCAGTGTAGGCGGCATTCGACTTCGGCGCCGTGGCGACATAGATCACGGCCTGCGCAATGGCGAGCTCGCCCTCGGGACTGCCCAGGAAATCATAGGCATCCTTGGCGGCATTGGCGACGACGAGGGCTTGTGGATCGGCCATGCCGATGTCCTCCACCGCCATGCGGACCACCCGCCGGGCGATGAACAAGGGATCCTCGCCCGCGTCAAACATCCGGGCGAGATAATAGAGCGCGGCGTCGGGATCGGAACCGCGCACCGATTTGTGCAGAGCCGAGATCAGATTGTAGTGGCCATCCGCTGACTTGTCGTAGATCGGTGCCCGGCGCTGCAACACCTGCTGGAGCGTGGCGGCGGTGAAGACCTCCCCCGGCTTCGCCGCGCGCCAGGCCTCCTCGGCCAGAGTGAGGCTCGCGCGGCCGTCGCCGTCAGCCATGCGTACCAGCACCGCCCTCGCCTCGTCGTCGAGCGGAAGCTTGCGGCTCTCGACCTCCTCGGCATGGGCGAGCAGGCGCAGGATCGC
Source organism: Labrys sp. ALF-8 (assembly GCF_059699065.1). Classification (NCBI taxonomy): domain Bacteria; kingdom Pseudomonadati; phylum Pseudomonadota; class Alphaproteobacteria; order Hyphomicrobiales; family Xanthobacteraceae; genus Labrys; species Labrys sp. ALF-8. The sequence continues at coordinate 1,755,489 of NZ_AP048538.1, forward strand.
CGCCTCGTCGAGCGCGTTAAACACCATCACCCGGGCGCGGGAGAGCAGCGCGGCGTTGAGCTCGAAGGATGGATTCTCGGTCGTGGCGCCTACCAGCGTTACCGTGCCGTCTTCCATCACTGGCAGGAAGCTGTCCTGCTGGGCGCGATTGAAACGATGGATCTCGTCGACGAACAACAGCGTGCCGCGCCCCATCATGCGGCGCGAGCGAGCTGCCTCGAACACTTTCTTGAGATCGGCGACACCGGTGAAAATTGCGGAGATCTGCTCGAAGGCAAGATCGGTTTCCCCTGCAAGCAGCCGTGCCACCGTTGTCTTGCCGGTCCCCGGCGGGCCCCAGAAAATCAGGCTGCCGAGCGAGCCGGAGGCAAGCAGGCGCGTCAGCGCGCCTTCGGCGCCGACGAGATGGTCCTGCCCGGCCACCTCGGCAAGCGTCTTCGGCCGCATGCGATCCGCCAATGGGCGCGGTGCGTCCTTCTCCAGCCCGGCCGAGGAAAACAGATCCGCCATCAGCCCCCCAGGATCGTCGATATCTGCTGGCCGTCACGGTTGATGGTGATCCGCCACAGGCGGCGCTGTTCCTGCGCCAGTTCGTTCAGCGCCTTGGGGTCGGTCACCTTCTTCCCGTTGACGACCAGGATGATGTCCTTCTTCTGGAAGCCGAAATTGGCGGCGGCGCTGCCGTCCTCGACATCGACGACCACCACGCCCTCGGCGTCCATCGACATGCCGAGCGACTCGGCTACCGCCGGCGAGAGATTGGCAACCTTGGCACCGGCCAGCGGCGAATCGCCTTCGAGCACAGTTTCATCGCGCGGCGTGGTCTCCGGCGCCACGACCAGCTTGACGGGAACGGTGACATGGTCGCCCTTGCGCAGAACGTCGAGCTGCGCCGTACCGCCCAGCGTCTTGGTGGCGAAGCGGTAGCCGAACTCGTCAGGATCGGATATGGGCACACCATCGACGCTCAACACGACATCCCCCGTCCGCAGACCGCCCTGTGCCGCCGGACCATCCTTGGCGACATCGGTGATGAGCGCGCCAGCGGGATGATCCATCGACAGCGACTCGGCGATCTCCGAGCTCACGCTCTGCATGCTCGCCCCGAGCCAAGGCCTCAGCACGCGGTCCGATCCGGCTTGCGCGGATGCCACCACGACCTTCACCATGGCTGCGGGAATGGCGAAACCGATACCAATATTGCCGCCGGACCGGGAGACGATCGCCGTGTTGATGCCGACGAGCTTGCCCGACATGTCGACAAGTGCGCCGCCCGAATTGCCTGGATTGATGGCGGCATCCGTCTGAATGAAGGACTGGAAATCCGACTGCCCGACCTGACTGCGCGCCAGGGCCGATACGATGCCGGATGTCACCGTCTGCCCCACGCCGAAGGGGTCACCGATAGCCAGAACAAGGTCGCCCACCTGGATCTTGTCGGAATCAGCTATCTCGAGGGTCGCCAGATCACCCTTCACACCCTTGAGCTTGAGGACCGCCAGATCCGCCCGCTGGTCCTTGAGGATGATGTCCGCGTCGAACTCCCGCTTGTCGGAAAGGGCGACCCGTACCTGCGTGGCGTTCGCGATCACGTGGTAGTTGGTGACGATCATGCCGTCCCTTGCCACGATCACGCCGGAACCGAGCGAGCGTTCCACGCGGTCACGCGGTGCCCCGCCACCGCCGAAGAACTGGCGGAAGAAGGGATCGTCGAACATGGGATTGGCCTGAGCCTTCTCGACATGGGTGGCATAGACATTCACGACGGCCGGCGTGACGGCCTTCACCACGGGCGCGAAGGAGAGCTTCACCTGCCCGGCGCTCTGCGGGACGGCGGCATCCTGTGCGTGGACCGGCACGAAGCTGGCGAGCAGGATGAGAGCGGCGGGGGCAAGACGGCGCATGAACAACTCCGGCGGGGACTGGTTCGTCAAATCAGGGATCTTCTGAACCAGATTATGCGTAAAGCCAATGGTGCAAATGTGGTTGCTGGGTGTGAGGACTTCCAGTCTGCCCCCGAAGCCGCGTGAGGCCGTCGTGCCGCCGTACGAGCCCGAACCGCTCGCCGGTGATGAAAGCTCTTCCTCGCTCCGGTTCGTCGGATGCGCACCGCAGCCAAACCGATCTCGCCATGGCGGAAAGAGGCTGGCGTCTCGCCTGCCCTCTGGCACTTTGAAGCCTGTCCAGAGGAATGAAGCCGGGCCAGGATGCCTATACTCCCAGAAAAAAGGGCGGCGCTTGCGCACCGCCCTTTCAAACTCTCACCGGTCCCCGGAAGATCAGGCCGCCTCGGCCTGGTCCTGCACCGGGCCCGAATCCTGGCCCTTGGCCGAGACGTCGCGATCGACGAACTCGATCACGGCGACGGGCGCCGAGTCACCATGGCGGAAGCCTGCCTTGAGGACACGGGTGTAGCCACCTTGGCGGTCCTTGTAGCGAGTCGCCAGCACGTCGAAGAGCTTCTTCACGATGGTCTCGTCCTGAAGCGCAGCGATGGCCTGACGACGGGCGTGCAGATCGCCGCGCTTGCCGAGGGTGACAAGCTTCTCGACGATCGGGCGAAGATCCTTCGCCTTGGGGAGCGTGGTGACGATCTGCTCATGCTTGATGAGCGAGGACGCCATGTTCTCGAACATCGCCTTGCGGTGTTCGGCCGTACGGTTGAATTTGCGATGAGCCTTGCCGTGACGCATTGCCCTGTTCCTTTAGCTTTGGCAGCGCGATGCGCCGGATCAATAATGCTCTTCGAAGCGCTTGGCGAGCTCTTCGATGTTCTCCGGCGGCCAGCCCGGCACTTCCATGCCGAGGTGGAGCCCCATCTGAGCCAGCACTTCCTTGATTTCGTTCAAGGACTTGCGGCCGAAGTTCGGCGTGCGGAGCATCTCCGCTTCCGTCTTCTGGATGAGGTCGCCGATATAGACGATGTTGTCGTTCTTCAGGCAGTTCGCCGAGCGGACCGACAGTTCCAGTTCGTCCACCTTCTTGAGAAGGGCCGGGTTGAAGGCGAGTTCCGGAATGGCCGGGGCCTCGGATTCCTTCTTGGGCTCTTCGAAGTTGACGAAGACTTCCAGCTGGTCCTGGATGATGCGGGCCGCGAAGGCGAGCGCGTCGTCCGGGGTGATCGAGCCGTTGGTCTCGATCGTCAAGGTCAGCTTGTCATAGTCGAGGATCTGGCCCTCGCGGGTGTTCTCGACCTTGAAAGCGACCTTCTTGACCGGGGAGTAGAGGCTGTCGACCGGGATGAGGCCGATCGGCGCATCTTCCGGACGATTGCGGTCAGCCGCGACGTAGCCCTTGCCGGTATTGACGGTGAACTCCATGCGGATCTCCGCCCCTTCGTCCAGCGTGCAGAGCACGTGCTCGGGGTTGAGGATCTGGATGTCACCGACCGTCTGGATGTCGCCGGCGAAGACCTGGCCAGGACCCTGCTTCTTCAGCACGATGCGCTTGGGGCCTTCCGCCGACATCTTGACGGCGATTTCCTTGATGTTGAGGACGATGTCCGTCACGTCCTCGCGCACGCCGGGGATGGACGAGAACTCATGCAACACGCCATCGATGTGCACGGAGGTCACCGCCGCGCCCTGGAGGGACGACAGCAGAACGCGACGCAACGCATTGCCCAAAGTCACGCCGAAGCCCCGCTCCAGCGGCTCGGCAACCGCAGTTGCCTGGCTCTTCGGATCTTCTCCCGGAGTCACTTCGAGCTTTTGCGGCTTGATCAGTTCCTGCCAGTTCTTCTGAATCACGACGACACCCTTCAATCGGTCTCGGTGCGGCCAACAAGCCCGGTACGCCCCAATGGCGACCGGGCCATCTCAAATCGCGAAATTAGACGCGACGACGCTTGCGCGGGCGGCAACCATTATGCGGAATTGGCGTCACGTCGCGGATCGAGGTGATCGTGAAGCCCGACGCCTGCAGCGCGCGCAGAGCCGATTCACGACCGGAACCGGGACCAGAGACTTCAACTTCCAGCGTACGCATGCCATGCTCGCTCGCCTTGCGGCCGGCATCTTCGGCGGCCATCTGCGCGGCATAGGGGGTCGACTTGCGCGAACCCTTGAAACCCATCGTGCCCGACGAGGACCAGGCGATCGTGTTGCCCTGTGCGTCGGTGATGGTGATCATCGTGTTGTTGAAGCTCGAATTGACGTGTGCAACGCCAGAAACGATATTCTTGCGCTCGCGACGGCGAACGCGACCTGCGGCTTCTTTGGCCATACTGTAGATCCTTCAAGCGCGCCCGTTGTACCAGGCGCTCGGGACAAAAAGAGAAAGTGAATTACTTCTTCTTGCCGGCGATCGGCTTTGCCTTGCCCTTGCGGGTGCGGGCATTGGTATGCGTGCGCTGTCCGCGGACGGGCAGGCTGCGACGATGACGAAGGCCACGATAGCAGCCAAGATCCATCAGACGCTTGATGTTCATGGCGACGTCACGACGAAGGTCACCCTCGACGATGTAGTCACGATCGATGGTTTCGCGAATCTGCAAAACTTCCTGATCCGACAACTGGTGGACACGGCGCTCGGGCGCAATGCCAACCTTGGCAACGATCTCCTTGGCTTTGGCGGGGCCAATGCCGTGGATATACTGCAGCGCGATCTCGACGCGCTTGGCGGTGGGAATGTTGACACCAGCGATGCGGGCCACGTTCCGGTCTCCAAATCTTTGATCCGGCGAAGGCCGAATATCAGTCCAATCATGACCGGCGAGCCGGCAGCGCAAAAACGAGCCGTTCGCTCGGATGAGCGATCGGCCCGCGCGTCTTTGACGTGAGATGCGCCTTGTAGAGATTCTCTGCGAAGACGTCAACTCGTAAAGACAAAGTTCATGCATTTCGGCCGAATGGCCGCCATGCAACGGATCCCGGCTCAGACTGAAACGGTATCCAGAAGTGCATCGATCTCGGCGGACACATCCTCGATCGATTTCATCGCATCGACGGTGTAGAGATCCCCGCACTTGCGATAATAGTCCGACAACGGTGCCGTTTCCTTGCGGTAGCTCTCGAGACGCGCCTTGAGAGCCTCGGCATTGTCGTCCTTGCGTGGCGTTCCGCCGGTAGCAATGGTATCGGCCACGCGCCTCTCGATACGCGAGAGGAGGATGGACTCGTCCACCAGGAACTCGATCACGGCATCCAGACGCATGCCCTTCTCTGCCAGCATCTTGTCCAGCGCGACCGCCTGCGCGACCGTGCGCGGGAAGCCATCGAGAATGAAGCCGTTATGCGCATCCGGCTCCTCGATACGGTCGGCGACGATGCCGACGACGATATCGTCCGAAACCAGCTTGCCCGCATCCATCACCGCCTTGGCCTTCACTCCGACCGGAGTGCCAGCCTTGACTGCGGCCCGGAGCATATCGCCCGTCGACAGTTGAGGAATGCCATGCTTCTCAACCAATCGCACGGCCTGGGTACCCTTGCCCGCCCCCGGCGGACCCAGGAGAATGAGCTTCATCCCCGACGCCCTTTCAGCTTGGTCTTGCGCACCAGCCCTTCATATTGATGAGCGAGCAGGTGCCCGTGGATCTGCGCCAGCGTGTCCATGGCCACGCTCACCGTGATGAGCAGAGAGGTGCCGCCCAGGACGAACGGAACCGACGGGACCATGTAATTCTGGATCTCCGGCACCATGCACACCAGGGCGATGTAGATCGCGCCGACCACCGTGATGCGCGTGAGCACATAGTCGATGAATTTGGCCGTATTCTCGCCAGGCCGGATCCCCGGAATGAAGCCGCCATGCTTCTTCAGATTGTCGGCCGTCTCAGTCGGATTGAAGACGATGGCCGTATAGAAGAAGCAGAAGAACACGATGAGGACCGCATAGAGCACCATGAACAGCGGCTTGCCATGGTTCAGGTAGATCGCGACGTTGGCGAGCCAGGAATTCGGGTTGCCAGCAGCCACGAAGGTCGCCGCCGTGGTCGGCAGCAGCAGCAGCGAAGAAGCAAAGATCGGCGGGATCACGCCCGACGTGTTCAGCTTCAAGGGCAGATGTGACGACTGCCCTTCATAAAGCCTGTTGCCGACTTGCCGCTTTGGATACTGGATCAGCAGGCGGCGTTGGGCGCGCTCGAAGAACACGATCGCAAGAACCACCGCAACGGCGACGACCAGGGCCATGAGCAGCGTCAGCGGAGACATGCCGCCCGTGCGGGCAAGATCGAACATCTGCGCCAGGTGCGTCGGAAACTCGGCGACGATGCCGGCCTGGATGATCAGCGACGTACCGTTGCCGATGCCGCGCGACGTGATCTGCTCTCCCAGCCAGAGCAGGAACATGGTCCCACCCACCAGCGTGAGCGTGGTCGATAGCTTGAAGAAGAGGCCCGGCGCCGTGACGATACCCTGGCCGCCTTCGAGACCTACCGCAATACCCCAGGCCTGCGCCGTCGCCAGCACGACGGTCAGGTAGCGGGTATACTGGTTCATGATCTTGCGGCCCTGCTCGCCCTCCTTCTTGAGAGCTTCGAGCTGGGGCACCACGGTCGTCAAAAGCTGAATGATGATCGAGGCGGAGATATAGGGCATGATCGCGAGCGCGAAGATCGCCATACGCGAAACAGCACCGCCCGAAAACATATTGAAGAGACCGAGAATCCCGCCGGCCTGGCCGTTGAAGGCGCTCGCATAGGCTTCGGGATTGATGCCGGGCAACGGGATATAGGTACCCAACCGGTAGATGAGCAGCGCGCCCAGCGTAAACCAAATGCGCTTCTTAAGTTCGTCAGCCTTGGAGAACGAACTCCAATTGATGCTCGCAGCAAGCTGCTCCGCCGCCGATGCCATATCGTGCTCCGCCGTGTCGAAAGCGCGCCAATAAAGGTGCGGCCCGCCAGAACCGGCGAGCCGCTTCTATATAGTGTCAGGCCTCGGCCTTTGCAGCGGCAGTCAGTACTTTTACCGAACCGCCAGCCTTTTCGACAGCAGCCAGGGCGCCCTTGGTGGCGCCGGCAACCTCGAAGGCCACCTTGGCCTTGAGTTCGCCCGAGCCGAGCAACCTGACGCCGTCGAGAGCGCGGCGGATCACGCCGGCCTTGACGAGGGCCTCGGCATTCACCACGGCCTTGGCATCGAGCTTGCCGGCATCGACGGCCGTCTGCACGCGGCCGAGGTTCACCTCGGCGAAGTGCTTGGCGAAGATGTTGTGGAAGCCGCGCTTGGGCAGACGACGATGCAAGGGCATCTGACCGCCTTCGAAGCCCTTCACGGCGACGCCGGTGCGAGCCTTCTGACCCTTGACACCGCGGCCGCCGGTCTTGCCCTTGCCCGAGCCGATGCCGCGTCCAACGCGGATACGGCTCTTGGTCGCGCCTTCATTGTCGCGAAGATCGTTGAGTTTCATCGTCGCGTCTCCTTACTCGGCCCCGACCACGCGGACGAGGTGACCGAGCTTGGCAATCATGCCACGCACGGCCGGCGTATCTTCCAGCGTGCTCTGGCGGCGGATCTTGTTCAGGCCCAGGCCGACGAGAGTCGCACGCTGGTCCTTGGTGCGGCGGATCGGGCTTCCGACCTGCTCGACCGTCACGGTCTTGGTTTTAGCCATCGCTTATCCCTCCCCGATCAGTCGGTCGACTCGGCGTCGATACCCTGACGCCGGCTCTGGATCTGGGACACCTTGAGGCTACGACGAGCCGCGACGGAACGCGGCGAGTCTTCCTGCTTCAGCGCATCGAACGTCGCGCGGACCAGGTTGTAGGGATTCGAGGAGCCGAGAGACTTGGCCACCACGTCATGCATGCCGAGCGATTCGAACACGGCGCGCATCGGGCCGCCGGCGATGATGCCGGTACCGGCCGGAGCCGCGCGGAGCACGACCTTACCGGCGCCATGACGGCCATTGACGTCATGGTGCAGGGTGCGGCCTTCGCGCAGGGACACGCGCACCAGGCCACGCTTGGCCTGGTCGGTTGCCTTGCGGATGGCTTCCGGCACTTCACGGGCCTTGCCATGGCCGTAGCCGACACGACCCTTCTGGTCACCGACGACGACGAGTGCAGCAAAGCCGAAGCGCTTGCCGCCCTTCACCACCTTGGCGACGCGGTTGATGTGGACAAGGCGGTCCACGAACTCGCTGTCGCGCTCTTCGCGCTGACGTTCACGTTCACGTTCACGAGCCATTGGATCCGTTCCTTAGAAATTCAGGCCGCTTTCGCGGGCCGCATCGGCGAGCGCCTTGACGCGCCCGTGGAAGATGTAGGCACCACGATCGAAAAAGACGTCCTTGACGCCCTTGGCGACGGCGCGCTCGGCGACGAGCTTGCCGATCACCTTCGCGGCCTCGATGTCGGCGCCCGTCTTCAAGCTGCCGCGCAGGTCCTTTTCGATCGACGAAGCGGCAACGACGGTAACGCCGTTCGCATCATCGATGACCTGGGCATAGATGTGCTTGGAAGAGCGGAAAACCGAGAGGCGCGGCCGTCCGTTTGCCACCGAGCGAAGCTGCCGGCGGACACGCGCCTTGCGGCGCTCAAGAGCTTGCCTTGCATTGGCCATGATAGGCTCCGTTTACTTCTTCTTGCCTTCCTTGCGGAAGATGAATTCACCAGCGTACTTGACACCCTTGCCCTTGTAGGGTTCGGGGCCACGATACTCGCGGATTTCCGCAGCGACCTGACCGACCATCTGCTTGTCGATACCCGCAACGACGATTTCGGTCGGCTTCGGGGTAGTGACGGTGATGCCTTCCGGAATCGGATAATCGACATCATGAGAATAGCCGAGCGAGAGCTTCACGACCTTGCCGGCGACTGCGGCCTTGTAGCCGACGCCGTTGATCTCGAGACGCTTCTCGAAGCCCTGGGTGACGCCCACGAGGATGTTCGACACCATGGTGCGCGACATGCCCCACTGGGAGCGAGCGAGCTTGGAATCGTCCTTCGGGTCGACCTTGAACGCGTTGTCCTTGAACTCGACCTTGATGAGGTCGGGAATGGTGAAACGCAGTTCGCCCTTAGGGCCCTTGGCCTTGACGGTCTGGCCTTCGAGACTGGCGGTAACGCCAGCAGGAACGGCAACAGCCTTTTTGCCGATACGAGACATTCTATTTCTCCTTCGGCTCAGAACACGGTGCAGATCACTTCGCCGCCAACATTGGCTTCACGGGCCTGATGATCGGCCATGACGCCACGCGGGGTCGAAACGATCGAAACGCCGAGGCCATTGGCCACGCGCGGGATGTTCTTGACGGACGCGTAGACGCGCCGGCCGGGCTTGGAGACGCGGGCGATCTCACGGATCACCGGTGCGCCATCATAATATTTCAACTCGATCGCGAACTCGCTGCGGCCGTTGCCGAAGTCGGTAACGGTGTAGCCGCGGATGTAACCTTCCGCCTGCAGCACATCGAGGACGCGGGCGCGCTGGCCGGAACCGGGCGTGGTCACGCTGGTCTTGCGGCGCAGCTGCGCATTGCGGATGCGGGTCAGCATATCGCCGACAGGATCATTGATCGCCATGACGATATCTCCTTACCAGCTCGACTTCACGAGGCCGGGAACCAGCCCCTTGGAACCGAGTTCGCGCAGTGCGATACGCGACATCTTCAGCTTGCGATAGACGGCGCGCGGGCGGCCGGTCACTTCGCAACGGTTGCGTACGCGCTCCTTGGCGGAGTTGCGCGGCAGTTCCGAGAGCTTCAGACGAGCGGTGAAGCGCTCCTCCATCGACAACGACTCGTCATTGGCGATGGCTTTCAAGCGGGCGCGCCGGCCAGCATACTGCTTGGCGAGCTTCTCGCGGCGCTTGTTCTTTTCAATCGAACTTTTCTTGGCCATTTAGGTCTCCAACGTTCCGCGTTTGAGGGCGGATAAACCGCCTCACTGCCGGAAGGGGAAGTTCATCAGTTTCAGAAGCGCACGCGCTTCGGCATCGGTCTTGGCCGTGGTGCAGACGACGATGTCCATACCCCAGACCTGATCGATCTTGTCGTAGTTGATTTCCGGGAACACGATATGCTCCTTGAAGCCCATGGCGTAGTTGCCACGGCCGTCGAAGCTGTTCGGGTTCAGACCCCGGAAGTCGCGAACGCGCGGCAGCGCGATCGTCACCAGGCGGTCGAAGAACTCGTACATGCGAGTCTTGCGCAGGGTAACCTTGGCGCCGATCGGCATGTTCTCGCGCACCTTGAACTGCGAGATGGCCTTGCGGGCGCGGGTGATGATCGGCTTCTGGCCGGCGATCATGGCAAGGTCGGCGGCCGCAACGGACACCTTCTTCGTATCGCCGGTGGCTTCGCCGACGCCCATGTTCAGCACGATCTTCGTGATGGTGGGCACTTCCATCGGGTTCTTGTAGCCGAACTGTTCGATCAGCTGCGGACGAACCACGTCATTGTAATAGGCCTTCAGGCGCGGCGAGTACGCATCACCGTTCGCGGCCTCGGCCTTGGCTGGGGACTTAGCCATCGATCTGCTCTCCCGAACGCTTGGCGACGCGAACCTTCTTGCCGCCTTCGAGAACCTTGAACCCGACGCGGGTCGGCTTGCCGTCCTTGGGATCGGCAATGGCGACATTCGACAGGTGGATCGGCGCTTCCTTGGAGATAACGCCGCCTTCCTGGCTCGCAGTCTGGCGCTGATGGCGGCGAACGACGTTCACGCCACGGATGATCGCCCGGTTCTCCTCCGGGAAGACCTGGATCACTTCACCGACGCGGCCCTTGGAACGGCCGGTCGTGACGACGACCTTGTCGCCCTTCTTGATCTTGGCGGCCATGTTACAATACCTCCGGCGCCAGAGAGATGATCTTCATGTGGTTCTTGGCGCGCAACTCGCGCGGAACCGGCCCGAAGATACGGGTGCCGATCGGCTCCTTCTGGTTGTTGATCAGCACGGCCGCATTGCGGTCGAAGCGGATCACAGAACCATCTGGACGACGGATATCCTTGGCCGTGCGAACGACCACGGCCTTCATCACGTCGCCCTTCTTGACGCGCCCGCGCGGAATGGCTTCCTTGATCGACACGACGATAACGTCGCCGACGGAAGCATATTTCCGCTTCGAGCCGCCCAAAACCTTGATGCACATCACGCGTCGGGCACCAGAATTGTCCGCGACGTCGAGATTCGATTGCATCTGAATCATGACGTACCCTCTTATTCTTCGCAGGCTGGTATCCGCACGCAGCGGACCCGGCCCAACCTCGGGTTTGGAGACAGGATCTTCACCCAGCCTCCGTGAAGCTCGCCGCCTGCTCGGCCTTGAGCCCACTTCGCCGGCCTTGCGGCAGGCAAATCATTGGAAACAACCAAAGCGCGGCTAAGGTGGCGGATAATTCCGCCCCTTTTACCCACGCTCCGGGAAAGCGTGCCTTCTAGCGATTCCTTCGCCCAATCACAAGCAGAAAGCCGGCTTCCGCCGGCTTTTATTTTCAGCGCGACTGTCGATGGGTCGAAAGGCCCTACTCCCGTCCTGACAGGATCAGGCCTTGGCAGCTTCCGCGGCCTGATCGACGACGACCCAGCGCTTCAGCTTGGACATCGGACGACCTTCCTCGATCCACACGACGTCACCGACCTTGTGGCCGTTGTTCTCGTCATGGGCATGGTAGTTCTTGGTGCGGCGCACCGTCTTCTTCAGCAGCGGATGGGTGAAGCGGCGCTCCACCTTCACCACAATCGTCTTGTCGTTCTTGTCAGAGACGACGACGCCTTGCAGGACGCGCTTGGGCATGGATTATCTCCTCAAGCCTTGGCTTTGGTCGCGGCCTTCTGGCTCTGAACCGTCTTGATCCTGGCGATGGTGCGACGAACGGTGCGCACCTCGGCCGTGTTGTTGAGCTGTCCCGTGGCCTTCTGGAAGCGCATGTTGAACTGCGACTTCTTCTGCTTGGCGAGTTCATCGGCGAGCTGGTCTTCGGACAGCGCCTTGACATCCTGAATCTTCATGGCGTTTTCCCTACTCAGCGATGCGCTGGATGAAACGGGTCTTGATCGGCAGCTTGGCGGCGCCGAGCGTGAGGGCGGAGCGGGCGATTTCCTCGCTCACGCCGTCCAGTTCGAACATGATACGGCCCGGCTTGACGCGCGCGACCCAATGGTCGGGCGCGCCCTTGCCGGAGCCCATGCGCACTTCCGCGGGCTTTGCCGAGACCGGCACGTCCGGGAAGATGCGGATCCACACGCGACCCTGACGCTTCATTTCGCGGGTGATCGCACGACGCGCGGCTTCGATCTGACGGGCAGTGACGCGCTCGGGCTCCAGAGCCTTGAGGCCGAACTGGCCAAAGTTCAGGAGCGCGCCCGAAGAGGCCACACCGTGGATGCGGCCCTTGAACTGCTTACGGAATTTGGTGCGCTTGGGTTGCAACATGGTTTTCTTCTCTCAGATCCCCGTAAGCCGCTTACGCAGCTTCGTTACGAGGGCGCGACGACGAGCGGCCGGTCTCCGGCTCCGCCATGCGCTTGTCCTGGGCCATCGGATCGTGCTCGAGGATTTCACCCTTGAAGATCCAGACCTTGATGCCGCACGTGCCGAAGGTGGTGAAGGCCGTCGCCGTGCCGTAATCGACATCGGCACGCAGCGTGTGAAGCGGCACGCGACCTTCGCGATACCATTCCAGACGTGCGATTTCGGCGCCACCCAGACGGCCCGAGCAATTGATACGGATGCCCTCGGCGCCCAGACGCATCGCCGACTGAACGGCGCGCTTCATGGCGCGGCGGAACGCCACGCGACGCTCCAGCTGCTGGGCGATGGAGTCGGCAACCAGCGTCGCATCCACTTCCGGCTTGCGCACTTCAACGATGTTGATGTGCACTTCCGAAGTGGTGAGCTTCGACACGGCCTTCTTCAGCTTGTCGATGTCGGCGCCCTTCTTGCCGATCACGATACCCGGGCGAGCCGAGTAGATCGTGACGCGGCACTTCTTGTGCGGACGCTCGATCACGATGCGCGAGACCGCGGCCTGCTTCAGGAGCTTCATCAGCGCCTGGCGGATCGCGATATCCTCGTGCAGCAGCTTGCCGTACTCGCCCTTGGGGGCGAACCAGCGGGAATCCCAGGTCCGGTTGATGCCCAGACGCAGGCCGATCGGATTGACTTTCTGTCCCATCGTTTGCTCCTTACGCCTTGGCTTCGACCTGGCGGACGACGACCGTCAGGTTCGAGAAGGGCTTTTCGATGCGCCCTGCCCGGCCGCGGGCACGAGCATGGAAACGCTTGATGACGAAGGCCTTGCCGACGAAAGCTTCGGAGACGATCAGGTCGTCCACGTCCAGGCCGTGATTGTTCTCGGCGTTGGCAATGGCGCTCTGCAGCGTCTTCTTCACATCGGTCGCGATACGCTTGCGCGAGAAGGTCAGGTCGGCCAGAGCCGAGTCGACCTTCTTGCCGCGGATCATGGAGGCGACGAGGTTGAGCTTCTGCGGCGAGACGCGCAGCATGCGCGCAACCGCCTTCGCCTCGTTGTCGGGCAGGGCCCGTTCGGACTTCGGCTTGCCCATCGCTTACTTCCTCTTCGACTTCTTGTCCGCCGCGTGACCGTAGAAGGTGCGCGTCGGGGCAAATTCGCCGAGCTTCATGCCGACCATGTCTTCGGTCACCTGCACCGGAACGTGCTTCTGGCCGTTGTAGACGCCAAAGGTCACGCCGATGAAGTGCGGCAGGATGGTGGAGCGGCGGCTCCAGGTCTTGATGACCTCGCTGCGGCCGGAGCCGCGCGCGGCATCCGCCTTTTTCAGGAGGTACCCGTCAACGAACGGGCCTTTCCAGACTGAGCGGGACACGTGTGGTCTCCTTACTTCTTCTTGGCGTGACGCGAGGAGACGATGAACTTGTTCGTCGCCTTGTTGGAACGCGTCTTCTTGCCCTTGGTCGGCTTGCCCCAGGGCGTGACAGGGTGACGGCCACCCGAGGTACGGCCTTCGCCGCCACCATGGGGATGGTCGATCGGGTTCATGGCAACACCACGCACCGACGGCTTGACGCCGAGCCAGCGGGAACGGCCGGCCTTGCCGAGCGAGATGTTCATGTGATCCTGGTTCGAGACCGCGCCGACGGTGGCGAAGCAACTCGAGAGGATCAGACGCTGCTCACCCGAATTCAGGCGCAGGATGACGTACGAGCCATCACGACCTGCGATCTGGGCGTAACTGCCGGCGGAGCGGGCGATCGCACCGCCACGGCCGAGCTTGAGCTCGACATTGTGGACGATGGTGCCAACCGGCATCGCCGACATCGGCATGGCATTGCCCGGCTTCACGTCGGCCGAGGCCGAGGCGACTACCTTGTCGCCGACAGCGAGGCGCTGCGGGGCAAGGATATAGGCCTGCTCGCCATCCGTGTAGGTGATGAGCGCGATGAAGGCGGTGCGGTTCGGATCATACTCGATCCGCTCGACCGTACCCTCGACGTCCAGCTTGCGGCGCTTGAAGTCGATGATGCGGTAGGCGCGCTTGTGGCCGCCCGACTTGCGGAACGACGTGATGCGACCGGTATTATTGCGGCCACCCGACTTGTTCAGGCCTTCGGTCAAGGTCTTGACCGGAGCGCCCTTGTACAAGGCGGAGCGATCCACCAGCACGAGCTGGCGGAGGCCCGGCGTGACCGGCTTAAAATTCCTGAGAGCCATTGGTCTCTCTCCCCTTCCGGTACGCGGCTCAGAGGCCCGTCGTCACGTCGATCGTGTGGCCCTCGGCCAAAGTCACGATCGCGCGCTTGACGTCGCTCTGATTGCCCAAAATGCCCTTGAAGCGCTTGACCTTGCCCTTGCGCACGAGCGTGTTGACGCCCGTGACCTTGACATTGAAAAGCTTCTCAACGGCGGCCTTGATCTGCGGCTTGGTCGCCGTGGGGGCAACCTTGAAAACCACCTGGTTGTGCTCGGAGTGAGCGGTCGCCTTTTCGGTGATCACCGGCGACACGATCACATCGTAATGCCTGACATCGGTGCTCATTTGAAGCGCGCCTCCAGCGCATCGACAGCCGCCTTGGTCAGCACGAGGCTGTCACGGCGAAGGATGTCGTAAACGTTGATGCCTTGAACCGGCAGCACGTCAACATTCGGAATGTTGCGGGCGGCCAGAGCAAAATTCTGATCGACCTCGGCGCCATCGATGATGAGCACGTTGGCCAGACCACGCTTGGTGAAGGTCTCCTTCAGGGCCTTGGTCTTGGCCTCGGCGACCGTCGCAGCGTCGACGATGATGAGCTGCTGAGTCTTCGCCTTGGACGAAAGAGCATGCTTCAGACCGAGCACGCGCACCTTCTTAGGCAGGTCATGCGCATGGGAGCGCACCACCGGACCAAAAGCGCGGCCACCGCCACGGAACTGGGGAGCCGAAGCCGCACCGTGACGAGCACCACCGGTGCCCTTCTGCTTGTACAGCTTCTTCTTCGTCCGGTCGATCTCCGAACGGCCCTTGGTCTTGTGCGTGCCGGCCTGGCGCTTGGCCAGCTGCCAGCGCACGACGCGCTGCAGGATATCCGTACGCGGCTCGAGACCGAAGATCTCGTCCGACAGCGTCACGGAGCCGGCGTCAGAACCTTCGAGAGTGGTAATTGCGAGTTTCATCGGCTCCTCCTCACTCACCGGTCGCTGCGGCGGCAGCTTCGGGCAAGCGGAACGCGCCGGGCTTCGGCGCTGCTTCCGGCAGCTGCTTCTTCACGGCGTCACGCACCAGGATCCAGCCGCCCTTGGCGCCGGGAACGGCACCCTCGACCAGGATCAGGCCACGCTCGACGTCGGTGCGAACGACCTTGAGATTCAAGGTGGTGACACGCTCGTCGCCCATGTGACCGGCCATCTTCTTGCCGGCGAAGGTCTTGCCCGGATCCTGACGCTGACCCGTCGAACCATGGGCACGATGGGTGATCGAGTTACCATGGCTGGCGCGGTGGCCGGCGAAGTTCCAGCGCTTCATGGAACCGGCGAAGCCCTTGCCGACCGACGTGCCCGTCACGTCGACGAACTGACCGGGGACGAAGTGATCCGCCGTGATCGTCGCACCAACCGGGATCATCTCGGCTTCCGGCACGCGGAACTCGACGATCTTGCGCTTGGGTTCGACCTGCGCGACGGCAAAGTGGCCACGCTGCGCCTTGGTCGTGTTCTTGACCTTGGCGAGGCCGGCGCCGAGCTGGAGCGCGGTATAACCATTCTTATCGTTGGTCCTGTGGGCGACGACCTGACAGTCGTCGAGCCGGAGAACCGTGACCGGGACATGCTCGCCAGCGTCGTTGTAAACGCGGCTCATGCCGATCTTCTGTGCAATGACACCAGAACGCATGGCGTTCGTTCCTAACACTAGAGGAGCCTGATCAGAGCTTGATCTCGACGTCCACGCCGGCAGCGAGGTCGAGCTTCATGAGCGCGTCCACGGTCTGCGGGGTGGGGTCTACGATGTCGAGCAGGCGCTTGTGAGTGCGCATCTCGAACTGCTCACGCGATTTCTTGTCGACGTGCGGCGAGCGGTTCACCGTGTATTTTTCGATCCGCGTAGGAAGCGGAATCGGTCCGCGAACGGCGGCGCCAGTGCGCTTGGCCGTCGAAACGATCTCGCGGGTCGACGCATCGAGGATGCGATGATCGAACGCCTTGAGACGGATGCGGATGTTCTGGCCGTTCATGCCCTGACTCCGAAAATAATTGGCGCGCCGCCCGAAACGGCGCGCCGACAAGATGCCTAAGCTCTTACTCGATGATGGCGGCGACGACGCCGGCGCCGACGGTGCGGCCGCCTTCACGGATAGCGAAGCGCAGCTTCTCTTCCATGGCGATCGGCACGATCAGGCTCACCGTCATGGCGATGTTGTCACCCGGCATCACCATCTCCGTGCCTTCCGGCAGCGTCACCACGCCCGTCACGTCCGTCGTGCGGAAGTAGAACTGCGGACGGTAGTTGCCGAAGAACGGCGTATGACGGCCACCCTCTTCCTTCGTCAAGATGTAGGCCTCGGCCTTGAACTTGGTGTGCGGCTTCACCGAACCCGGCTTGCACAGCACCTGGCCGCGCTCCACGTCCTCGCGCTTGGTGCCGCGCAGCAGCGCGCCGATGTTGTCGCCCGCCTGGCCCTGGTCCAGAAGCTTGCGGAACATCTCGACGCCCGTCACCGTCGTCTTCTGCGTGGCCCGGATGCCGACGATCTCGACTTCCTCGCCAACCTTCACGATGCCGCGCTCGACACGACCCGTCACCACGGTGCCGCGGCCCGAGATCGAGAACACGTCTTCGACCGGCATCAGGAAGGGCTGGTCGATCGGACGCTCCGGCTGCGGAATGTACTCGTCAACCGTCTGCATCAGCTTCAGCACGGCGTCATGGCCGATCGCCGGGTTGACGTTGTCGAGCGCCGCCTTGGCCGAACCCATCGTGATCGGAATGTCGTCGCCGGGGAACTCATACTTCGACAGGAGCTCGCGAACTTCCATCTCGACCAGCTCGAGCAGCTCCGGATCGTCGACCAGGTCGACCTTGTTCAGGAACACCACCAGCGCGGGAACGCCGACCTGGCGGGCCAGAAGGATGTGCTCGCGGGTCTGCGGCATCGGGCCGTCAGCCGCAGAAACCACCAGGATCGCGCCGTCCATCTGCGCCGCACCCGTGATCATGTTCTTCACGTAGTCCGCGTGGCCGGGGCAGTCCACATGCGCATAGTGACGGTTCTTCGTCTCGTATTCCACATGCGCCGTCGAGATCGTGATGCCACGAGCCTTCTCTTCCGGAGCCTTGTCGATCTGGTCATACGCCGTGAACGTCGCACCGCCCGTCTCGGCAAGAACCTTCGTGATCGCCGCCGTCAGCGACGTCTTGCCATGGTCAACGTGACCAATCGTGCCGATGTTGCAGTGCGGCTTGTTGCGTTCAAATTTCTCTTTGGCCATCGGGGCCTCCTTCACCTGTCGCCGAAACGGCGGATGAAACTAGGGTCAAACGGATCAGGCGTACTTCGCCTGGATTTCAGCAGCGACGTTGGACGGCGCCTGTTCATAGTGATCGAACTGCATCGTGTAGCTGGCGCGACCCTGGGTGAAGGAACGCAGCTGGTTGACGTAGCCGAACATGTTCATGAGCGGGACCATGGCGTTCACGACATTCGCGTTGCCGCGCATGTCCTGGCCCTGGATCTGACCACGACGGGAGTTGAGGTCGCCAATGACCGAGCCGGTATATTCCTCCGGAGTCACGACTTCGACCTTCATGATCGGCTCAAGCAGAACCGAATGACCCTTCTGCAGGCCTTCGCGAAGAGCGGCACGCGAGGCGATTTCGAAGGCCAGGGCCGACGAGTCGACCTCGTGGAACGCACCGTCGATCAGCGTGACCTTGACGTCGACCACCGGGAAGCCGGCGACGATGCCAGCACCGAGAACCGACTGCAGGCCCTTTTCGACGCCGGGGATATATTCCTTCGGCACGGCGCCGCCGATGATCTTCGATTCGAACTCGAAGCCCTTGCCGGGCTCGTTCGGCTCGACCACGAACTTGACGCGGGCGAACTGGCCGGTACCGCCGGTCTGCTTCTTGTGGGTGTAGTCGATCTCGGCGCGCTTGGTGATCTTCTCGCGGAAGGCCACCTGCGGTGCGCCGACATTCACTTCGACCTTGTGGGTACGACGCAGGATGTCGACCTTGATGTCGAGATGGAGCTCGCCCATGCCCTTGATGATGGTCTGGCCGGATTCCTGATCGGTCGACACACGGAAAGACGGATCTTCCGAGGCCAGCTTGATCAGGGCGAGAGCCATCTTTTCCTGATCGGCCTTCGTCTTGGGTTCCACAGCCATCTCGATGACGGGCTCGGGGAACTCCATGCGCTCAAGGATGACCGGATGGTTGGGATCGCACAGCGTATCGCCGGTGCGGGTGTCCTTCAGGCCGACCAGAGCGACGATGTCGCCAGCATAGGCCTCGGCGATTTCCTCGCGGTTGTTGGCGTGCATGAGAACCATGCGGCCGACACGCTCGGTCTTCTCGCGGCTCGAATTGAGGAGCGAAACGCCCTTCTCGAGCTTGCCGGAGTAGATGCGGCAGAAGGTCAGGACGCCGTACTGGTCGTCCATGATCTTGAAGCCAAGGAGCGAGAGCGGCTCGGCGTCGGAGGATTTGCGCTCGACTTCCGCTTCCGTCTTCGGGTCGATGCCCTTGATGGCGGGGACATCCACCGGCGACGGCAGATAATCAACCACAGCGTCAAGAAGCGTCTGCACGCCCTTGTTCTTGAAGGCCGAACCGGCAAGAACGGGATAGAAGGCGCCGGTGAGCACAGCCTTGCGGATGAGCTTCTTCAGGGTCGCTTCATCCGGCTCCTGGCCATCGAAATAAGCGGCCATCGCGTCGTCATCGAGCTCGACAGCGGCCTCGATGAGGATGTTGCGATACTCGTTGGCCTTCTCGACCATGTCTTCCGGGATCGGCAGGTTGGCGTCGAACTCGGCACCAAGCGATTCACCCGACCAGACGACGGCCTTCATGCGGACGAGGTCGACCACGCCCTTGAAGTTCGATTCCGAACCGATCGGCAGCTGAATGGCGATCGGCTTGGCGCCGAGGCGCTTCACGATGTCGTCGAGGCACTTGTAGAAGTCGGCACCCGTCTTATCCATCTTGTTGGCGAAGACGATACGCGGAACCTTGTACTTGTCGCCCTGGCGCCAGACGGTCTCCGTCTGCGGCTCGACACCCTGGTTGGAGTCGAGGACGCAAACCGCACCGTCAAGCACGCGCAGCGAACGCTCGACTTCGATGGTGAAGTCGACGTGGCCGGGGGTGTCGATGATGTTCAGGCGCTTGCCGGCCCAAAGAGCGGTCGTCGCAGCAGACGTGATGGTGATGCCGCGCTCCTGCTCCTGGGTCATGAAGTCCATCGTGGCGGCGCCGTCATGGACTTCGCCGATCTTGTGGGACTTGCCGGTGTAATAGAGGATCCGCTCGGTGGTCGTGGTCTTACCGGCGTCAATATGCGCCATAATACCAAAGTTGCGGTAGTCCTCGATCGCGTGGGTACGGGCCATCGTGTGATCCTCGGTCCTGTCTTCCGGCTTACCAGCGGTAATGCGAGAAGGCGCGGTTGGCTTCCGCCATCCGGTGCGTGTCTTCGCGTTTCTTCACGGCATTGCCGCGATTGTTGGAGGCGTCGAGCAGTTCACCCGACAGCTTCTCTTCCATGGTCTTCTCGTTGCGGTTGCGGGCCGCGGCGAGGATCCAACGGATGGCAAGAGCCTGGCGACGCTCGGGGCGAACTTCGACCGGAACCTGGTAGGTCGCACCGCCGACGCGGCGGGAACGAACCTCGATCGCCGGAGCGACGTTCGACAAGGCCGTCTGGAACACCGTGATCGGGCTCTGCTTGGCCTTGGCTTCGATGGTGTCGAAAGCGTCGTAGACGATCTTTTCGGCAACCGACTTCTTGCCATCATACATGATGGCATTCATGAACTTGGTTACGACGAGATCACCGAACTTCGGATCCGGGATGATCTCACGCTTCTCTGCACGATGGCGACGCGACATGGTGGACTCTTCCCTTACTTCGGACGCTTCGCGCCGTACTTCGAACGACGCTGCTTGCGGTTCTTGACACCCTGGGTATCGAGAACGCCGCGGAGGATGTGGTAGCGAACGCCCGGCAAGTCCTTCACGCGGCCGCCGCGGATCATGACCACGGAGTGCTCCTGAAGGTTGTGGCCTTCGCCAGGAATGTAGCCGATGACTTCGAAGCCATTGGTGAGACGCACCTTGGCAACCTTACGAAGAGCCGAGTTCGGCTTCTTCGGAGTCGTCGTATACACACGAGTGCACACACCGCGCTTCTGCGGGCATGCTTCCAGGTGGCGCGCCTTCTCGCGATACACTTTCGGTTCGCGCGGCTTGCGGATCAGCTGGCTAATGGTTGGCATCGTTCGCCCTTCAAAATCGAATAGCACGCCCTTGCGAACGCGCAGCTTTTGCCCTGCGTGGACAACCACGCAAAACGAAACCGCGCCAGCTTCCCGATTACGGGATGCAAGCGCGACACCCACAGAGGATCGCAACGCAAGGCGAAACGATCATGACCGGAACTGTGTCTGGTAGTCCGGAGGCAGCGTTTAAGCGATCGGTTCCGCGTCTTGGCGACTGCAGGAACAATACAGCTTACCGCCTGCCCTGAAAGTGAGGCCGTCTTTAACTGCCGACTCAATCGCAGTCAAGCGCAAACCGCGTCAAAATTGCCAGAAATCTCGTTTTCGACCGGCAAAACGCCCGCATGGGCCACCTCTCTTTTTTGCATGGCTCTCCCCGCCCGCGCAAGACCCACTCCCTCCTTGTCGACAGCTATCCGACCATCCGCTCCCCGCAAGGAAACACGCCCAGGCGGAACCCCGGTGCCTTCGGAAATGTTTAAATGCCAGTCGCTGGCCACATCCCACGCGGAGACGCCCATGCATTTCCTCATAAACGACGAACTCCACGAAATCGACGTGGACGTCCGGACCTCGCTCCTCGATCTCCTGCGCGAACATCTCCACCTGCGCGGAACCAAGAAGGGTTGCGATCAGGGAGCCTGCGGCGCCTGCACTGTCCTGGTCGACGGCGAGCGCATCAATTCCTGCCTGGCGTTTGCGGTGCAATATCAGAATCGACCAATCCTGACGATCGAGGGCGTGGGCAGGCCGGAGGCGCTGCACCCCCTCCAGCAAGCCTTCATCGAGCATGACGGCTTCCAGTGCGGCTATTGCACCTGCGGACAGATCTGCTCCGCCCTCGGCATGATATCCGAGGCCGAGCGGGGCATCCCCAGCCTGGTGAGCGCGGAACTCGACGCCGACCACTACGACCTTGCCGAGGAAGAGCTGCGTGAGCGCATGAGCGGCAATCTCTGCCGCTGCGGCGCCTATAACGGCATCGTCGCTGCCATCAAGGCCGTACTCGACAAGAGGGCAACGGCATGATTCCATTTCGATACGCGCGCGCCGCCGACCGGACTGCTGCGATCCGAGCCTATATGGACAGCGAAGATGCCCGCTATCTCGGCGGCGGCACCAATCTCGTCGACCTCATGCGCGAAAATATCGAGCGCCCGGCGACGATCATCGACATCTCCGGTCTCGACGGCGAAATCAGGGATCTGCCGGACGGCGGCCTGTTGATCGGGGCCGAAGCCCGGAACACCGCCGTCGCCGCTCACCTCGGCGTGCGCCAACGCTACCCGCTGCTTGCCCGCGCCCTTCTTGCGGGTGCCTCCGGCCAGATCCGCAACATGGCAACGGTAGGCGGCAACATTCTACAGCGCACGCGCTGCGCCTATTTCTACGACACGGCAGCGCGCTGCAACAAACGGGTGCACGGCGCCGGCTGCGACGCTATCGAGGGCTTCAACCGCATGCACGCCATCCTCGGTGCGTCCCCGGCCTGCGTGGCGACGCACCCTTCCGACATGTGCGTGGCGCTCGCGGCACTGGATGCCGTCATTCACCTGGAAGGCCCAGCGGGGGTGCGCAGCCTGTCCTCCGTCGATTTTCATCGTCTTGCAGCCGGCACGCCCGAGATCGAGACCGAACTTATGCCCGGCGAACTGATCACCGCCGTGGAGTTGCCTGCCCTGCCCGCAGCGCGCCATTCCGCCTATGTGAAGGTACGCGACCGGGCCAGCTATGCCTTCGCCCTGGTCTCGCTCGCCGCGATCATCGACATCGACAGGCACGGCATGATCAAGGAGATCCGCCTGGCGCTCGGCGGCGTCGCCCACAAGCCCTGGCGTGCCTCCGCCGCCGAGGCGCAACTCTGGGGCTGCAAGGCGAGCCTGGAGAACTTCGCGGCGGCGGCCGAGACGGAACTGGCACCCGCGGTGGCCCTCCGGGACAACGGCTTCAAGATCGAGGTCGCCAGGCGTCTCATCGTTCGCACCCTGCAATCGCTGACCCTGGAGGAGCGGCCATGAATTTCATCGAGAAGGCCGCCTCCGCAGTCGCCAGATTCGTGCCCGATCGCTCGCCCGATCCTCTCATGGATGCGGATGACTGCGTTCGCCGCCCGCTCTCGCGTATCGACGGTCCGCTCAAGGTCAGCGGGCGGGCGACTTTCGCGGCCGAGGTGGAATATGAAAACCTGGCTTATGGCAGTATCGTCTGCAGCACCATTCCCCGCGGCCGCATCGCTGAGATCGACACATGCGCAGCCGAAGGGGCCCCCGGCGTCGCGTTGGTGATGACATATCGAAATGCCCCTCGCCTCGCGTCTCCCCCACGCGCCTTCGACGACCGCCAGTCCTGCTCTGCGAGCGACTTACCGGTGATGCAGGATGACAGCATCCACTGGAACGGGGAGCCGGTTGCCTTGGTGCTGGCGGACAGCCAGGAGCAGGCCGACTATGCCGCTTCGCTCGTCACCGTGTCCTACCAGGCGGATACCGCTCATACCGACTTCGATCTGCTCAGGCCGGCGGCCAAGCCGCCGCACGACATCCTCGGAGAACCGCCCAAAGTGGCCATCGGCCGAGCCGAGGAGGCGCTGACCAAGGCTGCCTTCGTCGTGGACCAGACCTACCGGACGCCGCGCCACAACCATGCCGCCATCGAGCCCCACGCTGTCACGGTGGCCTGGGACGAGGACGGTAGACTGTTGGTGCACGAAGCCACCCAGATGCTGAACGGCACACGCTATACGCTCGCGAAAGTCCTCGGCATCGGTGAGGACAAGATCCGCGTGCTCTCGCCGTTCGTGGGCGGAGGCTTCGGCAACAAGGCGATATGGAGCCACCAGATCCTCGCTGCCGCAGCAGCAAGGCTGACCCGCCGGCCGGTGCGGATCGCACTGCCCCGCGAACAGGTCTTTCGTCTTACCGGCGGGCGGACACTGTCGGAACAGCGTGTAGCGCTCGGGGCCGACGAAGAAGGCAATCTGCTCGCGCTCCTCCATACCGGCTGCACAGCCGTCACCGCGCATAATTCATTCCCGGAGCAATTCAGTTTCCCCGCACGTCATCTCTATGCCGCCAGGAACTTCCTGATCGACCAGAAGGTGGTCGAGCTCGACATGATCGCCAATACGTCGATGCGGGCGCCCGGAGAATCGATCGGCACCTTCGCTCTGGAGTCGGCCATAGATGAACTGGCGGCGGCGCTCGGCGAGAATCCCATCGACCTGCGTCGGCGCCTCGAGCCCGACCGCGACCCGACGACCCGGCGTCCCTTCTCGTCGAGGCACCTGATGGAGGCTTATGCGCATGGTGCCGAACGGTTCGGCTGGCATCGCCGCGAGCCGAGGCCGCGTTCACAGCGCCAGGGTGACTGGCTCTATGGCCAGGGCGTCGCGACCGGGACCTACCCCTACTACCGGATGCCTGGCGGGGTGGCGCGCATCACCCTCACCGCCGCAGGTGATGCCGTAATCTCGATGGCCAGCCACGAGATGGGCATGGGCACCGCTACCGTACAGACGCAGCACGCCGCCGAGCGGCTGGGCCTGCCTGTCGCCCGCGTCCGCTTCGACTATGGCGATTCCGATCTGCCGGCCGGCACGATGGCCGGCGGCTCCTCGCAGACGGCAAGCATTGCTGCAGCGGTAGCCGCCGCACAGGAAGTCCTGGTGAAACTCCTGCTCAAGCTCGCCGGAAACGACTCGCCCATCGCCGGGTTGCGCCCCTCCGAGGTCAGGGCGCACGATGGCGGCCTGTGCAAGAGCGATGAGCCCGGCCGGCACGAAAGCTACGTTTCCATACTTCGACGATCCGGGCGAGATCAGGTGGAAGCCGAGGCGACGGCACCGATGCCGTTCGAAATGAAGAAATACTCGATGCATTCCTATGTAGCCCAGTTCTGCGAGGTCCGGGTCCATGAGATCACGGGCGAGGTCCGCATCAGTCGCTGGCTGGGTTCCTTCGATACCGGCCGCATCCTTAATCCGAAGACGGCGGCCAGCCAGTTTCGGGGCGGCATCATCATGGGAATTGGGCTCGCGCTCACGGAGGAGACGCAGTTCGATCCCCGCAGCGGACGTATCATGAATGCATCCCTTTCCGACTATCACGTGCCTGTCCAAATGGACGTCCCGAACATCGACGTGATCTGGACCGACATACCCGACCCGCACGCCCCCATGGGTCTGCACGGGATTGGGGAGATCGGCATCACCGGCGCGGCCGCCGCAATCGCCAACGCAGTCTACAACGCGACAGGCAGGCGTGTCCGCGAATTGCCCATCACCCTGGACAAGCTGCTTTGAAACCGTCGCCGGCATACGGAGGATAGAGCCATGATCCGCAAGTTGAAGTCCGGCGAATACCGCCTCTATTCACGCAAGCAGGACCCAAAGACCGGGAAGCGTCGGAACCTCGACACTTTCCAGACCCGCGAGGCTGCCCAGAAGCACGAGCGGGCAATACAATATTTCAAACGTCACTAAGAATAAAAAACAAATACTTAGAGCAAAAATGGAACCAAAATCTACGAAACATCATAGTAAATCAGCATATGATCTCGACATCATTGTCTTTCAACAGACGCAGAATTTCGCCCTCGGGATAGGCATCAGTAACCAGAATGTCAATGTCTGCGATCGTGCCCAGGCGAACCATGGCACGCTTGCCGAATTTGCTGCTGTCTACCGCCAATATGGTGCGCTCGGCCTGTGCCATGGCGGCGGCTGCAATGACGCCCTCTGCATGATCATCGTCGCAGATGTCGCCGTCCCGGTCGATGCCACTCACGGATATGAGGGCGAAGTCGAATTTGAACCTCTTCATGAAATCCGCGGTGTCCTCCTGGAAGATCCCGCCGTGAACCGGACGGACGAACCCGCCCGGAACCGCCAATGTGAAGTTGGAGTTCTCGCTCAATATGGTGGCTACCCGCAGGCTGTAGGTCACCAGGCGAAGGTGCCTGTGTCTGAGCAGTGCATGCGCGATCGCCTCGCAGGTCGTGCCCGAGTCGATGAAGAGATTTGCCCCCTCGGGCACGAGGTCGCCGACCACTTGCGCGAGGCGCTCTTTCTGCGCAGCGTTCTCGACCCGCCGCTGGCGATAGACCGATGTTTCCAGGGGTGTCGTCAGGACCGCGCCGCCATGCAGGCGACGTATCTTTCCGGCCTCCTCCAGCGCCATGATGTCGCGACGCGCCGTTTGTGTGGTCACCCCAAAAAGCGAAGCGATCTCCTCGATCGCCACGTAGAAATTCTGGGCGACCAGACGCAAGATCGCTTCCTGGCGTCCCTCCTTCTTCCCTCCCTCGCCCGAATGTTCGATGCTCAACGGCCCGGTTCCGCCACCAGTTGACAAATCACGCATGTCAGTAGGCTGCCATCTTACCAGAACGTTGCCAATGTGACTTGCCGCTCTGACCTGTATCCACACT
Organism: Labrys sp. ALF-8; assembly: GCF_059699065.1. Taxonomy (NCBI): domain Bacteria; kingdom Pseudomonadati; phylum Pseudomonadota; class Alphaproteobacteria; order Hyphomicrobiales; family Xanthobacteraceae; genus Labrys; species Labrys sp. ALF-8. The sequence goes on from NZ_AP048538.1 coordinate 1,781,773, forward strand.
TGGTCGACGGCCACCCTTCAAAATCTTGCATAACGACGCAGTCCGCCGCTCCGCCCGAACGCCACCCAGGCCGACACGAGCTGACATTGTAAATAAAACAACATTATTCATGTCACATATCAAACATGTCTTAACGGTAAGACTCCCCGCGGTCCGGCCATCAAGCCGCTTGAGCCGGCCATTTTTGCCGGGGGATTTCAAAAATGTTGCTTTATGCAAAAGCGTTGTTGGAAAAAAGACACAAGGGAGCGTTGAGGCGCCTGTCGCGCTCGATGCTCTGCAGTGTCGCCGCTCTGGGGGCCTTGATCCTGTCGCCGATAGTTCCAGGAGCACAAGCACAGGAAAAGCCGGGAACGCTTCGTGTACTGAGCTTCAACACGTGGCGAGAATACTTCAATAGCGGCATCGGCAGCGATGCCAGCGCCATGTCCGATTTTCTGACCAAGGGAAACTACGACGTCATCGCGCTGCAGGAACTCTGCTATCTAAGTGACTGCGCCTACATGAAGGACATTCCGCGCGTGCTCGGAGATGCCGGCATGGGCACCTATTCGGGCTCGCGCTCAGGCGAAGACGGTGTCCTTAGCCGTATTCCAGGAACGCCGGGCGAATTCGTCTGGGGCAATTATTTCAGCGGCCAGGTTGCTCATTTCACCACGGACGCACAAAACGGCATTCCGCAGACGACCTTCGTTTCCGCTCATTTCGACTGGCGCGACGATCCTCAGACCTATCGCGTCAGCGAAGCTCAAACGCTCGTGAACTGGGCGGCCCAGCAGAGCAACCCGATTCTGATGATGGGTGATTTCAACGCTGGTGACGTTTCCGAACGTGGCCTGCATACGGCGGAGCAGCAGGCCTATCTCTTCGCGCGCACGATCGTCGACTCGAGCAGTTCCGATCTGTGGAAGCAACTGGCATCGGAATATACGCCCGCCGGCCGGGAGGGCGAATATCAAAGCTACGTCCAGGCGATGCAGGTCGTCGAGGGAAACGGCAGCCCGCGCTACCGGAATGTGATCCAAGCCTATTTTGACGCCCATCGGGACGAGTACCCCGGCCTGACGAGCATCTCGGACATGAGCTGGCGACAGTGGGAAGAGATCATCGCCAAGGATATGACCGCGAACGGCCTCACATTCGAGGACGAGACCTATCCCGTCGCGAGCAACCAGCCGACGACGATGAACATCCTCAAGAAGCAGTTCATCGTATTGAATTCTGATTCGACGCGCGAGGACTACGCGCCGCACACGCAGGGCGACGGCAGCGTGACCTGGCCCACGAGCGCGGAGGAGAATACGGCGACGAGCTGGGATCGCTCCGCCATCGATCATTTCCTGGCGTCGCGTCCCTTCGGCAAGTGGTGGAAGGTCATCGATGACCCCACCGATCCCTATCTCGGCGCGATGACCGAGACGGACAAGGCCAATGACGGCCAGACTCCTCTATCCGACCACGCGCTGGTTGCCCATGAGTTGCAGTGGATCGGTCCCGCCCTGGAAGGCTACGCGCCTGACGCTACCAAGAAGACGCTGGTCTGGGGCGAGGAAGCCAACACGTTCGTCGACGACGACAAGACGTTCTACCTGACACGCAACAACATGCGTACGGACGTGCATCTCGGCGAAGTTTCGGACGGTGCGGGCAATCCGATCCTGACAGGCCTGACGACGGACGAAAAGAAGAGCCTGCTCGATTGCGCCAGCAAGGACCCCCGCTTTCAGCAAGCGATACGGGACTATTGCATCGACGATCACTCCTTCATCGGCGAGACACTGGTCAAGGACAAGGGCATCCTCATTGTCGACGAGGACGCGGCGCTCGGCACCTCGCAGGCCAAGCTCAGGCTGGCGGATGGTACCCTGCGGGTGATCGGCGATGAGATGAACAGCCTGGATCGCGCCCTGGTGCTGGAAGGAGCGGGAGGTTCACTCGATGTCGCCAGCACCGCCAATGCGGTGACAGTGGGCCAGACCATATCGGGCACCGGCGGCTTGACGAAACTTGGTGCCGGCGGCGTTCGCCTGACGGGCAGCAGCACCTACGCCGGGCCTACTTTCGTCAACCAGGGTGCACTCGTCGTCGACGGCTCCGTGACCTCGGCGGTGACGGTCGATCAAGGGGCAGCACTCGGCGGCAAGGGAACCATTGGCGGCCTCACGGGCAAGGCCGGCAGTCTGACCGCCCCCACCGGCGGCGGGGTGCTGAGCGTGAAAGGCAACGTCCGCTTCGAACAAGGCAGCTATTATCAGGTCACCCTTGGTGAAAACGGCGGCTCAAGCCGGCTCGATGCGACCGGTGGCGTGACTTTGAATGGTGGCACCTTGCTAGTCGGCCGCCAGGACGGCACCGGACCGATGACCGCGGCCGAATTGCTTGGCCATCTGGACAAGACATATACCGTCCTGACCGCCGATGGCGGAATCCAGGGGCGGTTCGATGCGGCCATGCCCAACTACGCGTTTCTCGACGCGAGCCTGGACTACGATCCCGACCGGGTGCAATTGACGATCGAGCGCAATGATCGCAGCTTCGCCAGCGTGGGCCAGATAGCCAATCAGCGAGCAGCGGGCGCAGGGCTCGAATCCCTCGGCCTCGGCAATGCACTCCATGACGACTTTCTCGTATCCGGTCTCGACGATGGCCTTGCCACGCGTCTGGGTTCCCTTTCGGGAGAGGTCAATGTTTCCGCCCAGACGACCCTGATCGAGGATGCATCCCTGCTTCGGGATGCGGCCGGCGATCGCCTGCGTGCCAGTCTCGGCCCGGCGGGTACCACTGTTTCGGCGACGGCGACCACCGTACCCGCCGGCGAGAGGATGCAGTTTGCTTCGCTCGGCAACCCGGCGGTACCTCGGGCGAGCGCGCCGACTGCCACGTCCTTCGCTGCGGACGGTCTCGTATTCTGGGGCCAGGGTTTCGGATCCTGGGGGCGCAGCGGGCGAAGCGGCAATGCCGTGGGGATGACGCGCAACAGCGGCGGCTTCCTGGTCGGCGCCGATACGCCTGTCGTTTTGAACGATGCCATGCTCCGACTCGGCGCCCTCGCCGGCTACAGCCGCACCACCTTCAGCACATCCGGACTCGGGAGCGGCGACAGCGACAACTACCACCTCGGCCTCTATGGCGGCGCGCTTGCGGGCCCGCTCGCACTGCGCGCCGGTGCCTTCTATACATGGCACGATGTCTCCACCAGCCGTACGGCCGTCGGGCAGGGCCTGAACGCGGACTACCGCGCCGGCACCGCCCAGGTCTTCGGCGAGGCGGGATACAACATGCGTTTCGGTGGTCTGGGCCTCGAGCCATTTGCCAACCTGGCCTATGTCAACCTGCACGCGGACAGCTTTCACGAAAGCGGCGGCAGCGCGGCGTTGGGCGCGGCGTCCTCCAGCACGGGAACCACGTTCTCGACCCTGGGCCTGAGGGCATCCAGCGAGTTCGAAATGGCCGGCATGGCGACACGCATCAGCGCCACGCTCGGTTGGCGTCACGCCTTCGGCGACACCGCGCCGCTCACCAAATTCTCCTTCGACGGCGGCATGCCTTTTGGCGTGGAAGGCGTACCCATTGCGCGCGATGCCCTGACGGCAAAGGCCGGGGTCGACGTAGCCCTCGGACAATCCACGACCTTCAACCTGTCCTATGGCGGGCAATTCGCCCGTCGCGGCAGCTTCGACCAGAACGTTTCGGGAAAACTCAGCGTAAAATTCTGAGCAGGTGGCGGGGGCCAACTCGGCGGCCCAATACCGCTGCACGGCGATGGTGCCGTGCGGCGGCGAGGGCCGAAGCCCTGCCGTGGTGCTGGATCATCGAGTTAGCACTGGTCGCATTGTTCAGCCTGACTTGTCGAAACCCCGACGCAAAAAGGGGCGGCCCTTCCGGACCGCCCCTTGTCAATCAGGATCGTAGAACGCTCATTCCGCGGCAGGCAGCGCCACGACTTCGCCTTCGGTTCCGGCAACCGGGGTGCCGGCTTCCGTCTGCTTCTGCTGCAGGATGAGATCGTCGCGGCGCTTGGCGATCTCGCGGACACGCGCGATCTGGGCACCGGTGCCGGCCGGGATGAGGCGGCCGACGATGACATTCTCCTTCAGGCCCTCGAGCGCGTCCGACTTGCCGTTGACGGCAGCCTCGGTGAGCACGCGGGTAGTCTCCTGGAACGAAGCCGCCGAGATGAAGGAACGGGTCTGCAGCGAGGCCTTGGTGATGCCGAGCAGCACCGGATGACCCGTCGCAGGCTTCCTGTTCTCCTCGACCGCCTTGGCATTGGCCGCTTCGAACTCGATACGGTCGACCTGCTCGCTGGGAAGGAACTCGGTATCGCCGGCATCGACGATCTCGATCTTCTGCAGCATCTGGCGGACGATCACCTCGATATGCTTGTCGTTAATCTGCACGCCCTGCAGGCGGTAGACTTCCTGGATTTCGTTGACCAGGTAGGCCGCCAGTTCCTCGACGCCCTTGACCGCAAGAATGTCATGCGGAGCGGGGTTGCCGTCGACGATGAAGTCACCCTTTTCCACGACGTCGCCGTCCTGGAGATGGATGTGCTTGCCCTTCGGGATCAGATACTCGACCGGCTCCTGATCCGCCTCATGCGGCTGGATCGTGAGGCGCCGCTTGTTCTTGTAGTCGCGACCGAACTGGATCGTGCCTGTGATCTCGGCAATGATCGCAGCATCCTTCGGACGACGGGCTTCGAACAGTTCGGCGACGCGCGGCAGACCGCCGGTGATGTCGCGGGTCTTGGCGCTCTCCAGCGGAACGCGGGCGATGACGTCGCCGGCATGCACCTTCGAGCCCGGCTCGACCGAGATCACCGATTCCGCCGCCAGGAAGTAGCGTGCATCGCCACCGCGCGACAGCTTGGCCATCTTGCCGTCCGCCGTCTTGATGACGATGGCCGGCCGCAGGTCCGCCGAGCGGTTGGAGGTACGCCAGTCGGAGACGACGCGCTTGGTGATACCCGTCGACTCGTCGGCACTTTCGTTGAGCGAAATGCCGTCGACCAGATCCTCGAACCCAGCCACACCTTCGACTTCGGTGATCACCGGGCGGGTATAGGGATCCCACTCGGCGATGCGCTGGCCGCGCTTGATCTTGTCGCCGTCATCGACCTTGACGCGGGCACCGTAGGGGACGCGGTTGACCGAGCGCTCCGTGCCGTCATGGTCGAGGACCACGACTGCCAGGTTGCGGGCCATGGCGATGAGTTCGCCATCCGAGTTACGGACGACGTTGCGGTTGCGGATCTTGACGGTGCCCTCGAAGGTCGACTCGATGTTCGAGGTCTCGTTGATCTGCGCCGCGCCGCCGATGTGGAAGGTACGCATGGTGAGCTGCGTGCCCGGTTCACCGATGGACTGCGCCGCAATGACGCCCACTGCCTCGCCCATGTTGACGCGCGTGCCGCGCGACAGGTCACGCCCGTAGCAGGTGGCGCACACGCCGTTCTTGGTCTCGCAGGTGAGCACCGAACGGATCTTCACTTCCTGGATACCCGAAGCGCTGATCAGGTCGACTGCCTTCTCATCGATCATGCCGCCCATCGGCACGATGACCGTGCCGGTGGAAGGATCGGTGATGTTCTCGGCCGCGGTACGGCCGAGGACGCGAACGCCGAGCGAAGCCACGATCTGGCCCGCGTCGATGATCGCACGCACGCCGATGCCGCCTTCCGAGCCGCAATCGATCTCCGTAATGATCGAGTCCTGGGCGACGTCGACGAGACGGCGCGTCAGGTAGCCCGAGTTGGCGGTCTTCAAGGCGGTGTCGGCCAGACCCTTGCGGGCGCCGTGGGTCGAGTTGAAGTACTCGAGCACGGTGAGGCCTTCCTTGAAGTTCGAGATGATCGGGCTTTCGATGATCTCGCCCGACGGCTTGGCCATCAGGCCGCGCATGGCGCCGAGCTGGCGCATCTGGGCGGGCGAACCACGAGCCGAGGAGTGAGCCATCATGTAGATGGAGTTGATCGGCCGATCGCGGCCGTTCTCGTCCTTCTTCACGGCCGAGATGCGCTCCATCATCTCCTTGGCGAGGAGATCGGCGCACTTGGCCCAGGCGTCCACCACCTTGTTGTACTTTTCGCCCTGGGTGATCAGACCGTCATTGTACTGCTGCTCGTAGTCCTTCGCGAGAGCGTCGGTCTCGGCGACGATCTTCCACTTGTTCTCCGGAATGACGATGTCGTCCTTGCCGAACGAGATGCCCGCCTTGAAGGCGTTGGAGAAGCCGAGCGTCATGATGCGATCGCAGAAGATGACCGCTTCCTTCTGACCCACGTTACGATAGACGACGTCGATGAGGGCGGAGATCGCCTTCTTCGTCATCAGGTTGTTGGCGGCGTCGAAAGTAATCTTCGGGCTCTTCGGCAGCAGCTCGGCCAGCTTCACGCGGCCGGGCGTGGTGTCGTAGAGCTTGGAGACGGGATTGCCGTCCGCGTCCACGCCCTTCCAACGCCACTTGATCTTCGTGTGCAGCGTGATGACCTTGCTGTCGAGCGCATGATCGAGCTCGCCGATATTGCCGAAGGTCATGCCCTGGCCGGGCATGCCGTCGGACATCAGCGTCACGTAGTAGAGACCGAGCACGACGTCCTGCGAGGGCACAATGATCGGCTGACCGTTGGCCGGATGCAGGATGTTGTTGGTCGACATCATGAGCACCCGCGCTTCCAGCTGCGCTTCGAGCGACAGCGGGACGTGCACGGCCATCTGGTCGCCGTCGAAGTCCGCGTTGAAGGCGGTGCAGACCAGCGGGTGAAGCTGGATCGCCTTGCCTTCGATCAGCACCGGCTCGAAGGCCTGGATGCCGAGGCGGTGCAGCGTCGGAGCCCGGTTGAGCAGGACCGGATGTTCGCGGATGACCTCGTCGAGGATATCCCAGACTTCCGGCTTTTCCTTCTCGACCAGCTTCTTGGCCTGCTTGACGGTTGCCGAAAGCCCCTTCGCGTCGAGACGCGAGTAGATGAAGGGCTTGAACAGCTCAAGCGCCATCTTCTTCGGCAGGCCGCACTGATGCAACTTGAGCTCCGGGCCGACCACGATCACCGAGCGGCCGGAATAGTCGACGCGCTTGCCGAGCAGGTTCTGGCGGAAGCGGCCCTGCTTGCCCTTCAGCATGTCGGACAGCGACTTCAGCGGACGCTTGTTGGCACCGGTGATGACGCGGCCACGGCGGCCGTTGTCGAAGAGCGCGTCCACAGCTTCCTGCAGCATGCGCTTTTCGTTGCGGATGATGATGTCGGGCGCGCGCAGTTCGATCAGCCGCTTCAGGCGGTTGTTGCGGTTGATGACGCGACGATAGAGGTCGTTGAGGTCCGAGGTCGCAAAGCGACCGCCGTCCAACGGCACGAGCGGACGCAGATCCGGCGGGATAACCGGAACGGCGGTCAGGATCATCCACTCGGGCTTGTTGCCCGACTGGATGAAGGCCTCGATGATCTTCAGGCGCTTAGCGAGCTTCTTGGGCTTCAGCTCCGAAGTGGATTCGGCGATCTCGACGCGCAGGTCAGCCGCGATCTTCTCCAGATCCATGGCGCGCAGCATCTCGCGGATGGCCTCGGCGCCGATCATGGCGGTGAACGAGTCCTCGCCATATTCGTCCTGCGCACGAGCGTACTCGTCCTCGGAGAGGAGCTGACGCTCCTTCAACGGGGTGAGGCCGGGCTCGATCACGACGTAATATTCGAAGTACAGGATGCGCTCGAGATCCTTGAGCGTCATATCCATCAGGAGGCCGATGCGGCTGGGCAGCGACTTCAGGAACCAGATATGGGCGACGGGCGCGGCGAGCTCGATATGGCCCATGCGCTCGCGGCGAACGCGCGAGAGCGTCACCTCGACGCCGCACTTCTCGCAGATCACGCCCTTGTACTTCATGCGCTTGTACTTGCCGCACAAGCACTCATAGTCCTTGATCGGACCGAAGATGCGCGCACAGAACAGGCCGTCACGCTCGGGCTTGAACGTACGGTAGTTGATTGTCTCCGGCTTCTTGATCTCGCCGTAGGACCAGGACAGGATTTTCTCCGGCGAGGCGATCGAGATCTTGATCTGATCGAAGGTCTGCGGCTGCGCCACCGGGTTGAAGAGATTCATGACCTCTTGGTTCATGGCCGTCTCCAGTTTTGCGCAGGGCGGGGCCAGACACCCCTGCCCGCGCGGATAAAAATGGGGGGCGGGTCATCAGACCCGCCTCATTCGCGGTACGGTTCGCGGCAGGTCCGAAGACCCGCCCCCGGCAGCATCACTCGGCGGCTTCGGCCGGCGGCAGCATCTGGTCGGCATTGCGCAGACCGGTGAGCTCGACGTTGAGGCCAAGCGAACGCATTTCCTTGACCAGCACGTTGAACGACTCCGGAATGCCCGCCTCGAAGGAGTCGTCGCCGCGCACGATGGCCTCGTAGACCTTGGTGCGGCCGGCAACGTCGTCCGACTTGACGGTGAGCATTTCCTGCAGCGTGTAGGCCGCGCCATAGGCTTCGAGCGCCCACACTTCCATTTCGCCGAAACGCTGGCCGCCGAACTGCGCCTTGCCACCCAGCGGCTGCTGCGTGACCAGCGAGTACGGACCGATCGAACGGGCATGGATCTTGTCGTCGACCAGATGGTGCAGCTTCAGCATGTAGATGTAGCCGACAGTCACCTTGCGGTCGAAGGCATTGCCCGTGCGCCCGTCGTAAAGCTGCACCTGGCCCGAAGCGTCGTGGCCCGACATCTTGAGGAAGTCGACGATGTCGCTTTCCTTCGCGCCGTCGAAGACCGGGGTCGCGATCGGCACGCCGCGGCGAAGTGTCGAGGACATGTCCACGAGCTCGCGCTCGTCCATGCCTTCGATCTCCTCGTTGTTGCCGTAGATGCGCTCAAGCGTGCCCTTCAGCTGCTTGACGCCCCTGCCCTTCTTGTAGGCGTCGACGGCCTCGCCGACGAGCTTGCCCAGACCCGCAGCCGCCCATCCCAGATGGGTTTCGAGGATCTGGCCGACATTCATGCGGCTCGGCACGCCGAGCGGGTTCAGCACGATGTCCACCGGCGTACCGTCCTCGAGGAACGGCATGTCCTCGATCGGCATGATGCGCGAGACGACACCCTTGTTCCCGTGACGGCCGGCCATCTTGTCGCCCGGCTGGATCTTGCGCTTCACAGCGACGAAGACCTTGACCATCTTCATGACGCCCGGAGGCAGCTCGTCGCCGCGCTGCAGCTTCTCGACCTTGTCGAGGAAGCGCTGCTCAAGGCGCTTCTTCGACTCGTCGTACTGCTTGCGCATGGCTTCGATCTCGCTCATCAGCGCATCGTCGGCCACGGCGAAGTTCCACCACTGCGAGCGGGGATATTCCTGCATCACATCGGCGCTGAGCACCGTCTCCTTCTTGAAGCCCTTCGGCCCGCCGATCGCCGGCTTGCCGTCGAGGATCTCGAGGAGGCGCTGATAGACGTTGCGGTCCAGGATCGCCTGCTCGTCGTCGCGGTCCTTGGCCAGGCGCTCGATCTCCTCGCGCTCGATCGCCTGGGCGCGCTCGTCCTTGTCGACGCCGTGGCGGTTGAACACGCGCACTTCGACGATGGTGCCGGTGACCCCCGGGGGCACGCGCAGCGAGGTGTCGCGCACGTCGGAAGCCTTCTCGCCGAAGATGGCTCGCAGGAGCTTTTCTTCCGGCGTCATCGGGCTCTCGCCCTTCGGCGTGATCTTGCCGACGAGGATGTCGCCTGCCTGCACCTCGGCACCGATATAGACGATGCCGGCTTCGTCCAGATTCTTCAGCGCTTCTTCCGAAACGTTCGGAATGTCGCGCGTGATTTCCTCCGGACCCAGCTTGGTGTCGCGGGCCATCACTTCGAACTCGTCGATGTGGATCGACGTGAACACGTCTTCCTTGGCGATGTTCTCGCTGAGGAGGATGGAGTCCTCGAAGTTGTAGCCGTTCCAGGGCATGAACGCGACGAGCACGTTGCGGCCGAGCGCGAGTTCGCCGAGTTCGGTCGAGGGACCGTCGGCGATGATGTCACCCTTCTTAACGACGTCGCCGACGCGCACCAGCGGCTTCTGCGTGATGCAGGTCGACTGGTTGGAGCGCTGGAACTTCATCAGGCGGTAGATGTCGACGCCGGACTGGGTCGGGTCGAGATCGGCGGTGGCGCGGATGACGATACGCGTCGCGTCGATCTGGTCGACGATGCCGGTGCGGCGCGCGGCGATCGCGGCGCCCGAGTCGCGGGCGACCACGCTCTCCATGCCGGTGCCCACGAAGGGAGCATCGGCGCGGACCAGCGGCACGGCCTGGCGCTGCATGTTCGCACCCATCAGGGCGCGGTTGGCGTCGTCATTCTCGATGAACGGAATGAGCGCGGCGGCGACCGAGACGAGCTGTTTGGGCGAAACGTCCATGTAGTCGACGCGTTCCGGCGCGACCATCAGCACGTCGCCGGCATGGCGGCAGACCACGAAGTCTTCCGTCAGGCGGCCATCCTTGTCGAGCGGGATGTTCGCCTGTGCGACGTAGTACTTGCCCTCTTCCATGGCCGACAGGTAGACAACCTCGGGCGTGACCTTGCCGTCGCGGACGCGACGATAGGGCGCCTCGATGAAGCCGTACTTGTTGACGCGGGCGAAGGTGGCCAGCGAGTTGATCAGGCCGATATTCGGGCCTTCCGGCGTCTCGATCGGGCAGATGCGGCCGTAATGCGTCGGATGCACGTCGCGGACTTCGAAGCCGGCGCGCTCGCGGGTCAGACCGCCCGGGCCAAGGGCCGAGAGGCGGCGCTTGTGGGTGATCTCCGAGAGCGGGTTGGTCTGGTCCATGAACTGCGAGAGCTGCGAGGAACCGAAGAACTCACGCACGGCGGCAGCCGCCGGCTTGGCGTTGATCAGGTCCTGCGGCATGACCGTGTCGACGTCGACCGAGGACATGCGCTCCTTGATGGCACGCTCCATGCGCAGCAGGCCGACGCGATACTGGTTCTCCATCAGCTCGCCCACCGAACGCACGCGGCGGTTGCCGAGATGGTCGATGTCGTCGATCTCGCCCTTGCCGTCGCGCAGGTCGACCAGCGTCTTGACCACGGCCAGGATGTCGTCCTTGCGCAGCACGCGCACGGTATCCTCAGCGTCGAGGTCGAGACGCATGTTCATCTTGACGCGGCCGACCGAGGAAAGGTCGTAGCGCTCGGCGTCGAAGAACAGCGACTGGAACATCGCTTCCGCCGAGTCGATGGTCGGCGGCTCGCCCGGTCGCATGACGCGATAAATGTCGAACAGCGCTTCTTCGCGTGAGTTATTCTTGTCAGCGGCGAGCGTGTTGCGGATGTAGCCACCCACAGTGACGTGATCGATGTCGAGCACGGGAATCTCGTGGAAGCCCTCGTCAGCCAGCAGCTTGAGGTTCTTCTCGCTGAGTTCGTCGCCCGCCTCGAGATAGATCTCGCCCGTCTTCTCGTTGACGATGTCCTCGGAAACATAGCGGCCGACGAGATCCTCGTCGGTGACGCGCAACGCCTTGAGGCCCTTCTCGGCCAGGGCGCGTGCCGAACGCGCGGTCAGCTTCTTGCCGGCCTCGACGACCACCTCACCCGTATCGGCATCGATGAGGTCGACCGTGGGCTTTGCGCCCTTCAGGCGGTTCCAGTCATAGGGAACGCGCCAGCCGCCCTTGTCGCTGACATAGGTGATGGAGTTGTAGAAGGTGCGCAGGATTTCTTCGCCGTCCATGCCGAGGGCGAAGAGCAGCGAGGAGACCGGGATCTTGCGGCGGCGATCGATGCGCGCATGCACGATGTCCTTGGCGTCGAACTCGATGTCGAGCCAGGAGCCACGATAGGGAATGATGCGCGCGGCGAACAGGAGCTTGCCCGAGGAATGGGTCTTGCCCTTGTCGTGGTCGAAGAACACGCCAGGCGAGCGATGCATCTGGGAGACGATGACGCGCTCGGTGCCGTTGACGATGAAGGTGCCGTTCATGGTCATGAGCGGCATATCGCCCATGTACACGTCCTGCTCCTTGATGTCCTTCACCGACCGGGCACCGGTTTCCTCGTCGACATCGAACACGATGAGGCGCAGCGTCACCTTGAGCGGCGCAGCAAAGGTCATGCCGCGCTGGCGGCACTCGTCGACGTCATACTTGGGGGCTTCGAACTCGTACTTGACGAATTCGAGCATCGCCTTGTTGGAGAAGTCAGAGATCGGGAAGACCGACTTGAAGACGGTCTGCAATCCCTCGTCCGTCCGCCCGCCTTCGGGTTCGTAGACCTGGAGAAACTGGTCGTAGGAAGCCTTTTGAACCTCGATCAGGTTCGGCATCGTCGCGACTTCGCGGATCTTTCCGAAAAACCGGCGGACGCGCTTGCGGGCAGTGGTCGTCTGAGCCATGTGGTCCTCGTCCTCTAATGCTGCACCGGTGGGAGTGTCCGGCGCCGCAGGCATTGGCATCGGCAGCTGAAGAGGAAGCCCCTTCCCTGCCCGGCGACGCAGCGCTGGCGCGGCGCGTCGCGGAAACATCAGCCGGCATGCCGGCTCTTCGCAGCTTTCGCGGCGGACCGGAAAACCCAGCAGCTCCCTGTGAGGAGCTGGAGATTCTCAGGTCCGCCGCCCCGGCGCTCCGGACCAGGCCCAAAACGCCGAAAAGGCCCCGGGGGAAACCCCGGAGCCGTAACGCCTGACGCAAGCTCGATTACTTGAGCTCGACCTTGGCGCCGACCTTCTCGAGGGTCGCCTTGATCTTCTCGGCTTCGTCCTTGGCAACGCCTTCCTTGACGGGCTTCGGAGCAGCTTCGACGAGGTCCTTGGCTTCCTTGAGGCCGAGGCCCGTGATCGCGCGGACTTCCTTGATGACTTCGATCTTCTTGTCGCCGGCAGCGGCGAGAACGACCGTGAACTCGGTCTTCTCTTCAACCGGAGCAGCAGCAGCGCCACCAGCGCCCGGAGCAGCGGCAACAGCCACGGCAGCGGCGGCCGAAACGCCCCACTTCTCTTCCAGGGCCTTTGCGAGGTCTGCAGCCTCGAGCACGGTCAGGCTCGAGAGGTCTTCAACAAGCTTTTCAATCTTGGACATTGTCCATAATCCTTGGTTTTGGTTCGTACCGGTTTAATCGGGTTGCGAACGGCCTTACGCCGCTTCGTCTTGCTTGGCATAGGCTCCGAACACGCGGGCCAGCTTGGCAGCCGGTGCGTTGACGACCTGAGCGATCTTGGTAGCCGGGGCCTGGATGAGGCCGATGAGCTTGGCGCGCAGTTCGTCCAGGGACGGCAAGGTCGCAAGCGCCTTGACACCATCCTGGTTCAGAGAGGTCTTGCCCATCGCGCCGCCGAGGATAACGAACTTGTCGTTGGCCTTGGCGAAGTCGACGGCGACCTTTGGTGCAGCCACCGGATCGCTCGAATAAGCGATCAGGGTCGGGCCCTTCATGAGGGGCGCGATGGAGGCCACATCCGTGCCATCAAGAGCGATCTTGGCGAGGCGGTTCTTCGCGACCTTCACAGTCGCACCAGCTGCCTTCATCTGCTTGCGCAGAGTCTGCATCTGGGCGACGGTCAGGCCGGAATAGTGAGCTACGACGACAACCCCAGTGGTCGTGAAGACCTGCTGGAGAAAGCCGATGAACTCCTGCTTTTCCGCTCTTTCCACGTTGCTCTCTCCGGTTGCAGCATCTCGCGGGACGAGAATGCTGACCGTTGCACTTGCCGCCTTCGCAAGCGCCCGGCGAACCGGGCCCGTTGAAGACGACGCTTGAGTGCCTGTCCCCTTACAACCGGACATGCGTCAATATGACACACGCCCCGATGACAGGTGCGTCGGATCGAACCAATTCACGAGGCAGCCGCGAGGCGGATACCGAAAACCGGTCTTCCCCGTCTATGCAGGCCAAAAGGAGAGCCTTTTTGGGCATCTCGCCGGCGATTAAGCGGGTTTCCCCGCGCCTGCAGTCTCGGACAGGACATGGCCATCAAGGTTCGAGAACCCATCCGGCCAGTCAGCCATCCGAATTTCTCCGGACAGCAAAAATCCCGGGCTGTTTACACATCCCAGGTTCATGAACCTTTGATCAGTTCAGTGAGAAGCGCGATATAGTCCCTCGAAGCACGAATGCCAAGAGGAAATCTTGGTGCCGGTGCCACTTTTTCAAGATGCCTCCCGGTCGCTGCGACCCACGGTTCCCAACATAGGGCCCGCTTTCTCATCCATCAAGACCCGGGGGCCGCGGCAGATGCGAGAAAGCAAAGGCTTCGCCCCGCCGCGCCCACGAAAAAGCCCCGCCGAAATGGTCGGCGGGGCCTACTATACTCAATCTGCCAGGCCTATCAGGCGCTCAGGACCGACGACGGATCGATCTTGACGCCCGGTCCCATGGTCGAGGACACAGCAACGCGCTGGACATAGGTGCCCTTGGCGCCGGTGGGCTTGGCCTTCACGACCGCGTCGGCGAACGCCTTGATGTTCTCGGAGAGCTTCTCGGCCGAGAACGAGGCCTTGCCGATGGCACCGTGCACGATGCCGGCCTTCTCGACGCGGAACTCGACCGAACCACCCTTCGAAGCCTTGACGGCGGAGGTGACGTCCATGGTCACGGTGCCGACCTTCGGGTTCGGCATCATGCCGCGCGGGCCGAGCACCTTACCGAGACGGCCGACCAGCGGCATCATGTCCGGGGTGGCAATGCAGCGATCGAAGTCGATCTTGCCGCCATTGACGATCTCGACGAGATCCTCGGCGCCCACCACGTCCGCACCGGCGGCGCGGGCTTCGTCAGCCTTGGCGCCACGGGCGAACACCGCCACGCGCAGGGTACGGCCCGAACCGTTCGGCAGGTTGCACACGCCGCGGACCATCTGGTCGGCATGGCGAGGGTCGACACCGAGGTTCATGGCGATCTCGACGGTCTCGTCGAACTTCGCCTTGGCGCGCTCCTTGATGAGCGAGATGGCCTCGTCGAGGCCGTAGAGCTTGGTGCGGTCAATGCCTTCCTTGGCCGCGCGAATACGCTTTCCGTGCTGAGACATCATATCACCCGACGATCTCGAGGCCCATCGACTGGGCGGAACCCTTCACCATGGCCATCGCCGACTCAACCGAATCCGTGTTGAGGTCGGGAAGCTTCTTCTCCGCGATCTCGCGGATCTGGGCCATCGTGATCTTGCCTGCCTTGGCACCCTTGCCGGGGGTCTGCGAACCGGACTTGATGCCGGCAGCTTCCTTAACCCAGTAGGAGACGGGCGGCAGCTTCAGTTCGAAGGTGAAGGAACGATCCTGATAGGCCGTGATGATGACCGGGATCGGGGTTCCCTTGGTCATCTGCGCGGTCTTCGCGTTGAAGGCCTTGCAGAATTCCATGATGTTCAGGCCGCGCTGACCGAGCGCGGGGCCGATGGGCGGCGACGGGTTCGCGGCGCCGGCCGGAACCTGAAGCTTTACGTAGCCCGTAATTTTCTTCGCCATTTGTTGCTCCTGTGCGGGTTGCCCCGCGGTTATCAGCCATCGAGACGATGGCAGGTGACCGCCGAAGCGGCCGGAGTTTCGCGGTTCGGTTCCGCCGGGCGGCGATCAGCCCGACTTCCCCTCCCGCGTACGGAATTCAGACCTTTTCGACCTGCCCGTATTCGAGTTCGACCGGGGTTGCCCGGCCAAAAATGGAAACCGCCACCTTGAGGCGGGCGCGGCTCTCGTCGACTTCCTCGACGATGCCGTTGAAAGAAGCGAACGGACCGTCGGCCACCTTGACCTGCTCGCCGACCTCGAAGCTGACCGAGGGCTTGGGCCGCTCGACGCCGTCGGCGACCTGCCCCTTGATGCGCTCCGCCTCGCGGTCGGGAATCGGCACGGGCTTGGCCTTGTCGGCACCCAGGAAGCCCGTGACCTTCGGCGTATTCTTGATGAGGTGATGAACCTCGTCCGTCAGATCGCATTTCACCAGCACATAGCCGGGGAAGAACTTGCGTTCGGTGTCGACCTTGCGGCCGCGGCGAACCTCGACGACCTTCTCGGTCGGCACCAGGATCTCTTCGAACAGATCCTGCAGCCCACGCTGGGCGACCTGCTCGCGAATCGACTGAGCGACCTTGTTCTCGAAATTAGAATAGGCGTGAACGATATACCAACGCTTGGCCATTGGATTTTCCCTAGCGGCCCAGATTGAGAATGAGGCCGACGGCGCCATGCATCAGCGTGTCGGCGATCGAGAAGAAGATCGCCATGATGATCACGAAGACAAAGACCATGAAGGCCGTAATCATTGTCTCCCGGCGCGTGGGCCAGGTGACCTTGTTCGTCTCATTGCGAACCTGCCGCAGGAACTCCAACGGAGTCGTCTTTGCCATCGTTCTCTACCGCCTCGACCGGAACCAGACCGTCCCGGCACTCATTTCGAAATCCCGCCTCGCAAAAGCAAGGTCGGGCCTGAATTCTAAATTGCCAACACAAAACCGAGGGTGCGGCCAAACCCCATCCCTCGGCTTGCATGACAGAGCGAAAAAAGCTGAACGCCTCATCCGCGTGAATTGGCAGGAGCAGTAGGGATCGAACCTACGACCTACGGTTTTGGAGACCGTCGCTCTACCAGCTGAGCTATACTCCTACGCGTTGCTCGCGCGGCGCTTACATAGCCGCGCAAACGATTTGGTGCAATCCCGTAGATGGGAAGTCTGCGTAAAAAAATAGCCGGGAGGGCGAGCTTTCAACTCCCTCCCGGAGGCGGCCGTAAGCCCGAGGCTCAGGAAGTTTCGCGGTCCCGGATCACCCGTGAATGGGCTCAACCTGTACGGCCGAGCCGTAGGCGAGCACCTCGGTGATGCCTTCCATGATCTCGTTGGCATCATAGCGCATGGCGATGACCGCATTGGCACCGAGGTCCTGCGCGTGCTGCACCAGAAGCTCATAAGCCTCCTGCCGCGCGGTCTCGGCGAGATTGGTGTAGACCGACAGCTTGCCGCCGAACACGGACTGGATGGCGCCGCCCAGATTGCCGATCACGCTGCGCGAGCGCACGGTGATGCCGCGCACGACGCCGAAATGCCGCGTGATGCGGTAGCCGGCAAGGTCGTTGGTGGTGACGACGATCATGGGGTTCTCCTTAAACGAAGGAAGGTCTTCGAGACTGACCGAAAACTCGCAGAAACCTCGACTTTTGTCATCGCCGCTCGTTCCGTGTCGCGGCTCGTGAGGCTGGCCTTGGCCTCCTGAAACAAAACCGGCGCGACTTGCGCCGCGCCGGTTCCGAAAGATCGGGCATGAGGCCCGGCTCTTACTCGATGATGGCGGCGACGACGCCGGCGCCGACGGTACGGCCGCCTTCACGGATAGCGAAGCGCAGCTTCTCTTCCATGGCGATCGGCACGATCAGGCTCACCGTCATGGCGATGTTGTCACCCGGCATCACCATCTCCGTGCCTTCCGGCAGCGTCACCACGCCCGTCACGTCCGTCGTGCGGAAGTAGAACTGCGGACGGTAGTTGCCGAAGAACGGCGTATGACGGCCACCCTCTTCCTTCGTCAAGATGTAGGCCTCGGCCTTGAACTTGGTGTGCGGCTTCACCGAACCCGGCTTGCACAGCACCTGGCCGCGCTCCACGTCCTCGCGCTTGGTGCCGCGCAGCAGCGCGCCGATGTTGTCGCCCGCCTGGCCCTGGTCCAGAAGCTTGCGGAACATCTCGACGCCCGTCACCGTCGTCTTCTGCGTGGCCCGGATGCCAACGATCTCGACTTCCTCGCCAACCTTCACGATGCCGCGCTCGACACGACCCGTCACCACGGTACCGCGGCCCGAGATCGAGAACACGTCTTCGACCGGCATCAGGAAGGGCTGGTCGATCGGACGCTCCGGCTGCGGAATGTACTCGTCAACCGTCTGCATCAGCTGCAGGATCGCGTCATGCCCGATCTCCGGCGACTTGTTCTCCAGCGCCATCAGCGCCGAGCCCTTGGTGATCGGAATGTCGTCGCCAGGGAACTCATACTTCGACAGGAGCTCGCGAACTTCGAGCTCCACCAGCTCCAGCAGTTCCGGATCGTCGACCATGTCGACCTTGTTCAGGAACACCACCAGCGCGGGAACGCCGACCTGGCGGGCCAGAAGGATGTGCTCGCGGGTCTGCGGCATCGGGCCGTCAGCCGCAGAAACCACCAGGATCGCGCCGTCCATCTGCGCCGCACCCGTGATCATGTTCTTCACGTAGTCCGCGTGGCCGGGGCAGTCCACATGCGCATAGTGACGGTTCTTCGTCTCGTATTCCACATGCGCCGTCGAGATCGTGATGCCACGAGCCTTCTCTTCCGGAGCCTTGTCGATCTGGTCATACGCCGTGAACGTCGCACCGCCCGTCTCGGCAAGAACCTTCGTGATCGCCGCCGTCAGCGACGTCTTGCCATGGTCAACGTGACCAATCGTGCCGATGTTGCAGTGCGGCTTGTTGCGTTCAAATTTCTCTTTGGCCATAGCCCCGTTTCCAGCATTGGAGGATTGGGTATTTCGCCGGTGCGAAATATCGGGCGGGTCGATAGGGGTTTTTGGAGCAGCGCGCAAGATAAGAATGGCGCGAAATCATATCCCTGCTCGAATTCGAACCGGAAAAGGGTTGGAGCGGGTGAAGGGAATCGAACCCTCGTATTCAGCTTGGAAGGCTGCTGCTCTACCATTGAGCTACACCCGCAATCAGGATCCATCGTCAGGCATGGTCAAGTTTGACGGGATAGACCCTCACACAGGATTCCGTGGACGTTGGTGGAGGGGGTTGGATTCGAACCAACGTAGGCTGAGCCAACGGATTTACAGTCCGTCCCCTTTAACCACTCGGGCACCCCTCCAAACCGTCCTTCCGCAACGCTATGAACCGCCGCGAAACCAAAGCTGCCGAGTGGTGCGGCCGCTTCGTTCAGAGGGCGCCGTTATGGTGAGGCGGACGGAAGCTGTCAACCCAAAAGGCACAGTTCACCGACGACTTTCTGCACTTAATTTCCCTTGGGGCTTTTTTTGCCGCGCCAGCCGTGCAATGGGCACGGGTGCAGACGGAGAAAGAGATGAACGACAGGGATCGCAGGAACCATCGCGGACACCACCGGGGGCATGCCAGCGAAGCCACTCCCGACACCGTGGTGATCTACGGCTGGCACCCCGTGCGCGAGGCCCTGCAGAATCCCGCGCGCAAGCTCAAGAGGCTTCTGGCGACCGAGAATGCCCTGAAACGCCTGGCGGAGGAGAACGTGCCGACGCGAATCAGGCCGGAGACCGTACGGCCGGCCGAGATCGACCGCCTGCTCACGCCCGATTCGATCCATCAGGGCCTTTATCTCGAAACGGCTCCCCTGCCCGCCCCTGCCTTCGGCGATCTCGGTTCGGGCGATATCGTACTGGTGCTCGACCAGATCACCGATCCCCACAATGTCGGCGCCATCGTCCGCTCGGCGGCTGCCTTCAAGGTAGCGGCGATCATCACCACCGAGCGCCATTCGCCGGCCGCCACCGGCGTTCTGGCGAAATCGGCTTCCGGCGGCCTCGAGCACGTGCCGATCGTATCGGTGAAGAATCTCGGCGACACGCTGGACGAAATGGGCGCCAGCGGCGTGATGCGAATCGGCCTCGATTCGGAGGGACCGGCAACGCTTGAGGGCACGGCCTTCCAAGGACCGCTGGCGCTGGTGCTGGGCGCGGAAGGCAAGGGCCTTCGCCAGCGCACGCGCTCGCTCTGCGATGCCCTGGCACGACTGGACATGCCGGGTGCGATCAAGAGCCTGAATGTCTCGAACGCAGCCGCCCTGGCCCTCTATGTGGCGAGGACGAAAGTCCCGGTCTGACTTCCGCTGCCGGGGTGCCGCTATTGCGCGGCGGGAGCCGGGGTCGGCGTGACGGCATCGAAGTCCATGCTCTCAAGGTTCGGCCGCGGGACAGGCAGTGCCCTCGCTTCCAGGACCGCCGCAGGCTTGGACTCCGGCACGGGTTTCGCCACGGGCAATGCCGCCGCTTTCGGCTTGGCCGGCGGAATGGTCACGGCCGTCCTCGGCTTCGCCGGCGCGATCCGGCGCGGCTGCTCGGGCACGCCGTATACGTTCCGGGGGGGACGCATCACGCGTGGCCGCACGAGCGGTCCGAAATCCTCGTCCCGTCCTACATAATCCGGATCGTCGTAGTAGGGCGCATAGGCCTGACGCCCCGCCCGAGGGCCCTGATAATAACGGTAGTCAGGCTGATACTCGTCGCGATAGGAAGGGGCCGGCGCATAATAGTCGCCGCCCCAGCCGCCCTCCACATAATACGGTCCGTCTCGCCATCCGGCCAACGCCGGCGCCACCGGCATCGCGGTGGCCAGGGTGAGTGAAATCGCCAGCAGGCGAAAGACAGGAACGGTCACGGGTCCATCCTCTGAAAATGCTTGGGAGGCGGTTAACCCAAGATCTGGGCGGAATAAGGATTGATTAACCTTTTGATCCCGCAACCCATCGATCTTGTCAAAAATTCAATGGAATCCTGCTTGCTCTTCAATCGTGATAGACGCCCATGAAGAAGGCGATCGCGATCATCAGCATGGCGGCAGAAGCCTTGTAGTCTCCCGACGCGAAGCAGAGTCCTCCTC
The DNA here is from genome assembly GCF_059699065.1 of Labrys sp. ALF-8. NCBI lineage: Bacteria > Pseudomonadati > Pseudomonadota > Alphaproteobacteria > Hyphomicrobiales > Xanthobacteraceae > Labrys > Labrys sp. ALF-8. The sequence continues at coordinate 1,802,332 of NZ_AP048538.1, forward strand.
CACCCACCAACGCAATCAATATTGCGATGGCAACCGCGTCCGCACCCCGTAATTTCAAGATAGCCCCCGCTTCGAAGGCTGGAAATGACAACCTTCGTCTGTGTTTTCGGATCAGATTACCCGTGACGCAAGCGTGAAATTTTATGCGGAGCGCGGCTTGGATGAACACGCCCTGCGTGTTCCCGTAAAGAACAGCAACTTCAATGACTTGTGTTTAAAAATCAACTAAGTCTCCTCCGCCCGAGCCGACAAGGCTTCGAGCAAGACCCGGCGCCCCTCGGGCATCGCAAGGCCGCGGGGGGAGAAAACGTCGCGCTCCAGGAAATACTGGGTCAGCCTGAGGGCGTCGGCGATGTCGGCCGAGCCGGGCATGCCCTCCTCGCCGCGCAGGAAACCCGGTAGCCGCAGCAGCTTGTCATGCCAGGGCGCGCCAGCCTCGCGGCTCACCGCCCGGCCGGACTTGGGCGAGACATAGACCAGATCGTCCTGCCGACCGGTGGCGGCGCAAGCGCTGAGGTCGAGCCCGAAGCCGAGTTCTGACAGGATTTCGAGTTCGAACCGCGCGATCAGCGCCGGTGCAAGACCGGCATCGCCCAACACCTCGATGACGTGACCGAGCGCTTCATGCAGCGCGGGATGCGGATCGCGCTCGGGCAGCAACCGCACCAGGGCGGCGACATGGGTCATGGCGAAAAGCGCCAGGCGCGAGGAGAGGAAACTCGCCGCATGCAGCGTCAACCCCTCGACGGCGTAGTGCCCCAGATGCCCGTCGATCCGCGCCCGCCAGACCAACTGCACCGCATTTCCAGGCTGGAGGACCGGCTGCAGCATACGCGACCGCCCTCCCCGGACTAGGCCGAGATGGCGACCGTGGTCCCGCGTCATCGCCTCGAGGATCACGCTGGACTCCCCGTGGCGCCTCACACCGAGGACGTAGCCGCTATCGGTCCATTCCATGGAAGGCCAGCACGCGTTTCACCGCTTCTCGACAGGAAATTCGAGCCCCATCTCGCGATAGCGCTCAGGATCGTCGGACCAGTTCTCGCGCACCTTCACGAAGAGGAAGAGATGAACCGGGGTCTCGGCCATCGCGGAGATTTCCTTGCGCGCGGCCATCGAGATCGCCTTGATCGTCTCGCCGCCCTTGCCGATGACGATCTTCTTCTGGCCCTCGCGCGCGACAAAGATCGTCTGCTCTATGCGGGCGGAGCCATCGCCCATCGACTTCCAGTCTGTCGTCTCGACCGTCGATTCGTAGGGCAACTCGTCGTGCAGGCGCAGGAACAGCTTCTCACGCGTGATCTCCGCGGCGAGCGAGCGCAGCGGCGCATCCGAGATCTGGTCTTCCGGGTAGAGCCAGGGGCCGGCGGGCATGATGCCTGCGAGATATGCGAGGAGATCCTCGACTCCGCTTCCCGTCAGGGCCGAAACCATGAAGGTGGCGGCGAATTTCTGCCGGGCGTTGATACCGGCGGCAAGGTCGAGCAGCGTCTCACGCTTCACGGCGTCGATCTTGTTGAGGATCAGGATCTTGGTCCGATTGGTGTCGGCGAGTTTTGCGAGGATAGCCTCGTTTCCTTCGTCGAGCCCCCGCTGTGCATCCACCAGCAGGCAGATCGCATCCGCGTCGGCGGCTCCGCCCCAGGCGGTGGTGACCATGGCCCTGTCGAGCCGGCGCTTGGGCTGAAAGATACCCGGCGTATCGACGAAAATGAGCTGGCACGCTCCGCTCATGGCGATGCCGCGCACGATGGCGCGCGTCGTCTGCACCTTGTGCGTGACGATGGAGAGCTTGGCGCCGACGATGGCGTTCATCAGCGTCGACTTGCCGGCATTGGGAGCGCCGATCAGTGCGACGAAGCCGCACCGGGTCTCGGGAGTGTCGTTCATTGAACCATCCATGGGCCGTTCCGAATGCGGATGCGGCATCTTCTCTATATAGCAGCGATTATCCGTCGTTGCCGGTAATCAATATCCCTTGCCTTCGAAGCCGATATGCTCGCGGGCCATGAAGGCGGCGGCCGCGGCCTGCTCGGCCAGGCGCTTCGATTTGCCCTCTCCCTCGGCGGAGACCTGCGTCTCCACGTCGACGGCTATGACGAAGCGCGGATTATGGTCCGGGCCGGAGCGCGAAACCAGCCGATAGGTCGGCGCCTTCAGCGCCCTCGCCTGTGCCCATTCCTGCAGCGCGGTCTTTGCATCGCTCGGCGGCCGGATCGGCGCGTGCAGGCGCTCGCGCCAGGCGCGTTCCACCATGGTACGGGCCGTCTCATACCCGGCATCGAGGAAAACGGCGCCGATGAGGGCTTCGCAGACGTCGCCCAGCGTGGTGAGCCGCTTGCGTCCGCCGGACTGGGCCTCGCCCATACCGAGCTTCACATGCGGACCGACCCCCCAGTCGGCGGCGACGGCCGCGCAGGTCTCCTTGCGCACGAGATCTGAAAGGCGCCGCGACATCGCTCCCTCCTCGTCGTCGGGGAAAGCGCGGAAGAGCATGTCGGCCACCGCCAGGCCCAGCACGCGGTCGCCCAGGAACTCCAGCCGCTGATAGCTCATCAGGCGCCCCGGTCCTTCGAGCGCGCTGATGTGGGTCAACGCACGCTCCAGCAGGCCTCGATCGGCGAACACATGGCCAATGGCGGCTTCCAGGGTCTCAAGCGGCGGCTTCTTCTTCACGCTCATTGAACTGGTCTAACTCGCGTCCGATGACGCCCTTCTTCGAATAGACCACGCGTGGGGTCCTGGAGATGGAGATTGCCGATGGAGACAACCGGCGTGACGGATTGTCATATCATGGCGACTGCCACTGGAAAGGACCTTCTTTCAGGCAATAGCCCCGCCGGGCGCCGGGCATCGCTTGCCGATGCCCCTGCGGCTGGCTCTATGCAAGAGATGCGGTCGGCCCTAGTGGATGAAGGAGAACAAGCGGCTGCCGCGGATTGTCCATGGCCACTGCCAGAACGCCAGCACGGAAGCGCTCTTGTCTTCGGGGCCGTCGCCCACCGAGAAGAAGATGATCTGGGCCTTGCCGACGAAGTTGTCGAGCGGGACATAGCCCACGCCCTGGTTCGTCATGTCGCGGGAATCGTCCGAATTGTCCCGATTGTCGCCCATCATGAAATAGTGGCCCGGCGGCACCACGAACTCTTCGGTGTTGTCGTAATAACCGGTGTCGCCGCTCACCTCGATGATGCGATGCTTCACGCCATTCGGCAGCGTCTCGATATAGGTCGGCACGTCGACGTCGCGGCCGAAGGCATCCTTCATCTGGAAGGGTGTGGTCGGCTCACGCTGCACGACGACGTTGTTGATATAGAGCCGCCCCTCCTTCATCTGGACGTGGTCGCCCGGCAGGCCGATCACGCGCTTGATGTAGTCGGTCGAATTGTCGCTGGGGAGCTTGAACACCGCGACGTCGCCACGCTTGGGACCGTCACCGGACCAGATGCGCCCGGCAGGCAGGATGTCGGAGACCAGGGGCACCGAGTAGCGCGACCAGCCGTAGCTGTATTTCGACACCATCACATAGTCACCCACAAGCAGCGTGGGGATCAGCGAACCCGAGGGAATATTGAAGGGCTGGAACAGGGCGGTGCGCACAACAAGTGCGATGATCAAAGCATGGATGATGATCTTGATGAGTTCGAGGATGCCACCGTCTTTAGTCTTCTTCGCAGCGCCGCTGGTGTTGGGCGTCTTGTTGGGTTCGCTGGCCACGCTCATCGATCTTCCATCTCTCGAGGCTGTCTTTCGAAACAACCCTGTCGCGGCTGCTATAACCTCTGGCGACTCCGGGCGCAACGACAGACCCGGTTTCTATGGCAGCAATGGGGCGTTCAACGCGAAGGACGCGCCTCTATGACCACGAAAGCCTGCGCCAGGGGGTGCTCGTCGCTCAAACTGAGGTGAACAACGGCGTCATGCCCTTCCGGCAGGAGGGCGTCGAGCATCGCGCGGGCCGTTCCGGTGAGCCGCATCGTCGGCCGCCCGGTCCTGTCGTTGACGACCTCCATATGGTGCCAGTGGACGCCTTGCATGCCGTTGACGCCCGTGCCGAGGGCCTTGGAGCAAGCTTCCTTCGCCGCAAAGCGCTTGGCCAGCGTGCCCGCCTTGTCGGCCCGCCCCGCCGCCTTCGCCCGCTCGGTCTCTGTGAAGCAGCGCTCCTCGAAACGGCGGCCGAAACGGCTCAATGCCGTCTCGATCCGCCTGATGTCGCAGAGATCGTTGCCGATGCCGATGATCATGCAGCCCGGCTCCGGCCTGCCGCCATGGCCGCCTTCACGGTTCTGATGCTTTCGGCGAGCCCGACGAAGATCGCCTCGCCGATGAGGAAATGGCCGGTATTGAATTCGGAGAATTGCGGAACCGCTGCCAGCGTCTCCGAGGTCTCGAAATCAAGCCCATGACCCGCATGTACCTCCAGGCCGAGCCCGGCGGCGATGGCGGCGCCAAGCTTGAGGCGCTCGAACTCCGCCGCCGCATGCCCACCCTGCCCGGCCGCCACGGCCTCGCACCAGGTGCCGGTGTGGAGTTCGACGATGTCGGCACCGAGGGCCGCGCAGGTTTCGAGCACAGCCCTGTCCGGCTCTACGAAGAGCGACACCCGGATACCGGCGTCCTTGAAACGGGGAATGGCGTTAAGAAGGTTCGCCTGCGCGCCCCGTACGTCGAGCCCGCCCTCGGTCGTGCGCTCCTCGCGCTTCTCGGGGACCAGGCATACGGCATGCGGCTTCACCTGGAGCGCGATGTCCAGCATCTGCGGTGTGACGGCCATTTCGAAATTCAAGGGAGCCGCCACCTCGGCCCTGATCCGGCGAATATCCTCGTCCCGGATATGACGGCGATCCTCGCGGAGATGCGCCGTGATGCCATCGGCGCCTGCCTCAATGGCGAGATGAGCGGCACGCACCGGATCAGGCCATTTACCGCCCCGCGCATTGCGGACGGTGGCGACGTGATCGACGTTGAGGCCGAGGCGAATATAGTCGGAACGCGTGATGGCGGACATGGCCCTGTCTCAGCTGGAAAGCGCGCGGCTGCCAGGCTTGACCACGGGAAGACTGGCAAGCTCGGGCGGCAATTGGTCGGCGGGGAAGGCGGGAATATCGAGAGTGGCCAGCGCCACCAGGGGCTTGCCGAGATCGGCCTTGCCGCCCGAACGGTCGATCAGGCAGGCGGCGCCGACCACCTCGCCCGGATGATCGGCGATCGCCGCCAGGCATTCGCGTGAGGAAAGGCCGGTGGTGACGATGTCCTCCACCATGACCACCCGGGCACCAGCGGGAATCTGGAATCCCCGGCGGAGCTGGAACCGTCCGTTCTCGCGCTCGACGAACACGGCCTTGGCGCCCAGGGCTCGGGCAGTCTCGTAGCCCGGCACGATGCCGCCGACGGCTGGTGAAACCACCATGTCGATCTTGCCGAACCGTGCGCGGATCTTCTCGGCCAGCGCGCGGCAGAGGCGCTCGGTGCGGGCAGGATCCATGAAGATGAACATCTTCTGCAGGAATACCGGCGAGTGCAGGCCGGAGGAGAGGATGAAATGCCCTTCCAAGAGGGCGCCCGCATCCTTGAATTCGGCCAGCACTTCATCCTGCGTCATCATCTTCTCCTGCGATTTGCCGGCTGTAGGGGCTACGCTTCCGCAGCCCGCAGATCAATGGCCGCTTCCCGTCAGGGCGAAAATTTTGTCACGAGGGCCATTCCCGGGCACCGGGTGCCGCCGCCTACACGATGCGCGTCACCTCGCTCACGACCTTGCGGGCCCGCAGACCGTCGATGATGGCAAGCAGGTGCTTGAGGTCGTAGACCTCGATGTCGATGATCATCTCCGTCATGTCGAAGGACCGGCGCTGCATGGCGAGATTGTCGATGTTGCCGTCTGTCTCAGCGATGACCTGGGCGATCTGCGCGAGCGTGCCGGGTTCATTGATCGAAACGACCTGGATCCGGGCAGGATAACGCTCCGCCCTCGTGGCTTCGAGATCCCAGCGCACGTCAAGCCAGAGTTCGGGGTGGTCCTCGAAATTGGCGAGCGCCGGAGACTGGATCGGATAGATGGTGATCGCCTCGTCCGGCGTGAGGATGGCGACGATGCGATCGCCCGGCACGGCGCCCCCTTCGGAGAACCGCACGGGCAGGTCGCCCATCAGTCCACGCACGGGAATGGCGGCCTTGGCCGGATCGCCGCCGCCCGGAAGCTTGAAGCGCAGATTCTGCCCGCCCTGCAGTCCGAACCAGGTCTCGTCCAGCCCGGCGGCGGCATGGCTGGACTGTTCGAGCTTGAAGTCGGGGAAGACGGCCCGAACGACGTCCTGAGAACGCATCTCTCCGCGCCCCACGGCGGTGAGCACGTCCTCGACGCTCTTGCGGGCGAGCCGCTTCAGCGCTCCCTGCAGCGCATCGGGAGAATAGGTCCTGTCCAGGCGCTCGAAGGCGCGCTCGATGATGCGCTGCCCCAGGCCCGCATATTGCGCGCGCACGGCGCTGCGCGTCGCCTTGCGGATCGCGGCTCGTGCCCGGCCGGTGACGACCAGTGTTTCCCATGCCGCAGGCGGGGTCTGCTCCTTGGCCGTGATGATCGCCACCTCGTCGCCGTTGAAGAGTTCGGAGACCAGCGGCGCGGTCCGGCCATTGACCCGGCAGCCCACGGCCGTGTTGCCGACATCGGTGTGCACGGCATAGGCGAAGTCGATGGCATTGGCGCCGCGCGGCAGGGTGATCAGCTTGCCCTTCGGCGTGAAGCAGAACACCTGATCCTGGAAGAGTTCGAGCTTGGTATGCTCCAGGAACTCCTCTGGATTGTCGCCTTCCGCCAGCATGGCCATGGTCCTGCGCAGCCACGCGAAGGCCCGGCTCTCGCCCTCGAGGCGAAGCGTGTCGCCGGCCTTGTTCTCCTTGTAGAGAGCGTGGGCCGCGATCCCCAATTCGGCGATGCGGTGCATTTCCTCGGTGCGGATCTGCAGCTCCACGCGCTGCTGGCCCGGCCCGATGACGGTGGTGTGCAGGGACCGGTAGTCGTTCTGCTTGGGCGTCGAGATGTAGTCCTTGAAGCGCCCCGGCACGAGCGGCCACTTGGTGTGGACGATGCCCAGCGCGCGATAGCAATCCTCGACCGTATTCACCAATACGCGAAAGGCGAAGATGTCGGAAAGCTGCTCGAAGGCCACCTGCTTCTGCTCGGTCTTCTTGAAGATCGAATAGGGCCGCTTCTCTCGACCCTTGACGGTCGCCTCGATTCCGCTTTCCCGCAGTTGTTCCCGCAGATCGCTCTCGATCTCCGCGATCAGGGCGCCGTTGCGACGCTTGAGGCCTTCGAGGCGCCGCACGATCGTCTCGTAATGCGCAGGCTGGAGTTCGTGGAAGGACAGGTCCTCCAGTTCCTCGCGCATGTCCTGCATGCCCATGCGCCCGGCAAGCGGGGCATAGATGTCGAGCGTCTCCTGTGCGATGCGGGCGCGCTTCTCGGCCTTCATGAAGTTGAGCGTGCGCATGTTGTGGAGGCGGTCGGCGAGCTTGACGAGCAGTACGCGGACATCCTCGACGATGGCGAGCAGGAGCTTGCGCAGGTTCTCGGCCTGCTTGGCCTCCTTGGAGACGAGATCGAGCTTCTTGATCTTGGTCAGGCCGTCCACGAGAGCGGCGATCTCCTTGCCGAAGCGACGCTCGATTTCGCCGCGCGTGGCGTCCGTGTCCTCGATGGTGTCGTGCAGGAGGGCGGCGGCGATGGTGGCGTCGTCGAGCTTGAGATCGGTGAGGAGCGAGGCGACCTGGAGCGGATGGGAGAAATAGGGATCGCCCGAGGCACGGAACTGCGCCCCATGCTTCTGCATCGCATACACATAGGCAGCGTTCAGCAGGTCTTCGTTCACGGCCGGATTATAGGCCCTGACCTTGTCGACCAGTTCGTATTGCCGCATCAGGCGGAAAGGCGCCGTCACTCACATTCTCCCGCCGGATACGCTCTTGCCCCGGCATTCTCAACGCTTGCATGGCCACGATCTGTGGCCGGCAGGAACGCTATTCAATACGGCTGGTATGCAAAAGAAAAGCGGGCCGGCAATGCCGGCCCGCTTTATCTCGCCTGCAATGCAGGAAGACCTTACTCTTCGTCGTCCGAACCGTTGTTGGCCGGGGGTACGAGGCCCTCGAGGCCGCGCAGCAGATCCTCTTCGGACATGCGGTCGAAGGCGATGTTGTCGTCGGAATCACCAGCGGCGAGAGCGGCCGGATCCGATTCGGGCTCGTCCACCTCGACATATTTCTGCATCGAGTGGATGAGGTCTTCCTTCAGATCGTCCGGCGTCAGCGTTTCGTCTGCGATCTCGCGCAAAGCCACAACCGGGTTTTTATCGCGATCGCGCTCGACAGTCAGCGCCGCACCGCCCGCGATCATGCGTGCGCGGTGGCTGGCGAGCAGAACCAGTTCGAAACGGTTCTCGACCTTGTCGATGCAATCTTCCACCGTGACGCGGGCCATGGCGAAGCCTTTCTGTAACCGTGTTTTGGGGTCAAGCGGGCCAAGTACACCGAGCCGGGGCTTTGTGCAACCCCAATCGTGGGCGCACGGCAATATTCGGCGGCTGAACCCACTTCGCGCTGCGTAAGACTTTCGAAGGAGTTCGACAATAACGAGCCTGGACGTCTCGATATTATAATAAACCAATCTCCCAGCGTGGCTGAAGAATTCCAATGTAGCGGCGCAGATCGCAGACTTGACTTTCTATACCGTCCTAGGCACAAGCGGATAGCGGTAAGCTTAAGCTTGTCGTTGCTGGCTTTTCGCTGAGATTAGACACAAAGCAGTCGCTTTATCCTGTCTCGGTACCCAATACTAAACTTAAATTTAGACACAAAATTTCGCTATGCTTCCAAAGCCGGCCTTAGCACAACGGACCCTGACTGGCAGAAGAATGAACAACACCCAGGAACGCATCGCCCTCTTTATCGACGGCGCCAACCTTTACGCCACGGCAAAAAGCTTGGGGTTCGATATCGACTATCGGAAGATGCTCAAGGAATACCAGAGCCGCGGCTATCTGGTCCGAGCGTTCTATTATACCGCCCTGGTCGAGGATCAGGAATATTCCTCCATTCGCCCGCTGATCGACTGGCTGGACTACAATGGCTATGCCGTGGTGACCAAGCCGACCAAGGAATTTGTCGATTCCACCGGTCGCCGCAAGGTGAAGGGCAATATGGACATCGAGCTGGCCATCGATGCGATGGAACTGGCCGACCACATTTCCCACATGATCCTGTTCTCGGGCGACGGAGACTTCCGGTCCTTGGTTGAGGCCATGCAGCGCAAGGGCGTACGCGTTTCCGTCGTCTCCACCGTTTCGACGCAGCCGCCCATGGTGGCCGACGAACTGCGCCGTCAGGCCGACGAGTTCGTCGACCTCGTGACCCTGCAGGGCAAGATCGGCCGCGACCCTTCGGAACGCGCGGTTCGTAGCCAGTCCGGCCCCAGTTACCCCGCCGGTCCGGGCGCTCCGCGCCAGACGCCCCAGCAAGGCTTCGCCGGACAGACGCCGGGTTTCATGTCCGCCGGCGTCAACAACCAGGGCGAGGAAGAGTAGGCGCAGCTACCCTACGGGATCTGCCTGGATTGCTGAGCGATATGGGACCGCGGCGAAGGGCCCTCGAACCTTCCGCCCGGTCCTGAACGGTTGAAAACGTGCGAAGGCAACCTTGTAATCCGCCACCGTTTCGCGTTTGACAGGTCTATCCGTTTCTCCGGCCCCTCCAAGCGCAAGATAAGTTCCCGATGTCCCTCCTGCCGACTACCGAGCCGGGCCGCGACTGTCCGCTCTGCGAGCGCCTCGTGGCATTTCGTCAGCATTGGCGCGCCAGGGAACCCGGCTGGCACAATGCGCCGGTGCCGAGTTTCGGAGCGTCGGCCGCCCGCCTGCTGATCGTGGGCCTCGCACCCGGCCTGCAAGGCGCCAACAGGACCGGCCGTCCCTTCACCGGCGACTGGGCGGGCGACCTTCTCTACGAAACGCTGGGCGACTTCGGCTTTGCCACCGGCACCTATGACGAGCGGCCGGATGACGGCCTCGAACTCGTCGACTGCCGCATTACCAATGCCGTACGCTGCGTGCCGCCCGAGAACAAGCCGACGGGCGGCGAGATCGCCACCTGCCGCCCCTTCCTGACGCGCACCGTCGAGGAGATGGGTGGCCTCCAGGTCATTCTCGCCCTTGGCAAGATCGGCCATGACAGCGTCGTCACCGCCCTTGGCGAACGACCGGCACGCTATCGCTTCGCCCATCATGCCCGGCACAGCATCGGAAAATTCGTGCTGATCGACAGCTACCACTGCTCTCGCTACAACACGAATACGGGCCGGCTCACGACTGAGATGTTCCGCGAGGTCTTCCGGACGATCCGGACGCTGCTGCCCGCCTGACGAGCCTGTCCGCGGAAGGCGAACCAACCGGAAGAGGCGAGTCAGTCCTCCGAGGCCCGCTTCACGAGATCCGCCATCGCGCCGTCGCCATCCGCCGACAAGCCCGCGTAAACGCCCTCGCGGTCCGCCGCGGGACGGTTCTGGCTGACCTTCCATTTGCCCTTGAGGGCGGTGATCTCGATTTCGATGCCGACGATGCCCTTGACCTGGGACTGGAGGAATGCCTCCGGCGCATCATCGACATGCCAGGGCAGCGCGCGGCCGGCTTCATGGGTCTCGGTCAGGGCCGAGATCTGCCGGCGCAGCCAGGCCGGATCGTCGAATATCCGCAGTCGCCCATGCGCATGCACGGTGACGTAGTTCCAGGTCGGCACCACCTTGCCGGTCTCGCGCTTGGTCTCGTACCAGCTTGGCGAGATATAGCTCTCCGCCCCCTGGAAGATCACCAGCACCTCGATGCCGGAATCGTGGCGGCGGGCAAGATCGTTGGCCCGCGCGATATGGGCAAGCAGCGTGCCCTCTGGTCCGCGCCCGGCGTCCAGCAGCATGGGAACATGATTGGCGTCGAGCCTGCCGTCCGAGAATGTCACCAGAGCCGCCAGCGGGTGGGCGCGCATCATGGCGTGCAGAACCTCTCGGCGTTCTTCGCGAAAGTGAGGAGGCTGATACATCCTGCAACTCCTTGAATGGTGCCGGTGGTATGTCGGCCCTTAGCCCTTGTCGCGCAGCAGGCGCCCCTTTTCGCGTTGCCAGTCGCGCTTCTTCTCGGTCTCACGCTTGTCGCCCATGGTCTTGCCGCGAGCCAGCGCCAGCTCGATCTTCGCCCTGCCCTGCTCGTTGAAATAGAGCTTGGTGGGAACGATCGTCAGCCCGTCGCGCTGTACGGCACCGATCAGCTTGGAGATCTGGCGCTTGTGAAGCAGCAATTTGCGGGGCCGCTTGCGCTCGTGATTGAAGCGGTTGGCCTGGAGATATTCGGGGATGTCGGCATTGAACAGCAACAACTCATCGCCGGACGGCCCGGCATAGGATTCGCCGATCGTCGCCTTGCCCAGACGCAACGATTTCACCTCGGTTCCGGCCAGGACGATGCCGGCCTCGAAGGTATCGAGCAATTCGTAATTGAATCGCGCCTTGCGGTTGTCGGCGACCAGCTTCTGGGCGCCCTTCTTGTCGGACACGTCTTTCTCGCTTTCAGTGCATCAGGGCGTGTGATGGGACACCCGCCCCGGGCTCGTCAGTTCACGAGGCCTGCATGGACCATGGCCTGCCGGATCTGGTTGCGGGCGCCATCGGTGACGGGCAGCAGCGGCAGGCGAACCTCCTCCTTGACCCGACCGAGGATCGCCAGGCCGCACTTGGCGCCCGCGAGTCCCGGTTCGAGGAAGGTCGCAGCATGAAGTGGGATCAGGCGGTCCTGGATTTCAAGGGCTGCGGCATAATCGCCGCGCAATGTGGCATCCTGCAACTGGGCACACAGGCCGGGGGCGATGTTCGATACCACCGAGATGCACCCCTGCCCACCGGCGGCGTTGAAGGCGAGGGCCGTCATGTCCTCGCCCGAAAGCTGGATGAAATCGGGGCCGAGCAGCTGGCGCTGCTGCGAGACGCGGGCGAGATTACCCGTGGCGTCCTTGACGCCGACGATGTTCTTCAGCTCGTAGAGGCGCTTCATCGTCTCCACCGACATATCCACCACCGAACGCGGCGGGATGTTGTAGATGAAGATCGGGATATTGATGGCGTCGTTCACCGCCTTGAAGTGCTGGTAGAGCCCTTCCTGGGTCGGCTTGTTGTAATAGGGCGTGACCACCAGCACGGCATCCGCGCCGGCCTTCTCCGCATGCCTGGCAAGATCGATGGCCTCGACCGTATTGTTGGAGCCGGCCCCGGCGATGACCGGCACGCGGCCTGCGGCTTGAGAGATGCAGATTTCCACCGCGCGACGGTGCTCGGCATGGCTGAGGGTCGGGCTCTCACCCGTGGTGCCCACGGGCACGAGACCGCTGGTGCCTTCGGCGATCTGCCAGTCGATCAGGTCACGGAAGCCTTTCTCGTCCAGAGCACCGTCGCGAAACGGCGTCACCAGGGCGGTGAGCGAACCTCTGAACTTTGCCTTCGACATGATCTCACTCCGCAATCGCAAGCTGACGGGCCGCTCGGTCGCAGCGCCGTCACCGGGCCAGACATATACGAGCGTATCAGCCACGGAAAGAGCATGACCGCTGATTCCGGGCCGAAAATGCCCACTTTAAGGCTCAACATTTTCGCATTCGTCTGGTTAACGGAGCTGGTCCGGGCCGGTGAGATGAAAAATGGAACCGGAATCCCGAATCTGCCGCCATCGAGCCATGAAAATCCCCATTTTCTCACGCCTGTGTGATGGCGATACTGTGGCATTACCATGGTGTAATTCATGCTTCGTCAATGAGGGGACGCGAGAATAGCCAATCTGGACTCCCTGGTTGGCATGGCGGCAATGCTCGTGCGTTTTTTGACTGGAACATCCCTGTTTGTCGCCGTGCTGACGGCGGCCGTCGCCGCTCCCCTCGCCCCGCCCGGCGACGGCACGTTGAGCCGCTCGCCCACCACGATCATAAGCACGGACAACGACATCACCGGATCGATCGGCGTGATTTCTCCGATCGCCCCGCAATTGCAGACCCTGCGCCAGGCCATCGATGCCTATGGCAGCGGCGACCTGGCGGGGGGCGATGGACTGGCGCGCTCCCTGAACGACCCCGCAAGCCGGGCGACCGCCGAATGGATCGCAATCCGCAGCGCCGCGAGGCAGGTCGGCTTCCAGCGCATCAATGCTTTCCTGACGGCCTACCCGGCCTGGCCCGGCAACGGCCTGCTGCGCCGGCGCGCCGAGGAAGCCCTCTACAATGACGGGATGGATGCGGGCACGATCCGCTCCTTCTTCGCTTCCTCCGCTCCCGAGACCGACGAGGGCAAGGTGGCGCTCGCCTCCGTCTTGCTGCGCTCGGGTGACCAGCAGGCCGCCGCTGCCCTCATCCGCGACGCCTATCGCAACGACCCGCTCTCGGGCCAGCTCGAAGCCGACATCGTGCGCGGCTATGGCAACCTGCTCTCGCGCGCGGACCACAAATTCCGCGCCGATCGCCTGATCTATGACGGCAACTTCGTCGATGGCCTGCGTGTGGCTGCCCGCGCGGGCGCCGATGTCGTGTCTCTCGCCAAAGTGCGCATCGCCGTGGCCAAGGGGGCCGGCAACGCCGGTACCCTGCTCGCCTCAGGCGCCTCGAACGATCCGGCCTACATATTCGCCAAGGTGAGCTATCTGCGGCGCCGGGACAAGGACAAGGAGGCCGCAGCGCTGCTGCTGCGGGCACCGCGTGACGCGGCCTCCCTCGTGCGGCCCGACGAATGGTGGACGGAGCGCCGCCTGGTGGCGCGAGCCCTGCTCGACCAGGGAGATGCCCGTACCGCCTATGCCGTCGCGGCCGGCTTCACAGCCGAGAGCGACACGACGCGGATGGAAGCCGAATTCCACTGCGGCTGGATTGCGCTGCGCTTTCTCGGCGACACGCGCGTGGCTGCTCGCCACTTCGCCAACCTCAGCGCGCAGTCCCAGCGCCCTATCAGCATATCGCGCGGCGCCTATTGGCAGGGCCGCACTGCGGAGGCCGCCGGAGACAAGAACGCCGCCACGCGATTCTACCAACTCGCCGCGCGCTACCCCACCACCTATTATGGCCAGATCGCCCGTGCCCGGCTCGGCTTGCGCTCGCTCGACCTCAGTCCGTTGCCCGAGGCATCGGCGGCGACGCGCGCAAACTTCAGCAGCCTCCTGGCCGTACGTGCGATCACCCAGCTCTACGCCACGGGCGAGCGCGTCTACGCGCGCAGCCTCGTGGCCGACATGGGCAAGCGGCTGCAGGATACGCAGCAACTTGCCTTGCTGGGCCAGCTCGCCTTGGCCAACCGCGACGCGAAGGCGGCCCTGGGGGTGGGCAAGTCCGCGACCCAGCGCGGCCTGCCCCTCGATGCGATCGCCTTTCCCACCGGCGCCATACCGGGCTTCCAGGGCTCCGGCAATGTCGAGCGTGCGGTCGTCTACAGCATCGCCCGCCAGGAGAGCGAGTTCGGCCACGACGTCGTCAGCGGCGCCGGCGCGCGCGGCCTGATGCAGGTGATGCCTTCGACTGCGAAGGCAACTGCCAAGGCGGCCGGCATGGCCTTCGATTCCAAGCGGCTCACCACCGACCCCGCCTACAACGCCATGATCGGCGAGGCGCATCTGGGAGAACTGATCGACCGCTTCCGCGGCTCCTACATCATGACCTTCGCCGCCTATAACGCCGGACCTTCCAAGGTAGCCGACTGGGTGAAGACCTATGGAGACCCCCGCGATCCCAAGGTCGATCCCATCGACTGGGTAGAGCGCATTCCCTACACCGAGACCCGCAATTATGTGCAGCGCGTGCTCGAGAACGTACAGGTCTATCGCTCGCGACTCGGCAACAAGACGGCCCTGCTGATCGACTCGGACCTGCGCCGGGGCGAAGGACGATAGACGGCCACGGGGGCGTCTTGCAGGCGGTCAAAACGTCCGCCGCACCCGCAGCACGCCGGTCCAGCCCTTCTGCTCTTCCTCATAGGCGAAGAAGCCCTGGCCGCCTTTGGCCCGGTAGGAGGAATAGAACGCCTCGGCGCCGAAGGAGAGCCCTCGCGTGACGGTGTAGACGGCATTGCCGCCGGCGACCCAGCCGCGGATATCGGGCGCAATCGGGTCGAGGAAGGAGGTGTGGGTGGTGGCGGCGCTGTAGTCGAGATAGCTGCCCAGCAGGTTCAGCGTGACCGCAGGCGTAACGTTGACGCCGATCTCCCCTGTCGCCGTCCAGCCGCTGCCGAGGTCCGTCCTGTCATTGAAGCGATCGAAGGCCGCGTCGATCTGCTGCCAACCGAGATAGGCCGAGGCCCCGTTGGCATAGGTGCCCTCAACGGCGACGTGGCCGCCGGAGAGCACGGGCAGGTTCACGCCGAGAGCACCGCCGAAGGCATAGCCATAGTCGGAACCGCCGATCGGCTGCGAGGGAGCGGGATAGCGGATCTGGTGCACCGCGCCGAACACGGCCGCCTCGCCCCAATCGGCATCGTAGCGCAGGTTGCCGACGACGTCGGGGACCACCGAGCCGCCGGATGCCACGACGACGGATGGAAAGCCGAACGTATCGAGCAGGCTGCCGCGCGTGCCGCGCGCATCCTCGACCGACAGCGTGGCCGAGAGCCCGTTTCCGAACTCCTGTGTGTAGGCGATGAGATTGGCCGTCGCCGCATAGCCGAAATAGGGCTGCAGCAGGTCATTGGCATAGTCGAGGTCGTAGATGCCGAAGAAGCTGTGCGCATAGCCCGCGGTGAGGCCGCCGATCTGCAGATAGGCCTTGTCGATCACGAAATTCGTCGCCTGCCCTGGGCCGACATAGGCGTCCAGCAGGAAGTAGGAACGCAGCAACCCGTAATCGGTGTTGGTGCGGGCATCGAAGCCGATCTGCGCGCGCGTGAAGAAGCCGGTGGCGTCGTCATTACGAGTCGCCTGATGCGAAAGCACGTAGTCCGCCCTCACCTCACCGCCGATCTTGAGGCATGTGTCGGTGCCGGGAAGCGCCCAGAAGCCGACACCGACGGCAACGCAGGCCTGCATGTTCTGATCCGGCCCGGACTTGCCCACCGGCAGATCCTGCGCGCCGGCGGCTCCGCAGCCGATCAGCAAGGCAGCAAGGCTGAAGATGCCTGCTTTCATCGTTACCCCTCGTGGACGAGAACTTCTCCCGGTATTCAGGCGCGACTTGTTGTTGGCAGAGTGAGGCAAAAACTGCCGTGACTCAATGCAGAGGGGCGCGAGGACAACCCTGGAGAAGCATATTCAACGAAGGCGTTGCATAAAAAGCACGCGAAATGAGAGGGATCGACAATAACTGAACGCCCTGCGCATTATCGTTATTGCGCAGAGGATACGGCCTAGCTCGAAAAAACACCGATTCTCTTGAGCCTCGCCCTTTCCGTTCGCATGCAGGCATCGATCTCGCCCGCCAGTGACGCGTCCAGCAGGCAGGCCGCCACGTGAGCTGCATATTTGGCGGGTCCGTCGACCCCCAGCATCGCGACCCTGCAGGACCGGTCCTGCAGGGCAAGCCAACTCAAGGCCCCCGCCAGCACGCCGCAGCTCGACAGCCCCAGCACCGGATCGCCGGCCTCCTCGAAGAGCGAATAGTGGGCGAGCGCCTCGCTGTCCCTTATCGTCAGCAGCCGATAGCTGCCTTCCTCCGGCACGAAGCTCGTCCGCCTTTTCGAGCCCATTCCCGGCACGAGCAGCCGCCCCTCGCCCGAAGGCTCGGCAAGAATGTTAGAGGCAACTGAATCGACGACGACGAGCGGAAACGGCAGGCGCCGTTCGCCGATGTAGCGGGCGAATCCGGCCGCTGTTCCACCCGAGGACGCCGAGACGAAGATCGCATCCGGCGAAAAGGCATCAAGGGTCTCGGGGGCCGTCCACTGCCGATGCGTCCGCGGATTTCCCGGATTGTTGTACTGATCCAGAAAGGTTGCACCCGTTCGGGCCGCGATCCTGCCCGCAAGGGCGATACGGGCCTGGTGCAGGGTCTCGCCATGCTCGGGCCGGGCGACGTGGACGAATGCTCCGGCTGACCGGATCAGATCGACGGTCGTTTCGGGCGTGCCGGCCGAAACGACGATCTCGACACCGATATCGAGAATGCGGCCCAGGGATGCCAGCGCTATGCCGTAGTTCCCCGACGAGGCATCGATCACGTGGCCGCCCGGCTCCAGGCTGCCGGCCGCCATGGCCTCGGAAAGCAAGGCCCAGGCCACCCGGTCCTTGATGGACCCGAACGCGTTCCGGTACTCTTCCTTGATCCGGATCTCGTGCTCGAAGCCTCCGATTTCGACGTGGAAATGGCGCCATGGCGTGTTGCCGATGGCGGCGGGCGGTGCAAGCATGCGAGGGTGGGATGGCCAATCCAAATCGAGCAGCCTCCTCGGCGCCGAGTCTATCCGTCATCGGATTCCTTGCGCAGTGAGGCCGGCAATGCAAGGAAACTTCTTGCTGCGCAACATGGGAATTCCTAGAAACCCGGCCGGCCAGGAGATCCGTCAATGCCTATTGAGCAACGAATGAATAGGGATGACGCCGTTGCCCTGCATCGCAACGGGCAGATCGATGCAGCGATCACGGCCTATCGGGCCCTACTGGCCGTGAATCCCGAAGATCCCGACATACTGGGCTTGCTTGGTGTCGCTACCGAGCAGTCCGGAGATCCGGCCGAGGCGGAGAGACTTCTGCGCCGCAGCTTGACGAAGAACACGTCGACCGAGCTCCTCTACAGGAATTTCAACAACCTCGCCGGCCTGCTGATCGAGTCGGGACGGCTGGACGATGCCAGGGTCCTGGCGGCGGAAACCGAGTTTCCCGACTGGCCAGCCCAGCACGCCCCCGCCCCAGCCATGCCCGACACGATCGTGAGCACCATCGAAGCACTCAAGACTTTGGATCAGAAGTCGAAAGCTTTGCAAATATCTGACTTTACTTCAAAATACTTCCGAGAGAACCTTAATTTTGCTACCCAGCGAGCTGAGTTACTTCACGACGCCGGACGGCTGCAGGACGCGCGCACCGAACTGTCCCAGGATTTCGGACCGGAAGAGGAAAGCCCAAACCTTCACGCCCTGCGCAGCGCACTTGCGTTCGAGGCCAGCGACTATGCCTCAAGCGCCCGCTCGGCCACGCGATTTGCGGCAACATTCCCTGCATTCCTCTCACCGAGGGGGCCGGCGCAGAAATTCGTCCTGGCGGTGTTCAATCCAGCCCCCGAGTCCATCAGCGACTTCAGCGCGATGGAAAATCATCACTATGCTGGAAACTTCCCGTCGCAGCTTGCGACGGAATTCGCGGATTCCTACCGCTTCCTCTCCATTTTCCCGAACACCACCACCATCCACGATGCCCTGAGGGATCTGCCGCGGCCTGCCCTTGCCCTGAACAATTTCGTCAACGCCGAAAAGCTTCTCGTCGGCGATACGTTTGCCCGGGTCTGTGCAACGGTCGATGCCCTCGGCGTTCCCGTCATCAATCATCCCCGGCAGGTGGCCCAGGTCACACGGCAAAAGAACTCGGAGCGCTTCGCGAATGTGGAAGGAATTCTGGCTCCCAGGATCACGCGCTATTTCAGCATAGGGTGGCAGCAGGCTGCCCTCATCGCTGACATCGAGAGCCGTTACGAGTATCCGATGATCCTGCGCACGGTCTTCCACCAGATGGGCAAGGGTACGTGGCTGGCCTACAATCGCCAGGAACTGGCGGATGCGCTGGAAAATACGGATGGTCAGCAGATATATATTATAAATTACTTCGACTTGCGCCACGACAACGGGTTTTATCGCCGCATCAGAGCCGCGTTCGTGGATAAGGCTTGGACAATCCTGCGCATCGACTACGACAAGAACTGGAATGTGCGCGGGCGCCGGGAGGAGCACATCGGCGAGTTCTATCGTGAACATCCGGAACTGATGGCCCTGTCGGACAGCATGATACGGGATCCACATGGAATGCTCGCCCCCGGTGCGCTCGCCAAGCTCGACGAGATCGCAAAGGCCATGCCGCTGGACATCTTCGGCATGGATTTCGACATCACCTATGACGGCAGGCTCGCCGTTTTCGAGGCCAACGCGACAATGAACTTCCTGGACAATGCCGAGGGTGGATTGAGCTATCCCCGGGAACCTCAGGGGCAACTGACGGACGCTCTTCACCGGCTTTTCACGTTTGTCGCCGCAGGTCGCTAGAAGAGCGTATCGATCGCCTCCCACCCCACTACGAGAAGGATTCTACTGCTCGGCCAAACACGCGAGCAAGGTGGCCTCTCACAGCCGAACGTCGAGCTGTGAGGAGGCAAACAAAAAGCCCGGCTACGAAAGCCGGGCTTCTTGCCATCATACTATCTGGGAGGATCAGAAGGTCCGCTTCAGACGGATACCACCCTGCCAGACGTTCGACTTGATGTCGCGCGTTGCATACACAGGTCCTTCAACCGTATTCACGGTGGTCAGGGCATTGTCGGCGTCAACGCGGGTATAGGAGACTTCACCTGCGATCGTCAGGCCCTTGACGATGGTGTAGGTCAAGTTGCCGGCAACGGTGAATTCCTTGAGCTTGAAGTCACCGAAGGTGCCCGTGTTCACATTCGGTAGGCCATTGTTGTAGGACGTATCGATGTAAGAACCCACCAAGTTGGCATTGAGCTGCGGGGTGATGTTGCCGCCGAGTTCCGCGACGATCGACCAGCCCTTGCCGCGCTCGGAACGGAAATTCACACCGTCCGTCGTGGTCAGGAAGACATCCGAGCTGCCGAGAACAGTGTTGCCAGCGCCGAGGTAGTCGGTAGCGCCGTCAGCATACTGACCTTCAACGATGAAGTGGCCGCCGTCGATGGCCGGGATCTTGATGAGGGCAGTACCACCCACCGCGAAGCCATACTTGTTGAAGTTCGGAGCAGCAACTACGAGACCGGTGGCCGGATCAATAGCGTCACCCGAACGTGTCTGGTGCCCAGCAGCCTGAACGGCCAAGGAGCCCCAATCCGCGTCATAGCGCAGCTGAGCGACGATATCCGGAACCTGCTGACCGCCGGGGAGATAGGCGACGCCGGCGAAGGCAGTGCCGATGTAGCTGTCAAGGCCATCAGCGCGATGGTCACGACCGTCTTCGATCGACAGCGTGGCGCTGAAGCCACCACCGAACTGGGCGGTGTAGGCGATCAGGTTCACGGTGTTGGATTCTGCGTAGTACGGAGCCCAGATGGTGTCGCCGTACTCGTTATCGTAGAAGCCGAAGAACGAGTGGGCGTAACCAGCCGTCAGGCCGCCGAACTGGATGAAGGCCTTGTCGATCGAGAAGCTGTTGCCGTTGTAAGCATTGCTGCGGCCAGCAGCGCTGATCGGATGCGAGTCAGCGTTAATCTGGAAGTAAGAGCGCAGCAGACCCCAGTCGGTCTGGGTGCGGGCATCGAACCAGATACGGGCCTGGGTGTTGAAGGCCGAACGGTTGTCGCTACGATTGAAGCCACGGTTGTTAATGAAGACCGGGCCAGTCTGGACACCGCCAGCCGTCGGCGTGAACAAGCCGGGACGGTCGCCGCCGAACACGCGGTAGTCGGCGCGGATTTCGCCGCCGATCTTGAGGCAGGTATCGCTGCCGGGGATGTAGAAGAAGCCGGGGCCGAAGGTCGAGCAGACCTTCACGTACTCAACGGCTTCACCCTTGGTCATGGGCAGATCGGCAGCCTGGGCAGCACCGATGGCGGCGATACCGGCAGCGGCGCCGAGGAGAAGAGACTTCATCGTCATTAGATGACCTCCAAGACAGTTATTCTTTGATCGAGAGCGCCGCTTGGTGCTTCGACCGATTCGCGAGACCCCGATCACACGCAACACTTGCAATCCGGATACGGCACATAGTTTGTGTCGTTGGAGATACATTGTCGGACTCCTCTTGGTTGCACAACAGCGATTACGCCCGACAACCCGGGGTGGAGCCATTTTGACAAAGCTGTGTAGCAAAAAAGACACACGCGCCTTATTCACCGTCCAGAGCGAATAATCAGGCCAAAATCACCTATTTTTGAACGATTTACGCCACATTTGGGGGCCCGCCCAAAACGATTTCGCGGCCTGCTCAAGCCTTCGCCACCAGGCCATTGGAAATAGCCCTCCGGGCCGCGCAAGATCGGGCGGCCCGCCCTGGAGGCAGATTTACATGGAAATGACTTTGCCAACTGGATGAATCGCCCGTTGGAATCGCCGCGCTAATAACGCCCCAGGACGAGATTCGCCCTCACCGCTGTAACGCGGCATCTCGACTGAACGATCGCCACGACTTTAGCCAAGGCGGTTTTGGTGTCATGAACACTGGAAGTCCTTGCCCCCGGCGTGAGGACGCGGGTTCGAGCGGCTGGAAAAATGGTTGAGTTCGGGTTCTGTCCAACCCATCTCCCCCTGGCATCTGCTCCGGAAGAAGATCAAGCGAGTGCCAATACGCTCCAAATGAAAAGGCCCGGCTTGCGCCGGGCCTCCTCGCGAGGTGAGGTGTATATTGGGTTCTATCAGAATACGCGGCGGATACGAATGCCGGCCTGCCAGACATTGTCTCTCTGGTTCTTGAAGCTGTTGACCGTCGTCGTCGTGGTCTCGCCCACCGTAGCGGTCGTCGTCAGAGGATCGCCGTTGTGCTGAAGAACGCGGGTGTAGGCAACTTCCGCGCCGATGGTAAGGCCCTTGACCACAGTGTAGGTCAAATTGCCGACAATCGAACCTTCCTTGATGCCATAGTCATAAAGTCCGCCGTTGGAATCGGCCAACGCGTTGTCGTACCGCACATCAAGGTAGCTGCCGACAATGTTGAAATTCCACTGAGGCGTGATGTTGCCGCCGAGTTCGGCAACGGCCGACCAGCCCTTGCCCGTTTCGATCGAACCGAGGAAGGGATTGTAGAAGTGATCGACGCTTCCGAGCACGCTGTTCCCGACTCCGAGGTAGTCAGTCGCGCCATCGGCATACTGACCTTCCACGATGAAGTGGCCGCCATCGATGGCAGGGATCTTGATCAGGACGTCGCCGCCGACGGCGAAGCCGTACTTGTTGCTGTTGCGCTCGGTCGTGCCATTACCGAAGACGACGGTGGTATCGGCAACACCGCTGCGGCTTTCATGCCCTGCGGCCTGCACTGCGAGGGTACCCCAATCCTGGTCCCAGCGAAGCTGACCGACAACGTCAGGCACCGTCGTACCGCCCTGGTTGAAGGCATAGTACGTGCCTAGCGGCAGAGCGGTCGTGTCCAGCACGAAGCCGTTCTGGTTGTGATCGCGCGCATCTTCGATCGACAGCGTGGCGTTGAAGCCGCCACCGAACTGGGCGGTGTAGGCGATCAAGTTCGAGGTGTTGGATTCAGCGTAGTACGGCCCCCAGATCGTATCGCCGTACTCGTTATCGTAGAAGCCGAAGAACGAATGGGCGTAACCAGCCGTCAGGCCGCCGAACTGGATGAAGGCCTTGTCGATCGTGAAGGTGTTGCCGTTGTAGGCATTGCTGCGGCCGCCGGCGCTGAGCGGATGGGAGTCGGCGTCGATCTGGAAATAGGAGCGCAGCAGGCCCCAATCGGTCTGCGTGCGGGCATCGAACCAGATACGTGCTTCGGTATTGAAGCCCGACCGATTGTCATCGCGGCTGAAGCTCGAGCTACCGAGGAACGACGGCCGGTCGCCGCCGAACACGCGGTAGTCGGCACGGATTTCACCGCCGATCTTGAGGCAGGTGTCGGTGCCGGGGATGTAGAAGAAGCCGGGACCGAAGGACGTGCAGACCTTCACATATTCGACGGCTTCGCCCTTGGTCATGGGCAGGTCGGCGGCCTGGGCAGCGCCGATGGCGGCGATACCGGCGGCTGCGCCGAGAAGAAGTGACTTCATCGTCATGAGATGACCTCCAAGACATTTTACTGCGGCCGCGACATTTGCGTCTTCAGCCGACTCCGCGAGACCCCGGCCCCAACCTCAGGTCGGCGGTCCGGACACGACCCAGTGGGTGAATCGTTGAAGTCAGACTGCTTCAGTCCCCGGCTTTCCACAATCGAGATTCAATCCGATCGGAGGTATTCACATCGTTTTGCCAAAGACATGTCACCTAAAAGACACAACATATGTCTTCATGTCAGAGTCTACTTTAAGTATTTACAATTTATATTTGCATAGTATCGATATTCACAACTGTCAGTTTAATCCAATTTTTGCCGCAATTGATTCAAGTACACGCATAGGTAATACAATCATTGAAAATGATGCACAACCAAAAAGATTAAATACTTTAAATTGAACGCATCAAATCACACAACCCTGGATTCCCCATGGGCACGAACCCAGGGGCTGGAACCAGCCTGGAGAGAGAAAATCCGCGGTATCGGCCATGCGTCTCGCGGCCCCTACAAACGGGCGGCGGCGGCCTTCACGCGCTTTTCGTTGATCGCGATGTAAAGATCGAGGTCGGCATGAGGACCATCGGCTGCGCGATGCTGGGCATATCCCCAGAACAGGTCGCGCAAGGCCGCCGCGGCGCGCATGGCGGCGAAGGCAAGTCGATCATCGGCTGTCGGCGGTCGGGCGAGCCAAAGCGCCAGAGCCGCATCGGCGGCCTCTTCACCCAGCAGTGCATTGTTGACGAAACTGGCGAGGTCGACGAGCGGCTGCCCCTGCCCCGCATATTCCCAGTCGACGAGCCAGAGCCGGGCGCCATCGTCGATCAGATTGCCGCCGTGGACATCGTTATGCGCAAAACCCTCCGGCACTGCAGCGAGCCGAGGCGCCAGGGCCGCGAGCAGCGGGGCAAGATCGCGCACGGTCTCACTCCAGGCGCCCGGGCCGCTCGTGAGAGCCTCGACATAACGCGTCAAGACTGCGAGCGGATGACGATTGCGCCGAGCACCATCATAGTAAATGGGCAAATCCACAGAGATATTCCGCAGCAACTCTACTGCCGGTACAAGGATCTTCCTATCGTTGAAGTCCGCCTGCGCAAGTGTACGCCCTTCGATATGCAGAAGGACCATCAGGTCCGGCTCGGCCCAGAGCACCTGCGGCCCAAGGCCTGCCCTGGCTGCGGCGCAGGTCGCGGCCTGCTCAGCCTGCCGGTCGATATCATGAACTCGATTGTCGCCCGCGATCCGCGCGACGAAGCGGCCTTCCCGCGCCGTGACGAGCAGGTTGCGGTTCGTCATCCCGCCAGCGAGCGGCTCGACTTCGATCGGGCCGGACCAGATCGGCAAGGTGGCGAGACGGGCTTGGAGATCGCGCATCGACGCTCCCGAAGGAGGCGGGCGCGGCCATTGCCTGCGCCCGCCCTGCCGAAGCTCAGAGCGTCCCTTCGAGCGCCTTCCGGTAGAGCTTGAGAGCCCCCGCCTTGGTCAGGGACACCGGATTGCCACCCGCTGTCGGATCCTTGGGCGCCATTTTGGACATCAACTCGAACTTCTGATCGTCGACCTTGAGGCCGGCCAGCGTGTGCGGCACGCCGAGTTCCTCGCGCAGCGCCAGGGTCCAGTCGAGGAACGCCGAATAGCGCGGCTTGAGACCGATATAAGCGGCGAGGCGCTCGATCTTCTCCTTCACCGCCTTCCTGTTGAAGGCGATGACATAGGGCATGAACACCGCGTTGGTCAGGCCGTGATGGGTGTCGTAGAGCGCGCCGACAGGGTGCGAAAGCGCGTGGATGGCGCCCAGCCCCTTCTGGAAAGCAGTGGCTCCGATGGCAGCCGCCGACATCATGTGGGCGCGGGCTTCCAGGTCGGTGCCGTCCTTGTAGGCTCGCGGCAGATATTCCTTCACAAGGCGCACGCCCTCCACCGCCATGCCCTCGGCCATGGGATGGTAGAACGGCGAGCAATAAGCCTCCAGGCAGTGTGCCAGGGCGTCGAGCCCCGTGCCGGCCGTGATGTGCTTCGGCATGCCGACGGTGAGTTCGGGGTCGCAGATAACCACCTTCGGCATCATCAGCGGATGGAAGATGACCTTCTTGGTATGCGTCTTCTCCTGGGTGATCACGCCGGCGCGGCCGACTTCCGAACCCGTTCCAGCGGTCGTCGGCACGGCAACGATCGGCAGGATGCCGTTGGGATCGGCACGGGTCCACCAGTCCCCGATGTCCTCGAAATCCCACATCGGCCGCTTCTGGCCCGCCATGAAGGCGATGACCTTGCCCGCATCGAGGCCGGAACCGCCACCGAAGGCCACCACCCCGTCATGACCGCCCTTGCGCACCACTTCGAGGCCCGCATAGACGTTTGATTCCACCGGATTGGGCTTCACATCCGAGAAGATGGCAGCATGCAGGCCGGCCGCCTTCAGGCTGTCGAGGGCATCCTTGGTCATCTTCTGCGTCGCGAGGAACGGGTCCGTCACCAGAAGGGGCGCCGTGATGCCGGCGGTCTTGCAGGCCTCGGCAAGCTCAGAAATGCGGCCGGCGCCAAAGCGGATGGCGGTGGGATAGCTCCAATTGGCGCGGGGAGAAGTGGTGGTCATGGGAGGGTTCCGTTGGGGGGTGGCGCTCTCCTGGGACCGCCGGCTTCCAGCCGGCTCCTGGAAGCACGGCGGCGCGGAGAACAGCCGGCCGGAAGCCGGCAGTCCCAGGAAAAGACTCAGATCGTTCTCAGATGATAGCTCTTGGGCTGGGTGAGCGATTCATAGCCCAGGCGCGAGAGACCCGTGCCGCGGCCGGTGTCCTTCACGCCCGTCCAGGTGAGGCCCGGATCGAGATAGTCGCAGCGGTTCATGAACACGGTGCCGGTCTCGATCTCGCCGCCGATACGCTCGGCAGCGTCGAGGTCCTGCGTCCAGATCGCGGCAGTGAGGCCGTAGGGCGAGTCGTTCATCAGCTTGATCGCCTCCTCGTCCGACTTCACCTTCATGATGCCGACGACGGGACCGAAGCTCTCCTCCATCATCACCGACATCGAATGATCGACGTTGGTGAGCACCTGCGGCGCGAGATAGGCGGTGTTGCCGACATCGGCAGCATATTTCGAGCCATCGATATGCGCCTTGGCACCCTTGGCGAGAGCCTCCGCCGTCTGCTTCCTCACCCAGTCGGCGAAACGGACATTGGCCATCGGCCCGAGCGTCGTCGTCTCGTCCAGCGGATTGCCCAGCACATACTGTCCCGTGAGATTCACGAAGCCGTCGACAAAGCGGTCGTAATGGCTCTCATGCACGTAGATGCGCTCGATGCCGCAGCAGCATTGCCCGGAATTGTAGAAGGCGCCGTCGACGAGGTTCTCGATGGCATGGTCCACATTGGCATCGGCGCGGACGTAAGCAGGGTCCTTGCCCCCCAGTTCGAGGCCGAGGCTCATGAAACTCCCGGCGGCAGCCCGTTCGATCGCTTGGCCGCCGGCGACCGAGCCGGTGAAATTGGTATGGTCGACGAGCCCCTTGGAAAGCAGATCGCTGGTCTGCTCATGCGTAAGCACGAGGTTCTGGAACACACCCTTGGGCAGGCCCGCGGCGTCCATGGCTTTCTGGAAGCGCTCGCCGACGAGAATGGTCTGCGCAGCATGCTTGAGGATGACGGCATTGCCGGCGATCAAGGCCGGCGCCACCGTGTTCACCGCCGTCATGAAGGGATAGTTCCAGGGCGCGACGACGAACACGACGCCAACCGGCTCGCGCTTGATCATGCGCTTGAAGCCCGGTCGGTCATCGTCGGGGATGAAGGGAGCAAGGCTTTCATTGGCAATGCGCACCATGTAGCGCACGCGCTCCTCGAAGCCGCGGAACTCACCTCCATAGCGCACAGGCCGCCCCATCTGCTGGGCGAGTTCGGGCACGACCTCCTGATTCATTCCCAGCATGACGTCGAGAAACTTCAGCACATAGGCGCTGCGTTCCTCGATCGAGAGTTTGCGCCACTCCTTCTGGGCCGCGCGCGCGGCCTTGAGGGCGCCATCGATCTCGGCATTGCTGGCCGCCGGGCGGCGCACCAGTTCCTTGCCGTCGATGGGAGAGATACAGACGATATCGGACATGATTGAGAACCTCTGGCGTTCCAGCCCTGGCAGGCCGGACTCGCCTCAATGAACGAGATGCTTCCCGTCCGAAGCCGGGACGCACGGTGCCCGGACGGGAAGAAACAACCTATACACAATGCCGCGGCATTTTGTGATCACATCTTAAATGATCTCGAAATAGCGCTCCAGTTGCCAATCGGAGATGGTACGCCGGAATTCGCGTTCCTCCCATTCGCGCGTGGCGGCATAGTGATCGACGAAGGCGTCGCCGAACAGGGAGCGTGCTGCCTTGGACGCCTTGAGCCGCTGGGCGGCCTCCCACAGGCTGCGCGGCAGCTGGCGCGCCTTCGGGTACTTCTTGTCATAGGCGGAGCCCTGCACCGGCGCGTCCGGCTCGATCCTGTTCTCGATGCCCCACAGGCCCGAACCGATGGCTGCCGCCAATGCGATATAGGGATTGATGTCGGCGGCCGCGACGCGATACTCGACACGCTGCGACTTCTCCGAACCCGGGATGACACGAAGAGCGCAGGTGCGGTTTTCCACGCCCCAGCTTGCGTCGGTAGGCGCCCAGAAACCCGGGATGAGGCGAGTGTAGGAATTCACCGTGCAGGCAATCATCGCCAGCAATTCGGGCATCAGCGCCTGCTGGCCGCCGACGTACCAGCGCATCTCGTCCGACATCTGGTGCGGCTTCGACTTGTCGTAGAACACGCCCTTCCCGGTCTTCAGGCTGGAAAGCGAGCTGTGGAGGTGGCCGGACTGGCCGGGCCAGTCATGCGACCACTTGGCCATGAAGGTCGCCATCCATCCGCGCTTCTGGGCGAGGATCTTGGTGTAGGTCTTGAACAGGGCAGCCTTGTCCGCCATGGCGAGGGCTTCGTCGACCTTGAGGGCCGCCTCGAGCACGCCGGGGCCGGTTTCGGTATGGAGGCCCTCGATCTCCATGTCCATCTCGCGGCACATCTCCAGGAGATCCTGGTAGAAGTCTGCATGCACGCCCGCGCGCAGCATCGAATAGCCGAAGAAGCCGGGCGTGATGTTCTTGAGGTTGCGGTAGCGCTTCTCCCGTACGCTGTCGGGCGTCTCGTCGAAGACGAAGAATTCGAACTCGGCCGCCGCGGAGACCTTGTAGCCCATGTCGGCGGCGCGGCCGAGCACCCGGCGCAGCGTGCCGCGTGGGCAGAACGCCTCGGCATCGCCCGCAAATTCGCCGATGAAGAGTGGAATGCCGTCCTCGAACGGGATGGCGCGCATCGTCTCGGGTACGAACCGCGTCTCCGCGTCACGATAGCCATTATGCCAGCCTGCGAAGCTGGTGTTGTCATAGAGCTGGTCGTTGGAGTCCCAGCCGAGCACCACGTTGCAGAAGCCGAAGCCTTTATCGATGGCACTCTCGAACTTGTCGCGAGCCATATATTTGCCGCGGAAGACGCCATCGACATCAAAGACGCCGACCTTTACGTCCGCAAAGCCTTTCTCCCGTACATAGGCGATCGCTTCAGCTGCATTCTTGGGTCTCGCTGGGGGTGCCATAATCCGCTTGTTCCCGACTTCCTGGATTGTTCTTCGAGTGCAATGAAAAGCCGGCCCCGAACCTTCGCGGGGCCGGCTGTCGTCGTGATCAGGCCGTCTCGCCGACCGCCTTCTCGGCCTGGGCGATCTCGCTGGCGCGCTTGGCGATGTCCGCGCCGATCGGCGGGCCCTTGAAGCGCCGCGCCTCGATGCCGAACCACAGCACAAGCAGGAGGACCAGGAGACCGATGGCATAGTTGATCAGGATGTCGAAGGGCGGCTGAATGCCCGCATACATCAGGACCAGCACGCCCAGGACGGCGATGACGCCCAGCGGCTTGGACCAGATGCCGAGCCGGAAAGGCCCGAATTCGGTCCAGGTCTTGCCTTCCGCGAGGAGGCCCGCGGCGATCGGCATGGCGTAGGAGACGTAGAGGAACAGCGCGCACCCGGCCGCCAGGGCCGCGAAGGCCGGCGAGTAGAGCGTTGCCGCCACCGAGAGGACGGCGCCGAGCCAGATGGCCGCGACGGGCGTGCGCCATGTGGGGCTCACGCCCTTCCAGAGCGAGGAAGCCGGCAAGCCGCCGTCACGCGCGAAGGCGTAGATCATGCGCGAGGTGGAGGTCAGTCCGGCGAGGGCGCAGATGAAGTTGGCGATCACGATGCCGATGGCGAGGACGTCCTTCAGCGCGCCCGGAGCAGGCAGGTTGTTGAACAGGTTGAACCAGCCAGCGCCGCCATCCTTGGCCGTCTGCGCGAGATCCGGGCTGGCCATCACGAAGGACACCGCCATGGCGAGGCCGAAGACCAGCGACCAGAATACGGAATGGATCATGCCGCGAGGCACGGCCACCCGAGCGTTCTGCGTCTCCTCGGAGGTGTGCGCCGAAGCATCGAAGCCGGTGATCGTGTAGAGGGGGTAGAGGAGGCCCACCAGGAATGCGATGAAGGCCGGACGGGGCTCGGGCACGTAGTTGCCACCCGGATCACCCGTGGTGTTCACGAAAGTGGTGATACGGGAAAGGTCCCAGCCCGCGCCCCAGATGAGGAAGGTGAGGGTCAACACGACCGCCAGCACCAGGATGAGGTAGCCGGAGAAGTCGGTCAGCAGCGTGGTCAGCTTGATGCCGAAATGATTGATCAGCGCCTGGACGAGGGTGATCAGGCAGACGGCGACGACCTGGGCGACATAGGCTGAATTGTTGACGGCGGCCGCCTGCTCGGCCGTCATGCCCTGCGGCAGCGGATCGGTGGTCACAGAAGTCCAGGCGGTGACGTCGACGTGGAAGACGCCGGCCAGGACGAGATCGCGGAACAGCAGCCACACGCCGACGTTCACGGAGGCGACCACGAAGATCAGGCCGAGCAGGTTGATCCAGGCAGTCGCCCAGCCCCAGCCACGCCCGCCGAGGATCGAGGACCAATGATAGAGGCCGCCGGCCGTAGGATAGGCCGAACCGATCTGGCCGAGGCAGGCCGCCACGATCAAGGCGAAAACACCGCCGATGATCCAGCCGATGGTCGCCTCGAAGCCGAGGCCGGTACCCATGGCGAGGGGGAACGAAGTGATGCCGCCCGCCAGGATGCAGATGATGGAGAAGGAGATCGCGAAGTTGGAGAAGCCGCCCATGCGGCGCGCCAACTCCTGCGCGTAACCCATGGAATGGAGGACCTTTACGTCCTCGTCAGTTGAACCACTCATTGTAAGTCCCCCGACTTATCGTCTTGTGAGCGATGGATGGTAGCTTTCGGATGGTTGCGTCCGTGGCCGGTATGCCGGCTCTCATTCTTGAGGAGTTCCCTCCTGCACCGGGATGCCCTTGAGGATGGAGGCAAGTTTCGTGCCCCACGCCCGCTCTTGCTCGGGCGTGGTGAGAAGATCGTTGCGGATCTCCACCATAACGCTCGAAAGCCCCTGGCTTTGGCCATGGCGATCCAGCGTGTGGTAGACCCGGTCGCCCGGACTATAGGGCTCATTTGCGCCGACGACGATTGCCGAATCTCTGCGCAGGGCGGTCAACATCGGGGCAGACAGGCTTTCGTCCCGATCGAACAGGATGCCGATGTGCCAGGGGCGTCCGGCGCCGTTGTAGACGGGCGTGAAACTGTGGATACCGACGATCGCGACGGGCCCCTTCGCCCGCTTGGCCGCCACCTGGGCTGCGACGCCGGCATGGAAGGGCTCGTACACTTCCGCGACGCGAGTCCGGCGCTCCTCGTTGGAAAGATCCGTATTGCCCGGAATGATGGTGTCCTCGCTCTTGGCCGTGATGGCATCGAATACCGAGGGATCGCGGTTGCAATCAATCACCAGTCGGCTGACGGCGCAGGAGACCAAGGGCGCATCAAGCTCCTTCGCCAGCACCCGCGCGACACCGAGGGCGCCGGGATCCCAGGCGATATGACGCTGCAGCTCGGCTTCCGGCAGGCCCAGATTGCCGAAGCGGGCCGGCACGAAATTGGATGCGTGTTCGCAGACGATGACAAAGGGCCCGAGGCCCCCTGCATTTTCGACGATGGCGACATCGGCCGGAACCGGCTTGTCCGGTCCGCCGCTGGCGGTCATGTCGGCAAGCGACTCTAACATTCATTACGTCCAGATGAATTATTGCACCGCGTGTTATTCTGAGTACAGCAGCGCCCGACTTGTCAATTACGAAAATAACCGCCACCCTCCATTTCGTACCTTTTGAGACGGAGCGGCTTGATGACGAAGCAGCCAGATCAGGCGACCGCCACGAACGACGAGACCCTGGCGATGCTGATCCGCGGCAGGTTGGGCGACCTCACGCCGACCGAGCGGCGCGCT
The DNA here is from genome assembly GCF_059699065.1 of Labrys sp. ALF-8. Classification (NCBI taxonomy): domain Bacteria; kingdom Pseudomonadati; phylum Pseudomonadota; class Alphaproteobacteria; order Hyphomicrobiales; family Xanthobacteraceae; genus Labrys; species Labrys sp. ALF-8. Next base: position 1,833,658 of record NZ_AP048538.1, read on the forward strand.
GCCCATGTACTCCTCTCGAATTATCCCTTCGCGGGCCTTGAAACCGTTGCGCAATTTGCCGCTCGTGCCGGCGTATCCGCGCCTTCCATCCTGCGTTTCATCGCCCGGCTCGGCTTCGGCGCCTATGCGGATTTCCAGCGCCACCTGAAGGATGAGCTGGAGGCGCAGCTGCAGTCCCCGCTCATGAAGCAGTCGCCGGAACCCGTCGCCGCCAGTCCCCTTTCCGCCTTCGCCGCGGCCACGCTGGCGAATGTGACCCAGACTTTCGAATCAGTTGCGCCGGCTGAATTCGAGGCCATCCTCGCCATTCTCACCGACACCAAGCGCCGACTGCACATCGTTGGCGGACGCCTGACCGAAGCCATCGCGCTCTACGCCGTGCGCCACCTGCGGGTGATCCGTCCGGAAGTGACGCTGGTGGAAGGACAGGCGGCGACCTGGCGTGATCAGGTAATCGATTTCGGCAAGCGCGACGTGCTGATCGTCTTCGATATCCGCCGCTATCAGGACGACATCATCCTCCTGGCGCAGGAGGCGGCCGAACGGGGAGCCAGCATCGTGCTGTTCACCGATCAATGGCTTTCGCCCATCGCCCGCTTTGCCCGCCATGTCATCTCGGCCCGCACCGCGGTGCCCTCGAACTGGGATTCGAACACGGCCATTCTCGCGGTGGTGGAGGCGTTGATCGCGGGCGCCACCAAATCGCTGTGGGAATTGTCGAAGGCCCGCATGGAAGCATTGGAAATGCTCAGGAAAGGCGGCCCCAGGTAGGTCCGCGCACCCGGTCGTCTACTCGAGCCGGATCTGCACGCTCGCCGTGTGGCCTTTCGCGTCGATCACGGACAACCGTGCGAATCCCTTGCCGGGCTTGTCCCAGATGGCCTCGCGCCGTTCCTCGCCTATGGCGATGGGCAGGCCGTCCGCAAGCCAGGTAAAGGGGGGCGCGCCGCCCATGGCCTTCAGCGCGAGCGTGGCGTCCGGCTCGCTGGACGAGATGTCGACACGTGCGCCGTCGGGCGGAAAGGAGATCGCCAGCGGAGCATCGCCCGGGCCGGCCGCGGCGACCTCGGGCAGGCTGCCCGGCCGGAAGCGCTGCAAGGCCGGCGGCAGCTCGGAGGTACGGGCGAAGACGACGCCGGGCGGCGGCGGAGGCAGAGGCGTGCGCTTCTCGCTGATGCGCTGGAACGCATCGAACAGGATCGGCGCGGCAGCCTTGCGACCCACCAGGTCCGATACCGGGGCGCCGTCCGGCCGGCCGACCCAGACGGCCACCGTATTGGCGCCGTCATAGCCGACCGCCCAGGCGTCGCGATAGCCGTAGGACGTTCCGGTCTTGTAGGCGATCTTGCCTCCGATGGCATTCTCGGGAGGCGGCGCGCCGATGAGCACGTTTCCGACCTGCCAGGCCGCCGCCTTCTCGAACAGGCGATGCGGCTGTGCGGCAATCGTCCTGTCCTGCGGGCGCCAGACCAGCGGAAGCGCCTCGCCGTCCCGCGCCAGGGCGAGGTAGAGAGTGGCGAGGTCCGTGAGCTTGACCCCTGCCCCACCGAGCCCGACCGCGAGGCCCGGGGCCGCGTCGACAGGCAGTGCGGGCTCGGCGCCGGCATTCTTCATGCGGGCAATGAGGCGCGTCGGGCCAACGGAATTGAGCAGCATGACCGCCGGTACGTTGAGCGATTGCTGCAGGGCCCGGCGCATGGTGACCGTGCCCTGGAAGGCATCGTCGAAATTCTCCGGCTTATAGATCCCGAAGCGCGCGGGACGGTCGTCGACCAGCGTCTCGGGATGGGCAAGCCCGTCTTCGAAGGCAAGCCCGTAGATGAAGGGCTTCAGGGTAGATCCCGGTGAGCGCAGGCTCTCGGCGAGATCCATCTGCCCTGCCCGCGCCTTGTCGAAATAGCCGACGCCGCCGACATGGGCACGCACCTCTCCGGTTTCGTTGTCGACGGCAATGATCGCGACCGAGACCCCTCCGCCCAATGCGGTGGCGCGCTCGCGCGCCAGGTTCTCCAACTGCTCCTGAAGGAATCGCGAAATCGTCGTGGTCTCTACGAAACTCGCCTTGGGGCCGCTCGCCTGGTTCTGGCGGGCAAAGCGTTCCGCGACGTGGGCGGCGAGAAGCGGGAAGAGCCTGCGGCCCTGCGGCGCCGTCTCAAGCGATGCCGACCTCGCCTGGTCGGCATTGATGATGCCCTTTCCGGCGAGCAGCGCGAGCACGCGGTTGCGCGCGGCCTTGGCCACGGCTGGCGCCCGGTCGGGGCGCCGCGTTTCCGGCGCCTGCGGGAGTGCGACCAGCATGGCCGCCTCGGCCGTCGAAAGCCGCTTGGGCTCCTTGCCGAAATAGGCGAGCGAAGCAGCGCGCGCGCCTTCGAGATTGCCGCCATAAGGCGCCAAAGCCAGATAGAGCTGCAGGATCTCTTCCTTGCCGAGCCGATTCTCGATCTGCACGGCACGGATCATCTCGGCCGCCTTGTCGGCAAAGGTCCGGCTGGGACGCGGTTCGAGGAGACGAGCGACCTGCATCGTCAGGGTCGAACCGCCCGACACGACATGGCCATGGCGCAGCATCTGCCAGCTGGCGCGCAGCATTGCCACGGGATCGACCCCATGGTGGGAATAAAAGCGCTTGTCCTCATAGGCGATGAGCATGGAGACGAAACGGCGGTCCACATCCTCCGGCCTGGCCGGCAAGCGCCAATAGCCATCCGCCGTCGTGAAGGGGCGAAGCAGCTTGCCGTCCCTGTCCACCACAAGCGGCGAATAGGTGATGGCCTCGCCGAGCGGCACCGGCCCGAGGCGGCGCAGCACCTCGGAGAGCGTGAATCCGCCGGCGTTCACGACGATGATCGCAGTGAACAGGAGCGCACAGAGTATGTGGGTACGGCGGGAAGTCATGTCCGGGAACACCTGCTGGAGGGCCGGCCCGAAGGCCGGCCCTCCGATTCCTTACTTGGCCGTCACCGTCATCGTCGTGGTGGCAAGCGTGGCGTTGCGCTCGGGCTGGTACATGTCCTCCACCGTTGTGCCGGGCAGCGTGTACTGGCCCGGCGCGACGGCGCGGACGATGTAGGCGACCTTCACGGACTGGTCGGTGAACGCGGCAACGAAGCGATCGTCGCGGAACTCCGAATGCGTGACGTCCGTGAGGTCCGTCAGCCACGAAAGACTGCCGGTTTCCCCGGTCGCGACCAGTGTCGGATTCTCGATCTCAAGGCCGGCGGGCAGCCGGTCGACGAGAAGGAAGTTGCCCGTCTGGTCGTCACCCGTCCGGCTGGCGCTCAGAACCACCACGAGACGGGTGTTCTGCTGCACCTGGTCCGGATCCGCCGGCTTGCCGCTCAGCGTGAAGTAGCTGCGCGTGAGGTTCATGCCGTTGAAGGATTCCGGCTCCGGCACCGTGGGAGATCCCGAGACGGCCACCACCGCCTGCAGCGGGCCCCCGCCTGGGTTCTTGACCGTGTGGGCGGCCGCGAGCGCGCCGCCGCGATAGACCTTGTAGAAGGCCCCCTGCTGGGCCGAACCGTCGACATTCAGCTCGATCGAGCGAGCCTGGTCGACCACTGAACGAGCGGCCAGCACCATCCAGGTCATCTCCTGGGTGGAACTGTACCGGGTCTTGGCCCGCGCGTCGGTGATGACCTTCAGCGCGGCCTTGATCACAGGCGCACCGGCTCCGTTGTCACCGGCCAGAGCGACCATGGCGGCGGCATCACGCAACGGCGAACCGTAGTTGCGGTAGGCAGACACCGTGCCCGCCGCTTCAGCCTGCAGCGCTTCGGCGGCCGAGGAGAAGGCCTCGCTGGCACGCGGCTTGTCGCCGAGCATGCCGAGCGCCGCCGCGATCTGCGCGCGCGCCATGGCGGTGCCGAACTGCCCGATCTTGGTATCGGCGAAATATTTCAGATCGCCCGCCGGCGCGCGGCCGGCGCGTGCCAGGGTGTAGAGCGCATAGGCGATGTCCTCGCCCTTGCCTTCTTCCACCTCGGGGGCGTTGCCGACGCGGTTGCGCAGGTAGTCGACCGCCTGGTTGAGGGCGAGTTCAGGCACTGCGAAACCCTTCTCGCGAGCCCGCAGCAGGAAGTCGGTGACATAGGCGGAGAGCCAGAGTTCGCCGCTGTCGGCGCTCCACAGACCAAACGCGCCATTGGAGTCCTGGCGGGCGAGAAGCCGCTGGACCGTATCGGCGAGCCGGTCTTTCACCGTGCCGTCGAGATCGAGATTGTTGCCGCCGAGTTCGGTGAGATAGAGCAGCGGCAGAGCACGACTGACCAGCTGTTCCGAACAGCCATAGGGATAGAGGTCGAGGTCACGAAGGAGGCTCGGCACGTCGAGCGCCGAGGAGGGACCGACCGAGAGCGAGACCGCACCCGTGCCGGGCACCATCTCGGCGACGAGATCGGCATTCACGGTGATCCCGCCGCCATTGGGGGCGATGTTCTGCACCACACGCCGCGTGACCGGCGGATTGGCCGGGAGCACGCCGAGCGTGAAGCTCTGGTCGATGGCGACATTGCCGGGACCGGCAAGCGTGGCGACAAGGCGCGCCGTGCCCACGCCGGTGGCGGTAATGGGGATGTTCACTGGAGTGCGCGAGCCGACCGGACCGATCTTCACGGTCTGGTAGAGCGCGGCCGGCGCGGCGCCGATCGGCCCGTCGACATTGACCGCGAGCGTGTAGTCACCCGGCGTGGCCTCGGCATTGACGAGGTCGAGTCGGAAGCGCGACTGGTCACCCGATCCGAGGAAGCGCGGCAGCGTGCCGGCGATCACCACCGGATCGCGGGCGATGACATCCACCGAGGCATGGCCGACCTTGGTCTGCGTCCAGGCGACGGCCATGACGCGGATGGAGCCATTGAAGGCCGGAATGTCGAAATTCACCTCGGCCGTACCGTCGGAGGCGACCTCCACGATGCCCGAGAACAGGGCGAGCGGCGCTTGCGTCGGCGGCGGGCTGTTGAAATTCGCCCCGCCGTCGCCGCCGGTGCGGATATGCCCGCGGGCGCCCTCCATGCCGTCGATGAGCTGGCCGTAGATGTCGTGCAGCTCGGCCGAAAGGCGCTTCTGGGCGTAGTAGTAGGTTTCCGGCTCCGGAGGCTTGTAGCCCGTGAGATTGAGGATGCCGACGTCGACAGCAGCGAGAGTGACATAGGCCTTCTCGCCGCTCAGTCCTTCGATCTTCACGGGCACCTTGAGCGGACGGCGCGGCTTCATCACGTCGACCGGCGCGAGCGAGACCTTGAGCGTGCGCTCGTCACGGTCGATACCGAACCAGGCAAGGCCGATGGCTCGCGTGGGCATGCGCTTGGCTTCCACGTCCATCGGGCGGAAATGGGTGACGACGACGTAGGCGCCCGTCCCCCAGTCCTGGCCGACGGTGACGGGAACGGTGGTGCCGCCAGCCGGCACGTCGATCAGCTGTGAGGAGAGGAGCTTTTCGCCCACAACCTGCACGGAGGCCTTTCCGGTGAATCGCGCGTCGATCTTGACCTGGAGCGTATCGCCGGACTTCACGCTGGAACGGTCCAGCGCCACCGGCAGCATATCGGGGGTATCGGCCTTTTCGCTGGTGTAGTAGCCGGCGTAGAAGGTCGATGACGCCGAGGCGAGCGCGTCGGCGGCAATCTCGAGGCGGTACTGGCCCCACTGCACCGGTGCGGAGATCTGCGTCGGCTTGTCGGCCGCAAGGTCGATGGTTCCGCCGCCGACCTTGCGGGCCGTCGTGACGGCCTCGTAGTTCCACCGATTGTTCGACTTGTACCACTGATAGGTCGTGGTGAGGCGCTTCAACGTCCAGGTCGCGGCCTTTGCGGCGGCCTGATTGCCCTGGGGGTCGACGGCGACGACATCGAACAGCGCCTGCTGGCCCTCGGGCACGGTGCCCGCGTCAAAGCGCGGTTTCAGACCGAGCATGGGGCCAGCGGAGGCGATAGGCAGCGACGTCGTGCGTACCACGCCCCGCCCGCCGCCCTCCTTCATGCGGATAACGAAGTTCGCCTTCAGCGGCCGCGTGGTGGTGGGCAGTTGAGGCAGCGGCACGGTGAAGTCCGCATGGCCCTTGTCGTCGGTCTGGGCGAGGTCGTCGATGGTGTTCTGTACCGTGTCGACGCTTTCGTCCGTGAGCCCGAATGCATAGTCCTTCCATTGCGGGAAGGGCTGGTCGTCCACCGAAACGGACACGTCGCCCTCGACATCGAGGCCCGCGGCCGGCGCGCCGAAGAGGTAGCGACCGTCGACCTTGAGGCTGGCGCCGCTGGTGCGATCGATGCGGGTGCCGTCGGCGGCGAGATCAAACTCGATACGATCGGGCACGTAGTCTTCGACCAGGAAGGTCGTCTCGCCCACCGGCGCGCCCTTGGGGTCCGTATAGGCCTGCACGCGCCACGTGCCGCTGGCGGCCGAGGAGATGATCGGGATATCCGAGGCACGTCCGCCCGCGCCCTGATCGTTCAGGACGGTGCGGGAATACTCGACGCCGTCCGGACGCTGGACCACCAGGGTGACGGGCACGTTGCCGAGGGCATTGGCGTTGCCGTCACGCAGCAGAACGGCGGCATGCACCGTTTCGCCGCGACGATAGACACCGCGCTCGACATAGACGAAGGCATCGGCCGCACCCGGCGGATCGCGCCCGGTCACGCCGCGGTCCGTGAGGTCGAAGGCCTGCTGGGAAAGATCGATGAAGGCGTAGTCGTTCTTGCCGTCGGAGGCGACGACGAGCGCCGGCTCCTGGCCGTCCGTGCCCTTGGTGAGGCCGGCGTCGAACCAGGCAGCGCCGTCGGCGCCCGTCTTCACCGATCCCAGGATCTCGTTGTCGCGGGCGATCAGGCGCACGGTGACGTCCGCAAGCGGATCCGCCGTCGCGATCGAGCGCAGGAACACGTGCAGCCCGTCCTTGCCCTTCAACGTGGACAAGCCGAGATCGGAGACGACGAACCACTGCGTGGCGAGCTGGCCGTATTCGTCGTCGTTGTCGTTCACCTCGCCCGGCTGGGCCGTCATCACGTAGAGACCGGGATCGATCTTGCCGAGCGCCTCGTCAACAGGGAAGGCCGTGGTGACGTCCTCGTTCGGCGGGCTGGTGAGGTCCATCGTGCCTTCCCAGACCTTCTGACCCTTAGTGCGGGCGAGGTCGCCGGCCTGAGAGCCGTAGATCTGATCGAGGAAATTCGAATCGGCCACGGCCGAGAGAAGGCTGCGGTCGCCCACGCGATAAAGCTTCAGCTTGGCCTGCCGGGAGTTGACGGAGACCAGCGGAATGCCGTTCTGGCCGGTGCGGGGCAGTACGTAGGACTTTCCGACGAACTGCACCGAGGGTTCGCGGTCGCGCACGTAGAATTCGTAATCGGCATCCTTGAGCAGGTTTTCGTCCACCGCCGACGGCAACCCCTGGCGGACCGTCACCTTGTAGCGGCCGCCATGCTTGAGGCCTTCAACGCACAGCTTCGTGCCGTCGACCGTGACGGCCGAGACCGGGCCGGGATCCTGCGTGAAATATTGCGAGAAATCGCTGACGGAATTGGAAACGGGATCGGAGAACTGGAAGCACACGCGCGGCTGCGGCGCGTCGCTCTCCACCGTGTAGTCCGTGATGCGGAAGCCATGCTCCTTGCGCACCTGCTCATAGGTCTCGCGGATGCTGGCATCCTCCGCCAGCTCCAGGCTCGCACGGTAGGCGTTCAGCGCCGGCCGCCAGTCCTCGCGCTTGACGAGGGCCTGGGCCACGTCATTCAGGGCCGCGGCCTTGTCCGGGGTGGTGCTGGCGAGCTGATAGGCGCGGATCGAGGCGCCCAGCGCCTTGTAAGGCAGTTCGTAGCCGTCCTGGCTGTTGAAGGGCTCGGCGACGAGGAGGAGGTCGGCGAGCTGCTTCCAGGAGGCGAAATCGTTCGGCCGGAGCGCCAGCACCTGCTCGACTACAACGGCGGTGTTGCGGGCATTGTCCGCGGCTTCCGCCGCCTGGAGCTCCTGCTGCACCTGAGGAAGCCCCTTCTTGAGCGTCTTGGCGAGCCGGGCGATCGAGTCCTTGTAGCTGTCTGCCGCGTAGGAGTAGCTGTCGGCCTGGAAGGGCGGCGCGGCTGCCGCCGGCAGGTTCGCCTGCCATCCCAGCAGCGCCAGCACAATCATGAGTTGTACCAAATATCGAACGACGCCGTTGATGCGCGCTGGTTCGCCAAGCATGCCGCCAATCCTCATTCACGCGTAAGCTTCGCCCATGCTAGCGCCCCTGCGTGACACGCGCGCGGCACCCCGGGAACGCGAAGCCCTCCCATCCCGTCACACTAAGTGCGGGCCGATCCGGCGGCAATCATGATTCATCAAGTTTTTACCAACTGTTTCGGTGGTAACACCTTGTCGCAAAGGCGACTTTCGAAAGCCTGTCGATTTTTCTGTCACATGGGCTGGACAACCCCAAGTGCCATGGCTATAAGCCGCCGTCTCGCGTCGGCCCCGGCTGACTCGACCGGATGCCTAGGTAGCTCAGTTGGTAGAGCATGCGACTGAAAATCGCAGTGTCGGTGGTTCGATTCCGCCCCTAGGCACCATTACCCCCTCTCAACTGATCTCAGATCATCTCGAAACAGCAGCAAAATCAATAGCTTAGAGCTAATTGTTGCAATCAGAAGATCTCATGTCGTCTCACGGCAGCTCAGTTGAATTCGGGGTATTACCTGGGGTACTGGAAATTCCAGCAAAAACCGATACCCCGACATGCCCCTCACCGACGTAGCCATTCGCAATGCCAAGCCCACCGATAAGGCTTTCAAGCTATCGGACGCCCGTGGCCTATATCTGTTGATCAAGCCCAACGGCTCGAAGCTTTGGCAGATGAAATACACCTGGCAGGGCAAGGAGCGCGCGCTGTCGTTTGGCCCCTACCCTCACACATCACTCTCTGACGCGAGAAAGCAGCGCGACCAGGCGAAGCTCGATATCAAGAATGCGATCGATCCGTCGGCCAAAAAGAAGGTCGCCAAAGCCGCGGCGGCCATAGCTGCCAAGAACACATTCGCGGACGTGGCCAAGGACTATCTGCGACGCTTGAAGTCCGAGAAGAATGTGTCAGAGCCGACCATGAAGCGAGCCAAATGGCTGCTGAATGACCTCGCCGGTCCGTCCCTGAGCACTCGCCCGATATCGGAGATCAAGCCGGTTGAGATCTTGTCGCTGTTGCAGAAGATCGAGCGTAGTGGACGGCTCGACACCGCCCGCCGCTTGCGGGCGACACTGAGCAGCGTCTTCAAGCTGGCGATCGTCACGCTCCGAGCCGATAGCGATCCAACCGCTCCGTTGATTGGAGCTACTGCGGCCCCGGCCGTGGTGCCCCGGCCGGCGATTACAGATGAGCTGGCATTTGGCCGAATGCTCAAGGTGATCGATGAGTACGATGGCTGGCCGACTCTCACAGCCGCCCTGCGCATCATCGCCCTACTCACTCCGCGCCCCCAGGAGTTGCGTCTGTCAACCTGGAAGCAGAGCGAGTTTGACCTGGCGCAGAAGAAATGGAGCATTCCAGAGGAGCGGATGAAGAGCCGTCGTCCTCACGATATACCGCTGTCGCGGCAAGTGGTTGAAATCCTCTCCGAGCTGAAGTTGCTCACCGGCGATGACGACTACGTTTTTTCATCGATCCGGAACAAGGCGCGCCCGCTCTCCGAAAATGCCTTGAACTCGGCTTTGCGACGCATGGGCATCGCCGGCACCGAGCACTGCGCACATGGCTTCCGATCGTCATTCAGTACCATCGCGCACGAGGCGAAGCTCGGCCGCTCCGAGGTGGTGGAAATGCACCTCGCGCACCTCGACGAGAACGAGACCCGCCGTATCTACAATCGGGCGAAATATTGGGAAGAGCGCGTTCAGCTCATGCAGGATTGGGCTGACTATTGCGACGATCTAAAAGCTAAAGCGTAAAGGGGAGCCGGGCACGAGGCCCGGCTCAGTCAAGGGAGGAAACGCTCTCACTTAGAGGGCAGGTGCATACTCTCACGTTCCCACTTGAATGGCAACTTTTTGTTGTATAAGGTGCCAAAAAGTTGACGACCTGGACGCACCAAATGTCTCGCCCCGAAACCGCATCGAAGTTCCTCCGCCTGCCAGCAGTACTTGCGCTCGTGGGATTCAGCCGACCAACCCTCTATCGGAGGATTGAAGCCGGCGATTTCCCCAAGCCGGTGAAGCTTGGCTATATCTCTGTGTGGCCGGAGGAGGCGATAGCCGCCTGGCAGCAGCAGAAGATGAGCGCATGAGGCGCGATCTGGATGAGCTGTTCGGAGGCTCGAGCGCTCCGGCGCCGACGCCAGCCGTGACCGATCCACCTCGCCGCCGCGCAGGTCGACCTACCAAGGAAGAGGCTCGTGCGCGACTGCTCGCCATGGACGTTGAAACGTTCTCCATCCCGTGGATGATGAAGACATTCCGGATGAGCCGGCAGAAGGTCGAAAGACTGCTCGCGCCAGTGGCGCCAATCGGTTTCCACACGAACGGCGGCCCGCTCTACGACCTGGTCGAAGCGGCGCAGTACCTCGTCACGCCCAAGGCTTCGCTGCGCTCTTACATGAAAGACATGAAGCCGGCTGACCTGCCGCCGCGTCTGCGCGAGAGCGTGTGGAATGCCAAGCTGAAGGAGCAGAAGTTCCGACTGCTCGCCGGTGAGCTGTGGCCCTCGGACTCCGTGATGGCGGTGTTCGGCGAGACCTTCAAAACGATCAAGAACACCACGCAGCTTTGGGTCGACACGATCGAAGAGGACTCAGGGCTCACGGACAAGCAGCGCGAGATCATCAACCAGCTTGTCGACGGTTTGCTCGACGAGTTGCACGGGAAGCTAATCAGCCACGCCAAGAGCAACGCGACGCCGAGCCAGGTGGCCGAACTCGATGACGATCCTGAGCTCGAGGAAGACTATGAGGATTAGATCGGCCACCTATGGCTCGATTGAGGACATGATGGTCATGGCCTCCGAAATGGTCAGACCGCCTGTCAGATTGAGCACCAGTCAAGCCGCCGTCGAATATCGGAAGCTCAACAACCCCGGTTCGTATGTCGGCCCGTGGCGCAACGAGAAGACGCCATATCTTGTCGAGCCCATGGACACGCTCGACAGCCTGGATTTCACCGAAGAGGTATTCGTCGGGCCCGCGCGTACGGGCAAATCCGACATGTGCCTCAACTGGATCGCAAAGACGTCGATCTGCGATCCTGCCGACATGATGATCGTCCATATGACGCAGGCAAGTGCCCGCGACTGGTCGCAGCGCGATCTCGCGCGCCTATTTCGGCATTCTCCGGAGGTCGGGTCTCGCCTCCTGCCAGGGCGCCAAAACGACAACGTGCATGACAAGAAGTTCAAGTCCGGCATGGACTTGATTATCAAATGGCCGACCATCACTGAGCTTTCTGCGAAGACGATGCGGTACGTCTGGGAAATGGACTACGACCGCATGCCCTTGGACGTGGACGGCGAAGGGCCTCCGTTCGACCTGGGCGCCAAACGCACAACCACCTTCAAGCGCTTCGGCATGACCATGGCGGAGTCCTCGCCGGGCTATGACGTCGAAGACCCGAAATGGGAACCGCGGACACCTCACGAAGCTCCTCCCGCGAAAGGCATCCTCGCCCTCTACAATCGCGGTGATCGCCGCCGCTGGTATTGGCGCTGCCTCAACCCGAACTGCCGACGCGCCTTCGAGGCAGACTTCAAGCACTTCAACTATCCGAGGTCCGGTGATCACATGGAAGCGGCCGAGATGGTGACGCTGACATGCCCGCATTGCCAATTCGATTTGGAGCCGGAGCATAAGCAGGAGCTCAACGCGGGAGGTCGCTGGATCAAGGAAGGGATGCTCTGGCTACCTGACGGCAAGATAGTGGGTACGCCGATCCGGTCGAAGATGGCGAGCTTTTGGCTCAAGGGGCCGGCCGCAGCTTTCCAGGACTGGTCATCGATCGTCTACAATTACCTCAAGGCCGAGGAGGAATTCGAGAAGACCGGCGACGAAGGTGCGCTCCGTAAGACGACGAACACGGACCAAGGCCTCCCCTATTTGCCGAAGGCGATGGAGTCGGCTCGGTCAACGAGCACGCTGTCCGACCGCAAGGAAGAATGGGGTGGCACGCTCGAAAATCCGGTCGTACCTGACGGCGTGCGATTCCTAGTTGCCACAGTCGACGTACAGGCCGGTGGTAGGCCGTCGTTCGTCGTGCAGGTGCATGGCATCGGCGAGAATGGCGAAATCTGGCTGGTCCACTATTTCAAGATCCGCAAGTCTGCCCGTCTCGATGCCGACGGAGAGCGTGAGTTGCTCGACCCGGCGTCCTACCCCGAAGACTGGCATATTCTGATCGAGGAAGTGATCGAGCGTACCTACCCGCTGGACGATGACAGTGGGCGTCGAATGGCGATCAAAATCACTGCCTGCGACTCTGGCGGCCGCGACGGTGTTACCGCCAATGCCTACGCGTTCTGGCGGTATCTTCGCGGAAAGCCGGAAGGTCACCACAAGCGGTTCCGCCTCGTGAAGGGTGAGCCATCCAAGACGGCACCCCGCATCCGCGAGGGGTTCCCTGACTCGACGAACAAGCAGCGCAGCGCCGGTGGGCGCGGTGACGTACCTGTGCTGTTTATCAACAGCACCATGGTCAAGGACCAGGTCTCCGGCATTCTTGGCCGTGAGGTCGAGGGGCTGGAGCGAAAGCCAGAAGTCGTTTTCGGCGCCGTGCATTTTCCGTCCTGGACCGAGACGTTCATTTTCCAACAGCTTACCGCCGAGGTTCGTACCGGAGATCGTTGGGAAAACCCTCGCAACCGGCGAAACGAAGCGTGGGACTTGCTTGTCTACTGCATCGCGATTTGCTTGCACGCACCGATCCGACTGGAGCGTCTCGACTGGTCAACACCGCCGTTATGGGCTGAGCATTGGGATGAGAACGAGCTCGTTTTCGGCAATGAGGATATCATCCCGACGAAAGCGATACCCGAGAAGAAACGCAGTCTCAGAGACCTTGCGAGCGGTTTGTCTTGATAACTATGTCAACTATTTGTTGCATGACAACAAATAGTTGCCAAATAATATCTCGTGGTTTATCTCTCGCTGAAACTTTCCCCAGCGGATGAACCATGGCGCTTGCAACCCAGGCAAATCTCGAAGCAGCCGAAGCAGCTTACTTCAAGCTGATGACCGGCGAGAGCGTGGCCAAGTTCCGCGATCAGAACGGGGAAGAGGTCACCTACGCGGCCTCAAAGGCATCGGATCTTCGAGCGCTGATCAATCTCATTCGCGCCGAACTAGGCCTTCCCGCACTTGGCTACACGGGCTTCACCGGGCCGGCGACCGTGTGGTTCGCCTGATGGCTCGCCGCATTCAATCAGATATTGCAGAATTGCTTGGCGACGGGGCGTCGAGCAATCTTCCCGTGCCGGGCGGTCGCAGGGTGTCGTCCGGCACGGGTAAAGATCTCGCGATCGTTGGCGAGGCCCATGAAGGTGCCAGCCTCTTCGACCGTGAACTGGCGCTATGGCAACCGTCCGGACGCTCGGCCGATCTTGACACCATTCCGGAGAAGTTCACCGCCGACACGCGTGTCCGCGACATGGTGCGGAACGATGCCTACATGCAGGGCGGCGCCGACATCCACAAGGATAGCGTTGTCGGCGCGTACTTCATGCTTAATGCCAAGCCCTCCTCGAAGACGCTGTTCGGCAAGGAGGACACCGTTTGGGAAGACGAGTTCCAGGAAGAGGTTGAGGAGAAGTTCGCATTCTCCGGAGAGTCGACCGACAACTGGCTCGACGCATCCAGGCAGAGCACCCTCACCGGCCTCGCACGCATGGCCGTCGGATCGAATGTCTTCGCTGGCGAGTCCATCTCCAGCGTCGAGTGGATTCGCGAGAGCGGCCGCCCATTCAGCACAGCGATCCAGATCATCGATCCCGATCGGCTACGCGCGCCGCCGCAATATCTTAACGACCGCAACGTGCGCGGCGGTGTGCGGCTTAATAGCTGGGGTGCACCCGTCGGCTATTACATTCGCATGGCGCATCCCAGCGAGTTCTTCGATCCGAACTCGCAGCAGACTGCATTCATCCCTGCGCGCAAGCCATGGGGGCGTCGTCAGATGCTCCATATCTTCGAGCGCAACCGGGCGGCTCAGTCGCGCGGCATGTCGATGGTGGTATCGGCGCTCAAGGAGATGAAGCAGACCAAGCGCTTCCGCGAGATCATGCTTCAGAACGCCGTGGTGCAGGCCACCTTCGCCGCGTCGATCGAGTCCGATATGCCGCCTGCCCAGGCGCTCGCAGCCATCGGCGTCGATGATGTCGGCAAGGCGATCGAAGAGTATACGGCCGGATACCTCGGCTCCATCAAAGAATATGCGGCCGGCCTCAAAGGCCTGACCCTCGACGGCGTGAAGATCCCGCATCTGTTCCCGGGCACCAAGCTCCAGATGCGCCCCGTCGGCAAGATGGGCCCGCTCGGTACGGACTTCGAGCACTCCCTACTGCGCTACATCGCTGCTGCTCTTGGCATCTCCTACGAGGAACTGTCGCGCGACTACACGCAGACGAACTACTCGTCAGCCCGCGCCGCCATGAGCACGACCTGGCGCGCGATGCAGTCGCTCAAGAAGCGCACGGCCGATACCTTCGCAACGCTGGTCTACCAGCTCTGGTTCGAGGAGCTCTTCAACGCGGGCTCCTTCGAAACGCTCAAGGGCCGGCGCTCGGTGAACTTCTACGATCCGTTCATCAAAGAGGCCCTCACCGCCTGCGATTGGGTCGGTGCGAGCCGCGGCCAGATTGACGAGCTCAAGGAGACACAGGCGGCCGTGCTCCGCATCAACAACGGTCTCTCCACGATCGAGATGGAGTGCGCCCGTCTCGGCCTCGACTGGCGCAAGACCCTCCGCCAGCTCAAGCGCGAGAAGGAGTGGAAGGAAGAGTACGGAATCCTCCTCCAACAGACCGACACAACGAACCAGGAAAACGCGCTTTCGGCTGAGCCGAGCGACGGGAGTGGAAACTCATGACCAACAACCCGCTACTCGCCAGCTTTCAGCACGTCCCGGCGCTCGTGAACCCCGCCATGAAGGGCGTGTTCGAGGCCTGCCTGCAGCAGGCCGCGCTTCTGTCAGCAAAGATCGAGGCTTCGTTCGCCAACGACAAGCCGGTGATGGCTGATGACGGTTTCTGGTTTTCGCAGGACGACTGGCGCTCGGCCTATCGCCCGTACATCGTCAAGAACGGCGTGCTGCTGATTCCGATCAAGGGCGTGCTGCTGCATGACTTCGGCTATCAGCTCGGAAGCTGGGCGACCGGCTATACCTACATCCGCCGCGCGTTTGACCGCGGCATGGCCGACCCCGAAGTCAAGGGTATCGCCCTGGTTTGCGACACCCCGGGTGGTCACGTTGCAGGTGCATTCGACCTGGCAGACGCGATGTATGCGGGTCGCGGGCAGAAGCCGATCCGTGGCTTTGCCAGTGAGAGCGCCTACTCGGCCGGCTACCTGCTGATTTCGACCGCCGACAACGTCAACGTCACCCGCACCGGTGGGCTGGGCTCGATCGGCGTAGTCACCATGCATGTCGACTACTCCAAGGCCCTGGAGCAGGACGGCGTAAAAATCACCTTCATCCATTTCGGCGCGCACAAGGTCGACGGTAACCCGTTCGAGCCGCTGCCCGATGATGTGAAGGCTCGTATCCAGGCTCGCATCGACGAGTCCGGTGAACTGTTCGTCGCCACCGTGGCGCGAAACCGGGCGATGAGTGCAGACGACGTTCGGGCAACCGAAGCCGCCTGCTTCACCGCCTCAGAAGCCGTGTCGAATGGGCTCGCCGATAACATCGGCTCGCTTGACGACGCCGTTGCCGCGTTCGCGGCTGATTTGCTCATTGATGATGAGGAAGACGATATGTCCACGAATAAGGGCGAATCGGCGGTCGATCAGGCCGCCGTTGATACCGCACGCGCTGAAGGTCATGCCGCTGGTCTCGAGGCTGGTGCCGTTGCTGAGCGTGCCCGCTTTGCCGGCATTCTCGGCCATGAGAACGCCAAGAAGCGCCCGAAGGCCGCGATGTCCTTCGCAACGAAGACCGGCATGAGCGTTGAGCAGGTTGGCGAAATGCTCGCCGACATGCCGGAGGAGACGGCTGAAGCGCCCGCCAGCGGTCAGCAGTCGCGCGACAGCGCCTTCAAGCAGGCCATGGACGGCGGCAAGCAGCCCAACGTCGGTGCTGACGGCGGCGAGGACCGCTCGGAAGCTCAGACCGAGGTCGAGAAGGACAAGGCTCGAGCCGCCAATGCTCTCACGCTTGCGGGCTACCGCAAGAAGAGCGCCTGAGCCCTCCCACGTAACCGCCAAACAGGAAAGAGATTCCCATGGCAAACATCAACCTTCCCGATCGCTCCACGCTCGGCGGAATTCCCTACCAGTGGTCGCAGGACATCGTTCGTGGGCCCGTCGGCTGGATCACCGGTGACGAGCCGGACGTGGCGACCGAAGATCTTGTCTTCGCCACCAACCAGGTGATCCCGGCTCGCACGCCCCTGGAGAACAGCGCCGGTGGCCTGATTCCCTCCACCAACGACCCCACCAAGATCGTCGGCTTCTCCGTGATCGATGTGGACACGACGGGCGCTGCGCGCGCTGCGCCGGTCTACGTTCAGGGTGTCTTCAACCCCGACCTGGCGAACTGGCCGGCCACGTTCGACTCGGCCGCCAAGAAGATCGCTGCATTCCGCGGTGCCCCGGCGCCGTGCAGCATCATCATGCGCTCGGTCAGGACCGCAAGCGTGACGCTGCCCTGAGCAGCGTCACTTCTTCCTCACCAACTTTCGCAGAGGCCCGCGCGGCTCTCACAATGAAAGGATCTTGAAATGGCAATGCCGACCGGATTGGAGCTTTGGTCTCCCCGCGCGCTCCTCGCTATTCAGCATGACGAGCGCTTCGACACCGTGCCCGACTACTTCATGGGCACCTACTTCCAGGGCCGCTACTACTCGGAAGATCGCGAGATCAAGCTGAGCAAGCTGCCGATGGCGAACCGCTTCCTTGCTCCGTTCGTGCTGCCCACTGAAAAGGGCAAGCCGATCTTCAAGCAGCAGGGCGAGACGCTGAGCGCTCTCACCACGCCGTATATTAAGCCGAAGGACGCGGTTCGCGCCGCCGAGGCCCGCAATATCACGCCGAGCGAGATCTATCTCAACGGCGGCACGCCTCCCGGCCCTGCCCAGCGCTTCGACCAGCGCGTCGCCGAGGTCACGCAGTTCCATATGCGTGCGATCCAGATGCAGCAGGTCTGGATGGCGGCCCGCGCCCTCATCGACGCCAAGGTCCAGGTCTCCTACGAGCGCGAGACCGGCAATCCCTACCCGAACGCGACGATCGACTTCGGCCGCAGCGCAGCGCACACCGTTACGCTCGGTGCTGGCGCCCGCTGGGATGATCCCGATCACGATATCCTCGGCGACGTCACCTCGTGGCTTAACACGATGTATCTCACCGAGCTCGGGGGCACGGGCACCCGCATGTACCTCGGGTACCAGGCCCTCGGTGCATTCCGGAAGAACAAGGGTGTGAAGGAGCTCCTGAACAAGTTCTACGGCGGTGCGGAGAGCGTCAACCTCAACGACTTCCGGACGATCCAGCGTACCATTCAGCCGCTCAACTATGTCGGCAAGCTGGACAACAACCTGGAGGTCTACAGCTATCGAGACGTGGTGCAGAACAACGACGGCACGCTGGTGGAGATGTTCGATCCCCGCGACGTGCTGATCACCTGCCCCGGCATCGGTGGCGTGATGGCCTTCGGCGCGATCGAGGATGCCGCCGCCTACACCTCCGGCATGCAGAACGCCGAGGTGTTCCCGAAGATGTGGTACGAGGAAGACCCGGGCGACGTCTTCATTATGCACCAGTCGGCGCCCCTGCCGATCCCGGTGTATCCGAACCGGACCTTCAAGGCCCGAGTTCTCGCCTGATCTGACGGAGGCGCACAGGGGGCTGTGCGCCTTTCGTCACTCTTTTGTTGACACAACAAGGATATCACTCTGATGCCGAAGCTCTTTGCACTACATACGATCCATCGCAACCCAACCGGCAAGAAGATCGAGGTCGTGGAACCCGAGTCCGTTTTCCCTGCCTCCGACGCGGAGGTCAAAGATCTCACCAAGCTCAACGCGGTTCGCGAAGCGAGCGCCGAGGATGTCGCCGTGGCGAAGGCCAAGGGCAAGTTCATCGTCGATGCGGATGACGTTGACGAAGATGAAGGCGACGGTGAAGCTGAGGGTGAAGGCGAGTCCAACCAGGGCGGAAAGCCTGCCGCTCGCTCTCGCAGCCGGAAGTCCTCGGGACTCTGATGCCTGACATCCGCGACACCAGGCGGAAAGCTCGCCGGGATCTGCACAATGCGTTGCGGGTTCCGGCTTACTATCGCGCCACGCCGAACGCACCCTGGGTGCGAGTGCATGTGCGCGACTTCACCAAGCCCATCGTGCAGCGCGCCTTCGGCCGCCACGACGTGCAGCTTGGACTTGCCGATATCAACGATGCCGACCTGCGTATCCTCATCATGCGCGATGAGTTCGAGACGCTCGGCCTCAGGTTTGCCCGCGGCGGGGTGTTCTCCCTCGACATTGATGAAGCCTACGCGGTCGACAACCTGCTAGCTCCCGACGACATCACGCACACGGCCTCCGTGGTCAAGGTACTCGACACGACCGGCTTCCCGGTGCCGGAGCCCGACTGATGGCGAACGATGGCACTTACGTTGTGGCGATCGAAGGCCTCAAGGATCTCGGCAACCTCGACGATCTATCCGACGAGATCGTGCGCGCAGCGTCGATGGCCGTGAATTCCGCAGCGCGCTTTGGTCGTACTCAAGCATCTCGTGCCATTCGCCGTCAGATTGCCTTCCCGGCAGATTATCTCAGCGAGACGAACGGCAAGCTTCGCATCTCGAAATATGCCGCCGCCGATGATCTCTCTGCCGTGATCAGTGCGCAGCGGCGGCCGACGTCGCTCGCTCGGTTTGCCAAGCCGCCACTCACAACCTACGGCAAGGGTCAGGCGCGAGGGAACAACCCCGGCGTCAGGGTAGAGATCAAGCCCGGTCACGCCGTTCGCCTCAAGAATGCCTTCCTGATCAAGCTGCGCCGTGGCTCGACCACCACGGACACGCAGAACAATCTCGGCCTGGCCATGCGGCTGAAGCCCGGCACAAAGCCGAGCAACACGTCGAAGGCCAAAGAGATCTTTCCTAATGTCTGGCTGCTCTATGGCCCGAGCGTCGATCAGGCGTTCATCAACAGCCAGAGTAAGGGCGTGGCAGACGACATTTCCCCGGAAATCGCCGACTACCTTGAGAGCGAGTTCCTCCGCCTTGTGGATCTCAAGCTATGAGCACTTTCACCCGTCCCTTCCGTCTTCGCGTCCTCGATGCCATGCAAGCAGCGCTCAAAGCCGGCGTGCCCGACGTGGGCGAGAATGTCTTCGTCGGCCGACGTCTGATCGGCGACGACGAGCCCCTGCCGATGCTCACCATCCTCGAGCCGCCCGTGGCGATCGACCAGGTGCAGCCCGACGCGGAAGACAATCCGTTGATGGTCGGTGAATGGGACGTCATCGTGCAGGGCTGGGCGAACGACCAGGATCTCAACGACCCGTTGGCGCATGCCTACACACTGGCCGCCTATACCCGTGCTGTTTTGACCGCCGAGAAGACCCGCGTCAAAGGCCGGACATCCGATGCGCTGGGACTTGGTTCGCTATCCAGCCCCCGCAACAATATCGTCAGAATGCGTGTCGGTGCGACCGTCACGCGCCCTGCCGATGCAACCTCGGTACGCGCCTCGTTTTATTTGCCTGTGAACTTCACATTGGCAGAAGACATTCTGGCGCCGTTCGAGTAAGTAAGTTGTCAACATTTTAGAGACATGCCAACAAAGGAGTGACGTCAGATGGCATTGGACCCACAGGACTACGTCCTCGGTAAAGGCGAGGTTTGGTTCAGCAAATTCAAGACCGGCACGCAGGAGCCCGAAGGCTTCCGCTGGCTCGGCAACGTGACCGACCTCAACATGAACTTCGCGTCCGATCAGCTCGAGCACTTCGCCAGCTATCGCGGTGTGAAGGAGAAGGACGCGGCCGTTGACCTCCAGGTCAACCGCACCGGTCAGATGACCACGGACAACATCGACCCGAAGAACGTCTCGCTGTTCTTCTTCGGCGATGCGAATGCACTGACAGTGGCGGCGTCGAGTGTGACCGGTGAGGCCCTGGCCGACGCCATGGTCAACCGTGGCTACCAGCTCGGTGCGTCGGCGGCGAATCCGACGGGCAACAAGGGTATCAAGCAGACCGGAGTTGTCCTTAAGAAGGGCGCCACTACCTTCGTGGAGGGCACCGACTACGAGCTCGATCGTTCCACGGGCTGGCTGCACATCCTGAGTGACGGCTCCATCGTCGACGGCGACGACCTGACCATCGACTACGATATCCTCGCCTCGACCCGCACGCGCATCATCTCGGGCTCGACCTCGGTCGAAGGCTCGCTGAAGTTCATCTCGCGCAATCCGACCGGGTCGCAGAAGGACTATCTGATTCCGTGGATCAAGGTCAGTCCGAATGGCGACTACAACCTGATCACCGATCAGTGGCAGACCATCCCGTTCAAGCTCGAGATCCTCAAGCGCGCCGACCGGGAAGCTCTGTACGTCGAAACCCGTCCGGTTACGGCGTAAGGAGCCGTCATGGGCCTGAAAGACCTCACCCTGTCTTTGCCTCGCAAAGAGGTCACTCTCGCGGACGGCCAGAGTTTCACCGTCCGCGGTCTCTCCCTCTCCGACATCTCGACCCTGGTCGCATTCCATGGCGAACGGCTGAAGCAGATCTATGCCCAGCTCGTGAGCGAAGACCAGGCCGGCAACCTCGCAATTGCCGCCGAGACCATCGGGGATGTCGCCCAGGAGCTTGTGATCGCCGCTCCCGGGATCGCCGCACACATCATCGCCCTCGCCTCCCGCGAGAAGCCCGACGAAGTGCCGGCGTTTGACGTGGCGGCCATGCTGCCGATCGACGTGCAGGTGGATGCGCTCGACAAGACGATCCGCCTCACATTCCAGACGGAGGGCGGAGCAAAAAAAGTCTGGGAGACGGTGACGCGCCTTCTGGGGGGACTTTCCTCCAAGCTGGCGCCGAAGGGCTGACCGACTGGATTTGGGGACTGCGCCGCCATGTGAGCTTGCTGCTCGCCAACGGCCACCCCCTCGCCCGCCACTATCCAGTTGGCTTTGTCCTGGATGAGGCGCGCTTGGTCAGGGAGCGGAATAATCTCGCCCTGGCCTCCGCAGCGATCCTCCTCCAGCAGACCGTCTCCTCGATCCTCTCGAAAGAAGGCGGGAAGCAGTTTTCTAAGACGATCAAGAGGTTGACGCGAGATGGCGGGTAATAGCAAAGACGTCTCCCTGGTCATTAAGGCCAAGAATGACGCAACAGCCGCCATCGAAAGCGTATCCAAGGCGCTCAAGGATCTGACCGACGCGCAGTCCTCGACCGCCGTGAGCGCGGGCAAAGCTGACTCCATGATGGGTCAGCTCAAGGATGCGCTCACGAAGCTCAACGCAGAGACCAAGGGCCTGAGTGCCCTTGGCGTGATCAGCGAGCAGATGGACAAGGCCGCTGGCGCGGTCGGGCGTTTGCAGAACGCCGTCTCGAAGAGCCAGTCCGACATGGCGACCTTCGCCGAGTCTCAGCGTGTCAGCCGCGACTATATCGCCAATCTCACGACCCTGATCGACTCCGAAGCTGCTGCTCTTAAGAAGCAGAAGGACGCTGTCGACGCTGCACGCAAGGCCCAGACGGAGGCCAACAAGGAATTCTCGAAGGCCGAGACCGTCCTCAACAACCTGAATGCGCTTGTCGGCAAGCAGCAGACGCCGTCGGACGACCTGGTCAAGCGTGCCGCCCAGCAGCGCGATCTCGTGGCGCAGTTGCAGTCCGAAAAGCAGGCTGCGAGCGACACGTATGGTGCCGAGAAGCTGGCGCTCGAGCAGTTGAAGACGAGCTACGCCGATCTCAAAGCCGCGAAGACATCGGCCAGCAGCAACGACGATCGCATTGCCCGCGACGCGAACAATGCCGCAAAGGCCTACGAGACCAACGCCGCTGCGCTGAAGCAGGCCCAGGGCGCGATGTCGGATATTTCGGCCATTGCGAACCGCGCGAGTTCCGCCCTTGGCGGCATCGCGCCAACCCAGGAAGCCATTGCAGCCGCTTCGGCGAAGGCGGCCGTGGATGTCGACAAGCTCAGCGCTGCGTTGAAGCGCCAGAGCACCACCGGCACCACGTCGCAGAGCGTAGTGGCACCAGAGGCAACCGTCGCCGGCTACAAGGCCCAGGTGGAAGCCATCCAGCAAGCCAAGGTCGCGTACGCTGATGCTCGAGCGGAAGCGACGCGCCTCGGCAAGGCTATGGCTGATGCCAAGACGCCAACCGACGAATTGCAGCGGGAATTCCTGCTGGCGAAAGATGCCTCGGCCGCCGCCAAGGCCGCATACATCGGTCAGGCGCAGGCACTCGGACAGCTTCGCGGCGTCTCGAACTCGACCTTTGCGCAGTTCGCACAGGCCACCGCCCAGGTCCAGCCGCTCGCCCAGGCTACCAACCAGGTCGCCTCTGCCACTCGCAACATTCCACCGATCGCGCGCCAGGCGGCGCAGGGGCTCACCAATCTGGGCTCGGCAGCGGCCGGCGCCGGAAGCGGGCTCGCCAGCGCCGGCAATAGCTCGCGCGAGGCACTGGATCTGTTCCAGCGTTTGCGTGGCCAGGTACTCTCGCTGGCTGCGAGCTATATTGGCTTGCAGGCGGCGATCGGACAGCTCGGCTCTGTCGTCGCCGCGTTCCGCACAGTGGAAGCCGCACAGAACCGCCTCGGCGTGGTGTTCGATCAGGACGGCCAGAAGATCCAGAACGAGATGGCCTTCCTGAATCAGCAGGCGGCCCGGCTCGGCATCAGTTTCGAGACGCTGTCCGACCAGTATTCGAAATTTGCGGTGGCCGCGAAGACCTCCAACTTCACCATGGAGGATACGCGCAAGATCTTCGTTTCGGTCGCCGAAGCAGCTCGTGTCAACAAGCTGTCGATTGACCAGACAAACGGCGTGTTCCTCGCGCTCGAGCAGATGATCTCGAAGGGCAAGGTATCGTCCGAAGAACTGCGTCGGCAGTTGGGCGATCGTCTGCCCGGCGCCTTTTCGCTCTTTGCCGAAGCGCTCGGCGTGTCGACGGCCGAACTCGACAAGATGATGAAGAAGGGTGAGGTGCTCGCGGAAAGCGACACCATGCTTAAATTCGCAGACCTGTTGACGCAAAAGTTCGGCCCGCAGCTCCAGGATTCGCTTAAGACGACAACGACGGCGCTTGGTCAGTTCCAGAACGCCATCTTCAATGCACTGCTCGAGGTCGGCAAGGGTGGCTTTATCGATGCCTTTACAGACGGTCTGCGCAAGCTGACGGCCTATTTCCAGAGTCGCGACGGCCGAGACTTCTTCCTTGCTATCGGTCAGGCCGCTGGAACTGCCGTGCGCGCCCTGACCGCGCTCATCCCCTACATCAACGAACTCAAAATCCTCATCGGTGCGATTATCGGCATGCAGTTTGCCGGCGTGATCACCCGCATCGGTGCAGCAATTGGCGCCGCCGCCACGGGCTTCGCG
This sequence comes from Labrys sp. ALF-8, assembly GCF_059699065.1. Classification (NCBI taxonomy): domain Bacteria; kingdom Pseudomonadati; phylum Pseudomonadota; class Alphaproteobacteria; order Hyphomicrobiales; family Xanthobacteraceae; genus Labrys; species Labrys sp. ALF-8. The sequence continues at coordinate 1,857,374 of NZ_AP048538.1, forward strand.
ACCTTCGCCACTGCCCTCACCGGCGCAACCAGTCTAATCGGCGGCCTCGGCGTGGCGGCCCGGGCTCTGACATCAGCTCTCGGCGGCATCCCTGGCATCATCGCCACAATCGTCGGTGCCGGTGTGACGTATTGGGCGACCAGCGTCGACAAAGCCACGCAGGCGCTCGACGAGCACCAGCGGATCCTCGAAGCGGTGCGGGCCGCCTACGTGGCGAATGGCGCGGCCGCGGATGATTGGGCCAAGAAGATCGAGGGCGTTACCAAGCGTGAAGCCGAAACGAACTCGATCAAGCTGACTCAGGCGGCCAACGACTCGCGCGCATCTCTTCAAACCAGCCGCGGCAGCAGCAGTCTATCCTTCTTCGACCAAACCAACATCAACGGCAATGGTGTCAAGGATCAGTTCTACGATCTCGCGCGCCTTGAGCAGCAATGGGTGAAGCTCGGCGGCAACGTCGACGACTACAAGAAGAAGATCTCCGACATCGCGACGGCTTCGAGCAGCGAGGCGGTGAAGGCATTTGCCGATCAGTTGCTCGCCAATGCCGAGGCTACCCGCAAGTACGAGGAGGGTGCGCAGTCTGCGCAACGCATCCTCGCGATTTTCAATGGCACGGCTGACGAAGCGTCGAAGTCATTGGACGGTGTCGGCAGCGCGACGAAAGATCTGACGGATAACACTGCGAAGGCGGCTGAGGCGCAGCAGGCGTATACCGATGCGACGAACAAGCTGAAGGGGTTTCTGCCGGACCTGTCGACCGACATGAAGCTCCTTCAGAAGGACGCTAAGATCGATGAAGTCTATGCGGACGCTCAGAAGGCCCTCGAACAGTATGCCAAACAGGCCGGCATTTCGCTTCCCGCGTTCCAGGCGCTGTCGAAGCAACTGACTGATATGCGCGATGCCGCCAAGGATGCCGCCGAATTCATGGCGAACCAGAAGTTTGGCGCAGCCGTGGAGGGCTTGACGGGCAACGCCGAAGGCATCATCGCACGCATTATCAGGATTGAGGGCGGGCAAAGCCCTAATACGCCTCAGCCGACGACATCAACGGCACGCGGTATCGGTCAGTTTACCGAAGGCACTTGGCTGCGCTTGTTTAACAGTGTCTTCCCCGAGCTAAAGGAACTGAATGACACCCAGAAGCTCGCGTTTCGGTTCAATCAGGAATCCGCGACCAAGATGCTGGACGCGCTGACGAAGGAGAACGCTGCGGCACTGGCGCGGGCCGGCCTGGATGCTTCGCCGGCCAACCTCTATCTTGCTCATTTCCTAGGAGCAGGTGGCGCCATCAAGGTTCTGCTGGCCAACCCGGATGAGCTCGCCGCCAAGATCGCCCCGGAAGCCGCTCGTGCCAACCCCGGCGTTTTCAAGGCCGGTCTGACTGTCGCCCAGCTAGAGGCATGGGCCGCTGGTAAGATGGGTGGCGTTAACGCCACGCTCGACAATAAGGGCAACACCAAGCAGGAGAATTTCGACTCCGACCTTCAGCGGCAGAGCGATTTGCGCAAGGCCGAGATCGATGGACTGAAGGAGTCGACCCGCCAGGAGCTTATAAACAAGGCCGTACAAGAGGCCAAAAACAAGGCCGCCCAGGATGGCGTGGCGATCAGCGAGGAGCAGATCAAGCGCATCCAGGAAGAAGTCGGCGCTCAGTACGATGCGAAGCATGCCGGTGACGCGAAGAACAAAGCCGAGAAGGATGCGATCCGCGAGATTCAGGGCCTTTACGCTAGCCTGCAAGCCGAGTGGAGGAAGTATCAGGACGCGCAGAGAGATGGCAATCGCTCGGGCATGGATGCTGCGAAGGCAGCAATGGCCAATTACATCCAGCAGATCAAGGATGGTGTGCCGAAAGCGAAGGAACTTGCCGAAGCTCTAGGTGACAAGAAGGCTCTGGGCGACTTGGACAAACTCGCCGCAAGTGCTGAGCACCTTGGCGAGAACGTGGAGCACGCAAAAAGCGAAACAAGCTATCTCGGTCTTAACCTCGATCAGCTTTCCGGGATTGGACGCGACTTTGCCAGTGGCTTCAGCAACATCTTTGGCGACTTCCTCAACGGCCTGCGTGAAGGAAAGAAGGGTATCGATGCTCTGAAGGATGCATTTCTCAACTGGGCATCAAGCTTCCTGATGAAGATCGGCCAGATGATTATTGAGGCGACGATCTTCAACGCACTGTCTTCCGCCTTCAAGGGTTTCAAGGGTCAGGGCGGCATTGGTGGATTCTTCGCGTCACTATTCCACTCCGGTGGTCTGATCGGATCCGAGAGTAGCGCGCGCGTGCGCTCCATCGACCCAATGGTATTCATGGGCGCCAGGCGATTCCACAGCGGAGGTTTGCCCGGCCTTTCGAGCGATGAAGTGCCGGCGATCCTTCAGAGGGGCGAGGAAGTGCTCAGCAAGGGCGACCCCCGCAATATCCTGAACGGTGGGATGAGCCCCGGTGCGGCGCCGGCCGCTGGCACGACAGATCTCAAGATCATCAATACCTTCGATCCGGCTGACGTTCTCTCGGCCGCCATGGACACGGTTCCCGGGCAGCGCGTGCTCACGAACTATATCCAGCGCAACAAGAACCAAATCCGGAAGATCCTCGGGTGAGCCATGGTACTGCCTTCGGACGTCAAATTCGCACTCATCCCTCCGAACTGGAGCAACGCCTACAACGTCACCTATCAGTTTAAGACGGATATCATCACGTCGCGTGCCGGTGTCGAGCAGCGCCGGGCCCTGCGAATGGTGCCGCGGAAACGACTGTCTTTCACGACCAACCCGACCGATGCCGATCTCCGCAACTTCAAGACCGTCGTCGCCTACAATCAGGGTCTTCGTTTCGCGGTCCCCGAGATCACAGACTCCGTCGACATCACAAGCACGCTGGTTTCTTTCCAGGATACGTTCGATGTCGCCGAGGTGCCGGGCTGGCTGGTAGCCGGCGCCTACGTGGCCCTGGAATTGCAGGGCAAATGGCGTCAGGCCAATGTCGTCAGTGTTACCGGCAACACCGTCCACGTGCTCGTCGGCCTCGACAACGCCGGTGGCGGCGGTCGGATATACCCGCTGCGCTTTGGCCGGCTGGCAACCTCGTTGAGCTCGACGAGGAAGACGGCGACGGTGGCCGAGTATGCCGTCGATTTCGAGGTCGACCCTACGACAGAGACCTACGGCGATCCTTTCGTCAGCAGTCGCTTTGGCGGCCGGACCCCGACTTATCATCTCTCCGTGGAGGTGTTCCCGCTTCGACCGAACTGGAGCTCCGATCTCTCGATAACCAACGATGTCGTTGTCGATCGGGTGGACTACAACGGCGCTGGCCCGATCGAGACCTATATGCCGAACCAGTACCCGCGCCGCACGATCAAGGGCACGTTTCTTTCACGCTCGCGGGCCGATGCCGATGACCTTCGCCGGTTCTTCTTCCGCATGAAGGGGCAGCGCGGCGTCTTCTTCATGCCGACCTGGGAGCGCGACCTGGAACTGGTATCCCCGATCGCCCCCGGCGATACGACAATCCACGTTGACGGCACCGACACGGCCACGCTGAAGGGCATTGCGGGCTTCAGCAACCTGGCCCTCATCACAGCTACCTCGATCATTCCCTGCAACATCACCAACATGACCGTGGATGCGCTGAACGGCGCCACGGTCATGACATTGATGGAGCCACTTCCATCGACGCTAGACCCAGATGAGGTGTTGATGGTGTGCTGGTTGCCGCTCTGCCGGTGCGCGGGCGACGATTTGACAATCGCCTGGCAAACCGACGAAGTCGCGACCTTCGACTTTACCGTCAGCACGCTCGACGACGTGGTCGACACTCAGTTCACCCTCTGGATCGCGGGCCTGCCCGTCAGCATCCACTCCAACCCCGTGGAGATGGAATAATGTCGTTCGCCACGCGCGAGGAGAGCCTTTACAACGGCTCGCCCATATCACTTTTCTGGTTCCAGATCGGCACCAACGAAGCCGACAATTTCTACTACGCCTCGGCTGACACGGATATTTCGTTCAAGGGTTTCAACGGCAACACCGTCATCTACAGGCGTGTACCTATCAAGAGCGACAACATCGTCTCGATGAGCGTCGTCGATAAGCAGACCCTCAACGTCAATATGAGCCGCACCCTGGAGATCCCGGGCCTGTTCCGGGTATTTCCTCCGAGCTTCGTCATCACACTGATCATATATCAGGGGCACGCTGAAGATCCGGATCACGAATTCTCTGCGCTGTGGACCGGTCGGGTACTCAATTGCAACGAGGACAACCTCGAAGCCACCCTAACCTGTGAGCCTGTGAGCTCGTCGCTCGCGCGGCCGGGCTTGCTGGGCAACTACCAATACCCCTGCCGAGTGCGTCTGTATGGCGGCGAGTGCAAGGCGGTGAAGATCCCTAATCCTATCGCCTTCACATCCGTCGCTGGCGGGAACAAGGTTGTCGTCACCCCCACCTCCGCGCTCGCCAAACCGAAGACGGCATTCAATAAGGGCACCGTCGAGTGGCTCGATCGCGACAACCGGTTCCAGACACGCAGCATTTATGGGGTTACCGATCAGGGCGATGGCACTATTTTGTTGACATTAAGCGGCTTGATCGACGCAAATACAGCCGGACTCACCGGCTCCATGTTCGCCGGCTGTAAGCACGACATGAACGACTGCAAGGCGATCCACAACAACATCGTCAATTTTCGCGGATGCCCTTGGATACCCAAGAACAACCCCGTGAAAAACTTCGGCACCTTCACCTAGGAGGAAGTCTTGCCTACCTGGCTAATCCAAATCCTGATCGGACTCGCGCTCCAGGTGATCGCCTTTGCGATCACTCCAAAGCCGAAGAAGCAGAAGCCGGCCGCCGCACAGGATTTGCAAGACCCGACCGTGGATGCTGGTCGGCCGATCCCGGTGGTGTTCGGCCAGATAACCGTCCAGGGCCCAAACATCCTTTGGTTCGGCGATAAGCAGGTCATCACGAGGTACGTCAACTGATGCCGTTCCGCGACGAAGATATCGACGGCCTTGTGATCACCGCGACGGATGCGCGCCGTGCCGGCTACTGCCCGTCCGGTCTCCGCAAATGGCTGGAGCTGAATGGCTTCGATGCGCGCAAGGCCTTCAAGGAAGGCATCCCGGCTCGTGATTGCCTGGCCGTCGGTGATGCAGATGCGATCAATATCGTGGAGCGCACCTTGCGCAACCGAGGAATTTCATAATGGGAATGGGCGGTAAGGCCGGTGGCCAACAGACGCAGGTAGCCGATTATCTGCTCTCCATGCACTACGGCATCTGCCGCGGGCCCGTGGACTCGATCGACGCGCTCTATATCAACGAGAAGAAGATCACCGTGTTCACGCCCGTCACGTCAAATGTGGCTGTCGTGACCTCCATGCCCGGCTTGTTCGGTGGCGACAAAGAGCAGGGCGGCGTCGTGGGCACCGTCGAGTGCTATATGGGCGGCCCAGACCAGCTTCTCACAACGAATGCGGCGGTTCGTCTCGCCAATAGCCTACCGGGCAGCGACACGGGCGCGTTCGTCACCAATGGAACGCCGCAGGACATGCCGGGATTTCGCGGCATCGCGGCGCTGTTCTTTCGAGGTCGAGACGCGGCTACGGCCGTGGCAAACACGTTCGGCCAAGCACTTGTCGATACCGTCCTGAGCTCGGTCAAAGGCAACAAGAAATTTGGCGGTTATAAGTGGGGCTCGAATAATCCGAGCGTGCCCGGGATCTGGGTAACCGTCAGCCGCAAGCCGCGTGGCCTGGACTCAAACTCGAAGATCGGCGTGAACGCCAACCCGGCGCATATGATCTACGAATGCCTCACCAACCAGGAATGGGGCATGGGCGCATCGGCGGCGATCATCGACGTCGACTCCTTCCTGGTGGCAGCGCAGACACTTCGCGACGAGAGCTTCGGCCTGTCGATGCTCTGGAACCAGCAGGCAACCATCCAGGACTTCATCGGCGAGATCGCCGACCATATCTCCGGCACGCTGGCACTCGACCCCCGCACCGGCAAGCTCTTCCTCAAGCTCCTGCGCAAGGATTACGACGAAGACAGTCTGCCGGTCGTATCGCCCGACAATGCCACCCTCCAGTCCTTCCAGCGCAAGGGTTGGGGTGAGACGGTCAATGAGGTTGTGGTCACTTGGACCAACCCCGAGAACGAGCAGGAAGAAACCGTCACCGCCCACGCTGATGCGAATATAATGATCCAGGGCGCGGTCATCTCGGACTCGCGCAACTATTACGGCGTGCGCAATGCCGACCTGGCAATGCGGCTGGCGGAACGAGATGTCCAGAACTCCTCCACGCCGCTCATTGCAGCCACGGTCGCTGTCGATCATCGGTTCTGGGCGACGAAGCCGGGTGACGTGGTGGCATTCCATTGGCCTGAGCGCGGTGTCGGCCGAGCCTATATGCGCGTGATGCAGGTGCAGTACGGTCAGCCCAACGATCCGAGCATCATCCTCACGATGAATGAGGACATCTTTGGCTTCGCCGACGCGGTCTACATCGCTCCGCCGACACAGTGGGTCGACGAGAGTCGGCAGGCAGAGCCAATCTCCTATTCGAGGCTCGACACATCGCCCTATTACTTCGTCGCCGTCGGCCTCGGTGACACCATAGCCCAGCAGATCCAGTATCCGGAATGCCGGTCCCTGCTGCTCACCGGCGATCCATCCCGCGATATCAAGACCCTCGACGTCATGGCGCTCCAAACCGACATCGTCGGCAATCTGAAATTCCTGAGCGTGTGCTCGATCGACAAACAGGGCTTCGGCGTCATCACGTCGTCCCTCCCCTCGGAATACCAAACCGACCTCTACCCGATCGCCAACTACAGCGGCCGCGAGCTGGAGGTCGGCATGACGGTGCTGATCGAGAACCAGGATGACCCGACGATCTTCGAGCTGTGCGCCGTGGAGTCGCTGTCGGAAAGCACCTGCGTCGTGCGTCGCGGTGTGCTCGACACGGTGCCACTGGCCTGGGGCGCAGGAGCCTACATCTGGTTCATTGACCCGCGCACGACGATAATTGATCCGACTGTCCGGTCTGACGGCGAGAGCGTGAGCTACAAACTGCTGACCAAAACCCCGATCGACCAGCTTCCGGTAGAAGAGGCCCCCGTCCAGATAGCCGATCTCACCGACCGTATCTATCGGCCCTACCGCCCGGCGAATATAAAGCTCAATGGGACAGACTCCGTACTGACCGTGATCAACGCCCTCGACTCCGGCATTACGGTCACCTGGTCGAGGCGCAACCGGCTGACGGAGACGGCGCAAGTCCTGCGCTGGACGGACGCCGACGTGCCACCCGAGGATGGACAGACGACCACGGTGGAACTCTTGGCCGCCGACGGTACGACGATGGTGAAGAGCTACACCGGCATCGTAGGAACGTCGCTGGACATTCCGCTCGCCGACTTTGGCGTGGTGACAGTCGACACCTATTTCTTTGTCAGGGTGTCGTCGGTTCGCGATGGCTTCCCGTCGCTCACCTCAACCAGTCGCCATGTGCTTTATCAGCTCAGCGCATCGGGCTACGGCATCAGGTACGGGGTGGATTACGGCACCTAGTTTGTCAACATTTTGTTGTGTAAGCTGACGAGTGATGATAGTGGTCATTCGTCAACACGGATAGACGAATGCCCTCACAGCGCACACTCCCCGGACTCGGCCTCGGAGGCTACGCGCCGCGCGGCGACAGCAATTGGGATCTCTGGATGGACCCCAATATGCTCACCGTCTCAGCCGTCTCACAGCTCGCCGTGGAAGACATATCGGCACTGCCGGCGACCCCGAGCGACGGGGTGATCTACATTGTTTCTGGCGGCGTGAATGACCAGAAAGTCGCGGTGCGAGACAATGGGGTTTGGGTCTATCTAGTTCCGAAGTTGGGCTGGCGTGCCACCGTCAAGGCGCAGAAGAACCGTCAGATGTATTTCGACGGCGCGCAGTGGACGGTGCCGAATGGAGACTTCACCGAAACGTTCGTCGACCATGGCACGATAGTCACCGGCACTGTCACCCTGGACCTTCGAGCCGGGTCAGCCAAGAAGCTGATCATCGGCGGCGCCTGCACAGTCGCGTTCTCGAACTGGTCGCCGGCCGGAACGATGACCAACCTGTTCCTCGAGCTGGTGAACGGCGGCAGCGCGAGCATCATTTGGCCGACCATCCAGTGGATCAAAGCCGACGGCACATTCCAAACCACGCCCGTTCGAACTCCGCGTGCATCCGGTACCGACTGGATGGTGTTTTGGAGCCGCGACGGTGGCGCGACTGTCTACGGCAAATACACCTGAGAGCCCCTGATGCGCATTGTTCTCTACGTCCATCTCGACGGCAACACGGTGACGGAATTCCGCACCTCGCCGGCTACCGAGTTCGGAAATATCACCGGCTTCCATCTGCTGAGCGAGCAGGATCAAGAGCGCCACGGCTGGCACTTGGTCCAGGCAGTGGTGCCCGACTTTGACTCCTTCAAGCAGAAGGTCGGCGACATCCAGGTCACCTATGACCCGAAGAAGGGTTTCTCGGTCTCGCGACCGATCATCGATCTGACCGAGCAGGAAGTCGCTGAGATCGTCGAGACCTACAATGCCGGCCAGCGCCAGTCGCGCAACGCGGCCATGGTGCTCGAGGCCGATCCACTCTTCATGAAATTCCAGCGTGGCGAGGCGACCCGCGGGCAATGGCTCGTCAAGGTCGAAGAGATCCGCCAGCGTTATCCGTACAGGTAACTCAATGGCAGACCTCAGCACGCGCCCGATCAAGAAGGCACTCTCCGGCAAGGAGATCATGCCGATTTACGATCCCGACGGCGTCACAGATGACGCGCGGTTCTTGGGTGTTGAGGTCGACAGCTTCGCGCTGAAGGACGGGATTTCGCCGACATTCGCATACGACTTCTCACCTGCCACCGCCGATCTCGACCCCGGCACCGGTAAACTCGCCCTCAACTCCGCAGACCCGAGCACCGCAACATTCGGCTATTTCTCCAAGACGGAGAGGCTCGGGACACCCGTCGGCGGGTGGCTGGCGGCGCTTGGGTCGAATACTTCGACCTGGAAGGGTCTCTTCCACCTTGTCGCCTCGGCCGACGCCTCGACATGGTCCATCTATCGCTTCGGCGCTCCGGTGGACGCCGGCACCTATGTCAAATTCCCGCTGACCCATGTCGCCCACTCTGGCCCGTTCGTCAGCGGAAGTGCCGTATCGACGATGGCTGTGTTGTCGGGGGACCGCGGGGACCAAGGAGCCAAAGGCGACCAGGGCGATACCGGTGCATCCGGCTCACAGGGCGCCCAAGGTCCGCAGGGAAATACCGGCGCGCAGGGGCCGAAGGGCGATAAGGGAGACACCGGTGCTACCGGCGCAAAGGGCGACAAAGGCGATACCGGCGCAACGGGCTCCGTCGGGCCAACTGGTGCCACTGGCCCTAAGGGCGATAAGGGCGACCGTGGCGAGGCATTTGCCGTCGATGCCACAGGTCTTTTCGCGGAGCGCTCCACATACGATGCGCAGCCGTCGGGCTTTTCGTTCCTGGCAACGGATGAGGGTAACCTTTACATCCGCCAGGGCGTCTCCGGTTGGTCAGCCGGCATTCCCTTTGGCAAGGGCGATAAAGGCGACAAAGGCGACAAAGGTGACATGGGCGATGTCGGACCTGCCGGACCAAAGGGGGACACTGGCGACCAGGGCCCGCAAGGTGGCATCGGACCGGCAGGACCAAAGGGCGACACCGGCGATCAGGGGCCGCAGGGTCCAAAGGGCGATCAAGGTATCCAGGGGCCGACCGGCAATACGGGCGCCACTGGCGCAAAGGGCGATACCGGTGCTACCGGCCCCAAGGGCGACAAGGGCGATACTGGCGCAACCGGCCCGGCCGGCACGACGGACTACAATGCGCTGGACAACAAGCCGACGCTTGGCAGTGCCGCTTCGAAGAGCATCGGCACGGCGGCCGAACTTGCGGCCGGCACTGTTGACAAAGTCATAACCGCCGACAAAGCGCGAGCGGCGGCGGCCGTCGTCAACTTGGTATCTGGTTCAACCATCACGCCGGATTTCGCCGCTGGCTGGAATTTCGAGCTAGCGTCGCTGGCAACCAACGCCACGTTGGCGAACCCGTCCAACGCTCCGTTTGTCGGAGAAACCGGTTTTTTCCGGATCAAGCAAGACGCCACGGGCGGGCGGACCCTTGCCTACGGTTCCTATTACAAGTGGGACGGCCAGACCGCCGAGGCTATTGCCAGCGCTGCGAACGCAATCACGATCATCGACTGGCGCTGCACGGCAACGAACGAAATTCAGCTTTCGATTAGCGCAAGTGGGCTGGGCTGATGCTCCCAGGCTTGATCGCACGCGTCCGCAAACGGAAATCGCTTCCGAGCTACAGCCTCCTCGGCTCAGCTAGCAGTTCGGCGGGTGCGTCGGCATATAGCTTCAGCGCCACTGTGCCAGCCTCGACCGAAACGCAGTACCTCATTGTCGCAGTAGGCGGTATGTCGGCAGCGACCCGCACGATTTCGTCGGTGGTTTGGAACGCCATATCGGGCGTTCAGAAAGTCCGCCTCGAAGCCAATTCCTTCGCTACGTCCGCCTTCTATGTCATCACCGTGCCACCGCTGGGCAGCAATACCACAGCCAATGTGACAGTGACGTTCAGTGCCGCAATGGTTCGCGCGAGCTGTACGGTTTGGTCAGCCAAGAAGCTGAAGAGCTTGACTCCCGTCGCGACAGCCAGCGCCGGCACAAGCCCCTTGAACCTATCCATGAGCGGTGTGTCGGCCGGTGCCCTGATGTTCGGATATGTGCTCGGCTATCAGACCGGCGCCTATTCCTGGACCTGGACCCTTCTGACCAAGGACGTCGATGCGGTCATGGGCTCGACGCAGGCCCGGCATAGCGGCGCGAGTCTGCAATCGGTCGGCGGCGGCAGCGTCTCGATCACCGCAACCCCAAGCACGAGCGTCAGCCCATACTCCGGCGTCGCCATGGCATTGAGATAGGAAATCCCATGCTCTTCCGAATTGACACCATGCAACCCTGGCTCGGCGAGCGTCTTCCCGATGATGATGGTGTGCTCTACCCGATGAATATCGAGCAATTTTGGACGGCCGAGGGGCTCAATGCGATCGGTCTTGCGCCGGTCGAGCCGTTTGTGCCGCCTGTCGGTTTTCATGTCGTCGGCGAGGCGCGCTATTCGCTCGAGGGCGGGATTATCAAGACCAGCTATGACGTGGAGCTGGACACCCCGATCGTGCCGGAGGCGCTCTCTCGCTGGCAGTTTTTCACCGTCGTCGCGATGCAGAATCCGCCGATCATCAGCCAGCAATCTGCACTTGCCGCCGTGAAAACCGGGGCGCTCCCTCAGCAATTCATCGACTTCATCGCCACGCTTCCGACACCGGACGATCAGTTTCAGGCCGAGATGCTGTTGAGCAGCGTGCAGGAATTCCACCGGCACCACCGTTTCGTCGAGGCATTCATCGAATTCGCCGGCATGACCTCGGCCCAGGCCGATGCGATCTGGACGGCAGGCGCCGCGCTGGGGCAAGTATGAGCCGTCTTGTTCGCCACTTCCTGATGGCGACCCCGTCGGTAGAGGCGGGCTCGGCCGAATATTGGACCAACGGTACCTTCTACTTCACAGTGCCGCCCGTGTTCAATCAGATCCGCTTCCGCATGACCGGCGCTGGCGGCGGCGGAGCTAGGACGGACGGCCAGGTAGGCGGCGCTGGCGGCGGGTACGGCACTGCAGGTGGTGACTCCAAGATCGATGCACTCGGCCTCAAAGCCACGGGCGGTCAGGGAAGGCAAGCGCAATACAGCGGCGGCGCTGGTGGTGTTGGCACCGGTGGCGACATCAACGGGACCGGCACTGTGGGCTATACCACATCGACCCCAACCCGAGGTGTGCCCGTGCCATCGCTCAGCATGGCCGGCTACGGTGCTGAATCTGGCGGTGGCGGCGCTGGCTACGTCGAGAAGACATTTACGATCGGCGATCCGGCCGTGCTTCCAAACAGCATTATCATGATCGTTCTCGGTAAGGCTGGGCAGAACTCGATCACCAATCAGGGGTTTGGACAGGACGGCGGCTGTGTAATCGAGTGGTACTAACGTCACTCTTTTATTGACAAAATGGGCATACCTCTTTAGTCCGAGCTAAACTAGGGCTTCCCACATGCGCGTCCTTGCCTGCCTCGTCACTATAAAAGTGCGCCTCCTCGCAAGGGAGTTGCGGCCATGACGCTCGTGGAGAACTGGCGTGTAGTGCTGCGTCGAGCCTGGAGCGTACGGCTCATGCTGATCGCCGCCATCCTGTCCGGCATCGAGGCGGCATGGCCCATTCTCGGCGGCATCCTCCCCATTCCCCAAAGCCTCTTCTCGGCGGTGACCGGCTTGACCGTTGCCGCCGCATTCTTCGCGCGCCTCGTCGCTCAGAAAGGTATCACCAATGCCAACCCAGCCGATCAGGTCAAGTAACCGGGCCAAGACCGCAATCGCAGCCGTCATGTCGATCTCGACGGCGGTCGGAGGTGTCTGGTACGTCACCAAGTCCGGTGAACCTCCGGTGCCATCTGCTGTCGCGCTCGCGGCGAACTCGCTGATCAAGCCATGGGAGGGGCGCGAACTCCGCGCCTACTATGACCGGATCGCGCGGCCGCCCGTCTGGACGATCTGCGACGGCGACACGAAGAATGTCACCCCGGGGATGGTCGAGACGCCGGCAGGATGCGATCGACGCCTGCAAGGGCGACTCGCCAAGGAGTTCTACCCCGGCCTCAAACGATGCATCGACAATTTCGACACGCGGCCGGTGGCGTGGCAGGCGATGATGGTTTCCTTGTCCTGGAACATCGGGGTCGGCAATGCTTGCGGCTCCACGGCCGCCAGGCTCGGGCAGGCCGGGCAATATCAGGCGAGCTGCAACGCCGCGACGGCCTTCAATAAGGCTGGCGGCAGGATGATTATCGGCTTGGTGAAACGCCGCGAGATGGGCGACACCAGCCGCGTTGGTGAGGGCGAACTCTGCGTGTCAGGCATCTGACATGTCAGCCGCCCTCGCCTTCCTCTCTACCAGGCTCGGCCAGGCATGCGCGCTTATCATGCTCGCCGCCATGGCATGTGGCGGCAGCTACTTCTACGGCCGACACGAGCAGGCGCGACTCGACAATGTCGCAGCGCTCGAGGCCAAGCTCGCCGCGGCAAACGCGGATCTCAACATCGCCAACGCTCTCGCCGGCATTGCCCAGGACGAGATGCGGGCTGTCGAAAAGGCGGCCGAAGCCAACCAGGAAAAGATCGATGATTACGAGACAGCCCTGGCCGCTCGGCCGGATGATCGCTGCCGCCTTGGTGCTGACGATGTGCGGCGCCTGCGTGCGATCACCTCCGCCCCTTAAGCGTCAGTTGCCCCCGGCTCCGGACCTGATGAAGCCCGTCCCGGTGCCGGTGATCAAGGAAGGTATGGACGCGCGACTGCTGGCCGCCCAGGCGCTCGGAGCGACCGATACGGCCAACAACCGTCTGAAAGGCTCTCGCCGCTGGTATGAGCAGGTGCGGCAGTGCTACGAACAGCCCGCCGACGCTGTCTGCACGGCTCAGCCTGGGGCAGCACAATGAGCCGCAACCGCGACATCGAATGGTTGCTCGCCTGTCTGCTGGTGGCGCTCGGAGTCGCGGTTCGCTTCATACCTGACAACATGCTCTCGCCATTCCTCCAGCTTGTGACTGACTACGGCGTCGTGGATGACGTTCTCACGATCGTCATGATTGTGATCGGCTCGGTGTGGATGGTCGGCCTCAAGATTAACGGCTCGTGGCCGGGCGGCACACCCTGGATAAGGCTTGGCTGTGCGATCCTCGGGACGGGCATGTGGGGCTTCATTTGGACAGGCATAAGCATGAATGGCCCGTCGACGGGCGTCGCCACCTATGGAGTTGTGACTGCGTTTTCTATTCTAGCGTGCGCTCGTTGCGGAGCTGACGCGGCCAAGGCATTGATCGCAGCGCGCAAGCGCCGGGAAACTATATAATGTGGTGGGAAAGCCAAGTTCTATGGGCTGGGGTTGCCAGCGTCATCACCGCTCTGCTTGGCGGCGTTGCGGCCATTATAGTCGGAAAGCGCCAGCAGAAGCCGACGGTCGCGCATGCAAATTTGCCGGCCGCGATCGAGGATCTGGACGGGCGCTTCGATACCATTGATGGCAAAGCCGACGGTATCGCGTCGATGCTCTCTCGCCATATCGCGGACATCAACAAGGACGTCACCCGGATTCATGGCGACCTGGTGGTCAGGTTGGACGAGTTGGATGACAAGGCGACGTCGAATGCACGCGCCTTGTCAGAGCTGCGGGGTATGTTGACGATGCTGGCTTCCAGTCGCTAGTCGCAGATTCTTTCTGCGAGCTCGTGGAAGAAGCCTGTCTCGATACCTGGGCAACGCGGCTTTTCCATCATCGCCATCATCGTGAAATTGAGCAGGTGTAACGCTCCGTCCTTGCGCATTCGCGCGCATAGATCCCTCGCCAATTGCCTACCTTGGATGTTGTCCTGTCGCCAGTTGCCGGTTGGCGTCACTGCCCACAAGTCCTCCGTCGCGTCTTCCTCTAAAGTATCCTCAACCACACTCATGGTGTCCCCGTAGTAATATAGTTGCAGTTTTGCAGTCCCAAAAAATATACTTCTTCGGGTTTATCGGTCTAAATACTTTTGACCGAATGATTTTGTTTATTTATTCAAGTCACAGTTCGGCAATGTCTTTTTTATAACACCTTTGTAATGTGGATAAATCTGTGGATGGTTCGCCGAACAGCTCATCCAAACCTGGGCCTCTCCGCTTGGGCAAATCGAGGCGACGCCGAATATCGACGATAGACTCCCGGTCCTGTTCGATGAGCGTGCAGTCGACACCTTCGTTCCGGGCGGCCTGACCGGTGGTACCGCTGCCTGCGAATGGATCAAGCACATGTCCGTCGCGCGGCGTGACGTGGCGAATGAGCGCCTGCATCAGGGCGATGGGCTTGACCGTCGGGTGCGAGCTTCCGGCGCGGTCGGCCTTGCCCGCCTTCGCATTATAGATGAGGGGTTCGCGATCGAAGGGTGTTCCGTCAAGACACGCCCCTAGGCAGGTCGAGCACCCCTCCTGCCAAATGTTCCCATGCGTGCCATCGCCTGCGACCACGTAGCCCGTATCGCCGCAGTCTTCGCAGAGAAAGGGGTAGCTCTCGAAGAAGCCCGCACTCTCACCCGGGAAAAGCGTCTTCACCTCGTCGCTGCCGTCGTGGATGAGGTTGGCCGGCCAGTTACCGTTCGCCTTCACCCGACACGCATCGATGCTCACCGCGCCGACGCCGTGGCGCAGAAGGTTGAGAGCCGCATTCTTTTCGCTGAATGGCTTCTGACCGATATAGATCGGCTCCAGGGCGAGCTTGCGCGCACCGGCGCCGAATACTCGCCCCTTGAATTCGTTGCCGCGACCTGGTGCCCAACGCTCCACATGCTGGGCCGCGCTATGTGGCCGTGGCATGCCGGAGCCATAGGCCCAGCCGATCAAGGGGTGCGTGACAAAGCCCGCCCGCTCGATCGCAATCGCCACGTGGTGGTAGGTGCGACTATGTGAGAAAGCGACGATGTATGCGCCCGGCAACAACACGTCGAAGACAAGACGCCAGAACGCGGGGTCGCGCTCTATGCCGGTACCGTCCCACCGCTTGCCCATGAAACCTCTGCTTTGGCGCGCGAATGCACCATCGCGTCCCGGTTTCGCGGGGGCAGCGGAGGTAGACCCGAACCTATCGATAATGGAGACGAGTCCGTATGGCGGGTCCGTGACGCAAGCGTGAAACCGCTTTCCGCTCCTGTGAATAGTGCGGAGAACCTGCCGTGCGTCGCCTTCGTGCAGCTTGATCATAGTTCGTCCAGGTCACGGGTCCGTTTGGGCGTCTGCACGCTCGGCAGCGGCTCAGGGGCGGCTTTGGGCTTGGCCGCCTTCGGAGATTTCAGCGACCTGATCTCGCCGGCCAGGAACGCCGCTGCGGCGGCCTCCGCCTCCTTCATGGTCGCGCGATAGGCGACGACGGGCATCAGCGCTCCGCCGCTCACGAACTTGGCGCAATAACGGGCATGCTCTGGTGCCTCGGGACAGTCGTAGATGAGGATCTGCATCAGCCTGCCACCTCGCTCAGGATTTGCGCGAGGATGAGATAGGGGGACTTCCCCATGTTCCGCGGCACATCCTTGAATTTGATGAGCTTGATCCCGTTGGCGTGGAGCAGCTTGTTCAGGGCATCGGCGGCCTTGATCTGCTCGGCGAGGTCGCTGGAGATCTTCATCGACGCACTCTGACATCGGTATTGGCGATGTAGGTCGACTCCAGCGCGTCGGCGATCCGGTTGATGTCGTTGAGGAAACCGTGGAGTAGGTTGAAGCCGGCAACGATTGCCGTCGCAGCCTCGACGTTCGTCGGCTCGCGTCCGGCCTGCATCGGTGCAACGACACACTCGCGTATGGCCATGATGTTGCCGGAGATGTCAGCCTCGGTCATCTAGAGCTCCTCCAGGTCGCGTTTTGATTTAGTTGCGGGTGTGGGTTGAGCCGGTGGCGGATCGGCCGGAACTTCGGCAGGCTCGGCGGCCGCTGCTCGAGCCATCATGGTCTCAGCACGCTTCCGGCCGACCAGGGCATACATGATCGCCTTCACCGGATCACGGTCAGCACAATGCTCGGAGACGCTGCTGGTGGCCCGACGATACATGGCGTTGAAGCCCACCCGACTGTCGTAGATGACACTCAGGTGGTTCAGCTCGCCGCGCTTCGCGATCGAGCGCAGGGTGTCTTCAAGAGCGCTCATCTGCCGTGCTCCAGCCGGTTGATACACCAACCGATAAACACGCCAATGGCGCCGACCCAAAACAGCGGCCAAGCGCAGCTTATCCAGAAATCGAGCCAGCCAGACCCACTTCCGCGGTTGCCGCGATCATCTCGACGCGTGACGATAAAGCCGAGCGTAAGGGCCATGCCGGCAAGCCAGATATATGTAACCTCGAGGGCGCTCATCAGATGTCGATCTCCCGCGCCTTATGCTTCGCCGGCTTCTCGGCGGCCGTCTTCAGCCCGGCCGAGTCCACCGTTTGGAACTGCTTGGTGATCAACGGCTTGCTGAGGCACTCGTCGATCGCGGCTTCGGCAGTCGGGCCGTTACCGAACTCGGTCCAGCTCATTTTGGCGCCCAGCACCTTGCGGACATTCGCCTGCCAGGTGCCGTCGTTGTGCTGGAAGAGATTGTTCAGGAGCAGCCCCTTGTCGGCCACTCGCTTCAGGGCTGCGTCGAGGCTCACAGTGGTCAGCCTTCCATGCCC
The DNA here is from genome assembly GCF_059699065.1 of Labrys sp. ALF-8. Lineage (NCBI taxonomy): Bacteria > Pseudomonadati > Pseudomonadota > Alphaproteobacteria > Hyphomicrobiales > Xanthobacteraceae > Labrys > Labrys sp. ALF-8. The sequence goes on from NZ_AP048538.1 coordinate 1,874,755, forward strand.
AGCGCCTGGAGGTAGAGTTCCAGCATCGCGTCGCGCTCGGCGCGCTCGGCCGCCGCGATCTTTCGCAGCGAGACGACTTTGCGGATTGTGGCGGTGTCGAAGCCGTTGGCCTTGGCCTCGCCGTACACTTCCTTGATATCGTCAGCGATCGCCTTCTTGTCTTCCTCGAGGCGCTCGATTCGCTCGACGATCGACTGCAATTGGTCTGCCGCTACGCTGGTGGCGTCGGTGCCCTTGCGCTTGCTGTTATGCCCGATGCCTGGGCCGAAATCTTCATCATCGTCACGACGAGATGCCATGGGGGAAGTCTCCTGCTTGGGGTTTTAGGCCGACCGCGACTTGGCGTGGATCTGGCGATCGATGAGCTTCGCCCGGGCATGTGCGACGATCGCCAAGGGGCTGACGGTGTGGCGCAGCCACCAACGATATCGGCTCAAGCCAACGGGTTTGGCTTCGTCCTTACGACGCTTTGCCATCGGGGGATCTCCTGTAGGATTAGAATTGCAACATAATGTTGACTACATAGCCAAGTCAAGTTTCGGCTGGGCCTCCACATCATTTTCTTGACGAATGATCTCGTCGATGACCGCGAGGAGCGGCGATACCCCGCATGCGCCGCGGACCCACGACTCCAGGGTCATGAGTGCCACGGCTTCCGGGCCGGCGATCTTGTTGCGCTCGATATACTCGCTCATCGGCATTTCGAAGCGTGCCGTCGGCGGTGACAATGAGAGGAATTCCGCCCTCAGTTCAGCGATATGTCGGGACTTTTCCACGTCCTGGAGACCGTTTTTGTCGCGGAATCGGGTGAGATATTTCAGGATCGAGAAGGAGGTCGCGTCCCACTGGTTGCGGTGGGCGAATTCGAATGGGCTGACCTCGAGCTTGAGATAGTGCGTGCCACCGACCATGCGGCGCAATGGGTCTGACATCGGGGATTCCTTGGCTGGGAACGTCCGACTACATTAAGCAACTTTTTGATGACAAACAAGCGAAAACGTCAACATGGACAGGCGAAAAAGGCCGCTGAAGCGGCCCTTAGAAGGCACCTCGGTGATGTCCCGAGACTATATGATCACCGGTAGAACCAGCAACTCGCTCTCTACGGTGTGGATCTGGTAATTCTCGAAAAAGTCGTAGAACCCCGTGTAGGCCGGGTCATTCATCAGCAGTGCAGGGACGAAGAACTTCCCGACGAGGGTACCAAGCCCTAGCTGATTGGCTAGTGGGTTGTTGATGGGAATCCCCAAAACCATGGCTTCAGGCGTATTCAATGCCTCTGCAGCCGTTTCCTGATCCTGGTCGAGAATGAAGAAAGCTTGAACGGCCATTATGCTGCCTGAGCTCCTATCTTAGTGAGTGCGTTCACTGCGATTGTATTAAAATCGACTTCCTGCTGGTTGGTCAGGCTCGCCCCCGACCAGACGAAGGCAACCCGGTCTGTGCTAAAATGTATAGCCGCCCCGTTTGACAAGGCTAACGCCATATGTACCTGGGTTGTGAACCCTCCTACGGATGCCTCACCGGGATCTTGTACAAGAATGCCGTCCTTGACATACCGGTTTGAGTTGGCGGCCCTGCGATTGCCTAGAGCGAAACCCTTGGCGTTACCAACAGCCATGGGAATGTTAGGTCCGACTCCGGAATCACAGGTGCGTGTCCTGTGAACCAACGGGGCTGTCAACATAGGGTAAACGTTGTGCGCAGAATGTGAGCCCCAAACACAAGAAGTGTTGTTGCCTGTTGTACGGGATGTATTTATATACGCACCGATACTATTATTGTTCTGGCTCCCGTTGACCATCGAGATGACGGCTTGGACACCGTCAGTCAAGTAAGAGCTTGTACCGTTTCCTGTGTACCCGCGGTCTCTTGTGAAAATCGGCGCGTTGACAGGTGCCAACGGTCCGAGCGGCTTGATCGCATTTCGCTGTGCTGCTTGCGCATCGTAATTGGCAAGAAGGTGGAACTTGTCTCCCCTCTGCCAAATGCCTGCGGCCTTGAGCGGCTTAATCCAATCAGCGTCATACCAATCGGCGTAGCTGGCGGAACCGTAAGCAGTCTGCAACTGAACGTCGGATGCAATCTGATCGAGGTAGTTCCAAGTCTCGGTCTCGTACTTTGCCCAAAGGTAGTTCAGGAAGGTTGTGACGGCTGTGTTCAGGGTTGCATGTTGGGCGTCGGTCAGAGAGCCGCCCCAGCCCGCGAACGAGACCTGATGAGCCGCGCCCTGAACGGCTCCCGCATTGTTGTACGCACCGACATAGAAGTTGTTGTTTGGCACAACGGTGCTGGTCGTGGCATCCGTCGACAGCTTGACGCCATTCCTGAAGGTTCTCAGGTCAGTCGAGGACGACCGATTGCCAGCGGACAGGCCCGTGGCATCGGTCACCGTGGTCCCAGACGAGGTGCTCGCGTTGACCCGCACGTAGATCTTGCCGTCGGTGTAGAACGGATGGATGTACGTGACGCCGGTGTCGCCCGCACCGATAGGAGGGCGGTTGTTCCCTGCGATAGGGGTGGGTATATAAACCGCGACAAAGGCAGAGTTCCGGGTGTACTTGCAGCCGGGGGCCGCCGTGGGGTTGAACCCACTGTCCAGCCTCGTGGTCGTGTTAGTCGCGCCGGTATGACCACGCCTCGTGCGGAACGTGGCAGGAATAGCTGAGCCATTGTCTAGGTTATATGCGTTCTGACGCCAGTTCTGGAGACTGTCGGCACCGTTGAACGCTCCGTCAAAGTACAGACAGTCACACTGGTCAAACGTGCCGTCCGACTTCATAGTGACGAAGAACTGATTGATCGCAGCCTTGTCGTCTTTCGTCAACTGCGCGGTCATTCGGGAGAAAAGGGCTGAAGCATCCGGATCGTAGATCTTGCCCGCGCGCCGTATCACTGACGGAATGGCGAAATCGAAGCCGAAGCCAAACATCACCAGTGGCTCACAATATCCGTTGCCGTGGTACCGGTTGCCCAGATTTTGGTCGCCCTGATCGGCATCCAACCTTGCGCATTTTTGTAGATGATATCGCCGCCGTCTCGCAGTGTGACCCTGAGGTCCCCGGCTGTGCCGACCCATAGGACGCGCGATACGGTCGCGAGGTCTTGGGTGTTACTCGGTACGACTGCGGCGCCCGTGGCAACAGGAGACGATGCGGGATATTTGTAGTTCTCGGCCGCTGCCATGGCTCATCCCGTAATGTCGGTTGGGTCGAGCCTCGTTGAAACACCACCGCACCTTCTTGTCAATAAAAAGGTGACTTTTTGGGGTGGACCATATTGGAAAGGACCGGCAGACCAATGGCTATCACACCGATTGCGGCACGTCACTGACTCCGTGACGAAGTCAGCTCCTGGGCGTGGCCTTCACCACATCTGCACGCAGCTCTCGAATTTGTTCCGAGTACGTGCGAGCCCAGCGCTCCTCGGCTCTATGTTCGGCGGCCGCCGCGGTGTCGCCAGCCTGTTCATGGACAGTCGCTATGGCAGCAGCACCATCGGCAGTTCCCTCGAGGTAGTCGGCAGCGGCATTGAGACCGTACCTGACACCGTCGACGTCGGTACGCCTCATCAACCCAGCTCTGTCGAGCCATTCGGCCCACCCACGCTCTACTGCCTGTTGTGCTGCCTCGAGCGACGCTGCTTCCCCAAAACCCTCTGTGATCGACCTTATATCGACGGCAGCGATCCTGTAATAGAATGCGCTGTCGTCGCGTTCCACGATGAAGCCCACACGGAGGGATCCCTGATAGGCGTCCCACCCCGCGCTACCTTGTCGTTCCCATCGCAAATTCATTGTCAAAAATTACCTGTCTACGCTTTCACGAGTTGAACATGCCGCGCTGCTCCTTTTCGGCGATCGTGCCTCAGTGCGTGCGGCGCGGAGTACGTGAAATATGCTGATGATGATTCTGTTCCACTAGTAGATTAAATAACTCCTGGACCGCCTCTAAAGCGGTCATGCCACGGGCTTCTATCAGACCCCCTTCATCGCGGTTGCTGCCAATGAGCGCTTCCCAAGGCAACTCATGTTTGGCCGTATAGAAGAGCGAAAAGTCGCTGTTTCCAACCTTGCGCTCGATGCATTTAGCAATGAGTTTCTCGAGGTTGCTCACGAGTTGAGGTACCTCCACGCGGCAATTTCCATCGAACTCGTCAACTTTAGCGCCAAGCTGGTCCGGATCACAATTACGGGCTAGCTCATTGCTCCAACTTCATCAAAAGGTTCTGCACGGCTTCAACTGCAGTTTCTCCTTCCGCTGTGGTCTCGTTGATCCACACTCCAGATTTCACGTCGGAGTCAAATTGCCCGACGGTTGCAGACCAACTCGCTGTGTCGTAGCGCAGATCGAACTCCTCTTGGTCGGTTAAACGCCCGATGCATTTCCCGATTAAGTCTTCGAGAACGCTCATCGCCCAATCCTCCTGGCATTATCCGTCGGCCCGCGTAGGCCCTCATTCAACCCGACGCGGTCACCGGCCGCAACACCGTCGCCGTATGACTTCTCGTAGTCCCGGCTGCGGCGCGCATCCATCTTCTCTGTCTTCAGACCCGCATCCTTCATCGCCTGCGCGACCAACTCGTCGTGGAGCACGATCAGACCGGTACCTGTCGGGGCTGGCGGCTTCAATGCTCGGATGCGCTGCCTGAGCCTGTCGGCCATGCCATCCAGAAAGGGCAGGACATGCCTGCGACGAGCGGCCGGCACCAACAATGCCACGCCGCGCTCGAGACGCTTGTACTCCTGCCGCATTGCCCTGGCGCAGATCTCCAGCAGGTAGCGAGCAACGTCGACCTCGTGGTCGAATCCAAAGAAGCTGATCTCGATCGGCCACACGCCCTTGCGCGACTGCCAGTAGCGAGCGCCGGTGAGACGCGCAATGCCGTCGGCCACCTTCCAGAGGCGCTCGCCGACGGGATCTTCGTGATATTCCGTATGCTTCTTGAAGGCGCTCTCCCGCATCTGCACCTCATCGATCGTGAGGTTGTAGCGGGCCAGCATCTCCGCGGCCTTGGCCGCGGCGGCAATTGCCTCATCTTCGGTACAGCCGTTCTCGACGGTCTTCGCGAGCAGAGCGCGAATGCGAGCGGCGATCTTGTCTTTGTCGATCATGGTGGTGGGCGCCTGGACTCGATCATCATATACCGCGCCTCAATCTGTCTAGTACTGGTCCAGGTGGCGCTCGTCTGCATTCCTGGTGGGCTTCTCGCCGACACTTTCATTCTCCCGTTTTTTGGTTCGACCTCCTGATGCCGCCACATGGTGGGCCCGTCGCATAGCGATGTTTCATTTCCAAATTCCAATTTCTAGTCAACGTTTCGTTGACAAGGCGAACATAGAGTCGCCGGCTCACAGTGTCAACATTAAGTTGCTATTTTTCGTAAAAAAGTTGACGACTGTGTGTTGGCTCGTCGGCTTCGCCGACTACCCAAAGCCACCACCGGGCCGCTCGGTTGACACGCCTATTCGATGAGAACATAACAGGAACAACTGCAAGGGATTCGCCATGGGTCTGAAGAAATATCCGCCGTCAAACCATGTAGTTGAGCCCGCTGGCTTGTCGTTCCTCATCCAGGAATGGACGGACGACGGGATGCGGATTGTTCGCACCCAAGGCGGCTCGACTTCAATCAGTGCTGCGATCGCTTGCTATGAGATCCTGGTCGAACAGATGCCTGGCACTCGGCTCACTCTTCAACAGGGTGGACGCGTAATCAGGGACAGCGCCGAAAGCAGATGACCGGCCCTAACGACAATCTCCACACTCTGCACACCTACGGCACGGATCTCGCTGTGGTCTGTACGCGGTGCGGTCATCGCTCTCTGGTGCCCGAAAAGAAGATTATGCCTGGTGGCACCAAAGGCCTCATGACAGCGATCTCCACGGTGGCGAGGCGGATGAGGTGTACGACCTGCAACATCAAACAGAGTCATGCCTTCGTGCCGCCCAACAAGCAATTTGCCGAGCGCTGGCTGAACTACGAGATCATGGAAACGCCCGGTCTGGACGAGTTTGAGGCGCCGCTTTAGCCACCACCGCTGTGACAGTGGATGACGGCCGACAGCCATCGCGAATTTACTGGTTGCGGCTTATAGTCCTTCCTGCCTGATGAGCCAGGCAGGAAGGAGGAATGATGAGCACTTATATGTTTCTAAGTTTGTTGCCTACCTATGTTTTGGCAACGGTCGCAATCATCACGCTGTTTAAGCGAGCCTGAGAGCAGGCTCCGGGGCCTCGCTGGGTTGCAGCTCAGCGGGGCCTCATTACGATTTTATCGTAATATGTTGTTGCGGATGCCGCAACACGTTGTGGCATCAAGCACTTCGATAAGATGATTATCCACCGGGATTTCGGCGGCAAATACGGCGGAGGATGTCAGCCAGTGGTTGTTCATTTCACCCGCGCTTTGCATGAAGCGATCCAAGGCATCGTTCCAACCCCTCATATAGTCGAGCCATTCGGTCGTGCCTGCCTCGAAAGGCGCCGCTACCGCGATTCCTCCTAAAAAGGCCCCGCGTCAAGAATGACGAGCTTGTAGGTCACTTCATCTTCCACGGTCGGCGCCCTGTATTTAACGAGCATCAAATCAAAGCAAGCAGGGTCAATTGCCAACAAAAAGTTGCTATCTAGCGCACAAGAAAAGTGTCGGCGAATGCGAGCATCGTTACGACGACCATGATCGCGAACAGGGCAGCGCCAGCCCAGCCATACTGGTACGCCAAATGGGTCAGCAGCGCTCCCACGCCGGCCGATGATACCAAGGCGGCGCACAGCACGCCGGCATGATGCGCGTCGAGGTGACGGGGCTCGCTCGCATCGTCCACCTCGTCAGAAACACGCTCAACTTGCTGGCGCATCACCCCCTCCTTGCAGATATTGCGCGATTCCGTGGACCACCGAGCCGATTGGCGTCGCTGGCTGGTTGAAGTCGTCGCGGGTCAGCGCGTGCACGATGGTGTCGAGTGGACACCCGTGCTGGAGCGCCAGGCTGATCAGGATCGCGGAATCGCGCATGATGTTCATCTGCTCGCTCGGTCGGCCGCCGATGAATACCTCTCGGATATTCTCGGTATCACCGTCGCTGCCGATCGAGACGGTGAACGTGTTGTGCTTGCTGTCGTTGAGACCGTGCTTGACTGCGAAGGTGACCTGTGGCCGGCGCGACGGAAGGATCTTGCGTGGCATCATTATCATTCTCCTAGAATGGCGTTGAACAGATCGTCATCGACGACGATCGTCAGAATGTTGAGTGCGATGTCGTTGGCAGTGGCATTCGCGCCGAGGCGGCTGATGGCCTGCTGGGCGAGCACCTTGTGAAGCTTGCGCGGGATCTGGAGCGCTGGACCGCGGTGGAGATATTCCCGCACGACGCCGAGCTTCTGGCGCTCCTTTGCCGCCGTGACGTGGATCGACTTCGTGTTGTGGCGCGGCAATGCTGCGATGATCTCGGCATTGCTCATGCCGAGCTTGACCATCTCGCGGACGTGATCGGTCAGCGTGAGCATCATTCGGTCCTCACGGCACGAACCTGTGCAGTTTGCTGTTGGCTGGAAGGTAGAGGGGGTGAGCCGGATGGCCGGCCGCGGTGATCTTGAGCGCAAACAGCTTCCGATTGCCGAGCCAGCCGCGCATCGTTTCGTCCTGGCCGAGATGCCCGCCATGCGCGCCCCAGGCACAGACGATCGGCCCGGCGCCCTCGATCGCGCGCTCGACCTGGCGCTGATTGTCGACACCAACGGGATCGTCATTGTGGTTGAGCGCCAGAAGCTCGCGCGGGTTGGTGGCGCGATGGGCGAACAGGTTGATCACCTCGAGCCGGTCATATCCCCAGGCCTTCGCGAAATTGACGCATCGGCGGATAGTCGGGTCATCGGTCTCGCCGTCTGCTGTCGACGGGTTGAGCATGACGAAGACGCAGGGGATCGGTTCGCCCAGAGGCTCGCCGGCACCGTCCGCCTCGATCTCGCCGAGCTCATTCCTGAGCCAGCGCCACTTGGCGGGCTTGGGGTGAAGACGCCATTCGCGCCACAGGCGATAGCGGTACCGACCGTCTGCTGAGATGGTGGCGCCAGCGGAGATATAGGGACTGCTCACCGGTCAGTCCCCACAGCCTGGGCCGACTTCGTTGCCGTTCCCCTTGGTTCGGAATGACGTGAAGTCTCGCCAATTCTTCCAGCCATTGGGGCAGTGGAAGCCCCAATCACGTATCCGCGGGCCGGTGATGAAGAGGGTCCAACAGGGGCCCGCATGGAGCTCGATGCGATGTGCCGCCTTTGCGCCGCGCAGCTTAAGCTCGCCGGCCCGTCGGATAGTCCGTACCGAAATGCCGCCTTCCTGAATGGTGTGCTCCGTGTATTCCCCCTTGAGCAAGAGAGAGAGGTTCATCCAGGGGTGATCATGGAGCGCCCGGTCGTCGTCTGACCGCAGGAAATGGTGGAGATAGACATTGATCCAGCGATTGCGCGGGATCACCCACCAGCGGCGCATATAGGGGTTCTCTTTGCCGCCAATAGTGACGTCTGGCGGCCGGCGATCAGCAATTGCGAGGATCCGATTAACGATCATGCCTCGCCCCTCGCCTGGTATTCGTGAGCAAGAAGCTTGATCGCTGGGATGGCCCGGAAAACGGAAACCTCGGTGGTTTGCAGGCGCCGGGCGATCTCCTTGGTGTCGTGACCGGCACACCACAACTTGGCGGCCTTATGCAGCTTGTAATGGCTCACAGCGGCGCACTCCGACCGTCGGCCTGGATGCGCTGGCCGTCATGCGTGATGAAGCCGACGCCGGGTAAAGCCCACTTCTCGCGCGCCGTCTCCTGGATGGTCTCGAGCACCTTCGGCAGCTCAGGCTCCCGATAGATTTCGACCCGATGGGAATGCCTGCGCAGTGGCAGCGGGTCGCTCTGACCCCCCTCGCCTTTCAGAGTGGCAGGGTCGTTCAACTCAAAAACTTTCGAGATTGCGCGGTCGGCCACCTGGAGCTGAGTGATCGCACCGATGAGCGCGTTCTGCCCCGGCCACGTGACCGGCAACGCCGCGCTGAGCGCCGTGAGATTGTCGACTGTGGCGCGGCACCTATCGCTGAAAGGTCGAACACCCTCCTCGCCCAGGGTGTACTCCAGCCAATCTCCGAGCAGGCCGTCGACGCTGGCGATCAGGTGCGCCCACTCGTTGGCCGTGATCGCACCGCTATGGTGCATCTCGATCAGGATCTTGTGACAGTTCTTCATGGGGTGTTGTCACTCAAATGTTGACGATGGATTTGGACCGCGGCCGGGAAGTTGGGCTGCTGGGGGTTGCGGGCTTCCCGGCCGCGGGTACGGGCGTGAAAGGCGGAGCGTGGCACCTGTCGTGAGGGGATGGACTTGCGTCGCGGCGCCCCTCGGTGGGCTCGCGGGCCTGCTACAAACGCCCGATCTCGGGCTCAGCCGGCGAAGAAATAGAGCGCCAGGCCGATGATCGCGACTGCGCCGATGGCGATGCCGACAATGAGCGCGGGGCTGTGGCCGTTGCCCGTATCGCCGGGCGTGCTGAAGCCGTCATTCTTGCCGTAATCCTGGAAGGGCATCGAGTCTGTCTCCGTGATTGTGCTCGGTGGCTGTCTTTGAACAGGAAATAGTTTAGTCAACATTTTGTTGCGTATCAAGGGAAATGTTGGATTTGGGTTGCCGAAGACCGGATTCCGAATTCAGGATTTCCGCGGATCAATTTGGAGCACCAAAGGGAGCCCGATCAATCTGGAGCTCCAAAGCGACGGCTCAATGTGGGGATCTCGGGCGAGCCGGCTGGCGCACCAGGTCATGGGCCGCCGATCGAGTTGCGCCTGGGGAAAATCGGCGCAATACGGAGGTGTCTAAATACCTCCTTCTGGGCAAAGAAATGGCCGGCTCATCGACCGGCCTTTCGCTTTAGTAGCGATACTTTGCTTCAGCCGGAGGAGCGCCATCAATGGGCGTGTACGTCATATCAATACCCGTGCCGTCGTCGCGCTTAATGAACTTCACAATATACCATTGCCCGCGCGATCCGTCGTCGCAGTATGTCCAACTATGGAATTTTCCGGACAACACTATTTCCTGTGTTAGCGGAGGTGCGTCCGGGCTATAATCGCTGGCGTTACTAACGTTTCTAGGGCACCAATAGCCGCTTTGCCTGATGAGAAGCGCGGTTTCCTCACTTCCACCGGCATACGCAAACCTACCAGTGAGCGGTAGAAAAAGGATCGCTGCCATTGCCATCGGTAGAGAGACTCTCCGCATGTCACGGCACCCCGCAACGGCCTTTAAGTCTTGCGATTTCTGGAGAATGATCTTCGCTATTGGGCGCGGGAACGCCATAGGCGAAAACGCTCCAGGCGTCGCGGTTGGCGCTCGTTTTCTGGATGCCTGTCAGGTCTGCAAGCCGGTCCCGATCTTGAAGTGTACACGGCCTATTATCCGTTCGAACGGCTTTGATTTTCTCAGGCGGCGTGACACAAGCCGTCAATGCGAGCGCGACAATCGCCATGCTTATAGCTTTACGCTTCATTCCCCTACCCCTAGGACGCAAAAAACCTCGCGCCAACATGACGCGAGGTTTAGCTATAAGCGCAACTAAAAGTTTAAAGCAATACAGCCGTTATCTAGCCAAGGCGGTTTCCAGCTTTTTCACCTTGATCATTGTTCTAGCTAGGAACTGCAGAATAGTGTTAGGCTCATGTTCCTTCCAGATGAGCAATTGCTCATATTGCAACCTAAATTCAGAATCACTGCCCGTAAATGTTCCGTCACTGGCATGCCGCACATTGTCACGACGTGGCGAGGTCCTATGGTGCTCACGCACATGTACCACCTTGCCTTGGCGATAGGCCATGAACACGTCGATAATCGTCTTTCTGATTTGGGCGGCGATGGGTGTTCTCGACAACGCGCAAATGACAAGTGCCTGGCCTTCATTGAGGTAATAGGCTTTGCCAGGTCGACCTCTTCTAAGTGGGTCGCTATTTTTCACGGGGCGTGAAAAAACACCGCCGTGCATTTCGAGCTCATCCCGGTTGCGTTCAATCATTTGCCGAACGGCAGCGGTAGGGTTTTTCATACCGAGTGAAAAACCCAAATCGATATCGAGTATGCGAGGTTCCCCGTTGAATTCAACAAGGTTCGAAGAGGCGATATTTGCAGACATAAGCTTGATTCCTATGGTTTGGATCAAGCCGACAGCGGTGCTTTCGACGGCGCCCGCTGGCGGCGGGACGTTCGAAACCTGGACCATAGGAAACAGGCGGAGTTATTCCCCTTGCGGGTATTGTATTCCTCGCCGTCCCGCCATAGCGAAAGCACAAAAATAGCGCCAAGGCTTTATAGCTGGCGCTTGCGCGCCTACGGTGCAAGGGGTTTCGACGCCCCACACGGCTTTGTTAACCGTGCTCGACTCTTATACCTCCGCGACCCTAGGTAGGCAAGAAAATTTCACATAAATAATCTGTCAATATTTTGTTGACGAATTATCCATACTTCCAAGAATTCCCGTCATCGCTAGCCAGCCAATGAGCCAACAAGCGAAGTTCCCGTCATGACTGACGAAACTCCAGCCCATGGCGCCGGCTGACGCAATCCATAGCGTCGCGGCAATGAGCGCCGCTGCCTTGCCTATGCTGTAGCCCGCGCCACGTGGCGCGCTGGCTGGCTTTGGCGTTGGTGGCGGCGCTGGAGCCGGACGGCGCTCCAATGCACCTAGCGGGCATGTCGGAGGCTGTACGCGCTGGACTCCGGCGATGAGCGGACGGCCGCTTTCATCGATCGTGACAAACCGCGCCGTGCCGACTGGCAATGATCGATCGTGCTCAATCCTATGCGCCAATTGGGCGGCAATCACGTTCGGGATATCGGCGGCACTCTGCGACGCGAAATAGACGCCTACCCCCTTGGAACGGATGAGCCTCACGGTTTGCTCTATCTTCCGCAACAGGGACGGCGGGCAATCCTGGAAAAGCAAATGAGCCTCATCAAAGAACAGGACAAGGCGCGGCTTTTCCAGGTCGCCGACTTCAGGCAGGCGGACATATAGATCATTGAGCACGTAAAGCAGGAACGCCCCATAGAGGCGTGGCGCTTGGATCAATTGATCGGCGGCAATGATCGATAGGACTCCCTTGCCGTTTCGTTCCTGCAACAGGTCTGCCACGTCGAAAGCGTCACCCTGAAAAAAGTATGGTCCGGCTTGTCGTTCTAGTCGGTTCAATGCCCGCACAACGACTCCGGTTGACGCGGCCGTCACTTGCCCATAACTGCCCGCAAGTTCCCCCTTACGGGCAAGCATGTACTGAAGCATGGCCCGGAAATCGGCCGGACTATCGAGCGGCGCAACGCCATGGGCCCAAAGCCCAAAAGCCGCTTCCACGACTCCGCTTTGTGCATCCGTCAGTTCCAATGCCCGCGCCACTAGATCGGCGTCCATGGCATGCAACGGCAAGCAAATTTGCCGCCCATTGAGGCCGAACAAATCGAGCAATTCGGCCGGATAGGAACGCGATAGAGCGGCAATGTCCCCCTTGACGTCAGCCAGGAATACAGGGACTCCGGCTTTGCTGAATTCCTCCGCAAGCTTCATGAGCGTCACGGTTTTACCCGTTCCCGTGGCGCCGCTGATAAGTCCGTGGCGATTTGCGTAGCGGAGGGGAATTCCGGCCGTGGTGTTGAGGCGTGCAAACGTCATGACGCGGCCGTTTCCCTTACACAATGAATTGCTAGATGTTTGGCGCAATAATCAAGACGCATATAGGAGATTTTCTTGCTAGGAACGGAAGACACGGCCGGCGAACGGCATGTACGCCATGTTCCGTTGCGCTGTTTAAACTCATGATCGCAGACGCGTTTGCCTTTGTCGTTAATCATCGTCTCGACTCCTCCAAATGAAAGCACGACAACGGCGCCGCATTGGGCGCCGCTCGCATGCCGTCACTTCCAGGGTTGCCGCTGCTTTAGCTCGCGCTTGAATTCGGCAATCGCCTCGCGCTTTGTCACTCCATAGTAACGGCGCGTGAAAAGCGCGCCGTCAACCATGTCGGAAATAACCCAAGCGCCATATATGTTCTTTTCGATAAGCATTGGCGTTCACTCCGCAAAGAATGCATAGATTGTCGTGAGGTATCGGCCGCGCCTGTCGCTCAACGAAAGGTACGGCACGCACTTTTCGGGGCAGTACTTGTCAAACCAAAAGTTGCCGCCGCTTCGCTCAAACGCCTTGCGCCAGCGGTGAGGCAGCGCGAGCATGACGGAATGATAGTCAGGCTTCCAAAGCCTACCGGTGCTATCGAGACGGCCGACTAGAGCCGCTTCCGTGGCATCGCATTTGCGCTTGCCGAATCCGCCTCTGTCGTCGCTGGCGTTGAGGATGAAATGCGCCATTGCCTTAGCTCCAAATCTGCCCGTCATCGCCCAAGTACAGGTCGACGTTGCCGAAAGCCTTGCTCGCATTGTCGAGAGTGGTTGCGGCCGGTTCCGGCCAATCGCCGTCCCAGAAGCCCGCACCATGGCCGCAACGGGTGAGCCAAAAATCATGGCCAGCCATTGCCGCCTCGCGCGCGGCAGTCGAGCCTTCCATGTCACTGGACAACGGCGCGCTATCGCAGTGGATATGCTCTGAATTGGCGTCATAGAACGCGGCGCAATCAGCCCGCATTTCGTCAAGCGTAGCTGGCGCAATGTCGGAGTCGTCGCGGCCATCGTCCAGGGGGTTACCGTCGTCATCCGTACTCGACCAAAGCGCGGTCCCGACATAGGCGCGGAAGAAATGCCATTCTGCCGATTTTCCAGGTTGAGGTGACGGCGCGGCCATAGCTTCAAGAGTGTTCACTGTTTTGACCCCAAAATGTTGACGAAAGGATTATGCGTCGCGCATATCTTTCGGGTCGATTCCGTGAGCTCGCATAAAGGCGCCGTACGCCTCGCGAGTGTAGATTCCTCGCCTCAAGGGAAAGTCGACGGCGCCGCCAGAGTCCGGAATGAACATGCGGCGCGTCTCATCGAACGTGCAAATTCTGAAATCGGCCCTGTCTGCCGTGCCGCGTTCTTGCCAATTGATGGCGCGAGCGGCTTCCTTTCTGGCATCAAAGCAATCGAGTATCCAAACGTCAGGGGAAGGCTTATCCGTCTTGAAACCTGCCAAGACGTAGTACGGTGCGCGACGAAGCATAGCGTTCATTCCTAAAGCTTTGAGGGGAAGTTGCGACGAACGGCACGGATCCAAACGCAAGCCGGGTACCCCTGCTTGCAATCCAAGTCGAAAGACAAATGCCCGTCGCCGTGCGGTGTGAATGTCCAGCCTGTCGGCAAGTCGTCACCCGACAACCACAAAATAAAGCGGCGCGCGTCATTACGGCTATAGAACTCTTGCGCCAATCTGTCGTGGTGAGGCGTCAGTACATACCAATCGCCGCCGTCTCGCTCTGTGTAATATCCCGGCATGCGCTCTTTGACACGCAATAGTATGCTTTGCGAAACGACGGATTCAGCAGTGTTATCGAGCATTTGATGGCTGATGTATTCTTTCCAGTCGCTCCAATGCGTTTTAACCCATGTGCGCGCTTCCTCGATATCACGCAACAAAGGGGTGCCATACTTTTCAAGCATGTTCGCGGCAATTTCGCTGGACTCGGACATTTGGCTAGACTCCCGGCCTCTACGCCGTGGCGGAGGCCTCTTGAATGACGTGGTGGATTGATTTAACCTCTAGGGAAGCGGTGAGGCCTGAAACCCCACCGCCCCCTTAGGCTAGGCTAGGAATTTGAGGGTAACGGTTATGCGGACCGTTACCCTTTTCCATTTCCAGCTAAGGGTGATTGTGCATGTGCGAGACATGACAAACCCCTAGAGGCTAGAGCGTCGGGCTATCGTGCCGACTTTCCGGACAGGTCGCTTATGGGGGTAGGCGTTCGGCACGCCTTGCGTTCCCGTCTGATTGTCAACATAAGGGAGTCGACAACAGAACGCAACAACAAGTTGACATTCTAAGCAGGAAGATCGCTACATGCCGATTGTATGCGGCACTCCGAAAACCGGACTCCGCAACGCCAGATTCCAGCGGTAGATATATTCCCGCGCTGCCGCTTCCTCGACCGTTCGGCCGCACTCGATGCGCCATGCGAGACGGATGACGGTATCCATGCCAGGTACGCGGATTGGCGCCTTATCCTCGCAATGATGCACGAAAGCGTCATAGGCCGATTCAGCGGCCGCCCGGTGCGTGTTGTAGGCCTTGAGATAGGCATTCATGGCTAGGCCTTCCTCATCGGGTAGCCGTGCACGCCAACGTAAATCCCGACGAACGGAAAGCCGCTCGCTGCCGCATAAGCCTTAGCCTGCTTCGCTACCTCAAGCCTGTTGTGTGGCGACGCGCCATTGACTCCTGGCATGTGCTCGACGGCGGTTTGCACATAGTCCCGATGCATGTACAGCGTGCCGTCAAACTCGCATGCCTCAGCGACGCGATACCATTTGCGTGCGCGCGGGCTATGGGAATTGCCGCTGTATGTGACTATCGTGCGGCGCGGATCGGTCATGTCCCCTACTCCGCCTCGCAACGCGCGCCGTCGTTCATGGGCAGGTCGCCGCCCATGGCGACGTCAACCGCCTGCCTGCAATCGTCCAGGGTAAGGTTGAAGTCGTCGCGGTAGTCATGGCCCGCGCGGCTGACAATGAGGCTGTAGGACGTTCCTGCCTCCATTGCTGCTACCTCGCTCAAAGCAGCGCCGAATAGCCCGCCCATGGTCACGGCAGAGGCAAGCGCGACACTCGCCGCGCCAAACCGATACCAGTTAAGCCGGGACTCGAGCTTGGAACGGCTGATAGACACGTTCCACCTGCCAATACGGACAAACCGGATTCCGCCGATACGCTTCGATGAGATGAGGGACATTTGTTTGGCTCCAAAATGTTGACAGTGGAGATAAGGGTTAGGCGGCTTGGATAAGCAAAAGGCTTTGCTTTACGTGTTCCATCATCAGGCCTTCAGCACTCGAAAGCGCGTAGGCCAAAGGGATATTGCGGGTTACGTTGGCAATCGCCCTGCTAATGATTGCCGGATTACTGCGCGATGCTTTGGAGCGATTGCGCCTATTGTCTCGAACCTGCCCACGTGCGCACATCAATTCCAATGCAGCAACGTGGCGGACTTGCTTAATTGCAGCATCGTCAAGGCGGTAAAGTGGCATGGCAAAGACTCCTCAAAGGCTCATCATGGAAAGGGTAACTGCGGTCACAACGCCGAGGCCCGCCAGCGTGCCAATTGCCCATGCCGTCCAGGTCGCAGTGACTTCAACCGCATGCCGGATTGCGGCTTTGCGAGCGCGGCGCTGGCGGAGGGTGGAACGGCGGGACATGCGGTGACTCCTCTTGTCTGCAAACACTCTACGTTGGCGCATTTTTGTTGTCAACTTTTTGTTGCGTTATACGATAAAAAGTTTGCTCGATTAAAGGTCTAACAGGTCTGCCCTAGGCCTGAAGCCTGCCACGGGCTTGGGTGCGCGCGCCTGCCTGTAGCGCCGCATTTGTGCACGCTTGATAGCGCGGCGCCTTGCGATTTCGTCAGCCTCACCGCATTGCCCGCATGCCTCACTGCGCGTGTACCGCACGCGACTACCGCACGCCTTGCACGGCTCATGCTGCAGATAGAGTGTTTCCACGTGAGCGCTTCGGATGTAGGCGCCGTCGTCTGCCAGCCTGAGATAGGCGCGGCCGTGCTCGAGCCCGTCCGCCCTAGCCTTCCACTCTTGCCTGGCCAAGGCGTCATTGGCCTGTTGGTTTCGCTCTACCTGGCGGGCCTCTGCCTTGATCGCATTGCGTTGCCTGACGCACTCCACGCACATGCCGTTGCTAGTCCAGCGCGTGGTATGGCCTAGGCTACAGGCCTCACCTACATAGGCGCGCTTGCCGGCTTCTATCGCCGCCTGTTTACTTTCCGCAACGTCATGTCGTGCGAGTTCTATTTTACGTCTGCCCATTGTGGTTTGTCCTCTGTAGTAGGTGCATCCGTATTATCACACGCTGGTAGTGTCAACAATATGTTGCTATTGATAATACAGATATATCGTATGGCGATATATGTAGTAGCACGACATTATAAATGTAGTAGGTCGAGGAGGCTCATCTGTACAGCCGATCTACTACGTCGATGTACTACGGTGAGCGAGCGTTCGCTACGGGTCCCTCTTCGACAAAATCGTCGTTCGCGGCGGGCGCCGAGCGCGATGCGGCAGAGTTTTCAGATGAAAATCCGTTTTGGTCTTGAGCTCATTGGACCTGAGCCCTTGATTGGACTCCTCATTGGACCGAAATTTCCCTTTATTTTCTTATACTTATTTATTGGAGTCCAAAGAGTCCAAAGAGTCCAAAGAGAAATAGAGATTGCAGGTTAGTAGAAAAACGGCGGCGAAGCCGACGATGGAATAGAAATGCAAAAACAGCTCTCATCGCTATTTCGTACATCCGTATTTCAATTCTCTTTGATGAATTTCGGCCGCCAAATCCGGACTCATTGGACTCTTCACAATTTACTTTTTAAATCAATCACTTACGAAAAGTCGACACGGGATTCGGCGTTTGGACCTCATTGGACCTCATTGGACTCCGTAAACGGTAAAAAACAACGCGTAGACTGGGTTTCGAGAGCATTTAAATGTCGATATCTTTGTGATCTTCAGTGTCGACAAAATCGCCTGCCGTTCTGATAGTTGAAAGTGTGAAGTGATTCAAAAGGCGGAGCTTAAGTGGTGAACAACGTATCCGACGACGCGTTCGAGCGGCTTCACAAGATAGAACCCGAGATATTGATTGCCTTGGAGTCACGCCCGAACGAAGCCGATACCCGCTTCAAGGCACTTGATCGAATCCTAATCGAGGTGATGGGCTGGCAGCGCGACGCTATATTCACCGAACCAGCGACGGAAAGCGGATTTATAGATTATCTGATACAGGCTGGCTCGGGGCGAAACCTGTTTGTGATTGAGGCAAAGAAGGCCGGCCTTCTCGCTCCAGAAACGAAATCCAACGACAAGATGACCATTGCGCTTGACGGACCTGTCGCCAAGCCGATGAGAGACGGCATTCGACAGGCTCTGGCGTACGCCAACGAGCAGGGCGTTCCTACAGCGGTCCTTACAGACGGCTTCACGTGGTTGTTCTTCAGAGCATCCCGAACGGATGGCCGTCCGCCATTGAAAGGTAAAGGAATCCTTTTCCCGTCTTGGAAGGCAGTCGTCGAGTACTTCGTCCCGTTTTCCGAACTCATTTCGCCGCGAGCCGTATTGGACAAGCGCCACCTCGCGCATTTAAACGATGCCGAGGGCTACACAGTCTCGGAGGCCGAACAGCAGTACACGGTATATCCTCCCAATGAAGCGAAGATGCGCCCTCGCGATCCTATGGCCAGCGACGCGGCTGAGTTGTTTGCACAATTCTTTTCTCGACTTTCGAATGATCAGGACAAGGAAATGCTGCGGGACTGTTTCGTTGAGACCGCAGAAAGCCACAAGGCTGACCTTGAGCTAGAAAAGATCATCCAGAATGTCCTCAATAATATCGCAGCTATTGCAACGGATCGCGGGGGAGCTCTCCAAGATCAGATCGAACGCACGATGGCCACCCAGCGCGCCGAGACAGTCCTTCTCATCGGCAACAAAGGATCGGGAAAGTCCACTTTCATTGATCGATTCTTCGGAGACATACTTCCTGTGCCGCTACGGAAGAAATGCCTTCTCGCGCGCGTCGATCTAGCTGAAAGCACTGGCTCTCCGGCGAATGCAATTGATTGGTGTATACTTCAGCTACGCAACGCGCTGGAAGATGGTATCACCTCCGGAGCGGCTCCCTCGTATGAAGAGCTCCAGGGGATCTTCTTTAATGAATACCAAAGGATGTCGAAAGGGCCTCTCAAGCACCTGTACGAATCTGACAAGAAGGCTTTCAAGATCGAATTCGGACGGCATATTGAAAGCCGGCGCGAGACTCATCCGGATGAGTATGTCCGGTTGCTGCTGGCACGTGCCGCCAAGGGCCACGGTTTACTGCCCTGCCTCATATTCGACAATACTGACCAGTTCCCATTGGAGATCCAAGACCGGGTCTACCAGTTGGCGCATTCATTAGAGAGCGCCGCCCCAATCTTCAATATCGTGCCGATTACGGACCGCTCGGTGTGGCGACTTTCAAAGGCAGGCGCGTTGCAGAGCTATACGTCGCGAAGCTTTTATCTTCCCGTCCCCGACGCGAAGCAAATCATCTCCAGGCGAGTCACGTTCATTAAGAAGAAACTACAGGGGGAAAAACCGGCCACGGAAGCGTATTTCTCTAAGCGAGGCTTCCGGGTTCAGATTAACGACATACGAGTGATGGCCGATACGGTGGAGAAGGTCTTCGTCGATAACGACTACGTCACGGGTCTCATCGGTCGATTAGGTAACTTCGACATTCGCCGAATGCTCAAGCTCGCGGAGAGGATCTTTGTCTCGCCAGAGCTGAAAGTGGACGACATCATCAGGTCAACTTTCGGCGGACCAAGCATCACGGCGGATCGATTGCGGACGCATCGCGCTCTAATAAAAGGTGAATACGACCGACTAAGTGAGGTAGAGAACGACTTCGTCACCAACGTTTTTGTGACCGAACAGACCAAGCCCGGTTCACCGCTACTTCCTTACTACTGCCTTTGGGTCTTGCGCCAGAAGCTAAATGCATCAAAGGCAGGGGAATCAGAAGACAGACACTGGCTCGTGGACGACCTGTGCTCATACTTCGATCAGTGCGGCGTGCCTGAAGACATCACTCTTCGAACCCTTCGGAGGGTCTTTAAGCGGGGTCTAATCGAGACGCTCGATCCGAATGCGGAGGATGTTGAACTTTCTGGACGTGTTGCGATCAAGGAGAGCGGCATGGCTCATCTCGAACTTGTGCTGGGATCGTCAGTCTACCTCGAACAGACGGCTCTCGTGACAGGCTTCGCGGATCAACACGTTCGCGATGAGATTAAGAAGCTTACAATTCAACCGAACGCGCAAAAATTTACGGAGATCAGAGACCTGTTCATCCGGTATCTCTTGAGGATCGATGCCGCGCGACTTGAGATCCCACCTGGCCCGTCTTTCGCCTCTTTGATGGAGGCACGGAGAAGTATTCGAGGCCGCATCGGGGATGAGCGTCCACCAACGCGGCAAACATCTCGTGATTCCGGTAGAGTTTCTACCGGCGTTAGGAAGCGACGTTAGTTATCGTCATCTCCCCAATCTATGGACGCATCGATCCACGCCTCAAATGCCTTCCGACAAGCGTTGAGCGCGGGTAGGTCGTAGAAACGCTGACGGTCGCTATTATCCTTCTTTGGTCGATCGATCTCAACTCCCGGGCACAGCTCCTTGAAAGCCTTCCCCATCGCCCTAGGATCGATTTCTTCACCATCGTAGCGGCGGGTCTTGAGCCAGCGGGTGTAGCTGTCGCGGAAGTCCTTGCATGCGACCCTGACGCGGCCAGCAGACCAATCAGAGCCACCGTCCTCGTCGTGCATCGACAGGTCGAGATCGCCGCTCTGAAGGCACCCGTAGAACCACCGTGGGAAGTTGCGAAGGCCGGCAAGCTTTTGCTCGCCGAGGGCTTCGGTACCCGGGACGTCGCGGACGTTGAAGTCGCTCAGATCGACATTGAGCAGGAAGTCGAGGAGAGCTTCGCGGCCGCCGTTGTTCATCTCCCGGCGCAGCGCCGCGAAGTAGGCATGGTCGCCCTTTTTCTCGGTGCTGGCGTCGAGCACAAAGTAGCGGCGCTCGTCTTCGGTGGCCGGCACAACCCATTTTTCGTTCGAACTCATGAACAGACGCAAGAAGCTGTCCACCTGGAAGGCGTTCACGCCCTTGGGCTCGATGGTCATCGTCTCTGCGGTGATCAGCGACTTGAGGATGCCGTCGTCGCGCCGATCGCCGGCCCAGAATGCCTCTTCGACGTGGAGGAAAAGGCAGGAGCTCACGTGGGCGTTGAACTTGCCCAGGAAGTGCTCCTTGTGGCTGACGTTCTGGTAGTGAACCGGGAAAAGGCCTTTGATGTAGTAGCCGACGGTGTCCTTGCCGACGCCCTTCTTGCCGCGGACCACGACGGCGACGCCGGGTTTGTCCTCCGGATGCTGCACCAGGTGTGCGAGCCAGCCGATCAGATAGTCGTAGGCGCCGTTGTCGCCGCGGCAGAGGATATGCTTCATGTGCCAGCGGATAAGCTTGCAGGATGCCTCGGAGTCGCGCTCGATCGCGAAGCCGCGCCACAGGTTATAGGCGCCCTTGAGGTTGCCGTTCGGGCGGAACACCACGCCGTTCAGGTAGGTCCGGCGCTTCGGGTGCTCCATCCAGCGCTGTGACGCCGGCTTGCTGCCTGTCTGCGTCGTCACCCGGTCGTTCGCATAGAGGTTGTTCAGGTCCGTCGGCGTGGCATATGACACCGTGCCGTCGCTCTCGAAATTGATGATGGCCGTCTTGCCGGCGATGCGCGCCACGGCGTGCTTATTGTTGAAGGCGGCGATCCTTGGTGGTGCCTCTTCGCCGAGCTCAGCGTCGATGCGATCCTTGCGCAGGGCTTTGAGCCGCTTGGGGGTGTTGCCGTCTTCGCCCTCGTAGTCGCGAATATCGTCGTCTTCTGGCTCGTCGTCCTTAAGCGGCTCGGTGACGTCGAGGTTCTCGAATTGGGCATCGAGTTCAGCATCGCGCGCAGCGCTGCGCAGCGAGCGCATGGTGATTCCACCGCGGCGCCCCTCGTCGAATGATCGCCAGACTGCCCGCTGGTCCTTCTCATCGAACTTCTCGGATTGCTCGGAGAATTCCTTCCAGATTTTGTAGCCTTCGGATGAGCCGTTGGTCTCGTGATGCAACGCCATGCCGACATGGAGCCAGCCATCGCGGTCTTCGCACCACTCGTTGACGTCGAGCTTGTCGAGTATGCGGCGGATCTCGCGCCTGGTCAGGTCGAGCGGCGGCTCGGATGTGTCGGAGGTATGGCGCCGCTCGATCTCAACGGCGCGCTCGATCGTCTCTGCCGGGATGTAGGGCCCCTCGCCCAACTCGATATCGGTCAGATTGAACGGGCGCTCCCAGACATATTCGCGACCAGTGTCCGGATGGATCGACGGCGGGAGCACGGCCTGCTTGCCGGTGCCGAATAGCTCAATCTCCCAATCGTATTTCTTGACCTCACGATCCAGCTTCGGATCGAACACCATCGAGAAGTCGATGCTTGTTGCGAGCTTCTTGGAGGTGAAAGGCTTGTCGGTGAGGAAATAGAAATGCCGGCTACCGCCGCCGCTGCCGCTGATCACGGAGGGCAAATCGTGCAGGTCGATACCAGGCAGAAGCCCCTTGAGCCTGGCGCGCGCCGTGTCTACCTCGTGCGGATTGCGCACGTCCATGTCGATCAGATGGAGAAACTGGCCGTTGACCTTGGAGTATTTGCCCGTCCGAATGCCGACGTTGTATCCGGCCTTGTAGGTCTGACGCAGCTTTTCCACACTTGCGACGGGCTTGTCAGCCCAATCGTTGCCAATCGGCGCCTTGGACCTTGGTTTCAGCCAGTGCAGAGCGAATCCTACCCTGGCAAGCCGCTCGGCCTTTTTGAGGATCATAGCAAAACTCGAAAATGAACGAGGGTCAGAAGATGAAAGGAAGGAAATCCTCATGGGTCAGCGGCACAAAGCCGTCGCCCCCGCTCTTCTGCACCTTGCTCAAATCGACGATCTTCGCGGCCGCCTTGGCCGGAATGTGATTCTGCCTGTTGGGGTTGACCCACTTATGCACGCCCTGGCGCGTGATACCGAGCTCCTGCGCGAGCTTCTTGATATCGCAGATGCCGTTGTCATAGCACAGGTCCGGCAACCCCCTGCTCAGCACCTTCAGCAGCGGGCTCGGCGTCGCCCAGAAAGGGAGCTGACGAGCGTCTTCGGCCGAGGTGGGATATTTCCATGGGTTGATGCGCTTCTTGCGCTTGATGCCGACCAGGT
Source organism: Labrys sp. ALF-8 (assembly GCF_059699065.1). NCBI lineage: Bacteria > Pseudomonadati > Pseudomonadota > Alphaproteobacteria > Hyphomicrobiales > Xanthobacteraceae > Labrys > Labrys sp. ALF-8. The sequence continues at coordinate 1,897,752 of NZ_AP048538.1, forward strand.
GGCTGATGTCGTCACGCACAGTTGAGATCCTTGCGAGGGGTATGAGTGATCGTCAACATGGCCCATGACGATTTTTTTAGCAACATTTTATTGACAACAGTTTAGGCCCATGCTTTGGTCATCCCCATCGCCGACATCGCTGCGGCGCTCAACACCCTGCTTGGAGATCCCTAGATGCCATTGGAAGACGACATTCGCGCGCTGACGGAAGCCGTGAACAAGAACAACGAACTTCTCTCGATCATCGTCAACAACGGCAAGGCCCGCCTCGACAAGGGCGAGACCGAAGGCGCCGATGAAGGCAAGGGCACCCGTACCCGCCGTACCCGCGCCGCCGCCAAGGACAACGACAACGAGGACAAGTCTGCGACCCGCCGCACCTCGAAGGACACCGATGACGAGCCGCCCGCGAACAAGGGCAAAGGCAAGATCAAGGCCGAGGATCTCAAGACCGATCTCAGCAACTGGATCGGCGAATATGACGACAAGCTTTTCGACGAGAACGGCAACGAGGTCGATGACGCCGACGAGAAGCTGCTAAAGCGCCGCAAGAGCCGACTGGCGTTCGTGAAGCTCTGCTACAAGAAGCTCGACGTCGCCAACATCATGGAAATCGAAGACCAGGCCGACCTCGTCAAGCTGCGCGATTGGGTCGAGCAGAAGAAGGAAGGCGACGATCCCTTCGCCTCCGACGGAGACTGATTGCGCTCCCAGCGCGCCGAGTGGATGGCGGCGCGCTGGTCGATGGTCGAGGGGTGCTCCAGTTCCCCTCGACCTGTCCTCAGGTGAGCCGGCCCCGGGCAGCATCAGATCGGGTCGACAAGCACCGTAAATCCGGCACAGGCAAGATCGGCGCACAGCGCCTCAGTCCTCGCCGGCTCTCCCGAGAACAACACAAGGAGCATTCCCGTGCGTTTGAGCAAGACTGAACTCGCCCGCCTTCGTGAGATCGCTGGCGGTCTGAACCTCTCCCCGCTGGCCCAGAAGAAGACGACCGCCGATCTGCGGCTGTTCGGCTTCATCGACGTTGACGGCGAAGTCCTCTCGAGCACCGGCACAGGTCGCGTCGTGCATCACGGCAAGGCCCTTGCCACGCCGGCCGGTATGCGGGTGCTCGAGCATTTCAGCAAGTGAGCCATGGCCCGCGTCCGCTACCCCGCCTCTGACGATATCATTATCGAGATCCTCAAGCGGTTCGGACGCGGCAAGCCGATGCGGACCTGGGTCGTTGCCAGCTACGTGCGCGACCTGGGCCACGGCTGCGACGTCGACACGAAGTGGATGCGGGCAAAGCTCATTCGTATGGAGCGCGCGGGCACAGTCCGTCGGGCCAGAACTCCCCTCGACCCCCAGATCAATTGGATGCTGCCATGCGCAAAATGAACATAAGGGTCGAAGAGAGTCATACCATCGTGACGACAGCATTCATCTCGCACCAGGAGTTGAAAGCCATCGTCGGTAAAGCAGTCGCAGAAGCTGCCGGCATCGGTGAATTCCACTTAAAGGGCAACGGGCGCATCCATCGCGACGGCTCTGATGTACTCGAAATAACCTTCGAAGATGCGACTGAGGGTTCACCTCCGTACAAAGTCGGAGTGCAGGCCCGGGTAAAATTCACTCGCGAGATCCCGACTACGAATGACGTTGCAGGCGACGGTTTCGACTGATGGCGTCACCGTCGGCCCATGCCAAACTCGGCCCATCGGACAGTGCTCGATGGATGTCGTGCCCAGGTTCAATCCAGCTTACAGAGCAGCTCAAGGCCACGCGCGAATCCACGACCTGGAGCGCTGAAGGCACATTCGCACACATGATCCGCGAGGAAGTGCTCGACATCGGTTTCGATGCGCGCGACTTCATAGGGCACAGGGCACGGATCGACGGATTCCCATTCGAGTGGCGAGAAGAGGACGCAAAGTACCTTCAGCCAGGGCTCGATCGTATTCGGCAGTTCCACGGCAAACTGTTCCTCGAGACCAAGGTGTCGCTCGCGAGGTGGGCTGAGGACTGCTGGGGGACGCTTGACGTCGGCATTGTCGGCAAGAATTTCATCTGCATCAATGACTTGAAGTGGGGTCAGGGTGTGCCGGTCGAAGTTGTCGGCAACACGCAGCTTCGTATCTATGCCTTGGGCTTCTGGTGGAACATCGCGAGGCACCTGACCGACGCCAAGGAAGTGATCCTGATCATCGATCAGCCGCGAATGAGACGTCAACAAAATGTTGGCAATGTGGAATTCGAGGATCTTGACGCAGAGTATGACGAGCCGTTGCAGCAACTCGGCGGCAATGAGTGGCGCGTCTCCGTCAAGGATCTCTTGGAGTTCGGCAACGAGGTGAAGGCGGCGGCCAAGCGTACAACGATCCCCGGCGCACCGCGGATACCGAGCGCCAAAGCCTGCCGATGGTGCCCCGCCGCGAAGATCGACGGCATGTGCCCCGAGTTCGAGAAGCACAACATGCAGACGATCGGACTCAGCTTTGAGAACCTCGATACGGCCGGGGCGCTGGGACTCGACGTGAAGCCTACCGAGCGCATCACGCCTGAGCGCCGCACCTACCTCATACGCAACTGGCCGACGATCGAGCGCTGGTACAAGCGCATGCATGCACAAGCACTGATGGACGCTCTCGCTGGCGATTTCGACAAGGTGCCAGGCCTCAAAGCCGTCGAAGGTCGTCACGGCAAGCGCGACTGGATCGACGAGGAGACCGCCGAGGCCTTCCTGGTCGACCGGCTCGGCGAAGAGAAGGCGTTCACCCGCAAATTGCTGTCGCCGGCACAAGCAGAAAAGCTCCTGCCGACAGATGAAGCCGCGAAAATCCAGGTCAAACCCGGAAAGAGAAGTGCCCTAGTCAAACAGGGCGATCCCAAGCCTGTTCTTGTCGACAAGAGCGATAGAAAACAGGCGCTAGTAGACAGGGAAGTTAAGTTTGACAACCTCGATGACGATGAAAACGTTGAAAACGACTGACGGACATACGGAGTATAACTATGGCTGAAGCCAGTAACGAAATCGGTAAGATCAAAATTCATGGCATCCTCTCCTTCGAACATCTGTTCAAGAAGAGCTCGTCGATCGACGGTGGCCCCGAAAAATACCGAGCGAACTTCATCATCGACCCAACCAGCTCGCAGGGCAAAAAAGACATCGGGCAAATCGAGAATGCTATCGACGACCTGATCGACGACACCTGGAAGGGCAAGAAGCCGAAGCTCAAGGAGGATCGCAACTGCTTCATGGACGGCAACGACATGCTCGATCGCGACGGCAATGTCCGCAACGGCTATGAAGACATGATGTATATCAAGGCATCGTCCGACAAGAAACCGAAGCTCCGTGCCCGCAACGGCGAGGACGAAGTTCTGGAGGAAGATGACCTCCTCTACTCCGGCGCGCACGTGATCGGCTATCTGCGACTCTTCGCTATTACCGATCCGAAAAAGGGTGGCAACGGTATCTTCTGCTCAATCGACGGCGTTCAATTCGTCAAGCACGGCGAGAAGTTCGGCGGTGGCGGCATGTCCGACGACGAGTTCGAGCGTATGAATGACGACGGTGATGACGATCGTCCGGCTCGTCGGAGCCGTTCCCGTGATGAAGACGACGATCGCCCTGCCCGCCGTAGTCGCTCCCGCGACGAGGATGAAGATGCGCCGCCCGCGCGCCGGTCGCGCTCTCGTGATGAAGACGACGATCGCCCTGCCCGCCGTTCCAGGGATGAGGACGACCGTCCGTCGCGTCGTTCCCGTGATGAAGACGACAGCAGGTCGAGCCGGCGTTCCCGCGATGAAGACGACGATCGACCCGCTCGCCGTTCTAGGGACGAGGATGATGACAGGTCGAGCCGGCGCCGCTCCCGTGATGAAGACGAGGACCGTCCCTCGCGTCGTTCCCGCGACGAGGAGGATGATCGGCCGGCCCGTCGTAGCCGCAGCCGCGACGAGATCTGAGTAGCGACGTTTGACGAGCCGCTCATTGGGCGGCTCGTCAACTTTTTAGTGCCATTGGAGATTTCGGCGTGCCCCGAAGCAAGCCGCGGGTCGTCTTCGACCTGGAAATCTATCGAAACTTCTTTTTCATCGCCTTCAAGGATCTCGACACCGGCGAGGTGACGACATTCGAGAAGCGGCGTGGGCATGCGCTCGACCGTACCGAGCTCGAGTGGATGCTGCGCAACCACCAGCTCATCGGCTTCAACTGCAAGAATTTCGACCTGGTGATCGCCTGGATGGCGGTGCTCGGCTTCTCGCTGGCAGATCTGAAGGAAGCCGCCGACGACATCATTATTCGCGACATGAAGCCGTGGGACATTGAGCGACGTTACGAGTTCTCGCTGCCTAAAAACATAGACATGATCGATCTCATCGAGACTGCGCCCGGCGTCGGCGTCAGTCTCAAGGTCTACGCCGGCCGGATGCATGCCAAACGCATCCAGGACTTGCCGATCGATCCGTCTGCCGTCCTGACCGGCCGCGAAATGGATATCACCGCGGACTATTGCGAGAACAGCGATATCCCGGCAACACAGCTCCTATTCGAGAAGCTCAAGGGCCAGCTCGATCTTCGCTATGCCATGGGCAGAGAATACGGCGAGGATCTCCGCTCGAAATCCGAGGCGCAGATCGCCGAGGCGGTGATCAAGAAGCGCCTCACGGATCTCACCGGTGAAGTGCCGAAGAAGCCGCCGTTCAGACCCGGCGCGACGTTTCGATACCAAATCCCTGACTATATCGAATACACGCACCCTACCCTTCGAGAGATGCTCGAGGAGGTGCGCAATACCAAGTTCGTTGTGCAGAGCAATGGGCGGGTGTTGCTCCCCAAGACCCTCGAAGGTCGCAAAATCAAAATCGGCCAGTCCGTCTACCGGATGGGTATCGGCGGCCTGCACAGCTCAGAAGAGAGCGTCACACACCGCGCCGACGCGATGACCAAGATCATCGACCGCGACGTGGCCTCCTACTATCCCAGCATCATCCTGACGCTGGGCCTGTTCCCGAAGCACCTCGGAAAGGCGTTCCTCAAGGTCTATAAGAAGATCTTCGACGAGCGCCTGGCAGCTAAGGCGCGCGTCGGCGCGGCACGCGATAAAGGCCTGACGCCGGCTGAAAAAGACGTCGTCGCGATGGAGTCGCTGAAGATCGTCCTGAACGGACTCTTCGGTAAACTCGGAAGTCGCTTTGCCATCGTGTTTGCGCCGGACCTACTTATCCAGGTGACTCTCACCGGCCAGCTCGCCCTGCTGATGAAGATCGATCGCCTCGAGCGCGCCGGCTTCCGCGTCATCAGCGCCAACACAGACGGCATCGTTACGCTCGTGCCGCGCAACCGCGAAGACGAGTTCACGGCGATCGTCAAGCAGTGGGAACGCGACACCGGCTTCGACACGGAGGCTACGGAGTATACGGCTGTTCACAGCCGCGATGTGAACAGCTACATCGCAGTGAAGCCGGACGGCAAGATCAAGACCAAGGGCGCATTCGCAAACCCCTGGTGGGAGAAGGCACCGGATGCTCGCGGACAGTTCATGACCTCGCCGAAGAACACGATCTGCGTCGAGGCCGTGGTCGAGTTCCTGACCAAGGGCACATCGATCGAGAAGACAATCCTGGGCTGTAAGGATCTCCGCAAGATGATCACCGTCCAGAAAGTGACCGGTGGCGCGATCTGGCGCGCTGACAAGGGCGGCCACATTCGTGATGGTGGTCTGCTCGGAAAAACGGTGCGCTTCTATCACTCAATCGAGCAGAGGGGCGAACCGATCTATCGTGCCAAGCCTCATGCGAAGACCGGAAACTACGCAAAGGTCGCCAAGTCGGAGGGCGCCATGCTTTGCAATGTGTTCCCAGAAGAGTTCCCAAGCGGGGTCGATTACAATTGGTATATTGACGAAGCGCGCGAGCTGCTCGATGACGTCGGTTACTACAAAAATATCGGAAACAGATTGAAAACACATCTAATTATAGATTATCTCAAGGTATTTGCGTGAGATGGGTACGAAAGGTACTATTAAACAACACTATTCTGAAGTGCAAAAGCATTACGAGAATGGCGGAACCGACCAGGAGGCGGCCAGCATATTCGGATTTTCAAGGCGTACACTTCGAACTTTTCGCTGCGAGTATCTGAAGATCGTCGCATTCGAACGCGGCGTGAATATCGATCTCTATCGCCTCCAGATCCAACGACTGGTCAAGGCCGGGCATAACGCTGGCGAGATATCCAGACGCCTCGGCCTGAAGCACCAGTCGCTTCGCGCTTGGTTGGCCAGAAACAAGATCAGCACTGCTCGCAAGCTCTAGTTGGCAACTTTTTATTGACTCTAGTTGTCGGCAACATAAGGTTGTCGACATGACCGAGTACAGCGACTTCGACGACTTTGAACGCCCACTGCGCCCCCTGGTTCGCGCTGAGAAGCGCATTGAAAGGCGTGTGAGCCATTGGCAAAAGGCGGTGCGCGAAAAGGCGCATGTCGAACTGCCGGTCAAGCGTCATGCGGCTCGCAAAGGCTGGTTCGTTCGTAAGCTGCAGTGGATCGGCCGCAACGGCGCGCCCGATGATCTCTTCGGCAAGAACGGCCGAGTGATCTTCATCGAATTCAAAGCGCCGGGAAAGAAGCCATCGCCAACGCAGGTGCGCGAGATCCAACGCATGCGCGAGCACGGGCTCGAGGTCCATGTGATCGATAACGTGGAGCGTGGCTGTGCATTGTTTGACTGACTCGCTGCTCGGCCGCTTCCTCGCCGAGCGCGGGTTCATCGATTGGACGGTCCCAAAGCCCGGACTTCGACCACGCTCAATGCTACGTTCATATCAGCGCTATCTCGCCGATCAGATCGTTCGGAAGAAAGCCGTCCTCGGCGCCGCGGAAATGTCGCTTGGCAAGACGGCCGCCACCCTGACCGCGATAAGGGATCTCCTCGATGACGGTACCGTTACCCGAGTGCTCATCGTCGCCCCAAAATTCGTCGCCAGGGAGACTTGGCCGTCGGAGATCAAAGAATGGGAGCACCTACAGGATCTCACCTACTCCATTGTGGTCGGCGATGAGAAGACGCGTCTGGAAGCGCTCAAGGCCGACGTCGAGATCCACATCATCAACCGTGAAAACCTGCCTTGGCTTTGGAAGGCGGTGCGGGGGCGCATCGGCTGGAAGTGGGACATGCTGGTCTACGACGAGTCCAGCCGTTTGAAGGCTTGGCAGGACCGGACCCCGACGGGTCAGTTCACCGAGTTCGGCGCTCTCGCCCAAGCGCGCATGGCATTTGAGCGCATTGTCGAACTGTCCGGTACGCCGGCACCGAATGGGCTCATAGACCTGGGCGGGCAAGCCTACATCCTCGACGGCGGGCGCCGCCTCGGCACTGATAGAGAGGCCTATCTGAGCCGCTGGTTTGAACAGAACAAATACGACCGATCTATCAAGCCAAAGGAGTTCGCGCACGATCAAATCATGACGCGCATGAAAGACGTCATGATAGGTCTACGCTCGCAGGACTATATAGATCTACCGCCGCAGGTATTTAATCCGATCTATATTTCATTGCCCCCAAAGATCATGCGGCAGTATCGGGACTTCGACAAAACGCTTGTAGCAGAAGACTACGACATTGAGGCCGTGAACCGCGGCGTTCTTGTCAACAAATTGTTACAGTTCTCCAACGGTAGCATGTACCGAAATATCGAGGGGACTGACCCACCGGAGCGCGAAATTGTTCCCGTACACGACCTTAAGTTGGACCCGTTGGACAACATTATCGAAGAGGCTGCTGGTAATCAGGTACTCATCGCCTACAGCTTTAAGTTCGATTTGCAGCGGATCAAGAAGAGGTATCCGAAGGCCGTTATCTTCGAGGACGAGCCGAATTTCATTAAAAAATGGAACGCGGGCAAGATTGGAATTGGTCTAGCTCACCCGGCGTCCATGGCACACGGGCTCAATCTTCAGTACGGCGGAAATATTCAGGTGTGGTACGGCCTCACTTGGTCTCTAGAGCTATGGGATCAATTCAACCGTAGGCTGGCGCGGCCAGGTCAGGCGCAGCGATCTGTTTTCATCCATGTGATTATGGCTAAGGGTACCTACGATCAGAGACAGTTCACGAATTTGCAAGCCAAGGGGGTTACCCAAGACACCATTACCCAAGCGGTGAGGGTGCGTCTCGGTCAGCCAAAGAGATAGGCTGGGGCACATTGACGTCGTCAACCATTTCCGCAATAAGTCAACAACTAGTTGCTATTTGCGGAGATGAGAGGCTATGCCTATCGAAGACGACCAACCTGACGACGGTAAGTCGCTCGTCATACGTTCTGCTGATTTTGCCGCCAGACTTCGGCAAGTATTGAAGGATTTCCCGCGAGCGCCGAAAGGGCGCGGCGCAAATGCCTGGCTCGAAAGGGAGCTTCGTGCGCACGGAGCGGAGGCCAGTCGAGAGACGGTGCGCAAGTGGCTGCTTGGTGTAAATCGACCTCACCAGGATACTCTCGAGGTGTTGGCGCAGGTTCTTCAAACCGATCTCGCCTGGTTAAGTACGGGTGCGACCTCTGCGAAACCCTCCGAGTCCCGCGGCGTCCGTGATCAGAAGGGCGCTGCAAATTTCGTCGGCGGCATCTTCCAGATGAACGGTGTCCCTCTTTCTCCCGCTGCCAATCCTTCGACCGATTTCAGCGTCATCATCGCTGGCGAACAACACGACGTGCTATGTCGCTTCGGTCGCCTGATGGACGACGGTGCCAGGGTGGTCATTCCGTCCGTCTTTTACCACCTGACGACCCTGGTTGTGATCCCCGGCGAGACGGATGTCGATTTCGGGATTTACCGGCTCACTAGGGAAATGATTAGGGATCGCGGGACTGTCCGCGGTGACTCCGTCATTCTCGATCTGCGCTTGACCAAGTCGGGATATGTCGCGGGTGAGATTCCCGTTGCGCGCATCCAATGGCTCGATAATCTGGAAGGCGAAAAGGCGGGCTCCCCAGCCTAAAACGCAGCCGCGTGGCACTAGGGGTATCGAACGGGTGATCTCAGAATGAGATCTCTGAAAATCACTGTAATATCAATTCGATAGCCCTAGACCTCGATTCCGCCCCTAGGCACCATCACACCATTTGTGTGAAGCCCTTCAATAAGTTGCTGGATTTGCTTTCTTATCTTCCTCTGCGTCTGCCACACGGCACCGCTAGGAGGCTCGAATGGCGTTCGCAAGGGCTCGAGCGGCAAGCCATCACGACACTTGCATCGCCATTTCCGATTCAAGAAGCTGAAAAGGTCCTCGGCAGCGCCAAAGGCACAGCCCTGAAGATTTGACCGATAAGCAGGTGCTGGCCCTCGCTGGAGACATGTGCAGCGAGGTCGCGGAGCCATGGGGCCACCAGGGCATAACCCGCTGGCTGGCCCTCTGAACCGTGGCGACATGGATTCGGAAGAGTGCCGGTTGGCATTTCATCATGCCGCGCGGCGGGTGAGCTCAGCGCTGTTGCCAACGCTCGGTGCGCTGGCAATCTGGCGCATGATAAGCCAGACGCCGGAATCCTTGAGAAAGATGGTTCCGCCGTCGATCCACTCCCTGGCCGAGATGGCTTCCTTCAGTCGAAACAACTGGCGGGCCGTATTGTCGCCGGCCCTCGACGAGCGAGTTGGCCCCTCCATCGTGATGTTGAGCTCCACCACGTCGTCTCGACGGCGGACATCGCCTCGGTAGCGCCCGCCCTCAAAATCGTTCCCGTCGAGCTGCCCCCCGCAGATCACGCAGACACCGGCAAGGCAACCTGTCGATGAAGTGACGACCACGGCATAGGTGCCATCCAAATTGTCGGACATCGAATCCCCCATGTTGTAACTTCAACATAGGAGTGACTGGCGTGACTCCAGCGAGATGTGCGCTGGTGCACCCCGCGCTCGTCGGCGGTGAAGCCGGGAACTTTGGAGGCCGGAAGCAGTTCTCGATGGGCGGTGGGGCTGCACCGCTTGCGGATGCAGCCCCACCTTCGGTCACTTCTGCTGATCCAGGCCGAATGCCGGATGATGTTTCAGTTCTCCGCGCGGCTCGCTGCCGTCGAAGGGTAAGGCCTGAACCACCTCGGGAAGACAGCCTTCCACCTTCAGGCCGGGGAAGGCCCGGAAGCCGAACCGGCCATAGTAGGCGGGGTCGCCCACCAGCGCCGCACCCCGGCTTGTCGCCCGCAACCGGCGGAGGGCTTCCGTCATCAGGGCCGTACCGATCCCCTGGCGATGCCTCGACGGCAGAACCGCAAGCGGGCCGATCAGGCCCCAGCCGTCCTGCTTCCCGATCCGTGCCGCCGAGGCGGCCAGATAGCCGATCACCTCCCCCTCTTCCTCGGCCACGAGCGAGAGGGCGAGTGCGCCGTCAGCGCGCAACCTTTCGACGATGCCCGCCTCCGTTCCGGTGGATTGCGCCAGCATCCGGAGGGCTTCAGTGACGACACGGCTGATCGCCGGGATGTCGCCGGCAGTTTCATTGCGGATCAGCATGTCATGCCTCTTGACTGTCGAGTTGCGTGCGAACGGCGGTGCGCTCGCGTTGCGGGATCCGACACGGACCGCCCGGCCGGGATTCGACCAGCCGTTCCCGCCGCAATCGGTTGAAAGCCGTCAGGCCGAAGTCGGCAAGGACCGTCCGCTCGCGCGTGAAGCATGTCACGGGCATGATTCCGGAACCGTCGGCACACGCGTGCGGAATGCAGCCACCAGGGGCCCGCATGTGCAGCGGATGTCGTTCATTTTCTGAGATATTCATGGAAGTCTCGAATGGCAGGCGTGAAAAATCGCCCGAGCGCGGATGCACTCGGCGGCTTTGACTTCACGAGGCTCTCTGAAATTCAGAGAGCCTTGTCACACAAGCTCTGACATCCAGTCTCCATCGGCCGGGCAGCGAACAATGTCGCGGCTCAGATCGCTAATCTAAGAAAAGCACACCTTTGGAGCAACCCCGTAAAGTGGGGGAAGTAGCGGCCCGCGCGGCGCTCCGATTGCCCGGCTCCGATCGGGGGCGGTCGACTGCTCCGCGCCGCTCCCTAGGCTCCTCCGCACATGTGCTCGGCGTCCGGCAAGGTCCAGGTACGATGAGTCCTGAGGTCGGTAGCCTTGTATTCCTTTCCCCGTTCGTCGCCTGGCGGGCAGCCCTTCGGCACCGAAGCGAGGCAGAGCTTTATGCGGTCTCCGACACGGGCGCGCCGGAGCGCTGCCTCCATCTCGTAGGAAACCCCATAGATTCCATTCTCATAAACGACGGCGCTGCCACTGTCGGCGACACCTTCGAGGCGAGACCCCAGTTCCTTGATACGGGTCTCCACGCATTGGCCCACTTGCTTCGGCAGCCCGTCGGCACACGCCGCCGGGGACGCTGCCACGAGTACGCCCAGAACCATCAACCCGGACACTCTCCGCAACATCTGCACGCCTCCCTTTCGGTTTCCCGGATGATTGATGCCGGAAGATGGCAGCCAACGGGAGCATAGGAAGTTCCACGGAGAACAGCCCCGGAAAAACGGTTCGAGACGACACCTGGGGGCACCAGCAAGGTCGTCCGGACCTTCTGCATGCCGGCCGACCGAAGGGATCCATCGGGCGGCGAGCCGATATGCCATCAATACGGATATGCGGGCGCGTAGTAGCGTGGCCGGTAGTAATAGCGAGGCCTGTAATAGTAACGCGGCCGGTAGTAATAGGCAGGCGGGGGCACATAATATCGTGGTTGCGCGTAATAATATCTCGGCCCGCCATACCCGGCGCTGTTGGGTATGCAGCGTCCGTAGCTCATGTAATAGCCGCGCGCGCAGCCATCCTCGATGGTGTGCACAAGTCCATTGCCTCCAGTCTCGCCGGGTGCGACGGGCATTGCCGAAGCCGGGGCCGCAGCCAGCCCCACAAAAGATACGAAAGCCGCAACAACGAATGATCTCATCCTGCGCTCCTCCAGGCGAATAGCTGCAGATTAACACGTTTGAGGGGTATTCGTTCCGAACGAGACCCTTCCGGCCGAGCGCGAGCTGTTATCGGGCCCGTGCAATCTCACGGCGCCTCGAAGCCCGCCTTCTTGTGGGAACCATCGCAGTAGGGCTTGTTGCCGGAATGCCCGCAGCGGCACAGCGCCGTCTGGGTCACGCGGTTGGTGTTCCGGCCCGTTCCCGAGGAGATTTCCAGCGCACCCTTCACACCCAGCGGTCCATTCGGGAAGGGCGTTATTTCGACGGGCCCCACGAGGTCGACGATCTGAAGGGTGCTCGCCTGTACCGCCGGCTCTCCGCTGGCGATGAAGTTTCCGACGTGGCTGCCGTCGCAATAGGGCTTGTTCTTCGATAATCCGCAGCGGCACAGCGTTGCTCGAAACTGCACCGGCTCGCCTTTGATATAGAGGTCGGCATGCACGGCGAGGGGGCCGTTCTCGCGGATCAGGATCGTGTTGGCGCGCGGCGCCGTCTCCTGCGGGCCGTCCCGGCGCGTGATCCGGATGGCGCCGGAGGGACAGTTGAGGGCAACGTCCATCGCTTCCTCGGCGCTCGCGGCATCGGGATGGATCCACTCCCCCTCCACATTGGCGCGGAAGACCCCCGGCTGCGTCATCACGCACCGCCTGGCATGAATACACCTGCCGCCATCGAACTGGATCGTCACTTCCCTGCCTTCGACAGTCTCGATCGCCATCCCTGCTCTCCCCGATGACCCTGCCCCGACCCGCGACGCCCCAGTGTCACCCGAAAGGAGCGCTTGCGCCAGCGAAAGAATGAGGTCGCGCCGCGCGGCGTCGGGAGGAACGACGAGGCATGCACGCCGCAGGACTACCCGCTATCCCGCCCCGACCAATTGCCAGCACCTCCCCCCGAGCGGAAAGCCGCTTGACCTCAAGTACACTTGAAGTTGTAGCCCATCGTCCGGAAGCAGGCGAACTTGCTTTTTATCGAGACATTGAAATGCTGGTGAGGGGCGGAGATGGCCATGGAAGGACAGTTGAGTATCGATGCGCGTTGGCGGGAAATGCTGGCGCCTGGCTATGCCGCGGCGACTGCGACCCTGTGCCTGGGCGTGGCCCTCTTTGCCTTCAACGGCTTCCTGGTTTCGACCGCCCTGCCCTCCGCCGTCGACGAACTCGGCGGCGCCGCGTTGATCGCGTGGTCGATCAGCCTCTATCTGGTGTTCGCGATTTTCGGCGGCGCCGTCGCCGCGCTGGTCAAGGCGCGCCATGGCGCCAGGGCAGGCCTCCAGGCGGCAGCCCTGCTGTTCACCTTCGGCACCTTGCTCGCCGGCCTGGCCCCGGCGATGCCCGTCCTGCTCGCCGGACGCATCTTCCAGGGCTTCGGCGAGGGACTGATAGCCGCCATATGCTACGCCCTCATTCCGGAGATCTTCCCGTCGCGACTCGTGCCGAAAGTGTTCGGTGCGGAAGCAATGGTCTGGGCGGGCGCCGCATTCGGCGGCCCTATCATAGCCGGCGTCATCAGCGAGACAGTGTCCTGGCGGGCCGCCTTCCTCGTCAACGTCCCGCTTTCGCTCCTCTTCATGGCCCTGGTTTTCAAGGTGGTACCCATAACGCGCGACGAGCGGGCCGACCAGGCACTGCCGGTCGCCCAGCTTGTGGCCATCGCGGGCGGCATGATCCTCGTGATGATCGCCGACCTCGCCGGCAGCGTCGCCGTGGCGGCGGGACTTCTCCTCCTCTCCGCGTTTCTCTATGTGAGCGCGGTGTGGGTCGACCGGAGTTCGAAGGCGAGGCTGTTTCCGGCAAGTGCCTTCCGGCTGCGGGGGCCGATCGGGCTCGGCCTGTGGGTGATCCTGCTGATGCCGATGGCGCAATCCGCGTCGTCGGTCTACCTCGTCTATCTGATGCAGCATCTGTGGGGATACGGGCCGACCCTGGCCGGCGCTCTCAATGCCGTCATGGCGATCTGCTGGAGCCTCACCGCCATCGTGGTCGCCGGCCAGGCTTCGTTTGCCCTTCGGCGGCTGCTGATCTGGCTCGGGCCGCTCCTGCTGGTGGCAGGCCTCGGCGCCATCTTCCTCGCGCTCGAACATGATGCGATCGCCTTGCTGGTGACGGGCCAGGCCCTGACCGGCATAGGTTTCGGCAGCAGTTGGGGCTATCTGTGCCAAGGCCTCATGGAAGCCGCTCCCGAAGCGGACCGCAATCGTACATCCACCTTGCTGCCGACATTGCAGTCGGCCGCCTATGCGATCGGAGCCGCCTTGCTGGGGCTGGTCGCGAATATGGCCGGCGCCGCCGCAGCGACCTCGCCCGAGGAATTGCGGCACGCCATGCTGGTGGTCTTCATCGTCGCGACCGCGATTGCAGTGCCGGGATTCCTCGCTGCGTGGCGGCTCTCCCCCCTGCTTTACCGTAGGCGGGAGCGTTGAGGCGAAGCGCTCCGCCGCGTTGATACCTCCTGTAACGCATTGGAATGACGATAATTTTTCATTCCCGACATCTCGCTACAAACGTCCGGCGGCCGCCGGCGGAATAAAATCTGCGTCATGTTGCCGGCTATGGCCATACGTCCTCCGAAAAGAGGAGTATGGTCTTCGGGCCATCATGGAGGAGATGTCCATGGCACATTACGTTGCTCTGATTGCCGGGCAGAATGGCGCGTATGACGTGACCTTTCCTGACTGCCCGGGGTGCACCGCCCACGGCCGCACCATCGATGAAGCCCACCGCCACGCGAGTACCGAACTGAGCCGCTGGCTGGATCACCATGACGCCAACGGCATCATCCGGCCTGTTGCGCGCTCCCAGGGCACCCTGCTCGCCAATCTCGACCTGGCGGATGCCGTGGCAGAGGGCGCGATCATGATCACCGTCGGCGCCGAAATACGGCGGAGCCACGAAATCCCGGAGCCCCGCATCCGCAGGCAGTAGCGCGACGGATCCTGAGGGGGATGGAGGCCCGATGCCTGCCGGGGTCTCATTGGGCTGCAAGGCTGGGGAGTGTCGCCTCATCTCGAATCGATCTGTGGCATGAGGGCCGATGGTGATGGCCAAAGGGAAGGTCGTCCGGCTCATGCCTAGCCGGCGACAGCCCGCACCGTCCTGCGAAAATCACTGATCGCAGCGACGAAGCTACTGATATGCCAATGCTTTATTCCGTATTGCGCAGGTCACGACCAGGGAACCTTCCCTAATGGCCGGAACGCGGGCAGTATACCTCCCGCTTCGCGGAGCGGCCGCACGCTTGCCAAGAGGGTAGGCGAAGTTCCCGAATGCCGAGAGGACATGCAGCCGCTCCCCCATTCCATTGCAGATACAGGAGGCACCCGATGATCCGTCATTGTGTGTTCTTGCGTTTCAAGAATGACATTGCCGACGATACGATCGATGAACTGCTTGGCGATTTCGTGCTGATGAAGAATGTCGTCCCCGGCATACGCGACGTCGTAGCCGGCAGGAACGACAGCCGTGAAGGGCTGGAGCGGGGCTTCCGGCATGGCTTTATGATGGACATAGAGGATGATGAGGCAAGGGAGGCGTATCTCAGCCACCCTACCCGCGCCGCCTTGGCAGAACGTATCCTGCCCTGTCTCGAGGGTGGGCTGGAGGGCGTCATGGTGGCCGACTTCACGCTCTAGCAGGAGTGGGACGGCGCCCGATCGGCATGGCGCCGCCTCTCCCGATTGCCGCTCCCCTCAATCCATCAGGATCTGCAGCTTGACGTCGGTTGGCAGCGCCTTCTCGGCACGCTCGAAAGCGGCGATGCTGTTCCTGAACGGGTACGTCCCGGTGATCAGCGGCTTCAGATCCACCTTGCCGGAGGCAATCAGGGCGATGGCGCGATCATAGATGTTGGCATAGCGAAACACGGTCTCGATGCGCACTTCCTTGGCGATTGCGCCAGGCACATCGAAGGTCACGGGCTCCACCGGCAGTCCCACCAGCACAAGCGCGCCGCCTGGCCGCACCAGATCGAAAATACCGCTATAGGCCTTCGGATTGCCGCTTGCCTCGAACACCACATCGGCACCCCAGTCGCCGGTCTCTCGCGCGATGGCGCTGGCATAGCTCTCCTGGCCGAGATCCACGGGGATGATGCCGTCATAGCGGCCGGCAATCGCGAGCTTCTCCTTGCTGAAGTCCGAGATCAGCACCTTGCTGCACCCGCCGGCAAGAGCAGCCAGGGCAATCATGATGCCGATCGGGCCGGCGCCGATGACGGCGCCGACGTCGCCAGGGGCGATGCGCGCGCGCGCGGCAGCCTGCATGCCGACTGCGAAAGGCTCGACCATCGCCCCTTCGGCGAAGGACACGTTGTCCGGCAGCTTGTAGGTGAACGCGGCGGGGTGCACCACCTCGGGGGTAAGCACGCCATGTACGGGCGGTGTCGCCCAGAAGGTCACGGAAGGATCGACATTGTAGATACCGAGCTTGGAGGCGCGCGACGAGAGGTTGGGAATGCCGGGCTCCATGCAGACGCGATCGCCCACCTTCAGCGTCTTCACGCTGGAACCGACTTCCACGACCGTGCCGGCAGCCTCATGGCCGAGCACCATCGGCTCATTGACGATGAAATTACCGATGCGGCCATGGGTGTAATAATGCACGTCGCTGCCGCAGACGCCCACGGTATGGAGCGAGATCTTCACGTCGTCGGGCCCGACCTGCATGGGCAGGTCGATCTCCCGCATCGACAATTCGTGCTGACGTTCGAGAACGAGGGCGAGCATTATTTCCTCCTGACAGAGACGCCGAGCGACGAGTCGGCGAATGTTTTCGTCTGACTTTAGGGCGGGTTGTCGGGCGACTTCAACTCCCTGGTGCCACAGGCCCCCCGCCTCTTGCAGGCAAGGGCACCCAAACGAGGAGGGGCGATCATCGATTGCCCTCCTTCTCTCCCGCCGAACGTATCGTTTCCAGGAATGCGATCGGTGATCGATACTCCAATCCCGCGCCCGCGCTACGCCGCGTCGACCTTGTGGATCAGGTTCATGATGCCTTCGCTCACGGCCGCGTAGTCGCGGGTGTTGGGCAGGTCTCCCGCCAGCCTGTAGCCGTTCATCACGGCAATCCGATCCGCCAGGGTGATCATCTCCGGCATGTCGCTGGTGATCAGCAGGACCGCAGTGCCCGCATCGGACAATTCACGCAGCAATTCATGCAGATAGGCCTTGGTCTTGATGTCGATTCCGACCGACGGCTCGTCGACGATCAGGAGCCGCACACCGGCGGCCAACCACTTGGCCACGCTGATCTTCTGCTGGTTGCCGCCCGAAAGATTGCCTACAAGCTGGCCGAGCGACGGCGTGCGCACCTCGAGCTTGCGGATATAGGGCTCCGCCGTATCCCGAACGGCGCGGTCGGTGAGGAAGCCCCCGAATTTGGCGAGCTTTCGCCAGATGGTGATGCCGGCATTGTCGAGGACCGAATGCAGGAGGATCAGGCCCTCCTGCTTGCGATCCTCGCTGACATAGCCGAGGCGGTGCGTATGAATCGCCTCGCCGACGCTGCCTATGGTGACGGGCTTTCCATCGAGCTTGATGACGCCAGCGGTTGCCGGATAAAGTCCCATGATCGACTTGGCGAGTTCCGTGCGCCCCGCCCCGACCAGTCCGTAGAGGCCGACGATCTCGCCTCGCCGGACGGTCAGGTCGATATCGCGATGGCCGAGGGGCGTGGCGACGCCCTGGAGTTCCAGCACCGGCGGCGCGGACGAGTAGTCGCGCGGCTTCCAGTCGGGGATCTGCTCGCTGCGCCCGATCATCAGCCGCACCAGGTCCTGGCGGCCGAGGCCGGTCATCGAGCGGCTCTCGCAGGCATTCTTGCCGTCGCGCAGCACGGTGACCTGGTCGCAGATCTCCTGCACCTCCTCGAGCTTGTGGCTAACGAAGAGCATGCTGACGCCCTCGTCCCGTAGTTTCTTGAGCAGGGCGAAGAGCGCAACCGTCTCATGCGGCGTCAGGGAGGCCGTCGGTTCGTCCAGCAGCAGCACGCGCGAACGCAGGGAGAGTGCCTTGGCGATCTCGACGAGCTGCATCTTGGCGACGCTGAGCTGGGAGACGGGCGTAGCGGGATCGAGGTCGAGGCCGAGCACGTCGAGCCAGCGCCGCGCCTCCTTGTTGATCTCGGCATAGTCGATGGGCTTGAACGGGCTGTCGCTGAGGCGCTCCAGCATGATGTTCTCGCCCACCGAGAAGCGCGGAATGAGGTTCCGTTCCTGATGCACCACACCGATGCCGGTGGCAATGGCGTCGCGGGTGGAGGAGAAGTGCACCGGCTTGCCGTCGACGAAGAGTTCCCCCTCGTCGGGACGAAGCACGCCCGTGATCAGCTTGATGAGGGTCGACTTGCCGGCGCCGTTCTCACCCAGGAGGGCATGAATCGAGCCCTTGCCCAGCGTGATCGAAACGCCCTCCAGCGCCTTGACGCCTGGAAAGAACTTGCTGACGCCGCGCGCCTGGAACACCGGGCCTGGGGTCGTTTCGGCCATGGCTCAGATCCTCTTCAGGCCGCGCGAGACCCGGACCTCGCGCCAACGATTCATGCCGACCGCCCAGAGAATCAGGGCTCCGAGCACAACCTGGACGAGGAAGGGGTCGATGTGAAAGAGCACGAGGGCCTGCGTGATGATCGCCACGATGACGACGCCGAGCAGCGTGGCGAGGGCCGAGACGTGCCCGCCCGCCAGCACGGCGCCGCCGATCACCGGCGCGGCGAAGGAAAGGATCAGCCAGTCGTCCCCGATCGTGGGCTGGCCGATTTCGAGCCGCGCAACCAGGAAGATGCCGGCCAGCCCGGCCAGAAGGCCGGAGATGGCATGCGCCGTCACCACCGTGCGCGAAACCGAGATGCCGGAGAGCTCGGCCGAATGGGCGTTGCCGCCAACGGCGAGAATGAAGCGTCCGAGCGGCAGGCGGTTCAGCAGGTACCAGATCAGGCCGAAGACGATGGCAGCGGGGATGACGAGCCAGGGCAGCGGGCTCAGGAAGGTCGTGTTGCCGAAATCCTTGACGCTCTGCGGCACGCCGTAGAACGGCTGCGCCTTGGTGATGGCGAGATTGATGCCCTTGAACACCGACAGGGTCGCCAACGTGATGACGAAAGCGGAAATGCCGGTTGCCGCGATGAAGATGCCGTTGACGATACCGGCGGCGAGGCCGATCAGCGCGGCCAGGACCGCCGCCGCGACCGGCGGCAGGCCCCACACCTGCATCATGCCGGCGAAGGAAATCGCCACGAGCCCTCCGATGGCGCCCACGGCGAGGTTCATCTGGCCGATCGCGATGATGATCATCTGCGAAAAGGCGATCAGCATGTTCACGGTGATCGCCAGCAGCAGCACCTGGATGTTCAGCGGCGAAAGGAAGGAGGGATTGAACGGCGCGATGACCGCGATGGCGAGAACCGTGATGGCGAGAGGGCCGAACCAGTCGGTCTGGATGAAACGGGGCATCACACCATTCTCCGATGGGCGAGATAGGAGCGGCGCGCAAGGTCGATCAGCACAGCGACGAGGAGCAGCACGCCCAGGCATGCCTGCACCCAGAATTCACCGATCTGCAGGAGCAGCAGGCCGTTGGTGAGCATCGTGACCAGGATGGCGCCGAGGACCGTGCCGATGACGGAGACCCGGCCGCCGCTCAGCAGCGTGCCGCCGAGGACGGGGCCGAGGAAGGCCGGCAGCAGCCAGTCCTGTCCAAGCTGTCCGGCCATGGACGGGATGGCGGCGCCCGTTCGGGCAACCACCAGCATGGCGGTGATCGCCGCGAGCGCCCCCGAGAGCATATGGCAGATGATGAAGACGCGCCCGACGCGCACGCCGGAGAGCTCCGCTGCCTCCGGCCGCGCACCCGCCGCCAGCATTTCGCGGCCAAGCACCGTGTAGCGATAGAGGATGACGAGCAGGACAGCCATGACGAGCGCGACCACCAGCAGGGGCGAGACCAGCCCGAACAGGCGCATGCGGCCGAATTCCGAGAAATCGGCGGGAATGCCGCGGAAGGACTGCGCTTTGGTCAGATAGATCATCGTGCCGAAGAAGATGCTCATGCTGGCGAGAGTGATGATGAAGCTGTGCAGGCCCGATCGAACGACCACGAAGCCATTGACCCAGCCGAGCAGGGCCGCCATCGCGACGCCGCCAAGCGCTGCGAGGGGCCAAGGCAGGCCAGCCAGTTCGACCAGTGCACCGAAGGTCATCGCGGCGCACACACCGATGGCGCCAACGGCGAGATTGAGGCCGCCCGTGACGATCACCACCATCATCGACAGGCCCACCATGATGTTGACGGCGGCGACGCGCCCCAGGGTGAACTGGTTGAAGGGCGAGAAGAAACCCTTCGTGAGCAGGCCGAAGAGACAGCCGAACACCACGATCAGCACGATCAGGCCGAACTCGTTGGTGAGATAGAAACGCACCGAGCCGCTGCGCATGGGAGCGCCGGGAAGCGTCGCGGTCTTGCTCTCATCGACGGTCATGAGCAGCAGTTGCTCCGTCACTACTAGGAAAAAAGGCACGGCCCCCTCCCCGGGGAGCCGGGGGAGAAGGCCCTGTTGAAAAAGACGGAAGGGCGTGGACGCGCTTGGAAAGACGCGCCCCGCCTCAGCCTGTCCTTACTTGCAGTCGAGATAGGTCTTCTGGAAGTCCGCCAGCAGCGTCTTCGTGATGCCCTGCATGGCGGTGATGTAGTTGTCCACGCCCGAGGCATCGACGAACACCGTGCCGGAATCGATGAAGTGGTTGGTGAGAGCGTTGGACTTCCAGGGGGCGTCTGCCTTCACCGTGCAGCCGCTACGCAGCTTGTCGGCAGCAAAGGAGCCGATATAGGCCTGCCCGTAGGGATTTTGCAGCATGGTGCCGCTCACGAATCCGTCCTTGATCGCCTTGAGCACCACCTCGTCATGATCGATACCGACCATCTTGATGCGCTTGTCGCCGATCTTGCGCAGCGCGTTGGAGGCGACCACGGCCGGCACCCACGCGGTGGTGACGATGCCGTCGATCTCCCCGGCATGGGCCGCGAGATAGGCGTTGATCTTTTCCTCCGCCGGTTCGGGGGCGTCGATGTCGGCAATCACCTGCACCACCTGGCCGCCCTCTTCCTGGGCCGCCTTGTTGACGGCGTCGATGCGCAATTGCGTGTTGGAATCGACCAGGAAACCGGTGAAGTGGGCGATGCGCTTCTTGCCGCCCATCGCCTTGAACAACTCCTTGGTACCGAGATAGGCCGAATGGCCCGTATCGGTGCCGAGGCAGAAGCCGGCCTTCGAGGGATCCTTCAGGCAGCCGGCCAGTGCCAGGACGGGCGCGCCGGTGTCGGCCAGTTCGTTGGCCGTGGCCACGGAGCCTACGGGATCGCCCGGGAAGACCAGGAAGGCATTGTATCCCTGGGTGACGAGGCTCTCCAGCAACTCATTCTGAGCGCTGAGCTCCCATTTCTGGGGAACCTTGTAGTCGGCAGCGCCGATACCGAAATCCTTGGCGGCATCCTTGCCGGCCTGATCCCAGGCGGCGAAATAGGGATGCGGGCCGCCCGGAACCAGGGCGACCTTGGTGTCATCGGCGGCAAGCGCCGGCAGCGCGCCGGCGAACAGGGCGACCGCGGCGGCGCAGGCAAACAGCTTGTGTCGGGCAAACATGCGTTTCCACTCCCATTGGGTATCTTCGTCGCGGACCATATTCTTTTTATCGGCCCACTTTGCAGTTTGGATACTAGGATCCAAGCCCTAAACATGCAATAGTGTTTCTGAGGCAAGGATGGAAATCGACGCCCGCAGCTGCTGCTGGCCCGATTCAAGATGAACCGCTATCCACCTGCTTCCGTTGGTTTTTTTGGGAGGATGTGGCGCGATGTCTTCCGCGACACTCAGGGAGAGCGAAGAAGACGGCCTTGGCTTCGCGGTCGAGATCGACCGCAAGCATCCGGTCGCCGACCAGATCTACGAGGCTCTCAAGCGCGCCATCATCACCACGCGCCTGATGCCCGGCACCTCGATCAGCGAGAATCGCATCTGTCGCCACTTCGGCGTCTCCCGCACGCCCGTGCGCTCCGCCGTTACCCGGCTCAGCGAAGAGGGACTGATCGACGTCTACCCCCAGCAAGGCAGTTTCGTCTCGCCCGTTCGCCTCGGCGAAGTACGCGACAGCCATTTCGTGCGGAAGAACCTCGAACTCGCCCTGCTGCGCGAGGCGGCCGCCAGGTGGAGCCCCGCCATGAGCGCGCAGGCCCGCATCATCGTCGACACGCAGCGCCGGGCGCTGTCAACCGGGAACATCGATCTCTTCTTCGAGGAGGACGAGAACTTCCACCAGGCCTTTGCGGCCTTCGCTGCCCGTGAGGGCGTTTGGTCCACGGTGCTCCAGGCCAAGAGCCGCCTCGCGCGCTTCGTGCGCCTGTTCGGAACGCCTTCCCGGCTGCCCGTCGTCATCGACGAGCACCTGACCGTGCTGGATGCACTCGATGCCGGCAGGGTGAACGAAGCGGCACAGTTCATGGAGGAGCATCTCGACATGATCTTCCACATCCTTGAGCAACTGCCGGAAGAATACGGACCCTACATCGTCGAGTGAGTTGCATGCGCCTGTCCAACACCACCCTGTCCAAGCTCGGATCGGGAATCGCCAAGCCAGCCTATGACCGTTCCGTCATTACGCCCGGCATACTCCATCTCGGCACGGGCGCCTTCCACCGTGCCCATCAGGCCGTATATGTCGACGACTGCCTTGCGCGCGGAGAGACGGACTGGGGCATCGTCGGTACGTCCCTGCGGAGCACCGAAACGCGTGACGCGCTCAATCCGCAGGACGGGCTCTACACTCTCGCCGTCCGCGACAGCGGCAGCGAAGATCTGCGCATCATCGGCTCGATATCGGGGGTGACCGTCGCACCGGAGGATCCCGGCGCGCTGCTCGCCCGACTCAGCGATCCCGCGATCCGCATCGTCACGCTCACCATTACCGAGAAGGGCTATGCGGTCGATCTAGGGTCCGGAGGACTACGGCAGGATCACCCGGATGTGGCGCACGACCTCGCCAATCCAGGCTCGCCTCGTTCGGCGCTTGGTTTCCTCGTGGAGGCGATCGACCGGCGCCGCAAGACCGGAACCCGGCCGTTCACGCTGCTCTCCTGCGATAACCTTCCGCAGAACGGCCGTACCCTTCGACGCGTGCTCACGGAATATGCCACGCTTCGGGACAAGGACCTCGCCGCCTTCATACGCGGTGAGATTTCCTTCCCCTCCTCGATGGTGGATCGCATCGTGCCGTCCACCACCGACGCGGACCGCGCCACCACAGCTGCGGCACTCGGCATGACAGATGCCTGGCCGGTGCTGGGAGAGCCCTTCACGCAATGGGTGATAGAGGATCGCTTTATCTCCGGCCGGCCGCGCCTGGAGGAAAGCGGCGTCGAATTCGCCGAAGACGTCGAGCCTTTCGAACATATGAAGTTGCGCCTGCTCAATGGCACCCACTCCACGATTGCAGCAGTGGGCCGGTTGTCCGGCCACGAGTTCGTCTCCCAGGCAATAGGTGATCACCTGGTCCGCGGCCTGATCGAGCATTACTGGCAGTGCGTTATCCCCACGCTTTCCATTCCCGCCGACAGGGCCTTTGACTACACGCGAAAGTTGCTCACCCGCTACGAAAACACCTCCCTGCACCATCGCACTGCACAGATCGCCAGCGATGCCTCGCAGAAGCTGCCCCAGCGCATCCTGTCCCCCATTCGCGACTGCCTCGCGAGGGGCCTGCCCTGCGATCCCCAGATCTTCGCTGTCGCGGCGTGGATACGCTCATGCGGCGGAATGGACGACAGGGGCAATCCCCTCCCCCTCAACGATCCTCCCTTCCAGGCCTGGACCGGGCAGCCTGATCAGCGCAGCGCGCCACCCGACGGTGTGGTCGACGCTTTCCTCGGCCTGTCCGCCGTGTTCGGCGAAGACCTTCCGCGCAATGAGGGTTTCGCCGCCAGGCTGAAGCAAGCATACGGATCGATCGCTTCCAAGGGCGTTCTCGGCGCCATTCAATCCCGGAGCCTCCTATGAGAGCCTTGAGTTGCGACGAGCCCGGCAAGCTCACCATCATCGAACGCGACGAGCCGCGCGCCGGTGAAGGCGAGGTTCTGGTGCGTATCCGTCATGTCGGCATCTGCGGCACCGACTACCACATCTTTCATGGCAACCAGCCCTATTTCGACTATCCGCGCGTGATCGGGCACGAACTCGGCGGCGAGGTCATGTCGGCACCTTCCGGCTCGGCTCTTCGCGCCGGCCAGGTCGTCTCGATAATGCCGACGCTCTATTGCGGGCGATGCCGGGCCTGCCTTGCGGGAAAGACCAACTGTTGCCAGCGTATCGCCGTGCTGGGCGTGCATCGCGACGGAGGCGCCTGCGATGCCATCGCCGTGCCCGAGGCCAACGTTGTCCCCGCGGATGGCCTGACGGCAAGCCAGGCGGCCATGGTGGAGTTTCTCGCCATCGGGGCCCATGGCGTGGCCCGTGGCGGTATCGGCAGAAACAATCGCGTCGCCGTCGTCGGTGCAGGGCCGATCGGCATTGCTGCCACGATCTTCGCCAAGGCGATGGGAGCGCATGTCAGCGTGGTCGATCTCAGTCCCCATCGGCTCGCTTTCTGCGAGGACGAACTCGGCGCCGATGCTGCGTTCGAGGCCTCCGCAGACATCGTCGACAGACTCGGCCAAGCCACTGGCGGCGACTATTTCGATTGCGTGATCGACGCCACCGGCAGCCCGGTCGCCATGCAGAAGGGGTTCTCCCTGGTGGGGCATGGCGGGGGCTATGTGCTGCTATCGCTCGTGCGAGCGGACATCAGCTTCAACGATCCCGATTTCCACAAGCGGGAGACCACGCTCTTCGCGAGCCGAAACGCTGTTCGTGCGGATTTCGAGACGGTCCTCACTGCGATGCGAGGCGGGCAGGTCCCGATGCAGGCCCTCGCCAGCCACAGCGGCAGCCTCGACGACGCCCCCTCGCTCATCCCGCACTGGTCGAAGCCCCAGACGGGCGTGATCAAGGCGATACTGGAGGTGTAGGCGGAAGGGAAGCCTGGCGATTTCGGAAGCGCGGGGCGACAGATCCTAGGATCATCACGTGCTTGGCTGGGATGCGCTTACGACGCATCTGATGCCGTCGAGACCATGCCTGGCGAGTCGATCCGAAGGCGCAGCGCGCCAACTCAACCCGCCGTGACACGCCCCTGCATGAGGTGGCCGGCCAGCTTGGCCACCTGCTGGCGGATATCCGGCACCGCCACGATCTCCCAGAACACGCCCGAGGTGATCGGCCCGACCGCATAGAGGCGGTTGGAATGCCTGCCGTCGCGATGGACGACGCCGCAATCCGCACCAACATCGAGACCAAGGCCAAGCGGATCGGGATGTACGATGCCCTCGGCGAGGAGTTGGCGGAGGACAGGATTTTCGGTCGCCGTCACGTCGGCGGCCCGACCGCGGCATTCGAACACCGCACGGGCCAGGAGTTTCTTCTCGGCCGCACCGGTGCGGGCGACATAGCGCACGAGCACACCCTGCTCCAGCGGTTCGAAACCGGCAACACGACCTGCCACGATGGCAAGCTGCCCCGAAGCCCGCGCCGCTTCGATCCGATCGGCCGCACTCGGCGCCATGCGATGTCGGTGAATGTCCCACCAAGCGCGGGCATGGCGCAGGAAGCGGCGGCGGGCCTCGTGCGAGAGACTGCGCCAGAGCGGCTGGGTATACGGGCGGAGACCATCGACGATGCCTCGCCAGTCGCCACCGGAAGCCTGGTGCTCCCGGACGAGGCCGCGCAGCCAGCGGGTGAGATAGGTGATGCCGGTGCCATAGGGGATGTCGGCGGCATCCAGACGATAGGGCGCCACCGGCCGATGAGCATGCGGACGCAGGCCGCGGCGGGAGATCGCGGTGATCCGGCCGCGATGTCCGGCGTGCAGCAATGAGAGCACCCGGTCGGCCATGGTCAGGCCGGTGCCTACGATCACCACATCCGAGTCCGGCGAAAAGGCGTTCGGCGCCGCATCGAACCAGCCATCGAAGCGCCATGAGGCGGGCTGCAGCTTCGGCCCCTCATTGCCAGTGGCAAGAATCGCGATGTCCGCCCGCAGGGGTTCCCGTCCGGCAAGGCGGATAACCAGCCCGTCCTCCCTCTCCTCCAGCCCCATCACCTCGTCATTGACGATGGCGAGGCGTCGGGTGCCCGCGCGCTGCACGAGATGGGGCGAGAGCAGATCCGCGAGATAGTCGCGATAGAGCCGGCGCGGCGCGAAGGACTGGGCATCAGGGCAATCGATGCTGCTGTGCTCGCCGACCCAGCGCCAGAAATGATCCGGATCGTCGGGATAGGCGCTCATATTGGCGGCGCGAACGTTGAGGAGATGATCGGGATGGCCCGTACCATACGCGATGCCTGCGCCCAGTTCGGCGCTCTTCTCGACAAGAGTCACTCGCAGGGAGGGATCGTGATGGCGCAACAGATGCGCCGTCATCAGGACGCCGCTCGCCCCGCCTCCGATGACGACGATATGCCGGGTGGGTGACGGGTGGGCTGGTGCAAGCATGTTTAGAAAGATCACTTAATCTAGTGGTTTGATAGACCAATGATACGCCCACGGCAACGGCTTTCGCAGCCGGGCAGACATGAGTGACTTCGGATGCAGTCGCAGCACCACTCCGGGTGAACGAAGGCAGACCCGGCATTCATGAATATCGTGTTCCGAGGGGCCGGATTCATGGGTTCCGCCTCTCCGGCCGGAATGACGGCCGATCGACGCCAATTGAAGTCGTCGCACTCCGGCAACGCGGTCCTACCCTTCCGCCCTGCGGCCGGCGCAGAGCCGCAGGCTCGCGATCAGATGTGATACATGTATGTCAGGTCGTCGAGATCGGCCAGCGAGCGCATGTCGGCAAGGCTGCGATTGTCCAGCACCGTGGAGATCGCCTGCCGAACTTCCAGCATCATCAACCGCACGGCGCACTGGCTCTCGTCGGAACAGTCGTCGCACCGCTGGTAGGCAGTACGGCTGGCACAGGGGATCGGCGCAAGCGGGCCATCGAGAACACGCACGATATGGCCGACCCGGATCTCGCTTGCGGGGCGCCCCAGCACATATCCGCCGCCCTTGCCCTTCTTCGAGTGCAGGAAGCCGGCATTCTTCAGTTCGCCGAGGATGGTGTCGAGAAACTTCTTGGGAATACCGTTCTGCTCGGCAATATCGGAGACGAGACAGGGCCGGCCCGGCTCCTGCCCGGCCAGATGCACCATCGCCTTGAGGCCATATTTGCCCTTCTTCGTCAGCATGTGGCCCCCGGCACGTGTCAGCGAGAATCCCTTTCGATCATCTGGTAATAGCAAACTGGGTGATTTGCCAATCAAACGGGCTCAAGGGATCGCCAAACCTGGCGATAAATGGCGCCGGCATGTTCTGGCGGCAGTCGTGCCGAACCGCCGAAGAGCTTTTCGCGCAACGTACCCTCGCGATAGGTCGTCTTGTAGCGCCCACGCCTCTGCAGTTCCGGCACCAGCAGGTCGACGACGTCACGAAAGGTCTCGGGGCGCACGGCAAAGGCGAGATTGAAACCGTCTATGCCGGTCTCGTCGATCCAGGCCTCGAGTTCGTCGGCCACCGTCGCCGGCGAACCGACCACAACCGGCCCGATCCCGCCGATCGAGACATGTTCGGCCACTTCCCGCACCGTCCAGGTCCGCTCGGGATCGGCGCGGGTGATGTTCTCGAGAGCGGTGCGGCCAGCCTCGTTCTCGACATGCTGGACCACGGCATCGGGATCGAGCCTGGAGAAGTCGACACCTGTCCAGCCGGACATCAGGGTGAGCGCTCCCTCGAGGTCGGCATAGCGGCGATAGTCCGCAAGCTTCGCTTGCGCCTCCGCATCGGTGGGCGCCACGATTACGGTCAGCAGCGTGAACATCAGGATGGCGGAAGGATCGCGCCCCAGCCTGGCCGCCGCCTGCCGGATGGCGGCTACGCGCGGCGCAATCACCTTGCGGCTGGGACCCGACATGAAGATGCACTCGGCATGGCGGGCGGCAAAATCGCGGCCCGCCGGCGACGTGCCGGCCTGGTACAGCACAGGGGTGCGCTGAGGCGAAGGCTCGCTGAGATGAAGGGCATCGATCCTGAAATGCGGACCTTCATGCCTGATCTTGCGGACCCGCGCCGGATCGGTAAACACGCCCGCCTGCGCATCGGCGACCACCGCATCGTCGGCCCAGCTCTCTTCCCAGAGCCTGTAGACGGCCGTCATGTAATCCTCGGCGATGGCGTAGCGGTCGTCATGCGCGGTCTGCTTCGCCTTGCCCGTGCCCCGGGCCGCACTGTCGAGATAACCCGTGACGATGTTCCAGCCGATCCGCCCTTCCGTAAGGTGATCCAGGGTGGACATGCGCCGGGCGAAGGCATAGGGCGGCTCATAGGAGAGATTGACGGTGACGCCGAAGCCGAGATGCCGCGTCGCCGCCGCCATCGCGGGCACGATCAGCAGTGGATCGTTCACCGGGGTTTGCGTGCCGTGCCTGAGGGCCGCATCGCCGCTGCCGCCGAAGACGTCGTAGACGCCGAGGACATCAGCCAGGAACAGCCCGTCGAACAGACCCCGCTCCAAGATTTTGGATAGATCAATCCAATAATCGAGCTTCCTGTAGTCGCGGGAACGGTCCCGCGGGTGGCGCCACAAGCCCGGAGACTGGTGAACCCCGCAGTTCATTTCGAAGGCATTGAGACGGATCTGCTTGGACATTGTCTGGCGCGCCGATCTTGATTCGACCGAGGAACCTCCTCGGGATGGAGAAGGGGTTACCCTCGTCATGCCCGGGCTGCTTTCGGGCACCCAGGCAGACTTCCGTCAAGGCTTACACCCCCGCATTGCCGACACAAGCCCGGCAATGGCGAAGGTGGAGCTTCTTGTCGATCGGGCTTTCAACCCCTTCATCCGGCAGCAGCCTTGCGGTGCGATGGAGCCACCACGTTAGCGATGATCTCGCCGAAGGGTCCGGCATTGCGCGCCGGGCCGAGATCGTTGCCGGTCGTCTTCTTGAGCGGCAGCTTGGGGAAGACCAGTTCGGCAAAGCGATAGCACTCTTCCAGGTGCGGATAACCCGAGAGGATGAAGCGGTCGATGCCCAGCGCCATGTATTCCTTCATGCGCTCGGCCACCTCGTCGGGATTGCCGACCAGCGCCGTGCCGGCGCCGCCGCGCACGAGGCCAACCCCGGCCCACAGGTTGGGGCTGACTTCGAGCTTGTCACGCGAACCGCCGTGCAGCGCCCGCATGCGGCTCTGGCCGACCGAATCCATGCGCGCAAATGCCTTCTGCGCCGTGGCGATGGTCTCGTCGTCGAGCTTGGAGATCAGGCTTTCCGCCGCGGCCCAGGCCTCGGCCGAAGTCTCCCGCACGATGACGTGCAGGCGGATGCCGAAGGACAGCGTGCGGCCATACTTGGCGGCGACGGCCTTGGCGTTGGCAATCTTCTCCGCCACCTGCTGGGGCGGCTCACCCCAGGTGAGGTATACGTCGACGTGCTTGCCCGCCACCTCGTTGCCGATGGCAGAGGATCCACCGAAATAGAGCGGCGGGTAAGGCCGGCTCACGGGCGGGTAGAGGAGCGTGCCGTCCTCGATACGCAGATGCTCGCCCTGGAAATTGACCTTGCCGCCCTGGAGCAGTTCGCGCCAGATCGTCAGATACTCGTCCGTGACCTCGTAGCGTTCGGTATGGTCGAGAAAGACGCCGTCGCCCTTGAGTTCGACCGGATCGCCGCCCGTGACCACGTTGATGAGCAGGCGCCCATCGGAAAGCCGGTCCAGCGTCGCGGCCTGCCGGGCTGCGAAGGCCGGGGTCGTGAGACCAGGGCGTACCGCCAC
This sequence comes from Labrys sp. ALF-8, assembly GCF_059699065.1. Taxonomy (NCBI): domain Bacteria; kingdom Pseudomonadati; phylum Pseudomonadota; class Alphaproteobacteria; order Hyphomicrobiales; family Xanthobacteraceae; genus Labrys; species Labrys sp. ALF-8. The sequence goes on from NZ_AP048538.1 coordinate 1,927,591, forward strand.
GAGGAAACGCAGCCTCTTGGTGAGCGGCACCATGGCGGATGCAATTACCCAGCTGTCCTCGCAGGAACGCCCCGTCGGCAGCAGCACGCCGAAATAGCCGAGTTCGTCGGCGGCCCGGGCAATCTGGGAGAGGTATCCCAGTGAGACGTGTCGCGCGCCCTGCTCGCTGCCGAGATAGCGGCCGTCGCCATGCGTCGGCAGGAACCAGAGGACATCGGTTTCCTTGGCTGGCGTCGGCAGGTCAAGATCGTAGGACATGGTTCAAGTCTCTCAGTCAAATGTCGAAAGGCAAAAGGCAGATCCACCGTCATTGCTGTCGAGACCATGCAATCGGGAAATCGCCGGGCGGAGCCCGTTTCCGTCGGATTGCCTGGCCTCGTCGCGCTCGCTGGATCGCCTCAATGAAATGGTCCGTTCTCAGATGGCACCATGGCGCGGCGGATTGATGCCGTTGAGCCAATAGTCGCCGATGGCGCGGTACTTCCACCGCACGGGATCGTGCACGGTATGGGTGCGGGCATTGCGCCAGAAACGGTCGAGACCATACTGGGCCTGGGTGGCGCGCGAGCCCGCGAGTTCGATCAGCTTGCTGCCGGCGAGCAGGGAAGCCTCGGTCGAGGCCACCTTCGCCTCCGCCACCGCGACGGATGCGGCGGCTACGGTCTCGATGGTGGGATTGGCCACCGAGATATCGGCGATGCGCCCTGCCCTTTCGAGCAGCGCGTCGGAGGCGGATACACGGATCTTCACCTCGCCGATCTGAGCGATCGTGTAGGGGTCCTCGTAGCCGTGATCGAGGCCGCTGTCCTTCCAGGGCCGGGCGTAATTGCGGACAAAGCGGATGGTTTCCTTGAGCGCTGCGCGGGCGATACCAGCCTCCACGGCGGCATGCATGATCTGAGCGACGGGCCCCATCGAGGTCGGGCGATCGAATACCGCCCGAAGCGAGATCACCGAGAAGGGGTGGACCTCGACATTGTCGAGCGTGGTGGTGCCCGATGCGGTCACGCGCTGGCCGAAGCCGGACCAGTCGTCGATAACGGTGAGGCCGGCGGTCTCGCGCGGTACGAAGGAGATGGTTGAGTTGCCCTGGTCGTCATTGGCGACCACTGCCACCCAATGGGCGAAGAGCGCGCCCGTGCAATAGAACTTGCGCCCGTTCAGCCTCAGTACAGGCCCGTCCTTGGAAAGGCGGGTGTTGTGATCCTGTGCCGTCTTCGTGCCGATTTCCGAAAGGGCGTTGCCAATACGCTCGCCCGATAGGATGCGGCTATAGAAGAACCTTTTCTGCTCCTCGCTCCCCTCCAGGCGCAAGGCTTCGAGGATGAAGAAATGGTTCTGCGGGATCTGCCCGATCGAGCCATCGGCCTCCGACAGGGTCGCGATCACCTCGGCAAGCGTGCCGGACGAGACCTCGGCGCCCCCATAGGCCTTCGGCACCGTGATAGCGAGGAGGCCGGCATCGGAGAGCCAGTCCAGTTCCTCGAAGGGCAGGCGCCGCTCCCGGTCGCGTTCTATGGCGGTCTCTGCGATCCTTGCAGCAAGTCTACGAACAGCAACAAGAGCCTCGGCGTCGTCCCTGATGACGTGGGCGTGCTGAACACGCGCCGGCGGCGCCTTGAAGGCGACGATCCGCTCGGGAGGGATGTCGATGGTGAGAGCGGCGGTAGAGGGCATCGAAATAAATCCTGGTCCGGCTGCGCGGACATCTCGTCCGCATCTTGAAACGGTGGTCGAAGGACGCGAGGAGCGGAGATCACGACATGCCGGTGGCCGCCGTGAAGTCCGCGCCTTCAGATCAGCTCCAGGCGTGACGCGGCGGGCTCACACCATTCAGGGCATGGTTGCCGACGTGGAAGAATTTCCAGCGCACCGGGTCGTGCAGCGTGTGGGTACGGGCGTTACGCCAGTGCCGGTCGAGGTTGTACTGGCCGAGCGTCGAGCGTGTGCCGCCGAGTTCATGCAGCTTGTTTGTCGCGAGAATCGCGATCTCCGTCGTCAGCACCTTGGCTTCCGCGACCGCGACGGCTGCCTCGACCGCCCCTTCCTCGGTAATGTCGTCGACAATGGCGTCGATCGCCCTTCCCGCCTTCTCGAGCAGGGCCTCCGCCGCATGCAGCTTGATCTCGAGATCACCGATCTGGGAGATGGTGAAGACGTCGTCATAGCCGTGCTCCTGACCGCTATCGATCCAGGGGCGGACGTGGTCGCGAACGAACCGGATCGTCTCCTCGATGGTACCACGAGCGATGCCCGCATCGACTGCGGCCTGGATGATCTGCGACACCGAACCGTTGGTGGAGGGCCTCTCCCCACCCAGGTAAGCGGGAATCACACCCTCGGCCTCGACACGGACATTGTCGATCTTGACATTGCCGCTGGCAGTGGTGCGCTGGCCGAAGCTCGACCAGTTGTCGATGATGCTCAGCCCGGCCGCCGAGCGCGGCACGATGGCAAGATGCACTTTTCCTTCGGGATTGACGGCGCCAATGTGGATGTAGTGGGCAAAAAGAGCGCCCGTCGCGTAGAATTTCTCGCCATTGACACGATAACCGTCGCCTTCCGGCGTGAGCGTCGTCTCGAAGGCACCGACGTGCTTGGACCCGGCCTCAGAGAAGGCGTTGCCGAGCCGGTAGCCCTGCAGCACGCGCCCGAACCATAGCTTCTTCTGTTCTTCCGAGGCGGTGACGCGAATGGCGTCGAGAGCCGCCAGGTGATTTTGCGGGATCTGACCGATGGAAGGATCGGCGGCCGAAATCAGCTTGATGACCTCGGTGAGCGTGACCCAGGACACCCCGGCGCCGCCGTAAGCCTTGGGTATCGTGATCCCCCACAGGCCGCTCTTGGAAAAACGGTCGAGTTCCGCAGCTGGCAGATGACGCTCGCGGTCCCGCAGGCCCGCTTCGACGGCGAACTCCGCGGCAAGGCCCTTCGCCACCTCGATCGCCTCGGCATCGGAACGAATGACATGGGCTTGGGGTGTGAGATCGAATGCCGGCGGATCGGTGGTGATGGGCGGAGCAATGGAGATGGTCATGTCGGGAACCTGAATGTAATCCAGGAAATGCTGCACCATTGAATCTTTAATGTCTATAGATTTTATAAATTAAATGGAAACTGCTCCGATCGACGCAGCAACTCCCACGGCGAGCCCGATAGGCGCCGCCCTCGCAGGCAAAGGCGATAGGATGGACAGGCGGCCTGCGACCGCCATGCCTGCAAGCGATGTGTCTTGTGGAAATGCAAGACAGCGCCTCGAGCGTCTGCGCCTGCAAAAACGATACCTGGAGCGGCCAGAGGGAGTGTGACGGCAGCAATCAGGCCGGGTGAAATCCACCATAGCCGCCCTGGGCGTAGACAAGCGGCTTGCCGGGACTGGTGCGTATGCCCCTCACCGCTCCGATGACGATGGAATGGCTATGCCGGTCTATGAATTCCTCGACCTCGCAGTCAATGGAGGCGAGCGCCCCTTCGAGGGCCTGAGCACCAGTGAAGAGGCTGCGCCAGGAGGCATTTTCATAGCGCGCCACGCCCTTGACACCGCCCTTTCCGGCGAAACGGTCGGCCACGTACTGCTGGTCATGCGCGAGGATATTGACGCAGTAATGGCCGTAGCGACGGATGATGGGCCAGGCCGAGGCCTCGCGATTGACGCAGATGATCATCGTGGGCGGGTCGACCGCCAGCGATACGGCCGAGGTCACCGTGAGGCCGGTCCGTTCATCGCCCTCGCCGGCAGTGATCACACTCACACCGCCGGCCACCAATCGCATGGCATCGCGGAGCGAGGGCGATCCGATCGAGGGAATCTTCACTGAAATATTCATGGTCGTATCCGTCATCAGATCAGCAGCGGAGGCTCCGCCTCCTCTTCGGCGCACCAGCGGCGCATTCGGCACGAATGGTGCAACAACAAGAATTTAATGTCTATAGATTTTATGTTCTTTTCTTTTTTCATACGCGAAGAATGCAAGCCCGGCGGTGATGTCTCGAAACACTGGTACCGCAATGCCCAGGACGGTTGCTTCAATGCGTCGCGTTGCAGAGAGATCACGCCCTTCGAGCGACAGAAACGACACTGCCGTAGCACCTAGTTGCGCAGCCACTCCCTTTCAAGGGCGGCAAGCGCAGCTGGAGGCGGGAGCGTGCCGGCCCCTGGGCTGGCACGCCTGAGGATTCGCCGGGAGGAATCGTGCCGGCTCCGCGGCGGAAGGCCTCCAACCCCTTACCAGGCGGGCTGGATGGCTCCCTTGAAATTGGCGTCGATGAAGTCGGCCACTTCTGCGTTCTGATAGGCGGCGACCAGTTTCTTGAACACCGGCTTGTCCTTGTCGGCCTCGCGCACGGCGATGAAATTGCCATAGGGATTGTTGGTCCGGCTTTCCTGGATCAGGGCATCGGTGCGCAGGGAAAGTCCGGCTCCGAGCGCGTAGTTCGTGTTGATCACCGCACCGTCGAGATCAGGCAGCAGATTGGGGATCTGCGCGGCATCGATCTCCTTGAACTGCACGTTCTTCGGATTGTCGGTGACATCAAGCACGGTCGGCAGCAGGCCCTTGTCCGCCTTTACCTTGATCAGCCCGTTGGCTTCCAGCAGCTTGAGGGCACGGCCGCCATTGGAGGGATCGTTGGGAATGCCGATGAGGGCACCCTGGGGCAGGTCGGCGAAATTCTTGATCTTCTTGGAATAGAAGCCGATCGGCGCCACCAGGGTGTAGCCGATCGGCACGATCTTGTAGCCGCGAGCGGCGATCTGGCTATCGAGATAGGGCTTGTGCTGGAAAGCATTCGCATCGAGGTCGCCCTTCTCCAGCGCCTCGTTGGGAATGGCGTAGTCGGAGAAGGAGACGAGTTCAATATCCAGGCCGTCCTTCGCAGCCACCTTCTTGGCCACCTCCCAGATCCTTTCCTCGTCACCGCCGATGACGCCGAGCTTGACCGTCTCGGCCGCGAGGGCCCCACCCACGGGGCCGAGAGCGAAGGCGAGAGCCAGGGCCGCGCCGGCCAGGCGGCGGCGCGAGATCTTGTAAGTCGACATGCGTAGAGTTCCTGTATGGACTTGAGTCTTGATGCATTTTCGAGGGGAAATTGCCTCGGGTTTTCAAAGGTCAGTCGTGTCGCAGGCGTTTGTTGAGCCTTCTGGCGACGCGGTCCCCCACGGATTGGACTCCCTGGACGAGAAGGATGAGGATGACGACAACCGTCGCCATCACGTCCGGCATGAAGCGCTGGTAGCCGTAGCGCACGCCGACATCGCCGAGCCCGCCCCCGCCTACCACCCCCACCATCGCCGAGTAGCCGATCAAGCTGACCGTCGCGAGCGTGAGGCCGAGCACTATGGCCGGCAAGGCCTCCGCAAACAGCACCTTGCGGATGATCTGGAAGGGTGAGGCACCGAAGGCCCGAGCCGCTTCGATCAACCCGGGATCGACCTCGCGGATGGCGCTCTCGACGATGCGGGCGATGAACGGCGCCACGGCCAGCGTCAGCGGCACGATCGCTGCCGCCGTGCCGATGGAGGTACCGACCAGAACACGTGTCAGCGGAATGATGGCGACGACCAGGATGATGAAGGGCGTCGAACGCGCGGCGTTGACGATCGCTCCCAGCGCCGCATTGACCGCCGGGAGGGCCAACAGTTCACCCTGCTTGCTCGTGGCGAGAAAAATGCCGAGCGGAATACCGATCAGCGAACCGAAGGCGATGGCGACGGCGACCATGATGACGGTGTCACGGGTGGCCTGGGCGATGACCCAGAGGATTTCAGGCGACATAGCCGATCACCTCCACCTTGAGTTGCAGCGCCGCCAGCGCCGAGATGGCGGCGAGGCGAGTGGCCTCCTCGCCGGGAACCGAGACGAGGAGCGCTCCGAAGGGCTCGCCGCCGATGGAATCGATGCGGCCCGCCAGGATGTTCACGTCGATGCCGAGAATGCTGGTGAGCCTGCTGATCACCGGGGCGGTGGCGTGCGAACCGGTGAAGGTGATGCGAAGCACCGCCTGGTGACCCGGCGCGGGACCAGACCGGATGCGCCCCGCAAGATCGGCCGGCAGGTCCACGCCGGTGACGCTGCGCACGAAACTGGCGGTGGTGGGATGAACGGGCCGGGTGAGTACATCGAACGCCCGTCCCGTTTCGATCAGCCTGCCGGCCTCCAGTACGGCCACGCGATGGCAGATCTCCTTGATCACGGGAATCTCGTGGGTGATCAGGATGATGGTGACGCCGAGACGCCGGTTGATGTCGGCGAGCAGGGCGAGAATCTGCCCCGTGGTCTCCGGATCGAGAGCCGAGGTCACCTCATCGCCGAGAAGGATCTTCGGATTGGTGGCCAGGGCCCGAGCGATACCGACACGCTGCTTCTGGCCGCCGGAAAGCTCCGAGGGATAGCGATTGCGCTTGTCGCCGAGTCCGACCAGATCGAGCAGCGGCTCGACCCGCGCCCGGATCTCGGCTGCATCCATCCCCGCGACCTCCAGCGGCAGCGCGACATTGTCGAACACCGTGCGCGAGGAGAGCAGGTTGAAATGCTGGAAGATCATGCCGATCGAGCGGCGTACCGGACGCAATTCCCTCTCGCTCAACGCATCGATCTCGATGCCATCGACGATGACGCGGCCATTGCTTGGGCGTTCCAGCCCGTTGATCAGACGAATCAGCGTCGATTTGCCGGCCCCGCTGCGTCCGATCACTCCGAAAATCTCGCCACGTGGAATCTCCAGGCTGAGATCGTCAAGTGCGAAGACGGCCGCACTGCCCTTGCGGGCGGCAAAGGAGCGCGAGACATGTTCGAGGCGAACGATCGGCTCCGCCCGTGCCAGACTTTCCAGCCTGGCCAGGTTCTCCAGTCTCACGGGAGCGTTCACGCGACCAACTCCTCAAGGAGGCTGTGCAGGCGGCGAGCGACCTGACCCGAGATGAAACGCTCGGCATCGCGCGGACCGGCGAAAGTCATGCCGTTGTAGCGGCTGAAGCGGCGGCTTGCGGCGTGGAAGGCAAAGCGCCTGGCGTCGGCCTGGCGCACGACGATACCGACCGTGGTGCCGGAGATTTCAATGACATAGGATTCGGATTGGGACATGGTTCAGCCGCCACCGGAATGGCGCTCCACAAAGCTCGGGAAATCTGTTCGAAGGTGCGGATCAGCGGCGACAGCCGCCCCAACACATCTCGCCCGGAAGCCTCGTGGGAGATCTACCTGCCATCGTCCTGCTGATTGCCGTCATGGGTCATGTCCTGTCTGGGAGCCCACGACGTCAGCCGTGGCGCTTTAGCGTTTGATGACGCGGCGCAAGCTGCTCGCTCAAATGCCCGCGATCGACTCGCTGAGGAGCCGATGAGTTGAAAATATATAGTCTACAAAATTAGTCAACTGTTTGAATCGAAGAATCCGCGGATTGTCGATCGACGCGAGACGGGGTACGAGAGACACGCCGGACACCGAGCGGCGTTTCTCGCCCCCTCCCAACATGCGAGATTTCCGGGATTGTCGAGCCCCAATCGACAGCCCTGCCTGCTCCGTGGTCAGGAAAGATCGCAGCACGCCCCCCAGAGCTTTGAGAAAGAGCTTCCAATTCTACTTGGAGCCCAAGGGCTTGTTCGCAGCAATAAAGAAGGGGAAGCTGGGATTGTTTAAAACGGATGTCAACCCGCTGGCACAATAAGCCATCGTCAGCTTGCAGGCAGCGCCTGCCGGCGAAACGAGCGGACCGGGATCCGGGGAGTTGCAACGCCCGGCAGGAGCCGGATCGCGCGCCGTGATCGCCTCACGGTTCTCGATCCGCTCAAGCTCGCAGCATGGCTGCGCCTGCCGAGAGAGAGGAATCGAGACGTGCTCGAACGGGTATTCAATCTAAAGGAACAAGGGAGCTCCGTGCGGACGGAGGTGATCGCGGGTATCACGACCTTCCTGACCATGGCCTACATCATCTTCGTCAACCCGGAAATCCTGTCGACGACCGGCATGGACAGGAATGCGGTATTCGTCGCGACCTGCCTTGCCGCGGCGCTCGGCTCGACCGTGATGGGCCTCCTTGCCAAGTGGCCGATCGGCATGGCGCCGGGAATGGGGCTCAACGCCTTCTTCGCCTTCACCGTCGTCGCGACGATGGGTTTCACCTGGCAGCAGGCTCTCGGCGCCGTCTTCATCTCCGGCCTGATCTTCCTGGTCCTCACGCTGACGGGCGTCCGCTCCTGGCTGATCGCGGGCATTCCGCATTCGATGCGCAGCGCCGTCGCGGCGGGCATCGGCCTGTTCCTCGCCATCATCGCCCTCAAGAGCTCGGGCATCATCACCGGCAGCCAGGCAACGCTGGTCACCCTTGGCGATCTCAGCCAGACTGGCACGCTGCTCGCCATCCTCGGCTTCTTTATCATCGCCGCGCTCGACACGCTGAAGGTACGGGGCGCCATCCTGATCGGCATCCTGGTGATCACGGTGCTGTCCATGGCACTCGGCGTGAGCAAGTTCGGCGGCATCGTCGCCATGCCGCCGAGCCTGCTGCCCACTTTCCTGCAGCTCGATCTCGTCGGCGCCCTCCATGCGGGCATCGCGCATGTGATCCTGGTGTTCGTGCTGGTCGAGGTGTTCGACGCCACGGGCACCCTGATCGGCGTCGCCAAGCGGGCAGGACTCATCGAGGAAGGCAAGCCAAACAGGCTCGGCAAGGCGTTGCTTGCCGATTCCAGCGCCATTCTCGCCGGCTCGCTGCTCGGGACAAGCAGCACCACGGCCTATATCGAGAGCGTTTCCGGCGTGCAGTCGGGCGGGAGAACCGGGCTGACGGCCCTCACCATTGCCGCCCTGTTCCTGCTCGCCCTCTTCTTCTCGCCCCTGGCCGGCTCGGTCCCCGTCTATGCCACGGCGCCCGCGCTGCTCTACGTCGCCTGCCTGATGATGCGGGAACTGGTCGAAGTGGAATGGGCCGACGTCACTGAAGCGGCCCCTGCGGCGCTGACGGCGCTGATGATGCCCTTCACCTATTCGATCGCCAACGGCCTGGCCTTCGGCTTTGTGAGCTATGCCGTGCTGAAGACCCTTGCCGGCCGTCCGCGCGAGGTCCATCCGGCGACCTGGCTCGTGGCGGCGCTCTTCATCCTGCGTTTCGCCTTCTTCCCGCATGGGTGACGAAACGAAACGCAAGCCTTCCCGGCGTCACCGGGAAGGCTTCGCGCCGCTGCCTCAGACATAGGCGAGGATGCGACTCGTAAGGCGCGTCATCGCTCTCTCGTCGCCATCGCGGCGCGGGCGCGGGAGGTCGACGGCGAGATCCAGCGAGATGGCGCCGTCGCGCAGGACGACGACCCGATCCGCCAGCGCCACGGCTTCGGCAACGTCGTGGGTGATCAGGATCGCGGTGAAACCGTGCTCGCGCCAGATGCGCGTAAGCAGGTCATGCATCTCCAGCCGCGTCATGGCGTCGAGAGCGCCGAAAGGCTCATCCAGCAGAAGGATTTCCGGCCGGCTCACCAGGGCACGCGCAAGCGCGACACGCTGCTTCTGCCCGCCCGACAGAACGCCCGGCCATTCGTTCGCCCTGTCGCCCAGCCCCACCTCGCCGAGGGCAGCCTGAGCCAGTGAGCGCCAGTTCGCCCCCCGGGCGATGCCGACATTGCCGATCACGCGCTGCCAGGGCAGCAGGCGGGAATCCTGGAACATCAGCCGGGCTCGTGCGTGCGCGTCCTTGCCCACCCTGCCACCGATGGCGACTTCACCCGCGCTCGGCTGTTCGAGCCCCGCCACGAGGCGGAGCAGCGTCGACTTCCCGCCGCCCGACCGTCCTACGACGGCGATGAATTCGCCCGGAGCGATGGAGAGGCTGAGCCGGTCCAGAACCACGCGGTGATCGAAAGCCTTGGAAACGCCGCGCAGCTCGATTGAAAGGTCCGCTGGCCCGGCCTGGGCGCTCTCCTCAGGGATGGGAAGCACGTGGCGGGCGAGTTCCGGTTCGAAATAGGCATCCTCGACGATATGCAATGCGTTGCTCATGCCAAGGCCTCCCGTCGGGGCTGCACATAGGTCGGATGCCATTGCAGCGCGGCCTGCTCGAAGAACTTCACGACGATGTCGGAGAGCTTGCCGAGCACGGCGTAGATGATCACCCCGAGGAGGATGACGTCCGTCTGGAGGAATTCGCGGGCATTCATCGTCATGTAGCCGATGCCGGATGAGGCTGAGATCGTCTCGGCGACAATCAGCGTCAGCCACATGATGCCCAACCCATAGCGCAGCCCCACGAAGATCGACGGCAGGGCGCCGGGCAGGATCACACGCCAGAACCGGGCCACCGGTCCGAGACCGTAGACCCTTGCCATCTCCACGAGCTGAGGATCGATGGTGCGGATGCCGTGATAGGTGTTGATATACACCGGAAAGAGCACGCCAAGCGCCACCAGGAAGATCTTGGCACTCTCACCGATGCCGAACCACAAGATCACCAGCGGAATGATGGCGAGGTGCGGAACGTTGCGAAGCATCTGCAGGGTGGAATCGAGCAGCAGTTCGGCCGGGCGCCAGACTCCGTTGATGACCCCGAGAGCAAAACCGAGGAGCCCGCCTATCGCCAGCCCCTGCAGGGCACGTCCGGCACTGACCCCGACATTGTGGAGGAGAGTGCCATCCTGCAACGTCTGCCAGAAGGCCACCGCGACGGCGCTGGGAGCCGAGAGAACCCGGGCCTGCAGCCAGCCCGCATCGGCCGCGATTTCCCAAGCGGCGAGGACGAGCACCGGCAGCACCCACGGGATCAGGCGCTGGGAGACATAGCCGAGACGTTGCCGCGCCATCGGTTGCCCCCTTTACAGCGACACGCCGGGACGCAGGGCGTCCGTGATCCTGATCGGCTTGGGAATCAGGCGGAGCTGATGGAAGGTGTCGGCAATCTGTTGCTGGGCCGCGACGGTTTCAGCCGTGATCGGCTGGACATTCCAGCTCTGGCGCCCCAGAGCGAGCTTGAGCACGGGCGCGGGAATTCCGACAGCCGGAGCAAGCTCGTTGGCCGCCTGCTCGACATTGTCCTTGGCCCAGGCGTCGATCTCGTTGATTGCGGCGAGGATGGCATCAACGGCGGCCGGATTGGCCTCGGTGAAGGTCTTCTCCCCGAGATAGAATTGCCGGTTGGAGACGATACCCTCGCCATCGGTGAGCTGGCGGGCAGCTATCGCAACCTCGGCAGCGGCCTGGAAGGGATCCCAGATCGCCCAGGCATCGATATCGCCATGCTCGAAGGCGGCGCGAGCATCGGAAGGCGGCAGGAAGACCGGCTCGATGTCGGTATAGGCCAGTCCGGCCTTCTCCAGGGCCTTGACCAGCAGATAGTGGACGTTGGAGCCCTTGTTGAGACCGACCTTTTTGCCTTTCAGCTCGACGACGGACTTGAGCGGGCTATCCTTTGGCACCAGGATGGCCTCGCTCAAGGGAGCGGCAGGCTCATTGGCGACATAGACGAGCGGGGCCCCCGCGGCCTGGGCGAAGATCGGTGGCGCCTCGCCCGTGATGCCGAAATCCAGGGCACCCACATTCAGCGCCTCGAGAAGCTGGGGCCCGCCGGGAAATTCGGTCCAGGTCACGCCGAAGCCGAGCGGCTCCAGCTTCTTTTCCAGATTGCCCCGCGCCTTGAGCAGCAGGAAGGTACCGTATTTCTGATAGCCCACGCGCACCACCTTCGCGTCGGCACGGGCCGTGCCGAAAGCGGCAGCCGCAGGCAGAGCCGCGGCAGCGGCAATGAGGGAGCGTCGGGTCCAGAGCGTGGTCATGGCAGATCCTCGGAGTCATTTACCTAATGATCCTCATAACTGATAGATTTAGTCAATAATTTATATCGGAGCGGCAGGCTTCACCTTGAAAGACCGATTTAAGGCCTTCCCCAATCGATTCCGATTTATTCGCTATGCCATTGTTATAGAACAATAATTTTTCATATTTCCCAGTAAAATATATATATTCTATAAAATCAGTTGACTTATAAAAATCGTCATGCTCGATTTTGACACCCTGCTTCAGCCGGACGGTAGAAACCAATGAAGACCCAAGCTGCCCCATCCCTCGCGGAGACACTCCCGATTCTCGATTTTCGCCGCTTCGACCAGGGCGATGGGGAACGCGTTGCCTTTCTGAAGGACCTGCGCGAAGCCGCGCGAGGGCCGGGTTTCTTCTATCTTGCCGGCCACGGCATTCCACAGACCCTCATCGACGAAGTGCTGCGCCTGTCGCGCCGCTTCTTCGACCTGCCGGAGGAAGACAAGCTCGCGATCGAGATGGTGAAGTCTCCCTATTTCCGGGGCTACAATCGTGCGGGCTTCGAGCACACCCGAGGCAAGCCGGACTGGCGCGAACAGGTGGACATCGGCGCCGAGAAAAGAGCCCGCCCCTTCGATCCGACGGCACCGGCCTGGACCCGCCTGCAGGGTCCGAACCAATGGCCCGCCGCCCTGCCGGAATTGCAGCTGACTGTCCTGCGGTACCAGCAGGAGGTTACCCAGCTCGGCATCCGCGTCCTGCAGGCCTTCGCCCTCGCGCTTGGCCAGCAGCCCGACGTGTTCGAGCCCATCTACACGCCAGAACCCAACCAGCTCCTCAAGATCGTGCGCTATCCCGGCCGCGAGAAGTCGGACGGAGACCAGGGCGTGGGCGCCCACAAGGACTCCGGCTTCCTCACCCTGCTGCTGCAGGACGTGCAAGGCGGCCTCCAGGTCGAGGGCGAGCTCGGCTGGATCGACGCCCCGCCGATCCCCGGCACTTTCGTCGTCAATATCGGCGAGATCCTGGAACTCGCTTCGAATGGCTACCTTCGGGCCAACGTCCATCGGGTCGTCTCGCCGCCCGCCGGTACCGACCGGCTCTCCGTGCCGTTCTTCCTGGGGGCCTATCTCGGTGCGGAAGTGCCGCTGCTCAAGCTCCCGCCCCAGCTTGCCGCGGGGATACGCGGCCTGACGCAGGACCCGCTCAATCCACTCTTCCGCGAGGTCGGCCGCAACTACCTCAAGAGCCGGCTGCGCTCCCATCCCGACGTCGCGCGGCGCCACCATCCCGATCTGGTCGATGCGACCAAGCCGGCCGAGCCAGCCTCCGCCTACTGAATATAGCCAGGAGCCCCTCCATGACCACCGACTCGCGGCACTTCGAGACCCTCGTCCTCCATGGCGGCACCTACAGGGCCGACCCGGCTACCGGCGCCGTCGCCGTTCCCATCTACCAGACCACCTCCTACCAGTTCCAGGATACCGGTCATGCCGCCCGCCTGTTCGCTCTGGAGGAACTGGGCAACATCTACACCCGTGTCCAGAACCCGACGACGGACGTGCTCGAGCAGCGCATCGCAGCTCTGGAAGGCGGCGCGGCGGCGCTGGCCGTGGCCTCGGGGCAGACGGCCTCCGCCTATTCCATCCTCAACCTCACGCAACCGGGCGACAACATCGTATCCTCGACCGATCTCTACGGGGGCACCTGGACCTTGTTCGCCAATACGCTGAAGCAGTTCGGCGTCGAGGTCCGGTTCGTCGATCCGTCGGATCCCGAGAATTTCCGCCGTGCGAGTGACGACAAGACCCGCGCATACTACGCCGAGACACTGCCCAATCCCAAGCTGCATGTACTGCCTATCCGCGAGATCGCCGATATCGGCCGCTCGCTCGGCATTCCCCTGATCGTCGATAACACCGCTGCTCCGCTGATCGCCCGCCCGCTGGAGCATGGCGCGGCCGTCGTGGTCTACTCGGCCACGAAATATATCGGCGGGCATGGCACTTCCATCGGTGGCCTTATCATCGATGGCGGCAACTTCCCGTGGGAGGAACATGCCGATCGCTTCCCGCTGCTGACCCAGCCGGACGAAGCCTATCACGGCGCCATCTGGACGGAGGCTGCCAAGCCGCTCGGGCCGATTGCCTACATCCTGCGCGTGCGCGTGAAGCTGCTGCGCGACGTCGGCGCCGCGCTCTCGCCCTTCAACGCCTTCCAGCTTCTGCAGGGTTTGGAGACGCTGCCCCTTCGCCTGCGCCAGCACAACGAGAATGCCATCAAGGTGGCCGAAGTCCTCGCCAAGCACCCCACCGTCAGCCACGTCATCTTCCCGGGCCTGCAATCGGACGAGAATCGCCGCCGAGCCGAAACCTATCTCAAGGGTGGCTACGGAGCGCTGGTGGGCTTCGAGCTCAAGGGCGGCGTCGAGGCGGGCAAACGCTTCATCGACGCGTTGAAGCTGCTCTTCCACGTCGCCAATATCGGCGACGCCCGCTCGCTCGCCATTCATCCCGCTTCGACCACCCATCAGCAGTTGAGCCCCGAGGAGCAGCTGGCGACGGGCGTCACGCCCGGCTATGTGCGCCTCTCCATCGGCATCGAACATCCCGACGACATCATCGCCGACATCACGCAGGCTCTGGCGGCAGCGGAACCGGAGGGGCTGAGAGAGGCGGCGTAGCCGCTACCCTCCCCCTACAGGGCGGGTGGGACTAAGTCCGGGGCGGGGTGGGAACCGCTCCCCGGAAACAACACGGTCCCCGAATTCTTGAAAGCGAAGCGCGTCTCACCCCACCCCGACGCTTCGCGTCGACCCTTCCCATCACGGGGAGGGTGCTGGTCGAGACCCCTTAAGGAGACCCAAACCATGACCGAGCCTTCCCTTTCTCGTCGCAAGATCCTCCAGCTGGCCGGCGCCACGGGCGCGGTCGCTTCGCTGGGGGCCGTCGGCAGCCGCATCTTCTCACCCGCCGTCGCGGCCCCGGCACCAAAGATCCGCCTCGCCTGGACGGAAGTCGCCGCCTGCCATTCGCCTCTGGGCTTCGGTGTCGCAAAGGGCATCTACACCAAGCACAATCTCGACGTGGAGCTCTTTTACCAGGGCTCCAGCGGCCAGACGCTCATCCAGGCGCTCGCCACCAACAAAGCGGATGCGGGCGCCGGCCTCATCGGAGACTGGCTGAAACCTCTCGAACAGGGCTTCGACGTGAAGCTCTTCGTCGGTTCGCATGGTGGCTGCCAGCGCCTGCTGGCATCCAAGGCATCCGGCATCACCGATATTGCCGGCGTCAAGGGCAAGACCATCGCCACCTACGGCATCGGTGCGCCGCCCCAGGTGGCGTTCCAGGTTACCCTGGCGAAATCGGGTATCGATCCCGAAACCGACGTGACCTGGAAGGCGGTCCCCTTCGAACTGGTCGGCGACGTCGTCGAGCGCGGCGAAGCGGACCTCGCGGCCCATCTCGACCCCTGGGCCTGGTCGATCGAGAAGAAATACGGCTTCACCAAGATCGCGGACACCCAGACGGGCGTTTACGAGAATCACACCTGCTGCGTGCTCGGCGCCAACGGACCGTTCCTGGAGGCGAACAAGGATGCGCTGCGCCGGCTCGCCGAGGCCAATATCGAGGTCCACGAATACACCGCCAACCACCCGGACGAGGTGGCGCAATGGTATTACGACAACCTCAAGCCTGCCGGCCTCAGCAAGGAAGACCTGACCGAAATCCTCGGCAAGCTCGTCTACCATAATCATCCGATCGGCCAGGCGCTCATCGACCAGATCCGAACGACCTCGGAGGATCTGAAGCTAGTCAAGGTTCTCGATCCCTCGACCGATCCGAAGGAATTCGCCGAGCGGATCACCATCAACCTGCTCGCCTGAGACCGGAACGATGACCGACACCATTCGTGCCCTGGAGGCCGGCTCGCCCTCTTCCGCCTTGCAGTGGCTCCGGGGCAACGTATGGACCTACGGGCTGCTTGCCGCCGTGGCCTGGGCCGCGACGGCGGCTATAACCATCGGCCTGCCTGATGTGGTGCCCTGGGGCAGCGCGGGGCTCTTTGCCGCGATCACCGGCATCGGCGCTGCCCTGCTGCTGCTCCTTTCCTTCACCGTGCATCGTCTTGGCCGTTTCAGCCAGACACTGATCCACTACGGCCCATGGCTCCTGGCCATCGGTATCTGGCTGGCTCTGTGGGAACTGACGACGGCCAAGACCGGCTGGCTCCCTAAGCCCTTCTTCTCGCCGCCCCATGGCCTGCTCAACGTCTATGTGGTCGAAAGCCAGCGCCTCCTGATCTGCATCGCCTATACGCTGCGGCTGTGGTCGCTCGGATTCCTCTCGGGTATCGCGGCGGGCTATGTCGGAGGCATCGCGCTCGGCTGGTCCCCGCGCGTCAGCTACTGGGGCATGCCGCTGCTGAAGCTGATCGGTCCCGTGCCCGCCACGGCCTGGATTCCCTGCACCTTCTATTTCTTCCCCACCACCTTCCACGCCAGCGTCTTCATCGTGGCGCTCGCTTCCGGCATACCCGTCGCCATCCTCACGGCCTCCGGCGTCGCCTCGGTCAACCGGGCCTACTACGACGTCAGCCGCATCTTCGGCGCAGACAACTGGTATCTCATCCGCAAGGTCGCCGTCCCGGCTTCGCTGCCGCACGTCTTCGTCGGCCTTTTCATGGGGCTGTACTACTCGTTTGCGGTGCTCGTGGTGGCCGAGATGCTCGGCGCCAAATATGGCCTCGGCTGGTACATCCAGTTTCAGACCGCCTATTCGGGCTACGCCAACGTCTACGCCACGCTCCTGATCATGGCGCTGATCTGCGCCGGCATCGTCAAGCTGCTCTTCGTGGTGCGGGATCGTCTCCTCAACTGGCAGAAGGGCTTCATCTGATGACCGCGGTAGCCCGCAGCATCGGCGTCGATGTCAAGGACGTCAGCCATCACTTCGATCTCTCGGGCAGCAGGCTTGCCGTGCTGGACAATGTGGACCTGAAGGTCGAGCCGGGGGAGTTTGTCGCCCTTCTCGGCCCATCGGGCTGCGGCAAATCCACCCTTCTGAGATTGATCGCTGGCCTGGAAGCCCCAGCCAGCGGCACCATCCTGGCCGATGGAGAGACGATCACGCGTCCCGATCCGTCACGCATCCTGGTGTTCCAGGATCCTACGTTGTTTCCCTGGCTGACGGTATGGAAGAACGTTGCCTCCAGCCTCGAGGCGCGCGGTGTGCTGAACCGCCAGCGCCACCGTGTCGGCCAGGCCCTGTCGCTGGTCGACCTCGACGGCTTCGCGGACGCCTATCCGCACCAGCTTTCCGGCGGCATGGCCCAGCGCGCATCGCTGGCGCGGGCACTGGTAAACGATCCTGCCCTCCTCCTGCTCGACGAGCCGCTCGGCAAGCTCGACTCGCTGACGCGCCTGACGTTGCAGGATGAGATCGTCTCCCTGTGGCAGCGTACCGGCTTCACGGCCCTGCTCGTCACCCACGATGTCGAGGAAGCCCTCCTGCTCGCCTCGCGCATCGTGGTGTTTTCAGACCGCCCCGCCCGCATCAAGGCCGAGTTCAATGTGAACAAGCCCTATCCGCGCCATCGCGACGACGGCGACCTCATCCATCTGCGCCGTGAGATCCTCACCGCGCTCGGCCTGACGATTTCCTGACGATGCGCACGCTTCCCCTCGCCACCCGGCTGCTCGTGATTTCAGGGCTTGCCATCGTCGCCCTGTCGATCGGATGGTGGTGGGTCACCTATCGCGATGTGATCGGTTACAGCTACCTGTCTCTTCCGGATGCTGGAGTTTGCCTTGTCAGCAACACCGACATTTGCCAGCTTGCACGCTCGTTGTGCCGCAGCACCCATCCCCTGGCGGTCGCCGCCTATTGGTCCGCCTCGATCTGGGTCGGTGTCGCGGCGCTTTGCGCGAGCCTGGTAACGGGCTCGACGCAAGATGCCTGAGCTCGGAAGGATCCGCGTGAGTTCTCATCTGAATCAAGGGCTTGAGACCGCTCCCTGATCTTCAGAATCCGATTCAACTTTTCCCTGAACGCGCGTTTCCTGACCGGGCCGCGGTATCGCCCCAAGAACAAGAGGAGTCTCCCAATGGCGTTTTTCCCCAAATCCCGCACCCTGGCGGCCATAGCCGTAGCGGTCGGCCTGATGACGGCCGCCGGCAGCGCGCAAGCAGCCGACGTCACCGTCGCCTCGAAGATCGACACGGAAGGAAACCTGCTCGGCAATCTCATCGTGCAGGTCCTGCAATCGCACGGGCTGAGCGTCAACAACCGCGTCGGCCTCGGTACGACGCCGATCGTGCGCAAGGCGCTGGTAGCCGGCGACATCGATCTCTATCCAGAATATACCGGCAATGCCGCCTTCTTCTTCAACAAGGCGGACGACGGCCTCTGGAAGGATGCCGCCAAGGGCTATGCCGAGGCCAAGAAGCTCGACTACGACGCGAACAAGCTGGTCTGGCTCGACCCGGCGCCCGCCAACAACACCTGGGCAATAGCCATCCGGAAGGACGTGGCGGAGCCGAACAAGCTGAAATCGCTGGATGATTTCGGCAAGTTCGTCACCGGCGGTGGCAAGGTCAAGCTCATCGCCTCCGCCGAGTTCGTCAACAGCGCAGGCGCCCTTCCCGCCTTCCAGACCACCTACGGCTTCAAGCTCTCGTCCGACCAGCTCGTGGTGCTCTCGGGTGGCGATACCGCAGCCACCATCAAGGCAGCCGCCGAGCAGACAGACGGTGTCAACACCGCAATGGTCTACGGCACGGACGGGGGCATCGAAGCCGGTGACCTCGTCGTCCTCGACGACACGAAGTCCGTGCAACCGGTCTATGCTCCCGCCCCGGTGATCCGCGAGGCAGTCCTCAAGGCCCATCCCGAGATCGCCGACTGGCTCAAGCCCGTCTTCGCTGGCCTCGATCTGACCACGCTGCAGACCCTCAACGGCCGCATCCAGGTTGATGGCGAAGCAGCCAAGGACGTGGCGGCCGACTACCTCAAGCAAAAAGGCTTCGTGAAGTGACAGACGACGCCGGGAAAGTCGGGCTGGACAGGCACGCTTTCCCGGCGTCCTCTGCAAGCATGAAATCCTTCGCGATCAAGGGCATCGATAAGCTCGGCGTGGTGATGAGCCTGGTCGCGCTTGCCGCGCTGTTGCGGCCTTTCGCCAATTTCCGCCCAAGCCGGATCGGCCAGGCGCGCGGCGTGGCCTTTCTGGACGCCCTGCCGTCCGGCATCGGCTGGGCGGCATTGGCGCTTCTCATCCTCGCTCTGGTCCCGATCGCGGGGCGCACGGCGCCGCGCCTGCGGCTCGCGGTTGCGGCGGTTGCGCTGGTCCTGCTGGGCCTACTCATCGGCCTCGCGCCGGACACGCTGATCCCGGCGGGCAACGCGCGTCCCCGCGTCGGCCCCGCCGCCGGCTTCTGGCTCCTCGCCTTTTCCTTCGCCATCATCCTCGCCGACGCCCTGGTGAAGCTCTCTCTGCGTCCGGCGCAGCGGGTCACGGCCTTGCTCATCGCTCTCGCCGTCTTCGTGGCCTTCCTACTTTCGGGCCAGTGGAGCGGGCTGTCCATCATGAAGGAATATGCCGTCAACGGTTCCGATTTCCCGGCCAATGCCGTCCGGCACATCGTGCTGGCGCTCGCCTCGCTGGGAGGCGCCGTCGTCGTGGGCCTGCCGCTGGGCGTCCTCTGCCAGCGTTCGCCGGGATTGCGCGGCGTGATCCTTCCCGCCCTGAACATGATCCAGACCATCCCGTCGCTGGCGCTGTTCGGCCTGATGATCGCTCCGCTCACCTATCTCTCCAAAACCTACCCGATACTGGAAAGCCTCGGCATTCATGGCACCGGCCCCTCGCCTGCCCTAATCGCCCTGTTCCTCTACGCTCTGCTGCCCGTCGTCTCGAACACTGCGATCGGCCTCGACTCCGTGTCGGCCTCCGTGGTCGATGCGGCGCGCGGCATGGGCATGACGGGAGGCCAGCGGCTGTTCCAGGTCGAGCTGCCGCTGGCGTTTCCGGTCATTCTCACAGGCGTGCGCATCGTGCTGGTGCAGAACATCGGCCTCGCCACGATCGCGGCCTGGATCGGTGGAGGAGGCTTCGGCGTCTATGTGCAGAATGGCATGGGTGCGACGGCGATCGACCTCGTGCTGCTGGGCGCGATCCCCACCATCGCGCTCGCCTTCTCGGCGGCCATCATTCTCGACGCCATCGTCGAAGCCCTGAAAGGACGGCACGCATGATCGAGGTTCATGAGGTCAGCCGCCGCTTCGGCCCGCAGCTCGCGGTCGACAACGTGTCGCTCACCATCGAGCGCGGGACGATTACGGTCCTGGTCGGCACATCCGGCAGCGGCAAGTCCACGCTGCTGCGGATCATAAACCGCCTGATCGAACCGACGTCAGGCACCGTCCGCATCGATGGACGAGATACGGCCAGCCTCTCGGGCGAGCAGCTGCGCCGCGGCATCGGCTATGCCATCCAGGGTCACGGGCTGTTCCCCCACTGGACCGTGGCCCGCAACATCGCCACCGTCCCCCAGCTGCTGGGCTGGGACAAGGACCGCATCGCAAAGCGCGTGGACGAACTTCTCAATCTCTTCGACCTCGACCCCGCCATCTATGCCGGAAAGCTGCCTCACGAACTTTCCGGCGGCCAGCAGCAGCGTGTCGGCGTCGCTCGCGCACTGGCGGCCGAGCCGGCCGTGCTGCTGATGGACGAGCCTTTCGGCGCACTCGATCCGATCATCCGGGCCAAGGCGCAGGAGGATCTGCTTGCCCTGCAGCGCCGCCTGGGCATCACCGTGGTGCTCGTCACCCACGATATGGAGGAGGCCCTCCTGCTCGGCAACCGCATCGCCGTGATGGATGGCGGCAGGCTCCTGCAATATGCCACGCCGACCGAAATCCTCACTGCACCGGCACCGGGCTTCGTCGAGCGCCTGATCGGTGGTGCCGATCGTTCGCTGCGCCTTCTGTCGTTGATCAAGGTGGCCAGGGCCGTGCAGCCCGGCGAGGCCGAGGGCAAACCGATCACCGAGAATGCGAACCTTCGCGACGCACTCTCCGAACTGCTCTGGACCGGCAGGCAGGCCCTGCCCGTCACGAATGCGGACGGAGCGCCGCGCGGCCGGATCACCTTGCCGGCCATTCTCGATCTCGCCGGCAGGGATGCCCCGAGGGCGGAGACGCCAGCATGACATGGCTCGGCCACATTGCGCGGATAGCGGCCCTCGTTCTTCTCATCCTCCTGCTGGTGGAAACGGACCTGTTCGCCCCGCTCCTGGCACCCCTGAACGACAATGGCGCTCCAGCGGTCTACCATCAGGGCAGCCTGCTGTTCCTGGCGCTCAGCCATCTCGGCCTGGTGGCTGTCTCCACCCTCGCAGGCGGCGCCCTCGCGCTCGTCGCGGGCATCTTCGTCACCCGGCCGGCCGGCGCCGAATTCCTGCCGCTGTCACGCACCATCGTGAACATCGGCCAGACCTTCCCACCCGTCGCCGTGCTGGCCATCGCGGTCCCATCGCTGGGCTTCGGCGCAGAACCCACGCTGCTGGCCCTGACCCTCTACGGGCTGCTCCCGATTTTCGAGAACACCATGGCGGGCCTCAAAGGCGTGCCGCCAGCCGCGCTCGATGCCGCGCGCGGTATGGGCATGACCGGCTGGCAGCGCCTGTCCCGGGTGGAACTGCCTCTCGCCCTCCCGGTGATCCTCACCGGGATCCGCCTCTCCTTCGTCATCAACCTCGGCACGGCCACCATCGGCTCGACGGTGGGGGCCAAGAGCCTGGGTGAAGTGATCATGGCCGGAATCACAACCACCAATACGGCCTACATCCTGCAAGGCGGCATCATTGTCGCCCTGCTCGCCGTGCTTATCTATGATGGGCTCGGCAGCATCGAACGTTACCTGGCAAAGCGCACCGGCATGGCCGCGACGCGATAACCTTGGATGGGGGATCGACGATGGATGCCTCGATTGGACGCAAGATCGCCCGCTGTCAGCGCGCCCCGGGCCAGGTCGCCGACCTGATCTGGGACCGGCTGGTCGACGAAGCCCACGAAGCGGCCGAGGCCGAGCCTCAATTTGCGACGCTCCTCTATACGAGCGTACTGGATCACGACTCCTTCGAGGAGGCCCTGATCCATCGCCTGGCGCATCGCCTCGATCATGCCGACCTGCCCGCAGCTGCCCTGGTACACGCCTTCCGCGAAGCGTTCGCGGACGACGACGCCATCAGCCCGGCGATTCGAGCCGACATCCAGGCGGTTCTGGAACGGGACCCTGCCTGCAGCCGCTATCTTGAGCCCCTGCTCTACTTCAAGGGTTTTCATGCCCTCGGCCTGCACCGTCTGGCGCATTGGCTCTGGACCCGGGGCCGGCGCGACTTTGCCCTCTACCTGCAGGGACGATCGTCCGAGGTGCTGCAGGTCGACATGCACCCGGCTGTCCGCATCGGCCGCGGCCTGTTCTTCGACCACGCCACCGGCATCGTGGTGGGCGAGACGGCGGTGATCGAGGACAATGTCTCCATCCTGCAGTCCGTCACGCTCGGTGGCAGTGGCACCGAGGCGGTGAACCGTCATCCCAAGATCCGCAAGGGAGTGCTGATCGGCTCCGGCGCCAAGCTGATGGGCAATATCGAGATCGGTGAAGGGGCATGGGTTGGAGCGGGATCGGTGGTGATCGACTCCGTGCCGCCGCACCGGACGGTCGCCGGCGTCCCCGCGCGCATCGTCGGCACCGCCGGCAGTACCGAGCCCGGGCGTACCATGAACCAGATTTTCTTCGATGTGGGGCTGTAGCGCCCCACCCGCAAAATATATGCTATTAGTACACAAATTTAGTAGACAATGTGATTTGCAGCATTCTACACTCTGTTTGCGCTGATTGGATATAATTCCCATTTTGTGCATGGTATAGCGCAACGGCAGGCCTTGCCTTTCGGGAATTGTCGCTCGATCATGTCGGACGGGGCTGAATATCCTTCCGTAAGAGACGAACGGGGGTTGAGGCTACGGCGCCGCCCCAAAGAGAAAATGAAAGGGATTTCATGCTCAAGCCATTGAAACACAGCGCCAGCATCGCGATAGCCGCGCTCGCGGCCGGCTTCATCGCCGCGGCACCCGCACAGGCGGGAGCGACGCTCGACAAGATCAAGGAACGTGGTGTCATCAAGGTGGGCGTCGGCAGCCAGCCGGGCTTCTTCGCACCCGACAGCAACGGCAAGTGGCAGGGGTTCTTCGTTGATTTCGGCCGCGCCCTCGCAATCACCGTCTTCAACGATCCCGACAAGGTCGAGTTCACCAATTCCTCGCCCCAGCAGCGTCTGCCCGCCCTCCAGTCCGGGCAGTTCGACGTGCTGCTCTCCGGTGTGACGCAGACCATCACCCGGGCCTTCAAGCTCAACTTCCATTTCGGACCGGTGGTCTTCTATGACGGCCAGGGCATCCTGGTGAAGAAGTCGCTCGGCGTTTCCACGGCCGCCGATCTCGACGGCGCCACCATCGGCGTGCAGAGCGGCACCACCGGCGAACAGAACATCGCCGACTTCTTCAAGAAGACGGGCAAGACCTACAAGTCCGTGGTGATCGAGGATACGAACACGTTTACGCAGGCACTGCTTTCCGGCCGGGTCGACGCCCTCACCCAGGATTCATCCGATCTCGGCCTTCGCCGCGCCGCTCTCCCGAATCCAGACGACTACGTGCTGCTTCCCGAGCGCCTTTCGAAGGAGCCCCTGGCCCCGGCCGTGCTCGGCGGCGACGACCGCTGGCTCGAGATCGTCAACTGGACCGTCTACGCCACGATCCAGGCGGAGGAGTTCGGCATCAACAGCCAGAATGTCGACAGCTTCCTGACCAGCGACGACCCGGCGATCAAGCGCTTCCTGGGG
Organism: Labrys sp. ALF-8; assembly: GCF_059699065.1. Taxonomy (NCBI): domain Bacteria; kingdom Pseudomonadati; phylum Pseudomonadota; class Alphaproteobacteria; order Hyphomicrobiales; family Xanthobacteraceae; genus Labrys; species Labrys sp. ALF-8. Next base: position 1,951,237 of record NZ_AP048538.1, read on the forward strand.
GTCGACACCTCGCTCGGCCAGGACATCGGCCTCGACCCGAAATTCGCCTACAACATCATCAAGAAGGTGGGCAATTACGGCGAGATCTTCGAGCGCAATCTCGGCAAGACCACCAAGATCGGCTTCGATCGCGGCCTCAACAACCTCTGGACCAAGGGCGGCCTGATCTATTCGCCTCCGTTCCGTTGATACCTACCGGGAGGCGGTTCCCGCCGCCTCCCTCCTCGTTTGCAGACAGGGCATATGGCTGACATCGTTGGTATCGGCGCCCCCGCCAGGCCGGGCGTGGCCGGAAAGCTACGCATCTGGTGGGGAGATAGGCCTTACGCGCAGGCCCTCCTGATCGCCGCGCTTTTCGTCCTGCTGGCCTATTTCGGCAGCAACGTCCTGCGCAGCATGCATGCACGGGGGATGGAGCCGAACTTCGACTACCTGTGGCAGCGTACGGGTTTCGACATCGACGAGACCCTCATTCCCTTCACTTCGGACGACAATTTCGGCCGGGCCATCCTCGTCGGCCTCCTCAACACGGTGAAACTCGCCTTCTTCGGCTGCATCTTCGCCACCATCCTCGGCGTCACGCTCGGCGTGATCCGCCTGTCCGGCAACCTGCTGCTGTCGCGACTGGTCCAGGGCTATGTCGAACTGATCCGCAATACGCCGCTGACCCTGCAGCTTTTCTTCTGGATTGCGCTCACGCAGGCCCTGCCGCAGCCCCGCCAGGCACTGCAACCCTTTCCCGCCACCTTCCTCTCGATCCGGGGTATCTTCCTCCCCTGGTTCAATGTCGAGAACGGCAGTCTGTGGCCGCTGATCAGCGTGCTGGTCGTCCTCGCCGTCGTGGCGCGTCTCGCACTGGGCCGGCGCCAGCGTCCTCTCCCCGCAGGCGGATTCCTGGCCTTGCTGGCGGCCTTTCCCGTGATCGCCGCCGCCTGGATCCTTGCCTCGGGCATTATCTTCACGCCGGACCTGCCGGCCCTGCAGGGCTTCAACATCCGGGGCGGCCTGAGCATGTCGCGCGAATTCGCCGCCATGCTGCTCGGGCTTACGCTCTACTACGCCGCCTCGATCTCCGAGAGCGTGCGGAGCGGCATCGAATCCGTGGGCCGGGGCCAATGGGAAGCTGGCACGGCCATCGGCCTGTCGCGCGGGCGCATCATGCGCCTGATCGTCTTCCCTCAGGCGATGCGCGTCATCACGCCCCTGATGACATCGAGCTTCCTGGACCTCACCAAGGATACCAGCCTCGGCCCGCTGATCGGCTTCTTCGAAGTGACGCAGGTGATCAAGGTCAGCGCCAACAAGGACGGCAATGCCGTCGCGACGATCATCGTGCTCGTCATCGTCTTCCTGGCGGTGAGCCTCCCGGTCTCCTATCTCATCAACCTCTATAACCGGCGTCTCGCCAAGCGTGGGATCATCGCCAAATGAGCGACCTTGCCATCTCACGCGCCCGACCGTCGAAATGGAACGAACGCTGGCAGAACTGGCGTGCCGGGCTGTTCTCCTCGCCTCTCAATACCATCGTCACCCTCGCGGTGGTCGCGGCGGGGGTCTGGGCGCTGCAGGGCCTGCTGCGCTGGGCGCTGATCGACGCGACCTGGACCGGCACGGCGGACGATTGCGCCAGGAGCAGCGGTGCCTGCTGGGCCTTCGTGCGCGAAAACTCCAAGCTGATGGTGTTCGGCACCTATCCGATCGATCTGCTTTGGCGCCCCATCCTCGGCCTCGTGCTGATGTTCGGCCTGATGATCGCCTCGATGGTGCCGCGCCTGTGGAGCAAGTGGCTGGCGATTGCCTGGATAGCCACGCCGACTGCGGTGATCCTGCTTCTGGGTGGCACATTCACGGGCAGGCCGGTTTCCACGAACGATTGGGGCGGCCTGCCCCTGACTCTGCTGATCTGGACCATCGCCTACGCGGCATCCTTCGTCATAGCGATCCCGCTGGCGCTGGCGCGGCGCTCCAACATGGGCGGCATCCGCCTCGTCAGCACCGGCTTCATCGAAATCATCCGCGGCCTGCCCATGGTCGTGATCCTACTGGTTTCCAGCCAGATCGTTCCGATGATGCTGCCGGCCTTCGACGTCAACCTCTTCTTCAGCGTGGAAGTGGCGCTCACCATCTTCATCGCCTGCTATCTCGCCGAAGTGATCCGCGCGGGCATCCAGTCCCTGCCGGCGGGCCAGACCGAGGCGGCTCGCGCACTCGGCCTTTCCTATTGGCAGACGACGGGCCTTGTCGTATTGCCCCAGGCCTTGCGCGCCATCATCCCGCCGCTGGTCAATCTGGGTATCGGCGTCTTCCTGTCGACGCCGCTGATCGCCTTCATCGGCATGATCGACTTTCTCAGCGCCGTGAAGATCGCGGCCAGCAATGAGCAGGTCTGGCCCGGACGCTACACCGAAGCCTATGTCTTTGCGGCGATCATCTATTTCGCCATCTGCTTTGCCGCCTCCCGCTACAGCCTGTGGCTGGAACGCCGCCTGAAACGCTCGCAAGCCCACGAGGCCGGAAAAAAGAACGCGTAGGCCAGTCATGGTCTCCCGTGCCACCAGGAGGAGCGCCGCATGATCAATCGCCGCATCGTACTCGCCTCCCGGCCGGAAGGCGCGCCGATCCCGGCGAATTTCCGGCTCGAGGAGACGGCTCTGCGCCCTCTGGAGGAAGGCGAGGTGCTTCTGCGCATCCTCTATCTCTCACTCGATCCCTACATGCGCGGGCGCATGAGCGCCGCCAAGTCCTACGCCAAGCCGGTCGAGGTCGGAGGAGTGATGGAGGGCGGTACGGTGGCGCGGGTGCTGGAGTCGCGCAACACCGATTATCGACCAGGCGAAATCGTGCTTTCCCATTCCGGCTGGCAGAGCCATGACATCACCCGGGACATACGGCGCCGCGTCGATCCGGATGCCGCGCCAATCTCCACCGCCCTCGGCGTGCTCGGCATGCCCGGCTTTACCGCCTATGTCGGCCTGAACCATATCGGCAGGCCGAAGGCCGGCGAAACTCTGGTCGTCGCGGCTGCCAGCGGCCCCGTGGGTGCCACGGTCGGCCAGATTGCACGCATCCGGGGCGCGCGGACTGTCGGGATCGCCGGCGGCAAGGAAAAGTGCGCCTACCTGCTCGACGAACTCGGCTTCGACGTGGCTCTCGATCATCGCGCGCCCGACTTTGCCGGACAACTGGCACAGGCCTGCCCGAATGGTGTCGACGTCTATTTCGAGAATGTCGGCGGAGCGGTGTGGGACGCCGTCTTCCCCTTGCTCAACGGCTTTGCCCGCGTGCCGGTCTGCGGGCTGGTCGCGCAATATAACGGCGTGGTGCCCGGAACGGCCGACCGCCTGCCGGACCTGATGCGCCAGATCCTCTCGCGCAGCCTGCACGTCCAGGGCTTCATTCAGCGCGACTATGCCGCCGATTTCCCCGCCTTTCACGACGAGATGAGCGGCTGGATCGCCGAAGGCAAGGTCCGTTACCGGGAAGATATCGTCGAGGGCCTCGAAAACGCCCCCGAGGCTTTCATCGGCCTGCTCGAAGGCCGCAATTTCGGGAAGCTGCTGGTGCGGGTCGCGCAGCCTTGACAAACCAATACGTTCGTCCATATTGCTCTCATGGCTAGAGCTTCGAACCGTGAGAAGATCCTGACTGAGGGCATGCGCGTGGTCCATGCGCATGGCTTTGCGGGTGCCAGCGTGCGGGACATCGTCCAGGCGGCGGGCGTGCCCCAGGGATCGTTCACCAATCACTTCGCTTCCAAGGAGGCCTTCGGGCTGGAGGTCATCGACCTCTATTTCTCCAATAGTTGCGAGAACATGCGCCAGACGCTGCTCAATGACGAGTTGCCGCCGCTCAAGCGCCTGGGCGACTATGTCGATGCGAGCAAGAACCGCCTCCTGCGCAACAACATGCGCACAGGATGCCTGTTCGGCAATTTCACGGCCGAGGCATCGGGCGACAACGAGGCCATTCGCGCCAAGCTTCTCGAAGTCTTCGCCGAGGTCCAGCGTTCTCTAACCTATTGCCTGCGCGCCGCGGTGAAAGCCGGCGAATTGCGCGAGGATTTCGATTGCGAGGAGACGGCCGCCTTCATCATCGCGTCGATGCAGGGGGCCAATCTCATCGCCAAGGCGCAGCGAGACCCCGCGCCCGTCGAACGTTTCAAGAAGTTCCTGTTCTCCTGCATCCTGCGCTGAAGCGTCGTCCGTCTCTCTCTTCACACGGACGACACGAGGTTTCATCATAAGCAATACGGCCGTCCGTATTGAATTATTTTCAGAACGAACGAGGTTTCTCGATGCCGGACACGGCAGTCCCTTCAACTCAAGCACCACAACGGACGTCCGATGGTCTCGACCCGCATCGCTGGTCGGCCCTGGCGATCCTCCTCACAGGCGCGTTTCTCGCTCCCCTCGACTTCTTCATCGTGAACGTCGCCATGCCGTCCATCACCAAGGGGCTCGGCAGCACGGCTGCCGACGTCCAGCTGGTTATCTCCGGCTATGCCGTCGTCTATGCCGTGTTCCTGATCACCGGCGGACGCCTCGGGGATATCTTCGGCCGGAAGTCGATCTTCATGATCGGCCTCGCGGGCTTCGCCTTCGCCTCGGCCCTGTGCGGCCTCGCATGGTCTCCATCGGTACTGATCGGCGCCCGCATGCTCCAGGCCCTGGCGGCCGCGGCCATGGCGCCGCAGGCGCTCGCCTCCGTGCACGCCCTTTTCCCTGCGCATGAGCGCGGGCGGGCGCTGAGCATCTACGGCATCGTGCTGGGCCTGTCCTCCATCGTCGGTCAATTGCTCGGAGGTGCGCTGGTGGGAGCAGACGTGGACGGTTTCGGCTGGCGCCTGATCTTCCTCATCAACCTGCCGATCTCCCTCGTCGCCTTCATCGCCGCCATCCCGCTACTGCGCGAGACGCGCGGCGAGCATCGCCCGCGCCTCGATCTTGGCGGCGTGGTGCTGTCCAGCCTCGCCCTGTCAAGCCTGGTCCTGCCGCTGGTCGAAGGTAGAGAGCGCGGCTGGCCCGCCTGGTCGATCGTCATGCTCCTGGCGACGCCGGTCTTCGTCGAGCTCTTCCGCCGCTACGAACTCCGCCTCGCGCGGGCGGGCGGCGATCCCCTGATCGACCTGGAGATCTTCCGGCTGCCCGGCCTCACGCGGGGCATTGGCGCCATCCTGACGCTCTACGCGATGGCCACCTTCTTCCTCACCTATTCGATCTATCTGCAGAGCGCCCTCGGCTACACCGCCCTGCAGGCGGGCCTTGCCATCCTGCCTTTCTCGGCGGGCTTCCTGGCCGGCTCGACCTTCAGCCCTGCGATCGGACGCAGGGCGGGCGGCAGTGCACCTTCCCTCGGCTACGGCCTGTCGGCCCTTGGTACGGCAGCGAGCGCAGCCGTCATTCTGTCCTCTCCCGCCGGAGTCCTGCCGCCGCTGGCCCTGATCGCCCCGACCCTCGCCTTGATCGGCTTCGGCATGGGCATGACCATGCCGACCATGATGCGTGTCATCGTGGAACGCGTCGGCCCGCGCCACGCCGGCCTGGTGGGTGGTGTCGTCAATTCCACCCTGCAGGTGAGCGCCGCGATCAGCGTGGCCGTGCTGGGCGGTCTCTTCTACACGTTGCTGGGCACACGCTCGGATCCGAACGCCATCGGCACCGCCTTCGCCTTCACATTGCTGGCGATTGCCGCCTGCCATTGCTGCGGCGCACTGCTCGCGGCGGGCCTCGGCCAGCGCCGCTCCAAGGTGTGTGCCACCCAGGACGTCGTCATCGTCGCCGAATAGGAGTCTCAGCCATGGAAAAGCCTGTCAGGATACCCGGCCCCGACCATCCCATCACCCTCACGGCGAGTTCCGCCCATGTCGTGGTGACCGTCGCCGGCAAGGTGGTCGCCGATTCCCGCCATGCGCTCAGCCTCAAGGAAGCGAGCTATCCGGCGGTGCTCTATATCCCGCGCGGCGATGTCGACATGTCGCTGCTCCAGCGTACCGACCACACCACCTACTGCCCTTACAAGGGCGAAGCCTCCTACTACAGCATTCCCTCTGGCGGCGAGCGTTCGGTGAACGCGATCTGGACCTATGAGACGCCCCATCCGGCCATGCACGACATCAAGGACTACGTGGCCTTTTACCCTGATCGCGTCGATACGATCGAGCTGGGCTGACCGGCGCCGCACGGTGCACCCGGAAGCACATTTTCCCCCTCCCCTGGCTTGCGGGGAGGGTCAACCCACACCGCGGACACGGGTGTTGAGGGCCACCACGCCTATGCCTTGCCGTGCCAGGGCACCAAGATCCTCTCCGTCAGCCGGACGATCCATTCGAAGGCGATCGCCACCAGGGCGATCACGAAGATGCCGAGGACGACGATATCCGTCTGCAGGAAGTCCGAGGCAGTCTTGATCATGATGCCGAGGCCCCGCGAGGCCGCCACCAGCTCGGCGGCGATCAGGGTGGACCAACCCACCCCGAGGCCGATCCGCACCCCCGTCAGGATCGAGGGCAGCGCGTTGGGCAGGATGACATGCCGCAGCACCTGCCATTTCCCGGCTCCCAGCGCACGGGCCGCATCGAGCCGGTCCGTGGGCACGGTAGCCACTCCGGCCGCCGTGGTGATCGCCACCGGCGCGAAGATCGCAATCAGGATGATCAGCACCTTGGTCGTCTCGCCGATTCCGCACCAGATCACCACGAGCGGCAGGTAGGCGAGCGGGGGAACCGGGCGCAGGAATTCGATGATGGGATCGAGGATGCCGCGCGCGATGGGACTGAGACCGATGGCGATGCCCGCCGGCACGGCGGTGGCAAAGGCGATCAGCAGTGCCCCAAGGATGCGCCAGAGGCTGGCATCGAAATGCTGCAGCAGCGTCGCGTCGGCGTAGCCCTCGGTAGCGACGATATAGAGCTGATCGAACACCGCACGCGGCGACGGAAGATAGAAGGCGGGAAGCCACTCGAAATAGGTGGCTGCGGACCAAAGGACCAGCAAGGCGAGGATGGTGATCACGCGCACGGGACCGGCGCCGAGGGCGGAAGCCTTGCCGGGAGCGTCCTTGCCGTCCTTGCCGGCGAGATCGCTGAGGCTGCTGGAATTGGCGAGATCGGTCATGCGTCGGCTCCCTTCAGCACGGCGGCGAGCACCTGCTCGCGCAAGGCGACGAAGGCAGGATCGGATTTGATGGAGCGGCTGTTCTCACCGGCGAGGACGCGCCGTGAGAAATCGGTGTGGAATTCGCGGGTGATGCGCCCCGGTCGCGGCGACAGCACGACGATGCGCGTGGCCAGGAAGATCGCTTCCTCAACGCTGTGGGTGATCAGGAACACGCTCCGCTTCGTGCGGTCCCAGAGCCGGATGAGCAACTCCTGCATCTTCTCGCGGGTTAGCGCATCGAGCGCTCCGAGGGGCTCGTCCATCAGGAGGATCGCGGGTTCGTTGGCGAGCGCGCGGGCCATGCCGACACGCTGGCGCATGCCGCCCGACAACTCCCATACTCGGTGATTGGCAAAATCGGCGAGCCCGACGAGATCGATGATGCGTCCACAACGTTGCTTGCGCTCGGCAGCGCCAAGACCCGCCATCTTCGGGCCGAACTCAATATTGCCGCGCACCGTCAGCCAGGGGAACAGGGCGTCATCCTGGAATACCACCCCGCGATCGCCGCCCGGTCCCTCCACCGGCTTGCCGCCGAGCGAGATCGAGCCGGAGGTCGGTGACAGAAAGCCCGCAAAGAGCTTCAACAGCGTGGTCTTGCCGCAGCCGGAGGCTCCCACGGCGACCACGAACTCGCCGGATTCGATGGTGAGGGAGACATTGCTCAGCGCCGTCACCGAACGGCCGGCACGCCCCTGGTAGAGCACGTTGACGTCTTGAGCGGAAAGCACGGACACGGCGGGATGCCTCTATCGATCGAGAAGGCCGGCCGGGCGAAACGCCCGGGCCGGCGGGAAGAGCGGTCATTGCGTGGGCGGCTTGGCAAGCGCCTCGTCCACGAAGCGTTTGGTGACGAAGGCCGAATAGTCGGGCAGCGCCGCCGGGATCTTCTTCTGCTCCACCAGGAAGGCAGCGGTATCGGCGATGGCCTTCGCCGTACCGCCTCCGAGCAGGGCCGGGCCGGCCTGCTCGCTCAGGAGCGGCCAGACATTGGACTTCAAGAGCCCCGGTACGTCCTCCGGCTTCGACCCCGTCAAGCGCGCGATCCCCGCCGCCTTGTCGGACTCCGCCGTCCAGGCAGCCGGATCGTCGCGATAGGCCTGGTAAGCCTCGCCGGTGATCTTCACGAATGCGGTGATGAAATCGGGATGGGCCTCGGCGAACTCCTTCCGGACGGCCCAGACGTCGAAGGTCGGCGCGCCCCATTCCGCCACCTGCTGGGACGAGACGAGCACCTTGCCCTTCGCCTTCAGCTTGCTCAGGGCGGGATCCCAGACATAGCCGGCATCGATGTCGCCACGGTCATAGGCCGCCGCCAGTTCCGGCGGACGCAGATTGAGGACCTGCACGGATTTCGGATCGATATTCCAATGCTTGAGCGCCGCCAGCAGGCTGTAGTGGGAGGTGGAAACGAACGGGACGCCCACCTTCTTGCCGACCAGGTCGCCCGGCTCCCTGATACCCGAGCCATCGCGAACCACCAGTTCCTCGGATTCGCCGATCAGCGAGACGACGAAGACCGATACGATCGGCAGGTTGCGGCTGTTGGCGGCGGCAAGGGGGCTCGACCCGATATTGCCGATCTGCACATCGCCCGAAGCCATGGCAGCGATCACGTCCGCACCGGAATCGAACTTGCGCCAGGTGATGTCCCAGCCGGTTTCCTTTTCGTAGATGCCGGCAGCCTGCGAGGCCTTGGCAGGATCGACACCCGTTTGATAGCCGATCGTGACCTTCTTGTCGGCAGCAAGGGCCGGACCGGTCAGGAGGGACGAAAGCGCGAGGCCTGCTGCCAGCAGGACGCGGCGGCTGAGCGGAGACATGACATTTCCTTGGGAGACGGCGTCCAGGGAACGTACCGTTCGGCGCACCCGGGATCGCGAATAAAAAGGCCGGCCCTGGGAGGAAGGAACTCCCGGGGCCGGCAGGCCCACGAAGCCTATTGGGAGGAGAGTTTCGTCAGGGCTTGAGCGGCATAGGCCTTGTTTACATAGGCCGAATAATCGGGCAGCACGGCCGGGATCTTCTTCTGCTCGGCAAGGAACGCCGCCGTATCCGCAATGGCCTTGACGGACGCTCCGCCCAGCAATTCCGGCGAGGACTGCTCGGCCAGGAGCGGCCAGATATTCGACTTCAGGAGGCCGGGGACGTCCTCGGGCTTGGATCCGGTTATGCGGGCGATGGCCTTGGCCTGGTCGGAACCGGCATTCCACGCATCGGGATGGTCGCGATAGGCCTTGTAGGCCTCGCCCGTGACCTTGACGAAGGCGGTCACCACATCGGGATGTGCCTTCGAGAAGTCCGTGCTGGCGATCCAGGCATCGAAGGTCGGCGCGCCCCATTTGGCCACATCGGCCGACGAGACAAGAACCTTGCCCTTTTCCTTGAGCTTGCCGAGGGCGGGATCCCAGACATAGCCTCCGTCTACGTCGCCGCGCTCGAAGGCAGCCGCGAGTTCAGGCGGGCGAAGATTGAGAATCTGCACGGATTTGGGGTCGATGCCCCAATGCTTCAGCGCTGCCAGCAAGCTGTAATGCGACGTGGACACGAAAGGCGTGCCAATCTTCTTTCCGACGAGATCCTTGGGATCCTTGATATCGTCGCGCACCACGAGTTCCTCGGACTCACCGAGCAGGGCAGCGACGAAGATGGTTTCTATCGGCAGCTTGCGGCTGGCCGCCGCGGCAAGAGGGCTGGAGCCGACATAACCGATCTGAACGTCGCCCGAGGCGATGGCAGTGATAACATCGGCGCCGGAATCGAATTTGCGCCACTCGATCGTCCAGCCGGTGGCTTTTTCATAGTCCCCTGCGGCCTGGGCTACCTTTGCGGGGTCCACCCCCGTCTGGAAACCGATGGTGACCTTGTTGTCGGCCGCGAAGGCCGGGATTGCCAGGGCATAGCCGAGCGCGAGACCGGCGGCCAGCAGCAGACGGCGGTTGATGGAAGACATGAGAGATCCTTGAGGCAACAGCCAGCCCGGCCGCGAACATGTGATGCGCGGGTCGAAGTCTGACGAAAAGGAACGATTAGGAGGAAGCAGGCCGCATGTAGCAGCCGAAAGCCGGTCTCAACAGCAACAGGACATCATGGCTTTCCCCTCTTCGTCAAAGGCGGGGCGGCCTCCGAACAAGACCTGTCATCCCCTGCATTCCTACCCTGCGTCGCCTCGGATGGTATGTCAATTAATTTCTATAGATTTAGTAGAAAATGAATATGAAATAAAAAAGGCGGACACAGGGTCCGCCTCGATGCGTCGCTGGCACGCAGAAGGAAGCCGCATGGGCCCTGGCACCAGATACCTCGCTGCGGGCACGGGCGCCCGCGATGGCCGAGGTCCTCAGCCGACGATCTCGTTGCCCGAGAAGAACTGGGCGATTTCGATCTTGGCATTGTCCAGCGAGTCCGAGCCATGCACGGAATTCTCGCCGACCGACAGCGCGAAGAGCTTGCGCACGGTGCCTTCCGCCGCATTGGCCGGATTGGTGGCGCCCATCACTTCGCGATGCTTGGCGACCGCATTCTCGCCTTCCAGAACCTGCACGACCACCGGAGCGGAAATCATGAACTCGACGAGCTCTCCGAAGAACGGACGCTCCTTGTGCACACCGTAGAAGGTCTCGGCCTGTTCGCGGGTCATGCGGACGCGCTTCTGGGCGACGATGCGCAGATCGGCCTTCTCGAACACGGCGTTGATCGCACCGGTGAGATTGCGCTTGGTCGCGTCGGGCTTGATGATCGAAAAGGTACGCTCGATTGCCATGGTCGTCCTGATTGCTTGCGGTTGAGGTGAGCGGCTTATAGCCAGCCCCCTGCCCGGCTTCAACCCCCGGCGGTACGGACTTTCCATCCCTCCAAGCGAAAGCGGCGACCGGATCGCCGGTCGCCGCGTGCGTTATCTCAGGAGGGATCGGTCTCAGGCTTCTTCAGGCTCGAGCAGCACCTTCCAGATCAGGGCGCCTACGACGGCACCCGCCAAGGGAGCGACCCAGAACAGCCAGAGCTGGCTCACCGCGCCGGTCTGCGCGAAGAAGGCAACCGCCGTCGAGCGGGCCGGATTCACCGAGGTATTGGTGACCGGGATCGATATCAGGTGGATCAGCGTAAGGCCAAGACCGATGGCGATCGGCGCGAACCCGGCCGGCGCGACCTTGGACGTCGAGCCCAGGATGATGACGATGAAGGCGGCCGTGAGCACGATCTCCGCGATCAGGCAGGCGATCAGACTATATTTGCCGGGCGAGAGATCGCCGTAGCCGTTGGAAGCAAAGCCGCCCACCTCAAAGCCAGGCTTGCCGGTAGCGATAGCATAGAGCACCGCCGCGCCGACGAAGCCGCCCACGACCTGCGCAATCCAGTAAGGGATGAGTTCGCCCCAGCTCAAACGGCCGCCGACGGCCAGCCCGAGCGAGACGGCCGGGTTGAAATGGCCGCCGGAAATACCGCCGACCGCGAAGGCCATGGTCAGGACCGTCAGACCGAAGGCGAAGGCAACACCCACGAAGCCGATACCCAGCTGCGGGAAAGCTGCCGCAAGGACGGCGGCGCCACAGCCACCGAAAACCAACCAGAACGTTCCAAAGAACTCTGCCGCGAGTTTTTTAATCATGTCTAATCCATATGGGCTTGTTATCGAGATATTGTCTGGTTCACACCGTTATCGATCCATCTTCATGGACCAATTTCTACTTTCGCCCGGGTTCGTAGCCTAACGCTGGGGAAATCCCCTAATATTATACCTCGCCGTTCGCTACAAGCGGATGAAATAACATGATTCCCCTACAAAGCCATGAATCAAACGCATGATTCGCGAGTAGAAAGCCTACAAAATGGGCTGCCGGCACACGGGGAAGGCTCCAATAGCAGGCAAGACCAGCCCGCCAACTCACGAAGCGTAAGCGTTTGATTAGTCTTCTCGCGGACTTGCGAGCGCGGCGGACGCCCTCCCTCTCCGGCCCAGGCCATTGCCCCGCCGCGCCGCTCGTGCCAAAAGCCCGCCATGCTGCATGTCAACGGCCTCACCTATCGCCTGGGACCTCGTGTCCTCTTCGACAACGCCACAGTGGCGCTGCCGCCGGACGCGCGCGTCGGCTTCCTCGGCCGCAACGGCACCGGCAAGACTACTCTTTTCCGGATGATCATGGGCGAAGTCTCGCCCGACCTCGGCACGGTCTCGGTGCCGAGGGGCATGCGTATCGGCCGGGTCGCACAGGAGGCGCCGGGCGGGCCGGAAAGCCTGATCGACGTGGTGCTCGCCGCGGATGAGGAGCGTACCGCTCTCCTTGCCGAGGCGGAGACCGCCAGTGATCCTCACCGGATTGCCGAGATCCAGACGCGCCTGGCCGACAAGGGGGCCCATGCGGCTCCCGCCCGGGCCGCCACCATCCTCGCCGGCCTGGGCTTCGACCACGAAGCGCAGAGCCGCGCCTGTTCGGAATTCTCGGGCGGCTGGCGCATGCGCGTCGCCCTGGCCGCCCTGCTCTTCACCGAGCCGGACCTGCTCCTGCTCGACGAGCCTACCAACTATCTCGACCTGGAAGGCACGCTCTGGCTACAGGACTACCTCGCCGCCTACCCCCACACCGTGGTGGTGATCAGCCACGACCGTGACCTTCTCAACGCCTCGGTCGACTACATCCTGCATCTCAGCGAGGGCAGGCTCGAGCTTTACCGCGGCGGCTATGACGGTTTCGAAAAGCAGCGCCGAGAAAAGCAGGCCCTCAGCCTGAAGCTCAGGAAAAAGCAGGAAGATCAACGCCGCCACATTCAATCCTTCATCGATCGATTCAAGGCCAAGGCTTCCAAGGCCGTCCAGGCCCAGTCACGCATGAAGATGCTGGCGCGCATGGAACCCGTGTCCGCCCTGATCGACGACGAGGTGAAACCCTTCGACTTTCCGGCACCCGCCAAGCCGCTGTCGCCGCCCATCATTGCCCTGGAAGGTGCCAGCGCGGGCTATGGCGACCGCACGGTGCTGTCGCGCCTGGACCTCTCGGTGGACAACGAGGATCGCATCGGCCTGCTCGGCTCGAACGGCAACGGCAAGTCGACCTTCGCCAAGCTGCTGGCCGGGCGTCTAGATTCGATGAGCGGCAGGGCACGGCGGGCTTCGAGCCTGAAGGTCGCCTATTTCGCCCAGCACCAGCTCGACGAGCTCAATCCACGCGCAACCGCACGCGACCATGTCGCCGAGTTGATGAAAGAAGCTACCGAGGCCCAGATCCGCGCCCGTACGGCGCAGATCGGCTTTGGCGCCGACAAGGCGGACACGCCGGTGGACAACCTCTCCGGCGGTGAGAAGGCGCGCCTTCTCATGGGCCTCGCGACTTTCGGCGGCCCGCACCTATTGATCCTGGACGAGCCGACGAACCATCTCGACATCGACAGCCGCCAGGCACTCGTCCAGGCGCTCAACGACTATCCCGGTGCGGTCATCCTCATCAGCCACGACCGGTATCTCCTGGAAGCCTGCGTCGACCGGCTGTGGCTGGTAGGCAACGGTACGGTGAAGCCCTTCGAAGGCGACATGGAGGATTATCGCCGCCTGGTGCTGGCCAAGCCGGCCGTCGAGAAGAGCGACCGTGCGAACGAGCCGACCCAGCGCCAAAGCAACGCCGCGAGGCGCGCCCAGTTCGCCTCCAGTCGAGAAAGGGTGAAGCAGATAGAGATGGCCATGGATAAGCTCCAGGCCATCATCGTCGATCTCGACGAGAAGCTGGCCCGTCCCGGCCTGTTCGAGAAATCGCCCGAGAGGGCAGCGGAGATGGCGAAGGCTCGTGCCACGGCCGCCGAGCGCCTGCTGCTGGCCGAAGAAGCTTGGCTGGAGGCGAGCGCCGCACTGGAAGACGCCGGCGCCTGAGCGGCAGCGTGGAGGCAAACCGCTACGCCCTTGACGACGGAACGGCTGCGCGATTCGATGGGGGCATGTCCTCCTCTCGATATACCCCCTCTCTCGGACGCCGGCTGCACCGGCGCGAGGGAATCGGCGACACCGCCCATGTGGTGCAACAAGCGCCCCTGCTCTGTCGGCGCCTGGCTTCGCCAGGCCCGGGCGCCGTCCTGGTCCTCAGGGGGCGCAAGATCATGCGCCGTCGCGGTGCCGCGATAGCGGCCGATGCGGGACAGGTCGTTCTCATTCCCGACGGCATCGATTTCGACGTCGTCAACGAGCCGGGACTGGAGGGGCCATACGAGGCCTTCGCATTGAATTTCGGCAGCGAACTCGTCCAGGGCCTCACCATTCAGGAGGGCCGTGCCGTCCAGGACATCCTGCTGCTCGGGAACTTGCCGGAAGGCTTCGGGGAGGCTTGCCAAAGAGCCGGCGCGGCCATCGCCGCCGGCGCGGATTTGCCCGATGCCGTCGCAGCGGCGCGAGTGGGCGAGGTGCTGCTGTGGCTCGCCTTTGCGGGCTATCGCTTCGTTCCGGTTGCGGCTCCGGCCAGCACGCCGGCACGGCTGCGCAAGGCCCTGGCGGCCGATCCGGCCCGGAACTGGCGCGCCGGCGATGCGGCCGAACTGCTCTGCATGAGCGAACCAAGTCTGCGCCGGCGGCTCGCCGCTGCCGGCACCAGCTTCGGACAGCTTCTCGTCGATGTCCGCATGACCGCCGCGCTGTCGTTGCTCCAGTCGACCGACAGGCCCGTGACGACGATCGCCCTCGACGTCGGCTATGATTCACCGTCGCGTTTTGCCGCTCGCTTTCGTGCTCGCTTCGACTTTCCGCCCAGCGCTATCCGGGGCCGGGGAGGTCATTTTGAGCGAAACGGCACAATATCCGATCAACCCGGCGCTGCACCCCTCGCCGCAGAATGAAACACTGCCTCCATTCGGCGCCCACGAAAGGGACGCGTCCAATGGAGGATATCATGCAGGCAGACAAACTGTTCCGCGGCTCGTTGCCGGCGATCGCCACCTTCTGCCTCTGTGCACCCGTGCCGGCCTTTTCGTTCGAGCTGACGAGCCCCGATCTGCGCGAGGGCGGCGCATTGCCGGCCGCGCAGGTCGCGAATTTGTTTGGCTGCACAGGCGGCAATCTCTCGCCAGCCCTGTCATGGCGCAATGCTCCCGCCGGGACGAAGAGTTTCGTCGTGACCGTCTATGATCCGGACGCACCGACCGGTTCCGGCTGGTGGCACTGGACGGTGTTCGACATTCCCGCCACGGTGAAGGCGCTTCCCCGGGGCGCGGGCGCTGCCGGCGGCAACGACCTGCCGCAAGGAGCTTTGCAAGGTGCCAACGATGCCGGTCAGCCAGCCTTCATGGGCGCCTGCCCACCCCCCGGGCCGGCCCATCGCTATATCGTGACCGTCACTGCGCTGAAGGTCGACAAGCTCGGTCTCGACAGCGGGGCGGGTGGCGCCATGATCGGCTTCCTGACCCGCGCCAATGCCCTCGGGTCGGCAAGCATCACGGTGCTCTACGGTCGCTGAGCGATCACCCGATCTTGTTCGATGTGCAGCACCAGCTCGGTTCCTCCGCGGCCCTGAGCTGGTGTAGCGTCCATGCACCGGACAGGAGGAAGACCATGGATCGCAGGCAGATCATCATCGGCGGATTGTCGCTGGCCGGCGCCGTGTCCCTGGCCGCACACGCGCAGGCCGCTTCCGACAGCCTGGCAGACCGCTTCGCCGCCCGGCTGAACGCTCATGACATCGAGGGCTTTGCCGCCCTCTTCGCCGATGACTACGTCAATCATCAGGTCAGTGCGGCCGCACCGCCTCCGGCAGGGGCCACACCCAAGCAGGGGACGGTGGCCTTCTTCAAGGCCCGTCTCATCGCGTTGCCCGACCTGCAGGTCACCATCGAGGCGCAGCTCGCAGCGAACGACAAGGTAGCGGCGAGCTTCGTCTATGCCGGCACCCATCGCGGTCCCTATTTCGGTGTCGCTCCGACGGGCAAGATACTGCGTTTTACGTCCTGCGACATCTTCAGGATCCGGGACGGCAGAATCGCGGAACATTGGGGCATGGGCGACATTGCCGGTGTACTCGCCCAGCTGAAAGGATAGCCATTACCACCGGGTAAGCGACCGAAGCCTATAAAATCCCTCGATATCAATGAATTAAACGAAAGCCTGCATCACCGGAACAGACTTCACCGCATTGCCCGACAAAACTCACGCCTTCTTCTCCCAGCGCCCCTCGTCGCTCTGCTGCCAGTAGGTAGCAGTGAAGCCGAGCGTCTTGGCCTCCTTCCAATGCTCGCGCGCGCCTTGCACCGCATCGGTGTCATTGCCGTCGAACAGGAGAACGATGCGCTCATAGCTTGTCGCGTCGGGCGGCAGGGGCGCCCCGTCAATCAGGAACCGGATGGCCGCCTCGTTTGGATTGCCGTCATGGCTCACCAGCACGATCGGCTGGGCCGGCCCATCGTCGCTCTCCAGGCCATGCGGCAGGAAGGTCTCGTCACCATAGGTCCAGAGCGTGTCGTCGAGGGCGCGCAGGCGTTCAGGTGGCCCCTGGACGGCGCAACGCCAGCCTCGCTGGAGCGATTTCTCCAGCAAGCCGGGCAACACCTTGTCGAGTGGTGCGCGCTGCAGGTGGTAGAAGAGCAACTCGGTCATCCGCTCCTCCCGGTTCAGTACAGGCTTTCATCGGAACGCGTGGCGATCATGAGCGGACACTCCCGAATACCGTTCCACCACGACCGCATCAAGGGGACCTGGTCGATCAACCCGGCGCCGGGTGCGACACTGTCCGCCACCGCAAGCACGGCGGCTAGATAACACCAGCCGAGCGTTGGCGGAGAGGCTCGGAATACCGGCGTCATCAGCGCGTCCAGAGCCTGCAGCACTTGCAGGCCCGCGGCCAGGGCTTCCGGCTCCGGCGGAGTTCCTCCCCTCCACCACTGTGGGACATAGACGTTCCACACCAGGGCGCGATAGCCGTACGCGTCGATCACCCGCATGATCTGGCGCATTCGGGCCGCCTCCAGCGGATCATCCGGAAGCATCGCGGGTAGCGGACAGACAGCCTCAAGATAGTGAGCGATGGCGTCCGTTTCATAAAGATTGATACCATCGATCTCTATGCTCGGAATTCTCCGGAAAGGATGCCGTACCGCATAGTCTGCAGGCACGCGATCCCCGAAAACGTCGGCAAGCACAAAGCCATAGGGGCGCTTCTTAGCCTCGAGAATCAATCTTGCAATGCGGGTGTAGACACTCTCGGGTGTTCCGAACAGCGTTATCTTCACGCCTCGTAGTGCTCCTCTACGAGACGGTCGAGCAGCCGCACGCCCCAGCCCGATCCCCAGCTGCGATTGGTCTCCGTCGCCGGCGCGCTGATGGCGGTCCCGGCGATGTCGAGGTGAGCCCAGGGCGTATTGTTGACGAAGCGCTGCAGGAACTGGGCCGCCGTGATCGATCCGCCATTGCGGCCACCGGTATTCTTCATGTCGGCGAAGCGCGAATCGATCAGCTTGTCATATTCCGGGCCGAGCGGCATGCGCCAGACACGCTCTCCCGTCGACTGGCCGGCGCTGTGCAGCCTGTTGGCGAGTTCGTCATTGTTCGAGAACAGGCCGGCATGCTCCTGTCCAAGGGCCACGAGGATGGCGCCTGTGAGCGTCGCCAGGTTCACCATGAATTGCGGCTTGTACCTGTCCTGGATGTACCAGAGCACGTCGGCGAGCACGAGGCGGCCTTCCGCGTCGGTGTTGATGATCTCGATCGTCTGGCCGGACATCGACGTCACGATGTCACCGGGGCGCTGGGCATCGCCATCCGGCATATTCTCGACGATCCCGATGGCGCCGATGGCATTGACCTTGGCCTTGCGTGCGGCCAGCGCATGCATGAGACCGACCACGCAGGCCGCGCCGCCCATGTCGCCCTTCATGTCCTCCATGCTCGCGGCCGGCTTGATCGAGATGCCGCCGGTATCGAAGGTGACGCCCTTGCCGATGAAGGCAACCGGCTTGGCATCAGCGTCCTTGGCGCCGTTCCAGCGCATGACGACGAGGCGGCTCTCGTGCCTGGAGCCCTGGCCGACGCCGAGCAGAGCGCCCATGCCGAGTTTCTTCATCGCCTTTTCGTCGAGCACCTCGATCTCGACGCCGAGTTCGGCAAGCTTGGAGGCGCGCTTGGCGAGTTCCTCGGGGAAGAGCACGTTCGGCGGCTCGTTGACGAGATCGCGGGCAAGATTGACCCCCTCGGCAATCGCTTCACGGCTCTTGCCGGCTTTGCGAACATGGCCATCATGGGCGCACAGGACGGTCAGAGCCAGGCTCTTGGTCGCCTTTTCGTCCTTCTTCTTCGTCTTATAGCGCTCGAAACCATAGGTCCTCAGCCGGGCACCGAGCGAGAAATCGGCCGCCTGATCTGCCGTGACTCCGCCACCGGGAATGTCCAGTACGATGGTCGCCGCCTTTGCCGACGCCGGCAGCTTGCCGGCGACGCTGCCCCCCGCCTTGACCCAATCGGTGCCGGCGATTTCCTCGGTCTTGCCGAGGGAGACGACGATCAGGCGATCCACCGGCAACTCGGCGGGTGCGAGAATGTCGAGGGAAGCGAGCGCGGCCCCCTTGAAATTGTCCGCCGCAGCCGCACGTTTGACCAGGCTCTCCACTCCGGGTAGAGCAGCCTCCGTTTCGGCCGATACGGCCAGATCAGCATTGGTGAAGATGACGGCGATGCCGTCGACAATCTTTTCAAATTTCGAAAACGACAGTTTCAATTCGGAAACCATATTCCATGCCTATGCCAAAAAGATGCCGCGGGATTGACGGGTTGTTGGGACTTTTGCATGTCAATCCGTAACCATGTCTACAACAATCGCTTTGAGAAGCCGACCTCGCCACACAAACGTCTCGCCTGCCCCGTAGCGGGAAGCTACAAAACCCGATCAGGAGTCCCGAGGGGTAAATGAATCTCGTCAGCCGATATATCGCCAGACAGTTCGGCTTTGCCTTTCTGGTCTGCCTCGTCGTGCTGACGCTCCTGGCCTGGATGGTCGGCGCCCTGCGCGAATTCAATGTCATGACAGCCCAGGGGCAATCGGTCCTGGTGTTCCTGGTGATCAGCTCCCTGGCGCTGCCGGCCCTCGTGGTGGTGGTTGCCCCGCTCGCGGTCTTCGTCGCAGCGATCTGGCTTCTGCAGCGCCTCAATGCCGGTTCGGAGCTGGTGGTGCTCAATGCCGCAGGCTACTCGCCCGCGCGCCTCATCACGCCCTTTGCCAGCATAACGCTGCTCGCCGCCGCCGGAATCGCCGCGATAACGCTCTATGGCCAGCCGGCGAGCCAGCACGAACTCACGAGCTGGCGTGTCGCAGCCGCTGCCGACGTGGTGCAGCACTTCCTGAAGGAAGGCCAGTTCACCACCCTGCGCGGCTACACTTTCCATATTCGCGAGCGCCAGTCCGACGGAACGCTGCTCGGCATCTTCGTGCAGGACGCTCGCGACAAGGGCAAGACCACGACCTACATCGCCGAGACCGGCAAGGTGGTCGATTCGCCTTCCGGCCTCATCCTCGTGCTCAACAAGGGCTCGCTGCAGCAGCAGGAAGGCGGCAACGCCTCCAATGCGTCGATCGTGACCTTCGAGCAGTATCAGTTCGATCTGTCGCAGCTTGCCAATGACGACAACGACACCATCAATTTCAAGCCGCGCGACCGCTATACCACCGAGTTGTGGAACACCAAGCCCTCGGATGTGAAGAGCCCGGTGGAGATGAGCCGCATCCGCGGTGAACTCGTCGATCGCTTCACCGCGCCGCTCTATCCGATCGCCTTCATGCTCATCGCCCTCGCCGCCCTCGGCCAGGCGCGCACGACACGCCAGGGCCGCGCCAGCGCCATCGGCTTCGCAATCCTCGGGGTGCTCGTGGTCCGCATCATCGGATTCATCGCCACGCAGAGCCTCAGCGTCCACTCCTCGGGCGGCGTCTACGTGGCCTTCGGCGTGCCGCTCCTGACTTCGCTCTTCTGCCTTGGAATCATCCTGGGCTGGATTCGGCTTTCGCTGCCGCGCGGCGTGACGGATTGGTTCAGCGACATCACCACGCGTCTTTCCAGCCGGGCGGCGCGCGCATGATACTGACCTCGACTCTCGGCCGCTACCTCGGCAGGCGCTTCGTCGCCTCCATCTTCGGCGTGCTCGCGTTCCTGTTCGTGATGATCTTCCTCCTGGACTTCGCCGACACGACACGGCGGGCCGGCGATATGCCGCATGTCTCGATCGCGTCCATCGCCGCGATCTCGCTTCTGCGCACGCCGTCGATCATCGAGCAGACGCTTCCCTTCGTCTTCCTGTTCGGCGCCATCATCTGCTTCGTCAATCTGAGCATTCGCCTGGAACTGGTCGTCATGCGCGCCGCCGGCCTCTCGGTCTGGCAGTTTCTCATGCCGCCGCTGGCCTGTGCCCTCGCACTCGGCATCCTGGCAGCGATCGGCTTCAATCCATTGTCCGCCACCCTCAAGGCACGGAGCGACCTCCTCGACGCCAGGGTGTTCGGCTCACGCCAGGAGCGCGACAGCGACAAGGTGTTCTGGATCCGCCAACGCTCGATCGAAGGGCAGGCGGTAATCCACGCCCTGGCCGAAAATGCCGACGACGGCACCCTTTCGGGGGTCACGATCTACGCTTTCGACCCTGACAATCGATTTACCAAACGTCTGGAAGCCGATACGGCAAAGCTTGACAATCACGTCTGGCGTCTTTCAAAAGTTCGGGAATTCGTGCCCAATCAAGAGCCCAAATCCATGGAAACTCTTGATTTTCCTACATCTTTGACCAAGGCTCAGGTCGACCAGAATTTTGCGGTGGAAGCCGACAGCGTGTCTTTCTGGAGACTCCCATCCGCAATCGCACAACAAGGCGCTGCGGGACTTGAAGCAAATGACTACCGGCTGCAATATCAGGTACTTCTGGCTCGCCCCATTCTGCTCGTGGCGATGGTGCTGATCGCGGCGACCGTTTCGTTGCGATTTGCTCGCTTGGGCGGTATCGGCGTTATGGTTTTGAGTGGTATCGGGGCTGGCTTTGTGCTGTACGTCGTAACCAAAATGGCTCGGGATCTGGGAATTGCGGGGCTGGTCAATCCAGCTGCGGCCGCCTGGACTCCTGCTGTCATTGGTGCCCTGATCGGTTTTACTGTGTTGCTTAACCAGGAGGATGGCTGATGCGCGTATCAGCTCGCCACTTCCTTACGAATATGCTCTGCACCACTGTCGCGGTGGCAGCGCTGTCGTTTGCGTTGTTTCCGTCACCTGCCCAGGCCCAGAGCGGCATGCTCGGCGTCCTCAACGAAGGGGGGGTAGGCACCACCGACAACAAGAGCTCCAACATGGTCCTCAAGGCCAGGGAGATGCAGTACGACCAGGACAAGGACGTCGTCACTGCGCTGGGGTCGGTCCAGATCTATTACAACGGCCGCGCACTGCAGGCCGATCGCGTCGTGTATGACCGCAAGGCCAAGCGAGTGCATGCCTACGGCAATGTCGTGGTGACGGAGGCTGACGGCACCATCACGCATGCGAGCGATTTCGACCTCACGGACGACTTCAAGGACGGTTTCGTCAATTCGCTGCGAGTGCTGACCACCGACGAGACACGGCTGGCCGCCAACCGGGCCGAGCGCACGGACGGCAACGTCACCGTCTTCCAGAACGGCGTCTACACCGCCTGCGAGCCCTGCAAAGAGAATCCGGCCAAGCCCCCCCTGTGGCAGATCAAAGCCATGAAGGTGATTCACAACGAGCAGGAGAAGATGCTGTACTTCGAAGATGCCTACTTCGAGGTCTACGGCCTGCCGATCGCCTACCTGCCCTATATGTCGAGTCCCGATCCTTCGGTGACGCGCAAGTCCGGCTTCGTTTCGCCGCGCTACTATCACACCTCGGACCTCGGCTACGGGTTCGAGGCGCCTTATTTCATCAACCTCGCCCCCAATTACGACCTGACGCTGACCCCGGGCTTCACCACGTCGCAGGGCCCGACCGGACAGATCGAATGGCGCCACCGCCTTCTTAACGGCAGCTACTCGATCATGGCTTCCGGTGCCTTCCTGACCGATCCGGACAAGTTCGCCAACGAGAACATCGGAGAACCGAATTTCCGCGGGTCGGTCTCGTCGAAGGGCGAGTTCTGGCTGAACGACAAGTGGCGCTTCGGCTGGGATGTGAACGCCCTCAGCGACAAATATTACTGGCGCGACTACAGGCTCGACAATCTGCGCGGCCAGCCTACGGCGACCTCGACCGTGTATCTGACGGGTTCGGGCGACAAATCGTGGTTCGACCTGCGCGGCTACTACTTCCAGGGGCTGACCACGGCCGACGTGCAGAAGCAGCTGCCGACGGTTCTGCCGGTTCTCGACTATGACTACGTCGTCAATCACCCGGTGTTCGGCGGCGAAGTCGGCTGGAACTTCAACTTCACCAACCTGACGCGCCAGCAGTCGGCCTACGACAACATACTGGGCCAGATCTGCGACTCCACCACCGCTAAGACCCGGGCAAACTGCCTCCTGCGCGGCATCGACGGCGACTATGCGCGCACGTCGCTCAACGTCTACTGGAAGAAGACCTTCACGGACAGCTGGGGCCAGCAGTGGACCCCCTTCGCCTATGTCCGTGGCGATCTCGGCTTCACTCGTCTCGATGATCCCACAAACCAGCAGTTCGTCGGCAACAAGAGCGATACGGCGGCGCGCGTCGTGCCGGCGATCGGCCTCGACTATCGTTATCCCTTCATCTCGCAGTCGGACTGGGGCACGCAGATCTTCGAGCCCATCGCGCAGATTATCCTGCGGCCGAAGGCGGCCCAAAGCGGCTCCTTCCCGAACGAGGATTCGCAGAGCCTGATCTTCGACGACTCGAACCTCTTCGCCTGGGACAAGTTTTCCGGGTATGACCGCGTCGAAGATGGCTCGCGCATCAATGCCGGCTTCCAGTATTCGCTGACCACCAATGGCGGCGGCTACTACAATGCCATGTTCGGGCAGTCCTATTCCTTCGGCGGCACAAATCCCTACAAGGATCCCGACATGGCCAATACCGGCCTGGAATCGGGGCTTGACACCAATGTGTCCGACTATGTCGGCCGGCTGTATCTGCAGCCCGTGAACAACTTCGCCGTCCTGACCGACGCCCGCTTCGACGAGAAGAGCTGGGACATGAAGGCCTTCGAGGTCGGCGCGATCGGCACGATCGGCAATCTGAAGACCGACATCACCTATGCGCGCTATGACGCCCAGCCCCTGCTCGGTCTCGACCAGCGCGAAGGCATCAACGGCAAGGCGGCCTGGAAGCTGACCGAGAACTGGATCGCCAGCGCCGGCGCCCAGTATGACATGAAGTCGAAGCGCTTCTCGACGAGCTATGTCGGCCTGACCTATGTGGATGCCTGTATCGCCCTCGGCCTGAGCCTGGAGCGGACTTACGATACCACCTCACTCAAGAACGACACGACCGTTCAGTTCCAACTGCAGTTGCGTGGCCTCGGGGTGAGCGGCAATCCGAAGGAATTCGCCGACAAGATGTGGAACGACGGCTTCACCAATGCCAACGTCACCAAATCGAGCAGCTTTACCGACACGGAAGGCAATCTGAACACCAATTGACGGTCGTTCCGCCTGATATGGACGGTTTCGCAATGCCCGGACAGAGTTCCGGGCATTTGCATTTCCGGCGGAACGCGTGTCCGGGATTTGCGAGACAAGGCCTCCGCGATGCTTTAAAGCAGCTTCCGGACACGCCCAGGGATCACCGCCTTGCTTCATCAGGACCAGGAGTTACCGCCGATTGCCCTCACCCTGGGGGAACCCGCCGGCATCGGCCCCGAGCTGCTCCTGATGGCCGCGGCGAACCGGGCCGCAAGTGCGCCTTTCTTCGCTTATGCCGACCCTGCTCTGCTCGCCGCACGCGCGCGCCGGATCGGCATTGACGTGCCTGTGATCGAGACCGATGAAGCCGGAGTCAGGGATGCCTTCGCACGCGGCTTACCGGTGGTCGCCCTCGCCAACGGCACGCCCGATGAACCGGGTAAACCGTCCATCGCCGGCGCTGCTGCCGTGATCGAATCCATCGAGCGCGCGGCGCGGGCGATATGCGATGGCCAGGCCCGTGCGATGGTCACGGCGCCGATCATGAAGGACGTGCTCTATCGCGCCGGCTTCAAGCATCCGGGCCATACCGAGTTCCTGGGTGAGCTCGGCGAGCGCTTCTGGAACAGCCGGGCGGAGCCGGTGATGATGATCTGGTCGGAGACGGTCGCCGTCGTGCCGGTGACGATCCATATACCGCTGGCGCAGGTGCCTTCGACCCTCACCGAGGATCTGGTCTATGCGACAGGCCTGACGGTCGCCCATGACCTCAAGGCGCGTTTCGGCATTGCCTCCCCTCGCCTGGCGGTGGCCGGACTGAACCCTCACGCCGGAGAGAACGGGGCGCTCGGCAGCGAGGATCGTGACATCGTGGCGCCCGCCATTGCCCGGCTGAAGACCGAGGGCATCGACGCATGGGGACCCCTGCCGGCCGATACGATGTTTCACGCCAGGGCTCGCCAGACCTACGACGCAGCGCTTTGCATGTATCACGACCAGGCATTGGCCCCCGCCAAGGCGCTGGCCTTCGACGAGGCCGTGAATGTGACGCTGGGCCTGCCCTTCGTGCGCACCTCGCCCGATCACGGCACCGCCTTCGATCTGGCCGGCACCGGCAAGGCCAATCCCTCCAGCTTCCTCGCCAGCCTCAAGCTGGCCGACCGCCTCTCGCGTTGACAGCATGGCCCAAATCGACACGCTCCCCCCTCTGCGCGAGGTGATCCGCCAGCATGAGCTGATGGCCAAGAAGTCCCTTGGCCAGAACTTCCTGCTGGACCTCAACCTCACCGCCAAGATCGCCCGCGCCGGCGGCTCTCTCGAGGGCATCAACGTCGTGGAAGTTGGTCCGGGCCCGGGAGGCCTGACGCGTGCACTGCTCGCCAGCGGCGCACGGCATGTCGTGGCGGTCGAGCGCGACGAGCGCTGCCTGGCGGCCCTTGCACAGGTTGCGGAGCACTATCCCGGCCGGCTCACGGTGCATTCAGGCGACGCCCTGGAGGCCAGGTGGCCGGAGTTGATCGAGAGACTGGCCGGACCTGTCCGCATCATCGCCAACCTCCCCTACAACGTCGCGACGCCGCTCCTGATCGGTTGGCTCAAGACCGAGCCCTGGCCGCCCTGGTTCGACTCCATGATCCTGATGTTCCAGAAGGAAGTGGCCGAACGCATCGTCGCCACCGAGGCGGACGACGCCTATGGCCGCCTCGGGGTCCTCGCGGGCTGGCGCACACAGGCCCAGATCGTCTTCGATGTGCCGCCGGGCGCCTTCGTGCCACCGCCGAAGGTGACGTCCTCGGTCGTGCACCTGCGCCCCCGCGCCCAGCCCCTGCCCTGTACCGCCGCCGCGCTGGAGCGGGTGACGCAGGCGGCTTTCGGGCAGCGCCGCAAGATGTTGCGCCAGAGCCTCAAGGGCCTTGGCGGTAACTTGCAGGCAGCCCTCGACGCAGCGGGACTACGTCCGGACATGCGAGCGGAGGAAGTGCCGGTCGAGGGCTTCGTGGCTCTCGCCAACGCGTTCGCGAGCTGACGGGGAGCGCCCTGCGGCCACGGATTCCCCCTTTTTGCCTGCGATCTCAGGTCAGCACGATGCCGCCGCACACATTCAACGTCTGGCCGGTGACGAAGGCCGAGGCATCGGAAGCAAAGAAGCAGACGGGGCCGGCCACGTCCTCGGGCTGCCCCAGGCGGGCGAGCGCCGTATTGGCGATCCATCTGTCGGCGATCTCCTTCACTTCCAGGTTCGTGCGGCCCATATCGGTGACGATGATCCCCGGGCAGATGCAGTTGGCGGTAATGCCGAACGGACCGACCTCCTGCGCCAGCACGCGGGTAAAGCCCATCACCGCCGCCTTCGAAGCGGAATAATGCGCCTGTTCCGGAGCACCATGCTTGCCGCCGATCGAGGCGATGTTGACGATGCGCCCATATTTCCGGGCCTTGAAATGCGGCAGCAACGCCTGGATGACGAGGAAGGTGCCCTTGGCGTTGACGTCGAGGACCGCATCCCACTCACGCTCCTCGAGCGTGTCGACGGGCTTGGCGATCAGGATGCCGGCATTGTTGACGACGGCGTCGATCTTGACGGCCTCCGCCAGCGCCTTGGCCACCATGGCCTCGACCTCGGCCTTGCTGCTCACATCGGCAAGGACCGGCCAGGCCTTGCGGCCCTTGGCACGGATCTCGCCGGCCACGCCGTCAAGCTGCACCGACTGGCGTTCGATATCGTTGATGACGACGTCATAGCCCTCCTCGGCAAGCCCGAGGGCGATGGCGCGCCCGATGCCACGGCTGGCGCCGGTGACCAGCGCGACGCGCCCGTTGGATGGATTGGCCATGGGGTACCCTTTCGTATTCCTGAGCGATTATCGGAAGAAGCGGATTTCCGTCGTCAGCACCGCAAGGCTGACGGCCGCAAGCATGACGAGGCCGCGCACCTCGTTCTGCACCCAGAACGGTGCACCGAGGAGGTTCAGGCCATTGTTGAGCATGCCGATAATGACGACGCCGACGAGCGTGCCCTGCACGGTGGCTCGTCCCGGCTTGAAGGCGGTCATTCCGAGGAATACCGCGGTGAGGCTGTCCATCAGGTAGGCGTCGCCGGCGCCTGACTGGCCACTGCCGAGGCGAGCCGTGAGCATCACGCCGCCGATTGCCGCGCCCACCGCCGACAGCACCAGCGCCACCACCCGAGCCCGGTTCACCTTGATGCCCGACAGGCGGGCAGCCTGGATGTTCGCCCCCGTCGCGATGATGTTGCGGCCGAGCCTCGTGCGGTTGAGCAACACGTAGAATGCGATCACGATCACGACCGCGATCACCACCGGCACCGGGATCACCTCGAACAGCTTGCCCTTGGCGATGTAGTAAAAGCTCTCGGGCATCGGCTCATAGATCGAATCGCCATTGGTGTAGGCATAGTTGAGCCCGAGCACCATCGGACCCATGGCCAGAGTCGCGATCAGCGAGGGTATGCGCAGGACCGTCACCAGCATGCCGTTGATCAACCCTACGGCGACCCCCGCCAGCATGGACAGGATGATGGCGACCGCGACCGAATAGCCGGACCAGGCGATGAGGCCCGCCACGAGGACCACGGCCAGGCTGGCGACGAAGCCGATGGAGAGGTCGAATTCGCCGCTTGCCACCGCCACCGTGAGGGCCGAGGAGATCACCATCAGCACCGAGATCTGGATGAGGACATTGCTGAGATTGCCGACCGACAGGAAGCGCTCCGTGGCGAGCGCGAAGCCGATGAAGATCAGCACGGCGGCCACTACCGTGCCATAGCGAGCGATCAGGCCACTGAAATCGAAGCGGCTGCCTGCCGCAGCCTGTGAATTCATGCTCATGATCAGTTCACCTCGAGCAGCAAGCGTTCTTCGGAGAAATCGGCCCGCTCCAGGCAGGTGCCGATCGACTTGTTGGCAATGCAGTAGATGCGGTCGCACAGCTTCAGCATTTCCGGAAATTCGGCACTGGCGATGAGGACGCTTGCGCCCGAGCGGGCCAGATCACGGATCAGCGCGTAGAGTTCCGCCTTGCTGCCCACATCGACGCCCTCTGTCGGATTGTCGAGCAGAAGCAATGGCTTGACCTTCCTGCTGCCGCTGTCCATGCGGATCAGCCAGCGGCCGAAGGCAACCTTCTGCTGGTTGCCGCCCGAGAGTTGCAGGATGTCCTGCGCTCGGCCGCTGCACTTGATGGCGAGACGGCGGATCGCCTCCTGCGCAGCAGCGACGATCTTGCCGGTCTGCATGAAACCGAGGCGGCTGGTCTCGTTCAGCGATCCCGTGAGCAGGTTCTCCTCCACCGAGAGTCCGGGGAAGAGCGCCTTCTTCAGCCTCTCGTCCGCGACGAGATAGACACCGCGAACGATGGCGTCGGACACCGTGCGGGGACAGCCGGCCTCGCCATTGACCGTCAGTTCTCCGCCTACGGGCCGTGGACCGTCGCCTGCCAGGGTTTCCAGAAGCTGCGTCTGGCCACCGCCGAGAACGCCTGCGATCCCGACGACTTCCCCGGCATGGACGGTGAGCTCGGGAACATTGAGGCCGGCGATGGTAGTGCCCCTGAGACTCAGGGTGACTTCGCCGGGAACCTTGTGGCTGGACCAGTCGGTATCCTCGATGGTGCGCCCTACCATCAGATGGACCACGCTTTCGGGTGTGGTCCGGGACACGGGCCCATCATGCACCTTGCGGCCGTCCTTGAGCACGACGACGTGGTCGCATTCCTCGAAAATCTCGTTGATATGATGCGAGATGAAGATAATGGCGAGGCCCTTGGCCTTGAGCTCACGCAGGAAAGCGAAGAGCTTGCGACTCTCGTTGAGAGTGAGCGAGGCGGTGGGTTCGTCCAGGATGAGGATGGCCGGTTCGCTCACCAAGGCCTTGAGGATGTCGAGGATCTTGTTCTCCCCGAGCCCCAGTTGTCCGCATTCGCGATCGAGCGCGATATCGATGCCGAAGCGGGCAGCGATCTTTCGGGCCCCCGCGTAGAGCGGACCGTTCTGGATAAAGCCACCGCGCAGGGGCTCCCGGCCGAGCATGATGTTCTCGGCGGCCGTCAGGCACGGAATGATCGCTATCTGCTGATGCGCGACCGCGATGCCGGCGGCATGGGCGTCGCGCACGGAATGGATGGTCACGGGCTTTCCGTCGATGCGGATCTCGCCGTGGTCGCACTTCAGCGCACCGCAGATGATCTTGATAAGGGTCGACTTGCCGGCGCCGTTGGCGCCGACGAGCGCCAGCATTTCCCCGCCCCTGAGGTCGAGATCGACATCGCTCAGGGCCGGATTGCCGTGAAAGCTCTTGCCGATCCCCCGGGCACTCAGGCGCGGCTCGGCCTTGGCCGCAGAAGCATCCATCATTCGTCTCCACCGTGAATGATCGATGGACGGGCGGGAGAAGCCCGTCCATCGATCGGGCAGGCTACATTCCCGCGAGAGCGCGATCGCGGTAGATGTAGTAGAGGTCCTGCGCATTGTAGGTCGGCGTGTTGGCATCGGGGATGTTGACGCCCTTGACCAGGAGCGGAGCAGGGAATTCGACGGTGGGAACGGGCACCAGTTTCTTCACGTCCCCGCCCTTGCCCACGATCTCGTTGATCAGCCAGCCCGTATAGGCACCCCAAACCTCGAAGGCCTGCGCCGTGGTGGCGAGCAGCGGATAGTCGGGCTTGCGCATGCGGTCGAGGGCGGTGGGATGGCCGTCATGGCCGATCACGAAGATCTTGTCCTGAAGGCCGCGGGAGGCGATCACCTCGGCCGCCGCCATAGCCGGCTCGTCCCACGGGCACCAGATCACGTCAAGATCCGATCCGTAGGTGGTGAGCCAGTCGTTCACGGTATTCTGGGTGGTCTCGTAGAAGCCCGAGTACTGGATGACCCGCTCGGTCTTCAGCGAGATCCATTCGTTTTCCGTGAGCGCCGTCTTCATCACCTTGCCGCGCTTGCGGGTGCCATGATGGAAGTTCGCGATTACGGCGCACATGTTGGCGGAGGTCTTGCCCTTGGCGAGCAGGGTGTCGATCATGAACTGCACGGTCTGTGCGCTCATGGCGTAGTTGTTGGAGGTGATATCGGCGATCGCCGGCGCCTGCCAGCCGGAGTCCAGGCTGAAGAACGGGATCTTCGACGCAGTGAGGCTGTCGAGCGCGCTCTTGGCGGCCGTCAGCGTGCCGTACATCACCAGGATCGCATCCGACTTTGCCGTTATCGCGTCCTCGATTTGGCTGACCAACTGGCCGGGATCACCCTTGGCGTCCGTCTGGTTGATCTGCCAGCTCTTGTCGAGACCCGTCTTCTTCAGCCACTGCTGCAAGCCGTCCCAGGAGCGCTGGTCGGACTGCGCCGACATCTGCTGGGCCACGACCGCCACCTTCAGCGGCTTGGCCGCCTGGGCATGGGCCGGCGTGCTGCCGAGGGTGAAGTTCGCGAACTGCGAGCCGAGAACGGCCGCGGCGCCCGCCAGCCCCATGCCGCCCAGCAGGCTGCGGCGGGTGGGCTGGATCAGATCCAGTTTCTTTTCGTCCATCATCTTTCCTCCGGTTTGCGCGGTGCATGCTCGTTGTCATGCCGTCTTCTTGTTGGGCGGGCTCAGGTGAAGAGCGCCGCCAGTTTCTGCGGTTGATCCCATTGCGGCATGTGGCCGGCCTCGGGGATGAAGTGGACCGGCGTGGCACTGCCGGCCTCCACGGCCTGGATCCAGGGAATGATCCGGTCCTCCAGTCCCCAGACGAGCCGCACCTCGCCACCGAAGGCGCCGATATCGGGGACGATGTCGATCTGCTGGCGGCCGTTGCGCACGATCGTTCCGGCAAGCCCCTCGAGCCGCGTGCCGAGTGACGCAGCCATGGCGTCGAGCTGCCGCGCAGACAGAACGGGCGGGTGCACCGCCACTCTGCGCAGGAGATGGGCCAGCCCGCCTCCTGCCGAGGCGTGCGCCATGCCGTCGATGAAGTCGGCATCGATGGCGCTTCCGAGGCCTGCCGGCGCGATCAACGTGACGCGGCCGACGCGCTCGCCGAGCCTGCGGGCGACGCGCATGGCAACCGCGCCACCGAGCGAATGGCCGACCAGTTCGGCACCGCCGAGGCCCAACCTGTCGATGAAGACGACGATGGCGTCTGCCATCGCGTCGAGGGTGGTCTCGTCGAAATCGGTAGCACCATGGGCGGGGAGGTCCGGCGCTACCACCTTGCGGCCTTGCCGGCCGAGCGGCGAAGCGAGAAGCGTCCAGGTCTGGCTGTCACCGCCGAAGCCATGCAGGAGCAGGATGGGACGTTCGGTGCCCCTGCCCCATGCGCGATAGGCGATGCGTCCGGCCGGTACCTCGCAGAAGGCGGTGCCGCTGGTCTCGGCCACCACGGGCTCGACAGCTCGTGGTGCTGTCAGAATCGCCTCGACGTCCCGAGCCTGGACGCGGGAGCGCCGGCCCGTACCCTTCACCGTACCGATATCGACGCCGTTCTGGCGCGCGATGCGGCGAGCGAGCGGGGTGGCGCGTGGGCGGTCGAGCGCCAAGCCCTCCACAATAGGCGATGACGCTGCAGCGCCCTCAGTCGAGGGTATAGCGGGCATCTCAGGCTTCGCCGCCGCTTCTGCAGGCTCCTGCGTGCCCTCTCCCTCATAGCGGCAGAGCGGATCGCCGACGTTGATCTGGTCGCCTTCCCCCGCCAGGATCTCGACGAGCACCCCATCGTTGAGCGCCGGCAGTTCCACCACCGTCTTGTCGGTCTCGATCTCTACGATGGTTTCGCCACGCTTGAAGGCGTCGCCCGGCTTCTTGAGCCAGCCGACCACCTTGCCCTCCTCCATGGTCTCGCCGAGGCGCGGTAATGCGAGGATCGCAGCCATCAGCGCACCATCTTCTCGATGCTCTCCACGACGAGATCGACCGTCGGGATGCTGGAACTCTCAAGCGCCTGGGATACCGATATCGGAATATCCTCTCCCGCAAGACGCAGGACCGGATCCTCCAGGAAGTCGAAGCACTCCTCGGAGATGCGCGCGCCGAGTTCCGCGGCGACGCCGGCCGTCAGCGCTCCCTCGCTCAGGGCCACCGCGCGGCCGGTCCGGTTGACCGAGGCGATCACAGTGTCCATGTCGAGCGGATTAAGCGTCCTCAGGTCGATGACCTCTATCTCGATGCCCTTGCCGGCCAGGACCTTCGCTGCCTCGAGCGCCACATGAACCATGCGCGAATAGGTCACGACGGTGACGTTATCGCCACGGCGCCGAACGACCGCCTTGCCCCACGGAGCATCCGGGAGATCGAGGTTCGCCTCCTCTTTCCGCGCGTAGAGCGACTTGTGCTCGATGAAGACGACCGGATCGGGAAGGGTCAGGCTGTGGCGCAGGAGGTGATAGGCATCCGCGGCCGTGGCGGGCATGGCAAGGCGAAGCCCGGGCGTATGCATGATCCACGCTTCAAGGCTCTGCGAATGCTGCGCCCCGGCGGAACGGCCGGTACCGCCTTGGGTTCGCAGCACCATCGGCACGCCGATCTGGCCGCCGAACATGTAGCGGATCTTGGCCGCCTGGTTGCCCACCTGGTCCATGGTCATGCCAAGGAAGTCGACATACATCAGCTCCGCCACCGGCCGCAGCCCGGTCATCGCGGCACCCACGGCAGTGCCGATGATCGCTGGTTCGCTGATGGGCGTGTCGATGAGGCGCTCGGGGCCGAACTGCTTGATGAGGTCCTTCGTGACGCCATAAGCGCCTCCGTAGACACCGACCTCCTCGCCGATGACGACGACGTTCTCATCGGCCACCATGGCATCATGGAGAGCCTGGCGCAGGGCGTCGCGGTAAGTGATCTCGACCATCGCTGCCTCCTTCAAGCCCGAGCCAGAATGCGGTCGATGCGGGCGCGTATCGGCTCCGGCTCGGGCTGGCCGACGCCGTAGACATCGCGGAACATCGAGGTGAGCGGCGGCGCGGTGGAGGCCGCTGTAAAATCGATCGAGTCGCTCATCTCCTTGGCGATGGCGGCGTCCAGTGCGTCGAGTTCGGCCCCGGTGGCGAGCGAGCGCTCGATGAGGCGTCCGCGGGCATGGGCTATGGGATCACGCTTGCGCCCCGCCTCCTCCTCCTCGGCGCTGCGGTAGGGGCTCTTGTCCATGCGGCCATGGCCGTAGAAGCGGAAGCAGGAGATCGCCATGAAGCCTGGCTGCCCGGCGCGGGCGCCATCGATCAGGCCCTGCGCCTTCTGGTAGACCTCTTCGACATCCTCGCCGTCCACCATCTCCGCCTTCAGGCCGAACGCCTCGGCTCGCTTGTCGAAAGCGGTGGATCGCGTCGCCTTGTCGATGCGCGTGCCCATGCCGTACTGGTTGTTGATGCACACGAACAGCACCGGCAATTCCCAGAGCGCTGCCATGTTCATGCTCTCGTAGAGGATGCCCTGCTGCATGGCACCGTCACCGAAAAATGCGATCGAGACGGCATCCTTCTTCAGGCGCTTGTAGCTGAGCCCCGCGCCGACCACGTGCGAGATGCCGCCGCCGACGATGGCGTTGGCACCGAGATGGCCGAGCGCCATGTCCGCGATATGCATGGAACCGCCCTTGCCGCGACAATAACCGGTTTCCTTGCCGCCGATCTCCGCCATCATGCGATTGGGCTCGGCGCCACGCGCCAGGAAGATGCCGTGGCCGCGATGGTGGGTGGTGAAGCTGTCTTGCGGCTTCATCGCCGCGCAAACGCCGGCCGCGGCGCCCTCCTCGCCGATCGACAGATGCAGCATCGAGCCTGCGGAGAGCCCCCGGACATAGAGTTCACCCACATGCTCCTCGAAGGTGCGAATGCGGCGCATCGTGCGATAGAGATCGAACAGGGGCGTGTTGGACGGCATCTGAAACCACCAGAATCTTTCGGGAATACGGGGCGTTACGCCGGCTTTCGCGTGAACGGCCTGAGGGCGGGATAGAGCTGGGCGTAACGCTTGTAGAGATCGTCGTAGAGGGCCTGCTCGCGTGGCCTCGGCTCGATGCGGCGGCCGGGCCGCACCATCGCCGCCATGCCCTCGTCGATCGTGGCGAAATGACCGCTGCCGACGCCAGCAAGAATGGCCGCACCGAGCGAAGGCGCCTCGCTGGAAGCCGGCACGCTGACGGGCAGCCCCGCGGTATCGGCGTGGATCTGCAGCCAGAGATCGGATGAGGTGGCGCCGCCGCCGATGGTGATCTCGGTTGCGGAGAAACCCGCGCCGGTCATCCCGTCCAGAATGGCCCGCGTGCCGAAGCAGATGCCCTCGATGGCGGCCCGGAAGAGATGCGGCATGCCATGGCCGAGGGTCAGGCCGACGAAGGCGCCGCGCGAGAGCGCATCCACGTAGGGGGTGCGGTTGCCCTGGAAATGGTCGAGCACCAGGAGGCCGTCACAGCCTGGTTCGAGCTTGGCCGCCTCGATGTTCAGGGCCGCGAAATCGAGTGTGCCGCCGGCGAGGCGACGCAGCCAGTTGATGATCGACCCCGTGGAAGTCTGGCCACCCTCGATGATGTGCAGGCCGGGATAGACCGCATCGGCATAGGTGCCCCACAACCCGTTCACGGATACGGGCTTGGCGGAGACGCCGAACATCAGATGCGATGAGCCGGTGATCAGCGCGAGTTGTCCCGGTCGGGAGACGCCGAGACCGATCATGCCGATGAAGGCATCGGCCCCACCCTGTGCAACCTTGACGCCGCGGTCGAGCCCGAGATGGTCGGCCGCCTCCGCGGTAAGGGTGCCGATGACCTCGCCCGGGGCCACCACGTCGGCGGGCCATTTGTCGAGCAGGGCCTCCATGTCGAGCTTGGCGACGAGGCTGTGCGGATAGCCGCCGCGCAGGGTGGAGTAGTGCCAGCGCATCGAAACATTGTCGAGGCTGGCGCAGCGCCGGCCAGTCAATCTCAGGCTCATGTAGTCCTGGTACTCGCAGATCGTCGCTGCCTGCTCGAAGATCGCTGGCTCGTTCCTGGCGATCCAGCGGGCCTTGGGAATCATCCATTCGGCCGAGACCGGCCCGTTGCCGTTGCAGTTGACCACGAGCGCGGGATCCCCCGTCGCCAGGACCTCGGCGGCTTCTGCTTCGGCCCTCACGTCCATCCAGATGATGGCAGGCCGCAGCGCCCTGCCCTGCGCATCCAGCGCGACGACGGTGCAACTCGTCGTGGCGAGGCCGATGGCGTCCACGTCCGAGGCGGCGATACCGGCTTCGGCCACCGCCTTCTTCACGGCGACGCCAGCAGCGCGCCACCAGTCCTCAGGGTCCTGCTCGGCCCGGGCCCCGGGCGCGAACTTTGTCTCATAGGGACAGGCCGCCGAGCCCAGGCACTCGCCGGCAAGGTCGAACACCCGTGCCCGCAAGCTTTCTGTACCGCCATCTATGCCGATAACGAAGCCCATGCCTTCCCTCCAGGCCGACCTGCCGCCGGCTCTCGTCGTTTGCACATTTGTCTTGCGTCACGACATTTGCTCTACATTTGATTTGGAACGACACAGTTGTCAATATGAAGCTGCAATCAACCGGCGTAAGTTCGATGCTCAATCTCAACCTGGCCCATGAAACCGATGATGCGTTGATCGTGCGGGTGGCGTGGCTCTACTACGTGGCGGGCCTCAACCAGGAGGAGACGGCTTCCCGGCTCGGCCTGCACCGCACGCGTGTCAACCGCCTGCTTTCGGAAGCACGCGACCGTGGTCTCGTCAGCATTACGATCAATCACGATTCAGCCAGGGACATCGGGGTGGAGCATGCCATCGCCCGCGAATTCGGGCTCGATTTCTGCATTTCGACCCCCACCGTCGGGTTTTCGCAGGCGTCGGCTGATCCCGAGCTGACGCGTATCCAGAGCGTGGTCGCTCGTCGCGCCGTCGGCAATGCGGGCGCCAATTTCCTAAAGGGCAAGCTCGGCACGGGTCCGATAACGGTCGGTGTCGGTTGGGGGCGGACGATCGAACAGGTCGCCCTCCAGCTCTCGGGGGTGCGCAATCCCCAGGCGCGCTTCGTCTCGCTGATCGGGTCGCTGACGCGCAACTCGGCCTCGAATCCATTCGAGGTCGTGCAGGCCTTCGCTGCCCGCACCGGCGGCGAGGTGCATTTTCTACCCGTGCCGTTCATTGCCGATTCGGTCGCCGACCAGCAGGTTCTGATGTCGCAGCGCCTGGTGATGGATGCCGTGGAAATGGCACGCGCCGCGGACCTCTACCTGATCAGCGTGGGGGAATTGCAGGAGACCGCCGTGCTCCGCCTGCAGGACATGATCTCCACCGAAGAGATGAAGAGCGTCCGCGCCAGCGGTGCCGTGGCGGACACCCTGGGCAACCTCTTCGACATAGAGGGCCATGAGGTGCCCCATTCGCTGAGCGAGCGCAGCCTTACCGTAGGAACCGACTATCTGCGCGGGCGCGATGTCGTGCTGCTGGCCGCCGGCCTCGAAAAGACCATCGCGACCATCGCACTCCTGCGCAGCGGCATCGTCAAGGGTGTGATCATCGATGGCGACACGGCGCTCGCCGTGGCGGCCGAGATCAGGAAGGTGTAGCTGCGGCCGGACCGCGATTCATTTCCTGGTCAAAGCGTCGAGATCGGCCTTGAGGGAATCGACGAGATTGGACACCTGCGACTTGTCCTGGCGCTTCATGCGCTCGACGTCGAGGATCTCCTTCAGCTTCGCATAGGTGGTTTGCAGGTCGGTATTGACCAGCACATAGTCATACTTCGTCCAGTGGCTGATCTCGACACGCGCATTCTGCAGGCGCTGCAGGATGATCTCGGACGAATCCTCGGCGCGGCGTTCCAGGCGCGCCTTCAGTTCGGCAACGGAGGGCGGAAGCACGAAGACCGAGACGATGTCCGGCCGCATCTTGTTGTAGATCTGCATGGTGCCCTGCCAATCGATGTCGAACAGGACATCGCGGCCGGCGGCCAGTGCTTCCTCCACCGGACCCGCGGGGGTTCCGTAATAGTTGCCATGAACCTTGGCCGATTCCAGCAGGTCTCCCCGCTCGCGCATGGCCTCGAACGTGCCGGCATCCACGAAGCGGTAGTGCACGCCGTCTATCTCGCTGGGACGGCGCTGGCGCGTCGTGACGGAGATCGAAAGGTGCATCGCCTTGTCCTCCGCCAGCAGCAGCCGCGTCAGCGTGGTCTTGCCGGCCCCCGAGGGTGAGGACACGATCAGGAGAAGGCCCCGGCGCTGGGGTGCGGACGCAGTCATACTCATTCGATATTCTGAACCTGTTCGCGGAATTGCTCGACCACTGCTTTGAGAGAAAGCCCCGTCGCGGTCAAGCTGACGTCATTGGCCTTTGAACAGAGAGTGTTGACCTCTCGGTTGAACTCCTGGGCCAGGAAATCCAGCCTGCGCCCGACTGCCCCGCCCTTCCCCAGCAGATCGCGCGCAGCCGCGATATGGGCATGCAGTCGGTCCAGTTCCTCGCGTATGTCGGCCTTGGCAGCCAGCAGGACAGCTTCCTGGTGCAGCCTGTCGGGGTCCAGGCTCTTGGAGGCGTCAAGCAAGACCGCGACCTGGGTGGCGAGCTTTTCGCGCACCGCCGCCGGCTGGCGGGCCGGATTGGCCTCGGCCTCGTTGGTAAGCGCCTCGATCTCATCGACACGGCCGAGCAGAACCCGTGCCAGCACGGCACCCTCGTTACCGCGCATCTGCGCGCATTCCTTCACGGCGCGGGAGAAGCCCTCAAGCAGGGCGACCTGCAGCGCGGAGCGCCCCTCCTCGTCCTCCTCCTGCTCCTCGACCTCCAGCACCCCCTTGATCGCGAACAGCCCATCGAGGCGCGGGGCGGCGGCATCGATCTTATGGCTGGCTTCAGCCATGGCGACGACGATGGCGTCGAGCACAGGCTGGTTGATGCGCACCACGGGCGCGACGGCGTCGCGCTTCAACACCAGGCCGATCTGGCATGAACCTCGGGCAAAAGCAGTCCCGAGCGTCGCCCGTGCCGTCGTCTCCACGGCATCGAGCCCAGGCGGCAGGCGGAATCGTACATCCAGACTCTTGGAATTGACGGTCTTGATTTCCCACGCCCAGCGATTGGCGCCGGTGTGCCCTTCCACCCGGGCAAAGCCGGTCATGCTGGTCACGGACATGTTGTTGCATCCTGCCGGCCGCAATCACCGGCAACTAGATCTGCGGAAGCGCCCTGCCTCCGAGCGAGGCAGGGCCAGGCCGGACGATAGTGCCCCGGAGCGCAGCACTCAAGCAGGGGCTGGCGGCCTCACTGCACGGTCTGTGGAGAGTTCAGGTCGAAGGTCTTGTCGAGCAGTGGATCATGCGACGTGTTGGCGACCGGATCCTCGAAGGCGCCCTTCTTGTGCTGGGCGGGTTGGGCCGTGGGGGTTCCCTGGTCCGGCACCGGACCAGGTGTGGCAGCAGTCGCATCAGGCACGGGCTGGGTCGGTGCAGGGGCCGCGGCCGCTGGCGCTGCCGGCGCCGTAGGAATCGGTGCTGCCGGCGCCACTGGAGCCGGTACAGCTGCCTCGGGCGCAGGAGCCGGGGACGCAGCGGCCTCGGGCGCCGCCGGCGGCTGCGTCGCCTGCTGCTTGCACTTCTTGTTGCCTTTCTTGCAAGGCTTGGCCGGCGGCGCAACGGGCGCTGCCGCCGCGCTCGGCGCCACAGCCGGCGCGGGAGTGGCGGGGGCTGTCGCGGCCGCGGGTGCCACCGGCGCCGGAGCGCCGGCTGGAGGATCTGCCGCTGGTGCCGGGGTCGCATCGCCGCCCTGCTGCAGCTGGCGCCAGCGCGCTACATTCTTGTTGTGCTCTTCCAGAGTCGGGGCGAAGGCATGTCCGCCCGAACCGTCCGCAACGAAATAGAGATCCTTGGTCGCCAGAGGCGAGGCGACGGCCTCCATGGCCGCGCGGCCGGGATTGGCGATCGGGGACGGCGGCAGGCCGCCGATGACATAGGTGTTGAAGCGAGTGGGCTGGCTCAGGTCAGCGCTCGTCAGCGACCGGTCGAGCTTGCCCTTGCCGCCGACCATGCCGTAGATCACGGTAGGATCGGATTGCAAGCGCATGTTCTTCTGCAGGCGATTGATGAACACGCTGGCCACATGCGGGCGTTCATCGGCCTGGCCCGTTTCCTTCTCCACGATGGAGGCGAGCGTCACCATCTCGGCCGGGCTCTTCAGCGGCAAATTGGGGGCGCGCTGCTTCCAGATCTGATCGACCAGTTGCTTCTGCTCTTCCTGCATGCGGCGCACCATCGCCGAACGCGTGGTCCCGCGTTCGTACTTGTAGGTGTCCGGCAGGAGCGAGCCTTCAGGCGGCACCGCCGGAGCATCGCCGGTCAGCAGATCGTCCTGGTTGAGCCTGTCGATGATCGCCTGGCTGGTAAGCCCCTCGGGAACGGTGAGGGAATGCTGGATCACTTTACCGGCCACCATTGTCTTCATGACGTCGTACATAGAAACGGACGGCTGGAAGGCGTACTCGCCCGCCTTGAGGTCGTTGCCGCGGCCCATGAGGAAGACGCCGGTGGTGAACGTCGTCGCCCCCGTGATGACCCCCTCCCGCTCAAGAGCGTCGGCAATCTCGTCACGGCCGCTGCCCTTGGGAACATAGACGGTCTTTGCCGCCGTCAGGGGGCCAGGGCCGGTGAACTGGCGCAGGCCGAAATATCCGCCCACCGCAAGCAGCATGAGAATGACGAAGATCGCGTTGCCTGCCACCACGAAGGGATTGCGCACCGCCGTCGAGCGCGTCGCCGGCTTGGCAACGGCTTCCGGCTGGATCATGTTGCGTGACCCACGGCCTCCCTGGTTGCCCCTACCGAAGGAGCGGGAGCGTTCGTTCGGCGTTCCCGAATCGTCGCGGTCGTCGACCATGAAAACCTCATCCGTCTGCGGGCATCCTCAAGCCGGCAGCCCACCGGTCGCGCCCCGCCCCGATTGGTGATCGGGTTTGCGGAGCGCCGGGGCACCAGCCTGCCTCAGCAAGGATGCTTCAAAACAGAAATACGAAATCGCCTTCCGAATCAAAAGGATCGATATGCGATTCAAGCATCGTGAACAACGGCATGCCCCGCGAATATGGCGAAAATGCCGGCCAGTCCAAACTCAAGGGTACCCAGATCCGCTCAGGGTATCCCAAAGACACCCCGACGATCAGTGCGCTTTACGCAGAATGAGCGAAGCATTGGTACCGCCAAACCCGAAGGAATTGGACAGGACCACGTTCACCTCGCGCTTGCGTGCGACCAACGGCACGAGATCGATCGGGGTTTCGACCTCGGGGTTCTCGAGATTGAGTGTCGGTGGCACGATCTGGTCGCGTATGGCCAGGATCGAGAAGATGGCCTCGATGGCACCGGCCGCGCCGAGCAGATGTCCCGTGGCCGACTTGGTCGAGGACATAGAAGCCGTTGCCGCGGCATTGCCCAGCAGGCGCTCGACCGCCCCCAATTCGATGGTATCGGCCATGGTCGACGTGCCATGGGCATTGATATAGTCGATATCACCCACGGAAATGCCCGCCCGCTTCACCGCCATCTGCATGGAGCGGAAGGCGCCATCGCCGTCCTCGGAAGGAGCGGTGATGTGATAGGCATCGCCGGACAGGCCGTAGCCGATGACCTCGGCATAGATCTTGGCGCCTCGGGCCTTGGCGTGCTCATACTCCTCGAGCACCACGCAGCCGGCCCCCTCGCCCATGACGAAGCCGTCGCGATCGCGGTCGTAGGGACGCGAAGCCCGGGTTGGCTCCTCGTTGAAAGAGGTGGACAAGGCGCGGCATGCGGCGAAGCCCGCCAGCGCCAGGCGGCACACGGGCGATTCCGTACCACCGGCCACCATCACGTCGGCGTCGCCCAGAGCGATCAGGCGCGAGGCGTCGCCGATGGCATGCGCACCGGTCGAGCAGGCAGTCACCACCGCATGGTTCGGCCCCTTGAGGCCATGACGGATGGATACCTGGCCGCCCGCCAGATTAATCAGGCGGCCGGGAATGAAGAAGGGCGAGATGCGACTGGGACCACGCTGGTGCAGAGTCAGCGAGGCATCCTCGATGCCCTGCAGGCCGCCGATGCCGGAGCCGATGAGAACACCGGTCTGCTCCTGGTCCTCCTTGGAGGTAGGGTGCCAGCCAGCGTCGTCGAGAGCCTGGGTGGCGGCGGCCATGGCGAAGACGATGAAATCGTCGACCTTGCGCTGCTCCTTCGGCTCCATCCACTGGTCCGGATTGTAGGTGCCGTTGGTACCATCGCCATGCGGGATCAGACAGGCGATCCGGGCCTTGAGATCGGACGTCTCGAAACGATCGATCTTCACTGCACCGCTCTTGCCCGCGATGAGGTTGGCCCAGGATGTCTCGAAATCGCCGCCCGTGGGGCCGACCATACCAAGACCAGTTACAACAACGCGCCTCATTTAACCTCCAAAGGCCGGGGAAGTGGCGCTCCCCGGCTGCTCAACCCCACTGACTGCAAAGACCCGAGGCTCCGGTGC
Source organism: Labrys sp. ALF-8 (assembly GCF_059699065.1). Classification (NCBI taxonomy): domain Bacteria; kingdom Pseudomonadati; phylum Pseudomonadota; class Alphaproteobacteria; order Hyphomicrobiales; family Xanthobacteraceae; genus Labrys; species Labrys sp. ALF-8. Next base: position 1,992,384 of record NZ_AP048538.1, read on the forward strand.
CCCGGGCAGCGACGCATATTCGCCCCGCTCGCCCCCTGGTAAAGCCCGGGAAAGCCCCGCTTCCCGGGCAGCAGGCTCAGGCGGTCGCCTTGGTCAGGAACTTCACGGCGTCGCCGACGGTGAGAATCGTCTCGGCGGCGTCATCGGGGATTTCGCAGTTGAACTCTTCTTCGAAAGCCATCACCAACTCAACCGTATCGAGCGAGTCGGCGCCCAGATCGTCGATGAAGCTCGCATTCTCGGTGACCTTGTCCGGATCGACGCCGAGGTGTTCAACCACGATCTTCTTCACGCGGTCTGCGATATCGCTCATTTTTTGTTCCTTTGATAAACCAAGACTGCCTGACGGCTATTTTTCCCTGCCGTCGTGAGACGGTCGGTGTTCGATTAGTTCCGAGGGCGTGCCGATCCTTCGACCGGTCGCCCAGCCTCCCGGACAATCACATTCGTAGGAGCCATCGGAATGCCCCTTGGCGGTGATTAACACACTTCAAATGCCATTGCCAGCGGGCAACCCCGTGTCGGAAACCGGCGTGTGATTTCTATGTAAGCCCTTCAAATCATTGCCATTCCGCCGTTGATATTCATTGTCTGGCCGGTCGTATAGCTTGCCTCCAGCGAAGCAAGGTAAACGGCTGCGGCAGCAATCTCCTCGACGTGACCGAGCCGGCGCATCGGTATCGTGGTCAGGATCGTTTCCATCAGCTTCTCGTTGAGGGCGTCCGTCATCGCCGTATCGACGAAGCCCGGAGCGATGCAATTGACCGTGATGCCGCGGGCGGAAACCTCATGGGCGAGCGATTTGGTCATGCCCATCAGACCGGCCTTGGAGGCGGCATAATTGGTCTGCCCGGCATTGCCGACCACCCCGGAAAGCGATGCGATGTTGATGATGCGGCCATAGCGGCGCCTCACCATGCCCTTCACGGCTGCCCTGCAGAGGCGAAAGCCCGCCGTGAGATTGATCGCGATGACCTCGTCCCAATCCTCGTCCTTCATGCGCAGGATGAGCCCGTCGCGGGTGAGGCCGGCATTGTTGACCAGGATGTCAAGCTGGCCGAGCTTGGCCTCGACACTTGGAACGAGAGCCTCGACCTGTTCCTTGTCGCCCAGGTTGCACGGAAAGACATGGGCACGATCACCCAGCTTTGCAGCCAATTCCTCGAGTACTGCCTGACGGGTACCGGAGAGAGCCACGATCGCCCCCTGCTTGTGGAACGCCGTGGCGATGCCGGCACCGATGCCGCCTGTGGCACCCGTAACCAGTGCGATCTTGCCGGTAAGGTCGAACATCCTCTCCCCCTGTCAGGCGCCGCTTGGCTCGGACCGGCCTCATGCCGGTCGAAGCTGGGCGCAACGTTCTCTATCATCCCGGCCCCGCAGGGCCATTCTCAATCGCAATGCTGGATCAGCCGAGGGTCGGCGCAAAGGCCGCCACATCCTCGGGCGTGCCGACGTTGACCGCCTCGACGCCTGATGCGATGCGCTTGACGAGACCGCTCAGCACCTTGCCCGAGCCGACCTCGACGAGCTTCGTCACGCCCGCACCCGCGAGGAATTCCACGCTCTCGCGCCAGCGAACAGTACCGGTCACCTGCTCGACGAGGCGCTTGCGGATCTCCTTCGGATCGGAAATCGGGCGGGCAAGGACGTTGGCGACGAGCGGCACCGCGGGCGCCTCGATCACCACTTTGGCAAGGGCCTCGGCCATCGCATCGGCCGCCGGCTGCATCAACGCGCAATGGAAGGGCGCGGAGACCGGCAGGAGAATCGCGCGCTTGGCGCCCTTCGCCTTCGCAATCTCGAGGGCGCGCTCCACGGCGGCCTTGGCGCCGGAAACGACGACCTGCCCCGGCGCATTGTCATTGGCGGCCTGGCAGACTTCGCCCTGCGCCGCCTCGGCGGCAACGGCGGCGGCCTGCTCGAAGTCCAGTCCAAGCAGAGCCGCCATGGCGCCGGTTCCAACCGGCGTCGCTGCCTGCATGGCCCGGCCGCGGATACGCAGCAGCCGCGCCGTATCCGCGATAGTCAGGGCGCCCGAAGCGGCAAGCGCCGAATACTCGCCCAGTGAATGACCAGCGACGAAGCTCGCATGCTTCCTGAGGTCGAGGCCTGCCTCATCCTGCAGAACGCGAAAAGCGGCAAGCGAAACGGCCATGAGAGCCGGCTGCGCATTCTCGGTCAGGGTCAGATCGCTCTCCGGGCCGTTCCAGATCACGGAGGTCAGTTTCTGGTTCAGCGCGGCATCGATCTCGTCGAATACTGCCCGGGCCACCGGAAAAGCATAGGCCAGTCCCTTGCCCATGCCCACGGTCTGGCTTCCCTGCCCGGGAAACGTGAAGGCGATACTCATGCAAGCACCCTGTTTAAGACGGCGCGTTGAGACAATAGGCTGCGGGCTGAGTCAAGTCCGAACGGGTGCATGCGTATTCAAATTCAATGAAATGGGTAGAAAAGGCCGGCTTTCGCCCATCCAATTGAGGCCAAAGCGAGGCAAGCCGCCTTCGCGGGCGGCGCCGGGCGCGACTCCTAGTCCTTCAGCCGGGCCATTTTCTTCTCGACCTTGGCGAGGAAATGCCGCCGCTTGGTATCCGATATCTCGTCGAGACGATGCAGCGCCAGCCACATGGTCCGGCATCGCGGCGCGCAGAGGACCCTCAAGCCCCGCAGCAGGATGCGACGCCCGGGCTCCTTCATGAACAGGGTCCACCACCACCACGGCGACCCCAGCGTCGAGATCGCGGCAAGCAGCCGGATATGGGTCAGCACCGGGCCGATCGGCTTGCCGTCGGTGGGCATGGTGAAGGTGGAATGCGGCACCCAAACGCGTTCCAGCCAGCCCTTCAGCATCGCCGGCGGGCCGTACCACCAGGTTGGATAGATGAAGATCAATCCCTCGCACCAGCGCAGATGCGCGAGGTGCTCGGCCACGGGAATCTCGTTGAGATCCTTCTCGTGATAGCCCCGCCGCTCGTCCGCACTCATCACCGGGTCGAAATTCATGGCGTAGAGGTCGAGCAGGCGCACCTCGTGCCGAGCCCGTGCAAGCCCGCGCAAGGCGGCGTCACGCACGGCGGCGCCATAGCTTTCCGCACAGGGATGGCAGAAGACGACGAGAAGCTTCATCGCTGAGGAACCGATTCCGAATGATGCCATAGAAACTTGAAAGGAGATGATTTTCCATCACTTCCTCAGATTTTGAATCAGGCATCGATGAGTTCGAAACGGTCGACGTCCACCATGCCCCTGTCGGTGATCTTCAGATGGGGAATCACGGGAAGCGGCAGGAATGCGACCTGCAGGAAGGGCTCGTCCAGTGTCACGCCGAGAGACTTGGCGGCACTCCTCAGCGGCATCAGGCGGTCGCGCACCTCCTCGAAGGGCAGCAAGCTCATCAGCCCGGCCACCGGCAGGGCCAGTTCCGCCAGCACGGCACCGCCGCGCACCACAACGAATCCCCCACCGATCTCGCCCAGACGATTGACTGCCAGCGCCATGTCGCCGTCGTCGACGCCCACCACGCAGATATTGTGCGAATCATGCCCGACCGAGGACGCGATGGCCCCTTCCTTCAGGCCGAAGCCCTTGACGAAGCCACGGCCGATATTGCCGTTGACGCCGTGGCGCTCGACTACCGCCACCTTCACCACGTCCTGGCCGAGATCGATACCACGCCGGCCATCAGCATAAGGCAGGCTGAGGCGAAGGTGTTGCGTGATGATCTTGCCCGGCACGACACCCATGACCGGTCCGGTCGGACCCTGGGCCGGCACCAGGAAATCGGAGGCGGCCACATGCGGCGCCCTCATGGAAGAAAGTCCTACGGGCTGGACCCGGATCCGTCCCGCGAACAACTCGTCTTCAACGAGGCGTCCCGCACTGATCACCTGGCGTATGGCACAGCGTTCCAGATCGTCGAGCAGCACGATGTCGGCTCGCTTTCCGGGAGCGATCACGCCGCGGTCCCTGAGGCCGAACGCCATGGCTGCAGAGATCGTCGCGGTGCGGTAGGCCGCGAGAGGCTCGGCGCCGAGATGGATGGCGGTACGGATCATGAAATCCAGATGCCCCTCCTCGGCAATGTCGAGAGGGTTGCGGTCATCGGTGCAGAAGGCGAGATAGGGTGAATTGCGGATGGTGATCAACTCGGCCAGGGCGTGAAGATCCTTGGAGACCGATCCCTCGCGGATCAGCAGCGTCATGCCCTTCGCCAGCTTTTCCCGCCCCTCTTCCGCCGTGGTCGTCTCGTGATCGGTACGGATGCGTGCCGTGAGATAGGCGTTGAGGTTCGTGCCGCGCAGCAGCGGCGCATGGCCGTCGATATGCCCATCCTGGAAGGGGATGAGCTTGGCGAGACAGTCCGGATCGGCATGGATGACGCCGGGAAAGTTCATGAATTCGGCGAGGCCGATCACTTTCTCATGCCGGGCGAATGGCAGGAGATCCTCCGCCGCGAGCCGTGCGCCGGCTGTCTCCAGGTGGGTGGCCGGCACGCAGCTTGACAGCTGGACCCGAAGGTCGAGCGCCGTATAGCCTGCCGATTCCAGGAAGAAACGGAGCCCTTCCAACCCGACGACGTTCGAGATCTCATGCGGATCGCAGATCGCCGTGGTCACGCCGTGGCGCAGCACGCAACGATCGAACTCGGCCGGCGTCACAAGGGAGGATTCGACATGGAGGTGGGTGTCGATGAAGCCAGGTACGGCGATCAACCCTCGCGCATCGATCTCGCGATGCCCGGAATAGCCGGCATAGGTGCCGACGATACGGTCCCCGCCGATTGCTATGTCCGTCTGCGTGATGTCGCCGCTGACGAGATCGAGAAGCCGTACATTCTTGATGACGAGATCGGCCGGTTCGGCGCCTCGCCCCTGGGCAATCAGTCTGGCAAGCTGGCCGGCGTCCATGCAGGCGAATCCTTCTCTACGCAAAAAGGAATTCTAGGGCATCAGCTGCGCATATGGCTATCTCAGGCTGCGGCGATGCGCCCGTCCGCGACGGTGAGGATTCGATCCGCCCGCCCCTGGACGTCCTCCGGCGTATGGGTCGTCATGAGCACTGTCAGCCCCTTTTCACGGCGCAGCGCATCGATGAGTTCAATCATGCCGGCGCGCATTGCGGGGTCGAGGCCGGTCAGCGGTTCGTCGAGCAGCAGAAGGGGCCGCGTAGTCAGCATCGCCCGGGCGAGTGCCACACGTTGGCGCTGTCCGCCGGAAAGCTCGGAGGGCAGGCGACGTTCCATGCCCGCAAGGCCGACATGGTCGAGCATGGCCGAGATAGCGCCCCTGTCTGCACTCGACAACCGAAGCGAAGGCGAAAGCGCGAGGCCGGCATTCTGGAGCGCCGTGAGATTCGGCAGGAGGTTGTGGTCCTGGAAGACGATCGCTACCGGCCGCGCGGCCGGCTTCAGCGGCAGAAGATCCATCCCATCGAAGCTCAGGCTGCCGCTCGATGGCCTCTCGAAGCCGGCAATGGCATGCAGTAGCGTCGACTTGCCGCCGCCGGAAGGACCCACGATCGCCGCCAGGGTACCCCGAGGTATCGACAGATCGTAGATGCCGGTCCAGTCGTCGATGACGATGGTGAGCTTGTCAGCGATGAGCATGGCGCTTCCCCAACCTGTCCGCCACGAGAAAGAGCACCAGCACAAGGCCGGCAAGCAAAGCCGCGATGCCATCGGCCTCCTCGATGCGATAGGAGCCGAGCTTGGCATAGAGAAGCGAAGGCAGCGTCACCAGCCCCTCCGATCCGAAGAGTGCGACCACGCCGAGGTCGCCGAGCGACAAGGCCATGGCGAAGGCGAAGGCAGCCGTCGCCGATGGTGCCAGCAGCGGCCATTCGACTAGACGCAGTCTGGTCCAGCCGCTCATGCCGAGGCTTTCGGAGAGACGTCCGTAGCGCTCCTGGGCGAGCACCATCGGTGGATCGACGAGTCGGTGCACGAAGGGCAGCGCCATCATGGCGTTGACGAGGACGAGGGCCGGCATGGCGATCAGATCTGCCCCGCCGACGGCGCGAGCGATGACATAAAGCCCGGCGGCGAAAGCCAGGGGCGGTATCGCCAGCGTCAGCAGCGGGGCCGAGGCGACGAGCCGCGCGGCCGCGTTTAGGCCATTGGCTCCGAGGGTTGCGCGCGAGCGCGAGAGCAGCAGCGCCGCGCCGAGCGCGAGGGTTGCCGCCATGATCGCGACGGCGAGACTTGTGGCAAGCGCCCTGGGTACCTGAGGATCCATTCCGCCCAGGAGTGCCCTGCCCGCCCAGACGACAGACAACAGCGGCGGCACGATGAGAAGGAGGGCCGCCAACAGCACCAGGCCATCGACGGCGCGGAGAAGGAGGTCAGCCTTGTCCGGACGCTCGATATGCCGGCCCAGGGCCGCGGCCTCGGGCGTGGAGACGAGCAGGGGCGCCGCAGCTGCGACCAGTAGCGCCATCGCCGCAATCTGCAGCAGGGCCAGCACTGCGGCACGGGCGAAGTCGGCATCGGAATGGATCGCCTGGTAGATCGCCACCTCGAAGGTCGCGCTGCCTGGCCCGCCGCCGAGCGTAAGGGGAATGGCGAAGCTGGTGGCGCAGGCGATGAAAATGAGAAGGCCAAGCGCCGCCATGTCCCGACGGAGCACCGGCCAATCGATCAGGCGGAAGACGTCGCCGGCGGTCAGGCCGAGCGAGGACGCGAGGCGCCAGTGTTCGCCCGGCACAGCCTCGAGCGCCGCCAGGAAGACGCGGGCCGCGAAGGCGCCATTGAAGAAGACATGGACGAGAAGGATGCCGGTCATGCCGTAAATGGCGATGGCCGGCAGTCCGACGGCGTTCAAGATGACGTTGGCGGCTCCCACGCGGCCGAAGATGCCGGCAAAGGCGAAGACAGCCACAATGGCGGGCAATGCCGTCGCCACGCCGAACAGAGCGAGCAGCAACCGTCGTCCGGGGAAATGGCGCCGCGCCAGCGCCAGCGCCACGAGCGCCCCGAATACCAGGGACAGGAGTGTCGAGAGCAGCGCCTGGTAAAGCGTGAAACTCGCGATCGAGACGAGATAGGCGACATTGCCCTGCCAGGGCTCGCCGCCCGCCGCAAGGAACAGGCTGGCGAGGGAGGCAACGACGAGAGCGGCCAGGACTGCGAGAAGAGCGAGGCCGGGCATTCAGGACCGGGAATTGGAAAAGACGGGGGGCGGGCTTGCCGTCTCGTCGAACCGGGAAGGATCAGCCCCCAATCCCTCTGCGCTCGCCATACCAGCGTTCACTTCGCCATCGCCGCAAGCCATTCGTCGATCCAGGCCTTGCGGCTTTCGGCGAGCTTGGCGGGGTCGGACATCAGCGCCTTGGCGGGTACGGGCACGGCCTTGAAACTGTCGGGCAGGCCGGCGGCAGGCATCCTGGCGGGATACATCCAGTTGGTTTCCGGCAGCACCGCCTGTCCGTCACCGGAAAGCAGGAAGGTCAGGAACTGGCGCCCGAGATCCTGCTGCCTGGAGTTCGCCACCAGACCGGCGACCTCGACCTGCACCTGATGCCCTTCCGGGAACATGGCGGCGTGGTAGTTCGTCTTCTTCTCGACCCCGATGTGATAGGAAGGCGAGGTGGAATAGGAGAGCACCATGTCGGCCTCGCCCTTGAGGAAGAGCCCATAGGCTTCCGACCAGCCGGGCGTAACCGTCACGATGCGTGGCTTCAACTGCTTCCACGCATCGCCAGCCTTGTCGCCATAGACCGCCTTCATCCAGGCAAGCAGGCCGAGCCCCGGCGTGGAGGTACGCGGATCCTCGATGACGACCTTCGGACCGTCCTTTTTTTCAACGAGGTCCTTCAGGCTGGCTGGCGGGTTCTTGAGCTTGTCGCCATCATAGACGAAAGCGAAATATCCCCAATCGAACGGCACGAAGATCTTGCTGGTCCAGGGCTCCGGAAGGGAAAGGCCGTCGGTCGCGATACCATGTGGCGCGAACAGGCCGGATTTTTCCGCCTCGCCCATGAGATTGTCGTCCAGGCCGACAACGACGTCGGCCTTGGTGGATGCTCCCTCCAGCTTGAGCTTGGCGAACAGCGCGCCGCCGTCGTCGGCGGTAACATACTTGATCGTGCAGCCGCACTTGGCTTCGAACGCAGTCTGCAACTGCTTGCCAGGACCATATTCGCCCGAGAAGCTCTCATAGGTGTAGATGGTGAGAACGGGCTTCTCCTGCGCGGAGGCAGCCGTGGCGAGGACCGCAAGCGTGAGCGCGGCCAGGATTTTCTTCAGCATGAGCGTCCTCCATATCGACGACGGATCGGGACGGACAACGACTCTGAAGAGAGCGCAATGGAAACGTGCTGCTTCAAGGCTCATCCCTCCGCCGGTACGACCCGGATCAGGTTCGATGGGTTGGCCCGAAAGCACCACGCCTTCGGCCTCTCAGCCCTTGCGGGCACCCCATGAGACGATCTGGTGTTAGCGTGTTCGGAGGGAGAGGGAAAGGCGATTCTTTGCCGGCTGGGCAGTGCAAAGCCGGGGTATCGTCCTTCCGCGGATTCCCCTAGCCTCCCGCGAGCTCCATGCGGCGTGCGGCGAAGGGCATGAGGCGTGGATCCTCATAGTCGGGAATGGCGAGGTCCACCCCTTCTGCAAGCATCGCCGCCTCGCTCATGCCCGTCATCAGCCCGATGACGGCAAGGCCCGCCGCCTTGCCGGCGGCGATTCCCGAACGAGAATCCTCGAAGGCGAGGCTCTTCGCGGCCGTACCGCCCAGACGCTCCAGCCCGGCCAGATAGGGGTCGGGAAAGGGCTTGGGCCGCGCCACCTCGGCACCGATCACCACTTGCGGAAAGCGCTCCACCAATCCCAACCCGTTGAGCTGGTGCTCGGCATTGGCCCTCGGCGCGTTGGTGACGACGCCAACCGGCACGCCGCGGCCTGCGAGCCAGTCCAGGAAAGCGTTCAGCCCGCGGGCCGGCTCCACCTTGACGAAGAGCCGGCGGAACATCTCCTCCTTGTCGTCGATCAGGGCGAGGCCGGCTTTTTCGTCGAGATCCTTGAGCAAACTCGACAGGAGAAGGCTGTTGGGCGCCCCCATGACATCGGTGCGATAGGATTTCTCAGTGAGATCGATGCCGTGCGGCGAGAGCATGTGCTTCCATGCCTCGTAGTGAAGATGATCGGCATCGACGAGGGTGCCATCGAGATCGAACAGGGCAACGGACTTCACGGAACAGGAACCTTCTCAAAGGGGCGAGAGCTCGGGCTCGTCGCGAAACTGCACGGCATAGAGGTTGGCGTAACGGCCGCCGCGCGCGAGCAGGGCCTCATGCGTGCCCTCCTCCACGACCCGGCCTGCCTCGATCACACAGATCTTGTCGGCCTCCTGGATCGTCTGCAGGCGATGGGCGATGACGACGACGGTGCGGCCGGCGCACAGGTCGTCCAGCGCGTTTTGCACGGCCTGTTCGGATTCGGAATCGAGTGCCGCCGTTGCCTCGTCCAGCAGGATGATCGAGGCATCGCGCAGGATGGCGCGGGCAATGGCGATGCGGGCGCGCTGGCCGCCCGAGAGCTGCAGGCCGCGCTCGCCAACCTCGGTATCGTATCCCCGATCGAAATTCCGGATGAAATCATGCGCGTAGGCCGCCTTCGCAGCCTTCTCGATCGCCTCCTGCGAGGCGCCTGGATAGCCGAAGGCGATGTTCTCGCGGATGGTGCCCGCGAACAGGAAGACATCCTGGCCGACATAGGCCATCGCCTCGCGCAGGCTCGCCACGGAGACCCTTCCGATATCCTGCCCGTCGATCACGATCCTGCCCGACTGCGGCTCGTAAAAGCGCAGGATGAGATTGACCACGGTCGACTTGCCGCCTCCGGACTGGCCGACCAGCGCCGTGGTCTTGCCGGCCTCCGCCGTGAGTGACAATTCACGCAGCACCGGCTCGTCGGGCTTGTAGCCGAAGATCACCTTGTCGAAGACGATATTGCCGCCTTTGTTGACGAAGGACGGCTTGGCGCGCTCGGACGGCCCCTCGCCCGCCGGGGTGTCGAGGATGTCATAGAACATGCTGACGCCCGCCACTGCCGCGTTGATATCGACATTGACCTTGGCCAGTGCCTTGGACGGTGCATAGGCGGTAAGGAAGGCGAACAGGAACGATACCAGTTCGTCCACGGAGAGCGCCCCGGCGGTGATGCGCCAGCCGCCATAGACGATGACGGCCGCCACCGCGCAGCCGGCCATCGTTTCCATGATCGGGCCGGAGCGGTTGCCGAGCGCAGCCATCTTGTTCGCGGCCGCCTGCGCTTCCGCCACGCCGGCATCCATGCGCTGGCGCATGGCGTCCTCCATGCCGAAGGACTTGACGACGCGAATCCCTTGCGAGGTTTCCTGAATAATTCCCGTGATTTGTGCGGTGCTTTGATACTGCCGCCTCACCACGCGCCCGACGCGTCGGGTAATGTAGCGAATGCCGATCACGGCTGGAGGCATGACCACCAGGGCCGAAATGGCCAGCAGGGGATCGCGGATGATCATCACTGCGATCAGCGAGAACACCTGCAATACGTTGCTGATCGAATTGACCAGCAAATTCGAGGCGACACGCGAGGAGTTCGCCACGAAGGTGTTGGAGGCCACCATCTCCGTCGAGTGCCGGGCGGTGAAGTAGGACATGTCCTGCTGCACGACATGATTGAACAGGCGCTTCTGCACGCTGGCGATGATGCTGCTGCCGATGCGGGCTAGCACCGTATCCTTGATGTAGGACGCCGCGCCGCGAACCATGAAGACGAGGACCACCAGCGCTGCAAAGCCCGCGATCTGCAGCATGCTCTGCTTGTCCCACATCGCCCGGATCACCGGACCGATCAGCCAGGCCACGAGGCCTCCCATCGACGCCTCGATCGCCCCCGCGACGATGGCCAGAGCATAGGACTTCGTGTGCCGGCTGCCCTCATCCCGAAACAGGCGGCGCAGGATCGGAAGAGCGCGTATCGGGTTTTGCTTCGGGATATCGATCTTCAAGGCGGAAATGACGGCAACTCCTGTAGATGCGCGCGCTTCTAGCATTCACGTGGAAGCAAGGCCAGTTTCTTGCAGGAAGATCATTTTATGCATGGACATGCGCCGAAGATGCCAGACAGGCCGCCACCGTGCAGCCTCAGGCTTGCGGCCATCGCTCGAGCAGATCCCTCGCCGCTGCGAGGCCATCGCGATCGTTGACGTTCATGAAAGGATCCAGCGGTTCCACCGGCCATTCCACCTCGACGAAATCGTAGCGCCGCAGGATCGTCTCGACACGCCTCTGATCCTCCTCGACCAGCGCCGACTTCAGCGCCGCATGCAGACGTACGGGCCAGAGGGCCGCGGTAGGATGGCGCCGGCCGCCGGAAGTCGCGACCGCGCCACCGCTGGAGCCCGCCGCCGCACCGAGGCGAGCCACGAGATCGGCCGGAAGGAAGGGTGCATCGCAGGGAACGACGGCGACCTGTTGATATCCGGCGTGCGCGGCATGATCGAGGCCGGCCAGCACGCCGGCGAGCGGGCCGGGAAAGCCCGGCAAAGTATCGGGCAGGATCGCAAGACCAAGATCCGCGAGACGATCCGGGTCGCCGTTGGCGTTCAGGAACAGAACCTCCACCTGCGGCTTCATGCGCCCCGCGATACGCTCGAGAATGGTTTCGCCGCCCAGCAGCGACAGGCCCTTGTCGCCGCCGCCCATTCGGCGCGAAAGGCCGCCGGCCAGGATCAGGCCCATGGTTCTGTTCGTATCTCTCTTCATTGCGCCACCATGCCCTGCCCCCTGCGCATAGACAAAGGTTGAACGCACACCTGAGGACAGCTACAGCCAAGGCAATGCCTGCCACAAGCCCCTCCTCCGCCGAAGCACTTCGCCTCGACCTGCGCGGCCTGAAATGCCCGTTGCCCGTGCTGCGCGCGCAGAAGGAACTCGCGCGCCTGCGGCCGGGGGACCTGCTCGTCCTCGAATGTACGGATCCGATGGCCGCTATAGACCTGCCCAATCTCGCCCGCGAAACGGGCAACCTCTACGAAGGCTGCAGCCCGGGGGAGGGTTTTACCGCCTATCGCCTGCGCAAGGCGTCGGCACCATGATGCGTCTGATGGGCCTTTCGGGCTGGAGCGGTGCCGGCAAGACGACCCTGATAGCCGCCTTGATTCCGGAACTGCGCCGCCGTGGCCTGACGGTCTCCACCGTCAAGCACGCCCATCATGCATTCGACGTCGACACGCCAGGCAAGGACTCCTACGTTCATCGGGAATCAGGCGCGCAGGAGGTTCTGGTTTCCTCCGCCAACCGGTTCGCGCTCATGCATGAACTGCGCGGCGCGCCCGAACCATCTTTGCCGGAGTTGCTCAAGCGGCTCTTGCCTGTCGATCTCGTCATCGTCGAGGGATTCAAGCGCGATCCCCATCCGAAGATCGAGATCCACCGCGTGGCTGTCGACAAGGATTACATTTATCCCGACGATCCCTTCATCCGCGCGATTGCCACCGATGCTCCCGGTCCTTTCCCGGTGCCGCGCTTCCACCTTGACGATATCGCCGGCATCGCCGACTGGGTGATCCGGGAGGCCGTTCCGATCGGATATGAGATAGGGTGATCCCCTGCAGCCCCCCCTGAGATCGAACCTAGCCAGCATTTCACGCAAGGAATCGCAGACCATGTCGAAACGCCCCCTTCTTCTCGTCACCGGCGGAAGCCGGGGTATCGGCGCAGCCGTCTGCCTCAAGGCAGCCCAGGCCGGCTATGACCTCGTCATCAACTACCGCAGCGACCACGCCGCGGCCGGCCAGGTGGCCGATGCCGTGCACAGGGCCGGCGCCCGCGCGCTCGTACTGGCCGGCGACATGGCCGACGAAGCGGACATCGCAGCCCTCTTCACCGCAACCGACGAGTTCGGCAAACTCACCCACATGGTCAACAATGCCGGCATCACCGGCCGGTCCGGCCGCCTCACGGATGTCGATCCCAAGGTGATCCGCGAGACGATCGACCTGAACGTCACCGGCGCGATCCTGGTCGCACGGGAGGCGGCCAAACGCCTGTCGACGCGCCTCGGCGGCCCAGGCGGCGCCATCGTCAACATCTCCTCGGTGGCGGCCGATATCGGATCACCCGGCGAATATGTCTGGTACGCCGCCTCGAAGGCCGCCGTCGACGGTCTTACCATCGGCATGGCCCGGGAGCTCGCCATGGAGGGGGTGCGCGTGAATGCCGTCGCACCGGGCATGACCGAGACGGAGATCCATGATCGCAGCACCGGCGATCCGGATCGGGTCGAGCGTATCAGGCCATCGATCCCCATGCAGCGTATCGGCAAGCCGGAAGAAATCGCGGATGCGGTGATGTACCTGCTCTCGGAAGCGGCAAGCTACGTGACGGGTTCTATCCTGAGAGTGTCGGGGGGACGATAGCGACCTTTCGTCCATGGGACGCAGACGGCGCATCGCGCCCAAGAAACAGGGGGAGGCCACAGGACCTCCCCCAGTCATTTATTTATCTGCAGTCATCAAGGTCGAAATCTACGCTCGGCCCAAACCGTTTCGGCGAAGACACCGGTAAATAATGCCTCAACTTCCGACCCGCGCCTAAATACACAACACAGTTTTCATGTCAATGGATAATGAATAAATTTCTTACTGTGTATCAGCAACAGCGAGATAATTGTCCGACATTACAATATTAATCACAATCATCTGATAACTTTACTATCACTGTGATGAACCCAGGCATCTTGTCCTCCATCATTTCGATTGCGAGCAGCCCAGGCGTCCGGGGACTGTCTCAAGGGCGATCTCTCGCCTGAAACCACGCAACCGGCGACGCGACGGGCGCGCATCCGGGAGGAACCGGCCCGTGAGGCCATACCCCGATTGATACCTCCAGGCGGTATACGGCCGCACGCGAATGGGGGAGTTCCACCACCTCCGCCGCGGCACGAGACATAGGAAGCCATACACTTCGTCCACCTTTGTATGCGTTGTCCTGCTGTGGTCCGGGCACTACTCTGTGAACATGGCGACAAGATCCCAGAATACCTCCGAGACTGGCGCATATGTCCTGATCGTGGCACTCATCGTCGCGGCCATCGCGGTCGCCGGGATGATGTTCTGCACCCAGACAGGCCTGCTCCGTCTGTAGACGATAGAGGCGCGTTCCTCCGCACAAATGGAGGGTTGCACGCGCGAGGCGCCTGCGTGCTCCACACGCAAAAGTGGAACGAACCGGTTTGCGAATTGTTTTCCCCCTTGATCGCAATCAAGGAGGAAGCACATGGGCAGGCTTCTACCCATTCTCTCAGCGACTGCATTCGCAATGTTCCTGGCGGCATGCCAGACCGATGATCCGGGCGATCGGGCCGTCGGCGGAGCCGTCATCGGAGGCGTAGGCGGCGCCGCGGATGGCGCGGCGGTGTCCAACCGGCATCCCGGCCGTGGTGCGCTCATAGGCGGCGCGATCGGCGCGGCGGGCGGCACTGCCGTCGGGGCTGCGACCACCCCATCCCAAGAGCCGGCCTATGATGGCTATGATGGCGGACGCCAATGCGCACGCGTCGGCTACGACTCCTACGGAAATCGCATCTGCACGGCGTACTACTGACGTGGATCCTTCGATCCGTCGATGCTTGCAGAGTGGCATTCAAGTCATACGGAGTGCATGAAATGAGGCATTTGTTTATCGCCGGCTTAACGGCTGTCTTGGGGACTGCGGCTATTCCCGCGGCCCGTGCCAATGGCTTATCGCCGGACGCGACGGCGTCCGTCCAGCTCATCCAAAACGTGGATGCAGGCTGCGCACGGGGCTATTACCGAAGCAATGGACGTTGTGTTCCGAACAGCAGAGGATATGTCGGCCCACGATATGAGCGCGAATACTATGACAGCCCCCGTTACTATCGCGAAGCTCCATCCTACTATTACGACCATCCCAGATATGTCCCGGCACCGCGCTATGAGGTGGAGCCGGATTATTATTGAGGCAACGCCGATGGAGGCCAGCGAGGCCAGGAAACGACCACTCCTGGGATGATGACGAAGATCTTGCCCTCGGCGCGGCTGGCGCCGAGGACTCCACATCAATATTCGCGCTCGTAATAAATGCCGGCCTTGGATCCATCCGTGCCGGCCTGGCCGCGAAGCTTGAGGTTCTTGGTGACGTCGAGATTGATGGTGGCATCCGTCTGACCACCGACCCCCGTGGTCACACCCAGGTAGATAT
The DNA here is from genome assembly GCF_059699065.1 of Labrys sp. ALF-8. Lineage (NCBI taxonomy): Bacteria > Pseudomonadati > Pseudomonadota > Alphaproteobacteria > Hyphomicrobiales > Xanthobacteraceae > Labrys > Labrys sp. ALF-8. The sequence goes on from NZ_AP048538.1 coordinate 2,007,585, forward strand.
TGTCACCGATGTAGCGACCTGCCTGCACTGCGGCGTTGCCCTTGGAATCCGTCACGACGCCGAGATTGTCGAGCCCAGTCGACTTGCGGATGCTGCCCAGGAGATCCGGGCCGGAAGGACCGCCGGCGAGCTGGGCGACAGCCGTGGCGAGCTGCACGATCTGCATCGGCGACAGGTCCTGGATGCTGCGGCCGAACAGGAAGTGAGCCATCACTTCGTCCTGGGGCAACTCCGGCACGGAGGACAGCACGATCTGCGGATCGGATGCCCGGCCGGTGACGCGGGCTGTCACCGCAATCGAACTGGAACTGGTGGTGGCGACGAAATCGATCTCCGGATCGAGATCGCCCAACAACGTGACCTTGCCGCTGTCGAACACGATGTGCTGGCCGATCACGTCGAGCGAACCGCGCCGCAGTTCGAAGGCACCGACGGGTGCCAGGTTCGAAGCAGGGCCCTTCAGCGTCATCTGGCCACCGAGTTCGGCGTCGATGCCGCGGCCTCGCACGAAGATGCGGGCGGGCGCGTCGATCGTGAGATCAAGAATGACGTTCGGGCCTGCCCCGCTCCTACCGCCCTTCCTGCCACCCTTGAGGGGAGGATTGGCCTTGGCGAGCGTGCGCGCCACCTGCGGGGGCGGTTTGAGATGCTTGACGCCCAGCATTGCCGCGTTGGTGGCGAAGCGTTCGGGGATGGTTATCTCCGCGCGCTGGATGGTGATACGCCCGCCCACCACCGGCTGCGACATCAGCGGCCCGCGCACCGTAACGTCGCTGCTGACAATGGCCGTGGCAAGGTCGCCGTCGGTCAACTTGGCGTTTCGCATGGTGATGGCGAGATCCGCCGCCAGATCCCGCTTGAGCGAGACCGAGCCGCTGACGCCGATCGTCCCGCCGCCCTGCGTGGTCGCGCTGAACTGGGCGATGGTGGCGCGATCGCCATCGAAACGCACAGTGGCGCCAATACCTGTCAGTTTCATGCCGGTCTCGGGATCGGTCACCGTACCGCCGGCAATCACCGCCTGTCCGGAAACGACAGGCGAGGCAATCGAGCCGCTGGCACTGGCGTTCAGCGTGAGAGTGCCGGTTGCCCTCCCGCCGCGATCCCTAAGCAGGCCGTTGGCGAGCGCGAGCGGCGCCGAACCCTGCACCGATACCGAGAGGCCCGGCCCGGAAAGCGGCACCTGGCCATGCGCTGACACGGTGAGGCCCCCGCCACCCGTCACATTTGCGCGTTCGATGCTCACCGTCTTGCCGGCATACCGCCCGCTGGCCGAGAGCTGGAGGGCCGAGAGCCCCATGCCTTTGAGGGGAGCTGCGTTGAGATTGGCACCGGTGACCTGGAATTCCGCATTGGGGTCGGCAGTCTTGCCTGAGACCCGGGCATTGGCGGACAGGGTGCCGCTCGCTCCGAGGCCTGGGGAGAAGAGATTGGCCAGCGAGACAGGCAACTGGCTGACCACCACGTTCATGGCAATATTGTCGCCTACCGTGCCGTCGACCGAGACCTGTCCTCCCTGCCCGATCCTCAGCACGGTCTTCGGAATGGTCACGCCGCTCTTGCGGCTGGCGATAGTGACAGGAGAAGCAAGCGAAGCGGAAATGCCCTGCTGCTGGACGTTGAGTGCATCGAGGCGAGCATCGAGCCCGTCACCGGCCGGCTTGATGGCGCCGGAAACGGCAAGCTTGCCCTTCGGCATGGTGCCCTGGACCTGGAATGCCGTGCTGTTGGCCCCTTCGGAGCGCGCGTTGGCCTGCAACTGGTTGAGGATGAAGGATCCGGACTGAACATTGCTGGCCGTTGCACTGCCGGCCAGGGCGGGCACTCCCTTCAGATCGGTGGCCGTCAGGTCGATGTTGGCGCCGCCGACAGTATTGTTCTCGATCTTCAGAGCCTTGGCCTGCGCCTTGACCGCGGCGTTCTGCTTCGTCCCATCGACCGAAAGCGCGACGTTCGCGGTGACCGAACCGGATGCCTTGATGAGCAGCAACGGCGCGACGGCAGCCACATCCGGCACCGCGGCATTCAATTTCCCACTCGCGAGCCCGTCGGGCCGCAATGCGAGGTCGCCCGCGATCTGGGCAGCGCCTGCGCTGACGGAAAGGCCGTTGATCTGGTGCGTACCGTCATCCGTGGTGACAATGCCCGCAGCCGCCTTCACCGGCATGTGGTCTAGCAAGCCCGAGAGGCTGAAGGCACCGTTGACGGCGGCGCCTGCGACAGAACCGGTGAAATTCGCCTTGCCCTCGGTGAAGGGCTTGCCCTGGAGCGTCAGCTTCGGCGCGTTGATGTCGGCGACGACATCGGGCTTCTCGGCCGAGCCCTTCAGCGTGGCGACGAGGTCGATGGCGCCGGACGCTCGATCCGTCACCAGCCGGATGTCCGTGAGACCGGCGGTAGCCTTGAAGTCCATGGCCTTGGCGCCGTAAAGGCCGTTTGCGGAAGCAGTGAACTGCTTGTTGCCGAGATTGACGGCATCGAAATGCAGGCCCTGCTCATCGCGCCGCACCCCACCCTTGAGATTGGTTATGCCTTTCAACAAGGCGTCGGCCCGCGGGTCGCCGATCGCCACGTCGGTCGCATTGCCCTCGAAGGCGAGGTTCGTGGCTCCTCCCACCAGAGCGATATCGCCTTTGGCGGAGAGATCGGTCTTGCCGCGCATGTCGCGACCGGCAAGGCCGGAGAAGACGGAGATATCGGGCGTGGAAAGCGTGTAGACGCCGCTCAGCGTGGTACCATCGATCTTTCCGGTGAAACCGGCCTGAGCGGCGTTGGCCGCCAGGTGCACGCCGTCCACGATTACCGGCTGCCCCGCCTGCCATTTGCCGGCGGCGGTCAGATCAAGCACCTTGCCGAGTGCCTTGGCGAGCGCCGGATCGCTCGAGTTCAACTTGTCGCCATGGCCGGTGACCTTGAATGTCAGGCTCCGGCTCTGCGGGTTTTCCAGGTTCTGGGCATCGCCGCCGGCCTGAATGGTCGCGCTCTCGGCCCGCACCGTACCGGCCACCAGCTGCTGCAGGTCGAAGTTGGCATTCCAGCCGCCATTGCCGAATTGCGCCGTCAGCGCCATGCCCCGGATATGGGCGCCCCCGCCCGGCAGCAGGATGTCATGGCCGTCGGCAGCGCCGAACTTGCCGTCGAGCTTGAGTTCGGTCGGGAAGGCATCGCGGGAAAGCGCGGCCGAGAGGGCGAGATCGATCACGCCGGATTTGATCGTGGCGTGATCGAGGGTATAGCCGCCGCCCGCGGCCTGCCCGCCGGCCACGGAGATGACCGACTGGCCCTTGACGAAATCGGCATAGGCGGGATCGACCAGCCGCTCCAGCGAACCGCTCAGGTCCGACCTGAAGGTTAGGCCGTTCGCTCCCTGGGCGAGGATCGTCTTGCCGCCGAACAGCTTCGTGCCGTCGGCGGAAAGGGCAAGGTCGGCCGCAAAATTATCGAGAGGCCCCGAACCGACGATGGTGAAGCCGAGCGCCGGGTTACCCGGAACCTTCAACATGCTGCTCAGGAAGCCGCCATGAGGCTCCTGCAGCGACAGATTGAGGTTGAGCTGGCGGGTGGCGTTGTCGAAATCGGTGGTGAAAGTCAGGTCGCCGCCCGGGGGTTGGGTCCGCTTGATCGCCAATTCGGCGTGCAGTTTGCCGCCCTCGAGCAGTGCATTGCCATTGACATCGAAGACCGTCTCCTCGCCGGCCAGCGCCGCGGAGAGCTTGACGACGGGCACTGCGAGCTTGCCCAGCTTCACCGATACTGGCAGTTCCGGCAGCGAGAAGCCCTGAGAACTCGCGGCGGGCTGCACACCCTCGGGCGGATTGGGCTTGCGGGTGATCTCGATCGAACTCGCCTCGAGCGAATCGATATCAAGCCTGCCGCTCAGCAACGCCGTGCGGCTCCATACCAGATGGGCATCCTTGATGGTCAGCCACACACCCTGCCGATCCGCGATGGTGATCGAGGAGATCTTCACGTCCGAGGACAGGGCGCCGTCGATCTGGCCAAGCGAAATCTTCTGGTCGGGAGTCGAGATGGTATTCTCGACATAGGAGACGAACCACGACTTGTCGCTGGCGTCGTCAGCGCGCGCGGGCGCAAGTTCGCGCAGGCCGAGCGGCACCACGACCGCCACCACCGCGATTGCGAGGATCGTCCTGCGCTGCATCAGAAGCTCTCCCCCAATCCGATATAGAGGGCAAAGGGTGGGGTATGCTGCCGCTTGACCTTGCCGTTGTCGATGACGCGACCGTCGATCTGCGTGAGGCCACGTGCGATATCGAGCCTGATGGCTCCCAGGCCGGTATAGTAGCGCAGGCCAATGCCCGCGCCGACCTTTATATCCTCGTCGAAGGACGGGAAGGAGGAGGAGAAGGCGCTGCCGGCATCCACGAAGGGTACGACGCCGATGGTGTCGGTCACGCGTATCCGCATTTCGAGCGAGGCTTCCGCCAAGGACTGGCCGCCGACGATGAAGCCGTTGGCAAGCCGGGGTCCCAGGCTGCGATAGTCGTAGCCGCGCACCGATCCGCCGCCGCCGGCGAAGAACAGGCGGTCGGCCGGCATCTCGTCGGCGGGAGCCCCGGCGATCGAGCCCAGGGCGACGCGCCCGGCAAGAACGTAGCGGCCCATGGAATCGAAGGAGAAATAGGCGGAGCCGTCGAACCGGCTCACCACGCCGAAATTGCCGAACTTGGCTTCGTAGAATGGCTCGACCTGCCCTTTGAGACGATACCCCTTCGTGGGCTCCAGCTTGTCGTCCGTGGTGTCGTAGGCGAGTTCCGCCGGCAGGCTGAAGAACAGCAGGTCGCGCTTGTTGTAGGCGTCGTCGACCTGATCGTATTCGCCGTTCACGGCGATCTTGCCGGTCAGCTGCTCCGAGAATTCATGCGAGAGGCCGATGCGGGCGCGATAGGTGTTCTGGGAATAGGGATCGTAGACTTCGCGCTTGGCGAGGAGTTGTGCGGTCAGATCGGTGAAGGGATCCCAGATGCCCGGCTTTACGAAAGTGATGCCGCCCGAATAGGTGAAGTTGGAGGTATCGACGGAATCGATGCCCGAGACGCTGGCTTCCAGGCGCAGGCGCTCGGCCTGGCCGAAAAGGTTGCGGTGCTCCCAGTAGCCGTTGAGGCCGGCACCATCCGTGGTCGAATACTCGGCGCCGGCGCCGAACACATGCAGCGGGCGCTCGGCCACCGTGACCATCAGCGGCATCATGCCGTTGCTGGCAATGGCGCCCTCTGTGATGCTGGTGGTGGAGAACACCTGCAGATGCTGGAGGCGGCGCTTGGCGAGCTCGATCTCGGCCGGGTCATAGCGCCCGCCCGGTTCCAGCCCCATCTGCCGCGCCGTGAAGGCGGGGTCCATGTCCTTGGTACCGTCGACGGTGATCTGCCCGTAATGGGCCAGCCGACCGGGCTCGACGGCCAGCGTCACGTTCAGACGGTTGTTGACGTGGTCGGCAACGATCTTGCGCGGCAAGGCCTTGGCCTTGGGATAGCCTTGACGGCGCCACGCGTCGATCATCGCCTGCTCGGCCGAAAGGACGATATCGGAATTGGCGGGCTGGCCCGGTACGAGCCCGAGGCGCTCCGGCGTTTTTGTCTTCGGATTCTCGTCGGCAGGGCTTGGAGGCGCCCGGTTCTCGAGATTGATCTGGCCGAAGGTAAAGGCCGGCCCCGGATCGACGTTGATCACCACGGGCACGGGATGCGGCAGGGTGGCGTCTGACTGGATCTGCTCGAGAGGCCGGCCATTCACCAGGATGGAGATGGAAGCGCCATAATGGGCATTGGCATACAGAGCGCCGAGGACGCGGTCATACTCAGCGCGGGCCTTGGAAAGAAAGGCCGGCGTGCTGGGCGGAGGCACCTCGTCCTTCCCGCTGTAGAGGCTGGAAGCTCCCTCCACGGCCGACTTGATGGCCTTGTCGCCCCCGCTGACGTTTACCGTGATGGTGTAGGGCTGCGCGTCGGGCGAAGTCGACTTTTGCTCGGATTCAAAAAAGCTGTAGCCGAAGAGCTTGAACGCCGAGGCGGGCTGAGGTTTCAGACCAGCCAGGAGCGCCAAGGCCGCGGCCGAAACTGCCAGGCTCCTGGCAAGTTGCTGGCGTGACAAGGCGAGGCGGTTCAGCCGCAAAAGCCCCCTCATCCCCTCTGGTCCACCCCTCGCCATAGTACAGCGCCCTCATCACGCTACGCCGCGGGAGCGCTGCCCCGGATCGCAACCTTACGCCAAAGGGCAGGACCGGATCAACCCGAAACCGTATATCATAATGAATAACTGGTTAACTTGGTGCGCCGTGGTCCGTGTCCAGTAAATGGATAGCAGAACAATTTAAAGTCTTCTTAGAAAAATATACCGAATGCTTTTTGCTTCTTCGGTCAACGCCCTGCCCGTTTATAGAGTGCGCGGCACGGCAGAGACGCATTGTGCCTGCCTGTTGAAACGACGATCACAAAATTGGAAAATAATGCGTTACATTTCGCTAGGGAATACAAAAAGTTTACAATGCGTTAAGCGCGATGCTGGGTCAGGCGGCAACGGCCATTCGGATTGCGTTCCGTCCGGACAGAGCTTGCAACGCGCTCCAGCGTACAATGCGCCAGCCTGAAAATCCGAGCGCGCGCTTCACGCGGCGGCGTCACCGGCTCTTGTGTCCCGCGTCCGGCATGAGCAAGGCGAGAAGGATGATACCGAGCATGCCGATGAAATCGAACGCCTTCTGTTGCCCGTTCCAGATCTGGGACTGCCACATGGCAAACCATTCCCCGCCGATGGCGATGAAGCCGACGGCATAGAGAAGCAGCCCGAGCGTGAGTCCCGCTATCGCGACCGACTTTGCTTCGTCGAAGCTTGGGGCGGCAATCCTGCTAAGCAGCAACAAGGCTCCAACCCATAGTAGCAAGGAAACGACGGTCTCATAGGCGATGATTGCCAGATAGCCGGCCTGCTGCAGGGAGGGATTGGAAACCGCGCGCCAGTGCAGCGAGGAATTCGGAAAGGTCGTGTCCATCGACAGGACATGCTGCACGAACATCCAGTTGCTATCGTAGTCGGTGACGTTCCCGAATGCCACAAGAGAGAAGAACAAGGCAGCGGAGCACAACAGGGCAATCTTGCACAGGCGAACGAGAATCATACTTCCTTACCTCGCAAACCGCAGACGGCAGGAGCGAACGGCGCCCGCGCCCCACCCATGAAGGGACCGATCTACGGTCCACCGCCAC
>NZ_AP048541.1:0-425965 GCF_059699065.1 Labrys sp. ALF-8
CTTGGCGATATCCATGATCCAGTCGCGGAAGGGGCCGCGCCCCTGGGAACCGCCGACGTAGTTCAAGGTGCCGGGCGACCAGAGCGCGTCTCCTTCATTGGCTGCCCGGTCGCAGATCGGTTCGTTCGCCACCGCCACCAGGACATTGTGCTGGAGGGCCGTCTCGGTGAGGATCTTGCAGGCCTGGTTGCCGTCGTTCATCTCGCCGAGGATGGCATTGTACTTGCCGCTGGAGATCACGTTCTGCGCCTGGTTGTGCTGAACGGTGGCGCTCCAGTTCGGATCGAAGACGTCAAGCGTGGCGCCGATCTTCTGGGCGGCCTCCTTGGCCCCCTTGATCGCAGCCTGGAGATGAGTGTTGTTGGTGGCGGCGACCAGGAAGGCGATATGGAGCTGGCCGCAGCCACCCAGCACGGATTTGCCTTCGCCAAGATCGATCTTGTGGGGCTTGCACGTGTCGTCGGCGCGAGCCGGTATGCTGCCGGTGCCGGCGAGCAACGCCACGCCAAGCGTGAGCGCAGCAGTCGAAAGCAGGCAGAGGCGCAGTTTATCGGACAGTCTCGTCATGGATCCCCACCATCTGGTCAGGCGGCCCTCGTTGCGTGGCCGCTCTCTGGATGGGGAGCGAGTATGTTCTATCCCGGGATTTTCGATTTAACAGTTGAACACAAAGTTCGGGATGCAGCTTCGGGAAGAGCAGCGGCCGCGCCCTTTCAACTTGATGTCGTCCCCCTATTCCGGGTTCAGCCAGGGCGGCGCGCGGAAAGTACACTCGCCATAGGGCAGGGGCGATAGGATGCGCTGCCGCCCCTCCTGGATCTGGTAGATCAGATGCGCTTGGCTGATGGAAGGATCGTTCGAGGTGTCGGGATAGGCCTGCGCGACCTGGCCGGGATTGTCGAGGAAATAGGCACCGTTGACGCCGCGATGGATTACGGCGCGGATCTCCGGCACCACACGGTCGAAGGCCCTCGGATTGTCGGTTCGCGTCCAGGCTGTGGCGAGGATGTTCACGCGATCATAGGCAAGTCCGGCATGGGAATGTCCGGGCTTGACGCCGTGCATCTGCTCGTAGCGCTCGGCGAAGCCGCGGGCGAGATGATCCTGGTAGAGCCCGGTCGTCGTGGCCCAGATCACGCCGTCCGCATCGCTGCCGAGCTGCTGCCGAAAGGCCGGAACCGAGGGGGCGTACAGCATGTAGACCAGCGCATTGGCCGGATTGATGAGGAATTGCCGTAGGAAGGCGATGCTTTCCTCCGGGAAATAATAGGCGAGGAAGATGGCAGCAGGAGCGGAGCGATGCACCTTGTCCATCACCGCGCTCCAGTCGATGTTACGAAGCGGCAGATCGTCGATCAGATCGATCTTCCAGCCGGATCTGGCCGAGAATCTCTCCAGATTCCGAAAGCCGATATTCATGCGGGACCAACGTGGCTGGATCACCGTGACACGACGGCTCTGAGGCATCCATTGGCGCGAACACTCCAGTTCCGTCAGGAACTGGATGAAACGGGGGCCGTAGTGGATATCGCTCGGGCAGAGCTGAAAGACGTTGCGTAGCCGGAAACGATCCTGACGGACCCTGTCCACCATCGCCTCCATGGTGGCGCAATGCAGATAGGGGGCGCCATAGTCGGCAAGGAGATCCTGAACCCGTTCCTCCGAGCAGGTATAGCCCGACGTGATCGCATCCACCTCGGCGTCGATCAAGGCGCGGATCGCTCCCGTCACGGCGCGTTCATCACCGACATCGCAATCGACGACGCGAATCTCCAGCTTGCGGCCGGCGACACCGCCGCGCCGGTTGATCTCCTCGACAGCAAGGCGCGTGCCGTTCAGCATCTCGGTGGCATCTGCGGAAGCGAGACCGCTGAGCGACAAAGGCGTGCCTATCAGGATCGGCCGTCGCTCCACGGAGGGTGCCTGTCCCCTGGCCTGCCTCGTGCGCCAGGGCGCCTTCTGGTCGACCAGGCCAACCGTCAGCGGCATCAGGTTGCGGCCCCCACCCGGGGTCGGCAGTCGGAGCAGGCCCAGGTCGATCGCCAGGGTTGCAGCGCCCGTGCGACTCATCTGCCCGAGCTTCACCAGAATCTTCTCGATATGGGTAGTCACCGTCCGCAGGCTGGTCTCCAGGCAGCTTGCGATCTCCTGATTGCCGAGCCCTCCGGAGATCAAGGTGAGGACATCCAGCTCCCGGGCCGTGAGGCCGAAAGGCGGGACGACGACAGCGGCAGAGAGAATGGCGCGGCAGGAATCGTCGGCCTTGCGTTCCAGATCGATACGGATCGCATACCAGGACTTGTCTTCGTCGATCCAGACGAAGCGCACGAGTTCGCGGCCGCTATGCAACAGGGCCACCGCGAAATCACAAAGGTCGGGGCGGGCCGAGACGAAGGCGACGGCGTCCCGACCCTCGATCTGCTCGATCTCGCCTTTTTCGGTCAACGCCACGCGGTGGGTTCCCAGGCGCGGAACGGCCTCTGGCTGAGAGAGTGCGGGCACATGCTGCACCGTCGTCCCCGCGGCGCCGGGCCTTCTCATATGAACCAGGCTTGATCGGTTCGCTGCAGCCATCGGACCCGAACCCCTCACATGGACATCCCATCCCAGGATTAGCAAATCCCATGCCATAGGGCATCGGTCGGTTTACGTATTTTGCCGCTTTTTTGGCCAGCTAATCTCCCTTCCGCGGCCTGTAACTCCGCAAACGGGCAACCAGACTGCTTCGCCCCCTTGTTGGTCCAACGCCGATGGAGCTCGCAATGGCACATAATGTAATGTCGTCCGCCAGCATTCTGTCTTGCGCGGCCAACGGCATTTCGGAGTTTATTGTCGCCAACGGCGCCGATCCCGGCGTCATACTCCAGGCCGCCGGCATTGACGAGGATAGCGTCCGTACCGGTCGGGTCAGCCTCGACCTGCGCCGTTATTGCGAGATGATAGAGCTGGCGGCACGCCAGACCAGAAATGACAATTTCGGCCTGCAGTTCGGCTACAGCTTCACGCCGGAGAGGCTTGGTCTCATCGGCCAGATCGCACTCGCCTCGTCCACCCTCGGCGCGTCGCTGCACAACCTGGTGCGCTTCTTCCCCTATCACCAGCAGAACACGCAGGCTGCCTTCCGTCGCGTAGGGGCGTTTTGCCGTCTCGAATACCGCATCCTCGATGGGCGTATCCTGCAGCGGCGCCAGGATGCCGAGCTGACCATGAGCCTCTACCTCAATGTCATCCGTCGCTGCCTCGGGCCGCTCTGGACGCCGGACGAAGTGCATTTCGAACATCCTCGCCCGGATGAAATCGAGGCGCACCGGGGCGTGTTCAAGGCGCCGCTCTATTTCAACATGCCCACCAACGCCCTGGTATTCCGCGATTGCGATCTCGCCAGACCGATGCCGGGCTGGAACGCCGATCGCATGGAGGGCCTCTGCAGGGCGCTGACCCAGCTTGCGGGCAATACCGGTACGCTCAGCCTCACCGACCAGGTGGCGGGTGAAATCCGCTCGCGGTTGCCGGCCGGCTATCCGAAGATCGAAGAAGTCGCCGATGCATTGCAGATGACGCGCTGGACGCTGCAGCGCCGGCTCGCCGATCATGGCCAGGTCTTTTCGGATCTCGTCGAATCCACACGCCGGCGCCTGGCCGAGCTCCATCTCGGCGAGAGCCGCATGCCGATCAGCGACATCGCCGACATCCTCGGCTATTCCGAGCTGAGCGCCTTCAGCCGCGCCTGCGTGCGCTGGTTCGCGGCTTCGCCCTCCAAGGTGCGCGAGCGGCTGCTTCGCACCAAACGCGAACGGCAGTGACCAGATGTCAAGCGTTGTCCGCCTCCAGGCTCTATCCTGTCCGCTTGCGTCTGCCGAATTAGGGGAGGGGATGAGCATATGAGGGTGAAGGACAAGTTTGCGGTCGTCACGGGCGCCCATCGTGGCATCGGCCGAGCCTGCGCCGAAGTGCTTGCCCGTGAAGGAGCCCGCGTGATCGCCGTCGACGTGCTGCGGCAGAACCCGGGCTACGACAATCCAGCCATTGTCTATCGCCGGCTCGATGTCGGCTCGGAGAGCGATTGGGCGGGTCTTGCCAGCGACATAGTCGCCGACGCGGGCCGCATTGACATCCTGGTCTGTGCTGCCGGCATCGCCCCCACCAAGGCCGGCGTCCATGACGTGAAGCTGGCGGATTGGGACAGCATCATTCGCGTCAACCAGACGGGCGTGCTGCTCGGCATGCGCACGGCGACCGCGCTGATGCTCGGCCGGGGACCGCTGTCGATCGTCACCATTTCCTCGATCTGGGGACAGGTCGGAGGCCACGGCCAGATCGCCTACCATGCCAGCAAGGGCGCGGTCATCAACATGACCCGCAATGCCGCCGTCACGTATGCCAGTCAGGGCGTCAGGGTGAACGCCGTGTTGCCCGGCCTGATCGATACCGAGATGGTGCGGGTTCAAAAGCCCGAGATGAATGCAGCAACCCTGGCTTTGACGCCCATGGGCCGCATAGGGCTGCCCGAGGAGATCGCAGCGGGGGTTCTGTTTCTCGCCAGTGACGAAGCCTCCTTCGTGACGGGCGCTGCCCTGGCTATCGACGGCGGCTTTACGGCTCAATAACGGAAATGCGGATCCTATGACCGACCAGATCGATACAGGCCCTCTTGCAGGACGCATAGCCCTGGTCACCGGGGGAGCGCGCGGCATCGGCGCCGCGGTAGCAACACGCCTCGCGGGCGACGGCGCCCTCGTGTATGTGGGCGACATCCTGCACGAAGAGGGGTGTGCCCTTGCTGGCAGCCTCGGCCCGCGGGCACGCTTTCAACGGCTCGACGTGACCGACGAGGTTGGATGGGCCGCCATGATGGAGCGTATTGCCCGAGAAGCGGGCCGCCTCGACATACTCGTCAACAATGCGGGGATCTACGGCCCGTCCTCGCTGCATGATGAAACGGCGGCGGGCTTTCGGCGCCTGTTCGAGATCAATCAATTCGCGATCTTCTGGGGCATGAAATGCGCCGCGCCGTTGATGACTCTCGGGGGGTCGATCATCAACCTGTCCTCGATCGGCGGCATGGTCGGCTATAAGGGCACCTTCGGTTATGCCGGTACCAAATGGGCGGTTCGTGGCCTCACCCGCTCGGCTGCCCGGGAACTGGCCCCCATGAAGATCCGCGTCAACACAGTGTGTCCCGGCGTCATCGATACGCCCATGTTCTACGAGAACGATCCGGCACTCCTGAACCAGTTTCTCGAATCCATTCCCCTCGGCTCACTCGGCAAACCAACGGACATTGCCTCGGCCGTCGCGTTCCTGGCCTCGGAAAACGCCGCGTATATTACAGGAGCGGACATTCTGGTGGATGGTGGAATGCTGGCCTGACCGGGGAGGCCGTCAGCCGCGAGTTCAAGCTTGAGGCGGTGAGGCTGGTGAAGGATCGAGGCGTTGCGATGGCTTGTCGGCCGTGACTGGGAGGGGGGGAGGGCGACCTGTCGACGGCATCCAATCACTGGGCCCTCAAGTTACGGTTGCCGGTTTCCTGGCCGCCCAACTTTCTCTCAGAGCTTTTGTCGATCCCGGATCAGACTCATTCTCGCGCTGCCTGGTTCAGGCAGCTTGAGCTGCTTACGCCAATATTCTTCGCTCCGGATCCCAGGGCCTTCCGATCGATACTTTCTTCCTGCCTGCTTTAATTTCGCTTTAATCCGGTATCCGATACGGGCGAGCCTTCGCATTCCGTCGAAGAATGCATGTCGATTCATCGTAGTCGTTTCCAGGTTCATGCCGCTGCCTGAGATCGTAAGAGTAACACCTTTCAGGCTACCGCGGCTGAAATCCCATGGGATGCGCCGATGCACGACCGTTCCGCAGTCCGTGTTGCGAAAAGAGGGATGCCATCCCCAGAGTCTCATTGTCAGTTTTTTCATAAGACCATGACGCTGCAATGGCCTGCGCAAAGTCAGATGGTCAAATTCGTCGCGCGTGGTCGCCGTCGAATTCTTCCGAGATTTCACTCTATCGAGTTGCTCGAGAGGCGCAGGAGTGTTTTTGAAAAACTCGGGTCCCTTCAGGACATCCATTACAGCATCGAGAACCGCGTACATACTTGCATAGTCGAACCGTAGCCCCAGGCGCTTGACCAACTTTGCGGTCTGCTTGAACGCCTTCATTCGTCCCGCATTGGGGCAGTGCATCAACGACAGAGCCAGCCAGCTTCGATTCGCGAGGTATTCGGTTGAGGGGCTGTGCTTCAAGCCGAAGTCATCGCACCAAGTGGCGACACCATTCAAAGTCACGATGTGGAAGTCATTCATCAAGCTGAAATCCACATCATCTCCGCGCACGAAAAACGGGAATGGCATGTATTTGACGCTCGCTAGAGGGTAGGCAAAAAACCACCAGGCGCCATAATTCGCACGGTCCGCTCCGTCGTTTGAACAGACCATCCCAAAATCAGCCAGATCGCGGTTGTGATTGAGAGCGGACCAGATCCACGGTTGGCGACCGGACGTGTCGAAGATCGCTCCCTTTTCATGCTGGATCGTAGGGCGGTTGGAGAGCAACATCGCACCTGCTACGGACGTCTTAGCATCCTGTGCATAGGAAAGTAGCGCAAGTGTGCGCCAAACACTTTCAGGCTCGCAGGATGCATCGTCATCCATGAACAGTACATGTGTGAATTCTGCGGCGTCCGTCGCCTCAAGCAGGCCTCTCGCAAATCCTCCGGCGCCACCGAGGTTGGGATTGCTAAAGATCGTGATTCCGGCCGGCGGCTCAATCGTCAGCGTCTGCCCGTTATCGATTACGAAAAGTTTGACGGAACCGACCGGCGGATTGACGCACGTCACCTCGGCAAAAGTCCTGATTGCCTTGGTGACGGCTTCCTCGCGCCTGAACGTCGTTATCACCCCACAAAGAGCAACCATTCGGCGCGGCTCATTGGGGGTTACCCACGCCATGGCACTTATCTTGGCGCCGCCCTCGAGTGCAGTCAGCGCAACAGCCAAGACCTCACCCGTTAATTTGGAGAACTCAGGAACGTCGATCTCGCCAGGCTCATCCCCGAGATCAACGTCTTTCGACACGATCTCCCATGCAGCGGCGGAAAATGTGTAGGCACGGATTGCAATCTTCACCTTTCCGGATCCATTCACCCGAAGCGCGAGCCCATCGAGGCCTGTGATTTCCCTCCATTTTCGATGACTGAAGACGTTGAAAAAGCTGCAGAAGGAAGCACCTTTGCCAGCCTCGAACTTCAGGGTTCCATCTTGCTGCGCGAGAGTGGGGCCTCCAAACCATTCGTCAACGTATAGTGGCGTGCGGTCCGCCCGGCTTTCGTCCGGAAATATAAAATTTTGTAAAACCTCCAAAAGAACCCCCAATCCCATGACGCCGGTGGCACGACTGTCCTAACGACAACCTGCCTATGAGGAAGCCTCTAATATTTGGATCTTGCACCGAAGTCAGCTTCTTTTTAGCCGAGTTTTTCCTTAGGATCGGTGCAGCTTCGCTGCACTAAACCCAAGTTTAGCCCGAAGATGGAACTTGCGTCCACTCCGCGGCCCAAAATACAGCCTACCCCCAAGGGAGGATGCTTCGGCTCCCTTCTTGTCTCGCTGATCGGAGAAGCGGGCCAAGTTGTTTTCGTCGTCTCCCAGCGTGTGGTGGGTTTTGGATGGCATTTTTGGAGTGCTTAACGTGCCTGGGAGTAGTTGAAAAGATTCCTGCTGGGTAATCCGAGGTTCGTCAATCGCTTGGAGGTTTCGGATTTCGCCTGATAAAAAGGCTGCCTTAGGCTCCATTATTCTTATGAAATCTAATTAATACTGTGTTTATTCGTTATAATTTTAAATGATAACTAAATATATAGTCTATTTGAAATTGTCTGCCGCCATGAGTGGAATAGAAAATACGAAGTGCCACCTGCATCCCAGCAAGATGGTATGAGATAACGAGAGCCCCGTCATTTGTGCGCACAAAATTGAGCAAACTGCTGGCGGTATCGAATAGTACCTTTTGAAATACATTATATAAAGGATAGGATTAAAGTAACTAACTGTAATGTTTTGATTGTATATGAATAAATTCGTTCATACTCAAATATTTATCTAATACCTATAATTTCAAAATCTGACCATTTTTGAACAAATTGCTCTAAAAGTAGAAATATAGTAGATAAAAACTGCGCTCATTGAAAAATTAGACTCGATATCTAGTTCGGAATCGCCTTATACCCCTAAGGAAGTTCTGGAGCTGAAATGTGATGGGTACTGCTCGTATGAGATCGGTGGGGCTGTCCATCCGCGAGCGCTCGGAATGGGGGTGCGATCCCTTCGCTGGTCTATCCCTGGCGCGAACGTCTGACGAGACCAGGCCTTTCAGCGATGTTTCTGCAATCCGAACAACGCTCAAGCTCTGTCATGTTTTGCCTCGAGGAATGCGGTATTCGTACTCAACCGCCACCTCGATCGACCTATTCGTATCGGAAATGGTCCAATACAGCCGCCAGAATAACATGGTGATTGCAGAGAGAGCCGCGGATCCTTTGCCGGCACCGGCACTGGTGGAAATGCCGTCCTATAAGGTTGCGAGGACGCTCAGGCGGACGCGCTTCATCGCTGAGAAGATCGCCAAGTTCGAGCCGGATGTGGTGATCGTGCAGCAACACCTGCCTTCGGCTTCGCTGATCAACAGACAGGTGACACGGCCAGTAATTCTTCAGAGACACAATATTATAGAGAATACGTTCCAGGCAGGACTTCTCGATAGGGTCAGTTATTGGAGAAAAGTGAGATCTTTAAATAGGCTAGCAGGTATTACTTTTGTTAGTGATTTCGTGCTCCAGCATTTCGAACGATGTTGGCCGGACGTAGGTGTTCCTCGAAGTGTAATTCACAACGGCTATGCCATCGGAAAGTGGAACGCTCAGCCAGTTCGCGAGAATGCCATTTTGGTCGTGGGCAGAGTTGCGCCCGAGAAGGGAATCCTGGAAGCGGCACAGGCAATAAAACGGGTCCTTTCCGTGGAGCCGGGCTGGAATGCAAAATTTATTCTGTCCGAAGAGAACGTGCATCCGTCCTATTTTGCAAAGATCCAATCTGTCATCGCGTCGCTGGGTGATAGCGCCGATGTTCAGCTCAACAGGCCTTTTGAGTACGTGAAGGCCGAGTTCGAGCGGGCTGCTATCGCCGTGATTCCATCGAAATGGGCGGAGCCCTTCGGACGGACGTGCCTTGAAGCGCATGCAGGAGGGGCTGCCGTGATCTCGTCTGGAACGGGTGGCTTGGCTTCGATCAGCGGCGATTGCGCGCTGTATGTCGATCCGAACGATCCGAGATCGATCGCAGGTGCGATAAGCAATCTGATTGCAGACGGCGCGCTACGCAAGGGACTGGCCCAAAGGGGCCAAGAGCGTGTGCAACGCTTGTTCGGGCTGGAGACCCTTGCAGCCAAGCTCGACGACTTTTGCCTTTCCACGGCTTTCAGGGCGCAGACAGCAGCGCACCCCGGTCCGT
Organism: Labrys sp. ALF-8; assembly: GCF_059699065.1. NCBI lineage: Bacteria > Pseudomonadati > Pseudomonadota > Alphaproteobacteria > Hyphomicrobiales > Xanthobacteraceae > Labrys > Labrys sp. ALF-8. The sequence goes on from NZ_AP048541.1 coordinate 9,504, forward strand.
GACGTTTTCATCCCGGTCGCCAAATCATCAACCGCGGCTCCAGTGCGCTCCCGGGAGGGAGACGTCTTCCTTTCCTGGTCTGAGAAATCGTGAAAAAGAAACACTATGACTGGCTGATCGTCGGAGCCGGCTTTACCGGCGCCGTTTTGGCCGAACGCCTCGCTTCGCAAGCCGACAAGCGAGTCCTGCTGATCGACCGAAGGGATCATCTTGGCGGCAACGCCTATGATCGTCCCAATGAAGCGGGTCATCTCTTTCATCAGTATGGGCCACACATCTTCCATACCAATTCGGACGCCGTAGTTCGCTATCTGTCCGAATTCACCGAATGGCTGCCCTATGAGCATCGCGTGGTCGGTCTCATTGAAGGTCGGTTTGTTCCGATTCCCTTCAATCTCGGCTCCCTGGATATTCTCTTCTCCAGCACCGAGGCGCGGAAGATGAGGGATCTCCTGACAAGCAGCTACAGCTTTGGCCAGAAGGTGCCCATCCTGAAGATGAAGGAGTCGGCCCATGCCGGGATCCGTGATCTCGCCGACTTCATCTATGACAGTGTCTTCTATGGCTATACCACAAAGCAATGGGGGCTGACGCCCGAGCAGTTATCACCGTCCGTCACCGCCAGAGTTCCTGTCAATATTTCATACGACGACCGGTATTTCGCCGATACGTTTCAAAAGATGCCGATCCAAGGCTATACGGCGATGTTCAATCGGATGGTCGATCACCCCAATATCTCTGTTGAATTGAATACAGGATATAGGGATGTCCTTCACGAAGTTTCGTTTGGCAATGCGATCTATACGGGCGCTGTAGACGAGTTTTTCGATTACGAATTCGGCCCCTTACCTTATCGCAGCCTTCACTTCGAATTCCGGACTTATGAGCAGGCACGGCACCAACCGGTTGGAACCGTCAATTATCCCAACAGCCAGCCGTTCACCCGCATTACCGAAATGGGCCATCTCACAGGGCAATGGGGAAACACGACAACGGTAACCGTCGAGTACCCCCGGGTCCACCAGCCCGGTGAGACCACCCCCTACTACCCGATTCCTCAGGACGAAAACCTGAAGTTGCACCACCGCTATATCGAGTTCGCGGCCAGGGAGGCTGCAAACGTCCAGTTTGCAGGTCGCCTCGGCGATTATCGCTACTACAACATGGACCAGGCCGTTGGGCATGCCCTGTCGATCTTCAGCAAAAGCATGCTCATGTGAGCGTGTAGCGGCCGGGACGGCTCGAGGCCATCCTTGTCGCCACGCCACGCTGCCGTTCGAGATTGGGATCCAAGCGGTAAGGGCGGCGGGGGCTCAATGCTGATCGATGTGGTCGTTCCGGTGCGCAATGGCAGCGCTTGGATCGCACAGGCGCTTAACAGCGTCCTGAACGATGCGTCACTCCTCAACCATATCATCGTGATCGACGACGGATCGAGTGACGAGACGGCAGCGATTGTTCAGGCCCTTCCGCGGCAAGACCGGATAGAACTCATCAGGCAATCGCCATTGGGGGTGATCGCGGCGCTCAATCGTGGCCTGCATTGTGCAACAGCGCCGCTGGTTGCCCGGATGGACGCGGACGACATCTCTCTGCCCGGCCGCTTGCAGGCACAAGCCTGCTTTCTGGCTGAGAATTGCGATGTCCAGGTCGTTGGAACGCAGGTCTCCTACATTGACGAGGTAGGTATCGAGCTGGGTGGCGATACCCATTATCCGACCGATCCGCTGTCGGCCGCCGGTGCGCTGTTCGCCGGGCGCTGCATTCTGGCTCACCCGAGCGTGACCATGCGCCGGGAAGCCATTCTCGCCCTCGGCGGCTATCGCCCGGTCTTCGAGGCTGCTGAGGACTACGATTTGTGGCTGCGCGTGGCAGAGGTGGGAAAAGTTGCCAATCTTGCGCAGAAATTCCTGCTCTATCGGCGCCACGGAGCCCAGGTTGGCGCGATAAGGAAGCTTCGCCAGTCGTACTCGCGCGACTTGGCGTTGCTGTGCTCCCTGGAGCGCCGCAATGGACGGCCGGATCCCTTTGCGGGCGTGAGCGTCGGCACGCCCTATGATCCGGACGCCGAGGAGATCTCGCGCGCACCGGCCATTTTTTCGACTCTTGCACGAGGCTATCGGGCGCTCGCGGCGATGGAGGGCGGCGGCGGCTCCGTCAGAGCAGCAGACCTGAGTGTTCTTCCCGAACTCGCTGGCTCGCACCTGCTCGGTGAGGGGCGAAGGACCCGTCGCACAGCGTTGAAGAAAGCGTTCAGGGTTGCTCTCTCAATGGGTGAATGGGGCACCGCAGTCCGATCGGCACGCATGCTTGCCACGCACTCTCGCAAGCACGCGGCCTGGAATGAGATCAGGCGGTGATGGGATTCTAATATGACTAGGCCCGAGGCTGTGAGAATATGTGCCGTCGTTGTCAGTTTCAATCGCGCCAGTCTACTGGTGGAGGCCCTCGCCAGCGTGCTGGGACAGACACAGGGCTGTGATATCCTTGTGGTCGACAATGCATCCACCGACGGTTCGCGTGCCGTGATCGAGGAGATCGAGGCAAGAAGCACGCGCATCAGGACGTTGTATCTGCCCGAAAATATTGGAGGCGCCGGCGGTTTCCATGCAGGGCTGAAGGAAGCATGGAAACTCGGCTATCATCTGTTTTGGCTTCTGGACGACGATACGATCGCCGATGCCACCGCCTTGGCACGCTTGGTAGCGGCCTGGGATGCAGCGACGAATGCCAGCGGCCGCTCCCCCGCCTTTGCATGCTCCAATGTGCGGTGGCGGGATGGGACGGCGTGCCGTATGAACATTCCCGTCCTGTCCCGGGATTGGCTGGGCTCGGCCCAGCGCGGCCTACCCTATTTGTCCGTTCGCCAGGCGTCCTTCGTTTCATTGCTCGTCTCTCGCGAGACGGTGAAGACCTTTGGTCTGCCTTTGCGTCAATATTTTATTTGGTTCGATGATAGCGAGTTCACATATCGGATCTCACGGGAGGAACCTGGGATCCTCGCCCTCGACAGCCTCGTCGAACATAGGATATCCCAAAATATGATACCGGACATCAAGCACCTGGATAGCCAGAATATCTGGAAATTTGAATTCGGGTACAGGAATCAAGCGTCCTTTATAAGGCATAACAGCGGTACGACAAAGTATTTAAAATTTTTGAGAAGGGTACTCTTTCGTAGCATTAGAGCACCTCTTGCATGGCGATTGCGCTTACGCTTGATCAAGGCGACTCTGCGAGGTTATCGATTCCGTCCCTTGGTCGAATATCCGTAACAGCCACCGTTAATCACGCCGAGCTTATTGCTGATGGGTCGGGGCCCCTTCCGACGCCGGCACAACGCATGAAATCTTTCGAAGGGTGCCACGCTCTATAAAAACGAAATCAGGAATAAATCCATTTTGACTACAGTTCACCTCAACAACGATTTATTCTATGAATTTGAATCTCTTAGCCAATCTTCTTACTTGTTCGCACCAGCTGATTTTTTCAGTATTGCTTAATGATTGCATTCTAGCTTTTGTTGTTCCAGAGTAAAATTGCATATCTTTGTTAAAATTCAGATCGCTGTCGTCGACTTCATTGTTTATGAACTCTTTTACCGCACCCGAATTGAAGTGGAATCCGCACTCTTCCTCCGAGCCGAGCATCTGCCCCAGCCCGTTTGCGATGGAAATGGAGGAGCTTTGACATTCCGCGACCGACGTACCGGCGAGGAAGAGGATCGCAGTCATAGATAAGATCAGTCGCGGCACGATCGCCTCATACGAACACCCATGTGTGGTGAGTCCTGGGCAGGACTCATACCGTTCTGCCTCGGTGCCGGAAGACATCAGACAAAGAGGAGCAGGAACGTGTATTTATTCGATTCTTATGGATAATTTCTAGTACCAATTTTAAAATGACGTTGGGTATGTTTCGTATAACTACCGACTTATATCTTAATATAAATTACATTATATTTGAATAAATTCATAAATAATGTTGTTTTGTTTGGAATACTTGGTATCTAATTAAATTTAAACGAATAAACTTTAGATTTTTGCCTCGCCTCAATCTCGAAATAACTGCGGAAGGCGTCTGCGCAACAAGCACGCTTCGTATAACATCGATTAGCTCCGTGCCCACCTCGTAGCCTCTTCATGGATATGACTGGAAGATAGATCTTAGGGCGCTAGGTGCGCCGTGTTTGGCCGGTTCGCTGATTGCGTCGGCCGTGGAGCAGCCGTCCTGCGGGATGGCCGACGGGCTACAAACAATTCGGGGCTGTACACCTGGAGCAAAGCGCGTTTAGGCAGAAACGACGCTTTTCTCTAACTCTTTGTTTTTCGACGCGTCTTTGCGTTTTGTCGATCCCGTCAAAACACAGAACGCTCTAGCCGACGCTGACGTCGATCCCCTTCTCGATATGCACGACGCGGTCTACATGCGCGTAGCTCTCTTGCCGATGTGCGATGAGAATCATCGTCCGACCCTGTGCGAGATTGTGTAATCCGGCCTGGACATGCTGCTCCGATTCATGATCCAGCGCCGAAGTCGCTTCATCGAGCAAAATGATGGGCGCACCTTTCAGGATGGCCCGTGCAATAGCGATGCGCTGGCGCTGGCCGCCCGATAGAGAAGTGCCGTGCTCTCCGACCTGCGCATCGTATCCACCATCGAGCTTCTGAATGAACTCATGGGCATGAGCTGCCTTTGCCGCAGCCACGACGTCCTCTTCACGGGCGCCGAGACGCCCATAGCCGATATTTTCCTTTACGCTGCCCTTGAACAGGAAAGCGTCCTGGGAAACCACTGCAATCGCTTGTCGAAGCGATGTGAGGTTTACGGTCCAAATGTCCTGGCCATCTATTTCTACAGCGCCATGCTGCGGCCTGTAGAAGCCCTGAAGCAGGCTGAATACGGTGGACTTTCCGCTGCCCGAGGGCCCGATGAGCGCCGTGCTTTTCCCTGCTTCCGCCATGAAGGAGAAATGGCGGAGCACAGGCACGTTGTCGCGATAACTGAAGGTCACGTCCCTGAGGACGACTTCCCCGCGACTGACGGAAAGATCGGGGCGGCCATCCCTCTCGGGCTCGCTCCCGGGAGAATCGAGGAAGTCGAACATCATGCGTACGCCGACCAGGGCTCCACTCAGGTCGACATTGAACTTGGCGAGGCGCTTGGCCGGCTCATAGGCGAGCAGAAAGGCCGTTATGAACGAAAAGAACGCGCCCGGTGTCTGGCCGTCATGAATGACTCTCCACCCGCCGTATAAGATAACGACCGCGACCGTAATGCCTCCGAGCGTCTCCATCATCGGGCTCGAACGCGCACTTACGACATTCAGCCTCGTCGAGGCCAGTTCGAACGCCTTGATTGCTTTCTCCATGCGGTCGCGCATGAAACCGCCCAAATTGAAGGACTTGACGATACGAATGCCCTGCACCGCCTCCTGCACTGTCTCCATTATGATCGCGTTGGAATGAAATTCATTCTCCATGATCTTCTTGGAGCGCCGAATCAGCTTGCGGACCCCGAAAAGCGCGACCGGCATGAACAGAAAGGCCGCGAGTGACATGAATGGATCCTGGAGTACCATGACGGTTACCAGGCCGACCAGCGTCAGGCCATCGCGCCCGACGGCGGTCACCAACAGGTTCAAGGCGTTGCGGGCGGATCCAGCCATGAAGGACTGTTGGGCGATGAATTCCGTAGAGTGGCGCCCGGAGAAATAGTCCACGTCCTTTGTCAGGAGGTGAGCAAACATGCGCTCCTGAATTGATGCTACGATCCGATTCCCCACTCGCGCCAGGGTTATGTCCTGCCCATAGCCGGCAAGACCTTTTGCTGTATACGCGACGACTACCGCTCCCGAAATCAGCCACATCATCGACGCACTCTTGTCGATGAAGACCCGGTTGATGACATCGCGCATCAGCCAGGCGGTGAGTGACGTTGCGATAGCAGCGATCATCATGAACATGAATGAAATGATATAGCCACGAGCATGAACTCGCCCTTGCTCCATTAGCAATCTCCATGCCAATGGTAACATTCTTCCAGACGAAGCTAGCTTATATCCACGTAGGAAACGAAAAAACATTCAGACACCAGAATGTTGGGACTGCTCCTTTCCCAAAGGAATAATCGACAATCTCAACGGAATTAAACTTCGATAGCGTATTAGCGTATGGGAGCCTTTCCTACAAAACCTAAATTCCAACAGCAGCCAATTTCGGGCTCTTTGCCAGCCGCATCGCGACCGCAAAGGCTCCGCATGGTCCTGGTGTGCTTTAACGACAAGTCTAACCTCGTGAAATCGCAGAGCTTCTGGATCTCGGCCGAAGTATTTTCTACGCGATCTAAGGACGATTGCCCGGCGGATCGCGCCGACCCAGTTCATTCTGTGAATCGATCGGTGTGGCAGCATTCAGGGGATCGATGAGATGCATGTCGAGGGTGCAGGTACGTCGTCAACGACCGAATGGCCGCCGGCGTGCATCGAAAGCTCTCGCGAGCGGGGAGGGGGAGACGACAGGAAAAGTTCGACGGATATGTACAAGGCAGGCAGGAGTTGGATCACGACTCCTGTACATATTATTCTGACGCCCGATCCACGAGCCAGGAGGTCCCGATGCCGATGTCAGAACAAGCAGATCCGCCGAGAGTGCCCGAAGAGCCCGAGCCGATCGAGCCGGAGACGCCGCAGGAAGACCCCGCGGAGGAGCCAGTCGAGGATCCTGAAGGGTATCCCTCGGAAGCCCCCAGGTTTGACGAGCCGTTTCTGCCTTCGCCTCGCGAAATCTAAATGACCAATCTCATGGCGCTGCCCGTTCTATTCGGGCAGCGCTGACGCCCATGGGTGGCAATTTCGGCAAAGCCGATATCGCGCTGGACTTGACCCGCCGCAGTGACGACTGCGGTATTATCCTCAGGCGAAGACCTTGAAGCGTGTGTCGTCTGCGATGAACGTCTTCTCGGGCAGCGGCTTTTCGTTTGAGCCGAAGGGCATCTGGGCGCGCAGTTTCCAGGATGCAGGGATGGCCCACTCCTGGGCGATCGGCTCGTCGATCAAGGGATTGTAGTGCTGAAGGCTCGCGCCGATGCCTTCGGCCGCCAGCACAGACCAGACGGCAAATTGTGCCATCCCCGATGACTGCTCGGAGAACTCCGGGAATTTATCGGCATAAAGCGAAAATTTCTCCTGAAGTCCCCTGACGGTGCTCTGATCTTCGAAGAACAGGATGGTGCCGGCGCCGCCTGCGAAGGCATCGAGCTTTGCTTCGGTTGAAGCAAACGCCTCAGCCGGTACGATCTTGCGCAGAACTTCCTTTGTGATGTCCCATAGTCTGACACTGTGCTCGCCGAACAAGATGACGACGCGGGAGCTCTGTGAGTTGAAGGAAGATGGCGCCAGGCGAACGGCTTTTTGAATGATGCTGGCCAACTGCTGCTGGGGAACCGGCAATTGCTTTCCGAGCGCATACTGAGTGCGTCGTTTCGTGATTGTATCAATGAACGAATTGGACATGGTCACCACCTGATTGAACCTGAGCGAAAACCGAAGCGCTCAAGGTAGGGCAGGCTAGGGTGAGCGACTGTGGCGATCAACGCGCTGCGGCGCAACATAGCCATGCAAGGAGCGCAGGCAACGGTGGCACGACGACCAGAAAACTGGTGAACCGATCCGCTCGGCCGATCGCATCGGCCATAGTGCCGGCGTGCCAGGCAGCGTCATCGCGGCGCGTGAAAGCCAGGCGAATGCACCCGCGTTGTGTCGTAGTCGTCGGCTGCGATGGCGCTGCACAGATCGAACCACTCGCAACCGCTGCAGGCTGCGCGAACCCGACCATCAGCAAACGCGGCCCGCATCTGCCGAAGCAGCGCAGGTGGAAGCTCGAGCCGCGTTCCCTCCGCGATGGACATGTGAAGAAGCTGCCCGACATCATCGGCTGCGCGCCTGTCGCGATCCCTCACGCTCTCGCGCCAGCAATGGGGACCGTCGCCGTCGAGCAGCGGGGCACAGATCTCGTCCGGCCCCTCGACGATGACAATGTCCTCTCCGTCCGACAGTCTCCTGGCGATGTGATCATAGTTCGCAACGAAGGCGGGGCTGTAACCCTTGCCTGCATAGGTCAGCAGGCAAAGGAGGTGATGTGGCCGAAGGCGGACCGTCATTTTGCCGGCGACACCGTGGTCCGCACCATCAATCGAAGAATGGCGGCGCCGAGGGCGGATTTGAGGGCACCGCCGACAAGGAATGGAACGACGCCAAGCAGGAGGGCCTTTTCCAGGCCGATCATGGCTGCGAGCCATAGGCCACCAACGGCAAGGCAGGCGACATTGCCCAGAGCCATGGACAGCAGGGCGAGAAGGGGGCGACGGCCATTCCAGCCCTTTTCAGCCAGCAAGCCGGTGAGTGCGGCCGAAAGCGGAAAGGCGAAAAGGTATCCAGCCGTCGGCCCCACGAAATGATGTGCTCCAGCCGCACCGCCCGCGAGCACGGGGAAACCGGCTGCACCCTCGGCCAGCCATGCGATGACGGTCACCATCCCCAGTCGCCATCCATAGAGCGCTCCGAGCAAAGTAACCGCAAAGGTCTGCATCGTGATCGGCACGGGCACCATCGGCACTTCGATATAGGATGACAGCGCCAGCATGGCTGTCCCCAGGACAACGGCCGCGACCTGCCAGAGAAGCGGGCGATGTTGCAGATCGAGGGGGCTGAAGACAGGTTTCGGGGCCTGAGTTGCGATGCTGTTCATGACGGGCTTTCAAATTATAGATAATTTATAAGTTCTATCGCTAATGACTCCATAGATCTGCGCGGATGGCAAGAGTGCCAGTCTCGTTTTTCGGCGCCATGGGACGAGCGCGCTAGAACTGCATGGTCTGGCGAGGATTTTGGCCGACCCATTGGACATGACGGGTCAGCACACCGGCGGCGGCCTCCACGTTGCCGGCACGCAGCGCATCAAGAATGGAGCGGTGATCGCGATCCGTGGGAGCGTCCCACTCGGCCCGCCAGCCAGCAAACAGGAACCGGGCGCTGGCCGTATGGAGGTCATCGATTGCCTTCAGGAGGCGGGGCATGCCGCAGGGGGACAGGATCAGCTTGTGAAAGGTCCGATTGGCCTCTTCCCAGGCGTGTACGTCACCAGCCTTGTCGCCGACACGGGTTGCGGTTTCGGCCGCGTCGAGTATCGCTTTCGTCAAGTGAGGCGCGGCATGCCGCAGTGCCAGCACTTCGAGGGAGGCGCGCATCTCGGCCACCTCCTTGACTTCTTCAAGGCTGAAGCCCGCGACCCTGACGCCTCGTCGCGGCTCGCTGACGACGAGCCCTTGCGACTCCAGTCGCCGGAACGCCTCCCGGACTGGAACGTGGCTTGCATTGAATTCCTCAGCGATATGATCCTGGCGCAGTCTCGCGCCAGGCTGAATCGTGCCGGCGATGATGCGTTCTGCGAGCGTGCGACCGATGCGGGAAGCGAGCGTGTCTGATTTGGCAGTCGTCATGAATTATAGATAATTCACCGCGACTCGGCCGTCGAGTGTCGAAAAGGCAGCGCCCTGGCAATCGACGTCACTGGAACTATCCAGCGTCAGGAGCGGCGTGGCGGACCGTGTCTCGCACTTCGATCGCTTGGCGGAAGCTGGGAAAGCCGGCCAGGGGGCGGCCCCGATGCGGAGTTATGTTCCATAACAAACCTTATCGGAATCCGATCATTGTCACGGTGCGTCTTTTTTGAAGTGAGCGCTCCTGGCCCTGTCAAACCCTCCTCTGCACGTAGGCGAACTGGATCAGCACGCCCTCGCGCTTTCGAGACTTGCGGAGATCAGTCGCCCTCGCGCAATTTCTTCAAATCGTCGCCCTTCAATGTCGATCTCAGAATACCCTGCCAGACATTCTTGACGTCGGTGTCCGCGAGCGTCTTGTCCTCGGGCCGCAGGGTGAAGACGAGATCATAGGGGTTGGTGATGTCGCGGCTTGTGGATGTCCAGGCAAAGATTGTGAAATTGCCGAGAGCCCGATCGACCGTACCGGGCGTTGTCGCGACTTGGATGTTCGATGATTTTTTCGTGCCTTCGCGGATGGCCGCGACCGCTTTATCCAACCGGCCCGCGTCGCCTTGCAGCGTGAAGCTTACGATATCGTTCGGTAAGTTCTTTGCGTAGCCCGCGAGGTTATACTCGATAGCCTGCTTCATGATCATGGCTCTGAAACCGACGTGCTGATCGTTTCCGGTAACCGTTCCTGATATCGCTTCTTTGGGCTTCATGGTCGCCTCCTCGTGCCCTTTACGTCTTGGCCTGTACGGATCTAAAAATTCACGCGGTTTCTTCGGCATTTGGGACAACAGATTCGCCGCGCCATCGTCAGCCAGCCCCATGACAAGGGCCAGGCGACTCATGGCCGGGCATCATAGTTTCCATCGCTCCCGAATCCCTCGGCCCCGTTGCCTAGATTGATCGCGGCCTGGCGCAGGAGGTCGACGGATTTGCGCATGCCCTCCATGGGCGACATCATGGCGTCCTCATGCTCGATGGAGAGCACGTCGTCATAGCCGGCGAGCTTCAGCGCGGTACAGAACTGGCGCCACCAGGTCACTCCATGCCCGTAGCCCAGCGTGATGTAGTTCCAGCTGCGCTCGGCAATACGGTCGGGCGCCCTCGCCTCCAGCGTTCCATCGATGCCGGCGGGGACTGGCTCGATGCGCGTATCCTTCGCATGGACGTAGTAGATCGCAGATCCCAGGGCGCGCACCGCGGCCAGCGGGTCGGCATTCATCCACAGGGGGTGGCTGGGATCGTAGTTGGCTCCGACCGTATCCCCGACCGCCTCGCGCAGGCGCATCAGCGTATGGACGTTGTAGACCGCCTGGTGGCCGTGAAGCTCCAGGCACAGCTTCCGGATGCCCAGGCCGTTGGCATAGCCCACCAGATCGCGCCAATAGGGAATGAGCTTTTCGTTCCATTGATAGGCCTCGATCGCCAGGCATTCGGGTGGCCAGTCCGTGACGATCCAGTTGGGATTGGCATCGCCCGGGCCTCCCGGGAGGCCCGACATCATCACGACGCGCTCGATGCCCATGAGGCTGGCGAGCCTGATCGTCTTGCGGGTGACATCGTGATGCTCCGCGCCCTGGGGACCGGGATGGAGGGGATTGCCCGAGCAGTTCAGGGCCGCGATCGTCAGGCCGTGGTCGTGGACCTTGGCTGTGAATTCGCGGCGGACGGCCTCGCTCTCCACCATGGCGTCAAGGTTGAGATGCGGCGCCGACGACCAGTTGCCGCAGCCAAATTCCAGCGTCTCCAGGCCGAGCTCGGCCGACGCGGCCAGCATGGCATCTAAGGAGAGGCTGCCGAGGCTGTCGGTGATCATGCCGATTTTCATCTGTCTGTTCCTTGCACTTTGGCGTTCGGCGCGAAGGGCGCCGCTCAGTAGCGCACCGGCTCGAAGCGGCCCGATTTCGCTGAAGCGAGGGCGGCCTCGCATAGGATCATGGCCTTGCGCCCGTCCTCGGCGCCGACATCGGGCTTTTCTCCCGTCTCGATGCAGTCGATGAAATGGTCGAGCTCGGCGGCATAGGACTCCGCATAGCGCTCCACGAAGAAATAGAGCGGCTTGTCGGTCGCTATCGCGCTCGCGTTCGACACTTCCAGCGAGGTCGGCGTGCGGTTGCCGGCCCGCAGCATGCCCTGCGAGCCATGCACCTCGATGCGCTGGTCATAGCCGTAGCTGGCACGCACGGAATTGTTGATGTGGCATTGCCGCCCGGAGGCGGTGCGCATCACGAACATCGCCGTGTCGTAATCCCCCAGTTTGGCATAGGCCGGGGAGACCAGCGAGGAACCGGTGGCGAACATCGCCACGGGCTCCTCGCCGAGCAGATTGCGGGCCATGTCGAAGTCATGGATCGTCATCTCCCGAAATACGCCGCCCCCCGATGCCAAGGCCTCCTCGCTTTCGGGCTCGGGATCACGGCTGGTGATGATGACCTGCTCGACGGCACCGATCTCCTGTTCGGCAATGCGGCGCTTGAGCGCGCGGAAACTGGGGTCGAAGCGACGATTGAAGCCGATCTGGAAGAGCACGCCGGCCTTCGCCACGGCCGCAAGGCAGGCATCGGTCCGTCCTATGTCGAGATCGATGGGCTTTTCGCAGAAGATCGCCTTGCCCTTCCCCGCCGCGGCCATGGCGATATCGGCATGGGTCTTGGTGGCCGAAGCGATCATCACGGCCCGCACGGCAGGATCGTTGAGCGCGCTGTCGGTATCGGTGATCTCGGCTCCCGTCGCCGCGGCGATGCGCGCCGCGGCTTCGGTGCGCGGATCGACGATGTAGCGCAGCCGGACCCTGGCATTGCGCACCAGGTTTGCGGCATGGACGGAGCCGATGAGTCCGGCTCCAAACAGGCAAATATCGATCATGATGTCCCCTGCAAGTCGATGGCTTGAACCTTCCGGCCGGCGCAGGCCGTTCCCTACTTCACCGCTCCCATGGTCAGTCCCCGGACCAGATGACGCTGCACCATGAGGGCGAAGACCACGATCGGCAGCGCCCCGATCACGCCGGCCGCCGACATCGAGGCCCAGTCGGTATCGATGCGGCCGATCAGGGTCGCCGTGCCGCGCGGCATGGTCATCGCCCGGGGCGTTGCCGTCAGCGCGAGCGCGAACAGGAACTCGTTGAATGTGACGATCACGGCGAAGATGGCGGTCGCCGCCAGTCCGGGCGCGGCAAGCGGCAAGGCGATGCGATAAAAGGCGGTGAAGCGCGAATCCCCGTCGACCATGGCCGCCTCCTCCAGGTCCACCGGGATCTCGCGGAAGAAGCTCTCCATCATCCACACGCAGAAGGTGATGTTGAAGGCGGTGTAGGTCAGGATCAGGCCGAGCCAGCTGTCGAGCAGCTTGAGTTGCAGCATCAGGAGGTAGACCGGGATCAGGATGACCACCGGCGGCACGATGCGCAGCGTCAGAAGCGACAATCCGATCTTGCGCTCGAGGCCGAAGCGCAGATGGAACCGCGCGATCGCGTAGGCGCCGAGCGATCCGAAGACGAGCGCCACGAACACGGAAATGCTCGTCACGACCAGGGAGTTGGCCAGGAAAGCGCCGAACTGCTTTTCCGAGAACAGATGCAGATAATTGTCGAAGGATGGAGCGTGCGGATAGATCGTCGTCTCCTGCGTGATCTCCTTGTTGGATTTCAGGGAGGTCGCGACCATCCAATAGATCGGCACCAGGACGATCAGCAGGATCAGCACGATGACACCGGTGCGCAGGAGGCGTTCGATCCATCTCATAGCGGTTCGACCCTGCGCAGGAGGCGCACGGCCGCCAGCGCCAGCGCCAGTACGATCAGTCCGATCGTGACGAACAGCGCGGCGGCATAGCCCGTCTGCTGGAACTTGAAAGAGGTATCGTAGCCGAACAGGGAAATCAGCCTCGTCGCCTCGCCCGGACCCCCATGGGTGAGCACGAAGACCTGATCGAAGGTGCCGAAGGCATCGATCGTGCGCAGGACGATGGCGATCGCCAGGACAGGGCGCATCATCGGCAAGGTGAGGTCGGCAAAGACCCGCCAGTTGCCGGCTCCGTCGACCTGCGCCGCTTCGAAAGGCTCCTGGGGCAGCGACTGGAGGCCGGCCAGCAGGATCAGGAACATCAGCGGCGTCCACTCCCAGACATCGAGCAGGACGAGGCCGATGAACGCCTTCATGGGATCGCCGAGGATCTCGACGGGGCGCCCGCCGAGAAGCTGCGAGAAGGTCGTGAGCATGCCGACATCGCTGGCATAGATCAGCCGGAACACGATGGCGACGACCACGGGCGTAATCACCATCGGCATGATCAGCACGGTGCGCAGGAGGCGGATGCCGGCAAATTCGCGCAGGCAGAACAAGGCGAGTGCAAATCCAAGCACCGTCTCGATCGCCACCGACAGGCCGACGAACTGAACCGTCACCCAAAGCGCATTGCGAAACTGGTCGTCGCTCCACAGGCGCACATAGTTCTGCAGGCCGACATCGGCGACCGGCGAGCCGTAGCGATAGAGTTTGGTGCTGGCGCGCAGCCCATCCCAAAGAGGATAGACCAGCACGCCAAGCACGGTGAGGACGCCCGGCGCCAGCAGGAGATACGGCAGGCAAAGGTCGAGCCCCCTGCCCTGCAGCCTGCCCGTCTGCTGTCGCCGGACGAGAGAGGTCATTGATAATATCCCGCCTGGGTCAGGTAGTCCTTGACCTGCGCCGCCGCCGTATCGAGGGCCGCGCCGCCTCCCGATCCTGCCTGCAGCGCCTTGTTCAGCTGGATGCCGAGAAGTTCCTCGATTTTTGCCCAGTCGGGGGTACGCGGCCGTGGCAAGGCGCCGGCGTCGAGCTGCTTGAGCGCAACCGGAATGAGCCGGTTTCCCGGATCGGGAACGGCGAAGGCCGAACGCTTGACGGGGATGGATCCCGCCTCGGCCAGCTTGGCCTGGATCTGCGGGCTGGAATACCATTTCAGGAAGGCCAGGGCGTTTGCCTTGTTCGGCGCCGATTTGGGCACGCCGGCGATGAAGATGCCCATTTGCGCGATGGCGGAGACTTTCTTCGGCACCACGCCGAAGTCGAGCTTGCCGGCAACCTTCGACTGTTTGGGATCGTCCGATTTCACGGCATTGCCGGAATACTGGATGATTGCCCCGGCGTCCCCGCCGAGGATGGCCGCGCCCTCCTGGTCGGAGTCGAACTCGACTACGCCGGGCGGCGCATTCTGCTTGAGGGTGGAGACGAAGAAATCGGCCGAAGCCTTGCCGGCATCGGAGTTGAAGGTGACGTTCCACTTGTCGTCGAAGAACTGGCCGCCGAAGGACAGGAAGATCGGATACCAGCTCGTGACGATCGGGTTGCCCGAGACCCCGCGGAATACCACGGGATATTTGATCTTGCCTGCGGCCACGCCGGCCTTGCCCTTGGTCAGGACGTCGTCCCAGGTCGCCGGCGCGCCGTCCGTGAACACATCGTTGCGGTAGGTCAGCGTCTGCAGGTCGCCGACAAAGGGCACACAGATCAACGTCGGCGTCGCCGTCTCGAATCCCTTGACGCGCGGACCCTGGCGCGGGGGCCAGTAGCCCATGTCGATCATCGAGCCGATCCAGTCCTTGTCCGCGCCGTCTATGCCGCCGGCCGCCAGGTCTTCCAGGACATTGGCGGCGCCGAACTGGGGCACCCAGGGATCATCGAGCAGGTAGAGATCATACTGGCCCGCGGAATGCTGGGCATCCGCGAACCATTTCTCCAGCGTGACGCCATATTCGTCCTCCAGGAACTGGATGTCGAACCCCTCGGCCTTGGCGAGTGGCAGGATCTTTTCCTTGAACGGCGTCAAGCCACCGTCGGCAAAGGCGCCGATGATGAGCTTGCGGCTTTCGGCGCGCGCCGGTGTTTGCGGGACAGCCACCAGGGCCGCCCCCATCAGGAGTCCGCTCGTGCCTTGCAGCAGGGCACGACGGCTGATCGTAAATTTCAGATGGTCAAGACTTGTCACAGCTATCCCCTCTTGTTCTTTACGCGATGCACTACGGTTGAACCGGCGGCGTCGAAGAAACTGGCGTCGTCCGGATCGAAGGTGACACCGATCGTCGACCCGATCGGCGCCGTGAAGCCGCGGCCGGCGCGTACGCACAGCCGCTCGCCCCCCAGTCTGATGTCGACAAGCGTCTCGTTGCCCATGGGCTCGATCACATAGATCTCGCCACCGAGCACGCCGGGCGAGCCCGGCTCGGCAAAGCGAAGATCCTCGGGCCGGACGCCGATCTCGGCGATCGCCGCGCCGCGGCAAGCGCGACGCCGCTCCTCGCCAAGCGGCATCCGGCCGCCGGCGATGTGCAGGTCCGTGTCGTCCACCGCGGCACGCAGGACATTCATCGGCGGATTGCCCACGAATGTCGCCACGAAGCGGTTGGCAGGGCGTTCGTAGATCTCGTCGGGGCTGGCCAGCTGCTGCAATTCACCGGCGCTCATCACAGCGATCAGATCGGCCATGGTGAGCGCCTCGGCCTGGTCATGTGTCACGTAGAGCGTGGTGGCGCCAAGCCGATGGCACAGGCGCTTGATCTCCCCGCGCATGGTCAGGCGCAGACGTGCATCGAGATTGGAGAGGGGCTCGTCCATCAGGAACGCGGCCGGGTCGCGTACGATGGCGCGTGCCAGGGCGACCCGCTGGCGCTGTCCGCCCGAAAGCTGGCGTGGATGGCGGTCGAGCAGATGGTCGATCTCCAGCGCCTTGGTGACCTCGGCGATCTTGGCCGCCCGTTCCTCGCCGCCGACCTTCCGTATCCAGAGCGGATAGCCGATATTGTCGGCGATGGTCATGTGCGGATAGAGGGCATAGCTCTGGAACACCATGGCGACGTCCCTGTCGCGAGGCTGCAGGCGCGTGACGTTGCGCTCGCCGATCATGATGCGGCCGCTCGTCGGCATCTCCAGGCCGGCCAGAATGCGCAGGGCCGTGGTCTTGCCGCAGCCGGACGGACCAAGCAGGGCCAGGAAGGTCTGGTCGGGTATGGCAAGGTCGAGCGAACGAAGGGCCTTGAATGCCCCGAAATTCTTCACCACCGCCTGATAGGCGACCGCACTCACGCCTGACCCCCACCCGAATGCAAGAGTCCTGCTTGACCGGCGCCGGCGCTGTTGCTCGCTGGACTTGACGATGAAATCACGAACTCCCCCGGTACGGTTGGTGGCTCTTGGTTGTCCTTGTGTCGAAGACGCCCCAGGTCATGCGGGCCCCTTCCCTGAAATGCTGGCTCGCCATCGCGCCGTGGACACGAGACAAGCGCGTGGTGCTCGTTCAGGAGGGCGGCGATCCCTCGACGCTGAAGCCGGCCTCCCGGGCAAGGCGATAGAGATTGCGATAGCCGAGACTGGCATAGGTCAGCGGGTGGGCCTTGGCCGGGTCCTGTTCGGCCTCGACGACAAGCCAGCCCTCATAGCCGTGCTCGGCAAGCAGGCGCAGAAGCGGAAGGTAATCGATGGCGCCGTCGCCCGGCACCGTGAAAATGCCCTCCAGCACAGCGCCCATGAAACTCATGTCGCGTGCGCGCGCACGTGTGAGGACATCGGCCCTGACGTCCTTGCAGTGGACATGGACGACGCGCCCGACGTGTTTTTCCAGGAGTCGACCGGGATTTCCTCCCGAGAAGGCGCAGTGCCCGGTGTCGTAGAGCAGGCCGACGGCCTCGCCCGTTCGCGCCATCAGTTCGCCGATCTCGGCGTCGGTCTCGACGATCGTTCCCATGTGATGATGGAAGGCAAGGCCCACCCCGAAATCCGCCATGCGTTCGGCCAGCGCCGTGATCTTGCGGCCATAGGCCGGCCATTCGTCCGCCTCGAGCTTGGGACGCTGCGAGATGGGGTCGAGGATGGCGCCATGACGTCCGCGGGATGTGTCGGCATAGACGACATGACGGGCGCCCAGATCGCGCAGAAGCGTCAGGTGCGGCAGGATCGCATCGAATTCCGCCTCCATCTCCCTTTCGAGGATGCGCCCGTCATACCAGCCGGACACGAGCTCCAGATCGTAATTCCTAAGAATAGGCCCCAACACATTGCTCTGGCGGGGAAATTTCCCTCCCAGCTCCGTGCCCTGGTAGCCGGCCTGGCGCGTCTCGGTCAGGCAGGTCTCCAGCGGCGTGTCGCCCCCGAGTGCCGGATCGTCGTCATTGGTCCAGGTGATGGGATTGATGCCGAGCTTGACGGTCATGCGTTCATCCTTGTGAGGTCCGGCACCCTCTCGGGCTGCCGGATCCAGTGGCCGCTGGCAGTGGAGTCGAGGATGGCCTCGCAAATGCGAGAGATGCGGGCCGCGTCGGCGAGATCGGGCTGCGCGTTCTGGCCCGTGGCGATCGCCGTCAGGAAGGCCTTGAGCTCGATGGTCTTGAGGTCGTTGAAGCCGAGGCCATGGCCTGGCGCGGGCAGGAAGGCCGCATAGTCGGGGTGACCCGGTTCGATCAGCAGGCGACGAAACCCCGCGCCCGCTCGTTCGTCGAGATAAAGGCCGAGTTCGTTGAGGCGCTCTGCCTCGAAGCGCAGCGTGCCGCGCTCGCCGGTCAGCTCGAACGTGAGGTCCATCTTGCGTCCGAGCGCGACCCGGCTGGTCTCGATGAGCCCCGGCATGCCATTTTCGAAGCGCAGGAGGGCGGAGGCATAGTCTTCGTTCTCCACCTGGCGGAGCTGCGACCCTTCTCCATCGCTTGGTCGATAGGGATGGAGGATCGCGCTCTGGCCGACCAGGGCCTCGATTGGCCCGCACAGATAGCGGGCGACCGAAAGGATGTGACAGCCAAGGTCACCCAGCGCACCGCAGCGCCCGGCGCTCGCGGCCGACAGGCGCCAGCTGAAAGGCGCCTCGGGCGCGGCGAGGTAATCCTCGAAATGGCGTCCGTAGAAATGCAGGGGCCGGCCGATGAGGCCGGTGTCGATCAGGTGACGGGCATGGCGGATCAGGGGGGAACGCAGATAGGTGAAGCCGACGGCGTTCACCACCTTCCGCGCGCCTGCCTCATCCGCCAGGGCCTGCGCCTCATCGCTCGAAAGGCCCACGGGCTTTTCGCAAAGGATAGGCTTGCCCTGGGCCAGCGCATGTCTGGCGATGGCGGCGTGGGCGTTGCTTGGCACCGCTATGATGACGGCGTCGGCCTCGTCGACGGCCTCGCGCCAGTCGGGCGTGGTCCTGGCAAAGCCAAGGGTGGAGGCTCGCGCCAGGCGCTGGGGATCGGCGTCGGCCAGGATATGGGCCTCTGCGATGATCGGACAGTCCGCGAACACGGCGTTGACGGCGCGAACCGCCAGGGCGTGCGAACGGCCGATGAATCCGGCCCCGATCAAACCTATGCGAAACCTGTCCTGCATGGGGATAGTCCGCTGTCCTGATGTAAAAACACTACTCCTTTGTGTATCCTTCGCGAGAGCCAGTTTTGTTGATTTTCGAGGAACCAGTTTCCTTCCCCTCGCGGATGGCGCGAAGAGACGGGATTTCAAGAAAGGATGGCACATGCGGCAGGCCTTTCCTCTCGATGTCTTGATGCTGGAGCGCGCCGCCGGCGAGGCCCTGCACCACCAGCTCTACAAGGCGCTGCGCTCGCTCATCCAGGACAATACCTTGCCCGCCGGATCCGCCCTGCCCTCGACGCGCATGCTGGCCAGCGACCTTGCCATCGCCCGCAACACGGTGATTGCCGCTTATGAGCAACTGGCCACCGAAGGCTATCTTCTGAACCGGCCCGGTGCCCGGCCTGTCGTGGTTGATCTGCCCGTCAGGCCCCGTCCCGAGGCGACCGCCCAGCACCAGGCGGCGCCATGCGCGCTATCGCGGCGGGGCGAGGCCATGATGCGCCAGCCCTATCATCATGGCTTGCCGGGCCAGGTCGCCTTTCATCCCGGTATGCCGGATGCCCGCAGCTTCCCGTTCGGCGTATGGAGCCGGCTGCTGGCGCGCCGCGCCAATTTTGCCGGGACCACGCTGTTCGGCACCTACAACGTCGTGGGCCACCCGGCCCTGCGCGAGGCGCTGGCGATCTATCTGCGCACGGCCCGCGGCGTGCGCTGCACGGCCGACCAGATCGTGGTGACCACGGGCGCCCAGGCTGCCTTCGACCTCCTGGCCCGGCTGCTGCTCGATCCCGGCGAAGCCGTTTGGATGGAGGAGCCCGGCTATCTCGGCGCGCAGTCCGCCTTCGTGGCGGCGGGCGCGCAATTGGTGCCGCTACGCGCCAATCTCGAAGACTGGCAGCTCGATCGCCCCAGACCCTCGCCTCGCCTCATCTATGTGACGCCGGCTTGCCAATACCCTCTCGGCATCACCATGCGCATGGAGCAGCGCCTCCGGCTCCTGGAAGTCGCCGCGCAGAATGATGCCTGGGTGATCGAGGACGATTTCGACGGCGAGTATCGCTTCCAGGGGCGGCCGATACCGGCCATGCAGGGTACGGACCATTCGGGAAGGGTGATCTATGTGGGCACCTTCGCCAAGATCCTGTTTCCTGCGTTGCGGCTCGGCTTCATGGTGCTGCCTCCTGCCCTGCATGAGCGCATCCAGCACGCGCTCAGCATTACGGGACAATTCGCCCCCCTCCTTCTCCAGGCCGCACTGGCGGATTTCATGATGGAAGGGCTGATGACCCGCCACCTCAAGCGCATGCGCCGCATCTATGCGGCGAGGCGCCAGCGATTTCATGAGCTCTGCGCCGCAGAACTGCCTGGCCGGCTGACGTTGCTGTCCGGCGAAGCCGGCATCCAGGTGACGGGACTGTTCGAGGAAGGCCTGGACGACCGCTGCTTTGCCGAGGTGGCCCTGGACCTCGGCCTCAACGTGCTGCCCCTGTCGAAGCACTATCGCCATGACGCCCCGCTTCATGGTCTCGTGCTCGGCTATGCGGCCTGCAACGAGGAGGAGACCGAGCAGGGCATCCAACGTCTCAAGAGGGTTTTCGAGCGCATGGCGTGACCGGGCACGGGTACGTCAGGAAGCCCGTCGGCATTTTCCCGGCCGCTCGCGCTTCCCGGGACTGATCCGCGAGATACCAAGCACAGGCCGGCGAGACGTGCTAGACATCGACATATTGGGCAGGTTGCGGCGAGGTCGAGCAGTGCGCGTGGCAATGAGAGACGGGGTGGCGCTGCGCTATGAACTGGCCGATGGCGAGCGCCCGCCGATCGTGCTCATCCATGGCTGGTGCTGCGATCACACATTCTTCGCGCCGCAGTTCGAGCAATTCGCCAGCCTCGGCCATGCGGTGGTTGCGGTCGACCTCAGAGGCCACGGCACGAGCGACAAGCCCAGGCAGCCCTATTCGATGCAGGTCTTCTCCGATGACCTTGCCTGGCTCGCAGGCCAGATCGGCCTGTCGAAGCCGATCGTCATCGGGCATAGCATGGGCGGTGTCGTGGCGTTCGACCTTGCCGTTCGCCATCCTGATCTCGCCTGCGCTATCGTGATGATCGACTCGCCGGTAACGAGGCCGGAGGCTGCGCGCGCCAGGATGCCGGCTTTCCTGCAGACACTGGAAGAAGGCGACTACCGGGCCGCGATCTCGGCCTATGTGGAGCAGGCGCTGTTCCTGCCGACAGATGCTCCCGACCGACGCGCGGCCATCCTCGCCAGGATGCTGCACACCGAGAGGCACTTGATGGCTGCGGCCTTCAAGGGGCTCTACGATTTCGATCCGAACGAGGCGGCCGGCCGCATGCTCGCGCCGAGCCTTTACATCGCCGCCAACGCCCGGCCGTTGTCCGACATGCCGCGCCTTTTCGCGCTCGCGCCGCAGACCCGGTTTGGCCAGACGGTGGGTTCGGGGCATTTCTGCCCGCTCGAGGTGCCCGACCAGGTCAACGCGATGATAGGCCGATTCCTGGAAATATTGGACCTCCCGGCAAGCTGGTGAGTCCAACGGGCGTCCAATCGCTCGCGAGATTGCCCAACTCACTGCAAAGTCACGTGGGGGCGCCCATACTGGGTGAATTCTGGAAATGACTTGGAGTGGGCTGAAGCCCTGCTGACCACCGGGGTGCCTGGGCTTCGTCGAATTTCGAGCCGTGGCGCTGCTCATGATTCGCGCTGTGCAGGAACGTTTCCGCCCTTCTGGATTCTACCTTGGGTCCGGAGGGAAACATGCGACGCCAGGGAGAAACCGGTCCAGGCAGTGCCTGCGCTCGATCCCATGTTTGGGGGATAGGCAGTGCGGATTCCAGGCATAAGATGATGTGGTGATGTCGAGCGGGGCAAAAGGACTCCCGGCACGCCAGATTCCCGCGAACAGGAACTGGCCCTCGGCTTCGTAATGCCCCGGTCACCCGGCTTTATTGCAGCGGGCCGCTCCTGCGGGACGCGCCCACGAGCGCGAAGCAAAGAAGGTTCAAGCATGCCCGCGTTCTTTCAGGAAGTCTTTGCACGTGCCGGCGTTGACGAGGACGCAAAGCCGTTTCCTGGCGCCATCGTGCCTCTGGACGGCTCGAATTTCGTGCGGCTGGTTGGTGGAAGCGGCCTGCGTCTCGATGCGCCGCGAACACTCAAGGTCGAGGAATTGAGCTTGCAGGGCTTCATCCAGGCGGTGCACTCCCTGCCCGCCGCCTTTCTCTCGCTCTTGATAAGTTCCCTGAAGCCCGGAGGCTTTTCGGACACTCGCTACTTTCGCATCTCTCCGGCCGCTCCGCGCGGCCCCCTGCGCGCGCAGGTCAATGCCGTCTCACGAGGCCATTCGAAGCCGGCAGCAGTGCTCGACGTCGCGGTGTTGCGAACGAAGAAGGTCAAGCTGTCGATCCGGCCCGTACAGATCCGCGACCCCCAGGGCAATCTCGTCTTTCATTCCAAGAAACCGTTCGATATCGCGGCAATGGTCGAACAGATGAACTCCATCTGGACGGGGCAAGCCAATATCGTCTTCGAGCTCGTCTCCTCAAACCCGGCGCCATTCGAGCATGAACGCGAAGTCGCGCAGATTCTCGACCTCAAGATGACCGACAAGGCGCCGCTGCCGCCAATGGTCGTCCTGCAACGCTTCGCGAACCTGTTCAGCACGTTGAAGGACAAGAACGCGGACCTGACCATGTTCCTGGTGGAGAGTGCCGGTGATCTCGGCGACCCCAAGGCACCCTACCGGGCCGCCACCCGCGTATCCGGAGTCACGGATTCCGCATTGGGAATATCTCTTATCAGCGACGATCGGACCTCCATCTTCGAGCTGCTGGCTCACGAGGCGGGGCATCGCATCGGTTCATTCATCGGCCAGGGCGGCAAGTTTGTGCGATTTGGCCATCGCGGTGGACCGCAGGACCTGATGCATGAGGGTGGCTCGGCGATTGCCAAGATCCCTTTTCACGACGTCATCGATTTCTTCAACAACCCGGAGAGCAAGTCTTCCTGAGCCTTGGTTGAGCGACGCGCTGTGGCCGTTTGCTGCGTATTTCAACGCGATGATGATGGAGCGAACAAACATGGGCGACTACTACATTCCCGGCGTCTGGGCGACGCGATATGACCACCTGTCCGCCGCCGAACGGAAGAACGTGGCCGACGAGGCCGACCGCCGGTTTCGGGTGCGTACCGGCATAACGCGCCAGCTCGACCCGAAGACAGACCATAATCTCGTGGTGCGGTGGCTGCGCATCCGGGATGAAGTCCTGGCGCAGATCAGCGGAAAGGGAGCCGCGGATCCGAAGAAGACCGGTGATGGACTGGCGCTATGGCTGCCTGCACCGATGAAGAACTTCGCATTCTTCCTGCTCTACAACTACGATATCGGCAGCGATGCCCTCAAGCCCCTGCACCAGAAGGCGATTGACGGGGTGATGCGACTGTTCCTCAAGGCGCATGCCGACCTCAGGATCGGCGTGGAGGGGCATGCCAGCCGGACCGGCGGGGAGGCCTATGACAATCGCGGCCTGTCCGAGCGACGCGCGGCTGTCGCGGACAAATATCTGCGCAAGCTTGCCGGGGCGTCCGCGAAATTCTTCACCTCCGGTGGTTCGGGCGCCAAGCAGCAGGTGTCGGAAAATCCGTTCTATCGTGAGGTCTGGCCGCATCTGGAATCCATCGACGAGGACGAACGCGACCGCTCCGTGATCATCACCTTTCAGTGGCAACCGCCCGGTGTCCAGGATTGGATGGATCAACCCAATATCGACTGGGACAAGGCATTCGATCAGGCCGCGCCCTACGCCGCCTTCGCCTATGTCAGCACCATGGGGTTGATGATCGCCGCGGACAACTTGTCGCCGATCAAGGTGGGCGAGATCCCCTCTCCATGGAACCCCTACACTGGGTGGCCGACGAGCTGGACGACCGGCAATCCCGACGCCGACCAGGTGATGCAGGCGATGGGCAAGATGATGATCGACAATATCGAGGCGGCGGCCAAGAGAAAGGGCTTCAAGATCACGCGGGACGACATCATCAGGCACTACCAGGACTGGTTGAAGAACCCAAAAAACAAATGGGTCAATCCGTAAGGTCGAAGAAGACCTGGCGCTTTGCGGCCTCAGCGCAATCATGCGACGCCGCCTTCACCTTCACGGAGTGTGTTGGCACGCTCCTGGAGCGTCCCGCCTGCCCTTGCCTGTGCGCCAGACCTCCCTTGCATGACGCTGATCCGTACGCTATATACTGAACCACATGGTTCAGTATATAGCCGCCCCTCTCGATGCCTCGTTCGCCGCGCTGTCTGACGCCACCCGTCGGGGCGTTCTGGAACAATTGGGGCGTGCAGACGCTTCGATCACGGACCTTGCCAAGAAATTCCACATGACCCTTACGGGCATGAAGAAGCATGTCGGCGTCTTGGAGAAGGCCGGGCTGGTAGCGACGGAGAAGGTCGGGCGCGTGAGGACCTGCACGCTCGGTCCGCGCCGACTGGCGGAAGAGACGGCATGGATCGAAACATACCGCCAGCTCTGGGCCTCACGCTTCGACGCGCTGGACAAGGTTGTCGAGGAATTGAAGCAGGAGGAACAGGTCGATGGGCGCAAGAGGCGAGAGTGATCCCACTTTGGGGAAGGAGCGCACGACGGTGGAGCGCAGGTCCGAGCGTGAGCTGGTCGTCACAAGGAGCTTCAAGGCCCCGGCGCGCACCGTATTCGAGGCCTGGACGAGGCCCGAGCTACTCAGGCGCTGGTGGGCGCCGAAATCATTCGGAGTGTCCTTCCTGTCCTGCGAGGTCGATGTTCGGACGGGGGGCACCTACCGCTTCGTGTTCAGCCACCCTTCTTGCGAGCAGCCCATGGAGTTCTTCGGTCGTTACATCGAAGTGATACCGCATTCCCGCCTGGTCTGGACGAATGAGGAAGGCGGCGACGATGGCGCCGTTACAACGGTGACTTTCGAAGAAAGAGGCGAGGAGACACTGGTGGTCATGCACGACCTCTATCCCTCGAAGGAAGCTCTCGACAATGCCATCGCCTCCGGAAGCACCAGCGGGTTCAACGAGACCTTCGGGCAACTGGATGAGCTTCTCCTCACGATCGGCAAGGGCGTGGGACGGTCCTGAAGCCGTCGTGCCCTTCGCGGGACGCCGAACCGATCGGTGAGCGGTACCCTCAGGCGCGCAGCAGTGCGGCCGTCAGTTCGCCATAGCCGTCGATGGTCGGATGCTTCGTGTCGAGGGCGTGCTTGTGGGTCGTCGTGACGACGACCACCGCCGCACCGGCGGCCTCGCCGGCCTGAATGCCGGCCAGGGCGTCTTCGAAGACCAGGCAATCCTCGATTCGCCGCCCAAGGCGGCTCGCCGCCAGCAGGAAGCAGTCGGGGGCAGGTTTGCCTCGTTCGACATCTTCGGCGGTGACGAACACGGGCGGAATGGGCAGGCCGGCGGCCTCGAGCCGACGCACGGCGAGTTCTCTCGGCGCGGAGGTAACGATGGCCCAGCGGTCCGCCGGCAGGGAATGAAGAAAGGCGGCGGCGCCCTCGATGGCTTCGATGCCGTCGACATCCTCGATCTCGGCAAGCAGAAGGGCGTCTATCTCGACCTGAGGATCGACTCCCGGCAGGTCCAGCAAGGTGATCGTCTCGATGCCACGCCGGCCATGGATCGTGGGAAGGAAGGAAGCGACATCCAGCCCATGCTTCTCCGCCCAGTCCGACCACACCCGTTCGGCGACGGCGATCGAATTCACGATCGTGCCGTCCATGTCGAACAGGAGGGCATCGAATGTGCGGCCAATAATCGTTTGCTTGCTCATAGCCAGCGGATAGTTCGCCAGCATGAATCAGTCAACACACCCGGCAATGCATTCGAAGAATACCTGCAATCCGGCAGGCTTTTCGAGTCATCGCCTGCCGGGGTCCAAGCGCGGCCGCCAAAGTGGCCGCCTCCTTTCCGCTTGGACACCAAGATGTTCGCTGCATATGCCGGCATCAGGCGGACCGGCGGCGGACCCTCCGCCGCCGGATGTCGTTCAGGCGAGTTCCGCAAGTGCCGTGGCCTCGAAGCCGCGCAGGCCGTCCGCGTCGCCTTCTCGCACTTTCGTCGTCCATTGGGGATCGCTCAGCAAGGCACGGCCGACGGCGATCAGGTCGAACTCGTCGCGCTCCATCCGCGTGATCAGCCTTTCGAGGTCCGAGCGGGCGGCGTTCTCGCCGCCGAAGGCGCCCATGAAGTCGCCGGACAGGCCGACGGATCCCACGCTGATGGTGGCCGCCCCCGTGAGTTTCTTGGCCCAGCCTGCGAAATTGAGGCCCTCCTCGCCGTCGATCTGCGGGAACTCAGCCTCCCAGAAGCGCCGTTGCGAGCAGTGAAACGCATCGGCACCAGCATCGACCAGCGGCTGGAGCCATTGAGCCATCTCGTCCGGGGTTTCCGCCAGGCGCGCGCTGAAATCCTGCTGCTTCCACTGGCTGAGACGGATGATGATCGGGAAATCGGGGCCGACCGCGGCGCGAACGGCGGCGATGATCTCAGCGGCGAACCGGGCGCGCTCACCGATGGTGGCGCCACCATAGCGATCCTGGCGGCGATTGGTGCCCGCCCAGAAGAACTGATCGATGAGATAGCCATGCGCGCCATGCAGCTCGATGGTATCGAAGCCGAGCCGCCTGGCGTCGGCTGCGGCCTTGGCAAAGGCTGCGATCGTGTCTGCGATCGCCGCCTCGCTCATCGCCTCGCCCCGGGCCACACCGGGCGCGTCGAGGCCGGACGGACTCTCGACCGGGGCATCGGCCGTCCAGTCGGTGAGGAAGCTCTTCACCGCTCCGGTATGCCAGAGTTGCGGACCCATTCGGCCCCCTGCCGCATGCACCGCATCGATCACGCCCTGCCATCCGGCAAGTGCCTTGTCTCCATGGAAGAAGGGGATGCCGGGATCGTTGCGCGAGGCCGGTCTGTCGATCACCGTGCCCTCGGACAGGATGAGGCCGACCCCACCCTCTGCACGCCGCTTGTAATAGGCGGCGTTGGCGGGACCGGGCACGCCACCCGGTGCGAAGGAACGCGTCATGGGGGCCATGACGATCCGGTTGGGCAGCGCAAGCGAGCGCAGTCTGAACGGGCGGAAGAGAATGTCGGGGGTGGTGGCGGTCACGCGAGAGAGCTCCGTTGTGAGGGGAGCGTCTTAAGTATATCGTGTAAACCTAGCGTCAATAACGCACCTTGTTTCGCCTAGGTATATGCGAGGAAACCATGATCGACCATGAGCGCCAGCGTTTCTCGGTCGACTGCCCCAGCCGCCTGTTGTTCGACCAGATCGCGGACAAATGGTCGATGATGGTGCTGACGGTGCTCGACGCCGGGCCGATGCGCTTCAACGCGGTCAAGCGGGTGCTGGAGGGGGTTACCCAGAAGGCGTTGACACAATGCCTGCGGCGGCTGGAGCGCAACGGCCTGGTATCACGCCGCGTGATTCCCGTCTCGCCGGTGGCTGTGGAATACGAGATCACCTCTCTCGGCCGCTCGCTTCAGCCCCCCTTCAAGGCACTCTACGCCTGGACCATGGATCATCTGGATGAAGTGGACTGCGCGCGCAGGGTCTTCGACGCGCGGGCCGCAGCCCCGACAGGACTGGTCCAAAGGTGATGCCGATGCGCGCCGGTTGGAGGCGGGCCGGGCAGCTACTCGGGTCGCCAGAGGGCTGGAAGCTGCCCTCGCCCTGTCGTCGCACTTCATTGTCTCTAGGCCATTTCGCGGTGAAGCCCATGTTTTTGGCCCGCTTTCCGGTCATTCGTGCCCGGCCGCTCTCGCTGCCGACTGAAGATAGGCCTGCCGCGTCCTGTGGGTCGGTCGCACCGCCAGGCGCTCGGCAAGCAGGGCATGCGCAAGATTGACCTGTCCGCCGCGTTGCGCCGCGGCTATCAGTGTCTGGGTCAGCAGATCGCGTTGAGCATGGCTGCCGCCAATGCGGACGATCTTGTAGCGGACCGGCAGAATGCGATCGATTGCGTAGAGGTAATCGGCGTTGGCGAAAGCCAGCACGCCATCGATCAGGCGGCGCCCGACATCGACGGTGATGTCGCGATTGTCGCCCTTGCCCTCGCGGGCATAGGCGTCGAGCGAAGCCAGAAGCCGCGAGATGCCTTCCCTGTCCCCCGCCCGCGATACGGCCAGGGCGATGTGCAGGTCGTTGAAGGCCAGCACATGTTCCTCCGCATGGGTGAGCCACTGGCTGGCAAGCGGCTTCCAGCGCTCGCCGACATCGGCGCCGGCAAGTTCCAGCCGCCACAAGAGCGCGGATGCATCGACGAGGTCGAGCAGTGAATCGGCACCGAGGCGCGGCGCCACATGCCGGTCATAGTCGGCAAGCACCTCGTCGGAATGCCCCTCCTCGATCAGGTAGAGAGCCAGGTGCCAGCCATTGTGAATGGAAAGAGCATGAGCCTTGCTCCAGGCCGGCCGCGACGCCTTCAGAAAATCGATGCCCTCGGCTTGCCGGCTCTGCGTCTCCAGGACATGGGCAACGGCATGGACCGCCCATCCGTCCTCTTCATTGAGGGTTATCGCCTGCCTGCCAACCTCCTCAGCCCGTTGCAGCTCGCCTGCTTCTTCCAGGCCGAAAGCGTATTGCCCGAGAACATAGCCGTAATTGGGGTTCCACTCGTCCCATCGCGGCAGGACCCGAGCCACTGAATCGCGAATGCTCAGCGAATGCCCGAGATAGAAGTAACTGTCGTGCGCGAAGCGCAGCGCTAGCGCGTCGGTGGGATGGTCAAGGAGGATGTCCTCCCAGATGTCGGTTGCGCCGACTATCCTGCCGTCCGCCCAGGCCTTGGCGGCGGCAAGGTGTCGTTTCTCGCGCGATGTGGCGCCCCCGATCGACGCTTCGGCCTTTGCAAGGGCGGTCACCACGGCCGGGTTGTCTCCTCGGAACCCGTTGAGGGCCAGAAGAGAGGCCGTGGCACTATGCCCGAGCGTGAAGGCGGGATCCTGTTCGCTCGCCCCCTGCAGCACTGCGAGCGGGTCCCCCTTCCAGGCGTAATAGTCGGCAACGGCCTGGTCCAGCGCCGACACCGAGGCGGCATTTCCGGTAACCTCCAGCCCCTGGCTATCCCGCGGCATGATGATGTTCCTTCCTGAGAGGGGAGCCGCGTTGGTCCAGCACGACGAGGAAATCGGCAATGTCACGGGCCACGCGATCCGGAATCTCCCAATGCGGCGCGTGGCCGACGTCGGGATAGTGAATGGCGGTCAGGTGCTTGAGGTGGAGGGCCAGCTCGACCTGGGCTCCCTTGTCGAATACCGTATCCTGTGCGCCCCACAGGGACAATGCCGGTGGATGGAGCAGCGGTGAGCGTGTGATGTCCCAATCACCCAGCAGACCGTCCAGGGCGCCGCGCCACGTTTCGGGATGCAGCCTCAGGCTCTCCTGGACGAAGGTGTCCAGATGAGCCGGATCGATCTCCCTGTAGGTCGTGCCGCGCTGGAAGGCCGTCACGAAATCGCGTGTGATCGTGCCGAGGGAAGCCAGTTCCGCCCTTAGCTCGAGCAGTCCCGGGTGGTCCGCGGCGCTGCGGGCCGCACCGATCAGGACGAGGCTCCTCACGAGGTCCGGATGGGCCGAAGCGACTCGCTGAGCCACGATGCTGCCCAGCGAGTGCCCGACGAGATGTACTGGTTCCTTGGCGACCGTCTCGATGAACTCCGCCGCATCCTGGGTGAAATCCCGGACAGCGTAGCGATGGCCGCGCTCGCTGTAGCCGTGGCCGCGCTGGTCCAGCAGAAGGAGCCGAAAGCCCTGCGCCAGCGCAGGAAGGAGCAGCTCGAAACTGCGCCAGCTGTCGGTGTATCCATGCAGGAAAACCAGGGTCGGTCCTTCGCCGCCCACCTCGATATAATGATGGCGCAGCCGGTTGCTCAGCACGACATGGTGGCTTTCGGGAAGTGTCCTGCGTGTATTCCGGCTCATGGCTTCACCGCCTCGCTGCCGGCGGGGACGAGATCGGCTTCGAGGGCTTCGAGAGAAGCGGGCGAGACCAGCTTGAGAAGCAGGAACCAGGCGACGCCGAGCGCCAGAAGGCCAAGGAAGATGTAGGGCAGGATGGAGTAGGGCCAGGCAGGCACGGGATAGACGCTGCCGGCCAGCGGAAGCAGCAGGAGAAGAATGGTGACGAGGCTCGTGAGCGCGTGCCACGATTTGTAGCGACCTATCCGATGCAGGAAGAAGGGAACGCCGGCTGCCACCAGGATGTAGGCAAACAGGAAACCATAGGTGGCGATGGTTCCGAGCAGGCCGAACGTGTCGAGCAGACCGTATCCGGCCTGGGTCAGACTCAACGACAGCGCGATCGCGATCAGCGCGAGGATGGTGACAGCCACATGCGGCGTGGCGTTCACCCGATGGGCCACGCTCGCCGAGCGATGAAACAGGCCATGCCGCGAGAGTGCGAATAGAACCCGGGCGCCGGCATTGATGCTGCCCAGGGTGCAGGCAAAGAAGCTGAGCGCGACACCCAGATCGATCAGGCTGCCGACGAATCCGACGTGGAGGCCTTCGGCAGCCGTCGTAAGCGGCGCTTCGGCCTTGTCGAGCGTCACCGCCAGGGGATGAAAGACGCTGGTCAGCCCATAGGCGCTGATGACGAAGAACAAGCCGATGCCCAGCACGCTCACGAAGACGGCCCGCGGAATGGCGCGGTGGGGATCCCTTGCCTCGGCACCCAATGTGGTGGCGCTCTCGAAGCCGACGAAGCTGAAGAAGGCAAGCACGAGGCCGAGCCGCAGCTGGTCGGTCCCGACGCCGGCGAGGGACAGCTGTGCGCCGTCGACCGCGGGGCCTATCACGAAGATCGCCCCCAGGACCACGAGGAGGATCAAGGCGACGGTTGCAAGTTCGATCGCCAGCGTGGCGCGCGTCGAAAGGCGAATGTCGCGATAGGCCAGCAGCCAGGCTCCGATGATCACGGCGAGACTGATGAGGACGGTCAGGAGCCGGTCGGCGCTCTGCAGCCCCAACGTGTGGACCAGGACGAGAAGAGAGTTGACCGAACCGCCGATTACGGCGCCGGCCGTGAACAGGTAGGCGATCAGCAGCGACCAGCCTGCGATCACGCCCCATAGCCGGCCAAGACCCTGGCCGGCGAACACGTAGAGGGCGCCGGGACTAGCGGTGTGACGGGCGAACTGGTTGACGTTCCACGCCACGAACAGCAGGGCGATGGTGGCAAACAGGTAGGCCAGCCAGGTGCCGTTGCCCGCAGCGGCGAACACCACGGGTATTACCAGAGCCGGTGTACCCGACGGCGCCACCGTCCCGATCGACTGGGCGATGACTTCGGGCAGAGACAGGCGATTGGCGGCCAGGGCGCCGCCGGCCGTGGAGGACAGAGGAGTGGCGGTACCCGCCGCGTCGGTGGTGCTCATGAACGGCTCCGATCCGCAGGAAAGGGAGGGGCGGCAAGACGCCCCTGTCGATTGCCGACGGCGCACTCCCCTACGCCTCGCTGGTAAGAGGATTGGAGCAATTTTCTTTCATGTCAAGTTAGTCTATAAAATTAGTATTCTATTATTGACACCCGAAGCCGGCCCGGTTTACCCATGGGTTGTCACATAACGGTCGAAATACCTTTCCCGGCCTCGGGAGAAGGAACTCGCC
Source organism: Labrys sp. ALF-8 (assembly GCF_059699065.1). Lineage (NCBI taxonomy): Bacteria > Pseudomonadati > Pseudomonadota > Alphaproteobacteria > Hyphomicrobiales > Xanthobacteraceae > Labrys > Labrys sp. ALF-8. The sequence continues at coordinate 41,042 of NZ_AP048541.1, forward strand.
CCTCTTGAAGGAAGTCGTTCATGAGCTTTCGTCCATTGCACGATCGTGTCGTCCTTCGCCGGCTCGAAGGCGAGGAAAAGACCAAAGGCGGGATCATCATCCCCGACACCGCCAAGGAGAAGCCCCAGGAAGGAGAAGTCGTCGCCGTCGGCCCGGGAGCCCGCGACGAGAGCGGCAAGCTCCAGCCTCTCGACGTCAAGGTCGGTAACCGCGTGCTGTTCGGCAAGTGGTCGGGAACGGAAGTGAAGATCGGCGGCGAAGATGTGCTGATCCTCAAGGAATCCGACATTCTCGGCATCGTCGCCTGAACCAGTCCCTCAATCACAACCAGTTCATTTGGAGACAAGAATGGCTGCCAAGGACGTTAAATTTTCCGGCGATGCCCGCGAGCGGCTGCTGCGCGGCGTCGATACGCTCGCCAATGCGGTGAAGGTGACGCTGGGTCCCAAGGGCCGCAATGTCGTCATCGAGAAATCCTATGGCGCGCCCCGCATCACCAAGGATGGGGTGACGGTGGCCAAGGAGATCGAACTCGAGGACAGGTTCGAGAATCTCGGTGCCCAACTGCTGCGCGAAGTCGCTGCGAAGACCAACGATCTTGCCGGCGACGGCACGACCACCGCGACCGTCCTGGCCCAGGCGATCGTCAAGGAAGGCGCCAAGGCCGTCGCGGCCAGCCTCAATCCGCTCGACCTCAAGCGCGGCATCGATCTCGCCGTCGCCGAGGCCGTGAAGGATATTGAAAAGCGAGCCAAGAAGGTAAAGTCCTCCGACGAGGTCGCCCAGGTCGGCACCATTTCCGCCAATGGCGACGACTCGGTTGGTCGTATCATCGCCACGGCCTTCCAGAAGGTCGGCAATGAGGGTGTGATCACGGTCGAGGAGGCCAAGAGCCTCGATACGGAGCTCGATGTCGTCGAAGGTCTGCAGTTCGACAGGGGCTATCTCTCGCCCTATTTCGTGACCAATACCGAGAAGCTGATCGCTGAATTCGACGATCCCTACATCCTCATCCACGAGAAGAAGCTGACATCGCTGCAGCCCTTGCTGCCGGTGCTCGAAGCGGTGGTGCAGACGGGCAAGCCGCTGCTCATAATCGCCGAGGATGTCGAGGGCGAGGCGCTTGCCACGCTCGTGGTCAACAAGCTGCGCGGTGGGCTCAAGGTCGCCGCCGTCAAGGCGCCCGGCTTCGGCGATCGCCGCAAGGCCATCCTCGAGGACATCGCCATCCTGACCGCGGGAGAGACCATCTCCGAGGACATCGGCATCAAGCTGGAGAACGTCACGCTGGGCCAGCTCGGGCGGGCCAAGCGCGTGCGCATCGAAAAGGAGAACACCACGATCGTCGATGGCGCCGGCAAGAAGAAGGACATCGACGCCCGCGTTTCTCAGATCAAGGTGCAGATCGAGGAGACGACCTCGGACTATGATCGCGAGAAGCTGCAGGAACGGCTGGCCAAGATTGCGGGCGGTGTCGCGGTGATCCGCGTCGGCGGCATTACCGAGGTCGAGGTGAAGGAAAAGAAGGATCGGGTGGACGATGCCCTGAATGCCACCCGGGCAGCTGTCGCCGAGGGAATCGTGCCCGGGGGCGGCGTGGCGCTGCTGCGGGCCAAGGCTGCTGTCGGCAGGATCAAGAGCGACAATTCCGACGTGCAGGCCGGCGTCCAGATCGTACTCAAGGCCCTGGAGGCGCCCATTCGACAGATCGTCGAGAACGCAGGCGTTGAAGGCTCGATCGTGGTCGGCAAGATCCTGGAGAACAAGTCGCAGACCTTTGGCTTCAACGCCCAGAGCGAGCAGTTCGTCGATCTGATCGAGGCCGGCATCATCGACCCGGCCAAGGTCGTGCGCACGGCGCTGCAGGATGCGGCCTCGGTGGCGTCGCTGATCGTCACCACGGAAGCCCTGGTTACCGAACTGCCGAAGGACAAGCCGGCTGCCGGCGCCCCGGGCATCGGACCGGGCGACTTCTGAGCCTGGCGCGATACTATGCGCGGAGCCCGGATCCATGCCAAGCGCGGATCCGGGTTTTCGACGTGGCAGCGGGGATCGCCGCACGTCGGACGGCGGGTCCCTCAATCGCCCCGCTTGCAGTCGAATGGCATGAGAAGCAGCGATGAAATCCCTCTGGCTGGAACGCGAACAGGCGCATCTGCGATATCACGATCTGGGCGAGGGCGATGCGCCCTTGCTGTTCATACACGGCCTTGGCTGCGCCTCCTCGTGCGACTATCCCACCGTCGCGGCCGATCCGAGTTTGCGCGGCCGCCGATTGCTTCTCGTCGATTTGCTGGGCTCAGGGTTCAGCGACCGTCCCGCCGACTTCGGATATGGCGTCGGCCACCATGCCCAAACGATCGCCGAGCTGGTTCGCAGCCTGGCTCTCCCCACCCTCGACCTCTTCGGCCACAGTATGGGCGGTTCGGTTGCCATCGTAGCAGCCGGCCTCCTGAAGGGGCACGTGAAAAACCTTCTGCTTGGCGAACCGAACCTGGATCCCGGCGGAGGGCTCTTCAGCCGACGGATCGCCGCGATGTCGGAGGCGGATTATCTGGGGCACGGTCACGGCGATCTGGTTCGAGCCTCCCGCTCGCAAGGCAATGGCGTGTGGGCCGCATCGCTTGCGGCGAGCTCGCCTTTGGCCGCGTATCGGGGCGCAGCCTCCCTGGTTGCCGGCTGCTCTCCCGCCTGGCGAGAACGGCTTTATGCATTGCCCGCGCGAAAAACCGTGATCTTCGGCAGTGCCTCCCTTCCTGATCCGGACACCGGCGAACTACCGCGCCACGGCGTATCGGTGGAAATCGTCGCCGATGCAGGACATTCCATGGCTTGGGAGAATCCAGCGGGATTGGCTCGCGCGATCAAGGCGGGGTTGCACTGAATTCGGCCACCGTGCCGCATCGGGAGGGTAAGCTTCAGGTCAAAATATATCTACTAATTCTATATACCTTATATATAAATATGGTACGAGGGGAACGAAACGCCTCCAACGCTCTGCCAGAGCTCCACCGTGCTTCGGCGAGAAAATCAAAGGACAGGCCATGTCGCCCGCTCGAAACCGGCTGAGATCACGCCTCCGCGCCACCATCGCAATCCTGGCTCTGGCTACTTGGTCCGCCTCCCCTTCCCTGGCGGGCGAGACGCTCGACCGCGTCAAGAAATCCGGACAGGTCGTCGATGTCCTCGTTAACGACTATCCGCCCTTCGGCTTCATCAATGCCCAGAACGAACTCGACGGCTTCGATGTCGACGTGGCCCACGCCTTTGCCGACAGGCTTGGCGTGAAGCTCAAGCTGGAGACGCCCGGGTGGGAAGCGATCATCGGCGGCAAATGGTCCGGGCGCTGGGACGTGGCGATCTCTTCGGCCACGCCGACCGACGACCGGGCCAAGGTCGTCGATTTCCCGGTGATCTATTATAACGCGCCGGCGGTCCTGGTCGTAAACCAGGATGAGAAGGCCATTCGATCCGCCGCCGATATCTCCGGCAAGAAGGTGGGTGTGGGCACGGGGTCTTCCTACGAGGCCTATGTCAACCGCAGCTTCTCGATACCCGGCCACAAGCCGATTGCCTTCCCCTTCAAGGACGCCATTGCCGTTCCCGGCGACGAGACCGTCAACTTCCAGAACCTCGCCCTCGGGCCGGGTGTGCGCCTGGATGCCATCGTCGCCTCTCTGGCAACGGCCAAGGGCGGCATCGAGACCACCAAGAAACTGAAGATCGTCGGCGATCCCCTCTTCGCCGAACCCAATGCGGTGGTCACCGACAGGGGCGATCCGGAATGGGATGCCGAGGTCAGGCGCGTGTTCGGTGCGTTGAAGGCGGACGGCACGCTCGCCAAGATCTCCAGCAAATGGTTCGGCGCGGACATCACCAAAGATGTCGATTGAGGAGGCCGCGGGCAATCTCCAAGGCGCCCGGACAGGGCTCGCCAGGGGCGGCCTTGCCTTCCGGCACAAGGTCTGGCTGGTCTGGGCGCTCATGGCCGCCATCCTGCTGCTCGGTTTCCTGGGCCTCGGGCTCGACCTCGGACTGATCCGGCAGAAGCTGCCTTTCCTGCTCGGGCTAAGGCTCGCGCCGGATGGCTTCCTCCAGGGCGCGGCGCTCACGATCTTCGTCACCGCGATCTCCATGGCACTGGCCTTGGTGGTCGCTATGCTGACGGCGTTCGGCCGGCTCTCCAGCAATCCCGTCGCCTTCGCTGTCGCGACCTTCTATGCGTCCCTCTTCCGCGGTACGCCGCTGCTGGTGCAGGTGCTGATCATCTATCTGGCGCTGCCCCAGCTCGGCATCGTGCTGTCGGCGCTGACATCGGGCGTGCTCGCGCTGGCACTGAACTACGGCGCCTATCTTGCCGAGACCATCCGCTCCGGCATTATGGCCGTGCCGAAGGGGCAAAGCGAAGCGGCAATGGCGCTGGGGCTGCACCGCTGGATGATCGCGCTGAAGGTCATTGCTCCCCAGGCGATGCGCGTGATCATCCCTCCGGCCGGGACGCAGTTCGTCTCCATGCTCAAGGATTCTTCGCTGGTCTCGTTGATGGGCCTGTGGGAGCTGAACTTCCTGGCTCAATCCTACGGGCGCTCGACCTTCCACTACATGGAGATGCTGACGTCGGCAGCGGCGATCTACTGGCTGCTCTCCATCCTGTTCGAACTGATCCAGTACCGCCTCGAACTCAAGTTCGGGCGCGCGGCCGCGGCCGCACATTCGTGAAAGCGACGTCATCGTGAGTATGCAAGCCGATACCTTCACCATTCTCGACGGCGGCATGGGCCGCCTGCTGGAGCGCCTCGGCGCGCCCTTCCGCCTGCCCGAATGGTCGGCCTTGCCCCTGATCGAGGCGCCCGACTTCGTGGAAAAGGCCCACCGGCTTTATGTCGAGAGCGGCGCGGAAATCATCACCACCAATTCCTACGGGATCGTGCCGCACATGATCGGCGAGGAGCGCTTCGCGAGCGAGGGCATCGCCTTGGCGGCGCGCGCCGGCAGCCTCGCCCGCGCCGTCGCCGATGCGGCCGGAAGCCGGGTTCGGGTCGCCGGGTCGCTGCCGCCGCTGTTCGAAAGTTATCGTCCCTCCCGCTTCCAGCCGAGCCGCGCGCCCGCCATCCTCCAGGTGTTGGTCGAAGGCCTTGCGGCTCATGTCGATTTCTGGCTGATCGAGACGCAGAGCTCGACGGCGGAGGCCTTCGCCGCGATCGAGGCCGTTCGTTCGACGGGCCTGCCCGTCTGGGTGTCCTACACGCTGCGGGACGAGGATGGGCGGGAGGGCCCGCCGGAACTGCGTTCGGGTCAACCCGTCGGCGAGGCCGTGGCGCAGACGCTGGACAGGGGCGCGCGGAGCATCCTCTTCAACTGCAGTCAGCCTGAGGCCATGAGCCAGGCCGTCAGCGCGGCGCATGCAGCCATTCTCGCGTCGGGCAGGCAAGGCATCGGCCTCGGCGTCTATGCCAACGCCTTCCTGCCGGAGCCGCCTTCCGATACGCCCTATGCCGGCATCTCGGAAATCCGCGCCGATCTCGACCCGCAGAATTACCTCACATGGGTGCGTCATTGGGTCGGGCTGGGCGCGACCATCGTCGGCGGCTGCTGCGGCATCGGGCCCGAGCATATCGACGCCATTCGCCACTCCCGACAGAGCTGAAGCGGAATGTCGAGCCAAATTCAATGACCGCAATCCACGGAATGCCGCAAATGGTCACCAAAGCCGCCCTCGACCCCGTCGCCGTCCGGATTACCCATGTGAACAAGTGGTACGGTGAGTTTCATGTTCTGAAGGACATCGACCTGGAGGTTCGTCGCGGGGAGCGGATCGTGATCTGCGGTCCGTCTGGTTCGGGCAAGTCGACGATGATCCGCTGCATCAACCGGCTTGAGGAGTTCCAGAAGGGTTCGATCACGGTGGACGGTATTCCGCTGACGAACGACCTCAAGCGCATCGACGAGGTTCGGCGGGAAGTCGGGATGGTGTTCCAGCACTTCAATCTCTTCCCGCATCTGACGGTTCTGGAGAACTGCACGCTGGCGCCGATCTGGGTGCGCAAGATGCCGAAGAAGGAGGCGGAGGACCGTGCGATGGCCTTTCTGGAACGGGTGAAGATCCCGCACCAGGCCAGGAAATATCCCGGGCAGCTGTCGGGCGGCCAGCAGCAGCGCGTGGCGATCGCGCGGGCGTTGTGCATGAACCCCAAGATCATGCTGTTCGACGAGCCGACCTCGGCGCTCGACCCGGAGATGGTCAAGGAGGTGCTCGACACCATGGTCTCGCTGGCCAATGACGGCATGACCATGCTGTGCGTCACCCACGAGATGGGTTTTGCCCGCCAGGTTGCGGACCGCGTGATCTTCATGGATGCTGGGCAGATCGTGGAGATGAACGAGCCCAATGCCTTCTTCTCCAACCCCCAGCACGAACGAACCCGGCAGTTCCTCAGCCAGATCTTGCACTGAAATGTAAGTTTATTGAGCATATTACGACTTTTTCTTTGCATATAAGATTAAGCATGCCGGCCTTGGGATCCGGGTTCGGCAGATCCACTTCTCAGGCATGACGCGCTGAAATTGCTGGCGCACCGGCGAAGCTGGAGATCAGACTATCAATACATAAAATCTATAAAGTTTATTGATTTATAGATTGCGCCGTGATCTTCTCGTGAGGCCGCGGCAAGAACGCTGCTGATGATTCAGGTTTCAAAGTGGAATTCGTAGATGTCGGTTGAATTTAAAGTATCCAGGCGCCAGGTCCTCTGGAGTGGGGCGGCTCTTGGCGGAAGCGCGTTCTTGGGACTGCAATCGCCGGCGCAGGCTGCGGCAGCCAAGACCATCCGTATTGCCACGGGCGAAGCCGACGGCGTGAAGGGTACCTTGGACCCCGCCTTCTCCAACACCGACAACGATGCCGCCCGGATCAGCCTGGTCTACGAGAGGTTGGTCGTCCCCAACGAGCGTTTCGCACCCCAAGGACAGCTTGCCCTGAACTGGACACCCGATGCGACCGGACAGGCGTGGACCTTCGCGCTGCGCAAGGACGTGAAGTTCCAGGACGGCACGCCCTTCACGGCGAAAGACGTGGTCTACAGCTTCGGCCGCCTGATCGACCCGAAAACCGAATCGGCGGCCGCGGCCGTGCTCGGTCAACTCAGTGCAGACGGCGTCGTCGCCCTCGATGACCACACGGTGCAATTTCGCCTCAAGGCCCCGGTCGTCGAATTCCCGCTTCTGATTGCAAATCGCTTCACCTACATCGTGCGCGCAGGCCAGACCTCCGAGCAGCTGCGAACGGCGGGCATTGGGACCGGGCCTTTCAAGGTCGAGAGATTCGTTCCAGGCGAAGAGCCTGCGATCTTTGTGCGCAACGGTCACTATTGGCAGGCTGGCAAGCCACATGTCGACCGGATCGAACTGCGGGCGATTGCCGAGCCGGCATCCCGCAAAGCGGCCCTCCTCGCCAACCAGGTCGATATTGTCACAAATCTTCCCGCGCTGGGGCTGCAGCAGTTGGAGGGAAATGCCGATATCCGGATCCACTCCGTTCGCACTTCCTATTGGACGGGCCTTGCCGCCTTCACCGATGTTGCGCCTTTTAACGACGTCCGCGTCAGAAAGGCGCTCAAGCTCGTTGTCAATCGCGAGCAATTTCGTCGGGCCCTGGTCGGCGATCACGGCAGCGTCGCCTATGACACCCCTATTCCGCCCTGGCAGACCTATGGTTTGCCGGAGACGCCTTACAAGCCCGATATCGCGGCAGCCCGCAAGCTGCTGGCCGAGGCGGGGCACCCTGACGGCATCGACCTCGACCTCTATACCTCCGCCGTCAACAACGATCTCATTCAAACGGCGACGCTGTTCAAGGCGCAGGCCGAACCAGCCGGCATTCGCGTCAACATCATCGTGGCGCCCGCCTCCGACTACTGGTCGAATATCTGGTTGAAGAAGCCCTTTGTCGTAACGAGCTGGGACGGGCGCTCGGCGGACGAGGCATTGTCGCTGGAGTTCCTGTCCACCGCAGCCTGGAATGAGACGCATTGGCGAAACAAGGATTTCGACGATCTCGTCTTCGAAGCACGCAAGACTCTCGACGAAGGCAGACGCACCGACCTCTATCGGAAGGCGCAGCGCCTCATTCAAGAAGAGGGCGGCGCAACCATCCTGTTCTATTCGGATACCATCGCGGCAACCAGGGCCAATGTCCGAGGCTACCAGCCGACGCCGCAGAAAATTCCATACGACTTTTCGGAGATCGATATCGCCACCTGAACTGTCGCTCTTTCGCGCATGAAGGGGCGCCGTGCGATCAACCACGGCGTCCTGTTCGTGCATTCCGGCTCGACTTTCGGAAGAACTCCAATGCCGATCTCGCTCTCCCGCCCGCGTGCAGCTGCAAGACCGGCCTCACCACGCCTTGCCGCTGGTTTGGGCATCCGGCCTTCCGACCTGCAATGGAAATCCGGAACATGACTATTCATATCGAGCTTACAGGCGAGCAGCTCAAGCTGTTGAGGGACTTGGTCTCGGATGCGATCGAAGATGCCGAAATAGACGTTCAGCTGTTTGGACAAGCAGTCGATAGCAAGCTTATCGAAGACTTCTCCAATTTTCATCTCGATGAGTTGATAAATATCCGAAACAGGCTTTCGGCCCTATCGAGGGCATTGTCATTGGCGGAGTAGAAACCCGCGACGGTTCATAGGCCTTGCTTGGCGATCCCATTTCTTCTCGCAGGAGTAATTTCATTCTAACTGCGCTGGTCCAAGGTGAGCCGAACTGACGCGTCGGACTCCCGGACATGAAGCGTGCGGCCTCGATCACGACCTACACCATACTGGCGCTGTGGTCGTTGGTATGTCTGTTTCCGCTCTACTGGGTGGCCGTCACCTCGTTCAAGGGCGCGCGCGAGATAATCGCTGGCCCTGTTTATATGCCGTTCGTCGACTACGCTCCAAATCTGGACGCGTGGAACTACATTCTCGCCGATTCAAGCGACAATCCATTACTCCGATACCTGAATTCGGTCATTGTCGGGTCCATCTCGACGGTTTTGACCGTGATACTTGGTGGCCTGGCAGTTTATGGCTGCACGCGATTTCGCCACAGGATCGGATCGATCAGCGTGGCACTGCTGCTCCTGGCGGCAACCTTCGCCATTGCCGCCTATTGCGTGCCGGCTGCGGGAGAACGCTGGCTTGCGATCGCGATTGCAGGGTCGCTGATCGTCCTATTTGCCAGGCATCCAGGCAGGGGACCGTCCTTCGACGGGTCGGCGATCCTGTTGGGCGCTCTTGCCACGCGAATTCTGCCGCCCATCGTCATTGTCTTGCCCGTCTACCTCATGGCTCAGCAGGTGGGGGCATTGGATACACGCCTCGCGCTGATCGTCGCCTACACCGCGTCGAATCTGCCTGTCGCCATCTGGCTCCTGCGCCCTGTTCTCCGCGATGGAGCCAGTGACCAGGAGGAGGCGGCGCAACTCGACGGAGCTTCCCACTTCAAGATCTTCTTTTCCATCGTGGTGCCGATGGCCGCGACCGGCATCGTCGCGGCGGGCTTCCTCATCTTTCTGCTTTGCTGGAACGAGTACCTTCTCTCCGTCTATCTGGCGGGCAACCAGGCCATGACGATGCCACCCTTCCTCGCAGCGCAGATGAGCGTGCGTGAGCAACAGGCCGGATCGGACGCCGAGGAATGGGCGCATCTTTGTGCCGCTATCCTGCTCATGGCCGCGCCGGTCATGGCCCTTGCGGGTCTCGCGCAGCGGGTTCTTGCGCGTATCACTTTGTGGAGCCGTTGAACCAGGCCTCTTATCGGCGAGAATGCGGAGGCGGTTGCAGCGGGCATGACGAATTTCGGCCGCCGCAGTCTCCCCGAATAACGCCGTGGCGCCTGCCAGCCCACGAGAACGGCATCCTCCAGGGAATCTTCTCAGCTGTGGCCGCATTATCGAGACAGTGGCAGGGGGCCTCCGCCCATAAACTTGCCTGGCTCCATCCCTCTTACGCCGGGCTTTTATGAGAGCGATCATGGATATGGACGAGACCTATCCCGTGCATACTCTCCGCTCAAAGCTGGAAGCTGCACGACTTTCCGTAATCGAAGAACTCGCAGCGTCGAGCGACCCGCCCGCATTCGAGGCGATGCACAGACTCGCCGTCGTCCAGTCGGCGTTGAGCGCAGTGAACGACGAAATTGCGCTGCATCGAGTGCATGTCGGCGGCGGCAGCGAGCAGGCTCTGCGGTAGATCGTCGGGACCTGATTTTGCATCTGATTGGTTGCGACCAGAATCATATGTTGAGCGGCACGAGCCGCTCTCCACTTCCTATGGTATTTCTAATGCTCCGGCCTTGCTAAGAGTCTGTCCGGAAACTCGGGGATGAACGGTCCCTGGCTCGCCGTCCGGCCACGCGGCGCAAGCTCGATGCGCGGAGCCGCCGCGAGAAGCTGCCGGGTGAAGCTATGCTGGGGATGCTGGAAGACCTGTTCGACCGGCCCGCGTTCCACCACCTTGCCATGCCGCATCACGAGCACAGCGTCGCTCATGTGCCGGATCACGCCGAGATCGTGGGAGATGAAAAGGTAGGAAACATCCAGTTCCGCCTGCAGGTCCGTCAGCAGATCGAGGATCTGCGCCTGCACGGAGACGTCGAGGGCGGATACCGGCTCGTCGCAGACGATGACCTTGGGCCTGGAAGCGATGGCACGGGCGATGGCCACACGCTGGCGCTGTCCCCCCGAGAGTTGCAAAGGCCACCGCCTGGCATAGTCCGGCGTCAGCCTGACCTTCCCAAGCAGGTCATCAATCCGTTCGCGATGCTCGGCTCTCGCCACGCCGCCGGCATCGAGCGCATCGCCAAGGATCTGCCCGACGCTCCAGCGCGGGTCGAAGGAACTCAGTGGGTCCTGGTAGATAATGGCAAACTCCGGCCGCCGCGGCCGCCGCTGACGCTCGGAAACCCTGCCGCCGGCGCTCACCCAGGGCGCGCCGTCGAAAGTCACCGTGCCCGTATTCGGCTCGACCAGACCAAGCGCCAGCCGAGCCGCCGTCGTCTTTCCGGATCCGGATTCTCCGATGATCCCCAGCGTCTGGCCGGATTCGAGCCTGAAGCTCACAGCATCCACCACAGGCCGTTGCCGGTGATCCGGGCCGGTATAAATCTTGGACAAATCGCTGGCCTCCAGCACCGTGCGGGGCAGGCGCGCGAGCCTCGTGACCGTTTGCCGGTGATCCTCCTGCGACAGATGGCTGCCACGCCGACGTCTGCCGGGGACGGCTTCAAGAAGAGACTTGGTATAGGGATGCCGGGGGCGAGCGAGCACGTCCTCGGTCGCTCCCTGCTCGACCACCTCGCCATGGCGCAGTACCAGGACTTCATCGGCAAGCCGCGCCACCACCGCGAGGTCGTGGCTGATGATCAGGAGGCCGCTGCCCCTCTGCTTGATCACGGCAAGCAGGTCAAGGATCTGTGCCTGTACGGTGGTATCGAGGGCCGTGGTCGGCTCGTCGGCAATCACGATGGCGGGATCGAGGGCCAGTGCCGTCGCGATGAGGGCGCGCTGGCGAAGGCCTCCGGACAATTCGCCCGATCGCTGGCGCGCTCGCAAAGCCGCTTCGGGAACGCCGACGAGATCGAGCAGATCGAGCATTCGCCGCTGATTGCGGCTTCGATCGTTCGCACCGTGGGCGGAGAGCGCCTCGGTGATCTCCTGGCCGACGGTCCTCAAGGGATCGAGCGAGACGAGCGCATCCTGAAGAACGAAGCCGATATCCTTGCCCCGCAGGGAACGCCAGCCCGCCTGAGACAGGGACAGGAGGTTTCGATCCCCATATTCCAGTCGCCGCGCCCTGATCTGCGCCCCCGGCCCCGTCAGGCCAACGAGCGTGCGTGCGGTCACGCTTTTGCCCGAACCGGATTCGCCAACCAGGGCAACCACCCTGCCCGGCTCGACCGTAAAGGAGATATTGCGCACGACCTCGCGGCGCGCCGGCCCCTCTCCGAGCATGACCGAGAGATTCTCGACGACAAGATGCTGCTTGCCCATCATGTGCGTCCTTCCATTCGTCGTTGCAGATAGCGGCCCGTTATGGTGGTTGCCAGTGTGGTCAACACCACGGCGAGGCCGGGAAAGAAGGTCAGCCACCAGGCCTGCTGCACGAAATTTCGGCCCATCGAGAGCATCGTGCCCCATTCGGCCGCCGGAGGGCGGGCGCCGAGCCCCAGGAAGGACAGGGCCGACGCCCAGACGATGGCCTGGCCTACGCCCATGGTGATCGTCACGATGAGGGGACGCATCGCATTGGGCAGGACTTGCCGAAAGGTAGTGCGCAACGGTGCGTGTCCCAGGGCGCGGGCCGCCTCGATATAGCCCGCGTGCCTTACCGTGAGCACTTGCCCGAAGACCATGCGGGCATAGCCGGGCGCATTGCCAATTCCCGTGGCGATCACCAGGGGCACCAGCCCATTGCCGAGATGGGCGCCGAACAGCAGCGCCAGGATCATGGTGGGAAAGGAAAACAGCACGTCCAGAACCCAGCCGACGACACGCTCCGCAAGCCGGCCGGCGAGCCCACCTGTGAGGCCAAGCACAATGGCGATGGCCATCGAGAGGGCGACTGCGCCGATACCGAGCAGGAGCGATTGGCGTGCGCCATAGATGACCCGGCTGTAGATGTCCCGGCCCGACTGGTCCGTGCCGAAAGGATGTCCCCAGTTGGGCGGCTGGAAGGCCTCCCGGGGGGCGATCGCCAGCGGATTGGCGTGCGAAAATACTTGCGGCGCGACAGCGGCAACGGTGATCGCTGCCAGGAAGAGAACGGCGCAGGTGATACCGGGCTCGGGAAGTCGCCTGGAGCGCAAGCCGCCCTCGCGTGGCATTGGCAGGCCCGTATCGGAGGTGCTCATCGGCCGTCCGCCTCGAGGCGAGGATCCACGATGACATAGAGGACGTCCACCAGGATGCTGGTGACGATGTAGACGAGGGTGACGAAGAGGGTGATGCCGATGGTCAGCGGCATGTCCTGCAACGAGACCGCCTGATAGAGCTGGCGGCCAAGGCCCTGGCGCGAGAAGATCAGTTCCACCAGCACGGAATTGCCAATGAGGGAGCCGACGGCCCAGGCCGATAGGCTGATGGCCGGCAGCACGGCATGTCTCAGCGCATGACGCCAGCGGACGCTCCAGTCACCGAGGCCGCGCGTGCGTGCGGAGAGGATGAACGGCTGGTCCAGCGCGAGCTCGAGCGACTCACGCATCACCTGCGCCAGGAAGCCGGCAAGAGGAAGGCCCAGCGCGAGGGTCGGCAGGATGAGGCTGGCAAGGCCGTCATTGCCCTCGGGCGGCACGAGGCGCAGGCCGAAGGAAAATATAGCCAGCAACACGATGCCGAGCCAGAATTGCGGCAGAGAGGCGCTGACGGTTTCGATCGCCGATCCCAATCCGCTGAGCCAGGCTGCTCGACGTGTCGTGCCAAGGACGGATATCAACGCCAGCACCCAGGCCGCCAGCAGCGAGGCCGTGGTCAATTGCACAGTCGATCCGACCTGCTCAAGGATCACGTCGGCGACAGGCATATGTTGGGAGAAGGACATGCCGAAGTCGCCGCGCAGCAGCCGGCCGAGATAGAGCCCATATTGCGTGAGCAGGGGCTTATCCAGGCCGAACTCCTTGATCGCCGCGGCGATGGTCTCGGGCGTGGGGTTGGATGTCGGCCCGCCGAGAAGCGCCCGCACCGGATCGCCCGGCGTCAGGTGCAGGGCGAAGAAGGTAACGGTCGCCGAGGCGAGCAACACGAGCAGCCCCCCTCCAGCGCGCAGTGCCGTCCGCTGAAGGAGACGCCGGAGCCTGCCGCTCGTCGGCGCCTGCCATCCGGCATGCTCGGCAACGCTCATTTCGAGACCCAGGCGTCATAGAGCGTCGTGACCGTCAGCGAAGGTTCCAGCGCCACGCCGTGCGCGCTCTTGTAGACGCCGAGGCGCGTGCTTTGGGGATAGGTTCGCAGCTGCAGATACTGGGAGGAGATGAGCTTCTGCGCCTGATAATAGAGGGCACGGCGCTTGTCCGGATCCTGCGTCTCCAGCGCTTTCTCCACGATGTCGTCAAAGGTCGCGTTCTGGAAGCCCGAACCGTTCTGGTGATAGCCGCCCGAGCCGGCGGCGCCGAGGAACTCGGAACCGAAGACGATCCGCAGCACGTCGGCTGTGTTGGTGTTCCAATAGTCCAGGGTGACGTCGTAGTCCCACTTGCCCTGGCGCTCGCTCGACTCGGTGTCACCGACCGGTTCGAGGCGAACGTCGAAGCCCACCTGGCCGGCCGTTGCCTGTACCTGCTCCCAAAGCGAGCGTTCCGCCGGGCTGATCGACGCACCGAGCGGGATGTGGACCACGAGAGATTGCCCGTTCCTGGTACGGAAGCCGGATGAATCCCGCTCCGTCCAGCCAGCCTCGTCCAGCAGCTTGTTGGCCCGATCCGGATCATAGTCGTCGGCGCTCCGGAAATCGCCGGAATAGAACGGCGTTGCCGAGCTCAAGGGTCCGGAGGCGTGGTGGTAGCGGTTGAAATAGACGCTGGCCAGTGCACCGTCGATATCGGCGGAGCGCACGAAGGCCTCGCGAACTCGAATGTCGTCAAAAGGTGCGCGCTTGGTGTTCAGTTCGCCATTGGTTGGATTGCCGGGCCGGTCCTTGATGATCAGCGTAAGGTCGGGGTTCTTCTCCGCCTCCGCCTCGGATTCTGGCGGCAGGGCCTCGATCACGTCGACGCCGCCGCTCTGCAGCGCGGCGAAGCGGACGGCAGGCTCCGGAATGAATTTCCAGACGATCTTGTCGAGATAGGCCGACCCCTGATGCTGCGTCGTCGGCGGAGCCCATTTGTAGTCGGGATTGCGCTCCAGAATGACCTGGCTCTGGTGATCCCAGCGCGTGACCTTGAACGGTCCAGAGCCGACCGGACTCTGGCAATTCTCGTCCCGCGAACGCTTCAGGGCGGAGGGAGCCTCGATCCCCAGGAAGCCCTGCGCCAGGACCTCGAGAAACGCCGCATAGGGCTTGGAAAGATGGACGACCGCCGTAAAGTCGTCTGGCGTGTCCGTGCCGACATATTGCTGGACATAGCCCCCTGCCGTCGACGACTGGGTCGCCGGGTTGATCATGTGATCCAGGTTGGCCTTGACGGCTGCCGACGTGAATTTCTCGCCGTTGGTGAAGGTCACGTCGTCACGAAGACTGAAGGTGTAGGTCTTGCCGTCTGGAGAAACAGTCCAACTCTTGGCAAGCCAGGGACCGATATGACCGTTCTTGTCCATCGATACCAGCGAATCGAGATATTGCTGGGCCACGAATACCTGGGGCATGTCGCCGTCGACATGCGGATCGAGGCAGGTCGGCTCACGATCCGTGGCATAGATCAGGGTGCCGCCGGAAACGGGTGTTGCTCCATCCGCCGCAAGGCCGGCCCTGGTACCGATGCCAAGGACAAGCAGAGCGCCAGCGAGTGTTGCGAGCGCGACGCCGGACTGCAGGCGTCGCCGTCCCGGGCCACGCGATCGCGGGGTCGCACTCGCAGAGCGCATGGCCGCGCGATCACCATCCAAATGGTTGAAATCGTTATATAAAAGCATGGGAACCCCATAAGGGCGCTACCGCGATGGCTCGCCGGCGAAGCGCGTCGACAAATTGCAACGCGTCATCGTAGCGGCTTCCAGTAATATGTCTATAAATTTTATAGATTTTATATTCTTTTATATTTTACGCTCACGGGCAGGCGCTATCCCGCCCTTCCTCAAGCAAGCGCCCCGGCAATACGGTAGCGCGCGGCCGGATGAGCCGGTGCAAGCCTTGCCTCGCCTCCGAATTTTTCCCGCAGCGTTCCCTTCGCGTAATCCTGCTTGTAGGCCCCGCGCCGTTGCAGTTCCGGCACCACGATGTCCACGAAATCGACATAGCTCTCAGGCGCGACGACGCTGGTCAGGTTGAAGCCGTTGATATCCGCCTGTTCGACCCAGTCCTGCATCTCGTCGGCGACTTCGGCGGCCGAGCCGAGGAACAGCGGTGCACCACCTCCGAGCGTGGTCGCCCGTCCCAGTTCCTCGATCGTACGGCGGTCCGGCGCCCGGTCGCTGCGGTCATGAGCCTCCACCCCTTTGCCACGGACCTCGCTGACCGCGGCATCCAGTGGCGCGCCCGCGAAATCGAGCCCCTGCCAGCCCGACTGCAGGACGAGCCCGCCTTCGACGCTGGCATAGCGCCTGTAGTCGTCGAGCTTGTCCTCGGCTTCGCTCCGGGTCCGGCCGGGCACGCTCACCGCGCTCAGGAAGACCGTAATGGCTTCGGGTGAGCGGCCTGCGGCTTCGGCGAGACTACGAATCTCGCGCACGAGTTCGCGGATCTCGGCCTTCGAGTTGCCAGCTATGAATACACATTCGGCATGACGAGCAGCGAAGGCCCGCCCGCGCGGTGAAGACCCCGCCTGGAACAGCACCGGCGTACGCTGCGGGGAAGGCTCGCTGAGATGATAGCCGTCCAGCCTGAAATGCTCGCCCTCGTGGCGGATGCGATGCACGCGTCCCGGATCCGTGAAAAGACCCGCCTCGCGATCGCGCAGGACGGCCCCGTCCTCCCAGCTCCCTTCCCACAGCTTGTAGACCACCTCCATATATTCGTCGGCAATCTCGTAGCGCAGGTCATGACGGTTCTGGCGCGTCCGCCCCGCCGCGCGGGCCGCGCTGTCGAGGTAGCCCGTGACGACATTCCAGCCGACCCGTCCCTTGGTGAGATGGTCGAGCGTCGACATGCGCCGGGCGAAGGCATAGGGCGGATCGTAGGAGAGGATGCTGGTAACGCCGAAGCCGATGTGATCGGTGGCATAGGACAGAGCCGGAACGAGCAGCACCGGATCATTGGCGGGAACCTGCACGGCGCCCTTCAGGGCTGTATCCGCGCTGCCGCCATAGACATCATAGACGCCGAGCACATCGGCAAGGAACAGGGCATCGAATTTGCCTCGCTCCAGTGTTCTTGCAAGATTCACCCAGTATTCGATATTGGTATAATCTTGCGTCCTATCTCTGGGGTGACGCCAAAGACCTGGAGACTGGTGCACTACGCAATTCATGAAGAATGCATTCAGACGAATTTCACGCGTCATAACTATTCTCTTTGAGGACAGGAACTAATTTCGCAACGAACAGCTGCTGGCCTATTCCACGAAGACGGAGGGCGATGCGATGTCCCCGCGCCAGGTGAACAGGGCCAAGAGCGGCTCATCGTGGGTTCTCATGGCGTGCGGCACCTGTGTCGGGTGCAGAATGAGGGAGCCCGGCGGTCGCACAGCCGTGATCGGACCGGCCGTCCATTCGGCGTCGCCCGACAGCACCAGATAGAGTTCCACGGCGGGATGTGCGTGCAGCGGATAGTAGGTGCCGGGGGCGAGAAGCGTCAGCCCGACCACGACGTCGGCCGGCAGCAGGCCCGCCTTCCCGATGATGTCCGCAAAGCCAGCGGAAGAGCCGAGAGTGGGCCAGCGTGGATCGGGCGGGTAGCCGAAGGTCCAGGTTAGATCGGCGGCAAGGGGCGAGATCGCCGAGGCAATCGTTGCCTCCGGACCAGCCTGGGCACCGGAGAGGGCTGCCTCGAACCAGGCCACCACCGGCAAGGTTTGCCCGCCCGCCTTTTTCGATTGCCGGACACCCGTCTGCTCGGGCAGCGAGGCGAGGACGGCGTTCGCCTCCTGCCGGACCTCGGGCGCGGATGCCGGCACCCTGTTGAGCCGTTCCTGAAGCACGGCATGGAAATGCGACACGATCTCGGCAGAGGAAGCCATGTTCAGCTCGCAAGGGCGTCAAGCGGACGATAGCGGCCGGATGGTCGGGACAGGCCGAGATTTTCGCGCAACGTCGTGCCCTCGTAGGATCGTTGCACCAGGCCGCGCCGTTGCAATTCCGGCACGACGAGAGAGGCGAAGGCCTCGAACCCGCCTGGCAGATGAGCCGGGGCGATATTGTAGCCGTCGCAGGCGCCGGCCGCGTACCATTCCTCGAGCTGGTCCGCGACCTCGAGGGGCCCGCCATAGACCAGCCGGTGACCACTGGTCAGCGCGATGGAGCGGTAGAGCTGGCGCAAGGTCAACCCGTTGCGCCGCGCCGCCTCCAGGACGAATTTCTGACGCCCCTTCGGGCCCTCGGTGGCCGGCAGTGCCGGCACCTGTTCGTCGAGAGGAAAACCCGAGAGATCCGTGTCGCCGATAAGCCCGGATAGGAAAGCCAGCCCCGCAGCGGGCGGCAGCAGACGATTGAGCGTATCGATCTGGTCTTCGGCCTCCGACCGGGAGCCCGCGACGACGGTCACGGCGCCGGGCATGATGTTCAGCGTGTCCGGGGTGCGGCCATATCGCACGAGCCTGGCCTTCACGTCGTCGTAGAAGGCCTTGGCGACGGGAAGCTCCGACTGCGCCGTGAACAGGATCTCGCCGGTTTCGGCCGCCAGTTCGCGCCCCGCTTCCGAGAGCCCCGCCTGCACCATCACCGGATGGCCCTGCACCGGCCGAGGCAGGCTGAGCGGGCCGCGAACCTGGAAGTCCCGCCCCTTGTGATTCAGCCGCCGCGCCTTGCGCGCGTCGAAGCAAACCCCGCTGTCCTTGTCGAAACGATAGGCATCGTCGTCGAAGCCATCCCAGAGCCCGGTCACCACTTCCACGAATTCCCGGGCCCGCGCATAGCGGTCGTCATGCTGGGGGTGCCGCTCCAGCGAGAAGTTTCCGGCCTCCGCTGCGGAAGCCGACGTCACCAGGTTCCACGCCGCCCTGCCGCCGCTGATGTGATCGAGCGAGGCGAAGCGCCGTGCCAGACTATAGGGATCGTTGTAGGTGGTGCTTGCCGTACCGACGAGCCCGATATGGCTCGTCACCATGGCCAGCGCCGAAAGAACGGTCAGCGGCTCGAATTTGGCGCTCCACGTCGTTTGCGAGACGGCTTCGATATTCTCGTCCCAGATCGCGTTGGTATCGGCGAGGAAGAAGAAATCGAAGCAGGCGGCCTCCGCTGCCCTTGCCATGTCTACGTGGTGGCCGAGATTGATGCCGCCATCGGGCACAGCGCCGGGGAAACGCCAACCGGCGACGTGATAGCCGGACGGATAGAAGGAAAGGCCAAGCTTGAGACGGCGTGCTCGTGTCATTGGGAACTCTGGGACAGGTCGGAAAGAACGCTTGAACCGGCGCTGACGGCTTCGATCAGGCTCGCGGTGTAGTCGTGCCGCGGCTGCTGGAAGATCTCGGGAATGGCGGTGTCCTCGCACAGGACACCGCGATAGAGCACGACCGCGCGATCGGCGAACCAGCGGACCACCGGCAGATCGTGCGTGATAAAGAGGATCGCGATGCCGGTGCGCTCCTGTACGTCCTTCAGGAGATCGAGCAGCGAGGCCTTGACCGAGACGTCGAGCGCCGAGGTGATTTCGTCGCAGACCAGCAGTTGGGGTTCCGCCGCGAGGGCGCGGGCCACCGCCACCCTCTGCCGCTCGCCGCCGCTGAGCTCGGCGGGATAGTGCCCGGCATAGTGCGCCGGCAGGCGAACGTCGGCCAAGAGCTGATGAACGCGCTCGTGCAACTGCCGACCCTTCAAGCCTAGGAAATGACGCAGGGGACGCGCCAGGATGGTGCCGACCCTGTGGCGCGGGTTCAGCGAGGCATCCGGATTTTGGAAGACGATCTGGATCTGCCGCAGGACGTCGCGCGGGCGCCCGTTCACGAGAGGAGCGATCTCCTCGCCCCGAAAGAGAATGCGGCCTTCGCCTGCGGGCAGCAGCCCGGAAACGATTCGCGCGAGCGTCGACTTGCCGCTGCCGCTTTCACCGATAAGGGCCAGGATCTCGCCCGGGCGGATGGCAAAGGAAACCGCCTGCAAGGCCTTGGGTGCGTCCTCGCGGCCGCGATAGCCGTAGGAGATATCGTGCAAGGCAAGAAGTGCCGGCGCCCTGGGGCCGGACGTCCGTTCGATGATCCTGGACATCAGACCACCTTCCGCAGCAGCGCTTCGCCGCCGTTCGGGTCGAGGGCGTGAAGGGGGCGGTCGAGACGCGGCAATGCATCGATGAGGGTCTTGGTATAGGCGTGGCGTGCTGCCGAGAAGATCGCCGCGGCGGACCCTGTTTCGACGATCTCGCCCGCATACATCACCGCCACGCGCGAGCAGAGTTCGGCCACCGTTTCCAGATCATGGGAAACGAAGAGCATGGCAACGCCGCGTTCGCGGCAGAGCGCCTTCAGCAGGCCGATGATCGAGCGGCGGATGATCGGATCCAGCCCCGTCGTCGGTTCATCGAGGATGAGGAGGTCGGGCTCGCAACTGAGGGCCAGAGCCAATGCGATGCGCTGCTGTTGGCCGCCGCTGAACTGGTGGGGGTAACGTTCCGTCGCCTGCCCGGGGTTGGCGAGCCCCACGTTCCCCAGCAAGGCGACGATGGTCTCGTGTCTCGCCGTGCGGCTCAGCTCCGGGCGGTGGCGCCGCAGCGTTTCCTCGAAAAGTCCTCCGATGCGCATGGTGGGCGTCAGCGAGGCACCGCTGTTCTGCGGCACGAAAGCCAGCCTTGCCCCGCGCATGCGCTGCAGGGCACCGCGATCGCCCTTGAACAGATCGGTGCCGTCGAACGCCACCTCGCCGGAGACGATGCGGCGGTCGCTTCGGCGCTCTCCCAAAGCAAGGGAGGCCAGGGTGGATTTGCCGCTGCCGGATTCGCCGACGAGTCCCACCGCCTCGCCCGCCCCTATGTCGAGGGAGACATTGCGCAGCACGCTTCGCCATCCCACAGGCAGGCGATAGTCGGCGCTGACGGCGTGCAGCCGCAGCAAAGGCCTGGACCGGTCCGTCATGCCCCGCCCCCTCCCCGCCCCGCGGGCGTGATGCTGCGCAGGAGGGCATCCGTTAGGAGGTTCACGCTCGTGACCAGCACGGCGATTCCGAGCGCTGGCGCCAGAACCGGCCAGATCGCGGAATCGAGCGAGGAACGCCCCTCATTGATCATGAGGCCCCAGTCAGGTGCCGGTGGCGCCGTGCCGAATCCCAGGAAGCCGAGGCCGCCAATGAACAGGACCGCGTAACCGGTGCGGATCGAGAACTCGACCAGGAGCGTGCCGGCGACATTGGGGAGCAGTTCGCGCAATGCTATCGACAAAAGGCTCTCGCCGCGGGCTTTGGCAGCCGCGATGAAATCCTCGGCGACGAATGCCAGCGTCGCAGCCCTGAGCACGCGGGCGACATTGGGTACCGTCAGAAGCCCCACTGTGAGGATGACGGTGAGATGGTCGGAGCCCGCCAGACCGATGACCAGCAGAGCGAAGATGATCGAGGGGATGCTCATGACGATTTCGAGCATCCGCATGCCGACCTCGTCGACCACGCCGCCGCGAAGCCCCAGCACCATTCCCAAAATGCCGCCGAGGATTGTCGCCAGCGCGGCAGCGCCGCAGGCCGTCGACAGTACGGTTCTGCCGCCATAGAGGAAGCGGCTGGCCACGTCGCGGCCAAGCCCATCCGTTCCCAGCCAGAGCGCACCGGAAGGCGGATCGAAGGGGCCGCCGACAAAGACATCCGTGGGCGAATTGGTGGCGATTGCGGGCGCGGCCACAGCCGCCACGGCATAGACGACAAGGATCGACAGGCCAACATAGCCCGTCCATGGCAGGGGCGCGAGGAAGATCCCGTGCGGGCGGCTGGCGGCCGCCTCCGCTGTTTCGGGAACCAGGCCTGTCGACAGGACGCTCATGCCAAGGCCGTCCGGAGCTTGGGAGTCAGGACGATCACAGTGATATCGGCGACGAGGTTGACGGCGACATAGGTCGCCGACAGCGCCATGGCCGCCCCCTGCACCAGCGGTACGTCATGGTTGCCGATGGCTTCCACCAACAGACGCCCGAGGCCCGGGTAGTTGAAGACGGCTTCGACGACAACGATGCCGCCGATGAGCCATCCTGCGTTCAGGGCAATGGCGTTGATGGCTGGGCCGATCGCGCTTGGCAGCGCATGCCGCAGGAGAATCCGGCTGCGCGGCAGGCCTCTCAAGGTGGCGGCACGGATGAAATCCGATTGGAGGATCTCGATCATCGACGAGCGGGTCTGCCGAACGACATAGGCCGTCATGACGAGGTTGAGGGTGATCACCGGCAGCGTAAGCAGGACGATCAGCTGCCACACGGATCGGGCCTGGTCTATCAGGGCCAGCGGCGGAAACAGGTTCCAGGCGGTGGCGAGCCAGGACACCAGCCAGATGCCGATGACGAATTCGGGCACGGACATGCCCAGCAGGACGATCACCGAAATGGACGTGTCCAGGGGGCCGTCGCGGCGGGAGCCCGCCGCCACCAGCCCGAGCCCGATGCTGAGGGGAATATGCACGGCCAGGGCCGCCGCGGCGAGAAGCAGCGTGTTGGCGAGCCGATCGACCACATAGGGTAGCACGGGTCGGCCCGCTGCCAGCGAGACGCCGAAGTCGCCGCGCACCAGTCCGCCCAGCCAGTGCAGGTAGCGCGTCAGGGCGGGATCGTTGAGGTGGAGCTTTTGCCGCAATGCCTCAAGCGCCTGTGGCGTCGCCTCCCGGCCGAGTATGCGCTGGGCAGCGTCGCCGGGCAGGAACTCGATGGCCCAGAAGACGATCGTCGCGACCACCAGCAAGGAGAGCACGGCAAAGGCCACCCTTCGGGCGATCAACCGGCCGACCGGTCCGGCAAGGGGCGTCAACAACGTCATCGCCGTCAGGTCGCGATCGACACGTCTGAGAAGTCGTGCGTAATCTTCTGGGGATGGACCTTGTAGCCTCGGATATTGGCGCGGGTGGCGCCGACCGTGTCGGCGTAAATCAGAATAAGGGCCCCACCATCCTCCTGAATCAGCTGCTGGGCCTTGTGATAGAGCTTCGTCCGGGCCTCCGCATCCAGAGTCTTTCGGGCTTCGAAGACCAGTTCGTCGAATTCCTTGTTGCGCCAATGGGTTTCGTTCCACTCGGCGGTCGACAGGAATTCCAGCGAGAGGGCCTCGTCTGCGGAGCGGGCATTCCATCCGGTTGCGACAAAAGGCTTCTTGAGCCAGATATTGCTCCAGTAGTCGGCGGCCGGTGCCTGAATGATGTTGACGCGGATGCCGGCGGGCGCGGCCTGGGCCTTGAAGAGGGTGGCGAGTTGGATCAGCCCGACATCGGCGGCCGAGGTATAGAGGTCGAGATCGATGCCGTCCGGGTGTCCTGCCTCGGCCAGGAGCTTCTTTGCGGCTTCGATATCGGGTTTGAAGGGCTGCTCCGGCAGGCCATAGGCCTGCCAGGGGGGTACCGGCGTATCGTAGGCGACGGTGCCGCGGCTGCCCACGATGGCCTTGAGGTATTGCTCGCGATTGACCACCAGCTTGAGCGCCTTGCGCACCCGCACGTCGTCGAAGGGCGGCACATCGGTGAACGCCGCGAGGCCATGCCAGAAGGAAGTGCGCACCGACTGGATCTTTACGTCCTCGCTCGCTTCCAGCCGCTGCAACCCCAACGCCGGCAATTCCGTGACGATGTCGACCTGATTGGCCAGCAGCGCGGCGATCCTGGAGGCCGGCTCGGCGATAGCGCGCAGTTCCACCCTGTCGACGTGGGGACGCCCTGGTTGCCAATAATATTCGTTCCTGAGGAAGATGGTCGGCTCCTCGCCAGGCACGAACTTGTCGACCTTGAAGGGGCCGGTGCCGATACCCGCGGTGCGCAACTCCTCCGAGGTTTGGCCGGCCCGGACGATGTAGGTGAAGCGATTGGCGATCTGGAGCGGAAATTCGACGACCGCAGCCCGCAAGCGGAATTCGACCGTGTGGTCATCAAGGGCGTGGATGCCGTCGGGATCGATCTGTCCCAGCAGGGCCGCGGCGGCGGAGGCCGTCTTCGGATCGACCAGCCGCCTGAAGGTGTAGATCACGTCCTTGGCCGTGAAAGGCGTGCCATCCTGGAACTTGACGTCCTTGCGCAGCGCGAAGGTCCACACCTGGCCGGTGGCATCAGGCTTCCAGCTCAGGGCCAGCTGGGGCTGCGGTGCGAAGGCTTCGTCCGGTACCACAAGACGCTCATAGACGAGGCTGGCCCGCGCGGCATCGTTGTCGTTGTTGCCATAGGCGGGATCGAGCGTGCCCTTGACGCCGTCGGTTTCGCCAGTGGCAACGCGCAAGGTCGTGAGACCCGCGGCGGCGCTCGGATCTGGCGATCCAAGGACCGCCATGCCACCCAGGCCAACCGCACCAAGAAGGACGTCACGCCTCGATGCGTGACCGTCGCGAATATCTGCCATCGCGGGATTTCCATTTCGACGGAAAAAAACTGACCGCCCCCTTCTGTCGGGAAGCGTCGACAAGCGCGACCATGGCACTCAATATCTACTAAATCAATATAGTTTATAAATTTAATATTTTGTTTCATTCTGGTGGCTCGGTGATGCCTGCCCGTGGCGGGCCGGAGCATCAATCCAGGGAGGCGATGTGAGCGGAAGGATTCATCATGTTGTGCCCGGGGCGAGCCCTCCCCCGCCCTCCTCGCGCTATGCGCATGCGGTCGAAGCGGGAGGCTGGCTCCATGTAGCCGGCCAGCTGCCGACCGATCCGGATGAGCCGCAGGCTCCCTTGCGGGCGGGCATCGAGGCCCAGGGCGAGATGTGCTTCGAGAACCTGAAGCGTATCCTGTCCCATGTCGGATACACGCTGGGCGATGCAGTCTTCGTGAGGATATATCTGAAGGAATTCGATCGCGATTTCGCCGCCTTCAACCATGTCTATGCCCGCCACTTCCCCGATGACAGGGGCTTGCCGAGCCGCACGACGGTTGGCGTGGCCCAACTCGGCCGGCAAGCGCTGGTCGAGATCGACATGGTCTGTTTCAGGCCGCCCGGGAACACGCCGACCGGGGCTGGCGAGCCGTGACAGACGATACCCCCTACGCGCACGACATTGCCTTCCTTGGAAAACGGCGCCATACGGCCATGCTCTCCGAGCCGAAGCCACATCTTCAGCTCCATAATTATATTAATTCTATAAACTTAATTGACTAAATGAGTGAAGGGACCTAACGTCGGGAGGATACCTCGCAAGATCGCCTTGCATCGCGGAGGCCTGGACATGAAGCCGCTCGCCCTGCTCGTCTCGACTGCCCTCTCTCTGGCCCCGGTTGCGGGTACTGTCCGCGCCGAAACCCCGCCCGGCATCGTGGTGGTGGCGCAGCCAATCGATGACGTCACCAGCTTCGACCCCGCCGAGGCCTTCGAGGCGACCACCGGGCAGACCGACAATGTGGTTTACCAGCGGCTCGTGCAGTCCGACCGCGCCGATAGCGCTAGGCTCGTGCCGGCCCTCGCCTCGACCTGGCAGGCCGGGGCCGACGGCAAGAGCCTCACGTTCACGATCGCCGCCGGTGCCAGATTCGCATCGGGCAACCCCGTTCGGCCCGAGGACGTGATCTTCTCGCTGAGCCGGGCCGTCAAGCTCAACCGGGCGCCCGCCTTCATCCTGAACGAACTGGGCTGGGGTGCCGACACCGTCGACAAGTCCTTGGCGAAGATCGACGACAGCCATGTCAGGCTCACCTGGCAGGCCGATGTCGGCCCATCCTTCGTGCTTGCCATCCTTACCGCGAATGTCGCTTCGATCGTGGACGAGGCCGTTGTGGCTCCACAGGCTCGGAACGACGACTTCGGCACCGGCTGGCTGAAGGACCATTCGGCCGGCAGCGGCGCGTTCAAGATCAAGAGCTACATCCCCCACGAAGTGCTGGTGCTGGATGCCAACGCGACCTCGCCGGGTGGCGCGCCGAAAGCCGGCGGCCTGATCCTGCGCAACGCACCCGAGCCGGCCGCCCGCCGCCTCCTGGTCGAGCAGGGCGATGCCGACATCGCCCGAGGCCTCGGCGCGGATCAGGTCGATACGCTCAGGGGCAGCGGCAGGGTCACCATCTATGCCGCGCCTTCGCCCCGCCTGGAATATCTGCTGATCAACACCAAGGCGAACCCGACTCTTGCAAATCCCGCCTTCTGGGAGGCGGCCCGCTATCTCGTCGACTACGAGGGCATCGCCGGCAATCTGCTTCGCGGCCAGTACAAGGTGCACCAGGCCTTCCTGCCCGACGGCTTCCTCGGCGCCCTGCCCGACAATCCCTACAAGCTCGACGTCGCCAGGGCGAAGAAGATCCTGGCCGATGCCGGCATCGGCCCGACGCGGATCAGCTTCCCCGTCTTCAACGACCAGCCCTTCCTCACCATTGCCCAGTCATTGCAGGCGACCTTCGCCCAGGCCGGCCTGACCCTCGACATCCAGCCCGGCGTTCCCAGCGAGATCTTCGCCAAGGCCCGCTCGGGCCAGTACGAAATCACCCTGCGCTATTGGGGCCCGGACTATTTCGACCCGCATTCGAATGCCAGCGCCTTCGCCATCAACCGCGACAACACCCACAACACCATTGCCAAGCAGGCAGGCTGGGTCATCCCCGAGTTGAGCGACCGGACGACGGCGGCGGTGAAGGAACAGGACCCCGCCAGGCGCGCCGCTCTCTACCAGGCCTTGCAGCGCGAGATCCAGAAGAGCTCTCCCTACGTCCTGCTGCTGCAGGACAGCAACCAGGTCGTCCTCGCCAGGAACGTCACCGGCTATTTCGAAGGCCCCGACGGCACGATCTATTACGATCGCGTGGAAAAGCGCGACGGCACCACGAATTAGGAAGTCCAGCCCATGAGCCGAGACAAGCTGATGCTCCTCGAACCCGGCTTCGAAGATCCCAGATACCCCGGCCAGCGTTTCGTCTGTCCGCATGGCATCCAGATCGAAGGATTGCTGGCCGGCTCTCCCGAGCTTGCGGAAAGGCTGGACATCGAACGCGTCCCCTTCCCTCGTCCGAGGCGGGAGGTCATTGCCTTGCTCGGCGAGGAGAACCAGTCGCTGCCGGTGCTGGTCTTCGGCGAGGGACCGGTGCCCGACGACGCCGAGCGGCGGGGCGAGGTCGCGTTCATCAAGCCGACCCGGCGCATCCTCGACCTTCTCGCCGATCGCCATGGCTTTCCGCGCCTCCACGACTGACGGCCGCCCTGTCTCAGCTTTTCCAGGTGATTTCCATGTTCATGCGGATGAAACGGCGCGCCCTGATGCAGCTCCTGAAAGGGCGCTACGCCCACAAGGGAGGACGCACGCAGGCTGAACGCGCCCGGAATGTGGCGGCCATCGCGACATCCTATACGCGCGAGGAACTGCTCGCCGAGCACGGCATCGGGCGCATCACCGCGCTTGAAATCGAGCGGTGGCTGGCGCTGCGCGGGCTGCAGTTGAGAAGCCCCTGTCCGCTCCAGCCCGGCGGCGTCCTGCCGACCGGCTTCAACATATCCGGATGAGGGTGCGGCAGGTCCCGGTGGAGGTCCGACTTATTATCTATTAAATTTATAGACTTAATAATTTAATGCCGTATTCTTTTGCAGGAGACGCCCTCCGCGGCGCAATGAACCAGGTAGGCATGATGAGTTATGCGCTCAGTCTGCTCGACAAGAGCCCCCTCGCCCGCGGCGAGAACGCCGGCGATGCGTTGCGCCGCACCGTCGCCCTTGCCCAACTCGCCGAACGCTTCGGCTATCGGCGTTTCTGGGTTGCCGAACATCACAGCGCGCCGGAGCTGGCAAGCTCCTCCCCTGAGGTGCTGATCGCCTACCTCCTCGCCAACACGGTGACGATCCGCATCGGCTCCGGCGGCGTGATGCTGCAGCACTACAGCGCCTACAAGGTCGCCGAAAACTTCAACCTCCTCTCGTCCCTTGCTCCGGGGCGGGTGGATATCGGCATCGGCAAGGCTCCCGGCGGCCTGCCCCTTTCGACCCGGGCGCTTCAGGGCGCCTATGATCCCGCGCGCAAGCCTGCTTTCGCGCAACAGCTCGCCGACCTCGGCAAGTTCCTCGACGGCCCGCTTCCCGACGCCGACGCGCTCGCAGGTCTTGCCGCTACCCCGCGGCCGTCGGCGGCATCGGAGCGCTTCCTGCTCGGCGCGAGCGTGGAGAGCGCAGGGCTCGCCGCCGCGCAGGGCTGGAACTTCGTGTTCGCACGGCATCTGAACGGCGATGACGCGCTGCTGGACGCTACCGTGACCGCCTATCGCAACGCCGTCGGTCGCCCTCCCCTCGTGGCCATCGCCTTCATCATCGCCGAGACGGTGGAGGAAGCGGAACGCCAGAAGTCGGCCCTCCAGCTTTTCAAGGTGCACATCAAGGGGGGCCAGAGCGTCACGGTGGGCAGTCAGGCGCAGGCGGAGGAATACGCCCGGCAAGCCGGGGCGAGCGAGTTCAGCATCGAAGCGAAGACGCCGAGCGTGATCGCGGGTACGGCGAGCCAGGTCCTGTCCGGACTGGACCAGCTCCACGCACGCCACGGCATCGAGGAATTCATCATCGAACCGGCTTCGAGCGGCGACCAGCGCCTTGCCGCGGTCGAAGCCCTTGCCGGAGAACGCCGCCTCCGGACCGCCGTCGGCGACGAAAACAGGGCTGGCCGCTCCCTCGCCGTGCCGGCCTGAAGGGGTGATTTTTTCAAGGAGTTATTGCCATGAGCGCGAAACGTATTCCCTTCGGCGTCATGCTCCAGGGGCCCGGCGGCCACATGAATTCCTGGAAGCATCCGAGCGTGCCGGCCGACGCCAGCGTCAATTTCGACTATTACGTCCGCACTGCCCGCCAGGCCGAGGCGGCCGGTATCGCCTTCGCCTTCGTTGCTGACGGCCTCTATATCAACGAAGTCTCGATCCCCCACTTCCTCAACCGCTTCGAGCCCATCGCAATCCTGGCCGCGCTCGCCGCCTCGACCAGCAGCATAGGGCTCGTCGGCACGCTTTCGACCTCCTACAGCGATCCCTTCACCGTCGCACGTCAGTTCGGCTCGATCGACGCCATCAGCAGGGGGCGCGCCGGCTGGAACGCGGTGACCTCGCCGCTGGAAGGTTCCGCTCGCAATTATGGCCGTGTCGAGCACCCCGACCACGCGCTGCGCTACGAGATCGCCCAGGAGCATATCGAGATCGTCAAGGGCCTGTGGGATTCCTGGGACGACGACGCCTTCGTGCGCAATCGGGAGACGGGGCAGTTCGCCGATTTCACCAAGATGCACCGGCTGAACTACAAGGGCCGCTTTCATTCCGCCGAGGGGCCTCTCAATCTCGGCCGGTCCCTCCAGGGCCAGCCCCTCATTTTCCAGGCGGGCGCCTCCGATGACGGCATCAAGCTTGCCGGCCGTCATGCCGACGCCGTATTCGCCGGTGCGGAGTCGCTCGAGGAGAACCGCGAGCTCTCCCGCAAGCTCAAGCAAAGCGCCGTCGCGCATGGGCGCAGGGCGGACGAGATCAAGATATTTCCCGGAATCGGCCCCATTGTCGGGTCCACCGAGGAAGAGGCGGAGCGGAAATACCGCGAGATCCGCGGACTGGTGAGCGACCGCGAAGCGCTGCTCTATCTCGGCCGCTTCTTCGACCATCACGATTTCACGGCATACCCGCTCGACGAGTCCTTCCCCGACATCGGCGACATCGGCCGCAACAATTTCCGCTCGCGCACCGACCGCATCAAGCAGGTCGCCCGGGAGAGAAAGCAGACCCTGCGCGAAGTGGCACTCGAAGTGGCGACACCCAGGGTTGGCTTCATCGGCACGCCCGAAAAGGTCGCGGACGAGATCATCCACTGGATCGAGTCGGGCGCTGCCGACGGCTTCGTGCTCGGCTTCCACGTGCTGGCCCAGGGGCTCGACGATTTCGCGGTGCAGGTGCTGCCGATCCTGGAAAGACGTGGCTACCACCAGCGCGAACAGATCGGCAGCACGCTGCGCGATCACCTGGAACTGCCCTATCGCGAGAGCCGCTACGCCAGCAGGCCGGGCGGCGCCGGCAACGAGGAAGCTGCATGATGACGGTGCATGTTCCTCCCCGCGCGGAACCGATCGCCGCCGGCATCGCCGACTTCGCCGACGAATTCGTGGCGCTGCGCCAGAAGCTGCACAGCGAGCCGGAACTGGCCTATCAGGAAGAAAAGACCAGCGCGCTGGTGGCTTCCTCCCTCGAATCGTGGGGCTATGAGGTCGTCCGCAACATCGGCGGCACCGGCGTCGTCGGCACCATCCGAAACGGCGACGGCAGGCGGAGCGTCGGCATCCGGGCCGACATGGACGCCCTGCCCATCCTGGAAGCCACCGGCCTGCCCTATGCCAGCCGGACGCCCGGCGTCATGCATGCCTGCGGGCACGACGGGCATACGTCGATCCTGCTGGCCGCCGCCCGCTATCTGGGAGAGACGCGCGATTTCTCCGGCACGCTCAGAGTGATTTTCCAGCCGGCGGAGGAGAATGGCGGCGGCGCCCGATCGATGATCAGGGACGGCTTGTTCCGGCGCTTTCCCGTCGATGCGGTGTTCGGGCTGCACAATTGGCCGGGAGTCCCCACCGGCCAGTTCGGCTTCCTGAGCGGTCCCGCCATGGCCTCGGTCGATCTCGTGATCATCCGAATCGTCGGCCGGGGCGGGCATGGCGCCAAGCCGCAACTGGCCGTCGATCCGGTGGTGGCCAGCGCTTCGCTGGTGATGGCGCTGCAGACCATCGCCTCCCGGAACATCGATCCGCTGGAAGCGGTGGTGGTGACCGTGGGATCGATCCATGGCGGCATTGCGCCCAATGTCATTCCCGACAGCGTGGAACTGCAGCTGACAGTCCGCACTTTCAACGACCAGGTGCGAGAGCAGGTGCGTTCGCGCATCATCGACCTCGCCGAAAGCCATGCCAGGAGCTACGGGGCGACGGCGGAGATCAAATATCCGCGGGGCTATCCCGTGCTCGTGAACCATGCCGATGAGACCGAGTTCGCGCGCCAGGTGGCACTGCGCCATTTCGGCGCCGAACGGCTCCATGAGAGCCTGCGGCCGATCACGGCGAGCGAGGATTTCGCCTTCATGCTGCAGGAGATACCTGGCAGCTATCTGTTCGTCGGCAATGGCGACAGCGCCGACCTGCACAACCCCTGTTACAACTTCAACGACGCGATCCTGCCGGACGCCGCCCGCTACTGGGTAGCCTTGGCGCAGGACTATCTCGCCGCCCGGGACCCAGCGGTCCCGCATACCCAGGCAGACAGTGACGGAACGCCCCGATGACCGACAGCTTCCTCTATACGACGCCGCTCGACCTGCGTGCCCAACCGCTGGTGGAGGCGCTGACCTGGGAATACCAGACACGCTACGGGGACTACTGGGGCGAGCCCGCCTCCAGGGAGATGAGCCGCTACCCTGCGGAACTCTTCGCTCCGCCCCACGGGGCCTTCGTGCTGCTGATGCGCGACGGTGCAGCCATCGCAGGTGGTGCGTTCAAGCGTTATGACGAGCGCACGGCCGAATTGAAGCGTGTATGGACCCATGTGGACCTCCGCCGGCAAGGCCTCGCCCGTCGCATCCTTGTCGAACTGGAGGCGCAGGCCGCGCGCCAAGGCTATACCCGCATCTATCTGACCACGGGTTTCCGCCAGCCTGAGGCAGCGGGGCTCTATCTCAATACCGGCTACACGGCCCTGTTCGATACGAGCGCCGATCCCGAAATCTACGGCTCGCTGCCTTTCGAGAAAGATATCGCCGCACTGGCCCTGCAAGCACGGGCACAACAGGCGATCGACCGGAAGGCGGGTTGAAGCGCCATGGTCGGGGGCGTCGCCACCCTATAATTCTATAAATTCCATAGAAATACATAGTATAAGGATGGCAGAGGATGGCATCGACGGCGGACTTCGAAGGAGCGGTACCTGCCGAGCAATCGTCAGCGGTGGGTGATCTTTCCCGCTATCGGGTCATCCCCGCCAGGCATCCCTGGCGCATCGTCGGAAGCGTCCTCGCCGTTCTTCTCCTCGCTGCCACGCTCCATTCGATCCTGACCAATCCGAGATGGGGCTGGGGCGTCTTCGCAACCTTCTTCTTTTCCGAACCCGTGCTGGTCGGGCTCGGCAGGACCTTGCTGCTGACCGTGCTCGCCTCCTTCTTCGGCTTCCTTTTGGGCGGCATCCTTGCCTTTGCGCGCGTCTCCAGATCGCCGCTGCTCGTCGGGATCTCCTGGGGCTATATCTGGTTCCTGCGCTCGATACCGCTGATCGTGCTACTGCTGGTGCTCAATAATCTCGGCTACCTCTATGCCACGGTGGACATCGGCATCCCCTATACCGGCATCCTGTTCGCACAGTACAATACCGTCGAGATCCTCAGTCCCTTCGCCGTGGCCCTGATCGGGCTCAGCCTGAACCAGGCGGCCTTCTCGGCCGAGATCATCCGAGGCGGCATTCTCTCGGTGGACCAGGGGCAGCATGAAGCGGCGGCCGCTCTCGGCCTTTCCCGCCACCGGCAGACGCTCCGCATCGTGCTGCCGCAAGCCATGCGGGCGATCCTTCCCAGCGGGTTCAACGAAATCATCGGCTTGGCCAAGTCGACGTCGATGGTCTATGTGCTGGCGCTGCCGGAGCTGTTCTACACCGTCCAGGTCATCTATCGGCGCAATCTGGAAGTCATTCCGCTCCTGATGGTCGCCACCATATGGTACCTCATCATCATGAGCGTCCTCTCGATCATCCAGCTTGGGATCGAGCGGCATTTCGCCAAGGGAGCCCTGCGAACGGCTCCCGTCTCCCTTCTCGGCCGATTCGCCGCCCTGGCCGGCATCAGGCGCCTCGCCCCTGCCTCGACGCTCCGCGGTTCGCCCTCCGTGCCGGTCACCCGAAAGCCTCTGGTCACGCCGGGCGATACGGCACCACGCAGGAATGAGGGGCTGATCGAGATCCGCGGCATCTCCAAGCACTATGGCACGCTGAGGGTGCTGGACAATGTCGACCTCACCATCCGTCCCGGCGAGGTGGCGGCCATTCTCGGCCCATCCGGGGCAGGCAAGTCCACCCTCCTGCGCACCATCAACCATCTGGAGCGCGCCAATGAAGGCTTCATCGCCATTGACGGCGAGCTCATCGGCTACAGGCGCCGCGGCCAAGTTCTCCACGAGTTGAAGGAGGCCGCCATCCGCCGTCGCCGCTCGGCGGTGGGCATGGTGTTCCAGAACTTCAACCTCTTCCCCCACTTGACCGTTCTGGAGAACATCATCGAGGCGCCGGTCTCCGTGCAGGGAGTGCCGCGCGCCAGGGCCGCCGAGCAGGCCCGGGATCTCCTGCAACGCGTGGGGCTCGCCGAAAAGGCCGATGCCTATCCCAGGCAGCTATCGGGTGGCCAGCAGCAGCGCGTCGCCATCGCACGAGCCCTCGCCCTGAAACCCAAGGTGCTGCTGTTCGACGAGCCGACCTCGGCGCTCGATCCTGAGCTCGTGGGCGAGGTTCTCGACGTGATCAAGGAACTCGCGACCTCCGGCACCACCATGGTGATCGTCACCCACGAGATCGGCTTTGCCCGCGAGGTCGCCGACACCGTCGTGTTCATGGAGAGCGGCCGGGTTCTCGAAGTCGGCCCGCCGGCACAGCTCTTCAACGCCCCCACGCATCCCAG
The DNA here is from genome assembly GCF_059699065.1 of Labrys sp. ALF-8. NCBI lineage: Bacteria > Pseudomonadati > Pseudomonadota > Alphaproteobacteria > Hyphomicrobiales > Xanthobacteraceae > Labrys > Labrys sp. ALF-8. The sequence continues at coordinate 74,552 of NZ_AP048541.1, forward strand.
GACGGCGGAGTTCCTCGCCAAGGTCCTCTGACGTCCCCGGGAAACCGCGTTCCGCCGAAGCCGTCCCACCCCAAACCCAAGGAGCCATCGTGACTTTCGCCCCCAGAACCCTCCTCTCCGGCGTCTTCGCCGCCGCACTGGCTTTCGGTCTCAGCGGAGCCGCCTTCGCGCAGCAGGCCTTCGACCTCAGCCCCGAACAGCCCTCGCGCGTCCATGCCGACAAGATCGACGCCGCGGTCGCCGCGATTTCCCCGAACTTCAAATTCGTCAAGGACGGCGTCCTCACGGTCGCCATCAATGCCTGGGATCCGCCGGTCGCCACTTACGCACCGGATGCCAAGACCGTGGTCGGCGCCGATCCGGACATCGCCTCCCTGATCGCCGAAGCCCTCGGCCGCAAGCTGGAACTGGTCTCCGTCGCCTGGGCCGACTGGCCGCTGGGCTTGGCCTCGGGCAAGTATGACGCCGTCATCAGCAACGTGACGGTGACCGAGGAACGCAAGGAGAAGTTCGATTTCTCCACCTATCGCCAGGATGTCCTGGGCTTCTATGTCAAGTCCGACAGCAAGATCGCGTCGATCAAGGAGCCCAAGGACGTAGCCGGGCTCAAGGTGATCACCGGCGCCGGCACCAATCAGGAAAAGATCCTGCTCGAATGGGATCGCCGGAACGTCGCCGCCGGGCTCAAGCCGGCTGAGGTCCAGTATTACGACGACGCGGCTGCCAGCCAGCTCGCCGTCCAGTCCGGCCGGGCCGATGCCGAGTTCAACCCGAATGCCACGCTTTCCTATGCGTCCGTGGTAAGCGGCAAGACCAAGCTCGTCGGCATCGTCAGTGGCGGCTGGCCCCTGACGGCCGATATCGCTGTCGCGACCCGCAAGGACAGCGGCCTCGCCGACGCGGTGACCCTGGCCATCAACAAGCTGATCGAAAACGGCAAATACGGTGCCGTGCTGTCCAAATGGCATCTGAACGCCGAGGCGATCGAGAAGTCCGCCACCAACCCGCAGGGCCTGCCCAAGACCTGACCTGCAGCCGCCTGGGCGCCGCGCAGCCCGCGCGGCGCTCTCCCACGCAAGGGAAGCCGCATAATGCCGCCTGTCCTCATCCGTCATGTCGGATTCCTGTCGCCGGGGAACTACCCATCCGATGATCCCCACGCTGGTCTCGAACGCACACTCCAGCTGTTCGAGTTCGGCGAAAAGCTCGGTTATGACAGCGCGTGGGTTCGCCAGCGCCATCTCGAGCCCGGCATCTCCTCGGCCAGCACCTTCCTGGCCGCCGCCACGCAGCGCACGCATCGCGTGGAGCTCGGCACGGCCGTCATTCCGATGGGATATGAAAGCCCCTACCGGTTGGCGGAAGATCTCGCCACCGTGGACGTGCTTTCACGAGGCCGGCTGAATGTCGGCCTGAGTGCCGGTCTTCCGCCTCACGCCGATCTTCTGGGTTCCCTGGTCTTCGACGAGGGCTGGCGCGATCACGACTTTTCGCATGATCGGATCAGACGGCTTGCCGATAACCTGCGTGGATCCTATCTCGGCGAGGCGGATACCTTCATCGACATACCGGGCGGGCGCATCCGTCCGCGCCTGCAGCCTTACGCGCCGGGCCTGCTCGACCGGTTGTGGTACGGCGGCGGCTCGCTGAAATCCGCTGACTGGGCCGGCCGAAATGGCTTCAACCTGCTCCTGAGCAACGTGACCTCGGGGGAGAATACCGATGATTTCATAGAGGCCCAGTCACGCCAGCTGAAGCTCTTTCTCGATCTCGCCCCGACACGGCGCACGGCACTGGGCCGCGTCATCGTTCCCTTCGACAACGCCGACGCGCGAACGCGGCGCCGCTATACCGAATACGCCGCCAGCCGCCACGGCCGGACGCTGCAGCCCAACGGCCCGCGCCGGACGCTGTTCGCCGGCGACCTTATCGGAACTTCGGAGCAGATCCTCGAAGCCCTGTTTGCCGATCCGGTCTTGGGGCAGGTGCGGGAATTGCGGCTCGAACTGCCCTACGAATTCGAGCGTCATGAGTATGAGCAGATCCTGGCCGACTTCATCGCCGGGATCGCGCCGCAACTGGGCTGGACACCGGCTGTGCGGCCGCTGAGCCGGGCGCTCGCCTGAGTGCAAGCCAGCGCGCCGCCGACGTGGTCGGCCCGCTGGCCCTTCATTCCTCCGCAGCGGTCGAAGCCAGATAGCGCTCGCCCGTGTCCGGCAGCACCGCGACGATCAGCTTGCCGGCATTCTCCGGCCGGCTCGCCAGCTGTGTCGCCGCCCAGAGCACGGCGCCTGAGGATACGCCCGCGAAAATTCCTTCTTCGGCCACCAGCGCCAGCGCGGTCCGGCGCGCCTCGGCGGTGCTCAGGGGAATGACCTCGTCGGCGACGGCATTGTCGAAATTCCTGGGCAGCTGCTCGGGAGGCACCTCGGAAACCTTGTGCACGCCGTCGATCTCGTCGGGGTAGGGATTTTCCTCGGTGGGAACGGAGCCTTCCGCGGGCTCGGCAATCACCACCCGCAGCTCGGGCTTCATCGACTTCAGGAATCTGCCGGCGCCCGAAATGGTGCCGCCTGTGCCGACCCCGCCGACGAAGATGTCGACGGCTCCCTCGGTATCCCGCCAGATCTCCGGTCCGGTGGTGTTGAAATGGACCCGCGGATTGGCGGGATTGGCGAGCTGGTCCGTGAAGAATGCCCCCGGATTCTCCTCCCTGATGCGGGCGGTGATCTTGTCGAGAGCTTCCGGATCGAGGAAGAACTCGTTCTTCACCGTGACGATCTCGGCGCCATAGAGGCGCAGGACCTTCACCTTGTCCTGGCTGATGTTGTCGCTGACGTAGAATTTGGCGCGGTAGCCGCGCGAGGCGGCCACGGCCGCGAAACCGATCCCGGTATTGCCGCTGGTCACGTCGACGATAAGATCGCCGGCGTGAAGCCGGCCGGCATCTTCCGCTTCCTTGATGATAGCCCAGGCAATGCGGTCCTTGATGCTTCCCGCCGGGTTGAAATACTCGATTTTTGCGACGATTCGCCCGGGCAGATTCCGGTTTCTCGCGTAATTGTGCAATTCCAGCAGGGGTGTATTGCCGATGAGGTCCGAAAGGTTGTCATGAATCTTTTTGATATGGGGGCCAGAGCCGGCAAAACTACCTGAATCCATCTTATGTCTCGCTCGTCAAAACATTGCTTGTTGAAAGACGGGTGCCGTGCCGGCGCATTGAAGATCTACGCCGGAATATAGAATATAAAATATATAGATTATATAAATATATGTCGACAGGAAAAGCGGCTTCCTGGCCCAGTTGCGCCGGCGCGGGCCGCTGCCCGTTGTTTGGCTCAGCCGATCTGCGCCAGGCGTGGCAGCAGCAGTTGCGACACGTTCCTGGCCTCGTCGATCAGCGGCCAGCCGGAGAGGATGAGGGCCGAAAGGCCCGCTTCATCATGGTAGGCCTGGACATTGCCGGCGATGTCCTCGGGGTCGCCGACGAAATAGACCGCCGAAGAACCGGCATCGAAGACATCGAGAGGCGACCACGCCGTGATGCCGGCAAACAGGTGGCGCTCTAGCCGGAGATCCTCGATCGGCGGCAGGCGGCCGGCCAGAATCGCGCGCACCCAGCCGCGGCGCTTCTCGTCAGGCGCTTCGAAAGTCGCAAGACTATGCTGGCCCTTGGTGCGTCGGTGAACCGCTTCCTCCAGCTTGGCGCGAATCCCGTCGACGCCCGTCCGCTCGAAGACTGCCCGAAAATGGGCCTCCGCTTCCGTCCTGGTCGGGCGGACGATCACGCTGGCGAGGGCGCCGAGATCGCCGAAGCGCCGGCCCTGGGCTTGGGCCGAAGCCCGGGCAGCGGCGAACTGGCCTCGGATGCGATCGATGCTGCGCAGCATCGTGAGATAGACGTCGACGATCCTGCCGGCATGGGCAAGCCCGGCAGGGCTGTCGCCAGCCCCCCAAAGCGGAACACCCTCCGGCTGCGTGGGCTGGATGGCCAGGGGCGTATTGGGAAAGTTGCTGGGGTTTCCGACCTTGTAGTGCCGGTGGAACTCGCGCCAATAGGCCTCTCCCAGCGCATAGCGATCGTCATGCGAGGTCGAGACGCCATAGGTCGCCATGATGTTGTCGCGGCCGTTGATCAGGTTGAGCAACAGCCTGCCGCCGGTGAAGGCGTCGAAGGTGAGCGCCTGCTGCGCCAGCAGTTTGGCTGGTGTCATCCGCGCATAGGCGGCGACGAGGAAGCGCATCTGCCTCGTGTAGCTGGCAACGAAGGAAGCCGATGCAAGCGGGTCGTTCGGCCATGTCGCAACCAGCGCGCCGTAGAATCCGCCCCGGTCGATCGTCTCCGCAAGCCGCCGGTAGCGCGCGAAATCGACCGGGTAGAGCCCGTTCTCGATCCAGGGATAGTCGCCATCCGCGAGGTTGAGATACCAGAGCGTCTTCAAGGTCATGATGTCATCTGCGATTGTTCGGGAGAAAGGATCATCGGCAACGCCGGATCGGCCGACCATTCGGACAGGGAGCCGTCGTAGATCGCGACGTCGTCGACACCGACGAGGTTGAGTGCGAGGGCGGTCCCTGCCGCCGTGACGCCGCCGCCGCAATAGAGGACGAGAGGTTCGCCGCCCTGGCGAAGGACTGCCAGCCGCCGCTCCAGAATGCCTGCCGGCAGAAAGCGATTGCAGGCGTCGAGCAATTCTCCGAAGGGCAGATTGATGCTGCCCGGAATGTGGCCGGCCCGGCTGTAATTCTGCTCGGCGCCGGCAAAGACGGGAGCGCGGAGCACGCAGACCAGCAGCCCCGGCGCGCGACCCTCGGCAATGGCCTTCACCCCGGCCTTGTCGACGAAAAAGCCTGGTCTTGCGTGCGCCGCGAAGCCGGCCGGAACGACTGGCGGGGTCGGCCCGCGATCGATAGGGCGGGTTTCGTTCCTCCAGGCCGCCAGACCCCCGTCGAGAACGGCGACTTCATCGTGGCCCAGCGAGCGGAACAGCCACCACAGCCGGGCGGCCCAGATGCCGTTGGAATTGTCATAGACGACAATCCGGTGCCGGTTCGATATCCCCAGGGCCTCGGCGGCCGCGGCAAATTGGGCGGCGCGGGGCCGGGTGAAGGAAAATGGCGCCTGCGCATCGGAGAAGGCCGATATCAGGTCCGCGAAGCGCGCTCCGGGAATATGGCCGACATCCTCGAAGGACTGGCGTCCGCTGTGCCAGACGCGCGTGCCTCCGGCGGCATCGGTCTTCTCGACGCTTGCATCGAGGGCAATCACGGTCGGATCGGCGATATTGCCGGCAAGCCATTCCGTCGAGACGATCGGACCGAATTCCATAGCTTCACTCCAGCGGGTCGCTCGCTTGCGCGAAACGCAGACCGAGATATATCTACTATGTCGATAGTTTTTATAGTCAATAACTCGAGCGCCTTTTCGAAGGCCAGCCTCCGTGGAATCGCCATGCCCCTTGCCACCGCCACCGCACACGCTCCCACGATCGAGGACGTCGTTGCCGCTCATGCCGCGCTTCGCAGGAGGCGGCCTCTCGTCCAGGCGTTGACCAATACGGTCTCGACGAATTTCATGGCGAATGTCCTGCTGTCGGCCGGCGCCTCGCCGGCCATGGTCGACAATCCGGAGGAAGCTGGCCTGTTTGCCGGTGTCGCAGACGGCGTTCTCATCAATCTGGGGACGCCGACGGCCGCGCAGGTCGAGGCCATGCGGCTCGCCGCACAGGCTGCACAGGCGGCGGGCAAGCCTTGGGTGCTGGATCCCATCGCCGCCGGCGGCCTCCCCTGGCGGGGCGGCGTCGCTGCCGAGCTCCTGCAGTTCCAACCGGCGATCATACGGGGCAACGCCTCCGAGATCATCGGACTTGCAGGGCTTGGCAACGGCGCGCGCGGGGTCGATAGTTCCGATGATCCGGCGCAGGCGGTGCCGGCCGCCGTTTCCCTGCTGGACCATGCCATAGCCGTTTCCGCATCGGGACCGGTCGATCATGTGGTGGGACGCGTCGAAGGAACCATCGTGCTGGTCAGGGTCGGCGGCGGAAGCGCCCTTCTCCCGCGGGTCACGGCCACGGGCTGCTCGCTTGGTGCACTCTCGGCTGCCTATGCCGGCGTGGCGCCAGACCCGCTGACGGGGCTTGTGGCTGCACATGTCCACGTCGCGGTCGCGGCGGAACTGGCCGAGGCCGTCGCCTCGAGACCCGGCAGTTTTGCCGCCGCGTTCATCGATGCCCTCGACGCCGTGGACGAGGCTGTGATCCGGCAGCGTGCCCGGGTCGAAACGACAGTTCCCTTTCCTTGAACCGGCCTTGAAGTGAGCTCAGGCCGCGAAGACAGTTTGACAATTCATAAATCTATATATTTTATAGATTTACTATAATTTAGATTCGGTTCCCTCTCGTTCAGGAGAAGCCAATGGCCAGGAAGATTGCAATCGTCGGCGCGGGACAGGCAGGCCTTCAACTGGGCCTCGACCTTCTGGAGAAAGGGCACGCCGTGACCCTCATAACCGAAAAGTCGGGCGAAGAGATCGCCAACGGCCGGATTACGGCCACGCCTGCACTGTTCTGGCGAGGACAGCAGGCAGAGCAGAACCTCGGCATCGACTTCTGGCGCAATGAGGTGTTTTCCAACAAGAAGGTGCAACTGGGAATACGCGATGACCGGGGCGAACTGCTGCTCAGGGTCGCCGGCCAGTTCATCAATGGCACCGCGCAGATGGTGGATCTGCGCTTGAAATACCCCAAATGGCTCGAGACCTTTTCACGCCGCGGTGGCAGGCTGGTGATCGGACGGCCGGATATCGCCGGGCTGGATACCCTCGCCGGCGAACACGACCTTCTGTTCGTCGCCACGGGCCGGACCAATGCTTCCCTCTTCGAGAGGGATCCGGAACGGTCGATCTGGCCGGGACCGCTGCGCCGGGTTCGTGCGATCTTCCTCGACGCCCCGGAACTCGACCGCTGGAACAACACCTTCGTGCCCGGGATTGGAGAACTCGCCGCCTCTCCTGCCCTCGGTCTCGGCAACCGCCCTGTACAGGCCCTGCTGGTGTGGGGCGCCTTCGGCGGACCGCTGGACTTCCCACAGGATGTGGATGGCGCCCAGGTCACGGAAGGCATCAAGGACGCCTTCCGCCGCTTCAATCCCGACTACTATGACAAGATCGCCGACAAGAAGATCCTGGACGACAAGGCCTGGGTCACCGGCGCCGTCGCGCCGACGGTCCGCAAGCCTACGGCCCTCCTGCCCTCCGGGCGCTTCGCGGTAGCGCTGGGCGACGTCGCGGTCACCGTGGACCCGCTGACCGGACAGGGTCTCAACAACGCCTCCCATGCGGCGGATGTCTTCGCGCGTGAGATCGAACTTCGCGGCAACGAACCCTTCACGCCGGCTTGGGCGGAAGCGACGTCGAACGAGGCCTGGGACTTCATCAGGCACAGCTATCTGCTCAATCGCATCCTGCTCGACCCGCCGGCCTATCAGGAGCCGGTCTTCCCGGCGGCGTCCCGGAACCCCAGGCTCGCGGATGAACTGATCAGCGGCTTTCCCGATCCCGAAACCACTGTCTGGTTCCACGATCCCGATGCATTGCGCGAGAAGCTGGCAGCCTATCCTCCCGTCGAACAGGACCTCGTGCCGGCCAGCCCGTAGGGAGGAGATCGCGGGCGCGGTCTTCTCCTTGCCGGGCCTTGCCATATCGTTCGTTGCCGGCCAGATCCTGACGGATACAGTGCGCGATAGCCGGGACGAGTTCACGGTTCCCATCGATGACAAGGTGGCCGCCGCTCTCCCCTGCCTGCTCTTGGGGGCGGACGGGCGGGCGGCGGCGAGTCGATCTGCGTATGCCAGCTTCCAATAGACCCTGATGGTTCCGCATAAAGGGTGGCGGAAATAGCCGCCGCGCGAACGCGGCAGGCACGCGCATCTCCAGGGCGTTCAGCCCCTTCCAAGCTCGTTCCTGAAACTTCATCCCTTGCAGCCACCTCTCGGCCCGATATTACACGCAGTCGGGGCAGGCTCGACGACATGCGTCATCTCGAGCTTCGACGGCCGGCACCGCAGCGAAGCGCTGCTTCTCCATGCCTCATGCAAAGCGCTCGCCGGACGGAGGGGCGCCTGGTGATTGCCATCCTTCGGGAATGCCGCGTTTGATTGTGCCGATCCGCGAGCCTACTATTCGCCGCGCGCGAACAGATCAAGAGCCCATGGCTTAACGGGCTGACTGAGAAAAATGGAAAACATTGTCGAGGTACGTGATAGTAGATTCATCGAATATGCCGCGGGATCCTGAACAAGAAAATTTCAAATTTTCTGACTCCGTCCGCAAGGCGGAAGCATAAATCAAAAACAATGGACGAAAGATGGGGACGATCGACAACTTTTCAGATCTCGGCGACGAGCTCGAGCGCGCGCGGGTGGCCTGGTTCTACTTCATTGGCGGCCAGACCCAGCAGGAGATCGCCGAGCGCATGAACATCACGCGACTCAAGGTCAACCGCATCATAGGCCAGCTCAGGGGATCCGGCAGCGTTCAGGTCAGCGTCAACCTTCCGCTCAGCGACTGCGTGGCACTCTCGGAGAAAGTCTCCTCGCGCTATGGTTTGATCGAGACCGTCGTAGTGCCCGATCTGGATGATTATCTGGAACAGAAGCGGGTGGTCGGCGAGGCAGCGGGGATCATGGCAAGTCCCCTCATCCATGAGCACGATATGGGGGTGGGCATCGGTTCGGGCAGGACCCTCAGCTTCGCGGTTCGCGCACTGCGGGCACGCCCGAGCCCGGAGAGCTGGGTGGTGGGCCTGACGGGGGGCGTGACGAGCGGATCGGCAACCAATACCTTCGAGGTCGCGACGGCTTTCGCCCGGCATCTGGGTGTCGAATGCCATTATCTGACGGCACCAATTTACTGTGCCAATCCGGAAAGCCGCAACGCAGTTCTCCTGAACGAAGAATTGACGGACGTCCTGGCTCGCACGGAGATTGCCGATATCGGTCTCGTCTCCTGCGGCTCGCTCACGCAGGAGACGTCGCTGACCCAGATCCGGGTGGTCAAGGACAATCTCGAAGCCGTGCTGCGGCTTGGCGCCGTCGGCGAATTCATGGGTTGTTTTCTCGACGCGCGCGGCGAGCCCGTCGATCACTTCCTGAACGAATCGATCATTGCCCTGCCGCCCGACAAGTTGAAGCTGAAGCCGGTGTCGGTGCTCGTTTCCGGCGGATTGAACAAGATACCGATCATTCGTGCCATTCTGCGGGCGGGCTATGTCAATCGTCTCGTCACCAACGAGACGGTGGCGCGCGCGCTGCTTCAGGGACCGCGCTGAAAAGGGGTTGCCGCCTGACGGAGGCGTCAGGCGGCTTTGGCGCACCCTATAACCAGCAAGATGTCAGGCGAGCGCCCGCTCGAGGGCCGCCGCCATCGCCCGCAGCGTCACATAGGTCGAGGCCGCACCGGGATCGATATGGCCGAGGGACCGGGCGCCGAGCTTGGCCGAGCGTCCCCGGCGCGCTTCCATCGAAGCGGTTGCCTTCATTCCCTGCTCGGCGCCGTCCCGCGCGGCAATGAGAACGTCGAGAGAGGTGCCTCCCTTCGCCGCGCGCTCGGTTGCCGCCTCCACGGCGGGCAGCCAGGCGTCGATCATCGTCTTGTCACCGGCCTGTGCCCTTCCGCGATCGCAAATGCCCTGGCAGGCGGCGGACAGCCAGTCGACCATGGCGCTGCCGTCGAGGTTCAGCCTGTGGCCGACCGCCGTGCCCGCACGCAGGAACGCGGTTGCATAAAGCGGGCCGGAGGAGGCGCCGACGGCGTCGAGAAAGGCCTTCGCCATCCTCTTGCAGGTGCCCTCGATCGTCTCTCCCTCGGGGGTGTCCTCCATGGCGCGCTGCACGGCCTTCCAGCCGATCTCCATGGTGACGCCGTGGTCGCCGTCTCCGATCACGCCGTCCAGCTCGGAGAGCCAGTCCTTCTCGGCGATGATCTGCTTGGCGACGTTGTGCATCATGGTCTGGAAGATGGCCGGCGTCACCTCACCTTCGGTGACGAGTTCGCGCGCAGCCGTGGCGGAACTGCTGCGGGTTTCGCTCGCCCGCTCCGATTTCCGGCTGCGGGCACCGGCGACGCGCTCCTCCGCGACACCCACCGTCAGGGCCGGGGTGCGGCACGGATGGTCGAGCAGCGCCTGCAGCGTGTCGTTCAGCTTGATCAGGGTGACCGAAGCCCCAGCCATCTCGAGAGAGGTCGCGTATTCGCCGACCCACGAGGCATGGATGTGAACCTTCAGCGCGTCGAGCCTTTGCTTTGCCCGCCGGAAGATCAGGTAGAGCTCGATCGGTGTGGTCGCGCCGAGGCCGTTGACGAGCACGCCCACGCGATCGCCTTCCTTGAGCGCCAGTTCGCCGAGGATGGCATCGATCAATTCATCCGTGACCTCGTCCGCCGGTGCCAGCTTCTGGCGACGGATACCCGGTTCGCCATGCAGGCCCATGCCGATTTCCATGTCTTCGTCGCCGATGCTGAAATTCGGCTTGCCGGTCTGCGGCAGCGAGCAGGCACTCAGCGCCACGCCCATGGAGCGGGTGGCTTCGTTCGCCTCGCGGGCGAGCGCCTCGACGCGCACGAGCGGCTCCCCGAGATCGGCGGCCGCGCCGGCAATCTTGAAGACGAAGAAATCGCCGGCGATGCCGCGGCGCTCGGCCTTCTTCTCGATCGGCGCGGAGGCGACATCGTCGGCGACCGCCACATGCCGAACCGCCATGCCATCCTGCGCCAGCTCGTCGGCTGCCATGGTGAAATTGAGGACATCGCCCGTATAGTTGCCATAGAGCATGAGCACGCCGGCCCCGCCGTCCGCCGCGCGCGCCGCCTCGGCGATATGCGCGGGCGAGGGCGAAGCGAATACGTTGCCGACGGCCGCGGCATCGGCAAGGCCACGCCCGACATAGCCGGCGAAAGCGGGCTCGTGGCCGGAGCCGCCGCCGATCACGATGCCGACCTTGCCGTCCCTCGGCCCATCGACGGCCACGACCGCGCGCCCCGTCGCGCCCTCGACCCGCAACATGTCGGGATGGGCGCCCACCATCCCCTCGATCATCTCGGCGATGATGTTTTCGGGCGCGTTGATCAGTTTCTTGGTCTTGGGTTGTTCATTCATGACTTGTTTTCCGCCGAGGGTATGCCGGTTCAGCGCTCATACTGCTTCTTGGCGCAGATAGCGGCGCGAAATTGCGTCGAAGGAGATGGCGAGCACGACGATCGCGCCCGAGACGATCCCCTGCCAATAGGGTGATACGCCGAAGAGGACGATGATGTTCTCTATGATGGCGATGATGCCCGCACCGAGGATGGCGCCGACCGGACTGCCCACGCCCCCGGTCGTGGCGACGCCGCCGATGACCGAAGCCGCGATGGGCGCCAGGACCCAGGTATCGCCGATCGAGGGCTGTGCCGTGCCGAGCCGCGCGACCATGAGCACGCCGGCCAGCGCCGCGAGCGCGCCGGCGGCGATGAAGACGATCACCCGAGCCCGATCGACGCGGATGCCGAGCATGCGGGCGGCCGCCTGGTTGTTGCCGATGGCGTACATGTAGCGGCCGAAGGGCGTCTTCAGCATCACGGCGGTGGCGACGACAAGCGCCGCCAGCATGATGATGAAAGGAACCGGTACGCCCAGGAAATCACCCCGGCCGAGGAACTGCACCTTCTGCGGAATGCCCGTGATCGCGACGCCGCGCGTCAGCACGAGATTGGCGCCGCCGAAGATGCCGGCGGTTCCAATCGTCAGCACGAGAGAATGCAGCCGCAGCACCGTGACGAGCAGTCCGTTCAGGAGGCCGAGGCAGGCGCCCAGCGCCACGGCAAGCACCATCGCCGTATAGGGTTCGATGCCGAGCTTGACCATGAGCATGCCCGAGACGACGCCGCACAGGCCTCCCGTCACGCCGAGCGACAGGTCAAGCTCGCCCAGAACCATGAGCATCGATTGTGCGATGGTGATCAGGCCGACAAAGGCCAGTCCACGCGCGATGACCGACATGTTGTAGGAGCTGAGAAAATAGGGCGAGACGATCGCGGACAGGATGAATATCGCGACGAGCGCCACGAAGACGCCCGCGAGCGGGTTGCGGAACAACAATGCGAAGGGCTTCGACTGCATCGGTTTAGATATCCGTTCCAAAGATGGCGCCCACGATGGTCTCCGTGCTGGTGTCGGCCGTGGCGAATTCGCCGGTAATCCGCCCGTTGTGCATCGTGATGATGCGGCTGGCGCATTGCCTCAGCTCATTGATCTCCGAAGAGACGAGGATGACCCCCACCCCTTCCTGGGCCAGCTCTCGCATGATGCGATAGATTTCCGCCTTGGTGCGGACATCGATGCCCTTGGTCGGCTCGTCGAAGATCAGGATCCGCGGACGCGTTGCCATCGCCCGTCCGATGATCGCCTTCTGCTGGTTGCCGCCTGACAGGTTGGCGATACGCTTGCCCATTCCCGCCGTCCGGATACCGTAGTCGTCGATGATCTTCTGGACGAAGGTCCGCTCCTTGGTGCCGCTGATTCCCAGGGCACCGCTGGTCAGGGAGAAGATCGACAGGCCGATATTCTCCCGCAGGGACAGAAGCGGAAAAATGCCGTGGTGCTTGCGTTCCTCGGAGAGGTAAAGCATGCCGCGCTCGACCGAGCGGGACGTGTCGTTCAGCCGCCAGCCCTGCCCTTCGACCTCGACCTTCCCGGCCTTGGCCTGGAGATATCCGAATATCGTCTGCATCACTTCGGAGCGCCCGGCGCCGACCAGGCCGGCGAAGCCGAGGATTTCACCTCGCTTGAGATCGAAGCTCACGTCGTGGAAGCGCTGGCCTGAGAGGCCCCGCACGTCGAGGATGGTTTCGGCCGTTTCCGTCGAAGGGCGGAAATGCTCGTCGAAGGTAAGATGCCGGCCGGACATGGCACGGATGAGATCGGTCTCGGTGATGTCGGAGATCCTGCCGCTGTCGACCTTCTCGCCATTTCGCAGGACGGTATAGTCGTCGCCGATCTCGAAGACCTCCTCCATCTTGTGGCTGATGAAGACGATGGCGTGGTCGCGGTCCAGGAAGCCGCGGATCACCTTGAACACGCGCTCGACCTCGATCGGCGTGAGCGAGGAGGTCGGCTCGTCGAGGATCAGCACCTTCATGTGGGCATTCGTGGATGCGCGGGCGATCTGCAGGAGCTGCTGGTCGGAGACCGAGATATTGGCGACGAGGTCCCGCGGCCGTGCCTCGATCCCGAAGCGGTCGAGATAGGCCTGGGCCTCCGCCGCGACGGCACGACGGTTGAACAAGAGGGAGCCGTGTCCCGTCTTGTCGAAAGGCATGAAGAGATTTTCAGCCACGCTCATCTGCGGGAACAGGGAAAGTTCCTGCGGGACATAGGCGACGTTTCGGTAGAGCGTCGGGTCTTCGGCCGGATCGCGGCCATCGATCAGCACCTTCCCGCGCGACGGCGCGTCGGTGCCGGTCAGGATCTTGACGAGCGTGGACTTGCCGGCGCCGTTCTCGCCGGCAAGGATGTGCGTCCGTCCCAGCGCGATATCGAGGTCGATGCCGTCAAGGGCAGTCACGCCAGGGAAATCCCGCCCCAACCCGCGCGTTTCAATGTAGGCCATAGGATCAGTGCCTTCACCTGGGGAACGGAGCGCGGATGTCCCGCGCTCCAGTGGCTGCACTCGGTCAGCCGCCCACATTGTCCTTCGTGAGGAAGGCATTGCCGGTGTCGATGTAGCCGGGAACCGGGGCGCCGGTCGCCTGGGACCAGAGCATCATCACCGACCAGTAGCCCTGAAGCTCCGGCTGCGAGGCCGACGAGCTGTCGGCGACGCCCTTGCGGATCATGTCCAGCATTTCCGGCAGGTTGTCGAGACCCACGAGGGTGACCTTGCCCTGCTTGCCAGCTTCGATGATCGCCTGGCCGATGCCGATCGGGCCCGAGGCGTCGGAAGCAACCCAGCCCTTCAGATCGGGATGGGCCTGCATGATGGCGGCGGCCTGCTGCTGAGCCGTCTCGATGCTGTCGTTGTCGATACCCTCGGCGACCACCTTGATCCCGGGATTCTCGGCGAAGACCTTACGATGGCAGTCGGCCCGGATCGCGTGATTGGGAGCTGTCGGCACCCCCTGCATGATGGCGACCTCGCCCTTGCCGCCGAGGACCTCGACCAGGCGGTGAGCGGCGATCTTCGCCTGCTCGCAGAAATCCGAGCCGATATGGGTGATGTTCATGCCTTCCGGCGGCACCGAGTCGAAGATCACCAGCGGGATCTTCTGGTTCTGCGCTTCCTCCAGCGAGGCGCGATTGCCGGAGGGGTCGAGCAAGTCGATCGCCAGACCGTCCGGATGGGTCGCGAGGGCACTGTCGAGAATCTGATTTTGCTGGACGACATCGGCCGATTGGGGAGCGGAGTACACGATCTCGATCGAGGCGCCAGTCTGTGCCTTCAGGGCCGCGGCGGCGGCTTGAGCGCCATTGTTCACCTTGTCGAACCACGGGTGCACGACCTTCGGCACGATGACAAACCGGTAGCTGTCCTTCTTCGTGGTGCCGTCCTGCGCACTGGCCGCTACCGGCAGAGCGAAGGCGACGCACGCCAACAATAACGCGAACTTCCTCATGAATTCCTCCCTTGGCCATCGGCGAGACGGTTTTCTCTGTCCGAGCATGAGGGCGAGGCGGCGGCGATGAAATATCTGCCGATCTCACGCCCTCTGAGCCGTCTATACAGATGTAATTTTAATTTTACAAGAGTTCATAAGGGGCTTTTTGCGTTCCAAAAACGGGCACCGATCGCTTCGACCGGCGGAATAATTCTCGGCTTTAATGATGCATGCGGGCGCCGCTTTTGCGCCCCGGCAAGTATTGTTTGAGATGATTCAGCCCGATGGACCATGGTCAGCCAGTCACTCCATCGGGGCCCGTCGGCTGGGGCGGGCAGTCTGTTCAGCTCTGCCGTCGATGGGGAGAGGCCGCGTCTTTGGGCGCCAATTTCCCGCTTCCCGGATCTGATGGAGGTCTGCCTCTTCTTGCCGTGATACGTCTTCCGTGGGGTGCCCACGAGCCGATCCATTGTCGGTGTTCCATCGGATACAGCCGAAAATTGGTTTTCGAGCCACCCTTCGGCATGCGGGGGGCGGTGCCATGAAACAATGGAA
Organism: Labrys sp. ALF-8; assembly: GCF_059699065.1. NCBI lineage: Bacteria > Pseudomonadati > Pseudomonadota > Alphaproteobacteria > Hyphomicrobiales > Xanthobacteraceae > Labrys > Labrys sp. ALF-8. Next base: position 89,736 of record NZ_AP048541.1, read on the forward strand.
GTTCCTCAGACATCTCGGTCGTGCCGAGAAAACCCGGGCCGCGTCGTCCGGTCGTCACATCTCCCAATTGACCGAGCTGGAGCAAGAACGTTGCGGGCTTTGTCCGGAGCGGGATGACGCTCCGGTCATCTGGACCCATGCCACCGACTATGGCTGGCATGCAGAGCGATCCCACTGGGATAAGAAAAGAGACGCCGAAACATAGATCGGCATTCAATCAGCGGGCACGCGGCTTCATGCGGTGCCCCTGCCTGATCCGGTGGAGGATCGGCACGGCGTCCCCATGAGCGGCCGAATTCCTGGTTTGCGAAGGGATGCGGCGGGCGATCGGCAGGGCGCCGGCGGTTCGTTTGACAGCTCCTGGGCAGGTTAATACGCTTCACTCGAATCTGGCCCGACCAATTGGAAACGTGTCGCGTCATAGCCGCCGCTCGATCGCGCAAGGAGCACCGTGGCGATATCTCTCGGCGAAATCGAAAGAGGCCACGATCGTGAACGCTGGGCATGGACCTCACCACATCGCGATCATCGGCTGCGGCCTGATAGGAGCCAGCTGGGCGGCGCTGTGTCTCGCGCATGGATATAGGGTGAGCGCCTGGGATCCTGCCCTCGAAAGCCGCCGCACTTTTCGCGACCGGCTCTTGCTTCCGATGTCGCAGCTGCATGAACTGGACGTGGGCTCGCAGAGGTCGACGGAAGATCTCGAGATCTGCGAAACGCTCGCCGCGGCCGTGCGCACCACCGATTTCGTCCAGGAGAATGCGCCGGAGCGGGTACCTTTGAAGCGAGCGCTCTATGCCCAGATCATGGAGGCGGCTCCGACACACACCATCATCTCATCGTCAACCTCATCGCTGACGTGGAGCGAGCTCTCGGAGGGACTTGCCGAGCGGCAGCGATTGATCACGGCGCACCCCTTCAATCCCCCGCATCTGATGCCGCTTGTAGAGCTCTTCGCCGCCGATCGTGCGGTCGAAAAGCTGGCAGTGGATTTCTACACCGCCTTGGGGCGCGAGGTCGTCGTGCTGAAGAAGGATGCCGTCGGCCATATTGCGAATCGGCTTTCATCCGCCCTGTGGCGTGAGGCCGTGAACATCGTCGCAGAAGGTATCGCAGATGTCTCTGCCGTGGATCGGGCTCTGGTCAATGGCCCCGGCCTCAGATGGTCGGTGATCGGGGCTCACATGGCCTATCACCTGGGGGGCGGTGAAGGCGGCATCCGACACTATCTGGAGCATCTCGGCCCAAGCCAGGAACGGCGATGGAAAACGCTCGGCCAGCCGAGCCTGACACCCGAGGTTTGCAGGCTTCTCGTCGAAGGCGTGCTGTCCGAAGCCGATGGCAGAAGCATCGCCGAGCTTGAGGAGGAACGCGACGGCGCCATCCTCTCCATGCTCAAGGCCCGAGGCGGAACCCATGTCTGACACGGGTCCGCGGATTGCGCTCATCCACGCATTGGAGGAATCGGTAGCGCCCGTGCGTGCAGCGTTCCGGGAACTATGGCCGCAGGCCCTGCCCTTCGATCTGTTGGACACGTCGCTGGCTCCGGACCGAGCGCTCGCGGGCGGCTGCGACGACCACATCGTAGGCCGGTTCCAGGCGCTCGCTGGCTATGCGGCGAGCACCTGCGGTGTCGCGGGATCGACACGGGCAGTATTGTTTACATGCTCTGCATTCGGTCCGGCCATCGACGCGGTGAAGGCCAGTCTGCCGATACCCGTGCTGAAGCCGAACGAGGCGGCCTTCGAGGAGGCACTGGAGTTTGGGGAACGCATAGGCCTTTGCGTGACCTTCGAGCCCTCGCTACGATCTCTGACGTCCGAATTGGGCGAGATGGCCAATGCTGCGGGCCGATCGGTCGCCATTACGTCCGTCCTGGCGGAGGGGGCGCTGGCTGCACTGAAGTCGGGCGATGGGGAAGCGCATGATGAACTCGTCATGCGCGCCTGCTCTAGGCTGGGCGACGTGGATGTGATCCTCCTCGGTCAGTTCTCGCTGGCACGCGCGGCGGGCCCGTTGCGCCGCCAGCTCAAGGTCCCCGTCCTTACCACGCCCCACTCGGCCGTTCGCGCGCTGGGCAAGCGTCTGGCCGCATCCGATCGAGCATCCTAGAAGCAACCCTCTCTCCGGACGAAGTCGCAGAGTCCGAGCTGGTCGCCAAGAAAGCACCCGTGCCGCCAGGGGCTTGGGCGTCGCGAACGGCGCCAGCTCAAGCGCGGCGATGGCAGCACAGGCATTCGTCGAACAGGATGCGCCCTTGCCGGCAACTGAACCACAACAAAAGGGTATTTGAACCAGGTTCTTGCGAGTACCGGCGTCAGGGATTGTTGAAAGCCATTAGGCCTTGACTTGATTGTTGAAAATGAGTACTTTTCAACCTATGGTTTAATGAAAATGCCATACGTTCAATGGCGTACATGCGATGTGTCTATCGTAGTTATTAGACGATCTCACGTGCATCGCAATTTATCTCCTCGTTCTGAATGCTTAGACCGATAGGAGTTTGAACCATGCCCCGCCAAGCCGTTGCGCATACTCTTCCCTCAGCAAGCGAATTCATGGAGTTCGCCAAGAAATCCAAGGCCGTCAATCTCGACATTTCGGCGGCTACGCTGCTCGAAAGCGCCGACAGCATCCTGCGGCTGCGGCCCGGATATGTCCTGTTCAACATTCGCTGCGGCCTGCTGATCGTGGAGCGGCCGGAAGTCGAAGTGGAAGTTCTGCGGGAAATTGCCGGAGGCTGATGCCCTTCAGGTCATCGCGGCGACAGTGCCCACCGATGCGTCTTCACCAAGTATATTTGCCTCGTAGAAATCAGGCTTAGAGCAATCTATGGTCCGGACGAGTGCCGATCTACTGGACGGCGCAATGGATTGGCTTGAGGATAATCTCAGCCAATTTGATCCGTTATCGAGCGATGGCCCACCGGACGCGCTGCGAAATAAGGCGCTTGCGGAGCTGGCGTTCCTTTGTGACTACATCCGTCGGGCGCAGCCTTCATTAGGCGAGCGTTCACGGCGGGTGCTCGCGTTCGTGGCAGGCATCTGGCACCGCCCGGCCTATCAGGACCTTATCGTCCGCAATCCGGAATCCCTCCAGCTATACGTGCTCACATACAATTCGCTGCTGCATTCAGGCTTCGACGTTTCGGCTGCGGCGCCCACCATACAAAGCGTGATCGATGCGGGCTATGCGACCGCCGTCGAGGCCGTGCCGTTTCGCCTGATGGATTTTCGTCATGTGCTCGACTATGCGGGCCTGCGCCACTCGCTTCCGAGCTTGAGCGATCTGTTTCCGCTCACAATGCTCGCCCGACGCCCCCCGCTGCATTATCTTACAACCGCAGATGTCTACTGTCTCACTCATGCGATCTTCTACCTGACCGATTTCGGGTTTGCGGACCCGGTGGCCATCGATCCTTCGGATCTCGTGGAATTTCGCGAAACCGTCGAACAATTGATCGGCCTCTCGGTGCGCCTGCGCGATTGGGATCTCGCCTCCGAATTGCTGGTATGCGCCCATTGCCTCAAGAGCGGCCCGACGGGTCTCAAACATGCGGCGTGGCATGCGCTGGTCGAGGCCCAACTCGAGGACGGCTCGGTCCCCGCGCCCAGGTTCGACCCGAAGGGTGCCGAGGCGCGCCGTTCTCCCGCGACCTACGCCTTCGAGAACAACTACCACACCACACTGGTAGCCGCGCTGGCCGCGGTCCTGTGCGGAACATGAAGCGGCAGCCCCTCCCCATAGACGCGACGCCGGCGCGAGATCTCGTGCTCGCCTGGGTGGAACGTCACCTCCCGGCTATCGATGCGCCATCATCGATCGCCGCGACCCGCGCCCTGGACTGGCTCATTCTGGCGTGGATCTGCGAAACGGGTTTCGGATCGGGACCCGGCGGGGCTGCGACGCCGCTTTCGAGAAGGATCGCTGGCGCAGTGGCGCAGCGGCTCGCTGACACGAATGCGCGGCAGGCATTCAATGAACTGCTCGGTTGCGATCCGCTTCGCACGACGCTTGCGCGCGGCGTCCTCAGATGCAACGGCGTTTCCTGCTCTATCCTGGACATGTTCACGAACGGTCTTGCACGAAGCCTTGCTGCTCGGGGTGAGGAGGAAGACGCCGACCGGGCCGAACTCTGCGAGACGCGACTTCTTCTCAGCCTGCAGGGAATGGGCTCGCCACCTCCACGACAGGCACTCGATGGCGTCACCCTCGGCACGATGCTCGAACTTCTTCAGGCGAGTGAGCCGGTGATCCAGGAGATCGCAACAAGGATAGCCCTCGCGTCGGCCTATGGCACCGGCGACCTCGTCATGACTTCGGAGACGCGAGAGATGCTGACTACGTCCTTGAGTGTCTGGCTCCTTGATTTTGCGAGGAAATACAAACTGGATCTCGTTTCCCTGCTGGTAAGATCGCTCGCCTATCTGGGCGTCGCCGATCATACCCCTGCCCGGCAGGCCGTGGCTTTCCTGCTTGCCCAGTTGCACCCTGCGGGCCGCTTCGGCTTCTTCGGGCCTGAAGTGGCCCGTGCCCATAAGAAGGAAGGCAGCTTCGACGAATCCGTCGAGCTTTATCTTCCGACGACTCTCGCCTGCATGTGGGCACTGGCGGAATGCCGGGATCCGGCCTTTCGCCTCGTGGCGAGTGTCCGCTAGGGCAAAATGGGATCAGGTCGAACCGCAGAAATCACGAGTATCTCGCAGTTATTGATTGTTAAATCCAAAACAAAAGGCGCGGGATGAGGCCGGTACTGGAAGCAGCCCAGCCTTTTCCGGCCGTGTTCGATGGTGGCAACACTTCCGACCCGTCGAGGTCACTGGGCCGTGTCCACCCAACGGCTTTCGATGGCGGACTGCTGGATCGCCTCGACCAGTCGTTGGATACGGTGGCCGGACCTGAATCCGAAGGGCTCAGGGCGGTTGCCGGCGATGGCGTCGACAAAGCCTGCGATCTCGATCGCCTTGAGATCGTTGAAGCCGAGCTGATGACCGGGAGCGACGCAGAACAAGCCATAGGGTACGTGGTCGGGACCCGCTTCGATCCGGCGAAATCCGCGGCGCCCCTGCCTGTCCGCGCCGTCAAAGAATTGGAGTTCGTTGAAGCGTTCCTGGCTGAAGACCAGGGCGCCTCTGGTGCCGTAGACCTCGAAATCGTGCTGCATCTTGCGGCCGGTAGCGATCCAGCTTGCCTCCAGGCTGCCCGATGCGCCGCTGGCGAAACGCAGGAAGGCACGGCCGAGATCGTCGACCTGGACGTTCCGTCGCCCGCCCGTGCCATCGGGCCGGCTGTCGATGACGGTGACGCTGTCGCCCTGGACTCGTTCGATGGGGCCGAGCAGGAACTCCGCCGTCGCCAGCGCGTGACTGCCCAGATCCGCCAAGGCTCCGCCGCCAGCCGGATCATGTCGGAACGTGAAAGGGCTCTCCGCATCGGCCATGTAGTCTTCGGCGTGGATGCCCCTGTAACTGCGGATCTCACCCAATTCGCCGCTGTGGATCATTTCGCGGGCGAGCGAAAACAATGGATTACACAGATAGTTGAAGCCGACCTGGGTGCACACGCCGGCCGCCTGCGCGGCTTGCGCCATCCCGGCCGCATCCGTCGCCGTGGTCGCGAGCGGCTTTTCGCAATAGACATGCTTGCCGGCCGCCAGCGCGGCGAGCGCGATGTCCTTATGCAGCGCGTTGGGGGCGGTGATGTCGATGACGTCGATATCGGGATCGGCGACGAGGGATGTCCAATCGCCCGACGATTTGGCAAAGCCCAGCGTTTGCGCCGCGGCTGCCGCCAGGTCGTCGCTGCGGTCGGCGACGGTGTGCAGCACCAGGTCATAGTCGAGGTCGAAGACCCGCTGGGCGGCCGCAAAGCCGAAGACATGGGTCTTGCCCATGAAGCCTGTGCCGATGAGGCCGATTTTGAGCTGTCTCTTAGAACCTGGCATTGAGATGTTCTTTGTTGACGATGAGGGCGGGATTGATCCTGCCGGAAAAGAAATCGAGCACGTTCTGAACCGATGAGATGGCCATCCGCTCCGCGCATTCAGCCGTCAGGCCGGCGATGTGCGGGGTCAGGATCACGCGATCGAGTCCGAACAGGGGGTGGTCCGCCAGGGGTGGCTCGTCGTCGAAGACGTCCAGGCCGGCGGCCGAGATCCTCCCCTCGAGCAGTGCCGCGAGGAGGGCCGCCTCATCGATGATGCCCCCCCTCGCCGTGTTGACGAGAATTGCAGACGGCTTCATCGCCCCGAGTTCTTCGGCGCCGATCGCCGGGCGTTCGGCCTTGGGTACATGCACGGACACGGCGTCCGCCCACCCCAACCCGGCAGCAAGGTTCTCGACGGGAGCAACCGTGCCCTCCGGCCAACCGGCGGCCTGGAGATAGGGGTCGAACGCCCTGACTTCCATGCCGAAGACGCCGGCATAGCGGGCAAGCTGTCGACCCGTCCGGCCATACCCCACGATGAGAAGGCGCTTGCCGTAAAGCTCCGTGGCCAGAAGCCGGTTGCGCCAGGCCCAGTTGCCCTCGCGCACGCTGGCATCCGCCTGCAGCAGCCTCTTGGCGCAGGCAAGCAGGAGCATCATCGCATGCTCGGCGACCGATATCGAATTTACGTCGCCCACCACCGTCAGGGCGATGCCCCTGCCGTTCAGCACCGGCAGATCGACGGCATCGTAGCCAACGCCGTGGCGCGAGACGATCCTGAGCCTGAGCGCACGCGCGATGGTCGGCGCCGAGAGAGGCTGGGTGCGAATGACCAAGCCATCCGCGGCCGCGATGAGGGGGGCATAGCTTTCTTCCGAGACGTCTTCGACATAATCGAACGTCACGCCAGGAACTGCCTGGAGCAACTCCATTCCGCTCGGATGCAGTTTGCCGGCGACGAGTACGTGCGGCATCATTTCCTCCGGCCAGCACAAATGGCTGGCTGTCTCGATCGTCTCATGCCCGGCCATTGACGAGAGCGCAGGCAGGCCGCTTCATGGCCGGGCATTTCCGCCCTTTGGGCATTTTGCAATGGTGATTGCAAATATCTTGCATTGTCAATAATCATTTCGTAAGCAATAGAAAAATCGCGATGGCGTGGGAGGACGACGATGCCGGCAACTATTCGCCTCACAATGGCCCAGGCCCTGGTCCGTTATCTGTGCAATCAGTTCACGCTGGTGGAGGGAGCCAAGGCTCCCCTCTTTCCCGGCGTGTTCGCGATCTTCGGCCATGGAAACGTCACCTGCCTCTCCGAGGCCCTGGAGGCGGTCAAGGACACCCTGCCGACCTGGCGCGGCCAGAACGAGCAATCGATGGCTCTGGCAGCGATAGGGTTTGCCAAGGCCACGCGCAGGCGTCAGATCATGGTCGCCACAAGCTCGATCGGCCCTGGTGCACTCAACATGGTCACCGCCGCCGGCGTTGCCCATTCCAATCGCCTGCCGGTGCTGCTGCTCTCGGGCGATACGTTCGTCAATCGCCGCCCCGATCCGGTCATGCAGCAGGTGGAGCACTTCGGCGACCCCACCATCAACGTCAACGACGCTTTCAAGGCCGTGACACGCTATTGGGACCGCATCGTCCATCCCGAGCAGATCATCTCCTCCCTGCCCCAGGCCGTCGGCGTGCTGCTGGATCCGGCCGATTGCGGGCCTGCCTTCATCGCGCTGCCCCAGGACGTCCAGGAGATGGCCTGGGACTATCCCGAAGCGTTCTTCGAGCCCGTGGTGCACAAGATTCCAAGGCCGCGCCCGGACCGCGATCAGCTCAAGCAGGCCGTGAAGATCCTGCAGCAGGCCAAGCGGCCGCTCATCATTTCAGGCGGTGGCGTGCGCTATTCCGGTGCCGAGACGGCGCTGGCCGGCTTTGCAGCCAAGCGGGGCATTCCGCTCGCCGAGACCATTGCCGGCAAAGGCTCGGTCACGCACGACCACCCCGCCCATGTCGGGCCGATCGGCATCGTCGGATCGACCTCCGCCAACGCACTGGCGGGCGAAGCCGATGTCATCCTCGCCATCGGCACGCGGCTGATGGACTTCACCACCGGCTCGTGGACCGCCTTCTCCGAGACGGCGAAATTCATCTCCATCAATGCAGCGCGCTGGGACGCCACCAAGCATCGGGCGCTGGCGGTCGTCGGCGATGCCCTGGAAACCGTCGAGGAGCTGGAGAGTGCGCTTGGCGAGTGGAAGACGCCGGCCGCCTGGACGCAGAAGGGCGTGGAGGAGTTCGCCAGATGGAATGCCATGCTTGATGGCTTCCAGAAGCCCACCAACGATCCGGTTCCGACCTACGCACAGGTCGTTGGGGTGGTGAATGCCAGGGCCGGCAACCGGGACCTGCTCATCACCGCGGCCGGTGGCTTGCCCGGTGAAGTCATGAAGAACTGGCGTGTCAAGGATCCCAACACCTTCGACTGCGAGTTCGGCTTTTCCTGCATGGGCTACGAGATCGCCGCAGGCTGGGGCGCTGCAATGGCCGATCCGACGCGCACGCCGATCGTCATGGTCGGCGACGGCACCTACATGATGATGAATTCGGACATCTATTCGACCGTCCTGAGCGGACACAAGATCATACTGATCGTTTGCGACAATGGCGGCTATGCCGTGATCAACCGCCTGCAGAACGCCAAGGGCACGCCCGGATTCAACAATCTGATCAGGGACTGCCGCGTGAAGGAGCCGTTTGCGGTCGACTTCGCCAAGCATGCCGAAGCCATGGGCGCCCTGACCCGGCAGGTGGATAGCCTTGCCGACCTCGGCCAGGCCGTCGAATGGGCCCAGCAGAACGATCGGACCACGGTCATCACCATCGTTTCCGACGCCTTTGCCTGGACGCCGGGCGATGCCTGGTGGGATGTCGGCGTTCCCGCCACGAGCGAGAGGAGCCAGGTGCGCGAGGCGCACGCCTCCCAGCTGGCCGGACGCAAGCGCCAGCGTGTCGGTGTGTGACCTTCCCCTTCCCGCCAATGCTGCCTTCGGGGCGTCGTTGGCCTCGACTTCCATCGACCCGGATTTGGAGAGCCTCATGAAAGCCAGACTTGGCATCGCACCGATTGCCTGGTGGAACGATGATTTGCCCGAGCTCAGCGACGACGTGTCGCTCGACGAATGCCTGCGTCAGGCACATGAGGCAGGCTTTACGGGGATGGAGACCGGGCGCCGCTTTCCGATGGATCCCGCCGCGCTCCAGCCCGTGCTGAACAAACACGGCATGCGTGTTTGCGGCGGCTGGTTCTCGGGCCTGCTGCTCGATGGCGATCTTGAGGTGGAGAAGGAGCGCATTGCCGGGCAGATGGCGCTCTTCAAGGCGGTCGGAGCGCCCTGCATCGTCTATGGCGAAACAGCCGGCACCATCCAGGGGGACCGCTCCGCACCCCTGTCGACAAAGCGGCGGCTGAGCGAGGATGAAATCAAGGTCTACGGGCGCAAGATGACGGCCTTCGCCGAATGGTGCGCCGCGCAGGGCATGCCGATCAGCTACCATCATCACATGGCGGCGCCCATCGAGACCGAGGAGGAGCTCGATCTTCTGATGAAGCATTCGGGTGAGGCCCTGCCCCTGCTCTATGATGCGGGACACATGGCTTTTGCGGGCGGCGACGTGCTGCGGGTGATCGACAAGCACCATGCGCGCATTTCCCATGTCCACACCAAGGATATCCGCGCCGAGGTCGTCGCTGGTCTCGATCGCACCAGGGAGAGCTTCCTCGACGCGGTGGTGAAGGGGGCCTTTACCGTTCCCGGAGACGGATCGCTCGATTTCGAGGCCATCGTGAAGCGATTGGCCGCCCACGGCTATGAGGGATGGTTCGTCGTCGAGGCGGAGCAGGATCCGGTCAAGAGCCCGCCGCTGGAGATGGCCAGGATCGGGCACAAGGAATTGTTGAGGGTGATGGCCGCAGCCGGCTATTCGGTGGAGAACTGATGCCATGAATCGCATGGATGGAAAGATCTGTGTCGTCACGGGTTCGACGCAGGGCCTGGGCGCCGCGATCGCGCAGCAGCTTGCCGCGGCCGGGGCTGCCGGCCTGGTCACGCTGGGCCGCAATGCCGCCAAGGGGCAGGCCGTTGCCGATGAGATCAAAGCGCGGACCGGCGTTCCCGTTCACTTCGTCAAGGCCGATGTGGCGGTTGTCGCGCAGTGCCGGCACGCCATCGCCGAAACCGATCGCGTCCACGGCCGGGTGGATGTCCTGGTGAATGCCGCGGCGTGCACGGATCGCGGCACGATTCTCGACACCTCGCCCGAACTGTTCGACCAGCTTTTTGCCACCAATGTCCGCGGGCCCTACTTCCTGATGCAAGAGGCGATGAAACTGATGATCCGCGATGGCATTGCGGGATCGGTCTGCAATATCGGCTCGATTTCCGAACATGCCGGACAGCCTTTCATCAATGCCTACTGCGCCTCCAAGGGCGCCCTGGCGACGCTGACGCGCAACACGGCCTTTTCGGTGATGAAGAACCGGATCCGCGTGAACCAGCTCAATGTCGGCTGGATGTCGTCCGACCATGAACGCGAACTGCAGGCGGCTTCCACCGGCGATCCCGATTGGGAAGCCAAGGCTGCGGCCGCACTGCCCTTCGGACGCCTCGTCGATCCGGCCGAGGCAGCCCGGGCCGTCAATTTCATCGTCTCCGACGATGCCGGCCTGATGACGGGCGCCGTCATCAACTACGACCAGACCGTCTGGGGCGGAGCGGCCGGCATGATGCCGGTGCCCACCGAAGCCCTTTCGCTGGCCTGATTGACTTCAAGCAGGAGGAAGTCCTCGGAGCGGAGGCGGACCTTGGCGGGCTCATTCCTGTGCGGCCGCCGCGTCTTCTTCCCAGGGCGTCTTGCGGCTGGGCGGAAAGGGCAGGAGACGCAAGGTTCCGCTGAAGCGCCCCTCTTCGCTCGATCAGGATACGTGGTGTCGAACCGGAATGCGCCAGGACGGCCTTGCCTCAAGGCTGCGTGACGATCGGGATACGAGGCACCGGAGCCTTCTGCAGGCGCGCCGCCAGTGCTGCAGTGAGGGATTGGGCCAGGCACATCGGGGCAGCCAGGGACCTTGAAAACGTATATTGATGCTCCGGCACCGCGAAGAGGACGGTTGCGTTCTTGGCGAGGGGCGAAAGCGTGGAATCCGTTATCGCCAGGATGGGCAGGCCCTGCGAGGCTGCCTGCTCGACGATATTGACAACCTCCGTCGCATAGAACCGGAAAGAGACGGCAAAGAGCAGATCCGTGGGCCGCATGGTGCCCGCAATGTGGGTGGAAAGGCCGCCACTCGCATCCAGAAGAACCGTACGCTTTCCCAGCATGGTCAGAATATAGCGGGTGAGGTCGACGATGGGTGCCGAGCGCAGCTGGCCCACCAGATAGATGGTGTCAGCCTTTTCCATCAGGTCGACGGCTTTCTCGATGGTCTCTCCAGTCGTCAGGTTCAGCAATTCCTGGAGCGCATCGATGTCCCGCAGGACGAGATCGTGAAGGAAGCCCCAGCCTCCGACATTTTCACGATCGCTCAGTTCCGTCTCCAGGGCCTTGATTCTGGCCTGGAAACCGGGAGCCGCGGTGGAGAGGCGTCGTTGGAAGACAGCCTGTACTTCCTTGAAGCCCTTATAGCCCAGCATCTGTGCGAAGCGCACGAAGCTCGATGCGTGGATGCCGCAGGTTTCCGCGATGGCGTTGAGCGACATGACCGCGACGTCGTTTGGATTCTGGGTCAGGTATACGGCGATATTCTGGTAGGCCTTGCTCATCCCGTCATACTTGTCGTGGATGATCCGAATGAGGTCCTCGTAATCCTGCGGGACACTGTCGGCGCCCATGAATATTTCCTCTTTGCAACAGGGCATCGGCACTCGAAGGTGCCACGTGCTCATCGCGCTTTACCATAGGCATGCCGCGCAGCGTTAGCCGCGCGGCATTCAAAATATGCCCGGCCTGATTTGCCGGACCGTCCGTCATCCCCGCAGGCTGCCTCGGCGACCGGGCCTAGTTGCCGCCGCCGATGCATGTTGCGACGTTATCAGGCGTGCAGACATCGAGGCCTGTATAGGTTGGGTCCTGTGGATTTGGCTTTCCTTCCTTGATGTCCTTTAGGAAGTACATGGCCTTGTATCCCATCTCGAAGGGTCTCTGTCCGACGTTTCCGGAGGCGAGGCCTTCCTTGAGGAGGTCGATCTGCACGGGGAGGGTATCGGCGACGACGAGGGCGAGGGCGCCGGACTTGATCTTGTCCTTGTACTTGGACGCGACCTGGCGATAGGCGTCGGGGAGGAATTCGGGGAAGCCGCCGGTGGGGATGAAGGCGTCGAGATCGGCATATTTGCCGAGGGTGTCCTCCATCTGCTGGACGGATTTGGGGAAGTCGTCATCGGTGTAGAGGGGGCAGCCGTCGACCTCGGTCCAGCCGTTCTGGCCGGTGAGCCGGTCGCCGGGGGCCTGGTCGCTGGCCTTGCCGGCGAGGGTGTCGCGGATGCCCTGCATGCGTTCATTGTGGTTGGCTGCCGCGGCGCCGCCGGACTGGATGCAGATCTTGCCGCCCTTCGGCTTGATCTTCATGGCGATCTTGGCCAGGTTCACGCCGATCTCGTAGTTGTGGGTGCCGACATAGGCGATGCGCTCGCCCTTGGCGTCGGGCAGCAGGTCGGAGTCCCAGGTCAGGACCGGGATCTTGGCGCCGGCGGCGCCCTGCAGGGCGGCGGCGATCGCCGGGGCGTTGGCCACGGAGACCGCGATGCCGTCGACGCCCTTGGTGATCAGGTCCTGCACCATCTGGGCCTGCTCGTCGCCGCCGCCATGCTCGCCGGGACCGACATAGAGGCATTCGATCGCCCCGTTGAGCTCCTTCTCGGCCTTCTTGCAGCCCGCCATGGCCTGGTCGAAGAAGGGATTGTTGGTGTTCTTGGGCACCAGGGCGAACGTGTATTTCTCGGCCGCAAGGCCGCTGCCGGCGGTTGCGGCGAGGCCCACGGCGATGGCGGCCGTGGTCAGCAGATATTTAAGCATCGTCTCCTCCAGACATGATGCCCTTTGCGGGCGTTTGATACGCGCGCCGGCCTTGCCGGTCATTCGCGTCGCTTGCCGCGGATGCGCTCCAGGAGCACCGCGAGAACCAGGAAGCTGCCGACGAAGACGCCCTGCCAGTTGGAGTCGACGCCGGCCATGAGAAGGGAGTTGCGGATCACCTCGAGCAGGGCCGAGCCGATCAGCGCCCCGAAGGCGCCGCCCTCGCCGCCCATCAGGTTGGCGCCGCCGATCACCGTGGAGGCGATGGCCCGCAGTTCATACCCCATGCCGAGCGAGTTGATGGCCGAGCCCGCCCAGCCCACGCTCAGGATCGCCGCGATGGCCCCCGTGATCCCCGAGAAGACATAGGCCTGCATCTTGATGCGCTTCACCGGCACGCCGGTGAGATTGGCCGCATGTTCGTTGCCGCCGACGGCGAGCAGATGCCGCCCCCACGTCGTCATGCGCATCACCACGAACAGGGCCGCCGTCATCACCAGCAGCACCCACACCGGGTTGGCGATGCCCAGGATGGCCCCGGCGCCGATCGCCTTGAAGGCCGGCCCGCCCGGCCCGAAATTGTAGAGCATCTTGTTGCCGGAGAGCACCACCGCCACCGAGCGCGCGGCCGACAGCATGCCCAGCGTCACCACGAAGGGGGACAGGCCGACATAGGCGATGAGGCCCCCGTTGACGGCGCCCGCCAGCGCGCCCGCCGCCAGGCCGGCGCCCACGCCCGCATACCAGGGATAGCCGGCTTCCAGCGTCAGGCCGCAGGCCACCGCCACAAGCCCCATGATCGAGCCGACCGACAGGTCGATGCCGCCGGTGATGATCACCACCGTGGCCCCGAGCGCCATGATGCCGATGAAGGCGAAGTTGCGCGTGATGTTGTAGAAATTGTCTTCCGTCGCAAAACGCGGCTCGCGGATCGACATGACGGCGCAGATCACCACCAGCGCCACCGTGACCCAGAAGGCCTGGCTGGAGACGAGCGTCTGCCACAGCGTCTTCTCGCGGACCGCCAGCACCGATTCGATGGAGACGTTGGCCGGCCGGTTGTCGCGGCCCTGAGGCGGCGTGTTGGAGGAGGCATCCGTCATCGCGGCCTCATGCTGCATGGATGGCGCCGGTGATGAGACCGGTCACTTCTTCGGGCGAAGTCCGGGCGATCGCCTTGTCCGCCACCTTGCGGCCGCGCCGCATCACCACGACGCGGTCGCAGACCTCGAAGACGTCCGGCATGCGGTGCGAGATCAGCACCACGCTGATGCCGGCATCGCGCAGGCGGTGGATCAGGCCGAGGACTTCCGCGACCTGCCTGACGCTGATGGCGGCGGTCGGCTCGTCCATCAGCACGATCTTGGCCTGGGACAGGCGCGTGCGGGCGATCGCGACCGCCTGGCGCTGGCCGCCCGACATCTGGCGCACCAGATCGCGCGGCCGCGTCTCCGACTTGAGCTCGCCGAAAAGCTCCCCGGCCTTCCTGATCATCGCGCCATGGTCGAGCCAGCGGAAGGGGCCGATGCTCTTCTTCACCTCCCGGCCCAGGAACACGTTCGCCGCCGCACTGAGATTGTTGCACAGCGCCAGATCCTGGTAGACCACCTCGATGCCCTTGGCCCGGGCCTCCACCGGCTTGTGGAAATGCACCACCTCGTCGTCCAGAACGATCTCCCCCGACGTCGGCGGGAAATTCCCCGCTATCAGCTTAACTAGCGTCGACTTCCCTGCCCCGTTGTCCCCCATCAGTCCCACGATCTCCGATCGTCCAATCGTCAGGTCAACATCCGTCAAAGCCTTGATCGCCCCAAAGCTCTTTGAGACCGACTTCAGCTGCAACAGCGTCATGCCTCGCTCCCTCTTTCATCTTCTTGTTGGTCCAGCCAGGATGATCGACCCGCAGTCGCGACCCGTGTGAACCTTGCTCCGCCTATGGCGGGAGCATCGATCTCACCCGTCGCGAAAGACTCGTTGCTGAATGAACCTGCCTGGAGCAACGATGCCCGCGCTACTCCTGGCGCATACGGCAAATTTCCCCCCGCCACCGTTGTTGGTTGGTCTTTTGCAATTTCTATTTCATTTTATGTTCATTTGCAACAAGTATTGCAGAAGCCTGTCGCCGTCAAGGAGGTCAGGAATGATAATTGACAATATTTTAATTCAGCAATAGAAATTGCAAAAATCGCTCCGACGCACGGCCTTGGGTCGGCCGGTCGGTGCCGCCGGGGAGGAATGGGCATGGAGGCCGAGCAA
The DNA here is from genome assembly GCF_059699065.1 of Labrys sp. ALF-8. Classification (NCBI taxonomy): domain Bacteria; kingdom Pseudomonadati; phylum Pseudomonadota; class Alphaproteobacteria; order Hyphomicrobiales; family Xanthobacteraceae; genus Labrys; species Labrys sp. ALF-8. Next base: position 104,985 of record NZ_AP048541.1, read on the forward strand.
TTTGGTATGGGCGCCTATCCCGGGCCGGCTCGCCGCTTGCGGCTGGGGTTCGTCGGTGGCGGACGCGGCGGACAGGTCGGTGCCTGGCACGCTGCGGGGGCTCGCCTTTCGAACCGATGGGATATCGTGGCCGGCGCCTTATCGGCGGATCCGGCAAGGGCGAGAGCATCCGGTCGCGACTGGTTCCTGGCCCAGGACCGCATCTATGACGATTACCGCACCATGGCTGAACGCGAGGCCGCACGCCCGGATCCTATCGACGCCGTTGCCGTCTGCACTCCCAATCACACCCATAGTGCCATTGCCGAGGCTTTCCTGAAGGCCGGTATCAACGTCATCTGCGACAAGCCTTTGACGACCTCGCTCAAGGATGCCGAGGCCTTGCTGGCGCTCCAGGAGGAGACGAAGCTGGTTTTCGGCGTGACCTATGCCTTCGCCTTCCACGCCATGGTGCGGCAGGCGCGGCATATGATCCTCGGGGGCAGGATTGGACGGATCCGGCAGGTCCATGTCGAGTATTTCCAGGAGTGGTCCTGCCTGGAGGAGAGGTCCGCCAGCGGCGAAATCCCCTGGCGCCAGGATCCGGCAAGGGTCGGCAAGGCGTCGGCGATCAGCGATATCGGCACCCATGCCTTCCATCTCGCCAGCTATGTCACCGGAGATGCCATCGTCGAATTGAAGGCGGATCTGCATGTCTGCGGCCCTGAACGCGGACTTGAGGACACTGCCTTCATCAATGTTCGCTTTGCCGGCGGTGCGCCGGGCACGCTGCTTGTCACACAGGTCGCCCCAGGCAATTACTGCGCCCTGCGTCTCAGGGTCTACGGGGATCAGGGCGGCATCGAATGGGACCAGGAAAAGCCCGAATATCTCCGGGTCAGCTATCTCGGGCGTCCGGACGAGGTGATCGTGCGGGGAAAGCAGGGGGCGATGCTTCCCGCCGCCGCAAGAATGTCCACGCTACCGAGCGGACATGGTGAGGCGCTGAGCAATGCATGGGCCAATCTCTACACCGAATTCGCAGTGGCAATCGAGGCCAAGGCCGCCGGGCGTTCGCTGCCCGAGGGAATGCTCGAATTTCCCACGGTAAGGGACGGGGCACGCGGGGTGCGTTTCATCGAAGCGGCCGTGGAGTCGCATGAAAAAGGCGGTGCCTGGACACCGTGTTGGCTGGCATAGAACCGGAATGGAAGCCGGCGTGGGAGGAATGAATGAGCGTCAGAGTGGGGATTGTCGGCGTTGGCGTAATGGGGGCCGATCATGCCCGCACGATCGCATCGCAGGTGGCGGGTGCAACCATTCGCTGCATCTATGACGCCAATGCGGAACGGGCCAGGCAGATTGCCGACGAGGTCGGCGCAGACGATGTCGCCAGCGATCCCATGGGTCTGATCGGCGATCCGCAGGTTGATGCGGTCCTGATTGCCTCGCCGGACGCTACCCACAAGGAGCTGACACTTGCAGGCATCACCGCTCGTAAGCCGGTGCTGTGCGAGAAGCCTCTGGCCCCCACCTCACACGAATGCCTCGAACTGATCGAAGCCGAGGTGGCGGCCGGCGCGCGCTTCGTCCAGGTGGGATATATGCGCCGCTTCGATCCGTCCTATGTGGAGATGAAGGCCCATCTGGTGGCGGGCCAGGTCGGCAAGCCTGTGATGTTTCACTGCATTCATCGCAACGTGGCCGCGCCACCCTGGTTCGATGGCAGCATGGCCATCGCCAATTCGGCCGTACACGAATTCGACGTGGTGCGCTGGATGCTCGCCAGTGATCTCACGGCCATCTCGGTGTTCCGGCCCGCCAGCTTAGCCGGTCAATCGCCCGGCGCGCCCGTCTTCCTGGTGCTGGACAGTGCCAGTGGGGCCCTGGTGACCATCGAAGTGTTCAACGATGCTGCCTATGGCTACGATGTCAGGGGCGAACTCGTGTGCGAGAAGGGCACGGTCGAACTGCAGCGGCCGATTCATGGCATCGTCAACCATGCCCTGTCGCAGGGCACCAGCTATCCGCTGGATTGGCGTCCGCGCTTCCAGGACGCCTATCGCCTGCAAGCGCAGAGATGGATCGCGGGCATCAAGACGGGCCGACCCGAGGGCGCAAGCGCGTGGGACGGCTACGCCGCCACCCTCGTGGCAGAGGCGGGATTGCGATCCCTCGGCTCCGGCCGTCGGGAGGAGATCCCCGCTGCGCCGGTTCCCAAGCTCTACGGTTGAGGCCTTGCGAGGCTTTCGAGTTCCCAGTCCGGCTGTCGCCGGCATCAGTAGCCAAGCTTGACGGCCGTCGTCGCCTCGGCGGGCTTCCCGTTGAGTTCCCGGAAGCGTGCGACACTGGCCTGGGCGGCGGCGGCGAGCAGCCTGGCGTCGCCGGATACCGTCGTCATGTCGAAGCCCCATGCGATGGCGCGCGCGGCATAGTCGGGGGTGCCGCAATGCAGGGCGGCTCTCTTGCCTGCGTTCCTGCATGCAGCGACGATCTTCTGCAGCGCCTCGATCATCTCCGGTTCCTCGCGATCGAAGCCCGGTGCGAGTCGCCCCTCATGCAGGCTGAAAGTCAGATCGGCCGGCCCGACATAGATGCCGTCCAATCCGGGCGTGGCGGCAATGGCCTCCAGATTGGTCATGGCTTGGGCGGTCTCGACCATGGCGAGACCGAGAATCTCGTGGTTGGCTTCGGCAGCGTAGTTGGCGCCCGCGGAGAAATTCGCACGCGTCGGGCCGAAGCTGCGCTGGCCCTGCGGCGGGTAGCGTATGTAGCTCACGAACTCGGCGGCCTGCTCGGCGGTGTTCACCATGGGGCAGATGATACCGTAAGCGCCAGCGTCCAGCGCCTTCATGATGATGCCGGGTTCGAGCCAGGGTACCCGCGCCATCGGGACGACGCCCGAGGCGCGCACGGCCTGGAACATCGGCAGCAGCATGGAATAGTCGAGGGCGCCGTGCTGCAGGTCAACCGTGACGCTGTCATAGCCTTGCGCAGCCATGATCTCCGCCGTGAACGGGTTGCCAATGGAGAGCCATCCGTTGATCGTGGAATGTCCCCCGGACCAGACCTGCCTCAGCTTGTTCTTGATCACGGACGCCTCCTCAAAACACAATCTGGGCGAGCTTGGTGTCGAGATAGTCGGCAATGCCTTCCATGCCCCCCTCCCGGCCCATCCCGGAATAACGGGTGCCGCCGAAAGGAGCCTCGGCGGCGGCCAGGGCGAAGCTGTTGATGCCGACCATGCCAGCCTTCAGCTCCGTGACGGTACGCCTGGCGCGCCTGGGACTGCTCGTGAAAGCATAGGCCGACAATCCCATATCGCTGGCATTGGCCCGCGCTATGACCTCGTCATCCGACGAAAACGGCGCGATGGCAGCGATAGGCCCGAAATTCTCCTCTGCGAACACGCGCATGCCGTCCTCGACATGGGTGAGCACGGTCGGCTCGAAGAAGAAGCCGGCATTGAGGGTGGAGGGCGCGCGGCCCCCACACAGCACCCTGGCGCCGGCCTTCTCGGCCTCGGTGGTGATGGCCTCGATCTCGCTGCGCCGCCTTGCGTTGATGAGCGGCCCCATTTGCGTCGCACTGTCGAGGCCATCGCCCAGCTTGAGGGCGTTGGCTCTGGCCACGAAGCCCTGCACGAAGGCATCGTGGACGCTTTCATGGACGAAGAAGCGATCGGGGGTCACGCAGACCTGGCCCGCATTGGCGTATTTGGTCGGCACCGAAGCGTTGAGCGCCATTTCGAGGTCGGCGTCGTCGTAGATGATGAGGGGCGCGTTGCCGCCTAGCTCCATCGAAACCTTCTTCACCGTTTCGGCCGCATCCTTGATCATCTGCTGCCCGACGCGCGTCGAGCCAGTCAGCGAGACCTTGCGCACCGCCGCAGAGGCCATGATTGGATCATAGGTCGTCGAGGTGGGGCCGACGACGAGGCTTACGACGCCGGCCGGAATGCCGGCGGCCCGGCTGCAATCGACCATGACCATGGCGGTCCCCGGCGTCTGGCTGGAAGGACGCACGATGATCGAGCAGCCGGCGGCGAGGGCCGGTGCGACCTTGCGAGCCACCAGCGCGGCCGGAAAGTTCCAGGCCGTAAAGGCGGCGGCGATGCCGACGGGCTCATGCAGGACTTCGAAGCGCCCTCCGGGCACCCGGCTCTCGATGACACGGCCGTAGATGCGCCGTGCCTCCTCGGCGTACCAGCGGAACTGGTCGGTGGCCAGGCCCCATTCACGCTCGGCCTGCACCATCGGCTTGCCGGTCTCGCTCGAAATCATACGAACGGCTTCGTCCTTGCGGCGGAACATTTCGTCGGCGACGCGATGCAGGGCGTCGGCGCGCTCGAACGCTGTCTTGGATCGCCACAGCGCCAGGCCCTTCACGGCGCTGCCAAGCGCTTCCTCGGTATCCGAGCGCGTGGCGACCGGCGCCTCGCCCAGGGCTCGCTCGTGGACCGGGCTGATCACCGGGAAGGCGGCCTTGTCGGACGCCTGACGCCACTGGCCATCAATATAAAGGCCGAAATTCTGATACATGGTCAGGCAACCTCGCTGATGTGCACCGTGCGACCCTCGCTGATGGACCGGCTGGCGGCCTCGGCCAGGATCAACGCTGCGCGCCCGTCCTCGAAACCCACTTCCGGCGACGTGCCGTTTTCGACGGCATCGATGAACGCGCCGATCTCGGCGTTGAAGGCCTCCGAATAGCGTTCGATGAAGAAGTTGAGATAAGGGGCCCCGCGGGATGTCGATTCGGCCGTGAAGCACACGGAGTCGTGCGTTCTCCGGTTTTCCGACATGGCCATGCCCTTGTTGCCGAAGACTTCGACGCGCTGGTCATAGCCATAGACGGCCTGTCGCGAATTCAGGATCAGGCATTGCTTTCCGGTCGAGGTGGCAAGCACCACCGATGCGGTATCCCAATCCCCGCAGCGATCCATGAGCGTGGGATCCACCAGTCGACTGCCCGTGGCGCTCACCGTCTGGGGTTCCTCTCCCAGTAGAAAACGCGCCATGTCGAAATCATGGATCGTCATGTCGCGGAAGATCCCACCCGATGCCTCGATATAGGCGTCCGGCGCCATTGCCGGATCGCGCGAGGTGATGACGACCTGGTGAAGCTCACCGATATCGCGATTCAGTATGGCGGCCCGCGTCGCCCTGTGCGTGCGGTCGAACCGCCTGACGAAGCCGAGCATGATCGGAAGCGGCGTATTGCCAATCGTCTTGGCGCAGCGGTCGACCCTTTCGAGGCTCAAGTCGATCGGCTTTTCGCACAGCACCGGCTTGCCGGCCGCAACGGCCTTCTCGATATAGTCGGCATGCGTGCTGGTAGAGCTTGCAATGAGCACCGCGTCGACTTCGTTCGAGGCGAATACGTCGTCGTCGGCCGCATAGACGGTCGTGCCTTCGCTTGCTCCGACTTCAGCGGCGGCTTGTCTCGAAATATCGAAGACACCCGCCAGGCGGGCCCTCGGATGCGCCCTTATGTTCGCGGCGTGCATCCGCCCGATCCGCCCGCATCCCAACACGGCAATCCTCAGCACGGAAATCCTCCTGTGATTTTTTGCAATGATCATTGCAAAAAACTCCAGTTGTCAATAAGCCGTGCATAAATTTTTGGCGACCCGCCCTTGCCGCATGCCGATCTGGCGACGCCTCAACCCGGCAAGGTGACGACGAGGGGTCCGTTGCGCGTTGCGACCACCGTATGTTCATATTGAACCGTCGGTGACCGGGGTTTGCTGAGCAGCGTCCAGGGGTCCTCCGACTCCGTCGCCAGATGAGCGCCCATCGACACGAAGGGCTCCACGGTGAACACCAGGCCGTCGGTCATCGTCCTGCGCTCGGAACGATCAGGCCAGGTCGCGATCTCTTCCGGATATTCGTGCAGCGAGCGCCCGACGCCATGGCTGGCCAGGTTCCGGACGAGCGTATATCGGTTCCTGCGTGCGAACTCCCCGATCGCAAGACCGATATCGGCCAGCGGCTTGCCTGCTCCCACCTGCCGAATGCCCGCCCACATCGCGCGCCGGCCGTCTCGGCACAGGCGCTCGATCCGCTTGCTTGCTGGCGGCACGGCGAAAGAAGCGCCCGTATCGGCGAAGAATCCGTTCTTCTCGGCCGAAACGTCGATATTGACGAGATCCCCTGCCTCGATGCGGCGGGCTCCTGGAATACCGTGGGCAATCTCTTCGTTCACGCTGATGCATGTGGCGCCCGGAAACCCGTAGCAAAGCTCGGGCGCGGAGCGGGCACCGGCTTCTTCCAGTAGATTCCGACCGATTTCATCGAGTTCGGCCGTCGTCATTCCGGGCTCGATCGCAGCGCCCATAGCCTCGAGCGTATTGGCGACGACACGGCCGATTTCCTTGAGTGCGCGAAGCTCGTCTTCATTCGAAATTGTCATGATGTCCCACTCCAAACCCGGCCCAGGAGAGCCATGCCCAATGCTGCATCAGAGGCGTGTTCGCAAGCCCGATCAGGCGGTTTGTCCCGGCATGGATCCGTCTATCCGCGAGGCGCCTTGATGTCGCTACCCGATAACGCAAGGTTGCAGGCGGTCGGAAGAGGCTCGACTGCCATGGCGACCACATGCCGCGACGCCAGCCCGTCATTGTCGCTTCACCGGCCCGCACCACCCGGGCAGGAAGTCTGCATCGGCGCCTCGAGCCAATTCCAGGGCCTGCGAAAGGGCGTCATCGAAGTCCTCCGCAACCAGCTTCGCCTTGATGCGCCGACGCAGGAAATCCGCCCAGAGGAACTCGCTGAAGGGCGTGGTATCCTTGGCGTAGCCGCCAGCGATGCGCAGTTCTCCGGCCAGGCTGCGATAGGGATCGTCCACCAGATCGACGATGTACCGGGGAATATCCTCGTAGTTGCGCCGCTGGCCCTTGGCGTCGAAGGGATGGATCCAACCGCGATTGTCCAGATAGATCCAGAATGCATCGCGGCTCAGTTTGCGCAGGTCGCTTACCACTGTCACCGCGATGCTCTCGACCCCTTCCTGATGCAGGGCGAGCGACAGGTGATGGTGATCGATGACGTAGTAGTTCTCCTTTGGTCCCCAGATCACGGGGATCATGTGGCTGGCGATGAAATCGGCCTTCTTCTTGTCATCGCCGCGCGTACGCCAAGCCCTGCGTTTGGCTTCCACCTCGCGAAAGCCGACTGTGATCTGGGTCGGCCGGAGCTCGGCGATGGGCGTGAGGTGGAGACGAGGCTCTCTGGAGAAAGACATGGCAGCGTACCTTTATTGGAGTCTTGTCAACTCGCCACCAGCACCCTCGGACATTGAAGCGCCATTGACCTGGAATTGCTAGGGCCGGTGCATTGGAGCGTGCTTCCATTGAAAAGGGCTCGTCTTCGATGATCTTCGTTCACGGTCTGCAATGGACAGGGAGGGCCCGCAAATGCCTGTGTCGGCACGAAATCTCCGAGAGCCACTGAACTATCGCTCGCTCCTTTCGAGGGGCCGCTATAGCGTCAGCTTGGGTCGCTGAAGGGAGAGACGCTTCCGCTCGTCTCACGTCCAGTCTAACGGACTGTGATTCGCTGCCGGGGGGGCGGCTGGAACTTGGGAATGGATGGACAAAGCTCGATTACGGCCGATCTCATCGCGGTGCTGGTCGCCGTCGCCGGAGATCGGCCGCAGACGCTGACCGTGCAGGACGGCAATGCCTTGCCTTCCGGCCCCTTCGAGGCCGATCATCGCTCCTTGCAATCGGGGTTGCGCGCCCGTGTCGAGCGCCAGACCGGCCATGTGCTCGGATATATCGAGCAGCTCTATACCTTTGCCGACAGGGATCGCATTGGCGATCCGAGCCGACGCGTTATTTCGGTGAGCTATCTCGGCCTGACGCGTCAGGGAAGCGACGGCGGTTCCGAAAGTAGGTGGCGCGATTGGTACGACTATTTCCCGTGGGAGGATCATCGGGATGGACAGCCGGCCTTCTTCGAGGACCGAATAGCCAAACCCCTGGTCTCATGGGCGCGGGGCGCGGAGACGGCCGGGCTTCGCGAGGAGAGACTGCAAAGGGTCAACATCTCCTTCGGACTGAACGGGCTGCCCTGGCATGAGGACCTCGTCCTGCAGCGCTACGAACTGCTCTATGAAGCCGGTCTGGTTCCCGGCACCGGTCCCGCATCGGAGAGTTCGGCGCTCGTTCCCGGCAAGTCGATGCTCGCCGATCACCGACGCATCCTCGCGACGGGCATTGCGCGGCTGCGCGCCAAGATCAAGTACCGCCCCGTCGTCTTCGAACTCCTGCCGCCTACCTTCACTCTTTTCCAGCTCCAGCGCTGTGTCGAAGCCCTGGCGGGGCAGAGAGTGCACAAGCAGAATTTCCGGCGGCTCATCGAGCAGCAGGAACTCGTCGAGGAGACGGGCGCGCTGACGGCGGAGACCATCGGCCGGCCGGCCAAGCTGTTCCGCTTCCGGCAGGCCGTGCTGGCCGAGCGCGTCGTCGTCGGCACCAAAATTCCCCAAGCTCGGGGTTGACAATAGTTATGCTCAGGTTAAGCATATGTCGGCATTATGCTCAATCGGAGTATAAAAAATGTCCGCATCTGCCGGTGCACTCCTTCGGACTCGTCCGCTGTACGAGCGGGTCAAGAGCGTCATTCCCCCGATGGAATGGCCCGTCCTGGCGGACGATATCGATGCCATCCTCGATCTCAAGCACCGCCGGAACGCGGTGATCCTGGCGCATAACTACCAGGCGCCGGAGATCTTCCATTGCGTCGCCGATATCGTCGGCGACAGCCTGGCCCTCGCCCGCAAGGCCATGACGGTCGACGCGGAGGTTATCCTGCTCGCGGGCGTGCATTTCATGGCCGAGACGGCCAAGCTTCTCAATCCGGAGAAGACGGTACTGATTCCCGACATGGGTGCGGGGTGCTCTCTCGCCGATTCCATCAGGCCCGAAGACGTGCGCCTCCTGCGGCAGACCTATCCGGGTGTTCCCATCGTCACCTACGTGAACACCTCCGCGGCGGTGAAGGCGGAGTCCGATGTCTGCTGCACCTCCGGCAATGCCAGGGCAATCGTCGAGGGGCTCGGCGTCGATCGCGTCATCATGCTCCCGGACGAGTATCTCGCCCGGAACATCGCAGCGGAAACAAACGTCGAGATCATCGCCTGGAAGGGTCACTGCGAGGTGCATGAACGCTTCTCGGCGAGCGAAGTGCGCCAGCTCAGGGAGGATCATCCGGGCATCATCGTGCTCGCCCATCCGGAATGCCCGCCGGATGTCGTAGCGGAAGCCGACTTCTCGGGCTCGACGGCGGTGATGTCGGATTTCGTGGCCGCCGAGCAGCCGGCGCGCGTGGTCCTCCTCACCGAATGCTCGATGAGCGACAACGTGGCCCTCCAGCATCCCGGCGTGGAATTCATCCGGCCCTGCAACCTGTGTCCGCACATGAAGCGGATCACCCTCGCCAATATTCGGCAGGCCCTCGAGACCAATAGGCATGTCGTAACGATCGACCCCTTGCTGGCCGCGCCGGCCCGCCGTGCCGTGGAGAGGATGCTGGCCCTGTGAGCGAATATCCCAGAGCCTATCACGAGCAGACCGTGATCGTGGGGTCCGGTCTTGCGGGTTTGATGACCGCGCTCTGCCTTGCTCCGCAGCCGACGGTGCTGGTGTCGCTCGGACCCCTCGGCCAATCCACCTCGACCGCTCTCGCACAGGGAGGATTGGCGGCAAGTGTCGGGGAGAACGACAGCTCTGCCCTGCATCTCGCCGACACGCTGTCCGCCGGTCACGGGCTGGGGGATGAGCAGGAGGCTCACCGCATTCTCAAGGCCGCTCCCGCCATCGTGCGCAAGCTCTGCGATCTCGGCGCCTGTTTCGATCGCGAGGGTGCGAACTATGCGCTTGGGCTGGAGGCCGCACATGGCCGGCGCCGGATCGTCCATGCCACCGGTGACGGCACCGGGCGTGAGATTGTCAGGGCCTTGGTCGAGGCGGTTCGTCTTGCGTCTTCGATTACGGTGCTGGAAGAAGCGGAAGCACGCAGGCTCCTGGTCGAGGGCGGGCGCATTGCCGGCTTGATGGTCGCCTTGTCCTCGGGACCGCTCGTGATCCCCACCTCTCGCGTGGTGCTTGCAACGGGCGGGATCGGGGGGCTGTTCCAGGAAAGCACCAACCCCAGAACCAGTGCCGGCCAAGGATTGGCCCTCGCTGCTCAGGCTGGAGCGATGCTCTCCAATCTCGAATTCATCCAGTTCCACCCGACCGCGCTGGACGCGCCGACACGGCCCATGGGGTTGATCAGCGAAGCGGTGCGGGGAGAAGGCGCCATTCTGGTCGATGAGAAGGGCGATCGCTTTCTGAAGGATCTGCCGGGGGCGGAGCTTGGGCCGCGCGATGAAGTCGCACGAGGGATCTGGAACCATCGAATGGGCGGCCACTCGACGTTTCTTGATGCTCGCGAGCGGCCCGGCCCACGCTTCCTGAAGCGATTTCCCGGGATCGCGCACTCATGCCTTCTGGCGGGCATTGATCCGACAAGGGATCCGATACCGGTCCGGCCCGCCGTTCACTATCATATGGGTGGCGTCGCCGTTGATGGGCGCGGACGCAGTTCCGTTCGCGGATTATGGGCCTGCGGAGAGGTTGCCTGCACGGGATTGCACGGTGCCAACCGGCTGGCCAGCAACTCCCTGACGGAGGCGGCCGTATGTGCGTCCTGGGTGGCCGAGGATGTCCGCAACTGCCTGAACGATATCTGTGCAAGGTTGCCTGACTACGCTCTCCCCGTGATCCCTGCTTCCGGCAATCCAACAGCCGTGCGCCCTCTGCTCTCCCACTGGCTCGGGCTGGTGAGAGATCGGACAGGCCTGGAGAAGGCGATCGGAGCACTCCTGCCGCTGGCAGGCCGTCGCGGGCCATCCATGGCGCCTGCCCAGGTCGCCCTGATGATGGCGGTCTCGGCTTTCCGGCGCGAAGAGAGCCGAGGCGCCCACTACCGCTCCGACTTTCCCTGGGCTCACGCCGACGCTTCTCGCTCCGTCCTGTCCTTGAAGGAGGCGACGAGTGCGGCCGTGGAGCTTTGTCCTCAACCGATCGATCTTGCCGAGAGTGCCTGACATGGCGTTGACGCCCCTGCCCTCCTTCTTGTTCGAGCCCCTGGTTCGCGCCGCCCTGGCTGAAGATCTCGGTCGTGCGGGCGACCTGACCACGGACGCCATCGTTCCTCGCGATCTGGTGGCCAGGACTGTGCTGGCCGCCCGGCAGCCGGGCGTGGTCGCCGGCCTCGACGTGGCAGCCAGCGCCTTTCGACTGATGGATCCGGCCATGGAGGTGATCGTCCACAAGCCAGACGGCAGCAAGCTCGCCCCCGGAATGGTCATCGCCTCGGTAAACGGTCTCGCTCATGCCATGTTGACCGCCGAGCGCACCGCCCTGAACTTTCTTTGCCACCTCAGTGGCATCGCCACCGCGACGGCGGCGGTCGTTGACGCCGTGAAGGACCACAAGGCCCAGATCGTCTGCACCAGGAAGACGACCCCCGGCCTGCGCATGCTCGAAAAATACGCCGTCCGCGCAGGCGGCGGAGGCAACCATCGCTTCGGGCTCGATGATGCCGTCCTGATCAAGGACAACCACGTCGCGATTGCCGGCGGTATCCGTTCGGCTTTGGAACGCGCGCGCGCCACGGTGGGGCATATGGTCAAGATCGAACTCGAGGTCGACACATTGGCGCAACTGGAGGAAGCCCTGACGCTCGGCGTCGACGCCGTCCTGCTCGACAACATGTCACCCGATGAGCTGCGGACTGCCGTGGCGATGGTTGGAGGCCGGGCGCTGACTGAGGCATCGGGCCGCGTAACGGCCGCGACGGCGCCGGCCATTGCGGCCAGCGGCGTCGATCTCATCTCCATCGGCTGGCTCACCCATAGTGCGCCTACCCTCGACATCGGCCTCGACTACGCGCCGTAGCCGGGCGTATTCCCTCTGAAGCGAATAGAATGAGGCCCCGCTCTATTCGCCCGCCCGCCCCATCCCGGAGAATTGAAGTGCATCTCGAGCAGACAGAGACTGGCAAGCACCCGCGTGCAGACGCGGCCTATATGCGTGTCTATGACCGTTGGGCCGGCCTCTACAATCTCGTCTTCAACTGGCCATTCAGACCCGGCCGCAAGGCTCTTGGACAAGCTGTCTCACAGGCTCTCCCCAACGGCGGCTCGGTGCTCGTCGCCGGCGTGGGAACCGGCCTCGAGCTCGAATTCCTGCCGGTGAATACCGATATCGTGGGCATCGATCTATCAAGGCCGATGCTCGAGATCGCAAGGCAGCGCGTGGCTACGAGACACCTTGGCCATGTGCGCTCCCTGGGTCTCATGGACGCCGGCGCACTGACCTTCGGCGATAGCAGCTTTCACCTCGTCGCGGCGCCCTACCTGCTGAGCGTTGCCCCCTCCCCGCAGCGCGTCCTCGAGGAGATGTGGCGGGTCACGCGGGTGGGTGGAGAGGTGATCATCCTGAATCACTTCTCGTCCGAGCGCGGTATCTTCGCCGTTCTCGAAACCGGGCTGGAACGCCTCGGACACAGGGTGGGATGGCGGCCCAAATTTCCCCGGGCGGTCATCGACGATTGGCTCGAGGCTCAATCGGGCGCCCTTGTCATCGACCGCCGACGCATCGCGCCTTTCCGCCTCTTCACACTCGTGCGCGTGAGGAAGACGGCCTGAAAGGCTTACTGCGACAGCAGCGATGGGGCTTCCTTGATCAGCCGCTGGGAGGCAAGGACGCCCTTGGAGTCGAACTTCAGTTCGACCACCCAGTCATAGGTGGTGTCGGGCCACTGGCCGTCCGGGAGCACGGCGGCGGGCTCGCCGCCGAGCGCGCGGATAAGCTTGGCCAGCTTGTGGTGATGCCAGGCGATGAGAATGCTCCTGCCGTGCGGCTTCGTGCTTAGGAAGACCGCGAGTTCCTTCTCCTGATGATTGGCGAAGCTCGTGTCGACGGGCAAGCCGAGCGCCTGGGCGAGCGGCTCCAGCGTAAGGCGCGGACGCTCGCTGTTGTCGCTGTCGGTGGAGGCGATCAGGAGTTCGGGCTCCTGGCTGCCCCCATCCGCCGTGAAGGGCTTGAAGTAATGGGCATAGGCACGGGCCCTTCTCTCGCCCTCCGGCGCCAATCCTCGCCCCGTGGCCGGGGCTTCGGCGTGCCGGATGATGAGAATGGTGCAGCCGGCAAGGAAATCCCGTGCCAGCGCGGGGTGCGGCATCGCTCCTGCCAGCAGGGCGCTGACCAGGGCTGCCAGCAGGCTGCGGCGCGTGAAAATGGACATCACCATCTCCCGGTTTGGCGTCAGAGCATTCGCGCCAGCGCAGTCGCGGTATCCCGTGCGGCATTCAGGGTGATGGCGACGTCCTCTGCCGAATGGGCCGTCGAGACGAACAGGTTCTCATAGGCCCCGGGGTGGAAAAGGACGCCGCGCTCCAGCATGCCCTCCCACCAGAGCCGGAACATGTTCTGGTCGGCGTGACGTTCGGCGTCGCGATAGTTGTCGATGGCCCGTTCGGAGAACCAGACCTGCATCAGGGGACCGACACCCACCACGGTCGCCGGCAGGCCTGCGGCCTCCAGGACCTGCTCCAGGCCGCTGCGGAGGCTGTCCGATACGGCATCGAGGCGGTCGTAGGTGCCTTCCTTTCCCAATTCGTCCAGGGCTGCGTTTGCCGCCGCGACGGCGATGCCGTTGGCCGTGTAGGTGCCGGCCATGGAAACGGCGCCGGTCGCGACCAGCTTCATGATGTCGGCCCGCCCGCCCATCGCGGCGACGGGAAAGCCTCCGCCGAGGCCCTTGGCGAAGACGGAGAGGTCAGGCCGGATGCGGTAGCGTTCCTGCGCCCCGCCAAGCCCGAGGCGGAAGCCTGTGATCACCTCGTCGAAGATCAGAACGATGCCATGCTGCTCCGTGAGTGCACGCATGGCCTCGAGGTAGCCGGGCTTTGGAAGAATGCAGCCGGTGTTGCACATCACCGGTTCGGTGAGCACCGCGGCAATGTCGGCGCCTTCGCGCGCGATCACATCGGCCAGGAGATCGGCATCGTTCCACGGCAGGATGATGAGATTTTCCTCCACGCCATGGGGCATGCCGGGACCCTGGGCCACCGGGCTGGGACGCTCGTCCGGCCCTGCCATCGCGAGGGAGGGATGCTTGCTCCAGTAAACACCGTCCGAGAAGCCGTGATACATGCCCTCGAAGCGTATGATCTTGCGCCGGCCGGTGAAAGCGCGGGCCAGGCGCGTGGCATAGAGTACTGCCTCGGTGCCCGTATTGCACAACCTGACCTGGTCGACGCTCGGCACCGCCGCGATGATCTTCTCCGCCAATACCGCCTCCTCCGCGGTTGGCAGCGCGAAGATGGTGCCGCGCCGTTCGATGAAATCGACCACGGCCTGCGTCACGCTCGGCGGCCTGTGGCCGAGGATCATCGGCCCCAGGCCCAAGAGGTAGTCCACATAGTGGTTGTCGTCGACATCGCGCAGGCGGGAGCCGTTACCGCTTTCCACGAACAACGGATATGGCATCCACCCGGACCATTGCGCCCTGGCGGTGCTGTTGACACCGCCGGGGATCACCTGACGCGCTGAATCGAAGAGAGCAGCACTATTTGCGGTACGCAGAATCGATGTGTTGACGAAATTCACGTGTCTTACTCAGTTGCAAAAGGGGGATTGGCGAGGCGCAGTCAGTTCTTGGAAAGATCGGCGTCGAGGAAGCCCAGCGGATGCGGCGGCCGGATCACCCGCGTGCCGGCCTGTTCCTGCTCCTCGGCGATGGCACGGTGGAGCTCGGGCATCTTGGTCCAGTGGACCTTGGGGCGGTAATGATGCTCGGCGTGGTAGCCGTTGTTCATCCAGGTCCAGTTGTAGATCCTGTCGTAGGTGCTTACGCCCCAGGCTAGCGGCTTGTCCGGATCGCCGCCGAAATGCTCGTAATAGCCGTTGAGCGAGGACAGGCTCTGCCCGAGATAGTTGAACGGCAGCATGCAGACCAGGAAGCGCCAGTCGATGGCGGTCAGGACGAGGTAGAAGCCGATCATGACGGCAAGCTCGATCTTGGCCTGCCGTGCCTCGCTCGGACGCCGCAAAGCCATTGCCCGGAGGATCTCGACGGGATCGTCGCGAAAATAGCTCAGGAAGGTGTAGCTCCAGACATTCTCGGGGTGCCCGTCATGGCCGTGCTTGTAGATGGAGAGATAGTCGAGCGTGCGTCCGCCCTCGTCGGGCCGGTCCATGTTGCCGCTGTGATGGCGCATATGGACGAAGTGATACATCGTCTGGGAAAAGCCGAGCGTGATCGAGAGGACCATGCTGAAGGCGGCGTTGAGGCCGGCGCTTTTGAAATAGGGATTGTGGATGAAATTGTGGGAGATGCTGTTGATGTTCCACGAGATCGATAGCGCGTAGATCAGGGCCAGCGTCACGAAACTCCACCACGACAGCATCGGGAAGGCGAGGAACAGCGCGATCACGCCCGCAAGGTGCGCGAGGCCGAGTGACACCGGTATCCAGTCCCAGCGGGAATATTGCAGAAGGCGGGTCTGCATGTTCGGACACACTCCGGGTTGATTGGCCGGCGCGCTCCGAAGGAGCAGGCGGCATCTCATGCCACCGCAAGGCGCAAGGTGTGTGCCAACCCGGCGCGAATTAGATTTCTCAATGACTTAGCCGTTCGAACCATCGATTTTGGAGGAAGCGCCACGGATTTCTTCCCCCCATTCCGTGGAGGAAGCTCCAAAATTTGATGCTCGCAATTTGGAGGAAGGCCAGGCGGCCGGCCCGAAACCCCCGGATTTGCAGCGTTCGCGGGCCCCGGTGGGCGTGGCACGCATCTTGCGAAGTCCGTACGAACCGTGCGCCGAAGGGCGACACGCGGGTTTTCGGATTGCCTGATGACGTATCGTATTCTCTGCGACTTCGATGGGACCGTCACCATGAACGATGTGACGGATTTGCTGCTCGAGAGCTTTGCCGAGCCGGGCTGGCAGGATATCGAGGCACAATGGCAGGCGGGGCTTATAGGCTCGGCGGCCTGCATGGAGCGCCAGGTCGCCCTGCTGCGCTGCCGGCGCGAGGCGCTCGACGCGCTGCTCGACACCATCCGCATCGATCCGGGCTTTGCCGGCTTTGCCGCCTACTGCCGGCGGGAGGGCATTCCCCTCGCCATCGTCAGCGACGGCCTCGACTACGCCATCCATCGCATTCTGGCGCGCGCGGGCATTGCAGGACTGCCGGTCATCGCCAACCAGCTCGTCTTTCTCGACGATGACCGCTACGCCATGTCCAGCCCGCACTCGGAGGCAGGGTGCCGCTCGCTTGCCGGCACCTGCAAATGTCGCACCGCCAGCGCGACGGGGGATCGGACCGTCCTGATCGGCGATGGCCGGTCAGACTTCTGCGCGGCCGAGACGACGGATTTCGTCTTCGCCAAGAACGCACTTCTGACCTACTGCCGGATCCAGGACATTCCTCATGTTCCGTTCGTGCACTTTGCCCAGGTCACCGGCTTTCTCGCGATGGGCGTCGCGACGAAGCCCGCGCGTCCCGTCGCCCGTCCACGCGGGACAATGGTGCAATGATGCCGATTCGCGTTCTCGATCTCGACGGGAGCCTGCCGGAGCAGGACCCTGTCGCGCGGCGGCTGGCGTCGGGTGACGCAGAACTGCACGATCTTCGCCAGCAGGGACCGGCGTTGCGCCTGTGGAGCCTGGGGCATCGTTTCACCGCCTTCGACGGTTTCTGGCGCGATCTGTCCGGCGGGCATCGGCCATCACTGACACTGGTCGGCTCCGGCGATTTCCATCATCTGACGGCGAGCTTCATCGCCGCGGTGGAAGGCCCGCTCACGGTCCTGCATTTCGACAACCACCCCGACTGGTGCTGGACCATGCCGCGCCGGCATTGCGGCTCATGGACCCACGAGGTCCTGGGCATGAGCCACGTCGCACGTCTGATCACCATCGGCCCGTGCAGCGAGGATCTCGTGCGCCCGGACCGGAAGGGAGCCGATATGGACGCCCTTTCGACAAGGCGGCTGGAACTCTATCCCTGGCGTCACGCGCCCTCCTCGATCGGCGCTAGCCGGGTCGCCGACGGGCCGGGACATCGCGTCTCCGATGGTGCCCTGCACTGGCGCAATCTCGCCGACGACGATTGGAGCGCTTTCCTGGATGGGCTGGTCCGGGAGATTCCCACCGAGCGCATCTGGCTCACCATCGACAAGGATGTGCTGCCCCCATCGGATGCCGTGACCAACTGGGACCAGGGCGGCCTGCCGCTTGACTATCTGCTTGAGGCCATTCGCCGCCTGGCAGGTCGCTTCAGCCTCGCAGGAGCGGATATCTGCGGGGAATATGCGCCTATCCGACACCGCAATCCCCTCAAATATCTGGAGGCCAGGCTCGATCAGCCTCGTCCGGCCGCCTCTCCCGACCTTGCCGTCAATGCACTGACGAATGAGAGATTGCTTGCCGCATTCGAGGAGATCCTATGACTGGGCTTGCTTTCCTCGTGCTGGCCGGGACCGTTTGCTGCGACGTGGTCGGCCAGCTCTGCTTCAAGGTCGGGCTCGACGGCGCCCCTTCTTCGATCCAGGCCCTGCCGATCTGGCAGCGGGTCGTGCGCTCTCCCCTGATCTGGCTGGGGCTTGCCACCTATGCGATGGAAATCGGGGCCTGGCTGTATGTGCTTTCACGCCTGCCCCTGAGCGTTGCCTTTCCGCTGGCAGGCCTTTCCTATTGCGGCATCGCACTGGCGAGCCGCTTCATCCTCCATGAATCCATCTCCCGTCGTCGCTGGATCGGTACGCTCCTGATCGCAGTCGGCGCCGCCATCGTGGGAAGTTCGTTGTGAAGTATCGCGGACCACGCAGCGCTCATCGCCATGCCCTCACTCCCGAAGCCGGCCCGCGCCGGACGGACTACGGCTTCCATTTTCCCGGTGGCCCCACGGCCATATTGCTGATCCATGGCCTCACAGGGACCCCAACCGAGCTGAAGATCGTTGCCAAGGGGCTGTCGAAGGCTGGATTTTCCGTCTACGGGGTACAGCTCGCAGGCCATTGCGGCAATGAGGCGGACCTTCTTGCCACGGGATGGCAGGACTGGCTCGAAAGCGCCTTGGCCGCCTTCGACCGCATACGCAGCCGGCATGAGACTGTTTTCGTCGGCGGCCTTTCCATGGGCGCCCTGCTCTCTCTCCTGGTCGCCTCGCACCGTCCAGGCCGGGTAAGCGGCTGTATACTTTATTCCCCGACCATGTTCTACGATGGCTGGAGCATTCCCCGCATCAGCGTGGCGCTTCACGCCGCGATCCTGCTGGGCTTCGGGCGCTTCCTGCGGTTCCGCGAGAATTTTCCCTACGGGGTCAAGGACGATCGCCTGCGGGCTCGCATTCAAGCCGCCATGGAGGCCGGGCAAAGCGAGGAGGCCGGGCTGCTCCATATGCCGGGGCGGAGCCTGGGCCAGTTGCTGCGGCTGATCCGCGACCTCAAGCGCCGCCTGCCCGCCATCCGCACGCCGGCACTGGTCCTCCATGCCCGCGAGGACGATGTCACCAGCATACGCAACGCCGCCTACATCGCGGCCCATATCGGCGGTGCGGTGGAGAAGATCCTGCTCGACGACAGCTATCACCTGATCACGCTCGACCGTGAACGCGACCTCGTCATCGACCATACGATCGGCTTCCTGCGTCGCACCGAGCTGGCGCGGGCGGCGGCGTTGGCCGTGTTTCCCTTGCAGGAACGAGTTGCGTCATGACGCTCCAGGCCGTCGTCGAAACCTCGATCACCGCCTTCGCGCCGGAAGATTGGGACCGCTGCTTTCCGGGCGATCCCGAGAACTGGGCCTTCTACCGAGCCTGCGAGCTCGCCGGCCCGCCCGGTTTCGAATGGTATTATGCCGCCATTCTCGCCGATGGCCGGCCCGTAGCGCTCGCTCCGGCGTTCGGCACCCAATACCGGCTGGATACGACCGTTCAGGGACCCATGAAGCAAGTGACGGACAGGCTCTATCGGCTCTTTCCCTCCCTGCTTTCCCTGAGGCTGCTGGCCATGGGATCGCCAGTCGCCGAGATCTGCCATGTGGGTTTCGCGCCGGAGGTGAATTCATCGAGGCAGGCCGACCTCCTCGCGCGCATGGTCACGGGCCTGCAGCAATTCGGCAGGCAAAGGCGCTACAGTCTTCTCGGCATCAAGGATGCGCCGTCCGCCGCGGATGGCCTGTGGGCGAACGCCATGCACCAACGAGGCTTCACCCGTTTGCCGGGACTGCCGACAGCGATACTCGACCTGCCCTTCCATAGCTTCGAGGACTACCTCGCCAGCCTCAGCCGCGCCACGCGCAAGGACATGCGCCGCAAGATGAAGGCATTCGGCGAGATACGGGTCGAGCAGCGTCACGCGATCGACGATGTGGTGGATGAAGTTTCGCGGCTCTATGAGGAAACGGTCGCCCACAGCGAACTGCAGTTCGAATATCTGCCTGCCGACTATTTCCCGCAGTTGCTCCGCTCCCTTGCGCCCCAGGCAAGCATATTCCTCTATTGGGCCCAGGATAAGCTGGTCGCCTTCAATTTCGTCATCGAGACGGAGGGCCGGCTGATCGACAAATATATTGGCATGCACTACGAGGCCGTGCCTCGATACAGCCTCTATTTCAACAGCTGGCTCCACAATGTGCGCTACTGCATCGAGCGAGGCATCCCGCGCTACCAGAGCGGCCAGGCCTTCTACGGCCCGAAGCTGCGATTGGGATGCGAACTCCAGCCGAACTGGCAGTATTTTCGCCACAGCAATATGGCCATCAACGCCGTCCTCCAACTTGTCGCGCGGGTGGTCAGGCTTGACCATTTCGATCCCGCGATCGCGGAGCTCGTGAGAGGTACGTCATGACCGACGCCGCGGCGCCCCGGCAGCTGAGCCCCCAGGCCGTACTCGTTGCCTGGGTTTTCCTGCTCGCCTTCGAGACCATGGCGCAAGTCGGCCTGAAGGCGGGGGGGGAGGTTCTGTCGGGCGTTCCCTTCGGCATGGCCTGGCTCGGGCAGGCCGCGCAGACGCCCTGGGTCTGGGCCGGCATCGTGGGTTACCTCGGCGGCTTCGCGTCCTGGATGGTCATTCTGGACCGCATGCCCCTGAGCCTCGGTTTTCCTCTCACTGCCGTCGTAATGCTAACCGTCGCCCTGGCTTCGCGCTATATCTTCGGCGAGGAGCTCTCGTCATGGCGGCTCAGCGGCATCGGCCTCGTCATCATCGGCATGGCAATCATGGGAGGGGATGATTCATGACCCTTCTGGCATGCCTCGGAGGATGGTGGGCTCGCTCGATCCGCTGGAAGCTGGTCGGCGTCTTCGTGCTGATCAGCGTCATTCCGATGCTGATCGCGAGCCACCTCACCACGCAGCTGGTGGCCACGGCGTTCGAGAACAACGTGCGCGGCTGGCTGTTCCAGACCTCCCGCTTCTTCGTGACCAGCATTCTCGACGAGCGCAGGGAAACGGCGGGCGTCGCCAAGGCGATGATCGAGACCGGCGCCTTGAACGACATCTTTTCCGGGCAGACGCGTGAACTGCCCCTGCCGGTTTCCCATGTGATCGACGCCCTCGGCTATGACCTGTTCATGATCACCAACGAGAAGGGCGAGGTCGTCTTCTCCTCGCGAGGCAACGACCACATCACCAGTATTCCCTTCGGCCAGGGCCAGGATCTCTATCTCTACAGCAGTACCGGACGATCGGTGCTGATGGCCGCGGGAAGCAGCGACACGACCTTTGACGGAAAGCGTTTCCGTGTGCTGATCGGCAATTTCGTCGATCAGAGTTTCGTCAACAATATGGGCGTGCTCTCCTCACTCACCATCCAGCTCTTCTACAAGGTCGACGGCAAATTCCGGGAGCTCTATGCCTCGCAGTCCAGCAGCGATGCCGCGCTTCCGGGCAAGGTCCTCTCGCGTCTCGACGAGCTTGGCGGCAAGGGCTACATCAAGGCCAAGCAGGACGGCGACAATCCCTCCATAGGCGTCTTCGCCCCGATAAGGGACGGCGGCAATCTGATCGGCGTCGTCTATTGCGGCCTGAGCCCGCAGGCCGGCCTTGCCGATTGGATCACGCGCGGCAACCTCTTCATCGGCATTTTCGCCTGCGGCATGCTGCTGTCCGTCATCGCCGGACTGATCGTTTCGCGGCTGCTGACCCAGCCCGTCGTCCGGCTGGCGCACGGCGTGCATGCGATCGCCAAGGGTGACTTCACGCAGCGTGTGCCGGTCCGCCGGCAGGACGAACTGGGCCAGCTCGCCATGGCCTTCAACTCGATGGCCCTCCAGCTCGAAGGGCTGCGCAAGATGGAGGCCAAGCTGCGCCGCCGCGAGCGCCTGATGACGCTTGGCGAGGTGGCGGCGGGCCTGGCACATGAAGTGCGCAATCCCCTCGGCATCATCAAGACCTCGGCCGAACTCCTGCAGAGCAGCCCCAACCTCACCCCCGTGGAGGTCCGCCGTCTCGGCTATGTGGTCGACGAGGTACGGCGTATCGACCAGTTGATCCGTGATTTCCTCACCTTCGCCAAACCGCCGCAGCGGATGAGCGACCTGGCGCCCGCCAACCTCATCGAGCGCGTGCTGGGCAGTTGCCAGAGCGAGATCGAACGCCGGGGCGTGGAGGTTCACGTCGAGGACAGGACGACCCGCGGCCTGAAGGTGCATGTCGATCGCGACCAGATGATCCAGGCCTGCCTCAATCTGGTGCTCAACGCCCTGCAGGCCATGGAGACTCAGTCCGAACCTGCCGACGGAGAGCTGCGTGCTCCCCGGCGCCCGCGTCTCGATATCCGGATCGACAGCAGAGGGGACGATGTCCACGTGATGTTCGCCGACAACGGGCCGGGAATCCCGCCCCACTTGATAGACCGGATCTTCGATCCCTTCGTCACCACCAAGGATGCGGGCGCCGGCCTCGGCCTCGCCAAGGTCTTCGCGGTGGCCGAGGGACATGGCGGCTGGATCGAGGCACGCAACAACCCGCATGGGGGAGCCATATTCGAACTTGTCATACCAAGTACTCAGCGGAGGGCCGGGAATGTCCCAGACGATCCTGATCGTTGACGACGAGATTCGGCTGCTCGACGTACTCTCCGGCGTCCTGGAAGGGCTTGGCTACGTCGCTCTCACGGCCAGCAGCGGTCCTGCCGCGCTCCAGCTCCTGGAAAACGAGCCCATCGATCTCGTACTGACCGATCTGCGCATGCCCGGCATGAACGGCCAGGAACTGCTGACCGAGATACGCCGGCGCCATCCCGCCATGCCCGTGGTCATCATGACCGCCTTCAGCACGGTGCGGGCCGCGGTCCAGGCAATCAAGGACGGCGCTTTCGACTACATCGCCAAGCCGATCGAGCAGGAGGAGCTGGCGACCACGCTGGCCAATGCGCTGCGCCTGCACGAGGCCCTGCGCGACAATGAGCGCCTGAGGCAGGAACTCGCAGGGCGCTACAGGTTCGACAGCCTCGTCGGCAATTCGACGGCCTTCCAGAAGGTGATCAAGGCCGTCAGCGAGGTCTGCGAGCAGCGCACCACCGTGCTGGTGACGGGCGAGAGCGGAACCGGCAAGGAGGTCGTAGCCCGCGCCATCCATTTCAACAGCCCCCGCCATCGCAAGCCCTTCGTGGCCGTGAACTGCGCGGCCATCCCGGAGACTCTGCTGGAAAGCGAGTTCTTCGGCCACGTGAAGGGCAGCTTCACGGGCGCGGTCGCCAACCGTATCGGACGCTTCGCCCAAGCGGAGGGAGGCACGCTCTTCCTCGACGAGGTCGGGGACATGCCGCTGCAGCTCCAGGTCAAGATCCTGCGCGTGCTGCAGGAACGCCAATACGAGCCCGTCGGAGGCACGGGGACCCGCACCGCCGATGTGCGCATCATCGCCGCCACCAATCGGGATCTCGGCGCACTGGTCGCCGACGGCAAGTTCCGGGAGGACCTCTATTATCGCCTGGCCGTTTTCCCGATCCGCCTTCCGGCCCTGCGCGAGCGGGCGGAGGACATTCCCCTCTTCCTGCGGCTTTTCGCCGATCAGCTCGGCCCCTCGCTCGGCAAGCGCGACATTCAGTTCAGCCCGGACGCCGTTCGTGTGCTCGCGGCCTATCGCTGGCCCGGCAACATCCGCGAACTGCAGAACTGCGTCGAGCGCTCCCTGATCTCGGCGCGCAGCGAGATCATCACCGCGCCTGACCTGCCACCCTATATCACCGAGCGCCCGCCGGCCGCCAACGGCAATGCCTTTCCCATCCAGCTCGACGATCTTGCCGCCGATTTCGAGCGCCGCCTGATCCTGGACGCTCTCAGGCAGGCCGATGGCGTGCAGGTACGGGCGGCGGAACTGCTGGGCATCACCGAGCGCAGCCTTTGGCATCGCCTCAAAAAATACGACATAACCGTCTCGAAGGCGGTTGGGTCGCGCCCCTGAGCGCGAACAGGAGGCCCCCATGACCCCAATCCTCGATCGCCTTCTCCAGCGAGCCATTGCGCGCATCGTCAGCAAGGGCCGCCTCAGCGTCGTCAGTCCGTCAGGGCGGCAGATGTCCTTCGGCGACGGCACCGGCGCTCCTGTCACGGTGCGCCTGACGGACAGCCGCGCCGTCCTCGCGCTTCTCGCCGATCCCGACATGCGCCTGGGCGAGCTCTACATGGAAGGGCGGTTCGTGGTGGAGCAGGGCTCGATCTACGACTTCCTCTTCCTCATGCTGCGCGAGGCCCAGAACCGGAGCCATCCCCTGCCCGCCCGCCTTATCGACCGGACGCGCGCCTCGTTGCGCCGCTTCCGCCTTCGAAACCTCCCGGCCCGGTCCAGGCGTAATGTCGCCCATCACTACGATCTCGACGACAGGCTCTACAGCCTGTTCCTCGACGAGGATCGGCAGTATTCCTGCGCCTATTTCGAGGATGACGGCCGCACCCTCGAGGAAGCGCAGGCTGCCAAGAAACGCCACATCGTCGCAAAGCTCGCGATCGAGCCGGGGCACCGGGTGCTGGATATCGGCTCGGGCTGGGGCGGCCTCGCCTGCTCGATCGCCGAGGCCGGGGCAGGTCAGGTGCAGGGCGTGACGCTCTCCACCGAACAGCTCGCCTATGCCCGTGCCCGTCCGAAGGGCGCAGCCGAGGGGCGCGTCCGGTTCGATCTCATGGACTACCGGTCGGTCGAGGGCCGCTTCGACCGCATCGTTTCCGTCGGCATGTTCGAACATGTCGGCGTCGGCTCCTATGCCGCCTTCTTCCAGGCATGCCACAGGCTCATGGCCGAAGACGGCGTCATGCTGCTGCACACGATCGGCTGTTCCGCCGAGCCTGGCTTCACGACACCCTGGCTCGACAAATACATCTTCCCGGGGGGCTATATCCCCTCCCTCTCGGAGATCCTGCCCGAGATCGAGAAAGCCGGCCTCTACGTGACGGACGTCGAGGTGCTGCGCCTGCACTATGCCCTGACGCTCCAGGCCTGGCGCTCTCGCTTCCTGGCCCGCTGGAACGAGGCCAGGGACCTTTACGACGAGCGCTTCTGCCGCATGTGGGAATATTACCTCGCCGCTGCCGAGGTCGCCTTCCGCTGCGAGGATCTCGTCGTTTTCCAGATCCAGCTGGCAAGGCGCAACGATGCCCTGCCGCTGACCCGCGACTATATCGGCCGGACCGAACAGGCCCTGGCCCCCGTCGGCGCGGCGACGACCATGCCGGAGCTGAAGCAGGCTTCCTGACCATCCCGGATACCGACCCTGAAATGGAAATGCCCTGACCTTCTTCATCCTGACAATGAGACGGTGGCTCCCATGGCCCATATCGTACTGATCAATCCTCGCTTCGAAGCCTCCTACTGGGGTCTCGAACATGCATTGCCGCTCTTCGACGCCAAGGCCAATCTGCCCGTGGCCTGCCTGCCCCTCCTGGCAGCCCTGACGCCCGCCGAACACCGCATCACGCTGATCGACGAGAACGTCCAGGAGATCGACTATGACCTCTGCGCCAGCGCCGATATCGTCGGCGTCACCGGCATGATCGTGCAGCGTTTCCGGATGCGCGAGATCCTCGAGGAATTGAAGCGGCGGGATTGCTTCGTGGTAGTCGGCGGTCCCTGGATCACGGTGCAGGACGACTATTTCGGCGATCTCGTCGATGTCGCCTTCATCGGCGAGGCTGAGGAGACTTGGCCGCGCTTCCTGGCGGAATGGGCGCAGGGAAGCCACGGCCGCCGATACGAGCAGGCGGACAAGACCGACATGACCCGTGTGCCGGTGCCGCGCTTCGATCTCCTGAGGATGGACGATTACGCGGTCGGCAGCATCCAGTTCTCGCGCGGCTGTCCCTTCACCTGCGAATTCTGCGACATCATCGTGGTCTTCGGCCGAAAGCCGCGCATCAAGACCAGCCGCCAGGTCCTTTCGGAGATGGAGGCCCTGCTGGCAACCGGCATGGATACGGCCTTCATCGTCGACGACAACCTGATTGGCAACAAGAAGGCGATCAAGGAGGTGCTGCGAGACGTCATAGACTGGCAGGTCCGGCACAATTATCCCATGACCTTCGTCACGGAGGCCTCGATCGATCTCGCCGATGACGAGGAACTCATGGAGATGATGGTGGAGGCCAACATCCGCGTCGTCTTCATCGGCATCGAGACGCCGAACGAGGCGGCCCTGCGGGAGACCAAGAAGCTCCAGAACGTGCGCAAGGGAATGAGCATGCTGGAGAAGGTACATGCCATCCAGCGCGCCGGCATCGAGGTGTGGTGCGGCATGATCCTGGGCTTCGACAGCGACGACGCCACCATCTTCGATGCTCAGCGCGCGTTCATCAAGGAGGCACGCATCGTCAATGCCATGGTCGGCATGCTCTCGGCCATCCCGAAGACGCCCCTCCACGCCCGCCTTGCCAAGGAGGGAAGGCTGGACCCCTCGGACCGGCAACCCTATGGCACCAATGTCATCCCGCTCCAGCTCAGCCGCGAGGAACTGCGCGACGGCTATCTTGCCGTGATGGGGGATCTCCACGAACCCGGGGCGTTCTTCGACAGGCTCGATGCGCTTTATCTCGACGAGCGGATCGAGCCGGAACGCGCGCGCCTGCGCCACCTGCGCCGGCATCCCCTGCGATTGGCCAAGCTCAACGCGATGTGGATGTTCGAGGCCTTCGGCATCTTCCTGCGGCTGATGCGCCGCGTGCCCGACCGCAATCTGCGCCGTATCTACCGCGAGCGCCTGTGGACCATGCTCAAGCGCCGCCGTTCACCCGTCGTGATGCAGATCTATGCCATCAAATGCGCGATGCACTATCACGCCCATACGATGATCGGGCAGATGAAGTCCGGCACGATCATCAATTCGTTCTGAGCGGGTTTTGCGAACGGCGTTCCGGGAATAGGGCGGTGGCCGAAGCCGCCCGCCTGGACCTTTCCGATCAGAACTTGACGCCGAAGGAATAGCTGAGGTTCAGGCCGACCGTACTCTGGTTGGGCGATCCGATGCGTGAGGTGATCGGGCTGTCGGCGGCATCGCCGACCAGCCGATCATATTTGTAGTAGACTGTCGCCTTCCAGGCGGGGTTGAACCGATAGGCGGCCGATGCCAGCGCGCCGACCGACTTGAGACCGCTGCTGGCATGATAAGCCGTCACCAGCCCGTTGCGGGCCGCCTCCGCATCGGAGATGCTGAAGGAACTGCGCATATAGGTGCCGTTGGCCAGCGACAGGCGCGGGCCGAGTGAAAAGGTGAAAGCCTGATAGGGCTGTACCCAATCGGTGGCGAAATCCGCCACCATCCCCTGCCGCCCGCGCAGGGCCTGGCGGATCTCGACATGGGCGCGCAGCCTATCCTCGATCAGCCAGTATTCGCCGAACAGGCCCGCGTCCACGGTGAACGGCAAGGCATGGAGCCCGGCCAGCGAGCGATCGTCGGAGCGTGAGCGCCCTCCCCTGAAATCGGCCACCGGGCCGAAAGAGAAGCGGTTGTTGTCGAAAACGCTGATGGAGAAGCCGTCATCCGGCGCGCTGAAGCCCTCCGGCTCGCCGACGCGGCGAATGTCGAAATCGGAAGGCAGCACCGAAAGACTTGTCTTGGATGCCCCTTCATAGCTGGGGCCATATTGCAGGCCGGCGCCCAGGGTGATGATCCAGTCGGGAGCCGCCGCCGGCTGTGAGGAGAAGTTGAGCAGGGAATAGGGCGACGCCTCCTGAGCCCATGCGGAGCTGTACGCCGGCCAGAACGCGGCAACGACGGCGAAGCCAATGGCCGGCACGAGGGAGTGCTTGTGCATGGACGGATACTCAACGATCGATCTTATGAAACGTGCTGGCGCCTGACATGGCAAGCGATGAGTGCATGCAGCCTTAAGAAACCATTCGGAACCGCAGAGGGGTGTGGCAGGAAGACATCATCGCCGGACCCACCCCATCCGGATGAAGGGAGCGAACAGCACGCGATAGATAGCCTCCCCGAGTGACACAAGGAAGTCGCCCGTCAGATCCATGAACACCTTGGCCGCGAGCGCCGCCAGGAGCGAGGTCGCGAGTGCTCCCAGCATGTCCAGCGGCATATGGACACCCAGATAGATGCGAGCCCAGCATATGGCGAGCGCAATGACGAAGAGGCTGAGCGCGGCGGGCCAGCGACGGGCACCGGCATAGGCCACGAGCGCCGAGAGCAGCACTGTCGCATGATCGCTGGGAAAGGAGGTATCCGTCGCGCTTGCGAGGAACGTGTGGCCCAGGGGTATGGCGAAGGGTCGCGGCACGAAGATGAAGAGACCGATGAGCTGGTTGATCCCGAGGGCGATGATGATCGTGGCCGTGGCCTGCAGCGCCGTTTCCCGCTGCGGTCTTTCGCCGCCAAGCCAATCCCAGCAGAGCAGCATGGGCACGAGGCCAATGGCGTAGACCGCGATCAGGCGCGCTCCCTCGATCACCGCTGGCTGGGAAGCGATGCCGGCATTCATCGTCAGGAAGAGCATTTGGTTGAGCTGTATGAGGTTCAAGTCGGTCTATTTCCCTGATGATCGCAACAGGTGGGGCGAGGCGCATCGCGGCGCGGAGGCCATCCCGGGGCATGGCCCAGGGCGCGGGCGGCGGATTGCAAGCGTGCGCTGGACCGGCCCGGCTCCGATCGCCAGCTGCATGAAAACGGCACAAATTCTCGCGGCTTGCCCTTTCATCGCCAATGCCTTCCAGGACCAGCCCCCCGCAGGTTGGACGATAGGAATTCAAACTTAGGGATGAGTTAGAGGAGGCAGCCCGCTGGGTTGACGACGGCAACCCGCCACTTCGCTCGTCGAGAAAAATTCCTCGCCTAAGTCACAGCTAAATTTTGCAAGCTAGCGTACCCATCATTTCCGATATGAGTACACTCAATTCGCTTGAAATGTTCAAGATCGGAGAATCACCGAGGTTTATAGCCGAGGGCCAATGACCCATACGACAAGAGATACTACCATATTTTCTCTGAACAAAGTTCCAGAGGTCACGATAATATTCTGGGCAATAAAGATATTGTCCACCACGGTCGGCGAAACGGCCGCTGATCTCCTGTCGATCCGGCTCGATCTCGGGCTCACGCTCACGTCCTACGTGATGAGCGCGGTGTTTCTCGTGGCTCTGTTCTTCCAATTGAGGGCTCCGCGCTACAACGCCCTGCTCTATTGGGTGACCGTCGTGCTGATCAGTATCGTCGGTACGCTGATTTCGGACAATCTCGTCGACGGCATGGGTGTCAGCCTCGTCACCACCTCCCTGGCCTTCGGCCTCATTCTCGCAGGGGTCTTCGCGGCGTGGTACGCCCGGGAACGAACGCTGTCGATCCACAGTATCGTCACGCGTCGGCGCGAGCTCTTCTATTGGGCTGCGATCCTCTTCACCTTCGCCATGGGCACCTCGGTCGGCGATCTCCTGTCCGAGAGCCTGGATCTGGGCTACGATCAGGCTCTCCTGGTGTTTGCGGCCATGATCCTCGTGGTTGCCTTGCTCCACTATGCCGCTGGAATGAACGCGATCCTGTCCTTCTGGCTCGCCTATATCCTGACACGCCCGCTGGGCGCGTCCCTTGGCGATCTTCTCGCCAAACCCGTGCTGGCGGGGGGTCTTGGCTGGGGCACCGTGACGACCAGCATCGTCTTCTTCGTCGTCATTCTGCTTGCCGTTGCCTATCTGGCGATCCGCAAGCCCGACGAGATAACGCCGAACCGCGCAGAAACCTGACAGACGCCCGAGGTTGATTGACCCGCACCGCTTCAACCGTGGACGCACGCGCGTCCGTTCCCCTCCGGTGCTCCCCAAACGACAGGACTGTATCCATGTTCAATAAAGCCCTCAGGATCGCCCTCATGAGCGCCATCGCCGGACTGGCGGCTACCGGCATTGCGCGGGCAGACTGCGAGAGCGACATGAACCAGCTCGAGAAGGCTCTCCAAACGCCAAACCTGCCGGCAACGGCCAAGGCTGCGCTGGAGGAAGCCAGGGTCAAATCGGTCGCTGCGCTGAAGAAGGATGACGACGCCGCCTGCCACAAGGCGATCGAGGCCGGCCTGAAGAAAGCAGGCATCCCCATGCAGTAGTCCGGCGGTGCCGGCATTGCCGTTCGCCTCCCCCTTCCACTTGTATCCTTGCCGGTGAACGCGACGAACCGCTGGAGCCGCACGCCGCCGCCGTGGTCTCGAAGGCGGCGGCCCCGTGGGGCTGCCGTCGTGAGGGCCCCGAAAGCGCTACGGTGGTTCGTCCCACAGGAAGGGATGATCCGGCGGCAAGCGCGCGTCGCTGGTCCGGTCCCACCAGTTCGTGGGTTTTCTCCCATTGCACCAGTAGGAGTCGTAGATCGTATCCGCCTGCCACCCCCAAAGCTGGTCGAGGCCGAGCCGATCCAGCGGATACATGATGTTGCGCACGGCGGCCGAGGCCGTGTTCGATTGTTGATGCGCGAGGCGACAGGCATGGCCGATCTCGTGTATCAACATGGTATCCGGTAGATCCTGCACGGGCCGCGGGTCGGCAATCACCCAGGGCAACCACTCGGGGCGAAGTACGGTGTAGCCGTTGGGGCCTCCGTCGTTCCGTGCAAAAACGATGACCAGCCGCGATTCTTCCGCAAGGGTGCCAAGGCTGCTCCGCAGCGCCTTGAGCTGGTCGATGGGCGGTTCGCCTTCGATCGGAATGCTCATCGCCCCGGAAAAACTCCGAAGGCCTTGCGCGGTGGCACCCGTCTCGTCGATCAGGGTGTCGGCGATCTCGCCGAGGAAGTCGGCGACCCTTCCATTCGCTTTCACCAGTCGTGACAATTTCGGGCCGACTGCTTTCTCGAATTCCCGGTTCAGCTTTCCGCGTACCTGGGCATGCCATGCCGGACCGGGTCCCACGGGCTGCATGTCGAGCGACAGAGTGTATTTGCGCAGTACCGCATTGGCGGCTTTCAGCAGCGACCAGGAGTTCAACCAGCTGGAGGCGCTGCGCCAGACGTCTTGCGTCCAGTAAACCTGCACGCGCACGGCCTTGCCGCCGAACCGGTGATATTGCTCCGGGGCAGTGTCGATATCGTTGGCAGGGTCTTTATTGAAGTTGAGGAAGTCGGTCATGGAGATTGGCCCTCGCAGACCTTTGGCTACGCGTCGCAAGTGCCGCCCCGTCCATGCGCAGCGTTGCGCCGGGGTCTAAAGCGCTGGCAGCGGAACCTCAGTCACGATGCCGTTTAGACCATGAACTTCCGGCCGGCGCTTCCTCTGAAATGGGGACGTCCTCGGCATCTGGCCCGCAAAGCCCCTTGCCGGCGCATGCGTCAGCGCGCCCACCCGTTTCAGAACTGGAGCAGTGCGCGAAACATGCTGCGTCCGAAATGGGCCTCGAACGCGAACAGCGCGTAGCACTCCGCGATGCGAGGCCGCCGTTGCGGCGGCAACCGAGCCAGGGAGGCATCGCTCGAGGAATTCCCCGGCGGATCGTCGATGCAATCGGGGTCGCCATCCGGCCGCCCGACGAAATGCCCGAGTTCGTGGATGAGCGTGCCGATCTGCAGGTCGCTCGACGCAAAGAAATAGAGCGGCAGCAGCACCACCGCATCCGCCCGCAGCGTGGCGGACGTGCCATCCGTCCGGTCGAGCTTCACGGTCTGGCCACGCTCGGCGATGCCGTTCGACAGCGATAGCGCCAGCGTGCGCGATTGCGCCATCTCGTCATAGGGGATCGTGAACGGGAACTTGATGAAAATCTGCTCCGGGATCACGGTAGCGAGCGAGAGCGTGCGATCGATGGCGCGAAAGGTGCGCTCGATCAGCGCGAAGTCCGGCGGAGGCGGATCGCTGAGCAGGACCGCGAAATGCTTGCGCACCAGTGTCTGGGCCGGGGATTCGATCGTGCCCATCGTTCTCGCCATGGTCAGGGTGCGCAGCGCGCTCTTCACGCAGCTTTGCGAGATGGGCAGGATATCGTTGAAAACCCGCTCCATCATCTCATCCGTGACGTTGAAGGTCGGTGCGGACGGCGCAGGCGGCGCGGCCTGCCCGACACCGCTTCGGGGCGCGAAGGAACTCGAAGATCCGCTCGTTATCGGGGACGATGCGCCCAGGACGCGATTGAGCGCCTGAATTGTCGGCCCGTTCGGGTCAATGCGAAAATCGACGAAACTGATGTTCTGCTTCTGGAACCTGCCGATTGCCGTGCGCGTCAACGGGCCGAACAAGCCATCCGTGGCCAGGCGCAGCGTGGGCCCGCCCTGGCTGGTGTCGACCGCGTTCAGCGCCTGCTGGATGGTGAGAACGTCATTGCGGAGATTGACCCCGCCCTGCCCGACGGAACGGCCTACCGCGACGGGCAAGGCCACCTGACCGCCTGGCGCGACGCGGGGAGCCGTCGCGCGGCAGCTCTGATCGAAACAATAGCAACGCAGGCGCCCCATCGGCCATCCCTCCAAGGCGAAGCCGGCTCCCTACTCCAGTCGAGCCGCACCGGCGCTGCCAGCCTTCACGAATTCGCGTGCAGATCCATGTTGACCGTGCAGGCCCAAGAAAACAAGCCGGCAAGTTTGTGGCCCGCGGCCTTGGCGTGCCGGCACGCCTCATTCCCCACCCAGGCCGGCGTAATTCTCACCTATGGCCCGCAGGCCGCGGCTGAGATTGGTTCTCCACTTCCTGCCATTGGCAACCGCCTCCTCGATCAGGTCCCCGAATGCCTCCGGCTCGTTGTAAGAGAAGTAGCCGAACAACTGCTTGGCCTGCTTGAGATCCTTGGTTTTCTTGAGGGGCGAGCGCTGGGGGTCCTGGGAGATGATGAGTTTGTGGATGCAGTAGCGCATCGGCTGCGGCACGCGGACCCGCACTCCGTCACCATGCAGGATCATGCCGGGTACCGCCTGGCGAAGGAGGAAGGCCATATACTGCATGGCGACCGCCGATGCTCCGATGTTGGGCACCGGGATGGCCTGTCCGTCGTCTCGGCTTCGCACGGGCGTCAGCAATTCGACTTCAAGGCCGGATTGCGCACGAAAGCGACGCGGCAGGTCGCGCGCGTCCAGGGTCGGTAACGGACTGAAGGTCTTGTCGGCCCGCTGGATGACGTCCAGGATACTTGCATCGCCGCGCGTATCGGCGATTGAGGCGACCGCCAGGTCGGCATCCTGCGTCATCATCAGGCTATCGTCGAACTTGAATCCCAGCATGGCCGTGTATGTCCCGAAGGCCATCGTGCCGATCAGGACCAGCCCGCTATTGAAGAAACCGGCGCGCGATAGGGCCTCCATGAGAACGCCGATATTGCGGGACGGGCCCGGAACACCCGCGGTCTTGATCATGCTGACTTGCTTCCGACGCAGGCGCGACTGCTCCGAGGCGGCCAGGATCTGGACGACCTGGCTCTGGACCGCATTGTCCTGGGCCGGGCCCAGATAACGCTGGATGCGGTTATTGCCGTGGCGCTCGACCGAATAGACGTAGGCTATGCCATTGACGATGCGCGTGGCGATGGAACCGGGCAAAGGGGTGTCGGCGTCCAGCTTTTGATCGAGGTCCGCAATCAGGGTCTGGACGGTGAGAGGGAGTTCATTCGACATGCCGGTCTTATATACAGATTTTACTATTCTGTATATAAGACCCGTGGTCGCCCTTCACCGTGGGATGATGGATCAGCCTTGCCCCCCGCACATCCATGCGCAGGCTCGAGACCCACGCTACGCCCGTGCCAAAACGCAGTGACGGGCCGTCGATCATGCGGACTGCGAGGGGCCTCGGAAGGTACGGCGGCCACCGGCCTTCGCCGCATAGAGCGATCGGTCGGCCCTGGTGAATGCACCCGCGGGTGTTTCCCCGTCTATGAAGGCATAGCCGATCGAGGCGCCGACCTTGAAGATGCGGCCCGAGCAGTTCATCGAGATCTCCGCCACGTCGAGCATGCGCCGGGCCATGTCTTCGATGCTTTTTTGGCTGACGGCCGGACCGAAGAGCACGGCGAACTCGTCGCCGCCGATACGGGCAATGAGGTCGGCGCAATCGCACTGGGCCGAAAGTCGGCGGCCGACCTCAACCAGGCACTCGTCTCCGACATCATGTCCGAAAGTATCGTTGACCTCCTTGAAGCCATCGAGATCGATGAGCATGAGGGCACCTCCCGCGCCTCCGGCCTCACACAGTTCGGTGAGCCGGGCCTGGAACTGGGTGCGGTTGGCGAGTCCCGTCATGCCGTCGTGCTCGGCGAGATGCCGCATGCGCTTGAGCAGTTCCTTCTCCTCGGTGACATCCTGCTTGATGCCGAACAGGCGGATCGCCTCCCCGTTCCGGCGCTCGACGGTGGCAGTTATCCTGATCCAGCGCTTCGCGGTGTCCGGCGTTCGAATCTCGGCATCGAACCCGAAGCCTGACCCTGCTTCGATGGCATTGCCGCGAACTTTCTTCAGATGAGCGAGCGATTCTTCTGAGTAGCTCCTCAAGATATCGTTGCGCACGATGCCGCTGCCCCGCGGAAGACCAAACAGGTCATAGGTTCCATTGCTCCAGGTCAATCGTTCGCTGGGCAAGTCGCACTGCCAGATGCCCATCCGCGCCGCCACGGAGGCTCTCTCGAAAATCTCGGCATTTGCGACCGCGGACCTGCGCATGAGGCCGGACTGATGCTCGATCTTCCGACGCAATTGCCAAACGGCACGAACATTGAACGGGCGTATCAGAACCGAACGCAAGCGATGCAGGAGAGGATAGAGCGTGGATTCGGGTGGGTGGGCGCGGTCGCGACCGAACCGAAGTGAGCCGGCTTCCGAGTCGCCCACCGGGTCCCCAGCACTGTCTTCCGCAATCCCGTACAACTCTTTCTCCAAAAGGTTCCGCCGACTGGGCCCTTGTTCACACCGAAGCGCCGATTGCATCGTCAGAGACATTGGCCAGAAACGACCGAAGTCAGACCCATTCGTATACGCCGTTTTCCGTGCCTCCGGCCACGGCCCGGAAAATGAAGCTGACCCTGCCAGGATTTCTGCTTCATCTTTATCCCAAGCGCCAGAGGTAAACTAGAATTCGCTTGATCGAAAGCACTCTGGCCTGGTGTTGGCGATGCCGACGCCCAGAGATGGGACGGACCGCTGCTCTGCCATGCATCAGCGATCCGAATGCAACGCCGCCTTCAACGCTTTTATGAAATCGGCATAGAAGCCTCGGCTGGCATGCGATTCATGCGTGAGGAAGCCGAGTTCGACCGAAAGGCGGGGCACCGTCCGGCGCAGGTGGAAGCCTTCGCACAGCATACTGCGGGCTGTGAGTTCGTCCACGATGGTCGCCCCGTTCCCCGCCGCCGCGATAGCGCAGGCCAGGAAGTAGGTCTGCACTTCGATCGGCGGATTGAACACACGGCCTGCCGTCTCGAGGCTCTCGGCGATGAGGGCCCCGATCTTGTCGCTTGGCGAAACGCCGACTAGGTCCAGCCCGTCAATGTCGGCGAGGGCGATGTCCGGGCCGGGCTTGGGGCCAAAATAGACGAGATCGACCTCGCCCAGCACCTCCATGCGCAACCCAGGATGCTCGCCGGGAAACAGCGTCACCGCGAAGTCGAGCCGCCGCGCCCGCAGGGCGGTGACAAGCGCATCGATATGGTCGGTTTCCAGTTCGCAGGTCACCGACGGGTAGCTGCGGCGAAAGCAGTTGATCGCCCGCGGCATGATCGAGAGGCCGAGGCTGGGCAGGCAGCCGATGTGAAGCCGGCCTTCCGGGAAACGGCGCAGATTGGCCGAGAGCATCTTGAGCTGCTCCAGCCCCTTATGGAGCTTGGCGACTTCCACATGGAGCGCCTCGGCCTCGGCTGTGGGCAGGAGCCGCCCCTTCACCCTTTCGAACAGCTTGAAGCCGAGGGAACTCTCCGCATGCTGGAGCACCTTGCTCGCCGCCGGCTGCGAGACGCCGAGCAAGGCGGCGGCTTTGCTGATCGATCCCGTCTGCTTGATCGCATGAAACACTTCGATGTGGCGAAGCCGCATGCCGGACTCCCTGCTGAGATGGACCAGCATAACCTCAGGTTATAGATGCCGTCGATAATGCGTTTTGACCGGACCTAGCGTTTGCGTTGAAATTCCGGATCATGACCCGGGAACAGGCAGCTCGCGCGCGAACTGGCCGCGATAATTCCGGGCAGTCACCATCACCGCCACCGCGGAACCAGAAGAGAACCCGCCCATGTCCACAACCTTTGCTTCTGCGCCTTTCCTCAGGAGCGCCATCGCCGGCGCCCTTTTGTTGTCGACTGCGCTCCTGGCGACGGCGCACGCTGCCGATTTCCGGCTCGGCGTGCGGGCCGATGCGCTGACCATCGATCCGATCGCCTCGAGCGACAATCCTTCGATCTGGCTGGAGCTGCAGCTCTATGACCAACTCGTGCGCCCGAGCAAGGACGGCACCAAGCTTGAGCCGGCGATCGCCGAATCCTGGACGATCTCGCCCGATGGCAAGGCGTTCACCTTCAAGCTGCGGCCGGACGCCAAATTCTCCGACGGCCAGCCGGTCACGGCCGCCGACGTCGCCTTCTCGCTCCAGCGCGCCTCTGGCGAGAAGTCGGAATGGGCCCGCTTCTTCAAGCCGATCACCAGCTATCAGGTGGTCGATGACCACACCATCGTGATGAAGCTCGACAAACCCTTCACGCCGATCCTCAACAATCTTGCCTTGTTCAGCGCCTCGATCCTGCCGGCCAAGCTGGTCCAGGAACAGGGGGACAAATTCTTCGAGCATCCCATCGGCTCCGGTCCCTTTGCTCTGAAGAGCTGGACCCGTGGCCAGGGCGAAGAATTGGTGAAAAATCCCAACTACTGGGAGAAGGGCAAGCCCGGCGTCGACAATGTCACCATCGAGATCGTGCCGGAGGACAATTCCCGGGTCCTGAAGCTCAAGGCCGGCGAGCTCGATGCCATCACCGATGTTCCCTACAATCAGGCCGAAAGCCTCAAGACGGATGCCAACGTCGACATCCACGCCGCACCGGTGTTTCGGATCGACTTGGTGCAGCTGAACACCACGAAGAAGCCGTTCGACAATGAACCGGTCCGCCAGGCGCTGAACTATGCCCTGGACAAGGAAGCCATCGTCAAGGGCATCCTGCGTGGCAACGCCAAGCCCGCGACGTCCTCGATCCCGGTCATGGCCTATCACAACGACGAGTTGAAACCCTATCCCCTCGATCTTGCCAAGGCCAAGGAGTTGCTCGCCAAGGGCGGTGTGCCCGCCGGCTTCAAGACCAGCATGCTGGTGTCGGCCGGCGACGTCACCGCGCGCCAGGTTGCCAGCGCCATCCAGGCTTCGCTCAGGAAGGTCGGCGTCGAAGTCGCCCTGCAGACCATCGAGGACAGCTCGCAGTTCAGCACCACCAAGAGCGGCAACTACGAGATGTCGCTGAGCTATGCGACCAGCGACACCATCGATCCCGACCAGCTCGTCGGCTTCACAGCGGTCAATCCCGAGCGTGCCAATGCCTTCCACACGCAATGGAAGAATGAGCGGGTCAACCAGCTCTATGTCGACGAACGCCAGACCGCGGACGGTCCCGAACGGGGCAAGCAGTTCCAGGAGATCGAGGCGATCGTGCATGAAGAGGCGCCGTTCATATTCCTCTACACGCCCAATTCTCCCTACGCGAACCGCAAGAACGTCAGTGGCTTCGAGGTGTTGCCTACAGCGAATTATTCACTCAAGGACGTGGTGGTGAAATAGTGGGCGGGGGGCGCGACGGCCCGCCATGATCGGCGGGCCGGCACTCAGAACGTTGCAATGAATATCCTGTTCTTCAGCATCTCGCGGCTGGTGCAGTTGGTTCCCGTTCTCCTGGGCATCACCATCGTCGCCTTCCTGTTGCTGCGCGTGATGCCGGGGGATCCGGCGACGCTCATGCTCGGCAGCCGCGGCACGCCCGAGGACATCGCGGCCTTGACGAGCCAACTGGGTCTCGACCGGCCGCTCTGGCTGCAATATCTATCCTTCCTCGGCGACATCGCCAGCGGCAGCTTCGGGCGCTCGCTTGCCTACAAGGCCGAGATCGGCCCGCTCCTGGTCGCGAGATTGTGGCCGACGCTGGCTCTCGTCGGGCTGAGCACGGTGATCGCCGTCTTCATGACGGTCCCGCTCGCCATGTACACCGCCGTGCGCCGCAACGGCGTGGTCGACCATGCGGTCAAGTTCTTCTTCGTCACCGCGATGGCGATGCCGCCCTTCTGGCTCGGCGTGCTTCTGGTGCTGCTCCTGGCGATTGCCTTCCCGGTCTTTCCGGTGTCCGGCTACGGTCAGGACTGGCTCGACAAGCTGCATCATCTGGCCCTGCCGGCCTTCATCATCGCGCTCGGCACTGCTGCGCTGACGATCCGCTCCCTGCGCAGTTCCATCATCGCCGTACTCGGCGCCGACTATGTCGACACGGCCCGCGCCAAGGGCCTGCCGGAGCAGTCGGTGCTCTGGCGCCACGTCTTCCGCAACTCGCTGACCTCGACGATCTCGGTGCTGGCGGTTCATACCAGCTGGGTCATCGGCGGCACGGTGGTGATCGAAACCGTGTTCGGCATTCCCGGCCTCGGTTCGCTGCTGGTCGCTTCCATCAGCGCCCGAGACTACCCGATGGTCCAGGGGCTGACGGTCACCTTCGCGGTGCTGGTCGTCATCATCAATCTTCTTGCCGACATCGCCTATTCGATCGTCGACCCCAGGGTGAGCCTGTCATGAGGTTGTTCAGCCGGGAGACGATGCTGCGCTTCAAGCAGAACCGCAATCTGCAGGCCGGTCTCTTCCTGCTGGCCGTGATCGTGCTGATGAGCCTCGTCGGTCCTTCGCTCGTTCCCTACGATCCCGAGGAACTCGATTTCGGCAATCCCCTGCTGGCGCCGAGCCTGCAGCACCCGTTCGGTACCGACGATCTCGGCCGCGACGTTCTTGCCCGCGTCGTGGCGGCGGGGCAGGTCGACATGCAGGTGGTGGCGATCTGCGTCCTCCTGCCTTTCCTGATCGGCAGCACGATCGGCCTCGTCTCAGGCTATTTCGGCGGCTGGATCGATCTCCTGATCATGCGCTTCGTCGACATTCTGTGGGCCTTTCCGTTCTACGTGCTGGTGATCAGCATCGTCGGGGCACTTGGGCCGAGCACCACCAACATCTACCTGGCCTTCTCGCTGGTGGTCTGGATCTCCTTCGCCAGGATCGTGCGCGGCGAAGTCCTGCTGGCGCGACGGCTCGAATATACGCAGGCCGTCTCGGTGCTTGGCTACGGCCATATCCGCATCATGCTGCGCCATATCCTGCCCAACGTGATCACCCCCGCCATCGTCTTCATGATGGCCGACGTGGTCCTTACCATTCTCGGGGTCACCTCGCTCGGCTTCCTCGGCCTCGGCATCCAGCCCCCCACGCCGGAATGGGGCGTGATGATCGCCGACGGGCGCAACTTCATCCAGGACGGCTGGTGGATCTCCCTGTTTCCGGGCCTCGCCATCGTGCTGGTCGGAGTGACCTTCACGCTGATCGGCGATGGCCTCGACGATCTGTTGAGGCCGAAGCCATGAACGGCCCGGCGAACACGCTGGCGGTCGAGCAACTGCGCGTCTCCTTCGGCAAGGCGCCCAATGCCGTGACGGTGGTCGATGGCGTCAGCTTCGAGATCCGGCGCGGCGAGGTCTTCGGCCTCGTGGGCGAGTCCGGCAGCGGCAAGAGCGTGACCTGCCGCTCGCTCATCCAGCTCTTCGGCGGCGCCAGACCCTCGGCGATGACGGGTACGATCTCCTTTGAGGGGCGCAACCTCGCCGCCCTCCAGCCCAGGGATCTCGTGGATATCCGCGGCAGCCAGATTGCCATGATCTTCCAGGACCCGATGACGGCCCTCAATCCCACCATGAAGGTGGGTCGTCAGATCGAGGAGGGCCTGCGCCAGCATGAGAGGCTCAGTGCAGGACAGGCGCGGGCAAAGGCAATCGCGCTCTTGAAATCGGTCGGCGTGACGGCACCGGAGCGGCGCCTCGACAGCTATCCGCATGCCTTCAGTGGCGGCATGCGCCAGCGCGTGCTCATCGCCATCGCGCTGGCCTGCCGTCCCAGGCTGCTGATCGCCGACGAGCCGACGACGGCGCTCGATGTCACCGTGCAGGACCAGATCCTCAAGCTGATCCTGAAATTGCGCGCCGAGATCGGCATGGCGGTGCTGCTGGTCACGCACGATCTCGGGGTGGTGGCGCAGACCTGCGATCGGGTTGCGGTGATGTATGCCGGACGTATCGTGGAACTTGCGACGACCGAGCAGCTCTTCGCCAAGCCGTCCCATCCCTACACGCGCGCCCTGCTCAACGCCCTGCCCGCGCATGGTGGCCGCAGCGGGCGCCTGCAGCCGATCGGGGGTGCGCCGCCGAGCCTGGCCTCGCCGCCATCGGGTTGCCGCTTCCATCCGCGCTGCTCCCTGGCGATCGCGGCCTGCGGGCAGCGCCAGCCGCCCCTGGTGGCCGTCGACGAGGGTCATGCCGCTGCATGCATCCGGATCGGGGAGACGGCATGATGCAATCGCTGCTGTCGGTCAGCCGCCTTTCGAAGACCTTCCCGATGGGCCGCAACCTGCGCGATGTCATCACGCGCTCGCCCCGGCAGCATCTGCGCGCCCTGCGCGACGTGTCGCTGACCGTGCAGCCCGGCGAAGTGTTGGGGGTCGTCGGCGAGTCGGGATGCGGCAAGAGTACGCTCGGACGCTGCATCGCCGGGCTGGAGAAGCCAGAGCACGGCGACATTCTCTGGCAGGGGGCGCCAATCTCGGGCGTCGAAGGCCGCAGGGCCCGCGCACGTCACATCCAGATGGTGTTCCAGGACCCCTATGCCTCGCTCAATCCGCGCATGACCCTTGGCCAGGCGCTTGAGGAAGCTCTCTACGTGCACGGGCTCGCCGGCAATGCGGCGCAGCGACGGGAACGCGTCGACGAACTCATGCTGATGGTCGGCCTGGCGCCGGCGCTGAAGGACAGGTTGCCTCATGCCATAAGCGGCGGTCAGCGCCAGCGCATCAGCATCGCCCGGGCTTTGGCCGTCGAGCCGCAATTGCTGATCGCGGACGAACCCGTCTCCGCGCTCGACGCGTCGGTGCAGGCGCAGATCATCAATCTCCTGGAAGACCTCAGGGCGAAGCTGAACATCGCCCTGATCTTCATCGCCCATGACCTCAATGTCGTGCGCCATATCAGCGACCGCGTCGCCGTGATGTATCTGGGCGAGATCGTCGAGACCGCCACCACGGAAATGCTGTTCACCAGGCCGCTGCATCCCTACACGCGCGGCCTCCTGGCTGCGATCCCGATACCCGATCCGAAACGGCGCACCAATGCGCCGAGCATCGAGGGCGAAATACCCGACCCCCTCAATCCGCCGGCCGGCTGCGGTTTTTCAACCCGTTGCCCTCATGTGATCGCGCCCTGCCGGGTCCGCCATCCCGACCTCTCCGACTTGGCTGGGCATGGGGTGCGCTGTCTCAACCCGGCAGCCTCGACAGCCTTTCCCTTTGCCGATCCCGGAACCGGATCGGCCCATCCAGCTACAGGAAATCAGTGATGTTCTTCCATAAGTCGAAGCCGGTCGAAGCAGCCGGCGAGGAGATCGTGCGGACGGCCCTGCAACGGTTCGCCTCCCACGGGCTCGCGGAGGACAAGTTCGCCTTCACGCTGTTGATCCACCCTGCCTCGGACGAGAAAGCCTATGGCGAGGGTGGAACCCTCCCGGCTGGCTACTCCTATCGCGGCGATGTCTTCTTCTATCCCTGCAGCGTGATCAAGGTCTTCTACCTCGTTGCGATGCAGGCTGCGATCGAGGCAGGAAGGGTCCCGGCGACGCCCGAGCTGGAGCGGGCCATGCACGACATGATCAAGTGGTCGAGCAATACCGCCACCAACTACATCATCGACAAGCTGACCGGGACGACCGGAGACACCGAACTGGGCGAAGAGGAGATGCGGCGCTGGATAGCGGCCCGAAACGGTATCAATGCCTATTTCCAGCAACTTGGCCTGCCCGAGTTCGACGGCATCAATGTCTGCCAGAAACTGATGGACGACGACCGTTACGGCCGTGAGAAGATCTTCGTCGAAGCCGGCGGCAACAATCACAACCGCCTCACCACGGAGGCTTCCGCGTCGATACTTGCCCGGATCATGGAGGGGGCGGTGGTTTCGGCCGAGCGCTCGCGCGTCATGGCGGATTTCCTGCATCGGCCGCGCGATGCCGCCTTCGTCCAGCGCCCGTCGTCCCAGGTTCGCAACTACATGGGAGCGGATCTGCCGGAAGGAGCCCGTCTGTGGTCCAAGGCCGGCTGGACCGGCTGGACGGGTGATCCGCTCGCAAGCTACCGACGCCATGACGCCATGCATGTGGCGCTCGCCGGCGGGAAGCGCTTCACCTGCGTCGCCTTCACCGAGGGCGAGCGGATCTCGGCGGACCTGACGATTCTGCCTTCCATCGGAAAGCACGCAGCCGAACTCGTGGCCGCTCTTTGACAGGGCGGCGCCGGTCGGCCCCAGCCGGCGGGAAGGCCTGTGATCCTTCCTGGATCACAGGATCGGGCTCATGGTGGCGCAGGCATTTTGGGCGATCCGGCGCACACCCGACCAGCGGCGGACGCTTGCTTCGTCAATCGGCACGGACTGGGCGATGTAGGTCAACTGCCGTGCTCGCACCTGCCCGGTGGTCGCCGGATCGCGCAGGAGCACGTCGTTCTCGAAATTGAGGTCGAAGCTTCGCACGTCCATGTTCGACGAGCCGAGGAACGTGACCTGGCCGTCGATGGTCAGCGTCTTGGCATGGAGCAGGCCACCCTCGAACTCATGGATCTTTGCGCCGGCCGCGAGGAGCCGCTTGTAGTGGCTCCGGCTAGCCAGGCCGACGAAACGGGAATCGTTGCGCCGCGGGAAGATCAGCGTCACGCCGACGCCGCTCGACGCGGCTCCGCACAGCGCGCTGACGACAGTCTCGTCCGGCACGAAATAGGGGGTTGAAATGATCAGTTCCCGCCGCGCCTGAGAGATGAGCCTGCTGAAGAGCTGGGCCGTCGTGCCGCGCTCGACAGTGGGGCCCGTGCCCACGACCTGCGCCGAAAAGCCGTCCCCGGGCCCCTTCTCGATCGCCGGAAAGTTCGACGCTTGGTCGTCGCGTTCGGTCAACCAGTTCTGCGCGAACAGCAACTGCATCT
Organism: Labrys sp. ALF-8; assembly: GCF_059699065.1. Classification (NCBI taxonomy): domain Bacteria; kingdom Pseudomonadati; phylum Pseudomonadota; class Alphaproteobacteria; order Hyphomicrobiales; family Xanthobacteraceae; genus Labrys; species Labrys sp. ALF-8. The sequence goes on from NZ_AP048541.1 coordinate 147,649, forward strand.
GCCCTACGACGGGACCTTCCAGGCGCAGCAGGATGTCGACCCAGGGTCCGAAGCCGGCCTTTGGAAGGAAAGCGGCATCGGCGCAGTTCTGACTGCCGCAATAGCAGATGCGGGCGTCGATGATGGTGATCTTGCGGTGATTGCGCAGGTCCACCCGGTTGGCGGTTAACAATGTCCCGGCGGTCGGCAGAGGCAAGGCGGCCACCAGTTCCACGCCGGCATCGCGCATGGCCTGCCAATATTGCGAGGCGATGAAGGCGCGTGAACCCAGTGCGTCCGCCATGATCCGGCAACGGACTCCCCGTTTCGCGGCCCGGATGACCGCCTGCGCCATGTTGATGCCCGTCTCGTCGTCGAGCCAGATGTAGTAGAGGATATGGACGTGATCGACGGCGCCGTCGATGTCGGTTAACAGGCGCTGCCTGGCCTCATCGCCTCCCGACATCAGTTCCGCGCTATTGCCCGAGACCGGCCGGAACCCGTTGATCGACGCCGCATAGGCAGAGGCCGTGCCCGGCTCCAAGGGAGCGATCCCCTCCTGTCGCCGTCCGATCGTTTCCCCGGCGCGACGATCACGCGCGAGGAAACGCCTGGACAAACGTACCTCGCCGAAGAAGAGGTATACGAACAATCCCGTAATCGGCAGGAGCAGCAGGAGGAGGACCCAGGCAACGCGCACGGTCGGTGCGGTGTCGTCGCGCAGCATGATACGCAGGACAAGGAGGCCGGTCGCCACCAGGTGCAGCACCAGGAAGGAGAATGCGATCATGCATGGCTCGCGAAGAAGGCAAGCAACACACTCTCTCGTGCATCAACAACCGATACGAATAAAATCGAGTCCGCCACCCTATACCGCCCCGGTTCGATTAAAACTTCAGCCATGCTTAAGCTCTTGAGTATAGCTCCTGTCGGCGGAGATCTCACAAGCCAAAAGCCTGCTATCGTAAACGGCCTTCGTGGCCACGCCGCCAGGCTGTGTCCATCCGCGTCGGCACCGCCCCGACGGATTGGCTCGCCCTGGGCGTTTCTGCCAAGATCGCGGTTGGCTTGCCGGCACATGTGCCACCCAACGCGTGAACTACGGTGTCCGGAAATTCCATTGGGAAATCGCCGGATGCCGGCTGAGAAAAAGTCACCAACGGCGTTCTTCCCTGATCCGATAAAAATAGATTGAAACGAGGAAACTATAAATGAGAGTTGATCGCGTTGTATTTCGATCGTTGCTACTGCCGCTAATTATATTTTCGTCGATCTGGGCGGTTGCCTTCGCTGCCGAAATCGTTCCCTTGGGAGAAAAGGTCAACCACCGCTTGTCCTTCATGAAGGACGTCGCCGGGTTCAAGGCGCGCAATCATCTGCCGATAGAGGACCTGGCACAGGAAGCCAAGGTCCTGGACAGCGCAAAGGCCGAGGCCGGGAAACTGGGTCTGGACCCTTCTACGGTGGAGCCGTTCGTCATCGCCCAGATCAAGGCCGCCAAGGCCATCGAATATCGCTACGAGGCGGATTGGCTTGCCCAGCCGGAGGCAGGGTGGCAACCGCGTCCGCTCGAGGAGGTGCGCCAGGAGATTGCCCAATTGAGCCGGGAAATCCTGCAGCAGCTCGCGCATGACCTGAAAAGCGGATCCTTCCGCCCGAATGACAGGGCCGACTTCTTCAAGGTCGTCGACGAGCCCAACCTGAAGGAGTCCGACAAGCAGCAATTGTTCGACGCGTTGCTGGCAGTGCGGATGGCAAGGTAGCTCATGCATCGTGAGCGCGCGCAGTCTCAGCGCAGGCCCGCCAACGGATAGGATATCTGGTTGAGCACGAGCATGGTCGATGTCTCGGCCACGGCCGGAATGCCCTGGAGCGCGTTGATGGTGAAATCGCGCAGCGCATCGGCGTCCCGGACCCAGACCCGCAGCAGGTAGTCGCTCCCCCCGGTCACCAGCAGGCATTCGGTGATCTCGGGCCTGTTGCGGATCGCTTCGAGGAACTGCTCGTGCCCGTCGGGACCGTATCGGGACAGCTTGACCGAGACGACCACGCAGAGATTGAGGCCGAGGGCGATGGGATTGATCTTGGCCGAGTAGCCCTCGATGACACCGGTGTCCTCGAGTTGCCGGATGCGGCGGCTGCAGGGGGTGGGCGACAGTCCGACCTTCTCCGCCACGTCGAGGTTCGACATGCGGCCGTCCTCGACCAGCTGCTTCAGGATCCGCCGGTCGATCGCGTCGAAACGCGATGGTGGCGAGTTTTTATCACTTTGCCCTGTTCCTTGGCGCATTTCCCTATGATCTCCGGCCAATGCGTCGAAAGATTGCACGCACTCGCCACTAACGCGAGTGATATCTTCCAGTGTCGCTGGAGATGAGAGATGGATATGACCTCGGCCTCTTCGAGTGCTGTCGCCCGACGGCCGTCCTTCGCCAAATGGATGGGAACGACGAACGACATCACGCGCACCTTCCTGGCGGCCGGCCGTATTCCCGGCCTGATCAACATGGCGGGCGGACTGCCCGAACCAGCGTCCTTTCCGGTCATGGAAATCTCGGCCATCGCGCGCGAGATGATCGAGGCTCATCCCCAGGACACGCTGGGCTACGGGCCTATCGAGGGCCTGCCCGAATTGCGGGATGCGCTCGCCGCGCGCTTCAGTTCGCCGGCGCTCCCCCTCATGAGGGCCAATATCCTGGTGACGTCCGGCGGCATGCAGGCCCTCGACCTTCTGGGCAAGGTGCTGCTGGAAGACGGTGGTCTCATCGCGGCCCAGTTTCCGACCTATCTGGGCGCGCTCGATGCCTGGCGGCCCCGCTCGCCCTCATTCCGCAAGATGATGGTGGAAGACGCAGGCTTCGACCCCGTGGCGGCGTTCGACGGTGCGCAATTCGCTTATACGGTGCCGAACTTTTCCAATCCGACGGGCAGGATGGTCAATGTCGACATGAGGCAGCGCCTGGTCGATGCGGCCCATCGCGGAGGGACCTGGCTGGTCGAGGACGATCCCTACGGCACCCTTCACTATGACGGCGCGCCGCTGCCGAGGTTGATCGAGCTATCGGCGCGTGCCTGCCCGGGCGAAGCCTATCAGGGCCCAGTCGTCTATCTCGGCACGCTGTCGAAGGAGATCGTGCCGGGCCTGCGTATCGGCTGGGTCGTCGCTGCGCCCGAGATGATCGAGGCGTTGACGCTCGCCAAGCAGGGATCCGACATGTGCACCAGCGGCGTCACGCAGCGCATCGCCCTTGCGGCGCTGGAGGCCGGCTTGATCGAGCGAATACAGCCGGCGATCCTCGATATTTATCGGCGGCGCCGCGACGCGCTCTGCACGGCGATGGCGACGCATCTGCGCGACTGGTTCGACTGGGAGGTGCCGACCGGCGGCATGTTCGTCTGGGCCAGCGTGCGTGATGCCACCATCGATACGGACCTGCTGCTGCCCCATGCCATGGCCGCGGGCGTCTGCGTCACGCCGAGCAGCGTCTTCGATGATTCGGGCGCGAACCGTTCGGCGATCCGCATCAACTTTACGCTCAACGACGCCGACAGGCTGAGCGAGGGCGTCAGGCGGCTGGCGACCGCGATGATGACGATGCAAGCCCGGAGGAGTTGAGATGACGGTCACGATCCACCCTGCCCCAGCCACCGATCTGACGCCGGCGGAGTTCGAGGCGTGGCGCGGGGTACCCGCGTCGATCGTCGTGGACCTCGCGCGCGACATCGGCCAGATCGATCCTGCCATCCGTCCCCTGAACCCGCCCGGGCGGCAGCCCGCCCTGTTCGGGCGCGCGGTGACGGTATCGTGCGAGCCGCCGGATTTCGGGGCGGTCGTCCACGCGCTGGAGATCGTCGGTCCCGGTGACGTGCTGGTCATCGCAGCCGGCGGCAACTCCGAATTCGCCATGATCGGCGAGATACTCGGCGGGCATATCAGGAGCCGCGGCGCAGCCGGGATCGTCTGCGACGGCGCCGTTCGCGATGTCGCCACGCTGGCCTCCTGGTCGAATTTTTCGGTCTTCACCAGGTTCGTGACGCCGCGCGGTCCAGCCTCGGCCGAGCGGGGATCGATCAACCTGCCGGTTGTCGTCGGCGGCCGGCTGGTCACGCCGGGCGACCTCGTCATCGGTGACGATGACGGCCTCGTCGCCCTGTCGCCGTCTGCGGTCCGCTCCCGCATCGACACTGCGAAGGACAGGCAGGCACGCGAGGTGCGATGGATAGAAGACCTTGCCGGGGGACGGCCTGTCGCCGAGACCTTCGGACTGTTGGCCCCGATCCGGCTCTGATCGACGGGCCAGACCCTTCAGGTGGCAGGAGGATCCATCCGCCCTGCCGGGAGAACGATATCGCCATTCGCCATCCTGCCCGTTGACACCCCTGGCGGGCAACGGCGATAGATCCAGAATAAATGGCCATCGATCGGGAAGAATCATGACTGTCGCCATGGAGGAGCCGGCAAGCGTCGGCATGAATGCAGGCCGGCTCGCGCGGATCGATGCCGCGATGCAGGATTATGTGGATCGCGGCGTCTATGCCGGCATCAACACGCTGGTGGCGCGACGCGGCAAGGTGGTGCATGCCGGTCACTACGGTTGGCGCGACCGAGAGACACAGGCGCCGATGACGGCCGACACCCTCTTTCGCCTCTATTCCATGACGAAGCCGATCGTCTGCACGGCCCTCATGACCCTGTTCGAGGAGGGCCGCTTCACCCTCGTCGATCCGGTGGCGAAGTTCATTCCCACCTTCGCTTCGGTGAAGGTACGCGCCGACGACGGCAGCCTCGTCGCCCCCGCCCGCCCCATGACCGTCGGCGACGTGATGGCCCACACCAGCGGCCTCGTCTATCACTTCCTGGGCGACTCGCCCGTTTCGCAGATGTACGAGAAGGCGACTATCCTGCAGGCGGATGTCTCCCTGGCGGACGCGATCGACGATCTCGCGCATTTCCCTCTCGCCTTCCATCCCGGCTCCAGCTGGAAATACAGCTTCGGCAACGACGTCGTCGGGCGCCTGGTCGAGGTCATTTCCGGAAAGCCGCTCGGCGATGCATTGAGGGAGCGGCTGTTCGAGCCGCTGGGCATGTCCGACATCGGCTACGGTGTCGCGGCGGACAAGCGTGACAGGCTTGCCGCCATGTATGGGCGCCCCGATGTTCTGCAGCCGGGCGTCACCGTGGCTGGTTGCCTGGCGGCGTGGGCGCAGGGCGCGAATGACAGGATCGACGTCTCGGCGAGCTATCCGGTCGACAAGGCGGCGCAGTTCCAGCGCGGCGGCCATGGCCTGTTTGGCACGATCGGCGACTATTTCCGTTTCGCCCAGGCGCTCTGCAACGGAGGCACCCTTGACGGACATCGTATCCTCGCTCGCAAGACGCTGGAACTCATGCATGCCAACCGCATTTCGCTTGCGCACTTGCCGCTCGAAATCGGCGGCCTGCCGCTGATGGGGTACGGCTTCGGCCTCGGCTCCCGGGTGGCGCTCGACATCGCCGCCACCAATGCGCCGGGATCGGTTGGCGAATTCGGCTGGTCCGGCGCAGCCAAGACGCATTACTGGGTTGATTCCACGGAGGAAATCGTGGCGCTCTTCATGACCCAGTCGATGATGAGCTTCGACCAGCCCGAGATGGAGATGCGGGCGCTCGTCTATCAGGCCCTGGAGTGAGGCAAGCGGTCGCGTTTCGATTGACGCACTGCTTCCTGGGACCTGCTCGTTTCATTTGCGGCGGCGGGGACTGCTTCCATCTTGCGCCGACGACGGGCGAACATCTCACTCACCCCGTTCTATTGAGACGGAGATATACTTTTGTACTAGGGCTACTAGAAAAATTGGAAGATTGCGAAAGATAGATTCCACAGGATAGGTTTCTGTTCTCTGCCCGAGCAGGAGGAACAGATATGCTGTACCTTACCAATCTGCCATTGTGGTCGTCAGTTCTTATTTTGATTGTTGTCCCGACGCTTCTGGCAATGGGAGGTCCGGTTCTCATCCGGCAGCGCGTTTCTCTCGAGCAGCTCAGCAACAACAATGAAGTGGCAGGCTTCAAGTTCGCGGTCGTGGGTGTCCTCTACGCTGTCCTCCTTGCCTTCGCAGTGATCGTCGTCTGGGAGAAATTCAGCGATGCGGAAAGCCAGGTCGCCCAGGAGGCCGGAGCGGCAGCGACGCTCTATCGCCTGGCGGACGGCGTCCAGGGCGATCCGGGCGCCGCGCTCCGGGAAAAGCTTACCACCTATCTCGAGCTTGCCATTGCGGATGATTGGCCGGCGATGGCTACAGGTCACGGAAGCAGGAAGACGACGCAGGCCCTGAACGACATCTACACGGCTGCGCTGCAGGTTTCGCCAGCCGGCGCCCGCGATAGCGATCTGCTCACCGAAATACTCCACCAGCTGGATCTGCTCACCCAGGCGAGGCGGGCCCGATTGTTCGCCTCAACCGGCGTCGTGCCCACCGTGTTGTGGTTCGTGCTTTTCGGCGGCGCCGTTCTGACTGTCGGTTTCACCTTCTTTTTCGGCACGGAGAACGTCTATGCGCAGGCTATGATGACGGCTGTGCTGACAGTTCTGATCTTTTCAGGATTGCTTCTCATCGTCGTGACCGACCATCCCTTCGCAGGAGCCGTCTCCGTGCCACCGGAGGCACTCCAGGCCGTCCTGGAGGACTTGAGAACCTCTTAGAGCCCGGTACGCTGCGATGCGGCGAGTGTGTGCCCTTCGATAACCGGTTCCAGCGCCGACGCCTCCTTGAACTCCTGAAACGGGAAGGGCCGCCCGGCTGGCGCCGTGTCCCTCAACCATCGCGCGCGGAACGTTGGATGGTGCGAGCGCATTCTAGGTTTATCTGGGCCATGGACGCTGTCTTCCAGCCGCTCGATTGCGGGAAGCCGGAGCGGAAATGGCCGCAGGCGCGAAGGGACAAGCAATGGCAATCGCAAAGAACACGATCTGTTTGTGGTACGACAAGGACGCCGAGGCGGCAGCGCGCTTCTACGCCGAGGTTTTCCCCGACAGTTCGGTCCAGGCCGTACACCGCGCGCCCGGCGATTACCCATCCGGCAAGGAGGGTGACGTCCTGACGGTCCAATTCACGGTTGCCGGCATCCCCTGTCTCGGCCTCAACGGAGGCCCGGCGTTCAAACACAACGAAGCCTTCTCGTTCCAGATCGCGACCGATGACCAGCAGGAAACAGATCGCTACTGGGATGCGATCGTCGGCAATGGCGGCCAGGAAAGTGCCTGCGGCTGGTGCAAGGACAGATGGGGTATTTCGTGGCAGATCACGCCGCGCATATTGAGCGAGGCGCTGGCCGTTGGCGGTGACGAAGCAAAGCGCGCGTTCGAAGCGATGATGGAGATGGGCAAGATCGATGTCGCCGCGATCGAGGTGGCTCGACGCGGCTGACGGGACGGGGCGGCTACTGCAGGACGGCGTCGCGGTGCTCGATGCGAGCCGCCAGTCGCGGATCGAGGCCTACGGTCGGCTTGGCGGCGGGACGCCGATAGGAACCGTAGAGCGCCTTTCGAGGTGCGAGTGCGACCAGGGCCTCCGCCTGCTTCACAGCAGCGCTGACGGGATCGACGACCGGCACCGGAATGCGCTCGCGCTCACGCCGGGCCATGCCGGCGAGTGGCGCGCCGCCGAAGATCAGCACATCGGCATTGGCATCACGCACCACCTTCTCGGCGAAATCGACAAGGGCATCACTGTTAGCCTGCTCTTCGTCGGTGACTTGGGCAAAGCTCAGCTCGAGCGAGTGGATGCCGGCGCAGCGATCGCCCATGCCGTTGAGCTCGATACAATCGCGATACCAGCTGACGAGCGAACTGGAGAAAGTGACGACGGCAAAACGCTTTCCCAGCATGCAGGCCGTGAGCATGGCGGCTTCCGATACACCGATGATGGGGAAATCGAAGAGCTCCCGCGCAGCAGGCAGGCCCGGATCACCGAACGCGGCGATGATCGCTGCATCGACCTGTCCCGTGTGGGCGGCGAGCATTTCGAGCGCGATTCCACCACCGATCAGGGCCTCTGCCCGGGTGGAAATATAGGGCATGCCGCGGCTGGCGGTCGCCGGGATTATCTGCGTTCCCGCCGAGGCCACTGCCTGGCCCGCCTCGACCATTCTGGTCGTGACATCGTCGGTCATGTTGGGATTGAGGAGGAGGAGGCGCATGTCAATCTCCGGACTGCGAATGGGGGTGGCAGACGCGGGGATGCCGCTTCTCGAGCCAGGCAGCCGCCTGGACCAGGCCGGCGTCGTCGTCGAGACGGCCGACCAGTTGCACGCCCAGCGGCATGCCCTGTGTACTGCCAAGCAATGGTAGGGTGATGGCGGGGGCCCCGAGCAGCGTCCAGAGCGTGGCCATCACGGGATTTCCGGTTCCTTCCTCGACGAGGGGGGCGATGCCGGGTGCTGCCGGCGTGATGATCGCATCATAGCCTGCGAACAGGTCACGATAGAGCGCCCGCAGATGTTCGCGCGCCTCCAGGGCCGAGATGAACTCCATGGCCGAAACCTGCCTGCCTGCTTCGACGATGCCGAGCAGAACGGGGCTCATCAGCGCCTGCGAGCGGACGTAGTCGTCGCGGCAGGCATCGGCGATGCCCGCATTCATGATCGTGGCCTGCAGGTCGAGAGCGGCATCGAACGCTGCGGGGAGTTCGACTTCCCGGACGAGCCCGCCGAGCGAGGCGGTGAAGTGCTCGATCTTCCTGTGCGTCGGCTCATCCGCGCGGCTCCAATAGGGACCGCGCACAAAGGCGATCCGTGGCACCGCGTCGGAAGCGACGGCAGCGGCGAGCGAAGGCAGGACCGGGCGGAAGCTGAGCTCGTCCAGAGAATCCGGACCTGCCAGTGCATCGGCCAGCAGGGCAACGCCGGCGACATCCATGGCCATCAGGCCCGGCTGGTCGAGCATCGCGGAGTGGCGCAGGATGCCCGTGCGGGGCAGCACGCCAAGGCTCGGCTTGTAGCCCACGATGCCGCAAAAGGAGGCCGGGCGAATGGTGGAGCCGTTTGTCTGCGTGGCGAGCGCGAGGGGCACCATGCCTGCCGCCACTGCTGCCGCCGACCCGCTCGACGAACCGCCGGGCGTGCGGGCGCGATCATGGGGATTGCGTGTGGGCCCTGGCGTATAGACGGCGAACTCGGAGGTGACCGTCTTGCCGAGCACGATCGCGCCTGCCGATCGAAGGCGTTCGACAAGGGTCGCGTCCCTGGCGGGCCGGCGGCCGCTATAGATGCGGCAGTTGTACTCCGTCGGCATGTCGGCCGTGTCGACGATGTCCTTGATGCCGACGGGCAGGCCATGGAGCGGGCCGGATGCTCCGCCTGCGGCCCGTCGGCTGTCGGCGGCTTGCGCCTGTCTCAGCGCATGCTCGGGATCGAGCCATGCCCAGGCCCGGATCTCCGGCTCCGCGGCGGCGATATGGTCGAGGCAGGCCCGTGTCAGTTCGACCGCGCCCAGCGTGCCGTCGCGAAGACGGGCCAGCAGGCTGGCCGCGGGGAGAGCGAGGAGGTCGGGAATCATGGTCAGGCCCGCTGCGAGGGAGGCGCCCATTCGAGCAGGCTCGCCGTGACGCGGCTCACCAGCCAGTAGCTGAGCGAGGTGTAGAGGATGAACAGCAGCGCGATCAGGAACATGCGGTCGAGATAGGCAAACTGCTGGGCGTAGACGATGATGTAGCCAAGGCCCGACTGCGCCCCGAGATATTCGGCGCCGAGTACGGCGCCCCACCCCGTGCCAAGGCTGAGCAGCACCGTGGAGCGCATCTCGGGCAGGATCGCCGGCAGGATGACCGTCCGGTAGAGCGTGGTTCGGGAGGCGCCCAGCGCGCGGGCATTGTCGATGAAAATGCCCGGCACGTTCTGCACGGCGTTCACCGTGCCGGCGAAGAAGATCACGCCGACGCCATAGGCGATGAACAGCATCTTGCCGATGAAATAGGTTCCGAACCAGAGCTGGAACAGCGGTACCATCGCCAGCAGCGGCAGCGTGCGCAGGAATTGCACCGGCAGCTCGACGAGGCGGCGCGTCCAGCGGGACCAACTGATCGCAAGGCCGAGGCCGGTGCCGAGGAGCCCGCCGAGCATCAGTCCCGCCAGAAGACGAAGGATGGTGTCGAAGGAGTGGCTGAGCAGGGATAGCGTCGCCGCCAGATAGCTGCGCTGTGCGCCCTCGCCCACGGAAGGAACGCCGAGGCCGCCCTGCCAATAATCGGCCATGGAGAGGAAGGTCCTGGTTGCCAGGACCTGCCAGCCGGCGACCATCGGTTCACCGGGGGCGGCCTCGGCCGTATAGACCAGCGACAGGATCTGCCAGGCCGCCATGATGGCGAACAGGACGCCCAATGCGATCCAGCGATCGCGGCGCGCGGTCGAGCCGAGGGCATTCATGCTGCCACCGCGCCATGCTCTAGGCCCAGATGGTGCAGGAGCCGATGCTTGGCCGCGACCATTTCCGGCAGGAGCAGGCTCTCGGTCGTGCGGGGCCGCGTGGCCGTGATCTTCAGATCGTCGACCTGGTCGCCAGCCCGGAACACCATGATCCGGTCGGCGAGCGCCAGGGCCTCGTCGACGTCATGGGTCACGAACAGCACGGTACGGCGTTTGTCCGCGCCGTCGGCGTTCCACAGGTTCAGCAGGAGATCCTGCAGTTGGTGGCGCGTGACGTAGTCGAGCGCGCCGAAAGGCTCGTCGAGCATGAGCACGCGGCCGCCATTGGCGAAGACGGTCGCCACCGCCACGCGCTTGAGCATGCCGCCGGAAAGCTCGCGCGGCCAGGCGCGCTCGACATGGGAAAGGCCGACCCTCGAGAGATAGTAGCGGGCGATCTCCCGGCGCTCGGCCGCCGGCGTACCGCGGCACTTCAAGCCATATTCGACGTTGCCGATCACGCGCATCCAGGGAAACACGCTGTCCTTCTGGAAGACCACGCCGCGTTCCGGGCCGGGGCCGGTGATCTGCCTGCCGTTGACGAGAATGTCGCCGTCGCTCGGCGCCAGAAGGCCCGCCAGCATCTGCAGAAGCGTGGACTTGCCGCAACCGGAAGGGCCGACCAGGCAGACGAACTCGCCTTCCGCGATCACGAAGGACATGTCGTTGACGGCCGTCACTTCCTGTCCGTCGGCGCGACGGAAATGCCGCTTCACATGGACGAGTTCGATCATCCTGCGGGTCATGCTGGCAGACATTGGTCAGGTCCTTTCGTTTGACTGGCTGGCGCTCCAGGATGCCAGGCGCCTTACCGTCCAGGCGGCAACTGCATCGGCCAGGATGGCGCAGAAGCCGAGGAGCAGCAGCGCCGCCATGATCCCTTCCGTGTCCGTGGCGCCGGCCAGGACTTCGAGAATCTTGCCCATGCCCTCCTGCGAGCCGAGAAGCTCGGAGATCGCTTCCAGTCCCCAGGCCCCGGCGAGTGCGATGCGCAGGCCGCCGAGGATCTCCGGCACGGTGGCGGGAATGAGTATATCGGTGACGATCCGGCGTCGGCTCGCCCCGAGCGTGCGCGCGAAATCCTCATAGATCGGGTTGACGTTCGACGCCGCGCGTTGCGCGAAGACGTAGAGCATCACGGTGACATAGAAGATGACGAGGCAAACCGCGCTCGCCCGGCCGACGCCGAACCAGATCAGCAGGAACGGGGCGGCTACCAGGATCGGCACGGTGCCTGCCGTCATCATGAACGGATCGACGACGGCGCGGAAGAGGCCGTAGCGGGCGCTCACCAGTCCCGCCACGATGCCGATCGCCGCGCCTGCGGCCACGGCGATGGCCACGTTCTGCGCGGTGTAGACGAGATTGGCGTAGAAGTTCGGCTCGGCGATGCCGAAATAGGCCATCTCCGGCGCATCCCAGAAGCTGGCCTGAAGTCGTTCCAGTGCCGCCAGGGGCGAAGGCAGGATGATGGGTGGGACGACGGCGCTGAGCCCCTGCCAGACCAGCAGGAAGAGCACGATGCCGGCAAGGCGCAGCGGATCCGCGGCGGTCGCCAGCTTGGTCAGCGCCATACGCCAGGCCGGCAGGGAACGGACCTTGGCAGCGCCGGTTCTGCCGCCTGCGGATGGGGCCGCCATGCCCAGGGGAGCTGCCGGCCCGGTTTCCGATCCCTCCCTCATGTCACGACGCAGCCGCCGTCAGCAGGCGATATGAATCGAGGAAGTCGTAGGCGTCGTAGAGCTCCTTCGCCTTCTTCACCAGCGCTTGCTTGTCGGCGCCGAGCGATCCGCCGTTCAGCTTGGCGAGCAGATCATCCGACTTCTTCTTGTAGTCGACCATCAGGTGCCAGATATCGGCGCCCCACACGACGTCCTCGGGCGTCACCTTGCCCGTGGGGATCACCTTGTGCGCTTCGAAATCCTTGATGACGGCTCCCCAGACATTCTTGAAATAGGTCGTCGATTTGGGATCGTCATAGTAGCGGGCGTTCTCCGCAAAGGGCGTCAGCGGGTCGAGGATCTTGATGGTCTGCTCGACACCCTTGCCGTCGAGATCCGTGCCCGCGACGCTGTTCAGATAGGGCGCCTGGAGCTCGAACAGGGACGGGTCCTTCCTCGTGGCCTCGATGGTGCGCCAGACGACGGACATGAAGCGCAGAACGGTATTGGGGTTCCTGTTGACATAGTCGCCGTTGGCGCCGACGCCCACGATGCCGATCAGTGGCTCGATCGGGGAATCGATGCCGCCGGGGCCGTATTTGATGAGATCGCCGATATCGACCAGGCTGGTCCAGCCCGCCTGGCGCAGCGTATAGACAATGGGCGCACCCTCCGGATTCAGGAAGTCAAGCCGGCCTGCCTTGGCCAGCACCAGGGCCTTGGAATCGTCGAGGACCTGCAGCTTGAAGCCGGCACCCGAAGTCTTGTTGAGGTATTCCTCGAAGGCCCGGTCGCTCAGTTGCGGCGCGCCGGTCAGGGTCTTGCCCTTCATCGGGGCGAGCGCCGCCTTCAGGGCCTCCTCGTAGCTCTTGCCCTCGGCGATGTAGTCCTTGAAGGACTTCAGCTTGAGGGCCGGATTGGCGAGGATGGCGTTGGCGAGAAAGTCGTCGGTGAACCCGATGCATTTGAGCGTGGCCGCGTCCTTGTAGGTCGGCAGCATCAACGGGCAGAATTCGGAAATGATGTCGAGCTGGCCATTCAGCAGCAGCGTCGTGACGTTGGAATCGTTGGCCTTCATGCCATAGGGGGCGGGATCGAAGGTGATGCCCACCTCGTCGAACCAGCCTTTCTTCATGGCGATGTAGTAGAAGGTATTGTCGGCATAGGGGCGCATGCCGAACTTGATGGCGGCTGCCGGTATCTCTACGCCGGGTTCCGGACTGGTCGGTACAAAACGGTCTGCCGCCGCGGCGAGGCCCGGTGAAGCCAGCAGGGCGATTGCGGCGGCCGCCTGAATGAGCCGCCGTGCGTAATGGCCGATCGCCTTTGTGGCCCCCGGGGTCGACTTGATCTGCATCTGATTCTCCTGACTTGGCTGGGCACGCCATTCGATTGAAGACGATCCGCGGCTGCCGCTTGTCGAACCGGTTTCGACCGGACTCCGCCGCACTCGCCGGATACATGCAAGCGTCATGCCATTTTTTATTTAACTTAACTTATTGATTTATATTATTATAATCATAATTCTGTATGCAAAAATTTTTGGCATTCGGGTCGCTTTTTGCATGCATTTTCGGCAATTGTAATTTTCTGGCATAGAGTTGAAGAGGCGGAATCAGGTCCGGCGATGAGAAAGTCGATACGGGGCGGCAGGATGATCGTGAAAACTGGCGAGAGGGAGGATCAGGTGTCCGATGGTTTGGATCCGGCCGCACGGCCCCCCTCGAACGACGACCGGTCCCTGGCCATCGCCCGGCCTCGACCCCTCCATGCCGAGGTGGTCGACCGGCTGCGCGACATGATCGTCGAAGGCGAGATCGCGGCGGGCGCGCGGCTCCACGAGATCAATCTTGCACAGCGCCTCCGGGTCTCGCGAACACCGCTGCGCGAGGCGTTGAAGCTCCTGGCGAACGAGGGGCTGGTGGAACTCCTCCCGGGCCGCGGGGCCAGGGTGGGTCGGCAGACGCCGGAAGGAGTCATCGAGCTGTTCGAGGTCATCAGTGGTCTCGAGCGTCTCGCCGCCGAACTGGCGGCGGCGCGGATGACGAGCAGGGACATGCAGCGCCTGCAGAAGCTACACGAGCGCATGGCGGCCCATTTCCATGCCGGCGAACGGCACGAATATTTCGCGCTGAACCACCAGATCCACATGCTGATCGTCGCCGCATCGAAGAATGCCACGCTGATCGCAACCCATGCCGGGCTGATGCTGCGCGCCCGCTGGGGCCGGTATACGGCCCTCGCCTCGAACGAGCGCTGGAATGAGGCAATGGCGGAGCATGAGGCCCTGATGGCCGCTTTTATTGCCAGGGACGCGGCCCAGGCCGGCCATATCCTTTATCAGCACGACCTTAGGACCGGCCAGACGACGCGCGAGATCCTCAGCAAGGCCGTCGGCAGCCTGCCGGCATGACCACGCACCCGAGCAGCGTGTGTCCGGCGGCATCCTGCACGGGCCAGGATGCTCTTTTCGGCCGGCGCAGCCACAGGCCAGGCTCAGATCGGATAGAGTGTCCGCTCGATGCGCGCGCAGGTCAGCCTGAGTGCCTCAAGTATACGCTCGTAATCTTGTGCTTGCCGAACCCGATCGACGACCGTCACGATGATGCAGGCCACCGCGTGTCCCTGTGAATCGCGAATGGGACAGCAAACGTCGATGATGCCGGCCCAGTCGGTGCTCTTGCGGAGCACATAGCCGCGCACGCGGATCTCGGCCAAGACCTCTTCGAGTGCCGTCCTGTCGATCGGCGTTCCCGCCTGCCTGTCGCAGTCGGCAAACATCTGCTGGCGCCTTGCCTCTGGCTGAAATGCCATGATGACCGTGCCGGTGGTGGCATCGGACGCCAGGCGGCCATAGCCGGTATTCATGTTGAAGGTGATGTCCGGGTTGGCCGGTATGTGCCCCAGTGTCACCGTCCGGCCGCGATGAACGATGACGACATGGGGCGTCTGTTGCACCTCGTCCGCCAGTTTCTGCATCTCGGGCAGGGCGACGGCCATGAGGACCTTCGACTGTGGCGTGCGCAGCCCGAGTGCGAAGAGTTTGTTGGTCAGCGTGATCTCGTCGGTTTCGCCGTCGCGTTCCACATAACCCCGCGCGATGAGCACGTGGATCATGCGGAAGATCTCGTTCTTGCTGCGGCCAAGGCCGTCGGCGAGGTCGCGGACCGACAGTGGGCTCGCCCGCTCGGCCATCGCTTCCAGAATATCCAGTCCCTTCTCCAAAGCCGGGGCCGAATAGGACTTTTCATTGATTGGCTCGTCCATGGACATTTCGGCGCGATCCTCCCGCAATTGATCACTTCATATACGAATTGCGCTTTACATGTGAAGCGAAGTGTGGTGGCATTTATCCAACATGCCGCCGCGGCTGGCAACGCGGCGGAGAACAAAAAGCCGTGGACCATCCTGTTCCAAACACAGAGGGAATAATCATGAAGACCAGTCGTGCCTTTCGTACCCTGATGCTGGCGGCCGCCGCAGGATTGCTGGCGACCTGCGCCTACGCGCAAGACAAGGTTATCGGCGTCGTCGCTATCGATCTGCAAAGTTCTTTCTTCGTGCGCATGAAGGAAGCCGGCGATGTTGCAGCCAAGGACTATGGCGTCACCACGTCCTGGCAGAGTGCCGAGGGAAGCCTGGAAAAGCAGGTCTCCCTCATCGAAAACCTCATCAATCAGAAGGCAAGCGCGATCCTGGTGGATCCGCTCGACAAGAACGCGCTCGTCCCCGTGCTGAAGAAAGCGCAGGACGCGGGCATCAGCGTCATCACGATGGGAAATAAGGTCGAGGCGGGCGGCAATTATTCGACCCTCTATCCCGACGCCTCCGATGCTGCCCAGACGGCTCGCGCCCTGGCTCGCTCGCTCGACGGCAAGGGAGAGATCGCCGCCTTGATCGGCGCGCGCGGCAACTATGTCTCCGACACCCGCGAGAAGGGCTTCGTCGACACGATCAAAAAGGAGTTTCCAGATATCAAGGTGGTCGGCATCCAGCCGGCCGGATGGGATCCTTCGAAGGGCTCCGACGTGGCCCAGACATGGCTATCGACCTATCCCGACCTGAAGGGCATCTGGAGCATGTCCGACACGCAGCTCCTCGGGGCGTCCTCGGTCGCGCAGGCAGCCGGCAAGCCGCTCAAATATGCAGGCTTCGACGGCGATGCCGAGATGGCCCCCCTGTTTCAGGACAACTCGATGGTCATCGACGTCCTGACCGGGGCCTACCGGGTGGGATACTGGAATATTGCCGTGGCGGCCCGGCTCGCCAAGGGGGAGAAGCTTCCCAACGACCTCTATATGCCGACCTACCTGATCATGACGGACGCGACTGCCGAGAAGGTCAACGCATCCGGAGACAAGATCAGCTATGTCACGCCTGAAAAGGCCCAGCAGCTCGCCAAGGATTATTCGAACGAGTTCGGCCCGTCCAAGCCCAGCTCGGCAATGAGCGTCGGTCACTGAGCGGAGGCCGGCGACCGTGGCGCGCGCTTTGTCGGAACAGTCCCGCCGAACGGCAGCCTACCTGCCTTCGGCGATGCGCGACGAGCTCGTGCTCGTCGTCCTGATCGCAGTCGCGGTCGCGGGCTTCGCGTTTGCCCGCCCGGCCTTCCTCGCCATCGACAATCTGCTCGATATTGGCCAGCAAAGCGCGATCGTGGCGACCGTGGCGTTCGGCATGACCGGCGTCATCATCGCACGCGGTATCGATATCTCGGTCGGAGGCGCCATGGCGGCGAGCGGCATCGTCGCAGCCATGGTTCTGGGCGCCACGGGATCCGGCCTCCTGGCCATCGTCGCTGCGGTCGGCTGCGGCGCACTCTTCGGCGGCTTGAACGCGGTTCTCGTCGCGGGGCTCGGCATCAGCCCGTTCATCGCGACACTGGGGACGATGGCGCTGGCGAAGGGGGCGGCTCTCAGCCTCTCGCATGCCTCCAGCATTCTGGTCGCCGATCCTCTCCTGCTGTGGCTTGGGCAGGGCCGCTTCATCGGCCTCCCGGCAGGATTGCTGATTGTCCTCATTCTTTGCGCGGCCTGGTTTGTCCTGCTCCGGTACAGCGTGATCGGACGCTCGATGTTCGCTGTCGGCGGCAATGCCGTTGCTGCGAGGGCGTCCCTCATTCCGGTCACCAGGATCCGCTCCCTTACCTACATCTTCTGCGGCGCCTCGGCCGGCATAGCCGCGATCATCGCAATCGGGCGGCTTGGCTCCGCCCAACCCCTTGCCGGCAATGGTCTCGAATTCGCCGCGATCACGGCCGCCGTCGTCGGAGGGGCAAGCCTGGCCGGTGGCAAGGGCTCCGCGGTGGGCACCCTGCTGGGGGCTATCGCCGTCGGCACGATCACCAGCGGCCTTGCCTTCCTGCAGTTCTCCCAGCAGATCGTCTATATGGTTTCGGGGGGACTGATCCTGATCGCCGTGTTGCTTCGGGGCGACCTGTCCTGGCTGGCTTTCCTCCGGCCTCGCGGTTCCGCCGCCGCGTCGCTCGCCGCGCGCAGCCCGACCCCTCGGACGCTCGAAATCACAGGACTGACGAAGCAATTCTCCGGCATCAAGGTCCTCAACGAAGTTTCCTTCCGCCTGCAAGGCGGGGAAGTCGTGGCCCTGATGGGCGAGAATGGCGCCGGCAAATCGACGCTCGTGAAGTGTATTTCCGGCGTCTACGTTCCGGATGGCGGCAAGGTAAGATATGGCCAATCCGCACTGTCCGACACCGACGCGACCTCCGACATCGCCGTCATCCACCAGCATTTCAGCCTGGTGCCCGACCTTACGATCGCCGAAAGCCTCAGCCTGGGCAACGAGCCCCATCACTTCGGCTTTCTCAGGCGCGCGCGAATGCGCAGCAAGGCTCGCCTGGCGCTGGCGGAGGTCGGTCTCGAGGCCTCCGTGGACACGCCCGTCAGGCACCTCACCGTCGGTGAACGTCAGATGCTGGAGGTCGCCAAGGCGCTCCTTTCCTCGGCATGGCTGATCGTGATGGACGAGCCGACGAGCGCCCTCAGCAATAGGGAGCGCGATCGGCTTTACGCAATCGTGCGCAGGCTTGCAGCCCGGGGCTGCTGTGTTCTCTATATCTCGCACAAGATGGAAGAGGTCCGAGCCCTCGCCAGCCGCGCCGTCGTCCTGCGGGACGGAAGGCTGGTCGGGGACGTGCCGATGGCAGATACGACCGACCGTCAGCTCGTCCACATGATGGTCGGCCGCGCACTCGAGAACGTATTTCCCTGGCGGGAGGCCCGCCTGGGAGAAACCGTGGTGGATGTCGAACACCTCAAGACCGATGGGCTGTTGAAGGACGTCTCGCTGACCCTTCGCCAGGGAGAGGTTGTCGGCCTCGCAGGCCTGATGGGCAGCGGGCGCAGCGACATCCTGCGCTGCATCGCCGGGTTGGATGGCTTCTCGGGCGGGCGCATAGAACTGCGCGGTGCCAACATGACGCCGGGCGATTCTACGCGAGCTGCCAGGAAGGGCGTCGCCTTCATCCCCGAGGATCGCCGCTTGGAGGGGCTGGTCGGCGGCCTCAGCGTTGCCGACAATCTGGGCCTTGTCTGGATGGGCCGTCATCGGCGCCTTGGCACCGTTTCCGTCTCCGCGCTTCGAAGGACTGCCGCCGAGCTGATCCGGCGCCTCGATATCCGTCCGCCCGATCCGTCGAAGATGGCCGGGACCCTCTCCGGCGGCAATCAGCAGAAGGTTGTAATCGGCAAATGGCTGGCCGTCGATCCGACGATCATCCTGCTCGACGAGCCGACCAGTGGCGTCGATGTCGGCGCGAAGTCTGAGATTCATGCAGTGATCGGAGAACTCAAGACGGCCGGCGCCGCCATTCTGCTCGTTTCCAGCGAGCTCCCGGAACTGCTCGGCGTATCCGACCGTATCATCGTGATCCGCGAAGGCCGCAGCGTTGGTGAACTGCCCAGGGGTGTAAGCGAAGAGGCGGTCATGGAACTGGCCTTCGCGACCTCGGCGAAGTCAACCCATGAGGCAGCCGAGGAGCACATCCCATGACGCAGCGTCTACGGGGTTGGACCGTGAATGCCGGCCCGATCGGTCTCCTCCTCCTTGTCATCATTGCCTGCGGGCTCATCGATGGCCGTATCCTCACCCTGCAGAATCTCCTGACCGTTCTCGCCCAGAGCGTGCCGATCATGCTTCTCGCGCTTGGCGCCTTCATCGTGCTCCTGACGGGCGGCATCGATCTTTCGGCCGGCGTGTCCGTGACTCTGGGAAGCATCGTGATCGCGAGCATGCTCGCTGCGGGGTTTCCCATCCTGCCGTCCTTGGCCGTGGGCCTTGCCGCCGTGGTCCTGATCGGTACGGTCAACGGCTTGCTGGTGACCTTCTTCCAGCTGCCGGCCTTCATCGCCACACTGGCGACCATGTCCTGCATCCAGGGCGTCAGCCTGCTCCTGGCGACACGCGGGGTCTATGTCCTCAGCGATCCGGGACTGAAATGGTTCGGCATCGGCCAGTTCCACGGCATTCCGGTGTCGATCCTCGTCGCACTCGCAGTTGTGTGTGTTGCCTATGTCCTGATGCACCACACCCGCTTCGGGCTGCGGATCTACGCCACGGGATCGGACCCCGTGGCGACCGGGCTGGCCAGCATTTCGACCCGTCGCGTGCTGCTGCTCGCCTATGTCACGGCTTCCTGCTTCACCTTCCTGTCCGCCACGATGCTGATTGCGCGTACGCCTATCGTGACCCCGAACCTCGGTGGCCAGTCGCTGCTGCTCGATGCGATCGCCTCCTGCGTTCTCGGCGGAACCAGCATCTTCGGGGGACGTGGAACCGTGATCGGCGTCGTGGCGGGAACATTGATGGTGAGTCTCTTCGCCAACGCCCTGCGCGTCGTCGGAATCGATCCGTCGAGCATAGACCTCATGAAAGGCGCCCTCGTGATCGCGGCACTTGTCTGCGATGTCGGCATTACCCGGCTGCGGGGCAAGATACTCCAGGAAGACACCCAATGAATATTGATGGAAGGCGCGCTATGGCGGGCGATCGGGACGTGACGGTCGTGGACGCGGCAATCGACATACTCGCGCGCCTCATATCCTTCGACACCGTGAGTTCCAGGTCCAACAAGGATGCGGTGGCCTATATCGCCGACTACTTCCGAGCGCTAGGCGCGAGCGCGCAGGTCATAGCCGCCAAGGATCAGGACAAGCAAAACCTTTGGGTCACGCTCGGGCCGGGAACACGGAACGGACTGGTGTTCTCCGGTCATGTCGACGTCGTGCCGACGGATGGCCAGCACTGGACCCGCCCTCCCTTTGCATTGACGCGGGAAGGCGACAAACTCTACGGCCGCGGTACGTCCGACATGAAGGGTTATCTGGCATGCGTGATGGCGGTGCTGGCGCGTCTCGACGTCCGGACCCTGTCGCGTCCGCTTCATGTCGCCGTCACCTTCGACGAGGAGGTGGGCTGTATCGGCGCTCATGAACTCGTGGCATTCATGAGCCAGAATGATCTTCGGCCGGCTGCGATCTTCGTGGGCGAACCCACGCGCCTGGCCGTCATTGATCGTCACAAGGGCTCGGTGGGCTTCACCACCGAGGTCGCGGGCCAGGCGGCTCATTCCTCACAAGTCCATCTCGGTACCAGCGCGATCAGCATTGCCGCACATGTCATCGGTTTTCTTGAAACGCTGGGTGCGAGGCAAAAGGAACTACCGGCAGACGAGGCCTTCCCCTACCCCTACCCTTCCATCAATGTCGGTACCGTGCATGGCGGCCACGTCCGCAACATCGTTGCTCCTGACTGTACGATCGAGTGGGAAATGCGCCCCATCCTGCCGGAGCAGACGCAGGCCATGAGGCTTGCTTTCGATCAGCACGTCGAGCAAGTCCTTGCACGCTATGGAGGGCGTGAAGGCGCCGAACCAACCATCACGACCCGATGCGTCTGGGATTCCCCGCCGCTGGTCTCCGATCCGCACTCCCTCGCCAGCGCCATGGTTCTGCAGGCGACCGGTCACAACCAGACGCAGGGCGTCTCCTACGGCACCGAGGCCGGCATCTATCAGCAAGCCGGTTATCCGACGGTCGTCTGCGGCCCGGGCAACATCGAGCAGGCCCACACGGCCGACGAGTGGATCTCAACCGAGCAGATCGGAGCGTGCCTGGACTATCTCGCGCGCCTGATCACCCTGAATGTCGCCGCCGACTTTCGAGCCTAGGAGGATCATGTGCGGGTCGCTCCCAACGTCTATTTGGTCGGATCGGGCGTGCAGGGCTGTTCGCTCACCCATGACCTCGACTGCAACTGCTGGCTCTTCGACACGGGCCAGGGCCTCGTCCTGTTCGACAGCGGCGCCGGCCTCGATGTCGATGCCATCCTCGCCCGGATGGAGGAGGATGGCCTGTCGCCCGAGGGGCTTGGCCACATCTTCCTCACTCATGCCCATGGCGATCATTCGGCGGGCGCCGCGGAGCTGAGGAAGCGCACCGGTTGCAAGGTCCTGTGCAGCAGGTCGACGGCGGAATTGCTGGAAGCCGGGGAGGCCGCCTTCAGCCTCGATGTCGCGAGGAAAGCGGGAGTCTATCCCGAGAATTTCACCTACAGCACGCCGGTCCCCGACGCGATCTTCTCAGATCGACAGGTGGAGCTTGTGGGTCGGCTGGCCATCGAGCCGATCGCGACGCCCGGCCATAGCCTCGATCACTTCTCTTTCCTCGTGCGCCAGCCGGGTCTTGCCGCACTCGTGACGGGAGATGCCATGCTTCATTCCGGCAGGATCATCTACCAGGGAACCTACGATTTCGACGTCCGCCAGTCGGCCGTCAGCATACGAAAACTGGGAGACCTGGATTTCGAGATGCTGTTGCCCGGCCACGGCTTCTTCGTGCGTCATGGCGGCCGGCGCCATGCCGCGGTCGCGATCGCCGATCTCGACCGGTTGAAGACGCCGCGACCGGTCGAGTTCGTGAATGTCTGACCAGGAAGGCGCGCATATGAGCAAATTCGAAAACAAGGTTGCCATCGTAACCGGTGGGGCGAGCGGAATTGGTGCTGCGGTGGCGCAGGCCTTCGCCGAGCAGGGCGCCCTCGTCGCCATTCTCGACATACGCACACCCGAGCAGCGGCAGCCGGCCGGCCGATTGCGCTTCTACAATTGCGACGTCTCGGATGAAGTTTCGGTCGAGGCGGCTTTCGACCGGGTCGCCGCGGAATGCGGGCCGATAGACATTCTCGTTCACTGTGCGGCGCGCCTTGGCGTTAGCGCTCCGTTCCACGAGGTCAGCTCGACGAACTGGCGCCAGTATATCGACGTCAATCTCACGGGTTCCTTCCTCGCCAGCCGTGCCGCCGCCTCGCGTATGGTGTCGAACCACACGAAGGGGCGGATTGTATTGATCGGTTCCGTCAATTCCTTCGCCTCGGAGCGCGAGGCGGCCCCCTATGCCAGCAGCAAGGGCGGCGTGCGCATGCTGACGCGTTCGGCGGCCGTCGACCTTGCCCCCTACGGCATCACGGTCAACATGATCGCGCCGGGGCCGATCGTCACGCCGCCTCTCAGGGAGAAGTTCGAGACCCCGGACCTGGATCGGATATTCAGTCGTGTGATGCCGGCCGGAAAGCCGGGCCTTCCCGCAGATATCGCATCGGCTGCCTTGTTTCTGGCTGCTCCGGAAAACGGTTTCGTCAGCGGCGTCGACCTCGTCGTTGACGGCGGGATGCTCGCACAAATCCTGAACTAGAACGACGCTCACCCTGAAGCAGGCGTGCTCGATGCGCCGCGAGTATGAGGAATGTCTCCATGACCTACGACGTCATCGTGGTTGGTGCCGGCTCGGCCGGCGCTGTCGTCGCCGCCCGCCTCAGTGAGGACCGGCATCGCCGGGTGCTGCTGCTGGAGGCCGGTCCCAGCTATCGAAGCGCTGAGCAGCCGCCCGAAATGGCGAGTGCCAACGTCTTCAACCTGATCCTGCCCGAGCAGTTTCAGAAGGCCTACATGTACGCCGACCTCATGGCGCGCCGCACCCACAGGCAGGATCATCGCATCTATTGGCGTGGCAAGGGCCTGGGCGGCTCGAGCGCGGTGAATGCCCAGATCGCGATACGCGGTGTCCTGTCTGCTTTTGACCGCTGGGCAGAGGCAGGGTGTGTGGGTTGGTCGGGGGCCGACGTCCTTCCCTTCTTCAACAAGCTCGAGGACGATCCGATCGAGGCGCCCTATCACGGAAAGGGCGGTCCGATCCCGATCTACCGCGCCCCCTTCGACAAATGGGGCCATGTCGACCTTGCCATGCGCGACAGCGCCCTGGCGCTTGGTCATGCCTGGCACGATGATCTGAACGCGCCCGAGGCGGAGGGCGTATGCACCTATGCCATCAACAGCCGCGACGGCCAGCGGGTCTCGGTCAATGACGGCTATCTCGAACCGGCGCGCGCACGCGAGAACCTCACCGTCATCGGGGAGGCGACGGTGGAGAAGGTCCTGTTCGAGGGCAGGACGGCCGTGGGCGTGCGGGCCCTCGTCGCGGGCGAGGTGACGGAGTTCAAGGCCCCGATGGTGGTGGTCTCCGCTGGTGCGATCCATTCGCCGGTCATCCTTCAGCGCTCGGGACTGGGCCCGGCTGCGCTGCTGCAGGCGCACGGCATTCCCGTCATTGCCGACCTGCCGGTCGGCGAGGGTTTCTTCGATCATCCCTACTGTCGCATCGAGCTTCATCTGCGACCCGAGTTCAAGGTCACCGACGTCGACGGCCGCCATACCAATTGCTGCATCAAGATGAGTTCCGGGATTCCAGGCGGCACGCCGCACGACATCCTTTTCAATGCCATGAATCACGGCGGCGTCGGCGTTCGCCCCGACAGTGCCCAATTCGGCGAGGCCATGGTCAACCTCATCCTGATGGAGGCGAAGAGCCGCGGCTCCGTGCGGCTTTCCTCCCCGAGGCTTCAGGACCAGCCGATCATCGAGGAGAACATGCTCGATCACCCGCTCGATCTCGAGCGCATGCGCCTGGCCTACCGCCATCTCGGCCGGATCGCCGGACAGGCCCCGCTCCGGCGCCTGACCGAGCGAATGACGCTGGCGGACACCGACCTGGCTCTTGACTGGCTCGATCAGGCGAGTGACGAGGAGGTCAACGACCTTCTCCTTGAGCACAGCTCCGATGCGCAGCATGGCCTTGGCGGTTGTTGCATGGGGCCGGACGGGGACAGGAATGCCGTGCTGGATCTTCGATGCCGCGTTCGCGACGTCGAAGGCCTGCTCGTCGTGGACGGTTCCGTCATGCCTCTCGATTGCCAGGCCAATACCAACCTGTCGATCATCATGATCGGTGAGAAGATCGCCGACGACATTCGCAGGTCCGCCTGATGCACGACCCAACCGCCAAGCATGATCACGATTTGGGCGAGCTGAATTTTGCAAGCGACAACATTTCCGGCGTTTCACCGGAAATCATGGCGGCACTCGTCGAGGCCAACAGCGGCAATGCCAGTTCCTACGGTTCGGATCCATGGACGGCGCGGCTCACGGCTCGCTTCCGCGACATCTTCGAAACGGATCTGGTCGTCCTGCCGGTTGCAACGGGCACTGCGGCGAACGCGCTGGCCCTGTCGGTGTTGACGCCGCCTTATTGCAGCACGTTGTGCGCCGATATCGCCCATATCAACACCGACGAACGTGGCGCGCCCGAATTCTTCACGGGTGGAGCGAAGTTGTGGGGGCTGCCCTCGCATGGTGGCAAGCTCACGGTGGAGGAACTCGATCGCATCGTGCGGCGAGCCAGAGCCGAAGGGTTCCAGACGGCGCAACCCAGCACCATAAGTCTGTCCCAGGCCACGGAATGGGGCCTCGTCTATAGCCTGAATGACATCGAGGAGATTGGTGAGTTCGCGAGGAGCCGCGACATGTTCGTGCACATGGATGGCGCTCGATTTGCCAACGCCCTGGTAACGCTCGGCTGCACCCCAGCGCAGATGACATGGAAGGCTGGTATCCACGCTCTTTCCTTTGGGGCGACCAAGAACGGAGCCATGGCAGCGGAGGCTGTCGTCCTGTTCGATACCGGCCGCGCCGGTGCCCTCGCCGCCATGCGCAAGCGATCCGGGCATCTGTGGTCGAAAAGCCGTTTCATCGGGGCCCAGCTCCTCGCCTATCTCGACAACGGCTTGTGGCTTCGAAACGCACGGCGTGCCAATGGCTTGGCCCAGGAAATTGCAGGAGCGCTGGCGGTCACGCCGGGTGTCGACCTGGTCGAGCCGGTGCAGGCAAACGAGGTTTTCGTTTACATGCCGGACGAACTTGCGTCTCAGTTGCAGGCAAAAGGCTTCGGCTTCGCAAAATGGACGCGCGGCGTTCAGGAAGACAGGGCTATCGTCCGATTTGTGGCTTCATTCTCCACCACGGGTGCCGCCGTCGATGCCCTGGTGAAGGCTTTGCGGTGACGGTGGGCACCGGACGTTTCCGATGGGCGCCGGGGCTAGCCGAACGGGTCTTGCCCGTTGATCCCAGCCTCCGGAATTAATAGAGGGAAACACACAAAAAAACCTCGATTTAAGTTCGAAATCGTCATTAAATTCCTCCACAACTCGACATGGCTCACGGAGGAGGATCGGCGGGTGCACGGCGTATCGGAAGACACCACCCGGTCCCTAAGTCTCAACGCCATGGCCAGGCTTCTGGCCCTGATCGCATCCGGAAGCGCCCGAACCCGCCTGGAACTCGTCGATGAAACCGGATGGAGCCGGTCGACGGTGACGGAACATCTGCAATCCTTGCTCCGGAACGAGTTTGTCGTCGAGCGCACGGAAACCCAGGCCGGCCGTGGCCGGCCGACCCGTCTGCTGCAGCTCAATCCTGCCTTTGCCCTCACCCTTGCCGCCGATGTCGGCGAAAAGCACACTCATCTGGCTGTTACCGACCTTAATGCGAACATTCTCGCCGAGGGCCGAGACATCCTCGACATCCACCACGGTCCCGAGCCGGCCCTGCGCTGGATCATGAGCGGGTTCGAAGGCCTTCTTCAATCGATTGGCAAGAGCTTTCGCGACGTCCTGGGGATCGGCCTGGGCCTTCCCGCCCAGATCGACTTCGACACCAGTCGCGTCGTGGCCCCCTCCGTGATGACGGGATGGGCCGACTTCGACATACAGTCCTGGTTCGCATCGCGCACCGCCGTGCCGGTCCTGGTGGAGAACGAGGTCAACCTCATGGCGATCTCGGAGCACCATCGCCATTGGCGAGATGTGCGACACCTCTTCTTCGTGAAGGCGGGCACCGGCATCGGCAGCGGTATCATTGCGGGCGGCCAGATCTACCGGGGTGTGCGGGGCGCCGCCGGCGAAATCGGACACATCCAGGTCGATTCCGTCGGCGGCCCTCTTTGCCGTTGCGGCAAGCTAGGTTGCCTTGAGGCCCGTGCATCGGGCTGGGCGATCGCCCGCGACCTGAGATCGATGGGTATACGGGCGGAAGGTGCTCGGGATATCGTGGAACTGGTGAGAAACGGCCGCCCCGAAGCGATTCAAGGTCTGCGGGAAGCTGGACGCATCCTCGGAAAGGTCATCGGCGACATCGGCTGCGTCCTCAACCCTGCCGCCATCATCGTCGGCGGAACCCTTTCTCGCGCCGACGAATATCTCATGACCGGCCTGAAGGAACTCCTGTATCAGCGATCCCTTCCCCTGGTCATGCGCGACTTGATCGTCGATACCGCCAAGGCCGATCTGGATACCTGTGTCCTGCTCGGTGCGGCACAGATGGTCGTCGCCACCCGGCTTGGGGACGAGTGCATCGGCGATACCGTCCGCCGTTTTCTTGCACCGGCCTAGGCCGGCGCCGTGCCGAAAGGCGACCGTACTTCCCAGAGTGTTTCATGGGTCGGTTGAAACGTCGCCGGTAAATCCCACGGCGTTTGCTGAATCACGCCCCTGAATGGCAGCGGCACATCGGCGATTTGGCTGGCATGAGCGATTCTTGGCCGGCATTTGATCACGATCAATGTGGGCCCGACACCGTGCACCTCTAATAGCCCCGGATTTTGTAGAATTTGATTGCCTTCGGAGCTGTGCGAACGATGGTTGTTCATGTCGCTATTTTTAAAGAGAGAGTACCGCACGAGGCGTGGGGGGCGATGGTTCCGGTCCTGGCACTGACGGCTGATACCGGGCGGGCGACCACATTTGCCGATGCCCAGCCTCCAGGTGCCACCTTTCCATCATCGACGTCAAATTCGCGAACCGTCCCGTAGCAGGCCCGAGTGCCCGGCCGTCTGAGCTGACTGGTCGTATGACCGCGCTGCCCGCAACCCGGTCATGGGTGGGCGAGATCCAGCAAATCGACGTGGTTGGACGTGAGCCGGGCAAAGGCTGTCCCGGCGTCCAGACCCCGCTCGTCGTCGAGGAAAACGGCCCGAGGGGCGTGCGCAACGCCCGGGCGGTCCCGACCCGGACCCGGTCCGTGAAAGATTCGGCCGCTGCGGCCTGCCGCGATGGCCCAAGGCAAGATGCATTCGAAAGGAGAATGACAAATGGCCTATCAGACGATCAATCCCTACACCGGCGAGATCCTTGCCAATTTCCCCGACGCGACTGACGACGAAGTGCGATCGGCGGTCGGCGGAGCTCACGAAACATTCCTGAAGTGGCGTGCGACATCCTTTGCCGAGCGTGGCGCGATTCTTCAGAAGGCGGCCGATATCCTGCGCCGTGATAGCGATGCCTATGCCAAGCTCCTCACGCTCGAGATGGGCAAGCTGTTCACCGAGGCAAAGGCCGAGGTCGAGCTGTCGGCAAAGATCTTCGAATATTATGTCCGCCATGCCGAGGAGTTGCTCAGGCCCGAGAAATTGCCGGTCCTGGACCCGGCGGAAGGCGATGCCATTCTCGTTCACGAGCCTCTCGGCGTCCTTCTGGCCATCGAACCCTGGAACTTTCCCTACTACCAGATCGCCCGTATCCTTGCTCCGCAACTCGCCGCGGGCAATACGCTTCTGCTCAAACACGCTTCGAACGTCCCCCAAAGCGCTGCTGCATTCGAGAAGCTCATGGCGGAAGCCGGCCTGCCCAGGGGGGCGTTCAGGAATCTCTATGCCACGCGCTCGCAGATCGAGTTGATCCTCAACGACGACCGGGTTCATGGCGTCGCTCTCACCGGTTCGGAGGGCGCGGGCTCGGTCGTTGCGGCACAGGCCGGCAAGGCGCTCAAGAAATCCACGATGGAGCTCGGAGGTGCAGACGCCTTCGTCGTATTGGCGGATGCCGATCTGGAGAAGACCACCAAGTGGGCGGTCTTCGGCCGTCACTGGAACGGTGGCCAGGTCTGCGTGTCCTCGAAGCGGATGATCATCGTCGATCCGATCTATGACGAATTTCTGAGCCGATATCGGAAGGGCGTTTCCGGCCTTGTCGCCGGCGACCCCTTCGATCCGAAGACGACGCTGGCCCCGCTGTCGTCCAAGGGGGCGGCTGATGAGGTAAAGGACAAGATCCGCGAAGCGGTGAAGCTCGGTGCCAGCGCCGAGGAAGTCGGGCCGCCGGTTCCCAACCAGGGCGCCTTCGTTCAGCCGACGATCCTGACCGGCGTCACCGAGGACAATCCCGTGCGCTATTGGGAATTCTTTGGCCCGGTGTCTATGCTCTTCCGGGCGAGGGATGAGAACGATGCCGTGCGTATCGCAAATGATTCTCCCTTCGGCTTGGGCGGGTCCGTCTTCACCTCAGACCCGGTTCATGGCAGGGAAGTCGCCAAGCGAATCTCGACCGGCATGGTCTTCGTCAACCATCCAACCAAGGTTGAGGCGGACTTGCCGTTCGGCGGCATCCGCCGCTCCGGCTACGGCCGCGAATTGCTCGGCCTCGGCCTCAAGGAATTCGTCAATCACAAGCTGATCGACGTCGTCGATATCGACGCGCATTTCTAAACCGACCAGGCGGGGCGCATACTGCGCCCCACTTTCGGCCGGGCGCGCGCGGCATCAAGCGAGCTGCGCGACCTGCCCGTTCCGCGGTCTGGCCTTCTTATGCCGCAGCCGAAAGACACGCATCGGCAAGCGGTACCTGAGCAATTTCGCCTGTTTCCACGATGCTTGTGTCGAAGCGATTGCGCCTGCCGCACGTCCCGCATATCGCTCCCGTCTCGAGCGCCGCGACAAGAAATCACCTTACAAGCTGACCCGATGCGGGATCCTCGTCGATCCTGGCAGATCCGGAATGCCCCTACGTCCGCCGACGATTGGGCGGCCGGCTTCAGAAAGGTCGGCCGTTATATTTAAGTATGAAATCAGACATATTTATATTTTTTAAAGTAGAAATTCGGTCTGAAATGTGTAGCATCGACCCAGCCCTTCACCTCTTGCCGCAGCGGCGGTTCGCAGGTGACAGGCGCGCATGGTGAAGCGGTTCGAAGTGCCTGGGCGACCAGGTCACGGAGGCCGCCAGGTTGACTTCTGTGCAGAAAATCAGGGCAACACCAAAGGAGGAAGACGTGCGGATCGGGTTGCGGTATTCACATGTTCGAATGGTCGGCGCGCTCGCGGCGCTTGCGGCCATGGTTCCGGCACTCGCGCAGGCCGAGGACAAGAAGTTCCTCATCGGCATTGTCGAGCTTCAGCTCGCCAATCCCTTCTTCGACAAGCTCGAGAAGGCGGCGGTCGACCAGGCCAAGAAGCATGGCTTGGACGTCATGACGGCCGAAGCAAACACGGCGGGCGATTCGGCCACGCAAATCGCTGCGATCGAGAATATGATCAACCGGGGCGTGAAGGGCATCGTGCTCGACCCTGCGAATGCGACGGCCCTGGTCCCTCTCGTCAAGAAGGCGCGCGATGCGGGCATCGTCGTCGTCACGACGAATACCTCGCTGGAGCCGATGACGGCCGCCGACGCGACTTTCGAGACCGACAATCTGGCAGCCGGCGTGCTCATCGGGCAGTGGGCGAAGGCCGCGCTCGCAAGCGAGCCTGCCCATATCGCGATGCTCGACTACGATCTGTCGGACAAGACCGCGAAGGCTCGCCATGACGGCTTTCTGAAGGGGTTCGGCATTGCGGACAGCGACAGCAAGATCGCCGGTACCGCCCTGACGATGGGCAATGCCGAAACCGGCCAGACAGCGATGGAAAATCTGCTTTCGGCCCATCCCGACATCAACGTGATCTACACCATCAACGAGCCGGCGGCGCAGGGTGCCTTCTTCGCAATCAAACAGGCGAAGAAGAAGGTCCTCGTCACCTCGATCGACGGCAGCTGCGCAGGTGTGCGCAGCGTCGCGGATGGCACGATTGGGGCAACCGTCATGCAGTTCCCCGATCGAATGGGCAGGATGGCGGTCGATGCCGTAGTGAAGGCCGTCAACCAGGGCGACAAGCCAAGCGGCTTCACAAATACCGGCACGGTTCTCATTACGGACCACCCCGTGGCCGGCATCGAATCCAAGGACTCCAAATGGGGGCTTGAGAACTGCTGGGGCGACTAGGATGCCGGAAATCCAGGACCTCCAGGGACAGGCGGCAAGGAACCCGAATGAAGGAGCTGTGGCCGAGGCCGCAGCTCCCAACCCAAACGACCAGGGCCTTGTCAGGCGTCTGTTCTCCTACCCCATAACGGGGCCGTTGTTCGCGCTCGTCGTCATTTTCGTCGGCTTCAGTATCGGCACGCCGACATTCATGAACCCCGGAAACATGTCGCTGATCGCCCAGCAATCCGTGGTGATCGGCACCTTGGCGCTTGGACAGACGCTGATCATACTCGTCTCGGGCATCGATCTGGCGGATGGCGCCATCATGGTGCTCGGCATGGTCGTGGCGGGAAGCTATGCCATGCATGGCGATCCCCTCATCGCGCTCGGCCTGGGGCTGGCCGTGTGCGTCGCGGGGGCGGCCGTCAACGGCCTCGTCGTCACGAGGTTTCGCCTGCCGCCTTTCATCGCGACCCTCGGCCTGTTCACCATCATCGCCGCCGGAGCGCGGCTCTACACCCAGTCGCGCAGCTATCCGATTTCATCGGACCTGCTCTCCTGGCTGGGATCGGGGCCCGACATCGGCCCGGTGACCGTCACCTACGGCACCTTCGCATGGGTCCTGCTGACCTTGGTGCTGGGCTATGCTCTCAACGAAACGGCCTGGGGCGTGCGTGTCTATGCCATCGGAAATTCGCCCAACGCCGCAAGACTGAATGGCGTCAATGTCCGTGGCGTCGTGTTCGGCGTCTATACGCTTGCCGGCCTCTTCTATGCCTTCGCCGCCTGGCAGGCCCTGGGCCGCACCCCCATCGCCGACCCGAGTGGATACCAGCTGGCCAATCTCGACAGCATCACGGCCGTGGTGATCGGCGGCACCAGCCTGTTCGGAGGCCGGGGCGGCGTGGCGGGAACCTTCATCGGCACCCTCATCGTCGTTGCCCTCAAGAACGGCCTGACCCAAGCGGGCATCGACTCCCTCTACCAGCAGATCGCGACCGGTGCGCTGGTCATGCTGGCCGTAGGGGTCGACCAGTATCTCGGCCGGGGGCAGCGGACATGACGGCGCCATTGGTGATGCAGGCGACCGGCTTGAAGAAGGCCTATGGGGGCGTCGTCGCGATAGCAGGCGCCGAGTTCGAACTCGCAAAGGGCGAGATCCTCGCCGTGGTCGGTGACAACGGCGCAGGCAAGTCGAGCCTGATCAAGGCCCTGACAGGTGCCGTCATCCCGGATGCAGGCCAGATCTTCCTGGATGGGGAGCCCGTCAGTTTCGGCTCGCCCTTGAACGCCCGCCTGGCCGGCATCGAGACGGTCTACCAGGAACTGGCCGTCGCGACCCAGCTGAACATTGCCCAGAACATGTTCCTGGGCAGGGAATTGCGAAGGCCAGGGGTTGCCGGATCGCTGTTCCGGCGCCTCGACAAGAAGAAAATGCGCGAACAGGCCGCCGAGCACATGCGCAGCCTCGGGGTGCGCATCCAGTCCATCACACAGGCGGTGGAGACGCTCTCCGGCGGGCAGCGCCAGGCCGTGGCCGTGGCTCGCGCTGCCGCCTGGGGCCGGAAGGTCGTCATCCTGGACGAGCCGACGGCGGCGCTCGGGGTGCGCGAGACACGGCAGGTGCTCGACCTCATTCTCCGGGTGCGGGATTACGGCCTGTCGGTCGTCCTGATCAGCCACTCGATGCCCGAGGTCTTCGAAATCGCGGATCGCATCCATATTCATCGCCTGGGTCGCCGGGCTGCGATCGTAAGCCCTCGGGCCGCGTCGATGAGCGATGTCGTGGCCGTCATGACGGGCGCCCTCAAATCGAACGCACTGCCATCGGCGGTGATCTCCTCCTCGCCTGCTTCCTCATAACCCCAAGGCTTCTGACAATGACAATTCTGGACAAGTTTTCTTTGCGTGGGAAAGTCGCCTTGGTCACGGGTGGCAATCGCAGCATCGGCAAGGCGATCGCCCTGGGTTTTGCGGATGCGGGCGCTTCGGTGGCGATCGTGGCGCGCGATGAAAAGCGCAATCAGGAGGCGCTCGCCGAAATCCGAGCCCGGACGTCTGCACCGGCGATCGCCGTCCGGGCCGACGTCGTCGATCGCGACAATCTGGAGCAGGTGCTGGCAACCGTCACGGAGCAGCTTGGGCCCATCGACGTGCTGGTCAACAATGCGGGGATCGGCTTTCACGCAGATGCCCTCACCTTGCCCGACGATGATTGGAAGCGCCTGTTCGACCTCAACCTCGAGGCGGTGTGGAAGGCCAGTCAGATCGTCGGGCGCCAGATGGCGTCTCGCGGGACCGGCGCCATCATCAATATCGGCTCGATCTCCGGCGAGATCGTCAATCGACCGCAGTGGCATTCGCCCTACGGCATTTCCAAGGCTGCCGTTCACCATCTGACCAAGTCACTGGCGGCGGAGTGGGCGTCCAAAGGCATCCGGGTGAATGCGATCGCCCCTGGATATGTGAAGACCGAAATCGCAAGCACCGAGTACGAGGAATACAGCCACTACTGGCGGGACGAAGTGCCGATGCAGCGCTACGCCAGTCCCGACGAAATAGCCCCCGTCGCTCTCCTGCTCGCGAGCGAGGCGGGGTCCTTCATCACCGGATCGGTCGTCGTCGTGGACGGCGGCTATACGCTCTGGTAGGCCCCCGCCCCGGCGTGGGCCCCTGTTCGTCTTGGCGAGGAGCAAGCCCGCCGATCCTCCCCGCAAAGCGGGCTCCCTGTCGCCTCCCGCCACGCCGGAAAGGCGTGGCGGGACCTTCCCCCTACGCGATGGTCGCCAGACAAGACCTCGCATGCCCTTGACGGAACCTTCTGCGATCTGCCGGATCAAGCACCGAAACGGGGTTCCGGCACGCCCTTGATGCCGAGATCATGGATGGCGAATACGCTGCCGCGCAGGACCCCGTCCCCCGGAAAGCGCGGCAGGGGGGGCCTGGCCATCGAGGTCACATAGAGGATGTCGAGGTTCGGTCCACCGAACATCACGCTCGTGACCTTCTTCACCGGCATCTCGATGACGCGATCGACCGAGCCGTCAGGGGCGTAGCGGGTAAGCTTGCCGTCATAGACGAGGGCGTTCCACACAAAGCCCTCCGCGTCCACGGTCGAGCCGTCGGCGGCGCCCCCATTGGAACGATCGACCTTGACGAAGGTGCGCCGGTTGGAGACGCTCCCTGTTTCGAGATCATAGTCATAGGCCCAGATCTCGCCCGACCATGTGTCGGCGAAATAGAAGATGCGGCCGTCCGGGCTCCAGCAGGGCCCGTTGGAGCAGATGATATTGGAATCGAGCTTGGTGACCTTGAAATCCGTGGAGAGCGAATAGAGCGCGCCGCTGGGCCCCTCTTCCATCGTGTCCATCGAGCCGGCGACGAAGCGTCCCTTCTTGTCGACCTTGCCATCGTTGATGCGGTTGTTGGGAAGACCGGGTTCGGGATCGTGGATCAGTTCGACGTCCCCGGTCTTGAAGTCGAGAAGGTGAAAGCCGCGCTGCAGGGAGACCACGGCGCCGCCACCGTCCTTGCGCAGGGCCATCGAACCGATCTTCTGCGGCACGTCCCAGGCCCGGAGTTCGCGACCGTCGGCAGTGGCGCGAAAGACGCGGCCGTCGAAACTGTCTATCCAATAGAGGCGCTGCTGGTCCACGTCCCAGAGCGGCCCTTCCCCCAGCGTGGTCTTGACGTCCAGCAAGACTTCTATGCGCATGATCCGTACTCCCTGTCTCAGCCTGCAAAACGAGGTTCGGGGACACCACGCACGCCCAGGCCGTAGACGGCGAAAAGCATGCCGGCCTCGCCTTCGCGTGGCGGCACGCCCGCGATCGGCCGCGCCATCGAGGTGACATAGGCTACATCGAGGTCGGGGCCTCCGAACATGATCGAAGTGGCGCTTTCGACCGGCAACCCGACGACGCGGTCGAGCTTGCCGTCCGGATCGAAGCGCAGCAGCCGACCCCGATAGACCTCGCAGCTCCAGATGAAGCCTTGGGAATCGACGGTGGCTCCGTCGGGGTAACCCGGAAATCCGAGCGCGGCGAAATCCACGAAGACACGCCGATTGGAGACGTCGCCAGTCGCGGTGTCGTAGTCATAGGCGTAGATCAGCCTGCGGGTCGTGTCGGCGAAATAGAGCGTACGCCCGTCGAGGCTCCAGCAGGGGCCGTTGGAACAGATGATGTCGCGGTCCAGTTCGCTCACGCGCCCGCCTGGATCGAGCCTGTAGAGGCGGCAAAGCGGATCCGCTTCACCCTCGTCCATGGAACCGGCGACGAAACGGCCCTGTCGGTCGACCTTGCCGTCGTTGATCCGGGTGCGCGGATCGGTCGGTCCGACACCGGCAAAGGGCATCACGTCGCCTGTCTTGAAATCCAGCGCATGGAAGCCCGAACGCAGGGAACATATCGCGCCCCCGCCGCGGCGCAGCGCAATCGAACCGACCCTCTCCGGCAGAGCCCAGCGGGTGCGTCCTCCCGCGGGCTCGAGCCGGAATACGGCCGGGGCAAAGGAATCGATCCAATAGAGAGATTGCTCCTCGACGTCCCAGAGCGGTCCCTCGCCCAATTGGTCCCGATCGGCATTGACGACTTCGATCCGCAGCATGCCTTCTTCCTCCGCACCGGTCTTTCGGCTCAGAAATTCACCTGGTGTCCGCCCTTGAGGGAGAGCATCTCGCGCGCTTCGTCCGGGGTTGCGACCTCCAGTCCCAGCCCTTCGACGATCTGGCGCGCGCGAACGACCTGCTCGGCATTGGTCCGGGCAAGGCGGCCCGGGCCGTTCCAAAGCGAATCCTCCAGGCCGACGCGGATGTTGCCGCCCATGGCCGCCGACATTGCCGCGATCTTGAACTGGTTGCGCCCGGCTCCCAGCACCGACCAGCGATACTGGTCGCCGAACAGCCGGTCGGCGGTGCGCTTCATGTGCATGACATCCTCGGGATGGCCGCCGATGCCGCCCTGGAGACCGAAAACGGTCTGTATGAAGAGCGGAGGCTTCACGAGGCCGCGGTCGAGGAAGTATTTGAGGTTGTAGAGGTGCGCGGTATCGTAGCACTCGAACTCGAAACGCGTGTCATTTCCCGCACAGGTGGTCAGGATGTATTCGATCTGGCCGAACGTGTTGCGGAAGATGATGTCCTTGTTGGCGAGATAGGTCCGCTCCCACTCGTGCTTGAGGTCGTTGAAGCGATCGAGCATGCCGAACAGGCCGAAATTCATCGAACCGAGATTGAGGGAAGCCACTTCCGGCGCAAAGGTTGCCGCCGGTCTCACGCGCTCCTCGATGGTCATGGTCGGAGCGCCTCCCGTCGTGAGGTTGATCACGCAGTTGGAGCGCTGCTTGATGACCGGGAGGAACTTGGAGAAGGCCTCTGGCGTCTGGTCCGGTTCACCGGTGACGGGATTGCGTGCGTGAAGATGCACGATGGCCGCGCCCGCCTCGGCCGCGCCCACCGCGGCATCGGCGATCTCCTCCGGCGTCACGGGAAGAAAGGGCGACATAGACGGCGTGTGAATGGCGCCCGTGACCGCGCAGGTAATGATGACTTTGTGATTGGCCATGAAATATTCCCTAGTTCCCGATATCCTTGGCCGCCTGCCGCTTGTGGGCGAGCAGGGCCATCAGCCTTCGATCCCGCCACATCTGGCGGGCGACCAGGTCTTCTCGCGGTAGCAACGCGCTCCGGTCCTGCTCGATCTGGTCCATGACCGGACCGGACCAGTCGACCCGCCGCTGCGTCGACGGGAAAATGCCCGAATAGATGCCTTGGTAACGCTCGGCATAGTCGCGCACGCCGGCCGGAGCGTTCAGATCGATGGTCTCGAACGGCCCCATGAAGGACCAGCGCAGCGCCAGGCCGTCGCGCAGGCCGGTGTCGATGTCCTCCACGCCGGCGATCCCGTCAGCCACCAGGCGAAACGCCTCCTCAAGCAGCGCACCCTGCATCCTGTTCATGATGAAGCCGTCTATCTCGCGTTTCATCACCAGGGGCGCCTGGCCGCAGCCGCGCATGAAATCCGCCGCCTTTGCCACGGTCTCGGCGGAAGTCCAGGGCGACGGGCATACTTCGACCGCGGGAATGAGATAGGGCGGGTTGATGGGATGGCAGACCAGGCAGCGCGAGCGGCCCGGCAGATGCTCGACGAAGGCCGAAGGCAGGATGGCCGAGGTCGAACTCGCCAGCACTGCCCCGGCCGGCGCGTGGCGATCGAGTTCGGCAAATAGCGTGCGCTTCAGCTCGACCTTTTCCGGCGCATTCTCCTGGACATGGTCGACACCGGCAAGGACCTCCGCCAGATCGGGGACGACCCTCATCCGTTCTTGGACCTCCGCGGGTTTGGCGCCCC
The DNA here is from genome assembly GCF_059699065.1 of Labrys sp. ALF-8. NCBI lineage: Bacteria > Pseudomonadati > Pseudomonadota > Alphaproteobacteria > Hyphomicrobiales > Xanthobacteraceae > Labrys > Labrys sp. ALF-8. Next base: position 184,501 of record NZ_AP048541.1, read on the forward strand.
CGAGCAGGTCGTTGGCTTCCAGGTCGGGCAGGACCTGCCCGATGAACTCGAGCGCCCTGGGCAAGGCGGCGGGATCGGCGTCCCATAGCGCGACTTCATGGCCGGCCCGGGCGAAGGTGATGGCCCAGGCGCGGCCGATGAACCCGGATCCGATAATGGCTGTCTTCATATCAGTCTGCCTCGATGATCGATCGCGCGGGTCCCGGCCGGCTCAAAGGGATTCGACATTGCCGTCGACGCCGAGCGACTGGCCGGAAATATTGTTGCCGCCCGGCGACAGCAGGAACAGGACCATGGCGGCGACATCTTCCGGCGGCGTCATCCGCCGCAGGGAGATGCGATCGACATATTCCTTCTCCATCTGCGCATAGGGCACGCCGACCTGAGCCGCCCTGTCGCGGATCACACCTTCCATGCGCGGGCCCTGGATGATGCCCGGCAGGATGGCATTGACGCGTATGCCGGAAGGCCCGAGCTCCTTGGCGAGGCTCTGGGTAAAGCCGATCACGCCCCACTTCGCTGCCGAATAGGGCGTGCGGAACGCATAGCCGAAGCGCCCGGCCGCGGAGGACAGGTTGATGATCGACCCCTCCCCCGCCTGCTTGAGCAAGGGCACTCCGTAATGGGCGCAGAGGAACTGGCCGGTGAGGCACACATCGATGGTACGGCGCCAATCGGCAGGCGCAATCTCCTCGACACCGCCCGTCGGTCCCGCGATGCCCGCATTGTTGACGAGTGCATCGAGGCCTCCCAGCGTGGTCGAGACATCCTGGAACAGGCTGGAGACAGCACTGTCTTCGGACACGTCGCAGATGCTGGCACCATGGCCGGGATGAGCGGTGCGGAAGCCGGCGAGGTGTTCCTGCGACACGTCGCACACATGCACCCTCGCACCATTTTCGATCAGGAGATCGGCGATGGAGCGCCCGATACCCGACGCGCCGGCGGTCACCAATACGCGCAAGCCTGGTTTGAGAGTGATGCCGGCCATGAGATAGTTCCTTGAATGTTGAATCTACGCGTTTTTTTCACGCAGGGTGATGACGGCGGAAAGCACGACGGCGCCGTAGAGGATGGCGCGGGTGGCATAGGGAAGCGTGGTGCCGGCCAGGAGCGTCTGCAGGGCGGTGAGGAGCAGCACGCCGCCTATCATGCCGACATAGCGGCCACGACCGCCGGTGATCAGCGCGCCGCCCACCACGACGACAGCGATCGAGGGCAAGAGATATTCATCCCCCATGCCCAGGCTCGCCTGGCCTGAAAAGCCCGAGAGGAGGCATCCCACCAGTGCAGCGCAAAAACCCGAGAGCATGTAGACCCTGACGATGGTCGCGCCGACGGGAACGCCGGAAAGCTGCGCCGCCCTGACGCCGTTGCCGATGGCGTAGACGCGCCGCCCGAAGGCGGTGCGGCCGAGCAGGACCGTGGCGATGACGATGAAGGCCAGGACGAGGAAGACGACGGGCGTGATGCCCATCACCTGGCCGGTCATGACCCAGCGTAGCGCGGGAGCCGAGAAACCATCGGGGGTGCCGCCGGAATAGACGAGGGCGGCGCCCTGCAGGATACCGTTCATGGCCAGCGTCATGACGATGGGGGAAATGCCCAGCGCCACGATGCCGATGCCGTTGATCAGGCCCACGCCGGTGCCGATCGCCAGGGCCAGCGGCACGGCGTAGATCATCGCGGTGTCGGACCCCTTCATCAGGCCTGCGCTTACGATGCCGCAGAAGGCGATCGTCCAGGGTAGCGAGAGGTCGAGGCCGCCGGTGAGGATCACGGCGCCCTGGCCCAGCGCAAGGATCGCAAGGAAGCTCGCCAGCACGATGAGGGAGTTGTAGTAGGCCCAGGACAGGATCGTGTTGCCGAGCAGGAGTTGCGTGGCCACCAGCACGATGACGAAGCAGACGAAGGCGGGCAGGACGGTCCGCAGATCCTCGGACTTGCGGCTGAGCCAGGGCGGCCGCTGGAAGGATGGGGGCGACGTCGGCAGGGCGAGGCGCCGTTCGCTCAGGGCGAGCTGGCGCGGCAGCCGCCCCTGGCGCTTCGCGGCAAGACGGTGCGCGAGGGTGCGCAGGCTGACGGCCAGAACCGAAGAGCGCGCGAATGATGCACCGAGCACGGCCAGGATCAGGATCGATCCCTCGACCACCGAGGAGTAGAACGCCGGCACGTTCAGGACGAGCAGGACGTTGACCACCATCATCAATACGTAGGCCCCGAAGATGGTGCCCACCGGCCCGCCGCGCCCTCCACCGAGCAAGGTGCCGCCAACGACGACGGCCGCGAACATCTGCAGCAGCATGGGGTTGCCGACCAGCGGATCTCCCGAACCCGTCTGCGCGCTGATGAACAGGCCGGCCAGGCCGTACAGCCCGCCCGCAAGGACGTAGACCAGGAACTCGCTGAGGCGGGTGTTGAGCCCGGCGGCGCGTACCGCTTCCCGGTCCGATCCGATCGCATAGATCGCCTTGCCGAAGACCGTGTTCTTGAGGAGAAGCCACGCGACGACGAGGAGAAACAGCAGCAGCACCGGGCCGGGAAGCAGGTCGGGAATGGCATCCGACACGAAGAATGCACTGAAGCCGCCCGGAAGCTGCCCGCCGGGCTTGTCCATCACCAGCAGGGTCACACCCTGCAGGATGAACATGGTGGCGAGGGTGACGACGATCGGCTGCAGCCGCAGGACCGCGATGAAGAAGCCGTTGAAGGCGCCCGTCGCGGCGCCGATCGCGATGCCGGCGCAGGACCACAGCAGGATGCTGGACGGATCGTCCTGCATCTGGCTTGCGAGCGTCACGTTGACGAGCGAGATCACCGCCGCCGCCGATAGGTCAAAGCCGCCCGAAAGCACCACGATGGTCTGGCCTATCGCAGCAATGGCGAGGGTGGCGCCGCCCGTGGATATGGTGGAGATGTCGTAATAGCCGAGCGAGCCGCTGACGAGACGGATCAGTCCCAGGCATACCAGGAAGGCGGCGACCGCAATCAGGGGGCCGCGATTGCGCGACCACAGCAGGCGCATGCGGCGCGTGGGGGTGGCTTGCATGGGCAGTTCGGCATGAGCGGCACTCATTGGAGCTCCAGGACGTTGGGGCCGCTGCCCAGGGTGGCCCGCAGGATCGCATCTTCGCAGATGCCCTCTCCCTGCAGGTCGGCCGCGACGCGCCCCCGGTAGAGCACGAGGACACGATGGGACAGATGGTCGAGCTCTGCGATCTCGGTCGAATGGAAGAGCACGGCGCCGCCGGCGGCGGCGTATTGCTGGATCAGCGCGTAGATTTCATGCTTGGTGCCGACGTCGATGCCACGCGTCGGATCGAACAGCAGCAGCACCCGGCTCTGGGCGAACAGCCACTTGGCGATGGCGATCTTCTGCTGATTACCGCCGGAGAAGGCCTTCACGCTCGTCCAGAGAGCCCGCATCTGAACGTTGAGGCGGCCGAATACCCGCGCGACGTCCGCTTCCTCGCGCGCCTCGTCGATCAGGCCGAAACGGCAATATCGATCGATGACGGGCAGCGAGACGTTGCGCTGGCCATCGAGCTTGAGGAACAGCGCCTCGGTCTTGCGATCCTCCGGCACCAGGCTGATGCCGATGCGTGCCTCGACCGCGTCGCGCGGGGACGTGAAGGCGACGGGCATGCCGTCCACGCGGATCTCACCGCGATATTCCTCGATGCCGAACAGCGCTGAGAAGAGCTCCAGCTGCCCCATGCCCTGCAGTCCCGCAATGCCCAGGATCTCGCCGCTCCGGAGGTCGAAGGAAACATCCTCGAGCCGCTTGTCGGTCGCCAGGTGCGAGGTTGAAAGGACCGGATCGCCGCTGAGGGCGGGTACAGGCGCCTTGGGAGGGAAGGAACGGCCCAGTTCGCGCCCGGCGATCATGCCGATCAGGTCTTCGTCCGCGACGTCGGCAAGGCTCGCGGTGGAGATCTTCCTGCCGTTGCGCAGAACGGTGACGCGGTCGCAGAAGGCACGCACTTCGCGCATGCGGTGAGAAATGAAGACGGTTGTCACGCCGTTGCCCTTCTGGCCCTCGATCAGTTCGCCGAGCCAGTCGATGTCGCGACCCGACAGGGTGGAGGTCGGTTCGTCGAGGAGAAGGATCCTGGGCCGGCGGAACAGCGCGCGGGCGATCTCGATCTTCTGCCGTTCGTTGAGATCGAGGTCGCGCAGATCCGCATCGAGGTCGATGGTGCGAAGGCCGAGTGTCTCCAGATGATCCGCCACGCTCGCCCTCGCCCGGCCGCGACGGATCTGGCCCAGGAGCGTCGGCGGGTAGGGAAGCAGCATGTTGTCCAGCACCGTCAGGTCCTTCACCATGGTGAGTTCCTGGAAGGCGGTCTGGATGCCGCGCGCGTGGGCGATGCGGGGGCTGGTGAGGCTTACGGCCTCGTCGAAGATGGTGAAGGCGCCCGAAGTCGGCAGGATCAGGCCGGAGAGCAGCTTGACCAGCGTGGACTTGCCCGCGCCGTTCTCGCCGAGGAGGGCGTGCGTCTCGCCGACGTGAATGTCGAAGGAGACGTCGTCCACTGCGACGGTTGGGCCGAATGCCTTACGGACATTGGCCGCGGCCACGGCGACTGGCGGCGGCGCCGTGGCTTTGGACGCATGCATTTCGAGCGGCGCAGGTGTCATGAGAACCAGCTTCCTGAGGCAATCGGTACCGCGATTTCATGGCGAGCCCGCGAGGTGGCGGGCTCGCCCATCGCTCAGTTTTCAGGCTGGCCGACGAGAGCGGCGGAGAGGCCGAGTTCCGGTGTTTCCTCAGAGAAGATCGAGGCGAACCAGCCGGGATTGGAGACGAGCGAAGGCTTGAAGGCATTGCAGCCCGCCTTCATCTCTTGCCACGTGCCTTCCTGGCAGAGCTTGATGGTCTCGTTGGTGACGAGCGGCAGGGGCAGAGTCGTATGCTTGGGGATGTCCTTGCCGTCGAGCTTCTGGACCGCGAGCTTCAAAGCCAGGCCGCCGGAATAGGGAGGCGAGGCGTATGAGATACGCGGAGCAGCCATCGGCATGTATGTACCGTTGGCGCCTTCGACCTCGGTTCCCTTCGGCAGCATCTGGACGCGTCCGCCGTTCGATCCCTCACCCGCACAAGGCTTGAGCTTGTCCTGGGTGATGCCGGCCTCGATCTCCATCGTATTGGCGGTATAGCAGCCGACCTGCATCCACAGGCCGTCGATCTCGTCCCATTTGCGAGTGGCGAGAATCTTGGAAAGCTCCGTACGCGCCACCGCCTGGCTCCACATGCCGACGGCTTCGTTGATGATCTTGATGCCGGGGTACTTGGCGAACACGTCCTTGGCGGCCTTGGTGCGAAGCGTGTCGACGGAGGTGCCGGGAACGCCGGTAATGGCGACGATATTGCCCTTGCCGTTGAGCTTCTTGGCGAGCCATTCGGCGGTCACGCGGCCGGCTTCGGTCTGGTCGATGGTAACGTTGTATGCGCAGGGCTCGGAGATCTCCGCGTCATAGGCGATGACGACGACGCCCTTGTCGCAGGCATTCTTGACCGCCGCATTGAGGGCCGTGGGCGAGATCGGATAGACCACAATCGCTTTCGCGCCGGCCTGCACCATGGCGTTGATCTGCTGGATCTGGCGCTGGGCGTTGGGACCGGAGACCTGCACCTGCAGATCGACCTTGTCCACCATGTCCTTGCTGGCGGCCATGGCCTTGACCATGTTCGCGGCCTCGCCCTGCCAGTCATTGCCGATATAGCTCATCGACAGGTAGATCTTGTACTTGGCCTCGGCATGCGCCCCCATGAGGCCCGTCGCGAGTAGTCCGGCGCCCAACAGGGCAGAAATCCGCTTCCACACTCTCATCATCTCCTCCCATGTCTGCCCGCTCGTTGTGGCGGTGCAGTTCGGCCTTCCCGGCCGTCTGCTCTTCAGGTACTTTTGATCATAGATCGAAGATCATATATCATGCAAGAGCGAGAGTGGCCCTTCCTCGCGATCGGAAATCGCCTTACAAGGCGGAATGATGCGGGCCGCAGGTTCGTGGTGCGGAGGAAGCATGAGTGAAGTGAGGATCCGGGCTCCCCTCTCGGTCGTCCGCGTTCAACGGGCCACCATGCAGGAGGACGTATACCGGCAGGCCAAGGAGCTGATCCTGAACGGCGAGCTTGCGCCGGGACAGTCCATTACCATCCAGTGGCTGGCCGATGCGTTCGGCGTCAGCACCATGCCGGTGCGTGAGGCGATCCTGCGCCTCACGGCCGAGAAGGCATTGACCGTGGTGGCCGGTCGCAGCCTGGGTATTCCCCATCTCTCACGCGAACGTCTTGCCGACCTGACCCGGACGCGGCTTGAGATCGAAGCGCTCGCCGTCTCGTGGGCCACCCCAAATCTTCAGCCCAAAACGCTGGAGAGGCTGGAGGAACTGACCGTCGAAATGAATAATATCAAGCGCGACAAGAAGGGACGGCACGTCTATCTGCGCGCCAACCGCGAGTTCCATTTTGCCATCTACCAGGCAAGCGGCTCGGATACCCTGTTCAGCATCATCGAAAGTCTGTGGCTGCAGGTGAGCCCCTATTTCAACCTGCTGCAGGAGCGCGGCAACTTCATAGTCTCGAACCAGCATCACCATGTCCTGGTCGATGCCCTCAAGCTTCGCGACAGCGAGGCTGCGACCCGCGCTCTTCATGCCGACATCGCCGATGCGGCCGCCGTCCTCGAATCGATCGTCGAATGAAGCCTGCCTTTGGCCTCAGGACGCCTTGAGGATGCGGAAGCCGTCGACTTCCTTGACGAGGGGCAGATGCGCCCAGCGGTCGTTGTCGTGCATCATGATCAGCCGGGAGTGATCGCCCGCGATCTCCTCGTTGATGCGGTCCATGGTCTCCAACTGCTTCCAGATACTGCCTATGCCGTTGTTGAGCGGCGCATAGACGCCATCATGCTTGTGACCTGACAGGTTCAGCCGGGAATAGATGCAATCGCCCGCCGCGACCAGGCGCCCGCGGGCCGTCTCGACGATGACGAATTGCTGGCCGAGCGTGTGGCCCTCGCCCAGCCGGACGTGAATGCCGGGCAGGATGTTGTCCTTGTCGCCGTCGACCAGCATCAGCCGATGCTCCACCGCGGCATCGAAGGCCGAGCGCATGTCGTCGGGGTTGATGATGGCGGTCAGGAAGCCATATTGCGGCGGCAGCGCCATCGCCTCGTTCCAGGACAGCCATTCGCGTTTCTGCATGAAGATCCGCGCCTTGGTGAAGGCCGAGATCGAGCCCATATGGTCGAAATGGGCGTGGCTGAGCACGATGTCGGTAACCTCGTCCGCCTTGACCCCGAGTTCCTCCAGCATGCGCACCGGCGAAATCCAATAGGGGATGCCGAACTTCTTCGAGAAGTCGGCGCCGCTTCCTTCGTTGAGGAAGCCGGTGTCGATCAGCACGTTCCTCCCGCCGCTCTGTGCCAGCACGAAGCCGAAGGGCAGGTCGAGCACCTTCGACGGCGGCGCTCCGTTGACAAGGTCGATCAGCGGCTGGTCCTTCGACCGCGCGAATTCGATGACGTAGATCTCCCAGTGATCGGACATCGTCAGCTCCTAGGGCGTCTTGTGTTTTGACGGAATCGGCAAAACGCAAAGACGCGTCGAAAAACAAAGAGCTAGAGCAAAGCGGCGTTTCTGCCTAAACGCGCTTTGCTCTAGCGCTGCGAGAGGATGCGGCCGAGGCTCGAAAGGCCGACGGCGATGATGAGAATGGCGCCCTGGAAGATGTATTGCGAATAGGTCGGGGCACCGAAGATGTTGAGGCCGTTGAAGCCGAAGGCGATGATCAGCGCCCCGATGAAGGTCCCGAAGACATGGAATTCACCGTCGCGCAGCGTCGCCGAGCCGAGGAACACGGCGGCAAAGGCAGTCAGGAGATAGGGATCGGCCGCACTGGTCGTGCCGCTTCCCAGCCGTGAGGCAAGCAGGATGCCTGTCAGGGCGGCGCACATTCCCGAGACGACGAAGCCCAGGATCTTGATGCGGTCGACATTGATGCCGGCAAGTCGCGCCGCAGAAGGGTTGCCGCCGACGGCCTGGATTTCCTGGCCGAGTGCGGTGCGTTCCACCAGCAGCCAGAGAGCCCCGAGCACGACCACCATGATGACGATGTTGTTGGGTATGCCGAAGAGCCATCGGCCGAGCGACACCTGCAGGAAGGCTTCCGGCACGCCGGCGGTGATCGGTACGCCGGCAGAATAGGCAAAGGACAGTCCCGTCAGGATCGTCCCCACACCCAGCGTGGCGATCACCGAATTGACCTTCACTTTCGTGACGATCAGGCCGTTGACGAGGCCGATCATGCCGCCCAGCAGGACCACGATCAGGATCGCCACGGCAATCGGCAGCTTGCTGGAGACGATCAGGCCAGTCACCAGCACGCCGTGCAGCGAGGCGGCGAAGCCGATCGACAGGTCGAGCTCGCCGACGATGACGGCCAGCGTCAGCCCGCCGGCGATGATCATGGCGAGCGACGTCTGGTTCAGCACATTGGTGAAGTTATAGATCGTCGGGAAGGCACGCGGCGAAAGCAGGGAGAAGGCGGCGATCATCAGAAGCAGGCCGATGATCGTGGCATACCGTGCGAACAGGCCGAGCGCACGCTTGGCGCCGGGTGACAATCCGCGGGCCGGGGATCCGGTGATGTCGCTCATGGTCGGTTCCTTTCCGAGCCCTCGAAGGCATAGCTCGCCTCGACGACGGCATTGCGTGTGATGGTTGCCCCGGTGAGTTCGCGCACGAGCCGGCCTTCTGCCATCACCAGGACGCGGTCGCACAGATCGGGGAGCTCGTCCGGTTCCGAGGAAACGACGACGACGGCCATGCCGCGCGCGGCGAGATCGCGTATGAGACGGTGGATGTCGGCGCGGGCGCCGATGTCCACGCCGCGTGTGGGTTCGTCGAGAATCAGCACTTTCGGCTGCCTGAGCAGCCAGCGGCCGATCACCACCTTCTGCTGGTTGCCACCGGAAAGCAGGCCGACCGGCGTCTCGATCGAAGAGGTCTTGACCGAAAGATCGCGCACGATCCGCGCTGAAAGCGCTTCGCGGCGCCGATAGTCTATCAGCGGCAGCGCCGGGCTGCGGACGATGTTGATGAGGTTGGCGAGCTGCAGGTTGAAGGCCACGCTCTTCGTCAGGAGCAGGCCGTCGGCGCGGCGCTCCTCCGGCACGAGTCCGAGCCCGGCCTTCACGGCCTCGGCCGGAGTCCTGGGCCTAAATACCCGGCTTTCCAGGGTCATCGCGCCGCTGTCCGGTTGGTCTGCGCCGTAGATCAGCCGCATCAATTCGGTGCGGCCGGCGCCGACGAGGCCGCCTATGCCTAGTACCTCGCCGCGGTAGAGATCGAAGGAAACGTCCTTCACCTTCGGCAGCCGCGTCAGGCCTCTGACCGAAAGCGCAACCTCCCTGCGGTCATAGTTCTTGTCGTGGACCAGGGGCTCGACGGCGGCCCCGACGATCGCCTCGACCAGCCGGGGGCGGGTCAGATCCTGCTTTTCGATGACGGCCACGGACTGGCCGTCACGGAATACGGTCACGCGGGCGCACAGACGAAGGATCTCGTCCAGCCGGTGCGAGACATACAGGATCGCCACGCCGGAATCGCGCAGATCCTCGATGATCCGGAAGAGCTTTTCGCTTTCGGCGGCGGAAAGAGAAGCGGTCGGCTCGTCCATGACGATCAGCCGCGCCTTGCGCATCAGCGCCCGGCAGATGTTGATCAGCCAGTTCTCGGCCGTCGACAGGTCCTTCACTTTGGCATTCAGCGGCGCGGTGATGCCGACGCGGCGCGCGACCGGCCCGACATCGCCGGCGATGGCCTTCCAGTCGACCATGCCGAACCGCGTCTTCTTCGGCAGGCCGAGCATGATGTTCTCCAGCACCGTCATGCTGGGGACGAAGGCCAGTTCCTGGTGGATGAAGTTCATGCCCAGGTCGGTGGCCTGCGCCGGGGTCGGGATGGCCACGGAATCGCCGTCGATCAGGACGTCGCCGGCATCGGCCTGCGCGAGCCCGGCAAGGATGCGGATCAGCGTCGACTTGCCCGCTCCGTTGGCGCCGACCAGGCCATGCACCTCGCCGGCTCGCAAGGTCAACGACACGCCCTTCAGCGCCTTGGCGCCGCCATAGGCCTTGCGGATGTCACGGGCAACGAGGAAGGGAGGCGCGGTCGCCGCCTCTTTCTCCCGATTTGACGCAAGCATGCTTCGTTCCGATCCCTGTCCGGCCTACTGAACCGCATCCGGATGCTGCTTCACGAAGTCGTCAACCGTCTCCTTGGTGATCAGCACGGCGGGAACTTCGACAGCCTTGGGCTGCCAGCCGGCCTTCTTGGTGTCGGCCAGGAGCTTGACCATATTGTAGCCCTCGGCGAAGCTGTCTTCCCATGCCGTGGCCGTCATGTGGCCGTTTCGGATGTTCTCGATCGCCTGGGCATTGCCGTTGACCCCGTAGACCAGTACGTCATCGCGCCCCTGGGACCGCAACGAGCCGATCGCTCCGATGGCGGGATCGTCCCAGCAGCCCCAGATCGCCAGCTTGCCGTCTCCGGGAGGATGGGATGCGAGCCAGGCATTGGCATATTGCGCGCCGTCCTCGAAATAGCCCGGAATGCGAACCTCGTTCTTGGTGACCTTGATGTCGGGATATTTCTCCAGCATCTTGTCCATGAGCGCCTCGCGATTGCGGCAGACTTCGCCGGTGCGATAGGTTAGCGCCAGCAATTCGCCCTTGCCTCCGAAATCATCGATCATCTTCTGAATGACCGGCTCGGCGATCGGCGCGCCGGAACCGTTGGTGGCGGCCACCGTGAGGCCGAGCCCGCCGCCCCAGGTGACGACCGGGATATTGGCCTGCTTGGCCGCATCGAGGCCGGCGCCGATGGAGGAGGCCGGAAAAACCAGGTCCACGATCCCGAAGGCGCCGCGCTGGGCAAAATTCTGTATCGCGGCATTGGCCTGGTCGGCGCTGCCGGCCGCGTCGACCACGGAAACCTCGTAACCCAGTTCCTCTGCGGCCTTCTTGGCGCCGTTGATGTAGCGAACGTTGTTGGCTTCCGTCGCGGCGATGGACACAAGGCCGATCAGCGGCTTGTCGGCGGCGCGCGCCGGCAGTGCGGCGGCAGTCGCCAGCGCGAACAAGAGACCGAATTTGACCAGCTTCATAGTTCCCCTCCCGTTTTTAAGATTGCCGTTGTTTGGCGAACAACAGCTAACCGTTTCGCTAGCATTCTTGATTTCTGTGTGCCGCGCAAGCCATTTTTGGAATTCTGGTAGACAAATCGGCAGAACTGTCGCAGCTTGAGGAGCGAAACGGTTAGCTGAGTGATTGATGGCGACGATAAGGGATGTGGCAAACCGGGCGCAGGTATCGACAGCGACGGTGTCGGCCGTCGTCAATGAAACCGCCTATGTCAGCAAGGAATTGCGCGCCCGCGTGTTGGCCGCGATCAGCGAGTTGGACTATACCCCCTCGCTTGCCGCCCGCAATCTGAAGCGGGGCCGCACCCAGCTGATCGCCCTTGTGGTGGCCGACCTTGCGAATCCGTTCTTTGCACGGCTCGTCTGGGCGGCGGAGGCGGCCGTCGCGGCCTGGGGATATTCACTGGTGCTGTTCAACAGCGACGAGAAGCCGGAGAACGAGCGCCGCATCCTTGCCCGCATACGCATGCTGTCCTGCGACGGCATCATCCTCGTGCCCGTCGATGTCGCCGCGAGCCAGCCGCTTCGCGACGCGGAAGGCGAACCGATCCCGACCGTCCTCTTCGGCCGCACCGTCGACGGACAGAAGGCCGACACGATCACCATCGACAATGTCTCCGCCGCCCGGCAGGTGACGAACTATCTGATGGATCTCGGCCATACGCGCATCGGCACGATCACCGGCCCGCTGCACCTCACCACGGGCCGAGGTCGGCTCGACGGCATGCTGGAAGCCATGCGCGCCCGTGGGCTCGAGCCGGCGCCGCACCACGTGCGAGCCGGTGAATTTCGCGAGGATGCTGCCTATTCCGTGGCCAGGGAATTGCTTACCCAGCCGGATCCGCCGACCGCCCTCTACGTCGCCAATGGCGTCATGGCGCTCGGTGTCATGCGCGCCCTTGCCGATCTGGAGCTGAAGTGCCCCAATGACATCTCGATCGCCTCGACGGACACCATTCCCGGCATCGGGGGCCTGCGCCCGCGCCTGACACGCACGGAGCATCCGGTGATCGACATGACCAACGAAGCGCTCCGCCTGCTGGTCGACCGGATCAACCGCGGAAACGACAGCGACACCCGCAATGTCGTTTTTCAACCCTCCCTGGTCGTGGGAGAAAGCTGCGCGCCGCTGAGGAGCCAGGGCCTGCAGGCGGGCAAGTGAGCATCCCCGCGAAGGATGGCAGGGCATAACTCACCCGGGATGCAGGCCGACCTCGCCAGGTGAATGAACGGCGATCAGCCGGAATGGCGTCATGCCCTCACGGCCGCGGCGGCTGCTTGCGCAATTATCTCGTCGACGTCCGCCGTCGCTCCCGAGATGCCCACCGCACCGAGGACTACGCCGGCCTTGTCCCGCAAGACGACGCCGCCGCCAAAACCGATGAGGCCACCATTGGTGTGCTCCAGCGTGTAGACCTTGGCGCCGGGCTGGGCATTCACGCCGAACTGAAGGCTGTCGATTTGAAACAGTGCGGCAGTACGGGCCTTCTTGATGCTCACATCGATCGGACCGATGTTTGCGCCGTCCATGCGGGCGAACGCCACCATATGGGCGGCGGCGTCCAATACGGCCACGCAAACGGCAAAGCCGGCTTTCAGAGCTTCGGCCTTCGACACGGCGATGACCTGGTCAGCGATTGCGCCGTCCATGCAGGTTCCCTTCCGATTTCACGACTAATTCGCTTGATTGAGTTCAGGACGCAGCCCAGTCGAGGATGACGAAGGGCTCGTCGATTTCCCTGCGGAGTAATCTACCATAGGACCGCGCGGGATCCCGCGGGTTCATCGTGCTGAACATTCCTGCGGTTGGAATGCGGTTTTCCGCCAGCCATCTGAGCGCGGTCGCCAGACCCGAGAAAGTGCTGTGCGGCGCGTTGTTGTAGCCCTCGTAAAGCTCCTCCCAGACAAACCCCCTCGAGAGGATCGGAACTTCCCATTCCCAGCCGCTGCGCAGCACCACATAGTTGAAGAAGACCTCGTGCAGGATTTCATGCGCCAGGATATCCGTGTGGGCCTTCCAGGGTACGCCAACCAGCACGACCTCGCCGCGCTTGCGCACGATCCTGCAGCCGTCGAGCACGGCCTTCTCATGGCCCGAGCAATCGATCACAAGGGCGACCCTCCCCCGGTACTCGGCATCTTCGAGCGGAATGGCAGGCAGCGCGCTGGCGATACCTGAGGCGAGGGTCTTCTCACGACGCGCGGGATCCGGCTCGACGATGGTCACGTCGTAGCCCGCAATCCGGCATTGATGCGCGGCCAGGTAGCCCACCGGGCCGGCGCCGCAGACGATGACCTTTTCACCGGGCCGCGCGGCCGTCGTCATCAGCGTGGTCATCGACACGCCCATCAGTCGCGCGACGACGGCAAGTTCGGCTGGCATCCCATCCGGGATCTTGAGCGTGTAGCGTCGATCGAACTGCTGGGTGGAACGATGCCCGCCCATGCACAGCAGGCGATCGCCCGGCCGTATATCCGCTACATCCGCGCCGATTTCCTCGGCCTCGAATATCGCGGCATAGCCAGGGCGGATCGGAAAGCTGTCGCCGTTGGCCCAGGCAAGTTCGGTGCCGGGGCTGATGAGGGTCACCAGGGTCCGGCCACGAACCTCGCTCGGGCCAAGTTCTGCTTCCTCATAGTCGAGGAGTTCGAATTGCTGCTTGCCTGTGAATACGATCTCGCGGCCCATGGCGGTCCTCAAATTCTCTGGATGAGGCCGATCAGGCCCGGATGGCTTCGCCGCTCTCGACATCGAAGACGTGGAGGCGATTGGGGTCGAAGTTTATGCGGATGTTCTGCCGATCGGGTGAAGGGCGGTTCGAGGCTGGTATCTGCGCGCAGAGTTCCTGTTCGCCGATCCGCAGATTCAAAAGCGCCTCGGAGCCCAGATATTCGGTAACCTCGATCGCGGCGTCGTAACCTGGCATTCCATCTGGGACGACCTGGACTTCGCTGGGACGTATGCCGATGACGGCCTTCCGGCCCGCCTTGAGCCGGCCGGCAATCGAGGCAGGCACCTCGAAGCCCAACGGCCCCGCCGAAAGCGTCGGCCTGCCGTTGCCCGTCTGAACCTCGGCGGGAATGAGATTCATCGCAGGACTTCCGATGAAGCTCGCCACGAACAGATTGCGGGGATGGGCGAAGACTTCCTCGGGAGAGCCGACCTGCTCGATATATCCGTCCTTCATGATCACGATCTTGTCGGCCAGGGTCATCGCCTCGACCTGGTCGTGGGTGACGTAGAGCACGGTCGTTCCCAGGCGCTTGTGCAGCTTGGCGATCTCGAGGCGGACCTGCGTACGCAGCTTGGCGTCCAGATTGGACAGAGGCTCGTCGAAGAGAAAGACTTTGGGCGTGCGCACCATCGCACGCCCCATGGCGACACGCTGGCGCTGACCGCCCGAAAGCTGGGAAGGCCTGCGATCGAGCAAGGCCTCGAGGCCGAGGATCCGCACGGCCTCCGCAATACGGGCGGCGACGTCCCCGGCCGAGAGTTTCTGCGGCTTCAGGGCGAACTCCATGTTTTGGCGGACGGTCATATGGGGATAGAGGGCGTAGTTCTGGAAGACCATCGCGATCTGGCGGTCCTTGGGGGCGACGCTGTTCACCACCTTGCCCGCGATCTCGATCTCGCCCTCCGAAATCTCCTCGAGGCCGGCGACCATCCGAAGCGTGGTGGTCTTGCCGCAGCCCGACGGCCCGAGGAGGACGACGAACTCCCCCTCCTCGATCGCCAGGTCGATTTTATGCACGACCTCCAGCTGACCATAGCGCTTGATGACACCGCGCAGTGTTACGGATGACATGCTTTTAGACTCCCAACTGCGTAGGTCCGATCAGCCCTTGACGGAACCCATGGTTAATCCCTTCACGAGCCAGCGCTGGCACGTGAGGACGAAGATCATTCCCGGGATGAGCACGATGAACGAGCCGGCCATGATGCGGCCCCACTGGACCGCGTCGCTCGACCAGAAGGACATGACCGCGACGGTGACCGTCTGGGCCCTGGATCCGGTCAGCATCAGCGCGAACAGAAACTCGTTCCACGAGAAGATGAAGCAGAACACGGCCGAAACGGCCAGCCCCGGGGCCGTCAGGGGGAGCGTCACCCTGAGAAAGGTAGTGAGCACGCCGTGGCCGTCGACCTGGGCTGCTTCTTCGAGTGCCTCGGGCACCTCGTCGAAGAAGCCCTTCATCAGCCAGACCGTGAGCGGGATATTGAAGGTCGAGTAGACGATGATCAGCGCCAGGGGATTATCGAGCAATCCGATCGTCTTGAAGATGATGTAGTAGGGTACGACGACGGTGATCGGCGGGAACATCCGCATCGACAGGATCCAGAAGGCGACGTCGTTGATCCATTTGTTCTTGATGCGCGAGATCGCATAGGCGGCGAGCGAGCCTACGACGAGGCTGAAGGCCGTGGATCCGAGCGC
This sequence comes from Labrys sp. ALF-8, assembly GCF_059699065.1. Taxonomy (NCBI): domain Bacteria; kingdom Pseudomonadati; phylum Pseudomonadota; class Alphaproteobacteria; order Hyphomicrobiales; family Xanthobacteraceae; genus Labrys; species Labrys sp. ALF-8. Next base: position 200,146 of record NZ_AP048541.1, read on the forward strand.
CACGATGAGGCTGTTGAGGATCTGCAGATGGAACGGCCGCATCGTGAACAGGTCGTAGTAGTTCTGCAGAGTCGGCGTGAAGATGAACTTGGGCGGCTGCGAGAACATGTCCACAGGCTGCTTCAACGACGAAGCCAGAATGAGATAGATCGGGATCATGAAGATGATCAGCACGATGCCGATGAGCAGGTAGATCAGCGTTTTTTCGCGTGTCGTCGGGGTCATGGCCGGCGTCCTCCCGCTTATCGCGCCTGCACGGCTTGCCGCCGTTGCATCGATCTGAAGAAGTAGGTGATCAGCAGCGAGATGATGATCAGTGAGACGAAGGATGCAGCGGCTCCCACGCCCATGCGCCAGAACGTGAAGCTCTGCCGGTAGATGTAGAGCGACATGACTTCCGTCGCGTCGGCCGGCCCGCCCTTGGTCAGCACATAGATGATGTCGTAGATCTTGAAGGCATCGATCGCGCGCAGGAACAGCAGGCTCGCCAGCACCGGCCTCAACTGGGGCAGCGTCACGAAGCGAAAGACATCCCAGCGGGAATTGCCGTCGATGCGAGCCGCCTCATACGGTTCCGGAGGCAGGCTCTGCAGCGCGGCCGCCGTTCCCATCATGAAGAAGGGAGTCCATTGCCAGATATCGGCGATGGCGATTGCCGTAAGCGCCCAGCTCGTGGTGGTGATCCAGCCGACGGGCGAGAATCCGACGAGGCCGATGAAGTAGCTGAGATAGCCGAGTTCCGGGAAATAGAGGAACAGCCAGACCAGTCCCACGATCACCGGCGATATCATCATGGGAATGAGAAGCAGGGTCCGGACGATACCCATGGCCGGCAGTTTCTGGGTGACCAGGATCGCCATGGCCACGCCCAGGACCAGTTGCACCGATAGCGTCATGGCCATCAGCTTGAAGGTGGTGATCAGGGCATGGAGGAAGGCCGAGGAGCTCAGGACTTCGGCATAGTTCGACAGCCCCACGAAAATCCGGGGAATGAAGGGCTTGGCCAGATCATAGTTCCGGAAGCTGAGCCACAGTGCATACAGCATCGGGAAGATCGTGGTTGCGAACAGGATTACGATCGCCGGCAGCAGGAAGATGCGCGCGATGGTTCTGTTGCGATTGGCTATCTGACTCACAGTGTCTCTCCCCGGCGACATCGGCGAACCGCTCCGGCCCGCAGGCCGGAGCGATCCAGGTTCAAGGGTCCTGGTTCGACCTATTTCGCCAGGACTTCGACCGGGACGTCCTGGATCCAGCGCAGGCGCTGCTCGAGGGGGAACATCGCGAGCTGCGTGTTCACCGCCGTGCATGCCTTGGTCAGCGCTTCCAGTGCCGTCGGGGTCTCACCGGCCATGTACTTGCTCAGTTCGACGCCGAAATTCTCTTCGACCGTTTGATAGAACGGATGGAAGATGCGGCGGCGTGCATCGACCTGGCTGTCGAGCAGCACCTTGTAATAGGGATACTTGGCCTGGAGCTGCGGATCCCCGAGGATGGACTTGCGGAACTGGCTGACGCCCTTGCCTTCCTCGGCAAACCGCCGCATGAGCTTTTCGCTCGTCGCCCATTTGATGAATTCCCAAGCGGCGTCCTTCTCCTTCTCGGACGACTTGGCGTTGACGGCAAAGCCGAGCGTGCCCGTATAGGTGGGCTGCGGCCCTGCATCGGAGACGGGGTTCGCCGCGAAGCCGACCTTGCCGTCCTTGGCGACCACCGCCTCGTCGGGATTGGTCAGCCGCACCGAACGGACGCTCCAGTACGAAGCCTCGGCCGCTTCGCCGCGCTCCATGAAGCCGGACTGGATGTCCCACATCAGCCCCAGATAGTCCGGCGGATTGAACGGGACGAGCGATTTCATGTATTCGGCGGCCTTGACGTGGGCCTCGCCCGTCATGGCGCACAGGCCGGTCTTCGGATCCCAATAGTCGCCGCCGAAGGAACGCATGAAGGGGAAGTAGTCGTGGGTGATCGCCCCTTGCACGCGGCTGTAGGACTGGCTCGTGCCATAGAGGTCGTGGTCGAGAGGCTTGCCGCCGGCGGTGGCCCCCTTCTTGCGCGTGAAGAATTCGGCGATGTCGCGATATTGCTGCCACGTATTGGCCGGAGCCAGATCATAGCCGTACTTCTTCTTGAAATTGGCCTTTTCCTCGGGATTGTCGATCAGATCTTCCCGATATTGCTGGAGCCACGTCATGCCCGAGGCCGGGAAGCCAAGCAGCTTTCCTTGCCAGCTCAACTCTTGCAGCTGGACGGGGATGATATCGTTGAGGCCGATCTCGTTTGCGTCTCGCTTGGCGCGTGAGGTGAGGTCCTCCAAGGCCCCCGCCTCGCCGAGCATGCCGACCCAGGGGCTGTCCACCCACAGCAGCTGATAGGTGGGATTGTCGGAGCTTGCCTCGACGATGATCTTGTCGATGAGGCCCGGATAGGGAAGCTGGTCGATATGGACCTTGATACCGGTCTGCGCCTCGAACTCTCCAACGAGCGGGGCGACGCGGGTAACCGACGTATCGCCGATACCGAGCATCTTCAGCTCGACGCCGGCATAGGGCTTGTCCTGCGCCCAGGCCGTTCCGGCCAGCATCGTCACCATGCAGGCCGCCCATGCAGCCTTCTTGACGTGCAACATTCGAAATTCCCTCCCAATATGTCAGGCAGTGAACGCTTATTCGATTAAGCAAGCGGCCGCCGAGCTGATTGTTTCAGCGAAGACGGGGGAAAGGCTGCCTTCCCTTCCAAGACTTTCAGCTATTGACCGACCACATCTTCGGGCCGCCGGCGCGCTCGTAGCCCAATGCTCCGTCCCAGCTGACCAGTTCGAGAGACAGACCCCAGGGCGCCCTCAGATAGATCCAGTTGAGCCCCTCCAACGGTCCCGACTGGATACGGGTCGGCCCCTCGAGCAACTCGACTCCGGCATCACGCAGTCTTTCGGTTGCCGCACTCACATCGTCGACCTGGAAGGCGAGGTGGAATCCGCCGACCTCGCTGTTGCGCTTCATCGGCGTTTGCTCGGGCTCGCCCGAATATTCGAAGAGCTCGAGGTTGCCCCCGTTCCCACACACGATGACACGCTGGTCCCTTATGCGGGTTCCCGCAGGAACGCCCAGCCGACGGACCATGAATTCATCGTCGACGTCGACCCCGCCACATTCCATTGCGGTGACGGCACCGAAGACCTTTTGAAAGAAGTCTACGGCCTGTTTCATATCCGGCACGGTGACGCCGATATGCTGAATGCCCTGAACGTGGATCACGACCTATCCCTCCTTCGGCGCCTGCTTATCCGTTTAAGCAATTATTCGCAGGCTTCAGTAGTAACTAATTAGTTATTTCATTTTGGAGCGCGATTGTCAACGTCCCGCCGGACTCTAGGCCTCCGGGAACGGCTGCGGTTCGTTGCGCTCCCACGAGAATATGGTGGCGGGCAGAGGCGGCTTGCCTCTCACCAGGTCGGCTCCCTTCTCGCCGATCATGATGGTGGGAGCATTGGTATTGGAGGAGTTGATCAGGGGCATGATCGACGAATCGCAGACCCGGAGGCCGTCGATGCCGTGGACCTTCAGATCCACGTCCACCACCGACATCGCATCGTGTCCCATCTTGCAGGTCCCAACCGGGTGATGGTCCGTCTTCGCCATGCGGCAGGCATAGTCGAAGGCCTTGGCGGGGTCCTTGCCGATGTCGGCTCCCGGCAGGACCTCGCGCTTGATGAATGGCGCCAGGGCGGGCTGCGACATGATCTGGCGACCGAGTTCGAGACCGCGCAGGGAGATCTCCAGATCGTAGGGATCGGCCCAGTAGTTGGGATCGATGAGCGGGGCATCGGCGGGATCGGCGCTCCTGAGGCGGACGCTGCCGCGCGAGCGGGGCCTCATGAAGGCGGTATTCAGCGTGACACCGGGGTTGTGCAGCTTGGCGATTCCCGTCTCGATCCCCGAACCCTGCCCGAAATGGAACTGGATATCCGGCGAGCGCGCGGCCGGATCGGCGTACCAGAACCCGCCCGTCTCAAAGAGCGAGGACACAACGGGGCCGGTCTTTAAGAGCATGTACTGCAGCCCCGCAGCGACCAGACGATGGGGGCGTTGCACTCGATCATAGGAATGATCGCCGCTGCACTCGCACAGCACGCAGATGTCGACATGGTCCTGGAGGTTCTCGCCGACCCCGGGCAGGTCGTGAACGACCTTTACGCCGACCGCGCCGAGATGGCGTGCCGGACCGATGCCCGACAGCAGGAGAAGGCGGGGCGAGCCGATCGCGCCCGACGACACGAGAACCTCCCTCTCGCATGCAATGTGCCTGAGGGCCGTGCCCTCCCTGACCTCGATGCCGGTTGCCCGTCCCCGCTCCACCACGATCCGCCTGACCTCGGCATTGCTCATGACGGTCAGATTTGGCCGCGCCATGGCGGGCCGCAGGAAGGCCACGGCTGCGGACGAGCGGCGGGCGTCGCGCTGGGTGAGCTGGTAGTATCCGATTCCCCGCTGATGACGTCCGTTGAAATCGTCATTGTAGGGAATGCCGGCCTGCTGCGCGGCCCGGATGAAGGCGTCGCAGATCGGGAGAGCCCCGCGGGGCATGGCAACACCGAGCGGCCCGTCGACGCCATGAAACTCGTCCGCGAACCGTTGATTGCCCTCTGCCCGCTTGAAATAAGGCAGGAGATCGCGGTAGCCCCAGCCCTCGCAGCCGGCTTCGTCGCGCCAGGCATCATAGTCGCGGGCATTGCCGCGCGTGTAGATCTGCGCGTTGATCGTCGATCCTCCGCCCAGCACCTTGGCTTGCGTGTACCAGAGGACCCGCCCCTGCATGTGGCGCTGGGGCACCGTGGACCATCCCCACGACGCAATGCCCTTCGTCATCCGGGCAAAGCCAGCGGGCCAATGGAACAGGAAGCTCTTGTCCCTGCCTCCGGCTTCGAGAAGCAGGACCTTGACATCCGGGTCCTCGCTCAAGCGCGAGGCAAGCACGCAGCCGGCCGGACCGGCGCCGACGATGATGTAATCGAACCGAGAAGACATCGGCACATTCCTCCCCGGCTCCTCGCGGCGGCGGCAGCCGATATATAAGTAACTGTATAGTTATTTATGGCACGCAGTTAGCTCTCTTTCGCCGGTGTAGTCAACGACAAAGCTGCTAGCGTGGGGAAGCCCCTGCCACCGAGTGCCGCGCGACGAGCATGGGCTCCACCATGTAGCGGCGAGGCTCGGGGCCCGTGCCCCTCACCTTGCCCAGCAGCGTCGCCGCCGCATGTCTGCCGATCCTGCGGGGAAACAGGTCAACGGTCGTCAGTGCTGGCAACAAGGATGCGGACTGGGGCAGATTGTCGAGGCCGACGATCGAGTAGTCGATGCCGACGAGCCGGCCTCCCTTATGGAGGGCGGCATAGGCCCCGAATGCGACATAGTCGTTGAAGCAGATGGCGGCGCGGCAGTCCGGGCTCGTCTCCAGCAGCCGCTTCATGGCGGTCTCGCCGCCCTCGCTGGTCGGCGCGGTCGGCACGATGTGCGCCGGGCCGATGCTCCTGCCGGCCTCGGCCAGGGCTCTGCGTATCCCCTGGAGCCGGTCGGTCCATGTCTTGCTGCCCTCGTGGCCGCCGACATAGCCGAACTCGGCGATGCCGGTGGCGATGAGGTGCCGGGCGGCAAGATAGCCGGCGGACTGATCGTCGGCACCGACGAAATCGGCCGAGGAATCGTCGATGTCCCGTACGCAGATCACGTAGGGTTTCGCTCGCTGCCGCAGGCCGGCCATCATGGCAGACGACGTGGTGTGACCCGGGCTGATCAACAGGCCGGCGACATTCTGCGCGACCAGGGCGTCGATCAGCGTTGCCTGGCGCACCAGATCGTCCTTGGTGTTGGCGACGATGGTCAGGTAGCCTGCTTCGTAGCAGAACGCCTCGAAGTCGCTCAGCAATTCGGCAAAGAACGGGTTGGAGATGTCGTGGACGATGACGCCGAGCAGGTTCGACTTGCCCGTGCGCAGACGGGCGGCGGTATCGTTCCGGATGAAGCCCATGGCATCGGCGACGCGCCGGACATTTTCCTGGGTCTGCGTCGAGACCCGTCCGTTGCCGCTGAGGGCGTAAGACACTGCCGCCGTTGAGAGCCCGACCGCCTGAGCTATGTCCTTGATGCTCGGCCCTTTGGGACGCCTGACCACTTCCGCCCAATTTCCCTGACGCACACTGCGATGCTTTTGAACGGGCGGCAGCCTAGCCTAGCGGGAGCCTCCGATCAAAGCTCTCTTTGGAGTTCCGGCAGGATCGTGAACAGATCCCCGACGAGGCCGTAGTCGGCGACCTCGAAGATGGGCGCTTCGTCATCCTTGTTGATCGCCACGATCACCTTTGAATCCTTCATGCCCGCCAGGTGCTGGATCGCGCCCGAGATGCCGCAGGCGATGTAGAGATCGGGTGCCACGATCTTGCCCGTCTGCCCGACCTGCCAATCATTGGGCGCATAGCCTGCATCGACCGCCGCGCGCGATGCTCCTACCGCGGCACCGAGCTTGTCGGCCACCGGCAGGATGACCTCCTGGAATTTCTCAGACGAACCCAATGCCCTGCCGCCCGAAACGATGATCCTCGCGGAGGTCAGTTCCGGCCGGTCGTTCCGCGACAGACGGTTTTCGACAAAGCTGGAAAGACCGGGATCCGACGGCGGCGCAAGGGTCTCGACGGGGACAGGCTCGCCGCATGGAGCGGGAAGAAACGCCGCGGCACGCACGGTTATAACCCGAATGGCATCCGTCGTCTGTACCGTCTGTATGACATTGCCGGCATAGATGGGGCGCTTGAAGACATCGCGTCCGACGACCTCGACGATCTCCGACACCTGGGCGACGTCGAGAAGGCCAGCTATTCTCGGCGCCACGTTCTTGCCGGCCGAAGTCGCGGCTGCGACGATGGTGTCGTAGCCATGCGCGATCGACACGACCAGCGCCGCCAGTGGTTCGGCGAGCCGTTCAGCCAGTTCATCCGCCTCAGCCAGCAGAACCCCACGGATCCCTTGCAGCGAGGCGGCCTGCGCGGCGGCGCTCGCCGCGTCTTTTCCGGCGACCAGCACGTCGATGTCACCGCCGATGCGGGTCGCTGCCGTCAGGGCCTTTGCCGTCTCGTCCGACAGGCTGTGATTGTCGTGTTCGGCGATCAGGAGGATTGCCATCGATGTCTCCCTTGGAATTCCCTGCAGCAAAGCGCGTTCAGGTAGCAACGCCGCTCTGCTCCAACTCCTTGTCTTTCGACGCGTCTTTGCGTTCTGCCGGTTCAGTCAATGCACAAAAGCTCTAGAGGATGCCGGCTTCGCTGCGCAGGCGCTCGACCAGTTCGGCGACCGACTTCAACTTCACGCCGGCCTTGCGTGCGCGAGGTTCCTCCAGTCGCAGGACACGCAGCCTCGGCGTGACGTCGACCCCGAAGTCACCCGGCGCGGTTTCCTCCAACGGCTTTTTCTTCGCCTTCATGATGTTTGGCAAAGAGGCATATCGAGGCTCGTTGAGACGCAGGTCGACCGTCACGATGGCGGGCAGCGAGAGATCGAGGACCTGCAGGCCGCCATCCACTTCACGCGTGATCCTCGCCCTGTCATCGTCGAGGGAGATCTTCGAGGCGAAGGTGCCCTGCCCCCAGCCGAGGATGGCTGCCAGCATCTGTCCGGTCTGATTGGCATCGTCGTCGATCGATTGCTTGCCGAGCAGGATGAGTCCGGGGCGCTCCCTCTCGGCCACTGCCTTGAGGATCTTGGCAACGCCGAGCGGTTCGGGCGACGTATCCGTCTTGACCAGAATGGCACGGTCCGCGCCCATTGCCAGGGCCGCGCGAAGCGTATCCTGCGCCTGTGCCGGCCCGATCGACACGACAAGGACTTCGCTCGCCTTGTCGGCCTCCTTGAGGCGAATGGCCTCTTCGACGGCGATCTCGTCGAACGGGTTCATGGCCATCTTCGCATTTGCTAGGTCGAGCGACTGTCCGTCCGATGCAACGCGAACCTTGACGTTTGCATCGACGACCCGTTTGACGGGAACCAAGAGCTTCATTGCCAATCTCCGGAAGCTTCAACAGATGGAACGGAAGCGTTCGACGCAGGTGTCGAGCACCTGGCCGGGATCGCGCTTCCACCAATTCGCGGCCGAAAAGACCTCGACCTCGCACAAGCCCTGATAGCCGGCGCCTTCCACGGCAGCGCGCAGCGACCGCAGGTCGGCGACGCCGTCGCCCATCATGCCGCGGTCTAGCAGGACGTCCTGCGTCTCGGCGAGCCAGTCGCACAGATGATATCCAAGGATGCGTTCCCTGCCGGCCCGCTGGAGTTCCCGGGCCAGCGAGGTGTCCCACCAGACGTGATAGACGTCGACCGCGATGCCGACATTCGCCTCGCCGACCGCATCGCACAGATCGACGGCGTCGCGGGTCGTCACGAGACAGGAGCGGTTGCCGCCATAGACAGGGTTGAGGGGCTCGAGTGCCAGGTGAACGCTCCTTTGCGCTGCATAGGGAGCAGCCTCCGCCACGCGCTCGGCCACACGCTTCAGGCTCTCGGCCACCCCGAGGCTATTGGGCTCGACGCCGCCGACGACAATGGTGAGGACCGGTGCCCCAAGTCCGGCCGCCATGTCGATCGAGGCCTTGAAGTCGTCCCGAAGGGAGGAGAGAGGTCGGGGCGCCATCGGACCGACCAGGAAGGGACTGCGACACAGGCCCGCGACGGCGAGGCCCGACTGACGAACGCGATTGCCGATCTCGACGGCCCGGTTGCCGATCTCCCGGCGCCAGAACACGATCCCGCCAAAGCCGCGCTCGGCGCAGGCATCCACCACGCGCTCGATGGGCCAGCCCGCTCCATGGCCGTCCAGATTATGCCCGAGCGTTGCGGTGTTCAGGGCCAGCGCCGAATGATCGGTCGAGAAGTCGCGCATCGCAGCGTCTCAGGCGACATAGAGGGCGAGCAGCTTGCGCATGCGCTCGGCTGCCAGTTCCGGGGCGCGCAGCAAGCCACAGGCGTCGGCATGCTTGAAAAGCTCGACGAAGTAGGGAAGCGGCCGCATGGCCTGCGCTCCGCCCAGCATGACGAAATGATCCTGGAAGCCATTGAGCCAGGCGAGGAACACGACGCCCGTCTTGTAGAACTGGGTCGGGGCCCGGAAGATCAGGCGGGCAAGCGGAACCGTGGGATCCAGCGCCGCGTGAAATGCTTGCCTGTCCCCCTCACCCAGTTTCCGGATCGCGAAGGCGGCAGCCGGTGCAAGGGGGTCGAAAATGCCGAGGAGCGCGTGCGAATAGCCGGCTTCATCGCCAGCAATCAATTCCGGATAGTTGAAATCGTCTCCCGTGTACATTTTGACACCGGCGGGAAGTCGTCGTCGCATGAGGATTTCCTTGTCCTTGTCGAGGAGCGAAATCTTGATGCCGTCCACCTTCGCCGTATTCTCCTCGATGACGCGCAATGCCACGTCCATCGCAGTCTCGAAGCTGTCGCTGCCCCAGTATCCCCCCAGGGCCGGATCGAACATCTCGCCGAGCCAGTGGAGAATGACCGGCCGGTCGCAACGGGCGAGGACGTCACCATAGACATGCACATAGTCTTCGGGTGACCGTGCCACAGCGGCAAGAGCCCGGCTCGCCATCAGGATGAGGCGCCCTCCCAGGGCCTGAATGGCCTCCACCTGCTCGAAATAGGCGCGGCGCACATCATCCAGACCTCGTGCCCGGCCCGGCTCGAGCTGGTCGGTGCCGCATCCGTTGAAGACCAGCGCTTCGGGAAGCTCCTCGCGGGTGCGTCGGATAAGCTCCAGGGCGCCGGGCCAGTCCAAGCCCATGCCGCGCTGAGCGGTGTCCATGGCTTCGGCGATCCCGAGGCCGAGGTCGTTCAAATGATGCCGGAACGCCATCGTCGCCTTCCAATCGACCGTGGCCGGGCCGGAAGGATCGTTCCCTGTGAAAGGATCCGCGACGACGTGAGCTGCCGAAAACACGACGCGTGCCGCGCCGGTGGACAGGCGTGCGGCCGGGATCGCCTTGCCGCTGAGCTGATAGTCGGTGAAATCGCCATTGGCGTCCGGAAGACGGATCATCGTGCTTTCCTCAAAATCTCGGCACCAGCATGCCTGCATCCACGGCAATCACCTGGCCTGTCGTATAGGGGAGCTTGCCGGTGGCGAGGGTCGCCATCACGGCGCCGACGTCTTCCGGCTGGCCCAAACGCCGCATCAGGGTCAGGCCCTCTTCATCGATGCGCCGCTGGTACATGCCGGTCACGGATTGCGTCATCGCGGTCTCGATCAGACCCGGCCTGATATCGTAGACGGCGATGTTCTCCCGCCCCAGGCGAACGGCGAACACCTTGCTCACCATCGCGGAGCCCGCTTTCGAGACGCAGTACTCCGCCCGCGGCTCGGCGACCGCATCAGCATTCGACGAGGATACGTTCACGATCGAATAGAAGCGGCCATCGTTGCGGTCTCGTGCAAGGACGCGTCTCGCCCACTTCTGACACATGAAGAACTGCGCCTTGGCGTTGACCGCCTGGCAGCGGTCGTAACTTGCCTCGCTGACATCGAGTGGATCGCCGCGGTTCAGAACCGATACGCCCGCATTGTTGACGAGCGTCGACAGCGGCCCCAGAGCCGTTTCCGCGTGATCGAGCATCGCTTCATGCGCGCTGATATCGGCTATGTCGCCGGCGACGCGCGTGACGGGCACATCGAGCGCGCGAACGCGTTCCTCGGCAGCCTGCAACTCGGCGTCGTCGGCGGGTCCGTTCAAGGCGACCGCAAACCCGTTCCTGGCCAGTTCGATGGCGGCGGCCAGGCCGATTCCACGACTTGAACCGGTGATGAAGGCGGCCTGTCGGCGCGAGCTGCTCATGCCAGCGCCCCATGCTTGAACAACTCGCGGGCGATGATCATGCGCTGTATCTGGTTCGTGCCTTCATAGATCTGGGTGATCTTGGCGTCGCGATAGAGTCGTTCGACCTCGAAGCCGCGGATATAGCCGGAACCGCCGAAAACCTGGACGGCATCGGCCGTGCGGGCGACCGCCATGTCGCCGGCGAAGCATTTGGCGATCGAACAGGCCTTCGTCGCATTGTCCCCACGATCGATCTTCGTAGCCGCGCTGTGCACGAGAAGACGTGCGGCCTCGATATCCTTGGCCATGTCGGCGATCAGCCATTGGACACCCTGGAATTCGGCGATCGCCTTGCCGAACTGCTTGCGCTGGCGGGCATAGTCGACAGCCGCCTCCAGGCCGGCCTGGCCGATGCCGACCGCGAGCGCCGCGATGCCGACGCGCCCCTTGTCGAGGACGCTCATCATCATGTGGAAGCCCTTGCCCAGTTCTCCCAGCAGCGCATCCGGGCCAAGCGCGACATCCGAAAAGTTGAGCGCGCCGACCTGGCTGGCGCGCTGCCCCATCTTGTGCTCCTTGGGACCGCGCTCGACGCCCTTGGCGTTGAGATCGACGATGAAGATGCTCATCCCGCGGTGGCCCGCATCCTTGTCCGTCCGGGCGAGCACGAAACCGACGTCGGCGACCGGCGCATTGTGGATCCAGATCTTTCCGCCGTTGAGGCGCCAGCCCTCTCCGTCGCGCTCCGCCATGGTCCTGATGCCGGAGACATCCGTTCCGGCCTCGGGCTCGGTTATGCAGTAGGCCACGCGCTTGGTGCCGCGCATCACCGGCGCGAGCCAGGCTTGACGCTGGGCCGGCGTGCCGTGCCTGACCAGCAGCGTGCAGATGAGCTCCACCAGGCCGCACTGATCGGCAACGGACGCGTAGCCCCTCGAAAGCTCTTCCATCACGAGCGCATAGGTCAGGGTATCGAACCCCGGACCACCCATGGCCTCGGGAACGCCGATGCCGAAGAGCCCGAGTTCTCCCATCTGCTCGTAGATCTCGTTTGGGAAACGTTCCTCGCGGTCGAGCTCCTCCGCCAGCGGCCTCACGACCTCGTCGGCGAACTGGCGCGCCATGTCGCGCACCTGCATCTGTGTTTCGCTCGGATACACGCGCATCCCCCCTTTTGTAACTATCTAGTTACTGATATAACGCACCCGGACCAAACGGGTCAAGCCTGATGGTTCCTTCGAAATCGGCAGGGCGACGACCCGGGCGAATCGAGGGGGCCGGTAAGGCAACCAAAGAGCAATGCCAACGGAGGAAACTATGAAGCCATCGGAAAAGCGGAAATTCGGCCGCAGCGACATCGAGGTCACCGCCTTTGCCTTCGGGACGGCGCCGATCGGGAATTTCCAGCGCGAGATCAGCGAGAGCGTTGCCGACGAGATGGTTCAGCACGCCTGGAATGCCGGCATTCGCTTCTACGATACCGCCCCGATGTACGGCCACGGGCTCGCGGAACTGCGGCTGGGGCATTCGCTGCGCTGGAAGAAACGCGACGACTTCGTGGTCGCCTCAAAGGTGGGGCGCGTCCTGCGTCCGGCCAGGCGCTCCGACATCGACTTCTCGCCCTGGGCAAACGCCGCCCCGAACACGATGGCGTTCGACTACAGCTACGACGGCACGCTGAGGGCATTCGAGGATTCCCTGCAGCGCCTCGCCCTCGAGCGGATCGACATGCTGTTCATTCATGACATCGACCGTTTCACGCGCGGTGACGAGCAGCCCGAAGTCTTCAGGCAGGCCATGGACGGATGCTGGCGCGCCCTGGAGCGCCTGCGCTCGGAAGGTGCGGTCAAGGCGATCGGCGTCGGCGTCAATGAATGGCAGGTTTGCCACGAGGCGCTCAAGCAGCGCGACTTCGACTGCTTCCTCCTGGCAGGCCGCTACACGCTTCTCGAACAGGACGCGCTCGATGGGTTCCTGCCGCTTTGCGAGGAACGGGGCGCAGCCGTGCTGGTCGGCGGCGGTTTCAATTCAGGGATCCTGGCAACCGGAGCGGTGCCTGGCGCGAAATACAACTACGCCCCCGCCCCGGCCGCAATCATGGACAAGGTCTCCAGGATCGAAGCGGTATGCCGTGATCACAAGGTGCCGCTTGCAGCCGCAGCCCTGCAATTCGTCGTCGCTCACCCTGCCATCCCGGCCTTCTGTGCCGGAACGCGTACGGTGGAACAGCTCGAACAGAATCTGGAATGGTTTGGCCATCCCATTCCGACCGATTTCTGGGCCGAGCTCAAGAGCAGGAAGCTGCTGCGCGAAGATGCGCCGGTGCCGGCATGAACGAGATCATATCAGACACCGGTCGCCGCCTGGCGGCGACCGGACTACGCTATGGGGACGTATCCATCGGCGACTGGTTCGACACCCCGGCAAGGCATGTCGGTACCGAATTGATAGATGCTTTCGCGGAACTGACGGGCGATCGGTTCGAGATCCATATGGACGACGATGCGGCTCACCTTCACGGATTTCCCTCGCGCGTCGCCCACGGCCTGCTGATACTCTCGCTCGTGGACGGCCTGAAGAACCAGGCCCAGGCCCGGTTCCTGGCCATCGCCTCGCTGGGCTGGAACTTTCGATTCGAGCGCCCGGTCCTCGCGGGCGACACGATCGTCGCCCGCATCGGCGTAAAGGACAAGCGAACGACCTCCCGGCCGGACCGAGGCATTCTCACGCTCGCCTTTTGTGTGCGCAAGCAGACCGGCGAGGTCGTCCAGTCCGGAGAGAACCAGCTGATGGTCTATCGCTGAGACGAGGCGTGGACGCTGGCAGACCTGCCGGTCAGAACTTCGGCGGCCGCCTTTCGCGGAACGCGGCCAGGCCGATCTGCAGTTCCTTCGATTGCGCGGCGGCAATCCCGGCCATGCAGTCTAAGACCCGCTCCGCTTCCTCCGCCTCGGCGGCATTTACCAGCATCTTCGTCAGTTCGGTCGCCAAGGGGGGGCGCGCGCATACCTTCTGCGCAAGCTCCATCGCCCGCCGAAGCCCCTGGCCGGTCTCGACCACTTCGTCGACGATGCCGAGTTCGCGCGCGTCCTTTGCGGTCAGGATCTCGCCGAAGATCGCCATGCGCCGCACGGCCTGGGCGCCGAAGCGGCGCGTCGCACGCTGCGTGCCCGACCATCCGGGAATGATGCCCAGGCCTGCTTCCGGCTGTCCGATCTTGGAATGGGCCTCCGCAATGCGATAATCCGCGCAAGCGGCGAGTTCCAGGCCGCCGCCCAGCGCGTGGCCGTTCAGCACTGCGATCGAGGGCTGGCGCAAGCGGGCCAGTGCATCAAAGGCGGCGTGTCCCTCGCGAACCCAGAACCGGCCAAAATCCTCGGGCGCTTCCCGGCTCCATGCCTCGATATCACCCCCTGCCGAGAACGCTTTCGAACCCGCTCCCGTCAGGATGGCGACTCGGATGGTCGCGTCACGCTCGATGAGGCCGCACAAGCGTTGCAGCTCCGCCACCATTGCGCCATCGAAGGCGTTGAGCTTGCCCTCGCGCTCGATGACGATGCTGGCGACCGGTCCCTCGATCTGCAGTCGCAGGCCATCCTCGCTCATTACTCGGCCGCCTCTCTCGTGACCGCCTGCCGGCTGCGACGGTCAGGTTCGAACAGATCGGCCTGCATCAGCGCAACGGGCTCGGCGACGGCGAGCGCAAACGCGGCCTGGTCAAGGATGTCGCGCTTGAGGTCGACGCCCGGTGCGATCTCCGTGACGGTGATCCGGCCCTCGATCAGCTTCATCACGCAGCGCTCGGTGACGTAGGTCACGTCCTGGTTCTGCAGCGTGGCGCGCTTGCCCGAGAACGAGACCTGATCGACTTGCGGCACGAGCTTGGTGACCTTGCCTTCCTTGTCGATCCTCAGCTTGCCATCGATCACCGACAGCTTCGCGCCGGCGTTGAAGTAGCCCGAGAACACGATCTTCCTGGCGCGGGCCGTGATGTCGACGAAACCTCCGGCACCAGCCGTCACATGCGGCCGTACCGCCAGCTTGGAGACGTTGACGGACCCATCCTCGCCGATCTGGAGGAATGACAGCAGGGATGCATCGAAGCCACCCGCCTGGAAATAGGCGAACTGATGTGGGGAAGCCACGAACGCCTCGGCGTTCGAGGAACAGCCGAACTTGAAGTCGAGCAATGGGATGCCGCCGACGGCGCCCTGCTCGATCACCCAGGTGACCTCGCCATGCCGGCCTTCTTCCAAAAGAATGCGCGGCACATTTGCCGAAATGCCGAAACCGATATTCACGGCCCAGCCGCTCTCGAGCTCCATGGCCACGCGACGGGCCATCACCTTGGCAGCGTCGAAGGCGGGCGTCGTGAAGGTGTCGAGGGGGCGGAACAGCTCGCCCGATATGGCCGGGTCATAGGCCGTCGCCGTCGTCTGGAGCTGGTCCGGGGCTTCGACGATCATATCGACGAGGATACCGGGCACCCGCACATCATGAGGACGAAGCGTGCCCGACTGGGCGACCCGCTTCACTTGAGCAATGACGATGCCACCCGAGTTGTGCGCGGCCAACGCCAGTTCCATGGCACCGAGATAGGCTCCCTCATGCTCGAATGTCAGGTTGCCGCGCTCATCCGACGTCGAAGCTCGGATGATGGCGACATCCGGCGCGATCGAAGGGAAATACAGCCATTCGTCGCCATCGAACTGAACCTTGCGCACGATCGGCCGCGAGCGAGCGCGATCATTCATGGCGCAGCCGTCGAGCGCGGGATCGACGAAAGTATCGAGGCCGACCTTGGTGAGAACGCCCGGACGTTTGCCCGCCGCTTCCCTGAGTATGTCGAACAGGATGCCGCTGGGCACGTTGTAGGCGCTGATCTTGTTCTCTCCGAGCATCTTCCAGATCAGCGGCGGCTCGGCCGATGATGGTCCCGACGGATAGGATCCGCCGATGATGGTGTCGATGAGACCATCCTGCGCCAGATGGTCGACTCCCTTGGTTCCGAACATGTCGCCGGCGGCAATGGGGTGAATCATGGTGAGCTGGCGAGGATGGCCCTCTTCACGGAACCGCTCACCCAGCGCCTGCAGGACCAGGTCGGGGCAGCAAAGCCCGCTGGAGGAATTGACGGCAACGACCGCCTTGTCGCCGATACGCTGAACCGCCTCGAGCGCGCTCCTGATCTTGGACATCGTCTCCTCGCGAGCATTCTTATAAGTAACTATATGGTTAGTACCTTATGTCGGAAGCGCCTTCAACCCCTTTTGTCGGCTGCATGGCCGTTCTCCGCTGCAAGGCGCCTTGCCGGCTTCCGCCGCAAGATATATAAGTAACCAGATAGTGCGATAATAAAGGAAACGACGAGGATGAGCATCTATTTCACGCGCACGTTCCAGCGCTCTTTCGGCACGTTCCCCCTGCGCGGCGACGTGTGCCGGGAGACAATCGGGACGGCGCTCGCCACAGGATATCGAGCCTTCGACACCGCCCAGATGTATGAGAACGAATCCGAGGTTGGCGAAAGCCTGGCGGACGGCGGCGTGCCGCGAGACGAGCTTTGCATCACCACCAAGGTCAGCGTCCACAATTTCGCTGACGAGCACTTCCTGTCGTCCGTCGAGCAGAGCCTCAAGGACCTGCGGACCGATTTCGTGGACGTCCTGCTGGTCCATTGGGCCCCGGCCGACGGCAATATAGGGCCTTCCCTCAGGCAGTTGCAGAAGGCGCAGGAACTGGGTCTGGCCCGCCATATCGGCGTTTCGAACTACACGGCGCGCATGATGAGGGAGGCGAAGGCGATCGTCGACGTGCCGCTCGTCACGAACCAGGTGGAGTTCCACCCGCTGCTCAACCAGGACATTCTGCTGGCCGCCGCCGACGAGACTGGCATCCCGCTTTCGTCCTATTGCTCGGTCGCACGCGGGAAGGTCTTCGAACAGCCGCTTTTCGCGGAGATAGGCCGGTCCTATGACAAGACGGCGGGACAGATCGTCCTGCGGTGGATTCTCCAGAAGGGTGTGCCGCTGAACACCATGTCGACAAAGCCGGAGAACATTCGGTCGAACTTCGATGTCATGGATTTCACTCTTTCCAGCATCGACATGGCTCGGATCGAGGCCCAGACGCACAGGAACCTGCGTATCGTCGGGCGCGATCTCATACCCTGGGCCCCGGAGTGGGACTGACGAGCCGCACCGGGCCGCTTGGACTCCTTGGCCTGCCGGCGGCGTCGGCGGCAGGCCCCGTGCTTCAAATCCTCCGCGCTTGCCAAAAAAAAACGGCCCAGAGGGCCGCAGGGTGTCCGGGAGGACGTCTCTACATGTTCCCGCGAATGAGGTCAGTCGCCTTTTCGCCGATCATGATTGCCGCGGCATTCGTGTTCGAGCCGATAAGGCTCGGGAATGTCGAACTGTCGCAGATGCGAATTCGTTCGAGGCCGCGCACCCGCAGGTGCGGATCGACCACGGCCATCGCGTCGATGCCCATCTTGCAGGTGCCGCTCGGATGGTACGAGGTCCTGCCGTAGCGGCGCGCATAGTCCGCAAACTGGGCGTTGGTCTTCACATCGTCCCCGGGCAGGTGCAGGCGCTTGATGAACTTCTGCAGGGAGGGCCTGGCGAAGATCTCCCTGCTGATGCGCACCCCCTCGGCGGAAACACGGACGTCGTCCGGCTCGGCCAGGAAGTTGGGATCGATGATCGGATTGACGGCAGGGTCCGATGAAGCCAGCCTGACCGTTCCGCGGCTTTTCGGACGAAGCGTATAGGAGTTCAGTGTAATGCCGGACCCGGACGGAACCGTCGGGACGCCCGCTTCGGCGCCGGCACCGGCAAGGAAGTGGAATTGCAGGTCCGGTATCGCGGCATCGGCATCGCCATACCAGAAGGCGCCGCCCTCGACGACGTTGGACGTCACCGGCCCGGACTTGAAGAGCAGGTACTGGATCCCCGCCCATATCATCCAATGGAGCTTGTTGTATTTGTCGAGGCTCGTCGGTCCCTTCAGTTCAGCGACGATATCGACGCCGAAATGATCATTGAGGTTCTCGCCCACACCAGGCAGATCCTCGACCACTTCGATCCCGAGCTTCCTGAGGTGGTCGGCAGGCCCGACACCCGACAGCATCATGATCTTCGGCGATCCGATCGCCCCCGATGTGATGAGGACCTCGCTCTCGGCTCTTGCCGTGACAGGCTCGCCGTTCCTGATGAACTCGACGCCGGTGGCGCGCCCATTCCCGAAGATGATGCGCCGGACGAGGCAACCGGTCTCGACGGTGAGATTGGATCGGGTTGCCGCCGGCCGGAGGTAGCCGACGGCGGCCGAGCAGCGCCGCCCGTTCCTGATGGTCGTCTGATACAGGCCCGCTCCTTCCTGGACCCTGCCGTTGAAGTCCGGGTTGTAGGGCATGCCGAACTCCTGGCAGGCTTGCACGAAGGCCCGTGACATCGGCTGCGGGTCGGGCAGGTTCGAGACGCCCAGCGGGCCGTCCGCGCCGTGCATCTCGCCTGAGAGAATGGTGTTGCCCTCGGATCGGATGAAATAGGGCAGCACCTCCTTGAAGGACCAGCCGGCCGCACCTTCCTCACCCGCCCAGCGATCGAAATCCGCAGCGTGACCGCGGGTATAGATCTCCGCATTGATCGAGGAGCCACCGCCTATGACCTTGGCCTGGGCATAAGGAATCTCCCGGTCGTAGGCGTGGCGTTGGGGAGCCGTCTTGAGTCCCCATGTCAGGGGCCCCGCCGTCATCTTCGCGAAGCCGACTGGCATATGGATATACGGGTTGCTGTCCCGACCGCCGGCCTCCAGCAGCAGCACCCGCACGGCAGGATTTTCGCTGAGGCGCGCGGCGAGCACGCAGCCCGCCGATCCGCCACCCACGATCACATAGTCGTAGCCATATTCCTTCATCAGCGCACCCAAGGCTCGCGCTTTCCAATCTCGATATGGACGGACTTGATCTGGGTATATTCCTCGATCCCATAGGAGCCGGCCTCGCGCCCCCAGCCCGACTGCTTGAATCCTCCGAGCGGAAGTTCCGGGCCGCCGGCCAGGGTCGTATTGACCCAGAACCGGCCGGCGCGAACACGCCGTGTCACGTTCAGGGCCTTGTCGATATTCTTGGTCCATACGCTCGCCGCCAATCCGTACACGGTGTCGTTGGCCATGGCGATGGCCTCGGCCTCGCTGTCGAAGGGCATGACGGAAAGCACCGGGCCGAAGATCTCGTCACGGGAGATTGCCATCAAGCCGGTGACATCGCCGAACAGGGTCGGTGCGATATACTGGCCGCGACCGAAATCGAGCGCTCCGCCCCCGCAGACGAGGCGCGCACCCTCCTCCTTGCCCTTGGCGATATAGCCGAGGATGGTCGCGTTCTGCGCTGTCGTCGTGATGGCGCCGACCTGTGTCGCAGGGTCGAGCGGATCGCCGACCTTGACCCGTGCCAGCTTGGCGGCGACGAGTTGTTCGAACTCTGCTGCCACCGAGCGTTCGACGATCAGGCGGCTGCCGCTCACGCAGCACTGGCCGGTGTTGAAGCCGATGCCGAACGCAACGCCGTCGGCGGCATCCTCGAGGTCCGCATCCGCGAAGACGATCTGCGGGTTCTTGCCGCCCAGTTCCAGGCCGAGCTTCTTGAAGTTGCCGCCGGCAGCCTCGACGCAGCGGCGGCCGACCGAGGTCGACCCGGTGAAGGACACCATGTCGATGTCCAGGTGCTCGGTCATTGCCTGGCCGATGACGCTGCCCGAGCCGGTGACGACATTGTAGCAGCCATCGGGAAGCCCTGCTTCCGAGAGGATCTCGCCCAGGATGAGGGTCGTGGCCGAGGTCACCTCGGAAGGCTTCGCGACGATCGTGCAACCTGCCGCGAGAATGTAGGGAACCCTTTCACAAAGGATCAGGAATGGGAAGTTCCACGGTGTGATGAGGCCGACCACACCGATCGGTTCCCGCGTGACCAGTCCGAACATGCCGTCGCCGAGGTTGTTGAAGGCATCGCCATGGACAGTCCTCGCCAGGCCGGCGGCATATTCGAACATGCCGGCGCAGCCATCCACTTCAGCCCGTGCCTGGCTGATGGGCTTGCCGTTCTCCAGTGTTTCCCAATAGGCCAGTTCCGCGGCGCGGCTGCGCAGGATCTGAGCCGCGCGCAGGAGCACGTTGGCGCGCTCGACGGCCGGGATCCTCGACCAGCGCCCGTCCTCGAAAGCGCGCCGCGCTGCCTTCACGGCCAGGTCGAGGTCCTCCCTGGTGCATTTCGGAGTACGCGTCACGGGCACGTCGTGTCCTGGGCTGCGGCGCTCGAAATAGGCGCGATCTCCCGCCTCCACGCTCCTTCCGTCGACGAAAAAGCCAAAGGTCCTGGGGCTGGCGGGAAGCGACTGTATGCCGACGACCTGGTCCATATCTCGAATCCTCTTGTCCATGAACAATTGCATTGGTGCGCCCGGGGGCGCGTTATTCCATTGCCTCGGAGTGGTCGCCCGAGGCCGTCACGCCGTCGTATCGATCTGTGTTTTCAGAACAGCCGGCCGGTCCTGGATCGTCTCGAATGCCGATTGAATCTGGCTCAGGGGAACCACCGAGCCAATGAACGGCTCGATCTGAAAGCGTCCGTGGTTCAGCAGCGTCAGGGCGTCGTGCATGTCCTCGCCAATTCCGGCGACGGAACCCTTGACCGAGTTCTCGCGCAGGACCGTTTCGAGCAGGGGCAGCGGCACGCTGTCGCCAGGCCCCGTGATGCCGAAGGCGGCAACATGGCCACCGGGACGAATGAGCCTGAAGGCCTCGGCGTACAGCGCGAGCGCACCGACGCTTTCGATCACCATGTCCGCCCCGCGCCCGCCCGTTTTCTCCTCAACCAGTGCGCGGGCCTCCTTGGGATCGGTGATGACGAGATCCGCGCCGGCGCGCTCGGCAAGTTCCGCGCGGGCCTGCGACAGTTCCACGGCGATGATCGGGGCGGCTCCGACCAGGCGCATCATCTGAATGTGGAGATTCCCGATCGGGCCTGCGCCCAGCACGACAACCGACATGCCGAAGCCTATGCCGGATTTGCGCGCGGCCCGCACGACGCAAGCGACGGGTTCCGTCAGCGCCAGCAGTTCCGGCTTCGCCTCTTCGGGTGCGGGAATGACCAGCCGGCCCGGAACCGCGACGAACTCGGCAAATCCGCCATCGCGGTGAATGCCTATCTGGCTGACCGCCTCGCAATTGAGGACCTCCCCGCGACGGCAGAAGTAACAGTGCCCGCAGCCGATATTCACGTCTGCGACGACACGCTGCCCGACCCGCAGGCCCTGGACCCTGTCCCCCACGCGACTCACCCTGCCGGTGAACTCATGTCCCGGGATGAAGGGCAGTGTGTCGGCGGCGTAGTGGCCCTTGAAGATATGAATGTCGGTCCCGCAGATGCCGCAGCGGTCGACCTTGATGAGGACGTCATCCGGTCCGACCTGGGGAGTGGGAACGTCCCGGACTTCGAATCGTCCCGGGCGGGTGAGCACCGCGGCTCGCATCATTTCCATGTCGTTCTCCCCTCGCCTACTTCACGATCCGCATCTTCGAGCGGTCGATGGTCAGGGCGATCGCAACGATGAGCACGATGCCGAAGAAGATCTGCTGACCGGTGGCGGGGATGTTGAGATAAAGCATGCTCGCCCGCACGACGGCCACGATCATCGCGCCGATGAGCGTGTTCACCACGCCGCCAACGCCGCCCGTGAGCGGCGTGCCGCCGACCAGCACCGCGACGATCGCCGGCAGCAGAAAGCCCTCGGCCAGGGTCGGAGAGCCGCCCGACAGCTTGACCGAGAACATGAGGCCCGCGATCGCGGCGAACAGACCCGAAAGGGCAAAGGCCAGGATCTTGTAGCGCTCGACGCGGATGCCCGATGCGACGGCCGCAAGCTCGCCTGCACCCACGGCCTTCAGCGTGCGTCCGGCGGTCGTCCTGCTTTGGATGAACCAGGCGATCGCGAGCAGCGCCAGGGAAACGATCAACTCGTGAGGAATTCCGGCGGTCCTGCCGAACATCCATCCGAAGGACTGGTCCCTCGCTGCCACATCCATGTGCAAAGCGCGCTGGCCCGAGGCGAACTGGCCGACGGAAAGGGCAAGTCCGCCCACCGCCAGGGTGGCGATGAAGGAGGGTACCTTGAGCCTTGTCGTCACCAGGCCCGAGACGGCGCCGAACAGCAAGCCCACCAGTGCGATCCACAGAGCGGTAAAGACGCCGAAATAAGGCAGCGACAGGGTGGCGAGCACGGTCGTCATGTTTGCGACTGACTGTGCCGAGAGATCGATGCCGCCGATATAGATCGCAAGCGTCATGCCGAGCGCCATGATGAACAGGGGCGCGATGTCGGCCGCAAGCTCCATCAGGTTCTGCGGCCGAAGGAAGGTGTGGTCCATCGCCCCGACGAGCAGGATCAGCGCGAGAAGCGTGATCCATGGGAAATGGCGCTTTAGCTGGTGGAGGCTCATCACACTGGCGCTCACGTCATGTGATGAAGCAGATCGTAGAGGGAGGGCTTTGCGCCTGGCTGACAGTTGAACCATTTTTGGATCTCGCCATCCTTGACAACGGCTATGGTGTGACTGAGGCCGATGGCCTCTTCGAGCGTGTCGGCGATGAGCACGATGCCCACGCCATCAGCCGACATCTCGCGGATCATTTCGTAGACGTCCTCCTTGGCGCCGATATCGAGGCCGCGCGTGGGGTGGTCGAGGAGGATGATGTTCGAGCCGCCGCTGCGCCATTTGGCGAGCACGACCTTCTGCTGGTTGCCGCCCGAGAGGTTGCCGCAGTCGGCATTCTCCGAGGAGGCCTTGATCGACAGGCGCCGGATCCAGTCGCGAGCCAGCTTTCGTTCGGCGCCGATGTCCAGGACACCGGCCTTGGCGTAGTTGTCGAGTTGGGAGAGCGTCATGTTCTCGAAGACGTTCATGCCCCCGAC
Organism: Labrys sp. ALF-8; assembly: GCF_059699065.1. Classification (NCBI taxonomy): domain Bacteria; kingdom Pseudomonadati; phylum Pseudomonadota; class Alphaproteobacteria; order Hyphomicrobiales; family Xanthobacteraceae; genus Labrys; species Labrys sp. ALF-8. The sequence goes on from NZ_AP048541.1 coordinate 222,973, forward strand.
GATACCCTCTATCTTGCGCTCCCGCGGGACATAACCGATGCCGCGAGCGACGCCCTGCGAGGGACCGAAGTCGTGCACCTGCGTTCCGTGGACCGCCAGCGCCCCTGATTGCATCCTCTCAAGGCCGAAGATCGTGCGCAGGATCGCCTCGCTGCCGGACCCTTCGACACCGACGAGCGCCAATACCTCACCGGCATGCAGCTTGAGCGAGATGTCGCGGTAGTGGCCGGGCAGGCTGATCTGGTCCGCCTGCAGGAGCAGCTTCTGGACATCGTAGGGGCGCTGCTTTTCTTCCCGGTAGTATTCCTGGTTGATGTCGCGGCCGACCATGCGCTGCTGGATCGTCTCGGCCTTTGCCTCGGCACCCTTCACGACATCGACGACGGCACCGTCCTTCAGGACATAGATGCGGTCCGAAAGCTCGATGACTTCGTCGAGGCGATGCGACACGAAGATGAAGGACGCCCGCTTGCGCAGATCTCGCACGAGGCTGAACAGGAGCCCGATCTCTTCCTTCGAAAGAACCGATGTCGGCTCGTCGAGAAGGATCACGAGATTGCCGTGCACGCGTTCCTCAAGCGTCAGCACCTTGGCCAATTCGACGAGCTGGCGCTGGGCGAAGGACAGTTTGGAGGTGACGGTCCGCGGGTCGATCTGCAGCTTGACCTTCTTCAGCTGCTCTCCCGCCGCCTTCGCCATGCGCTTCCAGTTGACCTTGCCGAAGCGGGCAAACTGCTTTTCGAACCCGAGGAAGATGTTCTCCATCACCGTCAGGTTGGATATGAGGGACTGCTCCTGGAAAACCATGCCCACGCCGCGGTCCATGGCCTCGCGCGGATTCTGGAAACGGACGGCCTTGCCGTCGACCAGCACCTCGCCGCCGTCGTGCTGGACGGCGCCGTAGATCACCTTCATCAGCGTCGACTTGCCGGCGCCGTTCTCGCCCACGAGCCCGATGATCTCGCCGCGGTCGATGTGGAAATTGATGTCCTTCAGCGCGTGGACGCCAGGGAAGCGTTTTTCTACGTTTCGAAGCTCGAACATGGCGCGCCTATTTCACAAAGGCCAGCGATCGGCGATCGGTGGACAGATAGACTGCGGTGATGACCAGGAGGCCGAGGACGCCGTCCTGGACGTAGCTCGGCAGGCCGATCACCACCATGCCGTTGCCGATCACGTTGACGATCAGCACCCCGACCAGAGTGTTCCAGACGCCGCCTGATCCACCCCAGAGCGCCGTCCCACCGACGACGACCGACGTGATCGAGACGAACATGAAGTTGCGGCCGGTCACGGTCTCGGCGATTCCGATCTGGGCCACGGCGAGGATGGCTCCGAGCGCGTAGAAGACGCCGGCGATCATGAAGCAGATGACCCGCACCTTCGAGACATTGAGCCCGGAGGCGTGGGCGAGGTCCTCGCCGCCGCCAACAGCATAGAAATTTCGCCCGATGGTGGTCTGCGTCTGGATGAACCAGCCGGCGACCACCGCGGCGAGCGCCACATAGGACATCAGCGGAAAGCCACCGAGCCGGTAGGTGAGCAGCGAGCGAAAGACGGCATCCTCGACCAGGATCCGGTCGCCACCGGTGATCAGCAGCGACAGGCCGATTCCGACGAATCCCATGGAAAGGCTGGCCATGAACGAGGGAATCTTCAGGCGGACATGGACCATGCCCGTGATGGCGCCGAAGATCGCGCCAACCGCCATGGCGCCCGGGATCGCAAGCCATCCCCAGCCGGCCAGGGTGCCGCCCAGCGCGCCGAACAACGTGGCAAAAAGTACGGCGCAGACTGCGACGGAGCCTTCCATCGACAGGTCGATCGAACCCATCAGGATGACGAAGGTCACTCCCACCGCGACCATCAGGGCCGGCGTCGACGAAATCGCGATCCGGGCGAAATTGCGCACCGAAAGGAAGTTGGGATTGACGATCGAGAAGAACAACACGAGAGCCAGGAGCACCAGCACCGGCGCCCATTTCTGAACATTGTCCTTGGTCAGCAAGCTATCCATGTCGCGCTCTTGCGTCGGAAGGAATGGGACGCGGACGCACGCCCTCCCGCGTGCAGGAGGGTGTGCGGCCGGTGCGGAAGGAAGAGATCAGGACTTGTACTGGATCTGCCCCTTGCTCGGGCCCCAGAAGTCCTTCCAGTCATATTTCGGATTGTTGTCGAGATATTTCGCCTTGAACTCGAGGGCGTCCTTGGGCGTGACCAGGATCGTCGGCCCGTAGAATTCCCGGTGCTCCTTGGGTTCGCTCGAAGGCTTGAAGGCACCCGTCGCCGCGTAATAGGCGAGCGCTGCGGTAATGCCGCCGCCCCAATAGGGGTTCGTGAAGACGGTCGCAAGGATCTGGCCCTTGGCGACGAGTTCCACGGCCTGCTGGTTTCCGTCATAGGAGACGACGGGCATTCCCTCGATACCCTCGGCGCGCAGCGCCTCGAGCACGCCATATGCAATCGTATCGTTGGCGCAGTGCACGCCCTTGATCTCGTCGCCATAGCGCGTGATGAAGCCGGCCATGATCTGATTGGCCTTCTGTGTGTCCCAGTCCGCTGGTTGTGCGTCGAGCAGTTGAACGTCGGGATAGTCCTTGAGGGCCTTCTTGAGGCCGTTGAGGCGCTCGATGGCGGGATTGTTGGAGGCGATCCCGCCCAGATGGACGACGCCGCCCTTCTTGCCCATGGCATCCATGAGGATGCGGGCGGTCTGCTCGGCCGGCCCCTCGTCCGACCAGGTCATGTGGGAGACGTAGTTGTCGCCGAAATCCCAGGGATGCAGGTCGTCCGTCTTGTTCCAGATCGTCGAGACATAGGCGCCCGCAGCCGCGACCGCCTCCACCACCGGGCGGCAGTTCGGCGCATCGTTCGCATCGATCGCCAGCGCGACCTTGCTGCCGTCCTTGCCGAGAAGGGCCTTGACGTCGGCCAGCGACTTTTCGCTGGACCCCTCATTGATGAGGTTGATCAGCGCGGTCTTGGGAAGCCCCAAGCCCTCGACGAACGCTTCGCCGCCGGAGACGATATAGTTCCAATAGGGGTTCGTCCTGTCCCGGTAGCTCCAGGCGATCGTCGGGTTGGGCGTCGTCGCCCGTGCGGCGCCCGGACCGAACAGGCCGAGCGTCGCCAGTCCCCCCAGGCCATAGGCGGAGGCCAGGAGCAGATTGCGGCGATTGATCGTCTCCTGCTCGATGAAATTCTTGATGAACGACATGTCTTCCTCCCTGCGGGCTTCGCGCATTACGCCCTGCCTTGGGCGCTGTCGGGCGCTGTCGCGCTCTCGATATTGCACTATCTAGTTACTTCCTTATCGGTGACGTGTCAACGCCACTGCAGGCGCTGAACCGGGCGCAAGTCATTGCAACATGGGAGCGTGGGAAAGTGCACCCGACACTGGTGCTGCGTTAAAGTAACCAGTAAGTTACCAAAATTCCTGATCGAATCCGGTCAACGACGCGGCAAAATGCAACTGGAAAGAGATGTGGCGCCTCGCTTACGATGGCGGATGGCACCGCGCCAGGCGACGCTCAATGAGGTAACAATGCTCACCAAGCCCCCGACGAAACCTCGGATCAGAGACGCCGAAGCCACGCAGGCGAGAATTTTGGCTGCGGCCAAGAAGGAATTTTCGAAGAGCGGGCTTGGCGGCGCCAGGGTCGACATCATCGCGGAGCGCGCAAAAGCCAACAAGCGCATGATCTACCATTACTTCAAAAGTAAGGAAGACCTGTTTCAGCGCGTCCTCGAGGAGGCCTACACCGATATTCGAACGGCCGAGCAGAAGCTCGACCTGGAACAGTTGCCGCCCAAGGAAGCGCTTGAGCGCCTGGTGCGGTTTACCTGGACATACTACCTCAAGAACCCGGAATTTCTGACGCTCGTCAACAGCGCCAATCTTCACAAGGCAAAGCACATAAAGAAATCCGAGGTCGTGCGCCGGATGAGCATGCGCTTTGTCGACATGGTCGGACACTTGCTCGACCGGGGCGTCGCGTCCGGCGATTTTCGGTCGGGAATCGACCCTGTGCAATTGAATATAACCATAGCGGCGATCGGGTATTACTATTTCACGAACCGCTATACGGGATCAATTGTGTTCCAGCGCGATCTGATGACACCGGCGGCGCTGGAGGAACGTATCCGTTTCAACGTCGATACCATCCTGCGGCTCGTCAGTGCCTGACGGGCTGGCTCGTCGCAAGGCGAAAGCAGTCGAAACGGCCCGAGGGTGAGACGGATATCGGCTTGCAAGAGTGCGCCTTGGCAGTGTAAGTCTGACCTTGCGGAATGTTGCCATTGTTGCATTTTGCGTGGTTTCGATACGAATGGCTATTCGGAAAGATTGTGATGCTCGATTTGTCTCGTCGCGTTTTTGTTCTCGGCGCCCCTCTTCTACTCGCCAGCTGCGCTTCTTCGCGTCTTTCCATGGGATCGCTGTTCGACCGGTCGGGCGATAGTGGCTACAACTACCGCGAGATCTATGCTGGCGGAATCGATAGTGGCCATACTTTTCCGGCCGTCGACCTGCGTGCGATCGACCCCAGGTTCCTGCGCCGCGAAGTGGCCGATCCCACCGGCGAAGCGCCGGGCAGCATCGTCGTCGATCCCGACAATCATTTTCTCTACCACGTCCACGATGGCGGGATAGCGACCCGCTATGGCGTCGGTGTCGGCCGCCAGGGCTTCGCCTGGCATGGCAAGGCGACCATCAAGCGCAAGGCCGAGTGGCCGTACTGGACACCGCCGTCCCAGATGGTCAAGCGAGACCCGCTGGCAGCCCAATACGCGGGCGGCATGGAGGGGGGTGTCGAGAATCCCTTGGGTGCGCGCGCCATGTATCTCTACCAGGGCGATCGCGATACGCTCTATCGCCTGCACGGCACGAACGATCCGTCTTCGATCGGCAAGTCGATGTCGAGCGGCTGCATACGCCTGCTGAACCAGGATATCATGGCTCTCTATCACAACACGCCGGTCGGGGTTCGCGTGGTGGTGCGGCCTTCCCAGGGGGCTGAAGCGGCAACGATGTAACGATCGGACCCGCTCTTTTGCCGCTGGGGCAGTAAGACGAAGCTCCGGGCGGGTACCGCTGGCTTGATGGCTGAAACAGGCTTGCGCGCTGGCCCTGCCACGATCTTTTCCGATCCGCGCCACCGTGCTCACGCAATCGTAACAATTTGCCTCCATGGTGATCTCATTCGCAAATGCGGATGCGGCCCGGAAGAGGTCTTGTATCGCGTACTTCCGGGCCGCCGAACTGCCACTCCGGCGGTGTGCTCGGACGTGATGCCCCGCAAGCCGCTAATTGCTCGGCAATGAAACCAGAAGCTTTACCCTCTTCCTTGTTCAGCCTCGTTCGTTGCTCGCCAACGAGACGGGTACTCTGGATCGATTGTCATGACAGGATCATGCGGATGAGCCCGCGCTGTCATGATTTGGATTGACCCATCCAAAATCTCAGGCGGGCCGGAGGCGTTGGACGACGTCTTTTCCTGTCTGGCCGCGACAGGGTCTGACGTCTCGACGCCCCGGACACTGGGAGGGGACGCCCGCTGTGCCAAGGGGCGCGCGCATGTCCTTCTCGTGCGTGATGGCTGGGCGATCAACATCAAGCGAACACGCAGGCGCAACAAGACCCTGAAGCGGCGCGTGAAGGCCAAGCTCAGGGAAGACTGATCGGAGGCAACGCGATGCAACCAGACCTGGGCGATGGACTTCGTGCACGATCGATTGGCGGCGGGGATGTCGTGGCCACGCTCGAGCGAGTATGCCGCGAGCACGGCTATCCGCAGTCGATCCGGGTGGGCCAAGGGGCCGAATTTATCCCCTGCGACCTCGATTTGTGGGCCTGCCAAAAGGAGGTCTTGCTCGATTTTTTATGGCCGGAAAATCCGCCAGCCGGGCGGTCCAAATTCGGGGAGCACCTCAGTAGGCCCTGGCCTTCACCGCATGACGTTCGCTACAGATTGTCGAAGCGCCCCTCGATCCCGCTTCGGCTCGCCGTGCGCATGAGATGCAATCTCATATAGTAGCCCGCGCCCTCGGGATCGTGTTGCTCAAATGCCTTGAGCACGTTCACATGCTCGTCGACGGGCTCCCACAGCCGGTTGCGCGCCTGCAGTGGAAGCCTGTGCGCCTCCAGGATGATGTCCTCGGTCGTGGTGTAGATCTCCGAGAACAGCTTGTTGCCGGCGAATGCAATGATCTTGGTATGAAATTCCGCGTCGATACGGGCGCTCGACTCGAGGTCCGCGGCTCGTATCGCAGACTTCATTTCCTCGATGTTCGCCCATAGATCGGCGATCTGCTCCCTGGTGACGAGCGTGGCAGCGAGCCGTGCCGTGAATGTTTCGATCAGAAGCCGGAACTGGAACACGTCCACTTCCGAAAAGCGGTTCTTGAAGCGCCACCGCGGCGGCGCTTCCCGGTCGCTGCGCGGCTCGCAAACCACGGCCCGCCGGCCGGGCTGCGTCTCGATGAAGCCGAGGGTCTCCAGAACGCTCAGCGCTTCACGCAAAGACGGCCGGCTTACGTTGAGCGCAGCGGAAAGCTCGCGCTGCGACGGCAGCTTGTCGCCGGGCGCAAGTGTGCCCGATGCGATCATCTCCTGTATGCGGCGGACCGCGTCATGCGAAACCGGGAATCGCGGAGAGACGTCGCTGCTGCCCGTCCAATGATCGCCGGGACCAGCTGAAGGGCCGGCCTGTCCATTCACATTGTCGTCTGGCCTCAACCAAATTCTCCTGGATCACGGATCCGCTTAGGCTGAAAGAGCATAAGGCGAGAGCCGCCGCTTGAGAAACTGGCCATCGCCCTTCTCCCCAGTGATCTTGCCTTCCTCGGCGACGACCTTGCCGCGAAGCAGCGTCATGACGGGCCAGCCAGTCACCCGCAGCCCTTCATAGGGCGTATAGTCGGAGCCGTGGTGCAGGAGCGACTGGCTGATGGTCTCGCGCCGATTGGGATCCCACAGAACGATATCGGCATCGAAACCGGGGCCGATCGACCCTTTCTCGGGGTACAGTCCATACATCTTGGCGTGATTGGTCGAGGTCAGCGCCACGAAATCATTGACGGTGATGCGTCCTTCCGCAACGCCCTTGGAATAGAGGATCGGAAGGCGTGTTTCTACGCCTGGAATTCCGTTCGGGACCCAGCGGAAGGAAGTGCGGGCCTTGGGATTGAGCTTGCCCTCCTCGCCCGCGTAGTAGAAGGGGCAGTGATCGGATGAAAAGGTCTGGAAGACGCCCGTCTTGAGCCCGCTCCAGATCGCCTCCCAGCTCGCGTGGTCGCGCGGCGGCGGCGAACAGACATATTTGCCGCCGCTCTCGTCCATATTCAGCCCTTTCAGGTCGTCGGCCGTGAGCGCGATATATTGCGGGCACGTCTCGGCATAGACCTTGAGGCCACGGTTCTGCGCCCAGCGTATCTGTTCCATCGGCTCTCGCCCGGAGACATGAACCACCATCATCGGCACGTCGAGAAGCTCGGCGTGGCTGATGGCGCGATGCGTCGCCTCGCGTTCGACGCTCTCCGGCCGGGAAACCGCGTGATAATAGGGCGCCTTGCTGCCAGCCGCCTCAAGCCGCTCGGTCATGAAACGGATGGCATCATATCCCTCGCAATGGACCATGACGAGGGCCTTGCAATGGCGTGCGCAGTCGAACACCTCGAGCAGTTGCCGGTCGTTGAGCACGAGGTCGTCATAGGTCATGAAGACCTTGAACGAGGTATAGCCGTCCTCGACCAGTGCCGGCAGTTCCTGGGACAGGACCGACGGCGTCGGATCGCTGATGATGAGATGGAAGCCATAGTCGCAATAGGACTGGCCGTCCGCCTCCTTGTGATAGTCCATGACGGAGGAGCGCAGCGACGCACCGCGCGGCTGGAGGGCGAAGGGCAGCACCGTCGTATTGCCGCCCGCGATCGCCGACCGGGTGCCCGTCTCGAAGCCGTCCGCCATGGCAGGTCCACCGAAGGCGGGCTGGGCGAGGTGCACATGGCTGTCGATGCCGCCGGGCATCACCAGGAGGCCGCTGGCATCGATCACCTTCGCACCGCCGTCGAGCCGGTCCGCCACGGTGACGATCTTGCCGCCGCGGATGCCGACGTCGGCCCGCACCGTGTCGGCCGCGGTGACCACGGTTCCACCTCGTATCACGACATCGAATTCGCTCATTTGAGTTCCCTCCTATTGGATCTGGTCCGCCGCAATCGTCCAAGGCAGGATGGGCCACGTCTCGCAATCGTCCGCCGACCCGTCCTGCCAGGATTGAACCAGGAACTGGGTCTGCCGCCCCAAGGCGAAGATTGGATGGTGCCAGAGTCCTGGTCGATAGATCACGCCTTGGCGGGCCGAGAACCGAAAAGCGGTCAAGGTGCCGAGTTCCGGCGCGCCGTCCTGCGCATTCCCGCAGACGATCACCAGATGACCTTCGCCGCCCAGCGGCATGATCATCTGGGCGGAGTTGGGATGTCTTTCCAGCATGCTGATCGGCTTGAGCAGATCGCGGCCCTCGGCATCGTAGATCGAGGTGACCAGACGAAAGCCGCCGCGCGCATCGGCAGCCGCGAAGGCGTCGATGTCATGGCGCAGTGCCGTGCCGTCATTCACGCTGATCGCAGGGCCTCCCATCTCGACCACCGTCCCAAAAGGCCGGAACGAGGCGGCATCGGCCGACTTCAGGGGCAATCTCTGCGCGTCCTGTGGCGCGAAAGTCCGGCTCATAGCATCACGTCGCCGCCATTGGGCGACAGGTTCTGCCCGCAGAAATTGCGGCCGCCGATCTCCGAAGCAAGCAGCAGGGCTGTGGGCGCGATCTCCTCCACCTGGCCGAAGCGGCCTACCGGAAGTTGCGCCATCTTCATCGCTCGCCATTCTTCGGTCAGGCTTGCCAGAATGTCGGTCTCGACCGGACCGGGCGCGATGGCATTGACCATGACGTTGTGAGGCGCGCCTTCATAGCTGAGCGCACGCACGAAGCCGGCAATGCCTGCCTTCGCCGCACAGTAATGGGCGAGCCCCGGGGCGCCCTTGTAGGCAAGCTGCGACGACGTCAGGATGATCCGGCCGTAGTTCCGGGCCACCATGTCCGCGAAGAAGGCATGGGTGACGAGGAAGGTGCCGCGCAGATGGACCCCGATCATGCGGTCCCACTCGGCGACGGTCAGATCGGCAAAGGCCTTGTCGCCGCCGATGCCTGCGCAGTTGACCAGGATGTCGACCGGCCCCAGATGCTCGTCGCACCACGCCTTGGCGCGATTCACCGAACTCTCGGAGGAGACGTCGCATTCGACGACGGATACATCGGCGCCCCTCGCATCGAGGGTTGCGACTAGCTCGGAGGCCTGAGCCTCGCGCTGGAATTGGCCGATGCCGATCTTCGCGCCGTGGGCGGCGAAGAGCTCGACGATGGCGCGTCCGATGCCGCTGTTGCCACCGGTGATGAAAGCCGTTCGGCCGGCGAGCGAAAAAGTCTCCATCAGATCATTTCCTTGTTGGCGGATGCCTGGGCCGACAGCCAATCGGCATAGCTTCGAATACCCTCGGCCAGGTCGTAGCGAGGCGCGTAGCCCAGATCCCGCCTCGCGGCGGTAATGTCGAATTCGTATTGGATGTCGTCGACCGGATCGGCGCCCGTTCCCAGCTCGATATCGGCGTTCGGAAACAGGTCCCGGACGATGCCGGCGATCTCGCCGAGCGTCTTGCAGGTACCGCCCGTGACGGTATAGGCGCGGCGCGGCAGCGCCGGTTTGTCGAAGGCGCCGACAAGGGCGCCGGCAGCGTCCTCGACATGGATGTACTGGCGCTGGAAGTCCCGGCCGAAGGGCGCGCGCGTCGGCCGGCCGGCTTGCGCGTCGGTGATCATGGCGCGGATCATGCAGTCGGTGGTGCGGCGTGGGCCGTAGACCCAGGACAGGCGCAGGCTGGTGCCGTTCAGGCCGTATTGCGATGCATAGGTCGAGACGAGTTGTTCGCCGGCGGCCTTGCTGGCGCCGTAGACGGTCGAGGGATGGAGCGCAACGTCCTCCGGCACCGGGGCAGGCGGGGTTGGACCATAGGCGCTGGTCGACGAGCAGTAGACGAAGCGCCTGGCGCCATGCACGCGGGCGACCTCCAGCATGTTGGCGGTGCCGACGATATTGACCTGGACCATCGAGTACGGATTGTCGCGAGCTACCATCGGGCCCGAATAGGCTCCGCAATGAATGACTCCTTCGATGCCGTCGCGCGCGAGCTCGTGGAGCCGGTGCACGTCGCCAAGATCACATTCCGTCACGAGGCCGAACGTACCGGAACCCGCGACACGGTCGATCGCGATCACCCGCTCGCCACGTTCCTCGAGGATCTGGCGGACCTTGTTGCCGATGAGGCCTGCGGCTCCTGTGACCAGGATGGGTGCTTTGAACGTCATGGGGCGGGGTGCTCCAAGCTGATGCGGTTGAGTCCATCTGTGTCGCTTCCCTCGATCGGCAATTCGGCCGAGAGCAGCATCTTCGTGTAGGGATCCCGCGGCGCGGAGAAGATCCGCTCGGTTTCGCCATATTCAAGAATTCGACCGTGCCGCATGACCGCGACATTGTGCGCGAGCGAGCGAACCGAGTTGAGATCGTGGGTGATGAACAGCGCCGACAGCCCGATCCCGGCCTGCAGTTCGCGCACGAGATCGATGATCTGGGCGCGTACCCTGATGTCGAGCGCCGTGGTGGGTTCGTCGAACACCACGAAGTCGGGACCGGTGGCGAGCGCCCTGGCAATGCCTACGCGCTTCTGCTCGCCCGCCGTGAGCTGGTGGGGGTAGAGCGAGGCAAGGCGGCGCGGCAGATGGACGAGGTCGAGCAGGCGTGCAATCTCGGCGGCGCGCTGCTGGCTGGTAAGCCGGGGCCCGAGCGCCATCGGCTCGCCGATCAGGTCCTGCACCTGCCAGCGTGGATTCAAGGCGACGTAGGGCTCCTGGAAAACCATCTGGAGGCGCTGGCGCAGGCTGCGAAAGCGACCCTCCCGAAGCGCAAGGATCTCGGTGCCGTCGAACATCACCGAGCCCGAGTCGGCGGGAAGCAATTTGAGGAGACATTGCCCCACGGTCGTCTTGCCCGACCCGCTTTCGCCGACGAGCGCCAGGGTCTCGGCCTTGCGCAGCGAGAAGGAGACGCCATCCACCGCACGGACCACCGACTGCCCGCCGTCGACAACGAAGGTCTTGAACAGATTGTCGACCTTGAGGAGGGACGCCTCGGCTTTGGCCGCACCGTCGGCGGCGCGGTCCCTCGGCGTGGGCCGTACCTTGGCGGCCTCGAGAAGTTCCCGGCTGTATCGAAGTTCGGGCCCTTTCATGAAGGCCCGCACGGGCTTGAGCTCGACCAGACGCCCGCCCTGCATGATGCCGACCCGGTCGCAGTAGTGGGAAACGATGCCGAGGTCATGGGTTATGAGCAGGACGCCCAGGCCCAGTTCGCGCCCCTTGCTGACCAAGAGGTCCAGAACCTGAGCCTGGATGGTCGCATCGAGCCCAAGGGTGGCATCGTCGGCGAGGATAAGCTTGGGGCCGGCGATCAGCGCCATGGCGATCACCACGCGCTGCGCCATGCCGCCCGACATTTCATGGGGATAGGCACCCACGCGCTTTTCCGGATTGACGATGCCGACCTGGCGGAACACCTCGATCGTGCGACGCAGCGCCTCGGCCCTGCCGACGTCCTGATGCGCGCGAAGCACACGCATCACCTGGGCGCCGACTGTCGCAACCGGATCGAGCAGGAGCTTGGCGTTGGTGCCGATCAGGGCCACCTCGGCACCCCTCAACTCGCGCTTGCGGGCAGGCGAGAGATCCCGAAGGCGCTGGCCCTCGATCCGTATTTCGCCTCCGGTGATGCGCCCCTGCTCGGGAAGCAGGTCGATGATGGCGCGCGCGAGCAGCGACTTGCCGGCACCGGTCTCACCCACGAGGCCGACGATCTCGTTGCGCCGCAGCACGAAGCTGACACCGTCGAGCGCCGGAGGACCGTCGCCGAACGCGACCTTGAGGTCCTTCACCTCCAGGAGCGGGGTATCGATTTCGGCGCTCACGAGACAGTCTCCGCATTCGGATCGGTTACGGAGCGGACGAAATCCCCCAGCAGGGCGAAGCACAGCACCGACAGCACGATGGCAAGGCCGGGGAAGAGGGCGACCCACCACACGCCCAGGATCATCTGCTGGGCGCCTGTGCTCACCATGAGGCCCCACTCGGGTGTCGGCATCCGCACACCGGCACCGATGAAGGACAGCCCCGCCGTCAACAGGATCGCCATGCCGATGCTGATCGATACCTGCACGATCACCGGTGTCAGGGCATTGGGCAGGATGTGCCGGAACATGATCGACAGGTCGGTGGCCCCGCTGCAGCGCGCGGCGCTGATGAAGGGGCGCTCGCGCAGCGACAGAACCTCGGCGCGGATCAGTCGCGCGAACATCGGAATGAACAGGACCGCGAGCACGATGGCGACGTTCCAGATCTCCTGGCCCAGCACGGATACCAGCGCCATGCCGAGCACGAAGACCGGGAACGACTGGATGAAGTCGAAGAGCCGCATCACGAGCGAACTGAGCGCGGACTTGTAGTAGCCGATGATGAGGCCGATCGGCACGCCGATCACGAAGGCGGCCAGGACGGCCACGATGCTGATCAGCAGGTTGACGCGCGTCGCGAAAACCACGCGCGAGAAGATGTCCATGCCGGACACGTCCGTACCGAACCAATGCGCGGCCGAGGGCGGTTCAAGCGAACTCAGTGGATCGGCATCGATGGGCGAATATGGCGCGATCAGCGGCGCGAACACGATTGCGAGGATCTGCAGGGCCAGCAGCCCCAGACCGATGGCGGCCGCGACGCCAAAATGACGGCGGACGAGCGATGCGAAGGCCTTCATACCTTGATCCTCGGATCTGCGAATTCGTAGAGGATGTCGACCACCATGTAGACCACCAGGATGAAACCGGCCGCGACCAGCACGAAGCCCTGGAGCGCGGGATAGTCGCTGTTGACCACGGCCTGGACCGCATATTGCCCCAGGCCGCCCCAGGCGAAGATGGTTTCGACCAGGACCGCGGCGCCGAGCAGGAAGCCGAACAGGAAGCCGACGAGCGTGATGATCGGCGGCAGGCTGTTGCGCAGCGCGCTCCGCACGATCACGTGTTCGGGCAGGCCGCAAGCGCGGGCGTGACGGATGAAATCGGAGCGGTAGATGTCGCCGAATACGGTCCGCGTCATCTTCATCAACGCGCCGGCATTGACGATGGTCAGGGTCAGGACGGGCAGCGCCAGCCGGCCGGCGGAAGAGGCGAGAGCTTCCCAATTGCCGGTCAGCAGGCTGTCAATCGTGTAGAAGCCGGTGATGCGGGTCGGCGGATTCAGCAGGGCGTCGATGCGGCCGAAGGGTGCGGGGGCGATGCCTGCCAGATAGAACAGGAAGAAGATGAGCAGCAGAGCGACCCAGAAGTCGGGGATGGCACCTGCGGCCAGGCCATAGATACGGCTTGCATAGTCGATGATGCCGCCGCGCCAGACCGTCGCCGCGATGGCGATCGCGACGGCTACGACGACGGTCACGGCCATCGCCCATGTAATCAGTTCGAGCGTCGCGGGCGCACGCTCCATGAGATCGCTCAGCACCGGATTGGAGGTGAAGATGGAGGTGCCGAGGTCGCCGTGAGCGACATTCGCCATGTAATGCAGGAATTGCTGCCAGATGCTGTCGTTCAGGCCGAGGCGTTCGCGCAAACTCTGGAGCGCCTCGGGCGTCGCCATGTTGCCAAGCAGAAGCAGGGCCGGATCGCCAGGCAGCAGCCGGATGAGGACGAAGGTCACCAGCATGACCCCGAACATTTGCGGGAACAGGATGCTGATGCGGGACAGGACGATACGGATCGGGCGCGGTAGGGAGCGCCAGCTTGCAGTAAAGGTCATGGCTTGGGGAAGCTCCACTCGGGCCCGCGCCGACAGGTGCCGGCGCAGACCTATGCTGCCATCAGCCCTCGAAAGGGCGGCCAGACGTCATTCCTTGTAGAAGTCGTACCAGTTGTTGCCGTTCGGCGTGTACCAGGAATAGCCCTTCACGTTGGCACGCGTCGCGAGCTGGTATCCGGGATTCATCAGGAACACCCACGGCGCCTGCTCCATGACGATCTGCTGCACACGATGCATGCCCTCGGTACGCTTCGCCTCGTCGGTCGAGGTCAGCCCTTCGTTGATGAGCTTGTCGACCTCGTCGCTCTTGAAATGCGAGTAGTTTATGAGCGAAGCGCTGTTGAGCCAGAGGTTTGCGACATAGGCGGCGTCGGGCACGATCGCCATGTCGCGGAAGAAGTACATGGGCATCTCGCCCTTGGTATATTTGTCGACCAAGGTCGAGGCCGGCAGCTTCTGGAGTTCGACATCGACGCCGGCCTTGGCGAAGGCGGTCTTCAGGATGAGGGCGATCTCCTCCTCGATCGGCTCGCCGGTGCGATAGCCGAGCTGCGTCTTGAAGCCATCCGGCATGCCGGCTTCCTTCAGCAGTTCCTTCGCCTTGTCGACATCGGTCGTATAGTTGAAATACTGATCCGTGAAGGCAGGATAGATCTCCGAAATCGGGCTCTTGGTCTCCCGCGCCGTCCCGAAGTAGACGGCTTTGAGGATCTGGTCTCGCGGCACCAGGTAGTTCAGCGCCTGGCGTACCTTGACGTTGTCGAAGGGAGGCTTTGCATTGTACATCTCGACCCGATGGATGTAGTTGCCGAATACCTTCCAGATCTTCACCGTGGGCGTCTTTTCGAGGAGGTTCAGCTCACGCGGCACGAGCCATTCGGCGACGTCGACGGAGCCGGCCTGCAGGGCCGCGACGCGGTTCGACGAGGTGGGCATTTCCCGGAAGATGATCCGCTTGAGCTTGGGCGCGCCGCGCCAGTAGTTCGGGTTGGCCTCGTAGTCCACCTCCTGCCCGGGAACATCCTTGACGACCTGATAGGGCGCGAAGGATGCCGAGTGATTGGCGAGCCATTTGGATGCCCATGGATCGTCGGCGGTCACGTGCTTCTTCACCTCGACAGCATCGAGAATACCGAGGTCGTTGTTGACCCACAGCCGGTCCAGCAATGGCGAGGGATGCGGAATGGAGACCTGGACGGTGTAGTCGTCGATCTTCTTGAACGCCTTGTCGTAGTCCTCGACCTTGAGAACCTGCGTCATATACCAATGGAACGTCGCCTTGAGGTTCCAGCCCCTCTGAAACGTCCACATGACGTCGTCGGCGCTGAGCTCATTGCCCACATAGCTCTTCACGCCCTTGCGAAGATGAAAGGTGATCGAGGTCTTGTCGGGGGCGAGATCATAGCTCTCGGCCAGGCCTCCCACGATCTTGCTGAAGTCCTCGACGGTTATGCCGTCCTGGTTCTTCATCGGCGCATAGGCCAGCAGGCGCTCATAGATGTTTCGGCGCGCCTCGTGGCCCGCTTCGGTGGGAGGGTATTCCTGGTCGAGCGATTCCGGGGTGCGCGGCCCGGCGACGATGAGAGTGGTCTTTGCATCCTGCGCCGATGCGGGAGCGTATGGCAGCGCCAGTCCAACAAGTCCGGCGGCCAGACCGATAATGGTAGGCAAAACATGTTGGTCATACCAGTTTGCCCGTTGTGGGCGTGTTTTTTGACCAAATATTGATCCCCGGCCGTTGCTGGTCCGGGCAGTCGCGCCGTGCATCGACATCCGTTATCCCCTCAGAATGGCATAATTTTTTGCATATTCGAGGCGTAGCGGCCTCTTGACCGAAGGGCCAAGCCTCATGAGGGAAAAGCTAATATGGTCAGGCCTGTCTGTCGAGGTGAAGTTTTGGCCAGACCAATGGTTGCAATTTCGGCAGTTGCCCGGCAATTGGTCAGGGACGATATCGATCCGCGCTCGTATCGCCTCATTTGGCCGATCGATCCGTTTGGCCAGTACCTCTGCTACGGCGCACAACTGCGGCCCTGCACACGCCAGCGCCGCGATCGAACGATCCGGCCTGCCCTGTCGGGATGGAGCCTCGTCAATCCGGCTCATGTCGGCAGATGCGTCTGCACGATCCTGCCAAGCGGCCCGCGTCAGGTGAACCCTTTGCGACACGAAGCGCCGCGGCGGCAGTGGGAGCTATCTGGCCCTTCACTGCCCCATTGCGGACAGTTCCTCCTTCGCACGCGTGCTCCAGCGGGCGGCGCTCCTGAGGTACTCGGCTGCCCTGGCTCGGTCAGCCGGATAGCCTCCTCGCCCTTCCGTCATGTCGTGGGCGAGCGCGAGAGCGGCATCTTCGTTGCCCTGGTCGGCCGCGAGCTTGTAGAGCCGTGCCGCTTCAGCCGCATCCTGGGACAGGCCGCCCCTGCCCTCCTCATGGTACCGCCCGAGGTCGTAGAGGCCGAAGCGGTCGCCCGCGTCCGCGGCCTGCTTGAAGAGCCGGGCCGCAAGCTTCTCGTCCTTCGGCAGGCCGTACTGCCCCCGCTCATAGGCGATCGCCGCTTCTTCCCACACGAAGGGATCATCGCCGGCCGTGGCCTGCTGGATCAGGCGCAGCGACTCCTGCGGATTCTTGGCCAGTCCGCCCTTGCCGCGGAAATACATCCTGGCGAGATCGAAGGCCGCCTGCGCGTGATGCAATGCCGCCGCTTTGTGCCAGAGAAGGGCGACGTCGGCCTGCTGGTCCTGGCTCAGGCTCATTGGCAGGCTGAGCGCATAGAGCGCATCTGCGTCACCGGCATCGGCGGCCTGCTTGATGAACCGGACCTGCGCCGTGTTGAGGTCGATCGCGAATGTCGCGTCGGCGAACAGGTTCCTGCGCTGCGAGCCGGCCTCGCGGGCATCGAGTGCCGTCGCCTTCTCAAGCAGGCGCATGGCCTCGCCGATGTCCAGCGGGAAACCATCGTGGCCGCGCCAGTACAAAGCCGCCAGTTCGACCTGCGCGGCGGGATAGTTTTGGTCCACTGCGGCTTTGAAATTCTGTCCGGCCAGCGCCCCCTGGCCCGCCTGCTTCTCGATGTCGCCGCTCGCGGCCTGGGCGCGGCCGAGGTTGAAACGAAGTCGCGGATTGGCGGGATCGGCTGCCAAGGCCTTTTCGCAGGCCGCGATGGCCTCGGCCGGTTGGATCCCGTACAAGCCGACGCCCCCACCGAGTCGATTGGGGTCCGTGGGTGATCCAGCCAGGCGATCGCATTCCGTCGGTTCGCGGCCAAAGGCGGCCCCTGCCATCAGAAATCCGAACAACCCGGCGAAAATCCGTCGACGCCACCGCATTGAGCCAGCCCCTCCCTTTCGCTCCCGGAACGATAGCCGGAATTGTGGCATGGGATATATGCGTTGTGACACTCGCCTGTTGTGTATTTGCCGCCTGAACGGGATGAGGCACCCTCGCCTCATCCCGGCGATCGGCTCAGGCCGCGAGCAACTCGTCGGCGGGGCCGAAGAACTCGTAGTGGATGCGGTCGGATCGCACGCCCGCGAGCGAGAGCGTCGAAACGGCTGCGCGCAGGAAGGGACGCGGCCCGCAGATGTAATAGTCCGCCTCGGCGACCCGGGTATTGGCGAGCAGCCAGTCGTCGGTGATGAGGCCCGCGATGTCGTAGTCGCGTCCCTCGGCCTCGTCGGCGAGCGGCGTCTGGTGGAAGTCGGTGACGCGCACCGCCTTGCCCTTGCGGGCGAGCGCGCGGACATGGTCGCGCATCGCATGTGTGTCGCGATTATGCGTGCCGTGGATGTAGTGCACCGGCACGTCGATGCCGAGGGCTACCAGCGTTTCCAGCATGGCCATCATGGGCGTGAGGCCGACACCGCCGGATAGCAGCACAACCGGTCGTTCGGGCCGATCTGCGAGGAAGAATTCGCCGGCCGGCGCCGCAACCTTGAGGACCGTTCCTGCCGCAGCCTGATCGTGGAGCCACCGCGACACCAGACCGTGGGGCTCGCGCTTCACCGAGATGCGGTAGGATTCTCCATTCGGCGCGCTTGAGATCGAGTAGTTGCGCTTGGCCGGCGGCTGGCCGGGAAGCTCGAACCAGAAGGTGAGGTACTGCCCCGGCCTATGTTCCATGACGCTTTGGCCATCGAGCGGGCGCAGGATGAACGACTTGATGACGCTGCTTTCCGCCACCACCTCCTGGACACGAAAATCGCGCCAGCCGTTCCAGCCGCCCGCCGTCTCCTTCTGCTCGGTGTAGATGCGTCCCTCGCGTGCGATCAGGATATGGGCGAGGAACCAGTAGGCTTCCCCCCAGGCGGCGAGGATATCGTCGGTTGCCGCATCGCCCAGCACGGCCTTGATCGCGCCCAGCAGGGCCTCGGCGACATAGGGATAGTGCTCGGGCAGAATCTGCAGCCCGACATGCTTTTGCGCGATCCGCTCGACGGCGGGCGCAAGCGCGCCCAGATTTTCGATGTTGCTGGCATAGGCGAGGATCGCGCCGGTCAGCGCGCGGGGCTGGGATCCGGCATCGCCATGATGCGACTGGTTGAACAGGTCGCGAATTTCGGGGTTCCTGAACATGCGCGCGTACATTTCGCGCACGATATCCAGACCATGGGCTTCGAGTGCGGGAACGGTGGCCTTGACGAGCGCGATTGTTTGCGCGCTGAGGGGCTGCGACATCGGTATCTCCTGTACATTGACGATCGGTGGAAGACTGGAAACGCGAGATGGCCCGTCAGCCTGCGGCGGACCGCAGCAGGAAGCCCACATTTTCCTTGAAGCCAGCGTTATTGGGAAGCGGGAGCCTTGTGGCCGAAGCTGACAGGCATTTTCCGCCTGCGACGCCTAAGACGCAGCGAGGCGGCGACAGGGTCCCCTGCGCTCGCGGTTGAATGCTGCCATCGGAGCCTCCAAAACATGTATCTTGGATGCATCTATACCAGTGCGATTAAACATGCAACAATAATACATGTTTTGAGAGCGAACCGATGCGACTGACGCGATATACCGATTATGCCATGCGGGTGCTGCTGTATCTGGCCAGAAAGCCGGACAAGCTATGCTCGATCGCCGACATCGCACGCGCCTATGCCATCTCGCAGAATCATCTGATGAAGGTCGTCAACGATCTGGTGAATGCCGGATATCTGGAGAGCGTACGGGGGCGTAATGGGGGCATACGCCTGGCGAGACCAGCCGCCGAGATCAATGTCGGCGCCCTGGTGCGACATACGGAGGACGATTTTGACCTGGTTGGTTGCAGTTCCTGCATCATCGCGCCCGCCTGTGGTCTCACGAGCGTGCTGGACGAGGCACTCAACGCATTCCTGACGACGCTCGATCGATACTCCCTGGCCGACATCGTAGCCCGGAAGGGCGATTTCGGGTACTTGCTGAAAGTGTCCTGAGCCGGGCTGCGCCCGCGCCGGCATCTCTTCCGGCGACGCGAGGATCCGCGTCGCCGGTTTCTAGGTGCTGGCACGTCCCGCGGTTACTTGCCCTGGATCAGCAGACCGAGTGGCTTGAGCGGGCCGACCGGCAGGAATTCATAGGCAAGGAAGCCGCCGGCGGCGAGCGGCAGCGCATCGATGGTCGACCTGGCCTCTTCCACCGACTCGACATTCATCAGGAAGACCACGCCCGGCTTATCCTGAGTGAAAAAGAACTGCTCGATCTTGCCCTCGAGATAGAGTTGCAGGGTGTGAGGAACCTCCGTGGGCATGATCTGCTGCCGATCTTCGTCCGTGATTGGCTTGGCGGCCCTCCCGATAGCAAAGACTTTCATCCGTGATCTCCTGTCTGCTAGTCAGTTTCGACGAGATGGAGACTAGCGGGCGGCTCCCTTTCCTGGTATTGTCGTAAATGCCAACTTTATAGCCATTTACGCCATGCGAATTACGATCCTCGCGCTTGAGGGCCTGTTTGACACGGGGTTGACCGTGGTGCTCGACGCGTTGGCGCTCGCCAATAAATTCTCGGCCCAGCAGATGGGCGGAGCGCCCAATTTCAACGTTTCGATCGTTGGCGTCCGCAGGCAGGTCCGTTCAAGCCAGGGGTTGGGAATACCCGTGCAGGCCATAACGCCCGATCTGAAGCCGGATTGGGTGTTCGTTCCAGCGTTGGCTACCGGCGCTCCAGAGCAACTGGTTCAGGCACTCACGCGGCCGGATGTGAGGAAAGCCAAGGCGCAACTGTTGCAATGGCATGCCGAAGGCGCACAGATCGCGGCATCCTGTATCGGGACGTTCCTTCTGGCGGACAGCGGACTGCTCGATCATCGCGAGGCGACGACGACCTGGTGGCTGGCGCCCTTGTTCCGGCAGCGCTATCCCAATGTCCTGCTCGACGAGTCTCGCATGCTGGTGCCTTCGGACAGGGGCGTTACGGGAGGCGCCGCAATGGGGCATCTCGACCTCGTCCTCTGGTTGATACGGAAGGCGAGCCCCGAACTGGCAGCCCTCGTGTCACGGTACCTGCTTGCGGATATCCGCTCGTTGCAAGCGCCCTACATCATTCCCAATCACCTGGCGCAGGCGGACCCCCTGATCTTGCGCTTCGAGAAATGGGCACGAAACAATCTCAAGGCTGGGTTCTCGTTGCAGGAAGCCGCCAGCGCACTGGCGACGAGCGCGCGCACGCTGCAGCGTCGCTGTGAGGCGATACTCGGTAAATCGCCGCTTTCCTACTTCCAGGATCTTCGCGTCGAGCGGGCGCAATCTCTTCTCCATGGCAGCGGTCTAGACCTCGACGCCATTGCCGCGGAGGTCGGCTACGTCGACGGAGCTACGTTGCGAACGCTTTTGCGTGAACGCTTGGGAAGGGGCGTACGCGAGCTTCGCGCGGACCTGCGCTGACGGCCCGTTTGCCCCCGAGAGGAACTCGCAAAGCAAACTTTCGGTGGTCCCGCGCGACACGGAGACCAGAGGAGTCGAGGGCTGCGGGCGGATTGACAAAACAAGCTCGAACACGGCGGCTCGGCAATCTCGCTTTGGCGAGGTGTCATTGGGGATCGGCGGCTGCGCCTTCGGGCGGCAGGCTCCCGCAAACGCGGTGAGGCCGACCGCAGGCTGGGAAGTTCCATCCCTACCGCGCCACGCCCCGGCCGGGAGTTCGCATTTGCTGCGACAGCTACAGGTCGGGGCCACTCGGCTTCCGGGGAGTGTTTCTGTCAGCAGCAGGTCTTCGTAGGGCGCACTGCGAGGGCAATGTCGCGGAGACATCGCCCTTCGCCAGACTTTGGCGCCGGATCGGGCCGTTGCGCACCTGGTGCTCGACTAGCTCGAGCCGGCCTCAGTTCGGTTACTGCACGACCTGCACGATACGGTGGGTGCCGGGATCGACAAGAACGACCTCGTCATTCACGTAAGCGTATCGATAGGTGACATGCCCATACTCGGCGGGCACCTCGTAATATTGGATCCCCTCAGCCGGGAGGACCGCACCGACTGCAACCGGCTGGTCGTACCTGTAGACCTGGGGTTGCTGCTCGATGACATATTGCTTGAAGCGCGGCTTTTCCTTGATGCCGATGAGACCGTTGATACCGCCCGTTATGGCACCGACCGCGCCCCCCACGACGCCGCCGACGGGTCCTGCGGCATCATTGCCTTGTTCCGCGCCATTCTTCGCTCCCGGCAACACGCCTTGCGCGAAGCCGGCGGTCGGTGCCGCGACACAAAGCGCGAAGGCCGTCGCGATAAGAAGTGATTTCGTAGTCATGGCGATCTCCAATCGTTTCGGACTGTTCCCTTGGGAGGAATCTTGAAGAAAACGGAGCAAATCAGCCAATGTTCCTCCGAGAGAAATTTTGTCGGTTTCACGAATTAATAAGAGTTGTTACAAGCATATGAATCGATTAATCTAAGAATTTGGTAGAAATGATATAAACAAACCCGCCCTTCGACTGCGAGGGGCGGGTTTTTCACGTCACGACTGGCCTGACAGGCGAGTCGCTAGAACTCGACCCAACTGCCACCCTGCCAATAACCGCGACCCTCATGTTCGCGCCAGCGGTATCTGTCACGGTCCCTCCAGCGCCAGTTGTCAGGATGGATCACGAGTTTGAATCCGGGCCTGTATTCATAATGCTGCCTGACGTGCCAGCAGTCCCCGTCCCCCCGTCCTCGTTGCATACGATGCGTGCCGAGGCGTTGTTCGAAGCAAGCGCCATGGCGCCAATGCCCAGCAGTGCTGTCACGGATAGATTTCTCAACAACATCCGAAATCCATCCAGAGATCACGCTGAAGCCAGCGACGTTCGTTCCGGCAAATCCGTATCCTGGGTCGAAGAAGATCATTGCTTTGGCTTCTCCGCGGATGGTCATTCTGATCGACGAGGAAGTCGTAGCTCTGAATGGCCGACACCTCGGTGCCGATGGTGTCCGGCATTCGGCGTCCCAGGAAGGGATTGGGGAACTCACAGCTGGGTGATTGACCTGCGAAAAGATCACGCAGAGCGCTGCCGCTGCATAGCCGGGGGCGCAACCAAGTGGAAGTCAGCGACCGCCCTCCCCGTCGTCTTGCCGTCACTCGTCGGAAGGGGCTCGCCAGGGAGGTTTGCCCTCGGAGCGGGCGAGCCCCAACCAACGGGAAATGGCCCGAAACGGTGGGGAGCTTGCAGGGTGTCGGAACCATTGCGGTTCTGCAAGCTCCCCTGACGGGAGCGCTATGGTGGCCCTTCAACTTCCTTCTGGATCAAACTGAACGGCCGGATGGGAATGCCGGTGTCGAGTTGAAGCGAGGGGATGCCCTCTCAAACATCGGGTTTCCCAGTCACAGGCGCCTACCTGTCGCAGAAGTAACGTCTCGTGGACGATCGGGTTCCATTTCGCGGCTTTCCTGGAGCCAACGCTGGATTGTCACCAGACTATCCTGCCCGATTCCGCGGATGATCTTAAGGTTCAACCTCGAGACTTCCCGCCGGATGGGATGCCAGTTGTTAGGCCGTGGGCCTTGATCCGGATGAAGCGATTCCCAGAGGGCGTTGAGGATCCGAGTCGTATCGCGACTGCTGCGACTGAAGTTTGAGATATCCATGGAATCAGTGGGAGCCCGCTCGGTTGGAGGACAAAGCGGGCTCCCCTGACGAACAGTATCTGCTCGGCCTCGCCATCGACCTTCGCAGAGGGCGCGTCGGGAGACGAACCATGGTGTGTCGGGAGTGGGTAATCGGGGGCCTCTCCCGGCGCATCCAGCAACAGTTGGCTGCCCGCATGCCAAAGAACCGCGAAGTCGCCATTTGGTTCCCTGGTGGGGAACCAAACGTTAGCCGGGGTTAGCGATCCCTCGGTTCTTCGTCCTCCTCCTCCTGTTCCTCGGCCCCGGGAGAGACGAAGTCCAGGCTGTCGTCGGCTAAGAGTTTTTCCTTGCTCAACAGGCCCGCGTCCTCGAGGGCCTCGATGTCCGGCAACTCGCGAAGGGTCTGGAAGCCAAAATGGCTGAGGAAAGCGGGTGTGGTGACATAGGTATAGGGGGCGCCCGGCTGGGGACTTCGCGGACCGGCCGCGACGAAGCCGTCGCCGCGCAGGGCAGCGATCAGGTCGCGGCTGATCTCGCGACCGAACATCCTGCTGAGTTCGCCGCGCGTCACCGGCTGGAAATACCCGATGGCCAGCAAGACCGTCGCCTCGATCGGCGTCAGTTCAGCGCGCGGTGGACCGGCGAGCATGCTCGTCTGGATGGCGGTGGCAAAAGCCGGCCGTGTGCGGTGCTGCCAGCCGCCCGCCACCGCGACGAGATCGTACGGACGATCGGCGAGTTCGGCCCGGATATCATCGATCAGCAGGTCGAGATTGCAGCTCTCTCCCACGACCCCGACGAGATCCTCACGCCTGACCGGTTTGGACGAAGCGAAGATCACCGCCTCCACCCGCCCCATCCATTGCCGCCAGCGCAGCTGCGGGGGCAAGTCGGCAAGATCACGGTCGAAAACGGGAGTGGCCCTGGGCTTGCGCATGCTAGAGCCCGTAGAGCCGGAAGCTCGGCCGGCCGCTGAGTTCGCGCACGCCGCCAAGCGACACCAGCCGATCGAACAGGCGCCTGAGCGCGCGATCGCTCATCGCCGCCGATGCCGAAGCCGGCGCCAGCGCGTCCTCCTCCAGCACGGCGGCGACGACCGCTTGTGCACCCCTTGCCCGGAGCTTCGGCACGGCTGCCTGCAGGGCGGTGGCGCGACGGGCAAGGTCGGCAGCGAGATCGAGCGCACCGGCTGCGGCAAGCGCATAGGCAGCAGCCATCGTCGCCGGCCAGGTCCCCTCCCCCACGCGGGGCCGGCGGCGCGGTTCGCCGCGCCGCAGGATCGGGTGGTGGATCTGGGTTGTCAGCAACGGCACCGGTATCGGCCAGCCCATCCTGGCGGCAAGGGTGAAATCGGCGAGAAGGAGGATGAGGATCTCGCCGTCGTGCGGCAGCACGGCTGCCAGGGCTTGCGTCAATTCAATGGCAGCCCGAAGCGGCAGGACCTCTTCGCGCATGGTCCCATCGAGAAGGCGGGCGATCTCCCCTGCCCTGCTCTTCAGATCCAGGCCGAGAACCATCGCCATGGCCTCGAAGTCGGCCTCGATCCGGCCGGTACGGGATCGGGCGAAGCGATGCCAAAGCCCGAGGATCGCGCCGCCTGGCCCTGGCGCATCGCCTGCCTTGCGCAGGCACCAGGCGTCGCGCAGCTGGGCTTCGTCCTCGCGCCGGCCCAGCAGGCGGGTACTTGCCGCAGCCGCGGCCAGCGCCAGGCGCTGGCGCCAGACGCCTGCGAACGCAGGTTCGGAGCGCACAAAGCCATCGAGCGCGGCCAGGCTGACGCCGGCAGCGAAGATCGCGTCGGCTTCTTCCGGCAGGCGGGCCCTGATCCTGCCCCAGGCTGGAACGGGACGAATGGGCTGTGTTGCTGCTGGCATCGTCCTTGTCGCTGGCATGGGCGCCAACCTAAACCCGGGCGGCGCTTTGAGCCAGTCGAGGGCTCCTTAACCGCCGCAGTTGCCTGTGTATAAAATGGTGTCGGGGATATCGCTGCTTTCGCTGCCCGAGAGTTGCGAAGCTCTCCACGGCGGCATTCTCGGCCGCAACGTCAGGGATGAATAGTGCGGCGGCCCCTGCCCTGGAAAGGGAACTTCGTCTCCCCGCCGCAGTTGTGACGCCGAAACGGGCATCGTCCAACGAGGCAGCCGCCGGTTGTGGTGGGTTGCAGTCGCGTACGCCGCCGAGGGGGGAATACCATGAAGAAAGAAGATTTTCTTCGTATCGCCGGCCTCTTCGAGGAACTCGATGAACTGGAGATGGCTTTGAGGGAAATACGTCAGGCGCCGGAGTTCCGCCTGACCTACACGACCGGTTCTAACCGGCCGGTCGAGCGCATATTGAGGCCTCAGATCACTATAATCCTCGTATCGGGCCTGGAGAACATCCTGACGAGGGAGATTTCTCGCACCAGGTCGGCCTTGCGGGACTACGGAGTCGAGTTCGAGGACGGAGCTGTCGCCTAGCGCGCTGCACACCCTGCAAGGTCGCCTCGGCCTGAACACTTCGCAGAAGGAATGATGACATGACGAAATCGCTCGAAAAGGGAGATGCCGTCAGCTGGAAAAGTCACGGCGGCAAGGCCCATGGCAGGGTGGTCGGGGAAATTACCCGTCCCGCGTCGATCAAGGGCCACAAAGTGGCGGCTTCCGGGGACAATCCCGAATTTATCGTCGAGACCGAACAGGGTAAGCGGGCCGCCCACAAGCCTGCCGCGCTGACCCGCGACAAGGATCGGCGCAACCGATAGGACCGGCGCTTTATTCGTCACTGGGAATGATAGGTGGCGGCGAGGCCTTGTTTTTGTCATCAAGCACTGCCTTGGTCGCGGCATCGAGCGGGGCGGCTGCCGGCGGAAATTCTCCCATCTGCGGCTTCGAGCCGTCCGGTTTCTTCACATCCTCACCGAATTGCGGATCAGGCGGGATTTCTGGCTTGCGGGCTGACGCGTGGGGCATCGGCAGTTCCTCCAGTGGAATGGTTGACAACCGCGGAACAGACAAATTGTTGCAGCGTCCCGTGCGGGATGCTGCAGGGCGATGCCTCTACAGGCCCAGTTCTTCAGTCGATTTGCCGACATGATCCGCCATCGTCGCTCCGCGATCGCCCAGCGGCTTTGCCGGCCCCTCGGTTGAATCTCGGGAGGTCTGATGCTCGGTCTCCGCGTCGACGGCGGCACCGAGAAGACTGACGAAGATGGAGATCCAGCACCAGGTCATGAAGGCGACGATCGCACCGAGCGAGCCATAGAGGCGGTTATAGCTGTTGAATTCCGCCACATACCAGGAGAAGGCCATGGAGACTCCAACCCATGCTATGGCAGCCGCCGCGCTTCCCGGCGTAATCCAACGCCATTTCGCATCGGTCCGGCTCGGCCCGATGCGGTAAGTGATCGACAGCACGGCCATGACGATCACCAGCAGGATAGGCCAGCGCAGATACTGCAGGGTCGTGTCCGTGGTCGTGTTCAGGCCGACGAGGGCCGCGATCAAAGGAAACAGCAGGAAGCCGGAGAGAGCGAGGATGATGAATAGGATCGTTCCGAACGTCGTCGCCAACGTCGTGGCGTAGACAGCGAGGATGCTGCGCTTTTCTTTCTCCCCATAAACCACGTTCAGCGCGTCGAAAAAGGCACTGACGCCGGAGTTGGCGCTCCAGAGACTGACGATCAGGGCGAATGCCACGGCCAGGCTCAAGGTGCCGTTGCTCTTGATGGCGACACCCAATATCTGGGCGCGGATGAGATCGAGAATGTTGGCCGGCAGCACCCCGTTCAGAAGGCGCAGGTGATCGACGATGGTGCCGATATCCGCGAAAAGCCCATACAGCGACACGAGTGCCGCGATCCCCGGGAATATCGACAGTATCGCAAAGAAGGCCACTCCGCCTGACAGTGTCAGCAGCCTGTTCTGCGGTATGGAGAGTACGACCCGCGCGCCTATATCCTTCCACCCCTTGGAGGGGATGTCCGCCGGCGCATTCGCGTTGCGACCCCGGCCGGGCTCGCGCGCACGCGCCAGATCCTGGGACAATGTCGGCGCCGACGCCGTCCTCTGGACCTGTGCCTGCCAGTCGTCGCCGTCTTTGATGGTTTCGGCCATGAAACACTCACGGACTTTTGGCTTGTCAACAGGCCGAACGGCCCGGAAGTTCCAAGGCCGGCAGAGCCCGATCGAGGCGTGTCAAGTGAATGCGCGCGGCACCGGCCTTGATGGCGGGAGGTCCAGCGAAAGTCGTGCCGGCCGGTCGGAGCGGCACTTACCTTTGCGAGCGCCTTGGTGTCGAGCGGATCTGCCTTTCGATCTTCTCCGCGTCGGCCCGTGTGGCCAGATTGAAGACCACCATGCTGAGATCCGTCCGGCCGTCGACCGCAAAGGCCGAGTATTCGAAGGCAAGCGGGCCGAGAATCGGATGGCGTATGTGCTTGAGCGCGTCGCCATGCATGCCGCGAACGTCGTTGTCGCTCCACATGGCCCTGAACTCGGGGCTAAGCCGGCAGAGTTCCTCAACCAGAGGCGCCACCTCCGTTGCGGCGCCTGCCCGCGCCGCGTCTATACGGAACGCGCCCACCACGTGGCGCGCCACGCTCTCCCAGTCATATTGCGCGGCACGAGCACTGGGGTCGAGGAAGAGGATGCGCAGCGCGTTGCGCTCTTGCGGCGGCAAGGCGCCGTAGTCGCCGAGCATCACGGTGGCGGCCCGATTCCAGGCAACCACGTTCCAGGTCGCCGTGCGAATGAATGCGGGGCTCGGGTCCAGCGCGTCGAGGACGCGCTGCAGGCGCGGTGTCACGCCCTCGTTCTCCTGGTAGCGCGCCTCGGGCGGGCGCCCGAGGCCGAGCAGGAAAAGATGTTCGCGCTCGACCTCAGTCAGCATCAGGGCGCGCGCAATCCGGTCGAGCACGTCGGCCGAGGGCGCGCCGCCGCGTCCCTGTTCGAGCCAGGTGTACCAGGCCGGGCTGATATTGGCGCGTTGCGCCACTTCCTCGCGACGCAAGCCCGGTGTGCGTCGGCGCTCCGACGGAAAGCCGAACGCCGCCGGATCGAGCTTCATGCGCCGGTCCCGGAGGTAGGTGCCGAGCAGGTTTTCGGCAGTCAGCTGCTCGCTCATCCTGTTAGTCATCTTACCATGATAACATCACTACTTTACCAGAATAACGCTTGGGTCGAGATTTGTCTCCAACGAAACCTGGAGACTTGTTCATGCGTGTTTTCGTCACCGGCGCGACCGGATTCATTGGAACTCCCGTTGTCAGGGAATTGATAGCGGCCGGACATGACGTCCTTGGCCTGGCCCGTTCGGACGAGGGGGCTAAGGTGTTGGCCTCGATCGGCGCGCAGGTGCAGCGAGGTTCGCTCGAAGACGTCGAAAGCCTGCGTGAAGGAGCGGCCACTTCGGATGCCGTCATCCACCTGGCCTTCATCCACGATTGGTCGAACTTTGCCGAGAATTGCGAGATCGATCGCCGGGCCATCGAAGCCGTGGGTACGGTTCTCGCCAACACCGGCAAGCTCCTGATCGTCACCGCGGGGACGGCGGGATTGGCCGGGCCGGGCCAGACTGCGACCGAACATGACGAGGTGCCGCCGGATTTTCCCTATCCCCGTGTCTCGGAACAGACGGCTCTTTCATTGAAGGATGTGAGGGCGTCGGTCATGCGCCTTCCCCAGGTCCATGACACCACCAGGCAAGGCCTTCTCACTTATGCCGTTGCCCTGGCGCGCGAGAAGGGCCTGTCGGCCTATGTGGGCGAGGGGCGCAACCGCTGGGCGGCGGCCCATATCTCGGATGTCGCGCACCTCTACAGGCTCGCGCTGGAAAAGAACGAGGCGGGCGCCAAATATCACGCGGTGGCCGAGGAAGGCGTGCCGATGCGCGATATCGCAGAAGCCATCGGCCGTAGCCTGGACGTGCCGGCGAAGTCCATGACGCCGGAGGAAGCATCGGCTCATTTCGGTTGGCTGGCCATGTTCGCAAGCCACGACCTGCTGGCATCGAGCGAGAAGACACGAAAGGACCTGGGCTGGAAGCCCACCGGGCCTGGACTGATCGCGGATCTCGAACACCTGCAGGTGTCCTGATGGGTGAAGCTCGCGCAGCAGCCACAGGCATGGTGCGTCCGGGGCCTCGCGGAGGATCGTTCGCCTATCGCGAACCCCGGGTTAGCGAAAGAAAGCTTGGAAAGCCGGTATCAGTCATGCGACGCACGGGAGAACAAGCATAGGCGTGAGTATGGAGGCGGGCTGTGGGCAGATCGATGGATGTGGCGCCGAATTCCGGCATGAACGCGACTCCCGCAAGCGGCATCCATCACGTCACCCTCATTACGCGGAGGGTGCAGGCGAATGTCGATTTCTATGTGGGTTTCCTGGGCCTACGCCTCATCAAGCGCACCGGCGGCTATGAAGATGGCGAGCAGCTTCATCTCTTCTACGGCGATGCCGCGGGCTCGCCCGGCTCCATCATCACCTTCCTGGTGTGGGAGGATGGTGCCGCCGGCCGCGTCGGCAATGGCCAGGTTTCGGAAGTGGCTTTCGCGGTGCCGCCGGCCAGCATCGGTGACTGGATGACCAGGGCCCTGAGCCGCGGCGTGCCCGTCACGGGGCCATCGCAGGAGTTCGGGGAATCGGTGCTCCGGCTCAAGGATCCCGATGGCGTCATCGTGAAGCTGGTGGGCGTGGATCTTCCCGCCGCAAACCCATGGGGCGACGAAGCGATCGCGCCGCGGCGGCTTCGCGCGGTCACCATCCTGACGGACATGCCCGAAGAGACGGCAGCTTTCGTCGGGCGCTTCGGCTACCGGGCCGGGTCGCGCTGGGAAAATGTCCGGCGGATGGTCTCCGACACGGACGTAGTGGATATCCGCGATGCGTCGGGATATGTCCCGGGCGTTCCCGGCACGGGTACGGCGGACCACGTGGCATTCCGCGCCGCGGATGTGTCGGCCATACGCAACGTGCAAGCCGAACTGACCGGGCTCAACTCGTCTCCCACCAGCTTTCACGACCGGCAGTATTTCACCTCTCTCTATGTCCGCGAGCCCGGCGGCACGCTGTTCGAGCTTGCCACGGACGGCCCTGGCTTTGCCATCGACGAGGAGCCCGGTCATCTGGGC
This sequence comes from Labrys sp. ALF-8, assembly GCF_059699065.1. NCBI lineage: Bacteria > Pseudomonadati > Pseudomonadota > Alphaproteobacteria > Hyphomicrobiales > Xanthobacteraceae > Labrys > Labrys sp. ALF-8. Next base: position 253,043 of record NZ_AP048541.1, read on the forward strand.
GAAACGCTGTTCGTGCCGCCGCACGACGAGGACAGGCGCGAGGATCTGAAGGTGATGCTGCCGCAGTTCGCCATGCCTGGCGAGGAGAGGATGCCCATGCGGGACCTGCCCTTCATCCATCGCTTTCACACGCCCTCGGACCCAGACGGCAGCACGGTCGTGCTTCTCCACGGGACCGGCGGGAACGAGGCCGACCTGATGCCTCTGGCGCATCGCATGGCGCCTCGCGCCATGCTGCTCGGCGTGCGCGGGCGCAGCCACGAGGAAGGCATCGCGCGTTGGTTCCGGCGCCTGACCATGACGACCTTCGACCAGGCCGACATCCGGTCGGAAGCCGCTGCCTTTGCGGCCTTTGTGGAGGGCGCGATCGCAGGCTATGGGTTGGATCCCGAGCACATGACCTTCCTGGGCTATTCCAATGGCGCCAACTTTGCGGCGGCAGCGATGGGCTTGTATCCCGGCATCATCCGCCGAGCGATCCTGCTGCGGGCGATGCCGGTGCTGGAGGCGTTGCCGCAAGCCGATCTCGCGGGCACGAAGGTTCTGGCACTGAGCGGCGCGCGCGATCCCTTCGGCCAATATGCCGACGGGCTGGAAGGCTGGCTCCGGCAATCCGGCGCGGTTCTGGATGCTCGCGTCATCGAAGCCGGCCACGAACTTGCGTCTGGCGACGTGTCGATCGGGCGGGCGTGGCTCGGCAGCTTCGATGAAGGGTACCAAACCTGAGATCGACATCCGCAAGGAAGTGCCCGAAGGCCTGGCCAGGCGGGAGTGCGTCGCGGCTATAAGCTTGGCCGTTCTATCCGTCATTTCGGCGAACACGTTTGAAGCCACCACGCGCCAGTCACCCCATCCAGGATGATTAAAGGGCGAGGCGCGGTCGTATTCGCGGTGGAGGAATGCGCGGCAACGGCTTGCGCACGGCAGGGGCTCTCGCTGCCGATATGTCCGCCGGACTTCGACCCCCGGGACTTTCTTCGCTTCAAAAACGAACGCAATCCCTCCTGTGCGCCAAGAGGGATTGCGTGCCTTACGTTTTTCTTGCCTTACGTTTTGTTCGCGTCAGGCCAGGGGCTTGAGGCCTGCCTCGATCGAAGCCCGACGTCCTTCGAGGAAGGGCGGGAGGGACAGGCGTTCGCCCAGGCTCGCCAGCGGTTCGTCGACGGTGAAACCGGGGCCGTCCGTGGCGATCTCGAACAGATTGCCGCCGGGCTCGCGGAAGTAGAGCGAGCGGAAATAGTAGCGCTCAACCTCGCCCGAACTCGGTACGCCGAATTGCGAGAGACGTTCGGCCCAGTCACGGATCGCCGCGACGTCCGGCGTGCGGAACGCGACGTGGTGAACGGCTCCCGCGCCCTGGCGCGCGGTCGGCAGGTTTGGCTGGACGGCGACATGGAGTTCAGCGGCGGCGCCGCCCTCGCCCATGCGGTAGACATGGACGCGGCCCTCGCCATCGGGAGAAGCATAGTCCCGCTCCTCCTTCATGTTGAGGACACGGGTAAGCAGTGCGTCCGTCGCATCCTTCTTCGGCGCCGAGATGGTTATCGGCCCAAGTCCCCGGATCTGGTGATCTGCGGGAACGCTGCTTCCACTCCAGGGATGAAGTTCCCCCGCGCCGCCGTCGTCCACGAGCCGGAAACGCTGGCCCTCGGGGTCTTCGAAATCGAGGCTGGCACGTCCGTCCACGAGACTGACGTCGCCGGTCGTCGTGCCGGCGTCACGCAGGCGCGCGGCCCAGAAATTGAGACTGTCCTCGCCCGAGATGCGCAGGCCCGTGCGGCTGATCGAATGGGTTCCGCGGCGCTCCCGCGTGACCGGCCAGTCGAAGAAGGTCAGATCGGTGCCGGGCGTGGCTTCGCCGTCCGCGTAGAAGAGATGATAGGCGCTGGTATCATCTTGGTTGACGGTCTTCTTGACCAACCGAAGGCCGAGCGTGTCGGTATAGAACCGCTTGTTCCCCGGCGCATTGGCGGTGATCGCGGTCAGATGATGAATGCCGGTAAGCTGCATGGTGGCTCTCCCAAGTTTGCGTTCAGGAACTGAGTTCCAGGAACTGCACTGACCGCAATATCGACCCAGCCGGCCGGGTGGTGAAGGCCGGGTCTGCCGGATACGGCGTTCGAAATCTTCGAACGGCTATGGCCCGTCCGGGAGGGGCACGGTATGCTTGGTGCATGAAATGGACCATCGACGAGATCAAGACCTTCCTGGATGTGATGGAGACCGGTACCGTTTCCGGTGCGGCAGCCCGGGCGAACCTTTCGAAATCGGTGGTGAGCAAGCGCGTTTCCGACCTGGAACTGGCACTGGGTGCAGCGCTCTTCCAGCGTCATGCCGGACGGATCACTCCGACCGAGACTGCGACGGAACTCGCGCTGCGCCTGCGGCCGGCCCTTGCCGAGGTGACCAACGCGGTGGAAAGCGCCGCCTGGGGCATGGCGGGCCTGCGCGGCTCACTGGCCATTTCGGCGCCGATGAGCTTCGGCATCCTTCATCTGAGCCCCGTATTGGCGGAGTTCGCGCGCCGGCATCCCGATCTGGAGATGGTGATCGACTATGACGACCGTTTCGTCGATCTCGTGCGGGGCGGATTTGATCTGGCCATTCGCATCGGGCAATTGCCCGATTCCGGCCTGATTGCACGCAGGCTCTGCGACGATCCCCGCATTGTCTGCGCCAGCCCGGACTATCTCGCACGACATGGGGCACCGACCGGATTGGCCGATCTGCCCGATCATCCGGCGATCGGGTATCTCAACGTCCAGTCGACACAGGTCTGGCAGTTTTCCGATGGCGCGGGCACGACGATCGGCGTACCGATGCGCAGCCGCATCTCCGCCAACAATGGCGAGGCCATGCGGGACATGGCTATCGCCGGCCTCGGCATTGCCCTCCTGCCGATGTTCATCGCCCACGAGGCGCTCGCCGATGGACGTCTCGTCGCGCTCATGGAGAGTGTATCTCCGATGCCGCTTCCGATTTCCGCGGTATGGCCCCCGGTCAAGCCGATGCCGATGAAGCTTCGCGCTATCGTCGATCATCTGGTCGAGGGCTTCGGCGAAGCACCATCCTGGTTAAGATGTGTCCCGATCTGACGGTTATCTCTCATACATGCGGCGCGGCCGCGACCATCTCCTACCCCTCTTTCACCGTATCCTTTAGTCGATCGGCGATCTTTTCGGCGATCATGATCGTTGGCAGGTTTGTGTTGGCGCAGGGTATGGTCGGCATCAAAGAGGCGTCACAAATATAAAGACCATCCAAACCGCGGACCTTGCCGATGCCGTCCGTCACGGCCATCTTGTCGCCATCCCTGCCCATCCGGCAGGTGCCGGAAGGATGCCACACGCCGCCGACCGTCTCGGTTATGTAGGCCTCCAGTTCCTGGCGATTTGCGGTCAGCTTGAGTGGATCGTTGAAGTTCGACAACATGTGGGGGAAAAACTTCTCGCGCATTTTGCCGATTGCATCCAGCCCGATGGCGCCAAGGCCCGTCACGATGGCCCCCGCCGTGGAAGGCCTGGAAAAGCGCTTGCCGATTTCGGACATGCCACCGGCATAAAGGCCGGAAATGACCGAGTTGAGCGCGGGATCGACGGCAAGGCTTACGGCATGCTCGAAGGCGTCGGCGAGCCGAGTCAGGTCGCGACGGTCCGACAACATCCGGAATTCCACGCGTGGCGGCCCGGCCGGCGCCGCCGGATCCAACAGAAGCTGGCCGCGAGAATAGGATTTGTTCACCCAGAAGAAGATGGAGCCGAGCTGGCGTCCGATCGGATGCCAGGCCGCGCGGGTCACGAAGTTCATGTGCATGTCCCCCGGCGGGCATTCCGCGTGTCGCGACGAAAAGCGGTAGCCGATCGGAATATGATAGTCCGGGATACCGCGTTGGCGGGCGGAGGGCTTTAGAAACGGTACGAGGCCGGCAGAGGGATGCTCCATCAGATTCTGGCCGATGCCCGGCAGATGATGCAAGGTCCGGATGCCGCAGTCCGCAAGGTGAGCGGCAGGCCCAATGCCCGAGCGCATGAGAATGGCGGGTGTTGCGAGTGCACCTGCCGAGACAACCACGCGACAGGCTTTCAACTCCTCGCTCGAGCCACCACGCGTGGCTACCACGCCCTCGGCCTTGCCGCCGGAGAAAAGAATGCGGGCGACCGTTGTCTCCGTGCGGATCTCCAGGTTCGGGCGACGGCGGATCTCCGGCGTGAGATAGGCCCAGGCCGTGCTCACGCGCCGACGCTCCTCGTCCATGTTGACAGCCATCTCGAAGATGCCCTCCTCCCAGGCGCCATTCTGGTCAGGCAGGAAGGGAATGCCGCGCGCCTTGCAGACGGCCAGCATGGCGCGGGTGAACGGCGTCCAGATCACGTCTCCGCGGCGTCGGATCGGAAAGGGCCCGTCTCTGCCGTGAAATTCGTTGTCGATGTCGAGGTCGCGTTCGAGTTTTCTGAAATAGGGCAGGCATTCGGCAAAGGACCAGCCTTCGATGCCCATGGCTCCCCACTCGTCGTAGTCGTGCGGGGAGCCCCGGTTCGCGCCGATGCCGTTGATGGCCGATCCTCCGCCCAGCACCCGGGCCTGCTCGTAGCGGATGGCCTTGTCGTCAGGCTGGTTCGAGCCACTATATCGCAAGGTGGCCTTGAGGCCGGGCCAGGTATAGCGGGGGTTGGAGTAGGCGATGCCCGGATAGGACGATGCGAGATCCGGGAAGTCCTCCGGACGGGCCGCATCCATGCCGGCCTCGAGCAGGATGACTCTTGCTGCAGGGTCCTCGGTCAGCCTGGAAGCGAGTACGCAGCCTGCCGAACCACCGCCGACTATGATGTAGTCCGCTGGGGCTGGCGTGCCGGAACTCATGCCATGTTTGCTCTTCATGCCTGACACGTTCCCGATCTCTCAGGACGCTTTGTAGGCGATGCAGTCGACCTCGACCTTGCAATCGACGACCATCGCAGACTGTACGCAGGAGCGCGCCGGCGGATTGTCGCCGAAATAGCTTTCGAAAACCGCGTTGAAACTCCAAAAATCGCGCGCATCGTCGAGCCAGACGCCGACGCGGACGATATCGGATGGCTGGTAGCCGGCATCCCTCACGATTGCCAGCATGTTCTCGATGGCGATACGGGCCTGTTCTGCGATCCCCTGACCGACGATCTCGCCATCGCGCATCGGCGTCTGCCCGGAGACGTGAAGCCATCCGTTGGCTTCGACTGCCTTTGCGAAGGGAAGCTTCCGTCCCCCCGATCCGCGCCCCTCGCCAATTCCATGACGTATGATGGTCATGCTATTCATCCCTTCCTGTATTCATTTGCCCAAGCCGTTGCCTAGCGGGTGACGTCGATGGTCATCGTCTTGAGGTCGCACATCTCCATCAGGGTGTGCCGACCGCCGGTGCGCCCAAGGCCGCTTTGCGTTCCCGCCACGCCGCCGGCCGGAATATGCGGCTCCCAATAGCAGCTCTTTTCGTTGACGTTGACGATGCCCGCCCGCAGGTTTTCGGTGTAGAAGAACGCCCTGTTGATGGTCCTGGTGAAGACGGCCGCGGACAGGCCGAACGGGCTCGACGCTGCGAGCGCCAGAGCTTGCTCGTCCGTCTCGAATGTCAGAACCGGAGCGACCGGGCCGAAGGATTCCTCGGTGTTGAGCAGGCTTTCGCGGGTCAGGCCCGTTACCACCGTCGGCTCGAAGTAGAGATTGGTCGGCATGCCATCGGCGATCTTGCCGCCCACCAGGATGTCCGCGCGTCGCGCCGAGGCGTCCCTCATATGATCCAGCATCTTGTCCAATGAGGCGGCATTGTTGAGCGGACCCATGGTCGTTGCCGGATCGAAGGGATCACCCATGCGGACGCGTGCCGCCGCCTTCGCCAGTCCCTCCACAAATCGATCATGGACAGACCGGTGAACCAGAATGCGTTCGGTTGCGGTGCAGATCTGGCCGGCGTTCGCAAAGCAGCCTGCCCCGATCTGCTCTGCGGCCATGTCGATATCGGCATCGCAGAGGACGACGGTTGGCCCGTTGCCGCCCATTTCGAGGAGCAGGGGCTTGCCCGCGCCACGCCGGGCGATGGTCGCGCCCGTCGCTGAACTGCCTGTAAAGCCGATCGCATGCGTCCCGGGGTGGATAACCGCCTCGTCACCCACTTCGGCGCCGTCACCCAGCACGAGGTTTATGGCGCCATCGGGCAAGCCAGCCTCGATCATGCATTCCATCAGTGCCACGGCGACCAGGGAGGTGGTGGGCGCCGGGATCCAGACGACGGTGTTCCCCGTCGCGACCGCCGGTCCGAGATAATACAGACAAGGCAGGCCAAGCGGAAAATTCCAAGGGGTGATGATGGCGAACACACCCTTGGCCTGGAGGAAGCTGAAGGCACGCTTGTTGGCGTCGGCGACGGGGAACGCGGCCGTCTCCAGCCATTTGATTTGCTCGGCGGCGTTGCGGAAACCAAGGGCTGCGGCGGCGGCCTCTGCCTTGGCCTCGCTATGGAAGGGCTTGCCCTGCTCCAGGCAGAGGAGGCGCGCAAGATCATCGGCCCGGCGCTCTATCGCATCGGCGATCCTCATGCAGAGCCCCGCGCGAGCGAAGACGCCCATCCGGCGCATGGTTTCGCGTGCCGCCTCCGCGGCGGCGACGGCATCGCCGACATCCGCGCGCGTGGACAGCGCAAGGTAGCCGAGGGTCTCGCCGGTCGCAGGGCTGTCGATCTTCAGAAACCTGCCCGCGCTGCCAGGCACCCAGCGTGATCCAATGCGGTTGGTGCCCAGCCGCAGGCTCGCCTCCGGTTCGGTCACGATGGCCATGCCGCGCAGGTTGGGACCAGCGAGGGAAGATCTGAAATGGACCGTCACGACGAACTCCTCTTGCCGTAGTCGGATTGGAGCCGCAGGACAGCTTCGCGGCTGCGGCTGACGGCTGCCGAGAACAGGCTGGCGCCGGCGGCCCGTGATGCCTGGGAAGGCGTGCCGATGACGCCGTTGTCGCGGATTGCCTCGAAGGGCCTCCAAACAGCGACGGCGGAGCCTGCGAACAGATGCGGATCAGGCCAGGATGGCGGCGTCGTCCCCGATGGAATACGGTCCTCGCGTACCAGTTGGGGCGCCACATGCATCATCAGCGATGTCTCCAGGGCACAGGCGTGGCCGGTGCCTCCCGCCGCGTCGGGCAATACTTCGGCGGCGACATCGGCGATAAGGTCGAAATAGGAGAAACCAGCCGAGACGACGCCGCGCTGTCCAAGCGTCGTCACGGCGACCTGGATGGCGGCCCTGTTGCCGCCATGCCCGTTGAGGATGACCGGCAGGAATCCATCGCTCCACAGGCAATCGCACAGGTCGACCAGAACGGCGATGAATGTCGAGGGGCTGAGGCTCATCGTGCCCGCGAAGGCACGGTGGTGCTGCGACGAACCATAGCCGAAGGGCTCGCACACCCGCATGCCTTCCTGTCCGTCCGCGACCGCGCGCGCAACCGCGCTTGCAAGCCAGGTGTCGACGCCGAGCGGCAGATGCGGGCCATGCTGTTCGACGGCACCAGTCGGCAGGAGAGCCACGGGACGTAACGGCCGCGAGAGAGCCAGGGTACGTGCCTCGGCCGAGGTCATCGCGGCAAAAGCGGGCTCTTGTCGCCCCCCCACATCTGGTTCGTCAGCGTTCATCGGGTAGCCTCCAGGAGGCGGCTCTTGGCATAGGTCATGGCTGCATCCGCCGTCAGCGCCACCATGATGATCGCGCCCTTGTAGAGTTCCAGGCTCGAGGGGTCCGTCCCGAAGACGCGCAGGGCGGTTGTCAGGAGACTGACGATCAAAGCTCCGACAACGGTTCCCCAAACGGTGCCGCGGCCACCGAATATGCTCGTTCCGCCAAGAACTGCGGCGGCGATGGCGTCAAGCAGGAGCGATGTGCCGCCGATATTCGGTGTGACGACGGGAACGCGGCTGATCATGATGATGGTGGTCAGGAACACGAACAGACCGGATGCGGCATAGACCAGGACGGTGTGCCTTGTGACCGGAATGCCCGCCAGTTCGGCCGCGCCCGGGTCCGAGCCGAGCGCGTAGGTGCGCAGCCCGAAGCGGCTGCGGTGCATGAGCACCATGGCCAGGACCACCACGGCCATGGTGGCGAAAATGACGTTCGGAATGCCGAGGGAGCGTTCGACCCCTATGAACTTGAGGATCGGCTCGCGAACGACCAATACGCCCTTGGAGGCGACCGCCAGCGTTGCTCCCTGCAACGCCACCATGGAGGCGAGGGTCATCACGAAGGGCGGTATGCGCAAGAGCGAGATCACCATTCCGTTCGCCAGGCCCACGACCAGCATGACGCACAACCCGATAGCCAGGGCCCCGGCCAGCCCCGCTCCCGCGTCGATGAGGCTTGCGATCAGTACGGCACAGAAGGCTACGCCTATGCCGGCCGACAGGTCGATGCCGCCCGTCAGCAAGACGATGAGCGCGCCGAGCGCCAGTACGGCCACGGGTGTGGCCTGCGATGCGATATTGATGAGGCTCGGGCCTGACACCACACGCGGGTCGACGAAGGCGAAGACGAGGCTCAGCCCCACCAGCAGGATCAGGGGAGCAAGGTCGAGCAGGCGCAGCAGCACGCCTTTGGTTGCCGGCGTCGTCATGTCACTGCTCCCGTTGCGGTTCGAGCGTTCGCAGAGTGGCCAGCGTCCACCGCGGCAGAGCGGTCGCCGAAAGCCAGCGCCATGACCTGTTCCTCCGTCGCTCCGCGCGCGAACTCGCCGACCGAGTGACCCTCGCGCATGACGACGATCCGGTCCGCCACTCCCAGCACCTCCGGCAATTCGCTCGACACCATCAAGATGGCGGCGCCTTCCTGCTTCAGTCTGGCGATGAGGTGGTGCAACTCGGACTTGGCGCCGACGTCGACGCCGCGTGTCGGTTCGTCAAGCAGGATGATCCTGGGTTTCGTCGCCAGCCATTTGCCGATGACGACCTTCTGCTGGTTTCCGCCGGAAAGCTCGATCGTCATCTTCTCGGGTTGGGCGGGCCGCACGCCGAGCGAGCCGATGAGGTCGCGCGCCAGCGTCGCGATCCGCACGTGCGAGAGAATGCCGAGACGGCTGTTGTTCCTGATCCAGGCCAGCGAGAGATTGTCGCGGATCGACATCGTGCCGACAAAACCTTCCAGATGGCGGTCCTCCGGGATGTAGACGATGCCTGCCTGGTTTGCGGCCTTGATGTCGCCTCCGGCCTGGGACTTGCCGAAGATGGTGATCGATCCGCTCTGCTGGGTTTCCATGCCGGCAATGAGACGCAGCACCTCCGAACGGCCGCTGCCCATCAGCCCGGCCAGCGCGACGATCTCCCCGCGGCGGACGCTGAGAGACGCGGATTTGAGAAGCTTGCCGTTGGAAACGGCATCTACCTCGATTGCCTTCTCGCCGACCTTGGCGTGCAGATGGGGGAAGATATCGCCGACGTCGCGCCCCACCATCATCGACACGATCTCGGCCTCGGTCGTTTCCGCCGTGAGACGTTCGCCGATGAACCTGCCGTCACGCAGGACCACGACACGGGTGCACAGGCTGAAGATCTCTTCCATCTTGTGGGAGATGTAGAGGATGCCGGCTCCGCGAACCTTGAGCCTGTCGATGAGCGCGTAGAGCTGATCTCGTTCGCGGTTGGACAGAGCACTCGTCGGCTCGTCCATGACCATGAGCCAGGCATCCGAGAGGACCGCGCGTGCGATCTCCACCATTTGCCGGCTGCCGACCGTCAGCGTTCGAAGTTCCGCATCGATCGGGATGTCGAGGGAAAGCTCCTTCATGATGGCCTGCGCCTCGCGGCGCATTCGAGCCCGGTCGAGCAGGCCCAGGCGGGTGCGCGGCTCGCGGCCGACGAACAGATTTTCAGTCACCGTCAGGTCGGGCGACAGGCTGAAATGCTGGTGAATGACACTGATGTCGCGCGCATCGTTGGGAGAATGGAAGTCGACGACCTCGCCGTCGAGGAGGATGTCTCCCTCGTCGGGTCGGTAGACGCCCGACAGGCATTTCACCAGCGTCGACTTGCCTGCGCCGTTCTCGCCCGCGAGCGCCACGACCTCACCGGACGAGATGGCGAAGGAAACTCCGTCCAGTGCCTTCACGCCGGGGAACAGCTTGCCCAGCCCACGAATGACGACACTGTGCTTCCCGGCCTCACCGGAGGCCTGCCGGGCGGCTACGCTCGCCATCGGCACAGGCGCCCTCCTGCGGAAGGAAGCGACCAGCGCAGCAATGCTCTCGGGCTGACTGGCAAGAACCGCCACCAGAATCAAGGCCGCCGTCACGTAGTAGATGATGGTCTGCGGTACCTGGAGGAAGGACAGGCCGGTATTGATTACGCCGAGCAGAAGCGCGCCGATGGCTGTCCCCCAGATCGAGCCGCGCCCGCCCGACAGCTTGGTACCTCCCACGATCGCAGCGGTGATCGCCGTGAATTCGAGGCCGGTTCCAGCGAGGGGTTGGGCGGAGCCAAGGCGGCCTATGGTCAGAATGGCACCCAGACCGGCCGTCGCACCGGCAATGAGGTAGACCGAGATACGGACCAGGCCCACGGGCACCATCGAGGCGTACGCCGCCTTCGCATTGCCTCCCACGGCGTAGATCCAGCGCCCATAGACGGTACGCTGGAGGACGAACCACCATGCCACGAGAATGATCGCCGCTATGACGACGGAAACCGGCAGGAGGCCAAATGTCGCGCGGCCGGCATAGAGGACGGCTGGATCGTCGATGGTGATGCTCGAAGCCCTGGACAGGCTGAGGGAAAGCCCCCTGGCAAGGGCCATCGTGGCGAGCGTCGCCATGAAAGGCGAGATGCCGGCGAGGCCGATCAGGACACCGTTCAGGAGCCCTATGGCCGCACCGCTGAGGATAGCCGCCAGGAGCGTCATCACGACAGATCCGGACGCTGAATAGGCGAGGCCGGCGGCCACACCCGCGAAGGCCAGCGTGCTCCCGACCGAGATATCGATGCCGCGCGTGATGATGACGGCCGTCATGGCAAAAGCGATCAGGGCAATGACCGAGCTCTGCTGCGCGATGCTGACGAGGTTGCCGGCCGTCAGGAAGCGGGCATCGATCCAGCCGAATACTGCGACCGCCAGGACCAGCACCCCGATCAGGACCGGCTCGCTTCGCCGAAAGAACGTCGATATCCGCAACTGAGACATGGCCTTCCCCGTGGAGCGCTGCGATCGCTGTCTTCAACGCACCGAAGCACGATCCTGCCATCGGTGCGTCCCTGCCGGCGCGGGTCTGTCGCGCCGGCAGGGCATGGGATCGCTCACTTTCCGACTGTCATCGCCGATGTCGGCACCTTCGGGCCCAATTGCTGCGTATAGTTCTTCGACTCGATGGCTTCCTTCTCGGTGTTGATATGGTCGAACGCGAGTCCGGCCGCCTTCAGCTTCGCCGCCGTTTGATCGGAGCTGACGAAATAGGTCGGCATGTAGAGATCTTTCGGCAGGGTCTCTCCATTGGCCACACGCGCCGCGACGGCAATATTCCAGTAACCGACGCGATTGGCCCCCGTCAGGACGTCGAGCACCATCTTGCCGCTGTCGATCAGATCCTTCATTTCGGCGTCGCCGTCGTAGCCGCCATAGATCAGGTTCGAGTTCATGGAACTGGCGACGGAGTCCGCGGCGAGGCACAGGCTGTCTGAAATGCAGGCGATGGCCTTGAGGTCTGGATAGGTCGTCAGCCATGTCTGGGCGGCATTCGTCGCCTTGGCCGCATCCCAGTTCGTCGGCTCCACGCCCACGATCTTGATCTTCGGATACTCCTTGGCCATGGTGTCGACGAAGCCCTTCTCGCGCGTATCGGAGACGAAATTGCCGCGCGAACCGACGAGCAGCGCGATCTCTCCCTCTCCGCCAAGCGAGGTGCCGATGGCGCGAGCCACCATCGACATGTTTTCGTAGTCGGGATAAAGCGTCGAGTAGTTTCCGTCGGCCTCGACCTTGTTGCCCATGGTGATGACCGGAATACCGGCGGCGAGCGCCTTCTTGATCACCGGCACAAGCGCATTCTTGTCGAGCGGGTCGACGAGGATGGCACTGACGCCCTGATTGATGAAGTTCTCGATGATGCCGACTTCCTTCTCGAGGCTTCCTTCGGCGCTCTGCCACGTCGATTGCACGCCGTAATCCTTGGCTGCAACGTCACCCGCTTCCTTCATGCGGACGTAGAAGGAGTTTTGCAGGTCGATGGCGGCGACGCCCAGGACCTTGTCCTTTGCATGCGCCATGGATGGCATGGCGAGGGCGAACGCGAGCAGAGCTACACTTGTTCTCAAAAAGGGACGCATGGCTTAGTTCTCCTTTTCCTGGGATGGCTTTTTGCTTGAATTGGAGGCTTGATGGCCTCTTGTTTGTCTTGGCCTGCGAGCGGCGCTCCGGTGGAACGCAGCTTGCCGGCAACACGGCCCTACGTCAGGACGAGAGCCCGTCTACACCCGCGCCGCAGACGAGCCCCGCGACGCACTCGCCGGGACGCGGCTTCACGGCGCCGGCCATCAGCGCCGCCAGCGACGCCGCACCGCTGAGATCCGCGGCAACCCCGAATTCGAACCACAGGAGTTCGGCCGCCCGCTGCATCGTGTCGTCTTCGATGAGAACGATGTCGTCGACATGCTGCCGGGCGATCTCGTAGATGCTCTCGTCCGTCCGGCCACAGGCCATGGTCGCAACGCGCGTGGTGATTTCAGGCAGCCGCACGACATGCCCAGCGGCAAACGAGGCGTGGAGGGTCGGCGATCCCACCGGCTCGACACCGATGATCCGGGCCTTCGGATTGGCCGCCTTGATGACCTGCGACATGCCGGCGATAAGACCGCCACCGCCGATGGCGACGATGTAGAGGTCAGCGTCGGGAATCTGCTCGAGCATCTCGACGGCGACCGTGCCTTGTCCAGAGACGATGGCTTCGTCGGCAAATGGATGCATGTAGAAGGCGCCGCTCTCGGCGGCATGGGCCGTGGCTGCCTTGTGCGCCTCGTCCCAGACCGCACCCGCATAGCGAACATCGGCGCCCAGTTTGCGAAGCTTGTGCTCCTTGATCGGGCTCGCGTTCGTGGGCAGGAAAATCGTGGCGGGAACACCCGCATGCCGGGCCATGTAGGCGGTGGCAAGACCGTGATTGCCGCCGGAAGCGGCAACCAGGCCGCGTTCGATCCGCGCGGCGGGAAGCGACTTCACCCTGTTCACGGCACCGCGGATCTTGAAGGAGCCGCTGACCTGAAGACATTCGAGCTTCAGATGGATGGCGTTTCGAATATCGGCGCCGTCGCAATGCTCGAGCCTCAGAACGGGTGTCCTCCGGACGAAGGGGCTTATGCGTTCCGCCGCAGCCCGGATCGCGTCAACACTCATGGGCCGATCCTCTCATTTGGAGAGCCTCGGGGTATTCATCGGCGATGACGAAGCAGCAATTGCCCGGCCTGACGCGACCTGGTTGCCGCTTCGCGAAGACAACGCCGTCGATGGCATGGCGGAGTTCAACGGGTTCACGCGATGGCGTGCGTAGGAAATGGATGCGGCCGGCGAGTTCGCCTCTCCTTGCGACGGTACCGAGTTGGGCGATAGGCTCGAACACGCCATCGTCGTCCGCAAGGATGTAGCCCTGGCTTCCGGGAATCTTGAGCACACGCGCATTGGCGTTTTCGGGCAACTCGGGTTTGCCTTCCAGGACGCCTGCGTGCCGAAGGACGTTGCGGATGCCACGCCGACAGATGGCAAGCGCATCCTGGCTGACCAGGCCGCCGCCGGCCATCTCGCTCCCCACCACGACAAGGCCCTGCGCGTTTGCGGCCGCTGTCGAAGTCCGCGTCTCTCCCAGATTGTCCACCATCACGACGGTGGGGGCACCGAAGGCCAGCGTAGCATCGATGTTGCGACGATGCCCTTCGGGCGTTGGCGAAGGCTCGATGATGGCGCTCGGCATTATCATCAGCGAGGATCCGCCGGAATGCAGATCCAGGAAGTAATCGGCGATCGGCATCAGGCAGTCATTGACGTAGGCCGCGATCTGGCTCGTGAGCGTTCCGTTGAAATCCCCCGGGAAGCACCGATTGAAATTCAATCCATCGACGGGCGAGGTGCGGGTTCCAGCCTCGACAGCGCGAATATTGATCGCGGGTATGGCAATGATGCGCCCGGATACCTCCGCCGGATCGATCTCGCGCAGCAACTCGCCAAGGGCGATAGGCCCTTCATATTCATCGCCGTGATTGCCGGCCTCGATGAGTACGGTCGGTCCAGCCCCGTTCTTGACGATCGCGAGGGGGACCTGGACCGCGCCCCAGGCATCGTCATGCGGCGATTGGGGAACGCAGAAATAGCCGATCTGCTTGCCGGCCCGATCCAGATCGACCGAGGTGAAGATACTGTTGCGGCGCGGGGCTGCGAAACGCCGCGCCGTTTCCCCGGATTCCCTCGCAACAACCCCCGTCATCGGCAACTTCCCTCCAGACTTCCCGCGCATCATGAAAGTTTTATATATGATGTCAAGTTCGAATATAAAACCAACCTGGAATCAAGGAAGGTTCTTTATGGTGGGGCCGCGCAGAAGGGATCGAGCATGAGCAGCAACGAAGACAGAGAAAGGCCTACCTATTCGGCGCCCGCCTTGACGAAGGGCCTTGAGGTGCTGGAATTGCTGGCGGAAGCGCAGTCCCCCTTGACCATGAAGGAGATCGCGGACGGCCTCGGCCGGTCCAAGAGCGAGATCTTCCGCATGCTGGTCGCCCTTCAGGAGCGCGGCTACATCGACCGTGATCCTGAAACGGACGCCTTCTATCTCACCGACCGCCTGTTCAAGCTGGGTCTGCACACGCCGCGCCAGCAGGATCTCATCACCGCGGCCATGCCGGAGCTGTCGGTGATCGCGCAGGAATGCCAGCAATCCCCCCATCTCGTCGTGATCAATCACGGTCTCACCGTCGTCATTGCGGCGGTGCCGGGAGGCGAGGACATGTCCTTTACGCTGCGCCTGGGCTATGGGCGACTTGCTACAGACGCCACCTCCGGACAGGTCGTGCTGGCATTTCAGCCGCCGACAATCTCGAGAAGGATCATCGAGGAGAGCCAGGCACGCTCGCCGGCTCCTGTCGACAGGGCGGCGCTCGACGCTCACCTGGCACTCATACGCACGAACGGCTACGAACTGCGCTCCAGCCGTGACTTCCTCGGCATTACCGATATCTGCTGCCCGATTTTCGGCGCCGACGGCAATGCTGCCGCGTCCATCATCATCGCTTTCGTCAACCGATACGCACGTGACAACGAAAGCCGGCATATGGAAACGCTCGGTGTCCTTCGGGCGGCCTGCAACCGCATCTCGACCAAGCTCTCTGCGCGCGTCCGTTTCCAACAGGAGGTCTGACGTCGTCTGCACTACCCGGATTTCCGTCACCGTCTCCAGGATGTTTGAAGCGCTTGGCCTGAGCCGCTCGATCCGTTTCGCCAAGCACTTGCACGGATGCTTGGGCGACCGCGCCCATGATGCTCGCTCCCGGCAAGGAACAGGCAGTTCGCTTGCGTGCCGGAAATCGAGACCCTGTTCCTCCTTCGCGTTGGAACGGATAGCATCCGCTCCTGCTGGACCGGATGCTTGTTCGCGGGGAGAACGAAAGAAGGGCCGGATGCCGAGGAACCGAACGCTATGGAACACCCGAACGGAGATAGGCTGAAGAGCGCGTTGCTCATGGTCGCGCTCGCAGGCCTTGCGATCGGCCTCGTTCTCCATTTCTCCAAGATGCCGCAGCTTGCGCAGACCGCCTGGCTCGCGGGCGTCGTTCCCGTCCTTGCCGCTCTGCTCGTGGAAATCCTGCGCAGCCTGCGACAGGGCGAAGTGGGTCTCGACATCGTGGCTGCGCTTTCGATGTCCGCCGCCCTCGTCTTCGGGGAGATGCTGGCCGCCGCGGTGGTCGCGGTCATGTATTCGGGCGGCACATTCTTGGAAAGCTTCGCTGAAGGCCGTGCTCGCCGCGAGATGCGCGACCTCCTCTCACGCGTTCCGCGCACGGCGACGCGGCATCAGGACGGCGGCCTGGCCGACGTGCCCTTGGACGAGGTCGCGCCCGGCGACCGCCTCCTCATCAGGCAGGGCGACGTGGTCCCCGTCGACGGAACCCTGGCATCCGCCTCAGCCTTCCTCGATACCTCCGCGCTCACGGGTGAATCGCTGCCGATCCGCATCGACGCAGGTGCCGAGGCGATGAGCGGATCCACCAACGCCGGCGAGGCCTTCGACCTGATCGCGGCGCGCCCGGCCAAGGACAGCACTTATGCCGGAATCGTCCGGCTCGTGGAGGAAGCCCAGCGGTCCAGGGCCCCAATGTCGCGGCTGGCCGACCAATGGTCCCTCGGCTTCCTGGCCGTCACCGTTGGACTGGCCTTCGCGGCGTGGTGGTTCACCGGCGACCCCATCCGTGCGGTCGCCGTCCTCGTCGTGGCCACGCCTTGTCCGCTGATCCTCGCGGTTCCCGTCGCGCTGGTGGCGGGAGTGTCGCGGGCGGCGCATTTCGGCGTGCTGGTGAAGGGAGCCGGTGCCCTTGAAGCCATGGCGCGCGTCCGGACGCTGGTCATGGACAAGACGGGCACCCTGACCGATGGCCGGCCTCGGATCGTCTCGTTCGACCTCGACGTCAACATGGGCGTCGATGAGGTTCTCCGCCTTGCCGCAGCCCTTGACCAGGCCTCCAAGCATCCTACGGCACAGGCGATCGTCGCCGCCGCCAGGGCAAGGGGACTGTCTCTCCCGGTGCCGTCGCAGGTCACGGAAATACCGGGCGAAGGGTTGATCGGGCGCGTGGAAGATCGCGCCGTCGTCATCGGTGGACATGGCTTCGTGGCAGATCATGTCGAGCAAACGGCGATGGAGTATCCGGCGCTCGCTGCCGGGTCCGCGCTGGTAGCCGTTGGCATAGACGGGCAACTGGCTGGGCATCTGGTCATGGCCGACCCGCTCCGCGAAAATATGCCCGACATCCTGTCCGGCCTGCGAGGCCAGGGCATCGAGCGAATTGTGCTGGCCACCGGTGACCGTCGCGAAGTGGCCGAGCACGTGACGCAAGGGCTGGGTCTGGACGGCATCCGTGCGAACCTGACCCCCGATCAGAAGGTTCTGCTGGTCCTTACCGAACATAAGCGGGGTCCGGTTATGATGGTCGGTGACGGCGTGAACGATGCGCCTGCGCTTGCGGCCGCCGATGTGGGAGTGGCGATGGGAGCACGCGGCGCTGCAGCCTCGGCCGAGGCCGCCGACGTCGTTCTCCTTGTCGATCGCATTGACCGGCTGAGGGCCGGGATCGAGATCGCGCGCGGCGCACGCCGTATCGCGCTGGAAAGCGTCATCGCCGGAATTGGGCTTTCGGTCCTTGGAATGATGGCCGCCGCCCGTGGTTACCTGTCACCAATCCAGGGAGCCATTCTCCAGGAAGCAATCGACGTCGCCGTCATCCTCAATGCCCTCAGGGCGCTCCGCATCTCCCCAACCGGGCCGCTGGCGACTGCATCCGCTCCGGTCGTCACAGAGAGTCCCCTTCCGAAGTGACCCTCGAACCGAGGTGCCCGCCGGGGCCTTCGGTGTTCGGGCGATGCAGACTGGCCGTGTGGGCAGCGGCCAGTCTGACATGAAGCGCCAGGGCGGTGGAACCGACCTTGCGTCGGCACAATGGCGTCACGCCCTATCGAGCGATGCGAAAGGCTTGGCGTCGAAGACGAGGAGAACGCCCCCCTCCTCCTCCTGAGGCCTCGCCGATCTCGACGGTACCACCATGGGCTTCCATGTAGCGCGAGGTCTATCATGGTATCGCGAGTCTGGCTTTTGGGTGTCGCGCCGTTGAGCGCGTTCGAGGGGAGTGCAATTGGTGAGCCGCCTACATAAGGAAATGCATCTTGTTCATCGCATAGGATGGCTTCGCGCGGCGGTGCTGGGAGCTAACGACGGTATCATATCGACGGCAAGCCTGATTCTCGGCGTGGCCTCGGCGGAGGCCCAACAGGGCAACGTCCTCTTGGCAGGCATCGCCGGCCTCGTCGCGGGAGCCATGTCCATGGCAGCGGGGGAGTATGTTTCCGTCAGCTCCCAGTCCGACACCGAGAACGCCGATCTCGCGCGCGAGCGGCTGGAACTCGCCACCGACGAGGAGTTCGAGAAGGATGAACTCGCCGCCATCTATGTTTCACGGGGTGTCGAACCCCAACTGGCGAAAGAGGTGGCCGCACAACTCATGGCGAAGGACGCACTGGGTGCCCACGCCCGAGATGAACTTGGCATTTCCGAGATCACCACGGCGCGTCCCGTCCAGGCTGCGCTTGCTTCGGCGGCGACCTTCTCGCTCGGAGCGTCGGCCCCTCTCCTCCTTGTGCTGGCGTCGCCCACACAGTGGTTGGTTCCAATGGTCGCCGCCGGTTCCCTGGTTTTTCTCGCCCTTCTCGGCATGGTCGGCGCGAGAGCGGGGGGAGCCGGCATCGTGAAACCCACTATCCGGGTGACGTTCTGGGGCGCACTGGCAATGGCGGTCACTGCGGGAATTGGAGCCCTCTTCGGAACCGTCGCCTGACAGGAATCCAACCATCCGCTGCGCGAAAATCGGGGTGCCAGACGGTTCGCGCCCGGCGGCTCTCGTCATAGCCGGGCCGGGAGACGCTTGCTGGCCGCGAGATCGCAAGCCCCATCCTGGCAGCCAGTGCGTTTGCCGCAAGGTCGTTTCGATGACCATGTAGACCCGGCCGCGCAGCGACTTGCGGATGAGCCTGGCGAACCCCTGGCGACGGGGACGCGTCTTGTTGCCTGTTCGCGGGGCATCTCCGGCGCCGAGGTGAAATGGAGAAGCGAACTGGCTTTGCTGGCTCGCGGTACCCTCCCCTTCTTCCGTCCTCGGCAATTTGCATGGACCTGCCCACTCCGGAGGAATCCATGTCGGGCGCGGGTCATTTTGAGCTGCCTCAAGGCGCGGGCGCCCGTCTTCGTCACACTGTCACCGGCGCCAACGTGGAAACAGGTGACTGCGGAGCCGCCGACTGCGCGCCGTGCCGCAGCCCGCAAAAAAGGGGCCATCCGCTCAAGGGCCCAAGGAGATTGTCATGATGGACCAGTCCTACACAATGGTTGGCTATTGGTCGGTGTCGCATTGGCTCGCCTTCGTGATCTTCGCCATCCTGATCCTCTATCCTGTCGGAAGAATTCTCTCCCGGATCGGATTTTCCCCATTCTGGTCCATCGTAGCATTCATACCCGTGGTCAATCTCATCGGCCTGTGGGCCGTGGCATTCTGGGACTGGCCGCGGGATAGACGAGGGCCCCAGTGATATCGCGGGCAGTTCGTGACGTGGTCGAGCGGGGAGCATGCGCCTGGACGCAATCCTGACATTCAGGGCACTCAAGGGAGATGCGTGATGAGCTACTACTTCGCCAAGACACTTTCATGCGGCTTCGATGAAGCCGTCCGGCGTGCGGTCGACGGCCTCAAGCGCGCCGGTTTCGGCATCATCACCGAGATCGACGTCAAGGAGACCTTCAAGAAGAAGCTCGGTACCGAGTTTCGCGACTATCGGATTCTTGGCGCTTGCAATCCGCACATGGCTCACCAGGCATTGGCCATCGAAGACAAGATCGGCACCATGTTGCCTTGCAACGTCATCGTACAGGATCTAGGCGGCGGCAGAACGGAAGTGGCAGCCATCGACCCCGTTGCGTCCATGCAGGCGATCGACAATCCGCTGCTCGAAGCGCCGGCAAGGCAGATTCAAGGCTTGCTCAGGCAGGTCATCGCGGATCTTTGAACAGCCCGGTTTCGGCAATACGAGGGCCCTCGCCTTTCGGCGAAGGCCGTTTCCGTGCCGGACCCATTGCCCGAGGGTGTCGGCCTATCCTACTAACCCGTCAATTCGGCTTATTGGACTGCTGGAAACCAGCCACGTCGTACTGAGAGACGCTCTTCGGATTGTTGGAGTTCTGCGGCTGGGTACCAGCGTAGTGGGTTCCCGCATTTCCGTCTGGGTTGAAGGCTGAACCCGGGGCAGTGCTGGCGTTGCCTGGTGTGACGCTGCCTGTCTGAGGGGTGCCGATCGTCTGGTTAGGCTGACCGGTCGTCCCCGTCACCGTATGGACGTTGGCCGCCGAGACGGTCATGGCGGGAGCAACAGCGAGCATGACACCAGCGATCAGGGAAAGGTAAGTACGGGACATTGCAACCTCCCTTGCCATAGAGGCCGATATGGTTTCCACGCCGGACGCGCGGTCCGGCTTCTGCCTAAACACCCAAGGGTCAGCTTTTATTCGCGACGATGGAGGGCTTGCGGGTTCCGCTCCCGTTCCTGAGGGCAATCGGATACCGAGCTCAACGGCAAATGCCTCGAAACAACGACGAAAATGCCTGGGAGCGACGAGGGACTTCGCGCCATGTCCGTTCCATACGATGTGATCATTATGAATGTGCGAGTTGCAAAGCCGACGAGAGATCCCGTCCGCTTGTATCCGGAGCCGGTTCGAGCGTTTCCTCGGGCACCCCCAACCGGTTGATCCAGGCCGTGCGATATCCAAACCACTTGGCTCCAAGCGCATCCCATCCGCCGAAGGCTGCGAAACCGATCTCTTCGCGAGGCAGTCCGAAATGGTCGGGGGCCATCGCATAGGCACGCGGCGCGGGCTTGAAGGCGCGAACCACATCCGTGCTGAGCGGAGTTTCCATCAGTTCGTGCAGGCCGTTGGCGCGCATGTTGCTCTCAAGCATTTCCATGCTGAGATTGGACAGGAAAGCGAGGCGCATGCCGGCCTGCCGCATGCGTGCCAGCGCCCCACCGGCATCCGGCCAGACCGGCAATCGTCCATAGAGGGCGCATAGGTCGCGACGCTGCGCCGCGCTCAGTTCTACCTTGAGCAGCCGCGCGCTGTGTTCAAGTGCCGCGTCAGCAAGTTTGGAAAAGCCGCTATATCGCCCGGCCGACGTCTCCAGCCAGGAGAGGGCGAAGATCTTGTTGCTCCAGGTGCTGGCCAGCGCCATGCCCTGCCCCGGAACCATATCGACCACCCCGGCGGATACCGGTCGGGGATCGAAGATAGTAAAACCATCGAAGGCGAGCGCCCGCAGGCGTGGGTGCGGGGCATCGGGCGAGGCATTCTGGGCCAGTGCCGGCAGGAATGTGGCCGCTGCTCCCGCCAGCCCGAGACCAAGCGCACTACGGCGATCAAGAGGGATATAAGACTTCATCCTTTGCTCCGGATATGGTGACGGTACTCCCTATTCGCGCAAAGCCGGGCCTTCGTTTCATTGCAGTGCCGGAGACCCCCGAAATTTATGCGGGACAAGAATGGCCAGTGAAGTTGCCATCCTCATTCACGATCGTTGCCGCGCATTGCCCCAATGAACACCCTCAGATTGGCTGATTGAGTTCGATTGGCCTGAAACACAAGCGAGATGGGAACCGCGGGTGGATCCATTTGGGACAAGACGTAGGAGAGCCGCCCCTGATCGACATGCCCATCGACTTGATAGGTAAGCGCCCGGGTGATGCCGGCTCCGGCAATGGCTGCGTCGATAGCCGCCTCGACGCTGTTGGTGAGAAGGCGTGGCCGGAATTTGACAGCCAGATTCCCGTCAACGCCAAAACGCCACTCTCCGTTGTGCGAGAAATTGTCAAAGGCGATCAGGTCATGGCCGTCCAGGTCATCGAGCCCTAAAGGCTGGCCGCGTTCGGCGAGATAGGCCGCGCTGGCCACCAATACGCGGCGCGTCACGCCAATCCTCACCGCGAGCAAAGCGCTGTCTGCAAGATCGGCGATCCGTACGGCGACATCAATTCCTTCGTCGACCAGACGCACGACCCGATCGGTAAGGGTCAGTTTGATCGACAACTGGGGATAGCGCCGCATCAGCTCGAGGGCGACGGGCAAGACCTTGAGACGTCCGAACACGACCGGTGCAGTAACGATCAGTTCGCCGCGCGGCTCGGCATTCTCACCCCGCAGACTGCGTGCGGCATCATCGAGTTCGGCAATCGCATTGCGGCAACTTGCCAGATAGGCCGCACCCTCCGGCGTGAGCTGCACCGATCGTGTCGTCCGGCGAAGCAGCAGGATGCCGAGCCGCGATTCCAGGTCGGCCACGGCGCGACTGGCGGCGGTTGAAGAAATCCGTCGCAAACGAGCAGCTTCAACGAAACTCCGCTGATCCGCCACAGCCACGAAGGTTCTCAAAGCGTCCAGTTGGTCCAATTATTGTCCCTCTATGCGCAATAATGTTCTACGAAAATGGCATATTATCACGAATATGGCGAAGAACTATCTCCCGCCTGGTTACGCCGAACTGGCGATGATGACCGGCACAGGAGATCACATGTCACGAATTTCAGTTCCCGCTTACAACGAGGTACCCGAAGGGTCTCGACCGAGGCTTGACGCCGTGAAGTCACAATTGGGAACCATCCCCAATCTGTTTCGCCTCATTGGTCACAGCCCGGCAGCCCTCGAAGGCTTTCTTGGACTCAACGCTGCGCTTGGGAAGACGCTCGACGCGAAGGCACGCGAGCGCATCGCCTTGGCCGTGGCTGAGGTGAACGGCTGCGACTACTGCCTCTCGGCGCATAGTTACCTCGCCAGCAACCTCGCCGGACTTGGCGAGGCGGAGATTTCCGCCAACCGCAGGGGTCACTCGCATGAAACGCGCGCCGACGCCGTGGTCACGCTTGCCCGCAAGATCGCCCTGACACGCGGCAGGGTGGAGGACGTCGACCTCGTAACCGTGAGGCAGCTCGGGTTCACAGATGCGCAGCTCGTTGAGATCATCGTCAATGTTGCGCTGAATTTCCTGACCAACATCGTGAACAACGTTGCCGATACCCAGATCGATTTTCCGGTGGTCCGGGCGGAGGCGCCCTGATGCATCCTCAATCTCTTCGGCTCAAGACCATCTCAATCGCCCTCATGGCACTTGCCATTCCCTTCTTGTCCCAACCTCAGGCCGCTGAAACTGCCGCAATGCAGAGCCACATCATGACAGATAGTCTTCATCCGACCACGTATCATTCGGCGATCGTCCATGGGCGCAAAGTCTTCTACCGCGAAGCCGGGGATCCAGCGGCACCCACCATCGTCCTGCTGCACGGCTTCCCCTCCAGCAGCCACATGTTTCGCGATCTGATCCCCGGGCTCAGCGACCGCTTTCATGTGATCGCACCCGATTATATCGGCTTTGGCCAGTCGGACGCGCCGCCCGCCAGCGCATTCACCTACAGTTTCGAGAGCCTGACGGACCATGTCGACGGACTGCTGGACCAACTCGGTCAACGCCGATACATCCTCTACATGCAGGATTATGGCGGGCCCGTGGGCTTTCGCATATTCACCCGGCATCCCGAGCGCGTCGCGGGCTTTGTCGTCCAGAATGCCAATGCCTATATCGAGGGCGTCGGCGAGATGCCCAGGCAGATTTTTCTCCCCCTTTGGGCAAATCGCACAAAGGCGACTGAGGAGACAGCGCGCAATCTCCTGAAAGCGGAAACAACGAAGTTCCAGTACACTGTCGGTGCACGAGACGAGGCAGCAATCAGCCCGGACAATTGGAGAACCGATCAAGCATTGCTGGATCGTCCGGGAACGGATGCCTATCAGCTCGACCTGTTTTACGACTACCGGTCCAATGTCGCGCTCTATGACAGCTGGCACGCGGCATTCCGCCAGTATCGACCGCGAACGCTGATCGTCTGGGGCCGAAAGGATCCATTGTTCATTCAGGCAGGCGCCGAGGCATTCCTGCGCGATCTGCCGGACGCGAAACTGGTCTGGCTCGATGCAGGGCATTTCGTCCTCGACGAGAATGCCCGGGAGGTTGCCGACGAAATCAAGGGGGCCTTCGCCGGCAATTGATGCTTGCCGTCAAGCGATCGTCAGGAGTGCCTCCCAGCGGGATGCAGCACGATCTTGCCGGTCGTTCCGCGCGTCTCGATTGCCCGGTGGGCTTTGGCCGCGTCGGCGAGCGCATAGGTGCCACCAATCTTCACCATGAGCTCGCCGGCCGCCACGAGCCGGAAAAGCGCACCGAGATCGGCCTTGGTGTTTTCTGGCGTTAGCAGGGGAACCAGCGCGAAGCCCGTAACGGACTGGTTCTTGAAGATCAGGCCGAGCAGATCCGGAACGCCGAGTTGGAATTGCTGGATGTTCAGGGCACCGAAAATGACGATGTTGCCCCCTGGAGCGAGCGCGCCGAGCGCTTGCATGGTGATGTCGCCACCCACCGATTCATAGACGACATCGGGGGTGCAATCTTGCTGCCAGCCCGCCTGGGTGTAGTCGACGGCCGCGTCGGCTCCCAATGAGAGCGCCAGGCTCCGTTTTGTCGGGGTGCTTGCTGCGGCGATAATCCGGTTCGCGGATTCCCGGCGTGCCAATTGAATCAACAGCGACCCGACGCCGCCCGCCGCAGCACTTATCAAGACTGTCTTGCCGGCAGGAGCCGTGCGGCGCACCAGATGAAGGGCTGTCAGGCCTTGAACCATGAGTGCGACCGCAACATCGAAGGAAACGGCATCCGGCAGAGGCACAGCCCAGGCGGCATCGATAACGGTATATTCCGCGTAGCCTCCGAAGAAGGCGCCGGCAGCGAACATTGGCACGGCGACACGCTGGCCAACGCGAAATTGGACCACGTCCTCGCCGAGGGCATCCACCACACCTGCGGCTTCTGAACCGAGGATCGACGGCAGCGGTGGCGTCATCGCATATTGATCGCGCCGCATGAGCGTCTCGGCGAAGTTGACGCCGGCAGAGTAGATGCGGATCCTGATTTGGCCTCGGCCGGGTTGCGGAGTCGGTAGGTCGATGAGTTGCAAGACGTCCGGCCCGCCGAACCGCTCGATGGAAATGGCCTTCATGATTTTGCTCCTGGACAACATTGTTGCAGGTGCGAAACTGCGATAGTCTCCGAACCGGAACTACAGACATTTATGTCTCATACCGACCAAAAGGTAAGTATGACGGAAATCATCAATCGCTTGCCGTCCCTGCCCGCCGAGCGAGCACTGAAGGTGATTTCGGGGCGCTGGAAAGCAATCATTCTCTACAACCTCTTCGATGGTCCCAGACGTCTGTCCGCGCTGCAACGGCTGATGCCGGCCATCACTCAAAAGGTTCTGATCGGACAACTGCGAGAGCTGGAGGAGCACCAACTCGTCCGCCGCGAGGTATTCCGCGAAGTCCCTCCGAGAGTGGAATATTCGGCGACGCAACTCGGACTCAGTCTGGAGCCCGTGCTTCTCGCATTGTGCGATTGGGGGCGGAAGCATGCTGAGGAACTGGACGAACTCGATCGACTGGTCGACTGCAAAGCCGGCTGAAGGCCGGACGGGACATACGCCCGGAGCGCGAGGCGATGAGCTCGGGGAATAGAAGGCTATCGCCAGGTAGAGCGATCCCGAAGGCGTCGTAGCGTGCTTTGCTAATAGTCAAGAAACCCATGACCTTGTCTTGGGTGGTCCGTGTATGTCACTTGCTTGAAAGTGACTACTGTGTCCCTTCTCCCGGCGTGATCCACAATCATGGCATCGATCCGGCGTCATTGGGTAGGACGAGGTGCCGACGCCGCGCAGACTTTGCTTCTCTTCGGGCACTGGAGCGCCTATTCTGGCGATCTATCTGCCTGAGAACGTGTCCCGCCGTCAGCCATCTGAGCAAGGGGCATGGGAGATCTGGCTGTTGGGGAGCTTGAAATGACGAGCTTCGACGAAGTCGGAAAGACGATGCTTCGCAACATGCTGCTCGGAAGGTGGGCGGCCGAGAAACTTGGCCTCACCGGCGTGGATGCCGACACGTACTCGATGGGGCTCGCCGAGGGAGCGGTCGATCCGGAGCGTGCTGACGCATTCACCAAAATTCGCAAGGACTTCGATGCTGCCGGAGTATTTCAAACAGATGAGGAGATCCTTGCCATCATGACACGTTTCACCGTCCTGGCAGGAAACCAGGTGCAGGGCGCGCGCGGAAACTCCCTCGACGCGGCAGCAACAGCGCTGATGCGCAATCTCATCTCAAGGTGAGGCGAATTGTTCGAGGCGATCCGGGACAGTGCCCGCGAATGCCTCCCGTCACCGTCCTTTTTGTTCAACGCACGTTGCCCTCACCGTGGCGGCCGTTGAACCGGCGGTCTGCCGGGATGCCGATCGAGGCCGCTGTCGAACACGTCCTGTGTCAGGTGTCACACCTGCCGCATGACGTCTTCTACTGTCTCGCGCACATGCTGGTTGAACGCTGCAGTTGAATAGTTCTCCTGGTAATATGCTGCGGCGGCGCTTTCACGTAACGCCCGTTTTTTGGGATCCGTAAGCAACCCCACCATGGTCTTCGCGAGATTTGCTGCATCATTCTCGACAGTAGCAATGGTTCTTATCGTGGATGCTTTGGCAAGGCCGTCGAAGGCATGCTCGGGTCCCGCGGGTATACGCCCATAGGCGAACGCCTCCAGGACCTTGATCTTCGTGCCGCCACCCCAGGTTATCGGAGTAACGACGAGAGCGGCGGCCTGATACTCTAAGAGCAGGTCGTCGACGAACCCTAAGACCCGAACCTTCTGCTTTCCACCCCAATCACGCGCCAAGGTTTCTGGAACGGCCCCGCTGATCCTCAGTTCCGCCTGAGGAGCCATTTCGCAGATTCTCGGCCATACGTTCCGCAGGAACCATTTCATGCCATCCGAATTCTGCGCCCTTGTCCATTGGCCGACGGCAAAGAGCACATTCGAAGCCTTGTCGGAGCAGCCCAGCGGCCCGATCTGCTCGCCGTTCCTGTCCATGGGAAGGTTCGGCAGCGTCGTGACTTTCGGACGCCCAAGCATGAATGTATCGGTCTCCGAAGCAAGCCAGACATGTTCGGCCCGTTCCAAAACGCGCGCACCAAGATAGTCCGAGCCTTTGAGATAACGTCGCAGATAAGCACGCAGCGGCAAATTATAGATCGGAGTGGACTGCATTCGTGCGGCGGTACGGCTTGGCTCCCAATCGTCGGCATCGACGATGAGCGGCACTCGCCGTTCGTCGAGCAGGCCGGCGACCGCCGTTGGACGGGTAAGGCGTCCGACTATGAGATCGACTTCCTTGCGGTCTATGAGGGCGCCGATCGCTCGGCTTGCTTCGCGGCTCACGCGCAGGCCCGTGGCCGCCATGCCGTTGCCGAACGCAAGACCAAGAGCTCTCTCGGCCTTGTCGGTATAGGCCGCGCGCCTTCCGCTCCTGTGCCCCGACATCAGGACCGAGCCTTCGAATTTCGAGGCGCCATAGCCCGGCGATGAACTCATTAGATGACTTAGGTCGTGAGAGGGGCCTCGATAATTCAAGTAGAACAAGCCGACCCGACCACATTGCTGGAGTGCATCCAGGAGTAGACGTGACCTAATTGCGCCACCGCTTCTTTCAAACGGAAAAGGTGGGAAGGAAGTGACAAAGAGGATTTTATGAGACATCTTTTTATTCCTCCGGCGTGCTATGGGAATCCGCTTCTCTATTCGAATGGGAATCTGGTGATCGATCTACTGAACCGGCCGCACTTCGAGGGGGCGCAGGCCAAGGGACGGCGGCGCCGGAGGAAGCGGCAGCGGCACCAGGAGGAGCGCCCGGTAACTCCTCCGGCTTGCATGCCCGCCTCTCGGACAAAACCCCAGCTCCGGAGCGGCCGATCCTGGCCTTCCGTTGTCCACCACCCAAAACTGCCAAGGTGAGCAGGTCGGGCAAAGGCTCCCGACCCCTCGCGCTATTTTGTTGTTCCGGCCTGTGTCCCCGCGAGCCGGGTTTGGTTTAGCCGTCGACGGCTCTGCTGAGGCGCTCGGATGCACTTGGGCGACCCGGCAACCATGCCGCCGGCACCCGACCTTGGCCGTCGTGGCAAAAGCTGGGCACGGTAAGCTGGTCCGCCCCATGTCGATGGGGCCAGTCTGAAAGCTCCGTCCGCACGGCTTTCACAATGCGCTCGGCTCTATGCGGGGATTTAAGCACCCATTATCCTGAAATCACAGGGGTACAGTCATAGCTCGATGGGAGTAGCGCGCCTGCTCGATGGCTCGTCGAGGGTAGGCACCGCGCTAGAATCGCGAAGGCGCGCGATGCCCTAATGGTGGGTAGAGCCGCTATTTTCGCGCTTGCATTTGATCGGCTCGCATATTGAAATTTGGCTGCTGGAATTGGGGGGACCATGAGGCCAACGCCAGTGGATCGCATTGCGCGAACTGTTGCGGCCGTCGGGGAACTGTCGCCGCTCGTTGCCGAGCATCGAGCCGCTTTCGATCGCGATCGCCGGCTGCCCGAAGCCGTCTTCCTGGCCCTGGCCGAAGCCGGCCTGTTCCGGCTCTGGCTCCCGGAAATCCTCGGCGGTCCGGGTTTCTCTCCGCTCGAGTTCATGGAGATCGTTGAAGCGGCGTCCGCGCTCGACGGCACCGTGGGGTGGCTCGTCGGCAATGGCGGAGGCATGAGCCGAGCCGGTGGCCATTTGCCGGAGCACGTCGCGCGCGAATGGTTCTCCGATCCCAATGCCTTCATAGCCGCCGCGACCGGCGCTGTCGGAACGGCGAAGCCCTGCGACGGGGGGTATCGCGTCAGCGGGCGCTGGCCCTTCGGCAGCGGCGCCCATCATGCGACCCGCTTCATGGGCCTCGCCAGCGTGCGGGATGGCGCAAGCGAGGGACCGCCTCTCTGCTGTTTTGTCGCGCGGGACGATGTCCGGATCGACGACACCTGGTACGTCTCGGGATTGCGCGGGACGGGCAGTTGCGATTTCGAGGTGGACGACGTCTTTGTGCCGCTCGACCATACCTACCCGCTGGGGAATCTGCCGCAGGTCCAGCCCGGTATCGTCTACAGGCTGCCCTCCTTGTCGGTGTTTCCCTGGACTGTCTCCGTGGTGCCGCTGGGGATTGCGCGCGGCGTGATGGATGCCTTCGTCGGCATTGCCGGAAGGAAGATGCGGGGCGGAACGGCGCTACGCGACCGGGAGACCGTACAGATGGCGATGGGCCGCGCACAGGCTCTTCACGGTTCCGGCAGGGCGTTCCTTATCGACGCCATGAGAGGCCTGTGCGCGGCACTCGACGATGATGGCGAGCATCTCGTGGAAGCACGGATCCGGTTTCGTCTCGCCTGTACCCATGCCGCAGAAACTGCCAGGCAGATCGTTGACCTGCTGGCGGCGGAAGCTGGAACGGCGTCCATTGTCGAGTCAGGCACGATCGAGCGCTCGATCCGCGATCTGGATGCGGCCACCAAGCATATCGCCCTGAGTGCGAACAGCTACACGGTAGGCGGGCGCCATGCTCTAGGGCTCGATCCCGGGCCGCGGTTCTGACGGGACAGCAGGCAGCCAATCACAGGGCTGCACGATCGCTCAGTGACGGAATATCGGGGCTTCGCCGATCTGCCCCGATGTCACAATGCGCGGAACACTCGTGTGGCACCCGCGTTGAAACCGGGTCTGTTGCCGAGGCCTGTCGTGTTGCTCGAACGATTGCAGTCCATGATCCTGAGGCGAGGTGGAGTGAAGGCTCGCCCGCATGAAATTCCCCATACACCCGAGATGCCGGAAACCTTGTTCGGTTTCGTCATGCGGGTGTCCGGCAGGCATCAGATCTGGATCGCGTTGCTGGCCGTGCTTCTCTTCATTGCCGATACAATACCGCTGGAGGTCCAGCGCCGCTTGGTCAATGCGGCCGTCAAGGGCGGTAACTTCAGGATCGTCCTGACGCTGGCCATCTTGTTCGCCGTGCTGGCGTTGGTCCAAGGGCTGCTCAAGATCGGCCTCAACCTGTATCGCAACTGGACGGGCGAATCCGCGGTGCGATGGCTGCGCAACCAGATCTCCTGCGTCGCCCAGCGACCCGACTCGGCCTTGCCTTCGGGCAAGGCCGGCGGCGTCGAGATCGCAATGGTGGTGGCCGAGGTGGATCCAATCGGCGGCTTCGTCGGATCGAGTATCTCGGATCCCATCCTTCAGTCCGGCATTCTCCTTTCCGTCTTCGGCTATCTCGTCTATCTGCAACCCTTGATGGCGCTTGTCGCGCTCCTGGTCTTTCTGCCGCAATGCTTTCTGGTGCCGCTGATGCAGGGCGCCATCAATCGACGGGTCGGCGCGCGCATCTGGATATTGCGCAAGATCAGCATCATGCTCGTCGACACCGTGCGCCGGGACGACAAGACGAACAACTCCCAATCCAAGCGCGTCGATCAGGTATTTGGCTTAAATATGAGCATCTACGAATTAAAGTTCGTGCTCAATTTCATCATGAATGGGTTGAGTGCGCTGGGAACAGCGGTGATACTCGGCATTGGCGGCTATCTTGTCGTCGAGGGCAAAACCGAAATCGGCACCGTGGTCGCCTTTGTTTCCGGTCTCGCCAAGATCAACGATCCCTGGGGAGACCTGGTGAACTGGTACCGAGATTACCGTGTCATCCAAGCGCGCTATCGTCTCGTAGCCAGTGCGTTGCGTACCGTCGACGCACCGTCGAGCACTTCTGACTCCCTTCCCACGGCCAGGAGTGCCTGAGCTTTCCCTTATGACGGGGAAAGCGGGTGGCGCGGCTTGAATCACCTGAAGCGAGCCACTGGCCGGGCTCCCTTCAACGAACATGAATGGATTAACTCGATGCTCAGCCCGCAATACCCAGTCGACCTTTTCGGGCGGTCGTAATGCATTTCGTAAAGCATCCTTTTCAATACGATCTGTTTTTGCATTTCCACCACCGCATTTCCACCAATCCGGTTTCGCCGACGGCCATTGCACTGGATGGCGGATGCGGAACAAAGAACCCCCCATGCGGTTCAGGAAGCTGAGGGAGGAAACGGTGGAAGTTCTGTCAGCCGCATCGGAGTTTTTCCCTCTTTCAAAGACCGGCGGACTAGGCGATGTCGTAGCCGCCCTGCCCAAGGTTCTTGCACCGCTGGGTATCACGACGAGGACCCTCATTCCGGCCTATCCTGGCCTGGTAGAGCAGGTCGACGGTGCCCATAAGATCGCCGAGATGGACCTTCTGGGGGAAAGGGCTACCCTCCTGGCGGCCTCCTTCGAGGGGTTGTCCCTGCTGCTGCTCGATTGCCCGAGCCTGTATGATCGGCCTGGGGGCCCTTACCTGAGCGAACAAGGGACCGACTATCCCGACAACTGGAAGAGATTTGGCGCGCTGTCCCTGGCGACCGCCCATATCGCGGCCGGCGGCGCCGGCTCGTGGCGACCGGACCTTGTCCACCTGCATGATTGGCAGACCGGCCTGGCCGCCGCCTATATGGCAGCACTCGATCTTGCCACGCCTGTGATCACGACCATTCACAACCTCGCCTTCCAGGGGCAATTTTCTGCCGATTTACTCGGGAAATTGGATCTGCCCACCCGATTTTTCGATGCCAATTATATGGAATATTATGGCGGCATCAGCTACCTCAAGGCCGGTATCGTGTTTTCCGATGCCATAACGACGGTGAGCCCGACCTATGCCCGGGAGATATTGACCGAGCCCATGGGCATGGGCATGCAGGGCATACTTTCCAAGCGCCGCGCAAGGCTGCAGGGAATCGTCAACGGCATCGACACCGACGTCTGGGACCCCTCCAAGGACCCCCTCATACCGTTGCGATACGATCAACGGTCCATCAAACGGCGAGGTGCGAACAAGGCTGAGCTGCTGCGCCGTTTCGGACTGAAGGAAGATGAAGGGCCGATCCTGTCGGTCGTAAGTCGGCTGACCTGGCAGAAGGGGATCGATCTCCTCACGGCCGTCGTTCCCGGCATCATCGATCGCGGCGCAAAGCTCGTCGTATTCGGCCAGGGCGATGCATCCTTCATCAATCCCCTGATCGAATTGTGCGAGCGGTATCAAGGTCGCCTCGCCGTTTTCGCGGGCTTCAGCGAAGCGCAGGCCCATCTCCTCCATGCGGGAAGCGACATGGTCATTCAGCCGTCCCGCTTCGAGCCTTGCGGCCTCACCCAGCTCTATGCCCTGCGGTATGGCGCGATTCCCATCGTCGCCCGTACCGGTGGATTGGCGGAAACCATCATCGATGCGAACGAAGCCGCCATGTCGGCGCAGGTCGCAACCGGCTTTCAATTCAACCCCGGCTCCGTTGAGGATCTCTACCATGCGATCGATCGTGCTCTCATCGCCTATGAGCAGCCGGATTTTTGGCGCAAGCTCCAATCCCAAGCGATGAAGGCTGATTTCTCATGGAAGAGAAGTGCTCGCCAATATGCGAAAGTGTATGCCAAGGCCAGGACACGCCGCGGCATCGTTCACTGAGGAAGCCTTCGAACAGACATCCCCGGGCGGGATGTCTCGCTTGTGGGCAGGTCCAGGTGGGACGGGTCTCGGATGCCCTGATATGCTCGGGCGCCAAGCGAGCAGCGCGGTCTATTCTGCTTCATACGCTGCCTTTTGCCAGCAGGTCTCTGATTTCCTCGAGAAGCTGGGCCTCGGCAGAGGGAGTTGCCGGGGTCGGCCTGTAGAAAACGCTCACGATCTTGACCATGAGCCTGATCATAACGACGAAGACGACTGCCAGAACGACAAGATTGATGACGGTGCTGACGAGATCACCAATGGCGAGCGGCGTGCCCAGTGATCTTGCTTCCGCGAGTGAAGCGCCTTCCGGAGCATTGCCACGCAGCATGACGTAGGTACCACGGAAGTCGAGTCCATGCGGGATAACGGCTCCGATGATCGGATTGACCACATCGTCGAGGACTGCCGCAACAAGTTTCAGGAAAGCCGTGCCGATGACGGTTCCCAAGGTGACGCCGATAGCGACACCGATTGCGAGGTCCGCGATTTTCCCGCTCGGGACGAGGTCCTTAACTTCCTTGAACATGTGATCTGTCACCCTGGGTGCTTTGGCGAATTCTCGATGCGGTTAATCGCCATCTCCTGCGCTTGCAAGGATCGCGCGTTCGCGCGACCTACGGATGGTGGCTTCCATGCATCTGTCGCGGCTCGATCGCTATGAAAAACGTCATGAGATCATGCAAGCCCGCCATGCCCTTCGCGAGAGAATGCTGGCGGGCGTTGCCGTCTCGCCGCCGTCACCAGGTGATCAGCGGGGTGCGATGCAACCAGGCGTCGTCGCGCACCTGGTCAAGCACGAACGCTGCAACATCGGCCCGCGATATGCCTCCGCCGTGGAAGCTGGAAAGGTCGGTGAGCTTGCGGACCGTGCCCCTGCCCGACTTGTCGTTCAGGATCGAGGGACGGACGAGAACCCAGTCGAGCCCGCTGTCTCTGACCACAGCCTCCTGGCGATCCTTGTCGGCGTAAACGTTGCGCAGGAGCAGCGGGAGAATCAGGTTGTCGAACAGGAAGCCGCCGTGCCCCCTGCTATCGCCTGCGCCAATTCCTGTGATGCAGACCAGGCGAGAGACCTGCTCCGCCTTCATGGCGTTCACGAGCGCGCGCGTCGCAGCCGAGAGTAGCGTTACTTCTCCAAAGGGGCTGACCGGCGTGCCGAGTGCGCTGACGACGGCGTCCCGCCCCTTCAGCGCCATCCGCAAGGTGGCTTCGTCGCGGGCATCTCCGAACACGACTTTCGCTCCCTTGAGATCGGCGGCCTTTTCGACCGAACGCACGAGTACGGTGACGTCGTAGCCTCGCGCTACAGCTTGGCTGACAATGAGGCGACCGGTGCCGCCGGTGGCTCCGAGGACCAGGATCCTGGCCTGGTCGGTCGTGGGATTTTGCATGGTCGTTACCTCGGGTAGCGGGACGCCTCCTCGGAGACGATCCCATTGTTGACGTTCGGAGCGATGATCAGAGGCGGCCCTCTGCGAGGAGTTGGCGGGCCCGCTTCAGCGTCGACAGCAAGGCGCTGCCATAGCCCTTGTCGCTGTCGAATAACGCCTGCTCGGCCTGCTCTTCCGGGCCGTTCGGCTCCTTGTCGCGCAGGCCGAGATGGCAGTAGAACCGGAGCATCAGCGTGCCGTCGGCGTCCTCGAACAGTTCGTTGATGATCGCGCCTTCGCGAGGGCCGGTGGCTTGGAAGAAGGTCACCTTGCTCTCAGGCTCGAAGGTGATGATCTCGCGCAGATCCCGGCCTGCGATCGTGGCTTCCCGGACGATGTGGGTCTCGCTCTCCTCCACGACGTCGCAACGCGTGCACAGGCCGGGTGGCAGAAACAGACGGGCATCGCGTGCCTTGAGGACCAGGCCCTGCCAAGCCTGCGTCCGGGTGAGCGGGACCTCGCCTTCCGGGTTCACCGGAGCGGTGGCGGCAGAATAGATCATGATGAGATTCCTTATCGTGAGGGCGAGAGTTGCCTCTGCTGTCAGGCCGAGGCGGCGATTTCGGAGGCGAAGTCGCGATAGGAGCGCAGGGGGCGACCCAGGAGCTTGGTCAGGCGCTCGATATCGCCGGCGACGGGGACCATGCCCTCGGTCTGGAAGCGGTCGGCCATCAGCCGCATGTCGTAGGCCATCCAGCTTGGCATGAACTGCCTGAGGTTCTGTTCGAATGCGGCCGTGTCATCGCCGGCATAAGCAATCCTGCGACCCAGTATTTCCGACCAGATGCCGGCGACACCCGTCCCAGTCAGCGTATCGGGACCGACGACGTTGATCCGATGGAGCGGGAACGGTTCGGGAGCCCGCTCGCGGCGGATCAGCTCAATGGCCGCGATCTCGCCGATGTCGCGCGGATCGACCATGGCCAACCCCTTGCTGCCGATGGGCATCGGGTACACGCCATATCCGGTCACCACGTCCTTGATGGTGCGGTCGTTGCTGATGAAGTAGGCGGGGCGCAGGATCGTGGCCTTGATATCCATCTGCTCGATCATGCGCTCGACGCCGAACTTACCCGCGAAGTGCGGCACGTTCACATAGAGGTCGGCGTGGATCACCGACAGGTAGACAATCCGCTCGATGCCAGCCTGACGGGTGGCATTGAGCGCGATCAGCGCCTGGGTGAATTCGTCCGGCACGACGGCGTTGAGGAGAAACAGGGTGGAGACGCCCGAATAGGCGCTGCGCAGTGTGTCGACGTCGAGCAGGTCGCCCTGGACGACGGTTATGCCCGTCGGAAGGTCGGCTTTGGCCGGGTCGCGGACAAGGGCGCGCACATCGGCGCCTCGCTTGACCAGTTGCTCGACGACAGTGCGACCGACTGCGCCGGTAGCGCCGGTAACAAGGATAGTCATGAGATCACTCCTTTGGTTTGGCTTGCTTCACCTCCACGAAATTATTCGATCCATATTTGAGCCACTAGTTGCTATAATTAGACAATCTGTCTCGCTGGTGGAACATATGGATCTACTCGCTCTTTCCGATTTCAATCTGGTTGCCAGGCATGGAGGGTTCGGACGGGCCGCCCGTGCGACGGGCCGTCCAAAGGCTACCCTGTCCCGCCGGGTCTCCGAACTCGAAGCGGCTCTCGACCTGCGTCTGTTTGAGCGAGGGGCAAGGACACTGAAGCTTACGGAGGAGGGGCGGGCCTTGTTCGAGCGGACGGGAACGTTGCTCGCCGAGCTTGACGAGAGCGCCGCTGCGATCGCCTCGGGCGGACGCACGCCACGCGGTCGGTTGCGGATCAGCGCACCGCTACTTTTCTCCCAGACCGCCATGGGCAAGCTCTCCGCCGAATTTGCGCTTAAATATCCCGAAGTTCGCCTTGAGATCACGACGGAGGACAGGGACGTCGACATGGTGGAGGAAGGCTATGACCTGGTGATCCGGGTTAATCCGGAGCCCGATGAGAGCCTCGTCGGAAGGATATTCCTGCATGATCGGCTGGTGGTCGTTGCGAGCCCGCGCCTCGGGCGACCGGCGGGCGGATCCATCGTGCCCGCTGTCGTGCGCGGGAGCGTCGACCGGGCTTCGGCGTGGGAAGTCACGGTCCCGACCGGGATAGCGCGCATTGCGATCGATCCCGTCCTTGGTATGTCCTCGCTCATCATGGTCCGCGACGCGGTACGAGCTGGTGTTGGCGCCGCGCGCCTTCCGGTGTCGCTCGTCAGTCACGATCTGGCTGCAGGCACCCTCGTGCACTGGGGCGATGCCGTCGGATCGGAAATCGCTCTATGGACGCTCTACCCTTCGCGTCGGCTGCTCAGCGCGCGTGTGTCGGCCTTTCTTGATCATTTGAAGCAGGCGTTTCCCAATGGGACACCTGACGAACTGGCCGCATATGTCGGGGGATGACCTTCCTCTTCGGGCTTTTCTCGACCTTTCCATGAAAAAGGGACGCCACGCTTCTCAGGAAGAAGACGGTGCTGTCTGCGAGGAGCGAACGCGATCCAGACCTTAATTTCCATGGCTTATCACAGGACGCCATCTCCCCTCCCCCCTCTTTTCATGATCGAGCGGGCTCGCGAGAACTCTCGCAGGTGAGGCTACACTCGCGCCAGGATCGTCCTCTCAGTTTGCTGCGGTCCTTTTTGGATCTGTCCGTTTCTGACATCTGACAGCGGCCCATGCCTTCTCAAATTCGGAGCAGGTCTTCCGCAAGCCTTCGACACCACGGTGGCCAGCGAACAGATGTTCGGCAGGTATAACCGCCGCCTTGCCACCGTGGGGAATGATGACCGCCCTCAGCGAGCACGAGTTCGCTGCGCAAAGTCAATTCGTGATGGATTTCCTAAGTTCGCCCTAATTAAATCGCTGCAAATTGAAAACGCACGTGAGGAGTGTAGTTCGCCCTATTCACCGGTATGTAAGAGGAATAAAGAGCGAACAACTTAAAAGAACTAGCGCCCCTCTAGGGCGATATACCAGAACATATCCAAGAAATTGCAGGAGTTTATTGCAGTAAACACGTGTAACTTTCGAGCTCCCTCGTACGCTGAGCCTTTCTGCGGACCTAATCGCTTGCTATCTAGCTAACTCAGTCTCACCAATCCTTGTGGGACAAGGCCCCATTGGGATGCCGCGTATCCGGCCTGCAGAATTAGCGGTCGCGTACGAGCAAATTTATCAGACGTTCTCGATAAGTAACTTGGAATCGATCATGGCCTTTACAGTAGGGTATACAAGGAAGATTTGCGATTGTGATGAGAATATTTTGGAATATTTGGAAGAATAGAATTGCCATTATATTGGATATTATCGTCGGCGGCGGTTCCTGCCCGGTCACCTGACACTCAAGCGGGCTCAGCGACTCAGGCATCAAAATGAGAGGCTGTACAAATCAAATGCGCTTGAATATTTTGGATTTTGGATGTATACAAATTACATATCTTTGGCGTGTTTTGTGTTAGTACTGTTATAACTAAATATAATAAAACATGGAGAAGTACATAATTAGTAAAACATCTCGATAATTCCTACTTTTTACTTATAAAATATGAAGAATAAGCAGGAAAAGGAAGAATCGAGTTGTCATTCCCTATAAAAATCGACTGGATGAAATTCTCGTCGGATCTTAAGAACGAGAGAATCTCTAGAAACTTGACATGCAGGCACTGGGCTCAGTTAACCGGTGTTAATTTCAATGTAATATCGCGGCTTGAGCTCGGTAAAACACGTTGCTCGGCAGAGACGTTTATTACTCTAGCCTATGCGATGGATAGAGATCCATTGGATTATGTTATTCGCATAATCGTTGGACCATGTTAGTTAAATATAATAATTAACTATTTTTTTATTTGTATCTCAAAGTATACATCTTGTATGTGAAGTGATACAGTATTTGTATGCGAAAATATACAGAATGATGTAAGTGTTTTTGATTTGTGACATAATAGACACAGTTTGATTGGAATTTAATTCGGACTCAGCTTGTATCCGTTTGTATCGTTGCATCTCCTGATTGTTTGATTCCATCGTATGCACGGGTTGTTTCTTTAAATGGGAGTCTGCCCAGGGTGCCGAGTGTGGGCCACGCTTCATGTCCTTAAGCGGACATGGAAAGGCGGCGTTATGCTCTGGAATCAAAACAATGTCTTGGAGGTTACCTGTGATGATGAAGTCTATTCTTCTCGGCGCCGCTGCCGGTATCGCCGCCGTCGGCGCTGCCCAAGCCGCCGACCTGCCCATGACCAAGGGCGAAGCCGTGGAGTATGTGAAGGTTTGCTCGGCCTTCGGCCCCGGCTTCTTCTACATCCCCGGAAGCGACACCTGCCTCAAGATCGGCGGTGAAATCCGCGCCGACTATCGCGCGTTCGGCGGCGACAGTGGCTATCGCCTGAATAACGCTGGCACCGGGCTGACCTCGACCAAATTCAGTCGCAATGACAATCGCTCGGCCTTCAATACCCAGGGCCGCATCTGGTTCGATGCCCGGACGCAGACCGACTGGGGCCTGCTGCGCTCCTACTTCCAGATCAACGCCGACTCGCATCCGATCAGCCATCAGGGCCGCGGCGGTATCTACAACGGCAACTCCTTCTCGATCGACAAGGCCTTCATCCAGTTCGGTGGCCTGACGGCTGGTTACGCCCACTCGTTCTTCGGCTTCTACGACAATGACTGGGGCGACACGATCTGGGCTCCGTACTACGCCGAATCGAACACGGTGAACCTGCTCGCTTATACCTTCACGTTCGGCGGCGGCTTCAATGCCACGCTGTCGATCGAGGATGGTCGCGACCATCGGACCGACAATGGGCTCGGAACCGCTTACGCGAGTGCTGCCGGCGCCACCTCCACGGCCCTGCAGGGCGGTCAGCAGGTTCCGGATGTCGTCGCACAGCTGCGTTGGGACCAGTCCTGGGGCTCTCTGGCGGTTCAGGGTGCGCTGCACCAGCTCCGCTCGGGCGATACCTGGGCACTTACCAGCACTGGAGGTGTTACCCAGACCTTCAACGTCAACCATTCGAACGAGTATGGCTATGCGGTTGGTGCCACGGCGCTGATCAAGCTGCCAGTCGTCGACAACGGCCACTTCGTGGTTGAAGGCCAGTATGCCGATGGTGCGCTGGACTATCTCGGCGCTGGCAATACTTTCTTCGGCACCTCGCCCGGCGATCTTTTCCCGAAGGTGACCTCGAATCCGGCAGCTGGGGTGTTTGTGGTCAACACCATCGGCAAGGCGAAGGGTTGGTCGATCGTGGCGGAACTCGGCGGCAACATCACGCCCGTCCTGGCAGCCAACCTTGTTGGCAGCTATATCGACATGAAGTCGGATAAGTTCGCCAGCGTGATCGACTACAGCGCCAAGGAATACACGATTGCCGGCAACCTGACCTATACCATCGTCAAGGGTCTGAGCGTCGGTGGCGAAGTCGCCTACACTCATTCCGACGTGGACCTCAAGGGCATCACCGGCGGAAAGCTCAGCGGGAATGCAAGCGCCTGGCAGGGCGGCATCCGCCTGAAGCGGACCTTCTGATCGCTATCGCTAGCCAAGAAAGGCGGCCCGGCGTCAATAGCCGGGCCGTCAGAATGAATGCCTGGTTCGGTTCGGCACGGCGCAGCTTCCGAACGGTGCTCCTTCGTCCAGCCTTGCATCTCCGCCCAATACTAGGCGGCTCATGGGCTGGCTGAGGTGCAAAGCATGGAACGCGCGATCTATCACATCCACGCATTTCGAGAGATGGGAATGCGGTTGGCGGATGTTCGCACTCAGACTTGCGATCGTGGCCGCGATGAGCACCGGCCGGAGGTTGATCAGCGCTCATGCACGATCACAGGTCGAAATCCTCGCTCCTCAAGGCTAGGCGCCTCCTTCGCTCGCATGGCACCCCACCGCATGTACTGCAGGCAGCACACCCGCAGAAACGAAGAGAAATTCGCTGGCACTTCGCTGTGTCGTTCAGTCAGCTCGTCATAGAGCTTGATGGCAAACTGGCTGGTGGTAAGACCTTCACGCTCCGCAATTTCCTGAAGCACGCTCCAGAAAAGGTTCTCGAGGCGTACCGTGGTGACCACGCCATGAATACGCAGTGAACGCGTGCGGGATTCATAGAGAATTGGATCTGTCTTTACATAGACCTCGCACATGTAGAACTCCTTGGAAGCGGCTGCACAGTCCAGCTTGACATGCTTGCGAAAGCGCATCGAAACCAGACTCGGTGCTGTCGGGCCAAGCGAGCTCGGCCCGGCAGCATCTATAATCAGATAGCGCGTTGCTTAAGTTGATCTGCGATATAATCGGCTTGGCGAATAGCCAGTGTCACGATTGTCAGCGTCGGGTTCTCGGCGGCACCCGTCGTGAACTGGCTCCCATCCGAAATAAACAAGTTCGGAATATCGTGGGTCTGGCCATGCTTGTTGGTCACCCCGTCTTCGGGCTTGGCGCTCATACGCGCGGTGCCGAGATTGTGTGTCGAAGGATAGGGCGGCACGCGGTAAACGTTGACGGCTCCGGCCGCCTTGTAAAGCGCCTCCGACTGCTTGAATCCGTGCTCGCGCATCGCTTCGTCGTTGGGGTGATCGTCGAAATGAACGTCCGCGACCGGCAATCCGTGTTGATCTTTCACTTCGCCGTTCACCGTCACCCGGTTGCTCGCTTGCGGCATATCCTCTCCGACGATCCAAAGCCCGGCCGTGTTTGCGTATAGATCCATGGCACGCGTGAAGTCGGGGCCCCATGCGCCAGGGTTGAGGAAGGCTGCGTAGAAAGGGAGACCAAGTGAAATCGTCTCCATATGGTACCCCCCAACGAATCCACGGCGGGCGTCGTGGCGCGCTTCGTCCTCAACAATGCCCGCCATCACCGTACCCTTGAACATATCGACCTTGTGATCGAATGACGCATACACCGATCCGGTCGTATGGCGCATGTAGTTGCGACCGACTTGATCGGAGGAATTGGCAAGCCCGTTGGCAAATTTCCCCGAGTGTGAGTTCAGCAGCAAGCGAGGCGTCTCGATCGAATTGCCAGCCACAGCCACAGCGCGCGCCTTCTGTCGCTGCAGCGCGCCGCCGGCGTCATAATAGACCACTGCGTTCACGCGACCCTGGTCGTCATGCTCGATGCGCGCCACATGAGCCTGCGTACGCAGCTCGGCGTGACCGGTGGCTATGGCACGGGGCAACTCGGTGTAGAGAGTGGACCATTTGGCGCCGAACCGACAGCCCTGGAAGCAGAAGCCCCGCTGATAACAATGCGAGCGGTCGTCCTGCTCAACGCTGTTGATCGCCATATGTCCCGTGTTCACATGCTTGTAGCCGATTTTTGTCGCACCTGCATGAAACACCTTGAAGTTGTTGTTGCCCGGAAGGCCGGGATGACCGTTGGTTCGTGTCACGCCCAGCTTCCGCTCGGCCCGATCATAGTAAGGATCGAGTTCTTCCCGGGTGAGTGGCCAGTCAACCAGGGAAGCCCCTTTCACGTCGCCATAGGTGGTGCGGGCCTTGAACTCGTGGGGCTGAATGCGCAGGCTCGCTCCCGCCCAGTGGACGGAGGTCCCCCCAACTGTCTTGCAGATCCAGGCGGGGAGATTTGGAAAATCCTTGGCTACACGCCACGTGCCGGAGGTGGTGCGCTTGTCGAGCCACGCCAGCTGGCGAAACGAGTCCCATTCTTCGGTCACGAAGTCGCCACGGGTGACGAGCTTGCCTGCTTCCAGAATGACGACGTCGACGCCCTTCTGCGCAAGCTCGTTCGCGAGCGTTCCTCCCCCGGCGCCCGACCCGATAATGACAACAACGTGGTCGTCGTCGAGAGAGAAGGTCTTGCCGTGCTGGTCCTGAATTTCTGTCTGTGCCATCTTCTTCTCTCCCTTGGTCAGTTTGCCGGAACCGGCCCGCTATCCTGTGCGGGCGGATCGGGCAGCCAGGAAAGCTCGTTGAAG
This sequence comes from Labrys sp. ALF-8, assembly GCF_059699065.1. Taxonomy (NCBI): domain Bacteria; kingdom Pseudomonadati; phylum Pseudomonadota; class Alphaproteobacteria; order Hyphomicrobiales; family Xanthobacteraceae; genus Labrys; species Labrys sp. ALF-8. The sequence goes on from NZ_AP048541.1 coordinate 294,746, forward strand.
CCTTGGAAAAGATACCCGCCATCACCCTCGCTCGCCCCATAGCCGAAATGTGCGTAGGCGAGCGGGTTTGCATAGAGAGCCACAACGGCGGTGGAGCGAACCGTTTCGAAGAACGGCGTGCCCGCGAGGGAGGCGACGTCCTTTTGCTGGTCCGCCGTCGAGCGCTTGAGCCAGTCCCCCTGCCCCAGCCCGTCGAGTGAGCGTATCCCGTCGGCAAGCAGGGTCTGCGTCGCTGCGTCGCCGGCAGCCTTGGTATCGAGCGCCTTGACTACGAGCGCATAAACGGCATCGTCGAGCGTTGCATGGGGGAAAATATGCTTGGTCAGGGCGAGCAGGACGTCGCCTTGATGGGTCTCTAGCTTCGTCAGCTCAAGCGCCCAGCTTCGGCTCGGTGCCGACACAAGCAAGGACGAAGACAGTGCCAATGTGCCAAAGAGTACACCGGTCCCCTTCAGCAATTCGCGGCGAGTAAGCGAAATTGATCCGGGCATCCCGACGCGAGTTCGACTTTGTTCTCCAGAAGATATCTGCGTCCATGCGCTCATGTTTTCCTCCTTTATTTTGTAATCTTATCTTGTTCAAAGCTTATTCGATTAAATTTTTCTATTAATAACTGTGTCACATATCGAAAGCGACTTGGTAGATACCGGGTATCTACCAGTCAATCGCGTTCGTATTTACATTTTTCGGGGGGTATTCGCGCGCGCAGCCTGGGATGGGGCGTAAGGATGGAAGCGGCGCGATTCGCAGTGCCGCTATCGGGCGGAAACCTGGCCGTTCTGCAACTCGCGGCATGATGAAAACGGTGATCGGCCCTCTCGAACGGAAAACCGGTCTTTGCCATGGGCATTCCCCCTTGTTCCAGGCGTTGCGCGCCTTTGATTTATTCCAAGGAGTATGCCTTCGCTGGGACTTGCGGGTAATATCTGGTTAAATAGCCCTGAGAATATTCGTCGCACTCTTCACGCATTTGCGCGCAGCCGCTGGAGCGACCGCTGAGCGGAAGAACAGGAACCTGTCCGGTCTACCGTCCTTTGCTGTTCAAGGCCTCGCACCGGGCGAAAACGCGAGTGAACTCCGCCATGTTCTCCGTGCTCCACGCCTCGGCGACCTATCGGAGACGGCCGCGGTAGCCGCCTTCCTGGGCATCTTCGGGCCGCAGCTTCACGACGGGCGGCGAAGTCGTCGTCGATGGAGGTTTGGCGCAGATCTGAGGCGCCTGAGCACGAGGGCTTCGCGGAGCCGGCCCGAAGCCCTCAATGCGCTGCGGCGCCCGCGACGTCACTCCCCACGTTCGACATCGGGAGCCGAACGGGTGGCAAACGGGACCGGACAGGCAAGACCCGGCATCTCACCCTCGACGAGGGATCGTCAGTTGGATCGTGCGAGCGCCGAGATCATGATCAGACCAAGCAGGGCGAAGGCTGCACCGGCCAGGCAAAGCGCCGGCAGCCCCAACTCGATCGCGATGATCGCACTGCCGATCGCCGCACCCAGCGCGTTGCCGAGATTGAAGGCTGCGATATTCATCGTCGACGCCAGATTGGGAGCGTCGGCGGCGGCTCTCATCACCCGAAGCTGAAGCGGCGACGTGCTTGCAAAGGTTGCGGCACCCCAGACGACTATCGCCGCGGTCGCAATCGCCAGCGAGGTCATGGAGATGGCGAGGACGGACAATGCAGCGGCGATGACCAGGAAGGTGATGATCAGCGTGCGGTCGGTGGATTGATCCGCGAACCTTCCGCCAAGCCAGTTCCCCAGTGTCAGGCTGATGCCGAACAGGACGAGGACGAGGCTGACATCACGCGGCGTGGCGCCGGCCCGGTTCAGAACCGGAGTGATGTAGGTGAAGACGGTGAAGAGCGTGATGGAAAACACGATCGTCATCGCCAACGCAATCAGGACACTCAACCTGCGGAATACCAGGATTTCGTCCAGGATGCGCGGTACGGCCTCGGGGCCGAGCTTCGCCGGCAGGGCGAGCCGCAGGGAAACGATGGTGGCGAGGCCGATCACTGCCATGCCCCAGAAAGACAATCGCCATCCCACGGTGGCATCGAGCCAGACTGCCAGCGGTACGCCGCCGATATTGGCGACGGCGAGCCCGGTGAACATTGCAGCAACGGCAGCGGCTTGCCTGTCCTTGGGTACCAAACTCGCCGCGACCACCGCGCCAACCCCGAAGAAAGGCGCGTGGTTGAGCGCAGTCAGGATGCGCGCGAGCAAGAGCTCATCATAGCCGTGAGACAGGGCCGCAAGCCCATTCCCGATCGTGAAGACCGTCATCGACAGTATCAGCATGGTCCGTGGGGACAGGCGTCCGCCAAAGAACAAGACCAACGGCGCTCCGATGACGACGCCCAAGGCATAGGCGCTAATCAAGAGACCGGCGGTTGACAGGCTGACGTTGAGATCGCCCGCCATGGAGGGCAGCATTCCCATCGGCGCGAACTCGGTCACGCCGATCCCGAATGCGCCAAGCGCGAGGGCCAGAAGAGATGCTCGAGCGTTCATGCGATGCAGAGGGACGAAGAGAGTGAAGGCGGGCGACTGGATTTCATAGGACTGTATTGGCTCAGGAAGCAATGGTCGATCGCCGTGCGACCAAACACGGAAAATCAATCGCCAGGAATCCGCGACGGAGAGAGCGACGCCGGTCCGTCGCTACCTTGCGCCAGGTCATGCCGACTGCTCCTGCCTCATCTGGTTTCCCCCTTGCGATGGCGGGCGCTGCGATGACGTAACAACCCGCATGTCTGCGTATGGTGTAGCGCGTGAGGGGGCGGCTGGAAACGTGTGGCGTTCCCAACCTTGCAAGGTTCGTGCGCTCAAGGGTTTAACGCGCGAGCCCTCCCATGAAGCCGTGGAACACGAGCAAGGCGACTGCATTGCGCAGGAAAACGAGGGCATTCACACATCTCGATGACCCCGCGAACGCGTCACGATCGTCCTGCGAGCGGTGTGGAGAAGATCCTCGTACCGGCCCACCTATGTGGAAATTGCGCCGACCGCCTCCCGGGCCGCTTGGACGACCGCATCGGTGGTGATGTCGAACTTCCTGTAGACGTCGTCGATTTTCCCGGATTCGCCGAAGCTGTGCATGCCGACGAAACGGCCATCGAAACCGAGATAGCGCTCCCAGCCAAGTTCCACCGCGGCTTCCACTGCGACGCGTGCCGAGCCCTCCCCCAGCACCGCCTTCTTGTAGACCGCGTCCTGCTGCTCGAAGAGAAGACGGCAGGGCATGGAGACGACTGCGGTGGGCACACCTTCCTTCTGCAGGATCTCGCGAGCCTGCACCGCGAGCTGCAGTTCCGAGCCGGTGGCCATCAAGGTCAGCTTGCGAGCGCCATCCTCGGCTTCCTGGAGAACGTAGGCGCCTCGGGCGGACTTGTTCTCCGTGCCGGCGTCGCTGCGCAGGAGCGGCATGGGCTGGCGCGAAAGGGCAATGAGGGCGGCCTGGCGCGGCTGATCCAGAATAAGCTCCCAACACTCGGCGGTCTCCACCGGATCGCCCGGACGATAGACGCCGAGCTGGGGGATGGCACGCAGGGCCGCAAGATGTTCGACAGGCTGGTGTGTCGGACCGTCCTCGCCCAGTCCGATGGAGTCGTGGGTCATCACGAAGATGGTACGCACCCGCATCAGGGCTGCAAGGCGGATCGAGGGGCGGCAATAGTCGGAGAAGCACATGAAGGTGCCGCCATAGGGGATGAGGCCGCCATGCAGGGCGATACCGTTCATCGCTGCCGCCATGCCGTGCTCGCGCACGCCGTAGTGGACATAGGAGCCGGCATAGGCGCCCGGCTTCACCTCAACCTGGCTCTTTGTCCTGGTGTTGTTCGAGGGCGTAAGGTCGGCGGAGCCGCCGAGCAGTTCTGGAACGGCAACCGTCAGATGCTCGAGAACCGCGCCGCTCGCCTGGCGCGTCGCCATGGCCTTGCCGGAGGTGACGAATTCCTGCTTGGCGGCGTTGATCGCTGTCTTCCAGTCGGCTGGCAGATCCCCATTGACGCGTCGCTCGAATTCGGAGCGGGCCGGCTCCGGCGCGGCCTTCACGCGCTCGGCCCATGCCGTCCGCGCCTTGGCGCCCTGGGCGCCGATCTCGCGCCAGGCCTGGAGGAGATGGTCAGGGATGACGAAAGGCGGGGAATCCCAGCCCAGGATCTTGCGTGCGCCGGCGATTTCCTCCTCTCCAGGGGCGTCGCTATGGGCCTTCTGCGTGCCGGCGCGGGTGGGGAATCCGAAGCCGATGATGGTCTTGCAGGCGATCATCGAGGGCTTGTCCGCCACGGCCTGCGCGGCTTTGATGGCATTGCGGATCGCATCGGTGTCGTGTCCGTCGATCTCCTGCACATGCCAGCCCGAGGCCTTGAATCGCTCCATTTCGTTATCGGAGACAGCGAGGTTTGTGGCGCCGTCGATGGTGATCGAGTTGTTGTCCCAGAAGGCGATCAGCTTGCCGAGCTTGAGGTGGCCGGCGAGCGAGATCGCCTCCTGGCTGATGCCTTCCATCAGGCAGCCGTCGCCAAGGAACACATAGGTGAAGTGGCTGACGAGGTCGTCGCCGAAGCTGGCGTTGAGGATGCGCTCGCCGAGCGCCATGCCGACCGAGTTCGCGATGCCCTGGCCGAGCGGGCCGGTGGTGGTTTCGATGCCTGCAGCATGGCCGTATTCGGGGTGACCGGCCGTCTTGCTGCCGACCTGCCGGAAGTGCTCCAGCTGGTCGATCGTCATGTCCTTTTCGCCGGTCAGGTAGAGGAGGCTGTAGAGCAGCATCGAGCCATGGCCGTTCGACAGCACGAAGCGGTCGCGATCGGGCCAGTGCGGATCGGCCGCATCGAACTTCATGAAATCCTTGAAGAGGACGACAGCGATGTCCGCCATGCCCATTGGTGCGCCCGGATGGCCGCTCTTTGCCTTCTGAACCGCGTCCATGGAGAGAAAACGGATGCAGTCCGCCATGTCGCGCAGGTGCTGGTCGCGGGGGGGCGGAAATGACTTGGCAGCCGTCGAAGTCTCGGGACTGTCAGTCGAAGATACGCTGCTCATAAGAAATTACCTCTTCGATCAATGATAACAGTATAGCCATATCAGAGGGCGCGCTGCCGGCCTCTGTTGGCCCGTATTGAGGCGTAGATGATTGCTGGAGGCGGTCTTCCCAAACGTCCTCGCGTCATAAAGGAGGCAGGCCGGAGTGCTTCTAACCGTAGCATTGCAAAGCGACCATTTTGTTATTTCAGCAGATGCCCAGCAAAGCGAGGCAGGCGATTTCGTGAGGGATCCTCACCGTTCCAGAGCTATTGTCCGAGATAGCAAAAGATGGGCGGCAAGTGTGTCCGACATCAAGCACCCGAAAAAGGAAAAAGGCCAGCGGCCAGAAGCACTATGTGAATTTGTGAGAGCTACGAGGCCCGGGCAAGGCAGATTCGAAGCTGAGATCTGGACGACCGCCGGCCGGGGGCGGTCTCGCCTCCGTCGCGCTGCTATCCAGAGTTGTATATGGCTGGCTTGACAACGCGGTAGAACCGGTCAGACTGCGGCCATGGTCAAGGTGTGCGCCCTGCTTTTGCGGATTCATCCCATCGCGGAAATGTAGCCCCTGAGCTCGGCTGTATGCGCCGCGAGCTCCAGGGGCCTTGAAGGCTGCAGATTTCGCGGCACCATCCTTTTTGGCGCATCCACATAGACATCGGCAGAGAGTATGCGGCGCGGTTATTCGCCCGGCGTCTATCTGCGCGTCAGGAGAATCCGAGAACATGACTGCAACAGGACAAAGCGGCGCCAAGCCAGCTATCATCGTCGGCGACATCGACTACAGGCGTCTGAGCGATCTCGCCGCCAGCACACATAGCCGTTTCCCGGAGGTCGCAGAGGAATTGCAGGCGGAGATGGATCGGGCTCAGATCGTCCCCTCCATGTCGGTGCCGCCGGATGTGGTTCAGATGGGGTCGACGGTCGAATTCAGATCTGACAGTGCGCAGCAAAGACGGGTGACGCTGGTGTTCCCGGGCGAAGCGGATATCGCCCACAACAGGATATCGATCCTGACACCCATTGGTGCAGCCCTCATTGGTCTTTCGACCGGCCAGTCGATTGCATGGACAGCGCGCGACGGTCGTAGGTACGAACTGAACGTCCTAAGCGTCGAACAGCCGGGCCTGGCAACCGGCGGCGAACCCTAGGCGCACGCGACAAAGCGTATCTCCAAGCCTGACTTGAGAGATGAACGCGCCTCCGTATCAATACGGAGGCGCCGCCGCAGGACGATCGATGCTCGCTGTGGGGCGGAGCGAAGTCATGCTCGCGCTTGTCGCCGATCGTGCAAAGAAGGCAGGGGAACGAATGTGATTGCGAATCCTTGGCGTTGCCCGAAATTCGGCGATCGAGTCCGAAGCCTTCATGGCATGCGGGCGTCGATTGCATCCAGCGGGTAGGCCGCATCCGGGGAGTTCATGGACCCAAGCCATTATGTAAAGCTGGTGGTGGATTTCGTGCAGGTACACCAAGCATGGGCCGCACCAATCGTATTTACCCTGGCCTTTCTCGAGTCACTCGCAATCGTATCCCTGCTCGTCCCAGCTTGGGGAGCCTTGGTGGGGATTGGAGCCATTAGCAGCGTGAGTGGTATCCCCTTGTTTCCGATCTGGATGGCAGGCGCGCTTGGCGCTGCATTGGGGGATTGGGTCTCCTATTGGATCGGCTACAGGTTCGAGAATTCCATAGCCAAGGTCTGGCCCCTCTCACGATACCCGGATGTCCTGCAGCAGGGTCATGCCTTTGTCGAGAGATGGGGCGTGTTGGGTATCTTCATCGGCCGTTTCTTCGGTCCACTTCGGGCGGTCGTTCCTCTCATAGCAGGCATCCTTGAAATGCCTCCTCTGGCGTTCCAGGTCGCTAATTTTGCTTCAGCATTCGTGTGGGTATGGACACTGCTCTCGCTCGGAGATCTCGGGGGACATCTCGTCTCCTGGCTGGCCGGACATCCCGCTTGAGATCTCGCGGGCGGCGACTTTTCCCGTACCCGGCAAGGAAGGACATGGAGCCCATGCGATTTGACTTGGCGACATAGCCGAACTCTGACCATCGGGGCCATGTCGAGCGGCGCGCTATGCCGCCACACCGCCGGTCGAAGATTGCGAGTATGCACTCCCGAAGGCCGCCAGCGTTAACCCTCTATTAAGAGCGACGTTGATCTGGGCCTGTGCAAGCCACAATGTTTTCCGGCTGGGCGGCACAAAAGACTCATAGTGATGTGGCGCCGATCGAGCCTGCTCTGCCTGATGGCGACTTTGTGCTTTGCACAAGTGGTGAATGCCAGGTCCTTGGCAGGAGATCATCACGCCGATCAGCCGATTCCGCCCGCAACTTACGCAATCACGGGCGGCCCGACGCATGTGCCCCATGGGTGGATCGACTTCTGCGGACGCAGGCCCGAAGAGTGCAACGTCTCCGCGCTGCCGGCGGTCGATATCGAGCTCTCCCTGTCCACATGGCAAATGCTCGACCGCATCAACCGGCAGGTCAACGCCGAAATCATTCCGATCAGCAACTTCGACCATTGGGGCACTGTGATCGACCATTGGGACTACCCGGTCGACGGGATGGGAGATTGCAAGATCTACGCACTTTACAAACGAAAGCTGCTTCTGAAGGCGGGGTTCCCTCGTCAGGCCCTTCTCATGACGATCGTTCGGGATCTGAACGGCGAGGGCCATGCGATCCTCACGGTGAAGACCAATCGAGGCGATTTCGTCCTTGATAATCTCGTTGGCAATATCCGTTCGTGGGACGCCACGGGATACCAATTCTACTCCCGCCAATCACAGGAAAACCCGAACATCTGGCTTTCCATCGAGCGGGATGTTGCAGGCTCTCCCGCTGCATCGGGACAACAGGCGGTGAACCAGGATCGCTGAAGTCAGGCGGCACGGAGGTCGAAGCCATCGCCCGCAAAATGTGGATCCAACGGGGGGCGCACCTTCGCCGAAAGCCTGATGATCGAGCGCATATTCAAAGCGGGTCGGATCGGCGACCAAACAGACAGCATACTCGATCGGCTCGAAACCGCTGGCCGGAATCGTGTTCGTTTCCCTTCATACGGGCAATTGGGAGCTCGCCATCAAACCGACAGCGGTCAGAGGCATCAAAGCCGCTGTCAGGCGCCATTCCGTTATCGCCATCCTATACAGGAAATGTAGACGGCAGTCGGCAAGGTAGGAAGACAGGCGTCTAAGTTAGCCAGGTCTACGGGCTCCGTCGGATTCTTCGTCGTTGATCAATGATAGGTAGCGATCGACGGCCTTGTGAAACTTCGCTTGCCATATTTGCTGGGCTTCTTCCCGGTTTCCGTCTCGGATAGCCTCAAAAAGCTTGACGACATACTTCTCCGCGTCGCCCTTACGGTCTGTATAAACAACCGAGAGCAGGTTGTTGAACCTTCTCACGTCGCCTGTAAGCTCGGTGAAGTAGCGCATTGTTCTTTGAAGGCCTGTAGCATCGATGATCGTCTGCTGGAACTCGAAATCGTTCATCACCGTCTGGGACTGATCTTCTATGGCTGCGAACTTGGTCGAGTTCTGCGCCAATTTCTCCAGTTTCTTCAACGCGCTCGGCGGTATCCTGCCTGGTTCGGAGAGTAGGTGGTCGAGAGCGATACGACCCAGCGCCATCCTGATGTTGTAGACGTCAATGACGCTGTTTGGATCGACTGCGCTGACCGTCGCACCCTTGTTGCGCTGGATTTCAACAAATCCTTCGCGCGCCAGCAATCGCAGCGCCTCGCGCACAGGATGACGCGAGACGTTGAGCATGTCTGTCAATTGCTGTTCGATCAGGCGATCGCCTGGCTTGAAGTGGCCGGCTATGATCGCGCGCCTGATCTGCTCCGCAGCGAACTGCGTGCTTTCCATTTGAGTCATGGGAGCCAGAATGGCGCCGGTTTCATTTGCCTGCCGCATCGGAATCCTCATAGGCGACCGCAAGATATCGGCTGCATGGGCATTGGAGATGTAGACTATATACGAATCCTGGAATCCGATGAGAAGCCGGTTACCAAGATTCGTTACGGAAAACTTTGGAAAACGGCTTTTACGGAAGATATGTCAGCTCAAACTCCGCTCATATAGTTACGCTGTAGGGCCCAGTCGGCTTCGCTGAAACGGTCCCGCGCGAAGTTGAATTGATGCCAGTAGGGATAAATGGCCGGAATGGCGCTGACGTCGTCCAGACGCTTCAGTTCTTCCGATGAAAGCTCCACATCGACGGCTGCGATGTTGTCCCGGAAGTGGGTGTCGGTGACGCCGCCGACCACGAGCGAGGTCACCGCCGGACGCGTCAATGACCATGCCAGGGCAATTTGAGCCGGCGTCACGCCACGTCCTTCCGCGATGGAGACGAGCTCTTCCACGATGCGCCAGAGCCGCTCCGCGTCGCGGATCGGCGGTTCCGTCCAGCCTTTGGCCTGACGCGATCCGGGAGGCGTCGGTTGGGCGCGGCGATGCGCGCCGGTGAGCAAGCCGCCGGCGAGCGGGCTCCAGATCAGCACGCCGAGACCCTGATCCACTGCGATTGGCAGCAGCTCGTACTCGGCCTCGCGTGCTTCCAGGGTGTAGTGGATCTGCTGGGTGACGAATCGCTGGTAGCCCTTGCGGTCGCTGACCCCGAGCGACTTCATGATCTGCCAGCCGGTATAGTTGGAACAACCGATATAACGAACCTTGCCCTGGTTCACGAGCGTATCAAGTGCATGCAGCATTTCTTCGAGGGGGGTGAGGCCATCCCACTCGTGCATGTAATAAATATCGATGACGTCGGTTTTCAGCCGCTTGAGGCTCCTCTCGCATTCTCGGATGAGGTGGTAGCGGGATACGCCTTCATCGTTTGGGCCGTTGCCGATGCGCATGCGGGCCTTCGACGAAATGAGAATATCCTGTCGGCGGTTGCCCAGCGCTTCAGCGAGGATTTCTTCGGAGCGACCTGTTGAGTACATGTTCGAGGTATCGAAGACGTTGATGCCGGCGTCGAGGCAAAGTCCGACAAGTTTTCTCGCCTCTTCGACGCTGTGATTGCCCGCAGCGGAGAACATGCCTTCGCCGCCGAAAGTGAAGGTCCCCATGCTTAACACGGAGACTTTCAGGCCAGTTCCTCCCAAGGTCCTATACTTCATAATTAATCTCCTCTCGAGCCGCCGAGCCTCAAACCTATCTGGCACCGACCGCGCGCGTATTCAGATACACGGCATAAAGGCTGCTACTTGCCGTAATGAAGAGGCGGTTGAATTTCGGCCCGCCGAAACAAATGTTCGCCACTGGTTCGGGAATCAGGATCTTTCCGAGCAATTCACCCGTTGGTGAACAGCAATGGACGCCGTCGCCGGCGGAGACCCAGACATTCCCGTGGATGTCGAGCCTGATGCCGTCGGGAATGCCGGGATCGACTTCGGCCAGCACCCCCTGCGAAGTCAGCTTGCCACGTCCCCCCACGGCAAACTTGCGGATGTGGTGCGGCTTGTCCGCGCCATGCGAGCGACCGCTGTCGGCAATGTAGAGCGTTCTTTCGTCCGCCGAGAATGCGAGGCCGTTTGGCATGTCGAAATCGTCCGCCACCACGGTGAGATCACCGCTCAGTGGATCGAGGCGATAGACGTTACGGGTTTCCGTTTCGCTCTCCCCCTTGTGCCCCTCATAGTCGGTAAGGATGCCGTAGAGCGGGTCCGTGAACCAGACGGCACCATCGGACGACACCACGACATCATTTGGCGAGTTCAGGCGCCTGCCGCGGTAGTTGTCGGCCAGAACGGTGATGCCGCCATCGTACTCGGTGCGGGTAATGCGCCGGGCGCCATGTTCGCAGGAGACGAGCCGGCCTTCACGATCACGAGTATTTCCGTTGGAGAAATTGGAGGGGTAGCGGAACAGATCAACATGGCCGCTCTGCTCCTCCCACCTGAGCATCCGGTTGTTGGGAATGTCGCTGAAGATGAGAAAACGTCCGTCCGCGAAATAGACTGGGCCCTCCGCCCAAAGCGTGCCGCTGAAAAGGCGTTCAAGCTTGCATACAGGGATGATGAACGTACTGAAGCGTGGATCATAGGCTTCGAAATAGGCTCCTTCCACGATGAACTCCTCCCGTCCGGAGAGGCGGCAGCCCTGAGCCGGCCTCGTACGCCTTGTGCTCAGATCTTCTGTACGGCCAGCACGCGTTTTTTCGCTGAGACGAAGGCGGCCAGGCATCTATCCCGCCAGCCGCGTTTGTCGACGAGTTTCGCAGCCGGTGTCGTCTCCCGAAGCGAGGCTTCGATCTTGGCAACCAGCTGCGGGGTCCAGGGACGAGGATCGGCCTGCTCCCTAGCAAGCCTCTCATACATCGGACCGAGGTTCCGGCAGTATTCCGCAACGCCCTGACTTGCATTGAGGTCGATCGTCTCGAAAGGCCCCATGAAGAACCAGCGCAGGCCGAGCCCATCCTTGATTGCCTTGTCAACGGCATCGACGTCGCAGATGCCGTCCTCGACGAGACGAAATGCTTCCGCAAGGACCGCACTCTGCAGGCGGTTGACAAGAAAGCCATTGATCTCGCGCGTCAGCGCGACAGGGGACTGTCCGACATCCTCCATGATCGCGACCGCGCGCTCAACCGCGGACGCATCTGTCCAGGCCGCCGGAATGATCTCCACCAGCGGGATCAAATGCGGAGGGTTGATCGGATGAACGACCAAGCACCGCGCCGCGTTGCGTAGCCCCTCCGTGAACGAGGATGCCGGCAGGCCGGATGTGGAACTGCCGATCACCGCCGAAGACGAGACGATCTCGTCGAGCGTACGATAAAAGGCGCGCTTGATCTCGACGCGCTCCGGCAGGCTTTCCTGAATATACTCGACACCTTCAACTGCGGTGGCGAGATCTGTCGTCGTCGCAAGCCGCGACATGACGGTGTCGATGCCATCCAGTCCGGACAGGCCCTCTTTCTCCAAATCCAGCAGGGCGTTGCGGACGAATGTCGTTGTGGCTGCAAGCGCGGCCTCGGAGATATCGAAGACTCGGACTTCATAGCCCGCACGTGCGAACACCAAAGCCCAGGACGAGCCGACGACGCCAGTGCCTAGAACCGCTATTGTCGCCATTGGCGTATTTCCATCCCGAGAAAGCTTTGAAAGGCGCATGGGCGCTTGGTGCGCCCATGCGGGTGCTCAAGCTGTGCCCAATGAAATCGAGACGTTCCTGACGGACATGGCGCCGGCGCCGCGATAGGCGGTCAGCTCGATCTCGAAAAGATACTCCGGACCGCCGAGCGGGCCGCAGCTGACCGAGCTTGCCGGGTCGATACCGCGGAAAACTTCGCCCATGTAGTCCATCACTTCGGGAACGTCTTCCTGGCGGACGATAAAGATCCTGCGGCGAACCACGTCGGCGAGCGTGCAGCCGACAGCGGCCAGAGAGGCCTCGACATTCCTCATCGCGTTCCTCGCCTGCTCCAGCGTGGTTTCCGGCATGACGCGCGTGGCGAAGTTGCGGCCGGAGGTCAGCGAGGTGAAGACCCAGTTGTCGATAGTGACGATGCGCGAGTAGCCTTCCTTGTGCTCGAGGACGCTGCCCGACTTTAGTTTCGTGATTTCCATTTCCATATTCCAGTCTTTCGGCGACCGTTCAGATGTAGATGCCCCCGTCGATCGAGACGGTCTGGCCAGTGATCATGTTTCCGGAGAAGCCGAGGAAGATCATCAGTTCGGCAACATCGGTGGTGCTGCAGACCTTTTTCAGCGGCGTTGCCGCGATAGTTGCGGCTTGTTTCTCAGGCGTCCACTCGATCGCCCATGAACTCTCGACCACGCCAGGAGCGACGGCGTTCACGCGCACATCGGGAGCGAGCGCATGCGCGAGATTCTTCGTCAGGTTGATCACGCCGGCCTTCGAGGCGCTGTATGCCATGGTGCTCGCCACGGCACCGAAGCCCGCGATTGACGCGGTGTTCACGATGGCGCCCTTCGATGCTTTGAGAGCTGGAGCAGCCGCCTTGGCGCAGCGGAAAACGCCCATCAGATTGACATTGAGCAGGTTTTCCCAGAGCTCTTCGGTGAGTTGGTCGAGATCGGCGATCGGGACCGGCGTCGAGCGGCCCGGCGTTCCCGCATTGTTGATCAGCACGTCCAGATGTCCGAGATCCTCGACGGCCTTCGAGACCATGCGAGCGGCATCGTCAGGGTTGCCGACATCACCCGGAGCGCCGATGACGTCGAGGCCTTTTGTCTTTAGTTCCGCCAGCGCTGCCTCGCCGCGGGTGTCGGACGGCAAGTAGTTGATCGCGACCTTCGCGCCGCCTTCGGCCATAAGGCGGGAGACCGCAAGACCGATGCCGGAGCCGCCTCCGGTCACGAGCGCGGTCTTTCCCGCCAGATTGTACGAGATCATCTTGAAACCCTTGATGTGCGTTGGTGTCTGGTTGCCTCAGGCAACCGAATTGCGAACGATTTCCAGGGGCTTGCGCTTTTCGCGGCGCAGAAACTTCTGGGTTTGTTCCTTCTGCGGATCGTCTATGACTTCAGCAGCCGTGCCGATCTCGCAGACCTCGCCCTGGTGCAGGAACGCGACGCGGTCGGCCGACTCGCGGGCGAAGTTGATGTCGTGCGTGACAACAACCATCGTCATGCCCTCGCGCTTCAAGAGGCGCATGGTCTCCAGGACCTCGCCGACAAGCTCGGGATCGAGCGCTGAGGTCACCTCGTCGAACAGCATATAGCTCGGCTCCATGGCCAGGGCGCGGGCAATCGCCAGACGCTGCTGCTGACCGCCGGACATCTGCGACGGCAAATTGTTCGCCTTGTTGCCGAGGCCGACATGATCGAGGTGCTTTTGTGCAAGCTCGCGGGCTTCCGCGCGTCCGCGCTTCGCGACAACGCGAGGTGCTAGAGCGACGTTTTCCAGAGCGGTGAGGTGTGGGAAGGCATTGTACTGCTGGAAGACAATGCCGAGCTTGCGACGCAGCGTGTTGATGTTTGTCTTCGGAGCATGAACGCTGACGCCGTCAACGATGATCTCGCCGCCCTGAATCGGCTCCAGACCGTTGATGCACTGGAGGAGCGTGGATTTTCCGGATCCACTGGCGCCGATCAGGCAGAGCAGTTCGCCCTTGTTCACCTTCAGGTCGATGCCCTTGAGCACGTCGAGCTGCGCAAAGGTCTTTCGTACGTTCTTGATCTCAATCATACGACGATCTTTCTCTCGAGACGACGGCTGTACTGGGAAACCGGATAGCAAATGAGGAAATAGAGGAGGCCTGCGCCGAGAAGGAGCAGCCAGGTTTCATGAGTTCGGTTGATGAGGATCTGCGTCGACCGCATGTATTCGATGTAACCCACGATACCGGCGAACGCACTGTCCTTGATCAGGCTCAGGACAAGCCCGATCCAGGGCGTCAGCGACGTCCGGAATGCCAGCGGCAGAGAGATGTAGACGAGTTCCTGCAGTCCGTTCATGCCGAGCGAGCGGGCGCTCTTGCGATATTGAACGGGCACTGAGAGAAGGCCCGCGCGCACGACCTCCGCGGTAACCGCAGCCATCCAGGCGCTGAGCGCGACCGTGCCGAACCAGAATGGCGATGAGCCGAAGCCCAGGATCGACATGAAGCTGTTGGCGAGGATCAGTTGGATCAGCATCGGCACGCTGCGCAGGACGTCGATGATCGGCGCGGTCAGGATGCGGACCACCAGTGAGATGGTGCGCAGCCAACCCAAGACGATTCCAAGAAGCGTGCCGATGACCGTGGCAGCTGCTGCCAGCTTGACCGTGTTGAGCAGTCCCTGAGCCAGGAAATAGGCATCCGACCACTGCAGGCCCTGATTGGCGAAAGAGAACTGCACGTTTAGCTCCTGTACATGAGCCGGAAGGCTAATTGGGCCGAAAACTGGAGGCCCTTGGCGATGAGGTAGTAGATCCCCGCCGTGACCAGAAAGAATTCGAATGTACGAAAAGATGACGATTGAGCGGACTGGGTGACGCCGGAAAGTTCCTGCAAACCGACCAGCATGCCCATGGAGGTGTTGAGCATTCCCCAAATGCCCTGTGTGACGTAGGCGAGGAAAATGACCTTGAACATCTGGGGGAAAATTACATGGATGAAGCTCTGCAGGTTCGTCATGCCAAGTGAGCGCGATGCGGAAAGCTGCTGTCTTGGGATCGCCTTCAGTCCGCCTCTGAAAATCTCAGTCATGTAGCCGGCGTTGTTGAACGACACGGCGATGAGAACGGCAGCATAGCTCGGGATGTTGATGTGGAAGGCACCAAGTCCGAAATAGAAAAGATAAAGCTGGAACACCGAGGGAGTGTTTCGCGACAGCTCCACCCATGTGGTCGAGAAGCGATACGCCCACCCCTTGCCGTTTTCTCTCGCGACAGCCATTGGCATTGCGATCAACGTGCCGATAACGAAGGCGAGTATGGTGATTTGGATGGTCACCCATGCTCCCTGCATCAGCAGGGGGAACGCGTCCCAAACGATGGACCAGTAGAACTGATAGCCGTTCATTGAATGATCCCAAGCCAGTGTCGGCAGGTCTCCCTGCCGACACAAGAGCGATGGTTAGAAGTTGATGCCTTCAGCCGTAAGCGGCGGCAACGGACCATTGCCGTAGTACTTGTGGTACACTTCGGCCCAGCGGCCATTTGCGACCTGCGTGAAAACAAAGACGCGGGCCCAGTTCAGGAACTGCTGGTCGTCACGTTTGACCGCGATCGAACCAAAGTCCGGAAGCGGTGCCAGACCGGCCATGACGAATTCCGGGAACTGACCGCTCGCCGACAACTGGTTGAAGACGGCAACGTTGATGACGGTGGCGTCGATCTTGCCCTGCTGCAGAGCCATAAACTGTTCTGCATCGCTCGCATATCCGGTGTAGGTCGCGCCGGAGTCTTTCCAGCCTTTCGCGATCTCTCCCTGGAAGAGCTTTTCGACGGTATTGCCCACAACGGCGCCCACCTTCTTCGAGGCGAGGTCGGAGTACTTGGTGATGCCGGTGTCCTTGCGCGTCACGACTGCCATGACATTATTGGTATAGGGCTGAGTGAAGGCAACCGTCATCGCGCGGGCCGGGGTCGGCGTCGTGGAGGCGATCAGGACATCGATGCGGTTCGAGACGAGGGCCGGGATACGGTCCGGCGAAGGTGTCTCGATGATCTCTGGCTCGGCGCCAAGGGCGGCCGCCATGTCCTTGCAGTAGGTGACGTCATAGCCGTCCGGCTCGTTGTTGGAGTCACGGAAGCCAGCGGGTGGGCTGTCCAGCATCACGCCGCAGCGCAGCTTCTTGGTCTGGATAATGGTGTCCAGCGCCGACTGGGCGCTGGCGCTTCCGGCGGAGGCAATCGCCAGGACCGTGGTCGCCAGCAGCGCCTTTACTAGATGTTTCATACGTGTTCCCCTCATGTTGCGAGTGTTCAAACCGACCGGTGAGCCGGATCTATGTCCGTTAGCTCGCCTTCTTCACTGGCTCGCTCTCGAGTCCTATGTTGGAGAGCGGGCCAAGTTCCTTTTCGATCAGTGGCACGACTTCCTTCTTGAAGCGCAGGATGGACTTGTGGGCGCGCTCGAGAGGCATGCAGCCGAACGAAAAATTGCAGGTGTAGTTGCTCGGGTTTAGTCGCTTGATATCGGCGATCATCTTCTCGGCAACTGTGTGCGGGTCGCCGACGACCGTCTTGTCGGCGTACTCGTCCAGCGTGTACTCGCCTTCGTAGGCTTCGTTTTTGATATAGCTCCTCTCATCAAGCGGGAGCTCGGCCTGCCGAAGGTGGTGTGCCATGCGGCCGACATAGCGAGTGCGTTCGGCCACCTCCAGCGCCTCCGCCCGGCTATCCGTGATGCTCACATATTGCATGATGGCCAGAGGCTTGCTGGATGGCTGCTCCCCGATCGAGGTCCAGGCGTTGTTCAAGCCGTCGACCATCTTGTAGAGGACCGGTGAGCCGAGCGTGCTGGCGGCCAGGAACGGCGTCGCATCCCATTTCTTGAAGCGATCAAGCAGTCTTGGATGGGAAGAAGTCACAAATATAGGCGGTAGCGGCTTTTGCTGCGTGCTGATCGCGAAATTCGTCTTCGGCAGGGAAACATACTTGCCGTCATATTCGACCTCGCCGTTGACGAGCGCGCGTTCGATCACATCCCAATATTCGAGGAAGACGTCGACACGATCATCCAGAATGACTTTGTAGCGATCGAATTCGTATTGCTGGTAGCCGGTGCCCATGCCGATGACGAGACGGCCTTCGGTCTGGGTGTCGGCGACGGCGATTTCTTGCGCCACGCGAAGCGGGTTGTATAGCGGTAGTACGATGACGCCTGGTCCGAGCTTGATCGTCTTCGTCCATCCCGCCGCATACGAGCACATCATCAGAGGCGATGGCGAACTGGAGTAGTTCGCGAAGTGGTGCTCGGCGAACCAGGCGATGTCAAAGCCTAGCTCCTCGGCGGTTTCCACCATCTTGCGGGTATCGCGCATTACACCTCGTGAGCCGTCCGGATGGTCCCGGAGGGTCATGAGGTTGAACAGGCCGAGTTGCATCGAATTCTCCTAAATCGTGGTCGGTAGCTGGCGGATGCCGCAGCACTTGCTAACCAGCTTTCTGAAGAGCCAGCGGCGCGGTCAGCGCGTACGAGCCGTTCTGATAGATGAGGGGCGAGATATCGGGAGCGAAGGACGCCTCGGAGACCCGCCCGATGATGATGTCGTGTGTGGCGTAGGCGATCGCCTGATCGAGTTCGCAAAACAGCGATGCCTGCGCATTCGGCAGATACGGAATGCCGTCGATCTCCGCCCAGCCTCCGACGTCGAAGCGTTCCTTGGGCGGCAGGCCGCCGCTGAAGGAGTTCGAAACGTCGGCTTGGGAAGCGCGCAGGACGTTGACGCAGTACCGACCCTCATCCTTCAGCGGAGCGTTGATCGAGGCGTTCTTGTTGACGCAGGCGAGGATCGAAATGGGCGAGAAGCTGAGCGGAGTGACCGAGGTGACGGTAATGCCATAGCGCGCTCCGCCGCTCTGGCAGGAAATCACGCAGACCGTCGACGCGAGCCGGCGCATGGACTGCCGGAAATGCTCTGTCCTCTGATCCTGGGTAAGCATCGTCTGTTCCCTTGTTGCGGTTACGATTGACGATTATCTACAATCTGTCAACGCGATTTTTTGCAGCCGGCGTCGGATTGCCGGCTGCGTTACTCGTGGTCGTGGTCGTGCGATTGGCCTGGAAGGTCGAAGTGCCGAACGAGTTCAGACACTTGCGCGGGTGTCAGGTGCCGTGGATTCAGGTTGTGCAAAAGCAGATAGAGCTTCGCCGTTTCCTCAAGCTCCTCGATTGCGAAGACGGCGCTTTCGAGGTCCTTCCCCGCGACGACGGGGCCGTGATTGGCAAGCAGGACGGACGTGTATTTGCCTGCAAGCCCCGTGATGGCGTCGACGACAGCGGGGTCTCCGGGCCTAAAATACGGTACCAGGGCAGTCCGCCCTGCGCGCATCAAATAGTACGGCGTCATGGGCGGGAGCACCGCCCTGGGGTTAACGCCAGGCAGCATGGAAAGCGCCACCGAATGCGTGGAGTGCAGATGCACGACCGACTGCGACGACTTCACCGTATCGTAGATTGCCGTATGGAGCGGGATCTCCTTCGTTGGCTTGTCGCCGGACAGGAGGTTGCCCTTTGAGTCCAGCCTTGAGATCGTCGCCGGGTCGAGGAAGCCGAGCGATGCGTTCGTCGGCGTCACCAGCCATCCGCCATCGTCGAGCCGGATCGAGATATTACCCGAGGAACCAGGTGTCAGACCCCGATTGAACAGTGAGGCGCCGTAGCGGACGAGTTGTTCGCGGATCTTGCTCTCACTGGCATTCGGCATCGGTCAGCCCCATTGCATATTGTAGATAATCTACATATAGAGAGATCTGAAGCAAGGAAATTTTGACGTGTCATCTAGCGCAAGTGAATCGAAATCCGGTGTCGCGGTCATCGGCCTCGGATCGATGGGTTTCGGAATGGCGGCCTCGCTGCTTCGCGACGGCTTTGCGGTCCGCGGCTATGATCCCTCCCCGGCGGCCGTCGACAAGCTGGTGGCGGCAGGCGCCGCCGCCGCGAGTTCTCCGGCCGAAGCGGCTCAGGGCATGCCGGTCGTTCTATGCGTCGTGGTCAACAGCGCGCAGACCGAGGCGGTGCTGTTCGGAGAGCACGGCGTATTCCCGGTAATGACCCCCGGCTCGGTATTCGTTTCGTCGGCCACCATGGCACCCGCCGATGCCAAGCGTTTCGCGGTGCGGTTGGCCGAACGTGACATCCTGTATCTCGATGCGCCGATCTCGGGCGGCGCGGCCAAGGCGGCAGCCGGTGCACTTACAATCATGGCATCCGGTTCTCCAGTTGCGTTCGACCGCGCCGCGCATGTCGTCGATGCGATTTCGACGAAACTCTATCGCCTTGGCAGCGAGGCCGGGGTTGGTGCCTCGGTGAAGATGATCAACCAGCATCTGGCGGGCGTCCATATCGCGGCTGCGTGCGAGGCAATGGTGCTGGCGTGCAAGCTTGGGCTTGATCTTTCGACCGTGTACGAGGTGATAACCGCGTCGGCCGGAAACTCCTGGATGTTCGAGAATCGGGTCCCGCACATCCTCGACGGTGACTACAAGCCACTCAGTTCGGTGGAGATCTTCGTCAAGGATCTCGGTATCCTGCAGGATATGGCGCGGGCCGAGCGCTTTCCGGCTCCCCTCGCCGCCGCTGCACTTCAGATGTATCTGGCGACTTCCGGGGCGGGCATGGGGCGCGACGACGACGCCTCGGTCGCCCGGACCTATGCCGCGCTTTCGAACGCGGCCCTCCCAGCGGTAAAATCGAAGGCGTGAGGAGGACGGCGTTTCATGGTGCGCTTCGCTTCCAACCTTATGATGAGGGTCACGGAATGGCCGTTTCTCGATCGGTTCGAGACTGCTGCGGCTGGTTCGGCCCTTGCAGGAGAACCCTGACATGACAGCTTTGCTCGCAGCGATCGCCGACGATTATACGGGTGCGTCGGACCTCGCCAACACCTGGCGCAAAGCCGGGCTGAGAACGGTGCAGACCATCGGAATTCCCTCCGATGTCACGACACTGAAAGACATCGACGCCGTCGTGGTGTCGCTGAAGATCCGCTCCGCTCCAGCCGACGAAGCTGTCTCCAGGGCGCTCGCGGCGGAAACGCTTCTGCGCGACATCGGCGTCGGCCATGTCATGTACAAGGTCTGCTCGACCTTCGACTCCACGGATGACGGCAATATCGGGCAGGTCACCGATGCGCTGCTGGAGCGCACGGATCAGGAATGGGTCGTCGTCACGCCTGCATTTCCGGAGACGGGACGCACGGTCTACAAGGGCAATCTCTTCGTCAACGATGCGCCGTTGAACGAAAGCCCGCTTCGAAACCACCCGTTGAATCCTATGCATGACGCCAACCTTGCGCGTGTGCTGGAGAAACAATCGCAGCGGCCTGCCCGTGTCCTCGACTTCCAGACGGTCACGGCCGGCGTGGAAGCCTGCCTTGAAAAGATAGCCTCGATTTCAGATGGCCGGCCATCGATCATCGCCGATGCGATCAACGATGCCGATCTCCAGACACTGGGCAGACTGACGCTTCGCACCAAGGTCTCTACCGGGGCATCGGGCCTCGGCTATGGACTGGCGAGGGCCGCTCTGGACGCGCGAATGGTTGAAAGCCGTGCGGCGGGCGGTTTACGCCCTGCCGGTGGTCTTTCGGCAGCAATCGCCGGAAGTTGCTCCGCGCGCACGCTGGAGCAGATCGCCTTCGCCGAAAGCCACATGCCAGTCTTGCGTCTGGATCCCGAGCGCATCGTGACCGGAACCGGCGTGATCGAGGAAGCACTCGCCTTCGCACGCGAGCACCTTGGCAGAGGTCCGGTCCTGGTCGCTGCCTCCGCATCGCCCGAGGTGGTCGCTGCCGTTCAGGAGAAATGCGGAAAGCACGAAGCGGGCCTGGCGATCGAGCGCACATTGGCCGAGGTTGCGGAAGGCCTCGTCAACCAGGGCGTCCGGCGTCTCGTCGTTGCCGGAGGTGAAACGTCCGGATCGGTGGTCGACAGGCTGGCGATACGCTCCTTCCAAGTCGGCGATGAACTCGCCCCTGGTGTTCCTATGCTTCGCACCATAGGTCAATCTGGTGGAGACCTGATGGTGGCGCTGAAGTCCGGCAATTTTGGCGGGGTCGATTTCTTCCCGGATGCGCTTTTGCGCCTCACATAGATCGCAGATCAAAGAAACACATAACTCAGTGGAGAACACCGTGGTTAAGAGCCTTGCCCAGAACATAGTCTTGATCTCAGGCGCGGCCGGTGGTGTCGGCCGCGCGGCGGTTGCCCAATTCGTCGAACTCGGTGCGCGCGTGTGTGCGACCGACATCAGTGCGTCCGTGGCCGATCTGGAGAAAGGTGCATCAGGTCAGATCGTTTCCGTGACCGCCGATGTCACAAGATCTGCCGATGTCGAAAGGATCTTTGCC
Organism: Labrys sp. ALF-8; assembly: GCF_059699065.1. Lineage (NCBI taxonomy): Bacteria > Pseudomonadati > Pseudomonadota > Alphaproteobacteria > Hyphomicrobiales > Xanthobacteraceae > Labrys > Labrys sp. ALF-8. Next base: position 316,263 of record NZ_AP048541.1, read on the forward strand.
ACCGCCGAGGAAAAGCTCGGACCGGTCGATGTCCTAGTCAGCAATGCCGGCTTCATCATCTCGAAATCCGCACATGAAACCAGCGAGGATGAATGGGATGCCGTGATGAACGCGAACGCCAAGTCGTTCTTCATGATGTCGAAACGCGCCCTACCGTCGATGCTTCGGCGCGGCGCAGGCTCGATCGTTGCCACCGGCTCGATCTCCAGTGTTGTCGGCTTGCCCGAACAGGCGGCCTATTGCGCAGCCAAGGGTGCCTTGTTGCAGTTGGTTCGTCAGATGGCAGTGGACTATGCCGGGCGTGGTATTCGCGTGAATGCAGTTGGTGCCGGGTCGATCAATACGCCATTCCTGACCCGCTATCTCGAAGGCCTCGAGGACCCGGTGGCCGGCGAAAACGCGATCAAGAACGCGCATCCGCTCGGTCGCTGGGCCGAGCCTGAAGAGATCGCCGACGCGATCGTCTATCTATCCAGCCCGCGTGCATCGTTTGTGACAGGGCAGATACTCATGGCAGACGGCGGATACAGCGCCCGATAGCCGAGGTGCCAATTTATTGCGCCCCTGTCGGCAGACTTTCATGTCCCAAACCGACTCTCGTCTTGCGGCAGGCAACTCGCGATGTCTGCCGCCAAGACCTGCTACAACGCTTTGACTTGTCCGCGGGTGCAATGTCGAATATCCGCCTCCGCACCTACGAGCTATTGCGCTTCCAAGATTAAGCTCGAACTGAGTATTCAGCTTGAATTCCCACCACCCTCGATCCATCAGGTCAATTCCCCGGTCGTCATGCAGGAGAATCCTGTCGGCTTCCAATCGCCGTCCAGCTCGAAGTTTCCTGAAAGCCCATGACTCGATTTGCTCCCTCCGGCCCGAACCGGCCAAGCAGGTCTTTCCAATCCCGGCGAAGGGCTGTCTCGGGCCGCCACCGAAAGCTGTGCCTCAGCTTCTCATCCAGCCTGTCCTCCATTGCATCGGCAATGAAGCCGCCTATGGCGGGGATGTGACAAAAGCCATGTCCTGAACCACCCACCCCCAGGACCAGGGACGGATAGTCCGGGTGCCGCGTAATGAGAAAGGCCCGGTTGGGCGTATCCGCGCACCAGCAAATGCGGGCGAAGCTGAAGGGGCGCTCCGCGAGATGGGGCATGGTCTCGCGCAGGAAAGCACGGCAGCGCGCTTCGCTTTCGGCCGGGATTTCGTTTTTCGCGAAAGGATGCCCGGCTTTGGGAGCTTGCTCGTCTTCCTGCTCATGAACCCAATTGCAGTAGCCTGGGTGCTCGTCACAGATTTTCAGCTCATGGCTGTCTTCGTCCGGCTCCATGAAGAAGCCTCGTTCGATGTTGAAGAGGACGGGAAGATTCTTGAAAAGCCTGGCTTCTTCTTCCGTCATCTTGATATGCGCCAGCGTCCAGGCGGTGGGCCGAAGCTGATCCTTCATGTCAAAGAGTGAGGCGGAATTCGCGCCAGTGCAGAGAATGATACGGTCGGCGCGGTGTTGAACGCCATCCACCGTCATGGCGCCTTTCACGTCCGAGCACTCATGGATCAAGCTCGTGACTCGCCCCTCTTCCTCCCCCGTGATGAATTGGACGCCGAGGCGGCGCGCTTCCCTCGCCGCGCTTTCCATGCTTTTGCGCGCGTGAACCCAACCGGCACCCGTCTTCTTCCACCAGCCTTTCCATCCGGGAAAGTCTCCCGTCAAAACGCCCGCGGGCATCGTGGCGATGAAATCCTCCTTTTTCGAAAGCCGGATCCAGCCGTCGGCCTCGCTGGGTCCGTCACGGGCATTGAGGTGCGCAAGGGCCTCGTCGGAAGTCGCGGCGAGGATACATCCCGTTTCATGGAAGTACGGCTGGAAAACCGGATCATTGAGCCAGCCATTGACCGCCGCATCGAGCAATTTGTTCGAGACATATCGCTCGTCCGCGTCGTCTCCCGCGAAGGAACCCAGCTCAAGGATCTTGTTCAGATCATTGCCGGCGGATATCGGCGACGGGACAGGATAGGGATCCAGCACAGTAACCGAGTTGTAGCCCCGGCGAGCGAGATGGAGGGCGGTGCTGCACCCCCAGGTTCCTGCACCGACGATGAGGATCTTCGAATCAAGACCAGGAGATTCTGGCATTCTGGAAACAACCCTGGCGCTGTCAGTTGCATTATCACGATGATCAAGAGGCGTCTCCGTTGGGAGCGCGTCTCCGGTCTGGCGTGGAAGAAAACGGACGCACTCTGAACCGAGTTTTTGTCCACATGTGGTTGGCTTTGTGGTGTTCCCTTCATCGTCGAGGAAAGGGTGCCCGAGGCGACCAAATCACAGACAAATGTCATGTTTCTTAGCCGCGTTAGCATAGTACCTAAAGTCGATAAACTTCGCCAATGCAGATAGAATCGAAATCAGCCGGATACTTAAACATTTGTACTCGGGCCTGGGCCGTTCTAACTTCCAATGAAGATCTTCTCGGGGTGTAAGTCATGGCTCGATTTCTGGTGATGCCATCGGTCGGTAGCTGTATTCCGATGTCCGCATTGCCCGCTGCTTTCGACGGAGCTATCTCGATTACGAAGCCTGTCGGTCAGGGGCCGCTAGCACGCAATCTCTCCGATGATGTGCGGACGATTCAGGAGGCGCTCAATCAGGTCACCGTCAGCGGCCTGCCAGGCGGGCCGATACCCTTTCTGACCGTCGACGGCATCACCGGGCCGAAGACCGTGGCGGCCATCATCAACTTCCAGCGTGTGCAGGTGAAGGAAATGGGCGCGCCCGATGGTGTCGTGGAGCCCGGCAAGAAGACCATCCTTCGCCTCAGCCAGATCGTCACGCCGCAATCCAAATTTGATCTCAATGCGAAGCTGGCGGTCGTGTTGCCGCGGGTAAGGGCGGCACTCTCGGCAGCCGTCCGCAATGTCTCTTCCGTCATCACCGGCGGCCCGGGCGCCTCTCCAGTCGCCGAGGACAGGCTCAACCGGCACTTTCTGCTGAACAAGCTCGATCCGGCCCGTCAGAGCGCCGCCCGTGTCACACTTTTCGAAACGTTCAACGAAATGGGGTTCGTCATCGATCGGCCCGAGCTCTTCGACATGTTTGGAGCGATCGACGCGTTCGATGTCGATCCGAACAACGCCAAGATCGCTCTCACGACACCGGAGGGTGTTTTCGAGCCGCCGCTGATCAACGGCGAGGATAATCCGGCGAGGCACATCCGGCTTGGCTTCGGTTTCTTCGCCCCTTCGGTCAACACGGACTTTGGAGCTTTCATCATTTTGCACGAGCTCTCGCATTTCACCGGCCGTCGGGACGGGGAATCCATCGAAGACAATGGGCGAGGCTGGTTCAATGACGCTTTCATCTTGCCGCTGGGCGCTGCGCAACGTCTGCTCAACGCCGACAGCTACGCGGGCTTCGCCTTCGAATGCCTGACGGAGAGCTCGACGAAACCCCCTTTCGTCAAGACCGCGCCAGGCGGCCTCGGCGGTGCCCGTTGACACGTCGGATACCCCATTTACCGCAGTAGCCGCGCGTTTTCAGGAGATCCCTCATCGAGTAGCTTTCAAAGCGCCCGCGCTGGAGCTGCAATTCCAGCTGCGCAGTCGATCATGAGAGACCGTCAACTTCGGCGAGACGGTGTATGGCCGGATAAGAACGGCAGGGCGCCTGCCAGGAGGTCGAGACCCTGCCCGCCGCGCGTCGATAAAGCCCGAAACAGTGAATGTGCTTTTCGACGCTAAACCGTTGGAGACGTCTGGCCAGGAGCCGCTGTCAGGCGAAGTGCGCGGTCCAGGATTTCTCCCACCGTTTCGCTTTCCGCGGAGCCGTCGCGAACGCGGGCAAACCCTCGCTGTAGTCGCGTTGCCAGCTCGTAAGCGACGTCCGAATTCGGCAGGGCACTGTCCTGGTTCGTCCAGAAGCGATTGCTCGCATCCCACAGGCCGACCTGATCGAGAAACCGGACGCCGTAATAATAGCCATCCACCGAATCGTCAGCCTCGCCAAATCCATCGTCCTCCACGCTGTGGTCCAGACACCAGCCCAGAAGCTCTGCGATCGCCTCTCGCGACCCGTCCTTCTGGTCTCGACGCATATGCGGCCAGCCATAGGCGAGGATCCGAACCACATCGTAGTTGTTGTGATTGTTAAACTGGCCATCGGCGGGCCGCCATCCCATGGGATAACGCAGGTTCTTTATGTCCAGCGTAGTATCGACCAAAGCCTCCCACCGATCGACGGTACCTGCCAAATAGCTGACGATGTGAAAGGTGAACGAGAGATCCTGGACCATGACGAGGCGATCACCAAATCTGTACCACGGACCCCAATATCCCGTTCTGGGGTGCTGGGTTTGTCGAAGGAAGTCCCGGTAGACCTCCTCCAGCCTATCCGTCACTTTGAATTCCAGATCCCGGCTGGCCAGGAGTGAACGTATCCCATCCTTGAAGATCAATTGGGACATGCTGGCGATCAAAGAGCCCAGTTCGTCGCGCCGATTGTGCCCGGTCGCGGCAATGTCCGTTATCTGCAGGCTGTAAAGGTTGGACAGCAGCACCTGCGGGTTGTTGAAGCCCTTCAAGAACGTGAGAGGCTTGATAGCCCCTTGACGAACCGCCCTCGATTGCAGGGCGTCGACCGTCGGCTCCAACTTACGATAGAAGGTCTGGGCACACATGCCCCAGGAGCCATCGGGGCTCTGCGTCAAGGGGGATGCATCGGGTCGATCGATGAGGGCCTCAAGTTTCTGGAGATGTCGATCCACATCGTCCCACGCCTCCCCGTAGTGGACGAGCCAGGTGGTTTCCAGGAAAACTTGGTTGGCGCAGTACATTGGTGTCCGGGAGCTGCTGATTTTCTCCAGCCTTTGCTCCAGATCGTCAAGCTTGGCTTGTGCCTTCGTCCGCTTGTTCGAATAATCAGGATCCCGTGCTTCGAAGGCTTTCTTGATATCCTTCAGGATGTCTTCCCGTGTAACATAGTCACTTGCGGACGCCGACCTACTGTGCGATCGATCGGAGATCTCTCCCTTTGCCTGTGACATTTGTGAAAACTCCCGGTGAAATTCTTGCAATGCCTGCATCTGGCCCAAAGCTTGTGTCGTAGTGGCCGCCGCCGAAAACTCCGCGACGGCCGTTGGCGGGCCCCTTAGAGGGTCGGCACAGATTTGGGCTGTGCGAGGGTGATTGGTCCGGCCGGGTACTCGAACGTGTCCCCTGGCGCAGCACGCCCTTGGCGGTCAACCTCAATTGTGGAGCCGGAAATCTTGTCCTTGTCGACCGTCAATGTCAGGAAGCCCCACTTCTTATCCGCCTTGTATTTAAGGGTGGCTCCCGAGTCCGGCGCGACATCTCCTACCTCGGAGTGGACAGCATGAAGATTGTGATAGCCGCCGTTTCCCGTCACGACAAAGGGGGTTGGGCTTTCCGTGGCGATCGTCTGCTCGATACGCTGATAGTCGTGGACATGTCCTGAGAGAACAAGATTGGGCACACGCCCTGTGTCCCGGATGGCGTTCTCGAGGACGTCCGCCATTTTTGAGCTACCGCTATGGTAGGCGTCAAACGAGTAGATGGGATGGTGCAAGGCAAGGATCAGGGCGCGATCGGTCGGGGCCGTCGCGAATTCATTGGTTACCCATTGCTGCTGGATGGAATCGATGGATCCACCTTCGGGGACATTCGTGTACAAGCCGACAATCGTTGCGAAGGGTGAGGCCATCGTCCAATAGACATTAGGCAGGTTCAACTGCACGCGGGGAGCGTCCTTCGATATCGGATCGACGTCCGGGTGTGCCTGCATGAAGTAGTCTACCCAGCCGTCGAGCGACGTCTGCACTGCTGGATCGTCTACCTCGCCATCGTGATTGCCGGGAATGGAAAACATAGGAATGTTGTAGTGGGCATAAGGCTCGTAGAATTGCGAGTAATAATCGTCCCGGAGTCCCGTGTAGTAGACGACATCGCCGACGTGATAACAGAACTGCGGTATATCCTCGTTCCCGCTAATCAGATGCTGGATCATGCTCTCGGCGACATTGTTTTGGAATTCGCCGTCCTGAACACCACCGGTATCTCCTACGACATGAAATATCATGCGCGATCGCTCTTCCATTGTCCGCGCAATGTCGGGAAAATTCCCGGCAAGGTCATAATGATACGGGGCGAGCCCGAGCGGGCGAGGGAGTGGCTGGAAGCTGACGTTCCGATGACTGACCGGATGCAGCGGACTAACCCCCGGATGCGCTTGCGAGCGCTGCGCCGCTGGTCGCGGGCGGACTTCACCCGGCTGTAATTTTGTTATCCATGCCTGCTGTTGTGGTTTGGCTTGATGGGGCATCGCGATTACCTTTGTTGTCGCGACGGCAGATCGCCTCAAAGGCACGACAAGGGAGTGCCGGCGCTCGCGTCAGTTTTGGAATTGTGGATTTTGCAGCTGATAGATAAGCGGAAGTTCCAGAAATCAATTCAACCCACGACTGATCTCACACGCGCGACTGAATTATCAGCGAATGTGCTGCGGTCTATATGATCTTTCAGTGGTTTGTATTACTTGGAAATGCACCTTCTATTGGCGCCCCAGCCAGCTACGATAGAATTACTCCAGGCGTGATACCTTCGTGACTCGCAAGAAGAAGCATCGTCCACTTGGCTCAGTGGCAACTCGATTACCGTTTCATGAAGCATCGGGGCCGAAGAATTGTCCGCCTGACGACGGAGGACCGATCTCTTCTTTTTGGGGTATCACGAACAGATGCGACGCTCCGGGTCATGAATGGGTCGTTGCGGAGGAGATGTGGGTATCTCCCGGCAGGCGGGCCGCAGGAAGCCGCCGAAGCCGAGCCATAGACCCAGGGAAATCGAGGCAAACCCGCCGAGTATGTAAAATGCCGCCTGGAACCCAAAGATCTGGGCGAGCCACCCTCCGATTGCCGGCGACAGGCTAGCCCCTACGCCTTGCACGGTCATCACGGCGCCTTGTCCGACATTGACCCGCCCTGTGCCGTCGAGCAGGCAGGCGACAAGGCCGGGTACCGCGACACTCTGCAGTCCGGCTCCGATGCCGTCCAGAGCCTGGACCGGCCAGACCCCCCAATATTGGATGAAGGTACCCGCCAGGAGCCCTCTGATCGGAAGGGCTGCAAAGGAAACCAGGAGGACGAGCCAATATCCCCTTGCCGATGCCATCTTCATCGCGGCGATGGAGGCCACGATCATCACGGCCTGGGCGACGACAACCGTAAGCGCTGTGAAGACAGCCGGGTCGACTTTTCCCACGCCAACGACCGCCATGCCATAGAGCGGCAACATGGCGCCATTGCCGAGGTGGAAGAATGCCAGCGCCGCCGCGAGAAGCAGCATGGGCTTGTTGCCCAGCAGGTCCAGGAAGCCCTCGGCCTTTGCGCTCCCATCTCTCGCATCGTGGCTTTCCAGGCCGCGCGCCGCCCTATGGTCAATCGTACGCTCGGGGATCGAGAGGACCGAGATGATCGCAAGCAGACCGAAGATCGCGGCAAGAAAGAAAATGGCCGGCATTCCGTACGCCCAGCCGAGCCACCCCGACAGTCCGGCGCCAACCATATTGCCAGCATGGTTCCAGGCTTGATTGCGGCCATTCTGGGCGTTGAAGCCCTTCTGCCGAACGATCCCGAGAGTCATGCCGGCGACTGCCGGGCCAATGACGGCGCCGGCGACCGCGGTTGCGACCTGGCTCGCGGTAACCACAAGTCCGGACTGAGAAAGAAGGATGAGAAAAGAGGCTAGGACCGTGCATATACCGGTCACCACTACGACCCAGCGTTTCTTGTCGGTGTGATCGATGAAGGCGCCAGCGGGCGCCGTCATCGCCATTCCCGCAATGCCACCGGCCGTCATGACGGTGCCGATGGGACCGGTGGCCCAGCCATGCTGTAGGAGGAAGACACCCAGGAAGGGCCCGATGCCGGCCTGCATATCGGCCATGAAGAAGTTGAGTGCGAGCAGGGAGTGCCTGGCACGGCGCATCTCGCTGTCGGCTGCGGGCGCCGCGCCCGAGGAGCCCGCCACAACGGTTGCCATAAGTTTCTCCTAGTGAGGTGACCGGGCAAACGTCTGAGGTCTTCCCAATGTTCCGAGGCTTCAAGGAAAGGGCCACCTCGACCGCAGCCTTGGTCGCTTCGTTCGGCTTCGGTAAGGGGCAGTGGTGTCTAAACTCCGCCCTACGGTCGTCGGGAGGGCGTCCCTTGCCGCGAACCGTTCCGGGAGACCATGAGGGTCGGCAGCCACGTGAATTCCGGCGTGAAGCTCGATGAGGACAAGGGGGCCGGTCGAAACCAACCTCGAGGATCGCTTCCACGAGCAAGACATCACCGACTATAACGATCCCCATTGTCCAATCACGGCGCGTCTTTGGAAAACGGGGTGCGCCCTGGAGGAGGAAGTAGTGCTGAAATACCTGTTCGCGGCGGCATTGGTCGGCGGCACTGTGCCGGCAGTGGCCCAGGTCCAGCCGAAGCTCGCCCAGATGTGTTCCTCGCGCTGGCTCGACGACTACGAAATGCAGTCCGTGTGTCTCAAGCAGCAGCGGGAGACGCTGGAGAAACTAGGGAAGCAGGATGCAGATACGCCCGCGCCGACACCAAAGAGGAGCCGGCGCATCAACTGGACGATGTGCAGCGTCGATGGTCTTGAGGAGATCCTTTTCACCACCAAGGCAGACTGGAGCACAACAGAGGACGGCACACAGCTGTTGATGGGGAAGAAGACTTCGGCGGTTACCATCGACTCCGGGACCTGGAGCACGGACGATTATGTCTTCAGCTTCGACAAGCCGACGAGAAAGCGCCGTATCAACGTGATTGTCGAAAGCCAGGCGGCCCCGAGACAGCACTGGGAGGGGTTCTGCGTCCTGTTGAGCCCTGAGCCATGATCGCCGGGGAATGACGCCTGGAACTAGACGGGATGATCTCCAGCCACCCGGCCCGATCCTCGCCTGTCCCATGCAGGCGATTGCCCGGGGTCCCAGCTTTGCCGTTTTGGCGCTTCGGCCAACGCGGTCGTCGGCGCCGCCCGAGAACGGACCTATCCGAAGGAAAGACCGACGTCTTCCCTTCCAGCTACGCGAGGACGTGCCGCATGAATTGCGAGAACAGTTCCTGCTGGCTGACGATGCCGAGCTTCGCGTAGATGCTCTTACGGTGATTTTTCACCGTGCCTTCCGCGATCTCCAAGATCGAAGCTATTGAGCCGGCAGAGTGGCCGCGCAGGATGAGCTGCACGATCATCTGCTCGCGGCGCGACAACAACGCTGCTCCGAAGCGCTCGAAGGCAAGTTCCATGACGTCTCCGCGACGTCCGATGTCCCTTCCGACATCTGCCATGGGAACGCCATCCCAGTGCAGGCGGATGATCTGCCGCACCACCGGCTCCACGAGTTGCAGAACACCGAACTCTTCCCTGCTGAAAGGCTCGGTGCCATTGGAACGCATGAGGGAGAAAATCGCCCTCGTCCCCGCGGAGAGCCGAACCAGATAGCCGATCTCCTCGGCGAGCGATCCAGACTCCATCGAAATACAAGGATGGACTTCCCAGGAGTTGACGTACTCGCCTTCGAAGAAGTTGTCCGGGGCGAACTCCTTCATGCGATATAGGCCGTCCGGGACCGCTCCGGCGCACGCTGTGTAAAAGGGGTCGAGCAGATAGGCGCCATTGAGATAGTTTTCGAGCGCCTCACCCGGAGCCCTTCCCCGAAATCCGTCGTGAAGAAATATCGGCCGAGCATCCTTCGGGTAGGCAAAGCATACGGTCAGATCAAATCCCACCAGGCGATCCAGCGCTTCATCGAGGAGCTTTGGCAGTCCCGGCATCGCAACATTTGCGAGCAGATCGCCAGCTTCCTGATGCCAGCGCGCCGCTCGCTGAAGCCAGTCGATCGAAGCTGCTCCTTCAATTCCAGCTTTCATAGACATTTCTCGACTTCCCAAGGCCCCCGTCTGGCAGGCAGCTCTAGCCCCTTTGGGACATTAACCTCGTCCCGCGAAAGTGCACATGATGGCCGCTGGAAAGCTGAAGCGCCATCCTGTTCCGGCTCGGGGCCTCCTGGCGACAAATATCGGCACCGCAAATCCAGATTGAGGAGAAGATCGTGGAACAGCCCGCGAATTCGATCACCCCAGGCTATTCTGAAACGGACAAGCAAAGCGACGTCAAGATACTCCACGGCATGGGCTATGCTCAGGAACTCGAACGGAGGATGAGCAGGTTCTCGAACTTCGCGATCAGCTTCTCGATCATTTGTATCCTATCCGGCGGCATCAATTCGCTGGCACAGGGAATCAGTGGCGCCGGTGGCGCCGCGATTGGTATCGGGTGGCCGCTGGGCGCGTTTATTTCGGGCGTGTTCGCCGTCGCCATGGCGCAGATTGCGTCCGCCTATCCGACCGCGGGCGGCCTATACCACTGGGGCTCGATCCTTGGTAATCGTGGCTCCGGCTGGCTGACGGCCTGGCTCAATCTCATCGGCCTCGTCACCGTGCTAGGCGCCATCAACGTTGGCACCTGGACGTTTTTCTATGGCGCTTTCGGCCCGGCGCTCGGGCTCAGCAACACCTATACCGAGCAATTGGTCTTCATGGTCGTGATTACGGCCAGCCAGGCGCTGATCAACCACCTGGGAATTCGCCTCACGAGCGTCCTGACCAATTTCAGCGGCTATCTCATCTTCTTCGGCTCCATTGCCCTAACAGCTGCCTGCCTGGTCTATGCGCCGCATTACGAATGGTCCCGCCTGTGGACGTTCCACAACTACAGCGGTGATGCGGGCGGCGGCGTCTGGCCTCAGACGAGCAGTGTGCCCTTCCTGTTCCTTCTCGGCCTTCTGCTGCCGATCTACACCATCACCGGCTACGATGCTTCCGCTCACACCTCCGAGGAAACCCGCATGGCAGCGGTGAACGTGCCGCGAGCGATGGTGAGTTCGGTCGTCTGGTCCGCACTGTTCGGCTGGGTTTTCCTGAGCGCGGTCGTGCTCGCCATTCCCGACATGAACAAGGCGGCCGCCCAAGGCTGGAACGTCTTCTTCTGGACGATGGACCAGGTCATGCCGGCGGGCGTGAAGATGGCACTCTACGTGATTATCACTGCGGCCCAGTATCTATGTGGGCTGGCCACGGTCACCTCCGTTTCGCGCATGATCTTCGCCTTCGCACGCGACGGCGGATTGCCGGCATCGTCGGTTCTCAAGCGGGTGAGCCCTCGCTTTCGGACCCCGGTGAGCGCGATCTGGGTCGGCTCGGTCCTGGCTATTCTCTTCACGGCCTACACGCCGCTCTACACCACGATCGTCTCGGTCACGGTGATCTTTCTGTTCCTGTGCTTCACGGTGCCCATCACACTCGGTCTTGTCGCCTATGGGCGGCGCTGGACCCAGATGGGGCCCTGGAACATCGGCAATGGCTTTCGCGTCTTTGCGGTTCTTTCTATCCTGAGCATGATTCTCATCTTCATCATCGGCGTGCAGCCTCCCAATGACCCGGCTCTCTGGATCACCGCCGCCTTCCTGGTGTTGACCGGTCTCGTCTGGTTCGGCTTCGAACGCCGCCGTTTCCGCGGCCCTCCGATCGGCGACGAGATCGCACGGCGTCAGCGCGACATCGCCCAGGCGGAGAAGGCCGTCGGCGAAGCTACGCAACCCTGAGTATTTCCCCGGATACCGGCGATCCATCGGCCGCCGGTATCCTCCCCATCCAAGGATTGACTTCCATGACCGGACGTTTGGACGGAAAGATTGCGCTTGTCTCGGGCGGTGCGACCGGAATGGGCGCTGCGGCGGCAGGCCTGTTTGCCAAGGAAGGTGCAAAGGTTGCCATCATCGACCGGAACGCGGGCGATGGACGGGCAACGGCTGCGGCAATCAACGCGTCGGGAGGCACGGCCCTGTTCGTGGAGGCCGATGTCTCGGAGCCGGAAGCGGTCGAGGCGGCGGTCGCATCCGTTGTCGAGCAGTATGGCGCCATCACCGTGCTCTTCAATCATGCGGGCTCGATCGTGATCAAACCCTTTCTGGAGACAACCCTCGAGGAATGGGAACGCCTCATGGCCATCAATGTGCGCAGCATGTTTCTGATGACAAAGGCCGTTCTGCCTCACATGATCGCTGCAGGCGGCGGATCCATCGTGTGCACCTCCTCGATCTCGGCTGTTGCCGCGACGCCCATGGAAGTGCTCTACGACACGACCAAAGGCGCGTGTCATATGTTTGCCCGGGCGATTGCCGTTGAGTTCAGGGATCGCAACGTCCGTTGCAATGCGGTCTGCCCCGGCTTCGTTCGTACGCCCCACGGGCAACGCGAACTCGATCAGCTTGGCCGCTATGGCGTCGACGTATCGCCCGAGGCCCTGGCCAGCCAGCAAGGCCGCATCTGTGAACCGGAAGAGGTGGCAAAGGCGGCGCTTTTCCTTGCCAGCGATGAGGCCAGCTTCGTCAACGGCGCTCATCTCTTCGTCGATAATGGCTTTACCGCGGTATGACCTGAGCGGCTGGTATACCGGACAGAGGTCTCGGAAGTCACCGGGCCGGACGCTGGCTTCATCTCGCGCGGTCTCTTCGCGGTGTCGAAGGCATGCTTCCGGCGTGGCCCAAGCCGCAATGCTGGCCCTGTCTCGTTTCGCGGCCAGGTCGCCTTCCGGTGGCCTAGGTGCAACTTGCTCTTCTGAGTTCGCACAAAGACAGGGGGAATTCGGCGAGGTCGGCTCTCATGGCCTCGCTGAAGCACGATGAGAGGCGCGTCCTCCCTTCGTGAGGCGCTTCAGGGATCGATCGTTTTTGCCTCCTCGGCGACGATCAGAGCGAGCAGGCCAGGGAACCGCGTTTCGATCTCGTCACGCCTCAGGCTGATCGGGCGGCTGTTGCCGCGATCGACCTGATGAATGAGCCCGGCCTCACGCAGGATACGAAAGTGATGGGTGCGTGTGGCTTTGGTCACCGGCAGGCAAAAGGATACGCATAGGCGCTCCGTCCCGCTCGGATCTCGCGCCAGTTCAGCGATCACTTGACGCCGCAGGGGGTCGGCGAGGGCCTGCAGGACCTGATCGAGGCTCATCTCGTCCCTGTTGTCGGACAGTGCTTGGTCGGTCATTCCGGCTCCGAAGGTATGTCTTGCGTCGTACCTTCTATGGTTCTAAGGTTCGATGATCATCGTACCATGGGTAGTGACCTCATGACAAACGCGTCGTCTCGCGTTGAGGAAGGGCTTGCGTCAGTCCCCTCGAAGCGTAGGACCCTCGGCCTCATCGCCATGAGTCTCGGCGTGGGGGTGGTGCAGTTGGACGTTGCCATCGTCAATGTCGCGCTCGAGCGGATGCACGATCTGGCGGGGCCGAACGTTTCGGCACTGCAATGGGTGGTGAACGGTTACACGCTCGCTTTTGCCAGCCTCCAGCTCACGGCCGGACGTCTTGGCGACCTTTTCGGAATCCGGCGCATCTTCGTCTTCGGTGTCGCTCTCTTCACACTGGCCTCGCTGGCCTGTGGGCTTGCTCCGACGGCTGGCATCCTCGTCTTCGCCCGCGTGGTGCAGGGCATCGGCGCGGCACTGCTGCTGCCCTGCTCGCTTGCCTTGTTGACCCACAGCTATCCGATTCCAGGCGAGCGTGCCCGCGCCATCGGTATCTGGGGATCAGCCGGGGGACTGGCGCTGGCGGCGGGACCCGTCGTCGGCGGGCTGCTCGTCGCGGCATTTGGCTGGCGCAGCATCTTCCTCGTCAACCTCCCGATCGGTGCCATCGCCATTTGGCTCGCAACCCAGTTTACGCTGGAGACAGAGGGGCAGCGCAGTGGCTCGCTCGACCTCCCCGGCCAGGGACTGGCGATGCTCTTCCTCGTCACGGTCACCGCGGTCATCATCGAGGGCACGCCACTCGGGTGGAATGCACCTGTCGTGCTGACGGGCATCGCCATCGGTATTGCGAGCGGCTTGCTGTTCCTTATCGCCGAGACGCGTACGCCCGATCCGATGCTGCCGCTCAGCCTGTTTCGCAATCCGACCTTCTCGGCGGTGGTGTTCGTCGGGTTCTGGATGAATTTCAGCTTCTATGGTGCCACCTTCCTGCTAAGCCTCTACTTCCAGAGCGCACTCGGTATGCCGGTCCTCCTCGCCGGCCTTGCCTTCGTGCCGATGATGGGCCTGATCGGCCTGACCAACATCCTGTCAGGGCGCATCGCCCAGCGTTGGGGCCATCGTCCCCCGATCCTCATCGGTCTGGTGATCAGCATGACGGGCTACGGCCTGTTTGCCCTGATCGTGGCGGCGCGTGCGACCTATGCCGACCTGTGGTGGACCTTGATGCTGATTGGCGCGGGGACGGCGCTGGCCATTCCACCTCTCACCGCTGCCATGATGGAGACGGTGGACCGCACCAGGGCCGGTATTGCCGCCGGCGCGTTCAATGCTCTGCGCCAGACCGGCGGCGCAGTCGGTGTCGCCGTCTTTGGTGTCATCGGCCCTTCCGTGGCGGGTATGAGATTGTCGATGATACTCAGTACCCTCTGCCTGCTGATCGCACTTGCTGTCGCTGCCACATCCGTCGGGAAGCACAACCGGTTGAGCCGGAACATTGCAGGATGAGCGGGCAGCCTCGACAAATTGCATTGGGTGCCTAACCACCCTAAACCTGATTTGCGCCGCGCGCTCGGAACCAATGACCGGCGAGACCGTTGAGCTGTAACTTTGATACAACGCCGAATGCCCGGGTGGCTGGGTAGCGGCGATTTTAAGAGACTCGCATCATGAATATTTCATCGAGAGTTCGTTCAATTGGAGCTGCTGCGGTCATTGCTGCCGCGGGCATCAGCGTTGCCGGTACCGCGCATGCGGACAGCGGCACGATCCGCTTCTCCGTTTACAAGGCTGCCTTCTTCGTGGGTGGCTCCGGAGGCGAGGGCACCCTGAGCTTCCATGGTCGCCGCTATCCCATCTCTATCGGGGGTGTCTCGGGCGGCCTCGCCTTCGGGGCCTCCAAGACCTACTTCCAGGGCACTGTCCGCCACATTCGCAGCGTGCGGGATGTGACGGGGGTCTACGGTGCCGCGGGTGGAGGGGGCGCGCTGGGCAAAGGGGCCCAGGTGATTGTCATGACCAATGGCAAAGGAGCCCAACTCGAACTCACGGGCAAGCAGGTCGGTTTGCAGGTGAACGTCGATATCACCGGTCTTGCGATCACCGTGAAGTAGCGGTTCTCGCCTGATATTTAGGGGGCATGCTTGCAGGCGGGCAT
Organism: Labrys sp. ALF-8; assembly: GCF_059699065.1. Taxonomy (NCBI): domain Bacteria; kingdom Pseudomonadati; phylum Pseudomonadota; class Alphaproteobacteria; order Hyphomicrobiales; family Xanthobacteraceae; genus Labrys; species Labrys sp. ALF-8. The sequence continues at coordinate 331,500 of NZ_AP048541.1, forward strand.
TTCCTTCAAGCCAGTTCGCCGGCGATGAGTATTCATGCTGACAGCATTTTGCTGGGGGTCTCACCTCGCAAATGTCAAATGTGCGGCCGGAAGTCCAAAGTTCTCGGTGTTGCTGGGCGCAAGCACCATTCCAGCGAGCTTGACCGAAGTCGGAACAAGCGCCGGTCCGCCTGGTACGCTGCAGGCGGACCCTGAACGATTATCTCAAGGCGCACGGCTTCAGCCGATGATGCTGATCGGTTCGTTCAGGGAAACGAATTCCTCATCGGTTTGTGTGCCCTCGATAAAGGTGAGCACCACGAAGCGCGCCGGGCTTTCAAGCGCCGTCAGGGGGTGGTGCCAGGTATCCGCGCGATAGTTCACGCCGATATCGCCGGGTACATGGAAGGCTCGGAGCCTATCGATATCGGGCATGCCTTCCACGCCATGCGGCGCGACCAGGATGAGGTAGCCGGCGCAGTCATAGGGTACGAAGGCCTGCGAAGAGAATTTGTGTCTCTCCATCTGAATGACCGTGAGCGGCAAGACCTTGGGCGCGACCGCCGCCAGGCTGAGCCGGGGCCTGGCCGCCGAGCGCAGATTTTGCAGTTCCTGGATGAGTTCGAAGCGCGGTCCGCCGGTGGCAGGGGCTAGCAGCAACTGACCGTATGGCGCGAACGCCTCGGCTGTGATCGGCTCGATATGGATGCTGCGCATCATGCTACCTCCTTGAAGGGATGCTCCGCCAGCCAGTGACGTGCGATCTCGATCCGTCTGCAGACCCAGACATCCTGCTTGGACTTCACGTAATCCAGGAAGCGCATGAGGCCGGAGGCACGGCCCGGGTGGCCGAGCAGGCGCATATGCATGCCGACATTCATCATCTTGGGCGCCATGCGGCCCTCATCGTAGAGCACGTCGAAGCTCTCGCGCAGATAGGTGAAGAAGTCCTCGCCGGTGCCGAAATTGGCCGTACCCCATTTCAGGTCGTTGTTGGTCAGCGTGTAGGGAATGACGAGCTGGGGACGCCCCTCGGCCAGGACGTAATAGGGCAATTCGTCATTGTAGCTGTCGCTGTCATAGAGAAAGCCGCCCTCCTCCATCAGCAGCCGCCGGGTGTTCACCCCCGAGCCGTATCGGCAGTACCACCCCAGCGGCCTCTCGCCCATGGTGCGCTTGAGGCTTTCGATGGCCATGCGGATATGGTCGCGTTCCTGCTCTTCCGTCAGCTTGAAATGCTCGATCCAGCGCCAGCCGTGGCAGCAGATGTCATGACCGGCGGCGCGGATTGCCGCGGTTGCGGCCGGATTGCGTTCCAGCGCCAGGGCACAGGCATAGACGGTCATCGGCAGATCGCGCTCGGCGAAGATGCGCATCAGGCGCCAGAAACCCACCCGGCTGCCGTATTCGAACATCGACTCCGCTGCGAGATCGCGCTCGCCACGGGGCACGGGCGATCCCGGCAGTTCCACCAGGCCGGAATCGCTGAGGCCATCGCCGTCACCGATGCTGTATTCGGAGCCCTCCTCGTAGTTGAGCACGAAGTTGAGAGCCAGACGAGCGCCCCCCGGCCAGTTGGGATTGGGCGGGTTGGCGCCATATCCGATCAGGTCGCGTTCAAGCGATTGCGGCATCGTTTCCTCCAGCAAGCTGCAGATTAAAGGGTTTGATGATCAAAATTGCTGTTCCTGGCGGCCGCGCACGAGCTGGGAAAGCGTCACGGCGATGACGAGCGCGCCTCCGTAGAACATCTCCTGGATGAACGAGCTGAAGCCCAGGAAGACGAGGCCGGTGATGCCGGTGACCAGGAAATAGACCGCCACCGTGGTTCCCCAGGGATTGAAGCGTCCCGGCACGATGCAGGTGGAGCCCAGGAAGGCGGCGGCAAAGGCCGGCAGCTGATATGAGACGCCGGAAACGGGGTCTGCCGCGCCCTGGGTGCCCGTGTAGAGCACCCCGGCAAGCGCCCCCAGGAAACCGGACGCCATCAGGCAGCCCACGCGCACCCTGTCGGTGTTGATTCCGGAGAGCCGCGCCACTTCGCGACCGCGCCCGACGAAGAGGATGCGGCGGCCGACCGCCGTATATTCGAGCATGTACCAGATGATCAGCGCGACGCCGATCGCATAATAGAACTCCAGCGGGATGCCGAAGAGGCGTTGCACAATGACCGCATTGATCAGGACCGGCGAGACACCGCTGATGGTCATTGAATCGCTCATCCAGAGCGTGATGCCATGCAGGAAAGTCCCCACCCCCAATGTCACGATCAGCGAATGGATACGGAAGAGCGTGATCAGCAGGCCGTTTACCGCTCCGATCACGAGGCCTGCCACGAGCGCCGCCGCTATGGCCCAGCCGATGGCAATGCCCTGATTGACATTCATCACCGCGATGAGCATCGACGAAAGGGTCATCGTGTAGGCAATGGACAGGTCGAAATCATTCGCGGTGAGCGGAATCAGAAGTCCGAGCGTCACGACGACGAGCACGGCCTGCGAGCCGAGGATGGTCGACAGGTTGGACCAGGTGAGGAAGGTGTCCGGCTGCAGGTAGCCGAACACGGCGATCATGGCGAGCCATACGGCGATCAGGCCGAACTGCTCGGCGCGGCGCAGCAGCCCTGCCCTGCCGCCGCTCGGACGTGCCTCCTTGCCGGGTGTCATTCCGGTCTGGACGGTATTGGGCATCACATCCTCCTCAAGCCACGCCGCCGGCGAGACAACGCTCCGCTATCGCTTCCTTGGTGATTTCCCCGCCGGCCAGCATTGCCACCACACGCCCGCCGGAGAAGATCAGGACCCGACTGCAGATCGCGGCGAGTTGCTCATAGTCCGAGCTCGCGCACAGGACGGTCGCTCCGGCTGCGGCGGCGTCCGCGATATGACGAAACACCGTCTGGCGAGCGCCGATGTCGACACCCTGCGTCGGCTCGTCGAGCAGCACCAGACTTGGCGATTGCTGCAGCCATTTGGCCAGCAGGACCTTCTGCTGGTTGCCGCCGCTCAGTGCCGAGATGGGCAGGAGCGGATCCGGCGGACGGATGTCGAAGCGGTGCCCTAGTTCGCTCGCGAGGCGCAGCATGTCGCCGCGATCGAGCATCCAGCGGCGAAAGCGGGTCGGCAGCACCGGCATCGTCATGTTGTCGGCTACGGGGAGAGCACCGATGGCACCGGCATTGGCGCGGTCGCCGGGAATGAGCACGATGGCCTGCCGCATGGCCAGGTACGGCGAGAAGGCGGACAGATCCGTTGTCCTGCCCGCGAGCCGCAATGTCCCGCGGGCAGGCCTGGCACCGTAAAGCAGATAGGGGATCTCGTCATATCCCGAGCCGATCAGCCCCGTGAGCCCAACGACCTCGCCGGCTGCGGCGGAGAGTTCGAAGCCCTCGATCGTACCGCCCGACAATCCCTCCACGATGCACTGCGGCGCTCCCCCGGCGATGGGTGCCGCCGGGCGCTCCGCCAGGGCCAGTCGCCGTCCGACGATGGCCTCGATGAAATCCTGCTTCGAGGACTGCGCGGTCACCAGCCGCCCAGCCACGCGCCCGTCACGCAGGATGGTCGCGCGATCGGTGATCTCCAGCACCTCATCGACATCGTGCGAAACGAAGATGACGCTGGCGCCGTCGGCCACCACGGCCCGAACGAGGCGGAACAACTGGTCGACGTCGCGGCGCGGCAGGAACGGCGTCGGCTCGTCGAGCACCAGCAGGCCATTGCCGGCACCGCCCTCCTGCCGCATCTCCTCGGCAGCACGCGTGATGGCCAACAGCGCACGCTGAACGGGCGAGAGATCGGCTAGGGTTGCGTCGGGATCGAGAGGGACGTCATAAGCTTCGAAACGAGCGATCGCCCGCCGCCGCTCGCCGGACCAGTTGATGGCGAGGGAGCGACTTTGGGCAAGCCTGCCGATCAGCATGTTCTCCAGCACCGTCAAAGTCGGGATGAGACCGAGATGCTGGTGAACGAAACTGATGCTGTGCTGCCTGAACGAACCGGCCGCAAGCGGCAGGGGCACATCGACACCGCAGACAGTGAGGCGAGCCCCGGGGTCCGGAGCATGGAAACCTGCCAGCACCTTGATCAGGGTCGACTTGCCCGAACCGTTCTGCCCGAGCAGGCCATGCACCTCGCCCTGCGCCACTTCGAGCGTGACGCCGTCGAGGGCGCGCTGGCCGCCGAACGTCTTCGACAGGCCCGTCAGCAGGAGGGCCAGTGGCAGTCCCTGCTGATGGGACACCGCCCTCCCCTGCCCGGTCACTTCAGCTTCCACAGATCGCGGAAGCCCTTGACATAGGCATCGCCATAGCCCTGCGAGAGCTGAGGTGGCGTCCCCGCATCCTTGGCGTTGGCGGCGGTGAACATCAGGAAGGGTATCTTGGGATCGGATACGGTCGGCAGCCCGCAGACACGGCGCATCTCGGAGTCGAGGACCGAATGGCCGATCCAGTCGAGATTCTCGCCGATATCCATCTCCACCTGCCCGTTCTGCACCAGGCCCAGTACGAAGGGCGTGCCGTTGAAGGCGTCGATCTTCACCCGGTCCTGTGCGCCGGTGATTGTGACGGCCGGCACCACGAACTGAGCCATGCTGTCATAGATGACGATGATGTAGTTGATGGTGGGGTCGGCAAGCAGGGCAGCCTGCACGCCGGGGGTGATGCGGGTACCCCAGTCGGGAACGGTATAGTTGAGCGTCTTTGTCTTGCACTGGTCGCAGTGCTTGAGTTCGGCCGTGATGCCGGCGACCATGGAATCGGTCGAGAGCGGGCCGCTGGCAATGAGGACGAGGGCGTTCATCTTGCCCTTCGTCGACACCACGCCCCAGTCGACCAGAAGCGCTCCCGCCTTGAAGTAGTCGATCGGCACGTCGCCATCGGCAAAGGTAGCGACCTGGCTGCTCTGCTCGACGCCATTGTAGTGCGAAGCGATGACCGGGATCTTGGCAGCCTGGGCCGCCTTCACCTGGGGCACCAGCACGCGGGGATCGGAGCCGGCAAGGAGGTCGATCAAGTCCACCTTCTGGTTCAGCGCCGTATCCATGCCCTGGACCCATTGGGAACTCTGGCCCTGATTTTCCCAGGTGGTGAATTTGAAGCCTACCTCCTTGGCAACCGCCTGCATCGCCTTCTCGATATTGGCCGTGAAGGGGTTCGCGCTGGAGACGGGAATACTGAGGATCGACTTGCCCTTCATGCAATCGGCGGCATCGAAGGCCGGTCCCGGAGGGACGAAGGAAGGCTTGGCCCGATAGGGTTCGAGCTGCTTCTCGAAATAGGACAGATCATCCGCCTTAGCCGTTGAGGCTCCGACCGAAATCCCGAGTCCGCCCACGGTCAGGGCAGTTGCGAGGACAACTGATGCGTAGTTCATCGACACCTCCTGCATAATGAATTCAGAATTCATGATAGCAAGAGACGTGCCAGACCGGTTTTCGTTCAAACGCTCGATTTCATGGGGGCCGGCGAAGGAAGCGCAACGGCAAGACAGGCCCTGCCGATTTTCACGGCGGCCCCGGTAGGCAGTTGCCCAATTCGGCGGCGAGACGGCAGGGAACGGGCGGCCGGAGCCGGATCGTCTATTCCTCGATCATCCGGCGCCCAAGCCCGTTCTCGCCGAAGGCGGCCGATATGATCGGTTTCTTGCTTCGCAGATGGCGGCGCATCAGGGAGCCGAGCGCCGCCCCGTCACGAGCGCGCAGGAGCTTCAGCATCTCGACATGGTCCTGGATCGCATCCGCCCACTGCTCGGGGGTCTTGCTGGCCGAATAACGCGCCCGCTGAATGCGGCCCGACATCGTCGCATAGACACTCTGGAGGGCAGCATTGCGCGAGGCATGCATGATGGCCTCGTGAATCTGCTTGTTCAGGGCGAAATAGGCTACCGGATCCTGCTGGTGCCACGCCGCCTCCATCTCCTCCTGCAACACTTCCAGCGCCTCGACCTCAGCGTCGGTGATGCGGCTGCAGGCGAGTTCCCCTGCCGCACCCTCGAGCGCACCGATCACTTCCAGTACCTCCTCGATCTCCCCGGGAGAGAGGGCGGCAATGCGGGCTCCGCGGTTGGGCAGCAGTTCCAGCAGACCTTCGGCCGCCAGCAGCTTGATGGCTTCGCGCAACGGCGTGCGGGAGATGTCGAAGCGGGCGCACAGCATGGCCTCGTTCACGCGCGACCGGGGCTCGAGTTCGCCGGATACGATCAGTTCGCGCAGGCGCGACACGACCTCGTCGTGAAGGTAACGCCGGCTGATCGTCGAAGGAGCCTGCGCGAAAGTCATGTCTGCCCGTTCCAGTTGAGAAGCACGCGGCGAGGTGCCGCGCTCCAAGAGTGCACATGTCGATACGGAAACACAACCGAAGGACGAAAGCTGCCAGCCATGATCTCATGGCGACGACGCCGACCGCCGGAAAGCGACGAGAAGCTATCTGAATCGCCATATAAATGCCATTCATAATATTGCATTCATTATTCATATCTTCATAGTGTCAGCTCGGCGCCGGCCATTCCGCGCGCGCTTTCAAGGAATACTGCCCATGCATGGCGCTCCAGGACGTCCTTTCCTCCAGATTCCTGGTCCTACCAACACCCCCCTTCCCGTGCTTGCCGCCATAGCGCGCCCGACGATCGATCACCGCGGGCCGGAATTCCAGGCACTTGGCCTCGATGTTCTCAAGCGGATACGAAGTGTATTCGCGACCTTGCAGCCCGTGGTCATCTACCCTGCCTCCGGCACCGGCGCCTGGGAGGCGGCGCTGGTCAACACCCTCTCGCCCGGCGATCGCGTGCTGATGGCGGAGACGGGCCATTTCGCCACCCTCTGGTGCAAACTGGCCCAGCGCCTCGGCCTCCAGGTCGATCTCCTTCCGGGCGACTGGCGGGCCGGCGTCGATGCCGGCGCGATCGAGGAGAGACTGCGCGCCGATCCACAGCACACGATCAAGGCTATCGCCGTCGTCCACAACGAGACTTCGACCGGCGTCACTTCGGACATCGTCGCCGTCCGCAAGGCCATCGACAGCACCGGGCACCCCGCCCTGCTGCTGGTCGATACCATTTCCTCGCTCGGCTCGATCGACTATCGCCACGACGAGTGGGGTGTCGACGTGACGGTGGGAGGATCGCAGAAGGGCCTGATGCTGCCTCCGGGATTGAGCTTCAACGCTGTTTCCCCCAAGGCGCTCGCCGCCGCCTCGACGGCACGCCTGCCACGCGCCTTCTGGGACTGGAGCGACATGCTGGCGGCCAACCAGAATGGCTTCTTTCCCTATACCCCCTCGACCAATCTGCTCCAGGGACTGCGGGTGGCCCTCGATTTGCTGGAAGCCGAAGGACTGCCAGCGGTCTTCCGGCGTCATCGGCGCATGGCGGAGGCTGTGCAGCGTTGCGTCCAGCATTGGGGTTTCGAGATCCAGGCGGCAGATGTCAACGAAGCGTCGGCTTCCCTGACCGCCGTCCGCCTGCCATCGGGCTTCTCAGCCGATGGTTTGCGCGCGGAGATCCTGGCGAGGTCCTCGGTCTCGCTCGGCAATGGGCTGGGGCGGCTCGCCGACCGGCTCTTCCGTATCGGACATCTCGGCGATTTCAACGATCCCATGATTCTGGGCACACTGGCCGCCATCGAGATGGGACTCGCGGCCTGCGGCGTCCCCTACCGCCCGGGCGGCGTCGAGAAGGCCATGTCGTGCCTCGCCGCCGGAACGGAAGGCCGCGCCCTTGCCGCCGAATGAGGTCGCTACCAACTGATCAAAAAGAGAGCCTGCATAAAATTTATGCATGTTTCCTGCCCTTTGATGACAACTTCAACTGTCCGCAACCAAAAAATGAATGCATTATTCAATTGCGATCGGACAGAAGACGTGACGGCCCCTGACCCGAGCAATGAATGCTCAATCCCAGGAACCCACGCCGTCGAGGTCGAATCGTCGCAGGCGCGCGCTCCACACAGGTAATGGCGGCCTGCAGTTTGGTATTTTCTTCAAACTGCGAGGATCTTCCTATGACTGTTGGCATTCTATACTTAATAGTTGCTGCCGTAGGCATCGTTTTGGCGGCAATCGCCTATTTCATGAACCGGTCGAATGGCAAATTCTTCGTTGCCTTCACGCTGATGGAAATCGTCATCATGGCGATTATCGGCGTGATCAACGGTGTTCTCGGCACCCCAAATGCCATGCTCGGCCGCCTGTTCATGACCTTCTCAGGCAGCTACGGGTTCCTGGCTTTCGCAGCGGTCTGCGGCGGCTTCTATATCGCCGGCCCGCTCTGCGGCTACATCATCCGCAAGCCTGGAGCAGCGACCATTGCCGAGACGATGAACGGCGTCGCGCAGGTTCTTTCGGGCAATCCCAACGGCATCATGGTGCTTGGAGCGGGATTCCTGCAGGGCTTCATGTCGGATCTCGGCTTCGCCTTCTACGGCTATCGCAAATGGACGCTTTCCGTCCTGGCCCTGTCGGGAGCTCTCGCCCCCATCCTCCAGCAGATCCCCGAGGTCTACTTCTTCGGGGTTGGCGACATGGGCATCAGCTACAACCTCCTCGCGCTGGCCATCCGCATAGTCAGCGGCGCAGTGTATGCCATCATCCTCGTCAAACCGATCGCCCACGCCCTGGCCCGCGCCGGCGTCCTGCGCGGCACGGCTCTTGCCTCCGCTGAATCATCGACCCGCCCACAGGGGTCCCCGGCCTGAGCCCTTCGAGGCTCGACGGCCCGGCGGTTCGGTCCTGCCCTGCGGACCGAACCGCAACCATTCGATTTCGCGGAGGGATCGTCCCATCCGCCCGCAGGTGGAAGGAACGCGGACAATGGCTTTTGTCGCCGCCGATCATCCGGCCGAGAATGCCGCCCTGCGCAGCATGCAGGCGCTGTCGGGCCCTTCAGCGGAAGCCCATGCCAGCGTAGTTCGGATCGACACCCCGTCCGCCGACGGTCCTGCCATCGATATCCGCGGCGTTTCCTACGCCTATGAGGGCGAGACTGAGAACGTCCTGCGCGATGTTTCCCTTACCGTGCGCGACGGCGAGTTCGTACTGATCCTCGGCCCTAGCGGCTGCGGCAAGAGTACCCTGCTCCAGTTGCTGAACGGCACCATTCCCCACACGCTCAAGGGCCGCCTGGAAGGTGAGGCCATCGTCTATGGCAAACCCATCCAGTCGACGAAGGTCGCCAGTTTCGCAACCGAAGTCGGCATGGTCTTCCAGGATCCCGAGGCGCAGATCATCAATACAAGGGTGCGGGACGAAATCTGCTTCGGTCTCGAGAACCTGTGCCGGCCAGCACAGGAGATCCTGGAGCGCCAGCTCGAGGCGCTCGCCTTCGTCGGCCTCGACGGTTTCGGAGACCGTTCCATCTTCGACCTCTCAGGCGGACAGAAACAGCGCGTCAGCATTGCCGCGGTGCTCGCCGCCCGCCCTCGCCTGCTCGTGCTCGACGAACCGACCGCCAATCTCGATCCGGCCGGCATGGCGGAGATCTTCGCCGTCCTAGAGCGGCTCAACCGCGAGGTCGGCACCACCATCGTGATGGTCGAGCACCGCGTCGACGAACTCGCCGACCGCGTGTCACGCGTGGTGATGATGGATCGCGGCTCGGTGGTCTTCGACGGGACGCCACGGGAGGCCTTCTCCCAGCGCCGCTCCACCCATTCGGAAGAAAACGCCACCGTTCCCACCAGCGCCTGGTTTCCCCAGGCGTGCGAATTCGCGCTCGCACTCGGCGATCGTCTCGGCACGCCCGTCGATGCAGCCGCAATGCCCCTCAATGTCGAACAGGCGGTCGCCTTTGCCGATCCCCATGTCGGAACGACCGCGCTGGCGCTGCCGGCATCACCCGCACCAGTCCCCGCCAACGAGGGGCAAGCGTTCGTGAGGGTGAGCAATCTCAATTTCAGCTATGAGAAGAAGCGGCCGATCCTCAGCGATATTTCCTTCACCCTCGGGCAGGGCGAGATGGTCGCGCTTTGCGGGCGCAACGGCTCCGGCAAGACCACGCTCGCGCGCCTGCTGATGCATATCAACCCGCCCCCTCGCGACACGATCCGGCTCGAGGGCAAGGACGTCGCAGACCTCAGTGCGCGCGAAATCTCCAGTGAAATTGGCTATGTCTTCCAGAACCCGGATCACCAGTTCGTCACCGATCGGGTCTGGGACGAGATCGCCTATGGCCTGCAGGTGCGGAATTATGCCGACAAGGCCATCGAGGAACGCGTCGGCGAGGTGCTCGATATCGTCGATCTCAAGCGCTATCGCGATCGCTCGCCCTTCAGCCTGAGCCTCGGCGAGAGGAGGCGCCTGAGCGTTGCCACCATGCTGGTGCTCGAGCCTCATCTCCTCGTGCTCGATGAACCGACGATCGGACAGGATCACGAGCGTGCCCAGCAGTTGATGGGACTGATGGCGAGGTTGCGCGAACGCTACCGGACGACGATCCTGATGATCACCCATGATGTCCGCCTCGTGGCCGAATGGGCCGATCGGACCCTGGTCATCAGTGGCGGCAGGCTGCTCTTCGACGGGCGGCCCGAAGCAATGTTTGCCGACGACATGCTGATTTCCGAGGCGGGGCTGCTGACGCCGCCCGTCTACGAGATCAGCAAGGCCCTCGCCGCCCGCCATCCCGACAGCCCGCTACGGCCGACCCTCTCACTGCCGGACCTTGCGGACGCCCTTGCACGCAGTGGAGGCAGATCCTCATGAATCGCTCGACAGCCTTCCAGTTCCGGGCCGGCAACTCCTTCTTCCACCGCCTCGATCCGCTCACGAAGCTCGCCTGGCTGGTGGCGATCTCCCTGCTGGCCTTCGGCGCCTATATCGCCTGGGTCCAGATCGTGATTACCGTCGTGGTGCTCTTCACCGCCTTCGTGCTGGCGCGACTGCCGCTCTCCGTAGTCTTCCGGGGCACCTGGCTGTTCGGTCTGGCCTGCATGAGCTTCCTGGTGATCCAGACGCTGACGCTGCCCGGCAGTCATGTCGCCTTCCACATCCTCGGCCACCCGATCTACATCGAAAGCGCGGACTACGCGCTGGCCTCGGCGCTGCGCATCTACACGATCATCCTCTCCTCGCTGGTTTTCGTCCGCACGACCGATCCGCGCGAGCTCGCCATTGCCCTCGTGACGCAGATGCGGGTGCCCTACCGCATCGCCTACGCCTTCTTCATCGCCCTGCGCATCATACCCACCATCGAGGAGGAGATAAAAACGATCCGTGCAGCCCAAGCTGTGCGGGGCGTCGTGCGCCAGCGGGGTATCGCCGGGCGGATCGGGGAGACCAAGCGCTACGCCATGCCGCTCCTCGTCGGCAGCCTGCGCAAGGCTTCGATGATGGTGATGTCGATGGAGGCCCGGGCTTTCGGAGCCTATCCGCAACGCACCTTCGTGGAGGCACCGCGCATGTCTGCAAGCGGCATTGCGGTCTGCACGGTGATGCTGGCGCTGGTGATAGCCTGGTACGCAGCGCTCGGTCTTGGCTACGTCCATTCCTTCTATGTGCTGTCGGCCTGAGGCAATGGTCGCCTCGTACCAGTCCGGTGCCCCCGCTACCGGCACTGCCCGCCGATCCATTTGCCCATCGGAGAGCCCCTTGCCTCCCTCGTAGCAGGGCCAGGCGTCGAACCCTTTCTACCATATCTGATATTGGAGTTTCCCGTGCGTGCCGACGTCCACCGTTTCACCCTTGCGGATCCTAGCGATGTCTCCGGCCTGAAGGAGGCGATAGACGGCGGCATCGTGGATCCCGCAAGCATCGTTGCGGTGATCGGCAAGACTCACGGCAACGGCCTGGTGAACGACTACACCCGCGGCTACCTCACGCTATGCCTGTCGATCCTCATAGGCGAGCGTAGCGGGCGGTCACCGGAGACCGTGCGCAAGCAGGTGCCCTTCGTATTCTCAGGTGGCGTGGAGGGCGTGCTGTCGCCGCACTATACCGTGTTCACCGTCGCGCGGGACAAAGCACCGGCGACGGATGGCAAGGCGTTGGCAATCGGGGTCGCCTTCACCCCTCCCATGCGCCCTGCCGATGTCGGCCGCCAGGCGCAGATCGATGCCATCGCCGCAGCCGTCGAGGTTGCCGCAGCCGAAGCCCGGATCGAGGACGTCCATTTCGTCCAGGTCAAGGGCCCCGCCTTCACACTTGCCGATATCATCGCGGACCAGCGCGCGGGCCGTTCGTCCGCCACCGACAACCCCGGCAAGCTCATGAGCTTCGGCCGCGCCGCCTGCGCGCTCGGCGTCGCCAAGGCCCTCGGCGAGGTGCCTGCCGGACAAGCGGTCGAGGCAAACGTGCTCAAGGACTTCTCGCTCTATTCCTCGGTCGCCTCGATGTCGGCCGGCGTCGAGGTCGATGTCAACGAAGTCATCGTCATCGGCATGAGTTCGAAATGGTCGGGGCCCCTCGCCATCGAGCATACCACGATGGATGACGCGCTCGACGTCGGCAGCATTCACGCCATGGTGCAGCGTCTCGGCTTTCCCGCCGCGCCCCAGATCGCCGATGCGGGACGGGTGAGGGCTGCCTTCGTCAAATGCGAGGCCCAGCGCGATGGCCTCGTGCGTGGCCGGCCGCACACGATGCTCAACGATGGCGATATCAACGAGCAGCGCCATATCCGCGGTGCCGTCGGCGCCATTGTCGCGAGCATTCTCAATGACACGGGTTTGTTCGTCTCTGGCGGGGCCGAGCATCAGGGCCCGGACGGCGGAGGCATGATCGCCCTGATTGCACAAAAGGCGGAGGCCTGACATGGCCGACCGGAAGAAGCCGCGTGTCGTCGTCGTCGGTGCCGGCATAGCGGGCAGCCTGATTACCGCCGGCCTTGCCGGGCGCGACGACATCGATCTTGTCTGCATCGAGCGGGTAGGCCCCGACGATCATGCCGAGGCGGGCACAGGGCTCAATATTGGTCCCAACGCCATGAAATGCCTTCGGCACCACCTGCCGGAAAGCGCGGAGACCATCATCGCCAACTCCCTGCCCTGGCGGGGTTGGCAGGTTTCCCTCACCGATGGCCGCCAGTTGATGAATCTGGACCTGGCCAGCGTCGCGGACAATGCCGGGATTCGCATCCGCTGGGCCGAACTCTACGCGCTGCTGCGCCAGCCCATCGCCCGGCGCGTGCGCTTTTCCTCCGAACTCGTCAGCTGCGGCCGCGAGAACGGCCGACCCTATGTGGTCTGGAAAGACCGTCTCTCCGAAAAGGAGGAGCGCATCGAGGATATCGATCTTCTGATCGCAGGGGACGGTCGCTACTCGCTCATCCGCCAATTCGTGCTCGGAGGGCCCGAAACGCCTTTCTTTCTCGGCGTTTGCCTCTACCGCGTCCTCTTTCCCGCCGGCGAGGACTGCCCGATAGACGACTACGGCCAGTGGTTCAATGGCGCCAATCGATTGCTCGCCTTTCGCGTGCCCGGCGACTTCATCTATTGCGCGGGCTCCTTCCCGATCGACGCCGACAGCGGCATTCCCGACATGATGAAGCAGTCCGCCTTCCTCGGACAGGCCTACCTGCCGGCGACCGGCAAGCCCTCCCCCGAAGCCGGCTATCTCATCAAGGCGATCCAGCGCTATGCCGACCGTATCCACTGGGCCAGGCTGCAGGAGGGAAGCGTTGCGTATGGCCGCGAACGTGGCTTCCTGCTTGTCGGCGACAGCGCCCATCCGATGGTACCCACGCTTGGACAGGGCGCCACGCAGGCCTGCGAGGATGCCTGCGTCGTCATCGAAGAAATCCGGGCCGCCCTGGACAGAGGCACACCCCTCGCCGACATCTCCGAACGCGTCGAGGCACGCCGGGCCGATCGCGTGCGTTTCGTCGTCGAATTCTCCCGCGATGCGACCGACACCATGCTCGCCGGCGCCGACCCGGTTTCCGGTACCTTGCGCAAGACCCAACCACCTTTCCTCGCCAAGCTCGCGAGGCTCTATCGCGACGTGCCACTGCCCCTCGAATTGCCCGTTGGAGAACCGGCATGAGCACATCCGCGCTGCCTCCGCTCTGGTCGTTGACGGCGACGGATCTGGTTGCGGGCTATCGGAACGGATCCTTCACGCCCGCTGCCGCCATGCAGTCGGTGTTCGACAGGCTCGATGCGGTGAATCCGATCATCAATGCCGTCATCGCGGTCGATCGCGAGGGTGCGAGCCTGGCAGCGATCGAGTCCACGCTCCGCTGGCGGCAGGGCAAGCCGCTTTCCTCTCTCGATGGCGTTCCGATCAGCATCAAGGACAATCTCTACCTGAAGGGCCTGCCGGCGACATGGGGGAGCCTGCTGCTGCGCGATTTCGTGCCCGATCACGACGAGCCCGCCGTCGCCCGCCTGCGAGCGGCGGGTGCGATCCTGTTCGGCAAGACCAACGTGCCGGAATTCACCGTCCAGGGTTATACGAGCAACCTGCTTTTCGGCACGACGTTCAATCCCCAGGCGCCTGGTCGCACCCCGGGAGGCTCCACCGGCGGCGGCGCGGCGGCGGTGGCGGCAGGCATCGGCCCGATCGCGGTCGGGACGGATGCCGGCGGTTCCTTGCGACGCCCTGCCGCCCATTGCGGATTGTTCGCGCTCAAGCCCTCGATCGGCCACGTGCCGCGCCATGGCGGCTTTCCGCAGATCCTCGCCGATTTCGAGGTGATCGGCGGCATCGGCCGTTCTCCTGCCGACCTGGAGGCTTTGCGCTCGGTCCTGGAGGTCTTTGATCCGGCAGACGCCAGATCCCTGGCCAGCAGCGTAGAATTGCCGCCCCTGCCGGCAAGGCCACGCATCGCGTTCATGCCGGCCATCGGGGACAATCCCGTCGATCCCTTGATCGCCGCCGAGGCCGAGCGTGCCGCCGATGCCCTCGCGAAGGACGGCGCGATCGTCGAGACCATCGACGCACCATTCGATGCGGAGCGCACTGCCAGGGCCTGGGGCACTCTCATGCAAAGCGGCGTGGCCTGGTATCTCGCCCATTTCGAGGAGTGGGAGGAACGCGTCAATCCGAGCGCCAGGGCCGTCGCGCGTGATGGCGCGGCCATAACGGCGGGTCAGGTGCTCGATGCCCTGGCGGCGGCTGCCGACATCCGCCGTGCAGCCGGGCAGTTCTTAGCGACTTATGATCTTCTCCTCTGCCCGGCAACGGCGGCCTTGGCCTGGCCGGCGAACGCGGTCTTTCCCCCGGAGATCGCTGGCAGGCCGGTCGGGCCACGAGGCCACGCCGTGTTCACGGGCTGGATGAACGTGACCGGCCTGCCGGCCGTAACGGTACCGGTCGGCATGACGGCGGAAGGGGGCGGCATTGGGCTGCAACTCGTGGCCGGACATGGTCGCGACCGCGATCTTCTTGCCTTCATCGAACGTGCACCGGCCTTTTCGGCCCTGTACCCCTCGCCTCTCGCAAAGCTGGATGAAAGACATGACCCCGCCCTCGCCGCAGTTTGACGGCCAGATCGCCATCGTGACGGGAGCCGGAAGCGGCATCGGCCTTGCTACCGCGGAGGGCCTCGCGGAAGGCGGAGCCACTGTCGTCTGCGTGGACTGGAAGGGAGCGGATGAGGCCGCAGCCGCAATCCAGGCGAAGGGCGGCAATGCCGTCGGCGTCACACTCGATGTCCGTGATGCCGCAGGCTGGACCGGTCTGGTCGAAGACGTTGTGAAACGCCTCGGCCAGGTCGACATCCTCGTCAACAATGCCGGCATCGCGGTGCCCGGCGATACGGCCGCCGACGTCTCCGAGGAGGTGTGGGACCGTATCATCGATATCAATGCCAAGGGCGTATGGCTGGGTATGCGTGCTGTTCTGCCGGGTATGGTCGCTCGCAAGAGCGGCAAGATCTGCAACGTCGCCTCCACGGCGGCCCATATCGGCCTGCGCGACGCAGCGGCCTATTGCGCGTCGAAGGGCGCGGTACTCGCGCTGACGCGCCAGGCCGGCGTCCAATACGCGCCGCATAACGTCCAGATCAATTCGGTTTCCCCCGGCACGACGATGACGGGGCTTCAGCGCGATGTCACCGAGGCCCAGCGTGCGGCATTCCTCCCCCTGACCCCGATCGGCCGCTTCGCTCAGTCGCCCGAGGTCGCCGCGGCCATCCTGTTCCTGGTGTCGAACGGCTCCTCCTTCATCACCGGTGCCGATGTCAGCGTTGACGGCGGCATGGTGGCCCTTTGAACGGAGAAGTGTGCCGATGAAGATTCTGCTGACAGGGGGCGCCGGTCTCATCGGCATGGCCCTTCGCCCGATGCTGGCCAGCCGAGGCCATGGCGTCGTCGCCACCGACATCACCGCCTTCGGCCGCGCCGATCCGGACCTGAGGCTGATGCCGCTCGACGAGCGTCCCCAACTGGAGGAACTGGTCCGAGCCGAGAGCATCGATGCCATCATCCATTGCGGCGCGATCTCCGGACCGATGATGGCCAAAGGCCAGCCGATGAAGCTGGTGGCAGCCAACATCGACACGACGGCCCTGCTTCTCGACCTTGCACGTGCTTTCGGCATGCGGCGCTTCGTATTCTGCTCGTCCATCAGCGTGTACGGCAATGTCGGTCCAGCAACCATAACGGAGGCCACGCCGCTGCGGCCGACCTCGGTCTACGGCGCCAGCAAGGTTGCCTGCGAGCAGCTCATCCAGGGTTTCGGGGAGGAGTACGGATTGTCGGGGGTGAGCCTGCGCATCGGGAGGGTCTATGGTCCCTATCGCCGCGCTAACTGCCACCTCAACAGCCTGATACGCGACGCCGGCAAAGGAGGGACGACCGAGATCCCGTGCGACCCGTCCTTCGTGTATCACTATGTCTATGTCGATGACGTTGCGGAGGCGATGATCGCCGCCCTGGAGGCGCCTCAACTGCCGCATCGCGAGTACAACATCGGTTCGGGCGAGGCGCTTACCATGCCCGAGATCGCCTCTGCGGCGGCAAGCGCCATTCGCGGTGCGCAGGCACGGCTGGTTCCCGGGGCCGACGACGTGCCGGACGTCCAGACGACATTCGATGTCTCCCTCGCCGCAGAGGACCTCGGCTGGACGCCGCGCTTTCCTATCTCTGACGGCCTGATTGCCTACCGTGATGCAATCAGGGCTGGAGACGCTGCTCTATAATACAGGTCGCCTCCGGCGGTGTTGATCGCATCGTCCACGCAATGCCACCACCAGCCTCGTCGAGGTATTCGGGCAATCGACCGCGCCCCACAGCAGATGGAGTGCGCAGCGCATGCAAGAGAGCGGGCCAGCATCTTAAGAGCATATGCTCTCTTGAATATACGAGCATATGCTCTTATATTGGGTTCGGAGATGAGACTTCCGAACGAGAAAGGAACAGTCCATGAGCGAAGCAACCATTCTGGTCAGCGGTGCAACTGGGCGTACCGGTGGTGCGGCGATCGACGAACTCGTCAAGCTCGGCAAGCAGGTGCGCGCTTATGTGCGATCAGATGACGAGCGTGCCGCGGCCCTAAGGAAACGCGGTGTCGATATCGCCGTCGGCGATTTCACGGATATCGATGACATTAGGGCCGCGATGGAAGGCATTGCGTCGGCCTATTTCCTGCATCCGATCGCACCTGGCATCATTAGCGCGGCCGCGTATTTCGCACAGGCGGCAAAGGAAGCCGGCGTCTCGGCAATCGTCAACATGTCGCAAATCTCGGCCCAGCGCGAGTCGGCGAGCCATGCCGCTCAGGACCACTGGGTTTCCGAACGGGTCTTCGACTGGTCGGGCGTGGCGACGACGCATCTGCGTCCCACCTTCTTTGCGGACTGGCTCGTCTATCCGCATTTCGCCAAGGAGATCTGGGCAAAGAAGAAAATCGAATTCCCGTTCGAGAATGGCCGTCATGCGCCGATCTCGACCGACGACCAAGGCCGTGTCATCGCCCATATTTTGGCACACCCGGATGGCCATGGGGGCAAAACCTACACGCTTACCGGCCCGATTGAACTGAACCACACCGAGATCGCCGCCGCCATCAGCGAGGTTCTCGGCGTGAAGATCGAATACGCGCCGACCTCCATCGACGAATTCCGCAGCAAGATGGAGAATGTCTACAAGTTTCCGCCCTTCCTCACCCAGCATCTTGTCGAGGTCGCTCAAAATTACCGCGACGGTGTGTTTTCGGGCGCGAACGATGCTGTCGAGAAGATCACCGGAACGCCTGCCCTCTCCGTCCAGCAGTTTATCGCCCAGAATCGCGCTGTTTTTGCGTGAGCGCGAACCAACGGAGGGTTAAATCATGTCGAATACCCAGGATCAGCGCCACCCCTTCCTCGATGATCTGACTGTCGATGCCGAGTTGATCAGCACGGTTCTCCGAGGGCCGGTGGTCGGACGCGATGACATCCGCCTTGCCGTCGACGCTGTCGGGACTTTCTACGCCTCGCAGACGCCTGTGTTTCTCCAGACTGTCGGTTCTCGACTGTTTCTCGAATACCAGGCCGTTCTGACGAGCGGTGAACATCTGAGTGCGGTTGTCGTCGTCGATCACAATCCCGACGGGTCGGTGCCGCGCGTGAGCGTACGCATGAGTCCGCTTGGCTCTGTCCTGTCGCTGGCAACGTCTCTGCGGGACACGCTTTCGACCCGGCTTCCCGAAAGCCTTTTCTTTTGAATCGAGACGATCAGATGTCGCCACTCAATCAATCTCTCGGAATTGACCAATGCGCCTGCTTCGCAACGAGAAAGGCGGCGCGCCGGATTACGCGCTTCTACGACTCGCATCTTGAGCCCGCCGGTCTGCGCATCACGCAATTCCTGACGCTGGCCGCTTTGAGCGAGGTGGAATGCGTCGCCGTCAACGCTCTTGCCGAGCGGCTCGATATCGAGCGAACGGCCATGGGAAAAATGGTCGGATTTCTGGAGCGTGACGGCTTCGTCGCGATCGAGGCGTCGCCCACCGATGGCCGAAGCCGCCTGATCAGGCTGACAGAAGCGGGTCACCGTCTGCATGAGAAAGCTGCTCCGCTTTGGCGGGAGGCACAAAAGCAGTTCGAGGAATTGAATGGCGCCAACAGCACAAGCGAGATGCGGCAGAGACTCACGGAAATGAAACTCGACGACGGCAAGTCAACGACGCCAGACCGAGCCGAACATCCAGCCGATTGAGCCGATCCAGAAATCTGAAAGGACTATTATCATGGCAAGGACATGGTTCATCACCGGCGCAAGCAGTGGCTTTGGGCGGCAGTTGACGGAACTTCTGCTCGAACGCGGAGATCGCGTCGCCGCCACTGTTCGCAAGCCCGACGCTCTGCACGATCTCGCCGCGAAATATGGAGAGCGTCTTTGGGTAGGCCTCCTCGATGTGACAGACAGTTCCGCTGTCCGCGACGTCGTCGGCAAAGCCTTTGCAGAGTTCAAGCGGATCGACGTCGTGGTAAGCAACGCCGGCTATGCCCTGTTCGGCGCCGCTGAGGAGGTTGCCGACGTACAGATCGAACGCCAGATCAATACGAACCTTGTCGGCTCGATTTCGACTGCTCGAGCAGTGATCCCTCATTTGCGCCAGCAAGGGGGCGGCCGGATTATCCAGATCTCATCTTCGGTGGGGCAGTCGGCCTATCCGACGATGGGTGTCTATGCCGCCACCAAATGGGGCATTGAGGGCTTCTTCGAAGGCACCATACCGGAGATCGCACCGTTCGGCATCGAGGTAACCCTGGTTGAACCAGGCGCTTCGCGCACGAACTTCGCTTCGTCCAGTGCTGATGCCGGACAGATCCTCGACGTCTACGACCAGACGCCGGTCGGGGACTTCCGTCGCCTTGTCGCATCGGCTGGCCTCGCCATGTTCCCGGGAGATCCTCGCAAGGTCGCCTCGGCGATTATCGCCTCAGCGGAGCAGACCCCTGCACCCAGAAGGCTCACGCTCGGAAGCGACGCCTACGCACTCGTCCATACAGCTTTGACTGAACGGCTGGCCGCTCTCGAAGGCCAGAAGGCCTTGGCTTATTCAACAGATGTAGACGCCTAGCTGGATCAACGGTGGCGCCTCTCTCGGATACTTCGTCAGACATCAAAGGACCGGCATCATGACTACACACAATACTGCACGCAATCAGTTCGTCGAGATTGACGGCGTGCGCTACGCTTACCGACGCTTTGGCAAACCCCAAGGGTCTCCACTGCTATTGTTACAGCATTTCATCGGCACCATGGATTGGTGGGATCCGCGACTTACCGATGGCTTGGCCAAGACGCGCGAAGTCATCCTGTTCGATAACCGTGGTGTAGGTCTTTCGTCTGGCGAGACGCCAAATCGTTTTGACAACATGGCAGCCGATGTCCACGCCTTTGTTCAAGCATTGAACTTAACGCAGGTTGATGTCCTGGGCTTCTCGATAGGCGGCTTTGTCGCCCAGGAGCTGGTGCTGAGCTACCCCGATGACGTCCGGAAAGTATTGCTCGTAGGCACCGGCCCACGCGGCGGCGAAGGAATGCAGCAGCCCAGAGAGGATGTAGTCAAGGCACTCAGCAGCGGCGATACCAGCGCGGCTCGCGCATACCTGTTTTTCTCACAGTCTGAAAAGGGCCAGAGCGCAGCCCATCAGTTTCTCGCGCGTACAGCGGACCGAAAGATTGATCTCGATCCGGGATCGTCCCTGCAAACAATGCAGGCGCAGAGTGAAGCAATCGGCGAGTGGGGGCGTTCGGAAGCGCATTCCGGCTACTTGTCACGGCTGCGCGAAATCAAGCATCCGGCGCTGGTGGTGAATGGCAATGACGACATCATGGTGCCAACCGTCAACTCCATCATCCTGTTCAACGCTATTCCGAGGGCGCAACTTGTGCTCTATCCGGAGTCCGGGCACGGTGCATTGTTCGAGTATGCCGATCTCTTCGTACAGCACGCGAACCGCTTCTTGGATCACGATGATTTCTGAAAATGACTCGAGTGCAGATAGGCGTAGACGAAGCGTTCGAAATTTGATTCTCTCAATCCAATCAATAGATCGAGATTTTGGATGTCGCGTCGGCGGATTGGACGAAGATAGCTTCGTCTGGGATCGGTATAGCCGTGGGCGAGCTTCATCGCTGGATCAACTGCATGATCTTTATCTTGCTAGCGCGAATCTGAAACTCGCCCCCTGTTCCAACACCGATTCTCTTCCGGCCGTGCTTCAACGACGATGACGGGGGCATGCCGATCACCGCAACACCGCTATGTCGACCCGCGTCGACGCTGCGACGTATCCCGAAGGGAGGCCTGTTCAGATGGCTTCTTCGTGGCCGAGTGCCTTGATTTTCTCCCAGACATGTCCGGACCTGGGAATGTCGAGGTCGAAAATCGTATTGAACGTGTCCGCGAGATGGTCCGCGCTCGTGATGTATTGTTCGCTGACGCTGTCTGACGTCACGCGGCGCAGGCAATCGTTCTTCAGGGCCACATAGCCATCCCCAGTATGCCGCAGGATCGCCAGAGCGTTTGTGAACGGCGAGGCGGGATCCTGCGTCAGCCAGCCAAGCGTGGCAGCTATGGCGGCCTCGTCGCTGTGATCGGGCCGGAAATCGAAGCTGTGCGCGAGGCCATTCGCATGGTTATTGAAGCGCAGCCAGCCGTCGGTCGTTGGCAGGATCGAAAAATCGAAGCCGCGTTGGCGGATCGACCCGGCGGCAAGCGGTACAGGTTCAACGATGGCGTCCGCCAGGCCGACCTCGGCGAGGTACGGCCGGTCGAGATCGACACGCAGTGTGAGATGGTTGCCGATGGCCACATCGCCCAATATTGCGCGGTTGACGCCGCCGCACAGGCGGGTCACGCGAAAACCGAGCGCGGCGAGCGCCGCGCCGAACAGTCCGTTCATCTCGTAGCACCAGCCGCCGCGCTTGCCTTCCACCATTTTTGTGAAGGCGACGGCCGGAACGATCGAGGACGGCCATCCCATGAAAGCATCCAGCGCCTCCCAGGTGAAGGCCATGAGATGGGCTCGGTGAAGTCTCGACAGGCTGTCGACATCGAGAGAAGCCGGCGGGCTGACCCCGATCCTTGCGAGATAGGCGTCCAGTTGGCCAGGCGTCAGGGTCATTCCATTTTCGCTTGAAGAGACGTGTGTCATCCTTCGGTTTCCTTTCGATAAACCGCTTTTTGGTTTTCTATGCCGTGTTTCGGGAGGCGTAGCCGGAGCAGGCGGCGCGAGTGTGATCGGGTAGTCGCCTATGGGCGAGCTGGCATAAGGCTTCTCCGTTCGCCGGTGCGGGAGGCAACGGCGCTGGGCAGTGCGGGAGGGGTTCGACGTGGCGCCGTGCGGTGTTGCCGCCGCGATCAGCGGTTACCGGTCACGCGGCGGAAAGCGTTCTTCGTGAAGACGTCAGCGCGAAGTCCTCGATTTCTGCGACGAGCCTCGCAGGCCCCGGTCCTTCCTCCGCGATAGCACGCCCAAGTGCCAACGCCCGATCGGCAAAGCTGGGCTCGGACAGGACGCGTCGCACGGCCTCGCCGAGCATTTGCGGGAGTACTGAAGGATCGAGGCGCAGGCCTGCACCGTGATAGTCCACACGCGCGGCATTGTCGTTCTGATCACGCCCCATCGGGAGAATGACGAGGGGGACGCCGTGGCGCAGCGATCGCATGATCGTGCCGTGCCCGCCATGGGTGACGACGGCGCGGGCTTTGGGCAGGATGTCATCATGGGCTGCACTGGGAAGAATTGTGACATTCGCCGATGATTGAAGACGAAGTCCCTCGAGCGCTTTGCCGAGTGTGACGACCACCTCGACCTGCTCCCTGTCCAAGCCGGATATCACCCGCTGCAGTACGTCGGCCTGCCCCTGATTGGTGGTGCTGAACGATACGAGCACGAGTGGCCGCATCTCGCGCGCCGGCCGGCACGCCCAGCGTTCACGGGCCCAACTGGGCATCTCCAGAAGCGGCCCCACATAGCGCACATGGTCCGGCAGGCGCTCTGTGGGAAAATCGAAGCTGCTGCTGGTGGCAAGGAGATGGCGGCCGGCGCTCAAGTGCTGTTCATGGACATGGGCCAGCGGCGCGACGCCGAAATGAGCTCGAGCGGCGTTGAGGCGAGACAGGAAGCCATCCCATCCTTGCTCGACCATTGCCGAAACCTCGGCGTCGCGTGCTCTGTCCGCCGCCGATCGGGCAGGCTGAAAGCCCGGACCGAACGGCGGATGTCCGGGGAGAGGCCAGAGCGAGATGTTGCTTGCGAGCAGAGCGGTCGGAATCTTGGCAATTTCGCCCGCGAGCATGCTGCCGAACAGAAGATCCGAGCCAAGAAGGATATCGGACGGCTCCGTTGCCAGTGCTTCGAGAATATCCTCGGCATAGGATTGCGCTGATCCGATGAAGATCCGTTCGCACCATCTTTGGAAGCCGG
The DNA here is from genome assembly GCF_059699065.1 of Labrys sp. ALF-8. Taxonomy (NCBI): domain Bacteria; kingdom Pseudomonadati; phylum Pseudomonadota; class Alphaproteobacteria; order Hyphomicrobiales; family Xanthobacteraceae; genus Labrys; species Labrys sp. ALF-8. The sequence continues at coordinate 354,776 of NZ_AP048541.1, forward strand.
CCATGGGATCGGCGGTTTCCCAATCACGCACGAAGCAGCTTTCGAATGAGCGATCCGGACGGTTCGGCGCGCGCTTCCATGGCAGGAATCGAGCTCCCGCCTCGATCGCCTCCGCTCCCATCGTGTCGTCGGCGATAAGGCGCACATCGTGGCCCCGGCCAGCGAGGGCGCGTACCGCTGCGAGCGTCGGCGGAACGTTGCCGCCGCCTTCCCAGCCAACCACCAGGATGCGCAGATGCGCGGCCGCATCTGTCGTCTTTGTCATTGCCTTGGTCCTTTCTCGACGGAGACTGGATCAGTTCGTTCCATCCTCACGCAGCAGGCGCTCGATCGCCTGCGTCATGAGCCGGTGTGTCTGCGCTGCCGAATGCCCTTGTGCCCGACGCAGCAGATGCCAGATCCAAACATCAGTCTGGGCCAGCAGTTGCGCGAGCCGGTCCCCGCGGGCCTGGCCATCGAGCTTATCGAGCCAGGCCCTGAACATGTCCTCGATCCATTCGCGATGACCTTCGCGACCGCGATCGAGGACGGCGGCGAATTCGGGAATACGCGCTTCCTGCCCGAGCGTCCGCACGAGGATGTCGCCAGTGCGTTCATAATCGTCCATCAGAAGAGCGACGATGCCGGCCACGCTCTCTGCGGGCGCGCTCCAACGCTGGGCTCGGATCGAGACATCCATCTGGGCCGCCATGGCGCTGAGCACGCCGGTCTTGCTGCCGAAACGCCGTATCACGGTTTGGCGGGTGGTGCCGGCCGCTGCGGCGATGTCGTCGAGAGTGATTTCGTCGAACCAGCGCTCTGCCAGGAGCGCGATCAAGGCGTCGACGATCTGCCGTTCGGTATCCTGGACCGCGTTGGCGCGGGCCGACTGGCGATAGGCTCGCGGGGACATAGCGTTGCTCCTAATTCCATGTTACAATATGTAACGCGAAATAGGAGAGATGTCAACACGGCCAACAATACACGGAGCTGCAAAGTCGGGTCGGTCTGCTGTGTCGCGGGAAAACAAGAACAGTTCCCCCAGACACGCGCCCTAACAGCCCAAGTCAGCATTACATCGTAAAATCAATGAATTGATGCGATTCTAGAGGTGGCTTTATCGAGGGATTCCGTGATGTCGGAATCCTCTCGGAGCGCTCCTTCGAAGGGTGTTTATCGGTGGTCCGCTTCTCGATAGCTAGAGCGTTTTGTGTTTTGACGGAATCGGCAAAACGCAAAGACGCGTCGAAAAACAAAGAGTTAGAGAAAAGCGGCGTTTCTACCTAGACGCGCTTTGCTCTAGTGCCGCCGTTTCAATTCCGCTTGCGAACCATCGAACTCGACAAATGTCGTGGTTTCGCACAACGCGAAGGGACTGAGCGCACGACCCGATGCCTCGTGCGGGACATCCTCGACAAGGTCGGCGACAAGTGGAGTATTCTCGTGGTCGTGGTCGTGGTCGTGGCCGCGAAACCAACGTGCTTTACGAAGCTGCGTCCGGCTCAACTCTGGAGCTGGGCCGGATGAAATGATCATGCAGTGAGGTGCGCGAGATCTTCGAGCGGGCGCAGGTTGCCTTCCAGACGGAAAAACTGCCCGTCCGGCGTCGTGAAGAAGGCGAGCGAACAGCCGGTTTCGAAGTCATCGATGTGCACGACTGTCGAACCGTCGGCCTCCTGCCAGGAGATCACGTAGGAGCGCCCGAACAGATGGCGCCACTCGAAGCTGACCGTCGCAGTATTGCCCGAGAGCGCGCCCTCGGTGATTTCGTAGGTCAGCGTGCGGCCATCCTGTGCGTAGGCGTTGGTAGCGACGAGATCTCCTCAGGCGACCTCGAAACGCTGTCCGGCCATGGGGAAGGGTGTGGTGCTCATATGTGTTTCTCCGGGATTTCAGGCTTCGCACCGCTCAGGCGCCACGCGCGCTTGGCCGAGCATGACCAGCAGCAGGCCTGCCGCGGCGAGGACACCACCCGCCACCGGAACCGCCGCGTAGCCGAGGCCGAGGCTGATGACACCGCCGCCGACGGCCGCACCCAGCGCGTTGCCGAGATTGAAGGCACCGACATTGATCGACGAGGCGAGGCCGGGCGCTTCCGCCGCCGCCTGCATCACGCGCATCTGTACAGGCGGCACGATGGCGAAGGTCGCCGCCCCCCAGAGCAGAAGGCCGATCGCTGCACCGACATGGCTTGTGAGTACCAGCGGCAGCAGCACCATGATGATTGCCAGTGCCGCCAGGAAGATCTTGGTCGCGCCATCGAGCGACCAGTCGGCGAGCTTGCCGCCCAGGCCATTGCCGATGGTGAAGCCGACACCAATCAGCACGAGGCCAAGGGTCACGAATGTGTCGGAGGCTCCTGTCAGGTCCGCGAGCACCGGTGCGACAAAGGTGTAGAGCGTGAACATGGCCCCTGCGCCCATGACGGTCGTCGCCATCGCCAGCAGGACGGTGGGGTGGGTAAGGACGCCTAGCTCGCGACGCACATCGGGAATCTTACCGGTTTCGCCCTTCGGCAGAGCCAGCCACAGGGACGTGATCGCAATGACGCCGAGAACCGCCGTCCCCGTGAAGGCCATGCGCCAGCCTACTTGCTGGCCTATCCAGGTGGCTGCCGGCACACCGCCGATATTGGCGATTGTCAGTCCCATGAACATGGTGGCGACAGCGCTCGCCTGTTTCTCCCTTGGCACCACGCTCGCTGCAACGATGGAACCGAGGCCGAAGAAAGCGCCGTGGTTGAGGCTGGTAACGAGACGGGCCAGCAGCAGCGTCGTATAGCCCGGTGCCAGTGCCGAGAGCAGGTTGCCGATGGTGAAGATCGCCATCAGCAACATCAGCGCGGTACGCTTGCCGAACCGGCTGAACGCAAGCGTCATGACAGGCGCGCCGACCATCACGCCGATGGCGTAGGCGCTGATGAGGAGGCCAGCGGAGGGGATGGAAACGTCCACCCCCTGTGCGATGACCGGAAGCAGCCCCATCGGGGTGAACTCCGTGGTACCGATGCCGAAGGCGCCGACGGCAAGGGCAAGCAGCGGCCAGTTGAACTGCTTCGCATCGTCGCTTGCCCGAGCATGGGAGACAGATCCGTTCATCGCACGTTCCTCCTCAGTCCCAGGCCGGCGCGAGGCCGGGCGGGCTGACCAGACGGCCATCGGGCCGTGCGAGCCTGGAGATCGCTGCCATGTCTGCATCGCTCAGCGCGAAATCGAAGATCGCAAAGTTCTCGGCGACGCGCTCCGGCTTGGCGGTCTTGGACAGCGCTATGCAGCCCTGCTGGATCAACCAGCGCAGCCCGGCCTGCGCTGCGCTCTTGCCGTATTGGGAACCGATCTTCTGCAGCACCGGATCGCGCGGCACCGCGCCATCGGCCATGCCGAAATAGGCGGTGATGGCGACGCCGCCCGACTTGGCCGCTGTAGTGACGGCGGTCTGGTCAAGATAGGGGTGGACCTCGATCTGGTTGGTGACGATCGGCGCCTTGCTGAGGGCGATCGATTCCTTCATCTGTTCGACGTTCTGGTTGCTGACGCCGACGTAGCGGGTCTTGCCGGCAGCCTGAACCGCATTCAGCATCGCCACCTGGTCGGCGATCGCGACCCTGTCGGCCGGCCAGTGCAGCAAAAGCAGATCGACCTGCTCGACCTTCAGCTTGTCGAGGCTCTCGTCCACAGAAGCAGCGAATTTGTCCTCGCTGTAGTTATCGACCCATACCTTGGTGGTGAGGAACAGATCTTCCCGGCGCGCGCCGGCGGCGGCGAGTGCACGACCCAAAGCCGCTTCGTTGCCGTAGATCTGCGCGGTGTCGAAATGACGGAAACCGGTCTCGAGTGCCGCGGGTACGACCGCCTCTACCTCGGCGTCCGACATGCGGAACACGCCGAAGCCGAGCGCCGGGATCTGCGCTCCATGCGCCTTTACGATATCCATTGTATCAGTCCCTGATGTTCAGGCGGCTCGCGCCCTGGGTTTGGTGACGAGCGCCGGAATGACATCCGACGCCAGTTCTTCGATGATCTCGGCTGGCGGACGACCCGACTGCCGCAAATTGATGGCGAGGTGATCGACGCCGGCCCCATGGAGGGCATCGAGATGCGCGATGAGCCCCTTGCGCCCGACGCGAGCGCCAAAGCGCACCGGCTGGGCCGGGGCATTGGCGTCGTCCAGGAGGTCGAGATGAAAGGCGCTCACGAAGGCGCCATGGCCGGATGTGGCTTGACGCCAGCGTGCGGCTTGCGCCGCCATGCTCTCGATGCTGCCGGGATAGACGAAGCGCCCATCCATATTGGCCGCGAGCCACGCATCATCCTGGCGCGCCTGTCCGCCCACCACCATGGGAATGGTCCGCTGTGCCGGGCGCGGCAGTAGGTCAAGGTTCGGGACGCGCTCGCCGTTGACCGGCAGGCCGCCCGGCTGCCACGCTGCCCTGAGATAGGTGACCGCATCGCGGAAGGCTTCGCCGCGCGTCTCGAAATCGAGACCGAGCAGCGGATATTCCACCGGCCGATCGCCAGAAGCGACACCCAGGATCAGTCGGCCGCCCGATAGGACGTCGACCGACGCCGCTGCCTTCGCCGTCATCAGCGGATGGCGGATCGGCAGCACGACGGCGGCCGTGCCCAGCGCGACGCGGGATGTTAAACCAGCAAAATAGCCCAGCAGGGTGAAGACGTCGTAGATCGAGCCGGCATCGCCCATATTGACGGTATCGAACACTGGCACGTCGCGCATCCACACGGCAGCAAAGCCAAGCGCGTCGGCCTTGTGAACGAGGTCTGCCTGTGCCGTCAGGTCGGGAACACCGCGGGGGCGTCCCGCTGCCACTCGCCGGGCTTCGCCGGCGGGCGACCAATCATTGTCGAGCGGCAATTCGATGCCGAGCGTGAGGCGATCCGGCTTCTGGATCAGATCGAGGGCTGAATTCTTTGACATGTCGAAGAGATAAGCCAGTCCGGGGGACTTGATAATTCGTCGGCGCTCCACAGTATCTGTGAAACGAAATCAAAGACGGATCATCCCTTGGACAATCGTGCCGGCGAAATGCAAGTGTTCGTGCGCGTGGTCGAGGCGGGCAATTTCTCTGAAGCGGCCCGGCTCTTGCTCATGACCCCTTCCACCGTGAGCAAGCTCGTCGCGCGGATCGAGGAGCGGTTAGGGGTCCGCCTGCTGGAGCGATCGACCCGACGCCTGTCGCTCACGGCCGAGGGGCAGCTCTATTATGAGCGCAGCCAGGCGTTGCTCGGTGAACTCGACGAGGTGGAGCGCGAACTGTCGCAGGGCGCTGCAAGCACGGGTGGCATCGTGCGGGTCAACGCCTCCGTCGCCTTCGGCGTCCTCGCGGTGGAGCCGCAATTGCCGGCCTTCTGGCGGGCCTATCCGAATATAGTCGTCGACCTTTCACTCTCCGACGAGATCGTCGATCTCTATCTCGACCGCACCGATGTCGCGTTTCGTGTCGGGCGGCTTGCCGACTCCGGGATGATGGCCCGCCGCATCGGTGTCGCGCGCCGCAAGATCGTCGCATCGCCCGCATACCTCGAACGCCACGGCATCCCGCGTTCCGCCGAGGATCTCGCCCGGCACAACTGCCTCGGCTTCAACTTTCGTCGCGCCGCGCCGGTCTGGCCGCTCAAGGAGAGCGGGCGGATCGTCGATCGCGCCGTCAATGGCTCTCTGCTAGCAAACAATGGCGAGACGGTTCGGCGCATGGCGGTTGCGGGCGTCGGGCTCGCGCGGCTGGGGGACTATCATGCACGGGCCGACCTCGCCTCCGGTCACCTCATCGAGGTGCTATCTGACGTCATCGAGGGTGACGAGGAAGAGATTCATGCCGTCTATCTTGGCGGTGCTCGTCTTCCCCAGCGTGTGCGCGTGTTCCTCGATTTCGTTGTGCCGCCACTACAGGCGTTTCTCGGCCAATAGCCGATGACGTAGGAGGCCTGCCTGCGTCTTGTGAAATCATCGCGATCAACAATCCGCTGGAGACGGCCGAGCCTTTTGTGAAGCAGGCTGCGCGAGATTTGGTCCATCGCGCGACAGGCAAGAGAGGACTTGAAGACCAACGCGCCGTAGCGCGCTGACGCCATCATCCGGGGTGGCCCGGATGCTCTCCATGACTATCAGGTGCGACCCTTCCTGGCCGAAGTTTGATTGCCTGTCTGCGGCCCCGCTCTGCTGGAGCGGATTCCCCTGCGCGAGATCGCCGATCTTGGACGTCACACACTGTTGCACACGCTCAGCTTGCCGAAGCTGTGGCAAGACTGCTTGGCAAGGCAGGCGCCGCTGCCTTGGAGGCAGGCGCTGATCTCGTGCTCGATCACAGTTATCTTGCGTAGCAGGCGGCGCTGGACGGGGTTGGGATCGCGATGGGTCCGACTGCGTTAGTGGCAGAAGACCTGGGAACTGGCCGGCTGGTTGCACCGTTCACGGATCCTTTGCTGCCGGCGCGCGGCTACTGCACCTCTGTGCCGCTTTCACCCCAGCCCGACGACAGTGCGCTCTCTTTCTGCGATGGGCTCGAAACGCAAGGCAGCTTGTAGACTCATGGGTTCGGGAGGAACGTCAGTCGCGCCGTGGTGCCGCTTCCCGTCACCTGTTCGCAGGGTGATTAATCGCGCCGTTGCCGTCCCCCCGCGCACAGGGACGCCTTTGACGCGCGCTCGCCCAGCTTGAGCATCTCGTTGATTTACATCAATGCACAACTCGTGGGCACAAGGCCAATATTCATTGGAATCGCAACGAGGATTCAGGCCGAACATTGCGATCTTCGTAAGCAGAGAGGCAAGGTGGTGACAATGAAAAGTCGGGCGGTTGAAGCATCGATGATATTGGTCGCCACAAGCTCCTATGTTCGCGCCGATTTGAAGACATTTGGTCCCAAGAGACTCAATTGGACGTTGAGTCGTTCCGTTGCCGCTATCCGCAGTGCATGGCACAGGGAATGATGGACGAGGACGCCAGAGATCATCGGCACCATCTCGAGGCCTAACATGAAAACGTTGATCGCCTATGCATCGACCGAGGGGCAGACCCGAAAGATCGCGTCGCGGATCGCTGCTCAAGTGCGTGAGTCGGGCCATGACGTTCGTCTGGAAGATATTGCAAGAAGGCCCAGGAACCTTCAGGCTGGAGACTTCGAGGCTGTCATCATTGCTGCCTCGGTGCATCAGGAGAAGCATCAAGAGGACATTGAAACGTTTGTCGCCTCTTCTAGAAGCCTACTGGCCGCTAGACCGACGATGTTTCTTTCGATCAGCCTCGCCGCGGCGTTTGAGGATAGCCGCAAGGATGCGGAGCGTTATATAGCTAGCTTCACGAAGAACAGTGGATGGAAGCCCGACAGAAGTCTTGCTGTTGCCGGTGCCTTGCGAAGCGGCGAGTACGACTACTACCAACAGCAAATCCTCGAGTATGTCGTCCTCAAGGATCACAACATCATCAATGTAGAACGTGACTATGAATTCACAGATTGGAAGGCATTGGCAGAGGCGGTCGACGCGTTCCTAAAGACCGTATAGCGCGGGCCTCGGCTTTGGTTTCTACGACATGATACATCGCCGGCGTCATGACGTGATCGCCTAAGCGCTGACCGGAGCGGCATGGCCGTGAGTACGAGAATGCGCTTCGAGGCCGCAGGGTATGAAAGGTTGGATTTCCGCACGGAGCCGCGGCATATCAGAACGCGTGTCTGAAAGTGCGCCCTGACGGCGGCGGGACTTGGGCGCTTCAATTTGCACTGAACGAAATGGTGACGGGCCAAATCCACATCGTCATCTTCCAATTCGAGCGGTAAGGCTTCTGCTGACGTTGCCGAAGCGTATATCCGACATTGAGCCACTTGGTCCGGCCCTTCCGCTTCGCTTATCGCGGTTGGTTAAGGCAATCCAGACTTGGTCGATGCCTCGCCGATGCTCTCACCCCTGACCGCGAAGTCCTCAGACCGAAGCACCTCATCGTGCAAAGGATATCCCAGCCGTTCGGCAGCCGCGGTAATGTGGGCGCGCATCGCGGCGCGCGCTTCCTGGGGGTTTCGCTGCAAGATAGCGTCGTGGATTGCAGCATGCTCGGCGATGTTCATCGCAGTGAGATGCTTTGCAGGGTCGATGATGTTCTGGCGCATGAACATGATGCTCTGGCGCATCTGGGCGGTGAGCATGCCGACGATCGACGCGATATAGGAATTACCGCTGGCCGCTGCTATGGCGCGATGAAAGTCAAGGTCAGCCGTGACCCCTCCTTCCTCCCATTTCGCGACGCCGCACATGCGCTCGAAGGCTTCCGTCATCATCGCCAATTGCTCATCCGTCGCACGGGCCGCCGCAAGGCCCGAGGCTCGGATTTCCAGGATCGCGCGCAGCTCGAAGACATTCTGAAACACGGTCCTGTCGCTGAGAAGATCAGCGTCGATGCGAAGGGTGCCCGCCTCTTCGGATCCGACCACGAAGACACCGACGCCCTGGCGCGACTGCACCAGCCCATCCGAGCGCAGGCGTGCCACGGCCTCGCGGATAACGCTGCGGCTCACGCCGAAGCGCTCGGCCAAGGCCTGTTCGGTCGGCAGGCGATCGCCCTGCCTGAGCCGGCCCTCGGCGATTTCGGCCGAGATGACATTGGCAACACGGGACGGCAATTGCGGAGTGCGCCCCAGCAGGCTGATCTTCGAATGGGTTTCGGTCGACATGGGGCCCCCGCATTCACTGCACCCTATACCTAACGACAGGCCCTAGCACCGATCAGGTAGATTCGGCCCGGCGTCCACGACGCTGTCCAAGCCCATTCCTGTTGCGGCGCGGCGAACGGTGATCGAGCTGGCGAACACCCTCGCCGGTGCCATCGATTTATACTTGTCAGATGACCTTATGCCCTGATAACGTTCGAGTGCAAGGCCGTTCCGCAATCGCGGCGATCAGAGCCTTGGGAGGAAACCGACCGCCCAGCGCCCTGGTGCCTGGCAGCACGCTCGTAGACCAGTTCCGGACTCGCACTGACCGCAACCCTCCTGGGTTGTCGGACGTCAATTCACGATCGGGCCGTCGAAGCCCGACGCTTGAGGAGGAAAAGACCTATGACGATCAACAGACGTGAATTCTCGCTGGGCCTTTTGGGGGCTGCTTCCGCGGCCGCCCTGCCGGGCTTCGCGCACGCTGAGGGGGGCAAGACCATCGCCCTCATGTTCGACGCCTTCGACTCGGACTTCTGGATCACCGGCAACTCGATCCTGAAGGCAAAGGCCAAGGAAAATGGCTGGACCACGCTGGAAAGCATCTCCAACCGCGATCAGAACAAGCAGAACGATCAGGTCAAGGCGATGATCGAGCGCAAGGTCGACGGCATCGTCTTCATCCCTACCGACAACAACGCTGCAATTCCAGCGATCCGGACAGCGAACGCTGCCAATGTCCCGATCATCTTCTTCAATCGGCCGCCGGCGCCCAACGACAATAAGTACATCGCCATCCAGGCGGACAATCGCAAGATCATGCAGCTGACGGTGCAGAACCTGGTCAACATCGCCAAGAAGCAGGGCGGCAAGTACAAGGCCTGCCTGCTGATCGGCGATCTCGGCGACAACAATGCGGTGCAGCGGCGCGATGGCGCCATGGACATCTTCGACCAGAACAAGGACATCGTCGAGGTGGTCGCCCGCGTCGCGACGGAATGGAACACCGACAAGGCCTTTGCCGGCCTCACCAACGCCATCCAGGCCAATCCCGACATCAACATGCTGGTTGTCCCCTCCGATTCCCAGGACGCGGTTGTCGAGCAGGTGCTGAAGACGGCCGGCAAATGGCACAAGACCGGGGAGGAAGGCCACGTTCTCTTCGCCGGCTTCGACGGAGACCAGAACGGTTATCGCCTGCTCAGCACCGGCTACATGGATGTCAACGGCGTGCAGAACCTCTTCTACGAGGTCGACCTTGCCTACAACGCCTTCAAGGATGTCTGGGCGGGCAAGCAGCCCGAAAAAACCCTGATCGACCCCGGTTTCGCCATCAGCCAGGCCACGCTGGAGGCCAAGCGGGAAGATATGTGGGGCTACCACGTCTGGAAAGAGAAGAACAAGTAGCGCCAGGCCGCGAGGCGAGGGCTGGACGGCAGACAAAGATTGCGGGTTCGAACCTTGACCAAGATCAGCAGCGCCATGACGAAGCCGGCGGGCGGGACCGGATCCGCCCCCCTGCGGTTCATCCGCAAGCTCCTCTTTTCCGAATACCTCGTCTTCGGACTGACCGTCCTCTACGTGCTCGCGCTCTGGCCTTTCGTGCCGGAGATCCTCGGGCTCTCCAACCTGGAGGACATCGCTCTCCAGGTTCTTCCCCTCTTCATCGCCGCAATGGGGCTGATGCTGGTGCTGATGGTGGCGCAGATCGACCTTTCCGCCACCTCCATCATGGCAACGGCCTGTGTGATCGGCGCTTCGGTGATGACCAGCCAGGACGGCTATCTCGCTGGCAGCGCCTGGGCGGTCCCGGTCGCAATCCTGGTCATCCTCCTCACCGGCCTGGCGATCGGGGCGCTCAACGGCTTATGCACGGCCTTCTTCGAGATGCCCTCCTTCCTGGTGACGCTGACCACCATGATGTTCTTCAGCGGCGCGGCGATCTGGTTCACGGCGCTGCATACCAGCTCCGGCTCCAGCATCGGCGGGCTGCCCGAAAATTTCCTGGCATTGGGTTATGGCGGCGTCGCCGGCATTCCCTACGCCGCCATCCTGACCGTCATTCTGGCCGTTGCCTGCCACCTCCTGCTGACGCGCTCGGTGTTCGGCCGCTGGATCGTCGCCGTCGGGTTGAGCCCGCGGACGGCGGCCGTGTCGGGCGTGCCGGTCCGCCGCGTCATCGTCTGGACCTTCGTGCTCTCCGGGCTGCTGTCGACGATCGCCGGCATCATTTATACGGCACGGCTGGAAGCCGGAACGCCCATCCTGGGGCAGCGCATACTGCTCGACATCATCGGCTCGGCGGTGATCGGCGGCGTCAGCCTGTTCGGCGGTGCGGGCCGGGTCGTCGGCGTGTTCTTCGGTGTGCTCTTCCTCAGTGTCGTCGACAACGGGCTGCAGCTTCTCGGCCTATCGCTGTCCTCGGTCTATGCAATCAAGGGTGGTGTCATTCTCTTCGCGGCCGTCACGGATGCGATCCGCCACCAGATCATCGCGCGGGGCTGACGATGGCGGAGACCCTGCTCAGCATCCACAATCTCGACAAGAGCTTCTTCGGCGTCCCGGTACTACGGGACGTCGGCTTCGACGTGCAGGCCGGGCACGTGCTTGGCCTGGTGGGTGAGAACGGCTCGGGCAAGTCGACGACCATGAACATTCTCGGGGGCATCCACCGCAAGGACGGCGGTCGCATCGAGTTCGCGGGCAAGGAAGTCGCTCCCCAGAACGCCCGTGAAGCACAGGCGCTCGGCATCGCCTTCATCCATCAGGAACTGAGCCTGTTTCCCAATCTCAGCATCGAGGAGAACATCTTCCTCGACCAGTTCCCCCGCTTCTCCGCCGGCCTGCCCTTCATCGACCGGCGCGGCATGCGCGAGCGCGCCAAGACGGCTCTGGCCCTGGTCGATCTCGCCGTGCCGCCCGGAACGCCGGTGAGCCGCCTGCCGCAGGGCGAGCGCCAGCTCGTCGAGATCGTCAAGGCGCTGAGCCGCGACGCCAGGCTGATCATCTTCGACGAGCCGACCACTTCGCTCACCGCACATGAATCCGAAAAGCTGTTCGGCATCATCGAGAGGCTGCGCCAACAGGGCATCTCGATCATCTATATCAGCCATATCCTCGGCGACGTGATGCGTCTTTGCGACGACATCGTGGTGCTGCGGGACGGCCAGGTGATGGCGGCCGAGCCGCGTTCGGCCTTCTCGATCGAGCGCCTGATCACGCTGATGGTCGGCCGCACCATCGACCATCTCTTTCCCGAGCGCGAGACCGGGCCTGATCGCAGCCGCACCGCTCTCTCCGTCCAAGGGCTCTCCCAGCCCGGCATCGTCAGGGACATCAACTTCGAGCTCCATGCAGGCGAGGTGCTCGGCGTCTCCGGATTGATGGGATCTGGCCGATCGGAACTCGCGCGCATCATCTTCGGGCTCGATCCCTACGCCCGCGGCGAGATCCGCATCGACGGCTCCCCCCTGCCCGCCCGTTCGCCACGCCAGGCGATGGATCGCGGCCTTGCCTTCCTCACCGAGGACAGGCGCGGCGAAGGGCTGATGATGGAAGCCTCGATCCGCGACAACATCGTGCTGCCCTCGCTGCCCGAGCAATCGAGCCGTTTCCTGCATTTCCTGCGCCCGACGCAGTTGGGCCCTATCGCCCAGGAGATGGCCGAGCGCGTTCGCGTAAAAACCTCGACACTCGACCGGACGGCGGTGCGGACGTTGTCCGGCGGGAACCAGCAGAAAGTGGTGATCGGCAAATGGCTTCTGCGGCACCCCACGATCTTCATCCTCGACGAGCCGACCCGCGGCATCGACGTCGGAGCCAAATACGAGGTCTACAAGATCATCAACCAGCTGGTGGCCTCGGGAGCCGCCGTCCTGTTCATCTCCTCTGAGATCGAAGAACTGATCGGCATGGCCGACCGCATCATGGTGATGGGGCGCGGGGAGATCCGCGGCTTCTTCGACCGGGCCTCCTATCAGCGCGAGACGCTGATGCGAGCGGCATTGTGGGATTGAGGAGAAGAAGATGCCGTTCGATCGCCGCCGCCTCCTCCTCATCATCCTGCAATATGCGCCGCTGCTGCTCTTCGCGGCCTTGTTCATTACCTTCGGCCTTCTGTCTGACCGCTTCCTCTCGCTTGCCAATTTCCGCAACATCGTCACCCAGGCCACCCATGTCGCCGTGATGGCGATCGGCATGACTTTCGTGCTGCTCGTGCGCGGCGTCGATCTCTCGGTCGGCTCCATCATGTATCTGGTGGCCGTGGTGATGGGGCTCTATTTCAGCGATCTTCCGCTGGCCGTCTCGATACCTGCCATCCTGCTCGTCGGACTGGTCTTCGGCGCCGTCAACGCCTGGTTCACGACCTATCTGCGCATCGCCTCCTTCGTGGTGACGCTCGCCACGCTTTTCATCGGTCGCGGCCTCGCGCTCTATCTGTCAGAGACGCGGATGATCTTCCAAAGCGATACCGTCCAGACCCTCGGCCGTTCCTCTGCGCTCGGAGTGCCCTGGGCAATATGGATTCTCCTCATCGTCGCGATCATCGCCTGGGTCGTGCTCACGCAGACGCCCTATGGCCGCCAGATCTATGCGGTGGGCGCCGATCCAGACGCTGCGGCGAAGGCCGGCATCCGGGTGCGTTCGATCGTGTTCTCGGTCTTCTGCATCAGCGGCGTATGCGCGGCGATCGGCGCGCTGATCTCGGTGTCGCAGGTTGGTGCTGCCTCGGCGACCTTCGGCTACCAGAAGGAATTCCCGGTCATCGCCGCCGCGGTTCTCGGCGGCACCAGCCTGTTCGGTGGCCGTGGTGGCGTTTTCGGGAGCATCTTCGGCGCCGTGTTGGTGCAGACCACGGAAAACGGGCTGGTGATGCTCAATGCCGATCCCTACCTCTACCCGCTCGTCAATGCCCTGATCATCTTCGTGGCAGCCTGGGTCGACGGGCGGCGCACGGCCATCACCGAACGGCTCGAACAACGGAAGATCCGCATCGAGCCCGATTGACCACCTTCCCTCTCTCCTTTTCAGCACCAAGACAGGAATACATCGATGACTGAACGTCCCTTCACCGCCGCCGATCTCGAAATCCTGAAACAGTGGGATACGCCCACCATCTGCAACGGGCTCGAGCTGGTGGTTCCCGAGCGTCGAGCCGTCGGCTTCACCGTGGAGCCCATGGTGGCGGTGGACCGCAAGTTTCCCCCCATCGTCGGCCTTGCGCGGACCGGCCTGATTCGCGCCAAGGAGCCTCCCCGCGCCGGAATCCCGGCGCGTGAGGATTGGTACGACTATGTCGCCGCCTCCGACCTGCCGACGATTGCCGTGATCCAGGACATCGATGACAGACCGGGTTACGGCGCCTTCTGGGGCGAGGTGCAGACCACCGTGCACGCCGGCCTCGGTGTCTCCGGCTGCGTCACCAACGGCTCGTTCCGCGACCTCGACATGCTTGCGCCGGGCTTCCAGATCATCGGCGGACGCATCGGCCCCAGTCACGCCCACGTGCACATGGTCCAGATGAACTGCGACGTGAACATCTTCGGCATGGTGGCCTGCCACGACGATGTGATCCATGCCGACTTCCATGGCGCCGTCGTCATTCCGGCCGACGCCGTGACCAGGCTGCCGGAGGCCATCGAACTGGTGTCCCGCCGCGAGAGGGTCATCCTCGACATGGCACGAGCTCCGAGCTTCACCAGCGCGAAGATGCGCGAAGCGCTGAAACGTTCGGGCGAGATCCACTGAAGCAAAACGCGTTCAAGCCGAAGAGATCTTCCAGCGCAACACATTGCTTTCAATGGCATTTTGCGATTCTGGGCGGCTCGGTTCGAGCGTAGAGCACTCCAAAGCAAAGTACGTTTCAGCCTCGTCGGAGACCAATCGTGACAGAACCCGTATTTCGTGTCGGCGTTATCGGCTGCGGCTTCTTTGCGCAAAACCACTTGGCGGCGTGGGCCGGCATGAAGGATGTCGTCCTTGCTGCCGTCTGCGACCTCGACAGCAGCAAGGCCGAGGCGGCCGCGACGAAGTACGGGGCGAGCGCGTACACCGATGCGTCCGCCATGCTGGCTGCCGAGAAGCTCGACTTCGTGGATATCGCGACCACCATGACGTCCCATGCCTTCCTGGTGGACCTTGCAGTCCGCCATGGCACCCCCGTGATCGTGCAAAAGCCCCTGGCGCCGAGCTGGGCGGAGTGCGTGGCGATCGTCGAGCGCTGCAAGGCGGCGGGCCTGCCGCTGATGGTGCATGAGAACACTCGCTTCCTCACGCCGGTTCGACGGGCGCGCGACGTCATCGACGCTGGGAAGCTCGGCTCGTTGAACTGGGCGCGGATCTCCTTTCGTACCGGGCATGACATCTACGCCAACCAACCCTATCTCGCGTTCGAGGAGCACTTCGCCATCCTCGATCTC
Source organism: Labrys sp. ALF-8 (assembly GCF_059699065.1). Taxonomy (NCBI): domain Bacteria; kingdom Pseudomonadati; phylum Pseudomonadota; class Alphaproteobacteria; order Hyphomicrobiales; family Xanthobacteraceae; genus Labrys; species Labrys sp. ALF-8. Next base: position 369,836 of record NZ_AP048541.1, read on the forward strand.
GGCGTTCATATGCTGGACGTGGCGCGCTTCCTGCTCGGCGATGCCGATCGGGTCTACTGCCAGAGCCGTAGCGTCAAGGTGGGAATCCGTGGCGAGGACCAGGCGACCATGATGCTCCATCACGAAGGTGGCGCCACCAGCGTGGTCGAATGCAGCTATGCCAGCCCCCTGTACCCCGACCCCTTTCCTGAACTGACCCTGCAGATCGAAGGCACGAAAGGCAGCCTGAGACTGGAGCCCAGCTATCGGATGAGCGTCTTCTCCGAAGACGAGGCGCAGTCCTTCGACGTATCCCCGGCCCTGCTGTCCTGGTCTACGCCGCCCTGGCACGGCACGCAGGAGAGCGTGCTCAGGACACAGGAGCATTGGGTGCGCTCGTTCAGGGCGGGCATCGAGCCCGAGACCTCCGGCCAGGACAGCCTCAAGACATATGGCCTGGTGTTTGGCGCCTACCAATCGGCCCGCGAAATGCGCGCCCTGGCTCCACTGGTCTAGATCGCGCGCTTCAGGAGGTGCTCGCATGTCCAGTACGCAAATGAGAATTGGCGTCACCGCTGACCTGTTCGGGGCAAAGGGCGAGCCGATGTTCGGCCGCTCCGCCTTCGATCTGCTCGAGCAGGCAGGCTATTCCTGGACCATCCTTCCTCCGGACAAGGGGATGCTGAGCGAGGAGGCCATCTCTTCGTTCGATGCCTTGTTCATCGGTGGATCGCGCGTGACCAAGGCGAATCTAGAGGCCGATACGGGGCGCCTGCGCCTGATCGCCCGCAACGGCGTAGGGTTCGACGCCGTCGATACCAACGCGCTGTCCAGCCGAGGCATCCTGCTGACCAACTCGCCCGAGGCCGTCCGCAACGGCGTAGCGACGTCCGCCCTCGGTTTCATCCTCGCCCTCAGCCTGCGCCTGCCGCTCAAGGCTCGCCTCCTCAGGGAAGGGCGCTGGATCGAACGAGGCGATTATCCGGGAGTCGGCCTGCCCGGCCGCGTCCTCGGCATTATCGGGCTTGGCGGCATCGGCCGCGAGCTGGCGCGCCTGATCGAGCCCTTCGGCATGCGCATCGTCGCCAGCGACCCCTACCTCAAGCCCGAGGGCCTCGCTGGGACGGGCATCGAGCTGCTGCCTCTGGAGACCCTGTTGAAGGAGTCGGATTTCGTGGTGCTCGCCTGCTATCTCGACGCGAGCACGCATCATCTCATCAACGCCGACCGCATCGCGCTGATGAAGCCCACCGCCTTCCTGGTCAATGTTGCGCGGGGGCCGATCATCGATGAAAACGCCCTGATCCCGGCGCTGGAGGCGCAGGCCATCGCCGGGGCGGGTCTGGACGTCTTCGAGAGCGAGCCGCCCGATCCCGCCAATCCGCTGCTCTCGATGGACAGCGTGATCGCCACTCCCCACTCGCTGTGCTGGACGGACAGCTTCGTCGACGGCGTCGCCCGCAGCGGCATCAACGGGATCATCGCTGCCCTGCGGGGCGAACTCCCGAAGTTTATCGTCAATCCGGCTGCACTTGAGCATCCCCGCGTCGCCGACTGGCGGCACGGGGAGGGCTGACTGCAAGCGATCAGCTCGCAAGCCAGGGGCACGCGACAGATCACCAGGAGGTGAAGCCGGCATCCACGGCCACGATCGAGCCCGTCATCAGGCTCGCGGCATCGCTGGCGAGAAAATGGACGACCGAGGCGACCTCCTCGGGCTTGCCCATGCGCTTCATGGGCGTGCCGTCCAGCCATTGCTGGGCAAGGCCGGAGGCGTAGGCATGTGCCGTCAGGGGCGTCTCGATATAGGTGGGCGCCACGGAATTGACCCGGATGCCCTTGTCCGCCCATTCGCAGGCCAGGGATTTAGTCAAATGATGGACCGCGGCCTTCGAGGCATTGTAGTGCGCCTGTCCCTGCGGCCTGTTGACGATGGTCCCGGACATCGAGCCGACCGTCACGATGGCGCCCCTACCCTGCGCCAGCATCTTGCGCCCTACCGCTCGGGCACACCAGAACACGCCGTTGAGATTGACGTCATTCACGGCCAGCCAATCCTCGTTGCTGACGTCTTCGGCCGGTGTGGGCGGGCGGCCGATTCCAGCGTTGGCGACGAGAATGTCGATGCGGCCGTGACGGGAGGCAATGTCCTGCACAACATTGTCGACCATCGTCGGATCGGTGACGTCCATCACCGCAACTTCGACATCATAGCCCTTCCGCGCAAGGCTGCTCCTGCCCTCCTCCAGGGCTTCGGGCACGCGATCAGCCAGGACGACATGTGCACCCGCCTCTGCCAGGGCATCCGCAATGCACAAGCCTATTCCGCGCGCACCGCCCGTCACCACGGCGATCCGGCCATCCAGCCGATATTGATCGAGATACATGCCGAAACTCCCAGTTTTGCAATCTGATTTGTCTTCGAACGGGTCGATGACGGAGGGGGATCAAGTCACGCTGAAGCCGGAGTCGACCAGAAGGGAGACACCCGTGATCATGCTGGAGTCGCTCGACAGCATGAAGAGAATGGCTCGCGCCACCTCATCCGGTTCGAGGAAGCGGCCGAGCGGCAGGCGGGCGATGCGCGGGGCGGCGCGAACGGGGTCGCTCCACGTCATCAGTCCCATGTCGGTCAGTGTCACGCCGGGATTGATGCAGTTGGCGCGAATGCCATGCTTGCCAAGCTCGGTTGCCATCACGCGCGTAAGCGCATCCAGCGCCCCCTTGGAGGCGCAGTAGGCGGCATGGTCCTTGAGACCGAGGAAGGCGGCGTCGCTGGAGACGTTGACGATCGACCCGGGGAGTCCACGGGCGACCCGATCTCGCGCGTATTCCTGCGCCACCACCATCGGTGCAAGCGTATTGACAGTCAGGACACGCTGCGTGATCTCCATAGTCGCTTCGATGAAGGGTTCGAGAGTGCCGATTGCAGCGCAGTTGACGAGGAGGTCGACCGGCATCGCCGCCCGCACCGCCTCCCTCGTCTTCTCGAGATCTTCGAGGTCAACTACGATCGAATGCCCGCCGATCTCAGTCTTGAGCGAGGCCAGATCGTCGGCGGAGCGGCTAAGTGCCGTTACTGACACGCCATGCTTAGCGAGCATGCGCGCGGTTGCGCGGCCAATCCCCTTGCCAGCCCCGGTAACCAGTGCAGTCTTGCCGGCGAAAAAATCCCTGCCCGAATAGGACATGCCTTTTCCCTTCCATCCTGTGTTCGTTTCAAGCGGCGATCGCTGTACCCTGGGCATCGAAAAGATGGACGCGAGCGGCATCTGGCGTGAGGAATATCCTGTCGCCCGTCTTGAAGCGCCTTTCTCCTACCGCGCGGACGGTAACGGTGCCGAGGGACGGCACGTCGACATAGAGCAGGGCATCACTGCCGAGTTGTTCCTCCAGCGAGATCGTGCCTTCCCAGAGCCCGTCACTGGGCGAATAGAGGACATGTTCCGGGCGGATGCCGAATGTCATCTTCTGGTGCAGTCGACGGGCATTTTCATCGGGCAGCGCGACTTTCGAGCCATTCGGGAGCTCTAGTTGCTTATCCGCGCTCGGCGTCGTCGCCAGGAAGTTCATCTTGGGTGATCCGATGAAGCCCGCTACGAAGAGATTGGCAGGCCGGTCGTAAAGTTCGAGCGGGGAACTGTACTGCTCTACATTCCCGGCCCGCAGCACGACGATGCGGTCGGCCATCGTCATGGCTTCGACCTGATCATGGGTGACGTAGATCATCGTCGTGCCCAGCGTCCGGTGGAGCCGGATCAACTCGATACGCATCTGGACACGCAAGGCCGCATCGAGGTTGGAGAGGGGCTCGTCGAACAGGAAGGCGGTAGGCGAACGCACGATGGCCCGTCCGATCGCCACACGCTGGCGCTGGCCGCCCGAAAGCTGCCTGGGCTTGCGGTCGAGATAATCGTCGAGGGCCAGGATGCGCGAGGCCTCCGCGACCTTACTGGCGATCTCCTGCCTGGGCGTGCCCGCGATCTTGAGGCCGAAGGCAATATTGTCGCGCACGCTCATATGCGGGTAGAGCGCGTAGGACTGGAAGACCATGGCGATACGACGATCTGCCGGCGCAAGCTTGGAGACGTCCTTGCCGTCGATTAGCACCCGTCCGTCCGAAAGCTGCTCCAGACCAGTGATAAGCCGGAGCAGCGACGACTTTCCGCATCCGGACGGGCCGACGAATACCACGAACTCGCCATCCTTTACCTCCAGGCTGACATCGGAGATGACCCGGTGGGATCCGTACTTCTTGCTGACGCGGTCGAACTGAATGCTTCCCATGGTCGCCTCCTGATGCCCTGCGCCTAGACGAGACCGCTGCGGCCGCGCTTTTCGGTTTCATGGGCGGCCTTGAGATGGGCCTGCGTAAAAATCTTGGCGTGGGCGGCCAGATCGTCGCCGTCATCCCAAAGGTCGCGCCAGATGCCGAGAATACCTTCGAGCGGCTGGCCGACGACACGGGAGGAGAAGGATTCGAAGGTGATCGGACCCTGGTAGTTGGCCTTGGCGAGAGCTCGGAAGATCATCTTGAAGTCGATCGATCCGGTGCCGAGATAGCCGCGATTGGAATCGCCGGTGTGGAAATAACCCAGCAGGGGTCCCGTCTCGATGATGGCTGTGGCGACGTCGGCTTCCTCGATGTTCATGTGGTAGCAGTCGAGATGCACCTTCACGTTCGGGGCGCCAATGCGCTTGCACATCTCGACGGCCTGAGCGGCCGTGTTGAGCACGTTGCTCTCATAGCGGTTGACGACCTCCAGCCCCAGCGTGATGTTGCTCTTGGCCGCATGCTCGGCAACGCGCTGGAGGACCTCGACGGCGCGGGCCACGCCGTCCTTGGTCGGCGGTACCGCGTATTTCTGGAATGCGGAGTAGATAATCCCGCAGATATGCGTCCCCTTCAGGTCGCGGGCGACGGAGACGATGTCGAGAAGGCGCTTTTCTCCCAGCTTGGCCATGTCGGCGTCACCGTTCGAAATATCGGTCGCGGCGTCCAGACCGAGGGAGAAGGTGATGCCGACATTAGCCTTCTCGAGCTCTCGCCGGGTGAAATCGACATCGAATACGCTCGGATCCAGCGCGGGTGCTTCGACGAGATCGTAGCCGAGTTCGGCCGTCTTCCCGATAGCCCGGGCGCATTGCTCGTGGCTCCAGCCCGGTGTCCAGACAAAGGCGTGAAGTCCCAGTTTGTTGTTCACGATCGTGATCTTTCTATAAGCAGGGATTGATTGGCTTCAGTGGAAGATGATGCCGCCACAGACATTGAGAGACTGCCCGGTGATGAATGACGCATCGTCGGACGCGAAGAACGCGACCGAGCCGACGACATCCTCTGGGTAGCCGAGGCGGCCAAGCGTGGTCTTCTCGATGACCTTCCGAAGGGATTCCTCGTCCCGGTAGTTGTTGCGGCCCATGTCAGTGTCGATGATCCCCGGGCAGACGGCATTGACGGTTATGCCGTCGAGGCCGACCTCCATGGCAAGGATGTGGGTGAAGCTGATTACCGCGGCCTTGGACGAACAATAGTGGGCCTGACCCACGCCGCCGCGCTTGCCGCCGATGGAGGCTATGTTGATGATACGGCCGGACTTGCGCTCCCGAAAATGTCCGAGCAGCGCCTTCGTCACCATAAAGGTTCCCTTGGTGTTGACGTCATACATGCGGTCCCACTCATCGGGCTCGATATCTTCGACCTTGTGGACGGACAGGACACCGGCATTGTTGACCAGGACATCGATGGTGCCGCAGGCGGCGAATGCACGTTCGGCAAGCGAGGCGACATCATCGGGATTGCTGACATCGGCATAGACGACATCGCACCGTCCGCCCGCGACCTGCACTTCCTCGCGGAGCGTCTCCATCAGCGCGTGCTGGCGTGCAATGTCGTTCGCAACGACGTGATATCCCTCGGCCGCCAGCCTCTTGACGATCGCGCGCCCTATTCCGCGGCTTGCGCCCGTCACGACGGCTGCACGGTTCTTGCCACGCTGGGCTAACTCGGACATATCGCATTTCTCCATGATCGAATTTCTGGGGTCAGTCCTTGACAGCGCCCATCGTCATTCCCGACACGATGTGACGCTGCATGAAGAGGGTGAAGATCACAGGGGGAACGCATTGTATGATCGACGCGGCGGCGATCAGGTCCCAATAGACCTTGCCCGTACCGATAAAGGACGAGATCACAACCGGAAGGGTGCGGGCCGAGCGGGTCGTCAGGAAGAGCGAAAGCAGGAACTCGTTCCAGCAGAAGATGAAGACGAAGGTCGCGACGGTCATGACGCCACTCAGGCTCATCGGCAGGGCGACACGCGTGAGCACCTGGGTCCAGCTGCACCCTTCCAATCTTGCCGCCTCGATTACCTCACGCGGTACTCTGCGCAGAAACGACATTGAAACCCAGACTGCGAATGGCAGGTTGAAGCCGGCATAGGCAATGATCAGCGCCCATACGCTGTCGAGCAGGCCCAGTCCGCGGAAGATCACGAACAGCGGCACGGCGGCGGCGATCGGCGGCATCATGCGCGTCGAAAGGATCCAGTCCGCGATCGCATTGGAGGAGCGCATCTGGAAATTCACCAGGCCGAAGGCCGTGGGAATGGCGAAAAGCAAGGCGAGAGCGGTGGCACCAAGCGTCACCACGATCGAGTTCACGATGAAGGGCCAGTAGTCGGCGAAGATATGGGCGTAGTTGTCGAGGTAGGTAAAGTCGGGGATCCACACCGGCGGAATGGCGATGATGTCGCTGGTGCTCTTGAATGAACTGAGGCCGATCCACAGCAGCGGTCCGACGGCGAAGGCCGTAAAGGCGAGCGCTGCGATCACGAGACCGAAATCCTTGCCGCGAATGCTATGCATTTTCCACGCTCCTCAGCAGGCGGACCGCAAATGTCGTGATGATAATGCTGATAATGAGGATGAGAACCGCCGCTGCGGAGCCGATGCCAATCTGGAAATACTGGAAGTCCTGCTGATAGGCGTAGAGCGTCACAACCATGGTGGCATCGCCCGGCCCGCCGCGTGTGGTGACATAGATGACGTCGAAAAAGCGCAACATGTCGATGATGCGCAGGATAACACCGAGCAGCACGACGTTGAGGATCGAGGGAACTTCGAGCGACCAGAGGATGTGATGCCAGCGGGCGCCGTCGACGCGGGCGGCTTCATAGAGGTCCGTGCGGATGGAGGTCAACGCCGCCAGGCACAGCAGCATCATGAAGGGTGACCACTGCCACACATTGATCAGGACCATGGAAACCATGGCCGTGACGGGCTCGCCGAACCAGGAGACCGGCGTCAGCCCTACCAGTTGGATGACGTAGTTCACCACGCCCAGCGTAGGGTTGAACAGATAGGCGAAGATCATGCCGACGATCAGCGGCGTCACCATCATCGGCATCAGGTAGAGTGAGCGCAGAGCCCCGACCCAGCGCAGATGCGAGAGCTCGTAGAAGACCTTCGCAGCGGTAAAGCCGATGATGATCTCCAGCGAGATCGAGGCCACGCCCAGGATTGCCGTGTTGAGCAGGGCTCGCAGGAATAGCCCGTCGTGAAGCAGGAAGAGATAATTGTCGAAGCCCGTGAAAACGGCGCGCTGCAGGGTGGTCAGCTTCACTTGGTGCAGGCTGAGATAGACCGAATAGATGAAGGGATAGATGGTCAGGAACAGCAGGAAAAGACAGGTCGGAAGGATGAACACCGTCTGTTGCAGGCGATCGTTGCGCAGGAACGAAAGTCGACGTCGGGGCGCGTCTTCGGTGGAAACAATGGCCGCGGTCTGCATGGATGTCCGCCTCTGGGTTCGTGACCAGCAGGTTCCAGCGGCGACAAGCCGCTGGGTCTGGGCGCCCCTCTCCTCCGGCACGGCGGGAGGGGCGCCTTTTCGCAGTGAAAGCGAGCGTCTGGTTCGCCAGGCTTACTTGAGCGCGCCCGAGGACTTCAGGAGTTGCGTTGCCTTGGCATTGGCATCGTCCATGGCATCCTTCACAGACATCTCGCCGATGATCGCCTTGTTGACGTTCACGCCGATGGTGTCGATCAATTGGAAGGTTGCGGGAATACGCGGGCGTACCTCGGTCCAGGCCGTCTTCTGGGCTTCGGCGATTGTCTTGGTCCAGGGATACTTGGCCTGGACCTCGGCATCGTTGATTGTGCTCAGGCGGCTCGGTGTGCCGCCGGCCAGGGCGTAGCGCTTATGCTCGCCAGGGCTCGCATACCATTTCATGAAGTCCCATGCCGCGTCCTTCTGCGTGCCGTGGGCATTGAGGCACATCACCCAGCCACCGACCGGGGGAACAGGCTTGCCTGCCTTGGAGGGCATCAGGACACTGCCGAATTTGCCGGCGATCTGACTGGTCTTGGGGTCGTTGGCGATCTGCGCACGCACCGACCAGTCGTTCATCATCGCGAGCTTGCCGCTGGCAAAGGCGCTGGCGCGCTCATCCCAGGCATAGCTTTCCACGCCGGGAGGCCCGAACTTCACCATGTCCTTGAAGAATTGCACGAGATCGAGGGACTCGGGTGAGTTGAGGGTCGGCGTCATGTCGGCATAGGGATCGGCCGCGCCGATGACATTGCTCTTCCACGGCGAGCCGCCGGCGTTGAAAATCCACTCGAAATATTGCTGGCCTGCAGCGGCGCCGCGCTGGTTGTTCATCGCGTAGCCGTAGATGCCGGGGAAGTCCGGGTTGTTGGTGAAAAACTTGGCAGCCTTCTGCAGTTCGTCAAAGGTCTTTGGTGGCTGCATCTTGGCCTTGTCGAACAGGTCCGTACGATAGTACATCAGCTCGTAGTAGATCGCGACCGGCAGACAGTATTTCTTGTTTTCCCACGTTGCCTGACCCGCGCCCGAGGGTGTGTAGTCGTCCCAAGCGATCACGCTGGGATCTTCCTTGGCGATGCGATCGTCGAGCGCGTCGATGCAGCCGGCCTCGACGAATTCGCCAATCCAGATGCCGTCGATAAGAAGCACGTCATAGCTGCTGTCGTTCTGCGAACAGTTGAGAAGTTCCTTATCGTGCAGGGCGTCATAGCCATTGCCGTCGACTTCAACCTTGGCGCCGGTCAACTTGGTGAAGTCGTCTTTGGTATTCTTGATGGCTTCGATGAAGGGATCGCTGATGCTGATCAGCTTCAGCGTCTTGCCCGTCTGGTCGGCGAGTTTGCCCTTCCAGTCGACGTCCTGGGCATGAGCGGTCATGCCAATGAGACAGGCGAGTGCAGACGCCGTCCCGATCATGATTTGCTTGAATGCGGCTGGTTTCATTGTTCATCCTCCAATCCGGCCGTTCTTATGGGCGCGCCAAGGCCGGTTTCGGCGAGCCGTCTCGACAGGCTGGAAAGGCCGGCGAGCTAGGTTTTTTGGTGTTTGGCCGCGGATTTTTGTCGCGTGCCGATTTTGGCCGGCTCCGCACCGGCAGGGACGCGTCGGATCGGCAGACCGATCCGACGCGTCGAGCTTCTCAGGATCAGTTCGCAGGGCAGTCGGACGTGGCGGGGGGGTACAGCCGGATCATCGATCTTGCTGCGGATGGTTGCCCATGCCTCCTCCGCGATCTGCTCGACTGCCTGCCGGACAGCGGTGATCGGTGGGGCCGCCGCACGCATCCAGGCGTAGTCGTCGAAGCCCACCAGCGAGATGTCCTCGGGAATTCGGATATTGCGCTGAGCCATGTCGGCGAGAACGCCGAGGGTGCCGAAATTGGTGAGAGCGATGACAGCGGTGGGCCGCTCATTTACCGCGAACCAATCTTGCAGGCCGTCGGCGACGGTTTCAAAGGTCTGGCCCACTTCAAGGATCGGTGGTGAAGACAGGCCAGCCTCCTGGAAGACCTGGGCGATGCCCTCGCAGCGCTCGCGGATATTGGCGATGCGCGTCGTGGTGGCAACGACCAGCGCATTGCTATGTCCGTATTCCAGGAGATGCTCGGCGGCCTGCCGCCCGGCGGCGCGGTTGTCGCTCCCGATCGTGTCGCCCACGAAGTCCTCGGTGATGCGGTCGACGACGACATAGGGCACGCCGATATCGTCGAGCAGCGTGCGTGTCGTGAAACGATCGTCATTTGGAATGATGACGACGCCCGAAGGTCGCCAGGAAAGCAGAGCGGCAAGGCGCGATCGCTCGACGGCCTCGTTTTCGTTGGAACTCGCCACGATGATGTCGTAGCCCTCGTCCTGGACACGGCGTTCCAGGCCCGCGATGATGGCGCTGAAATAGGGGTTGTCCAGGCTGGGAACCAGCACGGTGACGACCCGCGCCCTCCCCGTCCGCAGTTGCGATGCGACGCGGTCCACTTCATAGCCCAACTCGTGCGCTATGGCCTGCACACGCGCGGCGACCTCAGGCGCAGCGGCACCCTGTCGACCGTTGAGCACGTTCGACACAGTGGCTGGCGATACGCCCGCCTTGGCCGCCACGTTCCGGATTGACACGCGTTTAGGATTGCGCATTTGTTTCGGAATCTCCCCTCCCTGCATGCCATTACTTAAACGATTTAATAAAACGATTCACTAAAGGAACGCTCTTGTCAACATCGAATTAAATCGTTTTAGTATGCGAGCGCTCCTCAACGTCGCGCGCCGAACCCGGATTTCAAATCGGGTCGGACAAAAGGGATGGAAATGTCATGAGTGATGCAGATGCCGCTCGCCGTCTTTCGGCGTGGCTTGAGCGCTTCGCAGAGGCTGCAGCGACCGGCAACGAGCCGGGAATGCTCTCCTTGTTCGACGCGGATTGCTATTGGCGCGATCTGCTCGCCTTTACCTGGAATCTCCATACCGCCGAGGGCAAGCGAGAAATCGGAGGGATGATTCAGGCGACCCTGCAGCGCACCCGGCCCAGCAACTTCGTATTGCATGACAACGTGCTTGAAAACGAGGGCGTCAATGAAGGCTTCTTCAGCTTCGAGACCGATCGAAGCCGAGGCATTGGGCATGTTCGCCTCAGGGGTGACCTTTGTTGGACACTGCTCACTTCGATGGAGGAGCTGAAGGGCTTCGAGGAGAAGAAGGGGCGCCGGCGGGACCTGGGAGCCCAGCATGGCGTCCATCGCGACCGCCAGACCTGGCTGGAGCGCAAGCAGCACGACGAGGAGGCGCTGGGCAGCGCTCGCCAGCCCTATTGCTTGATTGTCGGTGCCGGGCAAGGCGGACTCGCCTTGGGTGCGCGCCTGAAGCGTCTTGGCGTTCCCACTCTGTTGGTCGAAGCACATGAAAGGCCCGGCGATTCATGGCGCAAGCGGTATAAGTCACTCTGCCTGCACGATCCCGTCTGGTACGACCACATGCCCTACCTGCCGTTCCCGGACGATTGGCCTGTCTACACTCCAAAGGACAAGATGGCCGACTGGCTCGAGGCCTACGCCAAGATCATGGAATTGAATGTCTGGACGTCGACGGTCTGCCGGCAGGCCTCATTCGAGCCCGAAAGCGGCGAATGGCATGTGGAGGTGGAGCGCGAGGGCAAGCCCGTCACGCTGAGGCCCCGGCACCTGATCCTGGCCACGGGCATGTCCGGCATTCCCAACGAGCCCCGCTTCGAGGGAATGGAGGGGTTCGCGGGCGAACAATGCCATTCGAGTCGATACAAGAGCAGCGAGGCCTATAGCGGCAAGCGCTGCGTGGTCGTCGGCTCGAACAATTCCGCCCATGACATCTGCGCCGACCTCTGGGAGAAGGGTGCGAACGTCACCATGCTCCAGCGCACCTCGACCCATATCGCGTCGTCGGAGGCCTTGTTCAAGTTCGGCACCAGCCGCCTCAATTCCGAGGATGCGCTCGATCGCGGCATCAGTACCGAGAAGGCCGATCTTCTAAACGCCTCGGTGCCCTACAAATTGATGCCCGAGATCCTCAAACCCGTGACGGCCGCAATCCGCGCGGCCGATGGCGATCTGCTCACGCGTCTGGAAAAAGCAGGCTTCCTGCTCGATTTCGGCGATGATGAGTCCGGGCTCTTTCTCAAATATATGCGACGCGGTTCGGGTTACTACATCGATGTCGGCGCGTCCGAACTCATCGCCAATGGAGACATCCAGCTCCGGAGCGGGGTCGATATCGCCGAAATCACGTCGGATGGCGTCCTCCTGAGCACCGGCGAGAAACTCCCCGCCGACCTCATCGTCTATGCGACCGGCTATGGCTCGATGAATGGCTGGGCGGCAAGGCTGATCTCCCAGAGCGTCGCCGACAAGGTCGGCAAAGTGTGGGGGCTCGGCTCGGGCACGACCAAGGATCCCGGGCCTTGGGAAGGCGAGCCACGCAATATGTGGAAACCGACCCGCCAGGAAGCGCTCTGGTTCCATGGCGGCAACCTTCATCAATCCCGCCATTACTCGCTATATCTGGCGCTGCAGTTAAAGGCGCGCATGGAAGGCATCGCCACGCCTGTCTTCGGAATCCCGGAAGTGTATCATCTGGGTTGAACGATGGCGTCCCATAGCCAAGCGATCGTCATTCCGGCGCTTCGGCCGAAATGACGATACGCTTTAGACTCGCGCCGCGCTGCGCCGGCGCCATTGGTCGAAGATGACCACCAGCACCACGACGAGGCCTTGGGCGATCCGCTGATAGAAGGGGCTGACCCCAAGCAGGTTCAGGCCATTGCCGAGCACGCCGATCAGGACGGCGCCGACGATCGAGCCGATGATGCCACCCTCGCCGCCGAACAGGTTGGTGCCGCCGATCACGACCGAGGCGATGGCATGAAGTTCCATGCCCTCCCCGAGCAGGGCGTTGGCCGAACTCAGGCGCCCCACCAGGATCAGTCCGGCGATCGCGGCGAGCAGGCCGGAGATGGCGTAGACGTAGAGTTTCGTCCGGCCGATGCTGATGCCGCAGACGCGGGCCGCCTCTCGATTGCCCCCGACCGCGAAAACCGCCCGGCCGAGCGTGGTATATTTGAGGACGTACCAAGCGGCGGCGGCGCAGGCGGCGGCCAGATAGACGCTCACGGGAATGCCCAGCACATGTCCGGAACCCGCCCAGACGAGGCCATCGGGAAATTCCCGCTCGGCGTCTGGCCCCGGCACCGACTGGCCGGTGGTGGTGAGCAACGCGACGCCGCGAAAGACCTGCATGGTGCCGAGCGTTGCGATGAAATCGGGGATCTTGAAAGTCGAGATGATCCAGCCATTGAGAAGTCCGGCCAGCAGACCGGTCCCCAGGCCGATCAGTATGCATAGCGGCACCGGAACAAAGCCGAACTCGATGCCGAACACGGTCAACGGCATGGTGAGTAGCACCGCCGACACCGCGGAGGAAAAGGCCGCGACGGCAGCCACTGAAAGGTCGATGCCGCCGGTGAGGATCACGAAAGTCTGCCCGATGGCCAGGATGGCGAGCGGCGCCGTCTGCCGGCCGACATTGGCGAAATTGTCGAGGCTGAGGAATTTCGGAGTCGCCACCGACAGGTAGGCCATGAGGGCCAGCAGCGCGATGAATGGCCCGGCCTTGAACAGGATCTCCTGGATGCCGGCGCCGGGGCGCCGGCTAGCGGTAGCGAGGGCCTCAACGGTGGTGGTCTGATCCTGGGGCATGGCCGTTTTCCGTCAATTGGCGCTGAGGAGAAGGGATTGCTGCGAGAGCTCCGCACGAGGCAGTTCCTTGCTGACCACTCCGCCGCGCAGCACCAGCACGCGATCGGCCATGCCGATCAGTTCGTTGATCTCGGAAGAAATCATCAGGACGGCGGCACCCTCGCTGGCAAGGCGCGTCATGATGGCGAAGACCTCCGCCTTGGCGCCGACGTCGATGCCGCGGGTGGGCTCGTCGAAGATCAGCACGCGCGAACCGCTGGACATCCAACGCGCCAACACGACCTTCTGCTGGTTGCCGCCGCTGTAGTTGAGCAGCTTGTGCTTGAGGGAGGGCGGACGGACACGCAAATCCCTGATGTAGCGTGCCGTCTCGCCTTGCTCGCGCGAACGTTCGAGCGGCGACAGACTGGCGCGTTGAGACATCCAGGCGAGGCTCACATTGGGCGCGACAGTGAGCATCGGCACCAGGCTCTGGCGGCGGTCGCGCGAGAGCAATCCCATACCGGCGGCAATGGCATCGGCGGCATCGTGATTTTGCAGGCGCTTGTCGTCGACCTGGATATCGCCCCGCGTCGCCCGCGTCAGACCGAACAGCGCGCCGGCGATTTCGGCCTGGCCGGCACCCATCAGGCCATAGAAGCCCAGGATCTCGCCGTAGCGGGCTTCAAAGGATATGCCCTTCAAAGAGCGGCCTGCCGCAAGATCCTCGACCTTTAGCGCCGCCTTGCCCGGCTGCACCTCGATCTTCGGGAACTGCTCGGCCAGCTTGTGGCCGACCATCAGGTCGATGATACGGGCCTCGCTCGCCTCGCCGACCGGCAGGGTCGCGGCGACATTGCCATCCCGCAGCACCGTGATGTTGTCGGCGATCTCCATGATCTCGGAGAGGTAGTGCGAGATGTAGATGATGGCGCGCCCATGTTCTCGCAGGCGCCGGATGATCTGGAAGAGTCGCTTCTTCTCGCCCTCGGAGAGGGCCGAGGTAGGTTCGTCGAACAGGACGATGAGCGGATCGCGCTCGAGGATGCGGGCGATTTCGACGAGTTGCTGCTCGGCGACCTCGAGGCGCCGCACCTCGATGCGCGGATTGAGGGCGACGCCGAGGCGTTCGAGGATCTTGCGCGCTCGCTCATGAGCGGTCGCCCAATCGATCGACCCATAGCCGTTGCGTGGAAGCCGCCCGAGAAAGATATTCTCGGTGACGCTCAGCGCAGGAACCAGGCTGAGCTCCTGATGCACGAGACCAATGCCGTGTTCGGTAGCGAGTTCCGGGGTCAGGTGCGGCAGGGTAGCGGCATCCACGACGATTTCACCGGAGCTCGGTTGGATCTCGCCGGCGATGATCTTCATAAGGGTTGATTTGCCCGCCCCATTCTCACCCATCAAGGCATGAATCTCGCCAGCCTTCACGCTGAAGGAGACCGATTGCAGCGCCACGATGCCGGGGAAGCGTTTGCCGATCATGCGCATTTCGAGCAGGGCCTTCGCGCCTACCGACGCCTGGACTTGCTCTTGAGCAATGCTTTCCATCCGCGCGCACTCTCAGCCGGTTGCGGGAATCGACACCCCGCCGCCTGAAAGCGGCGGGGCATGAAATCGTCACTTCTTGCAGTTCGCCCGGATCGCCTTCCAGTCGATTTCCTCAAGTTTTGGATGCGGATAGAACAGGCGCGCATTGGCCTTGTCTACGGTGCGCGGACGGATGTCGAATGTTTGCGGCACATCGAGCTTGCAGGCGAGCTCCACCGCGACCTTGCCGCCATACCAACCCCAATCGGCAAAGCCGTGCGTGGTCTCGGCGATGATGCGCCCTTCCGCGATACGGTCGACGGATTCGGGTGTGACATCGTTCATGAAGATGGCGACCTTGCCGTCGGCCGTCTTCGGTCCGTCATCGGCCGTTTCGAGCCGGCCGGCATTGCGCGCAGCAAGCATTGCACCAAGGCCCATCTCGTTGGAGGCGGCCCAGATGAAGTCGATATCCGGATTGGCCTGCAGGAAGTCCTCGGCGCAGGTCGTGCCGAGCTCGCGCTTCCAATCCGCTGCGCAGCTGTTGCCAACGATCTGGATGTTGGGGAATTGCGAGATCACTTCCTTGAAGCCCTTGAGACGGGTAACCGAGTAGAAATTGCCGGCGACACCCTCGATGATCACGCCCTTGGCCTTGACCGCCGCCCTCTGCTCCGGCGTCATCTTAGCCGCGGCATCCTTCCAGTACTGCAGATCGAGATAGGTTTCCGGCTTGACTTCGGCCTTGCCCGCAAGGACGCCGTTATCGCTGAAGTAATCGGCGACCGCATAGGCGCTGACCTCGCCGGCCATGGTATTGTCGAAGCCGATATAGCTCGCGACCTTCACGTCCTTGATCGGCTCGAGGAGGTTCACGACGATGACCGGGATGCCCGCCTCGGCCGCGTGCTTGAGCGCCGGACGGATGGCGTTCACATCGGCCGGCGAGGTTGCGATGACGTCGACCTTCTGCTGGATGAGATCCTCGATCGCATTGGCCTGCTGGGCGATGTCGTGGCTCTGGGCCTGGGTCGTCACGACCTTGACGTTGAAGCCATTTTGGCTCGCCTGCTTGGCCGATTCCTCGAAGAAATTGGTGGCAGTCTTGAACACGCCGGAAACGTCCGGCGGCGCCCAGCCGATGGTGATGTCGATCGGCTTGTCTTCGGCAAGAGCCGGGCCGATAGCGGTTGCAAATGCGGCCACGGCCGCCGCAAGGCGTGTCGCCTTGATCGTCATACGAGCCTCCCAGGAATTTTCTTATATGGACCAAACGTCCATTGGTAGTTTTGCTACCTGAAATTTGTATGTCAATAAAATTTGAACAGGTGAAACGAAATAAAATACACGTTTTTGATCCAGAAGGTTTTCGATAGATTCCAGAATGCGTAGTTTTGCAACACGCCGACATATCTGTCGCGTGTCACCACTTCGGTCATGCCGCGACTGCCTCAGTCCCTCGCGGCTGGGGGGGCGGAAACCTCTCTCGCAATCGCCTCGGCAATATGGCCCGGTGTAAGCCCGAACTCGGCGTAGACATCCGGACCTGGCGCGGAGAAGCCAAAGCGGTCGACACCGAAGACCCGGCCTTTGCCGTTGATGTAGCGGTGCCAGCCGTGGGGCGACCCGGCCTCGACGACGTAGCGGGGCACCGAACCGAGAACTGCGTCGCGGTAGTCCTGCGATTGCAGGTCGAACACCTCGAGGCAGGGCAGCGAGACCACGCCGGCACGAATCCCTTGCACGGCCAGCAGAGCCTTCGTTGCCAGTGCGAGTTCCACCTCAGAGCCAGTCGCCAGCAGCGTGACGTCGCGCGCGCCATCCGCCTCGGCAAGCACATAGCCGCCCCGGCGAGACGGCATGTCTTCCCGCACGACTGTCCTGACGGCCGCTGCCTTGAGGCGTCCGGCGATCATCGTGGCGGGACCACTGCGTGCCAGTACGTCGTACCAGCACTCCAGCGCTTCCACGGCGTCAGCGGGCCGGTAGACTCGAAGCCCCGGCATGGCACGGAGCGACGAGAGCTGTTCGATCGGCTGGTGGGTCGGGCCGTCCTCTCCCACGCTGATCGAGTCATGCGTGAACAGGAAGATCGTCTTGATGCCCATCAATGCCGCAAGTCGCATCGCAGGCCTGCAATAGTCGCTGAAGGTGAGATAGGTTCCACCGAAGGGAACAAACCCGCCATGGAGTGCAAGCCCGTTCAAAGCGGCGGCCATGCCATGCTCACGTATGCCGAACGGGATATGCCTCCCCTTGAACGAAGCAAGATCCAGCGGCGCAAGCTCAGTGGGTCTCGACAACACGCTACCTGTCAGATCCGCCGAGCCGCCAATGATCTCGGGAACAACCCGCGCAATCGCGCCGACGGCTTTCTGGCTGGCCTGACGGATCGGCAGCGCCTCAGCCGCCATGGCGAATTCGTCGACGACGCGCTTGACCTCTATCTCCAGCCCTTTTGGCAGTTCGCCGGCAAAGCGACGCTCGAATTCGGATCGCTGTTCCGTGCGAGCCGCGGCAAGCCTGCCCGCCCAGGCCTCGCGCTTGTCGGTGCTGCGGCGTCCCGCCTGGCGCCAGGCCAGGGCGATCTCGGCCGGCACCTCGAAGGCGGGATGGGGCCAGTTCAGTCTCTTCCGCATCGCCGCGAGTTCGTCCGCACCAAGCGGTGAACCGTGCGCGACGGATTTGCCCTGCTTGGTGGGCGCGCCGAAGCCGATGGTGGTACGCGCGGCAATCAGGGTCGGACGGTCGGAAGTGCGGGCGAACGAGAAGGCGCGATCAATCTCGTCGAGATCGTGCCCGTCGACGGTAATCGTCGCCCAGTTCGAGGCCTCGAAGCGCTTGCATTGGTTGTCCGAGGTTGCCAGCGAGGCGGGACCGTCAATTGTGGTGCCATTGTCGTCGAACACAACGGTCAGCTTGGCGAGCTTCAGATGGCCCGCCAGCGATATCGCCTCCTGGCTCACCCCTTCCATCAGACAGCCATCGCCGCAGAAAACGAAGGTCCGGTGATCGACCAGATCCGGGCCGAATTCCCCCGCCAGCATTCGTTCGGCGAGCGCCATGCCGACGCTTGTGGCAATGCCCTGGCCAAGCGGGCCGGTGGTCATTTCGATACCAGGCAGATAGCCGTATTCCGGATGGCCGGCAGCCCGGGAATGGGCCTGGCGGAAGCGCTTCAACTCCTCCAGCGTGGCGCCTTCATAGCCCGTGAGATGCAGGAGGCCGTAGAGCAGCATCGAGCCGTGCCCGTTCGAGAGCACGAAGCGGTCCCTGTCTGGCCAGGCGGGAGCAGCGGCGTCGTACTTGAGATGTCGGGAAAAGAGCACCGTTGCGAGGTCCGCCATGCCCAGCGGCATGCCGGGATGGCCGGATCCGGCCTTTTCCACGGCATCTGCGGCCAGGAAGCGGAGCGCCTTTGCCATGTCGGCGGCTCGAGAATCGATGGAGGCAAGAGGGGCGTTCAAGCAGCGGATCCCCAGGCGTTTAGTGATGTGGATAGAGCTATCGTCAGGCGCTCTCGTTTGCAACTACAATTGTAAATGCAAATTATTGCATTTACAATTGTAGAATCCTCGTGCTGACCGCCATAAGGGCCGGCCGGCGCCAATCTGACGAGCATCCATGCCCCGCCCTACCCGCGACCTTGAACGCATCCTTCATATTGCCCGCCTCCACTATGAAGATGGCCTAGCCCAGGCGGACATCGCCGGGCGCCTTGAGATCTCGATCGCCACCGTCAGCCGCCATCTCAAGCAGGCGCTGGTACTTGGCTTCGTAGAGATGCGCGTTGCCTCGAGCGCCTATCGCGACTTTGCGGTCGAGGCCGAGTTGGTCCGCCGCTTTGGCCTCGCCTCCGCCTGCGTGGTGCAGATGGCCGCCTCCACCGCAGCCACCGAGCGACTGCTTTCGGGCGCGGCGGCGCGAAAGCTGCAGGAATTCCTTGCCCGCGGTGCCGTCATCGGTGTGTCCAACGGTCGTACGCTGGCGGGCGTCGTCGCGGAGATGCGTAATTCGGGAACCCCGGATGTCGACATCGTCACGCTGATCGGGGGTATCGGCCGCGCTGAATCCTCGTCACAGACAAGCGAGATCTGCCGCACGCTCGCGACCAAGCTCGGTGGCCGCGCCTGGCTTCTGCCGGTACCGGCTGTTGTCGAATCCTCTGGAACGGCCGACGCGCTCAAGTCCACGAGCGCCGCCGCCGATGCTTATTCGCTGATCGGTCGACTCTCGGTGGCGGCCTTCGGCATCGGAGCCATGGCGCCAGGTACCTCAACCTTCCAGCACGGGCTGTTCGACCATGCGCATCTGGAAGCCATGGTTGCGCGCGGTGCAGTCGGTTCCATCTGCGCACGATTCTATGATGCCAACGGCGCGATGCTGCGCTCCGATCTTGACGGGCGCACCCTGTCGATCAATCTCGACCAACTCTCCGCCGTTCCGGTCAAGTTCGGGGTCGCTTTCGGACTGGAGAAGGTAGCTGCCATCGCAGCGGCTATCCGAGGCAGGCTGCTCAATCACCTTGCGACCGACCGGGCCACCGCAGATGCCCTGATTTCGTGGCAGGGCTAAGTATTCGGTCCCGGCATTTGATGGATTGGGTCGAGGGTGAATCTTTCCTGCTGTGAAGTCCAGCACTTGCAGATGAACTCGTAGGGCATGAGCCCTCCGAGGGTCTGCAGGCTCCGGCCCGTAATTGTAGGCGGCGACGAAGTCGGCGAAATGCGCCTCGTTGCGAAGCTGGCGTTCCGTTGCTGCGCGATGACTTCTTAACCTTGTGAATGGCTGTCTCAGGACATAAACGGGTGGTCGATGATAGAGTGGACGGACGCGGGAAGCATTTTCAGCTTAATTGAGTGCGGCGCTTTCTTCCGCCCTTAGGCAGAAAAACCGCCGCGGCTGTCGGCACTCCACAATGTCCGATAATCTTGCATTATCGGACATTGTCGCCTTCCAGGGGTGAACGCCTGCAAAAGCACCGCGGCAGCCGAAAATTCGCCGGTCCACCCCACCGGGCCCTCGCTTGCCCTTCTCCTGACGCCGTGGTCGCCGGTGAGAAGCGTGATCGGACGCCGAAGCATCGCGTTTACCTGGTCCCGCGGGCTTGCGACCATGTTGCGGATGAGCGTTCGGCCACTAACGCTGGCGCATGCGTTGGTCCGTCGTTCGGCACCCCTTCGCGGCCTGGTACAGGCGCTAGGACCCACCATCCCTCCCCCGGATCTTCAGGTCTTCAGCCTCCATATCACAGTTCGCCCCTTCCCCACGCGACCCTGGCTGCCGGCGTTCATTCGCATCTGGTGAGACTCCTGTAAGCCGTGGAAGCCGTGATCTACTCCGGAGGAATGTGACATGATTTGCTTGGGTTCTTCTATACGGCCCCAACCGATGTCGAGATCCGAGCACTATAGCTTAATGACGGGTATGGTATTATAGTGGTGGTTGTTTCGTTATGCGGGTAAACAATGGCTGCAAGATAGGTCGCGGATAGAAGCGCTTTCGAGGTTTACTTCGCGGGGAGCTTGGCGGCATGGATCGTGACCAACTCGCCGCATTATTTTACGGTGACGGACGGGCGCCGGTGCCGTGGGCAATCGATTGTCCGGTGCGGTTCGATACATGGCAGGGCTTTGCAAATCTTCCTAAGTTCGGGCCGGCAAAACGTCTCGACGTGATCCTTTCGATCAATGAGGAACATGGGGTTCGCCGCGTTCTGGGTTATTTCGATCGTTGGGGTCTGCTCGCATCGGCCACGCCTATCGCAGCCGGGAGCTTCGTCGCCGCAGAGCTGGCACTCGACGACCTTGTCAGGGTCGTTCTACCGCTGACAAATCTCTACAGCGTCCTGAGCCGTATGCAACGCCTGCCGGCACATCAATGGCAGCAACTCATTCAGGCAGGGTCCGTGGAGACCGTCGGCAGCCTACCCCGATGACGAAGCAAGATCCGACGAGCAGCAGCAACACGCAATCTGGCTCGTGAGATTGCTCGCCGCTGTCCAGGCAGACCCCGGTGCAGCGTTGCCCACATGGACGCCGGAGGCAATTGTCGAGTCAATCGGAATGCTGCAGCAAGCTCAGCTTGAGCCTCAAATGACGCAGTTGCCCCCGCTTCCTGGCAAGACGGTCATAGAGCGGCGGCGACGCTACCCGGTGGTCACCGTGATCACCAATCGCGTTTCCGGACCGGCCGTGTCGCGATCACGCCAGACGATAAAGCCTGATGCCGCCGAAACCGTCTTCGTCGTCGATTGCAGCAATATCGGTTGGGCGGTTGTCGACAGCGGCATTGACGCAGCGCACCCGGCCTTCAGTGAATGGGACACAACCCAAAAGCCCCCCGGCCAATGGCCCGGCCCAGGACGTGTCTTGCGGGCGTTCAATCTGGTCGGAGCCCGATCGACCATGTCGGCGGACACCACGAAAAACGGCCTGATCGATTGGATTCCCGCACTCCCATGGCTCGAAATGCAACTTCCAAACTTAGCGCCCATACCCGGACAGGCCCCACCCGGGCAGCTATATGCCATTCCCTCCAATGCACACGGTACACATGTTGCCGGTATATTGGGCGGCCACTGGCCGGAGCGCGACTTTCGCGGAGTCTGCCCAACCATCCGCCTTTACGATTTCCGGGTCCTGGACGCTGACGGTACGGGCGACGAATTCGCCATTGTCATGGCGCTCCAGGCTATCCGTCACATCAACGAGCAGGCCGGCCGTCTCGTGATTGCGGGCGTAAACCTCAGCCTTTCAGTTCCCCACGATGTCGCGGCGCATTCCTGCGGCTGGACACCGGTGTGCATGGAATGCGACCGATTGGTTCGCAGCGGCGTCATCGTCGTGACGGCCGCCGGCAATACTGGCTTCGCGGGGCATGTTGCCACATTGGGTTCCGATTATCGCACGGTCAGCATCTCGGACCCCGGCAATGCCGACAACGTCCTGACCGTTGGCTCGACGCATCGCAGCGATCCGCATCGCCATGGCGTCAGCTATTTCTCGAGCCACGGCCCAACGGCCGACGGTCGCCTCAAGCCTGACCTTATAGCTCCAGGGGAAGACATCGACGGCCCTGCTCCAAACCGAAAGATCGCCGCCATGCATGGCACGTGCCAAGCCGCCGCGCATGTGAGCGGTGCCGCTGCCATGCTCATCGCGCGTCATCGCGAACTCATTGGAAGACCGCAACGGGTCAAGGAGATTCTGTGCTCGACGCGACCGATCTGGGGTGCGAGCGCCTGTTCCAGGGGTACGGCCTGGTGGACGTGTTGCGGGCGATGCAATCGGTCTAGGAACTGCTGCTACAGCTTGGATGAGGCTAAAATGAGCGAATGACCGAAGTGAAGGAGGATGAAGGACCCCGGTTTCTTTAATTTGCCGGCTTAGTAGTACGCGAGATTCCGGCTGGCATTATGCGCGATCACTGCGTTTTGACTTTTGGGACTGAGCCGTCATGAATCGCGGAATACCCATGATTTCGGGACCTCGAGCTTGGCGAGAGGATCGGCCGAGCCGCATTCTATTGTGGACGTGGTTACGGAGACACCATGTTTGTGCTCGAATTCCTGCCGGCGGCACACGGAGATTGCATTCTGGCGCGCTGGGATCCCGATCACGTGATGGTCGTCGATGGCGGCCCCGATGGGGTCTATGAAGGCGTCCTCAGGCCCCGCCTGATCGCGCTGGCACCGCACCCGAAGGTCGCCCCCGTCATTGATGTACTCTGCATCAGCCATGTCGACGATGATCATATCGCGGGTGCCGTCGGATTGTTGCGGGAACTCGACCAGGCCAAGAAAGGGGAATTTGCACTACCCATCGACCTGCGAAGGATATGGTTCAACAGCCTCGATGACATGGTTGCCGCGCAGGTGCCGGGCCTGCCCCAGGCGATAAACGACCTGATGGTCATGCAGGCGCCGGAAAAGGCCTTGGCCTCCAGCTATGCGCAGGGCGATGACGTCCGCAAATATGCCTCGGCGCTTGGACTTGATGGCAACGCTCCGTTCGGCGGCGTGCTCAAGGCAGGTGCTGTGAACAGCCTTGACGGTCTCGATGTCACTGTCATCTGTCCCGGCTGCAACGCTCTCAAGAGCCTTGCGCTCAAGTGGCAGGAGGCCGTGGCAAGAAAAGATATCAAAGTCGCGGCGGCTGCCTATCATGCCCAGACGCCCCAGAACTTGTCGAGCATTGTGCTCCACCTGTATCGAGAAGGCCGAACGGCGCTTCTGACGGGTGATACTCGCGAGGACCATCTTGTTGCCGGGCTGGAGCTTGCCAAACTGCTTCAGCCTGGAGGTACGATGCATGTGGACATTTTTAAGTTGCCGCATCACGGCAGCAGCAAGAATTGCTCACCCGATATGTTCAAACGAATTCGAGCCAACCACTATATCGTGAGTGCGGATGGGAAGACCAACAATCACCCGACGCCGGAAACACTTGAATGGCTTGTCAAATCGCGGGACAGTTCCGATTTGTTTACCATACACCTCACGAATGCGATGCCTGGCATTCAAGCAAGGCTGGAGAAGCTAGGGTTGGATCGGGCCTTTCGTGTTTCAGTCGGTATCCCGCGCGTTGAGATTAGTCTTTGAGAGTACCTCGCCATGGGAGAGCCACCTCGCCCAGCAGGGGTGCCCTTGTTTTGGTTGAAGCGTGGCCTCCCTTTCGAAACGGATGCTCCGCGTTCTCGAATGAGCATGCGGAGCATTTGCACTATTATAGGGAGCGCATGGGCTTCATCGGCATGATAGGAGGAGGCGAATGATCACTGGTGAGGATGAGCCGGAAGCTGGTGCTGGCTCCTACGAGGCCATCCCGGTCCCCTCCCCTGCCCCGCCGGCTCATCTGGCTCGTTTGGCTGACCGCGCCCGAGAATATGTCGATGCAGCGAGATCACCCAACACGCGACGGGCCTATGCGTCGGACTGGAAGCACTTTGCTGCCTGGTGTCGGCGCCAGGCCCTCCCTCTCCTTCCCCCCAATCCGCAAGTCGTGGCGCTTTATATCACGGCCTGTGCCTCCGGCGCCGCCCTGCCCGGCGGAGCCGCCAGTTCGGTGTCCACGATCGAGCGGCGGCTCTCGGCGCTCGCCTGGAATTATAGCCAACGTGGCGAGCCTCTGGATCGCGCGGATCGCCATATCGCCACCGTCCTCGCAGGCATCCGCAATACGCACACGTCGCCACCGCGCCAGAAGGAAGCAGTGCTGCCGGATGATGTCATCGCGATGCTCCAGACACTGGAGCAATCGTCGCTGCGAGGCCTGCGCGACCGGGCTATTTTGTTGCTTGGATTTGCCGGCGGCTTGCGTCGCTCCGAAATCGTTGGGCTCGACGCGGGCCGGGACCAGACGGAGGACGGCAGGGGCTGGGTCGAGATTGTCGACGGGGGCATGATCGTGACCCTGCGCGGCAAGACCGGCTGGCGTGAAGTCGAGGTCGGGAGTGGTTCATCGGACGCGACCTGCCCGGTCGTAGCCGTCAAGACCTGGCTGGAGCTCGGCCGTGTCAGCCATGGTCCGCTGTTCAGGCGCGTTACGGGGCAGGGCAGGGAGGTTGGTGCCGATCGGCTCGACGGCCGTCATGTCGCGCGCCTCGTCAAACAGGCGGCCCTCGGGGCTGGAGTCCGGAGTGATCTGCCGGAGGGAGAGCGTGCGGACAAGTTTGCCGGCCATTCGCTGAGAGCAGGCCTGGCCTCCTCCGCCGAGGTCGACGAGCGGTATGTTCAGAAGCAATTGGGCCACGCTTCCGCAGAAATGACACGTCGCTACCAGCGGCGGCGCGATCGCTTCAGAGTCAATCTCACCAAGGCGGCGGGCCTCTGAGTCGCTGCCGGATTTGAATGGGTCGGGGCCTTCATTCCGACTGCAGGGTAGCGGTGAGGCGAAATTCAGGAACTTTGCGAGACGGTGCTCGTGGATTCCGGGTTTCCCTCCAGTGCCCCGGCATGACGGCCGCATTCAATCCGAGAATGATGAGGGCTGGTAGCCTGAGGGGCGCGTCCGGCAGGTCTCGGATCCAAACCTTCATACCATCTCGCAACGGGCAGCGGACGGCGCCGTGCTCGGCAGGGGGCTGGCGCCTCAGTGCCTTCTGGAGGAGCGGCGCTCCGTGAGAAGATTGGGGACGCTTGGGCTGGCCCTGGAGGGGTTGTTCGATGATAGGGCATGCGTCGCCAATGCCCGAATGACGGCGATAGTGGCTATCAATTGGATCTGCTGTTCAGCGCGCATGCCCCCGGTTATCGAGTGCCGACTCGCGCTGCGCTATAGTAGAGTGATTCAGTCGGAGAGGAGGGGGCCGTAAGGGCTATCCTGCGGGTCTCTGACGATGAGGTGCCCTAAAAAGTTGGGAGCTCCCAACTTTCCGTATTGACTCGTAGGGACTCGCCTTGCGTTGGGAAGGGGAGGGGTAATTAAGACTTCATTAATACTTAATTTGTTGCGAGAATCGCGAAGTCACGTATCTTCGTCACGGAAATCGGCCTTGATTAGATGAAATTTCGTGACGAGGAAAAAAAGCGTGAGCTCGGATCGTACCCAGTATCGACGTGAGACCGAGCAGGTCGATCGCGCGATCGGCGTGCATGCGAGCCTTTTGAGCTCGCAACTTCAGGCGATGAGCGACGCTCTTTTTCCGCCGGTTGCGCAGAAGGTTCTGCGCCGCTTCACGTCGGGCGAAGCCGCCAAGTTGATGGGCATCTCCGATTCCACCCTTCGCAAGCTCGCCTTGGCGGGGGAGGGACCGGAGCCAGAAATCACATCCGGAGGACGCCGGCTCTACACCCTCGGTCAGATCAACGAGATCCGCCAGCGGCTGGCCTCGACTGCACGAGGCCGCGAAGCACACGAATTCTGGCCCCGCCGGGAAGCGAAAGACCACTTGCAGGTCATCGCCGTAACCAATTTCAAGGGAGGATCCGGCAAGACTACCACCTCCGTTCACCTCGCCCAGTATCTCGCCCTGCACGGCTATCGTGTCCTGGCGATCGATCTTGATCCGCAGGCGAGCCTTTCCGCCCTCTTCGGGGTCATGCCCGAGGTGAGCGTGAAGACGAACGAGACGCTCTATGCGGCCATTCGTTATGACGACGCCAGGCGACCCCTGTCGAAAGTTATCCGGCAAACTTATTTCGAGCGCCTTGATCTCGTGCCTGGCAATCTCGAACTGATGGAGTTCGAGCACGATACGCCGCGCGCGCTCGCCCAGGGACGTTCGGACGGCATCTTCTACACCCGCATTGCGCAGGCTATCGACGAAGTCGCCGACGATTATGATGTCGTGATCCTCGATTGTCCGCCCCAGCTCGGCTTCCTGACGCTGAGCGCCTTGTGCGCGGCGACGGCTATGATCGTCACGGTCCATCCACAGATGCTCGACGTGGCCTCGATGAGCCAGTTCCTGCTGATGACGCATGACCTGCTCGATGTTGTGCGACAGGCTGGCGGACGACTCGAATATGACTTCATCCGATATCTCATCACGCGCTACGAGCCACAGGATGCGCCGCAGACCAAGGTGGTGGCCTTGCTGCGTAACCTGTTCGGCGATCATGTATTGACCAATCCCATGGTCAAGTCGGCTGCCGTGTCCGACGCCGGCCTGACAAAGCAGACGCTCTATGAAGTCGGCCGAGAGAACCTCACGAGAGCGACCTATGACAGGGCCATCGACTCGCTCGACGGCGTCAACGGCGAGATTGCCTCGCTCATTGCCAGGGCTTGGGGACGGAGCACGCCATGAGCCGCAAAGACACCATTGCTTCGCTGTTCACTGCGAAGGCGTTGGGAGCTCCCAACGGCGAAGCGCCTGACAAGGATCGCGTTCGCACGGGCGCTATCGGCGCAATGCGCGCTTCGCTGCAGCACATCTCCGACAGTGCCAGAGCGGCAGCGGCGCTGAACGAAAAGCTCCTTAGCGGTACGACGATCGTCGAGCTCGATCCCGGCGATCTGGTGGCCTCCCCGGTGCGGGACCGTCTGAGCCTGGTGGCCGATCCGGAGTTCGATGCCTTTGTCGCCAATATCGCCGAACAAGGACAGCGCACGCCGATCCTCGTGCGACCGCATCCTGCTCAGGAAGGTCACTATCAGATCGCCTATGGACACCGGCGCGTGCTGGCCGCCACCAAACTCGGCAAGAAGGTCAAGGCTATCGTCCAGCCGCTGAGCGATGACGAACTGGTGGTTGCCCAAGGTAATGAAAACCTGGAGCGCCAGGATCTGTCCTATATCGAAAAAGCCCGTTTTGCCTTCGCGCTGGAGCAGGGCGGTTACGAACGTGCGACCATCATGGCGGCGCTCGGGACGGAGAAGGGCGATCTCAGCCGCTTTATCAGCATTGCCAGGCAGATCCCTGGCGCTCTCATCGAGAAGATCGGCCCGGCCCGCAAGGTCGGCCGGCCTCGCTGGCAGTTGCTTGCCGATCTTCTGGCCAAGTCCAAGCCTCGGGACGTCGAGACGCTCACCACGTCCGATGCTTTTCTGGCAGCCGACAGCGACGGACGGTTTGCCCTTCTCATCCACAGTCTTCAGGATCGACGCCTGCCGAAGAAGGCGCCCCCCGAAAGCTGGTCCACCAAGGATGGCCGCCGTGCGGCGGCCATCACGCGTGCTCCCAATCGGACTGTCCTGGCGTTCGACGATACGCTCGTCCCCGATTTCGGGGAGTTCCTGGTAACTCGGCTCGACCGACTCTACGAGGAGTTCCTTGCGAATGCCTCCAAGAACTAGCCGGTCCGGCAACTAGACCGTCACTCCACCCACCCCAGAGGAGATCCACCCGCAAAGGAAAAAGGCCCCCGAAACGAATTCCGGAAGCCCTTCTCAGTCCTAAGCAAATTGAGAATCCCACTTTCGCGAATCACAGTCAAGAGTCTCGGCTCGATTTCGGCACCGTTTCGGTGAGCGGATTTCTTTTGCCTGATCAGAGGCAAAGGACATATGACAGAAATCGCAACGACGCCCTTTGGGCGCCGATCGCTGTCGCTTGGCATGATCGCAGCGCAGGTCACCGCGCGCGGCTGTCCGCCGGATGCGGTCGTTCATAAATGGCAGGTCTTCCATGCGATCTGCGAGGCGAAGACGCGGCTGGGTGTTTCCGACCGGGCGCTGGCGGTCTTGAACGCGCTGCTGAGCTTCCATCCGGACACGACCCTGACAGGGGAGGGGGACCTGGTGGTCTTCCCGTCCAACCGTCATCTGTCGCTGCGGGCGCATGGCATGGCGCCGGCGACGCTGAGGCGCCACCTTGCGGTGTTGGTCGAGCGGGGCCTCATCGTTCGCCGCGACAGTCCCAACGGCAAGCGCTATGCGCGAAAAGGGGAGGGGGGAACCATCGAGGATGCCTTCGGCTTCGATCTCGCGCCGCTCGTGGCCCGCGCCGGAGAGTTCGAGCATCTCGCGGGAGCGGTGAAGGCGGAGAGGCAGGCCATGCTGCTGCTGCGGGAAAGGGTCACGCTGCTTCGGCGCGACATTGCCAAGATGATCGCGACCGGGCTGGAGGAGGAGGTTCCGGGGAACTGGGAAGGCCTGCACGAGGGCTATCTCGGTCTCACGCGCGGGATTCCGCGCTCTGCGACGCATGAGGAACTCAAGCCTGTCGAGGCGGAACTGGCGCAGATGGCGGCGAGTATCCGCAATATCCTGGAAACGCATGTCTTTTACAGGAATCCAAGCGCCAAAGAGTCTCAAAGTGAGCGCCACATACAGAATTCAAACCCAGACTCTCCTATTGAATCTGAACTTGCTTCCGAAAAAGCAAAGGCGAAGGCAGCGCCCCTCCTGATCATCGACCCGCCGGGTGAAGCCGCGACCGCTCCAGGCCGTACGGCGCCGGGGCCGGATGCGCCTCCGAGCGCGCGGATATCCGATGGACCGGGAGAGATGCCCCGGCCGCAACCTGCGTCGAAGACCTATCCGCTGGGCATGGTGCTGGAGGCCTGCCCCGAGATCGCGGACTATGCTCCGGACGGCATTCGATCCTGGCGCGATCTGGCAGGCGCGGTGGCGCTTGTGCGCAAATTCCTCGGTGTCAGCCCGAGCGCCTGGGAGGAGGCGCAGGAAGCCCTGGGTGCAGAGGGTGCGAATATCGTCATTGCCGCCATGCTGCAGAAGGGCGAGGCCATCAAGAGCCCGGGCGGTTATCTGCGCAACCTTACGCAGAGGGCGAGGGCAGGGCAGTTCTCGCTCGGTCCCATGCTGATGGCCCTGATCCGATCGAAGCTCGGCAAGGAGCGGCGTAGTGCGTGAGGGGAAGGCAATGGAGCACCGTCTGGCGATGTCCAGGCGCATCGCTGAGGCGCAGGGGTCAGCCGATACGCCTGTATCCTCGCTTCCGCTTGCGGGCCAGCCAGATATCGAGCGCGACGACGGCACTCGCAGGCAGATCGAACAGATTGCTCACCCTGCGGCCAGGTGTGCCGAGACGGCCCCATTCCCGGACAAGAGCGGTCTCCTCGAACAGGGTCGGCTCGATCGAGAGCACATAGTAGCGGGCCATGTTCCTCGAGGCATCGATGCGCTCGAGAACATAATGGAGCCGGGGGAGGGCAGGGGGCTTTGCCATAAGCCATTCTTGCCCGCCGCATCACGCCGATCCAATTCATTCTGTGAATCGTTCGGCATCCTTCGATTCCATTAATTCATGAGATGCCTGAAGGCATTTCTGAATTGCACTCTGACTCGCCACGAGCGAACCAGATCGTGAGGCACATGCGTATTTCGGAAGAACAGATTATCGGGATCTTGATGGAGCACTCCCTGCAGCCGGTTTCTCGCCCGCAAGGCGCAGCTTTCACCGAGAGCAGCCGGGTGGTTACCACGATGATGCCAGAACTCTCTCTGCAACAGCTTGCCCAGCACCAAAGTGGGTTGCCTGGATTGCTTGTCCAAACGTCGATACGGCAACTTGGATAACCAGACGACGTGAAATGGCCCCGGTTTGTGAATGAGTGATAGTCATCACTAGTCGCGGTAAACCGAGGGAAGTTCGAGATCTGTGTGTCCACCAGAAAGTCGCTCCAACATCTCAATCCTCAGATCGTTCGCTCGTTGCCTAAGCTCTGAATCGCGTAATCTGGATTCTACCCTTTCGATGCGTTTCCTGAGTGCGCGGTTTCTTAGTTCTCTTCTGCGTCTTGCAAAAGCGGTTGGACCAAACACGCTAAGTAATTGTATATCGAGCCAGAATCTTTTTGTAGATTTTCCTCCCAAAATGCGCCTTGCCTCATGATTCCGCCCCTGCTTGATTAGAAGCAAAAGCAGGCCATCGCGCTCCGAAAACAAAGCATTCTTGATGCAAGACCTGACTTGATTCCTCGTTATCCCGTTCAAATGCTTCTTAACTATTTTAAATAAATCACCATAATATCTCGCCGGTACATTTTCGTATACCCAGTATATATGGCGAAGGAGCCATCCTATGAGGTCTAATGAAAGATCATATCGACTGCCATTCGAGATATCTCTCAAGCCAACAAAATGATTCAACATCGTGATGGCCCGCCCGCTGGTAGGAGACATTGTTTGGCCAACTCGATTTAGCCGATGATGACACAAGATTTCTCTTACCATTACGATCGTATTACACTCGGTCAGTACCTTCCAGTGAAACGGATTGTCCTCGAAGAAATAGTCTACCACCGGAAATCGAAGTTTTTTTTCCCGAAGAACCTCTCTTCTATATAATTTTCGCCACGGAACAGGGGATAACTGGAGGAATACGCGGATATTTTTTGGCCCGACGACGAACACTGGATCGTCAGGAAGACGTAACCAGACATTTTTATCACTGGACGGACTTATCTCATTCGTTTGGCTATCAAAATCGTCATAGTCGCATATAGATATATCGGCTTCATATCGTTTCGCGGCGTCGTACAGCTTCTGGAACATTCTCGGCTCATAGATGTCGTCGCCATCGGCAAAGCCAACGTACTCACCCGTCGCGATGTCCAGGCCTGCATTTGCCGCGGTAGATACACCGCCGATACTATTGGTAGGCAACAGAATCGTATGAATACGGTTGTCTGTTCCAGCCAGCCTCCTAATAATGTCTGGAGTGGTATCTTTCGACCCGTCGTCGACGATAATGATTTCGATATCCCTCAGCGACTGAGCTAGGACACTCGCCAAGCAATTCTCGACATATTGCTCTATATTAAAGGTAGTCACTATAATAGAGACCAAGGGTGAGGCCATTAGGTCAGCTCCAGCAAGTTCGCGACTCTATGGACCAAATCTCCGTCTCGACGAAAGGACATGTCCAACAGACGTTTAGGTTGATCCGAAAGGAAGTCAAATATATGCTTTTTTAACGTCGGGCGCAGATCCGGATCGACCATACCGGCGGCCCAAAGCAAGGCATCAACTGAGAAATCTATATAGACATGGTATAGATCTATATCTTCTGCCCTATCAATGACATTATTTTTTAAATCTCTTAAAGCCTGCACCAATTGTATTCTAGCGAATGATCTAACATTACTTGCATTGAGACCGAACGGGCTACAGAAATAATTAGCAATGGGGCTGTTGACGAATAGAATATTCTCGCAAGATAAAATGGTGTTCCAATGAGGAATGATATCCTCATGCAATTGCAAATCTGGGAATTTTATGTTTCTTTTAGCGAAATTAGTCTCGAATATCTTGTTCCATGGATAATTGGTCAAAGTTAGAATATGCAAATTCTTGTTTGGATTAATAACTCTTAGATCTTCGAATTTGAATAAGTCGCCAAATATAGCCTGATCTCGTGGCTGCATGCGCCCGGTTGTGTTGTATTCGCGGGATAGCTGGAGATTATACGGACAGATAGCCATGTCTGCCTTTAGACGCGCGAGTTCCCGAAGAGTGACATCAATGGATTGACCGATCATGATATCGTCGGCGTCGAAGAACGACACATAAGGTGAAGTTGCCCGTTCTAGGCCCAGATTCCGGGCTGGTCCTGGCCCAATGTTCCTGGGGGCGACCAGGAGCTTTACGCGATCATCTACCTTCGAAATCGCTGAAACAATGCTTCTAGACGCATCGAGCGAACAATCGTCGACGACGAGCACTTCAGATAGCATTTTTACGCCTTCCAGTATAGAGGTTAGCGTATCGGCCACTGTTTTTTCAGAGTTATACATCGGAATTACGACAGATAACACCAGATTTTTCCAGATATTGTGTACTACACTTATTTTATCTATAGTTAGTATCTTGGATACTGTGCACATTATGTTTCATCTAAATTGCTCAATATTTTGCTCCTCATAGGAATTCATTTTCACGCTTGACCACAACATGACGTAGAAGTCAATGAGGTAATTTGGGAATTATGAGGAGCATTTACGGAAAGATTACTATTGATAATACAGTATTATATAGAATGTGCGCGGAATAATAATATAAAACTAAACCCGATGTGATAACAATGTATAGATTTATGCAGGGTTGTTGTATGTAAGGAATTTATTGTTGCTATGTCTGGATGTTCGATTTCGGAGTTTGATGGTGCAGTCTTTTCACACTGGGGGAGAGGGGCACTATGGGCAAGTTCTTCACGGCAGCGCCGCACGGTAGGGGCAGTTTGTCGAGCCAGGCAGCATAGTCAGAGAGAGTCGGAGAACACGGGCTGGCCGCTACGGCATCAACCAGAAGACGATGGCGAAGTGGAAGCGACGAACAACTGCGCCGACACCTCGCCGACTTCATTGCGGCCTATAACTTTGCACGCCGCCTCAAGACATACGCGGCCTTCATTCCCTACGAAGCTATCTGCGAAGCATGGTCAGATGAGCCGTTCGGGTTCATCGACAACCCGCACCACCCATTGCCCTGACCAAACATCTAACGCAATCGTGAGCCGCGATGACTTTCCCGCCGGTTCGGGATGTGAGACCGTAGGGCAGCATGATTTGGCCTGCGATCTCCCGCCTGCTCGCGATTCTTGCAATCGCAGGGTTCCTGATGACCCCGATGGTGACCCCATCGGTCGCGGGGGTGACCATGGCTGTTCCAACGGCGGCGATGGAGCACATGGCGGCCATGCCGGGCGGCGTGAATTGCTGCCCGGAGCAGCACATGCCGGCGTCCAAGTGCCCGACGGATTGCCCTTTCGCGTCCCTGTGCGTCGCGATTGGGGTGCCGAGCCTGCCGATGGTCGGAGGCTATGTCGTCACGCGCTTTGGCATTCCGGGCGCCCTCGTGCTGAGCAACGTTAGCCAACGAGACCAACTCGGCGAAGAACCGCCCGCCCGACCTCCCAGATCCTGATTTCATCGCCGCTTCCAGCGGAGCGGCCGGTCACTGCGTAGCCCGGAGCTATGCGGTGACGGCGCGTGCCATGCTCCATCGATCGCCGACGGGGCATGGCCGGCATGTCGGCGCGCGGTCGCGCGCCTTTTAATGATCATCAGGATCTTTGAATCATGAACTCTCATAGGACAAAGCGCACCATGACGGTCGCGCTGATCGGCGCCTCCTGCGCCCTGTTTGCTTCCGCGGCCTGGGCCGGCATCGACGATTACGAGTTCCGGCTGGTCCAACCGGAGATCAAGGCGGGCGATGCCGCCGTCGTGGCGGCTCGGCTCATCGACAAGCGCACGGGCAAGCCCGTGCCGGATGCGGTCATCTTCGCCCAACGCCTCGACATGGCACCGGACGGCATGGCGGCGATGACGGTCCCGATCGTGGCTGCTCCCTCCAGCGAACCCGGTGTGTACAGCTTCAAGGCCCGCCTCCCGATGCCCGGTGGCTGGCGTTTGTCCCTCGGTGCCAAGGTCCAGGGCGAGATCGGCACGCTCGACAACAAGCTCGAATTCAAGGTCGTCCCATGAGACGGGCGCGCCATCTCGGCCTCATCCTCACCGCCACGCTGGCGGGGGGCGCTGCAGGCTATTGGGCGGGGCAGCGCGAGGTCGCGCTGTCCACGCTTCCCTTCCTGCGGTCCGAGCCCTGGATCGCGGGCGCCGCAACGTCGCCGGCAAAGGCCGGTCCGGCGGCGGGCGGGCCGGTGATCTATTATCGCGATCCCGATGGCCGGCCGACCTATTCGGCCACGCCGCGCAAGACGGCCTATGGCAATGACTTCCAGCCGGTGCGGGTGGACGAGGATCTCAGCTTCGAGGACAAGCCGGTGGCCGAAGATTCCCTGGCGCCGCCGGCAGCGACAAGCGATGCCAAGATACCGCTCTACTACCGTAATCCGATGGGCCTGCCGGATACTTCGCCGGTGCCCAAGAAGGATTCTATGGGCATGGACTACATCCCCGTCTTCGCCGGCGAAGACCAGGACGGTTCCGCCATCAAGCTCTCGCCGGGCAAGCTCCAGCGCACGGGGGTCCGCTCGGAGCCGGCCGCCATGCGCGTCTTCGCGACCCCTGTCCGGGCTTCCGGTACGGTCCAGCTCGACGAACGGCGCCAATCGGTCATCGCGCTTCGCTTCGATGCCTATATCGACAAGGTTGAAGACATCACCACCGGCTCGGTGGTCCAAGCGGGGCAGCCGCTGATGCATGTCTATGGGCCGGATCTTCTGCAACCAGCCGCGCAATACCTCTCGGCAATTCGGTCGGGCGCAAACGCGGTGGAGGTAAGGGGCGCACTGCGCCGGCTCAAGAATTTCGACGTGCCCGACAACGTCATTGCCGAGATCGATGCCGACCGGGAGGTTCCGGCGACCATGACGTGGCTGGCGCCGCGCAGCGGTATCGTGGTGGACCGCGAGGTTGTCGATGGCATGAAGGCCGATGCCGGCGACACCCTGTTCCGGCTCGCCGACACCTCAATGATGTGGGTGCTGGCCGACGTTCCCGAGAGCGACCTGCCGGCCATCGCGGTCGGGCAGGGGGCCACCGTCAAGCCGCGCGGCACCAACCGCACCTTCGAGGGCAAGATCGCCGTGATCTACCCCACCATCAACAAGGAGACGCGCACGGCCCGCGTGCGCATAGAGCTGCCCAACCCGGATGGGGTGCTGATGCCGGACATGTATGCTGACGTCACCATCGCCACCGGCAGCACCAATCCGGTCCTGGCCGTTCCCGCCAGCGCCGTGCTCGACAATGGCGAGCGCCAGACCGTGATCCTGGATAAGGGGGAGGGCCGGCTGGAACCGCGCGAAGTCAAGCTCGGTCGCCGCGGCGACGGCTTTGTGGAAATCGCGAGCGGCGTGTCGGCGGGCGATCGCCTCGTCACCGGCGCCAATTTCCTGATCGATGCCGAAAGCAATCTCAAGGCCGCCCTGCAGGGCCTGAAGGAGCCGGCAGACAAAGTGATTGGAGACGCCAAATGATCGCCCGCCTGATCACCTGGTCTGCCCGCAACATCACGCTGGTGCTGATCGCCGCGGTATTTGCTGCAGCCGGGGGCCTCTACGCGCTGCGGCACCTGCCGCTCGACGCCATTCCCGATCTCTCGGACACGCAGGTCATCATCTACACCGAGGATGCAGGCCAGGCGCCACAGGTGATCGAGGACCAGATTACCTATCCGCTCACCACGGCGATGCTGACCGTTCCCAAATCCAGGGCGGTACGCGGCTTTTCCTTCTTCGGCGTCTCCTTCGTCTATGTGATCTTCGAGGACGGCACGGACATCTATTGGGCGCGCAGCCGCGTGCTCGAATATTTGAACGCTGCCGCCAAGAACCTGCCCGCCGGCGTGACCCCGACGCTCGGTCCGGACGCCACCGGCGTCGGCTGGGTCTATCAATATGCCGTGACGGCCGACAACCGGAACCTCGCCGAAACCCGCAGCACCCAGGACTGGGCCTTGCGCTACGGCTTGTCCAAGGCCGAGGGTGTCGCCGAGGTGGCCGGCGTCGGCGGCTTCGTCAAGCAATACAATGTGGTGATCGATCCGCAGAAGCTGCGCGATCTTGGCATCTCGCTCGACAAGATCCGGGACGCCATCCGTTCCAGCAACGCGGATGTCGGCGGGCGCACGCTCGAGCTGTCGGGCTTCGAGTTCATCGTGCGCGGCAAGGGCTATCTGCGCGGCATCGACGATCTCGGCAAGATCGTGGTCAAGAGCGACAATGGCACGCCCGTTCTGCTGAAGGACGTGGCCCGCATCGAGCTTGGCCCGGACGAGCGGCGTGGGATCACGGAGCTCAATGGGGAAGGGGAGGTCGCCAGCGGCATCGTGCTGCAGCGTTCGGGCTCCAACGCGCTCGATGTCATCGACAGCGTCAAGCAGAAGCTCGCCGCCTTGATGCCGAGCCTGCCGCAAGGCACCAGCATCGTACCGGTCTATGATCGTTCCGGGCTGATCGACTCGGCCATCGACACGCTCAGGCACACTTTGCTCGAAGAGAGCATCATCGTGGCGATCGTCTGCATCGTCTTCCTGCTGCATATCCGCAGTGCCCTGGTCGCCATCCTGATGCTGCCCGTCGGCATCCTCATGGCTTTCGGGGCCATGCGCCTCCTGGGCCTCGGCGCCAACATCATGAGCCTCGGTGGCATCGCCATTGCCATCGGCGCCATGATCGATGGCGCCATAGTGATGATCGAGAACGCACACAAGCATCTGGAACGGGCCGAACCCGGCCGCTCGCGCGTGGACGTGCTGATCGAAGCGGCACGGGAAGTGGGACCGGCGCTGTTCTTCAGCCTGATGATCATCACCGTCTCCTTCATGCCGATCTTCACGCTGGAATCGCAGGAGGGGCGCCTGTTCGGTCCGCTGGCCTTCACCAAGACCTTCTCGATGGCAGCCGCTGCCATTCTGTCGATCACCCTGGTTCCGGTGCTGATGATCATCTTCGTGCGCGGCAAGATCATCGCCGAGCGTCGCAACCCGATCAACCGGGCGCTGATCTGGATTTATCGTCCGCTCATCCGCGGCGTGCTCAGGGCCAAGATGCTGACCATCGTGCTGGCGATCGTGGCGCTGGCCGTGAGCGCCTGGCCGGCGGCCCGGCTCGGCACGGAGTTCATGCCGACCCTCAATGAAGGCACGCTCCTCTACATGCCCTCCACGCTTCCGGGCATCTCGGTGACCTCGGCCGGGCAGTTGCTGCAGACACAGGACCGTATCATCAAGTCCTTCCCCGAAGTGGCCTCCGTCTACGGCAAGGCCGGGCGAGCAGACACCTCGACCGACCCCGCGCCGAGCGAGATGTTCGAGACCGTCGTCAACCTCAAGCCGAAGGATCAGTGGCGGCCCGGTGTGACCATCGACAGCCTGACGGCCGAGATGGACAAGGCCTTGCAGTTCCCCGGCGTCTCGAATGCCTGGACGCAGCCGATCAAGGCGAGGACCGACATGCTGGCGACGGGCATCCGCACGCCGATCGGCATCAAGGTGCTCGGCAAGGATCTCGGCCAGATGGACGATGTCGCCCGCCAGATCGAGGCCGTGGTCCGCAACGTGCCCGGCACCACCAGCGCCTATGCCGAGCGGGTGATCGGCGGCTATTATCTCGATATTGCGCCGGACCGCGATGCCCTGGCCCGCTACGGGCTGATGGTCGGCAATCTACAGGACACGATCTCGATGGCCCTGGGCGGCGATACGGTGACGACCACGGTGGAGGGCCGCGAGCGCTACACCGTCAATGTGCGCTATCCGCGCGATCTGCGCAGCGACCCGCAATCCATCGCCCGCGACGTGCTGGTGCCGATGCCGAATGGGGGTACCGTGCCGCTGGGCGATGTCGCCAAGGTCGAGCTCGCCCGTGGTCCGACCTCGATCCGCACCGAGAACGGCCAACTCGCGCTCTATATCTATGTCGACATGCATGACCGCGACCTCGGCGGCTATATCGCCGATGCGCGGAAGGCGGTGGCCGACAACGTCAAGTTCCCGGCCGGCACCTATGTCGAGTGGAGCGGGCAGTTCGAATATCTGCAGCGTGCCACCGAGAAGCTGAAAGTGGTGGTGCCGATCACCCTGATGCTGATCTTCCTGCTGCTCTACCTGAATTTTGGGCGGCTGACGGAAACGCTGATCGTCATGTTGTCGCTGCCCTTCGCCCTGGTCGGCGGCCTCTGGTTGATGTGGTGGCTCGGCTTCAACCTCTCGGTCGCCGTGGTGGTCGGCTTCATCGCCCTCGCAGGCGTCGCGGCCGAGACCGGCGTGGTGATGCTGATCTATCTCGACCAGGCCCTGGCGGAGGTGAGGCACGAACGCAGCGCCAAGGGTCTCGCCTTTACGCGCGCCGATCTCAACGAGGCGATCATGCTGGGCGCGGTGGAGCGCGTACGTCCCAAGATGATGACCGTGGTCGCCATCATGGCGGGGCTGGTGCCGATCCTCTGGAGCACCGGCACGGGCTCCGAGATCATGCAGCGCATCGCCGTGCCGATGATCGGAGGGATGATCTCCTCGACGATCCTGACGCTGATCGTGATCCCGGCGATCTATGCCTTGATCAAGGGGTGGGGGCTGCCGTCAAAGCGGGCCGCGGATTTGCCGGACGGGGTAGGAGACGATGCACTGCAGGTGGCGGCGGAGTAAAACAGGAACTCGTGGTTTCTCAACTCGGCGGTCCGGCGATCGTCGTGGCCATGCGAAACGACGTCGCTCGGTTAGATGACCGCACGGAATACCAATCTAGAGCGCTTTGTGTTTTGCCGGAATCGGCAGAATGCAAAGACGCGTCGAAGAACAAGGAGTTAGAGAAAAGCGGCGTTTCCACCTAAACGCGCTTTGCTCTAGTGGCGATTTGTCTGCATCATTGAATCGGCGCAGATATATCCCCAGGTCATGTTTGGCCCGATCGTTGTGCCGGAACCGACTGCGCGCGTCCCTATCGGATTGGCCATGGTCAACCCGGCGCAATAAAGGCCTGCTATTACGGAACCGTCCGGCCGCAATGCTTGTCCGAGGGCATTTGTGCGTGCGCCTCCCTTCGTTCCAAGGATCGACCGGTTGAAGGGAATGGCATAGTAGGGCTTCCTTTCGATCGGGCTCATCAACCCGCTCACCGCCGCGCGCTCTTTCTCCAGAGGGGTTTCCCCCCTGTGGAAATCCTCATCCATCCCTTTTCGTGCAAAGGTATTGAAGCGGGCAACGGTTTCCCTGAGGTTGCCTGCAGGAAGCCTGATCCGATCCGCGAGATCCTCGATCGTCTCGCCACGCGTTACCCAGCGCTTGTCATACCGGGCGAACCATCGGAGCAGCATTGATCCGCGGAAGAAGCGGGCGTCCGTAATCAGCCATACCGGCAAATGCCTCGGCTGCCCCCTCTCATCCCGGGCATCGAGTATCTCTCCAAGGTTGAAGCGGTATTCGCTTGTGAAGCGACGGCCGAGCCGGTCCACGAGAATGGCGTTCGGCACGGTGTGGAACTGGAGCGGGATGCCATGCAGCCTGCCCTCGTAACGGGTCGGGACCAGATAGGAGATGTTGGCCTGGTCCATGCGGTCGAGCTGGGCTCCGGCCATTTCGGCCATGCGCTGGCCGTCTCCCTCATTGCTGCGGGGGCTGCCGATGAAGTCGACCGGCCCGGGAAAGTGCCGGGCGAAAAGCTCGGCGTTCCATTCGAAACCACCGGTGGCGAGCAGCACGCCACGGCGAGCCTTCACCTGTTGCGTTTCTCCCTTCCGGTCGACGATGACCCCCGTCACGGATCCAACTTCGTCGGTGAGCAGCTTGACGGCCCGAGCGTCCGTCTCCAGCCGGCAGCCGGCGTCGATGCAGCCCTTCAGAAGGCCCGTCATCAGCGCATTGCCCTGGCCGCATGTGTCTGTGAGCCAGCGCCATATCAATGTCGGCGCCATGCGAAGGACGGTCGATATGAAACGGCGCTGAATATCGTGCGACAACTCCTGATAAGTGAAGATGTGCGGCAATGTCGAACGCCGGAGTTTGGAAGCATAGGGTCCCAGGATACGGCGGCTGAGGGGCCTCGGAGACAAGGTCCGTCCCCCCGTCTTCCCGCCGGCGTATTCGGCCAGGGGATCGGCTTCGTTGGTCAGCGCGAAGCGCAAGGGTGTGCTCGCCTCGACGAAATCCAGCATCTTCGGGGCGTTTTCCGCGAAAGCCTGCCACAAAGTGTCCTCCGTCCGTGACCAGCCTTCCGGGGCGGTCGCCCGGAGGTAGGAGAGGGTCTCCTCGGGACTGTCCTGGATTCCTGCCTCGATCATGTGGCGGTTGGCCGGAACCCAGGTGCCCGCCCCCGACATCGCGCTTGTTCCGCCGAGATAGGACGATTTTTCGAGAATAAGGACCGATGCTCCGCTCCTGGCAGCCTTGAGCGCTGCAGTCAGCGCGGCCGACCCCGAGCCGATGATCACGATATCGGCGACATCCTCGAATGCTTCTCCCTGATGTTCCGACATGCAAGCCATGCTCCCTTCCGCATCACGGAGCAGACTATTTGCGACATCCGTCTTCCGTCAATTGCATATACGGAAATAAGTTCCGTGATTATCGCGGCCGCGACACGATGGACAGGAAACGCGCCGGCCCGCCGCGGGAATAGGCGGCATGTGGAGTGTTCGCGTCGAAGTAGACGCTGTCTCCCTTTTCCAGCACGAGCGGAGCGTAGTGCTGCATGTGGAAGACGAGGGTTCCTTCCAGAACATAGATCAGTTCCTGGCCGGAATGCCCTTCCAGCAGGGGAGAGCCCTTTTCGAGGACCGCTTCTATGACGGTCGGCTCCATGTCCTTGGTGACGAGATCCGTCCCGAGCCATTCGTAGATGCCGCGGGCCGTGGCCTGCCGTATGCCTGCGTCAGCCCGTGTAACGGCGCGGCATCCTGGCGCAAAGGAGTTCTGGGCTTCCCCGACGATGTCGGACCAACGAACGCCGAGGGCGTCTCCGAGGCGCGCCAGAACTGCATAGGTTGGCGACATCTTGCCATTTTCGATGCGCGATATCGTGGAAGCGGCAACGCCCGAAAGTTTGGCGAGTTCCGTCAGCAGAAGCTTGCGCTCCTTGCGCAGCCGCAGGATCACCGGTCCCGGATCGCCATTGTTGCCGGTGCCGTCGCGCAGGGTATCGGGTCTGATCATAGCAAAGTCTTGGCTTCTGGCCATTGTGACATCCGGGGGTCGAGAAAGCGCTGGGCCTGGGCCCGGTGAGGGAAGGACATGCCAGACGCCTAAAAGTTTGGCAACAGTTGCATAATTTGCGTATATGCAAAAAGTGCTGGACACCCCCAATTCTACTGCTAACGTGAGCCCAACAAGAAAATCCGCGAGAGACTGCCGCGTCGCCGGACAGCCCGAGCGCGAGGCCGATCTCTTGACAGGATTGGAATGAGCCAAGCCATCCGGAGAAGCCATAATGATCGATGATCTGACATTCCGTAGCGTTTCGCGCCGTGGTGCTCTCAAGACCCTGGGGTGGGGCGCTGCCGCCCTGGCCGGCGTCACTGCCACGCTCGGTTCCCGCCCGGCCCTTGCAGCCGCGCCGGACATTCGCACCCTCGAAAAGGGCTACATAACGGCGGCCTGCACCGGCGAGATGCCCTTGACTGGCGAGCGGGACGGCAAACCGATCGGAACGGACATCGAAATGCTCTCGCTGATCGCCGATCGCCTTGGTCTCAAGGTCAAGGTGGTCCTCATGGGTTTTCCGGGCGTCATCGAGGCGGTGCAGTCGGGCCGCGCCGACTGGTTCGGCGGCAACTTCGCCTGGACGCCGGCCCGCTCGAAGATCCTCCAGCTCACGGATGCCGCTTTCTACACGGGCGCCTATGTCATCATGCGGGAGTCCGAACCGTACAAGGATCACGTGACGATCGAGGCCTTCAAGGGCCGCTCCATCGGTACCGGGACGGGTTTCTCCGTCGTGCCCAACATGAAGAAGGTGCCGGGCACGACAGAGGTCAAGCTCTATGACAACACCGATTCCTGCCTGCGCGACGTTACCGCCGGACGGCTGGATTTCGCTGTCCTGGACGCGCCCATCATCGACTACATCATTCAGCAGAATCCTGGTTTCAAGCTTAAGCAGCTGCCGATCGCAGCCGATCCGGATTTTCCCACGCTGACCGGCAAGTTCGGCGCGATCTGGGGCATGGACCCGAAGAATTACGACCTCTTCGATGCCGTCAACCAGGGGCTGGCCTGGTTGCACCGATCGGGCGAGGTCGCCAAGATCCTGACCAAGTACGGCATCACCAACCCCGACTACCTCGTCGCCATGAGCCCCAACCCGCGCATCGGCGTCGACCGGGACGACGCAGGCAAGCCGATAGGCACCTTCGGGCACGCGGCGCGCGACTTCAGCAGCTACTTCGCCTGATCGTCCCGATGAAACAGGCCGAGCCGCTGGTCCGGATCGCGGACCTGACGAAGTCCTTCGGAAGGCATGTCGTGCTCAAGGGCATCAATCTGGAGGTGAGAGCCGGCGAGAAGCTCTCCCTGATCGGGCCAAGCGGTTCGGGCAAGACGACGCTGCTGCGTTGCGTCAACCATCTCGAGCAGCCGACGAGCGGTCACGTCTATATCGACGGACAGCCCATCGGCGCCAAGCAGCGCGGCGACATGTTCGTTCCCATGTCGAATACGGAACTCGCCCGCATGCGGGCGAGCATCGGCATGGTCTTCCAGCGCTTCAATCTGTTTCCGCATCTGAGTGCGATCGAGAATGTGATGATCGGTCCGATAAAGGTCCTGAAACGTTCGCGCTCCGAAGCGCGTGAGGTGGCGATGGAACTGCTGGCCAAGGTTGGCATCGCCGGCAAGGCGGATAGCTATCCCGACAGTCTCTCCGGAGGTCAGCAGCAGCGCGTCGCCATTGCCCGTGCCCTGGCCATGCATCCCAAGCTGATGCTTTTCGACGAAGCCACTTCGGCCCTCGATCCCGAGTTGGTGGGCGAAGTGCTCAATGTCATGCGCCAATTGGCGGCCGAAGGCATGACGATGATCATCGTCACCCATGAAATGCGTTTTGCCGAGTCCGTCTCCGACCGAGTCGTCTTCATGGCAGAGGGGGAGATCGTGGAGGAGGGGGCCTCGCGGCAGGTCTTCCGAGCGCCGCAAATGGAACGTACCCGGGCCTTCCTGCGTGCAGTCGAAGACCATTGAGGACCTGGCATGATCGATCTGTCCTCATTCCAGCGTGTTGCAGGCCTCTTTCCGGATATCCTTCAGATGCTGCTTTTAGGGGCGGCGACGACCCTGATGCTCACGGCGACATCCTTCGGAGTCGCGACGGTCCTGGGCTTCTTCCTGGCCCTGATGCGGCGTTCTTCCCTTCCTCTCCTGTCGTGGCCGGCACGCTTCTATCTCGAACTGTTCCGGAACGTGCCGATCCTGACACAGCTGTTCATCCTCTACTTCGGTCTGGCCCGGCT
Source organism: Labrys sp. ALF-8 (assembly GCF_059699065.1). Taxonomy (NCBI): domain Bacteria; kingdom Pseudomonadati; phylum Pseudomonadota; class Alphaproteobacteria; order Hyphomicrobiales; family Xanthobacteraceae; genus Labrys; species Labrys sp. ALF-8. Next base: position 413,120 of record NZ_AP048541.1, read on the forward strand.
CGGCATCACCCTGCCGGCGACAATGGCCGCCATTCTCGGTTTCGGGCTGAACGGGGCGGCGATCATGTCGGAGGTCTTTCGCGCCAGCATCGAAGCGATCAATCGCGGGCAGAGCGAGGCAGCTCTCGCCATCGGAATGACGCCGATGCAGGCCATGCGCTCCATCATATTGCCGCAGGCCTTTCCGATCGCCCTTCCCCCGACGGGCAACTTCGCCATCGGCCTTCTGAAGGACACCTCGCTCGCTTCGGCGGCCGCCGTGCCCGAACTGGCCTTCCGCGCGAAGATGCTGGTTGCCGAAACCTACCTGACCACACAGATCTATGTGACGGTAGCCCTGATCTATCTGCTTCTGAGCCTGCCGATCGCCTATTTCGTCGCGTGGACCGAGCGTCGCCTGCTACGAGCGAAGGCGGCCTGACATGGACTTGCTCGAGCTGTGGCAGGAGATCCGTTCGGAGCTGATGGAAGCCGCACTGGCGAGCCTCAAGCTCGCGCTCGGCGCGCTCGCCCTCGGGCTTGTCCTCGGCCTCCTTCTTGCACTCATCCGCCTGCGCGCCAGGGACAGCTGGCTCCGGCGCGCTGCCGGGGTCTACATCGAGATCTTTCGCGGCACCCCCGCGCTCATGCAGCTCTTCATCATCTATTTCGGCCTTGCTGCCATCGGCATCACTTTCACTTCGCTCCACGCAGCCATCATCGGCCTGGGCCTGAACGCGGCCGCCTATTTGTCGGAAATCTTCCGTGCAGGCATCGAAGCGGTGCCCAGGGGGCAAAGCGAAGCAGCTCAGGCAATCGGCATGAACCGCACGCAGGTGATGGTCTGGATCGTGCTGCCGCAGGCCGCCCGGATCGTATTGGCACCGATCGGCAACGTGGCGATTTCCCTGCTCAAGGATACATCCGTCGCCTCCCTGATCGCTGCGCCGGACCTGATGTTGCGTGCCCAGGATCTCAGCTCCCAATATTTCCAGCCGCTGGAAATCTACCTGATCGTCGGTGCCATGTACTTCGCCATCTGCTTTCCGCTGTCCTGTCTCATTCGCGCTATCGAGCGGAGATCCTGAGGGGGCAGCGTCAGCTTCTTTCATCCCTTTCCCACCCCGCCGGCCTTCGGCCGGTCCAATCCTGGAGAATGCTGCCATGCGCAAGAACGTCAAAACCCCACTGCCGGACGGATCGGCACCGGTCGAATGGGCCAGCATGGGTGGAAACACTCTCTATACGGCGAGCATTCCGGTGCGGTCCGATGGCTCCATCGACGATGGCGGCATCGAGTCCCAGACCAGGCTCACCATGGACAATTTCAAAGGCATCGTCGAAGCCGCGGGCGGCACGATGGACGATGTCACGCAGGTACAGGTATTCCTCACCAGCAAGGAGTATTTCACCGGCATGAACGAGGTCTACAGGACCTATTTCAGCCAACCCTTTCCGAACCGCGCAACGGTCATCGCCGACCTGATGGTGCCTGGCGCCAAGATCGAGATCGTCGGCTACGCTCACATCGAGAAGTGACCGCAATGGCGCGGACGATCGTGATCGGGGCCGGGGTCATCGGCACAACCACTGCGCTCTACCTCGCCCGTGAGGGCGAGGAGGTTACGGTGCTGGACAGCCAGCCCGAGCCCGGCATCGAGACGAGCTATGCCAATGGTGGTCTCCTTGCCGCCAACAGCACGCTGCCGTGGTCGTCCCCCGGGACTCCACGGCTTCTCCTCAAATGGCTGGGACGCGAGGACGTGCCGCTGACATTACGGCCTCGGGCCCTTCCCGGCCTCGGGCTGTGGGGTCTGCGCTTCCTCGCCAATTGCCGGCGCGGGAAATACCGGCAGACTTCGGCGACGTTGACCCGGCTCGGCCAGAAAAGTCTGGAAGAGATGAACGCCCTTCTCGACGGCAACCTCGTCGATGCCAAGATCTGGCGAGGTGGCCATCTCGAGATATTCCGCGGCCCCAAGGCGGCCGACGAGGCCACGCACGCCATGGCCTTCCTGCAGGGCTTGGGAGCCGAAATCGAACGCCTCGACGCCACCGCCAGCGTCGCGCTCGAACCGACGCTGGAGCCAATCCGGCATCAGATCGGCGCCGCCCTGCTCCTCAAGAAGGATGCTTGGGGAGATGCCCGCGCTTTTTCCGCTGCGGCTGCCGCCGGCGCAGCGCGGCTTGGAGCAACCTTTCGGTATGGCCTGGGGGTTGAACGTCTCGAAGTCGAGGCCGGCAAGTTTCGGGCGGTCCATGCTGGTGGCCAGCGGCTTGCGGCGGATCGCGTGGTCATCTGTGCGGGCCCCTATTCCGCCAGACTCCTGCGGCCGCTGGGCATCCGGCTGCCGATTTCGCCGGTGAAGGGCTACTCCATGACGCTGATGAAGGAGGATATCGGCTTCCTGCCGCAGGTTCCCGTCCTTGACGAGTTCGAGCGTATCGCCGCCACGCCGCTCGGCGACCGGCTGCGTGTTGCCGGGACCGTGGAATTCGACGGGTTCAACCGTACGATACAGCCAGGCCGCGTCGCCAACCTGAAGAAGGCTCTTGCAACGCTCTATCCGGGACTGACCCTGCCTCGCGAGATCAATGCGTGGTGCGGCCTGCGTCCAATGTCGGCGGACGGCCTGCCCTTCATCGATGCGGGAGGCATCGATGGTCTCTATCTCAACACAGGGCACGGTGCCGTCGGATGGACGCTGGCCTGCGGCTCGGCCGAGCTGATTGCCGGCATCGTCACCGGCCGGACACGGCCCGGATCCTCGCCATTTCGCCTCGACCGTCGGATTTGGTGACGGCAATGGAAGTCTTGCCTGGAGCGTTCGACAATCCCACGATACGTCTGGGCATCCAAGCCGGAAAGGGCCATCCCCATGGTCTATGACCAGTCATTCCTCGACGCCTTAACCAAAGGGCTGCGTGCCAGCCTGCCTGTCTGGGGCATGCCGCCGGATGCGAGACTCTCGCTCCTGACCATTTCGGAGAACGCCACCTACAAGGCCGAGGATGACAGCGGGCGAAGCATGATCATCCGGGTACACAGGCCCGGCTATCACACGGATGCCGAGATCCTCTCCGAACTCGCATGGATCGAAGCCTTGCGGCGAGACGGCGTGGTCGTCACGCCGAGCCCCCTGGCGAAGAGCGATGGCTCGCTTCTAACCCTGTTTTCGGATGGGCGGACGATGCGCCGGGCCGTAGCCTTCGAAATGATGTCCGGAAGGGAGCCCGACGCCTCCTCCGACCTCGTGGCATGGTATCGGCGTCTGGGCGAAATCAATGCCAGACTTCACGGGCACGCCCGTGGATGGACGCGTCCGAGCAACTTCGTCCGCAAGATCTGGAACTTCGATACGATCATCGGTCCGAATGCCCACTGGGGCGACTGGCGTGCAGCGCCGGGACTCGATGCAGCCGGTCTCGCCATCCTCGAGCGCGTCCATGCGCTGTTGGAAAGACAGGTCCATGCATACGGCGAGAGCGATGACCGTTTCGGCCTCGTTCACTGCGACATGCGTGCTGCCAATCTCCTGGTCGAGGGCAACAGGCTCGGCGTCATCGATTTCGACGACTGCGGCATAAGCTGGTTCGGATACGACTTTGCCGCAGCGGCCAGTTTCATGGAGCAGGAGCCATTCATCCAGGCTCTCATGGCGGCCTGGCTCGACGGATATGCGCGCGTCGCCGATTTCAGCGACGAACATCGACAGATGCTGCCGATCTTCATCATGCTGCGGCGAATGCAGCTCACGGCCTGGATCGCCTCTCACTCGGAAACGCCGACGGCGCAGGCGCTCGGACCGGCCTATACGCAAGGCACCATCGAGCTTTCCGAACGGCATCTCTCCACCTACGGGTAAAAGTCATGGTCTCTACCCGGCAGATTCTGGCCCTCAACCGCGATGAAGCCGGTCGATCTCCCGATCCCGGCCCGGAGATCCGGGAGCGCAATTGATCGGGCAAAGAACATGCCTGCGAAGTAGACTGGCTCACCCTGTCGGGTGCCATCGCCGTCTTCCGAGCGGCGACTTCTCTCCGCATCTACGGTCGTCGACAGGCCTGTCCTGGCGCAAGATCGAATTCAGCTGCGCGCCGACGGCTCAACCACCGGCGACAAATGGTGGAAGCCGCCGGACATCCAGCCAAGCGGTCGGAATCCTTCGGCGGATAGGACGTCGATGACATTGCCCACAAAGATCTCGTGCGTACCGGAAATCAGGCTTGCGCTTACATGGCAGAACACGCTGGTCACTCCTTCCAGATAGTCCAGGCCGTGCCGCTCCCGCCAGCCGCTGTGCGAGAAGCGCTCGCCGCGCCTTTCCGCGGATGAGAACAGCGGCACCAAACCGCGATATTCCAGGCTGAGCATATTGATGCAGAACCTGCCGGAGCTCTTTATGGTCCGGTGGGAAGTGGCAGCGCGGTTTATCGCCACGAGCATGGCCGGCGGCTCCATCGAAACCGAGGTCACCGACGAAGCGGCCATTCCGGTGGCAGTCCCTGTCGTGGGATCACGACTGGTAACCAATGCAACGCCCGAGGGTAATTGGCGCAATGCGAGCTTCAGCTTCGAAGCAAGATCAAGAGCATCGGGCATATCGGTTTTCTTTCGAAACTCGGACATCGTATCAAACGGATAAGATCGACGGACAGGGACCGCCCGTTTGGGAGCGAGGGCCGATCTATGTTGCCCGGTAAGGAACGGCGAAACCCGCTGAATAGTCTGGACGATTTTTGCATCACACCGGATGCTTCCAAACGGAGGCTCCCGCATATATCGGGATCCCGGCCGCCAGGGCTCATCGCCGGCGGCTGACGTCACCGGCGATGGCTGCATTGATCCGTTGTCATGCTTATGGCGTTGGAAAGTCGTCCCGCGCACTCGTGCCAAGGGTCTTCAGGATCGGCGACTTCCGCACTTTGAGCAGGACAAGGTGCAGGAAAGCGAGAACGAGGCTTGCGTAGAAGATCGCCAGGATCACGCCCCCGGGAGAAGGGGGGAGCGGGACACTGCTGGTGAAGAAAAACCAGAGGAATGCCGCCGTGACGGCAAGTCCCATGGCACCTAGAGGGAGGCTGAGCTTGCCGATCTGGCGCAGATAGATCAGCATCGCGACGGCCGACAAGAGGTAAGTCGCTCCCACCCAGTAGCCCGACAGCGCGCCGATGAAACCATACGTGTCCATTGTTGCCAGGCCTGTCAGGGCAAAGACCGTGAGCATCACCATATCAAGTCCGGCCACGACCTTGATCGCGGGTGTGGGCGTCAGATGTTTTCGCGACACCTCGCCAAGAAAGGTTGGCGCTGCCTTCTCGCGACTGAGCGTCATCAGCAAGCGCGAGGCGAAATTCAGGTTCGCTATGGTGACACCAAACAATGCGATGATGACACCGGGCATGACGAACAGGCTCAGGCCCTCGATTCCATAGGCCACGGCAATATCGTGCAAGGGGTTTTCGGCTTTGGCGAAGTCGAGCCCCGCATTGCGGAAACCGATGGTGAAGACATAAGTGAATACCGCGAACATGAGCCCGCAGATCATCACGGAGGAAATCAGTGCCCGGCCGGTCTGTTTTAGCGGGTTCTTGGCCTCGGCTCCCAGGAAGAGCGCGGATTCGAAGGCAGCAAATGCGAGCAGCGTGAAGGCCACTCCCTGCGCGATCGACGATATCGAGACCCCATCCAGCGTCAGTTGCGCGGGGTCGACAAGGCTGTTCGCATTCCGCCAGGCCACGATGACCATGATCAGCGTCATCGCTACAAGCGACAGAACTTCCACGACAAACATCACCACGGCGGATCCGGCGACATCGCGCATCGTCAGCCATGCGGCGGCCAATACGCAGAGCACGGACGCCAGCCAGATGCCCCCGGTACCGATGTTCCAGCCGAACGCATGCAGATAGTCGGAGAGGAAAAGTCCGAAGGAAAGTGGCAGGATGGGTGCCGATCCCAGTGAGAACAAGACTGCAGCCCAGGCCGTCAGGACGCCGCAGACGGGGCCGGCCTTGGAGACGAGTGCATAAAGACCGCCGCTGGATGCGAAGCGGCCGGCAAACTGCGAGATGCAGAGCGCCACCAGCACAAGCACCGTGGAGCTGATCAGCCAGACGAGCCACGAACCATTGCCACTGGTCGAAACGACAAGGCCCAGAATCAGTGCGATGGCGACCGATGGTCCTATTCCCGCGACCGACTGCGCCAGCAGCCCGATGAAGCCCACGGACCCGCTGCGCAATTCGAGGTTGGCCGAGGTACTAGCCGCCTCGGTATCTGGATCGTCCTTGATGAATACAGTCATGCTTACCCCTCGTGGTCATGTTTGTATTTGTTCTTGCTGCTGGAGACGGCGTCAGACTTCGCCGTTTTCGGCCAGGTAGGCAGCACCCAGCTTCTCGGCGAAGATATCGAGATAGGCCCCCTCGGAATGGCACCGATAGACGGCCAGATCGCGGCTGTAGCGTTCCATGCGGGTGCCCTGGCGAGCCGCGTTTCCCGATCCGCTCATATGGATCATGTGCTCTGCGCCCTCGAAGGCCAGTCGCGCCGCCTGCCCCATCTGGGAATAGAGCGCGAGATCCTCCCAATTCGAGAAGGCACCTTCGCCGTCAGCCTGGCGCTGGCATATGCGCGCGATCTCTCGAGCTCCCCCCAGCACCGCCTGCCGCGCCGCGATGGCCTTGGCGATGCCGAGCCCCAGGACACGCTGATATTCGTGATGCTGGGCACGTTCGATCGCGGGAAATGGCCAATGCGCCTTGGAGCCCGTTATGCAGCGGCGGTACTCATCGGTCACCGCCATGGCGACGCCGGTGACGATCGAGCCAATTTCGCCGTGGAAGAAGCCCAGCGGCCGTCCGCCATACATGGGGTTGCCGTGGAGCAAACTGCCCGGGGTCGCCACGGTAGTGTCCGCTTCCCATAGATGCAGATCGGCGGCATAGCGATGGGGAACGAAGGCGTTCTTGATTTCTATGCTGTGCGAGCCGGTTCCGCGCATGCCCAGCACTCCGCTCCATGTCTCCTTCAGCGCCCACTGCGCCCGAGGAACGATGAGGAGCAACTGGTCCTTGGCCTCATTGGGATTGCCATCCCTGTCAGTCAGGATCGCGTGTGGCAGAAAATGCGTCGAATGGGGTGCCCCGGAACAGTAATGCCAGGTGCCGTCGACGATATATCCGCCCTCCACCGGTCGTGCCGTGCCGCCCGGTACGTCTCGCGAGGCGGCAACGAAATGGGCGCCGGCAAAGATTTCGTCCTGCGCTTCCTTCCGGAAATAGGAAGCGGCTTGCAGCACGTGCGATGCGCCGAGGCAAAACCCCCAGCCGGTCGACGGGCAGCCGCGAGCCAGCTCCATGACGACGCGATAGAAGGTCTCGATACTGAACTCGAAGCCCCCATACATCCTGGGTTGGAGAATGCGGTACAGCCCGGCCTCCCTAAACATCGCATGAGTCTGTTCGGAGTAATGACCACGCTCTTCGGTCGCCTGCTGTTCCGCGAGCAGATGTTCGCGCATCGCTGCAGCGCATGCGACGAGTTCATCAGGCGTCGTGCGGTCGTTCAGGGGCTTTGCCAGCGAGGCGCCGACCGGGGAATTGACTATGTTCACGTTATGCTCTCCTTGCTCCAGGGCCCGCGACGGGACGGGGGCCCCAAGCCGTGCCTAACTTTGATGCCGAGATTAAAAGATCGGCAATCGTACTTCCGGCTGAGCCGCGCCTCGCGGAATGCCGCCTCCGATTCCCCGAATGGACGCGCCAGCACGCTGGATTGGCCATTCCGGGACGTTCTCCCGATCTGGCTAGCCCTCCCAGGGTCTGGTCAGGTCAGGCGTCGATGGTTCCTACGTGGCTGGAAGGGGACCGCCGGCCGCCACATCTGAGCATGCAAGCACGGACAAAAGCCGCGATGGCGAGAACCGACCGATGGGGAGGCGGCTCGCTCCAGCCGTTGGCGCAGATTTTGCTTTCCGAGGGGGCGGCCTGTCGTCGGCAACAGAAAAACGACGACGCAGATCATCGGTGACGCCGCCTCTCAGCATCCGTTTCGGAAAGGAGCTCGCCTTGCCTGGAGATGATGCCTTCGACGCCCTTCTGACGGTGGCGCAATGTGCACTCAGCGGAAGGGCATCGATCCTCTACTGGATCGACGAGGATCTCACGGTGATCGAGATGCGGCACTCGAGCTTTCCGATGGCCTTGTCGCAGCGCTATCACGCGGGACTGACCCGGAATGACCCACTGAATTCGGAAAGACTCTGCCGATTGGGCCGGCGTTTCGCTGTGTTGACGCACGAATGTGCCGGTACTCCCCAGACCACCACCGCCCCTTATCTGGATCTGCTGTCGGATTACGGGTTTGGCGATGCGGTGGACATGATCCTGTGGCATGGCGACGTGCCTTTGCTGGGCGTCGGCGTGCTGCGCTCGGCGGGCGAGCCGGCGTTCGACGCCGGAGCGATCCCCGTCGCCCAGGCGTTGCAGCGTCATCTCGAATGTAACTTGCCGCATAGCCCGCAACTGCGGCGAAGAGTGGCGAGACGGTTGATGACACACTGCTTCGGCCTCACCGACCGAGAGCATGACGTCGTCGAAATGATAGCAGATGGCGCGACCAATCAGGATATCTCCGATAGCCTCAGGATCAGGCTTCCCACGGTGAAGACCCATGTGAAGAATACCTTCGACAAGCTCGGGGTCGACACCCGCACCGCCCTCGTTTCGCTCTATCTGCAGCCTGAACTCTGGCGCCGTTCAAGGGTTTAGAGGCGAGAACCGATCCAGCCCCGGTGTTTGGACGCCTGTGACAGGATCATTCGGGCCGCGAGAGCCTATGACGTCGTGCCCGGCGCCTTCGCCACCTCGACGCACGATGCCGAGGCGCAGGACTCTCTCTCGGCAGGCAGATGCCGCATGCCGATCGCTATGCCCGGGCAGATGCAGCCAACGAGCGGAAAGCACTTTTGATGACGTGAAGAACTCACGCCTCAAGGATCAATTGACCGCTGATCACGGCAATCAAGCTGGTTTGCCCTCGCGCGGTGGGGCCGGTTTCGCGAGCAGGCGGCGCTCTGCCGCCGCCTCGACGCCGGCACGGGTGTACAGGAGCGGAACATAGGAGCCTTCGGCCCATTTTGGTGCCAGATCTCCATAATGCGGCGAGTGGGGATCGCCCGACTGGCCGGGAGCGTTGATGCACACGCTGTCATCCCAGCTTCCTACGTCGACGACGATCCGAACCGATGCGCCGAGCGTCACCCGGAAGTCGCTGGTGCGGTACATCGCGTTCATCGGCGTGGAGTCGCTACCACCTTTCTCGAAGGGGCCGACATCGAGGACGCATTCGGTCTCAGCTCGAGCGGTTGCCGTGATGGCATGAGCAAAATAGCCCTTGTGCAGGCTGCCCCACCGCCAATCAGCCGGGTCCTCGCCCATGAGACGAACGCATTCCTTCCAAGCTTCGGCAAGCGTTCCGGCCATCAGGTCGTCACGTCCCCGGAGCGGATCCGGACCGAAGCGCGCATCGGGCCTTTCCAGCATCGCAAGCGTCGTTTCGACATCGCCGGGCAAGAGGAGATCCCGGATGGCTGCATCAGCAACGGCGAGGGCCAGCAGCCCCTTCCGCAGATGCTTGCTCCACCACACTTCGAAGAGAGCCCCAGCCGCACTCTCGATGGCGAGACGGAAGTCCCATCTGTAAAACAGAGCCTTTACCGCAGGCACCGAGCCTTTGTCCGCAAGCCCCGCGACGAGCGCTGCCAGCCGGCGCGCCGGTAGGGACAGGACGTCTGTCTGTAAAGCGCAGGAATCAGCGACGCTGTGAAGACCGCCGGCTGCGAAGACCTCGGTGATGCGGTTCATGCGCGAACGCTCGATCCATTCATAGCCGATCTGCTTGGTCTCATGTGACCAGTCCGATGGCAGGTTCGGCTCGTTGGCGGTAGCGAAATAACCGGCATCGGGATTGAAGACCACCGGCCATTCGTCGGCGTCGAAGAAGCCCTGCCATTCGTAGCGGCCGTCGCCGGGCACCGGCAACAGGCCGTCCCAGTTCGGCCGCACCGGACTAAAGCCCGCCGGCAGCCAGGCAATATTGCCGCCGGTATCGGCGTAGACCTGATTGGTGGCCGGCACGCCCCAGCGCTTCATGGCGGTACGGAATTCCTCGAAATTGCTGGCCCGCATCGAGGCAATGCTGGCGAAGTAGGGCGCGGTGCCGGGCTCGAACCAGACGGAACGCACGGCATAGGCTCGGCGTCGGAGGTGATCCTCGTAGATCACTGGTCCATGCCGGGTGAATTTGAGCTTGTGCGATTGCGTATCCGCGCCCTTGACCTCGGAAGTTTCCTCGAGGACGCGCATCGCCTCCCAGCCATCGGCATAGCGATAGCGATCCGGGTCGCCCGGTGCGGTCTCGTAGACATAGACATCCTCCTGGTCCGGCCCGAAAAACAAGGTCAGGCCGAAGGCGATCGTGCCGTTGTGACCGATGCTGATGCCCGGCAGGCAGGGCTCTCCCGCGCCAATCACGTCCAGCCCCGGCGCAGTGAGATGGACCAGGTAACGCAGCGACGGCACGGCGTGCGTGCGATGAGGGTCATTGGCCATGATGGGGCGGCCGCTGCTTGTACGGTTGCCATGTACCACCCAGTTGTTCGAACCCTGAGCAGCGGCATCGCGCACGACTTCCCCGGATGCAGCCACCTTGGACCAAGCCGAGGCATCCGACAGCGATGCGGAAAGCCGCGCGTCCTCGAAGGTCACCGCGGCCATGGCCAGCTTGAACACGTCCAGCACCGCCAATGGTATCTCCGCCAGGTCAATGCCCTCGGCCCGGTGCGGCATCTTCGGCGGGTCGAGATACTGGCGCAGGAGATCCGTTTCGTCATCGGTGGCGCCGATCACATTGGCGCGGAGAATCTCGGACAAGGCGTTCCGCATCATGCCGTGGCTGCGCACGCGCACCACGTCCTCGGCCCGCCATCTGGCGGGCTTCGTGCCCATCAGCGTGAATTCGATGGGCAGGGCGGCGGGATCGTCCTCCAGCCCCTCAATGCAGGCGTTGATGCCGGCGACGAAAGCGCTGCAGATGTCCTGCGCGTCCTCGCTATAGGCGGCCCATTCGGCGGCCATGTCGCCGCGATAGAGGAAAAGGCGGGCGGCACGGTCCTGGGCGAGGTAGCCTGGGCCGAAATCGGCGGCGAGCAGGCCGAGCCCGCGCTTGCGCCACAGATCGATCTGCCAGAGCCGGTCTCGGGCCGCGTTGTAGCCCTGCAGGAAGAAAAGGTCCGTCTGGGTTTCGGCCCTGAGATGGGGAATGCCCCATCGGTCGATCGTGATCTCCGCCGGGGCGGACAGTCCCGGCACGTTGATCTCTTCCACCCGCATTCACGCCTCCCGAAAATCCAGCTTGCCCCTTGCCTACCGCCAGGCGTTGGACGCCTCGACCGGCAGCGAGGGCGTCTTGCCCACCCGCCATTTGCGCGCATAGTCGGCCATGGTGGTGAAGGTCACGCCGGGCTTGTCCTTCACGTGCTCGATGAACTGCTCGAGGATCAGCATGCGGTGGGCGCGGCCGATCACCTGGGGATGCATGGTGGCGCTGAACAGGCCCGTGCCGATGCGGTCATACAGGTAATTGAACTCGTCCTTCCACATCTGCAGGAAGTCGCGGGGGGTCAGGATGCCCTGGTTGATGCCGTTCTTGCCGACGACATATTCGAATTGCGGGAAATCATCGAGGTGCCAGGCCACCGGCAATTCTACCAGATTGACCGGCGTGCCGAACTTGTAGGGATCGTCCATGGTGAACTCGTCACCGAGACGGCACCAATAGGGTTCGAAATCGGTTGCCATCATGCTGCTCTCATATTCGAAGCCGTATTCCAGCAGCAGGGGAATGCTTTGGGGGCTGTTGTCCCAGGCCGGTGAGCGGTAGCCGACCGGCCTGACGCCGGCGACATCCTTCAAGGCCTTGAAGCCCTTCTCCAGGATCCAGCGCTCGCGCTCGGGCGATACGGTCACCGGATTTTCATGAATCCAGCCATGATGGCCGATTTCATGGCCTGCGGCGGCGATATCCTGCACCGTGCTGGGATAGGCGTAGGCCGTGTGGCCGGGGATATAGAAAGTGGCGGGGATCTCGTAGTGCTCCAGTGTCGCCAGGATGCGCCTTATGCCGACGGAGCAGAATTCGCCACGCGACAGCATGCTCGGCGACGTGGCTCCGAATGTGCCGATCCACAGCGACACGCCATCATAGTCAAAGGTGAGCGCAACGCCGACATCCTTGGTCTGGCTCATGATTATTCTCCGTTGGGCAGATGGGAAAACCGGCGGTCAGCTGCGTATCCGCCTGGCATAGATGTCGAGAGCCACGGCACCGATCACGATGATGCCCTTGGCCACCAGCTGGTAGTTGTTGTTGATGGCGAGGCTGTCGAAGACGTTGGTCAGGGTGGCAATGATCAGCAGTCCGATCGCGGTACGCCACATCGCGCCTTCCCCGCCAAGCAGCGAGGTGCCCCCGATCACCACGATGGCGATGGAATCGAGTGCGATGCTGCCGCCCATGTCGGCCTGGCCGACGCCGAGCCGCGAGGCCAGGATCATGCCGCCGATGCCTGAGCAGATCGCCGTCATCACATAGGTACTGCCACGCAGCAGGTCGACCGGAATGCCGGAAAGCCGCGCCGCTTCGGTATTGCCGCCGGTAGCATAGATGGCACGGCCATAGACGCTGCGGGCCAGCACGAAGGCGCCCAGCAGAAAGACCGCGATCAGTATGTAGATCGAGATCGGCCAGCCGAACCAGGATTCGGTGCCCAGATATTGAAAGTTGAAGTCGTTGGGCACCTG
>NZ_AP048543.1:0-242501 GCF_059699065.1 Labrys sp. ALF-8
TTCCCCACACCTTGCTGCGCAACGGCTGGTGCACCGAGAACTATGCTGCCTCCATTCCCGCCGCCCTCCAACATGGCGCTTTCGTCGGCAGCGCTCGCGACGGTCGGATCGCCAGCGCCGCGCGCGCCGACTACGCCGAAGCCGCTGCTGTATCGCTGATCGGCGATACTGCCTCGCGCGTCGTCCATGAACTGGCCGGCGATGCCGCCTATACGCTTGGCGACTTCGCAGCCGAACTGTCGCGCCAGTCGGGCAAGACTATCCCCTATGTCGATCTGCCCGAGGCGGAGTATCGCGGCGCGCTGTTGGGTGCGGGCCTGCCCGAGCCACTGGCCGCTCTTTATGCCAACTCCGATGCGGCGGCGGCAGGTGGCGCCCTGTTCGATGACGGACGGGCGCTGTCCCGCCTCATCGGCAGGCCGACGACGGCATTCGCGTCGACGATCGCGATGGCACTCGCGTCGGCAAGGCCCGCTGCGCCCATCCAGGCGAGCCGCCCGGAAGACGTGCTCCCGGACGATGTGGACCGCACGACGTTCGCGGGCGTGACCATCCGCAAGGGAACAATTGCTGCCTTCCTGCAAAACGCCTCCGCACGGCGCACGGAGACCGCGCTATGGAGTTCCCTGAAAGAGGCCGCCGACGCTCAGCGGGCAAAGCCGGGCGGCGAGGCGGCGCCGGCCGAGCAGCAGAAGTCTCGGAGCCAGGCGCCGGTTTCCGCGCCGGTTCGCACGGAAGCCGAGCGCAACCGGGCCTATGCCAGCATCGCCGATCGCACCAAGGCCGAGGCGGCGCGCGAGGCCGTCCAGGCACGTGTCGCCTCCGCGCTGCACGAGACGCCGAGCGACCCTGGATTCCGCTCCCAAGTCGAGGCCACAGCTGCGAGGCAGGCTGAAGTCGCCGTCGAGAGCAATCCCAGGCAGCCGATGCAGACCAGCCTCGCCAGTTCGCCCGAAATCCAGCGGCTCGCTGACGAGCAGGCTGCGCTCAATCGTGAAACCGTCAAGGCTGAGCAGCAGAAGACAAAGCAGACGCAGACGCCGCCCAAGGATCGTCCCCGCGGGCAGAGAATGTGAGCGGGCCGGCGTCCATGATCAGCGCCGACGAAATTGCAGCCAGCTACCTCAACTCGGCTGGCGGGGATCCAGAACGGGCGCTGATAGCTCTCGCTCATCGCGCCCTTTGGTTCGCTGGACACGCGTCCGGCGGCCTCATCCGACGGCCGATCGCGGAAGTTTTCCAGGGCGACTGCGAGGAGCTGCAGCGAGAAACGGATTTCCTAGCAGCGCCATTGCCGCCACTAGAAGAGAGTTGAGGCGGATCGTCCGTATAGTGGATCCCCGCAAACCACTATTCGAGGATCGTTGAGAGCTTCGCCAACACTTCATCCATGATTGTGTCAGGCACACTTTCCAACTTGCGCCCACTCCGTGACCCAATATCCAGTGCGCGCGGCTGATCACAGCGAACCACGCCTGTCGTCCGGGTTCCCGCTCCCATGAGCGAGACAGTGAAGCCGGCTGTGCGGGCAAAATTGCCGCCGCTTGTGATAGGCAGAACCACGGGGGTTTTCGTAAGTCGATTGAACGCGCCCGGCGATATGATGAGCACCGGGCGGGTGCCTTGTTGCTCGTGGCCGGATGTCGGATCGAGCGAAACGAGATAGATGTCGCCACGCTCCATTACAGCAGTTCACTGCCGACCGGCTTCGCATCGAGCCATTCCCGGTCTTCGGCGGCCAGCTCGGCCGAAGAATCACATTGGGCCAGCAGCTCATCGAGCGTATAGCGCGGCCGTGCGTTCGGCTCGACCACAAGACGGCCGTTGTCGACAGCGATGCCCACTTTAGCCCCGGCCGAGAGATGCAAAATGTCGAGCAGTGCCGGTGGGACGGCCAGCATGACCGAGCCGCCGACCTTGCGGAGATTGGTTGTGTGCATACGTGCCTCCATGAGTTATATCTACATATAACTTTTTTGGTGATTGTTCAAGATGCTGAGTCCCCATTGTTCGTCGGGGAACTCGTGAATGCACGTCTGCCGTTGCCCTATACGGTCGCGGAGCGATCATACTTGCGCAGGTCACCTCGAGCGCTCTGGGCAGGTTGTGCTCGGCTTGGCCGAGGCAATAGCGCTCCAGAGTTGCCGGGCAATCGGCATCGATTGAAGGGCTCATTAGGCGTCAATATTATTAGCCGGCTAATAGAATATTCCATAAGATAGGTTCTGCGAATCGCATCTGTAACTTGCAATAACATCATCATCACGGCCAAGCACGGAGGGAGCCTGTTTGCGAGTGGTGCGCTTGGGCTTGAAAATGGCACAGCGCGCGCTAGAATTACCTCAAGGGGTTATCCGCGATTACCCCGTGAGGCGGCAGCCCAAAGATCGCGTCCATACACCCTTTCAAGGGATGGACGATCATGCCGTCAAACACCGAAATCACTGTTTCCCAGCTTTCCCGCCTCGTCTGTTTGCCCGGCGCACCTGTTATTGTCGATGTGCGTACCGATGAAGACGTCGCGGCGGACCCGCGCTTATTGCCCTGCGCCGTCAGAAGGCCCCACCGTGACGTCTCGGGCTGGGCCGGCGAGCTCACCGGGCGCGACACGGTCGTCGTCTGTCAACGAGGCCAAAAGCTAAGCCAAGGCGTTGCAGCGTGGCTTCGTCACATCGGCGTCCACGCTGAAACGCTGGAGGGCGGCTTCGAGGGCTGGCGCGATGCCGGCGCGCTCCTTGTCAATACTGACAGGCTCCCGCCGCGTGACCAGGCAGGCCGGACGATCTGGGTGACCCGCGCACGTCCCAAGGTCGATCGCATTGCTTGCCCCTGGCTTATTCGCCGTTTCGTCGATGCCACCGCAGTTTTTCTTTTTGTTGCTCCCGCAGAGGTCACGGCGGTAGCCGAGCGTTTCGGGGCCGCGCCCTTCGACATCGACGGCGTATTCTGGAGCCATCGCGGTGAGCGCTGCACCTTCGACACGATGATCGAGGAGTTCGATCTCTCCAGCGAACCCCTCTCGCGCCTGGCGGCGATCGTCCGGGGCGCGGACACGGCAAAACTGGACCTTGCCCCGCAAGCTGCGGGGTTCCTGGCCGCTTCGCTTGGCCTATCGCGCATGTACCGCGATGACCTCGAGCAGCTTGAAGCCGGCATGCTGCTTTATGACGCTTTTTATCGCTGGAGCCTCGATGCCAGCGAAGAGACCCACAACTGGCCTTCCACCGGCAAGCCGGTCTGAGGGAGGCGCACATGTCACTCAGTATCTCCGTGAAGGACGCGGAATCGCCACGCGTGCCTACTCTTGCCGAGGCCACTCTCGTCTGGGCTCGCATCGGGTTTCTTAGCTTCGGTGGACCGGCCGGACAGATCGCGCTGATGCACAAGGAACTGGTCGAGCAGCGCCGCTGGATAGGCGAGCAGCGTTTCCTGCATGCCCTCAACTATTGCATGCTGCTGCCCGGCCCGGAGGCGCAGCAGCTCGCCACCTATATCGGCTGGCTGATGCACCGGACCTTCGGCGGACTTATCGCCGGCCTGCTGTTCGTACTGCCCGGTGCCGGGGTGATGCTCGGCCTCAGCCTCCTCTATGTGCTCTATCATGACCTGCCGCTGATCGGTGCCGTGTTCTTTGGCGTCAAGGCGGCGGTGCTTGCTGTGGTCGTCGAGGCGGTCATGCGGATCGGGCGTCGCGCCTTGAAGAACCGTGCGATGGTGGGCATTGCCGTCGCCGCCTTCATCGGCATCTATCTCTTCCGGCTGCCGTTCCCCTTGATCATCCTGGCGGCGGCCGCGATCGGCTGGCTTGGCAGCCGTTGGGCAGCACCGTTCTTCTCCGGCAGCGGCCATAGCGGCAAGGCAGGCACTGCTGACTTCAAGGGCGTGATAGACTTGATGTTCGAGCGCGGTGAACTCGCCCATGCCGCCCCCTCGTCGCAACGGGCGGCAAGGGTGTTGGCCGTCTGGCTCCCAGTCTGGCTGGGCCCAGTACTTGTGCTCTGGCTGAGCACCGGCAGACATAGTGTCTGGACACAGCTTGGCACCTTCTTCAGTGGCATGGCCGTCGTCACTTTCGGCGGCGCCTACGCCGTGCTCGCCTATGTTGCGCAGGCCGCCGTCGGTACATTCGGTTGGCTGGCGCCCGGCGAGATGGTCGACGGACTCGGTCTCGCCGAAACGACGCCAGGTCCTCTGATCATGGTGCTGCAGTTCGTCGGCTTTCTCGCCGCTCATCGGGCCGGAAGTGGCCTCGATCCGCTGCTCGCCGGTTGTCTCGGCGCCTTGCTCGTCACCTGGGTCACGTTCGCACCCTGCTTCCTATGGATCTTCCTCGGCGCCCCCTATGTCGAGGCGTTGCGTGGCAACAAGTCGATCGCTGCCGCTCTCTCGGCCGTCACTGCGGCCGTCGTCGGTGTGGTGATGAACCTGGCGCTATGGTTCGCGCTGCATGTGGTGTTTCGGGAGGTTCACGAAACGCCCTTTCTTGGCCTGGCCCCGGACTTGCCCGTCCTCACATCGATCGATTTGCTCGCCGCATCGTTAGCGGCGGGAGCCATGCTGGCGATGGTGCGTTTTAAAGTCGGCATGATCCCCACTCTGGTCGTCAGCGCCTTGGCCGGGCTGGCCTTCCACCTGATCGGGATCAGAGCGTGAAAAGAGTTGCACCCCTCCCCCCTAGGGGGTAGGGGTATGCAATGAAGCACGCATCGCACCCTGAAATCATCGCCCGGCTGAAGCAGGCCCATGGCCATATTGGCTCCATCCTCACCATGTTCGCCGAAGGGCGCTCCTGTGTGGAACTCGCCCAGCAGTTGCAGTCTGTGGAAAGTGTCATCCACACCGTCAAGCGCACGCTGATCCAGGATCACATGGAACATTGCATCGGTGATGCAGTGAGTGAAGGCGGCATGCCGGCCGAGCAAGCGCTGCGCGAATTCAAGGCCCTGTCCAAATATCTGTGAGGCTTGCCATGTTTTCCAAGATACTCACCTGGCTTGGCTTCGGTAGCCAGGCAACGGCCCACGGCCATTCGCATGGGGGTCATGGCCATTCCCACGACGAAGCTGGCCACGGCCACACTCATGGCGTGATCGATCCCTCCATCGCCACCACAGATCGTGGCATCTGGGCGATCAAATGGTCCTTCGTCATTCTGGCGATCACCGCAGTCCTGCAGTTGATCGTGGTATTTGTATCGGGTTCTGTCGCGCTACTCGCCGATACGATTCACAATGTCGGCGACGCCACCACCGCCATCCCGCTATGGATCGCCTTCGTGTTGGTACGTCGGGCGCCCACCAAGGTGTTCAATTACGGTCTCGGTCGGGTCGAGGATCTCGCTGGCATGCTGATCGTGCTTATCATCCTGTTCAGCGCCATCGTTGCCGGCTATGAGGCAATCGACAGGCTGATCCATCCCCAGCCCGTTACGCTTCTCGGTTGGGTAGCAGTTGCCGGCATCATCGGCTTCCTTGGAAACGAGATCGTCGCCATCTTCCGTATACGTGTCGGCCGCCAGATCGACAGCGCGGCATTAATTGCAGACGGCTATCATGCCCGAACCGATGGTCTCACCAGCCTTGCTGTGGTCCTCGGTGCCCTCGGCGTTTGGGCCGGTTTCCCCCTGGCTGATCCTATCATCGGGTTGCTTATTACCATCGCCATCTTCGGAATCGTCTGGCAATCGGCACGGGCGGTGATCACTCGCGCGCTTGACGGTGTCGAGCCTGGTGTAACGGAAGAGATCCGTCATGCTGGCGAGCATGTGCTAGGCTTGAAGATCGTCGAAGCCCGTGCCCGTTGGCTTGGTCATCGCCTTCACGGCGACGTTGCGGTCGCGGTCGATGACAAACTGCCGGTCGCCGATGCCAAGGTCCTCATGGACAGGCTGCGCGGAGAGCTGATGGAGCATATGCCGTCGCTGAAGACCGCAACCATAACGCTCGCAACATCAAATCAGAGCGGTATATTCGACATCAAGGACGTGACGCATGGCCGAGGTGACCATCCCCACGCGCCGGACCCATTCGTCGTCAACAATGTGCTTGCGCAGGGTGTTCTTGCCATCGTCGATACGCTTGACGGCGAGCGTTTCCGCTTCACCGTTAAAAACCATGCCACGAACCTGCAAGTGACCGTCGTGATTGCTCGCCCTCACGGTCCGGAGATACTGCCGCTGATACCCAGCAAGGACGATCATCACAGATATGAGAGCGCGGTAGCTCCAGCAGAACCTCATGAGTTTTCCGCCGAACTGCGGCTCGAAGGCTGGGGTCGGGTGGAAACGCTGCCCTTCGAGATGAAAGAGCCTGAAGGCCATTTCCATTGAAGCCAGCGCGCGTTCTCGATCGTCTTCTTTTGCAATAAGATCAGTTCGCGAGGTAGGGATTCGGAGCGGCAACAATGAGACGAGCGGCATGCCTGCTGTTGGCGTTAGGGGCAATTGTGTTTGCCGCTCCGGCCTCGAGCACCACCGATCTGACAATGGTCACCACCCAGGGTAGTTGCGCCGAGTTGGTTTTCGCCGGGCAAAGCCTGAAATGCTCGTCGATCACATCGATCCACATCGACCATTCCGGACGTAGCAGCTTCACGCTGGAGGCCGGTTATCGTTCGATCCGCTTTGAAGGCGGAAAAGACATGTATCTGCCTCCCGATGGCTATCTGCTATTCGTCGACACGATCTATGACGGAACAAAACCGATGCCGGCGACCGGGCAATGCCGCGCCCGAACAGGGTCGTCGAGGGAAAGAGTGCTCGCGGTCACTTGCGAGGTGAGCTTTGAGGGAGGCAAGGCCAAGGCCGTCTTCAAATCCAAAGGTGCGATGAGCCGAGGTGAGTTGTAAGGGAAAAGTCCCCTCGCCTGCCGTGCAGGGCCATGGATCCTAATGCTTGCCCCATCCTAATCCTTTACCGGTTCGCCAAGCGTATGCATCAACCGGTTCGCCCACCCGAAAATTGCTGCAGAAAAGATGAGGTCGAGAGACTCCAAAGTGTCGAGCCCGACATCGGCCAGCGCCTGCGCGTCGGCGGTTGTCGCCGACGACGGCGTGGTCGATAATAGTGCGGAGAAGTCAAAGATCGCCTGGAGGTGCTCATCGAGCGTTGCCTCCAGACCGTCGGCGAACACGGCCTCAATGACGTCCGTGCGCTTCGTCAGGCCGTTGAAGCGCGAGGCATGGACGGCAGCGCAGTATATGCAGCGGTTCACGACCGATGCGGCGACAGCGCCCAACTCGCGCTCGCTCGATGCCAAACCGTCGCGTCCGTACATGATCAGATTGAACAGGGGAGAGCGGACCGCAAGTGACTCGGGATCATGCGCCAGAGTCAGCACATAGGGCGAGATGCCCTTGTTGGACGGCGTGATTTGCATCGCCTCGCGCTGCTCTTCGCTCGCAGTCGCCGGATCGACAGGAGTGACGTAGGGTTGCCAGCGCGGAATGGTGGTTGTGAAAGTGTCGACGACCTCGCTCATTTCACTCCTCCGAGCAATTTGATGCCCGCTATGACGCGCACCTGATAGTTGACGAAGGCCGCTAGCTCGGCGAGCCGAACGATGTCGGCATCGGCGACATCGGCCTGTTGCAACGCCTCCACGTCGGCCCGTGTAGCCTCCCGCGGTGCGAGCGTCAGTCGGTCGGCATGACGGACGATCGATGCGGTGCGCTCATCGGTTGCGTTCGTGCCAGGTTCGGCAAGCGGGGCGGTCGTCGGCTCCCCGGCGCGGGCGACGAGACTGTCGTAATGGCTGGCGAGAGCAAGATCGCCGTTAAGGCGCGCCATCCTGGCAGCAAGCGCGGCCCTGAGGCCGTGTGACAGGCCACCAGGCTCGCGGGGAACAAGCACCGCGTCGTGGGCCGCCTGACTTAGGCGCAGGATTTCGGCACGTTTGGCCAGGGCGTCGGCAAGCGCCGAACCCGGCCTGACAGCGGCAAGAGTCTCGATCAGGGTCAAGGCGGATTCCTCAATGCGGCGACGGACTGGCACTCACGCACGACGCTTCTCATCATGTCAATTTATAATTATGATCACTCCATTATGCAAAACAAAAAATATACTAACTTTATGGCTTTTATCGATATTTCATGCTTTACAAACATAAAGAAGGGTGTTTGATGTCATTCATGCATTCTAATTCGCTCGATATCAGACAGCTTGAGGCGTTTGCGGCCGTGATGTCCGCCGGCAGCATGACCGGCGCTGCACGGTTGCTCGGCCGTTCACAGCCGGCAGTCACCAGGCTCATCCAGGACTTGGAGGCTGACATCGGGTATGCGCTGCTGCATCGAGGCGGACCGCGCCTAACCCCGACCTCCCGAGGTGTCCTTTTCCATGCCGAGGTGGAGCGGCACCTCGCTAGCCTGCGGCACATCCGCAAGCGAGCGGATGCCATCGGGCTCGACGAGCCGCCGACCTTGACGGTCGCGGCGACGCCATCCCTCGCGGCCGGTGTGCTGCCGCAGGCGCTTGCGTCCATCGAGCCCGCCTTGCTTCCCCGCCATCTGCACGTGCAGGCGCTCGTACCCGAAGACGTCGTGCAGGCTGTCCTCGCCCGCTCGGCCGATTTCGGGCTGGTGAGCTTGCCCGTGGAACACCCGGGTCTTGATGTCCACTGGGTCGCTGAGGCGCCATGCGTCGTGGCCCTCAGCGAGAGCGACCCGCTTGCTAGCCGCGAGATGGTGCATCTGGCCGATCTTGCCGATCGCCGCATCGCCACGATGGCGAACCCCTATCGGTTGCGACATCGCGTGAACGAAGCCTTGTCAAAGGCGGGAGTCGCGCCGCAGCGGATCATCGAGACCAATGCTTCTATGACAGCGCTGACATTGGTCCGGGCCGGTCTCGGGGTCGCAATCGTCGAGCCGGCGACCATGTACGGCGTTCCTCTTGACGGTGTTGTAGCGCGCCAGCTCGATCACACCATTCTCTTCTTATTCGGGGCCGTCTCGGCCGCTGCCAAGCCACTCACTCCCACCGTCGCCGCCGCGATCGAAGCTTCGCGGCAGGTGGGACTGGCAATGCCTGGTGGTCGCTTGCTTGACTCGAGCCGAACAATTGCGCTGGCCGACACCGTCTACGGTCCGGCGGCGCGACCCAAGGGAGCGCGGCCATGAACCCCTTGTCCTCTTTCCCCAACGGACTTGACGCGCTTGAAGCACGACTGGCGCAGGATCTGGCCTGGCTGGAACTGCCGGCCAAGCCCTGGGTCGTGCCACATGAGGTCCAGGGCCAACGAGTGCGCGATGTCGTGATCGTTGGCGCCGGTATGGCCGGCCTTGTCGCCTCCGCAATGCTCAAGCGGCTCGGCGTCAGCAATCAGATCCTGTTCGATCGCGCGCCGGCCGGGTCGGAAGGTCCTTGGGTCACTTATGCGCGGATGCAGACTTTGCGCTCGCCCAAGCAGCTCACGGGACCGGCGATGGGCCTGCCGTCGTTGACTTTCCGCGCATATTACGAGGCACGTTTCGGCCGCGAGGCCTGGGAAGCGCTCGACCGAGCCCCGCGCACACTATGGATGGACTATCTCATCTGGTACCGGAAGGTGCTGGCACTACCCGTTGAGAACGGCGTCGAGGTTGAGGCGATCGAGCCGCGCCAGGACGGCCTGCTGGCACTTCGGATCACGCAGGCAGGGAGGCAGGGCACCGTCCTTGCGCGCCATGTCGTGTTGGCGACCGGGCGCGACGGCCTCGGTGGACCCTATGTGCCGCCGATCGCGCAAACGATCAATCGCCGGTTCTGGGCGCATACTGCCGACGCCATTGATTTCGAGGCCTTGCGCGGCAAGCGTGTCGCAGTGATCGGAGCAGGTGCTTCCTCGATGGACAATGCCGCGGTAGCGCTGGAGACAGGCTGCTCGCGGCTCGATCTTTTCATCCGTCGGGCAGACATACCCCGTATCAACAAGTTCACCGGCATTGGCAGCCAGGGCGTCGTGCATGGCTTCGCGGGCCTGCCCGACGAGTGGAAGTGGCGGTTTCTCGATTACGCCATGCGCGCGCAGACGCCGCCGCCGCGGCCGAGTACGTTGCGTGTCTCACAGCACGCCAACGCCCATTTTCATCTGAGCAGCCCCCTGCTCGACCTGACGCAGGATGGCGATCACGTCGTCATCACCACCCCCAAGGGGCGTTACCCGGCTGACTTCATCATCTTCGGGACCGGTTTCCAGGTCGATCTCGCGTCGCGACCGGAGCTCGCTGCCTTTGCGCCGCATATCAGGCTTTGGCGCGACCGGTTTCCCGTGCCCACGGATCGGCGCAATCTCGAGCTCGAGTACTCGCCCGACCTTGGCGAGAGCTTCGAGTTCCTGGAGAAGACGCCCGGCTCCTGTCCAGCACTCCATCAGCTTCATTGCTTCAACTTTCCGGCGACGCTCAGCCACGGCAAGCTCTCCGGCGACATCCCGGCGATCAGCGAAGGCGCCGACCGGCTGGCGCGTGGCATCGTGAGGGCCCTGTTTGTCGCCGACCGTGAGCAACATTTCGCCGAACTTGAAGCATTCGCCACGCCCGAGCTTCTCGGGGATGAATGGGCGGACGACGACCCCGCGACGGCCGAAGTGAGCGAAAGCCTGGCGCTTTCCGTGCCGTCTTCCGAAGAGGACACTGACCAGAAATGCTCGAACTCAAAGATTTGAAGCTATCCTACGGGAAGGCGCAGATCCTGAACGGCGTCGATCTCGCGGTGAAACGCGGCGATGTCGTCTCGATCATCGGCCCCAGTGGTACCGGCAAGACCACTCTCCTCAAATGCATCAACTACCTGGTCAAGCCGACCTCCGGAACCATCGCATTCGACCAGATTCGGATGGACTATCGGCATGTGGACAAGGCCACTGTGCAGGCCATTCGTCTTCGCACGGCCATGGTTTTCCAGCAGTTCAACGTCTTCAAGAACATGACGGTCATCCAGAACGTCATGGATCCGCTCGTGGTGGTGCAACGCAAAACCAAGGACGAGGCGCGCGAAATTGCCATTCAGGAGCTCGAGCGCGTCGGGCTTTCCGACAAGCGGGACAGCTATCCCTCCCAGCTTTCCGGGGGGCAGCTCCAGCGGACCGGTATCGCACGGGCCCTGGCGGTTCGGCCGGATGTGATGCTCTTCGACGAGCCCACCTCCTCGCTCGATCCAGAACTCGTCAATGAAGTCTTGAAGGTGATCAAGGACGTCACATCATCAGGCATCACTTCGCTCCTGGTGACGCACGAGATGCAGTTCGCAAAGAACATCTCGAACCGGATCGTCTTCATGGACCAGGGTGTGGTGGCGGCAGAAGGCAGTCCCTCTGAGATCTTCGATTCACCCGCCAACCCACGCCTTGCCCAATTCCTCAATTCCGAGCGCGTCTTCCAATAAGAAGGGATTCCGAAATGTCTGCAGTGAAAGCAATGTCTCGCCGTCGGTTCAGCCTGGCTTTAGTTGGTGGCATGGCGATCGCCTTTGCGGCCGCCGGCGCTGGCCACAGTGAGAACTCCGTTCGTACGATCAAGATTGCGACGTCGGCAGAATCCAAGCCACTCGCCTGGGGCGCGATCGGCGTCGAGCCGCAAGGATATGAGCCGGAACTGCTTAAGGCGATCAATGCCAAGCTGCCGCAGTACAAGTTCGAGATGGAAGGCGTCTCGGATATTGCGCAGGAGACCGGGCTCGCCACCGGCAAGTACGACATTGCGGTCGGCGGGTACTTCAAGTCGCCAAACCGCAGCAAGCAGTTTCTCATCCCGGAAAACCCCGAAGGCGCTAGTCTGATCAAGATCTACACCCGCAAGGACAGCACCATCGCAGGCATGAAGGATCTGGTCGGCAAGCAGATCGTGCCGGTCACGGCCGGTGGCGGCATTTACAAGTTCGTCACCCAGTGGCAGCAGGAAAACCCTGGCTACAAGATCGACATCACGGCATCGAGTGCCGGCGTGCCCTACCCGGATCGCCTGAAGGAGGTCCAGAGCGGCAAGTACGATGCTCTGATCCTGCCGTCCAATCTCGGCGAGCAGACCGTCATTGACGAGCAAAAGCTCGAGATCAAGGCAAGCGAGCCCGTTTCGATCAACAACACTTATGTCTTGATCCACAAGTCGGCTGAAAACCAGCAGCTCGCCGATGACGTGAACAAGGTGCTCAAGGAGCTGAGGGACGACGGTACGATCAGCAAGCTATCGCAGAAGTGGTTCGGTGAGGACGTCGCCACCTACATCAAGTAGCGAAAGCTCGGGCCTCGCGACACGTCGCAGACGGACAAGGCCTAGCTTGAAAGGAGCGTTTCAAAGTGAACCTCTCTACCATGATCCCCGAGCTCCTTTCGGCTTTGCCGTTGACGCTCGCGATCACGTTCACGGCCCTCATCGTTGGCTTCTGCCTGGCCCTGCTCGCAACGACATTCCGGGTTCGAAGGATACCGGTGATCAGCCAGCTGGCGGATCTCTACGTGTCCTATGCCCGGAGTGTCCCGGTCGTCCTCCAGTTGTTCGTCGCCTTCTACGGCCTTCCCCTGGTCGTGGACCTGCTCGGAATCGAAGATTTCTTCTCACCCACGGTGGCGGCGATGATCGGACTTAGCCTCTACCATGGTGGATATTTGTCGGAAGTCATGCGGCCAGCCTACCTTGCCGTTGCCCCCGGGCAGCACGATGCCGCTGACAGTCTGGGTTACACCTTTAGGCAGAAGGTTACTCGGATCGTCGGTCCCCAGGCCGTGCACATCGCCCTGCCCGGCTACGGGAATTCGATTATCTACCTGATCCACAATGTAGCACTGGTCATGTACATCGGGGCGGCTGACGTGATGGCGACCGCGCATCTGATCATGGAGCGGGACTATAACCAGTACCAGTTCGAAACCTACCTCGTACTGGCGGTGATTTATGCTCTGATGTGCCTCCTCGCCTGGCTCATCGTGCGCTTCTTTGAGCTCCGCTCGTCGAAGTTTGCACCGAAGGCGGCGCCGGCCAAGAGCACGATCATGGCCAGTGTCTGATCGGAGAGAAGGTCACATTGCATGTTGGATATGGATGTACTGACCGAGGACGTGTCGAGCATCTTGGGTGCCGTACCCGTCACACTCGGCATGGCGCTCGCGATCTTCGTCTTCTCCACGATCATCGGTAGCCTGTTTGCATTGGTCGAATACAGGCGGATTGCCGTGCTGCGGGAATTCGTCGTGGCCTACAAGGTCGCCTTCAAGGGCGTGCCGATGGTGATCGTTATCTTCCTCGCCTATTACGGTCTTCCTCCGGCGCTCCAATTCCTGGCGTCGCTGCTTGGAGTGGAGCTCAACGCCCATTCGATGCCGAACTGGGTCATCATCATCTTCGCCTTGACCGCCTGCGTGGCAGCGTTCCAGGCGGAGGTCGTAAAGGGCGCCCTCAATTCCTTCGACACGGGTCAGGCTGACGCAGCCTACTCGCTGGGTTACAAGGGCAGCCAACTGTTCCGGCGCATCCTATTTCCCCAGGTGGTTGTCGCCGCGATTCCGGATCTCGCCAACTCCTTCATGGTTATAATGAAGGCTCTATCTCTGGCATTTGCGATTGAGGTGGTCGACATCTTTGCCCAGGCGCAATTGACCGCTGCGCTCAATTACTTCTACCTCGAAGCCTTTGTGATCGCTGTTATCGTCTACATGGTGATTGCCTATATCGTCACGCAGATTGCTGACCGGACCGAGCGAGCGTTAAGGGTTCGAACGTAAGGGGGCGCTTTAAGGCGACTCAAGCCGTGCTGATGCGTTGTCATTCAATCCTGTGACGAAGGCGAGGACAATATTCAGGGACTCAGCTGCGACGGCGACAACGCCACTATCGCTGCAACAGACGGCGGCAGCATTTGTACGATTCCAACTGTTAGTTCGCTGGTGTCATGGGTTAGGGCCGCACCAATAGAGTCGCCGCTCTTTTCGCGCCTCGGCTCCTGATTTCCACGGTCGTGCGAGATCCTCGCGCATGAGCTGCTGACCCGCGTTCATGCCTGATGGGCTTCCGATCCTGAGAGTGCCTAATGTGCGGCCATAGAGGTCGTGTCGACCGTCTCGTTCGACGTAGATGACTTTCCCCCGGATCAGTTGAGCCAATCGCGCCTTCGCCTGGAGAGCGTACCGCAGGCCCTCGTCACAGTCAGGATGGAACAGCTCGGGTGCATCGATGTCGATGAAACGAAGATGCTCGGCGCATCCCCGGCCTGGGGTCTTGCAGGGGAGTGCCACCGTGTCGCCATCCATGATGACAATCTTGTCCCCATCGACGCGTTCATAGGTGGCTGCCGACGTCGCGGCCGGAATGAGGATTGCTGCGAACGCGCAGTACAAAGCCGTCCTCATGCTGTTTTCATCCTGATCCTGGCGGTCAGATATGCGGCTCAACCGCAGGCGGCCTTCGATAGGCCATGATTCCGACATCCGCTGGGGCGGTATCGCGCCGTGGCATCGGGAACCGCGTGTTCATGACGGGCTCAAACCGGAGGCCCCAGATCATCGCGCCCCCGCGCGTCCGCGCGGCTTGCGCCAGGACTCCCAACTGCACGAGCCGGCGTATTCGCGCCCGGACCTCGTTTGCCGGTTCGCTCAAGAGGCCAGCGACCATGGGCACGGTGACTTCGTCCCTTGCCTGCGCGTACAACCGGACGACGGCATCATAGGCCGCAACATGCCGGAGCCTTTGCCAATAGGTCATTTTCGCCGGCAGGTAGGCCAGGATGGCGGCGCGGGCGGCCGACTGGATCTGCGCTATCTCTCCGGGCAGTTGAGATTTCTTCATGGCAGCAGCCTTGCCATCCTTATGTTGCGCCTGCAAGCGGGGCTCGATCAAGGGGACGGACTCGATGTCGATCCGGATCAGGTACCCTTGGACCCCCACGGCGAAACAGGCTCGCATCAGGCGACCGAGTTCGAGGCTGCTTCGACGGCCGACACGCACGATAGTGGGTTGCTGCGGCAGGAGGCAAATACCGCGCGCTTCGCACCAGACCGAGAGGTGCGCCCTCGCCTCCTGCTGACGCGGGCTCGGGTCGCCGCTCGACGCCAGACCGTCGAGCATCACGCGATAGGATTCCAACGCCCTGCCCCTCGACCAAGCCCGAGAGGTCATTGGCCGTCAACCTCTGCCGGCGCCGCGCGAACCGGCTTCCTGGGTTTTGCCTTGGCCTTGGCCTTGGTTTTGGCCTGCGCCTGCGCCGAGGCCACGCCGGAAAACCCTGCGGCCGGAGTAGCGGTCGCGGGCTGCTGCAGGCTCGCCAGATATTTGCCTGTCTCACTCAGGGCGAGCGACAGGCCCTCGAGCGTGCCGGTGGCAACGACCGGCTGGCCCTGGGACGTCCATTCGAAACGTGCGACCTTGCCGGTCTTGATCCAGCCGCCCACGACATTGTCGAACGGCAGAATGGAGGCGCAGGTCACCTTGCAGGCGACGGCCTGGGGCGCGAGCTTGATGCCGTCCAGCTGGAGGTGCAGGCCGGCCGCCGTATCCACGGGCTTGCTCATCTCCATGACGATGTAGGAGTGGCCCTTGACGTCCTGCCGGATGCCCCATCTCAACAAGGGCGCACGGGCCTCGTTGACCACGGTCTGGATGAACAGGCAGACGGCACGCTTGGAGGTTCGCGAGCAGACCGAAGTCCAGGGCCCGAATTCCCGGATGGTCTTCACGAGTTCGCCGGGCGCCGGCGTCTCGCCCTGCCCCACGGCATCGTCAAATCTGATCGTCGTATCCAGCTGCGGCGCCGGCGCTGAGGCGGCGGGAACATCGGCCGTCGTCGCCTGCTGTGCAGAGGCCGTGTGCGGGAGGATGGCGATCGCGGCTGCCAGGACAATGGCGGAGCCTGTCTTCGAAACGGACATGGGAACCTCAATGATGGGATGTCGCCCTGCTTGGGGGCCGATGCGAAAACGGCGGGGAATTGATCCCCGCCGCCTCAGTGGCAATCGGATATCAGGGGAAGGAATACCGGACGCCGATGCCGCCGCCGCCCGTCCTCGAGGAGGGCGAATACCAGCCGCGGCCGTTGACCTGCAGCCTGTCGTTGAAGGTGTAGGCAACGCCGCCCGCGAAGGCATGCTGGGACTCATAGAAGCCCCAGCCGCCCGCGACGGAGAACTTGCCGGGCGTCGGGTCGAACTCGAGCGTGGCCAGGGCCGTCATGCCGGCAATGGCGCCGTCGAGACGCTTGAAGTTCGAATTGGCATATTTCATCAGCCAGTTGAGCTGCGCGCCCTGGTGGCTGAGAGCACCGTCGATCGCCGAGAAGGCATCGCCGGCATTGTTGTAGGTGTTGCCCTGCACCGTGTAGCTCGGAGCACTGATCAGGCCGGTGGTCGGATCGTACTGCGAGCCGCCGCCGAGAGCCGAGGCCGTGGAGGTGCCGACATTGTTGACGCCGCCAATCACCGAGTTCAGCTGCGAGCCGTTGACGGCATCCGTCGAGGTGGAAGACACCACGCCGGCTGCCACGTTCTGGATCTGCCGCTCCTTGCCGGATGACCCGACGGAGACGGAAGCAGTTGCCGAGGATCCCGCGACGGTCGCCGAGCCGAAGCCCTTCTGCCCGTCATGCACGGCATCGGTCGTGGATCCCGCACCGAGGGCGACGCTGCCGGCATTGCTCGCCACGGCGCCGTTGCCGATCGCGATCGAGTCCGTCGCCGTCGCCACGGCCAGGGGGCCGATCGCCGTCGAGTTGTCGCCCGTGGCGCTCGAATCCGCCTCGGTCGAGTTGGTGTGGAAGTACTTGATGCCGGCGCCGCCATTGATCGAGTTGTCGATGTTGCTCAGGGCGCCCTGCACCGAATCGTAGGTGTTGCCACCATAGTTCAGCGAGGTCGTGACCGTGCCCGTCGAGGAATTGTAGGTGCTGTTGCCGCCCATGCCGTCCGCCAGGGACTGGCCGAGGTCATGCAGCTGCCCGCCGTTCACGGCATCGGTCGAGCCCGCCGCAACCGAGCCGGCCGCGACATTGGTGATCGACACGGCGGCGCCCGAGCCGTCGCCCATCAACGCGACCTGGTTGGTCGGGTTGCCGTTGGCATCGGCCACATAGTGCACGGCAAGATCGTCCGTGCCGCTCGAGGCGGCCGCCTGCAGGGCGTCGCCCACGTTGTTGTAGGTGTTGCCGTTGATCACATAGGAGGGGTTGGTCACCTCGCCCGTGGTCGAGTTGTAGGTGGCGCCGCCGCCGAGGATCGTGGCCACGGTGCTGCCGGTCGCATAGAGCTGCGAGCCGTTCACGGCGTCGGTGGAGGTGGAGGACAGCGTGCCCGCTGCAACGCCGGTCACGGTCCGATCGCCGTCCGTGCCCGACACGTTGACGACGGTGCCGCCTGTTTCCGCTCCGACCGTGATCTCGCCGCTACCCGGGGCGCCGCCGACCTGGCGGACGATGCCGGCCGTGCCGTTGTTGAGGTTGGTGACGTCCTGGCTGATGTTGTTGACGGTCGTGCCGAGATTGGTCACGTCCTGGCTCAGGTTCGTGATCTGGTTGCCGAGGTTCGTCACGTTCTGGTTGGTGGCGTAGAGCTGCGACCCGTTCACCGCGTCGGTCGAGGTCGAGGAAAGCGCGCCCTGGCTGACATTGGTGATGGTCGTACCACCCGTCACGCCGCCATCGGTCGATGTTGGGCCGCCCATGGTGACGCTCGACTTGGTGGGATCGTCATACTTGACCGAGTTAGGGTCGCCCGTCGCGATCGAGGTCGCCAGCGCGTCGACCGCCTGGTTGGTCGCGTAGAGCTGGGAGCCGTTGACGGCATCCGTCGAGGTGGCCGAGACGCTGCCAGCCGCCACATTGGTGATCGTGCGCTCGCTGCCGGCACTGCCGACGCTGACCGTCCCGACCGGCGAGATGCCGGCGAAGTTGTAGGTTTGCCCATTGATGACTGTGCTGCTCGTTCCCGTCGCGCCATTGGCGACCGAGCCCGAGCCAAAGGCGACGTCGCCCTGCCCCTGCGCAGAAGCGCCATTGCCGAGCGCAACGGCATTGGCCGCGGTCGCCTGCGCTCCGGTGCCCATTGCAACCGTGTCGTCTGCGCCGGTGGTCGCCCCTTTTCCGATCGCGATCGTGTTGTTGCCGGTGGCAGTACCGCCGACGACGAAGTTGTTGTCACCGGTCACCGTGCCGCCAATGAAGGCGGTGTTGTTGTCGCCGACAGCAGCTGACCCGTTGGCGAGGAAATTGTTGTCCCCACTGATGGTGGCGTTCGGTGCGTTGAAGATGAACGAGTTGGTCACCGGATCGGTGGCGGTCCCGATGATTCCGTTGTTGGCGTCAACAACGAAGCTCCGGTCCACGTAGATCTCGCCATTGTCCGAGTTCACGATCACCGACTGGGTCGCGCCGACAAAGCCGTTGCCGCCATTGATGATGGTGGTCGCAGTGCCCTGATAAATCCCGTTTCCGAGGTTGATGCCAACGTCGTGGTTGGCGTCCTCGCTGACAGGCCCCCACGGCATGGCGCCGAAATTGGGCAGCGACTGGGCCTGGGCGCCCGACGCGCCCATCGCCAGCACGAAGCCGGCCGCGCCCAGCATCAGCAGGCGCTTTTTATGATGCAATGGACCGTCGCCGCGCACACGCGCGCCGACCGCCATCGAGGCAGAAATCGTCATGATCTAACCCTGAGTGTTATGGTTAACGGTTTTGCGCTACGCTCAGGGTCTGGCGGTCAGTCAGGCCCTGCGTAACGCGTGGGGCGCGGAGGCGGTTCTTGCAGGAACCGTCTCCGCACGTTCTTGAAAGATGACCCGCCCTTGCAGAGGCGGCTCGTCCTGGATCATTCGCCGTCTCGCGGATTTGGTGCTCCCGCCCCTCCCTACTTTGCCGTGCGAATCTTGGACCCGCTCGCAGTCAATCCCGCAAAGCTGCCGTCGGCTTCTTCCATTAGCCGGCCGGCGAGCTCGCCACCCGGCACGAACAGGTCAATCTGCTTTCCGCTCCTGCGCCAGGCATTCACCCTGCCGAGCCCGCTTCGGCCGCAGCCCCGCGGTACCGCACGGTTCACATCGAGCAACGAACGGCTGGTCAGCATCACCGAACACTGCGCGTTCGCCACTTCCACAATTCGAATGACGCCGGCCGGGCTCGAGTCCTCGTGGGCGGTTCCAGCCACGATAATCGGATGAGCAACTGCTCCCCTCGCCTGATGCCTAGCCACTGAGCGTCTTGGTCTCGCTCCCCCGCCCTCATTCCGAGAGACCGGCTCTCTGGCGATCGAATAAGGAACAGGCTCAAGCGGCGCGGTGTAGATCGGTTTGATCGGCCCACTATGCCAAACGGGGCCGCCGCAGGAGGCCAGGCCCATGGCCGCGCCGATAATGGCCGCACTCGTAAATTTCACAGTTCAAGCTCCCCTTGTTCTAAGTCTTCGGCATCCACGGCCATCCACTCGAGCCGTGGAACACTGTGCTTGTCGATGAGCGTTGTTGCCTTCCGGACAAGCCCGGCACTCGCAAGGCGCCGAAGCGCAAGTACCTCAGCGCCCGCCAGCTCGAGCGCCCTCGGCAGGTCGTGATCGGCCGCATCCAGGAACTGCATCACCGATACCGAGAGCGCGAACGGGTCGATCGCCATGCCGTTTTTCATGCCGCTGCCATCCCGCCATCCAGAAGCAGAATAGTGTCGTCGGACGCAGCGTTCTTCACTGCCGCCTGCATCCTCGCCACTGCGTCCGCCAGCGCGCCCGTGTCCCGCGCCCTGCCCTTCGCCATTTCTTCATCGGCAATCGCTGCCAGCTTGCCGACCGCCTCGTCGATTTCGTGGAAGTTGAGCTGGTCGCTGTCGTCATCTTCCTCGATCAGGAGGGTCGGGGCTTCGCCTTCGGACAGCGCAGCCTCTGGTTCAAGCAGGGGGCGGTCACCAAAGATGTCATCACCATCTGGCTCCTCCCAAGTGTTCGCGGCTTCCGCCTGACGCACGGCATCGAGGGCGGCAAGCCGCCCTACTCGGACGGTTGAAGGCAGTTCGACCAGGCTAGGCTCCGGGTTCTTGTTTGCACTCCCCGCGACGATCTCTGCCGGCGCTGCCGCTGCTGGGACCATCGATGATTCCGTCGGAATCGACGCCTTGAGCGAAGCAATCTGCTTCTCGGCTTCCGCATAGCGTCGAGCGCGTTGCTCAATGATTTGCCGCCTCTGCCGGATGATCGCCTCGCGCAAGGGCCAGATTGCCGCCGAGGCACGTTTGCGAGCTGCCCTCTCCTTCAGACCCAGCCCGCGATCGGCGCCGAGCAGGACACCATATATCTGCGGCTGCTCTCGCAGATTGAACAGGACTTCGGCCGCCTCTGCGTTTTCCAGGGCCGCGATTGCCTGCCGATAAATTTGAAGGAATTGAGCCGGCGCCCTGAAGACGTCTCGCGCGAGCACCTCCACTTCGTAGGCTGCATCGTCGCCCAATGTTTCTTGGATCGCATGAACCTTGCTGTTGGGTAGAATAACCGACGTGCCTGACCTCGTCGTTGACGGCGGTTTCGCCATCCCGGCCGGCCGGTCTTCGAACAGCGGCCATTCCTGCGCCTCGACCAGCAGGGGTTGCGGCATAGCCGACGCTTTTGCCGAGGCTTCCTGCCGGCGTTCCACAAACGCTTTGTCGGTGTAGAAATTCAGCTTGAAGAGCACGGCGCCGTAGGTGCCGCGGATCTGCAACAACGTGTTTGCGTCGTCGAGCCGGCGAACGCTGTCGGGTGGCATCAGCGGCACCGGTTCGAACCGCCCCTGCGATGCCTGCTTTCCGAGGAGAAAGCCGCCGCCCTTCCCCCAACCCTCACGCTCGACGTAATATTTTCCGAGATTGTCCGAGACGATCTTTGCCGTCGTGTCATCGCCGACCGCGATG
Organism: Labrys sp. ALF-8; assembly: GCF_059699065.1. NCBI lineage: Bacteria > Pseudomonadati > Pseudomonadota > Alphaproteobacteria > Hyphomicrobiales > Xanthobacteraceae > Labrys > Labrys sp. ALF-8. Next base: position 20,819 of record NZ_AP048543.1, read on the forward strand.
TAGAGTTGAATGTCCATATTACCCAACAGGGCATCGCGGACCTTCACCCCATAGCGTTCATCGATCTGGGGTATGTTCTGCGCGATGAGCGCAATGGTCATCCCATACCCCGCAACCAGGGGTGCGCGCTTGATGATCTCCGGAAGACGCTCAAACTGATAGAATTCATCGAGCATCATCAGGATCTTGTAGGGCTCGTCCTTCCCGGGCATCGCCCGCAGCATCACATCATGAATCTGCTGGATGAGCAGGCGGATGATCGGCTCAACTGTTCCGAAATCCGACACCGGGCTGCCGATGAAGATCGAGAATGGATTGCGCCGCAGCTCGCGAATGTCGAAGTCGCTCGCACTCGTCGCTGCCGCGATCAGCAGGTTGTTGAACGGCGACAGCGACGTCGTGATATGTCCCTCGAAGGACGGGCGCTGTTCCTCGTCACGGCTCAGATGCTGTTTGAAGGTGCCGATGATGAATTGATTGAGGTCCGGCTCCTCGTCCAGAATCTTGCGGATCACTGTGGAGAAGGGCTTGCCCGTCGAGAACATGCGCAGCGCAGAGCGCAGATCCCGCCGGCCTTCCATGGCGGGAGATTCCAGCACATAGCCCAGCACGCCGGCAAAAAGGCCGCGCGCCGTCTGCTTCCAGTAGGGCTCTTCCTTCTCGCCGAGCGGTATCAAGCTCGCGGCCAGGTTGATGAGGTCCGTCGAGCGCTCTGGCCACCCCCGCACAAAGTCCAGCGGATTCCAGCGATGTGACATCGCCGATCCCGGCGCGAAGACGAAGCATTGCTGGCCCATGGCCAGCCTCGCCGGGCCGGTCTTTTCCCAATTCTCCAGTTTGACGTCGAGAACGAGGACACTGCCGCGATACTCGAGGAGGTTCGTCATCACGAAGCCACGTCCCTTGCCGGAGCGCGAGGGGCCGTTCACAAAGAAGTGGCTGTCCCCGCTGTAGCGCACTTCCTTTGCCTGCCTACCCTTCCCCACCGTGCCGAGGAGCACCGAGAAGCCCGGTTTGCCATTGAGTAGGCCCGCCTTATCGAGATCCTTCAGGGTTGCCAGACGGGACCCATCCTTTGGCGGCTTCACAGCCCAGGGTTTCATGATCAATGCCGCGGCGACGCCTGCGAGAATGACGACTTCGACCAGGCTGCCGGTTGTGGCGATGGCGATGACCTTCTTTAGTCGAGCATCCCCGAAATAGGCGATGGCCTGCTTTGCCGGCAGGAACACGTCTCCCGCAAAGAAGGCCTTCCACAGAGCGGAGGAATGCAGAACGCCGTAATAGGCGGCCGAATAGTTGGCCGACCAAAGCAGAAAGAGCCCCGCCGGCAGCGTGACCAGACCCACGATGATCAGCGCTATTCTTTCGCCCTCCTTCATCACGCGGCCTTCCACTTATTGAAGTAGATTTCGCTGACACTGCGTCGGCCAGTCTTGGGATCACGCGTGATCTGAATCACCACGGGCACGACGAAACGTACGAATTCGAGGAGTTCCGCCTTGGTCAGGCCCAGGCCCGCATGCATCGTCGCCATGGCGAGGCGCTCGAATGCCCCCCGAGGATTATCCGCGTGAAGGGTCGACATTGAGCCTGGATGGCCGGTGTTGATTGCCTGCAGGAATGAATAGGCCTCGGCGCCACGTATCTCTCCCATGAAGATCCGGTCCGGTCGCAGGCGGAGCGCGGCCTCCAGGCACTCCTGGATCGTCGTTTTTGCCTTGCCCTGCCCGCCCTTCGATGCAACCAGCGCCAGGTAGTTCGCCTGGGGCGGCTTGAGCTCGCGGGTGTCCTCGATGGAAATCAGACGTTCCCAAGGGGGGACGTCTTTGAGGAGGCCGTTGAAGAAGGTCGTTTTGCCTGTCGATGTGCCCCCGGAGATCAGCATCGTAATTCGGTTTTCTGCCGCAAAGCGAAACCAATCTCGCCGGGCGGCCCGGCTCGGGTCACGCAAACGGTCGAGCAGTTCGCCTTCGATGTCCGAGAGCTCTCCGTCTTCGACCATGCGGGGACCTGTCACCTTGATCGTATCGAGGCCGCCCATCTCGGCATATTGGTCCATGGTCAGGTCCGCGATCACCTGCTTACGGATGGCGAAGGCCCCGCCATCGGCGGCAACCGGTGCGAGGACGCCCTGAAAACGCTCGCCGTGCGGCATAGCTGCGCTGATCAACGGCGTCTCTTCGTTCACATGCTGCGCCGTATTGCCGGCAACCAGGCGCGCCAATGTCACCAGGGCCGCACTGGTCAGCTCAGGCACCTGATGCCTGACCATACGGGGCACGCCAACCTCTTCGACCCAGATCTCGCCCGGCCTGTTGCACATGATCTCGATCACGTTAGGGTTTTGTAACCATGCCTTGAGGGGCGTAGCCGCCTGACGGAGGAAGGTAGGAAGCCCTACCCACATCGCTTCGCTCTTTGGATTTTGCAGCATTGGCTTTGGGATGACGTAATTCATAGGGCGCCTCTTTCGCTGGGTCGGGATAGAGTGAGGAGAAATCCAGATCGCGACGAACGAACACGATGATCTGCGTTCCCTGGTCGACGTGAATCGTCGGCGGAATATTGATGCTCTCCTTGAGAGCCTGGTTCGCCATGTCGGACATTGTCTGCGAAATGGACGTTTGGGCCTGCGACATCGCCGACTGGCTGTTCTGATTGCTGCTATTGCTGCTGGAGGTCGAGGATTCGCCGCTCTTGAAGTCGAAGCCCGCTATGAAGGAGCTGACGCCTCCCACGAGGCTCAGCACCGCGGCCGATCCGAACCGCTCCAGGTAATGTCTATCGATATCACCCGTTACACCGGATCGTCCGAGATCATCGGTGCCATAGGAGCCAAGGGCGATCGACGTTCCATCCGCCCTGAGGGCGCGTGTCCAAACGATCATGACCCGCGTCTGGCCTCGGGATAGGCCGCTTCTGTACTCACCGGTGATCATCGTGCCCTTCGGCAGAAGGATCCGTCGGCCGTCGAATGAATAGACGTCCGTTGAAATCGTCGCCCTGACCATGCCAGGAAGGTCCGACTGAATGGCCGTCTCGAGCACACCCCGGATCATCGTGCCCTGCGGGATCAGGGCATCGATCCGGGTATTCTGGGTCGCCGCGACGAGCTGCACTTCCTGTCCGGCCATGTTGTTCAAAAAGCGTCTGTTCGGGTCTTCCTCACGTTCCGCCGAGGCTGTGCTCGTGCCTTCCGAGCCGGCGCTCCCGCCGCCGGCGCCGAGGCCCGCCGAGCCATTTGCTGAGTCCACGACCAGCATGTTGGACTGCAGCCGAGCCAACCGCTTTTTCTCTTCCTCCAGTCTGCGTCGCTCCGCCTCCTGCCGGCGACGCTCGTCCTCGTCATCCAGGGCCGGCGGCGCCGCCGCCTGTGGCACCTGGATTGCAGGGGGTGCGACAACCGCCTCGACGGCGGGCGGCGTCACCGCCGGCGGAGGTGGTTCGAATACCTGCTTGTTCTCGGTCGCCGGGGCCGGCGCATCGAATGAGAGGTTCGGAGCAGAGCGCGCCGTATTGAATTCTTCGTCGCTCTGCACCGCCGATTTGGGGGCGCTCTTGATGTAGCTGACATAGTAGGCATAGCCCATGGCGCCCAAGCCCACCAACACGAGCACCAGCGTCACGAAGGGGTTGGCGCGGCCCGTGCCCTTGGTGGCCACGCTCTCGCCGATGCTGCCTTCGCTCTCGAAATCGACCGCCATCAAATCCTCCCGATCACTTTGCCGACGACTTGATCAGCTTGTTGTTGAACACGCAGGTCGTCTCCGCCCCATTGCGCAGCGTCCACTGCGCGGTGACCTTGTCGACGACGATGTAATCGCCCTCTCGCCGGTAGTTGATCAGCGTCTCGCTGCCGTCCGATTTCACAGCGAAGATCGCCGGAATCTCGCCCGAGAATTTGAAGAAGGTCTTTGTGCCGTCGTCGAGAGCGGCGGAGGGCTTGTTCTGGTCCGATCCTTTGTAGCCGTAGTCGTAGTTGAGGCTTTCCGGGTGAGCCAAGGCCGCCCGGAGATTGGGCATGCTCGCGTTTTCCTTCGCAGCCGCCATGAGGCCCGCATTGGACTCATCCTCGGGATAGGCAAAACGCAACTTGAACACCGCCTGCCGCGAATTCCCCGGTACGGCGCCGGAGAGCATGAAGTTGTAGACCCTCTTGCTCGTCACCACGTTCATGTTGGTGACGGCCTTGGGCTCCAGGGGTTTGATGAAGAGAAAGCGCTTGCTCTGATCGGGCACCGCCTGCCAGGCCAGGGTGTCGCCCATCGCGACGGTTGCAATGCGCTCGTCGTCGTTGAATTCGATCATGGTCGATACGCCCATCATCGCCTGGAGGTTGATGACGTTGTCCTTTTGGAACGGCACGGTTCGGATCCGCTCGTCGGCTTTCACAGACCTGGGATTGCTTTCCGCGAACGCTGCCGTGTCAGCGAAAGCCAACAGGAGAGTCGCGATCATCACGGCGGCGCTGAGCGACGATCTCACGGCTTCGCTCCCTGCACTTCCGGCGTCACCGTCTCCTGGTCGCGGCGATACTCGGTGGCCTGGAATCCCAAGGGGTTGTCAAAGCGCCAGTCGTTGCGCATCGGTTCGGAGGTGTAGCGGAAGCGGACATTGGCCACCCAATGCTCGATCACCGTGCCTTGCGCGTTTGATCTCGTTGTCGAGAACCGGACCGCGGCTGTCCTCTCATTGAGGAAGATCACGCTTTTGACCTGGACCGAGATGGTCGTTTCCGCGCCCCAGAGCTTCATCGGGTTCTGCGGATTGGATCCCGCGAAGGCGTCCGCGAGGTCCCGGGATGCCTTCCCCGTTGAATACAAGGACGCGAGGTCGAAATTGTCCCTGAGACCCTTGGGGTCGTAGGTCTCGCGCGCCCTGATGAAGCGTACGATATTCGCGCGTGTGACGGCCTCGTTCTGCGTGAGGTCGCCACTTTGCTCAAGCGGCCGGCTCGCCTCGACATATCCTGTGGTCTTGTCCACCTCGAGCACGACGACATCGAACTGCTTGAGCGGTAGCATCGCCCACAACAGGCCGATTGCCGCGCACAGCGCAATTCCCATGAGTACAGCCACCATTCGCCAGGCGCTGCGCGACAGCGCCGTCGCCCGGTAAACCGAGGTCTCCCACTTCTGGCCATCGCTGTAATAGCGTGAGTCGACCAGCGGCGGCGTTTGCGCGCCGCTCGTAGCGCCATCTGGCATTATAGTTCTCCGGTAAAGAGGTTCTTAGGTGCGGGCCTGGCGGGCGGCGGCTTCGATCTGCGCGAGGACGGGATCGGGGCCGACATGACGCAGCTTCTGCTGCGCCCCCCGGACCTGGCTTTCGCCGAAGCGGCCCGTTGCCCCAATCATGCGACGAGCGCCTCTCACGAGTGCACCGCCTCCGCTGGACGCATCGAGCCGGGCGCCGCCCACCAGGCCGTGTACGATGTTGAGCGATTGGGTCAGCAGGAAAGCGGTGACCGCGCACATCAGCAGGAAGGGCGCGACCACAGTCATGGCCGTGTCGCTGCTCACCGATGTCTGGATATCCTGGACACTCGTCTTCAAGAGGATGAGCATGACGCCCAGGATAGCGTAGACGATGATCGGCAGCAGCGCGTACTGCGCCAGGGACCGCATCCAGCCATCCGTAATGGGCGAGGTGAAATTGAACATCGCGCAGCACAGGAAAATCGGCGCCGTCGCCAGCAACACGAACATCGCCATTTTGCCGAACATCATGAGGAATACCGCAATGCAAAGCATGACGCCGGCGATGAGCATGACGATGTAGGACAGGATCATCAGGCCTACGCCCGTCCAGCCGCCCGCCGCAGAGACGTTGGTCGCCGCCGCCATGGTGGCGTTCCATAAATCAGTCAGGCCCTGAGACATGGATGAGGCCTGTGTCCCGCAGGTCGTGCCCCCTGTTGCCTCGCACACTGCCGTCGCGACCCCCTCGGGTGCTTTCGTCAGCGTGTCGACGATGAGCGGCTGGAAGGTGCTCCAGGTGAAAGCGAGGGTATAGATGAACAGCAGTTTTCCGAGCCGCCAGACGAAGGCGCCGGCCGTCATGGACGCCCGCCCGAACAGCATTTCGTAGCCCCACCAGGCGATGAAGCAGGTCACGCCCGCCATGAAGACGGGCTGCAGGGCCGTTGCCAGGGTCGAATAGAGCGTCTGGACCATGCTGACGCCCATGCTGTCGACCTTGCCCAACAACGTCCCGAAAATATCGCTGCTATCCACGCCAAGCCCTGCCCTGTTGCCCGCACTATTGTTGATTGATCGACCGCATGGGTCCGCACCGATCGGAACCGATACTGGCGAAGATCGGCCCGTTCGCAGCGAGGTCCCTGGCGGAGGCCGAGCATGGCGCCTTGAGCTCCGAGTGACCCGCGCATGACGACAACGCCGTCACAATCGCGCAGGCCAGCAGCAACCCCAGGCGGCGAAGTGGATTCTGCTGCCGCCTCATTGTCCGACGAACCGGGCTTTGGTCTTGTCGTAGCTCATGACATTCGCCGCTTTGGCCTGCGCTGCCAGCTCCTGCATCTGCTGGGCGTTCAGGGCCGCGTTACCAGCGTTCATCACGCCGATCAGCTCGTTGATCGTCAGAGCCGTCTGCGTCTGGATCTGCGAGTTCTGATCGATCGATCCCTTGATGTCCGAGGCGGTGCCCACGAGCTGGCTGGCCGCTGTGAAGGCCGCCGATCGCTCTGTCGAGCTCGCCTGCGTCCCCGCTATCATGCCGGTCAATGCGGCGGCCGTATTCACGGCGCCTTGGTAGGCTTTGTCGGTTCCCGACAGGCTGGAGCTGTCGGTTCGACCCGTCAGCGATTTCACAAGATTGAGGGCGTTCAGAACCGTCGTCGCACTCTTGGCGAAATCGCCGAGCGAGCCCCACGACATCTGCGCCCCGCCCAGAAGCGAGCTGAGATCCGGTGCGCCCCCCATGGAGAACCCGCCCCCGAGCGCCGCATTGGCGATGTTCGAGGTCGATCGATTGCCGGTCACCGCTTCCAGAGTCTTGTTGACCGTCTGCAGAATGCTGTTGTTCGAGTTCATGATCTGGTTCGTGTTCGAGGCCGTTTGCGTGGCCTGCGTCAACACCGCCGAATCGATCACCGGAACGCCCTGGGCGCTTGCGCTCGCGACGAACCCTATGGAGGCGACGCCTGCGAGGACGAGGTGTTTCAAGGACATGGTACTCTCCTCAATTGCCCGTGGAATCCACGGAATTGGTATCTGGGATGGATCCTGTTGCGGTGACGGTATTCCTTGCCGCCGCCTGCGCTGCGTCGAGTTCGGCCTGGATCTGCCCAAGCGACGTCGATTGCGTCGAAACCGTTTCGGTGTTGTCCGACTGGACCGTCCCGCTGTCGATGAAGCGCGCCTTCGACTTGTCGTACTGCATCGCCATGCTTGCGGCGCTCGCCGCCGTGACCTGATCAGTCAGCTGCGTGTTTCGAAGCTCCAGCGTCGTGCTGCCTGCCTGTATTGCCTGTCCCCATACGCCGGCCGTCGCGAGCCGAGCCGCGGAGTTCTGGTCAAATCCGCCCTGGATGGAATTCACGGACCCGACCTGAGTGCCCTGCCCGGCCAGAGCATCCTTGTTGCTGTTCAAGGCCTGCGTCACCGCAGCCATGGCATTGATGACCTGGCCCGCCTTTTGGCTCTTGAGTGCAGCGGCGCTGCCGGCAACCTGCAGCAAGGCGCCCACATCGATGCCGCCAACGCTCGTTCCGGACAGCGCGCCACCGACAAGATTGGCGGTACCGACATTCTGGATAGCGCCCGCCTCTCCGGACGTCGCCACACTCCCCTTGATGCCGTTTTGGGGCGTAACCTGGCTTTGCTTGAAAGCCCGGGCACGCTCCATGCACTTGGCGGTGTTGGTTTCCTTGTCCGTCACCGCCGAGTCGGTCACCGGCACGCCGCCGTCGGCCAGCGCCGCCGTGGATCCTGCCAACACCAGCACGGTCGCTGCGATCAATCGCTTCACGATTCACTCCTCCAGCCACAGAAATAAGGGAGCCACTTTTCCGGCTCGTCGCCGTAGCGGGCGCGAAGCGCCTCGCACTCGGCAACGCTTTCCGCGTTGCCCGAGAGCACCTTTACGAAGTCGAGCATGTGGGACAGATCGAGCGTGGCAATGACGCTGTCGTGGTCATGCTTGACCAGGAACTGCCGCGACTCCGGCGGTGTTGTTCGAACCCAGTCGAACTCCACGCGCGACAGCTTGAATCCATCAATGTAGCTGGCTTCGTCGGCCTTGGGGTTTGGCCAGAAGAGGTTCGTAGGCGTTTGCTCGAGCAGCGTGTGCGCCATCTTCGATGACACAATATCCTTGGCCGACTGCGTGCCGAAGCCAATGATGCCGTTGAGCTTGCGGATCGTCTTGAGCTTGTCGCTCAAAAACGCGCCGAATTTGTCGTCATTGAGGACCTTCCAGCCCTCATCGATGGTCATGATGAGAGGCCGGGTTCCATCGAGCATGCCCTCGATGCGATGAAAGATATAGGCCAGCGCTGCCGACCGAACATCCGGATCGTCCAGCACCTTTGTCAGGTCGAAGCCGAAGATGCCCTTGCTGTCATCCCAGACGTCGACGTCATTGTTGAAGAGCCATCCTCGCTGGTCGAGCCACACGAGGAAGCGCGAGGCCAGGTCGTCATGGCCGCCGACCTCGGCGCCTCTCAGGACATGGACGACCTCTGCGAACTTTCGTTCTGCGACGGGCAGCGAGAAGATCTGCTCCACGGCCGACTCGAGTATTTTCTCCTGTACCGCCGTGAGATCGGTGCGCCCGTCACGAGGACGAACCAGAAAGCGCAGGAGCTGCAGCACGAATTCACGATCCGCCGGCGAGCCCTCGAGCTGAAGGGGATTGAAGCCAGTGGGCACGCCTGGCTGCAGCACCTCATACTGTCCGCCCATCGCGCGGATGAAGACCTCCGCGCCGCGGTCCTTGTCGAAGAACGCCAGCCGCGGTTGAGGCTGGATCCTCATCGCTTGCGCCATGAGGAAGCTCATGCCCACCGTCTTGCCCGACCCCGTCGGACCCGTCACGGTGAAGTTGCCCACCTGGAGTCGATGGAAATTGAAATAGTAAGGCGTCTTCGATGTCGTCTGGAGCAGGGAGACGGCTGGTCCCCAGCGATTGCCGCTGGCCCGTCCGACCGCAAAATTGTGAAACGACGCCAGACCCGCAAAATTGCGGGAAGAGATCAACGCTCGACGGGCGATATGATTGAAGTTGCCTGGAAGCTGCGCCCAAAAGGTGGGTTCGGCATTGAGGTCCTCGCGGACCGTCACCATGCCGGTATTCTGAACTTCCTTGGTCACCGCCTGGACGCAGCTCTCCATCTCCTTGACGCTGTCGCCCAGCGCCATCACCGAAAGGTGGTGCTTGCCCATCACGGCGCTGCCGCTGACGATCTCTTCCCGCGCGGTGTTTATCGCTGTCTCAAGGGAAGTTCCGCCTTCGTCCGAGGCGGCGATCTGCCGGCCCACCTTGGCGATTTCAGCCATGACCGGTGCGCGATCCTGCAGGGCGAAGCTCTGGGTTACGATGAACTCGCCTGGAATCCGCAGCAGGCCGTCCATCATCCCCGAGACCGTGTAGGGCGTGTATTCACGTATCGAGATCATCGCCCCGAAGCGCACCTGGTCGGACGTCGCCCCACGCAGCTCGAGACTCTTCTTGCCGAACGTGATACGCCGTGTCGGCAGATACTCGTCCAAGCCCATGCGCGGCAGCAGCATCTGAATATGCTGGCCGCCGTTCAGCAGCTGCGCCAGGAACTCCAACGGCTCCGAATAGACCGAGCCCTTCCGCAGCACCACCTTCAGCGCCCGGGCGCCGTAGGCGGCCATGTCGCGCTCGATGTTGGCGGCGTGTTGGCGCAGTTCCTCACGGGCCTCGCGATCGAGAAGGTCGCTCCCAGCTCCGGCCGCCTGCCGGAACCGGGAAGCAATCGCGTCGGCAAAGCCGATTTTGCCCTGGAAGCCCTTGCGAATGATCGTCAGATAGAGATCATTCACATACATCCGCTTTTCGCTGAGCCCTGCCATATAGCGGGCGTCCAGGTCGCGGCAGAATTCGTTTGTGAAGCTTCCGGCCGCTTCCGGCACGATGCGCCGGCGCACGATATGGCTGTACACCGCGAAGCGGCTGTCGTTCATCGCCTTCAGAAAGGTATTTCGGACGTTGGACTTGTTGTCGATCTCGGTTTGATCAGCGGTCTGATGGCAGAAGCCGTCAATCTTCAGGAACCGGACGAGCATGCCGTCCTTGGTCCGCAAGGTCTCCTCATCAACATGCCGGACATAGGGTATGTGCGCCGCTATCTTCTTCTCTCGCGCCGCGACGCTGCCATACTCGAGTGAGCTTCGAACCGCTCTTTGGACTGCCATCGGAGGTCTCACGGGCTATAGGAGTTGCCGCCCCAAAAGCCCCGGTTTCGGGTGCCAGGGCACTTGGAAAGGCGCACCTTCACGATGTCGACCAGCCGGGCGTCACGGATCGTCAATACGTAGGAGATCGCGTGGATCGGAAAGATCAGCAGAAACATCAGAAGATTCTTGGTGTTCAGAAAGATCAGCAGCGTGAGCACGAACTCGCCCACGAACAGTTCCATCGGAATTCCCAGCATCATTCGTGGTCGCGTCAGGCCAAGTACGAGCGGCGCGCTCTGTGGCCTCTGATCGTTGTCGACTTGTTCGCTCATGCCTCGCCCTTTCGACGAGGGGGCCGGCCCGCTTTAACGAGCAAGCCCCCTCCCACCTCAGTTGCCCATGCCGGACGACAGCGTGTTCACCAGCTGCGCCCCGCCGAAGATGAAGGCGACGCCGACGATGATCGAAAAACACCACGACCACGGCACGCGGCTCGTCAGGGCCAGGTAGCCGACCGCGCAAACCGCGATCGTCGCGGCCGTCGTGGCAAACGTCCCGGTCATGAACTGGAGGACACTGGTGAAGACGTTGTTGATCGGCTGGAACATGTCGCCACCACCGGCAGCCCAGGACATGTCGGCATGACTTGCCGTTGCGATAGCCGCCATGGCCGCGATAGCCAGGGCATCTGCGAGGTGCCTACGCGCTTTGATTTGCACTCTCATTCTCCTTCTTCGACATAGAGCACCGAGCCACCTATCCAGCGGTCCCCGTCGGCTTTCGGTTTGTTGATTGGTTTGAGTGGCTCTGCGTTACCAACCGACCCCGTGGCGTCGACCGCCGCAGGCGTTGATTCCAGGGGCGCGGGTGCCGCCACAGCGGCGCTTTTCTTCGCGCGCTTGCCGCCCTTCAGTACGTTGTCGAAGCCGTAATAGACGTTCGTCACGCGGGCGGTGTAATCGACGGTTTCTCGGATCGCGGGCACGCCGCCCGACTTCAGGACGCGGTTTTCGCCCGCGTTATAGGCGGCAACCATCAGCATGACGTTGCCGCCGAATGTGGCGTTCAGATCCTTGAGGAAAGCGATGCCGCCCCTGATGTTCTCGGCGGGATCACAGATATCACTGACGGCGTAGCGCCGCGCCGTCTCAGGCATCAGCTGCATTGGCCCCCGGGCGCCGGCATCGGAGTTCTGCCGCGCGCCAAACCCGGATTCCTGATCGGCGATTGCCAGCGCCAGCTTGAGATCGCCGCCCTGCCGCGCCGCCTCCTTTTCTATGAGTGCCCGGATCAGTTCCGGCGGCGTCGACCCGTCCTTGCACCGGATGGCGGCACCGGCTGGGACATCGGCCGCCGGAGCCGCCTGTGGCTGCATCGGTGCGTTTCCCTCATCCGCGGGCATCGTCGCGGGCGGGTTACCGGCAAGGGCCGTGACTTTGACCGGCTGGCCGTTCGACTGGACGATGACCTGGTCCGCTGTCGCGGATCCGCTCATCAGGGTCACCCCGACCAAGGCTGCCGCAGGCAGAAAGCCTTTCATATCGCCTCCAATTCGCTTGCATACCGTATATATATGATTATGATCCTAGCAAGGGGAAATGACTGGAGACCCTGGAAAAATTAACCAGTGTGACTTTCAGGCCTCGTAAGGGCATCTGACAGAAGTTCTAGAAACTACTAAGGAGATGCGACCGGAACGTTAGGTCGCTTTAAAGGTACTGAACGATGAAGCTGAACCTAACATCGCGCCCATTGGCCATTCTCGTATGCCTCGGCGCTCTGGCCGCGACGGGCGAACGCGCGCAGGCCCAGGATGCTTCCTTTGGATGCAAGGTCCTGTTGTGCTCCGCCTCGCCGACCGGGTGGGCCAGCATCCCCTATTGCGTCCCCGTCATGGAGGAACTCTTCCGTATCCTCGACAAGGGCGGTTCCTGGCCTTCCTGCCCGGAAGGTGGGCAAACGAGCGGCGTTCGATATCAGCCCTATCTTCCATGCCCGGATGGCACGACGGCGGGCAGCATGTCGGACGGGGAGTGGACTCCGAACGCGAACGACAACATGTGCGGCAAAACAAAGACGCAATGGGCTTCCCAGAAAGACGGTGGCCCGACGAGCGAAGTCATCACAACTGCCCGTCCCATGCGCGACAAGCCTTACAACGTGGTGATCACGCCGACCGGAGGTCAGCCGGTCACGATCTGGTTCTCGGTTTCCAACTGAGGATCTGGCCCGGCCGTCTGGCCGATTCACCTTCCCCCCAACTCCCAAGAACCGCGCAACCGATCAGCCAACCGTCTGTGAGCCGATCCGTTGCGCGGCCCTTGCTCAGGAGCTTCAGATGAATTCCGACCAACAGCCTTATTACTACGTCGATCCTCCCAACCAGTCCCGTGGCGACGGCGGCCTTATCTTCGGGCTGTGCCTCGGGCTCGTCGCCGGAGCGCTCGCTTTCCTCATCTTCGCCGTTGAGATCGACGCATTTCTGCAAACGCAAGCCTGGCGCATTTGCCGCCCGATCCTGATCGGAACTGCGGGTCTTGCGGTCGTTTATCTCGTCGGCCGTGTGGCGCTTGGCGCCGTGCTTCTCATCCGCGACCGGTTCGCCTCTCGCCAGGGATAAACCCATGACAATTCGACTTCTCACCCTCGCCGCAGCAATGACCCTCGGCGCATCGACCTTGCCGGTGTCGGCCCAGGTACCGCAGGGCTACCAATTCCAGCTTGCTCTTTCCCATAAGAATGTCAGCCATGACCCGGACGGGATCTGGGCGGACGCGGACCTGGTGCCCTTCGGCAATCCGCCTCATCTGCCCAGCATCTATACGGCAACCTTGAGCACGCCCGCCGGCACATGGACGCTCTCGCAGGTTGACAACCAGTGCACCATGCAGAGCGATTGCGCCTTCATCCTCGTGCTGAGGAGCCCAGATGGCAACGTCCGCAAGATGGCGAGCGGCAGCACGCTTCTCGGTGGCGAGGCCACGCTCAGCCTGAACTACAAGAAGATCACCACCAAGGAGATCGATGACGAGGCCAAGCCATTCGACGGCACCTATGACGTGGGAGCCCATTGATGCGGATCCCACTCGTACCCTCCGATTTCGGTCTCGTTCTTGCCCTTGCAAGTTCCCTCGCCTATGCCGGCGAAACGGCTGTCAGCCTCATGGGTGCTGGCATGCCGGCGAGCTGCGCCGAGTATGCCGCGAATGTCACCAAGAGCGAGGGAAGCTTCAGTTCTGTTTCTCCTCTCGTCAACGGGGTTCGATGCTATGGCGCGTTTCAGTTCTGCAGTGGCAAGGGCCAGACTGGCGGCGGCACCTTCGGCGCCTACTACAACGCTAGCCCCTCCGAATTCCTGAACGATCCGTCTGCTCAGGTTACCGCCTGGGTGAAATACCAGAACGATGAATGGTCCAAGGCGCAGAGCAACGGCCTCACCTCGGCGATCGGTCAACAGGTCTGCTACGCGGGTCAGTGCGCGGTCGTCACCCAATCCTCTATCCTCAAGGCCTGTCAGTTCGGTTGTGGCAAGGGTGGGAAGCTCGACAACCTCGTGAAGTCCAGATTGGACTGCAATGCCGCGGGCACCAAGGACGGCAATGGTACGAGCGTGTGCAAATATCTGATCTCGGGCGCCGGCTACGACGTCAGCTGCATCACCAACAGCAATGATGGCCTCCAGTGCAACACGGCCACGACGCCACCCTCCAGCACGCCGCAAGCCTCGCCGACGGCAACGCCCTGATCTCGGACCGTGCCCCTCGATCGCCTCCACGACCTGCTCATCATTCTTCTCGTACTCAACCTCGTCACCCAGGCCGTCGCCTTTTACGGCGTCGGCCTGGCTCGCGTTGCCACGCGCCCGATCGCGAGCCTCAGTTCGCTCGCCGCCATCGCCCTGATTCTTTTGGTTAGGCTCCCCTATCCATTTGGCTGGCTCGTCGCCGGCGCCGCCAGTCTGGCGGCCCTTCTCCCCGTATTAATTTTCTTCAAGGAGCGCCGCTCGTGAAACCCACTTTGACCGCCCTCTCTCTCTTTCTTTGCGGGGTCCATAACCCTGTATATGGACAAACAAAAGCGGCACCTGCTGGCGCCCCCGCTTCGGTTTTTGCGATTCCTCAAAGTGGCCTAAGTTTCCTGACAGGAGATTCCTGGCAACAGGGCGCCCAAATTATGCGCCTTTATGGAATCCAGTCTTGCCTGCGCGGAACGTATTACACGGATATGGCTGGGCATAAGCGGGATTGTGGGACAGTATCGTTGGCGATGCTTGCGGCTCTTGTTCGCGATACAAAGCCTACATGCTCCCCCATCGCGCAGCTTCCTCTTGCGAAGGACTCAACGGTACCGGAGATTCTGGTCATATGTTCGGCGCATATTGGCAATAATTCGCTGGACCTTGGGACCATATTAGTCTCCAGAGGCTTTGCATTTGCAGCTTTTACAAATGAGGCAAAACCTGTCTACATGCCCTACCTTGTCGCAGAGGCCACGGCGAAACAGGTCAGAGCCGGGCTGTGGGCCTTCAGCGATATGCCTCACCCGAACCTGATTCTGTTCAATGCCATGAAAGACCGCATACCGAGAAAATGAAATCCAAGTCCAAATACGCAAAGTGGCGGGAAACGTGGAAGGCAAAGTCCCTGGAAGAGGGACATGTCGAGACGAAGCTCTTCCTGCCCAAGGAAGACCACGCCGAGATTACCGAAATTGCCCAGGAGCTCGGCGAGCGAATTCCGGTCGTCCTCGGGCAGTGTGTCTCGTCCTACCTGGCCACGCTCCACGGCAAGAAGCCGAAACCGCTGGACCTCAAGCCGGCCGAAATAGTCCCTACCAGGGCTGACCTTCTCGTATTGTCTCGCATGATTCACAAATCCCGGTTCGAGGGCGACACAGGCGCGGCCCGATACCGGCAAATCGCCTTCGTCAATATGATCTCGGCCGAGGTCACCATGGGCAACCGGCCGACCGCGACGAACCTGGCGCGTAGCGTCGGATCCAACGGATCCCAAACCGAATTGCTGGCAAAGGTGTTGGAAGCCCGGGGCATCGTCGAACGCCGGCATATGCCCGGTCTCGCCGGTGCACCTTCAGGCAAGGTGCTAACCATCAGAGATGATGCGGTTGACGCTTTCAACCAGGCGCATATTGAGGCGGTTGGATCCTCTCTCTTTCCCCTGGATTAGCTCGCCAAGTCGTTAATGCGGAATGACGAGGGCGGCATGGGAGACGCCCTTCGCGCTCGAAGGCAGCCCACTCACGCTTCAGCTAAATCTAACCCGCGTGGTCGGGCATTTCCAAACACTACGATGAACTCGTCCTGTTCGGTGTACGGAATCTGTAGCCGCTTGAGTAACGCGAGCAATTCGTTTGAGCAATCTTGTATCGCTGGCTCTATCAATTTGCCTTTGAACCGACTGTAACGGGGTGCGATCTTCACCCACTCAATGTGGGTGCCAAGGCTCGCCTCCGGGGTCTTTGCCCAGTCACCAAAGTATGGAGGTGCGTACTGAAGTTCGGGCGGCTCAGGGGCATCGGAATCGAGGCGTTTGATCTGATAGGCGGGCGGAAATGGAAGTCCCTCGATAGCTCGACATAGTTTCCGCCAATTCAGATCGTTCGCGTACGGGACCAAGCCACCCTCCATCGTTCCTGCTGATAATTGAGCGGTTCAGCTGCGTTGACGCAAGTCATGATGAGCCGCCAGGCGACAATGTCGGCACCACGCGCAGCAGTTTACGGCGCCCCGCTGCGCGGCCGGGCTCTCTTCGCTATGCCCGGGGGCTCCTCCGGATCACCGTCCCTGCGGGTTACGAGCCCTGGCGGAGCCATTGCCGTGGATTCAGTAAGGTCGATCCCCGCAGCGGCGGCCATCGCATTGCGCGGCAATTCGCGGGTCTTGGCATTCTCCGCCTGGCCCAAGAGGAAATTATCCGCCAAGCACCGCGAGCAATGAGCTCGAGTAAATGGGGCTCGAGTTGGAATTCACAATCGAGCAGACGGTCGGAGATGTCCTGCCCCCGGATCGGGGCCGCATAACTCTGCCATGGTCATGCCCTCGTTTTGCGAGCTGAGCCGTTAGCATGGGTACCACGGGTGGTTCTGTCTCCGATCGTATCCACGATTGAGCAGACCCGCGCCCGAATAGGGAAGGGGGCGGCGAGCCCGCCCCAGCAAGCAGTATGTCAGCCGCCGCAAGCGGGAGAGGCTGGCGCCCTTCGGACGTAATGCAGCGAAGCAAGGGGTTGCGAGGCGATCGGTGGTATAGGCGCTGGCGCCATTCCATCTCTGAATGCCCTTCCGATGCACTTCAACCACGGCCTGGTCACAACGGTTGCTGGTAACTCCTTCTGGACCCACGCGGCCTGCTTGCTTGAGGACGGACGAGTGCCCGTACATTCCAAGGACCTGCCCGTCGCCGGCCGCGTCGTTCTCACTGTCTGAGCTGGGAGCCCAGACCCTCCGATATTGCCGGAATCATGGCTGAGCAAGCGGCCGATCACGCGGAAGCGGGCTTCTTCATGGGGGTGGCGTTCCCTTCCTTGTGAAGGCGATGTCCCGTTGCCCTCCTGAAACTTTTCCTTACAGCCGCCGGTCCGGGTGTCGTCCCTGGCCGCGCAGAATTTTCCCCTGCCCTGCGGGCATTCCTCGCGCGGCAAAATTCCTTCGTCTGACGGGAGCGGCGCTTCGCTGGCCTGGGCTTGCGCCCAGCTCTACCCGGCCCTGGTGGCGGCCAATGCCGGGTTTCATCGCAACGGGGCATCGCCCCACAAAGGAGAGACGACAATGTACAACGAAGCCAGCTTCCGCCTGATCGGCCGCATCGCCAAGATCGAACGCGCCGGCAAGACCGTGAGGGTCAGCATCGCCTCGAACTACAGCGTGAAGGACGAGGCCGGCGACTACCAGGATCGCACCCGCTGGAACACAGTCACGGTCTTCGGCAAGCAGGCCGAGTGGGTCGAAAAGAAGCGCTCCAAGGGTGACCTGGTCCTGGTCGAGGGCAACCTCGAGGATCGCTCCTACGAGAAGGACGGCAAGACCGTCTACACCACCGACCGCCTCGCCAACACCTTCGAGCTTCTGGCCGGTGCCCCCGCGAGGGATGCGGGCTGACCCGAGCGGGACGGCGAGCAAATCTGCAAGGGGGCGGTTCGCCGCCCCCTTTTCCTTTTGGGTCGCGGGTAAGGGCGGCAACATCCTTTGCTGCGTGATGCCGGTGCCGATTGGCGCCGGCATGGCGGGGAGAAGAAGCGTTGCCTTTGCCTTGCGTCCCGCCACGATTGCGAAAGTGGAGGCCATCGACGAGACGATACGCCTGTTGTCCGAAACGCTGCGCTGGGCGCGCTTGGCCGACGAGCGCCCGGCGCTTGTCGCCGTGTTCTCCGCCCTGCGCGTCGCCAAGGGCGCGCGCCAGCATCTCAATCGACGAATGAGGCGCGTCGCATAGGTGCTTGGTGATCAGAAGGCCGGCTTTTGATCGCCGATCTTGTTACAAGCTGCTCTTAAGATCTTCGTGACAGGACCATTGTCGATCTCGGTCGTCTTTTCATAAAATTCCTTCGATCGCCGGTCCACGTAGAAGATGTTGTTCGGCGCATCGCTGAGTATGATTCGATTATCGTCAAATCTGGCGAAGGAGCCATCGTATCGAAGGCGATACCCCTCTCCTTCGTCCATGTAAATCGTGACGTGCTTTGTTTCAAAGAGAATTGCAAGCTTGGATTTGAAAGACTTCTCCAGGCCGCTTGTACTTGTTTGTTTTCCTACGCATTCCAGATCGAGGTCGGCAGCAAATGAACTGGATGCAACGAGCATCCCCGCCAGGCTGATCACTGCGACAACGGATCTCATATTCGCTCCTCAACTGGACGGCCCGAAGTGAGCTTCCAGTGAAGCTCTGATATAACCCAACCTTGGGCGTTTGGATTCCAATGCGACGATAGCGAAACGGCGTCGGAATTACGAGGCCTCCAAAGAAGGCCCCTCGGATTCAGCTTTGAATTTCCACCAGCATTGTCACCATTGGGGTCTACCTCGAATCTTGCCTGCGAGCTTTCCGAGTTTCCTTGCGTGGCGCTCCAACAACAACATGCTGGGCCGAAGCCCGTTGGAGATTTGACCGCGATGAATCTCTCTCCTGAGACCTGCGAGGGTATTGCTCCAGACCGAGAAGCGACGCAGCCACTCACCCGCAAGCGTACGCCAGCCCGGCGGCTTTCCTGAATCGAGTATGGCCTGGAAAGCGGATTCGATTGCCTCTGCTTCAGTCGCCATCGATGCAAACCGATCTCTGTGTGCATCCAACCCCGGCGATCGGGCGATCGGTATCGACGCTTCGCCGTGAACCTCGCCTCTACCGACGCTCTCCACGAACGAGGCATAACGGGCAAAACCCGGGTAGGTCTGGTAGAGCAATTCCAGTTGCGCGGCAGTGCAGCTTTCCCAAATCCCTTGCAGGTCCTGCAGATATCGAGCCAGTCGAGTAACCAGCTGAGAACCCGCGGTCCCACTCGCCTCGCTCGCGCGCACCTCCTTGTCGATCATCGAAGCGATCCGACGCAGATTGCTCAGGGTCATATGGTGGGCCTATGTCGGCTTGTTCGGCAGCCGGCTGGATGGACGTCACAACTTGCCGTGGCGTGGATTCAATGTCACAGTCAACAGAGGGTGGGACCAGTGAGCCGTTTGATCAGTCCGAACACGTAGGCTCGCGCAGAAATGGTGAGTGTGCGATGAACGCACTGCCACTGCCGTCAAGACCACTCGGAGTCCTGGAGCTTGCGGATCTGCTAAAGTCCCATCTCAGGTCAGCCAGGCTAGCGGATGCCCACGCCGAGGAAGGGCGCTTTGTCCTAAGGTTGTATGGCTCCAGCCGTCCCCGCGATAGGGAAGCGGCGCTCGATGAAATACACGAGCTGCTGAACTCCCGTCAGGTGTCCACACGCGACGGTGTGGGTATCGAAGTCCGGTTCGAGCCGGACACCGCTGGCGTCGGGCGAAAGACCGTTTGTTGAGGCGCCAGAGCGCCGACATTGGCGGCAACGCTCTTTGCTAGCGGGTGCGTACGCCGATCGGCGCTCGCACAGCGGAGAGAACAGGCGCTGCCTCTCTCTCCCCAGCAAGGCCGTCTAGCGGGTGTCCCCATCCTTCGTCGCTTCGCTCCTGCAGGACCGCGAGGATCCTCGCGGCCGGCTGCGCCGGTGGGAGATACCCCTCCCGCAACACCGCCTTGCCCCCCTCTCTCAACCGCATCTCCGCGCGTGCTCGGGAAGCAGGACGGGGCCTTTCGCCGTTCGATTGAAAGAGGAGACGAGATCATGACCGTTTACACCAAGACCGCCCGTTTCGACAGCGTGAAGGTGCGCCATAGCGGCGACGTCGCCGGCAAGGTGATTGAAGGCACCTATCGGGTGCTGGGGGAGGCCCGCAATGCGCTCGCAGCCCCTGCCGACTGGTCCAAGGTGCATCTGAATGCCGAGGAGCGCGCGGCCTTTGCCGAGGCAGCTCATGTCGTCCGCTTCGCAGACAGCGACGGCGAGACGCAAACGCCGATCAAGCCAGCGCAACTGCTGGTGCCTCGCCGCAGGGACGATGTCGGCCGGGACCTGTGGACCACCTTCAACGTAGCGCAGGAGAACGTCATCCGGGGCGGCATGAGCGCCTGGGCAGAGGCCGAGCATGGGCGCCGGCGCCGTGTCACCGCCCGGGCCATCAACGGCATCGATCAGGATGTGAAGCTGAACAAGGCCCTTTGGCTGCTGAGCCAGAAAATGGCCGAGCTCAAATCCGCAGCGTGACCCCAGCGCGGGCCGGCCGCGAGGCTGGCCCGATTCCTCGAAAAAGGAGGATCGATCATGAAGCGGTCTGCTTTGCGTCCCGCCACGGTTGCGAATGTGGAGGCCATCGACGAGACGATACGCCTGTTGTCCGAAACCCTGCGCTGGGCGCGGCTGGCGGACGAGCGCCCGGCGCTTGCCGCCGTGTTCTCCGCCCTGCGCGTCGCCAGGGGCGCGCGCCAACATCTCGCCCGCCGGATGCGGTCTGCCCGATGACACATTGCCAAATTTGCGGTCGCACCGTCGCAACCCGCCGCGCCGGCACGATCTCCCATCACCATGTCCGCGGAGAAGCATGCTTTGTCGGACGTTGAAAGACATCTACGAGACGAAGCTGAAGCGGGATTTTCCCGGCCTCCAGTTCGAAGTGTCGTTCAATGACGAAGACGGCCTCGATCTAATCGACTATCAGCTGACCTTTTTGCAGAGCGTTGATTAAATTCAGGAACCGGCTTCGTCGCCGAAATCCTGACTTTCTCACGTCGAAACTGCCGATCGCTGCCATCATCGTCCGGCGCGGGCTAACGTTCACCCTTGATCGGAAACATGTCCTCGCCGTAGTGATGCAGCCTCGTGTGATGCCGGCGGCATAACCAACGGACCCTTAATGGCTCGTCGTATTGATCGTGATGGGCATCGACGGCTTCGCTCCCGCAGACCTCACACGTTTGCTTTTCCAACTCACCCACCTTCACGGCGCGTTGCACTGCAAGGTGCGCATCGTATTTGCCTGGATTGGCACGACGCCAATTTGCTTGGCGGGTATCGGTTTTCAGCATTCTTCCACCCTGCCTCATGGCTACAGGCCGCCAGCTACCTTGCGCGGCCTCCCGCCTTTGCGGCCGTTCTCACGCGCTGCTGCGACTTTCGCCCGCGATCGAGCCTGACCGCCGGCCGCGCCGAGCTGCGCAGCTATCCAGCGCTTGGAACCGAACACACCTTGCAGGAGCGCCGGCACATATACATCGGCATCGATCTTAGGCCAGTGCAGACCGAGGCCGGCCGGGCTGACCTCGATGTCCGCAAGATCGGCCGGGCTCGCGTCGGCAAGACCTTCGGCCAGGCGCGGCGGGAACGCAACCTGTACGCCCGTATTCAGGTTGACGACGATGCGGGCCGTGCGGCGATCGTAGCGCGCGGACACGGCAAAGCCGTTCTCACGCAGCGCTGCCATCCGTTTTTCGGCCTGTTGAACATCCTGCTCAGTAACGGCCATGAATCGTTCTCCATTCCGCGCACATGGTTGCCAGCACGCTGGCCAGTTCGGCCCCGATCCTATTCAGCTCGGGGGTGTTGAAGCCGAAGCTTTCCCGCAGCGCCGGCGGACCATCGGGGCAATGCAGAATAAAAACCGCCTCGCCGACCCCTCCTTTGACGTGAACATGCGCGGGTCGATGATCGTTGGGATAAATGATGACGCGCAAGCCATCGAAGCGGAAGACTGTTGGCATTGCCGGTTTATACCACAACCCAAGCGCTTCGGAAAGTGGGTTCCAACCCGGCCAGGGCGACCCCTTCCGGCCCGTCCAGGCCATGCCCTTGCATAGCTGCCACATCCAAGTCTGAACTTCTGTTCGATGCATGGCGGTATCCGGCAGCGACTGGTGATCAGTCCTGTTCGACACAAGATGCCTTTCAGCATCTGCCGATTTTCGTTCAAGCAGTGTTGGCGACGACTCTCGTAGGTGATAATCGGCAATTACGTCGGGTAAGAGGAGTCCGCACGAGGCGGCAAATATGGACAGTTATTGTCATGAACAGCGACGTGTCGGCGGGCCATCGCATTGTTGCTCTTCTCCCGAAGGAGATATCCGGAGCCCAGCGGACGCAGCGACTAGGCGTCTACTATGCCCTGCTGACGCTCCATGCCGCACATGGTCCTGTCAGTTCTGGCATGATCGGTGAGTTTTTGAACCCGGCCAAATCGTACGTAAATGCCGCGCTTAAAGAACTATACGATTTGAGGATACTCGATCGTGATCGAGTGCCAGCGCCTCACGGCAAGTCCTTCATGTATTTGTATAGCCCGATCAGAGCTTACCCCATTTGCCGAATGGACAGGCAAGGCGGTCATCCGAGGACACGGCGTAAGCCTACTATTCGTCGCATCGCAGGTACGGTGCCAGCGAAAGAGGTGGTCCGAATTCCTTCAGGATCTTGTCAGCCATAGCGGTTTCCAGGAACCCTCGCGTTTCCGAATGTTCCACGAGCTCCACGCCATTCCGAAGTTCCCTTGCAAGCGCCGCCTGCCTCTCTGCGCAATCCGGCTTGCCCAACTTCGAGACTGCAGACCTCCAGAGCAGTTCCTGCAGAGAAACGGCGTTGTCGATCACCGCCCGCATCGCCGCGTGGCCATTAGCCCGAATGAAACTGTCCGGATCTTCTCCCTCCGGCAAGAACGCGAAGCGGGCAATTGAGCTGGGGCTGGCGATTGGCAGGCAACGCCGCATCGCCCGCTGGGCCGCCAACCATCCCGCCTGATCGCCGTCGAACAGGAAAATCCGCTCGGCTGTCACCGTCGCCATTTCTTGCATTTGTTCGACGCTTACGGCTGTGCCGGCACTTCCCACCGTCTCGGCAAATCCCCCATTCGCCATCGAGACCACGTCAAAAAAACCTTCGACGCAGACGAAACGCCCCGCCTTGACGGCCGCGGATCGCGCTGATCCAAAATTGAACAGGCACCGGGATTTGCGAAAAATCGCGGTTTGTGGCGAGTTCAGATATTTGGGGCCGGATCCTCCTTCCAGCCGCCGACCTCCAAATCCCACGATCACACCGGTTCGATCACAAATCGGGAACATTATGCGGTCGCGGAAGAGAGGCGTACCCCTGTCTTTGCCCAGGATGAGTCCAGCATTCCGAAGCGCTCGACGATCTACTGACCCGTCTGTAAGCTTGTCTAGATCCGGCTGCGCTGGAGCCCAGCCCACCCGAAATTGCCGAAGTATCTTCGGTGTCGCGCCACGACGAGAGAGATATCGGCGGGCCCCCTCCCCTTCCGAACTGTGAAGGGAACTTTCAAAGTACTCCGCCGCCCTGCGGCAGGCGGTAAGCATCGCGCTCACCCCGAGTTCGGTGCCGGCGTCAGGGTTCCAGGCAACGCCAGCCTCGCGCGCCGCCTCACTGACCGCCTCTATGAAACTCATCCCTTCCAGGTCCCTTAGGAACTGGATCGCGTCCCCGTGGTTGCCGCTAGCGAAGCAGTGATAGAAACCCTTGGTTTCGTTGACGGTAAACGAAGGGGTTCTCTCATCCTTGAAGGGCGAATGCCCCACAAACTCGCGGCCATTGAAGACAAGCTTGACTCGTTTCCCGATGAACGCCGCGAGTGGCAGGCGCGCTCTTATCTCCTCGAGGATCGCCTTGGGGACGCGCTCTGTCATTTCCCGGGCTTCTTCCTTTTGACGGACGCTTTGAGCCCCTTTTCGATGCATTCCGATGCCGAGCGCGCCGTCATACCGTTGGGAAAACCGGGAGGCGCTTTGACCGCGCCGGTCTCGACAAGTCTTCTTACGAGTGCAATTTGTTTCTCCGAAGCCTGCGCAGCGGCTCCAACTGCTTGCTCTCGGGGACCAAGAAACTCCCGGCACGCCGCAGCGGATTCCAGAGTAGCGGGCGGAACAGCGATGCCGTCCCTTTTCGATTTGGCCCGAACGGCAGCGATCATTCCCTCGCTGGGCGTGACGGGTATCACTTGCGCCAAGACGCTGAGCTCTTGCTCTAATTGGGCGTGTAAACCGGCAATCGCGGGTCGGTAATTCTGGCGCCCATTCGCAATGTCGTCGAGCTCCGTTTCAAGGGAGCGGGTGAAAGACAGGTCCATAAAACGGAACCGCCCGACGAGCATATCTACGACCGCAACACCCGCCTCCGTCGGAACGAACATCTTGGTCCGATCGACCTTGGCGTACTGCCGACCGACCAGGTTCCCGAGGATTGCCGCATAGGTTGATGGCCGCCCAATACCTTCCGCTTCCATCGTCTTGATCAAGGACGCCTGGGTATAACGCTTAGGTGGCTTCGTCTCCGATTGGGTGCGTCTCCCGGATGTCGCGACCACTATCTGCCCGGGCAGAAGCTCCGGAACTGGATTGGTTGGCGCTTCGCTGCCGCTCTCCTCGTCATCTTCATCGCCCGACGCCTGGTCCGCCAGCGCCATCCAACCGGGAGCAAGCAAAGTGCGGCCGCGAGCCTCGAAGGTGAGGCGCCGGCCATTCGGCGCCTCACCTTCGAGGCTCGCTGTGCGGACGGCAAAACGGGCATCAGCCATTTGAGATGCTAATGCCCGTTTCCAGATCACCCTATAAAGCGCCCTCTGAGGCTCCGTCTCGCCCGCCTCTTCGGCATCCCAGTGTGTCGGTGTGATCGCAGGGTGACCGGTTTGCGCTCCGTCCTTGGCCTTGAAGGTGCGAAGTGCGGAGGCACTCTCCAGGCCATGGCGCGATAATTCCGCCATCACCTGATTCCAGTCCTCAGCCGCGAGGTTTGGATTGTCGGTACGGTGATAGGAGATGTACCCTTGCTCGTAGAGCGCCTGCGCCGCCGTCATGACGGCTTCCGGATCCATACCCAGAAGCACATTTGCCGCCTACTGCATGGTCGACGTTATGAATGGAGCTTGCGGGCTCCGGCGCGCCTCACCACTGACGCAGGAGATTACTCGCACGCGCCGGACAGCGCCCACGACGTCCGCAAATTCCCGGTCCATGAAATAGGGCGCGTCATCGGTGACAAAATCCGGCTTTAGGCGCCAGGAAGCGCTCCATTCGTCACCAGCGTCACCGAACATCAGCTCCGCGCCAAAATGGGTTGTCTTCCTGAATGCCCCTATGGCTCGTTCACGATCGACAAGAATTCTCAAGGCAACGCTCTGCACGCGCCCTGCAGCTTGCTTTCCGCCTATTCGCCGACTCAGCTCAGGGCTGACCATGTAGCCCACGAGGCGATCGAGAACACGCCTCGCCTCTTGCGCAAGGACAGTCCGCATATTGATCGCGCCCGGCGCCGCTAGGCCGGCACGCACTGCCTCGGGCGTAATCTTGTTGAAGGTCACGCGCTTGGGAGCGTTCAAGGCAAGTACCTGCTTCAGATGCCAGCTGATGCTCTCCCCTTCCCTGTCGGGGTCTGTCGCGAGGTACACTTCGCATGCCTGCTGAATAAGCGGCCGGAGCCTTGCAACGACGTCCTTGCCTCGCGACGTCAGCTCATACTGCGGCACAAAGTCCGGCGCTTCGACCGAGATGCCGGTCGTCGGCAGATCGCGGACGTGTCCAATGCTTGCGACAACGATGTACTCGTCACCAAGGATGCTCTCCAGCTTTCTGATCTTGCCGGGCGACTCAATGATAAGGAGCTTCATACGCGGACGGGCTCTCCGTTCGCCCGCGCTTCGACGTATGCTCGAAAACGCCGCTTAATATCCTCAAAATCGTCGGAGACCAGTTGCTCCCAGATCTCCAGGTTGTCCAGCATCAGCCTTCGTTGCTGCTTCCTGGTCGCTCCCATGTGGTAGATCACGTCGGAGAAGGCCCGTTGGGTCTGCGCGTGCGCCTTTGAAAGCGTCAGCGCCGCGAAGATAATCTTGTCGTCGTTGACAGTGGTCGTCATGCGACCGCCAGAGTTCTGCACAGCAGCTCGCCTGAGCCGATGCTGTTCGAGGCCATGTTGATCTGGATTCCCGAGGATTGAGGTAAAGTTGAAAAGGCTGCATCCAAAGCGGCCGATCAGCATTCTCACGCATTTCACGTGTGTACCAAATAGGCCACCTGGATCCAATGTCGACCGACTATGCGCTCCTACGTTCCGGACTGGCAGCGACACTGGTTGCAGCCACCCAGCAGATTATTAAAGCACTCCCGGAGGAGATGTCCGGCAACCTCAAGGCGCAACATCTCGGCGTTTACCTGACAATTGTTGCCATGACCGAGAGGCATGAGGACGCGACGACGCGCTCTATAAGTGGATTTATTAACCTAGCTCGTCCTCATGTCAATAGCATCGTCAACAGGTTATGCGCCGCCCAGGTGGTCGCGCGCAAACAGGTGCTCTCTTCGCATGGGTCGGGTCGGCAGTTCGTTTACTATCCGATTGCCGATTTTCAAGCCGTGCGAGCCGCGCGGGGCAAGATAGAGGAGCGCTAGAAAACTTGGCGTGACGCCATCGTGACGTAGCGTCACCATTAGGCCGGCTAGCCGGGCATATTTCCTTACGGAAGATACCTTTACGCCCGGATCGATATCGACCATACAGTATAGTCGCGGTTGATGTGCGTCGCGATTCCTCGTCGAATCGGCAAGGCACCCGTCGTCGATCTCGACGTTTTCAGGAGGTATGAAACGGGCAAAAACAAAAACCCTCAAGGCCGGCCAGCCAAGAGGGTTTTGTAGAGAGCACATAAACAGCGCAGATGCTGTCGAAGCTCCGAAAGTAACGCTTCGGAACATTAGCTTTCCCCGCATTTCGCTGTCAATCGAAAACGCGTCACTTTCGCGAACGCTCTTGCTTTGCCTCAGACTTGAGGAAGAGAGAATGAAACGAAATGGTTTGCGGCGGGTCTCCGCTGCATCGATCGCCGCGCAAAGGGCTAGTCGAGCGTATCCCGAGGTCGACCGCATCAGCCGTGCCGAGGCACTGCAAACGGCCAAACGAGCGGCCGTTGTTCTCGGGCTCAAGGCTGCCAAGATCGCATTGATCGACCAGCTCTTCGGCTTTTCGCAATCGCAGGACTGGAAGGGTCAATCCAGGCCCATTGTCTGGCCCTCCAACAAGCTGCTCGCGCGTCGGCTTGGCGTGACGATTTCCACCTTGAAACACCATCTGCACGGCTTGGTGCAGGCCGGGCTCATCGCCTATGCAGACGGTCCCACGTTTCAACGGCGAGGACGGCGGGATGCCTCCGGCGACATCGTGGAGGGGCACGGTATTGACCTCTCTCCGATCGTCGTGAGGCACAGCGAGTTTGCCGAGCTCGCCGCCGCGGCAGAGCGAGACGCCCAGGATCGCCAGAAGCTCTCCTATGCACGGACGGTTCTTCGACGCGAGGTGCAAGCGATAGTCACTGACGCACTGGAGCGCGGCCTGGAAGGCCCCTGGGCTCAAATGCGCGCTCAGCTGGATCGGATTAGGGAAACAAGAGCCTCGTCCCGCGAGATTCTTGAGGATCAGGTCGACCGCTACCGCACGCTCCGAGATGCCGCAGAAGACGTCTACGACGATGCGATTCAGGGAATAGAATTACAGACCGCCATATCGAAATTTCGGCCCATACCAACTACAGCCGATGACCAAAATTCTGTAGGGAGTATAACTCGGCGCGCGCCCGAGGGGTCGCAAAACGCCTCTGCGGTCACCTGCGGTGACATTCCATCTATCGATGACAAGAATGGCCGGGGCCGTCCCGATCTGCAAGGCAGGCAGCAGACGCGGCACCGGGACGTGTCCGACGATATCGTGAATATCTCGCTGCCATTGGTTCGAGAGGCTTGTCCGCAGGCAGTCGATTTCGTGCCAGCCGCGTTCGCGTCCTGGACAGCTTTCCGCGCCAACGCCGAAACGATGTGTCGGATCACCAATATCAACCCACAGGTGTTAGAGGAGGCGCGCGTTCATCTCGGCCCGGACCTGGCCGCGGTTGCCGTTGCTCTCACGCTCCAACGGAGCGCAATGGGGACGATAGCCAAACCAGGCGCCTACCTTCGTGCCCTGGTTCAACGCGGACGGGCCGGCGAGCTTCACCTTTCTCGGTCTCTCTTTGCCCTACATGGTCTGCGAAGACCATCCGAAGCGAAGGTATAATCTTCAAAGACGCTGGTCATTCAACGCCAAGATCCCTTGCCAGTCGGCTTCAAAAGTAGGATCATAAAACCCTATATACAAACAAACGTGATCGACATCGTGAAGGCAGTTCTCGATAGCAGCATAGGTTTGAACGACCTAACTTTGTGGCAAGCCGAAGGCGCTGCTCGTGGGTCGTTTTCAGCTTTGGGTCGCGTTAGCAGGCATCGACGCTCCAATTGGGCACTTTTATCGGCTAGATCCCAGCCGTTCGCACCTTCCGTTGCGCTGCGTGAGGGGTCGTGGGCCGTTTGGAAGCCGGAAGTTCGAGCCTGGAGAGGCGACCGAACGTTGGTGGCGCATTGATGCTCAGGCCCGGACCTTCAGGGGAGCGCCCCGTTGCCTGTTTGATACCGGTCGTTACAGCCGCCGGTCCGGGTGTCGTCCCTGGCCGCGCAGAATTTTCCCTGCCCTGCGGGCATTCCTCGCGCGGCAAAATTCCTTCGGCTGACGGGAGCGGCGCTTCGCTGGCCTGGGCTTGCGCCCAGCTCTACCCGGCCCTGGTGGCGGCCAATGCCGGGTTTCATCGCAACGGGGCATCGCCCCACAGAAGGAGAGACGACCATGTACAACGAAGCCAGCTTCCGCCTGATCGGCCGCATCGCCAAGATCGAACGCGCCGGCAAGATAGTCCGGGTCAACATCGCTTCGAACTACGCCGTGAAGGTCGAGGACGACACGTGGGAGGACCGCACGCGCTGGAACACGGTTACTGTCTTTGGCAAGCAGGCCGAGTGGGTCGAGAACAAGCGCTCCAAGGGCGATCTCGTCCTGATTGAGGGCCACCTCGAGGATCGCTCCTACGAGAAGGACGGCAAGACATTCTACACCACCGATCGCCTCGCCAACACCTTCGAACTCTTGGCCAAGGCACCGGACTGAAGCGACCAGAGGGGGCGGTCTACGCCCCTTCTGCCTCCATCGGTATAACGAATGCCTGCATTAAGAGCGATTGAGCCGTCTGGGGTCAGCGAGACTTGTCCGCCAAACTTTCCGCCCTCCCGGTTCTCCGGCCGGGTCCTTAACATTGGACTCATCCAGGAGCTCGCTAAGAAGCCGCGCGAGTGCCTGCTGACGCGCCTTCTTCCGTGTGGCGCCGATCACGGCGGCTGATTTGATGCTGCGGCCGGCAATTGTCACAGTTGCTGATATCGAAAAGCGTGGATCGGAAGGATTGCCGACTATTGTCTCGTCATAGTCCGGCCCTTGCCAATCGGCCACCTGACGACAGTAGTTGGCAACCTCGACCGCCGTTGACGGCCTCGCGGTCATGTAAGTCAGAACCTTCGACGCGAGTTCCCCGTCGCCCGAGAAAAGCAGACGCGCGATCTCCTTTTGTGTCAGGCGATTGTCATGCAGACGCCGGAGCGCTTCAGAGCGAAACTCGTCAGTGAACGCACCGTCGAGGCAGGTCAGTTTAACGATCCGCTTGAATTGCTCAGCCGTGGCCTCCTCGATGCGATCACTCTCAATAAGTGCTCGAGCGAGATATTCCGCTTTCCATTTCAGTCGATTACGGTTCGACATCAGTCCTGGCGCAAGTTCTTCAGAATGCGCCATTCAGCTTCGCTAAGATCGCCCCTGCTCAAACCCGTCTCCAAAAGGCAGCCTTGAATCAATCTGTTGGTGCTTCGTCAATGAGGCTTGGCGTTTCGGACGTTGCCCAAGTTCTCTTCTCACGGCACGATGGCATCGGAGGAAATCCCATGCCCGATATGCGCCACGCGCGCCGAGACCTGATCGCAGACGTTTGGCTCTATCCAACCGATCAAGGCGGTAAATCGCAGCCTGTCTTCTCGAGGTGGGGCGGCCCTTGTAAGACAACCGTCAAGCCGGAAGGACCCGCTTGGGATGGCTGGCCGATCTTGATCGAGGTCGAACTGCGACCCGGTGAAACTGGCCGCTTCGGCTGGAGGTTTCTATCCGGCGATCATGCTGCATCCACATTCAAGCAAGCCGGGAAATTCTACCTGTGGGAAGGGCGGATCATCGGAGAAGCGGTCGTTGTGACCGAGTAAAGCCCAATCCGAATTTGTCCACGCCGACTAGACGCTTCCGGCGTCCGCATCAGGCCCAACTAGGCACCTGACGGGCAAGGAGATGGTATGAAGACCGGCTAATTCAAGGGCTCGTGTTAAAAATTTGCAATGCCATCGACGCCGTTTGGTGCATCCTATGTTCTCTCGCTTTCCCGTTGGAGCGCCTGTAGGATGGCCGCTAACCTGGCACGAATTTCTGTCCTGGCGACGGCCTGAACATTGGCGCCGGGCTCACAAGTCGCCCGCACAATGTACTCACCATTTTTTGCCTGTAAGCCGTCAATTTTCCAGGTCGGAACGCCCCACATTCTCAGCTTTTCGACCGCATCAAGCGACGATGTCAGCATTGGAATAAAAACAGGCGTGCCCTCCTTTCCAGGAACGTCATACAGCATGGTTATAGTTGATTTTGGATGAGGCCGGACATTGCTATACTTAACTAGCGCATCCGGGATGTACTGCAGGACGACGGCGATTTGGCACTCCAGTACCGGGTCACGTTTCTCGCCTTCTCTGACCCTCTGAATTAGTTCCGCGAGTTTCATTCGATCAATTCGTGAATTTACGTCGATCATCTTGCTCTTGACCGCTACATGGAAAGCGACAGGGGATGAAGGATGTTTTTCAAGATTGTAAGGCGTCGAGATGGGAAAAATCGCATCCCGACGCCGAACCGCGTTATCAGCGCTAAGAGTTCCGCGGGCCTCTGTGACCAGGTAGCACCGTTTTGAGTCTGGAGGCCGGAAAACGCGGTTCGATCTTGCCGTCTGCCCGCTCCAGATCGGCGGTTCCCTCCGGATCCTGGCCAGGACCGAAATGCAAAGCGATTACTTTGAACGTTGCATCGGCGGAGAACATCATTGACGGTGATGTCATCGCGTCAGGCTTAATGCAGACCAAATCACCAACATTGACCATGTCAGCCTCCTAGTGCAGGAATTCCGCTCCGGTCGCCATCAGCTTATTTGCCGCAAGGTAGGGCAACTCACGAGCAATACTGGCGTGTTTCATGCCGACGCTATTTCTGCCGTGAGCCTCAAGCCTGCGGCTGTGACGCTCCGGCCCCATGCTCGCCCTCGTGTTGGGAGGGAACCGCGTGCCTTCACTGCCTAGCTTGGTTCGTTCCCTCTCCAGACAGTTCGCGATTTTTCCGGGCGAATCGTCGGCACGAGGCGAGGCAGAAATTACGCGCCTCGCCTTCGTTTCTTCGGTTGAGGCGTCATCGATCTCACTGAGGTCGTCGAGATTTGGCATTTTCGCTTCGGCTATGGCTCCAACGAAGGCACAGCGGCAGTCATTGGGGTCTACCTGCCCATTGGCGGCTAGGTAACATGCTTGCCGGGCGGCGGCGTATGCCGTCCCTCGTTCTCGCGGCCAGCGATGCAAGAGAAAGTAGGAAGCCTCAGCGATAGTAGAAATCCGCTGAAGCAAATTCGGGCGAAGCATGAAGACGAACGGTTTTTCAAAAGCTATTTTGCTCATTGCCAGATTTGGATCACGTTTTCTCAAGCGCGAATACGCTCTTGCCTGCTTCATTTACCGGGGGCGGTAGCCCCTTGCCGCCGCCCCCAGCGTCGCTCAGCTCTTTACTTCAATACGCTTGACCTGAGCCTGCGCCTTCGCGGTCTTGGGTAGCGTGACCGTCAACACACCATTTTTGAACAGGGCGTTGACCTTATCTTCCTCGACCTCGAAGCCAACCGGAATGCGTCGCTCGAAGCGACCATAGAAACGTTCGGAAAACTGCTTTTCCTTGTCCCCGGTTTCTGAACGCTTCTCACCCTTCAATGTCAGCACACCCTCGCTGAGGAATACCTCGACATCTTTTTCCGCCAGACCCGGCACCTCGGCGGTTACCTTGATCTCCTTCTCGTTGTCCGAGATCTCAACGCTGGGCCATCCTGCCCGGACAGAGCCCATCCGGCCGAAAGCCGGAACCCTGGTGTCGAATGCCCGGAAGGCATCGTCGAAGAGGCGATTCATTTCGCGATGTAGCGACAGGAAGGGGTCGCGGTCGCCCTCGCGAAAGAAACTTGGAAGCTGGTCGCCGTTGTTGCGACCCCACGGAATCAGATCACGCACACTCATCATCTGTCTCCTTCGAGTTCAATGAAATGACAAAGGCTCACACCTGCGCCGGACGTGTTTGTCCGGCGCGTCGCTTGCCTTGGCTTTGACGTGTCAAGCTGCGTGCTTCTCGCCTTTGATCGTCCGCACGCCGGCCTTTGCCTGCGCATCGTTGCCGATGATCTCGATCCGGCGCGGCTTCATTTCTTCGGGAAGCTCACGCTTGAGATCAATGGTCAGCAGGCCTTTGTCGAGGTTCGCGCCGACGACCTTGATATGGTCGGCGAGTTCGAAGCGCTGCGCAAAAGCCCGCTCGGCTATGCCTCGATGCATATACTGGCCGGTATCCTCGTCGGCCTTCTCGCCCGACACGACCAGGACGTTGCGCTCCTGGGTAATGCCCAGTTCGTCCTGCGAGAAGCCGGCCACCGCCATCGTGATGCGATAGTCGTCTTCGCCAGTTTTGATGATGTCGTAGGGAGGCCAATTGTCCGCCGTCTCGATACGGCTCGTTGCCTCCAGTGCGTTGAGCATCCGGTCGAAACCAATGCTTGAGCGGAACAGTGGTGTAAAATCGAGAGTGGATCTCATAGCCACATCCTCCTGTTGAAGCAACATGGATACAAGTTTGATTTTCTCGCCATGGGCACTGCCACAGCGGGAGTTGTCGGTCCCTAATGGCGACCGGCAACTACGAGGTAGTCGACATCAAGGCCATTTCAAGAGGGCGCTTCGCAGCAATTTTCAGCGTTGTGTCTGAGCGCGTTTGTGTCCCGTTGGAGGTCTCCGTACCTTAGAAGGAAATGAACGAAGGACGCGAAAATATTTACGTATTCAAAGCATTAGCACTCTCGGATGGAGACTGCCAAAAATTTTGAGCGGGGTTCTTGAAAACCAAAAAGCCACAAACCAACTGATTTTGCGCGCGATGCCGACCTGGGTCGCGCGCCCCGCTCTGGTCGCCGGATCGGAGCGGTGGAACTTTCAAAATTGTTTGTCCTTGAAGGAGAACGATATGACGTTCCGTCCATTGCATGACCGTGTCCTGGTCCGCCGTATTGAAGCCGACGAGAGGACCGCGGGCGGCATCATCATTCCTGATACGGCTAAGGAGAAGCCGCAGCAGGGCGAAGTAGTGGCGGTCGGCCCCGGCGCTAGGGATGAATCCGGTAAGCTGGTCGAACTCGACGTGAAGGTTGGGAACCGCGTCCTGTTCGGCAAATGGTCAGGCACCGAGATCAAGATCGACGGCGAGGACCTCCTCATCATGAAGGAAAGCGACGTGCTGGGTGTGATCGAAATAGCTGGCGCCGTGAAGAAGGCCGCCTGACGGCTTCTTCATCCTCATCACAATTCAAAATAGCTGCCTATTGCAGGAGAGATTCAATGGCTGCCAAGGAAGTCAAATTCTCCACCGATGCGCGCGACAAGATGCTGCGCGGCGTGGACATTCTCGCCAATGCCGTCAAGGTCACGCTCGGCCCCAAGGGCCGCAACGTCGTGATCGAGAAGTCGTTCGGCGCTCCCCGCATCACCAAGGACGGCGTCACCGTCGCCAAGGAGATCGAACTCTCGGACAAGTTCGAGAACATGGGCGCCCAGATGGTGCGCGAGGTCGCCTCGAAGACCAACGACACCGCCGGTGACGGCACCACCACCGCCACGGTTCTTGCCCAGGCCATCGTGAAGGAGGGCGCCAAGGCTGTGGCATCTGGCATCAATCCCATGGATCTCAAGCGTGGCATTGACAAGGCGGTTGAAGCTGTCGTCGCCGAACTCAAGGCCAACGCCCAGAAGATCACCAGAAACGACGAAATCGCCCAGGTCGGCACGATTTCTGCCAATGGCGATACCGAGATCGGGCGTTTCCTGGCTGAGGCTATGCAGAAAGTCGGCAATGAAGGTGTTATCACTGTCGAGGAGGCGAAAACGGCCGAGACGGAGCTCGAAGTTGTCGAGGGCATGCAATTCGACCGCGGCTATCTTTCGCCCTACTTCGTCACCAACCAGGAGAAGATGCGGGTCGAACTGGACGACCCCTACATCCTGATACACGAAAAGAAGCTCGGCAATCTGCAGGCCATTCTTCCAATCCTCGAAGCGGTTGTGCAGTCGGGCAAGCCGCTGACGATCATTGCGGAAGATGTTGAAGGCGAGGCGTTGGCGACGCTGGTGGTGAACAAGTTGCGCGGTGGCCTGAAGGTGGCGGCGGTCAAGGCACCAGGCTTTGGTGACCGGCGCAAGGCGATGCTGGAGGATATCGCCATCCTGACCGGCGGCACGGTGATCAGCGAGGATCTCGGCATCAAGCTGGAGAACGTCACCCTCGAGATGCTCGGCCGCGCCAAGAAGGTGGTGATCGAAAAGGAAAACACCACCATCGTCGACGGCGCGGGCAGCAAGAACGACATTGACGGGCGCATCGTGCAAATCCGGGCTCAGATCGATGAGACGACCTCCGACTACGATCGCGAGAAGCTCCAAGAGCGACTTGCAAAGCTTGCGGGTGGAGTTGCGGTGATCCGCGTCGGTGGCGCCACGGAGGTGGAGGTCAAGGAACGCAAGGATCGTGTGGACGATGCCATGCATGCCACCCGGGCCGCAGTCGAAGAAGGCGTTCTGCCGGGTGGCGGTGTGGCCCTGCTGCGGGCCGCAAAGGTCCTTGAGGCCCTGACGTCCGACAATGCCGACCAAAAATACGGGATCGACATCGTCCGCCGTGCGATCGAGGCGCCTATACGCCAGATTGCCGAGAACGCCGGCTGGGAGGGCTCGCTCGTCGTCGGCAAGCTGCGGGAAACCGCCGAATACGCCCATGGCTGGAACGCCCAGACCGGCGAGTATGGCAACCTCTTCGAGCAAGGGGTGATCGATCCTGCCAAGGTCGTGCGCACTGCTCTCCAGGACGCGGCGTCTGTTGCCGGCCTCTTGGTGACCACTGAAGCAATGGTGGCCGAGAAGCCAAAGAAGGAGCCGGCACCTACCATGCCCGCAGGCGCCGGAATGGACTTTTAACCGAGAACAATGCAGGCCACTCCCCGAACGGGGAGTGGCGCCTAGGATCCAAGCAGCATTTTGTGCTGTTCGGAGGCTGAGATGAGACGAAAGGATTTTAAATCAGCTGAGCCAAGCAAAAGAGCCTTGGCCGTGACCTGCAGTCCCTACTATCGGCGCCGCGCCGACACTCAGCGCGCCCTGAAGGGCCATCCATCCAAAACTGGAGAGGCAACCGGAGACCAAACGAAAGGCAACGATGCCGCCATGGCAACGCTCGCGGACTGGCGCGAATTGGAAGGCCTGAGCGTGGAAGAACTGGCAGAAAAAGCGGATGTCGCGGTATCGCAGATTGAAGCCATTGAAGCCGGCAGTCTGGATGCGCCGCTCTCCGCCTATCTGAAACTGGCAAAGGCCCTCAGAATTAGTGCCGAGAAGATCATTGGACATACCAAATAAGGCGATCTTTGCGATGTCGTGTAAGCGCACGAACTCTGTGACCAAATTCTCGTTCTTATCGCGGTTTAGCTAGAATCTCGATCACCCAGGGCCACTATTGGACTTTGCTGGCTTATCGGCCCGCCTTACTGGCTGCTTTGAATCTCGGCTGCCAGTTTTGAGAGTTACCATCACGGTTCGCGAGAGCGGAAGCCGAACGGTCGAGGCAAGGGGCGTCGGCTACACAAAAAACCAACATGGATCTAACCTCGGCAGGAAAGAGGTCACGTGATGGCACTGTCACGTTGACAGGATCACGACGGGGCAATGGTGTGACTGACCACCGCAATCAGACGAAGGTGTAGGTGCCGGCAAGCTCCTCCCACACGGTCATCGCCTCGGTGCGAAGGGTCCGATAGTCGATGGCGGACAGGCTATGGCGCGGAAAGTGAAAGAGGTTGGCGATGGGATCGTGAATTGAGACGAAGCGCTGGAGATGGCGGACGGATTTGAATCTCTTCATACTTCGTTCTCGTCGCCGGGTCGGCTGGTGCAAATTCTTGGCCCGGTTGTTCAGGCCCTTATGCTGGCGATGCTCGAAGGTCATACCCATGTCGCAGCGGGCAGCGTTGTAGGATCTGAGCTTGTCGGTGACCATCACCCTGGGAGCGCGGGCTTGTTTGCGGATGAGCCTGCGCAGAAGGCGTTCTGCCGCCCGCCAGGCACGGCGGCTCTGGGCCAAGGCGTCGAGCACGAAGCCATCTTGGTCAACCGCGCGCCAAAGCCAATGCTTCTTGCCATTAATGGCGACGACGACTTCATCGAGATGCCATTTGTTGCCGAACTACGGCGTGCGCCGCCGAATGGCGTTGGCATAATCCCGGCCAAACTTCTCGGCCCACCGCCGAACGGTTTCGTGGCTCACCACAATTCCACGTGCCGCCAGCAGGTCCTCGACCATTCTCAAGCTCAACGGAAAACAGCGCGTCCGGATCGCTCGCGACCTTGGTCGTCAGATGCACTTCGCCGCGGTCGTCGACGACGCACACCGCCGTCTCCTCGATCGCAACGTCCAGTCCGCAAAAATACTCCATCAGCCGCCTCCTGCGTGGT
The DNA here is from genome assembly GCF_059699065.1 of Labrys sp. ALF-8. Taxonomy (NCBI): domain Bacteria; kingdom Pseudomonadati; phylum Pseudomonadota; class Alphaproteobacteria; order Hyphomicrobiales; family Xanthobacteraceae; genus Labrys; species Labrys sp. ALF-8. The sequence continues at coordinate 57,536 of NZ_AP048543.1, forward strand.
TTCGAGGCTGACACTTTAACGGCCACCACAGGCGCTGCGCCCGCAGACGGGGCGTCTGGCCGATTACGGGCAGCATTTGCAGATAGATGGTTCAGAGGCCGCCCGGCTTTCTCGCCGGGCGACCCATGCCCTCGGTAGGATCACCACCTGTAGCGCAGGCCTGCCGTGCCCCTGAGGCTGTAGTTGGAGCCGGAGCCGGAGAGCGCGGTGGCGTAGTCCGCCTCGCCATAGACGCTCCAGTTGTCGTTCCAGGCATAGGTACCGCCGGCGCCGATCTCGCCCCACAGCCGCTTGTCCTGCTGCTCCAGGGACGTGCCGGCCACCACCACGCTGGTGTCCTTGAGGAAGCCGTAGCTCAGGTTGGCAATGCCGTAGATCTGCAGGCGGTCTGTCTTGCCCTCGCCGTTTTTCCAGCTCGCGTTGTTCTCCACCCGCAGGCCCAGCCGGCCCCGCAGGCTGTCACCGTCGCCCAGCGTCACGCGGGAGCTGTTGATGTCCGTGAAACTGTCGAAGTCGACATGGGTATAGGCAAGCTGGGCCTGCGGCACCACCGACCAGCCCGAGCCCAGCTCGAAGCGCTTGCCGATCTCCAGGCTGGCCGTACCCGACCAGCCCTGGTTGTCGCCGCCGGCCTTGTTGGACAGGCTGGACTCGTAGAAGGTGAGCTGGCCGACCGCGTCGGCATAGAGGCCATCGGCGCCAAGCCAGGTCAGGTTGCCGCCGAGGCCGTAGCCGGTGGTCGTGATCTTGCCGCTGCGGGCCGCTCCCGTGGCCGGATCGCGCGAAACGTCGATATCGGCGTGCGAGGTGCCCACCATGGCATAGGCGCCGACGGTCAGGTCGCCCGCGCCTGTCTCGTAGGCCGTGCCCTCGTAGCCGGCCTGCAGGAAGCCGAGCGAAAGGGTATAGGGCGTGCCCGACTTGGGATCGATCGACGTATATTGCCCGCCGATGCGCCCCCAGGCACCCTGGCCATAGATCACGGGGCCGGTAGCGGCATACTTCATGACCTGGCTGGAGGGCAGGTCCGCCGCGACCTGCGGCGTGCCGTTCGGCCAAATGCGGTTGCCGGTCCTCTGCTGCAGGGTGCCGAGCGTCGCATCGGCGAAGTTGACCAGGATGTCGGCATAGGGCAGCGCCGTCTGAGCGGAGGCGTTCGCCTGCCCGGTCGAGCGCAGGTACCAGTTCTGGTCGTCCTTGGTGAGGTCCTGGTAGTAGAGGGCGTAGTCGTAGGCGCCAACGGCGACGGCGCTGGCGAGATGGAAGGCGTCGGCGGTGGAGGTGCCGCCGTTGATTTCCACGACCTCGATGCCGTTGGTCGTCTGCGCGCCGGCGCCGCCGGCATTGCGGATGGCCAGCGCCGTCGAACCGGAGGCATCGCCGTTGATGATGAGGCGATCGGTGGGTGAACCGTCGCCGCCCAGCTGGGTGTCGAGCGAGACGGTGCCCCCGGTGCCGACGAAATTGCCGGCGATGGTCGTCGTGTCGCCGACCACCCCGTTCTGCATCTGGAGAAGGCCGCCATTGGTGAAGGTGCCCAGGCCGCTGAAACTGGTGGCGGTCGGGCCGCTCGCGCCGCTGGCAGCTGCGACGATGGTGCCGCCGGCCTCGTTCGTGATGCTGTTGTTGGTGGTGTCCGTGCCGAAGTCGTTGGTGCCCCCTGCCGTGTTCCACACCCCGCCTGACTGGTTGTTGAACTGATTGGCGCCGCTGCCGGCGAGATTGACAGTGCCGAGTACCAGTCCCGTATTCGTGACGGACGTGGAAACCTGGCTCGGCGCTCCGCCGCCGGTGTCCTGGTTTGAATCGATGGCAACGGCGTTCGACGCGCCGGACAGGTTCTGGATGGTGCCAGCGTTGTCGATGGTCACCGCCTGGGCGGTGTCCGCGTAGAGTACCACGCCCGCAACGCCGCCCTCCACCTTGCTGCCGGACATCACGTTAAGTGTGGTTTGAGTCGTTCCCGTATTCTCAATGTTTTGCGACAGAATACCCGCATTGGTGCCCGCTACAGTCCCGTGGGTCGTGACGTCGACGCGGCTCACTGTCAGTTCGGCGCGGACCAGAATACCGCTTCCCGAGGGGCCGGTGGCACTGACGTTGCCCTCGGCGTTTACCGTGATTGTGGCGCTGGTGCCACCGAAAGGCTTCCCCGCGAGGCCGCTGGCCTCAATGCCATAAAGGCCGCCAGTTACCTCTCCCTTGGTGTCAACGCGCACATCACCCAGGCCAATGGCGCCGACCCCAATGGACTGCGATCCCGTTGCCAGAACTGTGCCATAGGTCGTTACGGACGTGATCCCTGTCGTGGCGCCTATTATACCGATCCCGCCGTTCACCCCACTGACGGCGTCATGGGTCGTCACGACAATGTTCCCGGCACCAGGCGTCACAAGAGCGCCAAGAACAGCGTTGATACCGACACCTTGAAGCGAGGTGACCGTGTCATTGCTAGTTATGTTCAAGTCGCCCGCCAGCGAGGCGCTCTGTGCTTGAATTGCATTCGCGGTCGAGACGACTGGGCCGTTCGTGGTGATCGTGAGGTCGCCGCCGTCGGATCGTTTGTTGACGGCTTGAACGCCAAAGGGAACAACACCTGTCACGGGGCCGGTAGCAGTCACGGCTTGAACCGCTATCGTGGTATTTCCGGTGCCTTGGTTATAGACACCGACCCCCATGCCGGCGCTGGCGCTGACTGGACCGTTCGCTGTGATTTCTACCGGTCCCGCACCGTAATTGAAGGCCAGGATGCCGCTGGTGCCACCGTCCACCTCACCTTGGGTCGTGACCGTCAAGCTTCCGACCGCGGCATTGGTATTCTTGACGTGAATTCCGTATTTGCTCGTACCAGTCACCGTTCCGGTCGTGGTGATGTTCGTTGCACCCGTACCCTGATTGCTGGCATAAATGCCAGAGGTGCCGCCGGTCACATCAGCGGTGTTAATCGTCATATCGGTCGCCGTGGTGCCGTTGGAGGCAAGGATACCGTATCCAGAAGTTCCTGCTACTGCACCGGTGGTGGTGATGCTCGTTGCGCCGGTGCCGTAGTTTCCAGCAATGATACCGGCTTCGCCGCCAGTCACGTTGCCGGACGTGTTGATGGTCAAGCCACTCGCTGTACTCGAGTTGTTGGCGAATATGCCCACATAGTTGCGGCCCGTGACGTCGCCGGTCGTGGTGACACTCGTCGCCCCTGCACCATTGTTATAGATCAGGAGGGCACTTTGGTCGCTCGTAATACTGGACGAATTTGCATCGGTGAAGGTCAGCGACGTGCCTGCGCCGTAAATCTTAAGGGCTGGGGCGCCTGTAAGGATTCCAAAGCCAGGGGACGTCGTCACGGTGCCACTGCCCGTCACCGTTATGATCTGTTCGCTGTCGGTCCCAGAGTCAGCAGCGCCAGAACATAAGACGGCCGCACCAGTCGTTGGGGTGCAGCTTCCCGCATAGGCCCTGCGTCCATAGCTGGCGAACATGGCGACGACGGCTGTGGTCAGCGCAAGCTTGCTTTTCAACCCCTTGGTGAGCTTCATGCCAGGCTCCTTCTTCCTCGTCTTGTGGTGTGCTGCCCCGCGAGTGCAGGGTCGGCCGCCGCAGGGGGCGTGCCTGCGTGCGGCAATGTGGAATGGTCGTGTTGGCTGTCGACGGCCGGGTCCGACACCGGCGTTCCAGGTGCGGCGCGCCAGGGCGCCGTGTTCGGATCGAGTTCCTCATGTGTGATGAGGGTCTGGATCTCGTTTGAGGCGAAGCCGAGCGACATCGGGCATGCGACGCCGGGCAGTGCGGCGACGTCGTAGATCTCTGCGACGGCGCCATCGATGCGGAACCAGTCGATGCAGGTGCCGGTGTCGAGGTCGATGACCTGGAGGCCGCACCACGGCTCGGAGTCGGCGTCCTTCAGCTTGCGGTCGAGCGGGAGGCCCTCGAAGCGCTCGTAGCGCGGCTTGGAGAGGCCGACGAGGGCGTAGCGCCCGGCGAAGGCCAGGCCGCGCAGGAAGCCGGGGCAGAAGGCGACGGGATGGAAGGTCCGGCTGTCGCGGTCGACCCAGCCAAGCTCGCCGGCGCCGGAGTTCAGGATCCACAGCCGCCCCTGGTGGAGGCGGGGCGAATGGGGCATGGACAGCCCCTCGCAGACGATATCGCCGGTGGCGACGTCGATGACGACCCCGCCGCCGGTGCGCCGGTCGCGCCAGCCGTCGATGGTGTTGGAGCGGCTCACGGCGGTGACATAGGCCGGCCGGCCCTCCTGCATCGCCATGCCGTTGAGATGGCAGCGGTCTTCATCGACGATGTGCGAGATGAAGGGGGGCTTCCATATCGGCGTGAAGCTCCTGGCGCGCGCGAGGCTCGCCAGGCAGTTGAAGCGGGTGTTGACGAAGACGACCTCGCCCTCGGCCGTCAGCCCGACATCATGGGCATCGAGGACGCCGGTGGTGAAGCTGATGCGCGGCACGTAGCAGGCATCGAAGGTGTGGTTGATGAACTGGCCTTCCTCGAGCACGTTCTCGAAGCGGTGTATCTGGAAGAGCGTGGCCAGGATGAGCGCGTTGCCTTCCACGGCGATGCCCATGGCCTTGTGGAACAGGCGCTCGTCCACCATCAGGCCGCCCGCGGGATTGCGGCCCAGCAGGTAGAACTTGCCCGACTGGTAGGAGGAGATGGCGACCGAGAGATTCAGCCGCGCCAGGGTCGCAACGAACCCGGGCGAGACCGAGTAGGCGGTTTCGGCAGCTTCGCTCATGATGCCGCCATCCATGCCACATGCCCCACGGCTTCGCTGCTTCGGCCGGGTTGACGGGAGTGGAGACGTGAGAACGACATTGGACCCTGCGCAGATTCAGACAAAAATCGCTGATTGAAGATTTCTGCTCGGGTTGTAATGCCTTATTTAACGGCGTGGATACCTTAAAGTGATCACGGATTTCATATAATGATCATTCTCTATACATATCTTATACATAAATTGCTGTTTGTTTTACATTGTTGTAGGAATACAACAGTAGCTCTAAGTTGTAGAGTTGCGGAATTGACAACTTGAGAGTGTCTTCGACGTCTGAAGGTCAGGCACAGAACGCCTTCTTCCAAGTCAGGACACTGCAGGACATACCGAGCGCCATCTAAAAAGCCCATCACGAACGGAGCGAAGCTGAAATACCCCTGCGATCCTTATAGGCGAGCGTGGTCCTCGCCCAAAAAAGAGCCCGGCGCATGGCCGGGCTCGTCATTCGTTCGATGCCGGTTTCGGGCTCAGAACTTGTAGCTCAGGCCAAGCGTGCCGGTGACCTGATGCCAGCCGGCCTTCACGGGGCCGTCATAGGTCTGGTAGGTCTTCTTCTGGAAGTCCGTATAGCGGACCTCGGCGCGGCCGATCCAGTTCTGCGTGAAGGCGTATTCGGCACCCAGGCCGGCCGTCCAGCCGATATGCGTCTTGCTGGAATCGGTGGTCGGGATCACGAAGAAGTCGCCGACCGAGCCGGAATTGGTGAGTTTGCCCTCGGCGAAAGCAATGCCGCCGGTGGCATAGATCAGGAGATTGTCGATGGCATAGCCGGCGCGCAGCCGGGCCGAGCCCTGCCACTCGCTCTTCATCTCCAGTGTGCGCGGCTGAATGCCATTGGTGTAGGAGGCATGCGCGCTGCCCTTGAGGTCGGCATAGTCGATGTCGCCTTCCACGCCGAGCACGAAGCTGCTGGGGAACTGGTAGTTATAGCCGGCATGCGCGCCGCCTACGAAGCCGTCCATGTCAAACTTGTCGGCGTTGCCGCCGCCACCGCCACCGTTGTTGCAGCAACCATCGCCATTGCCACCACCACCACCACCGTTGTTGCCACCACCTTCGCCATTGCCACCACCACCGCCACCGTTGTTGCCACCACCGCCACCACCGGTGTTATTGGCAGGCTGAAACAATCGGCTCTGGTTATCGCTCTCGCGACCCCAGCCATAGCCGGCATGCAGACCGATGTAGGGGCCCGTCCAATCGTACGCAGCTGCTGCGGGAGCGACAGGCTCGGACGGCTTGTAGGCGAGGTCGGCCGCCGTGGCCGTGTCGAGGGACGAAAACGCCAGGCCCGCGAGCATTGCCGCGACGGCCGAGGTAGTCAGAAGATACTTGCTCATCAACATTTCCTTGAGAACTTCGTGGCGCCGTCTTTGGTTGACGCGAAGTTACGTTATATGACGACCAAATACGTTTAGCTTCACCCTCCGATCAAGTATGGCACGATGCCTTTATGGTCTGTTTGTGCAAAAGGCGATCTTTTAATACAAGTGTTCTACGCTATTCTTTTACCAATGTGGCGGCGATGCCACACTCTGAAAGCTGTGTTTGCACTCTACGGCTCCTTTGATGTTCAGGAGTGATGCCAGGGCTATGTAGCCCGAACAACAGCACTAGGCTCTGATATAAAAATCGCTCGCCAAGCCCGAGCTCGTCAGCTTGTTCGTTGTAATCACAATCATAAGTAGTATCGACACGATACGGCAACGAGACGGTTATAACTTGTGATCGCCTCTAAAATACGCTTGGTAAAAGCGCGAATCTTTTCACAAACGGCGCTTTTGTTTCATATAGTGAGCATATTCTTCGCAGAACTATTTAAATCGCCCCGAATCTCCCCTAATATTCGACTCGATAAACATCGCTAAACAAGCTCTTGCGTCTGGTAAGTGAGGGTTCTGGCGAAGCGAAATGCCTTTCTAGAAGACGCTAATTGAAAGAAACAGATGTTTAACTGTGAATGCGTAGGACGAAAATGCCGAAATCTTCGAACTATGTGAATGATGATACTTTATATAACCCTAATTCGAAGGGAGAGTTCCCTCACGCCCTGCCGCGGTTCATCTTGGAATATGGCAAATCTCTAAATGAGAGGACCCGTAATAAGATTGCTATTATCTTTGTTAGCTCGCGAAGGACCGTTCAGAGCCTGCGCTTCGCAGAGAGTTCCCGAAATCGCGCGGAAATCCCTCCTCCCATCTCAGTTGGGCAGGATACACCTGCCCAATTAATCGAACAGTTGCTGCGCCTAACACCAGCATCGACGGATCCAGCGAATGATCTGTACCTCAGGAGCTTGGCGAATATCTACTGGGTGCACACCATGGCCAGAAACTCCACAAGTTCGCCGCCTGAGTGGCAGCATCGTTACCCGGGGCTGTCGGATTCTATCAGCGGAAAAGTGCAGAAATTCATGCGCCTCCATTTGGCGAGCCGCATCGAAGTGTCGGACATGGCCGATGTAGCTCAGCTGTCACCAAGTCATTTCCGACGGGCCTTTCAAATTAGTCTTGGAATGCCGCCACATCAGTTTCTTCTTAAATTGCGGATCGAGGCGGCCGAGCGCCTGCTGCGTGGAACCGACCTGACGCTTGCCGCGATCGCTCGGCAATGCGGCTTCGCGAATGAAGGCCATGTCACGAAAGTGATGCGTCAGCATCGAGGCGCCACACCGAGCGCCATCCGAGAAGCTTATCGCGAGCAGAGCAAGGCTGAAGCGCCTCCCCTTCCTTCCGTGTAATGGCCGAGCATCCCGTTACGGACAGAGGCAGAGGATGAGCTGTCAAGCGCTGAATGATCCCCCTTGAAAAGCCGTCGCTCTATATTTGTTCTTCAAATTGGCCAAAATCGTAGCTTCGACGCCGACAGTGTCACAGATTTCTGGGGGCCTGCCAGACGATCGTGATGAATACCGGCTTTGCCAGGGATCGGGACAATGGCGAAAGCTTCCCCGCAGCAGCCCATAGGAATGCAGTTGGCGGAGCCATGCCGCATCGCTGACGTCTGTCTTCCGGCCTGGGACATTCTTTGCGTAGCGAGCATTGACGAGGATCACCTCAAATCCATGCTCTTCGAGGATCTCGAAAGCCGGAATCCAATAGACGCCGGTCGACTCCATCGCAACGCTGGTCACCCCACAGGATTTGAACCAATCGGCGAGATCATGAAGGTTGTGGGTAAAAGTGCCGAAGGCCCGTATCGGCTTGTCATCGCTGTCCGGGTTGACGGCAGCCATATGCATTGTGGAGCCGATGTCGATCGCTGCGGCGCCGGGGTTCATACGCGTGAGGCTCTGAGGGCTCGTTGACACTGTCTTGGGCATTGCTTCTCCTCTTATGGACTGGGAGGGGCTGGACCGCGCAAGTTCGTCATTTTCCTAACCGGGATCGCCACCAAGACGGCGTCACCACTCTCAAGTACGCAACAGCCCATGTGCCACGTTTTTTAACGGGGTCGAACGCCTCCAACAAGCAGTCGGCAACTCCCCTCCGGCCAGCAAGGTAACACAGCCCCTGTTTCTACCGCGCACAGGTGGGCCAAAGTCCGTGGTCGTTTTTTAGGATGTCGCGCTCCTCCGTCGCGCGCTGCAGCTCGCGTTTCAGCCGCCGGACCTCAGCGGCCTGTTCGTCATCGCGAGCTGCGGCGGCAGGCTTGCCATACCGTTTCCTCCACTCGTAGAACGAGTACTTGCGATAACGTACAGAATCTTTCGCACTTTCAGGATTGACGGCTTCTTGTAGAAAGCAAGGAGCCTGGAATGAACGATGGGAAAGCGATGGGTCAGGTGATCCAGATCGATGAGGCCCGGATCCGTGAACCACCAATCCGCTCGAGCGCATCATGAAGGAGATCCGCCGGCGGACCCGTGTGGTGGGCGCATTCCCGGACGGCCAGTCGTGCCTCAACCTCGCTGCCGCCCGGTTGCGCCACATTGCCGGAACCGCATGGTCGACCAAATGCTACATGAACATGCGCCCGCTCTATCAGCCACATGTCTTCCAAAATGAGGCCATCGCCTGACAAATGTGCGAAAGATTCTGGACACTACCGTACTTGCTGATCCCCAGCCGCGCGGCCAACTCCGCAACCGGATAGCCCCGCTCGGTGATCTGAAGGACCGCGTCGCGTTTGAAGTCTTCGGTGAAGTTCGCCTTGCCCATCGGGGCCTCCTTGCCTCTAAATTTTGGGAAAAAGGAGTCCAGGAATCTAGGGGCGGTTCAATGGGCCAAAGCGGTTCTACCAAAACCTCTCAATGCCGCGCTCATGCAGCAGATCCTCAACATTCCTCAATGACAAGGGGTAACGGACGTACATCATCACGGCGAGGCGGATGACCTCCGGCGACGAGTTGAAATAGCAAAACGGTTTGGGTTTGGGGCTTACCATTCTCATGTCGCCCGGAAACTCTACCCTCCGGCGGTGCAGCAAATGGTCTCGGATCAATCGAACTCAGGACTCTTCCTCAGACCGAAGGAGGAAAGGGTCTCACGTCAACATCAATGAATTTAATCATTCGGTAAAATTTTGAAGAGAAGAAAAATTCTTTAGATCGATGGGTTGGCACTTTCTTTAAAATCATCGTACATAACGAGGGGGTGGAGTACTGTAGTGTTGTTGATGTGAATCATTTCCTTCGTTGCAATTCGTGAATCTCGGGAAGTGAACAAGTACTGTCCCGTCGCGCCCGGCAGATCGCTCGTTTCGGCTGACACGAGGTTGCCGCCTAGGGGATCTGCGAAGGCTGCAGGCTTCGGTGAAGGGAATGACAGGTCCAGGATCTCTTTGATCCAGATCACAATCTGTGTGCTCGAAGCCCCTACAGAATGGTCGGCACAACATTTCGGCAAGCAACCATGCCACTACGATTTGTACCGGATAGCTGGGGGTCCAAGTTCAATTCGCACCTTGGCGCAGTCTCCCTCACCCAAACCGAGGCCGGGGCGATCACTCTCGCCCCGATCGACAACGTCTATGGCCTCATTCTCCTGACGCCGCAGCCGCAACGGATCATAGCCCTGGCAAGCAGCCGGAAGGCGGAGTTCGCCTCCCCGGTGGGAGCGTTCGAGATCATTCCCGCAAATACCGATTTTTCCGCACAATGGAATGTGGCGAAGACCAACATCATTCTCGGTGCGCCGAGAGGGGCTCTCCGGAGTCTGGCGGAGATGGACTTCGACAGATCGCTGCCGGATCTGCATCCGCCGCCCCCCGGTTCTCGCGACGACGAACTGCACCGGCTTGGCAGGCTACTGCAACCCGCCCTGCAGTCGACCGACGGCATGAACGAGCTGTATCTGGACAGCCTCATGAATATCTATTGGATTCACGTCGTAAGAAAATACTCCTCCATTTCAGAAATACCCGAAGGCCGTTTCTCGTCGGGGCTATCTCCCCATGTCCTGAAGCGGATAAAGGACTATATGCACAGCAATCTGTCCCGGCGAATTTCCCTCGAGGAACTTGCCGCGATATCGAACCTGTCCCAGAGCCACTTCAGACGCTCGTTCAACCATGCTCTTGGCATGCCGCCGCATCAATATCTTCTTAAGCTGAGAATCGAGACGGCGGAGAGGTTGCTGGTGGAGACCGATACGCCGCTCGCACAGATTGCACGAAATTGCGGCTTTGCGAGCCAGAGCCACATCACGCGCGTCATGAAGCAATGGCGGGGCGCCACACCAGGGCTCATACGCGCGATGCAAAACGGCCGGGCTTGACGCCGTCAATCCGACGAGCATCCGCGCCGCACCACCTGGCGCAGCCTTTCATGCATAGGGCCTAGCGGCACTTACAGGACGGCCTCCCACAGCACGTGGGGCTCAATGCGCTGGCTCGGCTGCGTCGGAAACAAGGCGGCGCCTGCGCATGAGGCGCCCTTCCCAGAAGCCGATAGCGAGCATGACGATCGTGGTTAGCCACCCCATGGTCAGAAGATCGACCACATAGGACAGCGATATGAGGGCGGCGAGCGCGACGATGCCTACGACATGCGACACGGGAACGACCCCATAGACGATCTTCTTATAGATCGCGCTGCCGAGCAGATAAACCGCCGGTCCTCCGGACAGGGCAAGCGCATAGACCAGCTTCAGTCCGTCGTGGGGATGGGCCAGCACCAGATCATTGCCCACCGCGGTCGCGATTATTCCCGCGATGAGGACGGCGTGAACATAATGGAAATAGGCGCCGATACGGCCGGGATCGTCGGAATGGGTTATCGCATCCGTCGCATCCTCGCTCGACGTGCCGAAATACAGCCACCACATGGCGAGCGTGCCGAAAAACGTCGCCAGCATCGCGGAGAGGATCACGCTGTCCCAGGACTGCGTGTCGGCCAGCGTCGCGCCCGTAGCCAGCAAAGTCTCACCCAGCGCGACGATGACGAAGAGCTGGCAGCGCTCCGCGAGATGCCCGCCCTCGATCGTCCAGTCGCGTGTGCTCGATCGCCCGAGGCCCGGCACCGGAAAACCGAACATCGGCGATACATATTCGCAGACCACAGCGATGAGCCACAGCGCCATCCGCCACTCGCGGTCGACGAAGGCTCCAGCAATCCAGAAGACGGCAGCGATCAAAAGCCACACCAGCATACGCCGGTAGTTCGCTGACAAGGCATGATCGGGGCCGAGTTCCCAGACGATATAGGTCGTGCGCCCGACTTGGATCGCCACATAGGCAAAGGCAAAGACGAGCCCGCGCTCCTCGAATGCACCGGGAATTGTCGCGGCCATAACCATCGCCGCCAGCATGACCGCGAACAATGCCCCGCGGATGCGAGGCGTGACGGGATCGAACCAGTTGGTGACCCAGCATGTGTATTGCCAGCCGAGCCAGACGGCGAACCACAGGATCAGGGTTTCGATCAGGCCGACCAGATTGAGGTTGGTCAGCAGTTCGTGGCTCAACTGCGTGACCGCGAAGGCATAGACGAGGTCGAAGAACAGTTCCTCGTTCGTCACGCGCGCATGGTGGCCGTCACGGCGGCGCAGGAGGGGATGATGATCGGTGGCCTCGGGGGACATCGGTTTACTCCTCAACGCGCCAGGCGCCAGATCGTCGCACCGGCGACCACCGCCGGGACAAGGAAAACCACGAACAGGACGGGTAATTCCTCGCGCAGGGAGTAGCCGGCCATCGCCACGCCGACCCACATATTGGCGAGCGAGAGGGCCAGCCAGATGGGAACGAACGCCTTCGCCGCCAGCGCAAGACCCGAAGCGTCCCCACCCCACAGCATGCCGAACAGAAGAAACAGACCGAGCAGGACGACGCCACCGCCGATCACCATCGCCATATGCACGCTCAGCCCTCCCCAGAGGAAAACACACTCAGATTCTTTTCGATGTCCTTGCCCGCATAGGGAGGAAAGACATCGAGTTCCATATCCGGATTGCCGACTAGCATCGCCTTGGTATTGCTCAGCGCATCGAAGCCGGCCTTGCCGTAGTATTTTCCCATGCCGCTGTTGCCGACGCCGCCGAAAGGCAGGCTGTCGATCCAGCAATGAAGATTGGTTTGATTGATACAGCCCCCGCCGAAGGAGAGGCTGCCGAGCACGTAGTCTATCGTCTGCTGGTTCTTGCTGAAGATATAGGCCGCCAGCGGCTTCGGCTTGCGCTTGATGATGTTCACCACCGAGTTGAGGTCGCCATAGGGCATGACGGGCAGCACGGGCCCGAAGATCTCCTGCTGCAAGGCGGGATCCTCCCATGCGGAGGGATAGAGAATGGTCGGCTCGACATAGCGTGCCTCGATGTCGAACCGCCCACCCTGCACGACCTTTTCCGGGATGATGTAGGAGGCGACGCGTTCGGTGTCGTGCGTGCTGATCATCCGGGCGAAATCCGGGCTCTTGCTCGGATCCTCGCCATACATCTTGATGATTGACGCCTTCAGCTTCGAGATGAAGACATCGGCGACGCTCTCATGCACGCAGACATAGCCTGGAGCGATGCACCATTGGCCGGAAATGGCGTTGTGCCCCCAGGCGATACGATCCACTGCAATGTCGAGATTGGCGGTTTCATCGACCAGGGTTGGATTCTGCCCGCCCAGTTCCAGCAGCACTGGCGTCAGATGCTCGGCAGCGGCGCGCATGACGACCTTGCCCACGGCCGAAGAGCCGGTGAAGAAGATGAAGTCGAAAGGAAGTTCGAGCAGCGCGCCGATCTCCTCGCGTCCGCCCGTGACGACGGCAACGTTCTCGGGCGCAAAATATCGCGGTATCAGCTTCTGGAAAAGTGCCGCGGTGGCCGGCGTAGTGTTCGCAGGTTTGAGAATGACCGGGTTACCGGCGGCGAGCGCGGCGATAGCCGGATCCAGCAGAAGCAGGATCGGAGCATTGAAGGGGCCGATGACGAGCGTGACGCCGTAGGGCTCCTTGTAAATGATGCCGCGATTGCCGGTCGCCTCCAGCCCCGGCGGGATCGGTACCGGCTGGGGGGCCATCAGGCCAGGCAGATTTTTGCGATAGTAGTCTATGACCCCGCTCGGCACGGTTATCTCGAACAGTTGCTCGAAAGGCGGCTTTCCGAAATCCTGGTAGAGCGCGGCACAGAGCGCGTCCTTGTTGTCGAGGAGCATGCGCTCCATGCGCTCGAGTTGGTCGATACGCCATGCGTAGCTCTTCGTGGCATCGGTCAGAAAATGCTCTTTCTGCGCATCGAAAAGAGGCTGAAAGCTGTTCGCCATCGTATTCTCCGTCATTGAGGGTTGCCGACCCGGACCGGTCAGCGGCCCGCCAGACGATCACCGATCGCCCGCCCGGAAGCGCGGAGCCGGCCGGCAAGGGCGATGTCGATCCCCTGCCGGCGTCCCTCCCGCCCTACTTGGTGGTGTATCCGCCGTTGACGAGGATGGTCTGGCCGGTCATCCACCAGCCGTCGGAGACGAGGAAGCGGATCCAGGGCACGATGTCCTGGATATGGGTGAGCCCTGTGGGGGTGAACTTGGAGAGGGCGGCGGCGGTCTTGTGGTAGGCCTGCGCCTCCGGGCTCTCGGCGGGATAGAAGAAGGGCGTGTCCATCGGGCCGGGGCCGATCGCCGTCACCGAGATGCCGCGGTCGCCCAGTTCCTTGGAGGCGGCGCGGGTGAAGTGCTCGACCGGCGCCTTGGTGCCGGCATAGCTCGCATAGAAGGGTGTGAAGGCACCCAGCAGCGAGGTCACCAGCGTGCAGATCTTGCCGCCGTCGTTGAGGGTCTTGCCGGCTTCCTTGATGAAGAAGAAGGCGGCCTTGGAATTGACGTCGGTCATCGCGTCATATTCGGCCTCCGAGATCTCGGCCATCGGCTTCTTGAGCACCTTGCCCACCGTGTTGATGGCGATGTCGGGACGGCCGATGGCGGCCACCGTGTCGGCGAACAGCTTCTCCACCGCCCCTGCTGCGGTCAGGTTGGCCTGGAAGGCCACCGCCTCGGCCCCCGCCGCCTTCACCGCCGCCACCGTCGCATCCGCCTCAGCCTTCGAGGCCGCGCTGTTGTAGTGCACCGCGATCGCCCGGGCTCCCTGCGCCGCCAGGTCGCGCGCAATCAGCCCGCCGAGATTCTTGCCGCCCCCGGCAATGATCGCCGTCTTCCCCTTGATGCTGTGATCCGTCACGCGTTAGGTCTCCTACTGAAGAATGCGGTCGAAATTTCAACTGCGAGAGTTACCTAACGTCATTTTGTTCGAATATAAACGCACATTCTAATAATGGGTTAACATGGTCGTTTTGTATAATCGGGGAGCATTTTGTGATAAACTTGATTACCGACCATGTTGTTTAATGAAATAGTTACCGACAAGCGACCCTAAGAATAGGCTCCCTGATGATGAGCCGCTCGGAATGCGCTCGGGCGCCTTCGGATTGATCGGGGTCCCGAAATGGAGGTTGCGGCCAATCAGTGAGTAGGCAAGTTCGTCCGTGATTGTCTTGCCGACAAATCGGGCTCCCAACGAGAGGAGCCGCGCCACCGCGGGAGCCGTTTCCGTCTTGATGCCGGATGCCGCGAGAACCCATGGGTTACCCGCTCCTGTCGGGTAACCCGCGACGTCAAAGACATCCTTTACCACCAGCCGGCAGCCCGCGAGAGCTCCGGAAGCGGCACTTTGAACGACGGCCTCTGGATAAGGGAGGAAGGCGTGCCACGGGTTTTCCATCTGCCGCCCCCTCAGATTTTGAGGTGCTGCATTACCCGGTCCCGGCTCCCCGGCCCGTTCACGTCCGTGTCGTCGATCGCTCCAAGTTTGAGCACAGCCCATCGATCAGCCATGGAGAGCGCGAAATCGAGATTCTGCTCGACGATCAGGATGGTCGTTCCGAACTGGTCGCGCTCTTGTCGGAGCACCGTCGCAATCTGCGTGATAACGGAGGGCTGAAGACCCTCCGAAATCTCGTCGATGAGAATGAGCTTCGGCGCCAGCATCAAAGCACGCGAGAGAATGAGCATCTTCTGCTCACCGCCTGAAAGAGTGCCGGCCTTTTGGGCCAGTCGCTTGCCCAGGAGCGGAAAGTAGCCGCTGACCCGTTCCAATCCTGCCTTCAGTTCGCGATCGGAATGCAAGGCAAGACGCAGATTGTCGCGGATAGACAGATCCTGAAAGAGCGGCTGCTCCTGTGGGGCATAGGCTATCCCAGACGCAATCAATTCCGCGGCGGTCCTGCCGCCGATGGAGATGCCGTCGACCTCAAGTGTCCCCGCCATCGGCCGCACCAGGCCGAGGATCGATTTCAGGAGGGTTGTCTTCCCCATGCCGTTCTTGCCCATAAGGGCAAAAATCTCATTCGTCCCAATCGACAGGGAGACATCCTTGATAACGCTGATGCCGCCATACCCACTTGTGAGGCCGGCAACCTTCAGCTTGACTGGATCAGCCATGGGCCCCTCCCGAATAAATGGTCCGAACGGTCTCTGAGTTGACGACCTCCTCGACTGTCCCATCGAGCACGAGCTTGCCCTGATGCAGAACGACGATGCGGCTGGAGATATCGCGCACGAAATCGAGATCGTGCTCGACCAGGATGGCCCCAAATCGCATCTGGGAGGTCAGCTTGCGGAGGATTTCCCCGATCGTGGTTCGTTCTGTCTTCGTCAGCCCGGCCGTTGGCTCGTCCAGGAGAATAAGGCTCGGTTCGAGGCACACGACCATCGCAAGTTCCAGGCCCTGGCGCTGGCCATGGGAAAGGAGGGAGACCGGCCGATCGAGCATCTCGCCAAGACCTGTAAGACGAAGAATCTCGAAGGCGGGTTCTGGCACCGAAAGATCGGACAGCGACCGCACCGCGCTTGCAGGCTGATGCCGCAATCGAGCCATGCGCAGGCATTCACCGACGGTCAGGCTGTCGAAGATGCTTGCAACCTGAAATTTCCGCCCTACGCCAAGCCCGACGATGCGCTGCGGCGGAAGCCCCGAAATATCGCGGCCTGTCACATCGATGCGGCCGCTCACAGGCTCGGTCCCGTCGGACAAGCAACGCATCAGCGTGGTCTTGCCGGCTCCATTGGGACCGACGAGGCTCACGAGTTCGCCAGGCGCAACCTTAAGGTCGATCCCAGTCAACACCGCCATGCTGCCATAGGATTTTCCGAGCCCCTGGATCGACAGGAGGGAGTGGGATGAATCGCCGTGCTGCACCGCTTGAGGAAAGGCGGTTAGGCGCATTGCGCGTTTCTCCTTGGGCAGAATGCTGGTGACCAGGGACGCCAGGCCCTTCGGCAGAACGATGATCATTCCGACAAAGAATGCGCCCACCACCAATTGCCACAGGAACGGCAGGTCGCCCGACAGGTTTGCACTGAGATAGTCGATCCCAAGCGTGCCAAGGACAGGACCCAAAATCGTGCTGCGTCCGCCAAGGGCGGTCCAGATCACCAATTGGGTACCGAACTCAAAGCCGGTATTCTCCGGAGCCACGACACCGGACGCATTTGCGTAGAGAAATCCGGCCAAACCGCACACGCCAGCGAGAACGGCCGTGAGCGCTATCTTGAGCCGAGCCGTGTTCACGCCGAGATAGGCAAGGCGGGTTTCATTGTCTCGAACCGCGACAAGCAGCTTACCCGCATCCGACCGGACAAAAATCAGCGCCAGGACCACGACCGCGACGAGGCACAGGCCCGTCAATCGAAAATAGCCGGCGAGACTCAAAGGAAGCGTGTCGTAACCGACAAGACCGCTCGAGGAGCCCGTCCAGGTTCCACCTGAAAAGACAATCTGCGTGACGACGATCGGAACAACCAGCGAGATCACCGTCGCATAGAGCGGCGTCGAGCCATGATAGAAGGAGAGCCAACCAACCGCGGCGCCCAGCACCAACGGCACCAGGATCGCCAGGACGAGGGCCAGAACGAAGAGGCCCGGAGTAGAGCCGATATGGGTGAGCACCATTGCCGTGGCATAGGCGCCAGCACCGAAGAATGCGGCCTGTCCAAAGGTGAGGACGCCAGCATACCCCCATAGAAGATCGACTGTCACCGCCAGCATGGCGTAGATCATCGAACGAGTCAGCACATTCAGGCTGAAGCGCCCGAGAAAGCTCGGACCGAGCAGGACCAAGAAAAGCGCCGCAATCGCGAGAGCGCACAGAAGGACAAGCCGGATATCGAATTTCTTAGGCACGGGCAAATCCTCTGGGGCGAATGCGCAGTGTCACGGCACAGAGGACGGCAATGGTGATGCCGCCGAGGATCGGGCTGAAATAAGTGCTGACCAGCACCTGCGTGGCACCAAAAACCAAACATGCGACCGCCAGGGCGCCAAAGGAGGAGCCGGCGACCATGACCAGCATGAAGGCGCCCGTCAGCCAGGCGACGCCCATATTTGGGTCGACGCTCGCGAGGGGAGCGAGCAACGCGCCCGCCAGAGCCGCCAGCCCCGTCCCTATCATGAAGGTGAGGAGCCGAACCTTCGCTGTGTCGATGCCGAGCGCGCGCGCAAGGGTCTCGTTCATGATGACCGCACGGGCCGACAGGCCGAGGCGCGTACCCTCGAGCAAAAGCGTAAAGCCGATCCCGATAACGAGAGCGGCGACGACCGCGAACAGCCGGTAGAGGGAATAGGTTGCGCCACCTAGACCGAGCGTGCCCGGAAGGAGGGCCGGTGTGAAATGCACGTCGCGGCCGAACCAGAGCGTGATGAGCTGGCCGATCACGATACCGAGGCCCCAGGTGGCAAGAATGGCATCAAGCGGCCGCCGGTAAAGGGGCCTGACGATGAAATTCTCCGTAATGCCGCCGAGTAGGGCGCCGGCGATAAAGGCAAGGGGCAATGCGAGCCAGGGATTCATCCCCGCTTCGTTGGCCACTACCGCACAATAAGCCCCGACAGTAAGCCATGCGCCGTGGGCGAAGTTGATGATCTTCAGCACGCCAAAAATGGCGAGAAGACCGCAGGCGACGATGAACAGGATCGCCGCCGTGCTGATGATATCCAAAAGCAGCGTCATGGGATTTTCCTGGCGGACCGAGAGGTGAGGGCAAACCTCACCTCCCATGCCTGTTAAGGTCAGAGGTTGGGACACTGATCGCCCGGATCGACGTCCTTGAAGCTGTCGATCACCTTGGCAGAGCCATCGGATTGCACCTGCCCGAGATACATGGTCAGAGGCGCGTGATGCTGCTTGCTCATCGAGATCACGCCGCGCGGACCAGTGAAGGAAACCTCCTTCAGGGCTTTGGTCACAGCGGCAGTATCCGTGCTGCCGGCCTTCTCCACCGCAGCCTTGTAGAGGTAGATACCCTCGTATTGGGGGACGGAGAGATCATTCGGCGTCCGAAGGTCCTTATCGAATTTCTTCGCCATCGCGGCTAGGAAAGCCTCGTTCTCGGGACTGTCGATGCTCGTGACGTAGGATGCCGAGAGATATATCCCCTCCGCATCGGTTCCCATGCTTTTCGCGGTCCCCTCGTCCACGGCCAGGTTGCCATAAGGCAGGGCTACACCTGCGGCGTGCAACTGCTTGGTGAGCGTGACGTTCGGCGCACCGCCGGCGGTGGACGTGATGATGGCATCCGCGCCCGAGGACTTGAGCTTGGAGATGATCGCTGTCCAGTCACTGCCGTCCATCGGCAGATATTCCTCGCCGACAACCGCGCCTCCGGATTTTCCGATATAGGTCTTCGCGAATTCGAGCATCCCGCGGCCAAACGCATAGTCCGAACCGATCAGAAAGAACTTCTTCGCATTCTGCTTCTTGATGAAGTTATCGACGATCGGCGGTACCTGTTGCTCAGGCACCCATCCATCCACGAACAGGTTGGGATTGCAGGATCTGCCTTCATAAAAGGAGGTGTAGATGTACGGGATATCACCCTTGGTGACGATGGGAAGGGCGGCGTTTCGTGCGGCACTGGTCTCCATTGCGACGACGACGTTGACTTCCTTCTGGAAGATCAGGGAGTCGAAGGCCTTCTGTGCCCCGGCTGCACCCGAAGCGTCATCCGCAATCACCAGTTCCAACGGGCGCCCAAGAACGCCTCCCTTGGCGTTGATCTCCTCGACGGCCAGTTCAGCAGCCTGAACGACGGAGGGCGCAACGACGCTGTTCGCTCCGGAGAGACCGGCCGCGACCCCCACCTTGATCGGGTCGGCAGCCAATGCCGGCGTTGCGATCGCCGCGCTCGTGAGAAGGATGGCGAGCAGTCTGGATTTCATGTTGTTCCCCTTATTTATGAGCAGTCTGGAAGTTGTGGCTAGCCGTAGACATCTCCCCTGCGGTCATCGAGAAGATGGTTGAAGTCATTGAGTTTGCGGCTCTCGGCAACGCCCGCCAGGTCAACGTCGGCGATGAGGATTTCCTCACGGTCGGCGCTCGCGGGGCCGGCGATCGGCCAGCCTTGAGGGCCAAGGATCAGGCTGCGACCGACAAACGGCTGGCCCCGCTCTGTCCCGATACGATCGGCGCAGGCGATATAAATGCCGTTGGAATGGGCTGCAGCCTTGTGGAGGATATTGGCCATGGTTTCGGTCTGCATCTCGGAACCGGGCATGGGGACCCAGTTCGTCGGGACGCAGACAAGTTCGGCACCGGCCAGTGCCAGTTGTCGGAAGGTCTCAGGAAACCAACCGTCGTAGCAAATGGCGAGTCCGATACGGCCCAGCGGGGTTTCGAAGACCGGCAAGCCCAGGTCACCCTTGACGAAGAACCGATTTTCATTGTTCCACAGATGCAGCTTGCGATATTTGCCGATATAACCGGACGGACCGCAGAAGACGGCGGTGTTGTAAAAGGCATCGCCCTCACGTTCGGCCACACCGCTCACAATGTGGATCTTCAATTCCGCAGCAAGTGCTCCCAGGCGCTGCACACTCACGCCCTCTGGAACCTCTTGCGCCAGAGAAGCCAATTCCTCGGAGCTCTCAAAAACATACCCGCTGTTGGCCAGTTCCGGGAGTACTACGATCTTGGCGCCACCCGCATGGGCGCGGCGAATGAGCCGCTCCGCGGACGCAAGATTTTCGGCAGGCTCGCCAATCCTCGGCTCGAATTGCAGGGCAGCAATCCGGATCCCACCCCGTGATGAAGTCTCGTAACTCAAACCAGGACTCTCCAAAACGCAAAAAGCCCCTGGCACGGAAATCAATCCGTAAGCCAAGGGCTGCGTAGCCTCATATTCGAAGACGGCAATCTTGCCGCCAAGCATTCCTGCTCTTGCTCATAGCCAATCACGACACCGCGTGGAGCGTCAAGCCCATAAAATAAGCGAGCTAACACTCCAATCGCATGTCTAAGAGGCAATTGCCGGCCTAGCCTCGGCTTTCGAGCTCGCCCCTTAGCTACGCAACGGCACGTTTAGGAGAATTGCTATCTCGGCCTATACATGCCATCGCTTGCACTTGACCGATGCTCACCGACTAAGGCAGTCAGCATCCCCGCAACCCTATTGAACGCCTGGCAGCCAACGGAGAGTGAGGATGACGAGAAATGGCCGGTATGAATGACTCTTGGCGGGTTGGCGTTCTCTTCTCCCGTACCGGCATCACGTCGGTAACGGAAACAGAGCACCTATGCGGGACGCTGCTTGCCATCGACGAAATCAATCGGGCCGGCGGCGTCCTTGGGCGGCCGATCGAGCCGATCATCCACGACCCGGGCGCGGACAACCAGACCTACAGGGCGCTCGCCCGCCAGTTGCTGACGGAAGAAGAGATCAACATCATATTTGGATGCTCGATGTCGGCAAGCCGGAAGGCGGTGTTGCCGATCATAGAACGGCACAACGGTCTGCTCTTTTACCCATCCATGTATGAGGGCTTCGAGTATTCCGAGAATGTCATCTACACCGGTGCTACGCTGAATCAAAATACCTTTGCGCTGGCGGAGTTCATCCTTCGGCGTTACGGCAAGCGTATCTTCCTTGTCGGGGCCGACTATATCTATCCCCGTGAATCAAACCGGGTAATGCGGGACATCATCGAATCCAAAGGCGGGGAGGTCGTCGCTGAGCTCTATATTCCGCTCGAAGCGGACAAGACGGCGCTGGAAGCGGTTGTTGGAGACATTCAACGACTAGTCCCAAATGCGGTGTTTTCGACGGTGATTGGTAAGTCGGCGCAACAATTTTACCGGATGTACGCCGATGCGGGGTTTGACCGAAACGTGTGCCCGATCGCCAGCCTGACCATGGCGGAAAGTGAAATCAGAACGATCGGTCCCGCGCGTTGCACGGGCCATATTCTTGGCGCCAACTATCTGCAGACCATCGAAAGCGATGCAAATCGGCAATTCGTCAGGGCTTACAAGACGCGATTTGGCGAAGACGCCACAACGAGCGTCTGGTCGCAGCCAGCCTATGTCCAGATGCATCTGTTCGCCCGCGCTCTGAAACGCGCGGGCACGCTCGATACCCATAAGCTTTCGAGCGCGATTCTGCTTGAGGATTTCCACGGCCCCGACGGCAAGACCAGTTTCGACAGTGAGACCCGACACCTTTGGCTGACACCGCGTATTGGCGTCGCGCGGGAGGACGGCCTGTTCGAGATAGAATGGGAAGCGCCAGGCCCGGTTCGCCCGGATCCCTATCTGGCTACTTCGCGCTTTGAAGAAACCTGGCTTCAGGCATGAGTTCACAGCGGGGCGCACAAAAAATCCTGGACGAATTACGGCGGGCACAGGTTCTCGTCATTCATCCGAGGGACGAGGATGGTGCCGGTCTTATCGGTCATCTGAAACGACTGGGATGTGAAGTGAAGGCCGCCTGGCCCCCTCCTCCTTCTCTTCCACCCGATATCGACACCGTCTTCGTCCACATCGACGAAACGGCTATTGATCGCTTGGGAGATCTATTTGAGGAGCAAAATCCAGCCGTCATTGCCATCGTCACCTATGAAAGCCCGACATCCCTGAAGGCAATTACCGATCTCAATGCGCACGGCGTCGTGAGCAAGCCCCTGCGGCCACTTGGCATTCTCACCCAATTCGCATTGGCTCGCTATCGCCATGGCTATGAAACACGGCTTGCAAACAAGGTCGAAAAACTGGAGGAGACGCTGAAGGGCCGTCGGCTGGTCGACCGAGGTGTCAAACTCCTCGCCAATCTCAACAAGATCGATGAGGACAGTGCCTATCGCATGCTGCGTGACCAGGCGACGGCAAAACGTTGTACCATGGCGTCCATTGCCGAGAGTGTCATTGCGGCGCACGAGGCCATTCGCAGCTTTGGACTGATGGTCACGCCGAGCGCTCAGAGAGACTAAGAACACGAGGCGACCTTGATTAATAAATAGGCTTGACGGAAAATCAATCTCATGGAAGCTTTTGAGTAAGAGCAGGTTTGCTCGGCGGCGGGACTGTCGCACTTAAAGTAAGGCTATGTAGCCCTTGGCTTACGGATTGATTTCCGTGCCAGAAGTTCGACCCAAACCGGACATCCCTAAAGGCTAAAGTCCCGGCCACATCCCTCCGTCAAGTCTCAGGTTCGCACCCGTTATGTAGCTGGCTCGCGGACTGACGAGGAATGCGATGGCATCGGCAATCTCCTCAAGCGTTCCGACCCGGCCGATGGGAACCTGAGCGAACATTGGTAGCACCGTTTGCTCGATTTCGCTCCACGGGGCATCAGCCGCGATACCCTGGTTCGAAGCCACCTTTCGGAAGGCCTCGTCGAGGCTGACGCTGTGGATCGTTCCAGGTGAAACGGTATTTGCCGTGATGCCATCGATCGCCACTGACTTTGCGAGGGAGGCCGTCATCGCGATCATGGCCACCTTGGCTGCCGCATAGTCCGGTCGTTTGGATGGTGGCATCAAAGCTGCGAGGCTGGAGATGTTGATAACCCTCCCCCATTTCGCTTCGCGCATTGCTGGCAGGATCCGCTATGCCCCGCCTTGCCGCTCTTCTAAACGACATAGAGCCCGGCTATGGCGCCGAGCTTTTTCATGTCTGGGTCACGCCCGCGCACGCAGGCAGGGGCCGCCAAGAGCGGCTCCCGAGCAACGCCGACCGGAATGGCCGTTCAGGACTTCGGGAGAGCCGGGAAACAGGCATTTCGGGTATTGCGCAGTCCTGTCCTGAAGCTACAAGGCGCCCCGGCGCTTTTTTGCATTGAAATGGCTAAGTGGGGTGCGCAACCGGTTGCGGATCATCTGGCTTGACTTTCCTCCGCTCAAGGGCGTCAAGCACAAATTCGAGAAGCCGGTCCACCCGATTTGTTCGACCAAAGGCATAGGGTGGAGTGCCCCAACTTTCGGGGTAACGCCCGGCATAAATAATCGTTGGCGGCATCTGATCGGCCAGCTTTTCATGCAGTTTATGCAGCAGTGCGCATCCTGATCCCTTGGGTTGCAAGACATTTGCGCCGTTAGGCAGAGGTAGGTCAAAACAGGTTGCGTCGTTGTCCTTTTCATTGCCGTTCGGCATGAGCTTGCCGTTCACGAGTGCCGGGGATTTGTCAGCATCCGATATAATCACATCGTAGGAGCCAAGCGCTAGCAGATCGAATGCTTCATCGTTTGTCCTCGCCATGTCGATACTTATGCCTATTGCGCCGAAGGCGTGTCGCTCGAAATAGTTTTGGGTAGGATGGTTGTCATCTACCCACAATATCTTCGCACCAGCGAGTTTCTCCCCCAGCGACTTGATATGCGCTTCGAACGGCTTGAACTCATCTGGCGTCTTGATCGCCCCCGCGCCGTTCGCCAATAGGATCTGAGCCTGAGCAAACTCTATCTGTATTTGGGCAATCGATATCTTTGTAACATCTCTGGAGGACGCCCTATCCGCTAGTGTCGTGATAGGGCCATAGAAGTGGTAAAGCGCCCAAATTGCAGCTCCGAACCATAGAAGTGAGGGTACTATTTTGACGATCTCCGCACGAATGCTAGTTTCGCTCATAGCGTTCCCCTCGACTTTCTTGAAGCTTCAGACCGATGGGTTGCGCACGCAAGGGGATAGAGGCATCAAAACCACTAAACCAGTGTGTGAATTCACGCTGAGGTCACGCCGGCAGGTCACGAAAGTCGGCAAACGATGGTTACTTGCGCACGGTAGAGCTGTTTCGGCCACCGCCTAAGCCAATTGACAGGATGCCTGACGTCCGCGCATCGAGCGCGCGGGTGCGAACTCGCCAGCAGCCAGGAGAGGGCAGGGAACAGGGGTTCGGCTGCTAGCACTACTTTGGCAGATTCAAGGAGACGCTCCGCTGAAGCGGCAGTTGTGACATCGATGGAAGGATTTGGTCGGGTATAGCGCTTTGATGACAGCGCGCCTGATGGCTGAGAGGGTTGGTTGGGGCGGTCCTTCCCTCGTTCGTTTTTTTCCCCGCGTCCTCTTGGTGTTGCAGACGCCGATGCTGCAGGAAGGCCTACCGTACTACAGGCGCCAGATTCCCCGTGCTCAAGGATATCGACACCTTTGTGTTTGCCGATACACCGGTCGATGAGGGACTGATCCGGGAACTTGCCGATGGCGCGTTCATCGAGGCCAAGCGTAACCTAATCCTGATCGGCGGCACGGGAACCGGCAAAACCCATCTGGCGATAGCCGTTGCTGCCGCGATCATCCGCTCGCGCGCCAGAGGCCGCTTCTTCAATCTCGTTGATCTCGTCAACCAACTCGAGCAGGAAAAGGCGGCCGGAAAGAGTGGACGATTGGCCGAGACGTTGTTGCGATATGACCTCGTCGTCATCGATGAACTGGGCTATCTGCCCTTCAGCCAGGCAGGCGCCCAGCTCCTGTTCTACCTGATCAGCAAGCTTTACGAAAATACTTCTATCATCATCACGACCAACCTGGCCTTCGTCGATTGGCCCCAGGTATTTGGCGACGCCAAAATGACCACCGCCATGCTCGATCGGCTCACGCATCACTGCGACATCGTCGAAACCGGCAATGAGAGCTGGCGCTTCAAAAATCGCGGGTGAGCGCTACGAAGGCGTCATCTGGACGCTGGAGCTGCCCCGGCTGCGCAACCCCGACCAGCTACGCCGGGGCAGCTCAAGCACCGCGGCGCCTTGGCCCAAAGGAGCTAACATTCAACGCGAAAATGGGGACACCTTTGAACGCGATTTGACACCTCGAACTCCTCGATCATGGCGCGCGAACCGTCGGTCCACCCGAGCAGCCCCCAGGTCGTGTCGTGTGGGCTGAGCCACCTCACCGGCGGAAGAGGACATTCGGTCTCAGCATCGAGCTCTCATGAATGAACCATTAGTCTGGCAAACTGGTTTTGTAAGAGCTGGACACCCGCATTAACCCTTGCGGAATGAGCCGACGGTTAGGTTTGGGGCCGGATTGCGGCATCTCGGTCGATTGAGGATGCGGCCTTTGAGCGTCGGAGCGCGTCGCCGAGAGCGATGTCGGGGCGATTTGCCGACGCCAGACAGATTCAGCCCATGGCTCTGGCTCGTTCATGGAAAATGAGCCGGTCGAAGTTGTAGGCGATGTTGGCCAGGATGAGTTTCGCTTCGGCCCGCGCCAGCCCGATGGTACGGATGAACAGCCCGAACCTGTTCTTCTGATGCGCGAAGACGTGTTCGATATGGGCACGGATAGACGATTTGGCGGCATTGGCCCGGGCGATAGTCTGCGGCATCGCCTTGCCCGCCGGCTTGCGGCGATGGATGCGGCTGACCAGCATCCTTGAAGCCAGCCATTTCTCGTTCTTCTGTGATCGATAGGCGCTGTCGGCCCAGACCTCGGAGGAGGTATTGTGCGTTGTCACCAGTCGCGACAGCATCCGTCCGTCCGCCTGCGCGGCCGACGTCACCGCACCCTCCCGGATGAAGCCGAAGCGCCGGTCGATGGCGATGTGGGATTTGTAGCCGAAGACTGGCAACGCGATTTGAGGCAATGGCGTGCCGTCCGGCCGATACCGGATCTTGCCACCGATCTTGAGCGTCCAACGCGCATCGGTGTCCTTCTGTGCTGCCTTGTTTGGCTCGTTCGGCCAGATCTCGTTCGCCGTCTTGCCGGCCTTGATCGCCTCTTTCTCCGCGTCCGTATTGCGCTGCTTCGGCGCCGGCACGAGGGATGCGTCGACAATCTGGCCCGACATCGGGATGTAGCCCTTCTTCTGTAATTGCCAGTCGAACGCCTTCATCACCCGCTTCAGCGTGCCGGTCTCGGTCAGTTTGTTGCGGAACAGCCGGATCGTGTTCTCGTCCGGCGTCGGGCCGCCAAGATCAAACCCAAGGAACCGCATCCAGGACAGCCGATCCCGGATCATGAACTCCATCCTGGCATCGCTCAGATTGTGCTGCGCCTGAAGGATGAGCGCTTTGAACATCGAGACCGGATCGAATGCAGGACGACCGCCCTTAGCTCCGTCGCCATAGCCCAACCCTTCGACCAACCAGCCGCGGAAATACTCAAAGTCGACGGTCGCCTCCAGAACCTCCAGCGGGTCGCCGATTTTGCTCAGCCTTTCAAGATGCTCCGACTGCCCGAATAGCGACCGCTGCTCCATTGTCCCCCCTCCAGATCATGACGGGAGCATAGAATCACCAAATCACCGGCCGCGCGAGGTTAATGCGGGTCTCCAGCTAGCATTGCGACGGAGCCGCCTTCGCGCACGATACGAAGCAGGCGCCGCCCTGCGGCGGCACTCTTGGCGAAGAGACCACGCGGATAGCGATCCCGACGGGCGAGAGCAATATAGTCATCGACCATGGGGTTCTTCATTTGCTGGTATACGCCGGCTGCCTTGATGCCCCTTGACACAGCAGGAATAATTGCGAGCTCCCAGTTACCGATGTGCAGTGAAACGAAAACAATGGCGACGCCGGCCTTCTTTAGTGGCTCCAGAACAGGCCCTGTCTGGTCGTCGATGCGCCCGGCCCGAATGAGGCGCTCGATCAGCAAGCTCTCAGCGAAGGTCCTGCCCAGTTGCATCCACATTTCCCGCGCGATGGCCTCGATCTCACCGAGGTTCTTGTCTGGATAGGCAGCTGCCAGCTGTCGAAGCGCGCGACGATGGCGCTTCAGCCTGGGAGCGATCAGGCGCCATAGCACTCCCATGGACCACGAGGCCATATCGAGAGGAAGCATGTGCAAGAAGCCAACCAGGGCGCGCAGGGCGACATATTCCACCGCATATTTAAAACGGAGCTGACGGCGCCTTGAGAAGCTTTTGTCGGAAGTGGGTCTTACACTCACGCGGTAGTCCACGGTTCAGCAAAGCCCCCGCTTCGCTTTTTTGCGCTTTGCCGTTACGATTTTCAACGGTCGCACGATGGCTTTTTATGATTGCTCCTGCTGCCGCCAGCACGAAAGGCCTCCTGCATTCGTGGGGTGGGACCTCGCGCAGTACCCTCGTTGGCGTGGCGGGGATAACTTACTGCGGCCGCGAAAGTCGGGCGCGTTTGAACATTCAAGGAGGCGGCACTTGGCAATTGGTTGGAGCAGTTGGAAGAAAAGAGCGAACAAAGTACCGAGGACGCTCTGAACCGCGCCGGGTTTGCCGGAGGCTCCAACTTCCAAATAGGATGGAGCCGTCATGAGCAATACGACCAATAAATTTTCGCCTGAAGTTCGCGCCCGCGCGGTCCGGATGGTTTTGGATCACGAGGGTGATCACGCCTCACGGTGGGCTGCGCTGTCGTCGATCGCCGCCAAGATCGGCTGCTCACCGCACACGCTGCGTGAATGGGTGAGCAAGGCGGAAGTCGACAGCGGCAAGCGCGCCGGCGTTCCGACCGAAGTCGCCGAGAAGCTGAAGGCGTTGGAGCGCGAGAACCGCGAACTCAAGCAGGCCAACGAGATTTTGCGTAAGGCGTCGGCTTATTTTGCGCTGGAGCCCTTTCGCTGAATGCAAGCGTTCAGCTGTCGGGTGAGAGAGTTCGGCCGCCGCTCGAAGTCATGATTGCGTTCATCGACGATCATCGACGGGCCTATGGGGTCGAGCCGATCTGCAAGCTGCTGCCGATCGCCCCTTCAACCTATCACGCCCATGTCGCCAAACGCGCCGATCCCATGAAGCTTTCCGGACGCGCCAGGCGCGATTTGGCGTTGAAGGTGGCGATCCGGCGGGTGTTCGCCGCAAACTTCGAGGTCTACGGCGTGCGCAAGGTCTGGCTGCAATTGAATCGGGAAGGCATTGAAGTCGCGCGCTGCACTGTCGCGCGGTTGATGCGGCAAATGGGCCTGCATGGCGTCATTCGCGGCAAGCCGGTCCGCACCACTATCAGCGACAAGGCCGCGCCTTGCCCGCTGGACCGCGTCAACCGGCAGTTCAAGGCGCCGGCGCCCAATCGCCTCTGGGTGTCCGATTTCACCTATGTCTCGACGTGGGGCGGCATGGTTTATGTCGCCTTCGTCATCGACACCTATGCACGGCGGATTGTCGGCTGGCGGGTCAGCCGGACAGCCCACGCTACCTTCGTCCTCGACGCGCTTGAGCAGGCTCTGCACGAACGGCGGCCTGTCCAGGGCGGCGGCCTCGTTCATCACAGCGATCGCGGCAGCCAATATGTGTCTATCAAGTACACGGAACGGCTGGCGGAGGCCGGCATCGAGCCGTCAGTCGGAAGCGTTGGCGATTCCTACGACAACGCGCTCGCCGAAACGATCAATGGGCTTTACAAGGCCGAGGTCATTCATCGGCGTGGACCGTGGCGCAGTTTCGAGGCCGTCGAGTTCGCCACCCTTGAATGGGTTGACTGGTTCAATCATCGCAGGCTGCTGGAGCCGATCGGCAACATCCCGCCAGCCGAGGCAGAGGCGCGCTATTACGCCTCACTCAATCAGACCGCCATTGCGGCCTGATTTAAACAAAAACGCCTCCGGCAAACCCGGCGCGGTTCATTAGTACTATAGCTGCACATATAAAGTCCGCCTTTGATAGTGGCATCGTTTGGCGATGGCTTGGTGCTTCCGACGCCAGATTGACCAGGCGCCTACCCGGGCGCGCCTGCCAGCCTGCACCGCCCCCAACAGCCGGACTTAGTGATATGGGGCGCTCGACCGGCGAATGCCCCTCCCACTCAAAGAACGCTAATCCGCACGTGACGAGACCTCTTCGTCCGGGGGCCACTTTACAGGATCGGTAAGCACGGCCGCGGAGAAGCCACCATCCACGGCGATATCGACGCCATGGACCCAGGCTGAAGCATCGTCGAGCAGATAGACGATGGTTGGGGCGATATCCTCGGCCACGGCTGCGCGACGGGTGCGACCGATGTCGAAGTCGATGAACTGGTCGCCAAGAGCGGAACGGAATTCATGTAGCATCGGCGTTGCGACCGGGCCGGGACTGACCGTATTGAGGCGCCGTTCGGTGGGGATCCACTCGACGGCCTTCAACTGGCTCCAGGCGATCAGGGCTTGTTTGCTGCGCGAATAGGAATGCAGACCGTCCTGCGGATGCGCCTCCAGCCAGGCGAGGCCCGCCTCGAAATCGGGCGTTAGCGCCAGTTCCTTGAAATAGGGGAACCATTCGAGCCAGCGGATCGCCGTGCCCGAAGCGACGTTCACCACCGAGGCGGTCGGGCTCAGCATAGGTTCGATATGGGTGAGGAGGTGACGAGTACCGAGGAAGTTCACGCGGAACTGGACTTCTGTCGGCGCGGCGGACGAGGCGCCAGCGACATTGGCGACACCGTCGAAGGTCCCGCCCAGTTTCGCCAGTACGCCGTCGATGCTGGAGGGATCGGCGAGATCGATGGTCGAGAATGCCGCGAGCCCCATGTCGACGGGAGCGGCGTTGCGGTCGACGCCGGTAACCAGTGCGCCCCGCTCGACGAGCAGACGGGCGGTTGCCGCGCCGATGCCCGAGGCCACGCCGGTGACGAGGATGCGCTTGTTGCGAAGTGACACGATTGAATTCCTCCCAATGTGATTTTCAAGAGTTGAAGACGTGATCCGGTGCGCCATCCGTCACCCCCCTGTGGTCGATCGAATGCGACACCGGGATGAGGGGCGTGGGCACGAAACGGCGGATCAGGCCGAGAAGCCCGCCGGGCTCGACGACGATTATGGCGATGGAGACCGCCCCCAGGATCAGGAAGTGCCAGACGCCGAGATCGCCGAAGGTGCCACGAATGGCGAAGAAGACGATGGTGCCGAGGATCGGACCCTCGATGCGCCCGATGCCGCCGATCACCGCCGCGAAGAGAGGATAGATCGTCCAGTCGACCAGGCTGAAAGACGCGTTTGGAGAAATGTGAAGCTTCTGCAGGGCGTTGAGAGCCCCGGCCATGCCGAGCACGGGTGCCACGCCGATCAGGCAGGCAGCACGGGCGCGGGTGATGTTGACGCCCACGCTCGCCGCGCCCGCCTCATTGTCCCGCATCGCAGTAAGGCCGAGGCCGGTCGGGCGCCGAAGGAGGGCCCAGGTTCCAGCGAGCGTGGCGAAAGCCAAGGCAAGGGCAATCCAGTAGATCGTCTCGATCCGATCCGCCGGCCGGCTGCCGAAAGCCTTGGCGAGCCAGACGGGCGTGCTCACGCCGGTCCCCCCATTGAAAGCGGGCAGCTTGCCGGCGATGAGCATCACGGTTTCCGCCACCACCCAGGTTCCGACCGCCAGATAGGCCGCCCGCAGCCGCAGGACGAAGATCAGGAACGGGCCGGCAAGCAGGCTCGCCAGCACACCGGCTGCGAGGATCGAAAGCCAGGGATTGGCGCCCAGCAGGACAGCCGCGGCATAGAAACCGTAGGAGCCGACGCCGACGAAGGCATGCTGGCCCAGCGTGACGATATCGGCATAGCCCGCCATCACGTTCCAGGTCATCGCCAGCGTCAGGGTGATCAGGAAGCTCGTGCCGAGCGCCAGCATGCCATTGCCCGAACCGAACGGCAGTGCGAGGAGCCCGAGGGCGAGCGCGATGAGGATCGCGCGGCCGGCCCATGCTAGGGACGCGTGCGTGCGCATCAGGAAGATCCTCCGGAAAACAAGCCCTGGGGGCGCAGCAGGAAGATGACCAGGAAGACCAGATGGCCGGCCAGAGCCTGCCAGGCCGCATCAAACTGGGCGCCGGCGCTCTGAGCGACACCCAGGATG
This sequence comes from Labrys sp. ALF-8, assembly GCF_059699065.1. NCBI lineage: Bacteria > Pseudomonadati > Pseudomonadota > Alphaproteobacteria > Hyphomicrobiales > Xanthobacteraceae > Labrys > Labrys sp. ALF-8. The sequence continues at coordinate 88,728 of NZ_AP048543.1, forward strand.
ATGCCGCCGGCCAGGGTACCCCAAAGCCGGCCGAGGCCACCGAGAACGACCGCCTCGAAGGCGATAAGCATGCGGGTCTGGCCGCTGCCAGCATCGAAATTGGTCCAGATCGACAGGAAGGCGGCGGTGATGCCGATGGTGGCGCCAACGAGCGCCATGGAGGCAGCATAGAGCTTGCCGGTCGGCAGGCCCATCAGCGCTGCAGTCCCCGGATTCTCGGCGACGGCGCGGATGCGCGTGCCGAGGCGGGTACGGAAGAGCAGGAGATGGAGTGCCGTTATCAGCGCAATCACCGCTCCGAAGATTAGCAGCGGCAGGATGCCGACGCTGATGCTGTCGCTCAGCCTGAACGAGGCGATGTCGAGATCGCCAGCCGGGACCTTGCGGCTGTCGGCGCCGAACACGCCGAGCAACCCGTTCTGGATGCAGATCGACAGGCCGAAGGTCACGAGCACAAGTGGCATCAACCCCTGGCTCATCACGCGCTCCAGCAGCGCGCGCTGCAGCAGCCACGCCGCCGCTGCCGCGAACGGCACCAGCATGAAGGCCGCCGCGAGGGGATTGAGGCCGAGCCCCGCCACGAGCGCCCATTGGGCGAAGCAGGCCAGCACGATCAGGTCACCATGTGCGATATTGACGAAGCGCATGATGCCGACCGAGAGGGAGAGCCCCACGGCGTAGAGGGCATAGAGCCCGCCGACGAGAACGCCCTGAAGCAACAGATTGAGCCAGATGGAAGTCATGGCGCCGCCGCCCTCGACGTTTGCTGCGTTCCGAAATAGTGCATCATCACGGTGTCGCGGCTGACCCGGCCGGGCTGGCCTTCGAGCGTGACCCGCCCTTCCAGCATACAGTAGAACCGGTCGGCGACGGCCAGCGAGCGGGTGATGTCCTGCTCGACCAGCACGATGCCGAGGCCTTCGTCGCGAAGCCGGGGAAGCAGGCGATAGAGATCGTTGATCACTACCGGCGCGAGCCCGAGGCTGATCTCGTCGCAGAGTAGCAGACGCGGATTAGTGAGCAGGGCCCGTCCGAGCGCGATCATCTGCTGCTGGCCGCCGGAGAGTTCGCCGGCTTTCTGCCTGCGGCGTTCCCGGAGTATGGGAAACCAGTCTAAGACCTTGTTCAGGTCGATGGCGCCCGACATCCCAGCCTGACGGCCGATGTCGAGATTTTCCTCCACCGTGAGGGAGGCAAAAAGGCGGCGCCCCTCCGGCACCAGCGCGATGCCGGAGCGGATGATCTCGGAGGTAGGCCTGCCCCGCAGTTCCCGGCCCTGCCAGCGCAGCGAACCGCCGTCGACCTGCGCCACGCCCATCACTGCGTTTAGGAGGGATGACTTGCCCGCGCCGTTGGCGCCGACGATCGAGACGATCTCGCCAGCACCGACTTCCAGGCTGACGCCGTGCACCGCCTTGAACTGACCGTAGCGCACCGACAGATCATGGACGCTGAGGTGGGAAGCTTCAGGCGCCAAGATAAACCTCCTGTACCTTCGGGTCGAGGAGCACTTCCGCAGGGTTACCGCTGGTGAGGATCCGGCCGCCATGAAGCACTGCGAGCCGCGAGGCGACCTGCCGGAGCGCATGGAGGACGTGCTCGATCCACACTATGGTCGTGCCACGGACGTGGATCGCGCGGATGATGGCGAGCAGCGCCTCGCATTCGAAATCGGTCAGTCCGCCGGCGATCTCATCGAGGAGCAGCAGGTCGGGCTTCTGGACAAGCGCCTTGGCAAGCTCGAGGCGCTTGAGATCGAGCAGGGTCAGCGACCCAGCCGGCAGGGAGGCCCTGGCGATGAGCCCGGTCTCGGCGAGGATGTCCGCCGAGCGCTTGCGCGCCTCGCTCAAAGGCAGGCGGCCGCCATGCACGGCGGCGACCAGCACGTTCTCGAACACGCTCATATGGGTAAAGGGCTTGGGAACCTGGAACGATCGCGCGATTCCCAACCGGCAACGGTCCCAGACCGCCATGCGCGTGACATCCCGCCCCTTGTAGATCACCTTGCCGGCGCTTGGTCGCAGGTTGCCGGTGACCAGGTTGAACAGCGTCGTCTTACCGGCGCCGTTCGGACCGAGGATGCCGAGTAGTTCGCCTTGGCCAACCTCGAGATCGAGATTATCGATGATCTTCAGCCCGCTGAACCCGCGGGTCACGCCCGTCAGCGCCAGCATAGGAACCTCCTCTTCTACCCGCCAATCAGGATCGGCTTGGCCGTGACGGGAATGGAGGGGGCAAAGCTGTTGTCGACGATCTCGCGCTCATAGGGGAACCGCTGGCCCTTGAACCATTGCACGAAAGTGAGATCGGTCTTCGAGGTGTTGGGCAGAGGACCGGTGCGGAAATCAATGGTGCCGGCAACGGATTCGTAATGCGAACTCGCAATTGCGTCGCGGATGGATTCCGGCTTGTCGATATCCTCGGTGCGCTTGAGCACGTCGAGGACCAGCTCGAGTTGGGCGTGGACATGGCCGAGCGTCTGTTCCCACTGCCGGCCGGTGGCTGAGGCATAGGCATCGGCGAGGTCGTGCGCCGTCTGCCCGGTCAAGCCGGAGCGGAAGGGATGGAACTGCGTCCACAAGATCGGATTGGCAATGCCGGCGGCCCGGTCGCCGAGTGAATATTGCACGTCGGCGAATTCGCACGACTTGCTCGCCACCACGGCCTTGGGCAGGAAGCCCTGCTGCTGGCACTGCGACCAGAACAGCACGAATTCAGGGCCGGGTGCCAGCGAACTGACGGCCTGTGCGCCTCCGGAACGAAGGGCGGCGATCTGGGCGGCATAATTGCTGACCGGCAGGTCGAAGCGGCCGGGATCGACGAGCTTGTAGCCCTTCGTCTGGAACAGTGCCGTCCACAGATCACCAAGGATGTGGCCGTCTGCGTCGTTCGGCCAGAGCGCCCCAGCCACCTTCTCGATTGGCAGCCGATCCCAGAAGGCGACGATCGACTTGCCGTAATCGTCGCCTGAAAAGGAAAAGTTGTAGGTCCACTCGAAGCCGGTCTTCGGATCGCCGCCGCGTCCCATGAACCAGGCCTCCAGCGGGCAGACGCAGCCGATGGCCGGGACGCCGTTGAGTTCGCACTGGTCGGAGACAGGGTTGACGGTTTCGGGCGAGGAGAAGGCGGCCACGATGTCGACCTTGTCGCCGAGAATCAGCTCCTGCGCCACCTCGGCCGCACGGTTGGGATTGCTCTGCTGGTCCTTGACGATGATCTCGATCGGATGCTGGCTGCCGTTGATAGTGATGAAGCCGCCGGTAGCCTTCCTGACCTGGTCGAGGATAAAGGGAACAGGCTGGTGAAAGGTCGCCATCTGTCCGGTGGCAGGCGTCGTCAGGCCGATCCTGATGGTCCGCGGCTCGGCAATCGCTGGCGCAGATAGAAGTGGAGCCAGACCCGCAGCTCCCGCGGCCTTCAGGAAGCCGCGTCGCGTCATGCCCTTGCGCATGGCATCCCTCCCTCCATTGCGACGATTGGTGTCGCTTACGGAAGAACGCTACCGCGACGTTCGGACAACGAACAAATATATAATATGCCTATGAACTATAAGGATTTGGCTATGATAGCTGCCGACGATACGATTCGATTGCGGCCTCGCACAATCGGAGAGCTTCCAGGTTGGCTTTCGCCGTTAACCAACAAAAGGGCCGCGTCCACCGAGGGGCGTCAGGTCTGCCTCTAGGAGACGGAATGACAGAATACTAGGGCCGAGACGGCGAAGGGTTTCGGGTGCCGTGAGGCGTCCGAAAGCCTCTCATGCAGGAACCCGCGGGCCACGGGTCGTCGGGCTATGGAGATTTCGGATTTCGGCTTGTGTCGGCGATGGCGTGGCCGCATTGAGGAGCGAGTTTGACACCACAACGCCAAGCGCCTGCGCTATCCGGATGATGACGAGCGGCGACGACCAGCTTTCATATTGAGCTGCCAGCACCAGGAAAACGAACAACACCGAAAGGGCGAAGATGAAGATTGCCGTATTGCCGGTGGCACGCTCCTGATAGGCGAGATCCGGTCTAGCCACGACTTTGCTATATGGTAGCAACAGCGTCCCCCCCAGATGAGAACTCCGTGATTCCCTGGCACCGCCTTGATAGTTCGACGATCCCAGGGGGCACCGATGAGCTGCGCCTGATGCAGCGCGGGATGGAGTTTTCGATCATGCTCGGTGCGACCGAGTTGATGAACAGCCGTCTCTCGGGCTCCGAGGAAGCGTTGGCGACTATGGCGCGCGAGCGGATCGGCACCCGCGAACGGCCACGCCTTTTGATCGGCGGGCTTGGCATGGGCTTTACCCTGCGCGCGGCGCTGAATTGCTTTCCCACCGATGCCGTGATCGTCGTTGTGGAACTTGTCCCGGCCGTGGTGACTTGGGCCCGCGGGCCTATGGCGTCGGTCTTTGGCTCCTGCCTTGATGACCCCCGCGTGAGTATCGAGATCGGGAATGTCGGTAGAGCGATCCACTCCGGGCGCCGGTTCGACGCGATACTGCTTGACGTCGACAATGGCCCCGAAGCGCTGACAATTCGATCGAATGAGCGCCTATATCAGAGTGACGGCCTGGTGGCGGCCTCACGAGCATTGACACCTAAAGGTCTGCTTGCTGTCTGGTCGCAAGGTCCCAATCCGAGTTTCAGCCAGCGACTGATGAAGTGTGGCTTTACGGTCGAAGAAGTGAAGGTGCGCGCCAACAAGGGCCGTCGCGGCGCACGGCATGTGATTTGGTTCGCCAGTAATTCCACGAGCTGAGAAGAGAACTCCCCGGCCATCGGCTGGCGATGTTCAATCCCGGCAAGCAGTTGGCAAGGCCGCCGTTCCTCAACTTCTACCAGCAACTAGGGTTGGTTCGGCCAAGCTACGCGAGGCTATGGCGCGCGAGACCACCGGGGCGATCCCTGCTGGCGAGGTCGAGATCGATGGCGCCTATTTTGGTGGCCATGTCCGCCCTACAAACGCCAGGAAGGATCGCGTCGATCGCCGGCTTCCGAAGACCGCAGCGGCAAGCGCCGGGTCGTGATTGTGCTGCGTCAGCGCGGTGGCTGTACCCTCACGCGGAGCCTCCTGTGCGAGGCCGAGGGTGTTGATTCTGCGAATGAGCGGGTGGAGCCGGATTCGATCCTATCGGCAGATGAAGTCGCTCATTGGGATTTGTTTCCGTAATGTTTGTGGGTTGGGTGGGAGGCTTTCGACATCCCGGCGCGACGGCTGCTCGCGCCGGGACGAATGGTCGCTCAGGTGCGATAGGGCGAGTCCATCGGAACAGTGGAGCGTACGTCGGTCGCGATGCGGCGGGCCGCAAGTTCCGAAACCAGGAGGGCAACCGCGAGAAGGCCTGCTCCCACGAAGCCGAGGTCATGGCCGTCGAGTGCGCGGAGCCCAACCGCGCCGGCGATGCCCGCGATCGTCACGCCGAAGTAGGTGCAGGAAGTGTTGAGGCCGACTACGATGGGGGCGATTGAGGGCGCGAGCGTGACCAGGCGATGCTGCTGCGGCACCAGGATGCCCCAGCCGCAGGCGCCCCACACGGCGATGGCGAGAATGGCTGTCCAGGCGGTGGCACCCGACCAAGGCGTGAGCGCAATGTCGATGACGAGCGCCGTCACCATCGCGATGACGACTTTCCTCGAGCCGATCTGGTCTATCAGGCGACCCGCGAGCAGGTTGGAGATCGTTCCCGCGACACCCCACATCACCAGCAGACCACCGATCATCGCGGGGTTGCCGCCAATGGCCCGGTCGAAGACGACTGCGAAGTAGGTGTACGGAATGAAGATCCCGCTCATGGCGAGCAGCGTCGTTGCGAGCGTTAGTCCAATGCGGGCGTCGGCAAGCGGGGCGAGGCGTTGGCGAAGGGTAACGACCGGGGGCAGCGGCATCTCCGGCAGGAACACCCAGACGCCGAGGCAAGATGCGGCCCCGAGTGCAGCGACGAACACCATTGTCCACCGCCAGTCGCCGAGGCCGCCTATCACGGCTCCAGTGGGCGAACCCAGTGCGGTGGCAGTCGTCAGGCCGGCCACGATGACGGCGAGCGCGAAGCCGCGGCGTTCTGGCGGCACGAGCATGGAACCCGCCCCCATCGCGGTGGGCGAGAACATCGCGGCGCCCAGGCCCGCGATCGCCCGCGTCAGCAGCGCGATGCCGAAGGTGGGGGAAACGGCCGTCGCCAGATTGGCAACGACGAACAGCGACAGGCCGGCCAGAAGAAGGCGCTTGCGGCCGACGGATGCGGCGAGTGCCGCGATCGTCGGCGCCAGGACGGCGTAGGTGATCGCGTAGACCGTCGTCATCTGGCCGGCAGCGCCGATGCCAACGCCGAACGCGCGCACGATTTCCGGCAGGACGCCGGCGATGACGAAGCTGTCGGTTCCCAGCGCGAACGTGCCGAGAGCCAGCGTGAGCAAGCGTTTGTCCATGACGCGAGATCCTGAAAGCGGGAGGGCTTGAGAGGGGGATCAGCGGTTGCTGCGCTTCGCGGCAAACACCACCTTGATCTCGGCGGCGACCTGAGCGGCGTTCTCGTCGAGCACGAAGTGGCCGCTATCGAGCCAGACAAGCTTCGCGTCGGGTAGATCGTTGAGAAAGGCGCGGGCGCCGGGCGGAATGAAAAACGGGTCGTGCTGGCCCCAGACGATCAACGTTTTCGGCTGGTGCTTGCGGAAAGCCGCCTGCCACTCCGGATAGAGGGCAATGTTGCTCTTGTAGTTTTCAAGCAGATCGACCTGGTAGTCCTGTGTGCCAGGCCGATCGAGCAGGGCCTGGTCGAGCACCCAGTTGTCCGGATTGATCGCTTCCGATTCCTTCGCGCCCACCAACCAGTGAAATTTGGTGCTCTCCAGACTGACGAACGCGCGTGCCGCCTTCTCGGTCTCCGGCGTGCGGTTCTCCCACAGCGGCAGCAACGCCTTCTTCGGCCCCTCGCCCACGCCCTCGATATAGGCGTTGGCGTTCTGGATAATGAAACCGTTCACCTGCTCCGGGCGGTGCGTGAACAGGCGAAAGCCGACCGGGCCGCCGTAATCCTGCATGTAGAGTATATACGAGGTCAGCCCCAAGACATCGGCCAGGCCTTCGACGTGGGTCGCCAGGTTGTCGAAGGTGTAGCTGAACCTGTCGCGCGGCGGAGCATCCGAGTGACCGAAACCGATGTAATCGGGAGCGACGAGGTGGAACGCATCTGCCAGGGCGGGCATCAGATCCCGGAACATCTGGCTGCTCGTCGGGAGGCCGTGAAGGAGCAGGATGGTTGGCGCGGCGGGATCACCGGCCTCGCGGTAGAAGACCTCTAGCCCGTTCACGACGGCGGTCCGGTGGTAGGTTCGGCTGTTCATTGTTTTAACCCCTTATCGATCCACGTTCGGGCGGCAGCGCAGGCGCTGCCCTGGTGGCCTCTTTTATGGGGCTTTCCAGAACTGGTCGGCAGAGGCTAAAGTTGGGAGAGTCCCTCCCACAATCTGGAAGGCCCATGGATCGCCTGGAAGCCATGTCGGTGTTGCTCTCGGCGGTGGAGAGCGGGAGCTTGTCGAAAGCGAGCCGGAAGCTCGGGCTGCCGCTGGCCACGGTCAGCCGCAAGGTCTCCGAGTTGGAAAATCATCTGAAGGCCACACTGCTCGTGCGGTCGGCCAAGGGCCTGGAACTGACCCCGACAGGGCGATCCTATGTAACAGCCGCGAAAGCTATCCTGGAGCAATTGACCGAAGCGGAACGTGCCGCTGCGGGGGAATATGCCGAGCCGAAGGGCGACCTGGTCGTAACCGCGCCCATCATGTTCGGCCGGCTCCACGTGTTGCCGGTGGTGACGCGCTTCCTGGACGCGTATCCCGAGGTGGCGGTGGGGCTTGTCCTCACGGATCGGGTCACGCATTTCTTGGATGATCAGGTCGACGTCGCGCTCCGCATCGGTGCCCTGGCGGACAGCGGCCTGATTGCCACCCGGCTGGGAACGGTGCGGCATGTGGTGTGCGCGAGCCCCGGCTATCTGGCGGCGCATGGGAGTCCCGCAACGCTCAATGACCTTGCGCGGCATCGTGTGATCTCGTTCCAGAGCGTATCCGCCTTGAGCACTTGGGATTTTCATGCCGATGGCGTCGACGTTGCCGCGTCGTTCCGTTCTCGTCTCAGCGTCAACACCATCGATGCGGCGATCGAAGCCGCTCTTTCAGGCGCGGGCCTGGTCAGAGCGGTTTCTTACCAGGTGGTCGATCACGTCCAGAACGGCAGGCTGGGCGTCGTACTCGACGCGTTTGCGCCTCCGCCACGGCCTGTGCATCTCGTCTACGACAAGCAAAACCGGCTGCCGTTGAAGCTTCGTGCGTTTGTCGATTTCGTCGTTCCTCGATTGCGGGAGCGCATAGCGCGTGCGGTCTTGTGAGCTTTCAACGAGACCTTGAAGGGTTGGGGGCGACATCATTGCGATGATATTTTTCCGCGAAACGGTCCCGAGAGCCGCCCCTCGGCTTCCTGCCCCAAGCCCGCGCTTGCAGTCCCTTTCCGTTCAGTTGGCGCATTCTCCGTAAGCGGAAATTTTTGACTTCCGAGAAGGGGCAGCTTGTGACGCTTCGATCGCGCCGGGAGTGCGAGGTCGCCAGCTGGCGAGAGCCTGGCGACTAACAAGCTGGTGCCGTTCCCCGCCGCCGCCGATCCCGTCAGCGGCCCGTTCACCGGTACGGTACAGCTCCCAGACGGTAAGTTCGCCATCGTCGAGAAGTTCCACGAGTTGACCCTTGTTCCGTGGCGACCGGTCATCGACCGCGAGCTTGGCCGTGAGGTCTCCGGCATCGTTCAGGGCCGCTCGGTGTCGTGGCACTTGGGGCGGCAGAGGGGAATGGGTGTCCAGGTTGCTCGTCTAATCCGAAGGAGAATATGTCTTGGCAGTGACTCGCAAGGTTATCGCCCATCGTATTTTGATTGTTCTTTTCTGACCTTCTCCCAATTCTCTTTGGCCCAATCAACTAACCCTTGCGTCGGAAGCAGAAGGCCCCTGCCGAGTTGAGTTATCTCATATTCGACGCGGGGCGGCACTTCGGGAAATAGCTCTCGGATAACCAGTCCGTCTCGCTCGAGATTCTTCAAGGTCGTGGACAACATCCGTTGCGAGATTCCGGGAACGGAACGCTCAAGTTCGGAGAACCGCGCCCGACCACCGAGGAGATCGAGCGATAGAATCACAAAGATTGTCCATTTATCCCCGATCTTGGTTAGCAGCTCTCGCACCGCCATTGGATCCGAGCTTCTACAGATTGCTGCGGGGTCTAGGACGCCGGGCCTGCTCGCTTTCTTCATAACTTACCTCGGTGTTAGCGGCTGAAGTGAAAGTGCCTTCTTTTTCGGAATTAGCTTCTCATGTATATGTTGCTCTCAAACAGTAAGCAACCCTGCAACCGTAAGGAGGCCAAGATGCTGAACCAGAGAGACACTGCCTATGAACCCGACACCAAGCCCGCGACGGCACGGACGGCACTCGTGCTCGGTGGCACCGGACGAACCGGCGCGCTCGTGGCGCGCGAACTCGTCAAGCGCGGTCTGAACGCGCGTACAGCCTCGCGCCGCGCTGCGGACGTGATGTTCGATTGGGATGACCCGGCAACGTATGCTCCAGCATTGGATGGCGTCGACCGCATCTACCTCGTCACGCCTGTCATGCGGATCAAGTTTGCCTGTCAGGTCGCGGATTTCCTCGACCTTGCCGCTGCCGCTGGTGTCCGCCATGTGACCTATCTCAGCACCTATGGCAGCGACCGGTCTCCCCCTGAGGTCGATATCCGGGCCGTCGAACTCGACCTGGCGCGCCGAGACGGCTTCACCCATTCCGTCTTGCGCCCGGCATGGGTCATGCAGAATTTCAGCGATGAACACTTGCCTCTCATCGGCGGCACGATCACGGTTCCGACAGGCGGCGGAAAGGAAGCCTTTGTCGATGCCGCAGATATCGCGGCGGTGGCAGTTGAGACGCTGATCGACCCTGACGCCCACGCTGGCGCGCAATACGCGCCGACCGGCCCTCAATCGCTCACGGTCAACGAGGTCGCCGAAATCATCGCCAGCGTTAGCGGTCGTCCTGTCAGCTATACCGATATCGACCCGGACGTGTGGATCAATGGCGCGGTCGCAGCCGGCTTCGTGCCCGCCGACTATGCGGTCATGCTTCGCTGGCTGACTGGGACGATCATTGCCGGCAACGGTTCTCGGCCCAACAGCGACATCGAAAAGGTGACAGGGCGGCCTGCGACCAGCTTTGCGGACTTCGCCCGGCAAAACGCAGCCGCTTGGGCTCTGCAAGCAGTCGGCTGAACCAGCGAGCCCCAGCCGGGGCCGACAGCCAAGACGCCTCAAAAGCAATCCGCAAACGCATGGAGATACCGTATGCCTGATAAGAAATATGCCGCCTACGCTGGGGCCGAGCCCTATTTTGCGCTGGTCAGAAAGGCGCTGGGCGATCTCGTCGATGGCGAACACTTCTTCGATATTGTCGCCGACGATATCGCCTATGAGGTCCGCTACGATCTGGGCTGGCCTCGCGTGGTCCGGGGGCGCGCCACCCTCATGGATCAATTCGGCGGATATGTCGGCAGCATTAAGCTCCAGTCCGCAGACAATTTGATCGTCAACAGGGCCGATAACGGCCGAGTTGTCACCATTGAATACGATATCCACGGGACGATTCTTGCAACGGGTGCAAAATACGAGAATCGGTTCTGCTCGATTATCGAGATTGAAAACAGGAAGATCGCGCGGTGGAGAGACTACATGGATTCTCACGCCGCATGGAATGCATTGACGAACTACAACTAGATAATCATGCGGCCCTTTAATGGGTTCGCCGAGGCTAGGTAATCGTTCTCGCGACTCAGCACGCTCGTTCTAATAACCGCACTACTACAAGCGCTGATGGTGCCGAGAATTTTAACTTCCCACATACGGCCAATGTCTTAGGCACTACGCAATCGAGCGTGAGCACGCGGATCAAGGCGCTGGAGGAAATGCTCGGCGTCCTTCCGTTCGAGCGGCGCCATAGAGGGGTTCGCCTGACACATGCCGGTCGCAACCTCGTCGCCGAGGTATCGACCGACATCGCCCAGTTCGACCATGCCCTGCGTACGGCAGGCGCGGTGTGCAACGGCGCGGCCGGAAGCATAGCCATCGGCTTGCGCAGCCCTATCGTCGGCGGCTTTCTCGGCGATTTGCGCCGAAGACACCGCGCCGCCCTTCCCCGGATGAGGCGCCTCAAGGTTTTGCCGCCAATGCACCTTTTCTTGGACAAAGTAAGAACAGGGTTGCCTGTTGACGGCAAGCAGACCTTAGGCAGTCCAGCAAATGGTCTCGGATCAAACCAATAGTGCACACATTCAAACTGGACCAGTTATTGAGCCCCGTCCATTCGCTGTAACTCTCATTCTGCTCCAGCCTGGAGTCCAACTTTGTGGATGCGGCGAGAGACCGGCGGCCCGTCGATGGCGGAATTGAGAGCGCCACAATAAGACCTTGGCCGCGCCCGAAACGCGTAAGGGAGGCGTAAGCCGGCTCCCCCACCTTCCACCGCGTTGTGTTGCACTTGGAAGGATGGCGGATGGCGAAGACGATCTTTGTTCATCGCGACGACGTGAATCGTCAGGAAATCGAGCATTTCATAAAGGATGTCTACCGGCTTCGTTACAGCGCTGAAATCGACGGCTTTCCCGACCTCTTGACCGCGTGCGTGAATTCCTCCGGTCGCGTCGAATGCGCCGCCGGGCTGAGAATGGCGGGCGACGGATTCTTCTCCGAAGTCTATCTCGATGCGCCGATCGAACAGGTTCTCGGCGGATTATGCGGATCGGCAATATCACGAGGAGCCATCTTCGAGGTAGCGACCCTGGCAAGCCGCAGCCCGGTCATGCTGAGTTCCTTCATCCACGCCATCGTGGACTTCGGAAAGAGCTGCGGATTCCACTCTTCCTTCTTCACCCTGACCCGCTTCATGGCTCGCCTCGTCGAGGGGCTGAAACTTGCGCCCCTGGCTCTCGGTGATGCCGACTTCAGGCGGGTCCCGGATTACGAGCGTTGGGGGCGTTATTACGCACACGCACCACGCGTGTTCGCGGTCATGAATGATCGACCGGACGGTGTGTTCGACGGTCCTCGGAGGCGGGCCCGCCATGCGACAGCTGTTTGATGCCCTGTCCCGTCACGCGATCGCGCAGCCGGACGCCATTGCTTTTTCCGACGCGGGATTGGTCCTGCCCCGCGCCACGCTGCGCCGCCGCATCGCGGGACTCGTCGTCAAGCTGCTTCATTGCCGCGGGCATGTCGGCATTCTCGCGCCAAACGGCGCCGAATGGGCCGTGGCGCAACTGGCCTGCGCGATGGCCGGAAAGGTCACCGTCCCCCTGCCGACCTTCTTCAGCCGGGACCAACTCGGGCACATCGTTCGCGACGCCGAGGTTCGAATGCTCTTGGCCACCCAGGAGACGTGGCCGATCGCGCTCCGATCCTGCTTGCCGGCTCTGATTATCGGAACCGAGGAGGCGGCCTTCGAACAACCCGCGGATGGTTTCGGACAGATCATCTATACGTCCGGTAGCACCGGCCATCCCAAGGGTGTCCGGCATGAAAGCGGCCAATTGGCGTGGTCGATGTCGGCCTTGGCTGCCGCTACGGGCGCACAGGCTCCGGACCGCTATCTATCGGTACTACCCCTTCCGCTCCTGCTGGAAACGCTCTGCGCGGTGTTCATACCTGCCCTGGTGGGGGCGAGTACCCGGTTCGACCGGGTCCTGGCCGATGCCGTCGGGCGCGGTCAAGTCGACGGTATCGCGCGGGCCTTCGAGAGCGCCGCACCGACCATGAGCGTCCTTGTACCCCAGTTGCTCAAGCTCTGGGTGAGCGAACTCACGGCGATGAATCAACCGGCCCCGGCATCGTTGCGTTTCGTGGCGGCCGGCGGGGCGGCGGTCCCAAGTGATACGGCGCAGGCGGCCTGGGAGCGGGGCATTCCGTTGCACGAGGGCTATGGCCTGTCCGAGTGTTGCTCCGTCGTTGCCGTGAACCGCCCCGGCGACAGGAGACCGGGAACCGTCGGCCGGGCCATCCAGGGGCTCGATGTTTCAATCGTGGAAGGGGAGATCGTCGTCGACGGTCCCTCCATCATGGATGGCTACAGCGGGCAGGCTGCGCCCCGGCATCCGTTCAGGACCGGCGACCTAGGCAGTCTCGATGCCGATGGCTATCTCACCGTCTTCGGCCGCAAGGACAATCTGATCATCACGTCCTACGGGCGGAATATCAGCCCGGAATGGATCGAAACCATGATCCTCGGCGATCCTCGCGTCTTTCAATGCGCCGTGGTGGGCAACAATGCCGAATACCTTTCGGCCCTGATCATCCCCTCCAGCTTGGGCGCCGACTGGCTTGGTGCGAGTGCCTCGAATGCAGCCACCCTGGTTCGAGCTTGCTGTGCGGGCGCTCCTGCCTACGCCGTTCCCCAAAGCACTGTCGTTTTGTCTTTCGCCGAGGCCGCCCAACATCGGCTTTTGACGGGCAATGGCAGGATCAAGCGCGCGGAGGTGGCAGCCTATCTGAAGCATTTCAATTTCACCATCCTCCAACAGGATCAATCCGAGAGCCAGGATCATGTCGTTTTATGAAAAGCTGATGGACGAAACAAGCGCGGAGCGCGAAGCATTCCCTTCAATTCCTCTTATTCAGATTGCAACGACCCAAGGTGCCTCCAAGGAGATATACTTGTCGTTCCTTGGAGAGGCTTATCATCACGTCAAGCACACTTTCCCATTGCTTGCCCTGGCTGCCTCGCGCACCATCGACGAGCGCTATCAGGATGCACTGGTCGAATATATGGAGGAAGAGCGCGGTCACGAGAAATGGATACTCGACGACATCGCAGCCCTCGGGGGCAATCCGCAGCAGGTGCGCGAGGGTGAACCCCGCCAGCCCTGCCGCATCATGGTCGGCTATGCCTACTACGCCATCGAGCACCTGAGCCCCTATGCTATGCTCGGCAGCGTCCATGTCCTGGAAGGCATGTCGGTACTGCTCGCCGACAGGGTCGCCGACTCGATGAAGCGAACGCTTGGGGTGGAGACCGACAAGGGTTTTTCCTATCTGCGCTCGCATGGTTCGCTCGACCAGGAGCACGTCGCCTTTTTCCGCTCGCTCGTGAACGGTCTTCAGGACCAGGCCACGCAAAAGATCGTTATCGACAACGCCCGGATCTTCTATCGGCTCTATGGGGCGATCTTCCATGATCTTCCGTCTTCGTCCGGGCTTCGTCATGCGGCCTGAGGCGAAAAGGGTACTGATCACCGGTGCCGGAACCGGTATCGGCCGTGCACTGGCGATCGAGGCCGCGAGGCGGGGCTTCGCGATCGCCATCTGCGGACGGCGGATGGAAGCGCTGCAGCAGACCGCCCATCTTGCCGTAGGTGGGGTGCCGGCGCTCGTTGTTCAGGCGGATGTCACCCATGCCCCGGACCGGGATGCTCTGGTTCGGCGTATCGCGGATGCCTGGGGCGAATTGGACATCCTGATCAACAATGCCGGTGTCGTCGAGGGCGGTGCTTTCGAGAAGGCAAGTGATGAGACGCTGGAACGTATATTCCAGACTAATGCTTTGGCGCCGATGGCACTGGCCCGGGCGTTTGCGCCGCTTCTCGCAACCGGCAGCCGCGTCGTCAATATCGGCTCAATCTTCGGCGACATCCCCTATCCGGGATTTGCGGCTTACTCGGCCTCGAAGTTCGCTCTGCGTGGCTTCTCCACGGCGCTGCGACGGGAATGGAAACGCCAGGGCATCGAGGTGACTTATGTCGCACCACGGGCTACCCGGACGGATGCGGCGGCGGCCTTCACGAAGCTGATCGCAGCAACCGGCATGCGCCTCGATCGCCCGGAGGATGTCGGACGACAGATCTGGGACGGTATCGCCCGCGGTCGCAACTCTATCTATGCGCGCGGGCCCGAACGCCTCTTCGTATTGATGCAGCGTCTTTTCCCCGCCCTGATCGACCATTCCCTAAGCCGGAATTTTCTCTCTTCCTAGAAAGAAGGTATAGCTATGAAGACCACTTCAAATATTGCATTTTGTCTGCTTTTCGTCGGAGCAGCCCTTACCATGCCAGCTGCCAAGGCAGCCGATGATCCGGCGAAGGCGGCGGTTCGCCAGATCGCGCAGCAATGGGAGACCATCAAGTTTTCGGTCCCCGAAGGCGAAACGCAAACGGCGCAAATGAATGCGCTGGGAGAGAAGGCGGACGCATTGGCAGCGCAATATCCAAGCAGTGTGAACGCCCTGATCTGGGATGGAATCCTAACGAGCGAGCGCGCTTCCATGGCGAGCGCCTTTTCCGCGCTTGGCCTGGCCAAGCGCGCGCGAGCGATCCTCGAGCAGGCCGACAAGATGGACCCCGCCGCCGCAGAAGCGGGGGCTCCCACGACGCTGGGTGTTCTGTATTATCGCGTTCCTGGCTTTCCAATTGGCTTTGGAGACAAGGCCCGCGCGAGAAAATTGCTGGAACAGGCCGTGCAGCTTGCGCCGCAGGGGCTTGATGCCTGGTATTTCTACGGCGACTTTCTCTACACGCAGGGTGACTATGCCAAGGCAAGCGAAGTGCTGAACCATGCATTGACCTTCCCCCAACATCCAGATCGCCCGCTGTGGGACAAGAATCGCCGGTTGGTGATCCAGGAACTGCTTCAGAAGATCAAAGCCAGGACATAGTGTGGCCGGATGGCGGATCATCGCTTGTGGCACGCCATGGCCGAGCAATTGAGGCATCCGCGCGGGGCATGGGGCGTCGTCACGGGCTGGTGCATGCTACTCGCCAATGCCGCACCCTACAGGCTCGCCATCGATGCCTTGCGCGTGGAGGCCGGCAATCAGGTGCTTGAGCTCGGCTCGGGCCCGGGAAGCGGGCTTTCCCGACTTCTGCGCCAGCGGAGGGCGACGTGCGTGGTTGGCGTCGATGCCTCGCGGACCATGATCAGGCAGGCAGCCCGGCGCAACCGTCGGGCCGTCGCCAGCGGGCGCCTTCTGCTTCACTGCGGGCGCTTCAGCCCGCTGCCATGGGCTGATGAGAGTTTCGACAGGATCCTGCTCGTCAACGCGGCCTATTTCTTCGACCAGGAAGGGAGGGACATGGCCGAGCTTCACAGGGTCCTTCGCTCCGGTGGTGTTCTGGCGGCATACGTTACCAGTCAAACCACGATGCGAAGATGGCCATTCGCCTCCCCGAAGACACACCGGCTGTTCGACGGAGAGCGGATCAGGGAGGAGTTATCAAGGGCAGGATTCGAGGCGCGGGAAATAATCCTCGAGGATGCAAGCCTTGCATTTGGGGTCAAAGGCATCATTGCAACAGCCAGGAGGTAGCGCACAGGCAAATACCCTGACCTAAAGGCGTCTTTCCAACACGCGTGGCCTACTTCAAGGCACACCTTCTGTCAGGCGACGGTTCCGAAGAGGGCCCCAATTCCCGCAGTGACCGCCATTGCCAGAGCGCCCCAGAACGTCACCCGGATAGTGGGTTTCACGATGCCGGCTCCCCCCGCTCTCGCGCCGACCATGCCGAGAAGGGCGAGAAAAACCAGGGAACCGGCGGCGACCATGGGAACCAACCACTGTGTGGGCGACGCCAGCACAAGGAGGAGAGGGGCCGACGCTCCGAGCGAGAAGGTCGCCGCCGAAGCAAGCGCAGCCTGGACGGGACGCGCCGTGGTGATCTCGGAAATGCCAAGTTCATCTCGGGCGTGGGCACCCAGTGCGTCCTTCGCCATGAGTTGTGCGGCCACCTTTTTCGCCAGTTGGGGTTCGACACCCCGTGAAACATAGATGGCGGCGAGTTCATCCTTCTCGAACTCCTCGTCGGTGGCGAGTTCCAGCCGCTCGCGCGCGAGATCGGCGTTCTCGGTGTCGGACTGGGAGCTGACGGAAACATACTCCCCCGCTGCCATGGACATGGCTCCCGCGACGAGGCCGGCGATGCCTGCCAAGAGGACGTTGCCCTGTTGGGCCTCCGCCGAGGCCACGCCGAGAATCAGGCTTGCCGTCGATATGATACCGTCGTTGGCTCCCAGCACCGCCGCGCGAAGCCATCCTATGCGATGAACAAGATGCATTTCCTTATGTAGGCGGCTCACCAATTGCACTCCCCTCGAACGCGCTCAGCGGTGTTTAGTGCACGATTGGTTTGGGCTCAACAAGGTCATGCGGCGTGACGCAACCGAGCCGGAGTCTGAGCGGCCGGAAACCTTCACGCATCTAGTGCTCTACATCTCAGGAAGCGATCTCACCATCGAAGTTGGCGTTCCGTTGCTGCGCCGTGACTTCTTAACCTTGTGAATGGCTGTCTCAGGACACAAACGGGTGGTCGATGATAGAGTGGACGGACGCGGGGAGTATTTTCAGCTCAACTGAGTGCGGCGCTTTCTTCCAGCCTTAGGCAGCATAACCGCCGCGGCTGTCGGCACTCCATAATGTCCGATAAGATTGCATTATCGGTCGTTTCACTCATTATGGAGAAAGCGCGCGATTTGGCCGTCTCGAGCTCTGCCAAACGGGCCCTTTTAGGCCCCAGAAGCCTGAATATTCGCACGAGCAGATGTCGTGCAAACGCACGCTGAGGGTGCTATATAGGTAGAATACTGAAAAGTAGGAACCAAGGAAGCCCTGAAATGGCGCTCAGTATCAAGGATCCCGAAACCGAAAAACTCGCGCGCATGCTTGCCGAGCGCACCGGCGAGACCATCACCGTCGCGACCCGCCGGGCACTCCAGGAGCGCCTACGGCGGACAGGGGCCAATGCGCGCAAAGCGGCTCTGCTGGAAGACATGGAGGCGATGCAGCGCCGTTTGGAGGCTCTTCCCGTCCTCGATCAGCGCCGCGCGGACGAAATCATCGGCTACGACGAAAATGGCGTTCCAAACTGATGGTGATTGATACGTCCGCGATTGCCGCGATCTTCTTCAATGAGCCGGACGCTGCGAGTTTTCGCGAGCGCATCGCCGAAGATCCGGTGCGTCTCATTTCGGCGGCGACCGTTGTTGAGGCTGGGTTGGTCATCGAGGCTCGTTTCGGCGAAGCTGGAGGAGCAGAACTCGATCTTTGGCTGCATAAAGCAGACGTCGAGATTGTTTCCGTAACTCAAGAGCATGCCGATCAAGCTCGCCGATCCTGGCGTCGTTACGGAAAAGGTCGTCATCCCGCCGGGTTGAATTTCGGCGATTGCTTTTCCTACGCTCTAGCCTCCCTCAGCGGGGAACCCCTGCTGTTCAAGGGTAATGACTTTTCTCAGACCGATGTCACGGCGGCCTGACAATGACTGTCTTGCCACCCAATAGTAAAAAAATTCCCGTCGCCTCGCCGATGGTTCAAGTGTCGGACGAAGGCCCCTCACCCACCTTGCCGGCTCATCTGGAACAGCTTACCGATCGCGCCCGCGAATACGTCGAAGCTGCAAGCTCGGCCAATACCCGCCGCGCCTATGCGTCCGATTGGAAGCACTTTGCGACATGGTGCCGGCGCCATGGCTTTGAGGTGCTGCCGCCCTCCCCGCAGACCGCCGGGCTCTATATCACGGCCTGCGCTTCCGGCGCCGCGACGGTCGATCGCAAGCCGAGTTCGGTTGCATGCGGGCGTGCTCGCCCTACTCTGGATGCCAGTCCTCTACGACCAGACCTTCTACCCGCCTGAACTCTCCAAGATTTCCGGTGACGACGGCCAGCCCCCGACTTCGGGCGTGGCCGGCGATCTGCAAGTCATAGCCGCCGATTGTCATGCCCTTGCGTTCCAGGGTCGCGCGAATATTGGCGGCGTGTGCTGCCGCGGTCTCTTCGAAAGCAAGCACCGCGAGGCGGCCCGCGAAACTCTCGACCTCCTGGCGGTTCTTATCGGGATTCGCGGACTTCTCAGCGCCGTAGAAGAGTTCATACAGAACGATCGAGGAGATGCAGAGAGCGTCTGCGTTGGCGTTGAAGCGTTCTCGTAAGCCCTTCGGCCGGTCACGCAACAGTCGAATACAAAAATTCGTGTCGAGCATGTAGCGCAGCACGTTAGAACGCCTCGCGAATTTGAGCCGCTGGTTGATCGCGGTCACCCAGGTCGACAGAAGCTCCCTCGAAAAAATCATCCCAAATCGCATTCGCCGGCACGATGACGCGGCGTGCACCTTCTCGAATGATCTCGACCTCGCGAACATTCACCGGGAAGGCGACATTCTTTGGGAGGCGCACGGCTTGTGACCTGTTTGATTGGAATACAGTTGTTCTTGCCATTGGCATGGTTCCGTGGGGATATACCGGGCGTATATACAAAGAATCGAGGGATATGTCAATGGTATATCCCCACCTTCGTTTTTGCCCAGCTTGTCTCGAATTTTGGTGAAGTGAATGCCAAGAATCTGCCGAATGAGCTAGAATCCGCCCATGAAACTGAACGTCGATTCGTCAGCAACCATTGACATAGGCTCCGCTGGTGCAGCGCGTGTGATACCGCAAAACAGCGTCCGGCACCCCGAAAATCACGCCCCAGAGGGCTCGGCTTCGCCTGAGTGCTTGGCAACGGCTGTCGATCTTTCAGCCGCGGGGTCGTCGGCCGAGAGCCCGGGCCAGCCCTCCCCTCCCCTGGTCGAGCCTGCCGGGGTATCGGGTCATCTTGGGCTCCTTACCGATCGCGCCCGCGAATACGTCGAAGCTGCAAGCTCGGCCAATACCCGCCGCGCCTATGCGTCCGATTGGAAGCACTTTGCGACATGGTGCCGGCGCCATGGCTTTGAGGTGCTGCCGCCCTCCCCGCAGACCGCCGGGCTCTATATCACGGCCTGCGCTTCCGGCGCCGCGACGGTCGATCGCAAGCCGAGTTCGGTTGCGACGATCGAGCGCCGCCTGTCTGCCCTGAGCTGGAACTATGCCCAGCGTGGCATGCCGCTGGATCGGAAAGACCGACATATCGCCACCGTTCTCGCCGGCATCCGCAACATGCACGCCTCCCCTCCCCGTCAGAAGGAGGCAGTGCTGCCGGGAGACGTGCTGGCCATGCTCGAGACGCTCGACCGCGGCACGCTGCGGGGGTTGCGTGACCGCGCGATGCTGCTACTGGGCTTCGCCGGCGGCCTGCGGCGATCCGAGATTGTCGGCCTGGATGTTCGTCGCGACGAAACCGCGGACGGCCGCGGCTGGGTCGAGATCCTCGACAAGGGAATGCTCGTTACTTTGCGTGGCAAGACCGGCTGGCGCGAGGTTGAGATCGGTCGTGGCTCGTCGGACTCGACCTGCCCCGTCGTGGCGGTTGAGATCTGGCTCAATTTGGCGAAGATCAGTCATGGGCCGCTGTTCCGCCGGGTCACCGGCCGGGGCAAGGACGTCGGCCCGAACCGCCTCACCGACCAGGAGGTGGCGCGCCTGGTGAAACGCACGGCGCTCGCCGCTGGCGTGCGGCCGGACCTCAGCGAGGGAGAACGGCAGATGAAGTTCTCCGGGCATTCGTTGCGCGCCGGTCTTGCTTCCTCGGCCGAGGTCGACGAGCGCTATGTCCAGAAGCAACTTGGTCACGCGTCCGCCGAGATGACGCGGCGCTATCAGCGCCGACGCGATCGCTTCCGGGTCAATCTTACCAAGGCCGTCGGATTGTAGGCCGGGGATGCTGAAAGTGCCCAATGCCAAGGAGTTGGTGGTTAGTGGCCGATCTGATGGGGCCCGCAACCTCCACGTTTGCATGGGTGGCCAGACCGTGCCGCTCGTGCGTCACTCGAAATGCCGATAAAGTGCGATTTCAGCGACAGGACTTAACGATCTGTCGATGCCGACGAGATATCCGGACAACGTGTCGATCGTACGAGGATTGAGCGTCATATCGTCTCGCTTAGATCGCCCGCACAATGACATCTTCCCTTCCCTGCCTCAGCGGTAGGGCGTGGAGACCAAAACGGCGATGAAGGCCCGTATTGCAGATCGAGACACCAACACGGCGTTTCCTGCGGCCCACGACAAAAAAGATCCGACGTCATTGCCGCTATCTGCGGGGGCATGTAGCGGCCTTCGAGTGCCTAATCTTGGATTGCAGCGGGGCCAGCGTCATCCCTCGTGAATTCTCTCGGGACGAACTAGGCTTGAACTCCGAAATCGCATTTCATAGCGCGAGATCTTGTTCGTGATCGAGCGCCTGAGCCCTTGGACACTCCCGTTAAGCCAAAGGTGCGACCGTCACTCATGCCCCGACTTTCTGGGATACCTCGCCTGGCGGATGGCTGAGGTCGGTTCACGGATTTCGCGAACAACTATCCAAACTCATGCCGCCACGAGGGTCTTCACCTCGTCCAGTGACACCGCCTCTTTAGCTGTCAGGAGGTCATAGCGAGACTGCAGGTTCATCCAGAAATCAGGCGTCGTCTGAAATACCTTGCCCAGGCGCAGAGCAGTGTCGGCCGTAATACCGATCTCCTCCTTGACGATGCGTTCGATCCTGGTCCGCGGAACGCCAGCGGCAGTCGCCACCTTTCCGGCCGACAGGCCAAGCGGCCCGATAAACTCCTCGCGCAAATACTCGCCAGGATGCATCGGCGGCAGCGTGTCAATAATCTCGGGCATAGCTTATTCTCCCTCACTCGCTAACTATGAATGGTAGTCCACGATCTCTACATCTTCGGGGCCTTCATTTTCCCATCGAAAGCAAACCCGGTATTGATCGTTGATCCTGATAGAAAATTGGCCAGCTCGGTCACCAACCAAGCGCTCCAGTCGATTTCCGGGAGGCGAGCGCAAGTCTCCCAAAACTGACGCGGCGTTGACAGCCTCGATCTTGCGACGGGCTACCCTTGCGATGTCTGTTGGAAAGCCCTTCGGTACGCGACCATTAAAAATGTGCTCCGCCCAATCGCCCTTGAAGGTTCTGATCATCGCCGTCTCTCAACAACTGAGAATGTATCATCCATTGATACGAGCGACAACGAAATTCGTATCAATCACTGATACCCCCCGGCTTGGTAGGCGCAAATCTATGCTTCGATTGTCTCACACGTATCCAGCGGTACAGGTGATGGGTGATTCCATCAAAGCAGCCGTTTCCTCGAACCGTGGCTGCAGACCCAGGTCCACGCCGAGACGGCATCTTTAGAGGAACGCGCAAATGGGCGCATTATAGCCAACTAGTGGGTCGCAATGCCGGTTTGGACCCGTGATCCTCACGCCACAAAACCGGTTGCCAATTTCTGAGTTGCCAACTGGCAATCGGTAAGGAATCATTAACCCTTAATCGCTTGCAAGAATCTTAAGAATCTGGACGTATATCTACGCTTCCGAAGCAGAACTTCACTCGCAAGCGTAGGAACGTATGACGGCCGGAGAGAACAATCAAACTGTAGATCTGAAAGCTGGCGTCACGAACGTGATCGCCGGCGACGGGAATGCGTTGTCGCAGGAGTTGCTCAACCTGCGGCGGTCGCTGTTCCCGCCGGCGTCCCATAAGACGCTTCGCACGTTCACCTCCGGCGAGGCTGCTAAGCTGATTGGCGTCGCAGACGGCTATATGCGTCAGCTTTCATTGGGTGGAAAAGGCCCCCAGCCGGAGGTTGGAGCTGGCGGCCGTCGCTCTTATACGCTCGGGCAAATCAACGAACTTCGCCGGCTACTCGATGAGAGCGGCAAGGGAAAGCGTTATCTCCAGAGGCGCGCGGGAAGCGAACACTGCCAGGTGATTGCGACTGTGAATTTCAAGGGGGGCTCCGGCAAGACGACAACGTCCGCGCATCTCGCTCAGTATCTGGCGCTGCGTGGATATCGCGTTTTAGCTGTCGATTTGGATCCACAGGCTTCCCTGACGGCCCTTCATGGCTACCAGCCCGAGTTCGATATTGGGCCGAACGAAACGCTGTATGGCGCTATCCGGTACGACCAAGAGAGGCGTCCGACTCGCGAGGTCGTGCGAAAGACCTATTTCGCCGGTCTGGATCTTATTCCAGGTAATCTGGAGCTCATGGAGTTCGAGCATGACACACCACGAGCTCTCGCAAACGATGGGGAAGAAGCTTTCTTCCGGAGGATTGCAACTGCGCTGGGTACCATCGCAGATGACTATGATGTCATTGTACTCGATTGCCCACCTCAACTAGGCTTCCTGACGCTCGGTGCGCTTTGCGCCGCGACCGCTATGTTGGTCACTGTCCATCCCCAGATGCTGGACGTGATGTCCATGTGTCAGTTTCTTCTGATGGCTGCCGACCTTTTGAAGGTCGTGCAGACCGCTGGAGCGGAGTTCGACTATGATTTCATTCGGTATGTCGTCACACGCTACGAGCCGTCCGATGGCCCGCAAACACAGATGGTTGCGTTCATGCGTTCGTTGTTCCGGGAGCGCGTGCTTACGAACACCATGTTGAAGTCCACTGCAATTTCGGATGCCGGTTTGTCAAAGCAGACCCTTTATGAAGTCGGGCGGGAGAACTTCACGCGGGCAACGTATGACCGGGCCCTTGAGTCGCTCGATGCCGTGAATGGTGAGATCGAGGGTCTCATTTGGAAAGCGTGGGGGCGGACATCATGAGCCGCAAGGATGTGCTGCAAGCATTGTTGTCGGGGCGCGAACGCGAGTTGCCAGCTGGCAACTCGACGCAGGTCGATCATGAGCTGCCGCCCTCTGAAACGCATGCACCCCAAAGTGAAAAGGTCGTCCGCTCCGGAGCGGTAGGAGCGATGGGGCGGGCGCTCGGCAAAATAGCAAATGCCGCGCACGAAGCGAGGGCACTTGTCGCCGCTGGCGATACGGTTGTTCCTCTGGATCCAACGCTGATCGAAACATCGTTTATAGCGGATCGTATTGGCGTCCCTGAAGACGAGGACCGGACGCTGGTCGACGCCATTCGGGCGCATGGGCAGCAAGTCCCAATCCTGGTGCGCCCTCATCCCAACAAGTCGGGCCACTACCAAGCTGCCTACGGTCACCGCCGCATTCGAGCCGCGTTGGAGCTCAGGCTGCCCGTTCGAGCCGTCGTCAAGGAGATGACTGATACCGAACTTATCGTTGCGCAGGGCCAGGAGAATTCAGCGCGGCTTAATCTTAGCTATATCGAGCGTGCCTTGTTCGCCTTGGAGATGGAAAAGCGCGGTATAGACAGGACCGCAATTATGGCGGCGCTGAGCGTGGAGAAAACTCAGCTGTCGCGGCTTGTGGCAATCGCCCGTGGGGTGCCCGACGCTATAATTCGCCTGATCGGCCCGGCCCCGAAGACTGGCCGCCCAAGATGGCAGGCGCTTATAGAGCGGCTTGGCAAGTGCAGCTATGCGCCGGTACTGAAAAGATTGGGCAGGGACAACGAGTTTGTCGCACTCGATAGCGATACTCGCTTTGCCCAATTCTACGGTGCGTTGGCGAGCGGGGTGGAACAACGCGAACACCAAGCCTGGCATGATCCTGAGGGCAGGGAGATTGCGAAGTTCAAGACAGGTGAAGGCAGGGTGACCCTCACGGTCGATGAAAAGAGCGCTCCAAATTTTGGATCTTTTATTATCGAGCAATTGGACGAACTCTACCGGCGGTATCGCGCTGAGATTGCGAAACGTCAGTGAGCATCAGTCCTGAAAGCGAACTCTAACTGGAGATGTGAACGCGCAAAAGAAAAGGCCCCCAAAACGTCGCCGTCATGGAAGCCCTTCTCGATATGTAGCAATTGAGAGAATCACACTTCCACGATTCATAGTCAAGTCTCTTGGCACCGTTTCGGTGAGCGGATTTCTTTTGCCTGATCAGAGGCAAAGGACATATGACAGAAATCGCAACGACGCCCTTTGGGCGCCGATCGCTGTCGCTTGGCATGATCGCAGCGCAGGTCACCGCGCGCAGCTGTCCGTCGGATGCGGTCGTTCATAAATGGCAGGTCTTCCATGCGATCTGCGAGGCGAAGACGCGGCTGGGTGTTTCCGACCGGGCGCTGGCGGTCTTGAACGCGCTGCTGAGCTTCCATCCGGACACGACCCTGACAGGGGAGGGGGACCTGGTGGTCTTCCCGTCCAACCGTCATCTGTCGCTGCGGGCGCATGGCATGGCGCCGGCGACGCTGAGGCGCCACCTTGCGGTGTTGGTCGAGCGGGGCCTCATCGTTCGCCGCGACAGTCCCAACGGCAAGCGCTATGCGCGAAAAGGGGAGGGGGGAACCATCGAGGATGCTTTCGGCTTCGATCTCGCGCCGCTTGTGGCCCGCGCCGGAGAGTTCGAGCATCTCGCGGGAGCGGTGAAGGCGGAGAGGCAGGCCATGCTGCTGCTGCGGGAAAGGGTCACGCTGCTTCGGCGCGACATTGCCAAGATGATCGCGGCCGGGCTGGAGGAAGGGGTTCCTGGGAACTGGGAAGGCCTGCACGAGGGCTATCTCGGTCTCACGCGCGGGATTCCGCGCTCTGCGACGTACGAGGAACTCAAGCCTGTCGAGGCGGAACTGGCGCAGATGGCGGCGAGTATCCGCAATATCTTGGAAACGCATGTCTTTTCCAGGAATCCAAGCGCCAAAGAGTCTCAAAGTGAGCGCCACATACAGAATTCAAACCCAGACTCCCTACTTGAATCTGAACTTGCTTCCGAAAAAGCAAAGACGAAGGCAGCGCCTCTCCTGATCATCGACCCGCCGGGTGAAGCCGCGACCGCGCCGGGGCCGGATGCGCCTCCGAGCGCGCGGATATCCGATGGACCGGGAGAGATGCCCCGGCCGCAACCTGCGTCGAAGACCTATCCGCTGGGCATGGTGCTGGAGGCCTGCCCCGAGATCGCCGACTATGCTCCGGACGGCATTCGATCCTGGCGCGATCTGGCAGGCGCGGTGGCGCTTGTGCGCAAATTCCTCGGTGTCAGCCCGAGCGCCTGGGAGGAGGCGCTGGAAGCCCTGGGTGCAGAGGGTGCGAATATCGTCATTGCCGCCATGCTGCAGAAGGGCGAGGCCATCAAGAGCCCGGGCGGTTATCTGCGCAACCTTACGCAGAGGGCGAGGGCAGGGCAGTTCTCGCTCGGTCCCATGCTGATGGCCCTGATCCGATCGAAGCTCGGCAAGGAGCGGCGTAGTGCGTGAGGGGAAGGCAATGGAGCACCGTCTGGCGATGTCCAGGCGCATCGCTGGGGCGCAGGGGTCAGCCGATACGCCTGTATCCTCGCTTCTGCTTGCGGGCCAGCCAGATATCGAGCGCGACGACGGCACTCGCAGGCAGATCGAACAGATTGCTCATCCTGCGGCCAGGTGTGCCGAGACGGCCCCATTCCCGGACAAGAGCGGTCTCCTCGAACAGGGTCGGCTCGATCGAGAGCACATAGTAGCGGGCCATGTTCCTCGAGGCATCGATGCGCTCGAGAACATAATGGAGCCGGGGGAGGGCAGGGGGCTTTGCCATAAGCCATTCTTGCCCGCCGCATCACGCCGATCCAATTCATTCTGTGAATCGTTCGGCGTGCTCGGATTCAGGGAATTGATGGATGGAAATAATCCGGCAAGCGTGAGGTTTGCCGGCTCAGTAGCAGCGACAGTTGCTGAAACTCGGTAATTTCGGCGGGTTTGCCCACAGGCTGTCGGGGTTCTCTTCGGCGCAGCATGAAAGCGCGCTCACCCCTCCAGCCTGCTGCACCGGCACGGGCAAGCCCTGTGCGGCTTCGCTGGCAGGCTCCGCCTGCCCAGTGGAAAACCCGAGCGGTCGCTCCGCGATCTTCCATGCAAAAGGCGTTTGGCCGGTACCGCCTGCTGCATTAGAGTGTCCACCACAACCCGCTGACGCTGCTGCGAGGTGATTGTGGCGATGAGGGGTACCCAGCTGAAAGCATTGAAGCTCGTCGGATCCGTCGTCGTTTCGTCCTCCTGTGTCTCGGTCACTCAACAGAGGCGCCGCCGGCAGAAATCCTTCTCGCCTGGGGAGTGAGACTGGGTTTGCAGCGACGCGTAGCTGCGGAGCAAGACAGGCCACGAACTGCGGGATCGCGCTGCAGGGTTGCCCAAGCCAATCCCAAAATAGCATGGCTTCACGTGGGTGTTCGCTTCCACCACGCAGCGAACGGGCAGGCATTCACGTTGGTCGGGTCGCCACTGACGAAGGCCTGTGAGCGGATACCGCCGACGGGCCAGACTTCCCGCGCGACCGAGCGCAATCCGCGAAATTGGGATGAGCACTGAGGGACTCTCAAGCTTAGAGGGGGTAACCGATCGAACGGCAAACCACCGGAGGCTATTGCTTAAGGAATACTCTGTTAGACACTCCGCTATCCGCGGCGCTTCGGTCCCCACAGGACTGAAGCAAACCGTCGTAGGCCGAAGTCAATCGGATGCCTGCAATTCCGTGCCGTCCGACTGCGCACGACTTCCTTTAGCGCGTCGAGTGGCCCGGTAACGGCCTGGCGATTCTCCATGATGCCGGTGAAACAGCTTCGAAAACGCCGCCGCTGTCTCGTAGCCTACCTGGCTCGCGATCCGCGCGATGGTCTCGTCGGTGGTCTCGAGCAGGAAAGCCGCCTCCGACATACGGCGTTCGATGATATAACGCTGCATAGATTGACCGACCAGCTTGCTAAATCGCGCGGAGAACGCCGAGCGGCCGAGGCCGACGCGACGGCCAAGGTCGCTCAAGGTCCAAGGCTGCTCCGGGTTTTCGTGGATTAGCTTTAGCGCCTGCCCGATATGAGGGTCAGAAATTGCGCCAAGCCAGCCGCCTTGTCCGGGACTGAGAGAAGAGATCCAGCTTCGGAGCACCTCGACAAAGAGCACTTCCGTCAGTCGTGAAAGCGCGACGCGTTGACCGGGGCGCTCAAGCGCAGACTCGCTGACCATCCGCTGGAGGATCGCTTCGAGCCAACCACCATCGGTCGTCGGCTTCAGCAGGAGTACCGGCGGCAATAGCTCTACCACGCTGCCATACAGTGGCCGCGACACGGTGAAATTGCCGCAGATCATGGTCGAGAGCGGCTTCAGACGGCTACCGTGACGGATGACGCCAAACCGTGACGTCGCCCGATCGATATCCGTGATGCGCAAAGACTTGGCCTGACGATCCGAATAGAACAGATGCGGCTCGCCTCGCGTAATGACGACAAGATCGCCCTCGGTCATCTCGATTTCTTGCCCTTGTTCGAGCGCGAAGGTCGCCGATCCGCGGCTGACATAATGAAACAGCGCGTATGGGCGCGCCGGCAGCTCAAGACGCCAGGGATGGCCGAGCTCGAAGTGAAACAGCAGCGTTCCTCCGAGGCGAACGCGATCAAGGATTTGAGCGAGGATGTCCATTGCATCGAGATTAACTGGATGGACGATCGGACACAACATCTGGACGGTTGATCTCTATCGTCCGGAAGGCACGCGGATTAGGTCATGTCCTGGCGGGTCGAGGTCACGCGCAGCAACCATTGCGCCGACGGCAGATGGAAGAACCGCGGCCTCACCGGAAACGCCTGTCCGCTCCTCCGGACACTTTTTGTCCGAATTGCCTATGGGAACAATCGATGCAAAACATCCTTCTCTCAGCTGCCACTGTACTTCTGGCTGGATCGACGTTGGTCGGCTTCGCCAATTCCGCCGAACTGCCCAAAGGAGCAGCCCACAACATCGTGCTCGTACACGGAGCCTTCGTGGACCAGACGAGCTGGCAGCCCGTCGCCGATATACTTAGGAAGAAAGGCTATAACGTCACGCTTGTCGAAAATCCGCTCACTTCGCTCACGGCTGACGTCGATGCTACCAAACAGGCGCTCGCGAAGCAGAACGGCAGAACCGTTCTGGTCGGTCACTCCTGGGGCGGCGTGGTGATTACGCAAGCGGGCAACGATCCCAAGGTTTCGGCGCTGGTTTATGTGTCCGCCTTCGCGCCCGACGTGGGTGAATCCCTCGCGTCGCTGGCAAAGGCAGGTCCGCCGACCGAAGGTGGCAGTGCGATCCATCCTGACGCGAAGGGTGATCTGTACATCGACCCCAAAGTGTTTCCATCAGCCGTGGCGGCGGACCTTCCTACAGAAATCGCAGCGCACTTGGCCAACTCGCAGCTTCCGTTGAACCACGTTGCATTTGAGGCACCGGTCACCATTGCAGGCTGGCATGACAAGCCGACGTTCTATGTCATCAGCACCAAGGACAAAGTCATCGCGCCCCAGGCCCAGAAGACATTCGCAGCCAGGATCAAGGCTCAGACGACGAAAGTTGCCGGCAGCCACGCCTCGCTCGTCGTGCATGCGAAACAAATCGCCGAGGTCATCGAAAAAGCAGCACTCGCGAAGTGACGCTACCGCTCCCGGGGCTGAAGCCCCGGGAGCGCACATACTTCCTCAGGGCGGAACTAAACGATCGGATGGCAACGACGAAGTCGATTTGTCAAAAATCCAGCAAGCGTTGTAATCAACCAGTTACAATAGGGCGCAATTGTTCGGGGAGTTCTATTCAAAACCGCCTTACTTTCCGATCGGCTTCGCGGCGGTCACGATTGGCTTTGCGGGCAACCTCATCCGCGACAATGCGAGCGATGCGATTCTTGGCTGCCATATCTCTTGTTTCGATTTCAAGCCTGTCGGCTGCTTGCACGGCGGCGGCCGCGATGAGGGCGCTCTGTGCTATTGTCTCCGCTTCAAGGCGGCTTTGCTCATCAAGTTTTGCCTGATCACGTTCGGCGCGACGCAAGTCTCGGGCCTCAGCCATTGCGAGCCGCTCTGCCTGCCTCAATTCGAGCGTGGGCTTCGCAGCCTCCTGGGCGGCCCGATAGGCTTGAATGAGGGCCGCCTTGGCATCCGCAGCGGTGCTGCGGCGGTCGTGAAAATCGTTGTTTCTGAGGTTTCTCAAATCTCTATTCCATTCGAAATATCGCCCGGGGAACTGGTGTCTCTTCGGCAGAAACACGCTCAGTCTGTGCGAGGCAATAAAAAAGGCCAGGCAAATTTGCCTGACCTCCCTTGGTCTCATGCTGTCGGCAATGCCAGTACATCCGTGGTCAAGCGAGAGCCGATACCTATTAGGCAGCCTGAAGATTGCAGGCCGATATCTTACCCGACCTGCTATCGCGCTCCGTATCATAGGTCAGCTTCTGACCTTCAACGATGCCGCGCATCCCGGCACGCTCAACGGCCGAGATGTGCACGAAAGTATCGGGGCCGCCGGTGTCAGGCTGAATGAAACCGAAGCCTTTGGTGGCATTAAACCATTTAACTGTGCCGGTGATCATGATGATGAACCCTCTCATAGCAATAAAGGCTACCGCAATGCAGCTGCATTGCGAATGATGACAACGATGCTTTAAAGGGAGAATTCGCTCAAAACGCGGCGCCAATCGCGAAATAATCAAAGCTCAGCAGAAAAATATCGATAGCTGATCTGATACGACTTTCAGAACGAAACATCAATCTTTAATTATACGAATCGACATTTCGCCTTGGCGTATCGCTCAGGCCGAAAAAGCAGAGGGTCTGCATGTGGAGGCCTGCTGCCAGGATGGTGTCAACTGGGTTGATCAATCAGCGCTCAATCTACCGTCTCAGGTCACTGGGTGCATGTGCCCCAGGATATCCGGCCGGCCGCGCAGGCGAATGACGCTATCCAGGCCCCATGCAACGCGTAGACCCGAGAGAGACGTGTCGGCGACGAGCGTCAGGCACTCGCGTGAATAGTCGTCGACGATGGCGAGCACCCTGAAGCGGCAACCGTCGCTGATCGTGTCGGAGAGAAAATCGAGGCTCCAGCGCGCATTGGCTCGATCGGGCGCGAGCATGCGAGCAGGCGAGCTACGCCATCCAAGACACGCCTGAAATGGTTGTCCAGCACTACAGGCGATTTCTGCCACAGGACAAATCCGCGCTCGCAGCTCGGATCCTGAATGAGGTTTGGAAGAGCGAGTGAGAACTCGGTGACCGAGTCACAATGCAGATCCACGCCCTCGGTCCCTCTGGGGATCGGGGGCTTTTGGCGTTTTGGTTCGAGAAATGTCAACGCCGATCTATCTTGTTCGCGGCATAGGCAACACAAGCGAGAACCAGCAGACAGAATGGGAGCATAACGAGAAAGTAGATAGTCGGACTGCCTAGCTGCTTTAGCCAGGTTTCCAGCCCCATGCCGGCGACGGATGTGAGGACGAACGAGGGAATTGCCACCAAGCCCTTCCAGTGTATGACCTGGAAGCGGCCGAGACGGACTTGTCGAAACCAATAAGTTTGCTCAGTGGGTGGCATACCTTGCCTCCGGCGCGCCGGGTACGCTCGGAAGCATCACAGTGTTTTTATCCGCGAACAAGCTCAATTCGGGATACTCTTCCATCCACACTAGGGTTCGGCGTCCAGATCGTCGACCGTGGGCCCCTGCAGCAGCCGCGTGAGCCCCGTCTTCTCGTAACGCGTGAGTGGCGCGCTCGGATCGATCCTGCATAGCTCGGCAGCGAGTCAGCCGAGGGCCTCGCCCTTGCTGCCGCATTTCTCGAAACGTGCTTGGCTTGTTCTCATCGCGTCGGATCTGGCGTCGGGTTGCGGCTGCGGAGTTGTTCGAGGGCTTTCTCATAGGCCATGCTGACGGGTAGCGCGGGCCCGCCGATTCCTACATCCAGACTTCCCTCCGCGGGGCTAGCCATCGATTAATCGTACACGGTTCCGAATCTCTGCTACGGTCACCTCAGCCGGTTGTAGGGGACAAGCCTCCCGGCTGGAACCGGCCAGGGGCCACACGATCCATCGCTGCCTCTGGCCGGATCTCCGATATGTATGACGATCGATGGCGTTGAGCTGGTCGTCATTCCCCCGCACGGGCAGTTGCCTGATGCGACATCGAGCTCACTTGAGCTCAAACCAGAAAGACGATCATGAGTTTAGACCAAGGCAAGCCCAATCGTTGGGCGGCTCGCCATGCGGCCTGCGATGCAGCCGCCAAGGCTATCATAAATGAGGCAGGCGCTGCACGAGACGAAAAGACAGCGAAGCTCAGGGCGCTCAGGCAAGCCCGAGATACTACGGGTCCTGCGGTCGGGATCACAGTCGGGCGATCCCAGCTGAAGATTAAAATTCGAAGAATCGTCGCAGCGCGATAGCGCTTCACGGTTATACGCTTGATTTGGGAGCCGCAGGGGCATGATGCGATGCAACAGTCGAAGGGCGCGTCCAGTGGACAATCATCCAGTTAATGTCGAATGACGCCGTGCTCAGTGCTCCGTGCGCCCTTTGAAATGACTTTATAAGCCTTCGTCCTCCCTCAGCGCCTCGGCCGACGGCACCACCAGCAAGGCCTCGTCTGCCAACAGGCGCTGCAGTTCCTTCGCCTCCGCTCATGGCGCCTTCAGCCAGACCTCGAACGGCTCCGGCTCGGAGGAGCACGGGCATAGCCTTGGCGTAGTGGGGCTTCACAATAGCGTTCGCGTCCGTCGTCACGAAGCCAAAGATCTCGGCCGTGACCCCTCCCTCCTTGACCTTCCGCACGCTCGTCCACGGCGTCCAGATCCCGGCGAAGAAGTCGAGAATCTCATTAGAACGTCTTCCATGAAAGCGGTTGCGGGTTAAGCATCATAAGGCGGGCGGCGGAAAGCATTCGCTTGTGTGGCGCGTTGTTCAGGTCTAACGTGTCGAGATCGTCAGCCATCATACAGGGCGCTGACGGCTGAAAGAGCCCATAGACGCTTTCGCCCCAGGATTACGGAGGGTGAAGCTTGTGGTCGCTTGTTACCCAACGAACGCTGCGAAAGTTAGCCTCCACCAAGCAGACGGTGAATGGCATGTTTTCGTGACGACTTTTGGCGGCATGGAAGAGACACGCAGTTTCGTGAGCGAGAAATTTGCGTTGAACTTCGCCGAGGGACAGCGCATCCGGCTCGATCTCGACGAAAAGGAGCGTTCTAAGCAGAATCCGTGGTCGGGTTCGAACTTAAGCCGTCAATCTTAGGACACACACTATTTCCATGTCACCTAGGAACATCTGTTGCAGCACTGCGGCAATCGATGCTCGTTGCTTTATGAAAGGCTCAATATGAGCATCGGCACTGTCAAATGGTTTAATTCCGCCAAGGGCTACGGCTTCATCCAGCCAGAAGATGGAAGTTCAGACGTTTTTGTCCATGTCAGTGCGGTTGAAAAGGCCGGCCTTCGAGAATTACGCGAAGGTCAGAAGGTCAGCTACGCATTGGTGCGAGATCGTAAGACGGGTAAATCGACTGCTGACGACCTGCGGGTGGACTAGGTCTCGACCGATATCCACGATACTCGCAGCTACATCGTAATTCTTGGAAGAGGGCCGACTGTGACGTCTGGCCCTTTATTTTTCTGATGGAGATACTTTGCGTATTCTTGTTCGCGATAACAATGTCGATCAGGCTCTGAAAGTTCTGAAAAAGAAGCTGACGCGTGAAGGCATCCTGCGAGAGTTGAAGCGACACCGCGCCTATGAAAAGCCTTCCGAGCGCAAGACTCGCGAAAAGGCGGAAGCCATACGACGCGCGCGCAAACTCGCGCGCAAGAAAGCTCAACGAGAGGGTCTCCTTCCCATGCCAAAGCCCAGGGCCACTGCGTCCTCCAGGGCTTCATTTCCTCGGGCCCCGGGCTCCAATACCAACCCCTGAGGATGGGGTGCCTTCCTATGCCCCCCAGAAAAAAGAAGGAAGAAGCATGGGCGTTCACACTTTTAGCATCGGTGAACTTGTCACCTTGCGACTTGCCCCCAGCCGCCAACAGGAAAAAGTGTACGAAATCACGCGGCTCCTACCTGCGGATGGCCCGGAGCTCGGTTACAGAATCAAGACAATCGGCGAGCCGTTTGAGCGGACAGCGCGCGAATTCGAACTATGTGCCATGAAGTCGGCGCACCACCTCAGCGTCCTGCCCTAAGAGAGCATGGACCCGATCAATCGGGAGTTGGCCGATCGAAGGCCTTTTTGCCCAGGGACTGCCGCAACGGAGAACATGGATGGGTGAACGTCGAGAACTCTATCGCAGTCCTAATGGCGACGTCTGGTACCTCGGCGGGGACCCTTCAGACGGGATGGCCCTCGTTATTCATCAAGCCAATGGGCCGTCCGGTGCGGCCCAATCCCTTATAACCTTGCGCGATTTTCTCGGAACAGGCGCCAATTGTCCCGAGCACCAAGCATTGCTTCGGCTGATAGCGACATTGGTGCAAACGCCTCCCTTTGCCGGTCGAGGTGAAGCGGAGCGCTAAGCGATTTCTCTGGTCACTGATGCCGAAAGGAAAAGTCGATGTCCAGATCTCCCGCCGATCCGGTGGAGCGCATTTGTCGCCTTATGTGCCGAATGGAAGGGCATGAAGAGGTTGTCGGGTTTGAAGGAGAGCCCATGTGGGAATCGTTTCGGGAAGACGCTCTGGAGATCCTCGCGGAGTTGCGTGAAGGCGATATGTTGCCGAATGGCCTGTTCATCATAAAACTGGACGGGTAAAATGTTCAGACTTCTGAAATGGTATTGTCTTACTCAATCCTCGACTAACACAGAATTTTATCGTTTAAATTAGTTAATTTAAAATTATAATTTGCCTTGTCATGAACACATTTGAAGTTTATATGTCTAGTCGTCGATGTTGTTGTCGAGCTTTTTCCGCGCCTGAAGGGCGCTGATGACCTTCCTCTTCAGAATCGATCTGAATTTTTTTGCTGAACAATTTGTTCGGCGGCTATTTTTCTGTGACCGATTGAAAGGAAATCGTCATGAATACAGGGACCGTCAAATTCTTTAACGCCGTCAAAGGCTTTGGTTTCATCCAAGTCGATTCTGGTGGGCCTGATGTGTTTGTTCACATTTCGGCCGTCGAGCGCGCGGGCATGTACTCGCTCGTTGAGGGGCAAAAGCTCACCTTTGACGTTGTAAAGGATCCTCGCAACGGAAAGAGCGCGGCCGAGAATCTTCAGGTTGCCTAAGACCACGATGCGTCTGGCCTTTGACCACGGATGTACTGGCACTGGCCGTTGAGGCGCGTGTGAGAAGGTCGGGCAAGCCCGGCCTTTTTTCATGATGGCCCTCTACCGGAGAGAGGACGATATGAACACTCCCGACTTTACCGTGCCGGCGGCGGTATATGTGCAGGTGCTTGGTGCAAGCCGATCAACGCGGGGTAGGGCTCCGCAGAAGTACCATCGGTTTGATAGTCTTGCACTTGCCGTTCAGTTCGCGGTTGAGAATTCACATACCGAACTAATTGCGGTGATGGTTGAGACCGAACATGGTGCCTATACAGGCTCAAAGCTCCGCTCCCTTTACGATGACGACCGCTATCCCTTACCTAGAAGTACGGCTGCCGGGGCAGAAAAGTTGACCGGTCGATCCGCTGAGAGGACATCGGAATGACGGTTCCCGTGTTCAAGGTCGGCACTATCGTCTCCTACTCGGGCATTCCAGGACATCGTGACGAAGGCCCATTCGAAATCGTGCGTCTTCTGCCAGCAGACGGACCGGAGCCGCAATACCGGCTTCGTAATCTCGCCGATCTGAGGGAAAGAGTAGCCCAACAGCATGAGCTTCAGCCGCTACGAGGAGATCCAGCGGAAATTGCGGCGGTACAGTCGGCTCGAA
Organism: Labrys sp. ALF-8; assembly: GCF_059699065.1. Lineage (NCBI taxonomy): Bacteria > Pseudomonadati > Pseudomonadota > Alphaproteobacteria > Hyphomicrobiales > Xanthobacteraceae > Labrys > Labrys sp. ALF-8. Next base: position 124,192 of record NZ_AP048543.1, read on the forward strand.
GGAAGGTTCCTCCACGCCATGAGCGACGGCGTACATAAGTCAGGTCGAGGCGGGCCTCCTGATTGAGGCAAGGATCGCAGTGCGAGCACAACTAAGATTCCGTGCGTGAGACGCCATATCAAATCCCTCCGTAGGCGAAGGATGCTCATCGGCGCGGCGTGAGCATGGCACTCGCAGGAAACCGGCAGACGGACGGTTTCTTTGCCGAGTCCGGTGGCAACTCCCCTCAGCCGGGCTAGGGAATCCGAGGACCCTTAGATTTCTGCACGGAAATCAACACTGAGGGCGTTCCATGCCATAGTCCACTTACCGAAAGGTTTGCGACAGAGCCATCTCAAGGCTGGGTTCTCGTTGCAGGAAGCCGCCAGCGCACTAGCAACGAGCGCGCGCACGCTGCAACGTCGCTGTGAGGCGATACTCGGCAAATCGCCGCTATCCTACTTCCAGGATCTTCGTGTCGAGCGAGCGCAATCTCTTCTCCATGGCAGCGGCCTGGACATCGATGCCATTGCCGCGGAGGTCGGCTACGTCGATGGAGCCACCCTGCGCACGCTCCTGCGCGAGCGGCTGGGACGGGGCGTGGGCGAGCTTCGCGCGAACCTGCACTGACGGCCCGTTTCCCCCGAGGGGACTGGGGCGGTCGCAAGGCGAACTTTCGGTGATCCCGCGCGACATGGATGCTAGAGGGAGTCGAAAGGCTGCGGGCGGACCGGCAAAACAACCTCGAACACGGCTCCCATCTGATCCTTCGCCGGCGTTGCCAGGATCTGCCCGCCGTGACGCTCGATAATTCTGCGGCAGATCGCCAATCCCAGGCCCATGCCGCGAGGCTTCGTTGTCACGAACGCGTCGAACAGTTCCTCTGTTTTGCCAGACAGTCCCTGGCCCGTGTCGCGCACGATCAGGATTGCGGCGCCGTTCTTGCCGGTCCGACTTTCTATGGTCATCAGCCGCTCCCTTCCTTCGACGTCGCGCATTGCGTCGATGGCGTTGGAGACCAGGTTGACGACGACCTCCAGCAACTGGCCCCGGTGACCGGTGATAGGCGGCAGATCCGGCGCGAGGTAGGCGCGGGCCTGGATGCCGTGCTCCTCCATCTCGCTTCGCATCGTGCGCAGCACTTCCGCAGCAACATCGTTCACATCGACCGGGCCGAGGGTCTGATCCGAACGCCTGAATAGACTGCCGATACCCTTGAATATCTCACTGGTGCGACGAACGTCGCTCTCGATGTCGTTCAGCGCTTCCGTTGCCAGCCCCAGGTCGGGCTGAGGCCGCCCCAGGGCCAACCCGGCACATTCGGCGTTGGCCAGGATAGCTCCCAAAGGCTGTCTCACTTCGTGTGAAAGCGCGGCAACCATCGCATCCAGATTGATCAGCTTGTTCTGCCGTTCACGCTGCAGGGCGGCGTGCGAGCGGACGATCCGTGCATAAAGTCGCGTCGCCTCCGCCAGCAGAATAACCATCAGGACCGTCGCGTTGAAGAGAAGCAACGCAATGCCGAAATAAAAGCCGACCGTGTATCGCGCCGGAGCCAGCACGTTCGACATCAAGGTTTCCAGCAGAATGGCAAGTACGGCAACCAAAAGCCACTGATCGAGTACCGAGCGCCGGCGAATCCATAACAACGTGAACGCGCCTGCTAGAAGCAAAGTCGTGAAGATACCAAGATAGACTCCCAAGGGGGTGAGTGTGGTATCGTCAAACGCGAGGCGGGGCACATAATCGTTTCCCGCCGTGAAGAGCAAGACAAGCGCGAAGACCAGAATCGACGTGGTTGCAATGCTCCACGCAATTGCGGACTTGACCGAACCCGGGGACACCGCGCGGCCGCTATCTCTCCACAAGGTGTAGCCCAGCACGGCCATGGCGAAATTTAGATGCCAGGTCAGATAGAGCCAACTTGCGGTTTGCAGGCCGGCCCCCAGAAGACCGGTCGGTGCGAAAAGTCCCGGGTAGGTCAATCCGATCACAACTGCCAGCACGGACGCAAAAAGGTAGCCGCTGGCGAGAACCAGCAGGGCACGGGATCTTATGATTGAAAATTGGGAGAAAAGAAGAACGGCGGTTATGAGGTCGCTCAGGAAGAACAGGGAAGACACCACGGCGGCTACAGGGTTGAGCCCTGTCAGCGGAAACGCCGCAAATGGAGCCGCCACGCCGAAGCTGATCACGAGACCAGCTCCGAAGGCGAGGATCAACCGACGCTGTGACGACGTCGGTTCTACCGTCCCCAGCAGCGGGGGCGTCGGCTCGCATAATTTGTCGGCAGTCACGTTCGCTCCCCGTTCGGTCGCCATCGGAAGCGCCCCAGGATGACTAGTTTTGAAGACGAAATGCAAACAACGCGGCCCGCCATTGCGGAGCGAATATCCTGCTGCTGCCCAACATGTCGATTTCGGGAGTAATCGGAACGGTTTCTATCGAAGAGCGATTGTCCGGGGCACCTGTACCAGGAAAGGAAAAGTTGTCGGATTACGGTCCAAAGGCGGTTATTTCTTGAGAAGGCAGAGCTTCCTTTCTTCTTATGGTTCCTCGCAGCCCAAGAGTATCACTGTATTTGCGCTGAATAGGAACCATAATCATCCGCATTGTCGCGCCGAGTCTGTTGTCCTTTGTGACAATGATTGGCTAGGACCAGTCCGGCACGCTGTTCTTCATGGCCGCGGCCATCTCCAGGGCTTGTCTTTTCAAGGACTGCAGGGCGTCGTCCGAACTCATGCGGGCGCTGGACAAGGTCCCCAGTCGCTCGGCGATCGACACGAGCTCCGCCAGCGAGCGGACCTGCATCTTTTCCATAACCTTGTGCCGGTGCGCCTTGATCGTCCGTTCCGTGGTGCCGAGCTCATAAGCGATCTGCTTGTTGAGCTTGCCCTGGACGACGAGTTTGAAGACCTCCCGCTCCCGGGGGGTCAAGCTGGCCACCCGGCCCCGCAGGCAGCGAAGATGCAGGTCGCGCTCCCGCATCACCGAATAGGTACCCATCGCGCGATTGATCGCGCTGATCAGCGTGTCTTTGGACACCGGCTTGGTGAGAAAATCCTCCGCGCCCGCCTTGATCGCCCGGACGCTCATCGGAATGTCGCCGTGACCGGTGAGGAAGACGATCGGCAGGGTCGAGCCGAGCTTGGCCAGGCGCTCCTGCAGCTCCGGCCCGCTCAGGCCCGGCATCTGGGCGTCGAGCAGGATACACGAGGGGATGTTGCCGTCGGGACGGTTCTTCAGGAAGTCTCCCGCCGACCGATAGCCTTCCACATCGAAGCCGAAAGCCCGCAGCAGGCGCGTCAGCGCCGTCCGAAACGACAGGTCGTCATCGATCAAATGTACCAGTGTCCGCATAACAACCCCCTTTGTTACTGCATGAGCGGAAGCCTGATCCGGAACACGACCCCTCCCTGGGGCCGGCTCTCTGCCCAGATCTCGCCTCCGTGGGCCTCGACGATCTTGTTTGCGCCGTACGACTTCTCCACTTCCAGAGACTGGCTCAGCCCCATCCTCGCTTGTGGTCTCGCGTTCGTCGGGAAGAATTCCTGGGGTGGGACTTCACGAACTTCCGGTTGCGCAATGGCGGGCATCGCGACAACAGATTGTCGTCAATTTTCTGGGAGAGGAGAGGAAAGAAATGCTTGGATGCAGACCATCAAGTTATTAAAGATTCGCATGGTCTTTACTCGGAGTCATGTCGCCATTAGTCGACTGTATGCCCAACGATAACGAGTTGTAGCACGAGGGGCCTTCATGTCACGCCCGCGCTTTATAAGAATAATAAATAATTGATATTCATGATATGGTAGTAAGATACCTATTTATGTTTCTGATATCGTTTTATTTGTATCGAACCACCCGGAATCGCCCAAACGTACGGGGCAGAAGGCCTGTTTCTTATTGTCCCAAAGTACAATACCGGCAAGGATGGCAGCCAGCAGATGTGCGGTCTCACGACTGCTTCGAATATCAGTCCGGCAGAGCCATATCGCTTCCCGTAAACTCTGTACCCTGATGCCACAATGAACATTCTTCATCACCGGCCGAAGATCCAGCGCACCCAATGTACAGTGCCGATTTGATGGCGCTATGTCCGATTGAATATTGAGATGGCCAAGTGCGAGACCCTTGCTCCTTGTCGTATTCTTGGCAGTAGACGACTGGTAACAATGGAGCGAGGGATATCATTGCACGGGTCGATGCAGTCCGGCGTTCCACACGTATTCCCACTGCCTCGGCTGTTCTCCTGGACAATGTTCCCGGCACGCCCCTGAATATAAGCTCACGGAGCGTGGCATCCGGATTGCCGTCTTGGCGATCGTTCGACGAAGTGGCGCGACAACAACGATGAAGGTTACAGGACCATGTCTTGTCGAAATGGGGATTTGTCGCCAAAACGCGCCGGTTCCGCCTTGCGGGTGTTCCCGGCCCTGATCGCGGTCCAGGTTTGTCTCGGCGCCCACGCGGCGCTTGCCGGCGAGCCGAGGCTCACGGCGGCCGGCTCGGTGGTGATCGAGGGCCGCCCCGGCGCTGATGACGGGGTGATCCAGTGCGACGACGGCACGTTGTGGATGCGGGGGCGACCGCACCGTTTCCGGATCTCGGGGTTGAGTGCCAGGATGAAGCGCCCTTCAGCCGTTAAGCTGCAAGGCACCGTCTATGACCTCGACAGTCCCGAGCGATTTTCCGGCCGCTATGTGCCGGCCCCACCCGATGCGCGGATTGCCGGAACGCCGCTGGGCAAGATCTGGCTGCGAAACGAGCATGGTGTCCGGATCGAACTCATCCTCAAACGTCGTGGCGCGGCGTTGTCGACGGCGGAGGAAGGCGCTTCGGTCACCACGGAATGACCATGGAAGCCGATCGCCAGCCTAGCGCCCGATCGATGGATGAGGAACCTGCCCAGCCCGGCGCGCGCTGCGACAAGTTTCCGACCGGCGGGACCTATGGAACCTTCTGAAGCGAGATCTGGCCGACACCCGCCGCTATGTTGAGCCCGGTCTGCCCCGACACCGACAGGGGCTGCAGGGCCACCGAATTCTGGGAACCGCCGACCAGCACATTCGCCCCGAGACCCGCGGCGAAGGTGGCCTCCGCCGTCGCGCCAACATAAGTGCCGCCGAGATCGCTGCGATGCGATCCAGCTTCGAAGACGCCCCAGGCGATCCTGCCGGCCTTGGTCACTCCGACATCGAGGCCGAATTTCTGGATGTGGCCGATATAGTGCTCTGCCGGACGCTTAGCTGCCTTGAATTGGCAGTCGAGCCCCTTCTTGGACGTCACGATCAAGCCGATGCCTCCTGCCACCTTGCAGGAAAGCGTACCCGTGTGGACCCGTCGGGTCTCGGCATGGGATACCACCACGCTCAAGATAATGGCGCTGACTGCAAGGCATCCGCGCCCGATGAACCTGTATTTGCGATTTCCCATCACGCGTTCCTTTTCGAGTAATCGACGATTTGGAGAGAGGAAGCCAATGACGGCAGGCAGGATAAAGGAGTGCGGGGAGCGCCATCCGATCTTACCGGAGCCAAAACAGGTTTGAATTGTACCATCAGGCACTGCCCGAAAGGACAATGGCTCTTTCTCCTCAATTTGTTTGAGGTGGAGCCCTCGCGGCAGGTGACCTTGCATCCGCATCAGCTCAGGAGGACCTGCACGGCGATTATCTTGACGATGGTCATGCTCGGAAAGCAGATGGCGTAACCGATGTCGGGCCGCTCCGTCGGCGCGAGCCGCCCTGCCGATGCAAGGATGGCCGGATTTCCGGTCGAGCCGGCGCAAACGCCCAGCAGGTCGTCAAAGGGTATCTTCAGCAGGTAGCCGCCGGCCAGCACGACCAGCACGAGGGTTATCAGGACCAGGGCCCCACCGAGCAGGATCTGGATGCCGTTCGAGGCGACGGTTGCGACGAAAGGCGCGCCGGCCCCGATCGCCACGCAGCCGATGAAAATGGAAAGGCCGAGATTCCTGAGCACTAGGTTCGCGACGACCGGAATTCGCCACCCGATAGGGCCGCTGCGCCCCAGCCGACCGAGGATCAGCGCCATCACGAGCGGGCCGCCCGCAACGCCCAGGCTGAAGCTCGTGCCGCCCGGCAGCGGAATCGGGATCATGCCCAGCAGAAGGCCGAGAGCCACGCCGACGCCGATCGAGACGAAGGAGAGTTCGGCGTTGCCCTTCATACTGTCCCCGAAATGACGCCTCACCTCCTCCTGCCGACCGCTCGGCACGAGGACGACGAGACGGTCGCCATATTCCAGCGTCAGGTCCGGTACGGCCAGCAGTTCCGCGTCTCCACGCCGCACATGCGAGATGACGATCGCAAAATCCGGCAGCGTGATCTCGCGTATCGCCCTGCCGATGAAGGCGGCCCTCGACACATAGACGCGGGCGACATCGTAATCCGCCCGATCGCGACTGATGCGGCCTGCCTCTTCTTCGCCCAGGGACGCCGTGGCTTGGCCGATGCTCGAGGGGCTGCCGACGAGCAGAACGGCATCGCCTTCGTGCATGGTTGCCTCCTGGTCGGCCGGTACGTTGGCGTGATGCCGGCGCATCGCCACGATCTTCACGTCGCCCGGTATATCGGTCGCGAGCTCGCGGAGCGTTCGTCCCTCGGCATTTCCTCCGAGAGTCAACTCGGCGACACGGATGTTCTTTGCCGGCGGCGTAAGTCGCGGTTTTACAATGCCGGCCATGATCGTCATCAGGACGATCGGTCCGATCACGCCGAAGGGATAGGTCACGGAATAGCCGATGGCCGGATCCTGGTTGCCGGCGGCGACCAGCGCGGCCTGCAGGGTCGGCGTGCTCGTGCCGGATCCGGCGAAAAGCCCGGCGGCGGTGGCCAGGGAGACCCCGAGCGGTTTCGACACGGCGATGGCGACGAAAAGAGAGGCGAGCACGGCGACGGTCGCCAGGCCTATATATTTGAGTCCGGGACCGCGCAGGCTGGCAAAGAACTGCGGGCCGTACTGGATGCCGACGCCATAGACGAACATGACCAGGCCGATCGTGCCGACAAGTCCGGGAGGCGCTGATTTCGGCGCAATCGCCCCGATCAGCAGGCCCGTGAAGAGAACCGCGCCGGCACCCAGGGAAACGCCGGCGAGCGTGACCTGCCCCACTGCGTAGCCGGCGGCGATGGCGATGAAGAGGGCCAGCAGCGGAGATGATTCCAGCACCGTGCGGACGAGATCAAACATTGCGATTGCGCCTCATTCTCGGATTGAATTGCAAAATGCGCTCGTATTCAGCGAACCAGGTTGGAATGGTGGTTCGGCTTGAACGCATTTTGCCTTGGTTCTCACCTTGCTCGACAACCGGCATCGCGGAATTGCGCCAGAACCCGCGCGACGATCTCCGGGGAAGGCACGGGGGTTTCGTCGAGGGCGTAGTCGAGGCCAAGAGCCTTCCATTTGAAGGCGCCCATCTGGTGGAACGGCAGGACCTCGACCGTCTCGACATTCTTCATCGGCGCCACGAAGCGGGCGATGCCCTCGACATTCTCGGGCGCATCGCTCCAGCCCGGCACCAGCACGAAGCGGATCCAGACCGGCTTGCCCATAGACGCCAGGCGTTCGGCGAATTCGAGCGTCGGGCGGACATCCTGCTTCGTCACCCTTTGATAGGTCGCGGGGTCAAAGGATTTGATGTCGAGCAGAACGAGATCGACCTGTTTGAGATAGTCCTCGTCGGCGCGGGCGCCGAGAAAGCCGGACGTATCCAGCGCCGTGTGCAACCCCTGCCGCTTCGCTGCCGCGAAAAGCCGCTTGGTGAAGTGCATCTGGACGAGCGGCTCGCCTCCCGAAATCGTCAGGCCGCCCCCCATGGCGCGCAAGGGCGCGGTGTAGGAGGACAGCACCTCCTCCGCGCGCTGGATGCTTACCTTGGTGCCGTCCTTGAGGTGCCAGGTATCGGGATTGTGGCAGTAGACGCAGCGCAGCAGGCAGCCGCTCATGAACACCGTGACGCGCACGCCCGGACCATCCACCGTCGAGCCGGTCTCGTAGGAATGGATCCAGCCGAAATCGCCGCGCGTGTCCTTGAGCTCGGCGGTTTCGGGAGCGTCGGGGGACAGCATCCGGCGCAATTCGTGGCGATTGCTGCCCAATGCCTGCTCCACCATGACGTCAGGCCTCGTCATGGAAGGTGCGGCTGATCACGTCCATCTGCTGCTCGCGTGTCAGGCGGACGAAATTGACCGCGTAGCCGGACACCCGGATGGTCAATTGCGGATATTTGTCCGGATGCTCCATGGCGTCCAGGAGCATGTCGCGGTTGAGCACGTTGAGGTTCATGTGGAAGCCGCCCTGGCCGAAATAGGTGTCGAGCACCTTGACGGCCTGCGCGATGCGTACCTCCGGATCGATCCGGCTGGCCGTGGGCGCCACCGAGACGGTGTAGCTGATGCCGTCCTGCGCATCGGCATAGGGGAGCTTGGCCACCGACAGGCAGGAGGCGAGCCAGCCATGGCTGTCGCGGCCATGCATCGGATTGGCGCCGGGGGCGAAAGGCTGGCCGGCCTTGCGTCCATCCGGCGTTTCGCCGGTGTTCTTGCCGTAGACCACGTTGCTGGTGATCGTCAGCACCGACTGGGTATGCACCGCATGGCGATAGGTCTGGTGCTTGCGGATCTTGGTCATGAAGCTGGAGACCAGGTCCACCGCGATGCCGTCGACCCGATCGTCATTGTTGCCATAGATCGGGAAGTCGCCCGTCCGTTCATAGCCGACGACAAGGCCGTCCTCGCGGCGGATCGGCTTCACCTTGGCGTATTTGATCGCCGACAGGCTGTCCGCGACCACGGAGAGGCCGGCGATACCGAAGGCCATGGTGCGCAGGATCTCGGCGTCGTGCAGCGCCATTTCAAGGCGCTCATAGTAATACTTGTCGTGCATGTAGTGGATGCAGTTCATGGCATGGACATAGGTCCGCGCCAGCCACTCCATCATCTGGTCGAACTTGGCCATGACGTCGTCATAGTCGAGCACATCCCCCTCGACGGCCGGCACCTCCGGCGCGACCTGCACGCCGCTGATCTCGTCCCGCCCGCCATTGATGGCGTAGAGCAGGCACTTGCCGAGATTGACGCGCGCGCCGAAGAACTGCATCTGCTTGCCGATGCGCATGGCGGAGACGCAGCAGGCGATGCCGTAATCGTCGCCCCAGGACGGACGCATCAGATCGTCGTTTTCATACTGGATCGACGAAGTGTCGGCGGAGATACGCAGGCAATAATGCTTGAACGGCTCCGGCAATTGCCGCGACCACAGCACGGTGATGTTCGGCTCGGGCGCCGGGCCGAGATTGCGCAGCGTGTGGAGGACGCGGAAGCTGGTGCGCGTCACCAGTGGGCGTCCGTTGAGATCGACGCCGCCGATGCACTCCGTTGCCCAGTATGGGTCGCCGGTGAACAGCGCATCATATTCGGGCGTGCGCAGGAAGCGTACGATGCGCAGCTTCTGGACGAGTTGATCGATCAATTCCTGGGCGCGGCTCTCATCGAGAACGCCTCTGGCGAGATCCCGCGCGATGTAGATGTCGAGAAAGGACGATATGCGGCCGATTGACATCGCTGCGCCGTTTGCTTCCTTGATGGCGCCGAGATACCCAAGATAGGTCCATTGCACGGCTTCCCGGGCGTCGGCGGCCGGCCGCTCAATGTCGCAGCCATAGGTTTTCGCCATGGTCGTCAGGTCGGTGAGCGCACGCATCTGCTCGGAGAGCTCCTCGCGCTCGCGTATCACCTCGTCGCTTGGCCAGCGCGCGTCGAGCAGCGCCCGCTCGGCCTTCTTGGCGGCGAGGAGCTTGTCCGTGCCGTAGAGGGCCACGCGCCTGTAGTCGCCGATGATCCGCCCGCGCCCATAGGAGTCCGGCAGGCCGGTGATGATGTGGCTGCGCCGGCAGGCCATGATCTCGGGGGTGTAGGCGTCGAAGACACCGTCATTGTGGGTCTTGCGGTATTTGCTGAAGATCTCGTGGACGAGAGGGTCGGGGTCGACCCCCGCCGACTTCAGCCCGGCCTCCACCATGCGCAGCCCGCCGAGCGGCATGATGGCGCGGCGGAAGGGCGCATTTGTCTGGAGGCCGACGATGACCTCGTTTGCACGGTCGATGTAGCCCGGCTCGTGCGAGGTGATCGACGCCGGGGTGCTGGCGTCGACATCGAGGACACCCTTGCGGATCTCCTCTTTGAAATAGGGCTGCAGTTTGGCCCACACCGCCCTGGTGCGCTCGGTCGGCTCGGCCAGGAAGGACTCGTTGCCATGATAGGGCGTGACGTTGCGCTGAATGAAATCGCGTACGTCGATCACCTTTTTCCAACGGCCTGCAGCAAAACCGACCCAGGGATCGGGGCCGGCACCAGGAGACGGGGCTGCATCCCCGGTCATGGTCTCGCTGCCTCTTTGCTTTTCGACGGCGGGTGGCTGATCGCTCGATTGGCGAGCTGCCGCGACATCCCCTTGCATCGGGACCTCCCTGCTAGGCGCCGCAACGCCCCTGTGTGCCGGTTGTTGTTCAGCAAAGAACGAGGTTGGCGGCCAGTCCGCCTTCGCTCGTTTCCTTGTATTTGGCGGACATGTCCCGCCCGGTGTCGGCCAGTGTCCTGATGGTCGTGTCGAGGTCGACGCGGTGACGCGAGGCAATTTCGTTCGTCGCGATCGAGAAAGCGGTCCATGCCTTGACCGCACCAAAGGCACAGCGTTCGATGCAGGGCACCTGGACGTAGCCGGCCACAGGGTCGCAGGTCATGCCGAGATGGTGCTCAAGGGCCGATTCCGCCGCGTTCTCGGTGACCAGCGGCGATGCGCCCATGACCTCCGCGATGAAGGCCGCCGACATGGCCGAGGCCACACCGATCTCGGACTGACAGCCCCCTTCCGCGCCGGCCAGCGTTGCATTGTGCTTGCACAGGTAGCCGATCGCCGCTCCCGCCATCAGCCCACGCCGCACCTTGTCCATCGCCACCCTGCGCTTACTCTCGACGAGCGCGTAGACGATGGCGGGCATGACGCCGGCGGAGCCGCCGGTCGGTGCGGTGATGACGATATGGCCGCGTGCATTTTCTTCCGAGGCCGCGAGTGCGCAGGCGGCGACGAGCGCAATGGCCCGGTCGCTTTCATAGGCGACGCTGTGCGCGCGTTCCCACACAGTGGCCGCCTTGCTGTGAAGCTTGATGGGTCCAGGCAGGACGTCGTCCTTGGCCGAGAGGCCGGACTTGACCGTGGCGAGCATGGCGCCCGCGATCTTGTCGAGAAACGCGTTGATCTCCTTCTCGCTCTTGCCGGACACCGCCACTTCATTCGCCATCATCACGCCGGCAATGGAGAGATTGTTGTCCTCGGCATGAGCGCGAAGCTCTTTCATGGTGGCGTAGGGATATTTCGGCTGCCCCTTTTTCGGCGGTTCATAGCCCTTCCACTCGATGAAGCCGCCACCGACCGAATAATATTCCAGCTCGTAGAGGACCTTGTCGCCGGAGACCAGGCGACAGGTCATCGTGTTGGGATGGGGGAAATCGCCCTTGGCTGCATCGTAGACGATGTCGGTCAACGACAGCTGGAAGGTTCGGTCTCCGAGCGTCACCGGATAGGTTTTGTCCGGGCTTTTCATCATCCCGTTGAGGAAGGCGGGATCGACAGTGGCCGGCTCCTTGCCGACCAGCCCCGCGAGCGCGGCTCGCTCCGTGCCATGGCCCTTTCCGGTCGCACTCAGGCTGCCGAAGAGGTGAACCTTGAGGCCCGTTGCCTGGGCGACCTGATCAGGGGGAAGCTTTGTGCAGCGCTGGTAGAAATCGTAGGTAATGCGCATGGGACCGATCGTATGGGAACTCGATGGACCCGGGCCGACCTTGTAGAACTCTTCCAGCACTGTCATGACCGGGCCCTTGGCCCGCTTCACTGTGTCGAGGTCGGGAGACAGCGTGGCGCCGAGAGCCGGCGTCTGGGCTTCCTGTGCGGCTTGCGCTGCCCGAGCTTCGGGCGTCCACACCTGCCCGGTCATCACCGCCGCGGCCCCGATCGCCGCACTGCGCATGAGGAAAGATCGGCGATCGACATCTGGAGGGATATCGAGCGAGAGCGAAAGACTTTCCGGATCCTTCTCCCGATCAATCATGGTCAACTGCCTCCCCTTGACGACAGATCTGCGAATTTATCTTGTCGGCCTGCGATCTAGGCCTCCGTCGCGTTCGCAACGCTTCGGACCTGGAGCATCCCGCGATTTTCCGGCAACTTTCGATGGTTTTGGAGACTGGACGTTCCCCCTCAGGGGCGCGACAGGTTCCCCTGCGCGAGCGAAGCGGCCTGTTGCGGAAATATTATTCCATCATACCTGTGTCATGAAGAGCAGTATATTGCACTGAGGGGTATGGTCCCAAAGTACATATATAAATAACTTGCGTTCTATATTTCTATCAGAATTCCGCCATTTGGTCTGGCGGAAGGTGCTTTGAAGAATAGCGCCAAGCGAACGCTGATGGGCGGCCGACGATGCGGCGAGCGCCGCCGCCATCGAACGCAGGCGCCGTGATCGATCCTCAATCGATGATGTGGTAGCCTCCGTCGATATAGAGCACCGTGCCGGTGATCCGCCTGGCTGCATCATGGGCGAGGAAGGCGGTAGCCATGCCCACATCGTCGATGGTGACGAGCTCGCGGGCAGGTGCCCTGACCTTGGCCTTCGCCAGGAGTTCGTCGAACTCCGCGATACCGGAAGCGGCGCGCGTTGCGAGAGGACCGGGCGAAATGGCGTGGACGCGGATACCATTTGGGCCGAGCTCGGCGGCCAGATAGCGCACGGCGCTCTCGAGCGCCGCCTTGGCTACACCCATGATGTTGTAATTCTCAACCACCATCTGCGAGCCGTAATAGGTCATGGTGAACAGCGTACCGCCCTGCTTCATCAGGGGCTCGGCAAGGTGCGCCATGCGGATGAATGACCAGCAGGAGATATCCATTGTCTCAAGGAAGCCTTCGCGAGATGCGTCGGTCACGCGGCCCCTCAGCGTAGCCTTGGGGGCGGAGGCGATGGAGTGCACGACAAAGTCGAGTTCTCCCCACTCCGCGCCGATCCGCTCAAAGACGGCTTCCATCTGGCTCTCTGCGCCGACATCGAGCGGCATGAAGATCGGTGCTTCCACCTCGCGTGCCAGTGGCTCGACATGCGGCTTGGCCTTGTCGTTGAGATAGGTAATCGCCAGCTCGGCGCCGAGAGCTCGAAACGCCCGGGCACAGCCCCAGGCGATCGACTGGTCATTTGCAATGCCGACGATCAATCCCCGGCGGCCTTCGAGGAGCTTTGCTATCACGGTGGGCAGCGGCATGGCAGATTTCCTATCGCGCCGGTCTATGCTCGCGGTGGCACGGGCACCGGCCTGTTTGAAGACCAAAGGGAGGAGCGTTTTCAACTTGGTGTTGACTGGGAGCCTCCAGGGCTTGCGTCGACGAGCGCAAAGGTATGGCGTGCGATCATCACTTCCTCGTCGGTCGGCACGACGAGGAGCGCGACACGGCTTTGGGGCGTGGATATCCTCGCAGTCCCAGCTTCATTGGCAGCCGGATCCAGCTCCGCGCCCAGCCAGCCAAGCCTGTCGGCGATGCGTGCGCGGATGGCCGGTGCGTTTTCGCCGACTCCCGCAGTGAAGACGAAGGCATCGAGCCCCCCGAGCGACGCGGCGAGCATGCCCGCTTGCAGGGCACAGCGATGGATGAAATGGTCGATGGCAAAGGCAGCGCCAGGTTCCCTGCTCGCCAGCAGGTCCCGCATGTCGTTGGAAATGCCTGACAGGCCCTTGAGGCCGGAGTCGCGATAAAGCAGGTCCGAGACCTCGGCCGCGTGCATGCCCTTCTGAGCGATCAGATAAAGGACGACGCCGGGATCGAGCTGGCCCGGCCGAGTGCCCATCGGCAGGCCGTCAAGGGCGGTGAACCCCATGGTGCTTTCAACGCTCCGCCCCCCGTTCAGCGCGCACATCGACGCGCCGCTGCCGAGATGGGCGACGATGACCCGCCGACCCGCGAGATCGGGTTCCACGCTCCGAAGCCGCTCCGCAATATATTCGTAGGAGAGACCGTGAAAGCCATAGCGACGAACGCCTTCATCATAGAGCGCACGGGGCAGCGCATAGCAATCGGTGTGGGGAGGATGACCGCGGTGAAAGGCGGTGTCGAAACAGGCGACCTGCGGCACGGATGAGTCGATGCTCATCGCCAGCCGGATCGGTGCGAGATTGTTGGGCTGATGCAGCGGTGCCAGGTCTTCCAGAGCCGTGAGGCGCGCCAGCACGTCCGCATCGATCCGCACCGGCCGGTCGTAATTGGGGCCCCCATGCACCACTCGATGACCGATAGCCCTCAATTTGAAACCGCCGTGGTCGCGAAGCCATACGCGGACTATCGCCGTTGCCGCCTGGAGATCCGGAACCTCTGGGGCTGCATAGGTCTGGTCGACCAGCACCGAGCCGTCGGTCCCTCTGGCGCGCAGACGCGGCCGCGTTCCGATGCCGTCGATCTGGCCGCGCAGTTGACGCATCAGTTCGCCTCCCCCGATCGCGAAGACCTGGAACTTGAGGCTGGAAGATCCGGCGTTCACGACGAGAATGACATCCATCGCTCAGGCCACTCCAATCGCAGCATCACGGCGCCGCGCCACTGCGTAAAGCGCCGCCACCGCACAGGAGGCGAGGCGCGTGCGTACCGAGTCGGCCCGCGAGGTCAGTACGATGGGCACCCGAGCGCCGAGCACGACGCCGGCGGCGTCGGCATGGGTCAGGAAGGTCAGGTTCTTCGCCAGCATGTTGCCCGCCTCGAGATCGGGCACCACCAGGATCTGGGCGTGCCCGGCCACGGGCGAGGTGATCTGCTTGATGCGGGCCGCTTCAGGATTGATCGCGTTGTCGAAGGCCAGGGGGCCTTCGAGAATTCCGCCGGTGATCTGGCCGCGGTCAGCCATCTTGCACAGGGCGGCCGCCTCGATGGTGGAGGGGATCTTGGCGGTCACCGTCTCGACGGCGGACAGTATCGCGACGCGAGGTGTGCCCAAGCCGATGCCGGTCCACAGATCGATGGCATTCTGGATGATGTCGCGCTTGGCATCGAGATCGGGAAAGATATTGATCGCGGCATCGGTGATGAACAGCGTCTCGGGATGCCCAGGTACGTCCATGACGAAGACGTGGCTGATCCGCCGTCCAGTGCGCAGGCCCGTGGCGGACGCCGCCACCTCGCGCATGAGTTCGTCGGTGTGCAGGCTCCCCTTCATCAGGAGCTCGCCTTTCCCCTCCCGGATCAGCACCACCGCCTTTGCGGCGGCGGCGTGGCTGTGCGGGACATCGACGATCTCGTGAGCGGAGAGGTCGATGCCGTGCTCGGCGGCGACGGCGAGGATTTTGGCCTTGGGCCCGACCAGCACCGGCTCGATCAGTCCCTCGGCCGCCGCGTCGATCGCTCCGCGAAGGGACGTTTCATCGCAGGGATGCGCAACAATGGTTACGGCGGGCTCGTGACTACGGGCAGCTGCAATCAGCCGATCGTACTTCGAGAGTTCTGCCTCCTTGGCCGATGGAGCGGGCATGTGTGAATTCCTCAAAAAACGGTCTTTCGATTTGCCGGTACCGAAACGAGGCGAGGGACATCGGAAAACAAGGCCGCGACGCTGCGAAGCGCCCTTCCCTGTGCGGTTACAAGGCCTTGCGCTTCGATGGTTGGGGCTGGGCGAAAGGAACTGGCTCGACCGCCACTCCAAATAGCCGTGCTACTGTCGCCAGCCGCTCGGCTCCTGCCCCGGTGAGTGCGCCGCGCGCTTCCAGTACTTCGCGCAATGTCGCAAAGGCAGCTGTGCGCTCTTCCGCCCCGTCCGGGAGCAGTCCCGGTATTGCCGCCAGTGCCGTCTCTTCATCGATGAGCAGCATGTAATATTGCTCACGGACCAGTTTCTTGAACGCCTGCAAGGTCATCTGCTGCTCAGAGGGGCGCATCACGCGGATGCGGCGGATTGCCTCGAAGCTGCGTTCGTCCGGCCCCCCGCGCGCCATGCCGACATGGATGAGCGCCCGTACCAGGCCCTCATGCAGGCCGCCGGTCGTCATTCCTGCGCGCAGCTCTGCGATGCGAGCCTCGAGGAGCTTGCTGTGCAGGAGACTCCGGGCCGCCTTGCGTGGCCTTTGCTGGGACTTGACGTCGATGCCCAGTGCAGCCTGGAGTCCGGGGAGGCCGTAAATGGCGAGGAACGTGTTTTCCGCGAGTTTCTCGCTCATCTTCCGCCAGGTTTCGAGGCCTTCGACGATCTGCTGCGAAGCTCGCTCCTGCAGGGCCAGGAAGGGATTGCCGGCGGCGGCAGGCAGTCGTTGTTCCCGAACGCTTTCGGCCGCCGTGTCGACCCAATCGAGAAACGGATTGCGATGTCCGAAAGCCTCGTATGACAATCGCAGCGGGTGCAGCTTGCGCATCGCTTGCGCCACTGGCGCCGTCACAGTCGCCTGAATCACGGGCTGCAGCGTCGCCCGATAGAGTGCTAGGTTGATCTCGGACAGCCGCGCGGCGGCGGCGAAGCGACGTTCATCCTCCAGGTCGTTTCCGCCCAGGGCACGAATGTCGTCCAGTGTCCGCTCCTCGCAACGCATCGTCCATTCGCCGCTCACCATGTCGGGATGCGAGACCGCCTCGCCCTTGGGTTCGAAAACGGCCTCGTAGAGGCCGGGCGGCAGAACGTCTATGAGGTCGATGTTGGACGCGAACTCATCGTGCTCCTTACGGGCGACGCCCGCCGAGACGAAGATGCCGAGATGGCCGATCTTTTCGTGAACGGCATAGACGATCGTCTGCCCATAGGCGCGAATATCGTCGACGCTCTCATAGAGGTCCAGGATCCAGTCAAGCGCCTGCTGGGGTGGGGTAATGTTGTCGCCCCTCGAGCAGAACACGACAATGGGAGAGCGGATGTTGCGCAGGTCGACGGCGGTGCCGTCCGCCGTGCGGATTTCGCCGGCGGCGAGCTTGTTGCCGACAAACAGTTCATCGACGATGAACTGCATTTCCTGGGCGTTGAGCGTCACATGCCCGCCCCACCACTTTTCGAAGCCGAGATAGCGCTCCGCCTCCGTATCGATTTTCGAATAGAGATTGTATTGCTTGGACCAGAGGGTGTTGGCGGGGTTCTGGTTCTCGAAATTCTGCACCAGCGCGGCACCGTCGAAGATGCCGGCGCCGAGGTCCCCGGCCAGGGCCGTCAGCCAGCTGCCGCCCAACAGGCCGCCCGTATATCGCATCGGGAACTGCCCCTTGATGCCCGCCCAGTATGACAGGGGCGTGCCGGCGATGATGATCGGTCCAAAGAGTTCGGGGCGAAGCGACGCCAGGATCATCACTGCCCAGCCGGCTTGGCAGTTGCCGATGACACAGGGTCTTCCCTCTGCATCGGGGTGCCTTTCGATCACCATTTCCAGGAACCGGGCTTCGGCGCGAGCGATATCCTCGATGGTCTGGCCGGGCATGGGGTCGGGCAGAAAGCCGATGAAGTAGCAAGGATGTCCCGCCTTCATTGCCACGCCGATTTCGCTGTCTGCCTTGAATCCGCCAATGCCAGGTCCATGGCCGGCACGCGGATCCACCACCACGAAAGGCCGCCTGTGGGCATCGACGACGATCCCAGCGGGAGGGACGATCCGTGCCAGAAGGTAGTTAACCGGCCGTGGGAGTGTGCGGCCGTCACAGATCAGCTCGGCCTGGTAATCAAGGACGTTGGGCGCGAGTTGCGAAGCCTGTCGATCATATTGCGCTGCGCGCTTGCGCATCGTGTCGAGAAAGAGAACCGACCGCTGCCATGCGTCGCAGTAATAGGCAAGGGCATCGGAAAACGTGGGTATACTCGCTCGCTTTTGCGGCTCTGCCATTCGACCCTCCTGCAGTGGCCGGGTTACTTTGAAATCCATTCTTTCTCGCTTAACTGATTTGCCCGCAGACGATTCAAAACGCGGCAGTATCACGACACAAACCGGGTCTGTCAGCGGAGATCTAATGCTTAAATATAATGTTAAAATGAATTGTAGAAAATTATGACATTGTACGTAGGTACAATTGTAATTTATGCAATTTCACGCAATTATGTAAAATGATATTTTATACTTACATTATCTGAGTATATCATGGATATATTGAGGCTTTATGCGCGAAAAATCAATCTAGAATCTGCTATATTGCCATTAAATCGGAGGCGTTGGAGATTAAGGTGCCTGTGATTCAATCCTTGGAGCAGGAAGAGTGGAGTGCAATCAGAGCTATCAGGGACGCTGAGAATCTCTGATGACGCCTCATCCCAAAAGCACCCAAACTCGAGAGTCTTCTTCGACTTTCGCATTCACTTGACAATAATAAAGGGCGCCGCGTGAATAGTCGTGTAACTGAAATTGTAGTCGATATTGTCTCGGCTTTCGTAGCGAACAATAGGGTACCCGCAAGCAACCTAGCACAACTGATCGCCGATACGCATAAAGTGCTCGATCAGCTCGCTCATCCAGAAACAATACAAGCCTCTAATCCACCCAAGCCAGAACCGGCCGTGCCGATTCGGAAGTCTGTGACACCTGATTTCCTGATCTCGTTGGAGGACGGAAAGAAGTACAAGTCGCTCAAGCGGCATTTGAGCGGTAAGTATGGCATGACACCTGCGGAGTATCGCGACAAGTGGGGACTTCCAGCGGACTATCCGATGGTGGCGCCGAGCTATGCCAGGCAGCGTTCTGAACTGGCAAAAGCCTTGGGCCTCGGTAAGGGTGGCGCCCGGCGCAAGCTTGCCAAGAAATGATTCCGCCGAGACTAAATCTCGCACTCATGGGTGCTAAGGCGTTCCGCCGACGTGAACGACGCCAGGGTTCGCCTGTCCATTCGCTTCACCTCCGGAGCAGCGTTTCAGAAGGGCTCTCTCCAAACAAGGCCCGATATTGGCCGGCAAACCGCCCAAGTTAGACGAAACCGTGCTCGAGTGCTACCTGCGTAACCGTTCCTTTGCCGGTTTCGAGGCAGCGCAAGCGTGCGTTCGTGGCGCACAATCGGTGATGTCTGAGATAGGCGACTGGTCCGATCCCGAGAACGTCATGAAAGCTGCGATGCAGAGTACGCCGCGAAACGTTCAGGCTCGAACATAGCTCGGAAACATGAATCGGCCGATGCTCGTTGTGCCGGACGAATTCGCTAGCCTCCTTCACGATTTTCATCGTTGACGGAATGGCGACGTCTTTGGAAGCGGGAAACGCGCCGATCAAGCCTGCAGGAAGCCCTGGGTGCAGAGGGTGCGAATATCGTCATTGCCGCCATGCTGCAGAAGGGCGAGGCGATCAAGAGCCCGGGCGGTTATCTGCGCAACCTTACGCAGAGGGCGAGGGCAGGGCAGTTCTCGCTCGGTCCCATGCTGATGGCCCTGATCCGATCGAAGCTCGGCAAGGAGCGGCGTAGTGCGTGAGGGGAAGGCAATGGAGCACCGTCTGGGGATGTCCAGGCGCATCGCCAGGGCGCAGGGGTCAGCCGATACGCCTGTATCCTCGCTTCTGCTTGCGGGCCAGCCAGATATCGAGCGCGACGACCGCACTCGCAGGCAGATCGAACAGATTGCTCACCCTGCGGCCAGGTGATGGGATGATTGAAGGAGATTGCGTGATCCAGCGGTTGTCGCTGCCAGCGAGTTGCGAACCACGGACAATCGCGGCCCAACTAAACATGAGTCCTAGGCGGAACGCTCATGTTGTGAATTTGCAATAAACGCTCCAGGAACTCTGTTTTGGCGCGTGTGCGAACGGCACCCTTCAGCGTGATTACCTCATAGTGTTGATTTCCGTCGAGAAGTGGCTCTGACTCAGATTTGCTGCTGTTGCGGGCGACCCTTGTGCTGAATCACCGGAGGATCAGCGTATGCGCCATCGATTTCAGCGCGCGGGCCTCGCGCCGGACGGCTTTGCAATGGATTCGGTGAAGTTCGTCGGGGAGAGCGTTCAAGTCCAGTTGCGACCACGCTTGCCCACCGGGATTTGCCCTGCCTGTGGCCGACAAAGCCGACGCGTTCAAAGCCGATACGTGCGCCGACCTGCGGATCTGCCCCTCGGCGGTCGGCGAGTTGAGTTGACGATCGTGGCGCGTCGGTTCTGGTGTGACGCCGTTCTGTGCGGGCGGCGCATCTTCTGCGAACAATTCGAGGACGGCGTGTTGGCGCGTTATGGTCGGCGCACCCAGCGGCTGGAGACGATCGTCCACCACCTTGGTTTGGCGCTCGGTGGTAGACCCGCGGCGGCCTTTGCCAATCGCCTCATGATGCCGGTGAGCAATGACACGCTGTTGCGGGTGGTTCGTCGACGTATTGCTGATCAGAACGATGAGCTCACTGTCATAGGAATTGACGATTTTGCCTTCAGGCGCGGACAGACCTACGGAACAATTGTTTGCGACCTGGAGCGGCACAAACCTGTCACCCTGCTGCCGGATCGTGCATTGGATACGTCTCGGTCATGGCTCGCCCAGCATCAGTCCATATCCATCGTCGCTCGCGATCGGGGCGGTGGCTATGGTGAGGCCATCGCGAAGGCCTTGCCGAATGCTGAGCAGGTCGCCGACCGTTGGCACCTGATGGAGAATTCCAGCCGGGCATTTCTCGATGCCGTCGGCAAGTCCATGCGCCAGATCAGGCAGGCAGTAGGCAGCAATGTCGTCGACCCCAAGCTTCTGACTTATGCCGAAAGGCTGCAGTATGAGGGATACTTGCGTCGCCAGGAGACGAATGAGGCGATCCGGGAATTGTCGAAGAAGGGAACTTCAATTCGGCAAATTGTCCGGCAAACCGGTCATAGCCGGAAGCTTGTGCGGGATGTCTTACGGGGCCAGCGCTTCGATGTCTTCCGATCACGTCCCGCCTCGCTGGACAGCTGGCTGCCGTGGCTCAACAGCCGCTGGGAGGAAGGCGCACGAAACGCCTTGGCGCTCTGGCGCGATATGCGAGCAAAGGGCTTTCCGGGGCAAAGCGGTGTCGTCTCGCAATGGGCTCAACGCCGACGCTTAGCGGAGAAGGCCAACCAGAGCGGACTCGCTCGAACGCCATCAACGCGGGTTATCGCTCGATTGATGACCGCCGCACGCGATGACCTGGCAAAATCTGAGGCGATTTTGGTGGCGGCGATCGAAGTGAACGTTCCGGAACTCGCTATCGCTCGCACTGCCATTGGCGAGTTCCAGTCTATGATCCGCTCGAAAACAGCACGCAAGCTCGAGGACTGGCTTGAGACAGCCAAGAACAGCCTAATTGGAGCCTTCGCTGGCGGTGTCGAAAAGGATATTGCCGCCGTCCGAAACGCCATCGTCTCCCCTTGGTCGAACGGACAAACGGAAGGTCAGATCACGCGCTTGAAGCTCATCAAACGCCAGATGTACGGGAGAGCAAAACTCGATCTTCTACAGGCGCGATTGATCGGAGCATCGTAGAGAACCGGACGTCAGCAAAAGTGCGTCAGAGCCAATTCTCGATGGAAAAATCCCCTCCGACTGGGTCACTTCTCAGTGGAAATCAACATGTAGACCTTAGCAGTGGACCCGTTTGTGTCCTTCGCGTCGAAGGCATTGGCCGGACTTCTCAGCGCTGCGATGAAGCAGGCCATGCCGAGTGCGACCAGGATGACCGCCATCCAGAGCAGTCGCTTCTGCAGCATGGTGCGGTCGGGGTCGTTATCGTCGATCATGGGTCTCGGTCGCTGTGGCAAGTGAGCCTTGTTGTAAACCATATCAACTTTTATAGTGTTTTCGAAAGGAGGGGGAGGCCGTTGTTCCTTGCGCGCCGCCTTTGGCGGAACCAGCTTCTATGCGCGCCGATACATCGGCGGTCACGAAGTCCCGATCTCCTCGAGTGAGGTCTCGAGGGATCCGGTCTTCGGCCTGCCGGGTGACGATCGGGCGCGGGGAGGGGTGTTTCGACAGGGGGCGCAGAGTTTGCCACTATGGTTATGGAAGGAAAGAGCCCATGAAAGTCGCAGCCCGGCCACGCCACGATGTCCACGAAAATGCACCCGGAAGCTTCTTCCGGACGCCGCTGGACTATTCGCAGATCGTCAATGCCGAGGTGGCCATTGAGATCCTGAATCAGGCCAAGGGTATCCTGTTCGAGCGCATCTATGCACTCGAGGACTCGGATAAGCCCGCGGCCGCTGCTCTCTCGAACAAGGCCCGCGACCTCACCAGGCTCCAGCAGTCGATCCGCGTCGGGGAAGATGCCTTGATTCATGAGATCATCGCGACCTGGCGTCCGCGCATCGCAGACGAAGAGCGGTTCTGGCGAGAAATCTAGTTCGTGTCAGACACTTCCGAGCGGTACAAGCTCAGCCCGGCTGAGAACGAACGCATCTTCAGAAATCACATCCTTCCCAATATCATGCCGTTTGAGGGAGCACGGTCGGAGCAGCCGACGGCCGTTGTCCTGGGAGGACAACCCGGCGCTGGCAAGACCGCTCTTCAGACCGCGGCTGTGGCGGAGCTCTCGCGGAAGGGACCGACGATCGCCGTCGTCGGCGACGATCTGCGCGCTTATCACCCCGCGTTCCGGGCGCTCCAGAAGGCGGATCCCGTCACCTCGTCGCAACACACGAACCATGATGCCAACGTGTGGTTCGGCAAGCTCCTGCATGAAGCCGGCCGGCGCCACATCAATCTCGTCATCGAGACGACCATGCGTCAGCCCGGCAATGTCGTCGCTCTGGTCACCGGCCTGCGCGCCGGCGGTTACGAAGTCGAGGCCCGGGTTATGGCCGTCAACGAGCGGGCCAGCTGGCAGGGCTGCAACGTGCGCTTCGAGGCGATGGGCAGCGCCGCCCGGATTCCGCCCCGCGAGGTCCACGATGCCGGCGTCGTCGGCGTGGTCCAGTCCGTCCGGGAACTCGAGGAACGAAAGCTGGTGAGCCGTGTCGTTGTCGCGACCCGCGAGGGTGAGACCGTCTACGACAATCGCTTGCGCGAGGGACAATGGTCGAGCGCACCCACCGCGGCGGGGACGGTCGAGCGCGTTCGTGAGCGCCCGCCCACCGAGGCCCAGCTGCGCCAGCATGAAGAGCGCTGGGCGTCCGTTATCTCGGCCATGCAGTCGCGCGGCGCGGATCCGCAAAAGATTGCGGAGATCGCCACCCAGGCCGAGAGCGACAAAAACCATTTCCAGTCTTTGCGCGAGAAAGCCCAATCCCAGGCCGACAAGCCTCGCGGACAGAAGCCGCGCTAGAATCCGACGTAGCCGCCATCCTCGCGCAGATCACGCCTCGTGATCGCCTCCGGCGTTGGCGCGACGAGAAGGCTTAGGGCGCTGCCCTCGGCGCGCTCGCAAGCATGTTCCGTCCCATCTTCGGTCGCTTCGCTCCCTGCAGACGGGTCCCTCGAGAACAGGCTTGCCGCTTGCACACCCGCTGCTCCGCGCGAGCTCGGGAAGCAGGACGGGGCCTGCTTCGCCGTGCCTGACAAAGGAGAGAAGAGATGACGGACGTTACCACAATTGCGCTTTCCAAGCTGGTTCCGAGTGCCGACAACGTGCGGCGCGTCAATTCGGAGGCCGGTATCAGCGAGCTTGCGGCTTCCATCGAGGCCAACGGCCAGTTGCAGAACCTCAATGTGCGCAAGGCCAAGGGTAAGTTCGAGGTGGTGGCGGGTGCGCGTCGGTTCGCAGCCCTGAAGCTGTTGCTCAAGGAAGGGCGCAGCGTGCAGGGCGTCGCGGTGACCAAGGAATTCCCGGTCCGGGTTGCCATATTGACCGGCGAGCGGGACGTGGAGATTTCTCTTGTCGAGAACATCCAGCGCAGCGCCATGCACCCGGCCGACGAGATCGAGGCATTCCGCAGGCTCAATCAGGACGAAGGCCTGCCGAGCGAGGAGATCGCGGCGCGGTTCGGCATTTCACACATGACGGTTCGTCGCCGGCTGAAGCTGGCAACCCTGTCGCCACGGCTCTTGGAGGAACTTCGCAGGGAAGAGGTGAGCCTTGAACAGGCAGAGGCGCTTGCGATCAGCGGGGATCACGAAGCGCAGGAACGGGCATGGTTCGACGTGAACTCGTTCTACCGCCAGCCTCACTACCTTCGTTCGGCGCTGACCCAGGAAGCCCTGTTCGGCAAATCGCCGCTCGCGCAGTTCGTCACCCTCGACGCCTATCGGGCGGCGGGCGGTACGGTCGAGGAAGACCTGTTCTCGACGCAGGACAGCATCTACCTGTCCGATCGCGACCTTGTGCGCAGGCTGGCCGACGAGAAGCTTGCCGTGTTGGCCGAGCCGGTCAAGGCCGAAGGGTGGTCGTGGGTCGAGACGTCTCAGGACGCCGTATCGACCTACGGTATGCGCACGCTTTATCCCAAGCAGATGGCGTTGAGCGACGAGGATCAACGCAAGCTTGAGGGGTTGCAGGCGCGATATGAGGAAATGGAGGACCAATCCGCTGCCTTTGAGAACGCGGTCGACGATGAGGCGGACCTGATCGCGTTCAATGCGGAGATGGACGCTCTCGAAGAGAATATCGAGCAGTTGCGGGCGCCCTCGCAGGCCTTCACCCCGGAACAGTTGGGCGTTGCCGGCGCGATCCTCTATGTCGGTCATGGCGGGCGTGTCGAAGTCAGGCGCGGCATCGTTCGCAAGGAGGATGAGGCACGCCTTGCAGTATCGGCGGCAACGGCGGAAGAGGGCGGAGATGGGGAGGGCGGCACCGAGAAGGAAGACGAGGCGGCCGTCATGACCTTCAACGGCGCGCTCACCGAGGAACTGACGGCGATCCGGACCGCCGCCCTTCGGTGCCAGCTGGCGGAATCGCCGCAGGTCGGCTTGGTCGCGATCCTCCATCCCTTCACCGTGCGAACGTTCTACACCGATCTCAGCTATTCCAGCATGCCGAGTTCCGCCGTCGAGGTGCGCGGCGAAGCCCGGCGCATCGAAACCTCGATCAAGGAGCGCGAGGCCTGTCGCGCCCTCGTGGCGTGGAATGACATCATGGACAGCTGGAAGGCCCGACTCCCGAGTGAAGCCGCCGAGCTTTGGGATTGGTTGCTGGACCAGACCCCTGCGACCCTTGGACAGTTGCTGGCGGTTGTCACCGCCGCCAATCTCAATGCGGTGCAGATGGGGTTCGAGAAGAAGCGTTCCGACCGGGTTTGCAACGCGGACCGGATTGCGCAGGCTCTTGAATTCGACATGCGGGCATGGTGGAGCCCCGAGCGGGAGTTCCTTGGCCGAGTGTCCAAGGCGGCCATTGCCGCCATCATGAAGGAGGCGGGCTTGCCGGATGCGGCGGCAGCCGACATCGAGCGCCTGCCGAAGTCGGAAGCGGTTGACCGAGCGGAGCGTGACCTTGCCGGGCGCGGCTGGCTTCCCGAGGTGCTGAAGACGCCGAAGGCGGCAGGAAAGACCGATGAGGCCGAAGAAGCCGGGGATACGGAATTCGCTGAAGCGGCCGAGTGAAGGACGAGGCCCGGGGAAACCCGGGCCTCTCTCATGTTCAGTTTGTCACAAAATGCCGGGAATCGGCCGGGTTTCACCCGAAAACCATTCCTATGTTTCGACAAAGAGGCCAATTCACGCTATAAAGAGCATGAATTGGAATGTTCAGATGACCGTCGCTTTCGCTCCCAAGACAGATGCACGCAGCAACAAGGACCGGGCGGTGGATATCGTCCTGAAGTTGGCGCGTCAGCATAACATCCGGTACGTCGAGACGGCGCGTGACCGCTGGGCCGACAAGGTGACGGAGCTGGCTGGCGACGAGGTGCAGTTCGATGAGATCGAGCAGCTGATCATTGCGCTCGAGCGCGCGAAGGTCGTGTCCAGTGACGACGCCACGAACCTGATCAAGGCCTATCTCGGCGGCAGATAGACCTCCCCTTATGGCTTTCGATCCCTTCGGTGATGCCGCAACGCGCGGCTATTTGCGCAACTCCCTTGGCACGTCCGATATGGACGTACTCAAGAGGTTCGAGCACCACGAGTTCGTCCGAAAGGTCGACAAGGCAGCCGATCAGCTCGCCCAGGTTTCCAAGATCTCCTATGCGGATATCCAACAGGCGCACAAGACCCTGTTCGAGAAAGTGTATCCGTGGGCAGGAGAGGACAGGTCGCGCACCGCCCCGAATGTCGCAATCACCAAGGCGGGCAAGGACGACATGTTCGCCCATCCGCAGGAAATCGGCAGGGCCGTGGACTATGCCCTGCAGCAGGCAGGACAAGGCGTTCATGGCGGCCAAGCCCGGCACGGTCATGGGCAGTCTGGCCCACGCGCATCCCTTCCTCGATGGCAATGGCCGCACCATCATGGTGGTGCACAACGAGTTGGCGCATCGCGCCGGCATCAGCATCGAGTGGGAAGAGACCAGGAAGGACGACTACCTCGCCGCCCTGACAAAAGAGCTGGACCATCCCGGCAAGGGGCACCTCGACGCCTATCTCAAGCCCTTCGTTCAGAAGGTGGCTGACCGGGAAATCCAGCTTCAGGCCCTCAAGGAGCTTCCCGGCCTGGGTCCGATAGTCGAAACGGCCGGCAACCCGGTCGAGGCGGGCGCGGGGCCTGAAGCCGCAAAGCCGGCGCAGGCCGACAAACCGCGCGGTCAACGACTGCGGTGACCACCCAGCCACGTAGATCAACAGATCGGAGTTATCGAATTGAAATCATCCAAGATCTCGACCACGGCCGACTGCCTGACGGTGTCCCGCCTCATTCACAAGTCGCGCTTTGAGGGAGACACGGAAGCCGCGCGATATCGCCAGATCGCCTTCGTCAACATGATCGGGGCCGAGACCGCCATGGGGCGCAGGCCGACTGCGGCGGACTTGGCTCTCAGTGTCGGCTCAACCGCTGCAGAGGGCGAACATCTCGCAGAGGTGATGGAGGCTCGCGGCCTGGTGGCCAGGACACGCGTCCCGACCGTGTCGAACACGGCTCCCGGCATGATACTATCGATCCGGGCGGATGCAGCCGAGGTTTTCAGCCGCGCCCACATCGATGCCGGGTGCGGACCTTCGCTGTGCGCTGAATAGGTCGCGGCGGCCGTCGCTGACTTAGATCCAGAAACGGGTGGAAACGCCGTTGCGCCTTGCGGTACGCGAGAGGGTGCAAGCCTTCCCCCTCCCGCTCTCCCAGGCTTGATTTCGCTTCTCTCCTCAATAGCGCTATGCGCCTGTCATGCGAGGAGAGAGGCGGCAAGGTCTCCATCAACGATGAGACGGTTGACGGTCCCCGATCTGAGTATTGCGCGCAGTGCCTGAGATTTTTCCAGACCGGCTGCGAGAAGGACGACGTCGCGACTACAGATATCCTCAAAGGTAACGCTCGGTGTTCGACGGTTAACAGTATTATTGAGTAAATTTCCGTTTATATCAAAGAATTTCCCAAGCATGTCCGCCACAGCTCCGGCTTGGAGAATTTCAGACTTCTCATAGTCGTGAAGAAGGTCGTGGTGATATATAAATGAGTGTTGAGTGCAATCACCGAAACTTGCTATATAGAGATCCGCTGATCGGGCCAGTGTGAGTGTTTGCTGGACCAGCTTCTGGCCCATGATGACGTCATAGTCGGCTTCGGAGTCGGTGATGAAAGGTGCGGGCAGGATATAGGCCTCGCCGCCGCAATGCTGGGCGAGCCCTTGAACGCAATCGAACGGATTGGTCTTTGCGTTGCGGCTCAGGGATCCCATAAGGGACACGACTTTCAGATCAGGCTTGGTTATCTTGGGAAGCTCGTCCACCATCGCGGCAATCGAGCGGCCCCATGCGAGACCAACCGTCATCGGGGCCAATGAGCCGAGCCGCCGCGCTAGAAAGGCCGCGGCGGCGATACCGACGGCACGGCGTGCCTTGGCTCCATCCGTTTCGGAGAAAGCTCCGGCAGCAGTTTCCATTGTCGGCGTGACGATGCATTCAGTCAGGCCGAACAACACCTGGAGCTTGCTGGCGAGTTCGAGCGTATCGGCGGTTTCGTGCTGGATCGTTACTTTCACCAGGCCCTTTTCGCGGGCTTTAGCCAGCATGCGATTGATCTTGAAACGCGACAGGCCGAGCTGGTCGGCGATCTCTTCCTGGTTTTTCTCGCCCACATAGTAAAGCCAAGCTAGCTTCACGAGCAGGTCCTCTTCGCTATCGCTCATGTTTTAAACTTTCGTGCGAGCGCTGCACATTAGCTGTTGACACCATGGGAGGCACTTTCTAGCATCATTTGTGCAAAGTCTGCAACAATGTGCAGACGTCGCCAGGGTTCTCGTCCGAGGGGCCATACATGTTCCTCCTTCGACCATGCCAGGATGCCGGTGCCTTATGAACAAGTTGGCCCTCTTCGTCGGTGACGTGACGCTCGACCTGACCATGGTCGCATCGCATGTCCCCGCTCCTGACGAGAAGGTTCATGTCACTCATTCCGCCGAGGCCGTCGGAGGCGTTGTCGCAAACGCCGCGGTCGCCTGCGCCCGCACAGGCTCAGCCGTCCACGCCTTGTTCCAGACGGGCAACGACAGTGCCTCGACAAGGATCGAGAGCGGCCTGCGCGAACGGGGCATCGAGGTCACTGTCCACAAGGTTGAAGGGCGGACATCTCGCGTTGTGCTCATCATAGAGCCACACGGGGAGAAACGCCTGCTGCTGGATCCGGGCGTGTCGATGTACCCTGACGAGGAGGCGGTCGCGTCGCTCGATCTTGCAAATATCGGCTGGGTGCACACAGCGGTGTACGGCGAAGCTGCCCTCCTGCTCACACAGCGATGCCGCCGGCATCAGGTCCCCTGGTCGCTGGATCTCGAGCCGGCCTCCTTTCCGGCGGGCATCGAGACCTTGGCGCCAATGCTCGACGGTGCGGCCGTCGTCTTCTGTAACGATCGGGCCGCGGCCAAGATCGGCGGCGATGCCGTAGCGGTCCTTTTGTCCCTCGGCGCCAAGGCGGTCGTGCGCACGCTCGGCCCGCGGGGCGCGCAGTATCTATCCCCGGACGTCTCGTTCCGCGTGGCCGCGCCGTCCATTTGCGGCGTCACCGACACGACGGGCGCCGGTGACTGCCTGGCAGGCTGGTTCATCGGCAAGGTCCTTGCCGGGGCTTCCCTTGCTTCTGCCCTGGAAGCAGCCGTTGTCGCGGCGACCCTCAGTTGCCGCCGGTTCGGCGCACAGGACTCCTATCCAGACCGGAAGGAGGTGGCGGATGTCCTCGACGCCAGACTGTCCCAGATCCAATCCACAAGTGAGGAAACATGACTGCTCCCATCGTGCTGCCCGACAAGGGAAACGCGCTCGAGAGGCTTTTTGCGGTGAGAAAGCCCGTGATCGGCGTCATTCATCTCAAGCCTCTTCCCGGTGCCCCCCGGTATGACGGGCAGGATGTCCGTGAGATCTATGCTGCCGCGGTCGAAGATGCAAAGACCCTCGCCCATGGCGGCATCGATGGAATCATCGTGGAAAATGCTAGCGACCTGCCCTTCGCCCGCCCCGATGAAATCGGCCCCGAGACCGTCGCGGCGCTGACGGCGGCTTGCATCGCCGTGCGTTCCGTCGTCGACCTGCCCATCGGCATCACCTGCGTGGCGAACGGGGCCATCCCCGCACTTGCCATCGCCAAGGCCGTCGGCGCGCGCTGGGTGCGCGTCAACCAGTGGGTCAATGCCTATGTGGCCAATGAGGGCTTTCTCAACGGACCGGCCCCCGCTGCCATGCGCTATCGCTCGATGATCGGCGCGCGTGATGTCGCGATCTTCGCGGATGTCCATGTCAAGTTCGGCGCTCACGCCATCACCGCCGACCGCAGCATCGCCGAACAGGCGACGGACGCCGAATGGTTCGACGCAGATGTGCTGATCGCCACCGGGACGCGCACGGGTTCGCCTACACACCCACGGGAAGTCGAGGAAGTCCGCGCCGGCACAAACCTGCCGATCGTTGTCGGCTCAGGCCTCGCGCCGGAACAGGTGCCCGACCTCTTCAAGGTCGCCGATGGTGCCATCATTGGTCAATGGCTGAAACGGGACGGCCGTTGGTGGAACCCCGTCGACCCATATCGTGTCGAAAAACTAATGAACGCCGTTTCCCGGATGAGGGCGCAATGACTCTTCTCACAGGCGAAACAGACGTCTTTTCCTCCTCCGGACCATCGGGGCGCTGCGTCGTGATGTTCCTGGCCAAACGCGAGGGGGGCGCCTCGGACATCTTCGGCACGAGGGAACAGGCGGCCATTGCAGCCGTGCTCGACGAGTTCAGGCAGGAAGGGTGGCTCCTGTCCGTCCGCGCAATGTTCGATCCGGCCGCGAGAAACGAGGCGGCGGCTCTCGATACCGGATTTGCGCACAACGTCGACGTCGCCGGCGTCTTCGAGGCTCCGACGATTTCGGCGGCGCTCGAAGGGACGGTGCGGCTCGAGCAGGCCGGCTGGGCACGGCTGTTTGCAACCGAATGGCTGATAGGCCCTCGCGAATTTGCGCCCGTGAGGGGCGGCGGGGGCGACATCGATCGTCCTTGGGGCTTCCTCGCGCTGTGGGAATGGAACGATGCCTGGGCGTCAGCAACGCCTGAGCAGCGTACCGAATATGACCTTGAATGCGACATCGCCTTCAAGGG
Source organism: Labrys sp. ALF-8 (assembly GCF_059699065.1). Lineage (NCBI taxonomy): Bacteria > Pseudomonadati > Pseudomonadota > Alphaproteobacteria > Hyphomicrobiales > Xanthobacteraceae > Labrys > Labrys sp. ALF-8. The sequence goes on from NZ_AP048543.1 coordinate 154,749, forward strand.
CGACCTTGCGCTCGACATCAATATTGCCGGCCGCCATCGCCTGGACTGGGCGCATGGCTGGCACCATCTCGGCGCCTGGGAGGCAGCCTCGCCCGAAGCGATCGACAATGCCATCTCAGGCCACGAGGAAGTCGCCGATTTCGTCTTCACCACGTCCCGCCACTACATCGGCCGCGTGCGCCCGTTTCACGAACTCATCGTCCCCTAAGGTTTGCCATGTCCGAAAGCATCTGGATCCACTATTCGCGCCCAAGACCTCATTGGTACCGCCTGAGCGCCGAGCAACAGGCTGACAAGAGAACGGCTTGGGGCCGCGTCGCGCTCGCATCGGCAGAGGCGGGCGCCGTGCGCGTGGGCAACTATCACATTCGCGGCCAGCACGATTTTCAAACCGTGGACATCTGGCGTTTTGCCAGTCCGGAGGCGGCTTTCGATCATTGGGCCCGGCTGACGGCGGCCGGCTACAACGAATTCTTTGCCTTCTCCAACAATGTCGGCATTGCCCGGGAGGACGGCCATCCATGACGGTTCCGCTTCTGGCAGCGAGAGATATTCACAAGCGCTTCGGCCATGCCCATGTGCTGAAGGGCGTCGACTTCGCCATCTATCCGGCTGAGATCTGTGCGGTGATCGGTGACAACGGCGCCGGCAAGTCGACACTGGTGAAAATACTGTCGGGAGCCGAGAAGCCGACAAGGGGAGAGCTCCAGATCGGCGGCAAGCCTGTGTCATTCTCCTCGCCTGGCCAAGCCCTGCAGCATGGCATCGCGACCGTCTATCAGGATCTTGCACTGGCCCCGGAACTGACCCCTTCCGACAACCTGTTCCTAGGCAGCGAATTGCTGCGCCCCGGTTTGCTCGGGCGCCTTGGCATCCTCGACCGTGCTCAAATGCGCCGCCGCGCGGCCGAACAATTCACCCGGCTGGGTGTGAAGCTGCGGTCGGCAAAAGTGCCGGTCTCATCGCTGTCGGGCGGCCAACGCCAATCGGTCGCAATCGCGCGGGCCGCGATGTGGGCCGACAAGGTGATCTTCATGGACGAACCGACGGCAGCGCTCGGCGTGGTGCAGACGGAACGTGTGCTCGAACTCATCCGCCAGGTCAAGAAGGCGGGGATCTCGGTTGTCCTGATCAGCCACAACATGCCGCAGGTCCTCGAGATCGCAGACCGCATCGTTGTACTGCGGCTTGGAGAGAACGTCGCGGAATTCAAGGCCGGCGACGCAAGCGTCGAACGCCTCGTCGCCGCCATGACAAGTGGAAGCGTCAAAACGGGGAGTAACGTTCGATGAGCCTGGCAACCGACAAGGAGGGATTGCCTGACGCCGAGACGGAAACGAGGCGCGAACGCATGGCGCGCATTCTTGGCGGCGGCTGGATCTTTCTGCTTCTCGTCGTCTTGATCGCCATCTTCTCGGCGTTGAGGCCCGAGCAGTTCGGCTCGTCCTACAATCTCTCCCAGCTCGCAATCAACGCCGCCATTCTGCTGGTCCTGTCGATCGGGCAGACCTATGTGATCGTTGCGGCCGGGATCGATCTGTCGCTCGGGGCAATCCTCGTGTTTTGCTCGGTCGTTTCGGCCAAGACGATGCTGTGGCTGTCCGGCGATCCCGGCAGCACGTTCGGCACGACTGATGCCGGCTGGAGCATTGTCGCCATCGGAACACTGGTCTCCCTGGCGGCTGGCGGCGTCTGGGGCGCCGTCAATGGCTGGCTGGTCGCCTTCGCGCGCATTCCCGCCTTGATAGTGACGCTGGGGACGCTCGGCATGTCGCTGGGTTTCGCACAGATCATCACCGGCGGCGTGGACGTGCGCGCCATGCCCGAGCGGCTGGTATCGGCTGTCGGAGGCGGTTCGATCCTCGGTATCCCCAGCCTCGTCTTCATTGCCGTCGTCGCGACAGCGATCGCTGCCGTCGTGCTGCACCTGACGCGCTTTGGCCTGCGCATCTTCGCGATCGGATCCAACAAGGAAGCCGCGCGCCGGTCGGGTATCAACGTCGAGGCCCAACTCATCCGGATCTACATGATCTCCGGCATGCTTGCGGGGCTTGCGGCGGTCATGTCCAACGCCCGCTTCTCGACCACGACGATCGGTGGCCATGCCATGGACAACCTTACGACGATCTCTGCCGTCGTCCTCGGCGGTACCAGTCTGTTCGGTGGCGTCGGCAGCATCGCCGGCACGGTCATCGGTGTCTTCATCCCGATCATTCTTCTCAACGGCTTCGTGATCCTGGGCATCCCTCCCTTCTGGCAGACGGTTGCGATGGGTGCGGTCCTGATCTTCGCCGTCTGGGTCGACCAGCTTAAACGCCGCGCACAAGAACGCGGCTGAGCAAAAAACCAAGCAAGCACCAACCAACCAACGAAGGGATCACACCATGAAATACGGAATGCTTCTTGCCGCCATTTGCGCGTTGCCGTCGATGGCCGCCCAACAAGCCCACGCACAATCCGGCGGCAACGTTGCGCTGGTACTCGGCGTCAAGGGAAGCCCGTTCTACCAAGCACTGCAGTGCGGCGCGCAGGCCAAGGCCAAGGAACTCGGTCTTACTTTGACCGTTTCGGCACCCGATCAGTTCGCGGCCGACAGCCAGATCCCGGTCGTGAACGCCGTCACCGCCACCAAGCCTGCCGTCGCCGCGATCGTGCCGACCGACACCCAGGCCCTGGTTGCGCCGATGAAGCAACTGTCTGAGATGGGTACGAAGGTCGTAACCGTCGACCAGACGATCAACGACAAGTCCTTCGTCCAGACCGAGATCCTGACCGATAACGAGGCTGGCGGCAAGATGGCTGCCGTCGACATGAATGATCTGCTCGGCGGCAAGGGTAAGGTGCTGGTCATCACCCAGCCGCCCGGCTCAGCTGCCCAGGATGCCCGCGTGACCGGCTTTGAAGCACAGATCAAGACCTATACCGGCATCGAATATCTCGGTCCCCAGTATCAAAGCGATGATCCGCAGAAGGCAGCGGAGATCGTCACCTCGACGCTGTCGGCCCACCCCGATCTTGCTGGCATCTTTTCCACCAACGACCAGGGCGCCATCGGTGCGATCACCGGCCTCAAGCAGGCCGGTGCAGCCGGCAAGATCAAGGTGATCGCCTATGACGCTGCCACGGCCGAGGTCAATGCGTTCAAGAATGGCCAGATTCACGCACTGATTGCCCAGGATCCCAAGCAGGAAGGCGAGGTCGCCATGGAAGTGGCCGCCAAGCTCATTAAGGGCGAAAGCCTTCCTAAGGTCACGATGACGGACATCATCAGCATCAAGGCTGGCGATACCGCCACGGCCGAGAAATACGAATACAAAGCCGACTGCATGTAAAGCAAAGCCCGCTCCAGCAGCACCCGGTCGATTAGAAGCGCCGGATCGGTCCACAATCGGGCTGATCCGGCCTCAACTTGAGATGGAGAACAGCGGATTCGTCGGCATGTGATCTGCTGTCAGAATGCCGGATTGTTTCCAGTTAGAGTTCTCTCCAGCCAGATTCCCAGGCTGGGAGCAGCGCAGGACGATGAGGGTGAGCAGATTCTTGCTTCGTTACCCTTTGGTTCGGAGGCACAGAAGGCATCCATTCTCAAGCAGGATACTTTTGGCAGCATAACTATGGCTGACATCTGCCGCCAGCGGGGATCAGAAATGGCGATAGGTGGCAACCTGGTGCTCGTCGCAGTGGGTTTCCCATAGGCCCCAGGGGTTCTCTTCGGAGGAATATAGCAGGCGCGTTTCACCCGGCTTTCACACAGACCTTCGCCGACAAGCGGCTGCGGTTGTTCGAGAAGGGCGCGAGGCCTGGGCTTCAGTACTGGTCTTTGACCGGAAATGAAGCCCAGCCCATATTCGACCCACCCCAACTGGGATGCTGGAAGCCGGCTCGCTTCAACTCGCACCTGGAGCAGCGCATGGCGCGGAATAAGGCATTACTCGAGGTTTCCCGGCCCCATTGCCGGATCAGCGAAGGGATCCGAAAGGCCTTGTGGTGCATGCATTGACTACAGACGATCGAGACCCAACCGGCATCATTGTTCAGGCTCTCGATAGTCGGCACGAGATGATCGCGAGGCAGGTGCTCTGCGCCTCGAAAGGGATCTGGACGCTTTGGACGAGCGTGCGGAAGGTCAAGGACAGTGAGATGACAGCCGACATCTTCGCCCTTCTGGAGACGGATGCGAACGCAGTGGTGAAGCCCCACCATTCCAAGGCCATACCGGTAATCCTCACGGAGCCGGAGCAGTTCGAGACCTGGCTCAAGGCGCTGTGGAGCGAGGCGAAGGAGCTGCAGAGGCCTCTGGCGGATGATGCTTTGCTTGTTGTCGATCGGAGGGCAGGGGCGTCATGCGCGGAGGGCTTTCGCCTAACCGCTCCCTAGCTGGACTGTTTGGCATGAGGTTTCCACGGATTGATCACGCTTAGACCTGCTGCATCAAAAGGACTTGTGTCGCGTGTAGCGACGGCGAAACCGTGGGTGGAGGCCGTGGCAGCGATGTACCCGTCTGCCCTGCTGATAGCTCGACCAGCGGCCTGTGCGCTCGCCATCAGATCGGCATAAGCTCGTGATGCTTCCAGATCGAAGGCCAATACTCGGCCTTTGAAAGCTGACAGCACTTCCCGCTCCATCCGGTCATGGTAGATCAGCCGGCGCTTGCCGGCCGGCATCGCAGCTATGCCAAAACGCAGTTCGGCCACCGTGATACTGGACAGATAAAGGCTCTCAACAAGCTGGGCATCCATCCAGGTCAGTACATTCGGTTCGGGTTCGGACTTCCACAGTTCTGAAAGCACGTTGGTGTCGAGAACGATCATTCGCCGAAGCTCATGGGCTCGGCAGGTGTCCTGTCCCGCTCGAAAAGCGCATACTCCTCATCAGTCAGGCCGCCTGCCTCACGCGCGATCGATACCAGCAAGGAGCCGAGTTTCAGGCGCCCATCCGGCTTTGCCGCTCGCTCCAGGATTTCGCGGATTTCGGCCTCGGTGCTGCGACCGTGCTGTGCCGCGCGGACACGGATGGCGCGGTGCACCTCATCCGGGACATTTCGGATGGTGATGGAGGGCATTGATTGCTCCTGGTCGATTTAATTGCATTGATTGTAATTTATAATGTTGCAATCATGAAGGCAAGCCCTGCCAAACCAGCCTTCGCTTGTGATCGTTCCCCATTTGGACGGGCTGTCAGCGTCGACAAGCCCCATTCATGCATCCATGCTGCACCACCTTGTCCCTGAATGGTGCAGGCGTAGAAGCATGCTTGCCTTGGCTTCCTGCCATTGGAACAATCAGATTCCTGGCTCGACGAGATCGCGGACCAGGCCCAGCGGGCGCTCGACAGTTCCGCACAACGATGGACCGCCGCAATTGTCGCTAATCCTGATAATCCACTTGGCGCAGTGCTCGAATTCTACCTGAGCATGGAACATCGCGAAGAGAAGATGGACGGCTGTGCGATTGCGGCACTGGGCTCTGATGCCGCCAGGCAAAGCAGTGTTGTGAAACATCCATTTGAATGGGGCGTTAGGGCGCACCTTAAAACACTTTGCAGCATGGTTTCCGCATCGGATGACGAGGAAGCAAATGGCAAAGCGATAGCCATTCTTTCTACGATGCTGGGCGCAGTGACGTTATCGAGCGTGGTCAACGATCCCGAGCTTGCACGCAGTTTTCTGACTGCGGCTCAACGGCATATCCGTGAAGCCTTCGCCCAAGGGTCGGGTGTCCGCGATGCTTCGTCCCGCTGTGACCGGGACGCAATCGAATAGGTTGAACAGACGGCGAGACAGAAATGTTGCGGTGTCCCGGAGACGTACCGCGTCCGGCCGCACCTCGCGGCCCTTTTATCTTGCCCTCCTAATCGGTCGCGTTTCCGCTGCTCTTTCTGCCATCGTCGTTTCTCCTTCCGGCTACGATAATATACGACGCTGTTCTCCGCGATACGCTGCCGCTGATGGACTTGGAGTTCCGATGCGCCTTGCACTCCTCCGCGCTCATCGACGGGGTGTTCTGGCTGCACGGTGGCAGCGCTCGAACCGTCGCGGCGCATTTTTCCATCGGATTGACGGAGCATCGTCACAAGCATTCGAGCGCGGTCCGGCCGTTGGGTGAACGGCGCGGCCGCAGGCAATGTATGGCCCGCCCCGTCTGCAAGCAGAATGTTTTGGATGGAACAACCGGTCTGCACCAATGTATCCGGCCTCGGCGCTCTGCGCGCCCTGCCAAGATGGAGATTCGCGCGCCCGGCTCCTAACAAGATACACGACCTCGAAAGGGCCGCTGCCTGCCGACAGGTTTGCCGAACGCCGATCAACCGTTGGGCCATCTTTATGTACATCCTCCCGCAGACTTCATGCGGCCGAGCAGTTGCCGGGACGCTCCCGCTCGACCAACTCGTTACCCCTTCGAGGCCATTGCGGCTTCATAGGGGCGCTGGTTCGACATCACCGCCCAGGCGATCCGGGCCAGTTTATTGGCAAGCGCAACGACCACCACGTTGCGCTTGGCGCGCTTGCGGGCGCAGCGCCTGTGGTGGCCGTTAAAGTGTCAGCCTCGAAACCACGCAGGAGGCGGCTGATGGAGTATTTTTGCGGACTGGACGTTGCGATCGAGGAGACGGCGGTGTGCGTCGTCGACGACCGCGGCGAAGTGCATCTGACGACCAAGGTAGCGAGCGATCCGGACGCGCTGTTTTCCGTGCTCAAACCGTTCGTCGGGCGGTTGCGCCGCGTCGGTCACGAGGCAGGTTCCCTCTCGCCCTGGCTGCATCCCGAGCTCATCAAGCTTGGTCTGCCGGCGATCTGCCTGGAGACGCAGCATGTGCGGGCCGCGATGTCGGCGCAGCGCAACAAGACCGACGAAAAGGATGCGCTTGGCATCGCCCATATCATGCGCACCGGCTGGTTCAAGGCCGCGCATGTGAAGACGGAAAGCTGCTACCGGATGCGCCTGCTTTTGACCCACCGGCGCAACCTGAAGCGCAAATTCCTCGATTTGGAGAACGCCATCCGGCACTCGCTCAAGAGCTTCGGGATCAAGCTCGGCGGCACCTCGCGCGGCAAGTTCGACCAGGCCGTGCGCGAGGCGGTGGCGGACGATCCGCTGTCCAGCGAACTGATGGACGCCATGCTGACGGCGCGCGCCATGCTGTGGAAGCAATACTGCCGGCTGCACGATCTCGTCGTGAAGATGGTGGCGCGGAGTGAACTATGCCGGCGCTTCCTGGCGATCCCCGGCGTCGGACCGGTGACGGCGCTCTCGTTCATGACGGCGATCGACGATCCCACACGCTTCCGCCGCTCGCGCGATGTCGCCGCCTACTTCGGACTGACCGCGCGGCGTTGGCAGTCAGGCACGTCGATCGACGTGAAGGGGCGCATCTCGAAGGCCGGCGAACTGCACGCGCTCGATCATCGGATCAAGCAGCTCGACCAGGAGTTCGAAGCGCTCGCGAAGAGCGATCAACGGGCTCGTCTGTTGCGCAGCGTGCCAGGCATTGGCGCGCTCAACGCAACAGCGCTGGCTGCAGCGGTCGGCGACGTGTCGGCGTTTGCCAAGGGGCGTGACTTCGCTGCCTGGTTAGGGCTTGTTCCACGTCAAATCACGACCGGCGGCAAGCCGCGGCTGACGGGGATCAGCAAGCGCGGGAGCACCTACATGCGCGTGCTGTTGATCCATGGCGCGCGAGCGGCACTGCCATATCTGGCGCGAATGGACACCCAGCTCGGCGCCTGGCTGCAGGCACTGCTCAGACGGGGCGTCTGGCCGATTACGGGCAGCATTTGCAGATAGATGGTTCAGAGGCCGCCCGGCTTTCTCGCCGGGCGACCCATGCCCTCGGTAGGATCACCACCTGTAGCGCAGGCCGGCGGTGCCCTTGACGGTGTAGTTGGAGCCCGAGCCGGAGAGGGCGGTGGCATAGTCGGCCTCGCCATAGACGCTCCAGTTGTCGTTCCAGGCATAGGTGCCGCCCAGGCCGACCTCGCCCCACAGGCGCTTGTTCTGCTGCTCCAGGGACGTGCCGGCTACCACCACGCTGGTGTCCTTGAGGAAGCCGTAGCTCAGGTTGGCAATGCCGTAGATCTGCAGGCGGTCTGTCTTGCCCTCGCCGTTTTTCCAGCTCGCGTTGTTCTCCACCCGCAGGCCCAGCCGGCCCCGCAGGCTGTCACCGTCGCCCAGCGTCACGCGGGAGCTGTTGATGTCTGTGAAACTGTCGAAGTCGACATGGGTATAGGCAAGCTGGGCCTGCGGCACCACCGACCAGCCCGAGCCCAGCTCGAAGCGCTTGCCGATCTCCAGGCTGGCCGTACCCGACCAGCCCTGGTTGTCGCCGCCGGCCTTGTTGGACAGGCTGGACTCGTAGAAGGTGAGCTGGCCGACCGCGTCAGCATAGAGGCCGTCGGCGCCAAGCCAGGTCAGGTTGCCGCCGAGGCCGTAGCCGGTAGTCGTGATCTTGCCGCTGCGGGCCGCTCCCGTGGCCGGATCGCGCGAAACGTCGATATCGGCGTGCGAGGTGCCCACCATGGCATAGGCGCCGACGGTCAGGTCGCCCGCGCCTGTCTCGTAGGCCGTGCCCTCGTAGCCGGCCTGCAGGAAGCCGAGCGAAAGGGTATAGGGCGTGCCCGACTTGGGATCGATCGACGTATATTGCCCGCCGATGCGCCCCCAGGCACCCTGGCCATAGATCACGGGGCCGGTGGCCGCATACTTCATGACCTGGCTGGAGGGCAGGTCCGCCGCGACCTGCGGCGTGCCGTTCGGCCAAATGCGGTTGCCGGTCCTCTGCTGCAGGGTGCCGAGCGTCGCATCGGCGAAGTTGACCAGGATGTCGGCATAGGGCAGCGCCGTCTGGGCGGAGGCGTTCGCCTGCCCGGTCGAGCGCAGGTACCAGTTCTGGTCGTCCTTGGTGAGGTCCTGGTAGTAGAGGGCGTAGTCGTAGGCGCCAACGGCGACGGCGCTGGCGAGATGGAAGGCGTCGGCGGTGGAGGTGCCGCCGTTGATTTCCACGACCTCGATGCCGTTGGTCGTCTGCGCGCCGGCGCCGCCGGCATTGCGGATGGCCAGCGTCGTCGAACCGGAGGCATCGCCGTTGATGATGAGGCGATCAGTGGGCGAGCCGTCGCCGCCCAGCTGAGTGTCGAGCGAGACGGTGCCACCGGTACCGACGAAATTGCCGGCGATGGTCGTCGTGTCGCCGACCACCCCGTTCTGCATCTGGAGAAGGCCGCCATTGGTGAAGGTGCCCAGGCCGCTGAAACTGGTGGCGGTCGGGCCGCTCGCGCCGCTGGCAGCTGCGATGATGGTGCCGCCCGCCTCGTTGTCTACGCTGCTGGAGGTGTCGGGGCCGAGCACGTTGGCCCCGCCCGCCGTGTTCCACACGCCGCCCGATTTGTTGTCGAAGCTGTTGGCGCCGACGCTCAAAGTCACAGTGCCGGTGATCAAACCGGAATTGACGATGTCGGTCCGGGTACCCGTGGTCTTGATCGCCCCCGCCGAGGAGGAACCGCTGGTGTTCTGGATCGTGCCGGATGCCAGGTTGTTGATTGCAATGCCCTGAGCTCGGCCGGAGGAAGAAGCGAGGATGCCGTAACCACCACCTTGGACCAATCCAGCCGTGGTGATCGAGGTCGTCCCAATGCCGGAGTTGCCCGCGCCGATCCCGACGGTGCCTCCTGTCACATTACCCGCTGTGATCGTGAGGTTACCGCTCCCCAGACCGACGTTCTGGGCATTGATGCCGATGGTGCTCGTGCCTATGACAGTACCGGCAGTGGTGTCGATGGTCGTCGCACCCGTACCAGTGTTGCGGGCCATGATACCATTCACGCCGCCCGTCACGTCGGCCGTAGTAATCTTCAGGCCCGCTGCTGCCTCACTCGCCTGGATGCCGTTACCGCTCGTCCCCGTGATGGTTCCTGCGGTCGTGTCGATAGTTGTCGTGCCCGCACCGACAGTGTGGCGGGAGAGGATGCCATTCACCCCACCTGTCACATCAGCGGTGATGATCTTCAGATCCATCCCTGTCCCAGTAACCTGTATACCGTTTTGATTCGTCCCCGTGACGGCTCCCCCGACGGTGTTGATCGTTGTCGCGCCGGTGCCCAGGTTATTGGCATAGATACCAAAGTCAGCGCCGTTGGTGGCGCCGTTCGTCGTGATGGTCAACGCCTTCGCACTGGCATCGTTATGGGCGTAAATACCGGAAATCTTGCCGGCATAGGCCGAGAAGGCGGGATTATTTCCAGTGCCTATCGTGGTACCGGACGTCGTGATCGACGTGTCGCCGGTGCCCTGGTTGACGGCCAGGATGCCCTCCGTGCCCCCGCTCGTCGTGGCGGAGTTGATCACCAGGCCTGAACCTGAGTAGACTCTCGCGACGATGCCGAAGCCCCGCGAGGCGTCAACATCTCCCGTCGTCGTGATGCTCAAGGCGCCACTCGCGAACTGTCTGACGCCGACACCATAATAAACCGCATTGACATCGTTGGCCTTGACAGTCGCCGATGTGCCGGCATTACGGATGAACATGCCGGTTCCGCCGGTTATGGTCCCGGTTGAACTGACATAGAGTGCTCCGCCGTAATTTGCAGTCTGAAGCGTGGCATAATTGTTCATCGGTCCCGTGACCGATGTTACCTTGATCGACAAGTCGCCGGAGCCATAGTTCTTGGCAAACAGGGTCCTTCCGCCCGATCCAGCGATATCGCCATTCGATGTGATGGATATGCCGCCGGAACCGCTGTTCTTGGCATAGAGGCCCCGGTATGAACCCGTGATCGCCCCGGTTCCCGTGTGATTGAAAGTATCGCCGCCGGTGCCGACGAGAGAGAAGGCGTCACCGCTTGCGGTGATCCCGAAATCGGAAGAGGTGGTTACAGTGAGCGGCCCACCGGTAAAGGCTTGGGTGGTATCCGTCCCGGTAGCAGCGCCGGAACAGGTGTAAGTCCCTGCCACGCCTGTACAGCTACCCGCGTAAGCACGCCGTCCATAGCCGACCAGCGCTGCCATCATGGCGGTCGTCAGTGCCAGCTGGCCTCTCAGTTGCTTGTTGAGATTCATGATATGTCTCTTTTCGGATGTTCCGTTGGGTCGACTGGCGCAACCGCTTGTTGGTGCGCGCCTGTCGTGGCTGTGTTGGAGGTGTCGTGGCTGGCTGGGGGCGCGGCCGCTGGTTCCGCACTGTCGGCTGGCAAGTCCTCATGTGTGATGAGGGTCTGGATCTCGTTTGAGGCGAAGCCGAGCGACATCGGGCATGCGACGCCGGGCAGTGCGGCGACGTCGTAGATCTCTGCGACGGCGCCATCGATGCGGAACCAGTCGATGCAGGTGCCGGTGTCGAGGTCGATGACCTGGAGGCCGCACCACGGCTCGGAGTCGGCGTCCTTCAGCTTGCGGTCGAGCGGGAGGCCCTCGAAGCGCTCGTAGCGCGGCTTGGAGAGGCCGACGAGGGCGTAGCGCCCGGCGAAGGCCAGGCCGCGCAGGAAGCCGGGGCAGAAGGCGACGGGATGGAAGGTCCGGCTGTCGCGGTCGACCCAGCCAAGCTCGCCGGCGCCGGAGTTCAGGATCCACAGCCGCCCCTGGTGGAGGCGGGGCGAATGGGGCATGGACAGCCCCTCGCAGACGATATCGCCGGTGGCGACGTCGATGACGACCCCGCCGCCGGTGCGCCGGTCGCGCCAGCCGTCGATGGTGTTGGAGCGGCTCACGGCGGTGACATAGGCCGGCCGGCCCTCCTGCATCGCCATGCCGTTGAGATGGCAGCGGTCTTCATCGACGATGTGCGAGATGAAGGGGGGCTTCCATATCGGCGTGAAGCTCCTGGCGCGCGCGAGGCTCGCCAGGCAGTTGAAGCGGGTGTTGACGAAGACGACCTCGCCCTCGGCCGTCAGCCCGACATCATGGGCATCGAGGACGCCGGTGGTGAAGCTGATGCGCGGCACGTAGCAGGCATCGAAGGTGTGGTTGATGAACTGGCCTTCCTCGAGCACGTTCTCGAAGCGGTGTATCTGGAAGAGCGTGGCCAGGATGAGCGCGTTGCCTTCCACGGCGATGCCCATGGCCTTGTGGAACAGGCGCTCGTCCACCATCAGGCCGCCCGCGGGATTGCGGCCCAGCAGGTAGAACTTGCCCGACTGGTAGGAGGAGATGGCGACCGAGAGATTCAGCCGCGCCAGGGTCGCAACGAACCCGGGCGAGACCGAGTAGGCGGTTTCGGCAGCTTCGCTCATGATGCCGCCATCCATGCCACATGCCCCACGGCTTCGCTGCTTCGGCCGGGTTGACGGGAGTGGAGACGTGAGAACGACATTGGACCCTGCGCAGATTCAGACAAAAATCGCTGATTGAAAATTTCTGCTCGGAATGTAGTATATTACCTAAGGTAATGTATCATATATAATGATCACATGTTTCACAAAACGATGGCTTCTGACGTTTATTTCAATCATAAATTGCCGATTTTGTCGTGACTGTTGTGGATATACAACAGTGGTTCCAAAAATGGAGCCGCGGATCAGGGGGCGAGCAAGTCACGACGGCGCGAGGCCTGAATTCGTGTCGGGAGCCTGGGAGGGCCATCACGCCTATTGCAGCGATGCACTGCCCATTCCCGAGGAGCTGGCTGAGAAGCCGATCCCAAACGGCACGGCAGCATTGTCCCAATAATACCCGGAGGACACCATGATACTCACAGCAAAGCAGAAAGTCGCGCTCAGATCGGTGCTCGTCGAAGCGCTCGATCTTCGCCGGCTCGCGCGGCATCCCGATCTGGAATTTACATCGTCGGCTTGATTCCTGCGTCTCGCCGGCATGCAGGTTGATCAGGACAGCGCTTGCAGAATCCGGACGCCGCCGCATACCCGTGTCTCACGCACCATCTCGCCCTTCGCCACCAGTTTGCGCATGCCCTGTGCAACCTGACGGAGTGACTGCCGCTTGCCGAAGCTCAACCAGATGCTGTCCCGAACCTGCTGCGTTGTGGCTCCGTCCGGACCGTCCGGCCTGTGCGCTTGCATAGCAGCGACAATCCACGTCTGAAGTTCGGTCCGGCGCGCGCTTTTCATTGACCGCTACAGAAATCAGTTGGGCAACAGTATGCTCCCACCGCAAGCCCTCACCGATCGAACTACTGTCGCGGCCAATCGAAGAAGACAGCTATCCGATCGATGCATTGCCGCGCCTTCTGCAGATCGGCTTCCACCTTCTGCTTGTCCCGGACCAGCTTCGACGAATTTATCTCAACTGACTCATCAAACAAGGAACTCGCGTTCGGATCGGGCGGGACTGCAAAGCACGCCGTGCGCCTCGACATTGATCCCCGGGCTTTGTGGCTGCAGTCTTCTTTCGGGCATTAAAGGCTGTAGTGTCCAATTGAAAACACCACGGGCCAACCTGCAACGTCAATGTCGTTGGTGCGTTGTCTTATATTAAAGATCATTTTGTGATAAATGAGATCATTTTATATAAAAATAGAATTTATACTTTAACGTTGTATTTATGTCACACAAAATATGGGCAAGATGATGTATATATTTTAGGTCAAAGGGATTTAAATTCATGAAAACATTGTTTGTGGGAACTATTGCCGTTGCGCTATCCTCAACTGTGGCAATGGCTGCCGATCTTACGCCTCGGGCAAGCGAACCGGTCGCCCCGATTGCGATACCATTCACCTGGGCCGGCTTTTATGTCGGTGCCCAGGTCGGTTACGCCTGGGGGGACTCAAAGACCAGGGCTGTCGATGCCACGGCCGGAGATTATGGTGGGACATCCAACGATCCGAAGGGTGTTATCGGCGGCGGCTTCGCTGGGTATAATTATCAATTCAACCAGAATATTGTCGTGGGCGCCGAGGCCGACATCAACGCTTCAGGTGTAAAATCGTCCTTCCATCCGGTAATTGCGAATGGCAATGACTTTCCTGCTGGCACAGCCCTGCCTGTTGGCTTCGAGGTGAAGCAACAGTGGTTCGGTTCCGCGCGGCTGAGACTGGGTTACGCCTTTGATCGCTTCCTCCCCTATGTTACGGGGGGCCTCGCTTTCGGTGACATCAAGACGGACCTCAAGAACCCATCGCAGGGTATCTCCGCATCCGTGAGCGACACCCGGGTGGGCTGGACTGTCGGGGCCGGTCTGGAATACGCGGTCACCGACAATATCATTGCTCGCGTCGAATACCGGTACGCTGACTACGGAAAAGCCAAAATGGCGGTCACCGACTCAAATGGTGCCCCGGGTCATCTTCCTACTACCCTCAAGACCAACTCTGTTTTGGTTGGCGTGAGCTACAAGTTCTAATCTACCGTTGGGTGAGCACCGGTGCGCTGGTGTTGGCTCGACACATTATCCGCGATGGCGTCAGCTTCGGTCTCGCCAAGGGCATGTTGGCTGCCGGCATCGCGGATTTCGATATTCGGTCCAAAGGCCAGCGCCCCGCGCTGGTCCTCCTCACTTAGGCGCCCTGCGATTTTCTTCGTTATCCAGCTCGACCAGACGCTCAGGCATTGAAAGTAGCTTTTGGGCAGCGGCCGCGATTGCCTCTGCGACCGTTGGGTAACTCTCTGCCGAGCTCACTTCAGTCCCCGAAGCATAAGTGATAGTGGCTTGGTAGCCATTTCCTTTTGGCGTTGCGGAAAGGACGACCTGCAACACGAGCTGTCCTTCTCACTTGGACTATGCGTCACATCCCACACAAGGCGCTCAGTTTTGCCCGCACGTCGGCCAGGGTTGCGGCAGGCACTGTCCCGCCAGCCTGACGAATGGGACGAGCCAAGATATCGATGCTACGGACATGACTGGTCAGGATCTCGCCGGACACCGCCAGTCCAGGCGGAAGAATTACGCTGGTGCCAAAGTTGCGGATCGTGCTGGTGATCGGGCAAACAATGGCAAAGCCAGCCGCTCGACTAAAGGCAACAGGCGATAAAACCAGCGCCGGCCTTCTGCCGCCTTGTTCCCGGCCCGTTCTGGGGTCGAAATCGGTCCAGATAAGGTCGCCTTCATTGGGCACATAGGTGACGTTAGTCATCCACGACCTCTCTGCCCACATCCGCATCCCATTGGAACGCCGCACGCATCGCCTCGGGCGTCACGTTGGACAGCATGTCCTCCAGGCGATAGCGAGGGGCAGCAGCCTCAACAATCAGCCTATTGCCTTCAGCTGTTACGCTGACCGATTGCCCTTCGCTGACCCCCATTTGCTGAATGAGCGCTCTGGGCAGCCTCAACCCGAGGGAATTACCCCATTTTGATATAACGACCTGCATGTGCCTCGCCTCCAATAAAGGATATACATTGTATATCCTATGTGAGCGCTATGCAAGCCTTTCCGCTGGACTGCTCGTCCAATGTGAGCATAGCTCGACCAGAAGGTGTGATGGTGGTGTCACCTCAACGGATGGCAGACCCGGATGAGGGCACATTGGGCATTCCGTCAGGCTGCAATCGACAAGGCGACCTTTTGCGGCGAGGAACTCGATCCTCATGGCAACCGGACCACGCATCCAGGCTGGGGCAATCTCCGTGATGTAGAGCGCGATGCCGAAACTGATCGGCATAGCGATCATCATGGCGATAAGAGCGCTGACGATGGTTCCATAGATCGATACCAGGGCGCCGAACTGCCTGGTTACCGGATCCCAATCAGTGCTGACGACGAAGGGCCAGCCAAGGGTGTAAAAGGCCAAGCTTCCGCCCCAGAGCATCGACAGCGCGGCTGCGCTGAGGGAGAGAAGCACGACGATAGAGGCAGCCATGACCAGGCGCCGAAAGAGCTTGTCCGAAAAGGCGTCCCAGTTGGCGGCCGACGACGGCCCTCCGGCGGAAAGCTGTTCAACTGCGGTTGCGTCAGCCATGGCTCGTTCCCGTTGCACGAGGGGGAATGGAGTTCCCCGGAGGCTGGCACCTCCGGGGAAGTCGACGGCACTGCGTTAGCTTGATGTTGCCGGCCCAATAGGCTTCGATCTGCTTGACCAGCGAATCGGGCAGCGGGACATAGTCGAGCTTGTCCGCCTGCTCCTTGCCGACTCCAGGGACCACTTGAATAAATTCAAGGCCGACTGGTTGCGGGCGCCGTCCTTTGGTTGCTTATACCTGATGACGAACACAGTGGCGGTTATCGGATAGGCGGCATCGCCCGGCGAATTCGTCATAACGAGATTGAAATCCTTGGCATTGGACCAGTCGGCACTGGCCGCGGCAGCCTGGAAGCCCGACCCGCGGGATAAGCGCTCAAGTCTTGTTTCCCTGACCAAGAAGGCGGTTGAGCGACTGCCGGCAGGCCGGGCCATATTGCGCCAGGGCAACGCCGACATGACCAGCGGGTTGTCGTGCGAGGAAGTCGACACGCTGGTCTCACTTCTGCGCCGGGCGCTCGCCAATATCGATGCACTCGAAGCCTGACGCCCGCTGTCCCATACCGGTAGTTGGAACAAGATGGCCGAGTGGGTGGAGGGGGCCCAGCCCCTGTCCCGGTCCTACCACTGAAGTAGCGATCCCTTGGGCGGAGGAGGAGCCGGCTCATCGGCTTGACAGCCATGCCTTAGCAGCGCCGATTGATGCCAGGGGAGGGGGCTATGGAAGATGACGTGACTGATGTGTTCGAGGAGGGCGAAGGTCCCTTTGCCACACCACTCGTGACGAAGCTTCGCGAGATCCGGTACGATGACGACGAGAGAGACTTCGTTGTGGCGACGTTCGAGCTTGAGGATGGCGCCTTGGTTCACGTGCCTCTCGCCAACACGGTGCTGGTCCAATTGCGCGTTGCCATCGCCGCCATCGAGGCCGAGCGGGACAACCGCGAGCCTGTCAGGCATTGAGGCTGCCGATTGTCAGCAGAGAATGGCGGATTTGCTGCAGCTCTCCCTGAAAGCGCCCCAATTCGTGCGCCTTTCTCCTCGTCTGGATTTCGCTCTATATATGAAGAAGGACACCCCTTGAACAATCCCATCACGGACCTGACGGCCGATATCGTCTCCGCCTATGTCTCCAACAATTCGGTGCCGGCGAGTGGTCTGGCGCAGCTGATCGCCGATACACACCAGGCGCTCGATCGCCTCACGCGCCCCCAGACGGCAGCCGTCGAGCCTGCCAGGCCCGAACCAGCCGTGCCGATCAGGAAGTCCATCACACCCGACTTCCTCATCTCGCTCGAGGACGGCAAGAAGTACAAGTCGCTCAAGCGCCATCTCAGCTCCCAATATGGCATGACACCGGCAGACTATCGCGAGAAGTGGGGCTTGTCGGATGACTATCCGATGGTGGCGCCAAACTATGCCCGCCAGCGCTCTGAACTCGCCAAGACGATGGGGCTTGGCAAGGGGGGAGCTCAGCGCAAGCGTCCCAGGAAGTAACCCCACCGGCACGGACGCCGGGGATTGGGAGGGATGCAGGATTGTGCTGCCAGCACCAGGCTTCCCTCGGACGCACTCACCCAATCGTAACCTTTCGGGACGACTATTACCTGGTTCGCAAGGACGAGCGCGATCCGGCCGATGACTTGTAACGCGTACTGCCGGATCGCCTTCCCCTCATTCTTGCTAGCGCTGGAGCGGCTTGCAGCGCCCTCCAGCCAAGGGGCAGTGGGGCCCGCCGGACGGGTCAGCTGTCCTCGTCTTTACCGGCTTTCTGTTTTTCCCGGCGTTCGAGGACAAGCCGTACCTTCTCGAATTCCGACGGAGCCATCGAGACTCCCTCCACCTTATCGCTGCCCAACTGCTCGACAGTTGCACGCAGATGTTCGGCCGGCACTACTTTCACCTCCCCACCCTTGAGGATGATGGCGACCGTACCGAGGGGCACCAGCTCGCTCGCCGTGATGCCAAAGCCCTCCACGAGGATCACTTCCTTGTCCAACAGCGCGTTTCTTCCTTTTCTTGGGCCCGGAAAAGAAGATCTACAGTCTCAACCGCGACACCAAATCTGCGATGTCGATCGTTGAAATACGACAGAAGGTGTCGGACACGGCGTACGGCAAAATAATCTTGCTCCCCTGCCGCATCGCTCCGCACGTATAGACAACATTCGGGACGTAGCCTTCGCGTTCGGAGGGCTGGGGCCGTATCAATGGGTCGCTTGACCTTCCCAGGATTTTTGCCGGATCGTGCTTGTCCAGAAGAACAGCTCCGATGGAGTATTTCCGGATCGGGCCAACGCCATGGGTCAGCAGGAGCCAACCCTCATCGAGCTCGATTGGTGAACCGCAATTACCTATCTGCACAAACTCCCAAGCATTGCGGGGCCTTAAAATGGCAACGCCGCCATCCCAGGAGTGGAGGTCGTCGGAATAGATCAGATAGAGGTTTTCATTGTCCTGTCGCCCGATCATGGCATAGCGGCCATCGATCTTGCGGGGAAACAAGGCCATGCCCTTGTTACGAGCGGCTGCTCCTCCCAGCGGCGTCATTCGAAACGACACGAAATCCGTCGTCTCAATCAACTCTGAACGTATCGACCGACCATCATAGGCGGTGTAGGTGGCATAGAATTTATTTTGGGAGCCGTCTTCGAACCGAACGAAGCGAGCGTCCTCGATACCGTGGGACTGTGCCAAAGTAACCGGAAAGATAACCCTTTCGCTAATTTCATCGGCCGGATCGAAGACGACAATCACCTCTTCACCGGCCGGCCCCGACATCCTGCTCTGTACCTTTGGAAGCGATGCGAGGCGCGCTGCGGGCTGGACCGTTACGGTACTGTCGGCCGTAACGGTGCCGGAACGAAAGGTAAGTGAAGAAATATGTCCCTCACCTACGGCACGCAAGCTGAGAATGAAGCGGCATCCTCCCTCCGGCGCGCCCGATTGGTTGGGGTCGAGGACGATGCTCGGATTGAACAAAGCAGACGCTTCAAAGGAGTACTCATTCAAAAAATAAGCGCCTACCAGCAGACGCTGTGCTCCGGTGAAGGTGATATGCGATGCAAGGGCCGCCTCCATTTCATCGGCTCGCGTCTCCATTGAGGCCAAAAGACTACGATGCCGTGACTGGAAGTTTGCAAGAACGTCGGTCAACTCGTGTTCAATCTCCGCGGGCGTGAGCGCCAAGACACGATCGACGATGTGGTTCGCCCGCGTCTTGTCGACCGGACTGAGATCTCTCGGCTCGGTAGCAGGCCTGAACTGACGCACAATCACTCTGCCAGGATCCGGGTGCAGATGAACATCCTGGGGCTCAAAGAGCGAACGCCAGCGCGGCTGGTCCCCAACCGGCTTGTGCGGATCAGAGAGCTTATTCATGGCCATTATTCCAATGCTCTCGCCTGAACCCGACTTAGGTAGAAATTTTAAGCCGAGGCGACCTCAGGCATGAAGTGCCTGCACGGGCTTGAGTTTTGCCGAAACCCTGCCCTCACGAGCCATCTGGCGAATTTCCGCAAGGCTGCTCAGATAGGAAAGGACCGACTCGCCCCCCCTGTTTTCATTGGCGCGATCTGGATGAAGTCCGTCACGGCAACTGCCGCTTTGCGGATCGGCCAGCGGCACTCCCAAGTCGTTGCTGCCAAGGAACCAAGCAAATGTCCGGGTCGCATCGGCCTGCCAGATGACGTCGTTGGTCGCTCGCCAAGCGGAGAGACAGGCCGAGATCATGGCCGTTGCTTCCACCGGCTGCTGGTCGAAGGCATGGGGCAGCTTACGAATCTCGCCGAACCCCCTGGTGCCAACCGGCCGGAAATGGCCGGTGGGGCTGATCTGCAATTGTGTTAGCCAGCGCAGGGAGCGTAGCCCCGCTTCGACATAGGCGGGATTTCGGAGGGTATCGCCAGTCAGGATCATAGCTTGCGAGAGGCGGGCATTGTCGTAGGAAAGTCCCTCCTCGAACCAGACCCAATTGGGTGTTTCCACTGTCGACAGCAGCGAGAGCAATCGGTCCGCGAGCACGATGCGTAGACGCGAGGCCGCAGCGTTCTCGCTAACAACGGCGCAGAAATCATCGAGGCCCAACAGCGTGAAGGCCCAGGCACGGGGTGAGGTGAAACTCTCAGCAGCTGCGAGCGCCTGCTCGAATAAAGATGCTGCCCACTGCCGCCGCGAGGGATTTGCGTCATTACGCATGCATTTGCCTAGAGACCAGAGAGTTCGGCCATGGCTGTCTTCCGAACCGCAATTCTCGAGCCAACGGCGATCAAAACTCATGAAGTTGCGAAAGCGTTTGGTGTCGGGATTCCAGGCATGCTGGACGAATGCAGCGAAGCGAGTGGTCATTGCATCTGAAAGGCGCAGTTCACCAAGGCTGTTCAATGAACAGGCAAGGAGAAGGGCGCGGGCATTGTCATCGATGCAATAGCCGTGGTCCCGGTCGGGCACGCAATGGATTGCGTGCTGGAAAAGTCCCGTATCGTCGCACATGGACAGGAAATGGGCGAGTTCCATAGGCGGTGAAGCGGTGGCGTCGCGGGCGAAACGGTGGTGGTCGATTTGCGTGCGCGTCTTATAGGCGGCCCTGATCCGGCTCCCACCAATCGCCTGCTCGATCGTGACTAGATAGCGTTCGGCGGTTTGCTCCCATGTCATAGATCGACTGCTGGCATAAGCTCGCTTGCGCATTGCCTGGCGCTGGGTCTCGTTGGTGAGAAGGCCTCCGACGGCGCTGCCGATGGCCCGCGAATCGCCAAATGGCACGAGGATGCCACGGCCATCGGCAAGCAGTTCCTGAGCGTGCCAATAGGGGGTCGATACGACTGCCTTGCCGAGCCCGAAGCTATAGGCCAGCGTACCCGACGTCATCTGCGCCTCGTTGAGGTAGGGCGTGACATAGACATCGCACATGGCAATGAAAGAAAGGAGCGTGGGCTTGTCGACGAACTGGTCGAGGAATACCACGCGATCGTCGACGCCCAAATAGCGCGCCCGTTCCATCAGGCTTTCGCGATAGGCTTCCCCATCGGTGCGCACGAGGTTGGGGTGGGTGGCGCCAAGAACCACATAAACTGCGTCTGGCCGGCTCTCTAGGATGGAAGGCATGGCATCAATCATGGTCTCGATGCCCTTGTTGGGTGAAAGCAGGCCGAAGGTCAGGATTACAGCCTTGCCGTCGAAACCGAGCTTGGCCTTGGCAAGATCGGGTTTGACGAAGGCAAAGTCGGGAATTCCGTGCGGAATGACCTCGATTTTTTCGTCTGCGACCTTGTAGATCTGACTCAAGAGCTCGCGCCCTTTCTCGGCCATCACGATAACCTTGGAGGAGGCGTCGACCACGTTGACCAGGACGCTGCGTTGCTCGCACGTCGGCTTGGCCAGGATTGTGTGAAGCGTGGTTACGGTCGGCATGGTCAGACGGGAAAGCAAGGCCATAATGTGGCCGCCGGCCTCGCCTCCGAAAATGCCGAACTCATGCTGGAGGCTAACGGCATCGACCCGGCCGCCGTTCAGGAAGTCGGCGGCTTCGATGTAGTCCTCCAACCTGTCGTCGTGAATCTGAAGCTGGACGCTGGAGGGATAGGCATAATGCTGGCCGTGATCGGTCATTGGCACAACCGAAGTCTGGATGTCCGTACGCAAAGTGGCCACCGCCTGCTGCAAATCGGTCGTGAAGGTAGCAATGCCGCAATGGCGAGGCAGTGAATTGCCGATAAAGGCCAAACGGTTCAATGAGGTCATAGGCGCGCTTCCATCTTTTGTGAGGCCGCTCGGGGAAAGATCGAAGGGCGGGGAAAATCGCAGCTCGGCTTGTTCGCAGGGGCAAGATCGAGCTGGATCAGCAGGTTCTCGGCCGGGCGATTGCCTGAGTAGGCCAGAAGGCCGATCAGACCATCCGGGCCGACCTCGATACGAGCGGTACCCGTATCGAGGTAGAAGGCCCGGCCGATGGCGGCGCTCATTGGGCCGATCAGCGCATGGCCATCGAGCACCAGCAACCAGGTCTCGCTGTCGACCTTCAGGCCCCAATGGGCGTTCGCAGCAAGATCGATTCGCTCGAGGATGAAATAGGAACTGGCAATCAGAAGCGTCCTGGCATCCGACAGGCTGTCGGCGATGGGCTGTGGCTCCGGATCCTCCCGGCTGGAGGCGGCAACCGCATCGTCCACATCGAGGCTGCGCCGGCGCCCATAGTCGAAGAGGCGAAATGTGGAGTCGCTTCTCTGCTGGATCTCCGCCAGAACGATGTTCGGGCCGATGGCGTGGATCGTACCCGCTGGAACGAAGATGACGTCATCCTTCTGAACGCTATGCCATCGCACCAACTGCGATATCGAGCCATCTTCGATCGACGTCCTTAGTTGTGTGGCGTCAAGATGGCGCGTTAGGCCGAGAGCCACGCAGGCGTCCGCGGCAGCCGATAAAATGTACCAGGCTTCGGTTTTGCCATGGGCGAGGCCGATGGATCGCGCAAAGCCATCGTTAGGATGTACCTGGATGGAAAGCGGCTGAGTGGTGAAGATCAGCTTGAGCAGCAGCGCCGGTTCGATCGAGTGAAGACCGACTCGTTGGCACCACAGTTCTCCGATAGGGCCGTTATCGTCCTGAATATTACTCCAGGGCAGCAGATCCGTACTTCCCCATGGCTTGCGCACGACGCGCATGCTCGCCTGTTCGATTGCCATTGTGATCTCCTGGTTTGCACCAGCGGATGTCATCCAAAGCGAGGATTGCTCCTGACGCGCTGATCCCGATGGTTGAGTTCGTTCAAATAGGACAGCTTCACCCCCAGGGTGCGCTACCCCTTTTTCTTTGGAATGGTGCTGACGGGGCTCGGCAAACCTTGTTCCAAGCGCGGCTGCACCGCAGAAGCCGCCAGCTTCGCAGTCTTCGGTTTGCGGATTTCCCGATTACTGCGCTTCTTTCCCTTGCTCATGCCGCTCTCCTTTGTCTGTCGCCCTCAGAAACAGGACGCTCCACGATCTTCGCAGATCTGCAGCTCTTCTGTGGTTACAACCAGCCGAAGTGCCACTCATGCATGAAAACCCACGCCAAAATAATCGAAATTGTACTAATATTATCAGTGCTTAAATAAAAGTAATTACGAATTGCCGAATTTAAAGGTGCTAAAATATTTAAATTATAATAGCATAAAGCTAGGAATATTTGACGTATTTCTAGGTAATTTTATGTAATTATTATATGATTTCGGTGCCTTTGGACGAACGATGTGTGCCAAAGCGGCGTACCCATCAGTTATCAGGATTGGCTTCTTATATGACCCGCCGAGCATCCCGAGCCGAGGCTAATCATCGTGGCCGACGCTCCTCTGGAGCCGTGCTGCCATTGGCGCCGTGCTTCTTGATCTTATTGGTGGAACGCGAACCTGCTGCCCGCTTGAGAGGTGCTAACGACCTGCTCGATGAAGGTTATGACATTATCGAGAGTGAAAGTGTCGCCGAGGCCGTGCGGATTCTGCGTGGCCGTAGCGATTTCGACGCGATGGTCGCCGATATTGATGAAGAGCATGTCGCCGGTGGGCTAGCTCTTATCCGCTATGCAGCAAGCCATCATCCGGCGATGAAAATTCTTGTAAGCACTGCCCAGCCGGGACTGTTAATCGAGTCTGAGGAGGTTATTACCGATTTCCTCGCAAAGCCATATCCTGCTGGCGGGCTTGCCCGGCGGATGCGAACCCTCCTCGGCCAGAGGCCGCCTCGCGAGCGAAATATTTCGTCAGGTTAGGTTCAGCTGCTTTCCATGGCTTCATTGGTACCAAGTGCCGTCTTTACCCCTGATCAAGCTATAGAGAGCCCTCCGAGTCCTGCCGCGAGCCACTCGAACCTTCTGACAAAGGATTTCTGCCGCATCTAAATCGCCTCTCTCAAATGCGAGCTGACGCTCGATATCGGAGCTGCCTGCATCGGCCGCTGCCAATATGGCATCAAGTGCCGGGCCCCAAAACTCCATTGGGAACTCCTCGGGTGAAACTGTCATGCTGTATGGCCTTTGGCTGTACGCCCGAGGCATTCATTCACATCGGGGAAACAACCATAGCAGATCATGCCTACGATGCGGGGATATTCAAAGGACCTTCTCCAAAGGTACATCACTCGTGACCGATGGCGTCCGCCTTCCCTTTACCAGTTATTGTGATCGCATCCGAGCCGCCGATCTGCATAGTTTACGGATAGCCGTAGCAGTCCTCGCAATAACACAAAACGGAATATACTGAGCTTGGCGGTATCGTCTGGAGTTCAGCGACGTCAGTGACGGTGCTGGGGCCTCCTGGTCTTCGTCAAGCGACACAAATACCCGCTATTTTCATCTGGCATCCTGCTATTCGCTCCAGGAACGATCCGAAAGCGTGCACTCTCAGCGCCCGGTTAACGCTCACGCTAGATCAACGTCCACGTTAAGTACGGCCCTCGATTCATAAGAAACGCCTGGTAGAATGATTTTTAGTGCGCTCAACGATCAAGAATATTGTCCATTAATTTTAATTTAACATCCGTATATCAACAGAATTTTCTTTCTATAGCGATGGCGATACCTCGTAAGTCCATACTCGAAAGGATTTCAGCGCGTGAGGGCCGAATGAATTGATGAGAGGGACATCTGCGGCGTCGCGCCCGCGTGCGACGACTATTCTACCAATCCTCGGCACATTATTGCGAGGATCAAAAGTATGCCAGGTGCCATCGAGGAAAACTTCGATCCAAGCGCTGAAATCCATGGGGTCAACGACGGGCACGCCGATGTCACCTAGATGGCCATTCACGTAGCGGGCCGGGATATTGAGGCAACGGCAGAAGGTGACAGCCAGATGCGCGAAATCGCGACAGACGCCAACTTGTTCGTGAAAGGCTTCGTAGGCCGTGCGAGTTGCGCGCGCTTGCATGTAGTCGAAGCGGATGTGGGCATGCACGAAGTCGCAAATCGCCTGCACCCGGCCCCAGCCAGGCGGGAGCGATCCGAACGTGTCCCACGCGATCTGACTCAGACGATCCGTCTCGCAATAGCGGCTGCCCATGAGGTAACCTAGGCACTCATCCGGCAGATCCGCTACGGGAGTTTCGTGCGCTTGGGTCAGCACGGGGTCCAATTTGCCGTCGTCTTCGATCGTGGCGTCGCCCCAGATCATGACGTCGCCCGCCGGGGCGACGAGCCGCCGGCACTGGTTCCCGAAAAGATCCCGGTAGGCGGATATAGGAACGGCAGGCGTTGTGAAGGTCGTCTCGGGAATCCTGATATCCGCCGCACGATCTTCGTGGACAGACAGCAGACACACCAACGCCGTCGGTCGTGCGAAGGTCAAGGTGATTTCATAGCCATAGCGGATTAGCATCGTCACGATCTATCGGAAGTCAGAGGGGGTCAGGATGTTCAAATTTCGATGATGGCTCGAATACACCCCGCCAGCAACGTCATAGATGTTGGGACGCATCGCATCGAATGCGGAAAGACATTCCGCTTCCGACAACGGCGTTCCTTGTGCCCGATGCGTGGCCAGCGCCGCGGCCTCGACGAAGAATTGGATCTCGAACATGCCATCATAGCCAAAAAACCGCACAGCGTTTCGCACCTGGTCGAAACTTCGGCTCGTATTGGGAAAAGCCAGCGTCATGGTTGGCACGCTACTTCGAGCGCCCGTAATGCAGGCGATGGCGACCTATTTTGGCACTCCGTGGGTTGTAGGCTGAGCGACAGCATCGTATCCGTCGGCTCCGACCAGGTGAGACCTGTCATTGTGCGGCCATCCACGTCGGCCGTTGTCCCTGAGGATACGTTACAGAGGGCCCAGAATCGGTCACGCTCGATCCATTTGCCATACTGATGATCATCCGTGCCAGAGGCGGACGCACCATCGTCATTATCCCAGGCGCCAAGGGCGAACGCGTGTTGCTCGAATTCGATAGGGAGCAAGTCCATGGCGATGTCCTTTGATTCAGAGGCCTGCGCCTGGGTCTAACTTACGGGAATAGAGCTCGTGCCCATCGCTGTCGACGATGGACACTGCGTCCGGACGCTGCGGCATGTTGAGAGTCCGGCTAAGCCGCCCTGCCGCTTCGATTGCGCCATCTAGATCTGTGGCGTCCGCAATTTCTTGGCCAATAACAGCATGGGCGTTATCTGTTTCACGTATACGATAGAACTGAATGACGATCGTCATCGTCGCCCCCGGATTTTACAAGACTTCACGACCATTATTATTTGTCATTGATACGTTTGGTGTTTGTATAGGCCACAAGCTGGCTCTGATTGGTGCGGCTGCCTGCAGGCTTGAGAGCGGGGGATTGCGGCTTCGGTTTTCTGACTTTGCGATTACTGCGCCTCTGTCCTTTAGCCATAACCCAAGGTGCCCTCAATAAGAGTAGAGTCTTCGTTGCCAATCGATGGTTCAAGGTTTCGAGCTCGTCCCGCGTCGTTACCTCTAAGAAAACGTTGTCTATCGTTGTTCCGGTACCGCGTGAATCTTCCCTTTTGGCGTCAATATGGGGATGCCGGTGGTTCAGCATACCATGGCATGAAAGTGGCCCTTAGTCGAACCACCTGTGCTACGGCATAAAGATGTACTGGCGGAGAAGGAAGCATTGGGCGAGAACTGGGAATAATCTGGAGGACTCACGGTATTCTTCTGTCCTTCTCAATCACGGCGTCGAGGACCGCCGGATTGATCGGCACCATCTGATGTGTCGACATCTTTGCATCGATTGCAGGTAAGTGAATAAAGGAGGCGGTGCGAAGCCATGCCAGACGGGAAATACCTTCGATAGACTCCTCGTCGTAATCGACGCGGTAGTTCCCGGCTGATTGCGGCTTATCGAAATCGGGCAGCAGGAAGGCGTGCGAAAAGCTAACGATAGTCTGAGTGGTCCGGCTGGCCATGGCTGCGGGTCTCCGTAGGCGACACAATGATCGCGTTGTGGGTAATGCTGGTTCAAACCAGAACGTTCGCCGAGTTGCCAGCCTATCCGGACTTAGTGGCAGAGCCCAATTTCGAGAGCTTCCACGGACTCGTCCGCCACTTCAACTGGCCTGAGCCCCAAAAGGCGGTAGCGGCACAAGCCAGATTAATGATACATAAGTATGCGCCTGAATCAAAGCAAAAACAAGGAGACAAATTATAGTTATGTATGAGATAAAAAGCATGTTATTTTTTCGAATAAATGGAATTTTGGAGGGAATCTCTATTTAATTTGAATTTATACGGAATGATATTATAGCCTAATACATCATAATGCCGCTCATTTTTCGCTAGTTTTATTTGTGCTAGGGCGTTGCAGAAATAGCCTCGTGGGGTCGTCGTCACCAGGCGAAATCGTCCACCGAGAGCGCAATTAGCCATCAGCCACTACTGGTACAAGGTTACCTTCAACGGTGACATATGCAGGGCATACCGATATATTTGTGACGGCGACAGTGCTGCCAATCTATTCGTCTTAGCTCGTCGCGGAATGCGGACGATTGTCTGAAAAGTCAAATCAAGTAGCCCGTCCGAGGCGTGCTCAGCCAATGCCCATTGCTCTCTGGGCTGGCGACGTTGATCCACTTGTGCGCGGCCAGAGCGACGCGGCTAGTTCTTCAGCAAAGCTGGACAGGGCTCGAACGACGGCGGCTTCGTTCAGGCTTACCGATCCCTGATCATTTACGACAATGGGCAGTTCCATCCTACCGACAGCCGAATGTACCCGAACGTTGAAGAGAAGCTGCCCGCCCGGGCGCTCCTCAACCTTGAGAATATTGAAACTTGCCATACATGGGCCTTCCCGTCGGAGTATCGGAACATGAGCGAATATTGACAGAGTCTTATTTGCTTCATCCACCCAGGCAGATTAGGTAGCCTGGACGAAAGTCCCCTCGGTGTTCGTTCCAAAGTTCACGAGCGCCAATAGGAACCTTGAAAAGACATCCGATGCCCAAGGCCCCAACGAAAAAAACGCTCTACGAACTTATATGAGAACTTAATCACGAAATACAGACCTATCTCATAGATTGAATTAGTATTATAGAAATAAAAGTATAAATCACAATCCAAAATAATCTTGAATTGTGATGATTTCTATCATCAATAACACTTTTTTGCTGACTCTCCTATTTTAATCGAAGGGGTGTAAAATTATTTTTTATCTGGCGAAATTACAGCTGGCTTGACGCGTCCTCGTACAGCGTCCACATTGAATTCTCATTCTTGGCCTCCGACTCTTCTATGGCCAAGCCACATCTCGCAAGAGTGCATTCCCGAAAATTGGCCCGATCCCTCCGCGTTCGCCGCTTCATGGCGAGAGCGAGAGAGAGCCTGTTTTGAAAGGCCCGGCATGAGCATCGGCACCATCAAATCGTTTAGTTCGCTAAAGAGCTTCGGCTTCATTCAACCCGATGATGGCAGCCCGGATGTCTTCGTCCATCTCAGAGCGATAGAGCGCAGCGGAATGAACGAACTCAGAGATGGACAGGGGGTCAGTTACGAAGTGATACTTGATCGGCGAAGCGGCAACGCACCACATCAATCTGCCTAAGCATGGCGAGATGCCGGAAAACCTAGGAAAGTGGATTGATGCTAAGGAACCGCAACGTCGATCCGATTGAGCGCATCTGTCGTGCCCTTTGCCAATTCCACGGCCACTCTGAAAACCTCAAGATGGATGGTCGCCCCATGTGGGAGAGCTATCGCGAGGAAGCCATGATGATGCTCTGGGCGCTCAGGGAAGGCGACTGGTTGCCGAGCGGATTGGTGGTGACGAAAGAGACGAAGTAGTGTGATGGAATTCCGGCCAGAGCCAGCGATGGATCGTGTGGCCCCCGGCCGGTTCCAGCCGGGCTGACCTGTAATGAGACCTCACATGACGATTGTTAGGTCAAGGGGGTATTCAAAAGTACCATTGGCGATATCCTGGAGTTGCGCATCCAAGGTCTGAGCCCTTCGACGAGACGCGGCTCGGAAGCGAGCCTGATCAACCTCACATGCGGTTGCCGCGCGTGACGCGCGTGCCATGACGATCATCGAGACGGCCAAGTTGAATGGCCTGGATCCCCAGGCTTATCTGGCCGATGTGCTCGACCGCATCCATGATCACAAGATCAATCGCCTCGATGAGTTGCTTCCCTGGAACTGGTCACCTGTCGCCACCATCCGCGCCGAGGCTGCCTGATGGCAACAATCACTCATGTCCGCACGATCAAATATGTCGCTGAAATCCTCGGCGAGGATCCGGAGCTTCTCCAGGCAATAGTCTCCAACGATGATAATCTGACCTACGGCAGCATAATCAGTGTCTATAGCGGTGAGGACGAAGCCATTACCGCGCTGACAGATGACGGCATGGAGGAACTGGAACAGATGCTCTCCTACGCGCGCCGCTCAACTCAGGAATGGAACGACTTCCTCAACAGCTTTGTCGACGACGAAGCACTCATCGCGCGTATCAAAGCAAAATATCCGCGGTAACAATCGGTCGGTTACGATCCGACGCTCCTCTCTGTCGTCTCTCTAGACCCCCAAGAGCTCGAGATCTGGCGGGGGTGCCGGGACTCCAGCGGCCCTTGGTGGATGATGTATTTGTGGGACCACCATCGTCTGGCGCTCTGAGCCCCCAACCGTATCGACAGGAGCATTTCTCCTGCTTGCGCAATTGGAGCCGGTCATCACCATCAGGAAGCCGGCTTAGTTTCTCCTGGCGGGATCAATTTTCAGAGGCTCTTAGCATTTAGCGGATAAGCGCCGGCTCAAAGCTCTATGCGAACTTCGTACGCAGTGCGCTGTATAGCGCACCATCGCGCTCGGGCGTGTCATCTAAACGCATATCGCCCAGCGTTCTCCAACCCAGATCCAGCAAGTAAGTTAGCTGCTGTCTCAGTTCCGGAGATAGCTCAATTTCGCCCCGAGAGAGCGTCAGTCTAGCCAGATTTAACAATCTCTGTTCAGGGCTGAGATTGTCGATCGATTCCAAGGTGGCAGCACGGAGGCGCCGCGCGGCGCGCAGACCTTCGATAAGCAATACATTCATCTCCAACGCTTCATGGCGGGTAAATAAGATTTTCAACTGCCTGTCTCTCCAAGTGACTAGTTATGCTATGCGCTGAGACGTTGCTCTTCTCGTCTAGCGTTTCACGCGGTATTTTCCTGTAACGTATGGACCGATCGGGTTGCCAGATACCGTCGCCTAGCGGAATGTTCGTAATCTCACTATCTTCTCCTGCCTTTCTGACGTCTCTGTGGGGATGATTGCCTTGGCCGCCGCATCCAAGGCCGCGTACCTCGCTCCCTAATCGCCTGGCTTGCCGTGGTCTTGAGTCCTGATTTCAGCTCTCCCGTGGAAGGTTTGCCGCTATCGATGGCTGGCTCCGTGACAGCGAGATCGACGATATGCCTGCGGCCGTTTCCTCGATGTGAAAGACGATTGGAGGACCAATGGGCTGATAGACGTACCAGGCGTCGCCCGCTCGCTCATATCCAAAGGGTTGCCTGTAAGCCTTTACAATAGCCAGCACTGCCTGCCGCGCCTGCGAGGAGAACTCATAACTCCGGCCCTCTGCCCGGTTTCTTCTCCCCTGGCGGTCAGTATAAATGATGATGAATGGCATCGTCTCTCTCATTTCATCGAATATGAATTCGCGATCGAGAACCCATCGGAACTCTCGCGTCATTTTGTGGCAGTCTACTTGAGTCAAGGCTGGCGCGCCCTGACGGATCAATGGGTGCCTTCCAGCTTCACACTCACCTGCTCCGCCGCTGCTTGCCGGAGTGTATTCGCTGAGTACCCTAGTGCGAATACTGCTGCGACTATCGTCGCGATAGTGATGTAGGCGCGGAAGTCCATCCCAACTTTCCCTAGCGTATGGGTTCGCGTGGACGAAAGTTCCTTCGACGTTTGATCCAACGCCCACGTCCGCTAGGAAGGACCTTGAAAAACCGTCCAATGCTTACGGAACCTAATGAAATAAAGCCGTTCTACGAACGCACATGAAGCTTCAATAAGAATCTATAGGCCTATTTCATAGGTTTAAATTTATATCGTTGAAATGATAATTGTCGTTCCTATGATATAGATCTCAATTCGAAATTGTTTTGAATTGTCAACGAGTTCTATAAAGAATAACACTTTTTTGCCAGTTCTCCTATTTAAATCGTGGCAGTGCGAAATATTTCTCGGGAGCCGTGAGTAATGCTGGGAACGGTGCGCGCGAACGCTCCCCACGGGACAACCTCGGGAGGCCGGAAGCTATTCTCGTGCGAGGAACGGCCCACACTAACTTCGATCCGTATGTTACCACCGGCAGCAGGCCATGCGCCCGCGCTGGGAGTTCAAGCCGAGGCATCACGCTTCCGGCTAAGGGGCTGAATACCCCGACCGCCGCGAGGCTACTCACCGGACATCCCGACCCTATGGCTTTTTTTCGATGGGCCTAGGGCGGTTTGCAGTGAGAAAGCCACTAGGGCAATCTCGGCCCGCTTGGGGGGAATGTCCAGACGATATTCAGTCCGCCTACAATGCTTCCAGTCGGTGGCGGGCGATCTGCAGGCTCCAACAGACCGGTTTGCGTGAGATCGCCTTACCCGTCGGGCATGAGGATCCAGTTACAAGAATCGGGGCCCAACATTCCCATTCGACCGGGAGATTGCTGGGGTGGACGTGTGAGAGTTGCAGCGACTTAGGTTCCAAAAGTCTGCTGAAAGGCGTAGTGTTATATTCTGCATAGAAGGGTCGAGGTAGAATGATGACTGGATTGCGTGGCTACATCTACGAAAGTATTAGCCCAGATATGCCCATCATCGCGGTAATATTTGATGCGATTGATGAGTTGATTCAAACTAAGGTTGTCGCAAATTCGGAGGAAGGCTCAAAGTTTATTCTTGAGAGCTTGAGGACTCTACGAGAAGCACGAAAATCCTCCCTCACCGATGGAGGAGCCCTTATGCCAACCATCTCCTCGCCGCGGTAACTGGCAACACAGACCAGACAGCGCGCACGGTCTATAGAACGCGGGATGACGCCAGGGTGGACGTATACTGAATAGCCCCTAGATTTGTGGACGCCTTCTTCTCTAATTTTGAGGCAAGGAGGCCATGATGGGGTCTGGCAATTTCAGTGACGAGTTCAAGCGCGATGCTGTCGCGCAGATCACGGAGCGCGGCTATCCGGTTGCGGAGGTGTCGCAGCGGCTGGGCGTGAGCCAACACTCGCTCTACGCGTGGAAGAAGAAGTTCTCGAAGCCATCAGGAAGCGATGGGGATCAGGCGGCAGAGATACGTCGTCTGAAGAAGGAACTGGCGCGCGTCATCGAGGAGCGCGACATCTTAAAAAACCGTCGCTGGGCCGCAGCCCGCCTGTGCGCGGTAAAAACACCTGCTACTCTCGCAGGCGGAGGGGAGTTGCCGATGGCTTATTGGTGGCGTCTGACCCCGTTAAAAAACGTGGCACATGGGCCTATGCGCACTTGAGAATGGCGACGCCGTTTCCGCGGTGATCCCGGTTAGGAAGATGACGGACTTGCATGGCCCAGCCCCTCCGACCTGAACGGAGGAGATACTATGATGAAGACCGACACCGGTAATAGAGCGGGTCTGAAGATGTTCAACCCCGGAGCTGCCGCGGTCGATATCGGTTCGACCATGCATATGGCCGCAGTGAGCCCGCACAGTGACGACATGCCAGTGCGCGCATTCGGCACCTTCACGCAAGATCTGCATAGTCTGGCCGAGTGGTTCCAATCTTGCGGAGTGACCAGCGTCGCAATGGAATCCACCGGCGTCTATTGGATTCCCGCCTTCGAGATCCTCGAACAGCATGGCTTCGAGGTGATCCTCGTGAATGCCCGATATGCCAAGAACGTGCCGGGCCGAAAGACCGATGTCAGCGATGCAGGGTGGCTCCGGCAGCTTCACTCTTACGGCTTGCTCAGAGGGAGCTTCAGGCCAGCGGCGGAGATTGCGACCCTGCGAGCTTACCTGCGGCAACGCGAGCGGTTGGTGGAATACGCTGCCGCTCATATCCAGCACATGCAGAAGGCGCTGATGGAGATGAACCTGCAACTTCATCACGTCGTCTCGGACATCACCGGTGCAACAGGCATGCGAATCATCCGGGCCATCGTGGAGGGGGAGCGCGATCCGGATGTGTTGGCGTCACTCCGCGATGTCCGCTGCCACTCCTCGATCGAGACCATCCGGGCATCGTTGGTAGGCAATGATCGTGGCGAGCATGTCTTCGCCCTGACCCAATCCTTGCAGCTATACGACTTCTACCAGGAGAAGATGCTGGAATGTGACCGCAAGCTGGAGGAGGCCATCTCGGACCTGACGGTCCGTGCGGAAGGTCAGCTGCCAGCCCTACCGAAGATAAGGACGAAGACCAAGCAGGTGAATGCGCCGTCCTTCGATGTTCGAGCAGCACTTTACGGTGTTCTCGGCGTTGACCTGACTCAAATCCATGGTCTCGGCTCTTCTTTGGTGCTCAAGCTGATCGGGGAATGTGGCTCGGATTTGCAGGCCTGGCCGAGCGCAAAGCACTTTACATCCTGGCTTTGCCTCGCGCCGGGCAACAAAATCTCAGGGGGCAAGCTGCTCTCATCACGCACGCGGCGATCTTCCAGTCGGGCAGCGGCACTGCTGCGGTTGGCGGCCGTCACGATTGGGCGAAGCGACACGGCTCTCGGTGCATTCTACCGACGTCTCGCAGCACGGATCGGCAAGCAGAAGGCGGTCACCGCGACTGCTCGCAAGATCGCGGTGCTCTTTTACAATACGCTGCGGTCCGGCGTGATCTATCACGATCCTGGCGCCGCAGCCTATGACGAGCGGCATCGCAGTCGTGTGCTCGCCAATCTTCAGCGTCGTGCCAAGACGCTCGGATACTCCTTAGCTCCAACTACTGCCGGGTGTGTTTCTTAGGAAGCCACTACAGCTACCCCTTGTCCGGGGGGCGAACCGACGCCGCCAGTTCCTCTGCGAAGTCAAGCGTGGATCGAAGAACCGCGGCTTCGTTCAGGGCAGATGATCCCTGATCTTTGATCGCGATTGGAAGTTCCATCCTGCCTGTAGTCAAAGGAACCCGAACGTTAAACAGAAGTCGGCCGTTCACGCGTTCCTCCACTTTTATTATCTCCACATGGGCCATCTTCAATATCCCATCCCGCCATTGGGCGTGACGCCGGCGCCATCCGATTTCGCCGTCACAATCATCGCCTCGGTGGTGATCATCAGGGCCGCCACGGAACCTGCATCCTGCAAGGCGGTTCGCACCACCTTGGCGGGATCGATGATGCCCGCTTCAATCATGTCGACATAGAGCTCGGTCTGGGCATCGAAACCGGCATTGGGATTGTTCGCTTCCAGCAGCTTGCCCACCACAGTCGACCCTTCGACGCCGGAATTCTCAACGATCTGCCGGATCGGCGCCTCCAGGGCCCGCATGATGATGGCAATGCCGGCCCGGACATCGGGATTGTCCGAGGTGACATTTGCCAGGGCCGCCTTGGCCCGCAACAATGCCACACCGCCGCCGGGGACGATGCCTTCCTGAACCGCGGCGCGTGTGGCGTTCAGCGCGTCCTCAATGCGGTCCTTCTTTTCCTTGACCTCGACTTCGGTTGCACCGCCGACACGGATGACCGCCACGCCGCCTGACAGCTTGGCCAGGCGTTCCTGCAGCTTCTCTTTGTCGTAATCGGAACTCGCTTCTTCGATCTGCCCCTTGATCTGCTGGATGCGGGCCTCGATGTCCTTCTTCTTGCCGGCACCATCAATGACGGTCGTCGCGTCCTTGTCGATGCGCACGCGCTTGGCTCGGCCGAGCATGTCTATCGTGACGTTCTCCAACTTGATGCCTAGTTCGTCGGAGATGAGCTGTCCCGCCGTCAGAGTGGCGATATCCTCGAGCATGGCCTTGCGGCGATCACCGAAGCCAGGAGCCTTCACGGCCGCGACCTTCAGGCCGCCGCGCAGCTTGTTGACGACCAGAGTCGCCAGCGCCTCGCCTTCGACATCCTCGGAGATGATGACAAGCGGCTTGCCGCTCTGTACCACCGCTTCGAGCAGCGGGAGGAGAGCTTGCAAGCCTGTAAGCTTTTTCTCGTGGATCAGGAGGTAGACGTCCTCCAGTTCAACCGACATCTTCTCGGCATTGGTAATGAAGTAGGGCGAGAGGTAGCCGCGATCGAACTGCATGCCCTCGACGACATCGAGTTCGGTTTCAGCGCTCTTGGCCTCCTCGACCGTCACGACGCCTTCATTGCCGACCTTCTTCATCGCCTCGGCAATCATCGCGCCGATCGAGGCATCGCCGTTGGCGGCAATGGTACCAACCTGGGCGATCTCTTCGGAGGACCGTACCTTCTTGGCCCGCGCCTCGATATCCTTGACCACGGCAAGCACGGCAATATCGACACCGCGCTTGAGGTCCATCGGGTTCATGCCCGCTGCGACGAACTTGGCGCCTTCACGAAAGATCGAGGTAGCGAGTACCGTCGCGGTAGTGGTGCCATCACCGGCTAGGTCATTGGTCTTCGAAGCGACTTCGCGCACCATCTGGGCGCCCATATTCTCGAACTTGTCGACCAGCTCGATTTCCTTGGCGACAGTAACGCCGTCCTTGGTGATGCGGGGCGCACCAAAAGAGCGCTCGATGATGACATTGCGTCCCTTGGGGCCGAGCGTCACCTTAACGGCATTGTTGAGGATCTCGACGCCGCGCAACATCCGGTCACGTGCATCGGTGGAAAACTTGACGTCTTTAGCGGGCATGGTGGAACTCCGGTAAATTCTGTGAATGGAGGGGCGGCGGAGGCGGTGGATCAGGCCGCTTTAACCGCAATCTTCGCCTCGCCGACGATGCCCATGACATCGCCCTCCTTCATGATGAGGAGATCCAGACCGTCGATCTTGATTTCGGTACCCGACCATTTGCCGAAGAGGACGATATCGCCGGGCTTGAGATCGACGGGAATGAGTTTACCGCTCTCGTCGCGCGCCCCGGGCCGACGGCGATCACTTCGCCCTCCTGAGGCTTCTCTTTCACGGTGTCGGGAATGATGATCCCACCTTTGGATCTATCTTTGCCTTCGAGCCGCCTGATGGCGACCCGGTCGTGTAGAGGTCGGAAAGTCATTGGGTGCCCCTTTCGGGCTGGGCGCGCAGCGGCGCGCCATCCCACCTTTATATACCCTTTGGCACTCATGCGCCACGAGTGCCAAAAGTAATTGAGAAAAATATTACGGAAATTCTGAGAATCAACATTCAGATCACATAATTTTCGATCATTAAATTAAAATGATTATCTTTTTTTAAAATTATAGCAATTTCAATATAAAAGGAGTACTATGCCGCAATTGTAGCAATAATTTTCTATTTCTGCGAAATGCGGGTTCCACAATTCACTTTCAACCAATTCCTTGTTCGAAGAATTTGAGAATTTGGTTTCTTGTCTAGCATTTACTGTTAGGCAAACAGCGTTGAACGCGTCAGGATAAGCCAGATGAAACAGCATAAATTCAGGCTCGGCGAGCATGTCTCACTACGGAGCGAGCATCGTGATATGGCGAATGGCACTGGCTACGAGGTAATCCGTCTCTTGCCCGAGACTTGGCCCGAACCGCAGTACCGTATCAAGCGCAGCATTGAGATTCACGAGCGAGTTGCTGGTGAGCATCTGCTCCACAGTATGGATCAAGCGAAATGATACTGGTTCGTCCGGCTACCTCCCCTTCGCTAGACGGCGAACCTGCGAACGCCATCGCAATTTGGGAAAATGAAGGTGGCTCCACGGGTGCTTCCCGATCCACTTTCCAGGCGGACACGCAGCGGCCGTCCGTGAAAGCAGGACGACGGCTGCCTGTGCAGAAATCATCCGATCACCGAGGAGAGACGCGATGACCACTCGTACGACGCAGTCGACCGTAACGTTCACGAAGCCGTTCCAGATCGACAGCATGAAGGAGAGCCAGCCTGCGGGCGACTATCGGGTCGACATGGATGAGGAACTGCTCGAGGGCCTGTCGTTCCTGGCCTATCGGCGCATCGCGGCTCTCATTCATCTGCCGGCGATCTCCAGGCCGCAGACCCTGATACAGATCGTGCGCGTCACTCCATCTGAGTTCGATGCCATGATTCAAGTCGATGGAGCCCCGACAACAGCTGTCGAGTCATCTTGATGTTTGGAGCAGGAGAAGGCCTGCGCGGCCCTAAGGCGCTTGTGGGCTCAATTGAGAAGAGCACAGATGCGAGGTCTCCGATTTTGCCATGCCTCGCACCGTCTCAAGCCATCGCGACCACTGCCAACGGCGCCGATAGTCACAATGACGATCACTCCGAGCTACCGGCTGCTTCAGCTTTGATCTTGTTGGTCGAATGCGATCTCGCATCTCTGCTGATCTGCGCAAACGAACTACTTGACGAAGGATATGAGGTCATCGAGAGTGAGAGTACCGTCATCGCAATGACAATGCTCCTGCATCGCGGCGATTTCGATGCGATGATTGTCGACATCGACGTGGATCTTGCGCCAGGAGGACTGGCTCTTGTAGGTTATGCGGTCCGTCATCTTCCTGAGATGAAAATCCTGATCCATTCTGCCTGGATCGACGCTCGGGCCGAGTCGGACGTCATCGGAGCTGGCTTTCTGCCTAAGCCCTATCCGGCCGGTGCCCTCGCTCGCAAGATGCTAAGCCTGCTGACGCCGTTGCCTAAACAAGCGAACAATTTTTGCGACACGCCGCGCCGGTCTCATCATATTGAGCCCGTTGCGAATAATTCGAGCCCGGTCTCGCGCAATGTGAGCCAGATGCCGTTTTCGATCTCAGATAATTTGAGCCGGCAACCACGATGATCTCAAGCCTGGCGCTCGATGATTTCAAGCCGCTACAATTAAGGTTCGAAGAATCGTCACTGCGCGATAGCTATTCGTATCGTTGCATTTGATCGCCTGGCAGGTAGGGGCAGGAAACATTTCGAAGGGCACCTCCCATGGATACTCATCCTGACAATGTCGAATGGCTGAGGGAAACGAGAGCGGTCATACTGACCCATGAGGGCCGTAAGATAGTGCTTGAAAAGAAGGCAAAATCGCTGCCCGAAGCATTCGCCATCGTTCGCGCCTTCCTGAACGAGATCGAGACAGCAAAACGACCAACGTCGCTCGGTGATTCATAGCACCGGAATATCCGTCGGCAGCGAAGCCTCACCCTCTAAGCTCGTGAACAATCGCCTCGTCGGCTTCCTCGCGCAGTCCTTTGAGCGCCACCCTCCCAACCGGACAGCAGCGATATATTGCGTGCGAAGCCCCTATGCGGTCCAAGTCGGCTTTGTGCTTTGTGCAGATCGCTCCTCTGTTTGCGGGATAATCAGGCAGTGCAGAACGTTATATGTTTGCACAATCGATGACCTCGCCAACCAAGGTCATCGTCCTGGAGCGAGATGAACTTGCCCAACGCGCTTTCGGTTCGCCGTTCTTTTTGGCGTCGTATTATCGGGCGCGGTCGAGCTAACGGGAGGAGCTTGAAATGGGAAGAAAATACTATGAACTGCTCAGCATCGATAGCGTTGATACCCTTCGCAGCCGAATGTTTTTCAAACGGGAATCATCCGACGACAGTTACAGCATGCACCTGAAAGACGGCTTGATCGAGATGAAGAGGAGAATGCGAGAGCTGATCGCCGATGGCGTCACTTTCCGCAATTGTATCGTCACGGGGCACGGCAGCTCAGGCCATATCAAGGTTTGTTCCGACTCGATTACCCGCCGGGTGTGGTACGACCACTTTTATCGCCAGGGCTTTGACCGGCTTTTCCCCGGAAGCAATGGCCGCCTCTATTTCGGGGGCTGCAATGTGGCGGAGGACCCGCATGGATGGGCGTTTCTGGCGGCCGCGGCGCGCTCGCTGATGAGCAACGGCGGCGGCAGCGCGTTTGGCTGGACTTCTGTAGGATTCGGCTCCCCGTTTTCGGGTCATGAGAGGCATCTGTGGGGCGACACCAAGGCCGTCATGGTCAGTGCAGGCGGCGACACGCTGCGCTACTATCGAAACTGGGACCTGATCACAGACACCGAAGGCAATCCCACCCTTCCTGAAGAAGGGGTGGATGAGAGTGATTATTAGATTCCCGTAGCGGGGGTACGTGGGAAGGTGTTAGCGCCGATTTAGGCCATTCGCCCGCGTCGCCCCACAACCAATGATCCATTTCCCGGGGAACAGCCAGGCTGCTTACGTCGTTCCAATATCGGAAACCACGAAAGGAACGTGTCATGACAGCCAAGAGAGAGTCGGAGCCGCGAGGCCGCCCCAACGACCACGAGCAGAACGAGGAAGCGGAGAAGCTCAAGCACGGTCATTCTGAAAAGGATAAGACCGGCGCCCCCAAGGGCAAAAACCGTGCGAACGCTGGCGAGGAGACGAGCTAGTACGACGGTGCTGACGGCAATCCACGCGCCTTCCATCCTCCTCCCGTACGAGCTGGGCAAAGGCCACCGTATCCAGATGTGTGAGCAGCCTGTAGTCCGGAGGTTCCAACGCTGGCGGCTCGTTTAGGCCGCGCGTGCAGATGGTATGCATTACCACGAGGGTATCCGGGTGCTCGATCGTCTCGCCGGTCATCTCCTGGAAGTAGGCTGGCGCATGCTCGGCTTAGAAGATGTTGATCTGAGATAAAACGGTGTAGGCCACTCCCAGCAGAGCCAGAACCATCACTGCGCCGGCCGCCAGATAGGCAGCAACTTCTTCTCTTTGTTCGCTCGATTTTTGCATGCGCGGACCATAGGCAGCCGCCAACTGGTGCGCGAGCGGAAATGTTGACGCATGCGCGCCAATGTCACGATCCAGTCACGAGAAGAGACTGCCCGGCGAAAGCCGGGCTACTTCCAGCCCTCTAGGAACAGCAAGCGGATTTGCAGCCTCCCCCTTGGAGGAGGCGAGGAAGTCGACAATCGTGGCCGATTCTGCTAGTATCATCAGCGAATTGGATGAGATTGCATGACTGCTTCCCTTGCTCTCCATGCTACCAGCAGGTCCGCTGTAGCTGACGAAATTCGGCGCTTGGCCAAGGAGAACGGCATCACTTACAAGGCGACGGCCCTCGATGCCTGGGCCGATCATGTCACCCGTCTCGCAGGGGACGACATCGAGCTCGACGACACCGAAAATCTGCTCGTGGAGCTTGAACGCTCCGGCGTCGTGACGGGACCGCAGGCGACGCGGCTTCACGCCGCCTATCTTGCCGCTGAGTAGGAATGGTCTTCGATCCCTTTGGCGACGCTGCCACGCGCGGGTACCTTCGGAATTTCGCCGGCGCCTCCGATGTGGAGCATGTCAAGCGACTTGAGCATCGCGCCTTCAAGGCCAATGTCGGCAAGGCGCTCGACACTCTCGCGAGCAAGCCCGAGTTGACCTTTGGCGACGTTTTGGGCACTCACAAAATTCTGTTTGGCGGTGTTTACCCCTGGGCGGGTGAAGATCGCAGCCGGCACGCGCCGACCATTGCGATCAGCAGGGGCGGACGTAGCGACCTGTTCGCGCATCCGGGCGACGTCAAGGCCGCAATCGATTATGCCCTTCGCGACGGCCAGAACACGTCATTGATGGCCAGAAAGCCGGGCGAGGTCATGGGCACGCTGGCCTATGCCCACCCTTTCCTGGATGGGAATGGTCGTACGATCATGGTGGTGCATACCGAGCTTGCTCACCGCGCGGGCATCAGTGTCGAATGGAGCCGAACCGATAAGGCGCAGTATCTGCATGCCCTGACGCGGGAGCTTGATCAGCCCGGAAAGGGGCATCTCGACACCTACCTCAAACCCTACGTGCAAAAGGTGGTGGAGCGCGAAGTCCACGCCGCGCGACTTGCGGCGCTAACGGGTCTTGGGCCGAGCGACACCGGCGCCTCCCCAACCTCAAGAGAGACCGCGCCTTTGGCTGAGGCAGAGCGGAAGCCGGAAGGGCAAGGCGAGGCGCCAGCTGATAGGCCGCGCGGTCAGCGGCCGCGATAACGGCGTACGCATGTCAGTGCGTCCAGAGCCACATGAGCTCGACCAGGCCAAAGCCTGCCGCCAAAATTGCGATCAGGAGGATGCGATTTTGAAGCTTCTTGCGAAGAGGGTCCTCCTCTAGGGGCGGCATATGCAACCTTGCGTCCTGACTTAGATATGGATTTATTAACACGTTTTCTTTCGGCCACCCGTTAGTCCTTGCCGTGATGTACATGCTTCGATATATACGTATATAGCAAGTCCTGTACATAAAGGGGATTGCCGATGACGCTTCACATTACCGACAAGGAGGCGGATGCCGCGGTTCGCAAACTTGCGGCCGCCCGCCAGGTCAGCCTGACGGAGGCCATTCGGGGGGCCTGCGCCGAAGCCTTGGCCAATGACGAGCGGAAGGTGCCTCTATCCCGTAGGCTGGGCGCGATCCATTCGCGCGTCGAGGCCGCCGCGCCCACTGGTCAACGTGCCGACAAGGCCTTCTTCGATGCGGAGTATGGCGAGTGACCATCTTCGTGGAGACTTCCGCCCTCGTTGCGATCATGCTGCAGGAGGAGGGCTGGGAGCAGCTCGCTGACAAGATCGGAGAGGCGCGCAAGCCGATCACCACGGCCGTCGTCGTCTTCGAGGCGACCTGTGCTCTTTCGCGCCAGCGCCAGCTCACGCCCAAGCAGGCCCATGAGATCGTCCTTGCGACGATCGAGGCGGCGAACGTCACCGTGGCCGGCTTCACGCCGCAGATGACGGAACATGCGGTCGCGGCACGCGAACTGTTCGGGAAGGGCCGGCATCCGGCAGCACTCAACATGGGCGATTGCCTGTCCTACGGAGCGGCCCGTTATTTTCGGGCGGCGCTGCTGTTCAAGGGGGATGATTTCAGCAAGACGGATATCGCCACGGCATAAGCCCTGGCGATTTCGTGGCCTATTTCCCCGGCGCTTCCTCCTGCGCCGGGAACTTGCCCTGCCACAAGCCGCGCCCGCTTGTTCTCGCGGCCGCCTCGTTGGCCTTGTAGGAGGCATAGACCGGCACCCCCTTGCTTCTGTCGAGCACGGCCCAGCCGCGCTTCACAAGCTCGGCGGCGAGGTCCGCCGTGGATGAAGAGGAGCAGATCGCGAAGAGTCTACCCTCGGCATCCCGATCCCTGCCATTGATCGGCGTCGCCCTGCAGCCGATGCTTTGTTCCGCAACGAGCGAGGCGAGCACGTCGCGGACGAACAGGCCGACTGGATAGAAGCGTCCCACCCTGTCCGTTGCCTGCTCCGAGAGCGCCGGCGCAATGATTGCGGCGAGGCGAACCTT
This sequence comes from Labrys sp. ALF-8, assembly GCF_059699065.1. Classification (NCBI taxonomy): domain Bacteria; kingdom Pseudomonadati; phylum Pseudomonadota; class Alphaproteobacteria; order Hyphomicrobiales; family Xanthobacteraceae; genus Labrys; species Labrys sp. ALF-8. The sequence continues at coordinate 196,865 of NZ_AP048543.1, forward strand.
GTCGGTTCCGATCGCCAGGGTTTCGCCATCAACGACGTAGCCGTAGCCGGATATGATGTGGTCCGCTTGCTGGGAAAGGGCAGGCGGGGGCAAGACCGTCAAGGTCAGCGCCGCCAAAACAAAACGAGTTCGCATATCGATCCTTCAGGATTTGAGGAAGGAGCGGATAGCGGCCTCGACCAGATCCGAGAGCGACATGCGTTCCTGGATGGCCCGCATCTTCGAGGAGACGATGAGTTCGGGATCGAGGTTGAGTTGGACCCTTTCGGCGCCCGCCTGGCGCCGTGAAAGCCGGCCCTTGATGGGACGGGTCTGGCGCGTCGGTACTGCTTTCTCTTGGGGGACTGGGGCTACTACCCCGGCCGCGGCGATATCCGGTGCCATCAAGATCCCCTGCTTGGCGGCAGCCGGGCGCGAGCTCGCGAGCATCTCGCCGAGATCGAATGTTTCCCGGCGTTTCCCGCCGAAGGGGGTCTTGGCCTTCTTTTCTTCACTCATTGATTTGCTCAATGGTTCGAGAGATTTCCGAGATCAGGTTTGTGATGTTGACCCGCGCCTTGTCGACCTGATCGCGCTTGGCGGGATCATTGCCTATGGCCGACAGGGTGCCGGCGTCCTTGGAAAACTGCTCATAAACTTTGCGCTGCCTCACGAAGGTGTTGAGGCAGGCGAGGCGATGCTCCCGGATGAGCGTGATGGCATCCTGAAACGCGGTCGTCGACCGATCGATGCCCTCCACCTTGTTCAGGACCAGGCGCAGGGGTGCCCGGCGCAGGTCCCTCGCGAACTCGAACATTTTGACGGCTTCGACCATTTCCATGACCGTCGCCTTGGTGGGCACAATCGTGATGTCGCTTGCCACGATCGCCACAGTCAGGAATGCGTTCATCGAGCCTTGCACGTCAACGAGAAGGATTTCGTCGTCATTGGAGGCGCGGGAGCGCTGAAGCCGCTCCGTGAGTTGGTGCTCCGATGTGATCGGCTCGACCTGGAGGAGCTTCGGCAGGGTTCCTGCATGACGGCAGCGCGCCGCCCACTTCGAGCAGGACTGCTGGATGCTGTCTGCATCGAGGATTGTCACGCTCGCACCCTGGCTCGCCAGCTCGGAGCCGATCAGGGTGCAGAGTGTCGATTTGCCAACTCCACCTTTGGAATTGGCGAAGGCCAGAATCGTCACGTTTCACTTTCTCCTCTGAATGCCCCTTCCCGCCGACAACCGCAAAGGCAAATAGGGATCATAAATCCATAAATAAGATACCTGGCTTTGCCAAGTGCCTGCAATGCTCGAAGTGCTTGCCATGCCATCAGCGTCCTCAGTTGCCGTCGTGCTGGTAGCGCTCGTATTGCCTTCCGTGTCGGGGGCTCTGGAAGTGCTTGCAGTGGTCGTCGTGCACGAAGCGGCAGTCGTGCATGACGTGGTCATGGTGCTTGAAGGGGCCGGAGTGCTAGTAGTGCTCGATGTGACAGTAGTGTGTGCAGTGTATAGAGTAATTGATTTCGAGTGGTGAAAAATGGATGAAGTAGAGATGGCAGGATAGCATATATTGTGATACAAATATGCGTGTGCCCTTGCCGGGCGGGCTTATGGTCTGTTGCGGCAGTCGCCCCAGGACCCCGAAACCGAATTGATTGTGTTGGAATTATTGATCCGTGGCATCGAGGGAGAGGAAGAGCCGTGTTGTCCATGTTCGTCTCAGCGAGGCGGAATATGCGCGGTTGCAGGCGTTTTGTGCTGAGGAACGGCTCACGGCTAGCGAAGTGCTGCGGCGCCTGGCGCGCGAAGTGGGCGAGTATGGACCGACCTTCGAGGGCGAGACCCGCGTGGCCATCCTCGCATACGCCAAGCAGCTGCGCGCGATCGGCATCAACATCAACCAGGTGGCCCGCGCCCTGAACGCGGGACGCTCGCCAAGTGCGCGGTCGCTGCAAGAGGGGCTTGGCGCGTTGACGCAGGCCCTCATCCAGCAGGAGCAGGATTATCTGTCCTTGTGCGCCGCTGTCCGGCGCCGAGCCGAGCAGAGCGTAGAGTTGGCGCGATGACGGACCTATTTGCGGGTTTGGATGCATTGACGTTTCGGCAGCGCTCGCGCCGGCAGGCGGCACTCGACGTGAGCCTGATCCAGCAGGGTGTCATCGGTGGAAAGACGTCCAGCCCGGCCTCTCGTCAGCCTTCCAGCGGCAAGCCGAGGACCGGTGGAAAGCCGAAGGCCGGCGCCCGCCCCATAGACCTGTCGGCCCAAGAGGAGATGCGCAAGAAGCGGCCGGACAATGCCGGAGCCGGCGGAGGCGGCGCGAGGGCTTTCCGGATATTGCCAAAGACATCGTCAGGCGCCCCCGCTTCGAGGAAACCGCAATCGGCCGCGGATCTTCTCGCGGTGAAAAGAGCGATGGCGGCTGGCTCACAGAACGCCGTGGTGAAACTGGCTAGTTTCGCGGGGGGCGGCGGACGCATTGGCGCCCTCATGGCTTATCAAAGCCACGACGGCGAACTTGCGCTGGAACGTGAAGACGGAAGTACCGTGCAGGGGAGGGAGGCGCTTACCCAACTGGCGCGGTCGTGGGCCGATGAATCGCCCGAGCGCCAGCCTTCCAGCGACGTGATGCATTTCCGCATGACTCTGGAGGGTGTGCGTCCGATCGCTGAGGTCGAGGCGGCGCTCGAGCAAGCCCTTGCCGGTCATCGCTACGCGTGGCGCACAGAGTTTTCGGCTCCGGGTACAGGTATCGAGGTGGTGGCTTCTGCGGCTGCCAAGGGGCAGGGGGAGGGCGTGCGGGGCTCGCGCGTCTACGACAACCGGAAATCTCTTGCCCAGTTCGAGGGGCGGCTCGATCGCGCTTTCGGGACCGACACCCATTTCGAAGAGCGCGGCTTTGCCCATGGCGTCGAGGGTGCCTCGCGCTACCTTTCTCGTCTCACCAAGGGCGGGGCCATTGCTGCGCAGACCGGTACCGGAACGGTTTTGACCGGACATGATGCCAATCTGGCGGAAGCGAAATCCTGGAAACGCGATTTAAGATCGCGCGAGCAGCGGGACGTTGCTCACGTCATCCTGAGCGCGAAGCCCGGCACGGACAAGGATGCCTTCGTGGAAGCGGCCAGGGCCACACTGGCGAGCGAGTTCGCCGGGCATAAGTTTGCCTTCGCACTTCACACCAACCGCGAGCACATGCACGTGCATGTCGTTGTGAAGATGACGTCGGAGACCGACGAGCGGATACATCCGAACGTGGGAGACTTTCACCGCTGGCGCCAGACGCTCGCCCGGGAAGCCCGGGAGCGCCACATTCCCATGCAAGCGCCCCGGCGCTTCGACCAGGCCAATCCGCCCGGCTACAAGCTCAAGGACATCAAGCGGGTCGAGCGCGGCACGGCTTCCGAGCCTGTGCGCCGGCGTGTCGAAGCGGTCCGGACGAAGGCCGTCCATGTCCCAACCCGGGAGGAGGGCAGGAAGCGTGCCAATGAGGCCGCGGCCCAATGGCGTTCGGTCCAGGCGCTCGTTGGCTTAGCCGGCGCCGTGCCACCACTCGCCTCTGGCGCAATGCGCCTCTACCGGGTGGATCGCCGTGGCGCGGCTGAAACGTCCGCGCCCTTATTCATGCGGGACCTGGCCGGCGCCGAGGCCATGGCCTCGCGCTCGGGTGGAACGCTGTCCTATGTCGATGTACCGGCATCGCGCCTGGGGGAACTGCAGCCCGCCAGGAAAGCGCAAGGTACCCAGTTCGTGGTCGGCGCCGCCCTGGCGTCAGAGCGCAAGCCATTGGAGCACGCCACCAATCCAGATATATATAGATTTGTGAACCGAACGGAATTAGCGGCTCGCACGGCGTCGCAGCGCGAATTTGCTGCATCCATTCAGATACGCGAGGGGAATGAAGTGGCGAATTCGCAAACCATGAAGAAGGCCTATGCCGAGCTTGACGCGCAGTTGACGATCATCGGCAAGAACCTGCCTGACGATCGGGCCGCTGAATTCAATTCGGCCAAGCAGAAGATCGCCGAACAGCAGCGCGTTACGCTCGACGCCCAGGAGCGGATCGAGCGCAATCGCGGTTCGGTGGAAGGGGAGGGCTATGTCGCGCCCAAGCCCAGGAATTTTACATCCTATGTTGTGGAGCAGAGAGGCGAGCAGCTTCGCTATGCGCATCGCTATGACGACGGCACGACCGGCCGTGTCGCGTTTACGGACACCGGCCAGAAGGTGGAGGTGAACGATTGGAAGGACCGTGAAAGCACCCTGGCGGCGATGCAACTCGCTGCGGAGAAGTGGGGCGCTCTGACGATCAGGGGACCGGAGAAGTACAAGGCCATGACCGTGCAGCTGGCGGCCGAACATGGCTTCCAGATCGCCAATCCTGAATTGCAGCAACAATTGCAGAATGAGCGCGAGCGCGTGCAACGCGAGCGGGACGCTCAGCCGGGCTTCGAGCGTGGGGCGCCGCCGAGCCAACCCGGCTCTAAAGAGGGACAGATGGATGATGCGGGCGAGAAGCCGCCGGCGCCGGTTGTCGAGCGAACGCTAGCGGCAGACCCACGGCCGGAGTCGACGTTAAAGGGACGGCCTGGGTTCGTAGAAGGTGAGATCGTCGGCGAGGGCACATCGCCTTATCGCAACGAGAAGGACGCCTCCCAGACGCCCCACGTGGATATAAGGACAGATCGGGGTGTGACCCGTGTTTGGGGAGTTGCCCTTCCCGAGGCCTTGGCGGAGGCTGGCGTCGAGAAGGGCGACCGCATTGCGATCGCTATTGCCGACCGGGAACAGGTCATGAAGGAAGTCAAAGTCAAGGACGAGGAGACCGGCGGGTGTCGTGTCGAATCCCAAAAGGTCTGGCGTAACAATTGGAGCGTCGAGATTCAGGAGAGGGCAAAGCAGGAAGAACGCAGCGTTCAGGCAGAGTCTGCGCCAGGGGCCCAATCGGATCTGCCTCACTCGGGGCAGTCGTTGCGCGCGCCAGGAGAACGCGAGATTGCATTGAGCCAGGTCCGCGAACGCACAGAAAGCGAAGCGGCCCGCGAGGTTCACCAGTATCGGGAATCCGCACGCACAGATGAGCGTCCGATCGACGGCGGCGGTCAGGACCATGCCTACCGCACGAAGGCCGAAGCCGTTGCCGCGCTGAGGGCCGAACGGGCTGTCGACTCCAACCGGTCGATACCGGCCGATATCAACCAGACACTGCAGGTCGAGCGCCTTCGTCAGGAGCAGGACGAGGTGCTCAAGGAAAAGGCGGAAACCGATAAGCAGAAGCAGACCCAGCAACATACGCAGCGCCCCCACCGTCCCAGAATGTGACCCCTGCGATGAGGCGTCTTACAACCTGACTGGCGACGCTTCTCCTCGCGACCTTCCCGGCAACTGCCCAGGAGGTCGCGACCGTCTGTTATGGCCCGGCCACCAATTCGAGGACACGCTCTTGCTCACAATGGCCGTCTGTATCCGGTCACTTTCGCCTTCAAGGAATGGCCATCGTCGCCACGTTTCCCTTGAAGTGCTGACAGGCGGCCTCTTTCTGACCGGCATCGTCATTGTGAATGCATCGCCCGTTTCCGAACACCATCTGACAGTCGTGGCCGCGTGAGCTGGTACGTCCTGCCTCTGATGCTCGTCTGCGCCCATGCCGTTCGCAGGCCGCCGAAAGGGACCTGCGCCTGAGCCGAGAGGCCCATTGACCAACCGTGGAAAGGATTATAAGTGAGACAGGTCTGTCTCATATAAGGCTTTGCCATGCCACTCCGCGCGGACGCTGCCGAAAAACGCCAACATATCGTCGAGACCGCCTATCGCCTCTTTAAGCGCGACGGCTTCCACGCCACCGGCATCGACAAGATCATCGCCGAGGCCCAAGTCGCCAAGATGACCATGTACCGGCACTTCCCAAGCAAGGACGGTCTGATCGTCGAGGTTCTGGACTGGCGGGCGGAACGTTTCGATCATCAGCTCGAACAACTCGCCAGGTCCGCAACCACGCCGGCCGAGAAGATCATGGCTATTTTCGACTGGCACGAACGCTGGTTCGACAGCCCGGATTTTCATGGGTGCCTGTTCCAGCACGCCCTGGCCGAGTTTGGAGGGTCTACGCATTCCGTGTTCGAGGTTGCGGCGCGGCAAAAGTACGATCTGCAACAACGGCTCCGGGAAATTCTAGCCGGATCTATACCTGAAGACCGAACCGACCGCGTCGCAACAACCCTCTTCATGCTCATCGAGGGTGCAACAGTGCTCGCCCATATGGGGCAAGGCAAAGCAGCGATCACCGCCGCGCGAAAGGCGGCGGCCGATATCCTGGCAATGGCGTAGACCCCGCAATGAGCACGGTTGTCATTGGCCTGGCACTGTTCGCAGCCATCTTGCACGCGGCATGGAACGCTTTTTTGCGCAACGGCGGGGACCGGCTTTGGACGGTGACCGTGATGAGTTTCGCCAGCACGGTCTTTGCCCTCCCGTTCCTGGTCTTCTTTCCTCTGCCGGAATCAGGGGCATGGCCCTATATCGTGCTCTCGGCGGTCCTCCAGGTTGGATACAGCGTATTTCTTGTCGCGGCCTATCGCTACGGCGAACTGGGACAGGTCTATCCAATCGTGCGGGGAACCGTGCCGTTGCTGGTGACACTCGCAGGACTCGTCACCACTGCCGAGAGACTGGATTCCTACCAGGTCGCCGGAATTGTCCTCGTTGCCGTGGGCATCATGAGTCTGGCGTTCGGCAGAGGGCGAGCGGCCACCTCCTCCATACTCTTCGCGTTGACAACGGGCGCGATCATAGCCGCCTACGCGACCATCGACGCCATCGGGGTGCGTCAAACCGAACAAAGCGGAGCCTACACGGCTTGGGTGCTCGTGCTCTATGGGATGTTGCTCCCAGGCGCATTCCTCGCAATGCGTCGGCAACTGGTGGTCGACTTTCGGGCACCTGACACCTGGAAAGCGCTCGGTGGAGGACTGGTGGCGACGATCGCCTACGGCGCTGTGGTTGCGGCTTTCGCTCTAGGACCCGCCGGCCCTATCACCGCGCTGAGGGAGACAAGCGTCGTGTTTGCCGTTCTGATCGGCTGGCTTTTTCTCGGAGAAGGTCTGACCGCTCGGCGTATTCTGGCCTGCATCATTGTCGCGGCAGGCGCGATCCTGCTCGGGCGTTAAACCTGGGTGCAAGGCAGTTGTTTGAACGCACCCATTGGGTTACTATCCGATATGCAGACCGTCGCGGAAACTCCGACCTTCACTCGTCAAGCTGAGAAGCTTTTCAGCGAGGAGGAGAAGCAGGAACTCATCACCTTTTTAGCGGAGAACCCGCTTTTCGGCGACGAGATCCCCGGGACGGGCGGTGTCCGAAAGGTGAGGTTCGCAGCCTCATGACGTGGCAAGCGTGGTGGTGCTCGAGTGATCTATTATTATCTCGATGAGACCGTGCCACTTTATGCCCTGCTGGTTTATGCGAAGAACGATCGAGCCGCTATGACGCCCAATCAGAAGCGAGCGGTCGCCGCACTGGCGGATGCAATCAAAGCCGCGGCGAGGAGGGACGGACGATGAGTACTTTTGGCGATGACCTGATCCAGTCGCTCGGCGAGGCCCTGGCCCATGTGAAGGGGGAGGGGACCGCTATCATCCATGAACCCCTGAGTCCGCGCGAGATTCGCAAACGTGCCAAGCTGACGCAGGCACAGATGGCACCTCTCATGGGAATGAGCTTGTCCGGCTATCGCAAGTGGGAACAGGGACAACGACGGGTCAGCGGACCTGCAGCGGCGCTTCTGCGCCTCATCGAAAAGGAGCCCGAAGCCGTCAAGCGGGCTCTGGCGGCTTAGCATCGGACGTGGCATTTGCATCTAGCGCGCCGTAGCGCCGTTGGACGGGTCGTGGTGCGCTTTGATCCTGCAAAGCGACGTCAGCGACTGCAACGGGGCCGTATCCAGACGGTCCGCTATCGGGAGCGAATGCTGTGTAGCTGCCGTTCTGCAGCCGACCCCAAGTCGGCCATACGATGCCCGTCAACCGTGCCCAAAAGCGGTCAGGTTGGGTAGTTGTCGGCAGCGGCTGCGCTATCGTCCACGTCGCCCGGGCAGCGACCTCGATTTGTCGATGAGAAAGACGAACCTCCTCCGGCATCCATCGCCCGCCGACCACCTAAAAATTCAGCCCCCGCTTGGTCATGTGGTCAGAAAATGTCAATCTTCCTCCGTTCAAAGAGGAAACGATCTTGCCCCCCGACCGAAGTGCTTTACCGGTCCCACCATCCCCCCGACAGCAAGCAACAATGCGTGCCTTCAGGGCCGAGGAGCTCGTAGCGGAGCTATTTCAGGCGCTCGGCTATAGGGTCCAGCGTGAAGAAGCTATATCGGGCGCCCGTATCGATATAGTGGCCACCAAAGATGAAACATCGATCCTTGTCGAAGTGGTCTCGACAGCCGATAGCCGTAACATATTGAATAAGCTCCGGGCGGACGCAGCACGGCTTCAGAGCGTCATCTCGATCGGAGAGGGGAAAGAAGCCCTAATCGCAGTTGTCGCCCCTCTCTCTTCGGCCGCTAGGGAATGGTCAGAGAGCCAGTTTCATGTAAGCGTGTGGGATATTGACATTCTGCTTAGTAAAGCAGCTCCTTTTGCAAAGCTTCGCAAGCAATTAGAGGATTTCACCTCTTCCAGCCCTCACCGACCGGCAGAACCAGATAACAGCCTTGGCAGAGATCTCATAAGAGAACTTAACGACCACATAAGAGATAAATCGACCAGCACGCCGAGCCAATACGAAGATCTTTGCCAGAGAGTTTTCACCTACGTCTTCGACCCGACGCTTTACGGCTTCAAAAAACAAGCACACACATCCGATGGAGCTAATCGATACGATTTCATATGCCGCATAAGATCAGGTCAGCAGTTTTGGGACAACTTGCGCGCCGACTTCCGTACAAAGGCGCTACTCTTTGAATGCAAAAATTACGATGAGAAGATCACAGCCGATCAGGTCTATTCCACCGAGCGGTACCTGTTCTCAGGTGCTTTACGAACTGTCTGCTTTCTAATCTCACGTTTAGGGCCGGACGAGGGTTGTATTCGAGCAGCCCAAGGCGCCATGCGCGAATCTGGCAAGCTTATTTTGCTGCTGTCCAACCAGGATCTTGTTGAGCTGATCAAATTGAAACCCGACGATGGCGGGCCAGAGGACTTTCTCGACGAGAAGATATGGAACTTTGTAATTAGCTTGCCGCGCTAGCACGACACCTGCGTCAAGCGCCATACTATCAGGCGACATCGGCTTCGTAAGGCCACTATCCGTTTAGGACCGGCCTCGTCCGAAAGCCACCCCAAGACCGACCGGCAGGCAACATATCCTGCGCGTCAAAGCGGCCATCCGCGCCTGCTCGGACGGCCGCCCAACGTCAGATTTCGGTGCGCTCCGCCAGCAGCAGAGCGTCCTCCACGTCGACACCAAGATATCGGACCGTGTTCTCAATCTTGGAGTGACCGAGCAAGATCTGGATGGCGCGGATGTTGCCCGTCGCCTTGTAGATCATGGACGCCTTCGTGCGACGGAGCGAGTGAGTGCCATATTCCTCTTGGCGTAGGCCAATCGCGGTGACCCACTCGTCTACCAGGCGAGCATACTGCCTTGTGCTCATGTGGTGCGCGTGATCGATGCGGCTCGGAAAGACATAATCCTCAACGGTGCCGCCGCGCCGTTCCAGCCAGGCCAGCAGGCTCGCTCGTACGTCGCTGGTGATCTCGAACTGGACCGGCCGCCCCGTCTTCTGCTGCACGACAATCGCGCGCGTCCTGATCTCTGGGCCGGCGACCACGTCACGGATCCTGATCTTGACCAGGTCGCAGCCGCGAAGCTTGCTGTCGATGGCCAGATCGAAAAGCGCGCGGTCACGAACGCGTCTTTCGCGATCAAGGAAAAACCGAATTGCCCATATCTGTTTCTGGGTGAGAGGACGCTTGGTGCCGACCAGCTTTCCGGCATTCCAAGCAGCACGCTCGCGGCTGGCATCATCAAATTGAGAATGGCCCATGTGACTTCTCCTTGGCCTTTATTAGCCTAGGGAGAAACGTCGAGGGCCCCTACCACGCAGGGGCCGGTGGCTGACTGTCCGCTATTGGGGACTTCAAACGAGAAGAGGACATATCGCCGATGAATGTCCGAAGCCGAAACTGACCCATTCCAGGCGTCAATAATTTCCGCTGTGTGGCGTCTCGATTCATGAGCCAATCCACGGTAGCCCGTCAGCATGGCCTCCTACGCCCTAGCTGCCTGATACGCGAGCAATGGCAACTTTCCGTATGCCGGCACGTGGGCTAAGCTTCCACCTCATCTTGGCGTCCCCCACTCGTAAGTTCGACTTTTGCCCTCATGAATGCGCTGTCGCTATTTATCCGATTATCTCAGTCTGCACTCCTTGATGGTTATCCGATAAAAGACGTCGCACCCGCGTTCGCGTGAATCTTAGAGCGTGGAATAATTGTCATGTACTTCATGTCCGATGCCGAGGCGATTAGATGACTTCACTGCGTGGAGATGTAGTAAATCGTGTAAGGCGGCTTCCGAAGCCTACGCAGGCCGCTGAAGCCCTCCAGCCCGTCTTTGAAGCCATCAGCAACGCGTTGCACGCGGTCGAGGACAAGTTCGGGGAGAACTATCAAACACGCGGCCGGATTCTCGTAACGATGTCATCGGTCAGAGACGCGGATGCGATCACGATGACCGTGGCGGATAACGGTGTTGGCCTTCAGCCCTCTCGCTTTGAGGCCTTCTGCACCACCGACACAGACTACAAAATCGAGCGCGGCGGCAAGGGAGTCGGCCGTCTTCTGTGGCTTGATGCGTTCGAGCGAATCAACGTCGCAAGCATCTACGAGCATGAGGGGCTTCTTATGAGCCGCTCGTTTTCATTCAGGCTGCAGCCCCAAGATCAAATCACAGATGAGCGAGACGAGCCGATCACAAGTGTAGCGCCCACCGGCACCGTGGTTACGTTTGTCGGTCTTCGCGGCACAGCCTATCGCGGCAAGTTTCCGATCCAACCCGCGACAATCGTTAAGCATTTCGGCTCGCATTTTTTCGCCGACTTTATCCTTGGAAAGTCACCAGAGGTTCTGCTCGACATTGACGGCGCCGCGACGCGATTTCCTGACCAGATTCAAGGCCTCATGGTCGAGGACCGCGGCGTCGCCGAGATCGAAACAGCCGAGTTCGGTACGCTGCGCCTAGCGAGCTTCATATGCGAGAAGGCTGCCAGCGCGAATTTTGATGGCCTTCATCAGATTCACTTGGTTGCCAACGGTCGCACCGTGACAACCAGAAAAATAGATGGCCTTTTGGGCATCGGCCGGTTTGGATCAGAGAACAACTGCGTCTACCACGGGTGTGTCACGGGTGAGTTTCTGGACGATCGCGTCAATCAGGAACGCACACAATTCAACTTCGACGAGACCATCGTGGAGCTGATCGTCAGAGAGTGCGCTGAGCACGCCCGCCGAAATGCTATGGCAGGCGAGATTGTCGAGTTTGATAATCAGCGACTCGGCACGATGAAGGACTTTGTCGAAGAGTATCCCACCTTCGGCTTCGAAGAGGCCGAGGCCCTTCTCGAACGCACGCCCAAGAACGCGATTAAGCCTGAACAGTTCGCTCAGGCACTCATTCCCATCCGCATACGCCGGGACAAGGACCGCAATGAAAAGGTGCAGCGCATAATCACTGAACTTGGCAGCGAGACGGGAATTCCGACCGATCTCGTGGCCGCCGTCCAGGCCGCCGCAAACGAGGTTCGCGCAGAAGAACAGCGTCAGCTGGCGGAGTATGTCCTGCGGCGCAAGATCGTGCTCGATGTCCTCGCGGTCCTGATCCGGCGCATTCGTGAGCGGGCTGACGGCTCTCAAGACTTCCAGCTTGAAAGCACCCTTCATCAGTTCATTTGTCCGATGAGGGTGAGGGGCGATGATCCCTCCAAGATTGAGCAATCCGACCATGACCTCTGGATTGTCGATGAACGTCTAACCTTTACGAAGTATTTTGCGTCTGACGTTCCATTTACCCAGATCATTGCCGAGAGTGAAACAGCGACGCGCCCTGATCTTCTTATCTACGACCGGCTGCATGGGCTGGGGGCAGATACCGAAGACCCACTGCGTCGCGTCATGCTGGTGGAATTCAAGCAGCCAGGGCGACGCGATTACTCCGAGCGCTATTCTCCGATGAATCAGATTTCAGAGTACATCACGCGCCTCAAGAATGGCGAGATCGAAGATTTCCGCGGCGGACGTGTCCGCATCGCTGATGACTGCATCTTCTACTGCTACGTTATCGCTGACATTGTCGGCAAACTAGACATTCACACAGGCGCTTGGCGCACGACCTCCAACGGACGCGGGCGCATCCAGGAGCTCAGTGGAAAGTTCCGAGGCGTTATCGAAATTGTCGAATGGGCAGACCTGCTTGGCGATGCGCGCCTACGGAACCATGCATTCTTGCATGCAGCAGGCCTGCGCTTTGAAAGGCATCCGAGCTAGGCAGACGACATGTCTGAAGACGATCTCACCGACAATCCAGACACGAATGAAACTGAAAAACCCAAGAGAGCCTCGGCGACCTTTTTATCGCGCCACGTACTGGCCTCGGATAGTCATAGATTCGTGGGTCGCGTATACGATCTTGGAATCATCTCGCTTCATTTTGATACCTATGAAGCACTATCTAAGTATCCAGATTGTAAATATGCATTCGATATCGGCTATCAGGTTCAGGTCATGGTAGAACGGGTAGAATCTCTCAATTTTGCGGGCGCCTTGTTGTGGCCAAACCCGATGCCAGACAATTTTGGTCAGTTTCCCGTGTCGAGATACGATTGGCTGAAGGCCTCGGCGGACGTGTTTCTGATGCGATATATATCGGTTGTTGATTGCGCGATTATCCTCGTCAACGCTGTGTACGAGGTGGGGCTCGATGCAAAAAAATGCTCAATCGCTAACTTACGCAAGGCCAGAGTACCTGAGCTTGTTCTCGGTCGACTTCAAGCAATGCAGGATGATCAAGGCGCTCTCAGAATCGAACGTAACGCTCGCTTTCACCATGGCCGCGAGCGCTCATTCACCCAGGATGATGTGAGTTTCAGAACGGCATCGCTGTTCGAGCGACTCGGGTCACCAATGGTCGGCCACGATCGATATGGCCGAAAGCTGGATTTAGTGCGGTCGTTCAAAGAGGGACTGGTAGGACTGCAAAGAAATTTCAACAGCTCGACCCGGCGGTTGGCTCGCCATCTTGATAAACTTTATGATCCTCTTGGCGAAGAATTCGAGGGAAGATTCGCGCCACTCATTGCAGCCGCTACGCATGGGCTCAATGCAAAGAGCCGAGTACGGCCTGAAGGCTGAGGAACATGGAGCACGATTTCGCGCCCGCAACGTTACGCAGACAGATCAATCTGCTCTCCGATCTAGATCTAGTAAGAACACGGTACTGTTACCAAATTGGCTCGACGTTTGTTGCGTGCGCCTTGCTTGAGGACTCGGTTATAACTTCGATGCTTGTTTGCGACCGAGTGAAAATAGCGAGCGCTCTTCGCGAAGACGCTCCTAAATGGGAGGAAATGTTAGAAAAGCATAAGAATCTTCAGGCCTCAACGCTTGGATCACTCATATCACTGCTCGCAAAGCACAGCATCACACCAGCCGATCTCAATTATCTCCGCTGGTTAAAGGCCAAACGGGATTTCTTCATTCATCGGTTCTTTCACACTGGACCTTGGCCTGGTGAACTTGATGAAAGGCAAATCGACCAAGTCTGTCGCACATTGGGTGCTCTGGAGATTCTGTTTCATCGAGGAGCACGCCGTATGGTCCCAATCCTCGGGCGGGCCGGGCTCATGAGAGTAGAAACTTTGGCTGAAGGCTATCTGGCATTCAATACAGACGTATTTGACCGCTTGAACGAGTGATACACCCACGCCGAACTGGAACGTTTGTACGACGCCGGCTTCATGGCCGTGAACATGGGGATATTCGACCCTTTGGACGCGCAAGTCGCGGGACCGATGAGTCTGAGAGCTGAAAAGAAGGTCGCCGGCTCTATCAACCCACTGAACAAAGATATCTGCCTGATGGTGGTGACGTTTGATCACTGGTGCGGCAGCTTCAGCTACGGCCGCTTTTGAGCCGTAGCCGTCGCCAGAGCAATGGCCGAGAAGGCGGCGCGAAGCCGACGGTCGGGTTAAGGCGCGCGTGCAATCCGAGGTCGCCAGCACAGCAGAAAGGCGCTCGACCCTTTCGGGGAGCGCCTTTCGATGGTTCGGTCCGGGCCGCTGGGGGGAGGGTCCGTGGGCGCAACCACTGGGAGTGATGTAAGCGCGCCGAGGCGGATTTCAAGGCAGATACTATATATGATAATATCCTTTATCATATACTGTTGAGCGTGAGGCCGCGCGCGCGCAAGGGGGAGAGAGAAATGATGGCGAACTGGAAGGCCGAAGAAGAGATCACCGCGGCAGAGCTGTCGAAGGCTGCTGGGTCGAAACTCCACAATGCCCCCGAAGCCTGGCAGCGATACAAGGATATCGTGGCGGGCGGCGGCAAGGCACGCATCACTTGGCAGTTCACCGGCCTACACACAGGCGTCTATCGCGTCAGGGGGGATGATGTCTAAGAAACGAGAAATGGAAATCCGTCATAAGACGGACGAGATCGAAGCCGGACTTATGGCACGTGGCGTCGCCCATCTGCGCAACGGAAATTCGGGATGGTTGGAAAGCGGCGTGCGTATCGAGTTGCGCCGGCGCCATCCAAACAACGATCTGGTCATCGAGGAGCCGCTGCGTGGTTTCGACGGCGAATACACCTTCCGGTCGGCTACCCATCTTGGAACCAAGCCAGAGGGTAGCGCGGAATGAAACGAGATATGGATCTGATCCGCGAGTTACTTCTAAAACTCGAAGCACTGCCATTGCGTTCGGGCGCGATCGCCATCATCAGCGGTCATGACGAGGAATTGGCGATCGAGGGACGAACACCCGATGAGATCGACGAGCACCTCGGAATGCTTCGGCGCGGAGGGCTGATCGAGACGCCTGGTTCCCAGCCTATGGATGGCAGCATCACGTTTCGCGCCTTGACCTGGGAGGGTGCTGACTTTCTGGATTCGGTGCGCAACCCCGAAACTTGGGCGAAGACGAAGGCAGCCGCAACCAAAGCTGGCGGGTTTACCGTCGATCTTCTGAAGGATTTGGCCAAGGGCTTCATTAGGAAGCAGATCGAGGAGTACACGGGTGTCAAGCTCTGACTTGGTTCTCGTTTCCGCTGCGGCCCATCACACTCCCGCTCTTGTCGCTGCGGCAGGCGAACGTGCGAGCTACCGCTTCCTCGAATTTTTCACCGCACACATTCGCAACCCGCATACCAGGCGCGCCTATACCGGCGCCGTGGGCGACTTCTGCGAGTGGCTTGAGCGCCAGGGCCTGACCTCGATTGCCACTGTCACCTCGCTGCATGTCGCTACTTATATCGAGCTGCTCAGCAAGGAAGTCTCGGCACCGACGGTGAAACAGCATTTGGCTGCGATCCGCTCGCTGTTCGATTGGCTGGCGCGTGGCGGAGTGCTGCCGTTCAATCCGGCCTCGGCGGTGCGCGGCCCCAGACACGCGGTGAAACGTGGAAAGACGCCGGTGCTGGCGCCGGAGGAAGCGCGCCAGCTCCTCGACGCCATTGATGTGTCGACGCCGGCCGGCCTGCGCGATCGCGCCCTGATAGGGCTGATGGTCTATTCCTTTGCCCGCATCGGCGCGGCGCTCGCCATGAAAGTCGAGGATGTCTATGTGCAGCGGCGGCGTCTTTGGGTGCGGCTACACGAGAAGGGCGGCAAGCGCCATGACATGCCCTGCCACCACAATCTGGAGGCCTATCTGCACGGCTATATTGATGGCTGCGGCTTGGGTGACGATGCCAAGGGCTTCCTGTTTCGCACCCTTGGCCGCGGCACCGGCAAGTTGACCGCGACGCCGCTGCCACAAGCCAATGCCTACGCGATGATCCGTCGGCGGGCCGAAGCCGCCGCGATCGAGACCAAGATCGGTAATCACACGTTCCGGGCGACCGGCATCACGGCCTATCTGAAGAATGGCGGCACCCTGGAGAAAGCGGCCGCCATGGCGAACCATGCCAGCACACGCACCACGCAGCTCTACGATCGACGACAGGACGAGGTCAGCCTCGACGAGGTCGAGCGCGTGCTTATCTAATGTATATAAGGAGAGGGGTTCCCGTGCTCAAAACCCATACGCGTCAGGCCAACTGGCGTCGCGCCAATCCCGGAAAATACGATGCGCACCTCGCCGTTCGGCGGGCCCTGAGCACGGGCGATCTGGCAAAACAAAGCTGCGAGGTCTGTGGAGCGCACGATGTCGATGCTCACCACGATCACTATGACGAGCCCTTGAGCGCGCGCTGGCTGTGCCGGCGCCATCACACCCGGCTGCATAGCTATGGCGAGGACATGTTTCCGATCAGGAACAGCCCTCAAGGCGGCGCATCCGAGACTGGATAGAGCTCAATAACGACTTGCCGATCTCCGAGGGCCAGAGTGACGCCCGAAGATGTGATGGTCTTCACGGTCCAGCCTTCGATGACATCCCCTTGCCTGTGCCAATCCCCCTGATCCTCGCCCTGTTTGTGCAGATGCGCGGTGCGCTCAGTGCCACGTAGCAAAATACCGTCTGCCGCCAGATCCGGTGCGGGGAGCGGAGCCGGCGGTGGCGGCGGCGCGGCGACCACGGGCGGTGGCTCGGGAGGAGGTAGCGCCTGGAAGGGCCGCCGCGTAGGAGAGAATAGCGGTCGTGACAAGGCCACGGCGTCAGCCTCCGCGATAGCCGGCCTGGGGGTGAGAAGTTTCGGCGCGGGATCGCGGGCGAAGGAGGTTTTTCGCTCAACCTGAATGCGGCCAAGTTCCGGCGCCGCCCAAACATGCCAGGCGAGGGCGAGCAGCCCCGCATCCAACGCGGCGAGGCCGATCGCAAGACCGATCAGATAGGGGACTGGCCGATCACGGCGCGTGGCTGGCATGGGTCGCACCATAGACATCCAATTGTACGTCGAGGCTCGCCTCTTCGGTTGGAGCGGCGCCGCCCGTTGTCGCCGGCGCTCGGATCGCAAGCGCGGTCACGAACAGATAGGGCAGCGCCTGCTCGATCGCGCCCACGGCCGCATGAATGGTGGCAATGCGGCCATTCACAACGAGATGGGCGCCCAGATAGCGTGTTCCCGCCATATCCCGCGGTTCAAGGGCTTGCACGGACTGCACCTGAGCACCGGCCTTCTCTGCGAATTGCTTGAGTTCAGCCTGAAGGTTGGCGCTTGCGGCGCCCTCGCTGTCTCCCGGCAGGAAAGCAGCGTCGATGCCGGCGATGTCGATGGCATCGACCTCTCCTTGCCGATCCACCAAAACCTGCAGATGGGATAATTGCAAGCCGAGTTGCCGCCCCTCATCGCGCTGATCCGCCAGGATACCCAGGAGGGGAGCGACGACAGCCAAGTAGAGCCCATAGAGGCAACCGGCCGTGATGCCAAGGAACAGGGCGCGTCGAATGAGAGGGGACTCGAGGCGGCCAAGGTCGAATTTTCGGATGAGGCTCTCCAGCATCTCAGGGACCTGGCTGGACAAGCTGGGCGACGATGGAAAAGCGTTCGCGCTGGGCGACAGGATCCGCCGTGATCGGCGCGTTCAGAGCCACGCCTTTGAGCAGATGCGACGTCCCGAGAACGGCAACCAGGCCTGCCGCGTTCCTGGAAAGCCCCGAGAGCGTGACGCGCTGGTCCTCGACACTGAAGTCGGTCAACCAGCAGTCGTCCGGCAGGATGCGGCTGATCTCCTCCCAGAGCTCGATGGTTCGTGGCATCGCCGCCCGTCCGAGCAGGGCTTGTACCGAGGCTCTGGTGCTGTCGGCCTCCTCCAACTTCTGCCGTACCAGCCGGGCCTTGGCTTGGAGCGTGGGCAGTTGCGCGTTCAAGGCATCGATACCCTGCTGCTCGCTCCACCAGACGATGGCGAACAACGCCGCCAGAAGGCAGAAGGCGAGCACCAGCAAGCCTCTCACGATCAGGCCCAGCCACGAACCCTTATGGGTGGGCGGGGGCGACAGGCTGATGATCCCCTCGATCGCCCTAATCTCGTCCGTCGGGGCGACATGGGTGGGTAGCGCCCCCGCCAGCCCCAGCTTGGCCCAGGCGGCCTCTACGAGCGTGCGCTTGACGATGCGTTGGTGAACCCTGAGTTTTTGCCGGTCTCCTGCTTCCGGTTCCGTGCGGTTGCCCACGAATATCTCGGAGGGACGGAACGGCGTGCGCCGCTCGATCTCCTGGGCCACCAGCAACGGCAGGTGGGGCAACGCCGCCGCCGGGATGAGAAAGGAGCGCTCAAACAAGGCGCCCTCCGGCAGGCACAAGATGGTGGGCAGGGAACGAGGAAGCGAGGCCGCGCGCAGGATGTCGTCCAGGCTCTTGCCCTGGCAGCGCTCATCCGGGATGGCCTCCCGCCGGACGACGCGCCCGCCCGTCGCGATGATTTGAAGCTCGAGTCCGTTCTCCGTGGGCTGGAGCCACAGCCATCGGGTCGGACGGCCCGCCAGCCAATCCCGCAGGCGCGTGGGCAACAGCGCCAGAAGTTCGGCAAGCCACCAGGAGCCCAGGGCCTTGAGCCCGTTCCCCAGGATTGACCGTGCCGGGGAGGATGAACGGGCCGTTGTCATTCAGCACCCAGGCCAGATGGGAGACGAGGAAGAGGCCTGATGCTTATAAGCGTCCTTCAGCAGAGTGGAGAATCGGCTGCGGCCCTGCCGCCATTCCTCAACGACAAAGCCGTCGGGAGCCCCATGCCAGGTCAAAATGGCTTCCCGGGACGCCAGGGCGCCTCCCGGCATGGCGACCTCGGCATGAATGAGAAAGCTCGAGCGTGTCGATGGAGTGGAAAGGCCGGAGCGAAGCCCGCCCATGACGGCATCCTGGGCGCTCCTGACCTCGCGCAAGCTCGCCGGCGGCCGAGCCAAAGCTTGCACCGTGCTGGGAGATTGATTGGTAAGAGCCGCGAGCAGGGCTGGCGCGGCAACGCGAGTATCAACGCCCGTCTGGTGGGAGTGCACGGTCACATAAGGCAGTACGGCTTCGAACAACGCCGGCGTCATGCCCGGGATCTGGTCGAGTTCCAGCGTGGTGTCGAAGGGAGCGTGCTTGGGTCCGAACTCGAGGCCGGCTTCGTGGTAAGGTTTATCCTCGGCCTGCTGATTGCCTGTGCCGAGGGAGGCGGCGGAGAAGGTGCGAATGCGCCAACCCAGCGCTCTTGCTTCCTCATCCGAAGCGCCAAAACCTCGCAGCAAGGCTTCCAGGAGAGCGGGTGGCGCAGCATTGAGGTCGATCTTGCCGGCCTCATCGTCGGTCGTGATGGCGGCCAATGCTCCCGATGGCATGGCGCAGAAGACAAAGGCGCCTGCCGGCACGCTCTCAGCCTCGCCCGTCTGCTTTTCGACGAAGACCTGATTGGTCAATGCCGCTGTCGCCAGTGCCAGTCCCGCCTCTGCCAGCGAGACCGCCTTCGCCTCCTCGATGACGTTAGCCGCGGCCTTGACGCGGTAATGCGTGGTGGCGACCAGGGTCAGCGCCATGACCGAGATCAGCCCGACTGCCCAGATAACGATGAGCAGGGCAAACCCCTCCTGGCCAGGAGGGGCAGGAACGGTCAAGGCTATCGGGTTGTCACGGCGGGAGAGCATGGAGCAGCTTTCTACTCGATCACCTTCTTGAGCGTGCCTTTGAAGGTATGCTTGACGCTCCGGGGCGCGGGCATGAAGACGTTCAGTCTCTGGCGGTACTCGGCGGTGATGGCGGCGGCATCGTTGGGATCCCGCACGATATGAGGGGTTATCAGCACGATCAGTTCGGTCTTGCCGGCGCTGTCCGACTTGCTCTTGAAGGCGTTGCCCAGCACGGGGATGTCGCCGAGAACGGGGACTTGGGTATGGCCCGTGCTGACCTGGGTCTGGATGATGCCCCCGAGCGCCAAGGCCTCGTCGTCGTTGACCATTACCGTGGTCTTGACCTTGCGCTGTTTGATGGTCGGGCTGTCGATATCGGAGGAGGTGGTGTTAGCCACGCTCGAGACCTCCTGCTGAATGTCGAGCAGGACATGACCACTGTCGTTGATGCGCGGAGTGATCGAGAGGATGACGCCGGTATCGCGATAGGTGACGGAATTAACCACCGGAGCACCGGCAGCCAGCACGCCCGTCGCCGACTGGGTGATGATCGGCACCTGGTCGCCAACCTGGAGGGTGGCCGTCTTGTTGTCGACCACCATCAGCGAGGGAGCCGAGACGATGTTGACATGCGTGACCTGGTTCAAGGCGTTGATAGTGGCCTGCACATTGGAGGCCTGCATGGCATAGGAGAAGCCGGGGAAGACCGATCCGAAGGCCTTGCCGGCCGCATCGGTGAATGAATAGCCCGACTTCTGGCCCTGGAAGTACCAGCGCACGCCGAATTTGAGGTCGTCGTTGAGGGTGACTTCGGCGATCGTCGCCTCGATCAGGACCTGCTTGGGCGGCAGGTCGAGGGTCTGGATGATGCTGAGCACCCGCTTGTAGTCCGCGGGCGCGGCCAGGACGATGAGGGAATTATCGGACTCATCCGCCGAGACGCGCACGCGATCGCTGTCCTCTCCCCCACCATCCATCTCCGGCGCTTGCTGAGAAGGATCGGGCTGGGCGGCAAACGCGGTGCTCTGGGCCGGTGTCGCCGGCTGATCGGTGTCACTCGACTGCACATCCGTCTGCTGGTAGCGCGGCGCCACGCTGCGCCCCGAGGATCCGCTTCTCGACCCCGACGAGAACATGTCGTTGATGATTTGCACCAGTTCCTTAGCCTGACGGTTCTGTACCTTGTAGGTAAACAGCTGCTTGTCATTGCCGCGGGCCCGAGAATCCAGGCGCTTGATCCACATCTCGGCCTTAGCGAGATAGGCAGGCTGCGAGGAGATCACCAGGATCGATTTAAGCCGCTCATTGGGCAGGAACTGCACCATGCCCTTCATGCCGCCCTTGTCGGAGCCGAAGATACCTTTGAGATCCGCCGCGATCGCGCCTGGCGGTGCGTTGACCGACACCACCAATACGGATTTACCCTTCATCATGTCGACGTCGAAGATGGCGATCGTGTTGAGGATGGAGGAGATATCCTGGCCGTCACCGGAAAGAGTAATGGTGTTGCGCTCGTCATCCACCCCCACGATCGCCGACTTGCCGACCATCGGCTCAAGGATGTGCCCCATCTCGGTTGCCGAGACATAGCGCAGTGGCACCACCCGCATGCCGGCGCCGATCTGACCAGCCGCGCCGCCGCTCTGGGCCGAACCGACCTGGACCCCGACAGGAATGTTCCTGGCCTGGTCCAGGGTGACAATGCGATAGGAAGAACCGGTCCTGACGATGGTTGCGCCATTCGCGGTAAGGGCATCTTGCAAGAGATTAATAAGCTCGCGCCCGGGAATAGGCGTCGAGGTCTGGATGGTGATCTTGCCATTAACGGCCGGGTCGACGGAATAGTTGAGCTTAAGCGTGTCGCCCAGCACGCTCCTGGCGGCGACGTCTACCGGAGCATTGACCAGATTAAGGGTGACTGGCTCCTTGCTCGAAACCTCTTCCGTCAGAAGTGGGGCCGAACCATTCCCCACCATCTGTCCGCTGCCTTGATAGTAGAGGGGCTGGGGTAGAGCTGCGGCCCCCGAGCCATTCATGGCGACCCCCGCGCCGCCTGAGGTCCAGCGCGCCCGTTGTCCCGTGGACTCTAGGCCGAAGGGCGAGTTTACCCAGCTTCTACCGCCCCTCGTGTCACCATCGCTTCTTGCACACCCCGACACCATCAGCGCCGTGGCAACGCTACATAGCCAGAATGGGAAGCGATTGTGCAACAAGGCGGGTAATGACGCAACGCGAGGATTCATAGAGACACTTTGAACGAGAGGAGAGCTCTGGGGAATTTACGAAGCGCCGACCTAACACCCGGAGCTTCACCAGGCGGCGGAGATGCCCCATAAAAATTCATCTCGAACAATGCCCTGGAGGATCCAGAATTCTCTTCAGATCGGCTTTGAAAATTATTACTCCCAAGGGAACGTCCTGCTCGTCTAGCCACGTCGCCACATAACCCTTGTCTGTTTCAACAAGACCGGCTCGAACCGGAACATCGCTTTTGACGCTTCCAGGATTCACCTCACCATCTTGGGTTGAAGCCAAAGCGACATAAGCTGGCCACCAACTAACAAGACGGCGGCACGCCGGGCATATTCGATTGCAGTAACCTGGCCGAGTGGCGTGGCATCGCCTATACAAATCCAGCCCGAAGCTTGATCCCATACTGTCGGCCAAGACGCGCTTTTGGGAAATGGAATCGACACTCCCGCTGTTAGCTTCTTACTGTCTAGAAGGAGCCGTACCCTCCCCGGCTGCAAGTCCGGAACGGAAAGACGTCCGGCCTGCCAGCGAGTGTTTGGAAACAGTCCCCACGGATAGAGCAATTCGCCTTGCTCGACTCCGATCTCTATTTGAAGCGTTCTAAATGAAAGTGATGTATTGCCGGCCGATCCCGCACGATTTGCGATCAGCTCCGGTGAGGCTTCTTTGAAGTCGATGGAGTATTCGCCTTGCCGATATAGCAATTCTCCGTCGAGTGGATCCCCTGACGTCCATTCAAAATTCATTGTTAATTTCCGTTATCTAGCAAATAGCAAGTGTAGAACCGTACCCGTCTTCGGATCTACGACAAGCTGATAGGCTCCGCTCGATCCGTTCATCGTTCCAGGCACATCCCAACGAAGTCCGCCGGGCACGCCGCCTGGGTCAGGAATAGGCGGCTGCGCATCCATTATCTCTTGCATTAGTATCCGAGAGCCCCCGTAAGGTCGGGCGGGAGTACCAGCCCTCGATATATCGCCGAGGTGATTTTCGACCGTTGTGGATAACTTTAGATCGAATGCGCTTAGTTGAGCCGCCCCACTCTCTGCGGCCGGATTTCATTGAATAAACGTTTCGGTCGAGACCTCCTGCTTTGTGGTGAATACCATGACTCCTAACAGCTTATCGTGCTCATCTACCCAAATACCGATATAGCCTCGATCAGTTTCTATAGCGCCTAGGCGCACCGGCACGTCCTGCGCAGCAAGGGCTTCGATCGTCTCGTCCAATCCGATTGCAGCCCCAGGCTTGTAATATCCGGATCGCTTCCTGAAGGAATGAAGATCGGCAACTGACTTCGATGATTGAAGCAAGGTGTTCGGACCATCCTCGCGGCGCACCTCAGCTGACGACAGCAATTCAATGGCCGCATCTATGGCTCGGCCAAAGCGATGGTCTCCAACGTTAGCATGGAGAAGTTCGATCATTGCAATCTCCGTCATGGAATGGGTGTTACCCCGGCGCCCGTCACCGGCCCGCGAATTAGATACTCCGACTCTCCAAGCCCCATAGCGTTGCCAGGTGACCAAACGGCCGTGCCCGGTGCAAACGTGTTGGAGAGCACCACACCCGAACCGCTCTGTCGGGTCGCGAAGCCTTCAGCAACACTGTAATCTGATGTCCAAGATGTAAACTCGCTAGCGGTATTGCCGAGTGCGTGCGAAGCCATACTCGCGTCGCCGCCTATCGGATTGGCGATACCATTGAGAGCATTACTGTAACCCGGATGCAGCGCGTCCACGCCTCGATACAGCGTTATGCCTTCCTCGGTTCCTTCTGCGGCCGCCCTTGGCCCGAAGAACTCGACCCCACCCACTGTATATGGCGCATCTTCGATGACGATGCGAGCAAGATCGGCAAGGTATCCTGTGGCGGCACCGGCGACGATCTGGGTTCGATCGCCCAATGAGCCGTACTGCCAGATCTGGGAAGTCGCCCGGTCGGAGACGGCGCTCAGGCCGTAGGTGAGATTGAAACCGCCGCCATAGGGGCTCACGATATCTCGGGCGTTCGGTACCTGGCTCGTCCCTCTTCCGCTGTTGTAGATGCTGTCCGCGGCATGCCCGCTCGGATCCGTGGCATTGACGGGATCGTTTCCGGTGTAGGCGTAGAGGTTGAGGCCGCCTTGTGTTCCGATGGGATCGGTCTGGAGGAAGCGCCCGAGGGTTGGGGAGTAGGCTCTCGCGCGGTTGAAGTAGAGGCCGGTCTCGGCATCGAAGCGCCGGCCGGCATAGCGGAAGGCGGCGCTGCCGGGGCCGGTGACGGTGGCGAGCCCATAGGCGGTGTAGGCGTATTTTTCGGTGACCTGACCGGCGGCGTTGGCCAGCGCGATCACCGAGCCGAGGCCGTCCTGGAACTGGTAGGTTCGCACATTGGCGGCGCTGACCGAGGCGATCGGCTCGTCGAGCCCGGCGCCATAGACATAGCGCGTGGTCAGGGCGAGCGAGGTGCCGGTGCCGGTGTTCTGGTACTCGGCGATCTCCTGGTCGCCATAGGAGGCCCAGGCCGTCGTGATGCCGTTGACCGTCTTCGATTGACGGCGCCCGAGAGCGTCATAGGCATAGCTGACATTTGTGTCCGACTTGCTCGCCGAGACCAGGCGGTTCTCGGTGTCGTAGCCATAGGTCCAGACGCCGTCACCGGTCAGGTTGCCGCGAGCGTCATAGACATAGCTGGCCGCGCCCGTGCCCGTCAGGGCGGTGTACTGGTTAAGGCTGTTCCTGGCATAGGTCGTGCTGCCCGGTGTCAGTCCGGAAGGCAGGAAGGTGGCATCGCTCGCGGCCAGGCTGGCACGCTGGTGGTCCTTGTTGAAGGTCTGCGTCAGCGTCAGGCTCGAGCCGTTCCAGGCATGGGCCAGCGAGGCGAGCTGGCCGGCGCTGGTATAGGTGAGCGTGTCCGAGGCGATCGCCGCCGCCGCCGGACCGTAGGAAGCGGCCGAGCGCTGCGACAAGGTGTTGAAGCTATAGCCAGTGATGCGGATGCCGCTGGCGACCGAGCCTTCATAGACGCCCGTCAGGCGGCCCAGCTGGTCGATGTTGTTGGACACCGTGTAGCTCGCACCTGGCCAGGCCAGGGATGTGCGATTGCCATTGGCATCGAGCGTGGCGCTGATCGTGCCGAACATCGGCGTCGTCTCGCCGGTCTTGCGCCCGGCCGTATCATAGAGGATCTGCGTCGGGGCGCTGTCTCCGGCGGCCTGCACCGTCAGTATGTTGCCGGTATAGTCATAGCCGTAGCTGATGGTCGGCTGGCCGTCCGGCGCCTTGGTCACGGGTCGGTTGAGGGCATCGTAGCCCATCACGATCCGCGAGCCGTCGCGGCGTTTGAATACCAGATCGTTGCCGGCGGCATCGAAGCTGTGCATGTCGGCATCCGGCGCACCGGACGTGCCGTCGGGATAGGCGAGCTGATCGTTGCGACCAAAGCCGTCATAGGAATAGGTCAGGGCATTGCCGATGCCGTCCGCAAGGGTGGCGAGAAGTCCGCCCGAGCCCGGATAATAGGTTCGCGTCTCTCGCGTCACCGTGCCCAGGTTCTGTGTGATCGAGGCATCGAGCGTGCCCGAGACACCGTCCTTGACCCAGATCACGCGGGAAGCAAGGTCATAGCCATAGATCACCTGACGGCCCGAGGAGGAAGTCGTGCTCGCCACCCGGTTGATGACGTCATAGGCCGTGGCCGTGGTGGTCGCGTCGGGATTGGTGACCAGGGTCGGCTTGTTGGCCGCGTTGTAGGTCGTGGTCGTGGTCATCCAGGTCGTGGAAGTGATGGCCTGCGCCGTCGTCAGCCTGTTGCCATTGGCGTCATAGGTGAACTTCGTGATGTTCGCGGCGAAGGGCGAACCCGGGGTGACCTGCGCGAGCTGACGATTGGCGTCATAGGCATAGGTGGTGGCGAAGCCCTTCGCATCCGTCGCGGTGATCTTGTTGCCGACGGCGTCGTAGGTCGCCGAGGTCGTCAGGTTCAGACGGCCGGCGCCAGCATCCTGGACTGTGGACAGCAGGTCGAAGGTGGTGGCCTGATAGGCAAAGGTCGTCTTGCGGCCTTCTGGATCGGTCACGGAAGCGGGCAGGCCGTGGGCGCCATAGGTCATGGTCGTCACGGGCGCAACCGTTCCGGCGACACCGGGCTTGGCCACGGCCGGCTGGGTGATCGAGCTCACGTTGCCGGCGGTGTCGTAGGCGTAGCTCGTCACACCGCCGAGCACATCGGTATGGGTCAGCGGCTTGTTGAAGGTGGCATGATAGGTCCAGCTCTCGGTGACAGGCACCGCCGCCGCTCCCGTCACCCGGTCGACCGCACCGGGGATGGGCGTCCTGGTCTGGCTCAGCACGTTGTTTCGGGCATCATAGGTCACAGTGGTGGTATTGCCGAGGGGCCCGGTGGCCCTGATCAGCCGCCCGATGCCGTCATAGTCCGCCGTCGTCTTGTCACCGGCCTGGTCGATGTCCTTGGTCTGGTTACCGTTGGCATCGAAGTAAAGCGCATGGGTGCCCCCTTCCGGATTGACCTCCTGCGAGCGGAAACCATTGGCGAACAGGTAGGTCCAGATATTGCCGAAGGCATCGGCCTGCGTGAGCACGTGGCCCCAGGCATCATAGACATTCGTCATCGCGGCCACGGTCGGAAAGGCCGGATATTTGATCTGCGTCAGCAGGCTCTTCTGGGCGTCGGAATAGACGAAGTTCGTGACGGCAGCTTTGGGATCGGTCACGCTGTTGAGCGTGGCGCATTGGATCAGGCCGGTGGTCTGGTTCAGACCATTGGCGGTATAGGTGTAGCTAACCGAGCGGGTGCCGTCGGTGACCTTGGTCAGGTTCGTGCCCGTATAGGTGAAGGTCAGGCTGCGTCCCAGGTTGTTGGCGACCTTGCTCAGGAGCTTGGCCGCGCCCGTGCCCGTGTAGGTGAAGGTTACAGTGTTGCTATTGGTATCGGTCCAGGACGAGATGAAGCCGTCGGCATCGAACTTGGTGACCACGCCGGTCTTGTCCGTGATGGTGACGGTGTTGTCCGCGTTGAGAACGGCGACCGAGCCATCCCCGGGCGGGGGGACATAGGTGCTGCCGCCGGCGGCGGTCGGGATCTTGGCGAACTTCTTGGTGCCGTCGTCGAGATTGAGCGTGAGGGTGTTCTTGACGAGCTGGTCCATCAGCCAGCTGGACGACAGGGAGGAGATCACGACATTCGGCAGAACGGGCGAGGAAGCCGTGTTGAGGTTCTTGATGGTGTAGAAGGCGACCACCGTCGGCACGGCGGCGAGAGGATTATGAGCGCCGAAGCCCTCGTAGCCGTCGCTGTCGATCAGCACGGAGGTCATGAAGTTGTGGCGCCATCCCCAGCCCAAGGGGCTTTTGACGTTTATATTGTGGGAGCTGTAGCTGCGCTTGAGCGCCAGCCCAAGAGGGAAATCCGCGGAGCCGACGTTGAGGTCTTGATGATCGTAGAGATAGTCGCCGTGCAGGAGATCGATCGGCTCCAGGCTCGTTGGATAGCCCCGTTGCGTATTATCCCAGGCGATGAGCTGGGCCATGCTCGGTACCGCAGTATAAACGGTGCCGCCGATACCGTATCCTCCCTTGTATCCACCGGAGATGCGATGGGCGAGGATCTGGGTATTGTCGCTGGCGATGCTGTATTCCAGGAAGCCCGCGCCCGTCCAGGTGCCCACCGTGCGTTTGCCATCTTGAGGCAGGATGGTCTGGCTGTTGGGGTTGGACGTCAAAAACGTGGTGACCTCGGTCAGGTCCGCGGCCGCCCAATTGGTCAGCAGCGGCTTGACGCTATTCCAGTTCGCGGCGGTTGCCTGGATGAAGCCGGTGCCATCCTGGTTGGCATAGTCGAACATACGAATGGTGGACACCGCCTCGGTGCCCTGCATTTGACTGACGGTCGATGATTCCAACGTCGAGCCAAATTGCGCCATCGCCAACGCAACACCGTTGATGTCGCTTTGGGAAATTCCAGTGATCGCGGGTGATACACTGGCAAGCCGCAACGGAAAGTCGACATAGACCCCCGTTCCCGACATCGCGCCGGTGAGGCCGACAGCCGCAAGGCTGGCAGGCACCACATTCGAGAGGTTGCCGATGAGATGGGTGGCTTCGTTGGACTGGGCCAGATAGCTTCGCCCGATGATGTCGAAGACATAACCGTTCAAGCCGGACTGGTCGACCCCCACCGTGCTCAGGGCCTTGATGCCGGAAGCAAGGACCGTCTGGATATCCGTGATCTGATCGCGGCCGATCTCTCCCGCCGCCAGGATCAAATTGTAGCTTCCACCGACGCCGACCCGCAGATGAACCGTATAGGGGGTTGCCGTGGAATAGGGGAAGGTGACAGTGACGTTGACCGTTTGGCTGGTGCCAGCCGTTGCCGCCGGGCCCGAGGTGATCACGCTGCCATTGACATAGAAGGTCGGTACATTGCCGGCATAGCCCAGGGTCAGGGAGCGGCCGGCAAGCTGACTTCCGTAGATGATGGCAGGCGTGGTCACGGGGCTCGAGCCGTCGGTCGTATTGGACAGCGTGTAGCTGAACACGATCTCGAGCGCGCTCGGTAGATCCGTGTAGAGCGTTCCGCTCGCCGGCAGGGTCAGCCCATAATTACCGTCGGTGATATCATGGCCGCCAAAGAGCTGCTTGGTCGAGCTCGAGGGCGCGTTGGCAGTGATGTAATTGGCGAGGTTCTGCGAATAGGTGTTGAGCTGGGTCTTCAGGTTGGCCTGGTTGATCGCCTTGATTGAATTGACGCCGGCCGGCATGCCACTCACCACCGACGATCCGGACTGCGCGGCCGCCGTCAACGCAGCTTGGCTATAGCCCATGGCCGTACCGACATCGATGGGCGCATAGGCCGTGTAGGACTTGAGGGACGGGTCAAGCTCAAGGGTGCTGCCCCCTGTCGTGACTTCCGTCCATACCCGCGTGAGAGTGACGCTGGCGGCAGGTCCACCCGTCGTAACGCAGGAGCCGCCGGTCGACAACATCACGCAGGCCGGTATGCCACCTCCGCCGATAACCTTCGCCAGCAAGGCCGCGTCGTTCTGCACGCCGAAGAGATTTGCCACCGCCGCCGCGGGCAGCGTGACATCGCCATACCTGTAATTGGCGGTGATGCAGGATTGGCGCAGCAGCGTGACGAACAGGACGTTCTGGTCGATATTGTTGCCGCGCTTAGAGTAATAAGTGCCCAGCGCGCCTTTGGCCGAGCCGAAGGTCGGCTCGAACTCGACGCTGTAATAGACATATTCGTAGATGAGCTGCTCGTCGTAATTGAGCGCCCTGGCCAAGGAAGCGATCTTGGCATCGGTGGTCGGTGGGGTACAGCTGAGTGTCTTGGTCCCGTCGGCCCAGGCCTCACGGGTGAAGGACATGTTCAAGGCCAGACCGATGAACAACGCAGCACACAGTGCCAGGACAAATTTGACCGTCCGGAACATCTTCAACCCCACATAAAACTTCTTAAAAAAATCGAACGCCGAACTCACCCGAAGGACGATTACGGCTTGCCGTTCATTCCGCCGGTGACCGCTTGCCGGCGCTTGCGCCGGTCGGCATCCGCGCCTTGTCTAGCGGTCGCGAAAGCTGCCCTCGGCAGGCCTGCCTGGGTCACCGACGAGGTTGGCAGGTCATGGCCAGGAGGAGGCGAGACATCGAGGGCAACAGGGGGCTTGCCCGACGACAGGTCCTTGGCATCGAGCGGCGGGACGGTGCTGGCGGGGACCACGCGGGATGACAGGAAGCGGGCAGCCTGGCTGGGCGAGGCCAGGGGCAGCTTGATGGCCCCGACGGGGAGCGGGGCTCCGGGCAAGCCGGAACCGATCGCTGGCGGGCTTTGGGCCTGGGCGGTGCCATCGCAGAACCAGATGCCGGCAAACGATGCGAAACAGGCCCAAAAAGCAGTTCTACGAAGGATCATGCCTGTTGCCTCCGGCACATGCGGCGTCAAAAGTTACAAAAAATTAAGGTCTTTAATTACGTCACTTGACACAGCGTTTTTAGCCTGTCAACTGATGCATAGCGCGTTTGATCGCTTGTAATGGAGTCATGATCACATTATGCAAAAAAAGCGTATTGTATAAAGTGCCGATTCTATAGTTTTATACTTCAGCGCGGTGGCGCGTGATGGTCGATTCAAAACCTTACAAGACGGTATAGTTTTAAACCAGGAACACAACTGATGCGGAAAGATCGTGCGGGCTTCGTATTTGCAGTCGCATTGACCAGTGCGCTTGCGCCGGCCGCTGATAAGGCCGCGGCCCAAACCGCCGGCAATGTCATCTATAAATATGACAGCAATGGCCGCCTCATCAGCGATGATTACGGCTCGGGCAATTCAAGCGCTTATAGCTACGACGCCGCGGGAAACCGCATCAGCCAGTCTACAAATGGAACGGCCGTACCTACCCCGACACCTACTCCAACGCCCACTCCGACTCCCACGCCTACCTGTACCCCCGGGACATGGACTTGGACTTCTCACGTCGCGCGTCAAACCCGTTTTATTGCCGCATCGGCCGACGGAATGAAACTCTTTACTTCGCTGCGTTTTCAAGCATCGACCGATGGAGGAAACACGTGGATTCAAAGAAATTCACCTGGATCGCTCATTCCTCAGTATGGAAATGTAGTCGCGTCGGCCGACGGCATGAACTTGGCAATGGTTGCGGCAGGCTCCGCTACTAGTTTCGCGGACATATATACGTCAACTGATCAAGGTATTACCTGGATTGATCGTACCGCTGCCGCCAGTCCAGAGTGGCATGATATTGCATCTTCATCGGACGGCACGAAATTGGTAGCCGTTGTCGGTGGCAGCTTTTCCGACTATATCCACACCTCGACGGACGGCGGAGCGACATGGGTTACGCGTACAGCGTCCGGTTCAAGAAGTTGGGGCTACGTTACTTCGTCGACAGACGGCACGAAGCTCGCGGCCACTGCATCTCCAACTGGATACATTTATACTTCAGCAGATAGTGGCGCAACTTGGACCGCAAGGACCGCTGCGGGAAGCCGATCTTGGGGGAAAGTGACATCTTCAGCGGATGGTGTAAAACTGGCTGCCGTTACGTATCCTGGATACATCTATACTTCAGGAGATTCGGGCGTGACGTGGGTTGCCCGAACGGCGGCCGGCAGTGGAAATTGGCAATCAATTGCATCGTCCGCTGATGGAACAAGGTTAGCGGCCGTTGCATCGGGATATATATACGTTTCGGCCGACAGTGGCGCCACATGGATTAAGCAAACAGCCACGGGCACTCAAGCTTGGACTACTATTACCTCATCGGCAGATGGAACAAAGCTCATTGTCGGTATTAATGATTTTGCAACTAATCCCAACCAAGTCTGGACCGGGGCGTACTGTTCTCCCTGAGCAAAATTAAGCAACGAAAATTATTTGTGTTATAGTTTCTGGTAGACAGGCCGTATCGCATCCAAGTGTAAAAGAATGAAGTTTCTATCCGTCCCTCAACTGGATTGCTTCAAGGAGTATCCCGATCCGCCGGAGCTTGTTCCTGGCAGCCCCGAAAAACCTTGGATGGATGCCACGACACAACGGTTTGCCTATCGCTGCACGCCGTTAGGGATTGCCAATTCGAGCGGCTGGGACCTCATTCTTCCCTCCGCGATCGAGGTGACCTGGACCGGACGGCCAGGCGTCGAGGATATCTTGATCTGGGGGCCCAATGAGCGGCGCATGCAGGCGATCGTCTCATCGGTCTTCGGCCATGGCGTTCTCACCTTTCATCCAGGCTATCTGTTCAGGACCTCGCCCGGCTGGGCGCTGAACGTAAGGGGGGCTCCCAACACCGTAAAGGATGGCATCGTCCCCCTCGAGGGCCTCGTCGAGACGGAATGGCTGCCCTTCACCTTCACGATGAACTGGCGATTCACACGGCCGGGAACTGTTCGCTTTGAGGCAGGCGAGTCCTTTTGCTTCATCACCCCTGTCGCTCACGGGCTCTTGGACTCGATCAAGCCTCGATTGCGTCGTTTCGAGGAGGATCCGGAGTTGCGGAGCCGCTATGAGGCCTGGCGCCAGAGCCGCGCGGAGTTTCAGGGGAAAGTGGCGGCGCAGGATCAGCAGGCTGTCGAGGCGGGCTGGCAGAAGAACTACGTCAGGGGACAGGATCAGGCCACAGGCCAGAAGGCCCCGTTTCATCGCTCGAAGCGCAAATTACACAGGCCCGTTTAGCTCGTGCCAGGAGCAGTTCTTATCGAGGCAATTTCGCGCCTTGGCTCGCAACAAGGCTGGGCCTTTGCAGACGTGCCAAACTTTATGAGACGAGCAACATGCTGCGTGGTTTTACATTGACGCTTCGAGGCCGGCGACGCGATCGCCCCTCTGACAGCCAGGCGGGCTTCACACTGATCGAGGTTCTCGTGGTCCTCGTCATCATCGGTCTGATCATGGGTCTGGTTGCGCCGCGCGTGCTGAACTACCTCTCGTCCTCCAAGGAGAAGGCGGCACACCTTCAGGTCAAGTCCCTGTCGGGGGCCGTCGATCTCTATTATCTCGACATGGGCCGCTATCCCTCGTCGAGCGAAGGGCTGCAGGCACTCGTGCAAAAGCCCGCCAACGCCTCGAGTTGGGGGGGGCCCTATCTCAAGGATACCAGCGTGCCGCCCGACCCGTGGGGGCGCGCCTATGTCTATCACGCGCCCGGAGCACGCGGCCCCTATGATGTCATCTCGCTCGGGCCGTCCGGCCAGGATGGCGGTGCCGACAATATCTCCAGCGATCAACCCTAGGCGTTCGACCTCCTAAGGAGATCATCCACCTTGCCTGATACCGCCATCACTCAGGATCATGCCGGCATTTTCGCCACGCTCAGCTCCATCCTGATTGGCGACGGCATCGTGGAAGCCTCCAATATCGCCCGGGCCGAACGCGCGGCAGTGCAATCGGGCGAGCGCTTCGACCATGTCCTCACCAAGCTTGGTCTGGTGTCCGAGGCCGCCCTGACCACGGCGCTATGCCGATCCCTTGGGTTGGAGCCGGTTGCGCCGCCTGACTTGCCGGCGCAACCTGTGCTCCCCGAGACGATCAGCGCGAGGTTCGTCCGCGCCCGCCGCGTGCTCCCCCTCGCTGCCAATGAGACGACACTTCGCGTGGCCGTGGTCGATCCCCTCGATCCCGAGCCGGCACAAGCCCTCGCATATGCCTGCGGGCTGAGTGTCAATACCCTCATCATCGCCCCCAGCGAGTTTGAGCGCGTTGTACAGTCGCTCTACGCCGAGGAGGAGAGCGCCAGGGCCAGCGCCTCGGACGCACGGGCGGGCGATGCCAGTGAGCTTGACGTCCAGAGGCTGCGTGATATCGCCAACGAGGCTCCGATCATCCGGCTGGTCAACCAGATGATCGGCGAGGCGGTCGAGGCGCGCGCCTCCGATATTCACATCGAGCCCGGCATTGGTGATGTGGCGGTGCGCTATCGTATCGATGGCAGCCTGCGGCGGGCCATGTCCTTGCCCTCCGGTCTGCGGGCGGCGGTGACCTCGCGCATCAAGATCATGGCCAAGCTCGATATCGCCGAGCGCCGCTTGCCGCAGGATGGCCGCATCAAGCTTGCCGTGCGCGGCGTCGACATCGACTTTCGTGTCTCCACCATCCCGACCATCTATGGCGAGAGCATCGTCATGCGCGTGCTCGATCGTTCCAGGGTGGAGCTCGACTTCGAGGCGCTGGGCTTCTCGGGGCGCGACATCGCCGAGCTCGGCCGGCTGACCGGGCAACCCAATGGCATCGTGCTGGTGACGGGCCCGACGGGATCGGGCAAGACCACCACCCTCTACGCCGCTCTCAAGGGGCTCAACCGGCCGGACAGCAAGATCTTCACGGTCGAGGATCCTATCGAGTATCAGCTCGCCGGCATCAACCAGGTACAGGTGCAAGCCAGCATCGGCCTCGATTTCCCGCACGCGCTGCGCTCGATCCTGCGCCAGGATCCCGATATCATCATGATCGGCGAGATCCGCGACGTCGAGACCGCGCGCATCGCCATCCAGGCTTCGCTGACTGGCCATCTGGTGCTCTCCACCCTGCACACCAACAGCGCGGCCGCCACCATCACCCGCCTCCTTGACATGGGGACGGAGAACTACCTCATCGCCTCCACCGTCAACGGCATCCTGGCCCAGCGCCTGACCCGTCGCCTGTGCCGGCATTGCGCCCGCCCGCACGCCAATGCGGAGAGCTGGGCCCGGGAGATCCAAAAGCAGCTCAGAGCTTCTCCCAGCGGTTTGAACGTGACTTGCTCTCCCGCCATCCTCTCGCCCACGGGGTGCGAGGCCTGTCACGGTACGGGCTTTTCCGGGCGCCTCGCCCTGGTCGAGCTCATGCCGATCGATGAGCGCCTCAGGACCCTGATCCTGGGCCGGGCGCCCGACGTCGAGCTGGAGGCAGCGGCGCGACAATCAGGCATGAGCACGCTGCTCGAGGACGGGCTCCACAAGGTCTGGTCG
This sequence comes from Labrys sp. ALF-8, assembly GCF_059699065.1. Classification (NCBI taxonomy): domain Bacteria; kingdom Pseudomonadati; phylum Pseudomonadota; class Alphaproteobacteria; order Hyphomicrobiales; family Xanthobacteraceae; genus Labrys; species Labrys sp. ALF-8. The sequence continues at coordinate 231,316 of NZ_AP048543.1, forward strand.
GGATCCACCACTATCGAGGAAGTCCTGCGCATCACCCGAGCTGAAGCATGAACGCCGATCGGACCTCCTATCGCTATCGCGCCTACACGGCCTTGGGCCAGATCGAAGAGGGCAGCGTGGAGGCGCCCTCCAGCGAGCAGGCGATGGAACAGATCTGGGCGCGTGGCCTCACTCCTTTCGAGGCCGAGCGCGAGGGCGGCGCAGATGCCACGCCGTGGTGGCGTCGGGATATTGCCTTCGGAGGCGGCGGCAAGAACCCATCAAGCCGCGCGATCAGCGATTTTACCCGCGAGTTCGCCATCCTCAGTGAGGCCGGCATTCCCCTCGACGACAGCTTGCGCATTCTCGGCGACCAGACCGTTTCCGGCCCGATGCGTCTCATCTGCCGCTCGCTGTTGGATGCCGTGCTGGATGGCGCCCTTCTCTCCGAGGCCTTGGGGGAACATCCTCGCAGTTTTGGACCGGATTACGTCAACACCATTCGCGCCGGCGAGGCAGGCAGCAATACGGGCCATGTCCTCGGCGAACTCGCCAGCCTGTTGGAGCGCCGGCAAGAACTGGCGGGCAAGATCAAGTCGGCCCTGGTCTATCCGGCGGTGCTGGTGACGATGGCGCTGTTCGCTATCGGCGTCATCATGAACGTGCTCATTCCCAACATCGCGCCGATCTTCGCCCAGAATGGTAAGGAGCTCCCGACCTTCATCGCCTGGATCGTCTGGCTCCAGGCGAACTGGCAGCCGATCACTCTCGCCTTGGCGCTAGCGCTCGCGGGCATGGTCATCCTCGTTCCCCTGAGCCTCAGAGTTGCCTCGGCGCGCCTGTGGCTCGACCGGACCTTGACCCACCTGCCGTTGATCGGCTCCCTGATGGTCAAGCGCGAGGTCGCCCGTTTTGCCCGTACCCTGGGCACCTTGCTGCGCTCTGGCGTGCCGATGATGCCGGCCTTCGCCTCGGCGCGTCAGGTCGTCCGCAACCGCTTTCTGGGCGCGGGATTCGAGGTCACATTGGAAGATCTGCGCGACGGCCGGGGCCTTGCCAAGGCGCTGGCCGAACATGCCGCCCTACCGCGGGTCGCCCAGCAGATGATTGCCATTGGCGAGGAGGCGGGTAAGCTCGATCGCATGCTGATCCGGCTGGCGGACAGTCTGGAGCAGCAGACGCAACGCCAGATCGACAATCTGATGACCCTGCTGACGCCGGCGCTCACCCTCATGATCGCGGGGCTGATTGGCACCCTCATCTTCACGGTGATGAGCGCCATCATGTCGATCAACGAGCTCGCCGTGCAATGACGAGCAGCCGCAAATCCTCCCTCCTTCAGGGGCGAACGAATGCGGGTTTTACCCTGATCGAAGCCTTGTGCGCCCTGGTGATCATCGGCCTGGTCATGAGCCTGGCGCTTCCTTCCCTGCTCCACAAGCCAGACGGGCCGCAAATCGAGGCCGCGGCACGCCAGATCGCCGGCATGATGCGATTGGCGAGGACCGAGGCTATCGCCAGCAATGCGCCAACCCTGGTGATGATCGATACCGACAAACGCCTCATCACCGCGACCGGGCATCAGCCCGTCCATATCCCTCCCATCATCGGCATCCACCTCGTCGCGGCCAAGCAGGAACAACGGGGAGGGATGGAGGCCGGCATCCGCTTCTATCCGGACGGTACCGCCAGTGGCGGCGATGTCGTGCTCTCCCTTCATCAGCGCGATACTCGCATATCGGTCAATTGGCTTGACGGCGAAGCCCGGACGGTGCTTGGCGCGGGCCTGAATCAGGAGGCCCGCACGGGTTCCAAGCGATGAGGGAGCCCGTCGCGAATGGCCGGGGTGGGTATCGAGCAAGAATTTTGAAGCATGAGCATCACGGGCCGAGATTTAGGTGCAGTCGCGGGAACGAAGGCTTCACACTGGTGGAGGCGCTGGTCTCCTTCGCCATCCTCGCCCTCTTCCTGACCATAACCTTCGCGGCCTTCTCCCAGGTCCTACTGGAGGACAGGCGCGCCGATCTCAGCCGCCATGCGCTGGCCTTGGCGCGGTCCGAGCTCGATCGCATCGGCATCGTCGAGCCCCTGGTGCCTGGACAGCGCTCCGGCACATGGGAAGATGGCTATACCTGGCAGGCCGAGATCAAGGCCGCCGCCGCCCGCCAAAGCGGGGCCTTGGCGGGCTATTGGATCACAATGACGGTCTCGCCACCAAAGGCCAATCGCGACGCCCCCGCCATGAGCCTGACCACCTTCAAACTGGCGCGTATGCAGCGATGAACCGCTCGCCTCTGCCTCGAGCTCGTGCCCGCGAAGGCTTTACGCTGATCGAGCTTCTAGCGGCCTTGGCCATCACCACGATGCTCGCGACCTTTGCCATTGGCGGCGTACGATTTGCCAGCAAGGTCTGGAATGTTCAGCGCGATGCGGGCGAGCAAGGCCAGTTCGAGGCGGGCGTGGCACGCCTGACCGACTTCATCGCCAAGGCCGAGTCGGCCGCGGGGTTAGATGAGACAAGAGGCATCGCCGCCCTCCTGTTCAAGGGGCATGGCCAGGACGCCACCTTCGTCAGCCTGAGCGAGGGCTACGCGCTTCGAGGGGGATTGAACCTCGTCAACCTGCAATGGCAGGCACCGCGGCCGGGCTCGGGCGAAGGCGGCCAGCTCCTGGCGCGCACGGCGGTGTTCCGGCCTGTGGGACAGGCCGCCCCTTGGAGCGAGCCAGTCGTGTTGCTGAGCAAGGCTTCCAGGTTCGCCATACGCTACTTCGGCGTTCGCCAAATCGGGCAGGCACCGCAATGGTATGGCGACTGGCTTGGGCAGGATCGGCTTCCCTTTCTTGTCGAAATCGAGTTCGACGTCGAGCTTCGTGGCAGGCCCCAAAGCCAGCACCTCTCCATCGCCTTGCACAACGGCTCGTCGTGACAGCCTTGCCAACCCCGCCCTCAAATACGTGTGCCCATGTCGTCAGCGTCGATCCTGGCTCTCCTCTTCATCGTGGCGGTCTCCAGCTTCATCACCGTCATCGACCTCCGGCTCATGATCATTCCCGATGCCTTGAACCTCATCTTGGCGATCGGTGGCGTGCTGGCGGCCACTTGGCTGCCTGCCATCGGCCTGCAAGCCTCGATCCTCGGCATGCTGGTCGGCGGCCTGGGGTCATGGGCCTTGCGCCAAGGATATTACCGACTGAGGAGCTATCACGGCCTCGGCCTGGGCGATGTCAAGCTACTCGCGGCCGCCGGTGTCTGGACGGGCCCCGAGGGCCTGGCTCCCCTTCTGCTGATCGCTTCGCTCTCAGCACTTGTCTTCGCCCTGGTGCGATCCTTGCAGGGCAAACCTTTGGGCCCGACCCAGAGACTCGCCTTCGGCCCCTTTCTCTGTCTTGGCCTCCTCGGGGTCGCTCTGCCTCAGATTATCGGACAACAACCCTTCTACGACCTGGCGCTGCCGTGAGAGGGGCCTGCTCCCTGGCGGGATCGAATGCTCCGCGCTACTCGACGACGACCGGTGACCCGATCGGAACGCGTTCGTAGAGATCGATGATATCGGCGTTGGCCATGCGGATACATCCGGAGGAGACGGACTTGCCGATCGAGGCTGGCTCGTTCGTACCGTGGATGCGATAGAGCGTATCCCCCAGATACAAGGCCCGCGCACCTAGAGGATTGTTCAGCCCGCCACTCATACGCCTGGGCAAATCTGGCCGGCGCTGCAGCATCTCTGGCGGCGGAAACCAGTCGGGCCAGGCCCGCTTCTGGCTCACCACCTCGCGTCCCTGCCATTGGAAGCCCTGCTTGCCGACCGCGATGCCATAGCGAAGCGCCAGGCCACCGCCCTCCACGAGATAAAGCCGCCGTTCCTGGGTCGAGACGACGATCGTCCTGGGCGCATAGCGATCATAGGCGACCTCGGAACGGGGAATGGCGGAGGCCTGCTGCGAGGCGAGTGCGTCGTCCTGAGTGCCGGCGTCCGGCAGCACTGGCGAGGCCGCTACCCCTTCCGGTTCATCATGAGCCTGGAGGGGTTCATCGAAGATACGTTCGCCCCACAGCCGTTCACCCTCACCGTCGCCGATCAACTCGGCATCCCGCGCTCCGCGAGCCCGGGGCAGGCGTCGCGCGCTGGCGTAGGAAGAGACCAGCGCGGAAAGGGTGATACCCACCAAGAACGCGCGCCTGCCGATCGCAACATGTGTCAAAGCCACCGGCGTTCCTCAACTGGAGGGCGAGCAGATGGTACCGGCAAAATTCTCGCGGCGCCGTGCTTCCGGCGATTTCCTTCGAGTGTCAGGGGAAATATCGGCATAATGGGTTATGTTGCTATGCAATCGATCCAATGCGTCCGACAAAATTTGGCTTTTCAATGAATGTGTCTGGATCGCAATCTGGAGCCAGGAACGACACTTGCGCGAAGAAAGCGCCTCCCGGTACGACTTTATTGTCCCATTCTACGACTATAGCCACAGTCGGCTTTTTTGTCTCGTTCTCAATGCGGGCCACGTCGAATATGCTCCCCAATAGACGGCCGGAACCTGACCTCTACAGCCAATTCTCTACGCGCAACGCTCGTATGCGCGAAAACTCGCGGGTGTTATCCGTTACCAGTGTCAAATCGAGCGCATATGCATGAGCCGCAATCAGCAGGTCGTTCATACCAATAGTCTGGCCAGCCGCTTCCAATTCGGCGCGAATGCCACCGTATTCGGTGTCAGTCGGAATATCCAGGGGCAGCACCGGGATCGTTTCAAGCACGCTTTGCACCCTGGCCAGCAGCTTGGCCGATCCTTTCTTTGCGCAACCATAGCGAAGCTCTGCGGCGACAATGATGCTTGTGAAGATCTCTTTTGGTCCGACCTCCTCGATGCGCCGAGCCGCCGATCCGATTGGGTTGCGGATAAGATCACTGATAATGTTGGTGTCCAGCAGATACCCGCTCAAAATATGTCCTCCGGCCGCGCGGGTATATCCTCGACAGACGGAAACTGATCTTCTGCCTCAAGCACCGGCTCCTTCCTCCACTCGGCTAACAGTTCAACAATGTTGCTCGGCCTGGTGACGGGTTCAATGATGAGCCTGGTGCCTTCACGGTGGATCAAAACACGATCGCCAGGCAGTTCAAATTCAACGGGGATGCGAACGGCCTGACTGCGGTTGTTGCGAAATAGCTTGGCTTCCTTCGGCCTGGACCGTGTCGATAAGGCGGGCATGGCGTGGACCTTTTTTGTATATGCCACATTGTATATGCAAACAGGGGTGTCGGCAAGCCTCTCCTGACACTGGCTCTCGATCGCATCTTGTTCCTCCCTAATTAGACGCCGCCCTCGAAGGACGATCTTTCCAGCGCAGTGATAGGCGCGGCGATCGTGTCCGCCTCAAGCGCTCTGGGCAGGTCGTGCTCAGCTTGGTCGAGGCAATAGCACATCAGAGTCGACAAGCAATCAGCATCAATGGAGGGTTCATTTTGCATTGGGTAGCCGGCTAAACAAAATTCCATAATGCTTATTTTCCGCGAATCCGATCCGGGCTATAGCGGGGTGTGTTCAATTTCGAAATGCGAATTGCCAGTGATGTCAAAGGCTTGCCGCTTATCCCTGCCTCACCACCAAGTGCACCTAGTCCCAGATCAGTTGTACGCATCCGGCGAGGGCCACAAATGCTATGGTCCGGATCAATTCAATATAAGTCGCACCTGGGAACCATCGACTACCACGCTGCGAATGAGTTCGAAGAGCGATTTTCCCTCACCGCTTTCGGCGATGGCTAGGTCAATTTGGACTTGTTGGACATTTGTCGGGTGACAAGTCACGAGTTTGCGCTTTAGCCACTCTGCCATTGCTGAATGATCGAGGGCCCGAGCACATTGTGCGTGATCAACGAACTCAAGCTCGTAGGGCAGGTCTGGTGGCCACCATAAGTAGTCGTTTAGGGCATCAAGATTTCCATTCCACTCGCCCCCAATTGGACCGATGAATCCGATATTCATCGCAGTCACGAAGTCCCCAAAAGTTCTAACGCGGCCACAATCGACGATAAAGCGCTTCATCTCGCACTCCCGTGTTGAGACGTGGGCATCCGGTTGGCCTTCCTGCATAGTCGCAACCCAGCATGTCGGGCGTGGCATCGGCTAATACTTATGGGACAGGTCTCCTCGATCTGCGCCGAGGAGGGCCTTAGAGGGCTATCGCGTCGACAAAGTTGTCATCTTCACCCGGTGCGGCGCGCCAAATACCCCTAAATTTGCCCTATTTAAGAACGCCAAACACCGCCGTTTCCCGCACAAAAAGCATCCGAATAAATGGACTGCGGTGAATAGGCGTAGAGACGGCGGGGCAATCGGCGAATAGAAAGTTCGCGTCACTTGCGGTTTTGCTGGCGCGTTCCGGATTCTGTGCAGGGTTAGCATAGTCCGTCGTTAATGGCCGCTTCGTGCGTCATCCTCGGACGCCAAAAGCACGCTGGCTCGCTTCCGAAAACCGACATTCATTATGACGTATCCGAAGTTCAACCGATTGTTTCAACATATGTATTCGAATCGCGCCTGACCCACCATCCACACAGTGGCGTTGCGCCTCAATGACGACATGGCGAGGCTTCGTCCCTGGTGACCTCCTGGATGAAATCCAGAAACGCCCGAACCTTCGCCGGCGGCAGATGGCGCGAAGGATGATAAGCGTAGAGTGGATAAAGCTCCTCCGACCATTCCGTGAGGATCGGTACGAGTTCCCTACGCTCCACGAACGGGTCCAAGCCGATCGCGAGGCTCTGGAAAATGCCCTGGCCCGCCACACAGGCGGTTATCGCCATCGACGGATCGTCCAGGACCAGTCGGCTTGAAACCTTGACCTCGACGATTTCTCCGTCGCGGTGAAACTCCCAGGGAAAGGGCAGGCCCGTCTGCGGGTCGCGGAACTGAAGAGCCTCGTGATGGACGAGGTCGTGAGGCGATTGGGGTGTGCCGTGCCGATCGAGATAGGTCGGCGCCGCAACGGTTAGGATCGGCGTCTCCAGAAGCTTGCGCGAGATGAGGGATGACTCATCGGGCGGACCGAAGCGCACTGCCACATCGATACCAGCCATCATCTCCTCCCGGTAGTTGCTGGTGGAGAAATCGACCGAGAGCAGAGGATAGCGGAGGAGGAACTGTTGGAGCCTCGACGCGAGCACCATCCGCGCGAACCACGGGTCCACCGACACCCGCAGCCGGCCGCGCACGATGGCCGCCGCGCCTGCGGCCTCGGCTGCCGCCTCGTCGAGCCCCGCGAGGAGCGGCATCACCTGCGCGTTGAACCGTTGCCCTTCCTCGGTAAGGCTCACCTCCCGGGGATTGCGATCGAAGAGCCGCACGCCGACCCGCGCCTCGAGACGCGCGACGGCCCGGCTCACGCCTGAAGGCGTCAACCCAAGCATCTCCGCCGCACGGGCAAAATTCCCGGCCTCCGTCACGGCGGCCAGAACGCCGACGCCGGTCAGCAGTCGCGTGTCGAAAGCCATTCCTTCTTCCTTTACCGGTACCACAACTTCAGTGAATCGAAGTCACCATAGCACTGACATTAATGCGCGTGAATCACATCCAGGCCCGACGTAGAACATCGGCATCGCAATGCCATCAGGGGCGAACCGCCGAACAAATCGGTCCTCCCCCGAGCCGGAAAGGAGTGAGCCATGAATCCGATAACACGCAGAACCATGCTTCAGCATGGAAGCATGCTGGGGGCCTTTCTGGCTCTCGATGCGATCAGCCCCGCCTTGGCCGAGACGGCACCTGCTGCCTCGTTGCGTAATTCCGCAGCGATCGATGCTGCCTTGCGCGGCGGCGTCTCCCGGCACGATGTCGCCGGTGTCGTCGCGATGGCGCGCACGGCGAATGGCATCGTCTACGAGGGGACCTTCGGCACGGCGAACGTGGCGACAGGTGCGCCGATGACCATCGACACCGTGTTCTGGCTGCTGTCGATGACCAAAGCTTTCACTGCCACCGCCTGCATGCAGTTGATCGAGCAGGGCCGTATCGGTCTCGACGACGACGCGGCGAAATACTTGCCGGAGCTCGCGTCGCCGCAGATCCTCGATGGCTTCAGGGCGGACGGCGCGCCGCGCCTGCGCCCGGCCAAGCGCGCCATCAAGGTGCGCCATCTGCTGACGCACACGTCCGGCTACACCTATTCGATCTGGAGCGAGGCGCTCACCCACTACGAGCAGGTGACGGGCATGCCCGACATTGCGACCTGCAAGAACGCCGCCTTCACCGCACCGCTCGAATTCGAGCCGGGCGAACGCTGGGAATACGGCATCAGCATGGATTGGGTCGGCAAGCTGGTGGAGGCGGTGTCCGACCAGTCGCTCGAGGTCTATTTCCGCGAGAACATCTTCGCGCCGCTCGGCATGAAAGATTCGGGCTTCCTCATCGGCTCGCAGCAGAAGCGGCGCGTCGCCAGCTTCCACAGCCGCCGTGCCGATGGCGGGCTGGAGTCGGCGCCGTTCGAGATGCCGCAGAGGCCTGAGTTCTTCATGGGTGGCGGCGGCGCCTTCTCGACGCCCCGCGACTACATGGCCTTCCTGCAGGCTCTGCTGAACGGCGGCGCGCTCAATGGCGTGCGCATCCTGCGGCCGGAAACGGTCGCCATGATGATGCAGAACCAGATCGGCGAGTTGAACGTTCACGAGATGCGCTCGGCGCAGCCGTCGTTCTCGCGCAGCTTTGACCAGTTCCCCGGCCAGCCGCACAAATGGGGCCTGTCCTTCGACATCAACACGCAAGCAGGACCGAACGGACGCTCTGCCGGCAGCGTCTCCTGGGCCGGCCTGCTCAACTGCTACTTCTGGCTCGACCCGGTGAAGCACGTCACCGGCGCGCTCTTCACCCAGATACTGCCCTTCTACGACGAGCGGGTCGTCGCCCTCTACGGCGCGTTCGAGCGCGAGCTCTACGCCAGCCTCGCCTGACAGGCGCATTCAACATCGATCCTTTTGGAGAAACCATCATGTACGCAATCACCGGAATCACCGGCAAAGTCGGCGGCGCGCTCGCCCGCAACCTTCTGGCCGACAAACTCCCCGTTCGCGCCATCCTGCGCGATGCCGCAAAGGCGGCGGAATGGAGAGCACTCGGCTGCGATGTCGCCTTCGCCGAGATGGACGATGCAGAAAGTCTCGCGTCGGCCTTCAAAGGTGCCGAGGGTGTCTTCATCCTACCGCCGTCGGAGTTCGACCCGGAGCCGGGCTTTCCCGAAGCAAGACGCGTGATCGATGCCGTGAGCGCGGCACTCGTCGAGGCGCACCCTGCCAGGGTTGTGTGCCTGTCGACGATCGGCGCCGATGCGCCGCACGAGAACCTGCTCACCCAGCGCACGCTCCTGGAGAAGGCGCTTGGCGGCATCGGCCTGCCGGTCACCTTCCTGCGGCCCGGCTGGTTCATGGAGAATGCCCAGTGGGACATCCCCTCGGCGCGCGACGAAGGCGTGCTGTACAGCTTCCTTCAACCGGCTGACAAACCATTTCCAATGGTCGCGACACAGGATGTCGGCCGCGCCGCCGCTAAGCTGCTGTGCGAGGACTGGAGCGGAACCCGGATCGTCGGGCTGGAGGGCCCGGCCCGTGTCTCGCCGAATGACCTCGCCCGGGCCTTCGCCGAGGCGCTGGATCGTCCCGTCCGGGTCGAGATCGTGCCGCGCGAGAACTGGGAACAGATTTTCCGCCACCACGGCGCGCGCAATCCGCTGCCTCGCATCCGCATGCTCGACGGCTTCAACGAGGGCTGGATCGCATTTCGCGATGAAGGCGGGTCGGCCGTGAAGAGCACGACGACGCTGCAGAGCGTCATCGCCGAGCTTGTCAACGCCAGCCAGGCCAGGACCGCCGCCTGACACGGATCAAGCGACGCCCTCCAAGGCCGGGCGGTACGCCGCCGGCACGGCATTCGCGAAAGGACATCATCATGGACAGCATCATCACACAGGGCGTCGCCATCCCGCGCCTTGGCTTCGGCACATTCCGCATGCCCGGTGCAGATGCCCAGCCGGTAGTCGAGAGCGCGATCGCACTCGGCTATCGGCATATCGACACCGCCGCTATGTATGAGAACGAGGCTGCGGTCGGCGCGGCCGTGGCGGCATCCGGCGTCGACCGGAACGAATTGTTCATAACCACAAAGGTCTGGCACGACCAGCTCGGCCCGGATGCGCTTTACCGCGCCCTCGATACCAGCTTGCGCAAGCTGCGGCTCGATCATGTTGATCTCTACATGATCCACTGGCCGTCGCGGGACATGGACATGGGGGCGACGCTGGAGGCGCTTGTGGCGCTGAAGGAGCGCGGCCTGACGCGTGCCATTGGCGTGTGCAACTTCAATGTGCCGATGATCCGCCGTGCGGTGGAGGAGATCGGCGTCCCCATCGCCAGCGTCCAGCTCGAATATCACCCCTTCCTGTCGCAGGCGCCGATGCTGGCCTATCTGCGCGGCAGGGGTATTCCATTGACCGCCTATGCGCCGCTCGCTCAGGGGCGCGCCGCCAACGATACGGTGCTCGCCGACCTCGGCTGCAAGCATGGCGCCAGTGCCGCGCAGATCGCCGTCGCCTGGCTGTTGGACCAGGAGAGCGTCATCGTGATCCCGAAGGCCGCGCGTCGCGAAAGCCAGAAAGCCAATCTCGACGCCCTCGCGATCCGTCTCGACGATGACGACCGCGCGGCCATCGCCGCCCTGCCGAAGAACCAGCGTTACGTGCGTCCTCCCTTCGCGCCGGAATGGGACGCCACCGCAGGATAGCACGGCGTCATCTCGATAACCTCATTTCCGATAAGGAGTTTATCATGTCCATGCCCCGTTATCTCGTCACCGGCGCCAATGGCCGGCTCGGCCAATTGGTGATCGCAGAGCTTGCCCGCCGCGTCGGCGCGAAGGCCATCGCCGCGATGGTCCGCGATCCGGCCGCCACGTCCTTTCCCGCGGGCGTCGACGTCCACCAGGGCGACTACGATCGCCCGGAGACGCTCAACCTCGCCTTTGCAGGCATCGACCACCTGCTGCTGATTTCTTCCAGCGCGGTCGGTGGACGTGTCGCCCGGCACCGCAACGTCATCGAGGCGGCAAAGCGTGCCGGTGTTTCGCGGATTGCCTATACCAGCGTTCTGCACGCCGACACCTCGTCGCTCGAACTGGCAGAGGAGCATCGCCAGACCGAAGCGTTGATCGCCGCAAGCGGCA
>NZ_AP048540.1:0-166592 GCF_059699065.1 Labrys sp. ALF-8
CCGTGACCGAGATGGCCGGCAAGGTCTTCGTGACCACCGAACTCGGCGGCGGCGGCACCGCCACGGCGAAATCGGTGGCCATCGCGAGGCGCGGTGTCGCGAATGTGCTGAGGCACGCCGGCATCCTGGCGGGGGAGCCCGAGGCCGGGCCGACGCGCTGGCTCGACATGCCCTCGGCCGACTGCTTCGGCTTCAGTGAGGAGGAGGGGCTCGTCGAGTTCCTCAAGGATCTCGGCGATCCGCTTACCAGGGGCGAACCGATCGCCCGCATATATCCACTGGGCCGCACCGGCGCCGCACCGTTCGAGCATTGCGCGGCCCTCGACGGCCTGCTGGCCGCCCGCCATTTCCCCGGCCTCGTCAAGCCCGGCGACTGCCTTGCCGTGGTCGCGACCGAAGTCGGCGGCCCCTGAACCATCACCGACAACCAGACGAGCCGGACACAACCGGACGAAGACCATAACCAGACAGGAGAAGAAAATGATGAAAGCGTTCCGTTTTGCCAGTATCGTGGTCCTGGCCTTCGCCGGATTCGGCGTGGCGCAGGCCACCACGCTCGATGAGGTGAAGAGCAACGGCTATATTCGTGGCGCCAGCGCCAACGAGGTGCCGTATTCCTTCATGGACGAGAACGGTTCTGCCAAGGGCATCGGCCCGGATGTCGCGGCGGCCGTGCTCAAGACGATGGGTGTAAGCGAGGTCGACTGGTCGGTGACGCCGTTCGGCTCGCTGATCCCAGGCCTCAAGGCCAAGCGCTTCGACTTCGTCGCAGCGGAGATGAACATCCTTCCCGACCGCTGCAAGCAGGTTGCCTTTACCGAGCCGAATTCGAGCTACGGCGAAGGACTGATGGTGCCGACCGGCAATCCAAAGAAGCTGCATTCATACGAGGACATCAAGAAGGATCCCTCCCTCAAGGTCGCGATCGTTTCCGGCGCCGACCAGCTCGACTTCCTGCATGGCCTCGGCGTTCCCGACAGCCAGATCGTCATGATCCAGGCCAATGCCGACGCGCTCTCCACCATCCAGACCGGCCGCGCCGATGCCTATGCCGCGACCGAGCTGACGGTGGCCCAGCTCGTCAAGGGCGCCACGGGCGTGGAGCAGGCCGAACCGTTCTCCGATCCTGTGATCGACGGCAAGCCGGCGCGTTCCTATGGCGGCTTCGACTTCCGTCTCGAGGACAAGGACTTGCTCGACGCCTTCAACAAGGCACTGGTCGAATTCAAGAAGACGGACGACTACAAGAAGATCCTGACCTCCTACGGGCTGAGCCCCGAGAGCGTCGAGGCTGCGCGGACCAAGAAGACGGCCGATCTTTGCGCCGGCAAGTAAGGTATCCCGGTGCGCCGGCCTGAAAGGCCCGGTCGAAAGTCGCCTGAACCTCGACCTTCCTCATTGCCGGGCCTTCCCCCGGCAATACGGGCAAGCGCAAACACTGCGGGAATTGCTCCTGGCTGCCCCGCACAAGCCCAGGCAAGGCGAGGAACAGAGTCTCGCTCCGCATTGTTGCGACTTTTGAGTCAGGTTCCCAAGGCCGGCGCATCGAATGTCAATCTGTTCCGCCGAGCCGGAGTGGCTTCGCGACACCGATCGAAAGGCCGCGACCATGGTCTGGACCCATTATCTGCCTGCCCTACTGCGGGGCGCGGAGGTCACGCTGATCATCGGCGTGATTTCCACGCTGATCGGCGCGGTGATTGCCTTCGCCGCCGGCATTGCCCGCGCCGAAGGCAGGCGCGTCGCCTCGTGGATCGCGCTTGTCTATATCGAGATTTTCCGTGGGACCTCGTTGCTTGTGCAGCTTTTCTGGCTGTTCTACGCCCTGCCGCTGATCGGCATCTCCTTCGATCCGATCGCCACCGGCATTGCCGGCCTTGCGCTCAATATCGGTGCCTATGGCGCGGAGGTCGTTCGCGGCGCCTTGCAATCCATCCCGCCGCAGCAGCGCGAGGCGGCGCGGGCGCTGAATTTCTCCCGGTGGCATACCCTGTTCCACATCTACCTGCCGCAGGCGGTAGTGGAGATGATGCCTTCCTTCGGCAATCTCGCGGTACAGAACCTGAAGGACACTTCGCTCGTCTCGCTGATCACCATCGCGGACCTCACCTTCCGAGCCCAGAACCTTCGCAACATGGCACCGGCCAACAGCGCGACGATCTACGGCATGACGCTGATCGGCTATTTCGTCATGGCACTGATGTTCTCCGCCTTCATGCGCTGGCTGGAGCGGTTCCTGCGCCGCGGGCCGGCCTTCCCGCGTAGCGCGCACGGCTGAAGGGAGGGCTCGCATGATCTACGGTTACGCGTGGGACACCTCCTCCGACCTCGCCTTCGCGCTCTCGATCCTGCCGATCCTGGGGATCGGCCTGCTGGTGACGCTGGAGGCGACGGTCTGCGGCTTCGTTATCGCGATGGTGCTCGGCCTCGGCCTCGCCTTGCTGCGCCGCAGCCGCTTCAAGCCGCTCGCCTGGACTACTGCCTTCCTGGTGGAGTTCATCCGCGATACGCCACTGTTGGTGCAACTCTTCTTCCTCTTCTACGTGCTACCGGTCTACGGCATCGTGCTGCCACCCTTCCTGACAGGCGCCATTGCCCTCGGCCTGCAATATTCGGCCTACACTTCGGAGGTCTATCGAGCCGGCCTCGACGCCGTGCCCCGGGGACAATGGGAGGCGGCGATCGCGCTTAATTTCAGCCATGCCCACACCTATTCCAGGATCGTGGTGCCGCAGGCCATTCCTCGCGTGCTCCCAGCACTCGGCAACTACCTCGTCTCCATGCTCAAGGAGACGCCGGTGCTCTCGGTGGTGACGGTAGCCGACATGGTCAACCTCGCTAATCTGATCGGCGACCGCACCTTCGAATATATGGTGCCGCTGTCGCTGGTCGGCCTGATCTTCCTCATTCTCACTTTGCTGTGCTCGGCCGGCATCCACGTGCTGGAGCGGGTGCTGCCCAAGAGCGGAATCGCCCTGCGATGACAGACACGCCCTCGACCATCGACCCCTGCATCCGCTTCGCCAATGTCACGAAGCGCTTCGGCACGCTTACCGTGCTCGACGATTTCAACTTCGCCGTCGCTCCCGGGGAGAAGGTCACGCTGATCGGCCCTTCAGGATCCGGCAAGTCCACTGTGCTCCGCATCCTGATGACGCTTGAGCCCTTCCAGGACGGAAAGTTGGAACTGCGGGGGCTGTCCTATCACGAGCCCGGTGGTCGCGGCCCCTTCCGGGCGAGCGAGAAGCACCTGCGCCAGATCCGCGGCCAGGTCGGCATGGTGTTCCAGAGTTTCAACCTCTTCCCGCACATGACAGTGCTACGCAACGTGGTGGAAGCACCCGTGAGCGTGCTCGGCCTTCGGCGTGCCGAGGCGGAGGCGCGCGCTATGGACCTTCTGCGCATGGTCGGCCTGGCGGACAAGAAGGACCATTTCCCCAGCCAGCTCTCCGGCGGCCAGCAACAACGTGTCGCCATCGCCCGCGCGCTTGCCATGCGGCCGCGTGTGCTCCTGTTCGACGAGCCGACTTCCGCGCTCGACCCGCAACTCGTGGGCGAGGTGCTGGGCGTCATCCGTTCCCTTGCCCATGAGCACGACCTCACCATGCTGTTGGTGACGCATGAGATGCGTTTCGCCCGCGAAGTATCGGATCGCGTCTGCTTTTTCGACAGGGGTAGGATCGTGGAGCAAGGCGATCCAGAGCGGATCTTTTCGGCGCCGGAACAGGCACGAACCCGGGAGTTCCTGCAGTCGGTGCTTTAGTCCGGCGAGCATGAGCGCCCCTGATCCGCCCGGGAAGCGACGAGCCTTCGGCGTCCCGCCACCAACACCGAAGATCTATCGGCGCCTTGCTGCCCGAACCGAGACATCCTCGTTCGCGCCCGGCCTAGACTCGCATGAGAGCCAAACGGAGTTGCCGGGATGACTGCTGCCACTGCCTTCAAACGCTCCTCCCATCCGACACTCGGCCATCTCGCCGACGGCCAGCTGCTGCGCGAACTCGCCTATGTCGATGGCCGCTGGACGCAGGCACAGGACGCGGCGAGCTTCGCCGTCGACGATCCGTTCTCAGGCCGCACACTCGTGCACGTGGCGAGCCTGGGCACGCAAGAGACGGGCCTGGCGATCGATGCGGCCCAGCGCGCCTTTCCCTCCTGGGCAGCACGGGCGCCGCAGGAACGCGCCGCCCTCCTGCGCGCCTGGTATGAGCTCATCCTCGCGGCGAGGGAGGATCTGGCGCTGCTGATGACGCTCGAACAGGGCAAGCCGCTGGCCGAAAGCCGCGGCGAGATCGACTATGCCGCATCTTTCGTCGAATGGTATGCGGAGGAGGGCAAGCGGGTGAATGCCGAGAGCATCACCAGCCATCTGCCCGGCGCATATATGCAGGTTACGCGCGAGCCGCTGGGCGTTGCCGCCTTGCTCACGCCATGGAACTTTCCTTGCGCCATGGTGACGCGCAAGTCTGCGGCTGCACTGGCGGCCGGGTGCACCGTGGTGGTGCATCCCTCCTCCCACACGCCCCTTTCGGCCCTGGCGCTGGCCGAGTTGGCAGACCGGGCGGGACTGCCGCCGGGTGTCTTCAACGTCGTCACCGGCGACGCCCGCATCATCGCTCCGCGCCTGTGCAAGGATACGCGCGTGCGCGTCGTCAGCTTCACCGGGTCCACCGAGGTCGGCCGCCTGATCGCGGCCCAATGCGCTCCGAGCGTAAAGCGCCTCGTGATGGAGCTCGGCGGCAATGCGCCGCTGATCATCTGCTCCGACGCCGATTTGGATCAATCAGTCGACATCGCAATGGCGGCAAAATTCGCCACCTCGGGTCAGGACTGCCTGGCGGCCAATCGCATCTATGTCCAGCGCCCGCTTTATGAAGCCTTCTGCGGAGCGCTGGCCGGTCGGGTCGCCGCGCTGAAGGTCGGCGGCGGCCTTGAGGAGGGCGTCGAGGTCGGCCCCCTCATGCATGAAGGAGCCGTGGCCCGTACAAGGGCGCGCATTGATGATGCACTGGCGCAGGGCGCCCGGCGGCTTGCGGGCGAGGGTGCGGCCCCGGGGAACCTCTTCGTGCTGCCTACGCTCCTCGTGGATGTGCCCGACCAAGCCGCCATCATGCGCGAAGAGCAGTTCGCGCCCGTCGCCTGCGTCACGCCCTTCGAGGACGAGGCGGAAGTGATCGAGCGCGCCAACGCCACCGAATACGGGCTGGTCGCATACGTCGTCACGCGCAACGGCGCGCAGGCCCTGCGCCTCAGCCGCGCGCTGCAATACGGCATGGTGGCTGTCAACCGTGTCAAGCTCACCGGCGCGCCAGTGCCCTTCGGGGGCGTCAAGCAGTCTGGCATGGGCCGCGAGGGCGCGCGACATGGCCTCGAAGCCTTCACCGATCTCAAATATACCTGTCTCGATCTTGCCTGAAAGGAGAGCCCCATGCTCGAACGCCCCGTTTCCGACAATGAGCTGACCGCCTGGGACCGCGATCACTTCTTCCACCCCTCGACCCACATGGCCCAGCATGCGCGCGGAGAGACACCCAACCGTATCATCAGGGGCGCCGAGGGCGTCTATATCCGGGATCGCAACGGCAAGAGCAGCCTGGATGCCTTCGCCGGCCTCTATTGCGTGAATGTCGGCTATGGCCGCACCAGCATCACAGATGCCATTGCGGCGCAAGCGGCCGAGCTACCCTATTACCACGCCTATGTCGGCCACGGTTCCGAACCGTCGATCCGGCTCGCCAAGATGATAATCGACAGGGCGCCGCAGGGCATGAGCCGCGTCTTCTTCGGGCTCGGCGGCTCGGACGCCAACGAGACCAACATCAAGCTCGTCTGGTACATCAACAATGTCCTGAAGCGCCCACAGAAGAAGAAGATCATCTCACGCTGGCGTGGCTATCACGGATCAGGCCTGATGAGCGGCAGCCTGACCGGGCTTGCCGCCTTCCACAACCTGTTCGACCTGCCATTCGGCCAGGTCGTCCATACCGAGGCGCCCTATTATTACCGCCGGCCCGACCGTTCCCAGAGCGAGGAGGAATTCGCACAGTATTGCGCCGACAAGCTGGAAGAACTGATCCAGGCCGAAGGTCCCGACACCATCGCCGCCTTTATCGGCGAGCCGGTACTGGGTACGGGCGGCATCGTTCCGCCGCCCAGGACCTACTGGGACAAGATCCAGGCCGTGCTGACGAAATACGACATCCTGCTGATCGCCGACGAGGTGATCACCGGATTCGGCCGCTTGGGCAGCATGTTCGGCTCGGATCATTATGGCATCAAGCCGGACCTCATCACCATCGCGAAGGGCCTGACCTCGGCCTATGCGCCGCTCTCGGGCGTGATCGTCTCCGAGAAGGTCTGGCGCATCCTCGAGCAGGGCTCGGACGAGTTCGGGCCGATCGGCCATGGCTGGACCTATTCGTCCCACCCGCTTTGCGCTGCCGCCGGTGTCGCCAACCTCGAACTGGTCGATGAGATGGATCTCGTCGCGAACGCGCGTACGGTCGGCGCCTATTTCAAGAAGGCGCTCGGCGAGGCGCTCGGCGCCCACACCCATGTCGGCGAGGTGCGGGGCGAGGGAATGCTAGCGGCGGTGGAACTGGTGAAGGACCGCGACGACCGTGTCTTCTTCGATCCGTCGGAAAAAATCGGCCCGCGCGCGGTCGCGGCGATGCTGGAGCGCGGCGTCATCGGCCGGGCCATGCCGCAGGGAGACATCATGGGTTTCGCGCCTCCGCTTTGCCTCACGCTCGAAGAGGCGGACATCGTTGTGGACGTCGCGAAAAAGGCGGTGGTCAGCGTGCTGGGCAGTTGAGTCGGACGGCGCGCCGGCACCGTCGAAACCCATGGCATCGATCCCGTCTGCGCACCCGCTCAGCCAAGCTCTCTCGCAAACTTTGAAATGGTTCGTGAAAAGGGCGGTTGGCGCCGCCTTTCAGGCGGCCAGGAGTTCGGACTGCGCCTTCAGTGATGGACATAGATTATAGGCAAACCGCGCCTGTCGTTTACGCATCATGTGAACCATCTCGGTGCCGGAGAGAGTGATTTCGGCACTTACCGTCGACTTGAAGCCGAGCATGGAGCGGACGCGGCGCTTGATGCGCCTATGGTCCTGTTCGATGCGGTTATTGAGGTATTGGCTCGTGCGGATCCGGATCGATTTCAAGGCCTGCCGCGATGAATTGCACAAGCGATTTTCTGCATCGCAGCATCGGATCGCCTCGCGGTTGGTCTGACTGCCATCGATGACGATGCGGTCTGGGCGACCATGGCGGGCAAGAGTCTGCCGCGAGCAATTGATGCGTTCAAGGTTAAGATTAGGATCGCTCTTCGCGCTGGCCACCTGGCATTTCTGTCAGACGACGCGGACGTCTCGCCCTACCCTAAAGCCGGGCTCCCTCTGCCGTCCTCTACAGCTATGATTGGGCCCAAAAAAAGGGGCAGGGGAGGAGCGCCGTTGGACAGGGAAGCGATCTTCTTGGACGGCTTTGGCATCACGGCCAGCGAACTGGTGCCCCTGGGTACGGTCGCCATCATTCACAAGAGCGGCGAGGTGAAAGTAGTGCCGGCCGAACATCTGCGTGCAACCATCGAGCAGTTGGGCAGCGACAAGGTGGAAGGCGTCTCAATGGCTCCATCGGAATTCGAGAAGGTGCGGCTTGTCCTCGATCGCCAGGAAAAACAGAAAGCCGCAAATGAGAAGGACAGCTGACCCAGCCGGGCGTCGCAGTGGTCCTGGCGGGGTGACTGCAGGGCAAGCTGCGCTTGGGAAGGATAGAGGAGGGGAGAGGCGATCGGGCGGTACGCAGCACTACTCATCCGCCAGATCGCATTCGTCCTTGCGAACCAGGTAATTGTCGTCCCGAAAGGTTACGATTGAGTGTGCGCCGCCAGGGTAACTTCTTTCTGGCAGCGCCGCCCTTTACGCCCCTCTTGGTATCCCGGCCTCAGTGTGGGCGGGACTATTTCTTGGGACGCTGGCGCTGCACGCCACCTTTTCCAAGTCCCATGGTCTTGGCGAGCTCAGAGCGCTGCCGGGCATAGTTGGGCGCCACCATCGGATAATCATCCGGCAGACTCCACTTTTGGCGGTACTCGGCCGGTGACATGCCATATTGGGAGTGACCTGAGACCCTTTTCTCCTCCGGCTTGAGGGAGAGTCCTGGGTTCATTTCTGGCCTTAGGCGGCCTGTTTTTCCAGCGCGGATTTAAGGGCGAACTCGGCGGGCGTCATGCTGCCGAGGGCCGAGTGGGGTCGATGCCCATTGCAATCCTCCTTCCATAAGCTGATGGCGCTGCGGGCCTCAGTGAGCGTCGAGAACAGCGTGTCGTTAAGGCACTCGTCCCGGAAGCGCCCGTTGAAGCTCTCGACGAAGGCATTCTGCGTGGGCTTGCCGGGGGCGATATAGTGCCATTCGACGCCGATCTCCTGGCACCAACGCAGGATCGCCATCGAGGTGAGCTCGGTGCCGTTGTCGGACACGATCGTATCCGCCCGGCCGCGCAGGCGAATGACGGTGTCCAGTTCCCGGGCAACGCGTAGGCCCGAGAGAGACGTATCGGCGACGAGTGCCAGGCACTCGCGTGTATAGTCGTCGACGATGGCGAGCACCCTGAAGCGGCGACCGTCGCTGATCGTGTCGGAGAGAAAATCGAGGCTCCAGCGCGCATTGGCTCGATCCGGCGTGAGCATGGGCCTGCGGGTACCCAGTGCCCGTTTACGGCCGCCGCGCTGGTGCACCTGCAACTTCTCCTCGCGATAGAGCCGCCGCAGCTTCTTCTGATTCATCACGATGCCCTGACGCTGCCCGCTGCGACATGGGTATGACCTTCGAGCATCGCCAGCATAAGGGCCTGAACAACCGGGCCGAGAATTCGCACCAGCCGACCCGGCGACGAGAACGAAGTATGAAGAGATTCAAATCCGTCCGCCATCTCCAGCGCTTCGTCTCAATTCACGATACCATCGCCAACCTCTTCCACTTTCCGCGCCATAGCCTGTCCGCCATCGACTATCGGAGCCTTCGCACCGAGGCGATGACCGTGTGGGAGGAGCTTGCCGGCACCTGCACCTTCGTCTGATTGCGGTGGTCAGTCACACCATTGCCCCGTCGAGATCCTGTCAACGTGACAGTGCCGATACCAGAGAGGATGACAGGCTCTCGGCCGCTCGGGAGGGGGTTTTGGCCCCAAACTCCACGTTGTCGTAAATGCGCTGGGCCCGCGTGTGCGCTCCGAGATCGACCCTGGCCAGTAGAATGACATGGCGCCAGCCTGCGACTTGATCCAGGGACTGCCGGCAACTCAGGTGATCGCCGACCGGGCCTATGATGCCCATCGGCTGCACCACGTTGTTCTCGATCAGGGCGGCGAGCCTGTCATTCCGCCCCGCCGCCACCGCGCGTACCAGGACCGCCAAGACAAGATTGCCTATAAGAACAGCTTGGGCACTGAAGGCTTCTTCGCCAAACTCAAACAGGGCCGGCGCATTGCAACCCGATACGACAAATGGGCCGAAAACTTCCTCGGTCTCGTCAAAATCGCCAGCATCATGCTATGGCTCAAATGATTAATTTGTCACCACAGCCTAAACTCAGACGGTTTTGGGCAACCTCGCTGGAGCGAACTGCTCCGAGATGACCTGAAGCCGTTCCTGCAGCCGTGGCGCGACAAAATCCAGGAATGCCCGAAGCTTCAACGGCTGATGCTGGCGAGCGGCATGGACCATCTGGACGGGAAAAGACGGCGGCGCCCAATCGTCCAAAATCGAGACGAGAATGCCCTCGCGCACGCTCAGGGCCACTTGGTAAGACATGACGCATGCAATCCCTAGGTCGGCAGCGGCGGCGGCGATAACCGCATCAGCCGTGCTAACCGAATAGCGCGGTCGGATGACGACCGTCTCCTCTCCCTGCGGACCGGCAAAGGACCACTCGCGCCAGAGCTCGATGCCCTCATAGGCGATGCACTCATAGCTCGGAAGTTGGCTGGGTGAGGCTGGTGTGCCACGGCGCTCCAAAAAGGCAGGACTCGCGCATGTGACCCAACGGACATAGCCGATGCGCCGTGCGATCAGCGTGCTGTCAGGCAGATTACCGATTCTCACCGCGACATCGATGTGCGACTCGACCAGATCCATGATCCCATCGGAAAGCGCCAGACGCACTGTGACCTCGGGATACGCCTTGAGGAAGTCATGGACGATCGGGGCTACATGCATCTTGCCAAACATGATCGGTGCCGTAATCAGAAGTTCACCGCGCGGCGCAAGATACTCACCGGACGCCGCTCGCTCTGCTTCGGCCAGTTCCTCCAGCACACGTCGTGCCGCAGCGACGTAGGCAGCGCCAGCCTCGGTCAGCAGGAGCCTACGGCTGGTCCTCACGAGAAGTTGGGATCCCAGCAACGCTTCAAGATCGGACACCCGACGGCTGACTGTCGGCAGTGGAATACTCAGCATTCGTGACGCGGCGGACAGACTGCCTCCGTCGACGGCGGCGATGAGCGTGCGTATCGCTTCAAATCGATCCATGCTTCCTCTCGTATTATGGAAGTCTCGCTTCCAAATATAGCGACTACTGCCGTTTTTCGGAAGGAGATACTCACTCCTGCGAGGCCAACCGTGGCCTCCCCTTCTCTCAGGAGTGAAGCCTATGTCACGAATCCCGACCCCGACGCTGGAAGAGGCGCCCGCCGCCTCGAAGCCATTGCTCGCTGCCGTCAAGCAACAGCTCGGCACTGTGCCGAATCTGTTCCGTATCGTCTCCAATAGCCCAGCGGCGCTGGAAGCGTATCTCGCCTTTTCGGGCACGCTCCGAAAGGGCGCCCTAGCGGCGGCGACCGGAGAACGTATCGCGCTGGCCATAGCCGAGGTGAACGGCTGCGACTACTGCCTCTCGGCGCACACTTACCTGGCTCGCAACCTCGCCAGGCTCGACGACGCGGAGATCACTGCCAATCGCAGTGGGGCCTCGAACGACGTCAAGGCGGACACAGCAGTCCGTTTCGCGGCAAAGCTCGCGCGGGAGCGCGGCCACGTGAGCCAGACCGACATCAATGCCGTCAAGGGTGCAGGCTATTCGGACGGCGAGGTCGTCGAGATCATCGCGCATGTCGCGCTCAACGTGTTCACAAACACCATCAATGAAGCTCTGGGCACAGAGATTGACTTCCCCCGAGTGGCGGCTCGGAGCGCCGCCTGACTCCGAGCGAACCGAATACTACAGCGAAGGCGCGACAGCGAACAATCTGTCACGCCTCCTATCGAGGAGAACTATCATGTCTGTTCATTTCAAAACCGCCGACGTTGACGGCCTTGAGGTCTTCTATCGCGAAGCGGGCGATCGCAACCGGCCAGCGGTGATGCTGCTCCACGGCTTTCCAAGCGCGAGCCACATGTTTCGCGATCTCATCCCCGAGCTTTCGGATCGTTACCATGTCGTGGCGCCGGACCTTCCTGGATTCGGCCTGACCGCCCAGCCAGGGCGTAAAGAATTCGCCTACACCTTTGAGAACATCACAAGGGTGATCGATCGTTTCACGGAGGTCCTTGGCCTCGAGAAGTTCGCGATCTACGTCTTCGACTATGGTGCGCCTGTCGGCTTTCGCCTGGCGGTCAAGCACCCGGACCGGGTGACTGCAATCGTCACTCAGAACGGCAATACCTATCTGGAGGGTGTCTCCGACGCGTTCGCGCCTGTCCAGGCTTACTGGAAGGAACCGACACAGGCCAACCGCGACGCACTGCGTGGCTTCCTGGCGCCTCAGACCACGCTGTTCCAGTATACCCATGGCGTCTCAGACCCGAGCCTGGTCTCGCCCGACGGCCGCAACCTCGACGACTTCTACTTGGCGCGGGCGGGTAACGATGAGATCCAGCTCGACCTGCTGCTCGATTACAAATCGAACGTCGCATTTTACGGAGCTATCCAAGCCTATTTGCGCACATATCAGCCGCCGGTACTGGCTGTCTGGGGCAGGAACGACCCGTTCTTCATTCCACCGGGCGCCATGGCCTTCAAGCGCGATGTCCCGTTGGCCGACGTCAGATTTGTCGAGAGCGGTCACTTCGCGCTTGAGACCCACGCCGCCGAGATCGGCGTAGCGATGCGCGAATTCCTGGCCAAGCACGTTGGCTGACGTCCTGAACTGCCCAGCGATCAAGGGGATCGCTGGGCAACGCCGCCACAGCCATGGAGGATCAGGCCCGTGGCGCCATCCACAAGGAGACCGACAATGATCACTCCCACCGAAATCATCCGTAGCTTTTACAACATGCTGAGCACCGGCGACGCACCGGGCGCACTCGCACTGATGGCGCCAGACATCGAATGGGTCACTATGTGGCAGTATAAGGTTGAGGGCCGTGGGCCGGAACGGGTTGCCGACGGCATATTCAAGCCGCTGATGGCGGAGTGGTCCACCTTTACGCTAGTTCCGACTGAGTTCGTCGCGGACGGCGACACGGTCGTATCGCTGGGCGACTTCACCGGCGTTTATGCCTCGACGGCCAAGCGGGTGGAGGCGCGGTATGCTCACATCTGGACCGTCAGGGACCTGACGATTATTCGCTTCCGTCAGTATATTGATACATTGGCGGTCGCTGAGGCGCGCCAGTCATGAACCGCGTAGCGATTGTCACAGGGGCCAGCCGAGGAATCGGACGCGCCACAGCCA
Source organism: Labrys sp. ALF-8 (assembly GCF_059699065.1). Lineage (NCBI taxonomy): Bacteria > Pseudomonadati > Pseudomonadota > Alphaproteobacteria > Hyphomicrobiales > Xanthobacteraceae > Labrys > Labrys sp. ALF-8. The sequence continues at coordinate 12,676 of NZ_AP048540.1, forward strand.
TCCGCCTCGCCCGCGACTTCGCCGCTGTTGTGATCGTGGCGCGCACTGCGCCGGCGCTGTCCGACACTGCGGATGCGATCCGCAAGGCTGGTGCCCAACCACTAACCCTGGTGCATGATTTGAGGGAGCCGCAAGTCAATGACGCCATAGTCCGGGCGACGTTGCACCACTTCGGCCGGATCGATGCGTTGGCCTGTATCGCTGGGGCGGTGCCGCAGCTCGACCTTTTTGCACTGACGGACGAACATTGGGCTGACGGCTTTTCGCTGAAGTTTCACTCGGCGCGGCGTTTGACGATCGCCGCTTGGGATGCGCTCAGGGTGTCGCGTGGATCTGTCGCAATCACATCTGGGATATCCGCCTATGCGCCCAAGGCTTCGCTGGCTGCCGTCGGAACGATCAATGCCGCGATCCTGGCGCTGGCCAAGACATTCGCAGATCGCGGCCTGCAGGACGGCATCCAGGTGAATACGATCCTGCCAGGGTCCGTAATGACCGACCGGCGCCGGTCTATGCTCCAAAGCTATGCGGACGTACACCATCTGGAGCTCAACGCAGCAACGGAGCGGTTCGCCGCCGAGGCAGGAATCGCTCGCTACGGGCAGCCGGACGACATTGCCAACGCTATCGCTTTCCTGTTTGCGCCCGATAGCCAGTGGATGACTGGATCGGCGCTGCGTGTGGATGGCGGAGAAACGAAGGTGGTGTGATGCGTAAGCGGCATTATATTCGGCCAATCAATCTGGCTGTTCAAAAAATTCGCAGATAGCGCACACTCTAAGCAAGGGACGAAGCGATCAGCCAACTCCAAGAGACCGGCTGGCAGAAGCGACTTGTTAATCTAGCTCGAGCTTTCGGGAAATTTCATCAAACGCTTGGTCAGCAGAATGTAACGATGATTCACGGGGCAATCGTCCAGCTGCGCCACTATTGAATATCCAAGCTTTTCATAAAAAACAGGAGCCTGGAAGCTGTGGGTTGACAGGATAACCCGTCCGCAATCCCGACGGAGCGCCTCTGCCTCTACCGCGTCCATCATTAGGCGACCAAGTCCTTGCCGCCGGTGCCTTTCCGCGACGAAGAGTACCTTGATTTCGCAATAGCCGCCCCAGGTATAGCCATGGAGACCGCCCTGAAACTCTCCTTCAGCCGACTGTGCGATAATCGAGAGCAGACGCGAATCTCCAACCCCGGTATGAGCGATATTGTGGCTGTCGAGAAGATCATCGAGCATGCACTGCTGCTCAAAGCTCGCAGACTCCGAAATGCAAAGGTGTATTGCGCTTGCCATACCTAGCACTTTTCTGTCGCTGAAGAGAATTCTGTTTGCGGGCAAGGCAAGCCATTCTCTTCTTTCCCTGCAGCTACGTCGAGCCGCATTGCACAGCGATGATGTCGCGGCAAACCGCGCTTTACCTCGTCGTTCAAAAGCGACTGAAGCCTTGGGGATATCGTTCCTTCACCCAATATGCTGAATCCCCAATTGGCATAGAGCGCTGCATTCCATGGCACGTTCTTGAAGGTAGTCATCGTCAAAGCCGATATATTGCGGCGACGCGCACATCTAACTGCAGATTCGACAAGCGCTCGGCCAATCCCACAGCCTTGCCAGTCTCGATAGACGGCGAGCTCCCAGACGTGCAGGTCGCCGTCTTCGATTGTGCTGCATAAAAAGCCAACGGGGTGCCCACTGGGGGACAAGGCACTCCAACTCAATCCCTGTTGGACCAAGTGCCGATACTCATCGAGTGAACGATCCTTCTCTTGCGCTATCCAGGCCAACTCGGCGATTTCCTCGAAGCGCATGCCAGCGCTTCGTTCGATCGTCGGGAAATGGCCCGCATCGGTGCTTGTTGCAGACCTAACGATGATATCTTCGACGTCAGCCATGAATTGCCCACGATGGATGTGAATGAGATCGGGTGCCATTCACCCTCCTTCGTTTTTCAACTCGCGCTCGTTACACGCGAGGAGACGGATGACGTCGGATCGATGCCATGATTGTGGATCACGCCGGGAGAAGGGACACAGTAGTCACTTTCAAGCAAGTGACATACACGGACCACCCAAGACAAGATCATGGGTTTCTTGACTATTAGCAAAGCATGCTACGACGCCTTCGGGATCGCTCTACCTGGCGATAGCCTTCTATTCCCCAAGCTCATCGCCTCGCGCTCCAGGCGTATGTCCCGTCCGACCTTCAGCCGGCTTCACAGTCGACCAGTCGATCGAGTTCGTCCAGTTCCTCAGCATGCTTCCGCCCCCAATCGCACAATGCGAGAAGCACGGGCTCCAGACTGAGTCCGAGGTGCGTCGCCGAATATTCCACTCTCGGAGGGACTTCGCGGAATACCTCGCGCCGGACGAGTTGGTGCTCCTCCAGCTCTCGCAGTTGTCCGATCAGAACCTTTTGAGTGATGGCCGGCATCAGCCGTTGCAGCGCGGACAGACGTCTGGGACCATCGAAGAGGTTGTAGAGAATGATTGCTTTCCAGCGCCCCGAAATCACCTTCAGTGCTCGCTCGGCGGGCAGGGACGGCAAGCGATTGATGATTTCCGTCATACTTACCTTTTGGTCGGTATGAGACATAAATGTCTGTAGTTCCGGTTCGGAGACTATCGCAGTTTCGCACCTGCAACAATGTTGTTCAGGAGCAAAATCATGAAGGCCATTTCCATCGAGCGGTTCGGCGGGCCGGACGTCTTGCAACTCATCGACCTACCGACTCCGCAACCCGGCCGAGGCCAAATCAGGATCCGCATCTACTCTGCCGGCGTCAACTTCGCCGAGACGCTCATGCGGCGCGATCAATATGCGATGACGCCACCGCTGCCGTCGATCCTCGGTTCAGAAGCCGCAGGTGTGGTGGATGCCCTCGGCGAGGACGTGGTCCAATTTCGCGTTGGCCAGCGTGTCGCCGTGCCAATGTTCGCTGCCGGCGCCTTCTTCGGAGGCTACGCGGAATATACCGTTATCGATGCCGCCTGGGCTGTGCCTCTGCCGGATGCCGTTTCCTTCGATGTTGCGGTCGCACTCATGGTTCAAGGCCTGACAGCCCTTCATCTGGTGCGCCGCACGGCTCCTGCCGGCAAGACAGTCTTGATAAGTGCTGCGGCGGGCGGCGTCGGGTCGCTGTTGATTCAATTGGCACGCCGGGAATCCGCGAACCGGATTATCGCCGCAGCAAGCACCCCGACAAAACGGAGCCTGGCGCTCTCATTGGGAGCCGACGCGGCCGTCGACTACACCCAGGCGGGCTGGCAGCAAGATTGCACCCCCGATGTCGTCTATGAATCGGTGGGTGGCGACATCACCATGCAAGCGCTCGGCGCGCTCGCTCCAGGGGGCAACATCGTCATTTTCGGTGCCCTGAACATCCAGCAATTCCAACTCGGCGTTCCGGATCTGCTCGGCCTGATCTTCAAGAACCAGTCCGTTACGGGCTTCGCGCTGGTTCCCCTGCTAACGCCAGAAAACACCAAGGCCGATCTCGGTGCGCTTTTCCGGCTCGTGGCGGCCGGCGAGCTCATGGTGAAGATTGGTGGCACCTATGCGCTCGCCGACGCGGCCAAAGCCCACCGGGCAATCGAGACGCGCGGAACGACCGGCAAGATCGTGCTGCATCCCGCTGGGAGGCACTCCTGACGATCGCTTGACGGCAAGCATCAATTCACGCTGTCGGCGGCCCCGAACGTCGCCGGCAGTTCCTCGCAATGACGGTTAGCATGGAACATCAAGAAGGTCTGGCGAAATCATAGCGGAAGGGGTGAATGCGGCCTACCGGCCAAGTTGGGACAACGCTCCGTCGAGCCAGGCAGGATCGACCATGTGTCCGCCGTCATGTAGGCAAAGCGACAGGGAACCGCGTAGGCAATCGTCGACCCGGCAGGTGACGCCGCCCACGATGACAGTCTTGATGTTCGTGGTGGAGCAGGACGCTCCTTGTCGCAGGATCGCCATGCTCTGGAACGTGTCGCCTTGGTGAGCCGTCGCAGTGACCGCTCGCCCGGCAAGTGGGAACGTGCGGTCGGCTCGGCCATGAAAATGGAAGAGCGGTGGTGATACTGCCGGGCAGTCCTGCGGCCGGGGGAGGGGATTCCAGAATACGCCGGAGAAGGTGACGGCACCCGACACCCGGTCGCCGAGCAGGCATATCGAGTACCATGCCATCGAAGCACCCTGCGAAAAGCCTCCGAGGACGACCTTGTCGGGTCCAAAGCCAAATCGGGTCTGCAGGTCGTCCAGAACCCTGCCCGCGAAGGCGATATCGTCACGATGATGGAAAGGGGCATTGGGGTGCGACCAGGTTCCGCCCAAACCATCGACCGCGACGAAGGCTAGTCCGTGCTTCAGCGCCGTGTCGACCAGGGCGCGGTCCTCCATCTGCAGGGCTGCCGAGCTTTGGTAGCCATGGAAGAAGACGTAGACGCCTGCCGCCTGCCGGCCTGAGGGGAACTCGATCCGATAGGAGCCATCCGCAATCGTGCAGACGATACTATCGCCGCAGGTTGGTTCACCGGCGATTACCGATCCATTCGCTGCCATCAAGGTGATCCCAATGACGACGAAAAGCCATAAGTGTTTGAGCAATGACATCGTTCAGGTACTGGATAAGAAAGGATTTCGCGGGTTGTCCGTTTGCGCTGCTAGAGCGTTTTGTGTTTTGCCGGAATCGGCAAAGCGCAAAGACGTGTTTGAGAACATAGAGTTAGAGCAGAGCAGCGTTTCCATCTAAACGCGCTTTGCTCTCGTTGGCCGCTGCCGGAATATCCTTGCCGAGAAGCGCCGAGACAGGTCGGATCAGGCCTTCAAGTAACTCGCGTTCCGGTCGTGCCCTGGCCAGCACGCGGACGCCGAGCAATACACAAAGGAGCAGGCGCGCGATATCCACCGGCGATTGGTGCGAGGGAATGGATCCGTCGCGCTGTCCCGCCTCCGCGCAGCGCCGGAAAAACTGCTCCACCTGAACCAGAACAGCGGCGATGGCGCGCTGGAACTCCGGATCGTGCGGCGCCAGTTCGAGCGCCGAATTCACCAGCATGCATCCCTTCGTGTTGGGATCGCTCAGGGAGCGGTCCACGATCTCGTTGAAGAACGCCAGGAGCGCGTCCCGAGGCGGAAGATGGTGCTCGAAACGGCCAACACGATCACCGAAGCTCATGCTCACATAATGATCCAGAGCGCGCCGATAAAAGGCCCGCTTATCTCCGAAGGCGTTGTACAGGCTCGCTGTCGTCAGACCTGTCTTCTCCGCAAGGTCCCGCATCGAGGTGGCTTCGTAGCCGAACTCCCAAAAAGCGAGGACTGCGGCATTCAACACCGCCTCCTCATCGAATTCGCGTGGACGGGCCATTCAACCACACTCCCTCGTCCGCGTCAGTGGGCACGAGGCGAGCTCCCGCAAATGTGTTTGGACGTGCTTTGTCATCTCAGAGGCACCATGTTCTATATCGATCGTTCTAAAACTCAAGAAACGAGACGCGATCGCCGCTCCTCCTCACGTATTTTTTAACTGTCGCCGCATCGGCCACGATCTGAGCACTCACGCATCGCTGCCCAGACGCAATGACCAGCCTCCAAAGGATAGCAAATGCCTCTCAAGACAGCAGTTTCCATTGCCACCTTCACCGGCCTTCTTGTACTTAGCCCGCCGGTGTTGGCTTCAGGTCCTCGCAGCGAGGACGTCACCTTGCACGCCGACGATAACATCTCGGTCTATGGCACATATTATCGGCCCGCCGGGAATGCACGCGCCCTGATCCTTTTATTCCATCAGGCCGGCTCCAACCGTGGTGAATATGCGCCGATCATCCCGCGGCTTACCGCCCTGGGGTTCGACGTGCTTGCCATCGACCAGCGGGCCGGTGGGGCGATGTGGGCGCGTCAGAACCAGACCGTTGCGAGGCAGGGGCAGGCGGCGACTTACAAGGCTGCACTCCAAGATCTCGAGGCTGCTCTCCAGTGGGGCAGGACGCATAATCAGTCGGAACCTGTCATCGCCTGGGGCAGCAGCTACTCGGCCGCCTTGGTTTTCTTGCTCGCCGCCAAGCACCCCGGCGAAGTGAAGGCCTTGATGGCGTTCTCGCCCGGGGAATATCTCGACACCGCTGACGAAGTCCACAGCGCCGCCGCGCATGTGTCGGTTCCGCTGTTCGTGACATCGGCCAGGGATGACGCCGAGATCGCGCAGGCACGGTCGATCCTGGCAGCCTCTCCCTCCGCACAGAAGACCCAATTCGTACCGGCCATATCGGGCGTGCATGGTTCCTCGACCTTGCGGGAAGACGAGAATCCGGACGGCGCCGCCGAGAACTGGGCCGCGGTCAAGGCGTTCCTCGCCTCGCTCAGATTCCAATGAAACAAGGGTGCGGGTGGGCACCGAGCCTCACGTAACGATCACGATGTCGTCAAGGCGTAACGGCGCTTCGCGGTCTCTCGTAGATACCGGTGTGAGGCGGAAATCTGAGCTGGTTCGAGGATACAAATCACAGGGTGGCGCGAACGTCCTCCCTCAATCTTATTTAAAAACCCCTGTAACACTCCTGCTTCGTTCAACGAAGAGGAAGTATCCGCAGCGAAACTATCTGAGGCGTATTATGAAAATCCAAGACAGTATCAAGAATACGACTGGAGCGGCAGTACTCGCTCTGCTTTCTTTGTCATCTGCAGCTTTCGCGGATGAGATCTACTCGACAAACGGTATCGCGATTTCCGGCTACGATCCGATCAGCTATTTTACCGACCACCGTGCCGTGAAAGGATCCGACGCATTTTCGGCGACTTACAGCGGCGCGAAATTCCTGTTTGCCTCGGCCGAGCACCGAGATGCGTTCTTGAAGGATCCCCAGCGCTATTCGCCCCAATATGGCGGCTATTGCGCCTATGGCACGGCTCAGGGTCACAAGGCTTCCACCGATCCGCAGGCCTTCACCGTCATCGGCGACAAGCTCTATCTCAACTACAATCTGGATGTTCTGAAGAAATGGCGGCAGGACCCGGCCGGTTATATCAAGCAGGCCAACCAGAACTGGTCGACCGTCAAGGACGAGAAGTTCGTTCCCTGATTGCGGCACGCCCCCTTACTCCTACCCGCATAGGGTGGATCCCGGTCGTTGATACCGGTGATCCTGTTTGCGCCCGATGCGTTCACGCTTGCGCGTCGATCTGCAGGCTCTGCTCTCTCCGCTCCCGACTTCGTGTCCCTAGGCGCCCCCAACTTCCCACGAACGTGTGACCACGTGTTTTGCGTTCGTGACAACTGCATGTGTTTTATCACGAGTGTTCTAAAAAGACTCGCTCGTGAGGAACACACCAGACTTGGCCGGGCCGCAAAGTCGACCACGACCTTGTCGTCACGAAAGGAACTTCCAATGACCACCGATGCCTATGGCCTTCAGACGAGCGCTGTGGACGCCGCTGCGACGGCCGCATTCGAAGAAGCGGTTTATGGCCTCGCGGCACACCGTCCCTCGACGGGTGCTGCGATCGGGCAGGCGCTTGCCATCGATGCCGATCATGTGTCGGCTTTGGCCCTGAAGGGCTTTGCCAATATGATCCTCGGTCGGGAGGAACTGATCGGCAACGCCGTGGGTGCCCTTGCAGATGCCAGACGAGCCCTGGCCGCCAAGGACGGCGGCACTGCGGATGAACGCATCCTGGTCCAGGCCCTCCAGCACACCACTGCAGGCCAGTTCGCCCGGGCCGCGGACCATCTCGACGCGAACTTTGCCGATCGGCCCGGTCTCTTCCTCCCGTTCAAGATCTCGCATGCCCTGCGCTTCATGCTCGGCGATGCCAAAGGCATGTTGTCGGCTTCCCAGCGCATGATGTCTACCTGGTCCGCCGATCAGCCGGCCGCCGGCTTCCTGCTCGGCTGCCACGCCTTCGCCCTGGAAGAACATGGCCGCTATGACGAGGCGGAGAAATATGGCCGCCTCGCAACCCTGCTGCAGCCGGAGGATTCCTGGGGCTCGCATGCCGTCTCCCATGTCTACGAGATGCGCGGCGATACCCGCTCCGGCATCGACTGGCTGGAGGACAGCCGCAGCGTCTGGTCGCGCTGCAACAATTTCAGCTTCCACATGGCCTGGCACCTGGCCTTGCTCCACCTGGAACTCGGCGATCACGCTCGTGTCCTCGATCTCTACGATAAGGAAATCCGCCCCGAGCCGACCGATGATTTCCGCGATGTCGCCAACGCCGTCTCCCTGCTCTGGCGCCTGGAGCATCTGGGCGTGCATGTCGGCAACCGCTGGCAGGACCTCGCCGAGATCGTACGCCGCCGGCGTACCGACACCACTGTGGTGTTCGCCTCCCTGCATAATCTGATGGGTCTTGTGGCTCTCGGCGACCGCTCGGCGGCAGCAGAACTGCTGATGGCCCTGCAGGTCAAGGCGCAGGGTGACGACGACCAGGCTCGCGTCGCGGCCGAAGTGGGCTTGCCGCTTGCCCGTGCCATCACCGGGTTGGGGTCTGAGCAGGGCATGCTCGACCGTATCGCCCTTGACACGCCTCGCGTCGGCGGCAGCAACGCCCAGCGCGACCTCTTCATCCTGGCTCTGGCTGAGAGCGCCTCGCGGCGCAGCGACTTCGCGGCGCTCGATGAGATCCGCCACGCCCGTCACCGCCTGAAAGCAGATGACAGCCTGATCAACGCCATCGATGCCAGGGTTTCTTCTTCCCACCCCCCCTGCGCGCTTGACACAATCGAATGGAAAATCTCCCATGACCATGGTCAACACTTCCGTCCCGGCTACTCCTTTCCCGGCGATCGGCGATCGCCTTCTTCCCACCATCCTTCTGGCCGGAGCCACGGCCGATCTCACCTGGGAGGTCTGGGCCCGCGGCATCACCCCCTTCTTGGTGGGTGGTCCCCTGGAGCCAGCTGCCCTTGTGCAGTCCGTGTTCGGTTTCCACAATGTGCTGTTGGCCGAGTTGATCCACGCCATCGTCGGCGTGGTGTTTTATCCCATCGGCTATCTCTTCATCGCCCGCCCGCTGCAGCGTCTGATCTTCCCTAGGCTGCCCCTGGTGCTGACGGCTCTGGGCTTCGGCACCGGCCTGTGGATCTTTGCCCTCTATGTGATGGCCCATCTATTTGCAGGCCTGCCGGCCTTTCTCGGCTTCATTCCGCTGACCTGGGCTTCGCTCGCCGGCCATCTGATGTTCGGGCTGATCGTCGCCTTGGTGGTGAAGTACCGCGAGGGCCATGTTCCGGAAAGCATGATGTCATGAGCCGGGTTGCCGACATCATCGCGGCCACGCTCCACGCTCATGGTATCCGGCACGCCTTTGGCATGCCGGGTGGCGAGGTGGTGACCCTCATCGATGGTCTCGAAGCTGCCGGCATCGCCTTCCATCTGGCGCGGCATGAGACAGCTGCGGCCATCATGGCGGCGGGCGCCGCTGTGACCACCAAGACGCCGGGGCTCCTTGTGACAACCGTTGGTCCAGGACTTGCCAATGCCGTCAACGGCATCGCCGACGCCGCGCAAGAGCATGTGCCGCTTATCGTGATTTCGGGGGTCGTCGACCGGCCCACGCGAGCGCGCTACACCCATCAGGTCATCGATCACCAGGCGCTGCTGCGACCATTGGTCAAGGCCAGCTTCGAGATCGAAGCTGAGAGCGCCGGCTCAACCGTGGCGCGGGCACTGTCCCTGGCGCTGACGGAACCGACGGGGCCGGTCCATCTCGATCTGTCACCGGCGACAGCGGCCATGGTGGCTTCCGACCGCCGCGCAGCCGCTCTGCCGAGGCGGCTCACCCTGCAGGCAACGGCCGGAGATACGGGCGTCGGTGAGATTGCCCGATTATTGGCCCAGGCCGACCGTCCGTTGATCCTGGCCGGTTTCGAAGCCGCGCGGGCAGGGGCCAGCACGGCTCTCCTTCAATTCGCCGAGCAGGTCAGCGCGCCGATTGTAACCACCTACAAGGCTAAGGGCATCATACCCGAAGACCATGCCCTGGCGCTTGGAGCGGCCGGGCTCTCGCCCGCGGCGGATGCTATTCTGCTCGACCTCGTTCGCAAGAGTGACCTGCTGCTCTGCATCGGATACGACCCGATCGAGATGCGTTTGGGTTGGCTTGATCCACTGGCGGAGCCGGGAGGGATCATCGAGATATCGGCAGCGCCGGCCGATCATGCCATGCATCACGCCGGGATGCGCCTGATTGCCGACACTGTGTCATCGATCAAGGCTATTTCAGCTACGATCCAGTTTCGTGGCGTACCTGCCCGGAGGGTTTGGCGAGACAACGAGCCGGCGGCTGCCAAAGCCAAGCTTGTGGCGCGTTTTGCCGCACCTGTCGGCTGGGGGCCGCACCGCATCATCGAGGAGCTCAATGCGGCGGCGGGCGATGACGCCGTCGTCACCGTCGACAGCGGCGCCCACCGCATCCTCCTGTCCCAGAAGTGGCGGTCTCGCCGGTCTCTGACGCTCCTGCAATCGGCGGGGTTCTGCACGATGGCTGCCGCCTTGCCGTTGGCTATCGGAACCAAGGTTGCCGCGCCGTCGCGCCGTGTCATCGCGGTGATGGGCGATGGCGGGCTGGAGATGGGCATCGGCGAACTCGCCACACTCCGCGACCTTCGCCTGCCCGTCACCGTCGTGGTCTTCCAGGACCTGAGGCTTTCCCTGATTGCCTTGAAGCAGGCCTCAGCAAAGCTCCGCCCCAGCGGCGTCTGCCTCGGCCAGACCGATTTTGCCGCCGTCGCCAGAGGATTTGGCGGGCATGGTCGCACGGTCGAAACCATCGAGGATCTGCGTGCCGAGCTGACTTCAGCCACGGGCCGCCCCACCTTCACCCTTATCGCCTGCAGGTTCGACGCCGATGCTTATGACAACGCCTTCTGAGTTCCGGCACGCCCAGCCGATCGAGATGAGGCCGCGCAAATCGGCCCGCGATCCCCGGCTGGATTTCTTCCGGGGGCTCGGCATGTTCATAATCCTGACTGCTCACATTCCGGACAATGACTGGATCCTCTGGATCCCGGCCCGTTTCGGCTTTTCCGATGCGACGGAGATGTTCGTATTCCTGTCCGGCATGGCCTCGGCCATTGCCTTCGGACGAGTGTTTGATCGCGATGGCTTCCTGCAAGGCACGTCCCGCGTCGCCAGACGCGTGTGGCAGATTTACTGGATACACGTGGCAGTCTTCGTGGTGATCGCGGCCATGACTGCCGCCGCTGGTATTCGGCCCGATGGCAGCGAGACCTACATACAGGAGCTCAGCATCGACCATTTCTTCGCCGATCCCGGTTCGTTGCTCGGCCGCTTCCTGACGCTGACCTATGTGCCCAACTACTTCGATATCCTGCCTATGTACCTGGTCATCCTGGCCCTGATGCCTGTGGTGTTGCTGATCGAGCGCGCCAGCCGCCTCTTGGCCTTCGCCTTCATCGCCGGCCTGTGGGCGCTTACACAATTCCACCTGCTCGATCTTTCCGCCGAGCCCTGGTCGGATCGCCCGTGGTTCTTCGATCCCTTCGGCTGGCAGCTCCTGTTTTTCGTCGGCTTCTTCTTCATGCGCCGTACGCTGCCGGCTCCCGGCTTCGATCGCCGCCTTCGGCTGGCAGCTGCCTTATTCGTATTGGCATCGGTGCCCTTCGCCTATTTCCGCGTCCTCGAGGCCTCGTCCTTCTTTGGGATCGCGGCCCATGCGCTGATGCCGTTCACCGACAAGACGCATTTCGGCATCCTGCGTCTCCTGCATTTCCTGGCGCTCGCCTATCTCGCCATGCATCTGGTGGGCGAGGGCGGGAGGCGCCTGAAGGGGCTTCTCGTCACTGTGATCTCGAAGGTCGGCCAGCAGACGCTCGCCGTCTTCGTCACCGGCATGGTCACGGCGCAGTTTCTCGGCATCGTGCTCGATCATACCGGCCGCAATACCCTGACTGTCGCTGCCGCCAACCTCTTGGGTTTTGCCGTGCTCACACTGGTTGCTTATACGGTCGCCTGGTTCAAGGAAGCGCAGGCCAAGGCCCCGGCCGCCAAGCAGATGGTGCTGGCATGACAAGCGAACGAAGCCCCGGTAGCCTGGAGGGCCTGCGCATCCTCGACCTCTCGCGCATCCTTGCCGGGCCGACCGCCACGCAGTTGCTAGCGGACCTTGGTGCCGAGGTCATCAAGGTGGAGCGTCCGGGCAGCGGCGACGACACCCGCGGCTGGGGTCCGCCTTTCCTGGCGGACGAACTGGGCGAAGAGTCCGATCTCAGCGCTTATTTCGTCTGCGCCAATCGCAACAAGCGTTCGATCGCCATCGATCTGTCGACCAGCGAGGGCGCGGATCTTGTCAAACGTCTGGTGGCGATCTGCGATGTCGTGGTGGAGAACTACAAGCCCGGCGATCTCGCGCGCCGCGGCCTTGGCTATGAGGATCTTCGCCGCATCAAGGCCGACATCGTCTGGTGCGCGATCTCGGGCTTCGGGCAGACCGGCCCCTATTCTGATCGCATCGGCTACGATTTCCTGATCCAGGCCATGGGCGGCATCATGAGCATCACAGGCGAACCCGATGCTAAGGGCGGCCAGCCGATAAAAGTCGGTGTCGGCATCGCCGACGTGATGTGCGGCATGTACGCCACCGTCGGCATTCTGGCGGCGCTGCGGCACCGCGATCGAGCCGGGGAGGGGCAATATATCGACCTCTCGCTCTACGATACTCAAATCGCCTGGCTGATCAACGCCGCTACGAACTACCTTGTTTCTGGCCGCACCCCCGTACGGCTCGGCAATCGTCATCCCAATATCGCGCCCTACCAGACCTTCCCGACCCAGGACGGGCACATCGTCGTGGCGATTGGCAATGACAGCCAGTTCGAACGTTTCACGCGGGTGATCGGTCGTCCCGACCTCGTTGGCGATGAGCGCTTTCGCCAGGTGCGGGACCGCGTGGTCAACGTCGATGCGCTCGATGAGATCGTCTCCCACCAGATGCGCCGGGGAACTTCCGTCGACTGGTTGGAACGCTTGATCGATGCTGAGTTGCCGGCCGGACCTGTCGCGAACATCGATCAAGTCCTCAACGACCCCCATACCCTTGCGCGGGAAATGGTCGTCACCATGGGGCGAGAGGATGCTCCGCCTATGAGGGTGCTTGGCAATCCGCTCAAGATGTCGGCGACGCCGCCGCGGTTCGAGCGGCCGCCACCGCATCTCGATCAGGACCGCCAAGCCGTACTCGATCTGATCACACAGCAGCCCACCCCGCAAACGGGTTGGTCGAGCCGCACTGACTCGCTTCTGACCTCTGAGCTCGCCAAAAAAGATCGACGCATCCAAGAACTCGAGGCCCGGCTTGCACTCATGATGTCAGCCCAATGAATCAACGAGGAACTCGAGATATGAAAAGCAGACAATGACGTAATTCTCCTTCTCATACAGTGCTCATGCTAGGCGCTTGATCCGTTCTCGATGGCAGGGATTACCTCCGCCCGCAGCCAAATTGAACGGTAAGCTCCAAGCAAGTTCTATATTTTTCCTAGAGTTTATCCATGCACCAGAAATCGAAAAAATTGGATTTTGACTAGATCCATGATTTAGCTTCCATGTTCAAATCCGGATTTCGTCGAGAACACGGCAGCCAACTTAAAGCAAAGCCAGGAAAAGGAGAAGGCTCGTGGCATTTCGGAGTGATGCTGGTGCCTTCTCTAACGTCAGGCGGCATCGGAACGCTGCATCTGATCGATAACTGGCAACACGTCGGATGGCTCTGGTCGGCGCGTATAGTCCGGATTGATCTCGGCGTAACTGATGATCCCGTCGCGGCCGATCACATAGCGCGCTGGCATTGGAAGAGTCCAGCTATCGTCATCGTTGAACAGTTCCAGATTTACACCGAGCTTCAGGTACGTCTGCTTCAGATCGTCCGGCAGTGCCCAACGAATGCCAAAAGCCGCAGCGAGGGCACCGCCTTGATCCCGCAGGATGGGAAAGCCGAGATGGAGAGTCTGTCTTGTTTTCCGACTGTTGACTTCTGTCTGCGGCGAGATCGCCGTGAGTGTCGCGCCACGCGCCTCAATTTGAGGACGTGCTTCTTCAATAGCCTCGAGATCGATATTGCAATAGGGGCACCACATGCCACGATAGAAAGTTAGAATTAGCGGTCCTTTCTCCGTCAGGTCGCCAGAAGATATTGCATTTCCGTCGGCATCGGGCAGCGTGAAGACTGGCGCGCGGTCCCCGGCCTTCAGGGCGCGGTCGACTTGGCCGGAGGCAATGAGCTGTGCCGTCACGCGATGCATGAGTGCAACCACTTCTGGCGGGGCCACCTCGGTTTCGAATTTGGTTCTAAAAGCATCGAGCTTTTCTTGAAGAGACATCTTCATCTCCATCCATAAAATATATGCCGGCTGACTTTGAAAAGATCTATCACTCGGATCCGTTTCACTAGCCAATGGTCCTGAGTAGGAGTTATTCATCCCTGCTATGAATGATCATCTCTCCGCATTGAGGTTGTTTACACGCGTCGCGCGGCGTTCCAGCTTTTCAGGAGGTGGCCGCGAACTCGGCGTTCCCCAATCGACCGTGTCCCGCGTAGTGGCGACGCTGGAGCGGGAGCTCGGAACGGCGCTGTTCACACGCACCACCCGCGCTGTCGTCTTGACGGAGGCAGGCCAGGACTTCCTGGCACGGATTGAGCCGATCCTCGCTGACCTCGAAGAGGCCGAACAAGCGCTGGTGGCACCGAACGCGCTGCGCGGCTTGCTGCGCGTTGGACTTTCCTCGAGCTTCGGAACAAGACAGATTGCTCCGAGGCTGCCCGCCTTCCTGCAACGCCATCCAGCCTTGCGAATCGAGCTTTTGGCGGACGACCGCCGGCAGGATCTGGTAACGGAAGGTGTGGATATCGCGCTCCGTTTCGGCGAATTGCAGGACTCGTTAGCTATTGCGAGGCGCCTTGGCGTCTGGACACGGGTCATTGTTGCCTCGCCCGGTTATCTGCAAAGCGCTGGCCTGCCGCGACAGCCCACCGATCTAGCCAAGCATTCGATCATCCTTGGGCCGTCACCTCTTGGGCGCACATGGTCTTTCCGCAAGGATGGCAAGACGACATCCATGCGAATGGAAGGCCGGCTTGTTGTGACAATGAACGAGATAGCAACCGCAGCGGCCGTTTCCGGCGCCGGCATCGCCTCAATGAGCATCGCTGGCTGCCGCGCTGAACTTGATGATGGCTCTCTGGTCAGAGTGTTGCCCGATTGGGACATGGGGTCAGTCGAAATCTACGCGGTCTTCCCGGCTGGCAGGGCAGCCAAGCCCTCCGCCCGCGCCTTCGCTGACTTCCTTAGAGACGCACTCAAGATTTAAGAAATAATAACATGACTCTCTGAAATTGGGTGGCCGATCAACCGTGGTCTTCCGCCTGAGAAGTGATCCTCCGCAAAGTAGGCCATTCAGCCTGAGAGAAGACGTTGAAATGTGCCAGAAGAGGCACAAGCCCGAAGAGATTGTCGCGAAGTTGCACCATGTCGATGTTCTGTTGTCGCAATGAAGATCGGTATGAGAAGCGGTCCGTTCCATCAACGTGACACAATTCACCTTTTATCGCCGGCGTTGGAGGCAATCGTCTAGCCTGCGCCACCACACGGATCAGCGCCATCATCTCGCCTGGCGATGGCCCACAAGCCCATCGTGCCTCAAGACTTAAACTGAACCACCCTATGGGCGCGGGCTAATTAATGACTATGGCCTAACGTCAACAGCTTCTAACTACATTTTGGGGCAAGTTGTGTATTACGATATCGGGAACGTCTTCGATCCAGCTTATGCAATGGTGTGCCGTGTTTTGGAGAATTAGCTTACGATGCAGCGGGTTTTCATATAGCTACTCTTGAACAAGGTATCTGACTTCTGGTGGCAGAATGTTATTGGTGTAAGGCCCGTTGGGCGCTAGATTATTGCGCTTGCCGGCTTTCTAAGTCGTCATCTAAACTGGGTGGGTCTAGTCGGCACACACCGGCTCTAGGTGCCTGGTGATCTCAGGGGTTTTCTGGGGCCGTTATGTAAACACTGTAGCCACAGCATCGCATTGACGCCGCAATTTAGCCGCCAGCGCCCCGTCCGGGAGATTGTCTTCGATGTCCACGAGAAGCCAGTTGGACCGAGTCCTTCGGGCCCAGCTCCGTGCTCTTCATGGCAACCGTAAAGCCCTCGCGCACAAAAGCCATTGCTGGGCTAATGCAGATCGAAGTTCTTCTTGCCGGCTGCAGCTATTTTTTGTCCGGCGGCGTCAAGCGTATCCAGCAGCGTATTCGGCGTAAGTATCTCGGGGAGCGCTGTGCCCTGCGGTTGGCGCGGTCCATACACGACGTCAAGCGGGATGCCGAAGCGCCCAAAGCTCTGGACGTATGCGGCGATTGTCGGGTTCGGTCTGCTCCAATTCGCTCGTAAACGAACAACGTCCGGTCGCTTGAGGCGAGCATTCAGCTCAGCACTACCGAGCAACGTCAATTCATTGACCTTGCACGTCAAGCACCAACTCGCGGTAACATCGACCCATACAGTTTTTCCGGAAGCGACAAGTGCATCGATGGCGGCGGGATTAAACGATGGTTGGTCATCTGCAGCGGCGGCAGTTTGGCCTAGCCGGGTAGTGGGCGCGACAGATACAACCAGAAGAGTCGTCAAGGCGAGAGATCCTAGTATTACCCCGCCAGGAACTGTCCGGGCCTCGAACCGGTTGCTGCGAGCCATGACGGCTTGAAAGCAGAGCATGCTGGCGAGCAAGCCGGCAACCGTGCCGGCAATGATGTCGTCTGTGACATTCCACAGGATCACCAGGAGCCAAAGCGTTGTTGCGAGCAGCAAAAGTCCCAAACCTTGGCGCAACCGAACCATCCAAGCACCCGGCCGGGGCAACCAGGTCACCAGCCTCGGAGCAACCGCGA
Organism: Labrys sp. ALF-8; assembly: GCF_059699065.1. Classification (NCBI taxonomy): domain Bacteria; kingdom Pseudomonadati; phylum Pseudomonadota; class Alphaproteobacteria; order Hyphomicrobiales; family Xanthobacteraceae; genus Labrys; species Labrys sp. ALF-8. The sequence goes on from NZ_AP048540.1 coordinate 29,568, forward strand.
CGACCATGAACGGCATGGCCATGCCGACCCCCAAACTGAAGAATATAATCAGTATCTCGGCGGCACCTCGGGCGAGGGCAAACCCGACCGCCGTACCGACAAAGGGCGCGGAGCAGGGGGTAGCAAGAATCGTCGCGAAAGCGCCGGCAAGAAAAGCTTCAATGATTGGACCGCGCGCGGCCGTAAGTCCCAATCGAGCGAACACACGCGGCAAACGTATGGGCAGCCACTCAAAAAAGCTGGCCGCGAACAGCGTTGTCACGAGTGCCATACTGGCGAGAAACCAGGGTTGCTGAAACTGAATGCCCCAGCCAAGCGTCGCGCCCGAAAGCTTGAGGCCGACAAGCGCGATCGCCAGAATCAGGAACGATGCCAGAATACCCAGTGTCGTCGCAATCGCTCCATACCTTGCTTCGGCCGGCCGTGCGCCCGCGTGGCGGGCGAGGGCGAACAGCTTGATCGAGAGGATCGGCAAGACGCAGGGCATCAAATTCAAGATCAGTCCGCCGACCAAAGCAAGGGCAACGACTGTCAGAAGCTCTGCGCCGTGGGGAAGCTGTCTTGGCGAGATCTCGGGCCCGGGAAACTCAGCTGATCGGGCGCCATCAACCACGGTCAGCGTGACGGGGCTTTTCTCAGCCGCGCTCGCTGGTAGGGGGATGGTTAGCTTGACCGACTGGCCTTGATTGCCAAGTTGCACTATCGGCGCTGGTGGGAGGCCAATGCCTGATCCCTCGACAAAGAGGTCGGGGGAATGAAAAGGTGCAATTACGCTCTTGAGAGCGACTATCAGTCTCCTGTCCTGCCCGGTTCCTTCAATATGGCTGTCGGTCAGTTCAATACCGGAGGCGGCAAGCGTTCCTGGCAGCACCGATCGCGCGGCGGCAATGTCGGATGCCTCAGGCGAGGCTTCCCCTTGGCCGCCAGGCAGATCCAATGCAAGGATAGCATGTTTCGGCACGCAGATATTGGCGCAAGAGGCATACTCGATCGACATGGCAAGGTGCGTCGACGCGTGCGGGTCAATGAGCAAGAGCCTCACCGGAAGGATGAACTGCCCCTCGTAGATGCTGCTCTGCAACCCGTCGACGACCAAGCGTGAGGGGGCCGGCCAAGACACCACTGCATTCTTTAGATTTTTTGAGGCCGACCAGTTGATGACTGGCGCAATGCCGGCGTCACCGGGTGTACGCCAGTATCCGTGCCATCCCGGCGGGTAGCGAAACTCCACCCCTGCCTGAACAACGTCGCTGTAGACACTGTCCGTTGCGGTCAAGAGACGGACGGATCCGCGCTTGTCGCCAACCCAATCGGTAGCAGCGGCTTGCGCTGAATTCACCACTCCGAAAGCGAATGCCGCGAAGAAGGCAACCTGAATCCAGCGAAAGCAAATCATGGCCACCAGCCGATCACGACGCGTCATTCACGCGGGTTGCGCCGATGATGCCACCGTCTGCATCCTCGATCAGCACGGCCGCCTCCTCGCCAGACGGTTTCGGGCTATTGAGCGTTATGGGAGCACCAGTCCACTGACCGACGGAGCGAATTGAGCGAACGATGTTGGATTCTGTAAGAGTACGGCCGCCATTTTCGCCGCGACCGATCACCGTGGTATGGCGCGCATCATATCCGATCAGGACAACTCGACCGTTGCCGGCGCCAAGCCCTACCGAGATCGACACCGTTCCACCCTTTTGGATCGCAGTAACAGGCGCGGTTGCGGATTGAGCTTGCCTGGCGACATCGATTGCGGCTTCCGCGGTGCGCCGGTCAGACCCGACCAGCCCCGTTCTGCCATCAACTACCATTTCCGGCGTATAGGCAGCATCACCGAACCGCGCCGCATAGTTGGCTTGGCGTTGTGTAGCCGCATCCAGAGAAAACGGGTCTTTCCAACCGAGATCGTTCCAATATGTGACGTGGAAGGCGAGCGGAAGCACATCGTGTCTCTTGCTGGAGAGTTCAGTCAGATAATTGTCCGCCGGCGGACACGACGAGCAGCCTTCTGATGTGAAGAGTTCGATCACCACCGGCCGCTCTGCTGCGTTGGCAAGCGTGGGCACGCTGAGGAGAATGGCGGCTATGGTGAAGTGGCGAGAAAGCATGATGGAACTCCGTTGTTGGGAATACGACTACTGTTCGCCTCCTCTGCATCAAACGTTACAGGCAGGGGATTGGCGCGGGTTCACAAATAAGTCATCAGTGCATGATTGAGATTATGACGATATATTAGTCACTGATTTCAGAATTCGAACGTCGTCATATTTTTTATTTAAGAATAGAAGATAGTATGGAGTCTTAATTCTCTAAATTATTGAGTTAAAAGTCATCTTTATTCATAAAATTGTTGAGTATTGATGTTTTTACCAAAATTGGCGGGCAGTCGCGGCTCTTCGTCCCTTTGGCGTTTTGCTTCCGATCCTCAGCCATACGATGCGGAACCCCAGCACGACCAGAACGACGAGCGCGTAGACCACCGGCTCGACTAGCCACACTTTCTTGATCATGATGAAGTGCAGCGCACCGAGCGCCACCGCTGCATAAGAGAGTTTGTGGAGCCCGTTCCAGGCCTTGCCGCCCATCGTACGGATCGAAAAGTTGTTGGAGGTGACCGCAAGCGGTACCAGCAGCACGAAGGCGGCCATGCCGATGGTGATGTAGGGCCGCCGCAGGATATCCAGCAATGCAGCGCTGACGTCGACGCCGCGGTCGAGCACCACCCATACGCTCAGATGCAGCAGCACGTAGTAGAAGGCAATCAACCCGAAGGCGCGGCGATAACGTAGCAGGTTGACCTTGAAGAGCTGGCGCAGGGGTGTGATGCACAAGGTGGCGATCAGGAAGCGAAGCGCCCACAGCCCGAGGCCCCATTCGAGCTGCGCCACCGGATCGGCACCGATCCGGCCGGTTAACGCGAGATAGAACAGCCAAACCGCCGGAAGCAGGCCTACAATATAGACCAGGATGCGGGGGACGTTCGGCACTACCAAACGCAGCGCGGATCCCGCGCCGGGGGCAGGGCTCGTGCTCATCAGAAGTTCACCCTCAAGTCCATGCCTCTATAAAGCGAGGCAACCTGTTCGGCGTAGCCATTGAACATCAGGGTCGGCTTCCGGCCGGCAAGCAGGCCGGCGCCGATGACGCGCTCGGCCGCCTGGCTCCAGCGTGGATGATCGACCTTGGGATTTACATTGGAATAGAAGCCGTATTCCTGGGAATTCTCCTGGTTCCATGAGGTCTGCGGCTGCTTCTCCACCAGGCTGATGCGCACGATCGACTTGATGCTCTTGAAGCCGTATTTCCAGGGCACGACGAGACGGATCGGCGCGCCGTTCTGGCCGAGCAGGGTTTGGCCGTAGAGGCCCGTCGACAGAATGGCGAGCGGATTCATCGCTTCGTCCAATCGCAGCCCTTCGACATAGGGCCAGGTCAAGGCCGGAAAATAGGCCGCCTGCCCTGGCATCTCGGAAGGACGCACCAGGGTCTCGAACGCGACATATTTGGCGCTGCCCTGCGGATCGGCGCGCTTGATCACATCGGCGAGCGGAAAGCCGAGCCACGGGATCACCATCGACCATGCCTCCACACAGCGGTGGCGATAAATTCGCTCCTCGATGGTGAAGGGCTTGACGAAATCCTCGAGCGCGAAGGTGCCGGGCCTATTGACGAGACCATCGACCTTGATCGTCCAGGGCGCCAGGGTCAGCTTGCCGGCATAGGTAGCGGGATCATCCTTGTCAGTACCGAACTCGTAGAAATTGTTATAGTTGGTGATGTTCTCGAAGCTGGTAAGCTTATCGTTGGTGGAGAACGGGCTCTTGACGCCCGCCAGGGGCGTCGCATCGGCGACGCGCGACAACGCAGCGTTGATGGTGACGCCGGCACTGCCGATTAGCAAATTCCGACGGTTGATATAGGTTTGCCTCGGCGTCACATGCGCTTCGGTGAGATCGGGAGCGTGGCGGATGAGCATGAATTCCTCTGCTATATATTGGCCGTCTATTCGGGAGATCTGCCCGCGATCATGTCGGTCCAGAAGTGGTTCAGTTACGAACGCCTTTGCTGGTTCGATCGAGCGATCCCGGAAGTCCGAGAAATGAGCGAATAGCGTGATCGATCGATAGCCTTCCCGGACCCCATGCCATGAGGCTGAGCGCCATCGCCGCCCATGTGATGTGGATAGGCCAGCCATCGGGCACGGTCAGCTCGACGATCAAGGTCATGAAGAGCAAACCTAACGCGGCAAAGCGCGTGGCGAACCCCAACACCAGCAAGATCGGCAAGATGATCTCCCCGCAGCCGGAAAGGAAGGCCACCACAGTTGGCGCCGGAAACGGGTAGGGACCGCCCGGCAGATGCAGCATGAACTCGTCCGTGAACAAATCGACGGCCGTATCGCTGAGTTGCAGGAAGCCATCCCACTTCAATACGCCGGAGCGCCAAAAGGGCACGGCGAGCGCAAAGCGCATCACGAACTGGACAATGGAAGGTTGCGCAACAATCTGGATCAAGGAACTTGCCTTGCTGGCAAGAAAGGCAAGCTGCCGAATCCTGTCACTGACGGTGTTCTGGTTGACTGTCGTCGTCATTGTCCGTCTCCGAGATTGATGGTCATGAAGGCGCCAGCCTCGATCATCCCGCTGATGCTGGCCGGGATATCGAACGAGGGCTCCGCCTCGAGAGCGGCGGCTACAGCGACGCCCAAAGGGTCTCCTCCGGCGAGATGTGTCAGGAACGTCGCGCCGCCGGCTGGCAGATGCCGGACGACGACATCGAGATCAGGCCTGGTGATGAGCGCATCCTCCGGGACGATGGCTTCGATCATTCCGACCGGCTGCTCGCTGCGATTGGCCGCAAAGATCGTCACCGCGGGAAATTGCGAGCGCACGATCCGAGTGGCGGGATGCGGCGTGAAGACGACTTCGGCCAACCGTTCCGGCGGAACCACAGCCAAAGCTTCGGGCGCGAGTGGCTGCGCATCCGCCGCGTGATAGGCATCGAGCCATGCCCGCTCGATCCGAGCGGTGTCGGCGAGATACGGCATCGATTGCGCATACTGATACTGCTCAACGAAAGCAGGAAAGTCGCGGCCATATTCGAACAAAAGGGGCGATATCGGCGGCGTGGCGCGGATATGAAAGCGCGCCATAGCGCGGAAGAACTCCACACCCGTGATACGCTGCACGGCAGGATAGATCGACGCCAGCGCATCGATCAGGCTGACGGTGACATTGTTGCGGTAGACGTTGTAGCGCTTGACCGCCCCTTTGCCTTTCGGCCCGGCTAGCATCCCGGGTGTTGCCTGCTCGGGATCAATGAGGCCGTACGAGAACTCCACCGGAAAGGAAAGCCGGTTCGCATTGCCAACGGACTCTTGTTCACGCAGCGACATGGCGATCCCCTGGCAAGAAAGCGGATTTGTAGCGGTCAAGGATGGTTCGCGCCGCGTGCGCCTCTGCCAGGAGCACGGGCCATTCGGGAATGCTGCTATCCCATTCGACAAGCGTTGGAACGGGACCGCGCTGGCTGACCACGATCTCGAAGAGCTTCCACACCGCATCGGCGACCGGGCCGTCATGGCTATCGATAAGCAGGAGCTCTCCTTCATCGTCGGCCTGTTCAGCGTGACCGGCGAGATGAATCTCACCCACCGAGGCAAGCGGGAAATCGGACAGATAGTCGAGTGCCGAAAAGCCCTGATTGGTCGCGGAAACGAAGACATTGTTGATATCGAGCAGGAGTCCGCATCCCGTGCGTCGTGCGATCGCGCGGATGAAATCGGGCTCGCTCAGCGTGGATTCGCGGAACGCCACATAGGTCGAAGGATTTTCGAGCAGGATCGGGCGGCGGATCTCTTCCTGCACCTGGTCGATGTGGTCGCAGACCCGAGCGAGCGTCGCCTCGGTGTAGGGCAAGGGCAGAAGGTCATTGAAGAAGGTCGTCTCGTGCGTCGACCAGGCAAGATGCTCGGAAACCAAGGCCGGCTCATAGCGCTCGACCAGAGAGCGGAAACGCTCCAGATGCGTCCTGTCGAGCGGCTGCGGACCGCCTATAGACATGCAAACGCCGTGCAGTGATACCGGATTGTCGCGACGGACTTGCTCAAGGGCGCGATGGGGCGGACCACCCTTGCCCATATAGTTCTCGGCGTGAACCTCGAAGAAGCCGTCTTGCTTGCCTCCGGCCAGGATCGCGGACAAGTGGTCGTGTTTGAAGCTTGTCCCGGCAAGACCTGCAACAGGATGCGCCGGAAAGCGGAGAGGGATCGCCATGCCGGAGGTGGCTGGCTTGGTCATTGGGTTCATCGTTGTCTCCGCTTTCCGGCGTCTAGGGTGTCGCTACGAGATCGCGCCGCCCGTCAGGACGCGGTCAGAGAACCATGCTTGCCGTTCGGCAAGACGATGCTGGTGCAGGTGCCGCCCTGCACGAACTTCCAGGAATTGGCCTGGAAATCGACCGTCGAAGTGCCCTGGCAGCTCGTGCCCGGCCCGGCCGCACAATCGTTCTGGCCCTTCAGAGCGACGCCAAAGCATTTTTCCTTGTGAGCGGCGACCGCCGCGTCACCCTCAGCTTTCGTCAGGGGGGCGGCGAAGGCGATCGAGGCCAAGGCCGTCGTCACGGCGCCGGCGAGGATGGCCGAGCTCACGATTGTTTTTACAGACATGACGTTCTCCAAATTGGGTTTTGTTGCACCTAGTTAGCGGGTGCACTGACGCTTACGGGTGTGGCGAAACAATCGTTACGGCTGCCGTTTCTCACGAGTCCGTGATTGTCATCCCACGCAGTTCGCCCCAAGAGGCTTTGGCATAAGTTGTCGTGCAGACAGTACCCCGGACTGCCCGGGTGGATATTCAAGCAGATACGCCGGAAAGCTGCGATAATCGCCGAGACAAAAGACCGATGGTCTGCCATGGGGTTAGTGCACTCCCCGCTTTCCGGCGTCTTCCGCACGCCTAAAGTTCGGCTCAGACGGGCTTCAGCGAGCCGTGGCCGCCGTTGGGCAGGACGATGCTGGTACACGTGCCGTGCTGCACAAACTTCCAGGAGTTGCGCTGGAAATCGACCGTCGAGGTCCCCTGGCAGCTCGTGCCGGGGCCAGCGGCGCAGTCGTTTTGGCCCTTGAGGGCGACGCCGAAGCACTTCTCCTTGTGCGCGGCCACGGCGGCCTTTGCCTCGGCCTTTGTCAACGGTGCCGCACCGGCCATGGACGCAAGTGCCGTCGTCACAGCGCCGGCGAGCAGGACCGAACTCACAGCGGATTTCACAAACATATATTTTCTCCAGGTTGGAACTTCTTCGCGCCGCTTGTTGAGCGCATCGGTCCTTTCGCTTGCTGGAAGAAGATCGTTACTGTTCGCCGCTCTCACTAAGCCGTGATCAACTCAATAACTCGCCATACCTTCCATGACGGCGTGGTCGATCGCATGGCAGCCGGGAGGACCGGCCTCGCCTCAGCGTGACACTCTTGGAGGGCGTTCACTCACGCGTGATGCGTTGCGCTGTAACGCGCCCTCGTCTTTGTACGAAACGGGGACAGGACGGCGCATTGCCGTCCATGCGGAGATGGAAATCATGATGATGAGACGTTTGCTGGTGACGACCGGGCCGCTTGCTCTACTGGCCGTGCTTGGAGCCCGTTGTCTTGGTTCGTTTGGCTCGGCGCAAGCCGCCGGCTCCATGCCGGCAATGGCCGAGGGCAAGTTTGCCGTTAGCCATAGCGACGCCGAGTGGCATAAGCTGCTGACCGCAGACCAATATGCGGTGCTTCGCGAGGCCGCGACCGAGTATCCCTATTCGAGCCCATTGCTGCATGAAGAGCGCAAGGGCGTCTTCGCCTGCGCCGGCTGCAGTCAGAACGCCTTCTCCTCCACCACCAAATTCGACAGTGGCACGGGCTGGCCGAGCTTCTGGGCGCCGATCGAAAGTGCTGTCGGAACCTCGCGGGACACCTCGTTGGGCATGATCCGGACCGCTGTGCATTGCAGCAACTGCGGCGGCCATCTGGGGCATGTCTTCAACGATGGCCCTGCGCCGACAGGGGAGCGTTACTGCATGAACGGCGTGGCGATGAACTTCAAGACGGTTTCAACTTGATAGATGCAGGGCATAGCGCGAGGGCGTTCTCCGACGCTCGCTATGTCGCTTGAAGCCGGGCATTGGATAGATGAGGATCGAAATCCGTGAAAAGCTATAACATCGCGATGATTACGGGCGCCGGTGGAAATCTTGGCAGCGCGGTTGCCGTCGAATTGGCGCGGAGCGGCGCGAGCCTAGCCTGTATCGATCGCTCCGCCGAGGCTATCGAAAGGCTGGCGGGGCAACTGCCCCCCGGCACCAAACTCCTTCCGATCACCGGCATCGATCTTAGCGAACATGAAGCCTGCGTTGCGGCCGTTGAGCAGGTGAAGGAGCGCTTCGGTGGTGTCGACGCCCTTGTCAACACGGTCGGTGGTTTCCAGGTTGGTCCCTTTGCCACTGAGGCGTTGCGGCAGTGGGATCTGATGATGAACCTGAATGCGAGAACCGCCTTGGCCGTTAGCGCGGCAGTATTGCCGGCGATGCAAGCGGCAGGCTATGGGCGCATCGTTCATATCGCGGCGGCACCCGGCCTGAAGGCGACCGCCGGCCAGGCCGCCTATGCGGCTTCCAAGGCCGCCGTGATCCGGCTCACCGAGACGATCGCCGCCGAATATCGCGCCGACGGCATCACAGCCAATTGCATCCTGCCCGGCACCATCGACACGCCTCAGAACCGGGCAGCGATGCCCAACGCCAAGAAGGACAGCTGGGTGTCGCCGCAAGCCATCGCCCGCCTGATTGCCTTCCTCGTCTCACCGGCCGCCGCCGTGGTCACCGGCGGCGCCATTCCCGCGACTGGTCTTGATCGCGAGGCAGCAGCATGATCGATCCGTCCGATCCCATCCAACTCGCACTCGGCGTCTGGGGCTTCGTCGGCCTTGTTTTCGCGGTCGCGTTTCTCCTTTTGGGATTCGACAAGGTCGATGAGGCCGCCCATGGCGCTTATGCCGTTCGGCCGCTCCTCATTCCCGGCCTCGTCCTGCTTTGGCCCCTGGTGATCTGGCGTTGGGTTGCGTTGTCGAAGCGGGGGCCTTGACCATGCAGCGCGCCCACAGAAAAGCCCACGCGACTATCTGGCTCGGCCTCGTTATTCTTCTCCCGGTCGCTCTTGCGATCATTTTCATGAGCCAGCCCAAGCTTGCGCGGGACGCTCCTGCGATCCGGCTGGATGCTGTTCTGGGCGGCAAGGACGCCACACCATGAGCGTCTCCTACAAACCGGTGATCTGGAACCGTACCAAGCTCATCTATGATGGCTTCCTGCTCTGCGGCGTCGTCCTCTACATCCTGGTGTTCCTCAAGCTGGCACCGCTGTTCTTCGTCCCCGACCAGGCGCCTGACCTGCCAACCTTGCGCATGCGCGGCTTCGGATCGCTCGCCTTTCTGCTGCTGACGGTCGTGCTCGCCATCGGTCCTCTGGCGCGGCTCGACACCCGCTTCCTGCCGCTGCTTTATAACCGGCGGCATTTCGGCGTGGTCACGGCCATCGTGGCCGCCACCCACGCGATGTTCGTGCTGAACTGGTATTTTTCCTACAGCCCCACGCCGGTACTTTGGGCGCTGTTCACTAGCAATACCGGCTTCGACCGGGTAGCTGGGTTTCCCTTCGAACTGTTCGGCATCTTTGCCCTTCTCGTCCTCGCCGTCTTGGCGGTGACGAGCCATGATTTCTGGCTTTCGTTCCTGACACCGCCCGTGTGGAAGGCCATCCACATGAGCGTTTATTTCGCCTACGCGGCCGTTGTCCTGCATGTGACGCTGGGGGTGCTGGTAACGGGACAGAACCTGCTTTTGACCGTCTGTGTCGGCGCAAGTCTTGCCCTGCTATGCAGCCTTCATCTCCTGGTGGGCCGTCGTGAACGCACCGCCGATCGCGCCGGTTCGCCGACCGCGCCCGAGCCCGGCTGGATCGTCGTTGGAGACGTATCCGAGATTCCCGAAGGTAGGGCTCTCATCGGCGCCGCACCCAATGGTGAGCGCATTGCCGTCTTTCGTTCCAAGGGTCGGCTCTCCGCCCTCTCCAATGTCTGCTCCCACCAGAACGGACCGGTCGGGGAGGGCAAGGTCGTGCTTGGTTTCGTGACATGTCCCTGGCACGGCTACCAGTACCGCCTCGACGACGGATGTTCTCCGCCGCCCTTCAAGGAGAGGATCCGCAAATACCGCGTCGCCCTAGCTGGTAGCCAGGTTCACGTCGAGACGAACCCCGTCCCCCTCGGCACGAAGATCGAACCGGTAATCATCCCCGAGGCCCTTCTCGCCGCCATCGGTGCCACTCCCTAAGCCGTGAGGCCCTCATGACATTGCACACACCCGATCCCGGATTCTTCGTCGGCTATTTCAGGAAGGTGCCGCCGGCCATCCGGACCTTCATGTTGGTGTTCGGCGTTTTCTTCGTCTCCGGCCTCGCTTCGGCATCTCTTGTGTTAGCCCTTGCCGCCAGGAGCCCGGGATCGGGAAACTACGTCGATGAACTCCACGGCGGGCATCTCACCGGCTTCCTCGAAACGCGGCCCTATCCGATCCTCCGCGTGCCGGCGACCGCCGCGACGCCCGCGAGGGCCATTATGCTTTCGGGCGCGGGAAAGTTCGGTGTTGACGAGATCGCGGACCCATTGAGCGGTAGGCTGATCGACGCGGGTGGTGTCTTCGTCAAAAGGGGTGACCTCGATATGCTGCTCGCCGGCGGCCCGGCCACGTTGCACGCTGCGGCGATTGCGACGGCGGGCGCAACGACCCCCGCTGCCGCCGAGCCGCTTGGGCACTGGCGTCTGACGGGGGAGATCTGCGACGGCAAATGCTACGGTGGGGCCATGCGTCCGGGCGGCGAACTGGCCCACAAGGCCTGCGCGAATCTTTGCATCTCCGGGCATGTTCCGCCGGTTTTCGTTTCGACCGCGCCGGTCGACGGCCACATTTTCTTCCTGCTCGCCAGTTCCGATGGCGGTCCGATGCCGGCAGCATTGAAGGACCGAACCGCCGTGCGTATCCAACTCGACGGCGTCATCGAGCGTCGCGACAATCTTCTCATCTTCAAGATTGATCCTTCCTCGGTTAAGGCTGGATAGATGAGTGAAGGAGTGCCTGTTCCGTCCCCGTCTCGCTATGCCGGCTTTCTCCTGGTTCTGCTTGCGGCACTGATCTTGATTTTGGCCTGGCTCTATCTCCTGCCTATCCTCGATGGAACGATGGTGGACGAGCTGAAATATGTCCTCTACGCCGCCTTTGCCGTTGGAGTTCTTTCGGCCTTCCATTGGTTCGAAGAAAAGCTCTTTTCTTCTACCAGCTAAGCGGGCACCAAGAAAGTTTTCAGTTCCAATATTGGCGTTTCTGTAACACAAGACTCTATTGCAACGAAGTAATCTACTGAAAACGTACTCTATGCGGCTGCCGAGCGTCTGAATGGCTGGGCCGGGAGATCTGATATGAATACAGACGAACTTATTCATATATTAGAGCAAGACGCGCAAGTGCCATGGCCTTACAAGCAGGTCGTTCGCGTCGCAATTGTGGCCGGAATTGTCCTGGCTGGTGGCATGTTCTTCGCGATCATTGGGCCCAGGCCCGATATTGAGCAAGCATCCGAAAGCATTCGCTTTCTATTCAAGTTTGTCGTGACGCTGACCCTGGCTGGAACGGCCTTGGTGGTGGCGTTCCGTTTTGGTCGGCCCGGCGTGCCGCTGGGGCCTTGGAAATGGCTCTTGCTGGCGGCGCCACTCCTTCTGGGATCGGCTGTCGTGCTTGAGCTTCTCGCCATGCCGCCGGTCACCTGGATGAGTAGGCTGATCGGGACGAACTCCCGCGTATGCCTGACCGTGATTCCATCTCTGTCGATGCTGCCCTTGGCGTGCCTGCTGCTGGCGTTTCGGCAAGGAGCGCCGGCAAACCCCCGACTATCGGGTGCGCTTGCCGGTTTGGTCGCAAGCGGCATCGCTGGTACTTTCTATGCTGCCAATTGCATCGACGACAGCCCGCTCTTCGTGGCGACGTGGTATCCCTTGGCCACGAGCGTGGTCGTACTCGTCGGCTCCTGGGCGGGATCGACGTTGCTGCGCTGGTAGCTGTCACAGAGGGCTTGCCAGAGACGACTTTCAGCTGCCGCCGGGCTCCAACAAACTATCAAGCCGTCGGATCGGCGGCGGAAATGTTAGCAGCCACGATGTTTGCGACGTCGAGCAACGATGTGCAGATGAAGTCTGGTTGCCCTGCATATAAATCCGCCTGAGATCTGACGGCGAGAAACGCCGCTTCGGAGGGGATTGGAGCGGACTCCAAAAGAACCCTTTGAAGTGCGACGGAAGATGTTCGCTCTATGCGAATGGTTGGCAGGCCGAAGTTTCTTGCGCCTGCCAGATCAAAGCCATTTGAGGATACGAGAGCGACTTCGTGCGGCAACAGTTCCAGTCGGGTGACGGCCGCACGATAGATCTCGGGATGAGGTTTGTAGCGGCGGACATCATCCGAACAGATGATATGTTCGAAAACCGAATTCAGTCCCGCATGCTCCAAGAGCGCCGCCAGCATGGCGCTGCTGCCGTTTGAGAGCAGCGCAAGACGTTGGCTGCACAGGCTAGCAAGAGCTTCGGCGGTGTTCGCATAGAGATCCAGTTGGTTGAAGGATTCGGACAGTGCTTCAACCAGCTGCGCATCCACGTTGGGTGTAATTGTCCTGACGGCGTAGTCGAGGGCATCTCGCGTCAGGGCTGCGAAATCCGTAAAATTACCCATCGCCGTGCGTTGCCAGGTATATTCGAGCTGCTTCTGGCGCCAGATATCGGTGATGAATATACCGCGGCCTGGATAAGCAGATTCGACCGAGCGCCAAACAGATTGCGTATCGAACAGCGTGCCATAGGCGTCAAAGACCAAGGCCTTTATCATTTGTATTTCCTACTATCCGCGGATGAGTTCGACTCGGATCCGCAATACCGGAGAGTCGATGAACCTGCGCTTCAAATGGACGCATTCAGGCTCCCGGCTGGTGAAATTGAGATCATAGGGCCTTTATCAGCGGTGATTGGTCTCCCACACCGTTCTTAGGCGGATGCCTCCAACACGTCGGCGAGAATACTGACCAGTTCGTCGATTTGCGCCCTGGAGACGATCAGCGGCGGCGACAGGGCGATGATATCGCCGGTGGTGCGGATGAGCAGCCCCTTCTCATAGGCCTTGAGGAAGGCAGTGAAGGCACGCTTGGTCGGCTGTCCCTGGATCGGCTCGAGTTCGATGGCGCCGATCAGGCCGAGATTACGGACGTCGATGACGTGAGGCAGGTCCTTGAGCGAATGCATCGCATCGGCCCAATAGGGCGCGAGTTCGGCGGCCCGCGTGAGCAGCCCTTCTTCCTGGTAGGTATCGAGCGTCCCGAGCGCCGCGGCGCACGCGATCGGATTGGCCGAATAGGTGTAGCCGTGGAAGAACTCGATCAGATGATCGGGGCCCTGCATGAAGGTGTCGTAGATGTGCTTCTTCACGAACATGGCGCCCATCGGGATGACGCCCGACGTGATGCCCTTCGCCACGGTCATGATGTCGGGCGTGACGCCGAAGTAATCGGCGGCGAAAGGCGTCCCGAGGCGCCCGAAGCCCGTGATGACCTCGTCAAAGATCAGCAGGATGCCGTGCTTGTCGCAGATGGCGCGGATGCGCTCGAGATAACCCTTCGGCGGGATCAGCACGCCCGTGGAGCCGGCGACGGGCTCGACGATCACGGCCGCGATGGTGGAGGCGTCGTGCAGCGCGATCACGCGCTCGAGGTCCTCGGCATATTCGACGCCGAATTCGGGTTGCTCGCGTGAGAAGGCGTTCCGCGACGGGTCATGCGTATGGCGGATGTGATCGACGCCGGTGAGCAGCGTGCCGAAGGTCTTGCGATTGGAGACGATGCCGCCCACGGAAATGCCGCCGAAACCGGAACCGTGATAGCCGCGCTCGCGGCCGATCAGGCGGAAGCGCGAGCCCTCCCCCTTGGCGCGATGGTAGGCAAGAGCTGTCTTCAAGGCCGTGTCGACGGCCTCGGACCCGGAATTGGCGAAGAAGACGTGATCCATGCCGGCAGGCGTAAGCTGAACCAGGCGGGAGGCCAGTTCGAAAGCCTTGGGATGGCCCATCTGGAAAGCCGGTGCGTAATCGAGCTCCGCCGCCTGCTGTTGAATGGCCTCGACGATCTTGGGCCTGCCGTGACCCGCGTTGCAACACCACAAACCCGCGGTACCGTCCAGCACCGAACGACCATCGGTCGTGGTATAATGCATGTCCTTGGCGGATACGAACATGCGCGGATTGGCCTTGAACTGTCTGTTGGCCGTATATGGCATCCAGAAAGCCTCAAGATTGTTGGTCACGCGGGCAAGCACGTTCACGGGACTATCTCCACTGGCTCAGATAAGGCGTCGAGTTCCACGCAAGGGGACTCGCACTCTGTTTTTAGAACGATCGACATAAAATGCCTAGGATAGAAAGGGGGAAACTCGACGTGGAACCGAGCCACCGGACATGGCAAGCGAACATCCTGCTTTGCTGAACTCGATCGGCAAAAGAGCGTCAATCGTTCGATGAGAAGATGGGGGCTCTTGGAAAGGTATTTCCGGTTGTCATTGCAGCACTGACGACTGTCCAGGCCCACCCCTGCGGGAGACGATCTACGCCCCTGGTAACTTGTCTGCCAGGACAGAAGGCTGTCGGATCACAGGCGGCAAGGCGAGCAGATCTGACGCGTTTGCCATCAGGGACGCGGCTACCGCCCCGCTCAGATGGGCGTTGCGCCCAGCTTCGGTATCGAAGGCATCGAAGATCGCAAACGTGTCATTGTCATAGCGGACGGCGAACCAGGCCACGGTGCCGGGTTCGGACGCAACCAAGCCTTGGGCGCTTCCGAGGAAACTGGCAATGGCCTCCTCCTTGCCAGGCTTGGCCTTGAGTTCGACGTAGATGGCAAAATGCGTCATGGAAATATCCTCTTGTTGCGACTGTGGTGGCTGCTGGTTTTACAACGCAGCGAGATAGTTGGATGGGAACATGTCCTGCTTGGCGCCCACGTCCATCCTGGCTTTGAAGACGTGTGGCCCGGACAGCTCCGAGCCGAGACCAGCTTGAAGGAGTGTTGCGGCCTGTGCTGACCGTACTTGGGCAGGAAGAGCGTTACGGCAGGGGCGAGATGCCATGACTGGAGGTTCAATCGGGCTGACGCCGAAGCTGCAACTCTGCATGGGCAAGGGGATGGGGCGGCTTCCAGGTTCCGCGTCGGGACGAAATAGGAGCCGCCCCGCCGCGTCAGGCCCTGCCGGGCTTCAGCGTGCCCTTGATCGTGTGGCAGGTGCCCTTGGGCACCAGCTTGAACGACGCCTTGTCGTAGTCGATCGTGGAATGCCCGGCGCAGTCATGCTTGCCGGCGGCACAGTCGTTCTGTCCCTTCAGGGCGACGCCGTAGCACTTCTCCTTGCCGATGGCCTGCTCGGGGCTGACAGGGCCGGCGAAGGCGGGCATCGCAATGGCGGCGAGGGCCGAGGCGAGGGAGCCCGCGAGGGCGAGCGTTACGATACGACGATCCATTATGGTATCTCCATGGAATGCAGCGAGCCGCTATCGGCTTGCAACGGCTCCTACGTCGGACTGCCGGCGATCATTACGGCCCGTAACAAAGACGTGAACCCACGCGTAGAAGGGGTGAGGCGTGCATAATTCCCCACGTGAAGAAGAGTGGGCGGCATGGCTGCGGGCGGCGATCGCAGGTGACGGCGGAGCCTATCGGCGCTTCCTGCTGGCGGTGACGCCTTTCCTGCGAGCCCTGGCCCGCAAGCGCTGCGAGAGTTTCGGCGCCCCACCGAACGAGGCTGAGGACATCGTGCAGGAAGTATTGCTGGCCATCCATCTCAAGCGGGGCACGTGGGATCCGGCACGCCCGCTGGGTCCCTGGCTTTCGACCATCGTCCGCAACAAGATGATCGACACCATGCGCCGCCGTGGTCGGCAGACGGTCGTCCCGATCGAGGACGTGGTCGAGACGCTGCAGGCGGAGGAGCAGACGGATGATCTTGATCACCTCGACATCGAGCGCCTGCTTGCGCGTCTCAAGGAGCCGCAACGCGATATCGTGCAGTCCATCTCGGTGCGCGGCACGAGCATTCGGGACACGGCGGCCCGGCTCAACATGTCGGAGGGGGCAGTACGCGTTGCCCTGCATCGCGCTCTCAAGACCCTGGCGGCGCTCTACCGGAGTGACAAGTCGTGAAGACCGATGATTTCATCAAGGCGTTGGCTCAGGACAGCGCGGTCCGCTGGCGGCTTGGCCGGGCCCTTGCCGCCGCCTTCGCCGGAGGTGTGGTCATCGCCGGCATTCTCTTCTTCTGTTCCATCGGCATGCGGCCCGATGTCGGCGGTGCCATGCATACGGGGCGCTTCCTGTTCAAGTTCCTGGTCACTCTCACGCTGGCTGCGACGGCAACCGGCCTCCTGCTGCGCATGGCGCAGCCCGGCGTTTCACTGGGCGTGTGGGGCAAGGCCGTGGCCGCCGCACCCGTGCTGCTGGCGGTGGCCGTCATCGTGGAACTGGTGGTTATGCCTCCCTCCACCTGGGAGACGCGCTGGATCGGTACCAACGCCCGCTATTGCATGATGCTGATCCCGCTGCTGGCAGTGGGGCCGCTGGCGTGCATTCTTTATGTCATGCGCCAGGGAGCCCCGGAGAACCCGGGTCTCATGGGAGCGATAGCCGGGCTCGTCGCCAGCGGCATTGGCGCGACCTTCTATGCCACGCACTGCCCGGACGACAGCCCCCTTTTCGTGGCGACCTGGTATCCGCTGGCGACCGGCGTCGTGGTGCTGGCCGGCTATTTCGCGGGCAGGAAATGGTTGAAATGGTAGGTCGTTCCAATCATGAAATGTACCACGCTGCTTGTGTGGCCGGTTTCCTGTGCGATCGGAAATGCTCTTCCGCGGGCGCGGGTTGAGCGTGATCGATGCACTTCGCCATCTCGGTAACGTTTGCTAACGTTGGCTCCGAGTATCGACACCGAACCTAAACCCTCCCGCGCTATCCGCAACGCAATCCTAGCCATGCCCGCAGCTTGCGCTCGTTGAGAGCTCTCAACAAACTGACTTCATATATGGAACTATGGAGCGTCCGAGGCGGGCTGGGGAGCAAGACCGCCCCTCAGGCCCCCTCAAGATGCCTTCCTGTTCCACCTAGCGCTGTCCGCCTGAAGCAGTGATACGTTCACCGGTTAGCCAGGCTGCCTGGTCTGAAGCCAGGAACAGCGCGACGCGCGCGATGTCGTTCGGACGCCCGAGGCGCCCCATCGGTAAGGTGGCACCGATGGCTTTGGCGCTGTCACCGACAACGCCGAGATCCGCCAACCCCTCGGTCTCCGTCATGCCAGGCGCGATGCTATTCACGCGAATGCCGCGACTGGCAAGCTCATTGGCAAGTGCCTTGGTCACAGCGTCCACGGCCGCCTTCGAGGCCGAATAAACCGCGGAATTCGGCACCGGATTGGCGCTGGAGATCGAACTCAGATTAATAATGCTGCCACCAGCGGGAAACGAACGGGCCGCTTCCTGTGAGGTAAGCAAAGTGCCCAGGACATTGATGTCGAACTGGCGTCGATAGTTCTCCTCCGTCACCGCGTCCAATGGTTCGAAGCTGAAGACGCCAGCATTGTTGACGAGGATGCTCGCTGGCCCAAACGCAGCGTTTGTCACTGCGAACAGTCGCTGCACATCGGCGCGCTTGCTAACGTCACCCTGAATGGCGACCGCCCTGCCGCCCTCACGCTGGATTTCATCTACCAGCCTCTCGGCCGCCTCACGACTCAAGGCATAGTTTACCGCAACCGCTGCACCAGCCTTGGCCAATTCGCGTGCGATCGCTGCGCCAATCCCCTTCGAAGCGCCCGTCACAATTGCTACCTTGCCGTGAAGGGTGTCCATGCTGCTTCTCCTTCAATATGTCGCCGTCCGTTGCGGCACTTGCGGGGAGATAATGCATGCAACGATCGTGCAGTAGCGCCGACATCTCGATATAATATATACGTGTTCCGCATGAATAATCGTCTGCAACAACTCGCCGCCTTCGTGCGCACCGCGGAGACCGGTAGCTTCTCCAAGGTCGCAGGCGAGTTCGGCTTGTCGCAACCCTCGATCTCGCGAACCGTGGCGGCGCTGGAGGAAAGGCTCGGCGTCAAACTCATCACACGGACCACCCGCCAGCTGTCACTCACCGCCGCAGGAGAAGCACTGCTACCCCGGGCGCGTGAAGCGCTGGTCAGTGTCGAGGAAGCGGAGAATGCTGCCCGCGGGGCCGATCGATTGTCGGGTCTCTTGCGCATCGCCATGCCGCCGGCGTTCGGTAGCAGGCTTGTCGTTCCGTTGCTGCCTGCCTTCCTCGAACTCCATCCCGAGCTCAGCGTCGATCTCAAGATGGCCGACCGTTTCGAGAACTTGATCGCCGAGGGGGTCGACTTGGCACTACGTCTCGGCGACCTGCCTGATTCCAGCTTCGTGGCACGCAAGCTCGCGACTGCGCGGCGGCTTTTTATCGCTGCACCAGCCTATCTCGACCGTCACGGCGCACCGCTCGAACTCGCCGACCTCGCGAGACATCAACTAATCGAGGGACCCAGCGGCGGCGGCGAATTCAATTGGACGGCCTGGCGCGCCGGCACTGTCGAAACCCAAGCCATCGATCCCCGCCTGCGCACCCGCTCAGCCGCTGGCGTTGTCGCTTGTGCCTCGGCCGGACTTGGGATCGCCACCGCCTCCATCTGGATGTGCGGTGAAGAACTCGCCTCGGGCACTCTGGTCGAGGTGCTTGCCGAGTACGAGCTCCAGCCCGTCAGCGCTTATATAGTCTTCCCCACGGGCAGGCGACCGACACGAAGGGCGCGAATTTTCGCCAGCTATCTAGAAGAAGCTCTGCGAACTCCAGTATCATAGCGAAATGTCCTGAGCTGCTATCGAGAGGCTCATGAAACTGCAGTGAAATCTGCATCGGCACGCGCCTACTCGGAGAACTCGCCCAATCCGGCAGAGGTATTTGTGCTGATCGCTTGTATGCGGGAGGCGGGCCTAGCGACGAAGTGGTTCGCCAACGGGCGAGCTGCGCAAGGGCTTTAGATCCCATACAGGGGCTTTAGATCTCATAGGTGGATGCGTGATGAGAGTCGCCCAGTAGCTTTCGGCCCTTGGGCGTAGTATTCGCCTTCCGTGTTCCGACCCCTCTCTTTGGGTACATGACCTTGCCGGTCCTTTTCATCAGAAGCGGGCGAGTGACCTCGCCTGTGGTGGGATTGTGTATTTGGCGATAGATCGTTGCGCCAACCAGCAGTTTGGACCACGCCACTCTACAATATCGGCGGTCGCAAGACATCGAGCTCCGGGCAAGGAATAGGTCACTGGACTGCCCCTATCGCGGTGGACAAGCCCCGCCTATGACATAGTAGGTACGAGGCATAATCGGGGTTTCCTCTTTCCTGCACGCCAAGGGCCTCAGCAACCTTGGAACTGAAGAGACGCCTCAACTATTTCCGCGTGGGAGGAATTAGCGTGCATCGCCCCTTCAAGGGGCCTGACCAATTTTCGCGAGAAAACCACTTGATGCAAATCGTGGCCAATACCGACGCCGCACTGTTCCTGCTTGAGCGGCGGTGGCCGGCTGCAAACGGCTCGGCGCGCGAGAAGGCAATCCGCGTTTGTCATCAGGTTGGACTTGGCGAGTCATATCCCGACGAAGCAAGGGAAGCGCTCATGGGTGCGTTGAAGCAGGCTAAGTTTGAAGTATGGTGATCAGAATCTATGAATTGTATGGATACGTAGGCTCAAGATCAGATCTACCATAAGCGCAGCAACGGTTCGCCCTCTGTTGGGCGCTACTCATTAGTTTGCATAGTGTCCCGGTGCACCCCGTGCATAATATCCCTGAGCCGTGCAACGGTGTGGCACAGAAAGCCAAAAATTGGAATGACACAAATATCTCCGTTCGACCTCGTTTCAATCTTGCTAACTCTTTCAGCTGCTCTCGCCTACCTGAACTATCGGCTTCTAAAGCTTCCTCTTACCGTTGGGCTCCTCATCGGAGCTGTAGCCGGCACAATGGTCCTCATAGCGATCGATGGCTTTGTCCCAAGTATCGATTTGAAGAACCAAATCCGAGGGCTGCTCGCTGCAATCGATTTTCCTACAACGCTGCTGAATGGTTTTCTGGCCTTTCTGCTGTTCGCTGGCGCGCTGCACGTGAACTCCGCAGACATGTTTGCCCGAAAATGGACCATCCTCGCCTTGGCGTCCTTCGCTACGGTTCTTTCCACAGGCTTGATAGGTGTATCGCTTTTTGCTGTCGCAATGGTTTTCAGCCTCGGTATTCCACTAGCCTGGTGTTTGGTTTTCGGGGCCCTGATCTCTCCGACCGACCCGGTGTCGGTCCTCGACGCATTAAAGCGCGTTGGCATTTCGCGACACTTGCAAGCGACGATTGCGGGGGAGAGCCTATTCAACGACGGCGTCGGTGTCGTACTTTTCACGCTGATGCTCACCTTGACCACGAGCGGGCATCTGGCCGATTTCGGCCCAATTGAAATAATCCGCCTGTTTCTCGTCGAGGCCGTAGGTGGCGGGTGGCTCGGATTGGTACTTGGCTATGCAGCCTTTCTGCTGATACTTCAGGTAGACGACTACAACGTTGAATTATTGGTCTCTCTCGCGTTAGCCGCCGGAACCTATAGTTTAGCCGGATTTCTGCAGGTTTCAGGACCGATAGCAGTCGTTGTTGCCGGGATACTTTTCGGCAATCACGGCATGCATAAAGGGATGACCCAAAGTTCTCGTGAGCATTTGGATACCTTCTGGCATTTGGTGGAAGGTATTCTCAATGCAGTATTGTTTGTCATGATCGGATTGGAAATAGCAGCTATCGATCTCGACGGCCGAGCAATGGGAGCATTGGCATTGATGATACCAATCGTTCTGGTCATCCGCTGGCTAAGCGTGACAGCGTCCGCGATGCCGTTAAACCTGCACATTCCCACTGCTCGCCGGCGCGGCTCGTTTCTAGTTCTTACATGGGGCGGCCTTCGCGGCGGGTTGTCGGTTGCCATGGCATTGTCCCTACCCGAAAGCCCGAGCAAAGCGCCAATACTCACCCTTGCATATGGCGTCGTGGTTTTCTCCATTATCGTGCAGGGACTTACGCTTGAGCGTGTCGCCCGACGATTTCTTGCCCATCCATAAGCTTGATGCGAACCGGGCATGCCTTAGACGGCTCGCCGGCACGCAGTGCCCTTGGAGCGCACCTCTCGGCCAAAGAAGGTCGGAGGGAGCTGGGGCGATCCCAGGACCCTGCGGGTCCGGGGCAGGGAAACCGCCTTGCCAAAAGCAAATTAGGACAGAAGGCTTGCCCCTTTCTGTGCGGCGGGACTTGTCGCGCTGATCAGCCGCTCGGATGCGCGGTGTGTTGTTGACCGTCCTGAACGAGAAGATCGCCTGGACCGTCCCGTATGGTATGGACCAGCATCGCAATGCCAATCGTCATCAAAAAGGCGGCAATCCAGCCACGGTCGCAACGCAGGGCCCAAAGAGAACCAAACAGAAGGGCTATCAACATTACACCAGTCGTTGCATTTTCCATCATCCATCATCCCTCCAGCCTACGATCCCGAATATCTATCCGTCGGTACCTTCGCGCTTGCGCAAACCCATCAGGATTTCGTTTGCAATGCTCAGATATTCGCCGTTGAAGTGGTGGCCACCATCTGTCTTAAAGACATCGGTTTTGCGCAAATCGAGAGACGGACAACTGGTGTCCGGGTCATTCTCGCCGTAAAAGCACTGGATGAGTCCCCCAGGTATCTTGGCAAGTTCCGGCGCAATCGGAATTGCGTCGTGACTTGCGATGCCGAGCCAGTCGGAGATCCTGATTTCCCAATCCGCCTTTGCACCGACGCCGAGAAAAGAGAGCATGACGATGTCTGTCTTCGTATCGGGCGGAAGCGCGTTGTAGGTTGCCGCCAGAACATCGGCGCCGAACGAATATCCGATCAAGGCGACCTTCGTCGCATGCCACTTGGCCTGGTAGCTCCTTATTGCTGTGGCGAGGTCCGCAGCCGTTTGTGCCGGAGTCTTTCGGTGCCAAAAGTAGCGCAGGCTGTCCCATCCCAGGACTGGAACCCCATCATGCTGCAGAAGCCGACCGATACTTCTGTCGAGGTCCCGCCAGCCACCGTCCCCCGACAGCATGACAGCCATGGTGCGACTGGGGGTGGAGACGGGAAGAGGAACGAGCGGCAGCGCCGCAAAACCCTGCAGGTCCAGCTTTTCGAGGTGAGGTAAGACCAGCATTGCGAGTGCGCGGGCTCGGTCGGTTCCCATCTCAGGATTCACGTCGATGGGGGTACCTTGCTCGCGTTCGAGTTGGACGGCTGCGCGCTGAAGAGGCGAAGCTTGCGGTGTCAGGCCGACTGACCAGAACCCATTCGTAGTCAGCGGTGGAGTGCCGAATCGGTTTCCGGACGTGATGACCGTCGACAGCACCGAACACGAGAGCCCCTGCGGCGTCTGCACCTGCGGATCGATGGTGACAGCACCCGCGATCGTGTGCGGGGGGGAGCCCGCAAGTATCAACTGGGCGAGCGCACCGCCGGCGCCCATGCCCACCAGAATCGGAAAATGATAGTTATCTCCTACCCGGCCACGCTGCAGCTTCTGGCTCAATCCCTCCACGTCTCCCACCAGGTCGCTGCACGGCCGCACGCCCGGTCGGGGCAAGGGAACCACATTCGAAAGATAAGTGTCGAGATCGACGCCGACGGCAAGCGAGCCTTGAGCTGCCAGGGCATCCAGTGCACGCTGGTCTTCCTCTTTCCAGCCGCCGCTATCGGAGAACAGTACCACATAGGCCCGGGCTGTTCCTGGCGGTTCCGCCAGGCGGACTTGGCCAAAACGCCCCCCGTCGACTGCCCAACTCGGGGTGGGGGTCGCAAGGGCCATCAGGCAGGCGATGGCAATAATCAAACGCGTCATGCTAACCTTTCACGCGGCTTTCGAATGGGGGCTGAGCCTTATCCTCGTGGTTTCACGACGGCTTGGAGTGTCTTGGCAAATCGTGGGCCTGCACGCCGAAGCTCCTCAACATGCAGCGATGCGAGCGAACGCAAATAATCTTCCCCCAGGCTTGTGAGGGTCACGAAGACCCGCCGCTTGTCGCCAGGGTCTGGAACGCGGGTTAGTAGACCCAGCTTTGCCATACGGTCCACGAGCGATACGGCGGTGTGGTGGCGGATGAACATGAGTTCCGCCAGATCACCGACCGACAGGGGCTCATGGCTCGAAAAGCCCTTGATCGCAACGAGAGCCTGATATTGGTGCGGCGTGACACCAGCATCGGCGGCTGCGGCTTCCGAGAACGCCAGGTACTTTCTGATCTCATACCTAAAGCGGGCGAGGGCGTCGTAGTTCACATCGGCTTCTCTCTCGGCGTCATTTTTGGCGACGTTGGGAGAAGCCTGCTTTTCCTTGAGCATATCGGACTCCGAAAGGCAGCCTGCATCGTCGCTTGAGATAATGGTCCAACGACATTATATCGAGTTTCGATGTATTTCAATTGCGGTGACTATGTCGTCGCCCCTGATCTCGAGAAGGTCAAGCCGTGCCGAGCAAATTGCAGGAAAATCGTTCATCGCCTGTTGGCGCGGTCGATGCGCCAGTTCTGGGATGGATGTTCCGCATCAGGGCGAAGGGCGTGCCTATCCTCCTGCGCCGGCGCGCGGCAACGACGGCAGGAGCAGTCACACTCGGTCTGACGGCCCTGTGTTTTGCCTGGTTCGCCGACCAGGCATCGAAGCTCTTTCAAGTCCTCTACCAACAGGTTCCTTACGCCCCCTTGGTAATCACACCCCTTGGCCTTGCAGGTATCGTCGCCCTTACCACGCGTCTTGCTCCAGCGGCCCGAGGATCCGGGATACCTCAGGTAATCGCTGGGGCAGAGGATCCAAGGAGGGCCGTCGGCGCGGGCTTGATCTCGTTGCGCACGGCATTCCTCAAGTGCCTCGGCACCGTGGGCGCGCTTCTCGTTGGCGCTTCGGTCGGGCGCGAGGGACCAACCGTGCAGGTGAGCGCAGCCATCATGGCCTTCATGCATCGGGCGATGCGGATCGAGCTTTCCTCGGCGGTGGTGATCGCCGGCGGCGCGGCAGGTGTTTCCGCAGCTTTCAATACGCCGCTCGCGGGCGTTGCCTTTGCGATTGAGGAACTTGCCGCCTCCTACCAGCAGCGACTTGCCCTGTTGGCGATGGCGGCGGTCATGATCTCCGGTTTGGTCAGCCTTGGTCTGGCCGGTGATTATGTCTATTTCGGTGCCGTTCATCAGACCATGGCGCTGGGTCCGTCAATTGCGGTAGCACTGGCCGCGGGCATTATCGGAGGTATTTGCGGGGGCGTATTTTCTCATCTGGTGATCGGTTTCGGGCGCTCATCCTCGCCTCTTTTAGTGAAACTGCGATCGCGTCCGATCGTCCTAGCGGGAGGCTGCGGCCTCATAATCGCGATTTTGGGGATTGCCACGGGTGGCGCTACCTGGGGCGCAGGCTACGATTCAGCCAAGATGCTCGTCGAGTCTCACCCCCAACCGCTCTGGTACGGACCGGCCAAATTCCTCTCGACCTTGGTGACGATGTTCAGTGCCACGCCCGGCGGTATCTTCGCCCCCTCGCTTGCAACCGGTGCCGGCGTTGGTAACATTCTGTCTCTTCTGTTTCCCGGCCAGCCTTTAGGTGCTGTCGTCATTCTCGGCATGACGGGCTATTTCGTTGGGGTTGTTCGCGCTCCCCTTACAGCCGTCCTGATCATTGCCGAAATGACCGACAGCCGGGCGATGATCCTCCCGCTTCTCGCAACGGCCATCCTTGCCGACGGTGTCTCAGCCTTCATATGCGCCGATCGTCTGTATCATAGCCTGTCAAAGGGCTTTCTGATCAGGCCGGCGCAGGAAGAAAAGCCAGGCGTCGCCTAGACAGACCGGCTAGGAATGATCCCGGCAACGTTCGAGCGGCTGCCTGACTGGTTGGGAAAGCAAGAGTGTCTCTCGCAGCTTCCGGCCAACGAGGATGAGAGCCGCAAAACCTGCACCAAGCCCAATGGACAAGAGGATGATACGCAGTTGGGAAAGGTTTCCTGACAAAGCTTCTCGGGCTTGAGAACCGAGAAAGACCTCAAGCGCAATCCCGGGCAGTATGCCAAGAGCGGTTGCGGTGATGTAGGGAAGGAATCGGACTGAGCTTGCACCGAACAACAAGCTTTGAATGCTGGAAGGAGCAATGGGTGAAAGCCGGCACAGCAAAACGATGCGCCAGCCCTCACCTCGAATTGTATCCAAGGCCAGCGCGACCAGTTGCCAGCGCTTGGTTAATTTCCCTCCCAAACGGCCCCGCAGCATCGAGCCAAGACAGAACGCTGCAACCGCGCCGGTCAGAGAACCGGCAAGAGCGATCGGAATGCCCAGGAAGCCATAGACCGAACCGACCAGGACACAGAGCATAGGCCGTGGCAGAATGGACACGCCGCTCAGGGCGAACAGGGCCATCATGCTCCACACACCCCAGAAGCCCGCCAGATGAAGGGAATGGGAAAGCAGTTCGAGACGGGTTGAGGTCGCGGAAACAAACTCACTCATCCAAACGCTCCGTTGGTCTTTGGAGATGCCCACGGCTTCATTTCGGTTCCGCACATAAGTAACTCTACGAAGGATAGCTCACAGGGTAAATCGATATTCGATATATTCCCACCACGCGATGGCAGCAGATTCAAAAATCCTCACCGGAAAGAGTCAGGCGGCAACGCCTGGTAAGACTTTGAAAATGAACCGGTTGCCGCATCAATTCCCCGGGGTCGACCTACGGCGGCCGTCAGCATTGCAGGCCAAAGCCGCGCGGTGGGACATGTCATGGCTCCTCTCTGCGCACTGCGTCATTCGTGAATGGCGTTGCGGTGGAAACCGGATGGGAAGCTTCGGCCTTCGATCCTGCTTTGAGGTTTCGCACTGCTGCCATTTTTCCGGGCTGTAGCTGTTCTTGTGCATAGAAGGTATAGGAGAGAGTGAGTTCCTGGATGTTCTCGGCGGTGTCGTCTCGCAACAGGGCATCGTCGATATAGAACACGACCGGCATTCTTGCAGATTGCTTTGCCTCAAGGCGCTCCTGCGTAAAGCAAAAACACTGGATCTTGTAGAAATAGGGAGCGACTCCGGAGGGCGTAACGTTGTAGACGGCACGAGCGATCGTCGCTCGCCTCGAATTGTTGACCGCGTCGAAATAGACCGTGGTCGGTGAATTGACTTGAACATCCACGGAGCGCTGCTCCGGACGGAAGCTCCAGTCAAGGCCCGGCGCCACATTGGTATCGAACAGAACCCTCAGCTTGCGATCTGAACGGGCGCCGACCACTGCTACGCCGGCCGACCGCCTTGTCGTACCACCATAGCCCGTCGCGCCGCAAAACATGCGATAGAGCGTCGGCGCGTAGGATACGGTGACGAGCATGCTGGCGACAAAGGTACAGGCCAGAAATACAGTCAGTCGAATGCCGTCTTTTCTGGGCGCCATGGCTTCATCCTATAAAATGAGCCCCAATAACCGAGCCAGATGGCGTAGGAACACAGCGATATCGCCAACTCATGACGATCGAGATGAGAAGTCTCCTGAGCGCCCACAGCCGCAACGCGAGTGCTCCGGCGCACTCGCGGCATGCAGAAATCATCTGCATCGCCCAACCGCTGTCGCCCAGGCCGCGGAGAAGCCCGTGAGCGAATAGGTGTCGCTATTGCGATTGCCGCGGCTAGAGGTGCTGTTCACCCGAACATCCCGTCCAGTCCTCATCAGATCGACGATTGTCTTTCCATCGGCATCGTTCTGCGGCCAGGCATTCTCTCCTTGGCCATAGAGTGTAAAACTCTGACCATTGATCTGTAGTGTGTGGGAGACTCCCTTTTTCGCAGGAAAACCCAGCGCAACAGCGATTTCCGGAGCGCCTTTTCCACCTGGTGGATTGGTGACGAAAAGCGTGCCAGGATCGCGCTTCAGACCATCTGGGGACCTGCTTTTCGGCGAACTCGAAATAAAACAGCTTACGGAGTTCTTCGAGCCGAGAGCATAGGCTGTCCAGTCGCCTGATGCACCGATCTGTCGGGGATCGGCAGCCATCGCAGGAGAGGCAAGGATAACGAGCCCCGTCGCGATACATATGGCCCGCGATCCGTGCAGGCAGATCGCCGCAATGCGTCCTGGTGCGTAGGTAGGGCGAGGCACGGATACGATCAATGGCAATACTCCTCGTGTTTCGTGCGATGGGACCTGGGCAGTTGAGCGACGAATAGGTCTCATTTGGAAGCCAAGGGACGACTCCCGAATTTGGCGGTCATCTGCAACGCCAAATTCATATCGAACTTCGATATAGTTTGGCAAGGCTTGCGCATCGCGTGGTGTGGGTTCTGGTAAACTCAATGTCAGACTTTAGGAGGATATTTCCGATTTTGTTCCAAAAACTCGTGTGATGACGGATCCAGAAATCGTGTAAATATCCCACAAAAGTCTTATATATCAATAATATAATTTATTTCTCTTCCGTTTTTAAAAACAATTTACCATGATATTGAGTAATAGTTGATATAAACGAGATTATTTTAAGTATAATATAGGTTTATTACTTTAGTCTTTTGGATATTTTACGCCTAAGGCCAAAAGCGTTCAATTCTCTAGTATGTCCAATAACTATATACCAAAAAATGCCCGTGGCCCGCCCCCGAAAGGTCACCTAAAAATTTTTTAATTCGGTAAATTTCCTCGACTATCGATATAAATTGATACGCCCGCCGCTGAAATGGGCCCCATCGATGGGCGTGGTACCACAGTAGCAGACAAGGCGTGGTTCCCTGCTATCGGAACATCCCTTCAGCGGGGTCCTTCGTCGGAGACAGCAAAAACAAGTGGGGGAACTTGATGTCCATCAAAAGTGCGACGATGACAGCTGAGGTGATGCGGTCCTATTTGTCGACCCACGCGATCCCGTCGGAGGATCTGCCGAAACTCGCTGGGGAAGTCCATGCACTGCTCCATGATCTATCGAGCGCAGGCCCCACGGCCTCTTCGGCCAAGGATAGGCCAAAGCCGGCTGTTGCGATCGAAAAGTCCATACAAGCGGGATGTCTCGTCTGTCTTGAGGATGGTCTGCGCTTCAAGTCCCTGAAGCGCCACCTGCGCAGCCGCCATGGACTCTCGCCACAGGCATACCGCGAAAAGTGGAATCTTCCCGATAGCTATCCAATGAGCGCCTTTCGGCATTTCGGCATATTCATGAGGCCCGGAAAGGCCGAGGAAGTTACCGTGGTCGTTGTGGAAGAAGAGCCTTTAGGCTCGGCGGGTGAGGCCTCGAACTGATCTGACCTCGATATTAGGTTTCTTGATACGCGGTGGCGCTCAACCCACGCGGGAATTTCCATTTGCGGGACCGGCATGTCCCGTGTGTTTGCAGGAAGTGACCATGTCAAGAACGGTTCTTTTGTTCGGCGCCAGCCTCCTTTTTCTGGCAATTGCGTCCAGTGCTCGCAGCCGGCTTGAGGAAGTGGATTGTGTGGCGGATGCGATGGCCCAGCGCGCTGCCCTCTATTCGATCATGAAAGTACTGCCGCTAAATCTTCCCTCGAATTGGACGGAAACGGGACCTGGCCCGACAATCAAACCCACCGGCACCTCGTGGGTGGCGAGCAAAGCGTTTCGTGCACCTTCGGGACCAGCTACTTTGTCCATCACCGCCTATCGCGACGTCATAGCGCACTACTTCATAAGAATTGGGCTGAATCTGAGAGCCGATGGACTATTCGCGATCCGGGGGCGCACCTTCCGGGCAATGACAACGCGCAGGGGGACTCTTTATATCCTCGTTGGAAGGGCCGTCGTCGTGACCGTCAGCGGAGCAGCGGACAGGACGGATAAGGCATTGCTTGCCGCAAGACTCGATTCCGCCCTGCTTAGCCGGCTTGACCGCATCAGTACGACACCTTCACTCGGTGCATCCGCTTGCTGAAGCTCTACCAGTCTTCGATCCATCGCAGATCGCCGGCTGAATTCTTACAAGCCCTAATGCCGAGGCGGCAGTAGCGGATGCCTATATTTCCACTGCGCCCAGAGCGAAACGATCACAACGAGACATCCAATCAGCCAATGTGTCCACTGGGCTCCGCTAGCATGACTGAACTTGAGGACTTCGGGCGCCAGGATAAGCCACAGCCCGAGGGCTGCAGTTGCCCATTCCTCCCATTGAGCCACTGCCTTGAGAAGCGTGGCGTCGAAAAGGGATGCTGCTGCCAAATAGGCGAGGCCGAGGGCACTAAGCCAGGCGCTCCAGTCAGCAGAGTGATTGTCGAACCTGAACAACCAGGGAGACACAAACAGGATCGCAGCCGCTGCGCCCAGTATCCAGTCCTGAGTCCTTTTGTCATGCAGAATTGCGCTGGTCATCATGGTCATCTTCCTCCTGTCAATTACTCCCCCGTGAATTCACCCCGAGATCTCAGGGTCTTTCGTTCATCGACTGGACATGCCAGTGAAGCCATTCGGCCCAGGAAGAAACGGCGACTGTGAGCGTTCCAAGCAACC
Organism: Labrys sp. ALF-8; assembly: GCF_059699065.1. Lineage (NCBI taxonomy): Bacteria > Pseudomonadati > Pseudomonadota > Alphaproteobacteria > Hyphomicrobiales > Xanthobacteraceae > Labrys > Labrys sp. ALF-8. The sequence continues at coordinate 59,278 of NZ_AP048540.1, forward strand.
AAAAGGCAGAGGATACGCTTTGCCTGCCTTCAAACCCCAAAAGCCAGGGGGCAAAGATCAGCCCCAAACCGAGAGCGGCAGCGAGCCATTCTTCCCAATGCTCCCCCTGCGAGAAAGAGGCGGCCACTCCGAGATACCCGATGAAAACGGCACCGAACCAAGCAAGCCAGGCGGCCAGGGTCCCGACGTAGCCAATCAACCAAGGAGAGGCAAAAAGCACGAGTGCGATGCCGAGCAAACCCCAATCCTGGGCTTTCTTGCTGAAAAAAACGGAGCCCCCCATATCTCCTCTCCTCACCTGAGCTTTAACAAAATCTATATCGAGTTTCGATATTAACTGTTAGTTAAATCGCAGCAAGGTTCGGGCTCACATTTAGGCCATCGTTCGTGCCGGTTTTGGTTTCTCTCGAAGCGCGCCAGGGTTGGAACCTACGAAATTTAATTTTCTTTTATATCGATCGTCGATATTATATGCATCCGACTGGGCCACCGGTGGCTCGAGGAGAGGCAGATCCGTTGCACGGCACCATCGGATCTACAAACGCCCCAAACGAGCAAGACGGTTGCCCGGCGGGCAGGGAGGGGAAGGGGGCGGAGCGGCGATGCGGTCGTTCCGCTCCCTTCCGGCTTCTGGCCGGTGCGGCGGAAAGTCAAACCAATGCTGATGGAAGCCACGATGAATGTGAATGACCCGGGTCGTGGCTCTCGATGCGACAGCAATCGGGTGCAGAAGGGATGCTTCCGTCGCTACCTCTCGAAGGCAAGTGGCGTTCCTAGTGACCGAGGTCCCCGATGATCTGGATACGATTGCTTGGTGCGCTTTTTGCCGGTGCGACCTTGGTAGTACTCACGGTAGCTGCATTTCTTGGACTTGAGATCGCCAATATCGACCGGGACTTGCCCGACTTCAGCAAACTCCGGAGTTACGAACCGCCGCTCATGACGCGCGTCTATGCTGGCGATGGAACGATCCTTGCGGAGTACGCCAGGCAGCGCCGGCTCTTTATGCCGCTCGAGATGATCCCCCGACTGCAGATCGACGCTTTCTTGGCGGCTGAAGACAGCAACTTCTACTCCAATCCAGGCATTGAACCCTGGAGCGTGGTGCGTGCTGCAATCGTGAACCTTCGCAATCGCGGCTCAAACAGACGGCCGATGGGAGCCTCGACCATTACGCAGCAGGTGGTAAAGAATTTTTTCCTCACCAATGAGGTGTCTTACCGGCGCAAGCTTGAAGAAGCTATTCTCGCGCTAAGGCTTTCCCAAACCTACTCGAAAGATAAGATTCTGGAACTTTACTTGAACCAGATTTATCTCGGCAGCGGCAACTATGGCATCGCTGCGGCTGCGCTCGGGTATTTCGGTCAACCGGTGCGCGAACTCACCATCGCGCAGATGGCCTATCTCGCAGCCTTGCCAAAGGCCCCAAGCAACTACGATCCCGAACACAACCGTGACGCTGCACTGGCAAGGCGCAATTGGGTGATCGGACGAATGGTGCACGAGGGATTTATTACGCAAGCCCAGGCGGACAAGGCAGTCAATGCCCCCCTTGGTGCCGCCGGTCACGAACTTCCGCCCGATGATCGCAATGGTGCTGCGTATTTCGCTGAGGATATCCGCCGGCAGTTGAACGAGCGCTATGGAAGCACGAAACTGTACGAAGGCGGCATGGCGGTTCGAGCAACCCTCGACCGGCGTCTTCAAACATTGGCCCACAAGGCCCTGGTCCAAGGCCTGGTGAAGTGGGACCAACAGCATGGTTACCGCGGGCCCTTAGAGAACGTTGAAATAGGATCTGATTGGCGTCAGACACTCGCGGCGCAGCACAGCCTGGGCGATGTCGAACCGTGGCGCCTTGCGATCGTCCTCCAGGCAGATTCCGACATGGCTCTCGTCGGGCTGCAGCCGGCGCCGCGGAACGATCGTTCTCCATCCTCTTCCACCAGTACGGACACGGGAACCGTTCGATTGAGCGGTGTGACCTGGGCGCGTTGGGCAAAGGGTCCCACAAAGGGCCGCCCGGTGACGCGCGTCGACACCATACTCAAGCCTGGCGACATCGTTTATGTGGAACCCTCCGAGCGAGAGAAAGGTACCTTTGATCTGAGACAGATTCCGGAGATCTCCGGGGCCATTGTGGCGATGGATCCGGCAACCGGCCGAGTCCTTGCCATGGATGGCGGCTTCTCTTTTCAAAACAGCCGCTTTAATCGCGCAACCCAAGCCTTTCGCCAGCCAGGTTCCGCCTTCAAGCCTTTCGTGTACGCGGCAGCACTGGACGATGGGTACACGCCCTCGACGATCGTCTCCGACGATCCTGTCAGTATCGCCCCCGGCGGAGGCCAGCCGCTCTGGAATCCAGCAAATGACGAGAACAGATATTACGGCCCTCGTCCCCTGCGCTTCGGATTGGAGTGGTCCAGAAACGTCATGACCGTTCGGGTTGCGCAGGATATCGGGATGCCCCTGATCGCTCGGTACGCCACCCGGTTCGGGATCTACGACGATCTGCCACCCTATATTGCTATGTCTCTAGGCTCTGGAACGACGACTCTCATGCGTATGGTGACGGCCTACGCCATGCTCGACAATGGTGGACGGCGGATCAAGCCTACACTAGTTGACGATATCAAGGATCGACTTGGCCATACCATATACAAACATGACGAGCGTCTATGCCCAACTTGCAACTCCTCCATTTGGTCGGGGCAGAATGAACCACGTTTGATCGACAATCGTGAACAGGTCCTCAATCCAGCCACTGCCTACCAAGTAACCTCCATGCTGGAGGGAGTCGTCCAGCGCGGGACAGCGCGCGTCCTCAGAGCACTGGATCGACCGATCGCCGGCAAAACAGGAACCACGAACGACTCCAAGGATGTCTGGTTTGTCGGCTATTCCCCTACTCTCGTATCAGGTGTCTATATTGGCTATGACACGCCCCGGCCTCTTGGCAGGACGGCGACAGGCGGCCGGATTGCAGCCCCCGTGTTCGGCGCTTTCATGCAAGGGGCTCTTGCCGATGCCCCTGCCGAAGCGTTTCGGATCCCTCCAGGAATCAAACTGATTGCGGTTGACCTGCGCACCGGACAACGGACATCAGACGCGGCTCGTACAGTTCTGGAAGCCTTCAAAATTGGCACGGCCCCGCTTAGTTCAGATGGCACGGATGGCGCCTATCGCAATAGCGAGTCACATGGTATCGCCATTGGGACGGCCAACCTATATTAATGTATCCAACCCAGAGCTGTTAGTATTATAAATATATGTATAAACCATATATAATAATGCGTCGATACTAATATATTATATTTTTGTAATAATTGTATTTTTGCGATTCATGTCAACATTATACCTAAATTCTTTGGCCGCACTATTACATTCTAAGTTTCGAGCTGGGATGTTTGGCAGAAATTATCCAGGGAGTGAAGTCAAATGCGCACCCCGCTTCTATGCTCGGCTGTCATCCTCGCAGGCGTGCTTGCACTGTCTTCTGCGCCAGCTGTCTGGTTTGGTGGCGGCAATGATAATCATCTACACAATCGCCTATATTGCTTTCCAATGCCAGGAAATCCGCGCATAGGCTTGTTGGGTCGGCATCGGTCAGGTTCTGAATTAAGGCTCCTTACATTTCCTCTGAAGGTGAAGAGATGGATATAGATGCACCGCTCCGGAACCGTCTGCCGAGACAATACTTTGACCCTATGCGAAGTACAAAATGACAAACGAGAAAAGGAAGGTCACAGGCGGACCCGCCCTGAAGATTTTTGTATTCACGATTGTACTGGCAATTTCAGTAATTGTCGGAGTCTTTTTAATATGTCTTAGTATAGTATGACACATGGTTTGCGATCAGGTGCGGCAATCTGAAGCTTGTCTTGCGGTCGAGGGGTCGATCGCAATGTGCCTCCTGTTCAAATGAGCAACCACCGGACAATACTGCTTAGGCCAACTGGTCTTCGAGGTTCATACAACCTCGCCGCTCTCGTCGACAGGAACAAGTGAACAGGAAACCCAACAAACCCTGCGCCAACAGCGTTGCCGCTTCGGGAGGTGGCGTCGCCTTAACCGGCTGGTTGGGATCGACTTGATATTCGGGTTGTCATGACCGAAGCTCCGCATGCCCAGTTCAGACGCCACCGGTTTCCTGCTGAGATCATTGCCCATGCGGTATGGCTCTATTATCGGTTCCCGCTCAGCCTGCGCGACGTCGAAGATCTGTTGGCGGAGCGCGGCATCACCGTCACGTTTCAGACGGTCTCCGAATGGGCGGCGAAATTCGGCTTGAAGTTCGCTCATCAGCTCCGGCGCCGCTCACGAGGCCACTTTGCCGACAAGTGGCAGCTTGATGAGATGGTGGTGACGATCAAGGGGAAGAAATACTGGCTGTGGCGCGCCGTCGATGCAAACGGTTACGTCCTCGATGCCCTGCTGCAAAGCAGAAGGAACAAGGCAGCAGCGCTGCGTCTGATGCGCAAGCTGCTCAAGGGCCAAGGTACCACCCCGCGGGTGCTGGTGACTGACAAGCTGCGTTCGTATTCGGCCGCGAAGGCCGAGTTGATGCCGGGCGTAGAGCATCGCTCGCACAAGGGATTGAACAACCGTGCCGAAAATTCTCATCTGCCGCTACGGCGCCGAGAGCGGCGAATGATGCGCTTTAAGTCAGCGCGACAATGTCAGCGTTTCGTCTCGGTCTATGCCCAGGTCGCCAACCTCTTTCAGCTTCATCGCAAGCATCTTTCTGCCGCAGACCACCGCCAACTCCGCACCATCGCCCTCACCACCTGGCGTGAAACCGCATTGTCGACTGGGCTCTGAAATGCACCTTACAAGCACTCACGACGTCAGCGACCTTTAGCATCGACACCTCGGCGACGCGAAGGCCCGCGCCATAGGCGACCGAAAGCGCGGCCTGGTGCTTGAGGCAGGTGGTGGCGTTGAGTAGCCGGGCAACCTCGTCGCGGCTGAGCACCACGGGTAGGTTACGCGGATGCGCCAGCCGAACGAGCCGGCGCGCCAGGTCAGGGCGGTCGAGCGTGTGGGTGAAGAAGAAGCGCAGCGCCGATACAATACTGTTCATGGTGGGCACGGGGACACCATCGTCCTGCTGCTCGATCTGGAACCGGCGCAGATCGTCAATGGTCGCGGTGTCTGGCGAACGCCCAAGGAAGGTCGCCAAGCGTCCAATATCGCGGAGATAGTTGCGCTGCGTCTCCCGTGAGAAACGGCGCAAATTCATGTCGTCGATCAGCCGCTGGCGCAGCGGGCTGATGGGTGCATCGATAGTGGGATGGGGCATGGTCGGGCTCCTTGTTGAAGAAGCCCGTCATGCTCTGCCGCTGTCGGACGACGCTCAATGCAGGCGCGACGACCGGTTCTTGATCTCTACCTTAACCGCAGGCGCCCTCCCGCGTAGCGGGTTCGTTCTTCGGCCCCCAACCGATCGTTCCAGAGCCACCCATAACGAATGTTGCCACTGCCTTGGAAGAGCCGAAGCCAAGGGATTTTACTGGACGGCAAGGGACGACAGTCCGCCAAGCGATGTCCCTGTCTTCGCCCCTCCAACCTAGGACTGGCGGTTAGATTCGGTTCGCCCGCCTGAAGCGGCCAGACTACTTTTCTGTGCAATTAAATTAGAGATGCGCGACCATCTGACCACACTTGCGAGATTCCGAGGACCGACAACGCCGCTTCCACAGGTGAATTGAAATCTAGCCCTGCTCCTTGGGAATCAACTCCAGCATCGATTTAATGTCGACGTTCGGATGGTAGATGTATTTGCGGCCACCACCATAAGATGTCGGCACTTTCACGCGCCGAAGCACGTTATAATCAAATAGAATCTTCAGGAATTTGTTCACGGTCAGCGGATGAAGCCTAGTCTTCTCCGCAAGGGAAGCCGTTGTGACCTGCTCGCCCGCTTCGGTCATTAGAATGATCGTGACGTATATACCCAATTGCTGAATGACATGGACGCCCGAATAGGCCATCGATCCCTTAGAAAATACCCGGTTGGCGGCCGTGACCATCACAGCGCCGAGGCCGGCTCTCATCAGGGCATAATCTGGTTGCATCAATTAGACAACTCTGTATAGCATGTGTAGTTGGACATTCGGTGTGCGATTTTTGGGCAAAACCACCCGTCGTATGGCTCGACTGTACCGATTTTCGTCACAAAAGCCACTTGGGCCACAATTGGAAATATGTGAGCCGGCATAGATGAGAGGCAGCGGGTAGAACCATCCCCCTGACGATGGGGAGGATATCCGCGATGTCAGTATTGAATAGTCGCATGGTAGATTAGGGAAAATCGTTATGATGGACATTTGGCACTTCGTTCCACTATCTCTAGGACACTGTGTCACGCCTATGTCACGCCACTCTTACCTAGACGCCCCGACAACGTCTCTGATTTGACCTCGTTGTCTATTCGGGTAACATCCAGTAGTGAGCCAACGAAAATTCGAACAAATATCAACTTGTTCGCAGGGGTTAGATTGGCAACACTGTCAATTATGCCGGATTGTCGACAATCCGGTATGCGTCTACGCGGCAATTGACGCAGATCAATCCTTACGTCAGGCCGTGACGTCAAAATGACAATGTTCTAGAGCAAACCGTTAAAAGAGCATACTTTGGGCAACAGTAGCAACAGCGGGTTTATAACATCTTTAGCCGGAGCATCTTGTCGAGGCAGTTTAACTGCAGAAGACCCGTATCTGGCCCTTGAAGAGTACGTGAATGCCTATTGATCTCGGTCAATCTATCTGGGCGGAAGTGCGTGAGCTATGTGCGAAAAACGACGAGGATCTTACCGCTTACAGCCACCTTCTACTGATGCTGTCCAAGAGCAACGTGGAACAGGATCGGGTCCTGGATGCCGTCGGCGAGTTGGCCGTGGTGATAGAGCGATGGTCAGACGACTTGATCGTTCGCTTGTTCGAAGCAGTCGGTGAGCTTATTGACCTCGAGGGCGCGGAATGAAGGTCCTGGTCATTGAATCCCCCGGCAAGATCGAAAAGCTTAGCAAGATCCTTGGGGAAGGCTGGTCGATTGTCGCCAGCTACGGACACATCCGCGAAATGCCGGACAGAGAGATGGGCGTTGCCGCGCCCGCCTATCGGCCCGACTACGTCGTCACTGAGAGAGGAAGATCCGCAATCACGAAAATTGCCGGTTTGATTAGAACCGGTGCAGAGATCTATCTTGCCACCGATCCGGATCGCGAGGGTGAGAGCATCAGCTGGCATCTTGCAACGGTACTGGGCCTCGATCTCAAAACAACCAAGCGAGTGACCTTCAACCAGCTCACGCCGGAAGCCGTCCTGAAGGCTGTGAACGAGCCCCGAACGGTTGACGGGAGACTTGTTGCGAGCCAGGAGGCGAGAAGGGTCGTCGACCGGCTGGTGGGATACAGCGTCAGTCCGGAGCTCGGCCGGCGGGCCGGCCATCGCAGCCAGGGCACTTGGAGTGCGGGCCGGGTGCAGAGCCCGACCGTGCGCCTGGTGGTCGAGCGAGAACGCGCTATCCGGAATTTCAAGAGCACGACCCATTTTGGCGCCAAGCTGTCTATCACCGGACAGGGCAGGGCATGGTCCGCGAAGTGGCGGCTGAAGCCGGGCTTTGTTTCTGACGACGAACCCTATTTCATGGACAAGGGCTTTGCCGGCAGGGTCGCACAGATCCGCTCGCTCATCGTGGTTTCTGCAGCGGATGGCGAACAGCGGGTGCCGCCACCGGCGCCACTGATCACGTCGACGTTGCAGCAGGTGGCGAGCGCAAAATTGCGCGTTAGGCCGGACGAAGCCATGGAGCTCGCGCAAGCGCTCTTCGACCAGGGGCACATCACCTATCACCGAACGGACAATCCCAACCTTTCCGACGAGGCGATGGATCCCATCCGCTCGATCGGAGCGGTCTTGGGGCTGGAGGTCGCCGCCAGGCGCCGCTCCTACAAAGTCCGTGACGGGGCACAGGCCGGCCATCCGGCGATCACCCCGACCCATTGGGATGTCGAAGAAGCGGGAGAGACCGATAAGCAGCGCGCACTCTATCGGCTTATACGTCTGCGGGCGATCGGCTCCCAGCTGATGGACGCGCGGTACGCAAAGCGTGCCGTCGTCCTCAAGGCGCTCACCGACCTGGATGGTCGCGAGATCCATTTCGAGGCCGACGGTCGCATGCTGACAGATCCCGGTTGGATGAAGGTTGTTGGCACGGCCGGCGATCAGGAGGAGGGCGAAGACGAGGAAGGAGAGGGGGAGCTCAGCAACCCGGTCCCAAAGCTATTGGCAGGCATGCCAATCGCGGCCGCTTCAGGCGAGGTCACGACCAGCCAGACGAAGGCCCCTGGTCGATACACCCATGCCAGCCTCGTCAGGAAGCTGGAGGCGGAAGGGCTCGGTCGCCCGTCAACCTACGCGTCGATCATGAAGACGATCGAGGCCCGGGACTACGTGACCACCATGGGCGACAAGTTGCGGCCCACAGCGGACGGAGAGCATGCCGTCGATCTGATGGTGGGGCGCTTCGGCTTCATGGAGATCGCATTCACCCGCCAGGTCGAAGAGGAGTTCGACAAGGTGGCGCAAGGCCAGATGCGGTACGTCGACTGCGTAGCAGCTTTCCACGCCAAATTGACGGATGAACTAGCCGGGTTGGCACGGGACGTGGCCGTGAAGCCCTCCGAAGCCATGATGCGGGCGGTTGAGCAGAAGGCAAAGCGCGACAAGGTGCCGGTTCCCGAAGGCATGAAGGAGTCGCGGGAGATCTGCGAACGCTTTCTCGGGCCGCGCGAGGACCGGGATCCGACCGAGGGGCCACGAATGGCCAGCGCCCGGCAAATCGAGTTGGTGACGGATCTGGTGGGCAAGGGACGAATTCCCGCGCCTGCGGGCTTCCCTGATGGCATGACGGCCGCGACGGCATCCGCGGCGCTCGACAAGGCGTTCTCAAGCCTGAAGAAACGAGAGAAGACCTAGCAATGTCGAAGCTGCTGGCTGCCAGCCTGGTCGACGAGATCAAGAGCAAGGTCAAGCTGTCCGAGCTCATCGGCAAGGATGTGAAGCTGATGAAGGCAGGAAGGGAATTCAAAGGTCTCTCGCCATTCCAGCACGAGAATACTCCCTCCTTCACGGTCAATGACGACAAGGCGTTCTTTCACTGCTTCGCCTCGGGCACGCACGGCGACGCGATCAAGTGGCTGCAGCTCTACAAGGGGCTGGGCTTTCGGGACGCGATCGTGGTCCTCGCCGGCATGGCCGGCGTGTCGATCGACACCTCGACACCCGGTCAATCCGAAGAGCGCGCAAAGCTCCTATCAGCCTGCAGCGTCGCGGCACGGTATTGGCAGAATGCACTTTGGGAGGAGGCTGCGGCGGACCATGCCCGGCGCTACCTGGAGGAGCGCGGCGTTGGCGAAAGTCTCGCGAAAAGAATGGGCCTGGGCTGGTCGCCGCCCTCTGTGAACGGCTTGCGAGCCGCCCTCTCGGCAGAAGGAATTCGACGCGGCGTTGCCTATAAGGCGGGTCTCTTCACTCAAGAGGGCTTTGGGTTCTTTCGGGACCGGCTGATGTTCCCCGTCTGCAATGTCCAAGGGCGATCCATCGGGTTCGGCGGGCGCAGATTCGAGAACGGACCGAACGCCGGTCCCAAATATCTCAACTCGCGAGAGACGCCGATCTTTCACAAGGGCGGCGCATTCTTTGGCATCGACCGGGCACTCACGTCGATTGCCAAGAGCGGCCAGGTCGTGGTGGTGGAAGGCTATATGGATGCCATCACCATGCACCGGCATAGCTTCACGCATACCATCTGCTCGCAGGGGACGGCCGTCAGCTTGTCAGCCCTGCGCCGGGCGCTGCCGCAAACCCACGAGTTCATCTTCCTGCTTGATGGCGACAAGGCGGGCGCGGCGGCGATGGACAGGATCGTTGACGACGCACTGGCAGAGGCCGGCCCGAGCTGCATCGTCAAATTCGGCATACTGCCAGAGGGCGCGGATCCAGACAGCTTTCTGCAGCGCGAGGATCCGGCATCAATGCAAATGATCCTCGACACTTCGGTCGGGCTCGAGGAGGCGCTATGGCGCCGCTCCCTGCGGAAGCATATCGGCGACGGCCCGGAAACCCGCAGCGCCCTGGTCCAGGAGCTGATCGCCTGCGCCGATGCTATTGCGGACGAAGAGACGCGCGCCTGGATGCACACAGGCCTCGCCAGACGGATTGAGCAGCACTGCGGCCCGCGCCGACGACTGAATGAAATGCTCTAGGATCCCGCGGAATCGGAAGACGGCGCGGGTGGCGCCTCGCCGATGCGGAAGCCGGCCTCCTCGATGTGAGCCTTCTGCAGCGCCTCGATCGCGTCGGGCCGAATAGCCAGGCCGTAGGCACGCCGGGTGCCGCCCGTGCCCCCGTGGGGCAGCGGCGTGCGGACAATGAGCCCCCGCTTTTCGAGAACCCGAGTGAGGAAGTTCATATAGGAGGGATGCGTCTCGGCGCGAACCGCGATTTGATTGCCGGTCGGGACGCGGCCCTGACGGGTCTCGAGATCAATCAGGTTCAGAACTGCGAGAACCCGGAATCGAGCCGCGCCGGTATCACCCGGAAAGCGAGAATTCAGCACCAGGTCGGTCAGCTTGGCGATGTCGTTATGGTTCGGAGCTGGACGCTCGGGCGCCTTTTCAGGAAGCTGCGGCTGCTTCAGGGCGACAATGTCCAGGCCGACGCGGACGAGTACGCCAATCAGCTTGGGAATCCGTTGCTGATGTTCTTTCGCAAGTTGCTGAACGCGGGCGTGATCGTCCTTCGACAGGTGGGCATAGGTGTTGACGAAATCGTCGCCAAGGGCCTCCGAAAGCCATCTTTTGCGGTAAGCGTTGTACTGCGATTTCTTGTTGTCGCTATCACCCGTCATGAAAGATTATTTACCCGTGCTCAACGCCTTGAACAAGACCAGATTGGGATGCACGAAATCCGGCGTTCCCCATAACCCGGCTCTGTTCTTCTTGGCCAACAATTCCGCCACCAAATAGGGTTTGTATACAGGAGCGCCCTGATTTGTGAATGCAGCAAAAGCATAACCTTGGGTAACCATTATGGTGCCCAAATCGGGCGCATTCTGTCCAATGTGCGCCGCACAAACCACCATGATCACCGCTTTTTGGCTCGCCGTCGCAGGAATCTGGGCAATCGGCGTGCAGGTCGGGTGGGTGTCTCTCACCAGGGCGGCGAAGAGGGCGAGGGACGCTTCCCCGCAATCCTGCCGCGCGCCGGCAGCGTTGGTGAAGGCCGTGCCGCGTATACAAGACTGGATGCCGTAGAGACGGAGCCGCTGCGAACCCTGTTCCCACGTGTCGCCGGTTATAAAGCTGATTCCGGACTGAGGGATGGCGAAGACATTGGGGGCCGCCTGCGGCGCCGGCGACTGCTGCGCCACGGCCGCAGGGATGAGGCACAGCGCGGCAAGGGCGGGCGCGAGAAGCCAGCGGGGCACGAACATTTGGGATCTCCTGAACAAAAAGAAAGAGGCGGCCTAGGCCGCCTTGGAGTTGGTCGCTTGGGAGAAGGGTCAGACGAGTCCGGATGCAACGTTGACATCGGACGAGGAGGGGGAGGGGAGGCTGCTTGCGGTCGACGTCGTGGTATCGGTGAGGTCGCCACCGCCAACCATGCAGCTGCCGCCGCTTTTGCACGTGGCCGCAGCCTGGTTGATCTTGTTCTGGATCGCTCCGCCCCACGAGCAGATGCTCTGGTTATTGCCGTCCAGATTGGCCGTTCCGTTTCTCAAAGTGGCGCCGGTCGCTCGGACACCCCCGCTGCCGGCGGTTGGGCACTGGCCGTTATTCGCCTGCATGTATGCGATGTCATTCTTGCAGATGCCCGGCCCGAACTGAAAACAGGCCGACATCATGCCCGCCGTCACGGAAGTTCCACCGATAGATGAGTTGTTGGCCAGGGTTTGATAGCCACCTGTCGTGTTGGAGTTGCCGACCTGTTGCGCCCAGATGTCCACCTGCTGCTGCATAGGCAGGTTGAGATATTCCTGAGGGGTCATTCCAGCGGGCAGGTTGGATCGAGTGAGCTGGAGCACGCCAAAATTATTGCCGTTCGAGGAGCAGGTGTTTCCACCCGACTCCGCGATGGCCGCTCCTCCGAAATCGCAGGATGCATTCTTGAGGGTGCTGTTGGCGTTGGGCGAGTTCTTGACCGCATTCGCGATGTCGGATGCGGAGTAGGTCTGGCAGGCCATGGCGATCGAGCTGGGGAATGCCATCGTCGCCACCAGCAGGAGAGTTACGGGTCTAATCGATTTCCTCATCTCACCGACCCTAGTGAAGCTTGTAAGTGTTGGCGCCAGGCTGAGCCTTTCCGCCCTCGACGGTCATTACGGAAATCGTCTGCGTGGAGGGATCGAATGCCGCCAGGGTCATGTCGGACGCCGACCTATTGGACGTGGCGTCATACCCGGCCTCACCGCGCACCAGGTGGATGTCGAGATCGGGAATTTCCTTGAGGACCTTCACCGCTCCGTCGCGCAGCTCGGCAATGCGCGCCGGGCAAAACAGATCATCCGGCTGTGTCTCCACCGACGAGCATTGATCATTGACGGCCGACACTACGATCCGGGTGCTGCCGCTCTGAAAGGAGGTCGTGAAGAACTCTGCCACGAGTGGCAGGGTAGGAACTGACTTCTGCAAGCTCTGGCGCTGTGCCAACAGCGCGGGAACTCGATCCGCCCATATCTGAAGTTGAACATTGGCCGGCGACTTTCCCGACAAATCAACCGTTTCCGCGACAATGCGCTGCTGCTTGAGCGGTGCGGCGGAGGCCACGGAGAGACCTAGCCCCAGAAGAAAGATTGTGATCGCAGTTGCGAGCGTACGCATGGACTGCCTTCCTTTCTGATTGGCCCGGCAAGCAGGGTCCGTCCTGCTTCCGAGCTCGTGCGGAACAGCGGGTGTGCAAGCGGTCCCGAGGCGTCGCGGGGAACCGGCTGCAGGCGCGGCGAAGCGCGCCGAAGCTGGGCGGACGCCTCTTGACCGTGCGCTGATGGGCGGAGCCCTAAGGGTACTGCCTGTCATTGCGGCAGGCTCTGATAGAGACCGATATTCTTGCCGCATCCTGGCACGGGTTCGTGCCCGATGAGCGTGCCGATCCGGATCGCCCTATGCGCAATGTCGTAGGAGGCAAAAGTGCCAAGCCCGGTCGGGTCCGAGGACGGCTGCTGCATCTCCAGGAAGCAGGCCTTGAATCCGGTCGTCACTGTCTTGTTGCCGCCCTCGTAGATGGCAAGCTTCAACGGGCAGAGCTTGACCGTTATGCCAGCGGGACCGGCGAGGCTTTTCACCGAGCATCCGGACGTGGTGTTCAGCATCGAAACGACCGCGATCTTTTCAGGGCTGCGCACGACGAAATGGGCCTCGATCGCGGGAGCGTGGCGACCCTGGTAACTGAGGTCGCCCTGAGCGACATAGGAAGAGTCGTTCTGGGCAATCTCTTCGGCCCAAAGCTGCGAGTAGGCGGCGGTACTGGAAGTGGCGGTCGAGAGGTCTGCGTAGACGACAGAGTGCCACTGCGACCCGTCGGCAGGCGCGGCAGGCGCCTGTGTGAGTTGGGCGTTGGCCGCACCCTGCGTCATCGAGACTGCCAAACCTGCGAGGAGAAAGCGCTTCAGTAGCATTGGCAGATCACTTGCCGGTACGGAATGCGCGAACGAAGGAGCGCGCGACCCGCGCGATCAGAAGGACGCAGAACCCGACCGCCGCGGTGACTGTTGCTGCGATGGCGCCGATCGCCGCCAAAAAATGAACCCAGCCGGCAGTCGGCAGGAGGCCATTGTGAATCCAGCCGAGCGCCAGCATTCCCAATGCGACAAAGGCGAAGAGAAGGGCGAAAAGCCAGAAGCCAGCCTCGCCCAGGGCCTCGTTCTGCGTCTTTACTCGGATGACTGGCATGCATGCCTCCTCTTGCGCACGGCGATCAGGGGTTGATGGCGAACCAGATGGTCTGCTGAACGCCGTTGTTGGAGATGACGACGTTGTAGGGCTTGTCGCGGGTCGGACGGGGCGTCGTGGAAACACTCGTGGTGGATACCGAGTCCTTGCCGATCCCCCGCGTGGTCGTCACGCGACCGCAAAGGTTGCCGTTGGCGCTCGCTACCCAGCTGCTGCCTCCACCGTCCTTAGAGCTATCCCTGACCATGGAGCCCGCCTGGGTCCCCGCTGGGCAGTTTTCATAGGGAACGTGATTGAGGCCGCCAACCTGATTGGCCTCGGCACAAATCGGCCATGGCTCGCCGTGTTCCAGGTCACGATAAAGCTTCGCCATCACAGGCACGCAATAGGCTGATGACGTTGCGCCAAGGCAAAGAAGAACCTTGCAGCCAAAGGAAGCGTCCGCGGCCCTTACGGGCGTTGGCATTACCGCCCCGGCAATCATTCCGGCACACAGGATCACGGCTGCGGCGTTCTCTTTCACGGCCATTTATATACCCTCTATTTTCTCGTTGACTAACATTGAACACGCGGCTCTCATTGCCGCAAGCCCCGCGCTATCTGTTATCTTTTGCATATTTATGCGCCTTTTTGCTCAAACTGAGCACGGGTAGGTGCATTTTGGTCACATTCCCCACCGGAAGTGGTTTACGAAAAATAATAACTAGACCTAAACCATATTCACTATTAGTAATTTCTTCAAACGATAATTCGCGGCGGTGAATGCCCCTGCCGAGTCCCCCCGGGGGGCGTGGGCAAGTCGGGTCGGGCACTGTGGGAAATTGCAATGAAGCTGGGTTCGCATCACGCCATAAAACTCGCTTTGACATGCTCGATTGCTGTCACGAGCATTCCCGGTTTCGCGTTGGCGAACGATTCCGTGACGCTACCTGCAGTAAAGGTGACCGTAAGCGCCACAAACAATACTCCCTCGCAGCCCTCGGCCGCTACGACATCTGGAAGCGTGACGGGTTTGGAAGGGGCGGCGGCCGTGGAGCCCAAACCCGCACCCACTGAAGCGGAGGGCAGGGTGGACCTGCCTCGCTGCAAGGATGGAGAGGTGCCTCGGGAGAAGATCGCGGAGATGATCCGTGTCGAGGCGAGCCGACAAGGGGCTGACGCTAAACTCGCCCTGGCGATAGCCCACCAAGAATCGGACTACGGCCAGAAGAACAACTCGGAGGCCGGCGCACGCGGACCGATGCAGTTGCTCGCGTCGACAGCCGCGAGCTACCAGGTCACCGATATCTGCAACGCCGAGCAGAACATTCGAGGCGGAATCGCCTTTCTCAAAGATCTCAATGTCGAGTTCGGCGGGAACATCTACTTGCAGCTGGCGGCCTACAATGCGGGATCGAAGCGGGTCTACGCTTCGCGCGGCGTGCCGCCCATTCGCGAGACCGTGAATTACGTAGCGGTCGTGGCGAACGAATATTTCGACTTCGACAACGCCCTGCAGCGCTCCCGAAAGGGCAGGAGCGCGAAGGCCGCCATTGCGTCGGCCGACAGCGACATCACCGGATCCACCAATGCGGAAGGCCGGGGAATTCTCCCGGTCAATGCACCACGGGCTACCCCACCAGCCGTCAACCAATGGATTGGCGGCGTCCTTAACCTTGGAGAATAACCAGGAATGACGACTATGAACCCGCGTGTCACGCACGCGTTGATGATCGCAGCATTCGGTGCGTTTGTCCTGATCGGGAACGCCGACAGCGCGTTCGCGGCTGGCGATCTGTTCCAGCCGGTCAACACGATGGCCTCGCAGATCCTGCAGTTTCTGACTGGCACCTTCGCCACGACCGTCGCCACGATCATGGTAGCGGTCTGCGGCTACACCGCGTTTCGCGGCATGGTTCCCTGGGGCATGGCGATCTCGATCATCGTCGGCATCGTCTTCATCTTCGGCGGCGCTCAAATCGTGAGCGCGTTGAGCAGCGGCGCCGGTAGCGGAGGCTGACACGGGACAAGGTCGCTGGGCAAGCCAATGGCATACCAACCCGACAAGCCGATTGAGATTGCACCTCTCATTCTGCCCCTCACCAGGCCGACACTCGTGCTCGGCGTGCCGCGCGGCGCCTTCATTCTTGAGGGCGTCGTCGTCGCCATGGCGTTCCTGCAATCACATAACATCTTCATGTTGTTCCTGTTTTTGCCGCTCCACGCCATCCTTTACGTCTTTACGATCCGCGATCCGCGGTTCGTCGACATCTTTGCTGTGAAAGTGAAGAAGTGCTTGCCGGTCCGGAACAAAGGGTTCTGGGGCGGAAATTCCTATTCGCCTTGATCCGGACGGTGCCCAGTGGCCCTTGCCAAAACAGTTCGCTCTTCAATGATCTACGGCGTCGAAGCCGGCCGAGAGAAGCCCGTCGCGAACCAGGTGCCGTATACGCGCCATGTCGACGAGCGGACCGTTCGCACCAAGGACGGCATGCTGATGCAGGTCGTCAAGATCGAGGGATTTTGCCACGATACGGCAGATCAATCCGCGATCGACCAAAAGGCGGCCGTCCGGAATACTCTCATCAAAAGTCTCGGCGACAGCCGGTTTGCGATCTACGCCCACATTGTGCGCCGGCGGATCGAGCCGGTGGCGCCGGGTACTTTCGACAATGAGTTCTGCCGCCAGCTGAACGAACGCTATATGGCGGGGCTGCGCGATAAGCGCCTCTACGTCAACGACCTTTATCTGACCCTGATCCGCAAGGGCTACCACGGAAAGGTCGGCTGGGCCGACCAGGTGCTTCGCACTTTCCGCAAATCGGCAGGCGTATCCGCCGAGATGATGGAACGTGAAGCCCTGATGGAGCTCAATCAGCAGGTCGCGAATTTCACGCGCGACATGTCGGCCATGGGCGCCCGGACCCTTTCGGTCGTGAACGATGCCAACGGCTTCAAGCGATCGGAGGTGGTGGAATTCCTCGAGCTGTTCTTCAATGGCGGCGTGCCGGAGAAGATGCTGCTGCCCAGGATGGGGCTGGACGAGTATCTGCCCACCCGCCGCATTACATTTGGCAAGCGCGAGCTGGAGCTGCGCGGATCCTCTCCCGAGAGCACGCGGTTTGCGGCGCTCCTCGGCATTCGGGAATTCACCGATCGGACCTTCAGCGGCGTCTTCGATGAGCTCCTGAAGATCGACGGGGAGTTCATCGCGAGCCAGTCCTTCGCCCTGTCGGATCGTTCTGAATCCCTGACGCACATCAACATGGTGGAATTGCAGCTCAACACCTCCGACGAGCGAGGGACCGAACTGCTGGACCAGGTGATGACCGCCAAGAACGAAATTGTCAGCGGGCGCGCGGTCAACGGTCGGTATCACTTCACGGTCATGGCCCTCGGCAATACCCGGAAGGCCATGGAAGCCTGCATGTCAGAGCTCGTGAAGGCGATCCAGAACCAGGGGATCGTGACGGTTCGAGAGGACCTGAACCTGGAAGCAGCCTTTTGGGCGCAGATGCCTTGCAATTTCGAGTTTATTGCACGCAACCCTATCATTTCCTCGGCCAATTTCGTCGGCTTCGCGTCCTTCCATAATTATGCGGTCGGCAAGCGGGACGGAAACCACTGGGGGCCGGCGATCTCGTTGCTGCTCAGCAAGAGCAAGACCCCCTACTATTTCAACTTCCACGTCAATCAGGTCGGAAACTTCACCGTTGTCGGGCCCACCGGTTCGGGAAAGACGGTCGCCTTGTCGTTTCTGATGGCACAGGCGATGCGAGTCCGGCCGGAGCCGGCCTGCGCTTTCTTTGACAAGGACCGTGGTGCGGAGGTCTTCATCCGGGCGCTCGGCGGCCAGTACGAGGTGCTGGCGCCGGGCGAGCCGACAGGCTTCAACCCATTGCAGGTTGACGACACGCCGGCCGATCGGGACTTCGTGCTTCAGCTGATGCGCCTGTTGCTGCGGCCTCGGGGCACGGCGGAGCTCACTGTCGAGCAGGAGAAAATTATCGAGGACGCGGTGGAACAGACTTTCCGCGTTCCGAAGATGCAGCGCAAATTCCACGAGTTTGGCTACCTCCTGCAGGGCAGCGAGCGGCAGGGGCATGACGACCTCAAGTCCCGTTTCGACGTTTGGCTGAAGCAGCGCGGCTGGCTGTTCAACAACGAGGTCGACCGCTTCGATTCCAACAAGGCGATCATCGGGTTCGATCTGACAAAGATCCTCGATGACGACGATATTCGTTCGGCTGCCTTGGGTTACATCTTTCATCGGATCGAAGGCATGCTGGATGGGGTCCGCCCGTTCATGATGTTCATCGACGAAGGCTGGAAGATCCTGAACGACGAGCGGTTCTCGTGGTTCCTGAACGACAAGCTGAAGACGATCCGCAAGCTCAAGGGCCTGGTGGGCTTTGGCACGCAATCGGCGGCGGACATCGTGCGTTCGAAGATGTCGCGCACGATCATCGAGCAATCCACGACGAACCTGTTCTTCCCCAACCCCAAGGCTGATGAGCTCAGCTATCAGGACGAGGGCTTTGCGGTGACAGACGCCGAGATGGAGTTCATCCGCTCGACCCCGCCGGAAGCGAGACAATTCCTGATCCGGCACAACAATGACGCCGTGATCGCCACGCTGGATCTCTCCCACATGCTGGACTTTGTGAAAGTCCTTTCCGGCACGCCGGAGCGCGTCATGGAGTGTGCCGAGCTGCGCGCGAAGTACGGCGACGAACCTCAAAATTGGCTGCCGTATTTCTGCGGCTGGAAGAAGGAGGAGTGACGTGAGACTATTTTGCATTGTCGCTGCAATGTTGATGGGCCTGATCGCCGCGCCGGCCTTCGCCCAGGTGCCGACGACCGATGCCGAGCGCCTGACCCAGGAAACGGGTATCGCGAACTGCATGCAGAAGGCGCGGGAAGCGAGTGAGCAAACCGTGTCCCCGACCAAGGGGATACAGGGCAGCGTCGCAACGCCGGGAAGTGCGGGGCCGGCCGCGCAGATCGGTTCATCCGATGTCACCGGCAGTTCCTTCGCCAATATCGGAGCGCAGGGCGGTGCGGGTGGCGGCAACTGGATCGGCGACGGTACGTCGGGATCCGCGGTCTATGCCGGCTCGGCGACAATCGGTGGACAGGACCTCACGCCGTTGTTCCAGGTGGCCAATTCGATTGGTTCGCTCAAGGGCAACAACTTCGGCCAGGTTCTCGCTGCTACCGCCGCTATCGCCAACGCTTTGCAGCAGAACAAGGGAACGCTCGAAGGCTTCGCCTCCCAGATAGGATCTGCAAATGGAATCCAGGCGGGCTTCGATCAGAATTCGGCCGTCCGCGTCGGCTCGGCCGCGATCTGGAATCAGGCCGTGCAGGTCGGAAACACAACCCTGATGATCCGAAACCAACAGCTGGAGGAGCAGACCGCTGTAACGAGTGCGACCCAAAAGGCCATGGAGTTTGACGCCAGCAAAGCGGCCTTCGTGAAGGTCACGGCCCAAAAGGCGGACAACTCGATTGTTCAGACACAGGGTACGACGACCTACGACGCGGTCGCCCAGGCCCTGGACCAGCTTCAGAGCACAGCGGGGGCGCCGACAGTCACTGCAACCGGCTCGATCAACGGCCAATAGGGCGGTTCGGAATGAAGCTGCTCCGAACCCTCTTGCCACGAAACACCGCTGAGGCCCAAGCGGCCGCAGTCATCTTCCCCGGCCCGATCAACGGACAAAATAGGAGTTCAGAAATGAAGCTCATCCGTATCTTCTCTTTGGCGTTGGCGATCCTGGGCGGCAGCGCCGTCGCGCATGCCCAGGTCCCGGTCATCGACAGCGAAACACTGTCGCAGGCGACCCAGACTGCCTCCAACACGGCCCAGATTATGGGCACTAACCAGCAGATCATGGAAACCGTGCAGAAGACCCTGGCGGCTGTGACCGGCAATCGAACGACGGGCAACCTGGCGACCGCCGCACTCGGCAGCGGGTTCTCGATGGGCGGCGCTCCGGATCTGAGCAGTCTGCTCGGCGGTGGGCAGATGTCCTGGGGCAATCTGGGGTCGCTTGCGAACTCGGCGACCACGATCCTGAACGGCCTCAACCTGGTGAAATCGCTGAGCGGCAGCACGAATACCGCCAACCTGTCCGGCACGGACAAGGCCTATATGGGCGCAGTCAACACGGTAGCGGCTCTCACCAGCATGGTGCAGGGAACGCAGACCAGTGCCACCGCCCGTACCCAAGCCTTCACGTCAGCTGCCAGCCAGATCGGGACGGCTACCGATATCAAGGGCTCGATCGACCAGAACAGCCAACTTCAGGTGCAGACGGGGCAAACGATCAATGAGTTGATCGGGGTGACGAACACCACGAACGCAGCGTTGAATGCTCAGCAGCAGGTCGAACTGGCTGCACAGGCGAGGGCGGCGACCTTCATGGTCTACGATCCGGCCAAGGCGGCGTTCGTTCACTGATGGCCCGCACCTTCCTCAAGCTGCTCGTCGGCATCGCGATCCTGGCCCTCTCGGCGTGCGCGCACGCCGAACTCACAGCGCCTTGCTCGGCCAAAGCCAACTTCTGGTCCGGAGCGGCCTTCGCTTCGAGCCGCGACTGCGGGCCGATGCGCCCGGTTAATTGAACGGACGGCTCGCCCCGCGGGCGGGGCGAGCCAAGCTCGATAGGTGGAGATCGGCCATGTCAACGACAACGGATATCTTTGGCGCCTTGTTTGGCCGCATCGACAGTTTGGGCACGGGCATGGTCCAGACCATGTACACCGCATTTGCCACCGCTTTGGCCCCCGTCTTCTGGTCCGGCGCCACCGTCTTCGTGGTGTGGTGGGGCTACGAAATGCTGATCGGAAAGGTCGGCCTGACAGGCGGAACGTTTTTGTGGCGCGTCGGTCGTCTTGCGATCATCTATACCATGGCGACGTCGTGGGCGACCTTCAGCCCCCTCGTCGCGGATGTCCTGATCAAGGCGCCGAATGATGTGGCGACCGTGATCTGTCAGGGCACAGGCTCCTCGGATTGCGGCTCGGATACCAGTTCCATGTCGCAAGCGCTGAGCGACATGCTCGCCACGGCGACGAACGCCTCGAAGAACATCACACAGGCAGGCGGTTGGACGGGGGTCGGCTTGATGATCCTCGGCGCAGCGGTGCTGATCATCGTCGGGTTTCTGCTGTGCGTCGCGGCCGGGCTGCTCATTCTCGGCAAGGTGGCGCTATTTTTGATGTTGGCGTCCGCACCGATCTTCATTTGCCTGGCGCTGTTTCAGTTCACGTCGGGCATGTTCACCGGTTGGATGGCAGCGCTTTTTCAATACGGTCTTGTGATCCCCGTCGTCGTCTACGGGATCCTTGGCGTGATGATGATCGTGTTGAAGGACACGATGGGCGTGCTGGCCGCGCAGATCTCGAGCAACGAGACCATCGACCTGACTCTGGTCATTCCGTTCGTGTTGATGTGCGCCACCGCCACCTATCTCCTCTTCCAGGCGCCCACAATCTCGGCCGGTATCGCTGGCGGAGCTCGCCTCGAGGCGGGGCGCATGCTGGGGCATATGGGGCTTGCCGGGAAAGCCGCCGTCGCGCTCGGTGCGTTAGGGGCGTCCACTGGGTACCAGGGCGCTAGAGCAGGGGTAGCAGCTGCCGGCCGAGCCTGGGCCGGGCGTAACGCCACGCTCGAAGCAGCCCTCAAAGCCGCTCGCTCTTAAAACATAGATATTTTCGGGGGTCTTTATGACGAATGAGACGGCGCAAGCCGCGATGGTGGATTCGGCCGCCCAACTGGATCCGCGATACTATAGGGACGGGGAGGCGTGGGATAAGTCGACCCATCGCCTCACCCGGGCTCGTGCTGCGTTTTGGCGGACACTCGCCATATTCCTGGGGTTGCTGCTGGTGCTGGCCATCGGTGCGATTTTGCTGATGATTCCGTTGCAGAGAACGGAAGTCGTCACGCTCGAAGTCGACAAGAGCACCGGCTACCTGCAGGTCATGCGCCCGTTGAGCGAGAGCGGCGCGCTGACCCAGAACGAGGCCGTGACGACGAGCAACATCGTTCAATTCATCCGCGCACGAGAAACCTACGATCCCAAGGGCCTGAGAGATAATTTCGATAAGGCGTCACTGTTCTCGACGGGAAAGGCCACGCAGGACCTGGTGGCATCTTTCTCGCCCGGCAACGTTCAAAATCCCCAGCGGCTCTACGGATCGGACACCACCGTCAGCGTGGCGATCAAGTCCGTGAGTTTCCTGAACGAGAGGACCGCTTCGGTGCGCTTCTCGACAACGCAGAGCTCTCCAACGCAAACCCAGACCTTTGATTGGGTTGCGAACGTGCGGTTCAAATACACCTCGACACCGATCCGGATGGATTGGCGGTTCGACAATCCGCTGGGTTTCCAGGTGTTCGAGTATCGCCGAGATCAGGAAAAGATCACGCCGACTGTCGCGGCCCCGACCGAGGGAGTGCAGCAGTGAAGCTAGTCAGGGTTCTGATCGGCCTCCTCGTGGCCCTGGCGCCGCTTTCCGCCCACGCCGAAAGCACCCCAGCGGCCGTGAAGGCGGATCCCCGCATCAAGACGGTCAGCTATCAGAAAGACAACATCATCTCATTGCTGACGATGATGGGCGTTTCGACGATGATCGAGTTCGGGGACGATGAACGCATAGCGACCGTCACTATGGGCGATACCGTCGCCTGGCAGGCGACGCCGGACCAGACGCATCGCTATCTTTTCATCAAGCCCCTGGAGCCAAACGCCGTCACCAACATGAACGTCGTCACGTCGCAGCGGGTCTACAACTTCATGCTGCACGGAGCCGCGCCCGGCGATACGAGGCGGGCGGTGATCAAGCTGCGCTTCAACTTTCCCGAGCAGATCTCGGACGCGAAGCTGATGTCGCAGGCCAAGGACATGGTCAGCACGCCCAATATCAAGGCTGCCTTGGAGCATCCTGAACAGCTGAACTACGCCTATGGCTACAAGGGAAGCCCGGAAAACAAGCCGCTCGCGATCTTCGACGACTCTGTGAAAACGTTCTTTCAGTTTGCCAAGGGCGCCGAGATCCCGGCGATCTTCGCGGTAAAGAGCGACCGAAGCGAAACCCTGATCAATTATCGGCGCGAGGGCGACTACATCGTCATCGACAAGGTCGCAGCGCAGTGGACGCTGCGCAATGGTCCGGTCGCTACCTGCGTTTTCAATCAGAAGGCCAGCGCGGCGTCGCAATAGCGGCGCGGCCGGAGAGGCATCATCATGTCAAATTCAGACTTTGAATCGGAAGCGCGCTTCAACGAGTCGGTCGCCGCACCTACACCCAAGCGTGCAGGGCCTTTGGCGACGGTGTTGCTGGTAGGGACCTGTCTTGCCGCGATCGGTGTCGGCGTCTACGTCCAGTTTTTCCGGGAGCCCTCGAAGAAGGCGGAACAGCAGGAAGAATTCAACACCGCCCAATCCGCCCCAGGGCTCTCTTTCGACTTCCCGGCCGCCAAGCCCGACAATCGTCTCGTGTTGACACCTCCACCTCCACCAGCGCCGCCAGCGCCGCCCGTGGTGGTGCCGCCCCCGATCGAAGCCACCGCGATTCCGACCGTCGAGGCCTCACCGCCCGCGGTGGACCAGGATGAGCTCAAGCGCAAAGCTGCGGAAGAGGCAGCGCGTCTTGCGCGATTGCGCTCCCCGATGATCATGGTTGACGGGCAGGCCGCCGTGCAGGCCACGCCGTCAGCAGCAGGAACGTCGAATGCCACCGGGGCGCAAGACTATAAGGAGGACGATCCCAATCGCCAGTTCGCCAGCGGGATCGGCAGTCAGTCGGTGCAGGTCTCGGTGGCAACCCAAAACCTGCGGACCGATGCTCTGATTCCGCAAGGCACGCTCATTCGCGGCGTGCTTGAAACAGCCATGCAATCCGATCTGCCGGGCATGGTGCGCGCCATCACGTCTCAGGACACCTGGTCGTTCGACGGTCGGCGCATCCTGTTGCCGAAGGGCACGATGCTCACGGGTACATACAAGTCGGGTCTCTCACAGGGCCAGACCCGTGTTCTCGTGATCTGGACCCGCGCTTTGCGCTCGGATGGGACCTCCGTGGATCTGGGATCGTATGGGACGGATGACCTCGGACGTTCGGGCCTGACTGGCGAAGTGGACAACCACTATCTGCAGCGCTTCGGAGCCGCCGGCGCTCTTTCCATCATCGGCGGTGTGAGTTCGTTCATTGCGGGTCTGACGCCGGGCGGGCAACAGCGATCAACAAGCTCCAACAGCGGATCCAGCACGGCGCAAGAGGGCACCTCGCAAGCGCAGCAGACCATCAGCCAGACGATGTCCGACATGGCGAATACCGCGCTGAAGAGCTCGGTCAACATCCCTCCCACTCTCAATATCGACCAGGGCACGCAGATCATCGTCTTCATTCAGCGTGATCTCGATTTTTCGGCGCTTTACCCCAACCCATTGAAGGAAGCTCTGAATGAACTACGTCGTCCCAAAAGAGCAGCCCAACCGAACAATGTGGGAGGGGCTGGATACGTATCTCAGGCTTGCTGCGGGTCCAATTCGACAGTGGTTAGAAAGCCCTGACGTCATCGAAATCATGTGCAATCGGCCGGGCGAGATCTGGATCGAAGCCAGAGGCGAGCCGCACATGGTTCGCTACGAGGTGCCGGAGCTAACCAGGCAAGCGATTGTCACGTTGGCGACGGCTGTCGCCGGCCGAAGCAACCAGAACGTGAACTCGGAAACCCCGCTATTGTCGGCCGCGATGCCGAACGGCGAGCGATTCCAGGCGATCCTCTCGCCCACCTCCCCTGATGGAGGGGCTTTCTCGATCAGAAAGCAGGTCATCAATGACCTTTCCTTGAAGGACTATCGACTGATGGGCGGCCTGGATCACGTCAGGGTGTCGGGCCCCCGCCATGTCGATGATTTCTATATTTCGGACCTCGACCAGAAGCTGATCGAGATGCTGAAGGATCCTTCACCGGAAGCGCGCGAGGAATGGCTCCGCTTCGCCATTGTGAATCGCGTGACCATGCTGATCAGCGGAGGTACCTCCACGGGCAAGACGACGGTGCTGAACGCGCTCTTGAAGGAAGTGCCGGCGACCGAGCGCATCTTCACGATCGAAGATACCCGCGAGCTCAACCCCCCGCAGCCAAACAAGGTGCATACGGTCGCCTCCAAGGGCGGGCAGGGCAGGGCGAGGGTGACCATCCAGGACTGCCTGGAGTCGGCCCTGCGCATGAGACCGGACCGGATCTTCATGGGCGAAATCCGCGGTGCCGAAGCATTCTCATTCCTGCAGGCCGTGAACACGGGTCATCCGGGCAGCATGTCGACGCTTCACGCCGATAATCCTCGCGGCGCCTATGAGCGCGCAGCCATGGCGACGATGCAGGCCAATCTTGGGCTGGGCAAGGAGGAACTGCTCGACTTCGTGCGCCTGGTCGTTCCCGTCGTCGTTCAAATCGCAAGGGATCCGAACACCGGCAAACGCGCCGTCTCGGAAATCTATTTCAACAAGTGGCAGGGACAGGTTTAGCCATGAAGCGGGGGCGGAAGGTTGCGTGGAGCATTGCCGGTTGCGTCGGCGCGCTGGCAGGCCTGGCATGGCTATGGTCATTCAGCTATGCGAGTGCCTATTACTATCTGATGCACACGCCGGCGATCTATCAGGCCTTCCTTGCCGGGGATGTGCTACTGCCGATGCGGCAGGCCTCAGCCTACTGGCACGATCCGCGCGTGCATAAGCTCGTCGTTCTGGCGACCGCGGCCGCCGCCATCGAGGGCGTTGTCCTGGGCGGCCTCGTGTATCTCTTTATCAAGCGGCCATGGGTGGTGCGCCCGCCTGAAGAAGGGTCGCGCATTGCGACAGCGGAAGACCTTGCGGCCGCGGAGCTGATGAACGGGCGTCCTGGCAAGAGCGTGTTGCTGGGGACGTTCAACAAGAAGCAGGTCCGCTATTCCGGCGATTCCCATTTCTTTGTGAACGGCCCATCCCGGGCGGGCAAGGGTCGCGGGTTCGTCATGACCAATCTGCTCGAGTGGGAAGGTTCGGCGATCGTCCTCGACGTGAAGAAGGAGAACTTCAACCTGACGGGAGCCGCGCGTATGGCGCTCGGGCAGAAGGTTTTCCTGTTCGCTCCCGGCAGCGAAGTCTCACACAGATGGAATCCGCTCACCTTTGTGAGAGAGTGGCCCTCTCGCGCGACGGATCTCAGCAACCTGGCTGCAAGCTTGATCGTGCTTGGCGAGAAGGAAGAACCTTACTGGAAGGAGACGGCGAGAGGCCTTTTCGCGGGTGTGCTTGGATATGTCCTGGAATCGCGCACCATGGAAGGCCGTCGGCATCTTCGGTCGGCGCTGCGCATGTTCTCGACGGGGACGAGCTTTTCCGCCGTCCTCAATCGGATCCTCAAGGAAGAGCCGGAGCTCAATCCGTTCATCACGAATGCCTTCATGCAGCACCTCGGCCGCGACGAGGAGCAGCGTCCCAGTTTCGAGGGCCACATCACCACCTCGCTGAAGGCGTGGAACAATCTGTTGATGGCGAGCGCGACGGCGGGATCCGACTTCGATATCCGCAAGCTTCGCAGCGAGCCATTCTCGCTCTTCATCGCGGCGCCCGTCTCGGACTTTGGCACCGTCGAGCCGATCATTCGCCTGCTGATCCAGCAGATCCACGACATTATGCTTCGCGAGCTGCCGGACAAGAAGACAGAGCCCCACAAGGCGCTGTTGATGCTGGACGAATTCTATCAGTTCCAGCGCCTGCCCGAAATCATCCAACGCGCTCCGCTCGTGGCCGGGTACGGCCTGACGATTGCGCTCGTTGCCCAGAACATACCGCAGATCGACGAACGCTATGGCATCAAGACCCGTGATGCCTTGCTCGGCAACATGGATATCCAGCTCTACATCGGTGTTGGTGACGAGACGACCGCCAAGCTGGTCTCAGAAAATATGGGCAAGCACTGGGTCGAGCGGGAAGGGTGGGGCAAGGCGCAGGGAATTTCATTCGGGAAGACATCATCGGGAGGCCGTTTCGAACCGATGCCCTTGATGACGCCTGACGGTGTGCGTCGGCTGAACCAGGAGAAGACCATTCTGCAGATCCGCGGCTCCTATACCGCCGTGTTGGATAAGCTCAATTTCTACACACAGGCGCTCTTCCTGGACCGCAGGAGGGAAGTCGACGCGATGAAATTCGAGCTGCCGGATCCTCTGGTGGCGCAGATCGCGGAATGGCCGCTCTTTGAGCCGGCGCCGGCGGGAACCGTCGGCAGTCCGGCCGACTTCGCCGGGGTGCGGGAAGAGGAAGCCGCCGAGACGGACCAATCGACCGGCAAGCTGCCCCCGGGGATCGTCGGCGCTGCGCACCAGCTCTTTGTCAAGCCGGATCGATTCCTGAGGAGCGTTCAGCAGTCGCTCGATGCGATTGACGATGACAAGGTGACAGCGATCCTTCGTCAGCTCAGGGAACGCCCGGCTACATTGGGGGCCTTGAGGGCTGACGACCGTTCAGCGCGTCAGGGGCTGCTGAAGCGCGCTGGAAACAGAACCTCGGCCGAGGTCGCGGCGGGCTTGCTTCGGGAAGCAATTATCGCTGAACGACGGGGGATCATTGCGGATCGAGCACGCCGGTTCGCCGGCAGCGAGGCGGAACTGCAAATGCTCCGCACGGCCGTGGCGGGCGGCGCGGTTGCGCAGGCCATTCAAGGGGAGGGAGCCAGGTCGGCCGAGGCGGTACCATCACCCACGGCATCGCTGTCGGACCTGGCCACGACGCTCGATCGTCTGGAGGCAACGAGCGTTCCGGAAGACGACATGTTCGGCGGGGCGGCGATATCGCTGGCTGAGCCCGCAATCGTCGGCTTCGAGGTGGCAACCGAAGATGAAGACGAATTCGACATCTCGGCCGTTGTGGCGAGCCTGGATGACCTGGCTTCGGTCGAGCGTCTTGCTGCCCAGGACAGCGGCGACGGGGACGAGCAGCGTAAGGAGCGCCTGATCGCTGCGCTCGCTGGCGTTCGGGAGACGTTGGCCCGCTCAACCTCTGATAACCCCGAGTTCGCGACCTTCATCGGCATGGCGGCCTGAAGAGCGAACATGGGCAACATTTTTCGCGCTTCTAACCAATCTCGAACGGAACGATCCATGAGACTCGGCCTTTTCATCACTGCGACAACCGTCGCCATCGCGCTTGGAGGATGCTCCAACCAGAAGACCTATGGCGGCCCTGTGGTGCCGATCTACACAGCGCCTATCACGGCGTCAGCGCCCATCATGGCAACGACCAGGTATCAACCGTGCAAACCGAATTGCCCCTGCGCCAGGCGTCGTGTTCGCGTACGGCGAGGAAGCCAAACCCTTCGACACAGCGGATATTCCAGCGGGTTTCGGTATCCGAACGTACCAACAGATCCGGTCCCCTACGGGCAGCCGGCGAACACTGAGCGCGACATTGGACGCCAGGCCAAAGCGACAGCAGCAGGCGAGGGCGGCGCCGGAAGGGGGGGCCAAGTCTCAGGCCATTGGACGGTTCAAGGTGCCGCAGGGTGTTCGCTCTGGCTTTCCCAAAAGTCGCTGCTGGACCTCAAGCGCGCTTCCAGCGTCGGGTGTGCCACCGATTCCATCGGGAACATCACGGGCTGGAAGACAACGGGAAAGACTGTCGAGCTCTATCAGCCGGGCGCGAAGCCGCCCGCAAGATTTACGATCGGGCAGGACGGAAGCCTTGAAGGCGAGCCGGGCGGTAGCGCTTCTGGGATCCGCCTCAACCGTGCGCCGTGATCGCGGGAGACGAAGCCAGTCAAGGAGACGGAGGACATTTGAGATCGCGTAGTTGCTTCGCGAATTCGGCGACGCCACCCCTGCAAGGGTGAGCGCCTGCAGCAAGAACGTGCGGAGACGGTTCCTGCAAGAACCGCCTCCGCGCCCCACGCGTTACGCAGGGCCTGACTGACCGCCAGACCCTGAGCGTAGCGCAAAACCGTTAACCATAACACTCAGGGTTAGATCATGACGATTTCTGCCTCGGCAGTGGCCGTTGCGCGCCTGCGCGGCGACGGTCCATTGCGTCACAAGAAGCGCCTGCTCCTGCTGAGCGCAGCCAGCTTCGCTCTGGCGTCGGGAGCCTCCGGCGCTTTCGCTCAATCCCTCCCCAACTTCGGCGCGGCGCCGGGAACGGCCGTCGTCCAGGATGCCAACAAGAATGTCGGCATCAATCTTGGAAACGGCCTCTATCAGGGCACCGAGACCACCATCATCAATGGTGGCAACGGCCTGGTTGGCGCCACGCAATCGGTGATCGTGAATTCGGACAATGGTGAGATCTACGTGGACCGGAGCTTCGTTGTTGACGCCAACAACGGGGTGATCGGGACCGCGACGGATCCGGTCACCAACTCGTTCATCTTCAATGCGCCCAACGCGACCATCAGCGGCGACAACAACTTCCTCGCCAACGGCTCGAGTGCCATAGGCGACAACAACACCGCCTTCAACGGCGGCACGGTGACCGGTGACAACAACTTCGTCGTCGGCGGCACCGCCAGCGGCGCGAACACCATCGCGATCGGCAAGGGTTCCACCACCAGTGCCGACGATACGATCGCCATGGGATCGGGTGCGCAGGCGACCGCGGCCAACGCCGTGGCGCTGGGGAACAGCGCTTCCGCCCAAGGGCAGAATGATGTCGCCCTCGGCTCGGGTTCCCTCGCCAACGGTGCAACGGGCACCAGCAGCGTGGTCATCAATGGGCAAACCTACAGCTTCGCCGGCACGTCGCCGGTCGGAACGGTCAGCGTCGGCAGTGCCGGCAGCGAGCGCACGATCACCAATGTGGCGGCGGGCAGCGTCTCGGCCACCTCGACGGATGCCGTCAACGGCTCCCAGCTCTACGCGACCAACCAGGCGGTCGACGCGCTGGCGACCTCGATCGCGACGGGCGACCCTAACTCGGTCAAGTATGACGATCCCACCAAGTCGAGCATCACGCTCGGCGGCACAACCTCGACCGATGGCGGTGCGACGGGCGGCACCAAGATCACCAATGTCAGCCAGGGCACGCTGTCCTCGACCTCGACGGACGCGGTGAACGGGTCGCAGCTCTATACGACCAACCAGAACGTCACGAATGTCAGCAACCAGGTCACTAACCTGACCAACAGCGTGACGAACGGCACGATCGGGCCGGTCCAGACCACGGGCAATGCGAATGAGCTGGCTCTCGTGGCGCCGGGCGGGTCGGGTTCATCCCCGGGCGCCGCGCAGACCCTGACGAATGTCGCGGCCGGCGAAGTGTCCTCGACCTCGACGGACGCGGTGAATGGGTCGCAGCTCAACGCCACCAACCAGGCCGTCAGCACCTTGGCCTCAAACGCCGTCCAGTATGACGATTCCACCAAGTCGAGCATCACGCTCGGCGGCACGACCTCGACCGATGGCGGCGTGACGGGTGGTACGACCATCACCAATGTCAGCCAGGGCGCGCTTTCCTCGACCTCGACGGACGCGGTGAACGGTTCGCAGCTCTATACGACCAACCAGAACGTCGCGAATGTCAGCAACCAGGTCACGAACCTGAGCCAGGACGTGACCAATCTCGGCGCGACCGTCAACAACATCAGCCAGGACGTCACCAACCTCAACAACGGCACGGCCGGAATCGTCCGCCAGGTTGGCGGCGCCCCGGGGAGCGGCGACATCACGGTCGGCGCGGAAACAGGCGGCACCGTCGTCAACATGTCGGGCACGGACGGCGATCGGACCGTGACCGGCGTTGCAGCGGGCACGCTGTCCTCGACCTCGACCGACGCCGTGAACGGCTCGCAGCTCTATGCGACCGGCAGCACGGTGGCCACGATCCTCGGCGGCGGCGCCACCTACAACTCGACCACGGGCGAGGTGACCAACCCCTCCTATGTGATCAACGGCAACACCTACAACAATGTGGGTGACGCCCTGCAGGCGGCCGCCTCGAGCGGCACGGACGATCTTGCCGTTCACTATGTGGCCGATGCCAACGGCAACCCGACCAACCAGGTCGCGTTGACCGGTGACGGCTCGGGCGCCGCCGTGTCGATCACCAATGTCGCGGCCGGCTCGGTTGCGGCGGGCTCGACCGATGCCGTGAACGGCGGGCAGCTGCATGACCTCGGCCAGTCCCTGGCGGACGGCATGGGCGGCAACAGCACCTACAATTCCTCGACCGGCACGGTCACGACCTCGCTGAACTATGGTGGCAACACCTACAATTCGGTGCAGGGCGCCCTCACCAATATCGACAATTCGATCAATGGCGGCGCCGGCATCAAGTACTTCCACACCAACTCGACCGAGGCGGATTCGAGCGCCACGGGCGACAACTCGACAGCGATCGGCCCCCTGGCCGTGGCGACGGCGACGGACTCGATCGCGATCGGCAACGGCGCCGTGGCGAGCAACGCCGGCAGCGTCGCCCTCGGTGCGGGATCCACGACCGATGCCGTGCATGACGGGCAGAAGGGCTTCGGCTCGGCGACCGTCGCGGGATCCTCGGCAACCTCTTCCGTCTCCGTCGGGTCGTCCGGCAAGGAGCGGCAGATCCAGAACGTGGCGGCCGGCGTGGTGTCTTCCACCTCGACGGATGCCGTCAACGGCTCGCAGCTGAACTCGGTGATTGGCGGCGTCAACAATGTCGGCACCTCCACGGCCTCGGCTCTCGGCGGCGGCTCGCAGTACGATCCGACCACCGGCCTGATCAGTGCTCCGAGCTACACGGTGCAGGGCAACACCTACAACAATGCCGGCGATGCCTTCTCGGCGATCGACGGTGCTCTCAGCCACCAGGGCGCGCAGCTCAACTGGCTGACGAAATATGCCAATTCGAACTTCAAGCGTCTCGACGGCGCCATTGCCGGCATGACGGCCCTGGCCACGCTCGAGTTCGACCCGACGCCCGGCAAGTTCTCCGTCGCGGGCGGCTGGGGCTTCTATGAGTCCCAGCACGCCTTCGCGGGCGGCGTTGCCTACACCTTCAACGACAGGCTGCAGGTCAACGGCCGCGGCTGGTATTCGCCCTCCTCGATGACGGGCGGCGGCGGCATCGGCGTCCGGTATTCCTTCCCCTGATATCGGATTGCCACTGAGGCGGCGGGGATCAATTCCCCGCCGTTTTCGCATCGGCCCCCAAGCGGGGCGACACATCCCATCATTGAGGTTTCCATGTCCGTTTCGAAGACAGGCTCCGCCATTGTCCTGGCGGCCGCGATCGCCACCCTACCGTTGCTGGCCTCCGCACAGCAGGCGACGACGGCCGATGTTCCCGCCGCATCATCGCCGGCGCCGCAGCTGGATACGACGATCAGATTTGACGATGCCGTGGGGCAGGGCGAGACGCCGGCGCCCGGCGAACTCGTGAAGACCATCCGGGAATTCGGTCCCTGGACTTCGGTCTGCTCGCGAACCTCCAAGCGTGCCGTCTGCCTGTTCATCCAGACCGTGGTCAATGAGGCCCGTGCGCCCTTGTTGAGATGGGGCATCCGGCAGGACATCAAGGGCCGCTCCTACATCGTCATGGAGATGAGCAAGACCGTGGATACGGCGGCCGGCCTGCGCCTCCAGCTGGACGGCATCAAGCTCGCGCCCCAGGCCGTCGCCTGCAAGGTGACCTGCGCCTCCATTCTGCCGTTCGACAATGTCGTGGGCGGCTGGATCAAGACCGGCAAGGTCGCACGTTTCGAATGGACGTCCCGGGGCCAGCCGGTCGTTGCCACCGGCACGCTCGAGGGCCTGTCGCTCGCACTCAACGAGACGGACAAATATCTTGCAAGCGTGCAGCAGCCTGTGAATGCCGCCGCAAACGCGAGTTCTTCGGGCGCGGCCCCGGCGCTGGCCAAGGCCAAGCCCAAGGCGAAACCCAGGAAGCCCACTCGCCCGGCGCCGGCTGAGGTTGACGGCCAATGACCTCCTGGGCCTGGCCGAGGGGCAGGGCCTCGGAATCCTATCGCGTGATGCTCGGCGGGTCAGCCTCGAACGCCGAGACGAGCCCGCGCCAGCAGGAGGCGAGGGCACGCCTCTCGAACTGGTGCGAGGCGCGCGGCATCTGCCTCTTGCCGCAGCAGCCCAGCACCGTGCGGACCAACAGGCGAAGCGGCATGGAGCTCGGGCGCCTGATGAGAGCCTGTTTCGCAGAGGGCGTCGAGGGATACCTGGTCAGGATCGACCTTGAGTCGGTTCCCTTGCTCAAGCCCTGTCCCGCCGTCGAATGGATTGAGGCCACCCTCAAACGGATCGACTCGCGCGCTCGGCGACAAGAAGTCAAGGGCAGGCGGCCGAACCGACGAACTCGGCAGCATGTGCGACGCAGCACGACCTGAGGATCCAATCAGCATGTCCAACGTGTTTGTCGTCGTCACGCCGGTCTTCCAGGAGACCATGGCGCAGATCGAGAAAAACCACCTGTCCGTCGTGAATCAGGTCTTCGACTATCCGGCCACTGTGAAGCACCTATTGGTGTTCGACGGGCCACAGGCAACGCTGGCCGAGCATCTGGCAGACGCGCTATCGATCCGATTACCCGTGAATGCGAACGACTCCGGCGCGACGCCCAGGGCGGTCGGCGCCGCGATCGGCTGGACCATTCCGAACGCCTCCACGTCGTTATCTGGTCCGCTACAATGCGCAGGCGCATCGGTCGGAGCCGCGCAGCCGTCTGGAAGACTGGATCGCCAGTCTTCCAGATAGCGGTTATCGCGAGATGTGCGCTTGGGACCGCTTCTGCGCTTTCGCGCGAGAACCCGAGCGGCGCAAGATCGGCATCGATGCCCGGGTGAGCATCGACGGCATCCCATATGAGGTTGATGACTCTCTGGTCGGGGAGGAGGTCATCTTGTGGTGGGGCCTGTTCGATCGGGATCTTTATATCCAGCTTGAGGACCGGCGGTTTGGTCCCTTCAACCCGATCGGCGGTCCGATCCCGCTCCACAAATACCGGAAAATCCAAAAATCCAAAGCGGATGAGCGAGCTGACCGTGTCGTCGCTCTCGCGGAGCGCCGGCCTGCCTTCAACGCCGCGACAAGAGATCGTACCGTGACACAGGCGTGACCCAGCGTTCCAAAAGCGTATATGCCGTACCCCTAAAGATTGCCCGAAATTCTACAATTCGTCGTTGTGCTGATGCCGCGGCAACCCGACCAAAGAGCTCGCGCCAGACGAGATAGTTTGAAAATTATGCCCTCAAAAGAGATAGCAGCTAGCTCGCCTCGTCAACATTTCCTCAAAACACTTTTGTAACATATCTGCTCTTGACAAATATCTTTCTTATTAGCTGCTTTTGCTAACCATAGCAACATAACATCAATCGCACACCTTAATGTTCTAGAATAATACGTACCTTCTTCAATGTCAAAAAAGACACCAACCAGGCTTGCACAACAAAAAAATACTTGTACATTACGAAACTGTAATCTGTCCGTCGAGCAGAGTAGCGTTTTGCCCCTGGATGCATCGGCCTGTATACCTAAGGCAGCCCAGATGCGCAAAGTATATGGAGAATATTGGTGATTGCTTCGGCAGAAACAAAACATCCAAATAGAATGACACAAATCGTTTAGAATGACTCGTCTTATTTGGCGTTTCCGTTCTTCGTTAGCATATCATCTCTTGGGGCGTTGGTTCACTGTTACCGATTTGTTCAATGTTTAGGTCCCAAACCACTGAAATCAGGAATTGTTTAGGCCGTCCCGAGCATATAGTGCTGGACCGAATTCACGCGGTACATTCTCCATTAGATGTGGAGTTTGATCTCCAACCGGACCCAAGACCATGAACAGGATATTCTTGCTAATTATACTCGCCGCCGTGGTATTATTATATCGTATTGCTATTTATCCGTATATCCAATCCAATACTCTAAATATAATTATAGAACAAGTGATATGCGTAGTTTTTATATACTTTATGCTTGACAAAAAATGGCTCTAACTAAGCTCTCGACACAACAAGTTGAATTTTGGAGATGAATAATGGGATTTTGGGATGGTGTCGGAAGATCGGTTGCTGGTGGCGCCCTCGGCGGAGCGGCGGGTTCAATGCCGTCTCTTGGGTACAATGTTGATTTTCGCCGAGAAGTGAACCGGGTTGGTGCGTAATTTCCACTGAGATTTGAGCCATGTGACCCTTCCCCCAACGCTGTGCGCGACGGGGGACATAGGAGTGATCCACATGGGACTTTTGAACATCATCCGGCGCATGTCGTTACGGGAGAAGCTGCCGGTAAGAGAGATCGCGCGGCGAACCGGTCTGTCACGCAACACCATCACGAAGTACCTGAAGGCGGGTATTGTCGAGCCAAGGTTCGCCACGCCGGAACGGCCCAGCAAGCTCGATCCCTTTGCCGGGAAGCTGGCGGTCTGGTTGCAGAGGGAGGCCGGCAAGTCGCGCAAGCAGCGGCGGACCTTGAAGCAGCTTCATGCTGATCTGGTCGCGCTGGGTTTCACCGGATCCTATGGCCGGGTCGCAGCATTTGCCCGGGCCTGGCGGGTTGATCGGCAGCGGGAACAACAGACGACGGGCCGTGGAACCTTTGTTCCGTTGGCTTTTCGCTCGGGCGAGGCGTTTCAGTTCGACTGGAGCGAGGATTACGCGATCCTCGGCGGGGAACGCACCAAGCTGCAGGTCGCCCATATCAAGCTGTCGCACAGCCGCGCCTTCCTGGTCCGGGCCTATCTGTTGCAGAGCCACGAGATGCTGTTCGACGCGCATTGGCACGGCTTCCGGGTGTTCGGCGGCATACCGGGGCGCGGCATCTACGACAATCTATGGACGCCTCCTGTGCAAGGTAATCTGCTGGCAACGTTCGGCATTGGATGCGTGAATCTATCCGGCCTATCGCTGGAGCGATCACGCCCCTGGCCTTGATGGGAGTTCGCTGCCTCGATCCTCATAACATGATCGGCCTCGAGGGCCTTGTCGTAAATCAGGTTTCGAAGCGGCGGCTCATGCCGTTGTGCCATCAGTGTCTACCTCGCTCTCATCGCCGTGTCGGCGGCGATCCGTGGCGCCAGCGTAGTCAGCCGGCGGCGTAGCTCTCCTTTCGCGTCAGCAGCGCCCATGCGATGCGCGCCGTCTTGTTGGCAAGAGCGACGAGTGCCTTGTTAAATCCGCGGCGCTCCACGATCGCCTTAAGCCAGATTGAGCACCGATCCTCATGTTTAGCGAGCCGGCTGATCACGGCCCGAGCACCGTGGATCATCTGTCGGCGTAGATAGTGGTTGGCACGACGGCCAATACCCCCGAGGCGAGGCTTGCCACCAGTTGTGTATTGTCGAGGTACAAGTCCAATCCATGCCGCGAGTTCGCGACCTGAGTGGAAGTGGCGAGCGTCGTCGATGCTCGCCACGAGCGCAGTTGCAATGATCGGCCCGACACCAGGCAGGGCGGCCAGACGGCGGCAATCTTCTCTTTCTCGGCAGATAGCAACGATCTTGGCATCAAGTTTGGCAACGCGGATATTCACATCCTGAAGCTGGTCGAGAAGCTCTGCAAACAGCTCGCGTCCGAGGTCGGAAAGATCTGCCTGCGCAATCGTTCCGGTTGCTTGTGCAGCAAAACGCCACGGCCCTTGTGGCAGTACAAGGCCATATTCAGCCAGGAGTCCGCGAGTGTGGTTGATTAGCGAAGTCCGTTGAACGATCAGGCGCTCCCGAACGCGATGGAGCGACTGCAGATCCTGTTGCGCGACCGACTTCACCGGGACAAACCGCATTGTGGGACGAGTTGCGGCCTCATAGATTGCTTCAGCGTCGATCGCGTCGTTCTTCGAACCACGAACAAACGGCTTTACGAAGCGTGGATTGATCAATCGCACGTGTCGGCCTTCAGCCATGAACCATCGGCCCCAATGATGGGCACTGGCACAAGCTTCCATCGCGATCACCTTCGGCGCCATTTGATTTACCGTCTCTACGAGCTTTGCGCGACTAACCTTGCGCGAGACGATAACGCCATCAGCATCGATCGCGTGCAGATGGAATGATTGCTTCCCAAGGTCGATCGCGAGCAGATCCATGGTCATAGTTTCCCTCCTTCAAGTTGGTCACTGGCAGTGTGACGGAGAAGTGGGAGGCGTCCATCCCATAACATGAAGACGGCGGTGGACGCGATCTTCGTCGGCAAGGAACGCGCCTACAATCGCCGCTTCCTCCAAATGTGCAGCCATCATCTGGTCGATCCAGTCGCCTGCACGCCGGCGTCGGGCTGGGAGAAGGGCCAGGTCGAGAACCAGGTCGGCCTGGTCCGCGAGCGCTTCTTCACACCGCGACTGCGGGTGAAGAGCTATGAGGAGCTGAATGCTTGGCTCCTCGACCGTTGCATCGCCTATGCCAAAGCCCATTCTCACCCCGAGTTCCGGGACAAGACGGTCTGGCAGGTGTTCGAGGCAGAACGACCGAGCCTCGTTCCCCATGCCGGCCGCTTCGACGGCTTCCATGCGCTGCCGGCTTCGGTGTCGAAGACCTGCCTGGTCCGCTTCGACAACCGCTACTCGGTAGCGGCAAGCGCGATCGGCCGACCGGTCGAGGTCCGGGCCTACGCCGATCGGATCGAGCTGCGTCAGGATGGGCGTGCGGTTGGGGAGCATCGCCGCTGCTTTGGCCGCAACGAGACGATCTTCAACCCCTGGCACTATGTTCCGGTCCTGGCGCGCAAACCCGGGGCCCTGCGCAATGGCGCACCGTTCAAGGACTGGGTTCTGCCATCCGCACTCGACCGAGTGCGCCGCAGACTGACCAGCGCTGACGATGGCGATCGGCAGATGGTCGATATCCTTACCGCCGTGCTCAGCGACGGGCTATCCGCGGTCGAAGCGGCCTGTGCCGAGGCGCTGAACGAAAACGTCCACTCGGCCGATGTGATCCTGAACATCCTGTCCCGGCGCCGCGAGCCGATGGCGCCGCTCACCATCATGACACCGCAGGCCCTAAGGCTGCGGCACGAGCTGGTGGCGGATTGCGCCCGCTACGACACCCTGAGGAGGGCCATTTGATGGAACGTTCCGAGATCCTCAAGGCTATGGGAGAGCTCAAGCTCTTCGGCATGAAGGCCGCCTATGACGAGATCGTCTCCACGGCGGTGAAGCGCCAGCACGAGCCACAACGCGTCGTCGGCGACCTGCTCAAAGCCGAGATTGCCGAGAAGCAGGCGCGATCGATCAAATACCAGATCACCATCGCCAAGCTGCCGCTCGCCAAAGACATCGGCGACTTTACCTTCGAGGACACGCCGATCAACGAGACGCTGGTCCGCGATCTTGCCGGCGGCAACTTCCTCGCCCATCAGCGCAACATCGTCCTGGTCGGCAGCACTGGAACTGGAAAGACCCATTTGGCCATTGCCATCGCCCGCGCCTGCATACGCGCAGGTGCCCGCGGTCGCTTCTTCAATGTCGTTGACCTGGTCAACAAACTCGAGGCCGAGGGTCGGGCCGGCCGGCAGGGACGGATGGCCGACTATCTCTCCCGCAAGAACTTCATCGTCC
The DNA here is from genome assembly GCF_059699065.1 of Labrys sp. ALF-8. NCBI lineage: Bacteria > Pseudomonadati > Pseudomonadota > Alphaproteobacteria > Hyphomicrobiales > Xanthobacteraceae > Labrys > Labrys sp. ALF-8. The sequence continues at coordinate 97,740 of NZ_AP048540.1, forward strand.
TCGATGAACTGGGCTATCTGCCCTTCGCTCAATCGGGCGGCCAGCTCCTGTTCCATCTGATCAGCCGGCTCTACGAGCAGGCTTCGATCATCGTCACCACCAACCTCGCCTTCGGCGAATGGCCAAGCGTGTTCGGCGACGCCAAGATGACCACCGCGCTCCTCGATCGCCTCACGCATCATTGCGATATCGTCGAGACCGGCAACGAGAGCTGGCGCTTCAAGAACCGCGCCTGATCCAACACGCAGCACTCCCTGGACATTGAGCCCGCCGCCGCTGCGCAACCCCGACCAGCTCCGCGGCGGCGGGCTCAATGCGTCGCGTCCGATATCCAGCCCCCTCCGGCAAGGGGGTCAATTTTGGACGCCGTTCTGGGGTCAAATTTGGGCGCCGATTGACACGGTCTTGACGCGGATCGCCTTGGCCTTGAGCTGGTGAGTGATTTGATCGAACACTTGTCCAGGCCATGAGCGACCAGGGCCTTGCGAAAGCGTACGAAACTCGTGCGTTCCGGTGTCGGCTCACTGCTGGAAAACCCACAGAAGCGCCGGAACGAAGCTCGGTCGTCCAAGGCCTCTGCCAATTTCACATCAGACAGATCATACCACACCGAAAGCAGCACTGCCTTGAACAGCACAAGCGGGGGCCAGGCTGGCTCACCCTTCGCGGCACTGGAGATCGCTACCAAATGAGCATCAACCGGCTGCCAGTCGATCAGATCATGCAGTTGATCCAGCGATGAAGCTCGCCCACGGCTATTCCGATCCCAGACGAAGCTTTCTTGTCCAATCCGCCGACGTGAAATCCAAAACCTCAATCCATTGATTGGATTGAGAGAATCAAATCTCGAACGCTTCGTCTACGCCTACCCGCGCACAGGTCTCCTAGGTCACGAATATGGTTCGACCATAGGAGCCAGCGTGGCGCAGCGGCCTTTCAGTACGAGAAGCCTTTTTCGATCAATCTAGCCGCCGATGCTTCTGCAATTTCACGGTTTATTATTGAGCACCGATGGCCATAGCGTCCCAGCAACGGTAGTTCATTGCCATATGGGCCTGAACTCTGCTTCGGCCTCGGGTAATAAGTACCGACCTTGGACAAATTTAGTGCCCGGATTCTCGTATTGTAACACGAATAGTGCTGGCTGAGGCGCCTATTGCGCCGCCCCATAATAAGTCTTGAAATCGTCGTGCCCGTTCAATGATTGCGGTCTGTAGGGGCCGATGCTTGCGCATTGGGCTACTTGAGTAAGCTCAAAACGGGTCCGAACAGTAGGATGCACGGGCGCGTCATGCACGATCTCACGGATTTTAATCTCCCAGTTCTTGCGAGCGACGTAGCGCTTGAGCCATTCCCAATTCGGAAGTTTAGAGGCGTAGCCGTCGAGCGTGTCGCGCATAGCTGCGACCTCGCAATGCTGCACGCCATCTGCCGCAGGAAAGATGTTGAGGCGGGTGCCAGATTCGCCGGTGTTTAGCATCTTTTTACCGTCAACATAGATTGGCCCTGCCTTAAGACCGTCCGGAATTGATGTCGCCTCGCCGCACATCCACGCTAAGGAGATATCCGAAAGACGGGATTCCGGCTCCGGATAGGAGCCACCGATGTCGGAATGGTTTCCCGCGAACCAAAGCTGAACGAGCCGCAGATGACCGGGTATGTGCGGCGCTCCTTCCTCACTTCCGCCCCATCCAACCCGAGCAAAATCCTTGCGTGTTTCATCAATGGCATTAGCCGCTCGGGCGAAGGTAACGTGCCGGCTGAGAAGCCTATCGAAATTCTCGCCCTTCCACTCGGCTTTGTGTGACCGGCTCTCCCCCGGTTCAGGATAATTAGCGATAGTTTTGGTGATCGCTTTGGTCTGCATGTACCAAAAAATGGCGACGGCGATCACAGCCGAGACGATCTCCAAACTGAATCCAACAGCCATAAAACTAGTGCTGAACATCTTTGAACTCAGCGCCGCAGCTAGCAAGGCCGGAAGAAACGCAGCGACGAGTGTGACCACCGCAATGCCTGCACTCAAGCCCGCTTGGATGAGCCAACGTCTCGTTCCGGTAGCTCCAAGCGCGGCAACAGTATCAAATACCCCTATGAAGTAGGGAGCAGCATTGGAATCGGACCCATCGCCGGAGCCGTACTTTTCCTGGAAACGTCGGGCAAGCTCCAATCGCTCGTTTTCGAATTCTGCGCGAGGATGGCCAGCACCATGTTCGAGGACGACATCCACGGCCTCCCATGCGATGTCGCGTACAGATTTACGAAAGCGCATCAACGGCCCCGCGGGTGTCGTGGTCGGAATGCCGCAAAGCATCAGTAAGTTGGCCAGGCTACGAACCGTGTATGCTCCGCGGCTAAAGCCAAAAAGGTAAATTCGATCTCCAGGCTCAAAATGGTTGATGATGAATTCATAACAGTCCGTAATGTTGCGCTTGATACCCGCGCCAGTGACGGATCCAAGGAGCTTCTGTACAAAACGGACGGGTGCGGAAAGTGCTGTGGTGCCGATGTCGGTTCCAAGGCCGGCGTCATAAAAGGCAATCTGCTCGCATGGGTCAATTGCGTTGTCGGGATGATCGCGGGCCACACGATACATCTTATAGATGTTGCTGGTGCGTTGTTCAGGCCTTGCGCCTCCGTCTTGGCCAGTACCGTCTGAAAATACAACGATATTCTTTGGCATGAATTCTCCGCTGAATTTGGCGCCGGTTAGAACCCGGTGAAAGTTGCTTGTTTAATTCACTTACCAAGATCTTGGATCTGCCATCTTCACGAGCTTAAGACAAGAACTTCGCTCCGCTTTGTGGTGGGGGCGGGATAGACGATAGGCCTTTGGCAACGCTAGCAATTCGCACCCCAACTTAGAACGCACCCGTTACACGTGCGTGCAATGTCTCAGCTCGATAGAGAAGTCGCTTTTTGTCCCCGTTAGAAATGTCACTCCGAGCTGCCTCAATGTCGATCTCTGCGGCCCATTCTGAGGCTCAAGCAGCGCGGCGCAGTTGGTCGGGGTTGCGCAGCCGCGCTGCGACTTTGTGCCAGGACGGCTCAGCCAACCTTCAAGAGGCTCTGGCCTTGTCCGCGTCGCCGCGGCGCCTTGTTGCTGCGGGTCATGCCAGCTTGCTTCTGCTGGTCGGAGTGACCTTTCGAACGGGGTTCTACATGCTCGATTCGCGTAATCAACATTATGGAACATTAATTAGCCGGCTAATTATAAAAAGACAGAATGAAACTTCTCGTTAATGCCGACTGGCGCGCTACTTGTAGCGGATCGAGACCATCCGCGCTCGGGCTTGAAATCATCGGGATTTCTGGCTCGGATTAATTGAGATCGAACGTTCGGGCAGCTGCTCGCTGACGCTCTCGCCCATCCGATGCAGCCGGTTGCGGCAGCACGGACAAACCTTCTCCTCTTCGGCCAGATCATGCTCGACACGTTCGCGCGGCAGATCCTCAGGCAGTGGTTTGCGTCCCCGTTTCTTCGGCTCCGGCTTTTCCGCGTCCTCCAACCCGGTGTCCGGAATGGCAGCGGTGTCGGCATCATCGGTTTCCTCGCCTTCGGCGGCGGCTTGCTCGGCTTCGTTGAAGAGACGATCCTTGAGCTTCTCGCTGCGCGGCGCATAAGCGCCCCCACCTTGTCGCTTTGAGCGGCTCACTTCTTAAGGCCCGCGGCTTTACCGGGGGATACTTACAGCACCCCGATACAGCGGAGCAGGGTATGTAGTTCGGCCTCGACACCCGCCGCCCGCAGAACGGCATCCCGATCGATCCGGCGCGCCAGATTGGCGCGCGTCATGGGCTTTCTGTATTCCGGCCATTCCTTTTCGAGCGCCTTGATCGCCCCCTCCGCGTCGGGCGGGCGGTTGGCCGCCTTTCCCTCCATATGGCGCAGCAGCACCGCTTCAAAGCAGGGCCGTTGCCAGACGATCGTGATTCCGTAGGCGGCCGCAAGCTTGCGCGCTCGCCCGGCGCGCTGCGGATCGCGCTCGGCCTGGTCAAAATCCAAAAGCGCGAAGCGTTCCGCGGGCGCGCCGCGCTTCTTCTGGAGCAGGTTCAGACGCAGCACCGCCAGCTCGATACGCGACAACGGATCGCCGGCGCCCGGCCCCAATTCGTCAACGTGCAGGTGCACCGGCAGATTGGCATCGCGGATCAGGTCTTGCAGAAAGCCGGCATAACCGACTTCTGACGCGCCTTCGCAGCCGATATAAATCGGACGGCGAAGCTCGATATATGGCGGGCGACGACGTCTCATCCGAGGTGTGGAACCCCGCCGTATGCACCGCTCAGATATTTGCGGTAGTGGTTCTCGTCGCGGCGCACCTTCACGTCCATGAGGCTGTAAACGTGGCTGCGGCCCTGCCGGTCCTTTTCGCAGATCACGATTTCCTCCTTGTTGAGGTCATCGAGCAGTGAGGCCGAATGACAGGAAAGCCAGAGTTGTGCGTCGAACTTGTTGCGCCCCGAAGCCGCATAGAACCAGCGCACCAGTTCGGGCAGCATATTTGGGTGAATAGCCGCGTCCATCTCGTCGATCGCGGCGATGCCGCCCGTATCGAGCGCGCTCATGATGAAAGGAAACATCTTGATAAAGGCCCGGGTGCCGTGGCTTTCCATCAGCCAAGGCATTTCGACCGCAAGCCCCGCGTGTTTGAACAGCAGTAGCGGCCCGTTGTCCGTATGCTGAAAGCGCATCCCTTCCACGCCCACGTCAATGCGGCTTAGCTCATCTTTCAGCCGCGAGACGACGTTGGGCTGGTTCTTCAGGTAGTCGATAACGTCGCGATCGACGAAGGAATGCACAGGCTCAATCTGAAAGAAGGCCTTGCGCGCCGTATCCACGAAAAGCTGCGCGGTCGGATGCTGGAATTTGGCGAACGACGACAGCACTGTGTGGTTGCCGGCGAGCGTCTTCACTAGGTGCTGGAAGCCCGAGAGGCTGAAGGTCTTAGAGTCCTTCACCTTGCCCTCGGCATCGCGCTCATAGACACGCTGCCATTTCCCCTGGCCATTTGGCTTCTGGCGCAGCGCCTCGGACGCGATCCTTACCGCGAGACCATTCTTGAATTCGATTTCCAGCTCGTAGCGGTAGATGCCTTGCTCGACCTTTTCGCCGTTCACCGCGCGCTGAAAGACTTCCGGCGTCAGGTTCATGACGCCGCCTAACTCGATCGCGAACCGCATAGGCCGATCGGCGGATTCCACGTCGTTGAAACGCTCGATGCCAGCGAAGCCCGGCACCGTGCGCGCCACGCTGTCGCGGATCATCGTCACGACGAATTCGAGCGCACGCAACGTTGTCGTTTTGCCTGAGGCGTTCGCGCCATAGAGGGCGACGACCTTCGGCGCGCGCACGTCCGCGCCCTCGAAGATGGGGACATAACGGCCGTCAGGATCAGGCACTTTTCCATCCACCGACAAGTCGAGCAACTGCAGATCGCGAATGGAGAAAAAGTTTTCGACCTCTAGCTTGTAGAGCATGGGATACCTCGCCTAGCCCCCAAATAGCATCTTTAACGATATTTCGTCAACAATCCGATTACATGGCAAGCCCAAGCTCGCCAAGGGATTTGAACTCCAGGCGAGCATTGTATAGGGAATCGAGGAGCGCTTCCTGGCCCGGGTTCAGGGATATAGCTGAAGTGAGGGGCGGTGGAGGCTGTCGAAGGCCATCTCCGACAGTCAGCCGCTGGTCCGGCCCATCTGCTTCTGCCGCTCAAAAGCGATTCCTCATCATATACAAAGCGGCGGCAAGAGAGGCGAGCGCGAGGCCGGATTGAAAGAGGGCCTGCCGCAGTTCAACGGTCTTCCAGCGGTGGCAATGGCATCGCCAAGAAATCCGTTTCGCGCTGCAGCTCCTCGCAATCGCCCTGGAACACTTCCGCGATCGGCCGCCGGATGAGGCCGCCCGACGCGCGCGCGGCGAACCAAAGGGCGCGTTGGGCGAGCGCCATCAGCGCGCGCTCGGGATCTCCGCCAGCCGAGTTGAGGTAGCTGGCCGCAATTTCGTCGGCGCTGTTCATGTAGGCCGGCCCGCTCACATTCTCTGCCCGCGCGGACGATCCTTGGGCGGCGTCTGCGTTTGTGTTGCCTTCTGCTGCTCAGCCTGGGCCGTCTCCCGATTAAGCGCCGCCTGTTCGTCGGCCAGGCGCTGGATCTCGGGCGAACTGGCGAGGCTGGTCTGCATCGCTTGCCTGGGATTGCTCTCTACGGCGACTTCAGCCTGTCGCGCAGCCGTGGCCTCGACCTGGGAGCGGAAGCCGGGATCGGTCGGCGTCTCGTGCAGCGCGGAGGCGACATGCGCCTGGACGGCCTCACGCGCGGCCTCCGCCTCTGTACGATCGGCGATGCTCGCATAGGCCTGGTTGCGCTCGGCTTCGGTGCGAACCGGCGCGGAAGCCGGCGCCTGACTCTGAGACGTTTGCTGCTCGGTCAGCGCTGCCTCGGCGGCCGGCTTTGCCCGTTGAGCTTCCGCGGCCTCTTTCAGAGAACTCCATAGCGCCGTTTCGGCCGCTCGGAGTTCAGGCTCCGTGCGCCGGGCGGAGTCGAGGCTGTCGGATCGCTGGTCTTCGCGAACGCTCTCGCGCAGTTTCTCGACCTTGGCGTAGAGCTCATTGGTTTCGCCGCCGATCTTCTGCGCGGCCTCCCGCTCACCGCGCTTCAAACCGGACTGCAGCTGCTGGGCGTCGATGCCATTGTTATGCTGCACGAACTCGGCCGACGAGCGCTCGAAACTCTGCCGATGCTCGTGCGGAATGGAATTGATCGCATGTTGACGAGCCATGGCGAGGGCCATGGCGGCGTCTTCCTTGTTCTCATAGGCATGGCCCGCCTGTCCCTCGGCGTAGCGGGTCTCTCGCAACACGTTCACGAAGTTCTCGACCTCGGCCGTCTTATGCGCCGTGACCGCACGATAGGCCTCGGCGTATTCGGCAGCCTTCTCGTTCGGGATCGGGGCGGGACCGCGCTCCGCCTGCATACCCGGGTAGGTTTCAAACGGCCGGGTTGAAGCGTCGGCCGGCGGCTTCTCCTTCTCGCCTCCCCTGCCCTCGAAGCCAGCCGTCTTTTGACGCTCGGCTTCGACACGAGCCTTCTCGGCTTCGAACCGCTCCTTCAATTCCGGATTGGCGACCTGGTAGCCGTGCTCGGCCGCCAGCTGGAGCACCATCTCCTTATATTTCTCCGGACCCTTGACGTTGAGCTCACCCCACTTTTCATGGGCAAGCTGCATCGCCGCCAACGTCGCCTCGCGGTCCTTCCAATCGTTCACCTCGACCCGCTTGCCGGTGTCTGTGAACGCGACCTTGCCGGCGCTGCCGTCATCATACTTGTGCGCATAGCGGATGGCCTCGCCGCGCTGCTCCGGAACATAGGCAGAGAAATTGTCGTACTGCCGGGGCTTGGGCTCGACATACTTCTCGCCCTCGATGTTTCCGCCCGCCTGCTCCTGCTTCGCCTGCTGCTGCACGCCGCGCTCGAAGTTCTGCTCGATGCTGCGCCGATGCTTCAGGATCTCCTCCCGGCTCTCGGGCGGGGCATTGTCGGTCATGGCCTGCAGGTGCTTGTGGAGATCCTTGCGCGCCGCTTCCATGGTTTCGAGATTGGGCATTTCGATCGCTCCTCGATTGACGGGCTGCACCTGGGAAGGGGCAGTCGAAGTCTCGGCGTCGAGTCTGAGCGAATTTTTATCATTAGACAACATATAGCTGTCTTTGGGCTTCCCCTCGCGCGGCAAATCGGCGAGGCCGGCCGCTATTGCGGTCCTGTCCCGCAGCTGGAGGACCTTGCCCACGGTGTCGTCGCCGTGGAGCGGCCGGCGCGTCGCGGCAAGCTCGCGCGAGACGGCGACAATGTTCTGAGGATCCGAACGAGACGGCTTCAACTCGCCAATATTACCTTGAGGAATATCAAGATAAGAAACAGTGCCAGCGAACCTGGCTGCCATGGTTTCGGCCATGGCGCGGTTGCGCATGAAGAGCGGCGCGCTCGTCTCGGCCGCTCCGGGTCGGTCGGCACGATAAAGGCGCGTCGCGCCCTCTGCCAATGCAGGCTCCACGCTGACGGCGGCGATCGGCGCTGCATAGCGCTGCCATTGCCCTGCAACCGCCCTCGCCCGTTCCTTGCCCTCCGGACGGGTCGGAACGTGCACGGCTTGAGTCCGGACGGCCTCGACGCGCCGGCGCACATTCTCGCTCGCCTCGCCGCGCTCCACGCGGCGGATATCCTTCAGTTTGTAACCTGGCGGGTTCGCCCGCTCGAAGCGGCTGGCCGCTTCCATGGGAATATTCCTCTGGCGAGCCTCTTCGGCCAGTGTCGAGCGCCAGCGCGCAAAATCCTGCACGCCCGGGTGCATGCGTTCGCCCCGCTGGGACTGCATCTTGACGACGGTATGGATGTGAAGATGCGCGCGGTTCTCATGCAGCGCGAAGGCAAAGTCATGGCCGGCGAATTCGCGCTCGAGCGTTGCTCGAGCCGCAGCGACGAACGCCTCCTTATCGGTCCCGGGCTTTGCACTGAGAATGACATGAGCCACATCGCGCTGTTCGCGCGAACGCATGTCACGCTTCCACGACTTGGCAATCGCAAGATTGGCCTCGTGTCCACTGGTCGTCCTGCCGTTCTGCAATTCGGCGGCCCGGGCGCCGCCCTTCGTCAGGCGGGACATGTACCGAACGGCTCCCTCGACACCATGGGAAAACCCCAGGTCCTCGAACGCGCCGGCACCGCCAAAGGCCGCAGCCACCCTTCCCTCGAAGCCGGTCAGGGACTTCTGGTTGTCGTAGAGCCGGACACTCTTGCCATTGTCATCACGCCTCGCACTGGCCGCCGTGGTGACGACCTGAAGCCGGGTCTGTGATCCAACACGGTCGATCGTCCAGGCAAACTTATGGCCGGCCAGAACCTCGACGAGCGAAGCGCGGATCTGCTCGTCCGGTCGATGGTCATCCAGCGTCACGGCGAACATGAACATGTCCTTGCTCGCTTGGCGTTCGGTCGCTTCCTCCGTCCACTGGTCGGCAAGCGCCTGGATCCCGTCAAGTCCCTCGACCATGGACCCATCCGACATCTCGAGGCCGATCTCGCCCTGGTGGCTCTGATAGCTCATCAAAGCCCCGACGCGGGACCCACCGCTCGCAAAGGATGCCAGCTTCACCACTGCAGCCTGGGAGCCGCCCGCAAGCCCCGCCTTGACCGTCTCCGATGGCCGCTCCGAGGTCGCGGGCGCCCTGCCCGTCACAGCCGGCGCAACGGGCTTTGCTGTCGATCGGCTCGAGGGTGATGCCTTGACGGGGCTCCCGGCCACCATCCGCGGCCGGCGCTTGAGCCGCCACTCGTCCTCGAGCAACGACTTGTCGATGCCGCGCGCGCTTCCCCCCGCAGCCGGCCTGAGGGCGGCAGCTGAAGACGCCCGCGGCGCCTTGCTCCCAGCACGCTTCTTCGCTCCGCCCTGCCGGCTCGCCAGATCAGCATCCTGCAGCAGCAGGTTGAGGGCATCCGTGCGCTTCTTCAGGCCTGCAAAGCCGGCGCCGGCCATGCCTGCGAGACCGGGGAAAAGTTCCTCAGGCCCGGCCATCGCTCACCTCGGACGATGATGCGGAAAGGCCTCGCACCTGGGCCTTGGCACAGAGGGACAGGTAGGCATCCTGAGCCTGTCCCAGCAATTCCGTCAGCTGGCCGAAGCCTGTGGCAAGGGCGGCATTGGCAGGGACACGGCCGCTGTTCATGGCCTTCGTCATCTGGTTGATATTCGTCGCCACGCCTCTGATCTGGCGTACCAGATCCTGAATTTCCGAGCGCGCCTCGCCATCGAAGCTGGGTCCAAGGCCGGCCGCAATCCGGGCGCCGCGCCGCAGCGCCTCGCTCACGCCGATGCCCATTTCGGCGCAAACGCTGGCCAGTTGTGAATGCTCCGCCTCACTGAGACGTAGCCTGACAACGCGGTCCTTGCGCTCCTTTGAAGCCATGGGCGGTCTCGTTCCTTACTTCACTTCGTGGCGCCGGGACCGCTTGCGGGACTGCCGGCGCCACCCCTCTAAGCCAGCCCGGCGAGGGCACACGCAAATCATGTACCACATTATTTGCTATCCTGCCATTCACACTTTCTCTCAAAACCTTACGTCCGTGTCTCACTTCTATTTTCGACACATTGATCAAAACACCACACTTCTCAAATGCGCACAGTGCTCAAAAACGCATACCGCGCAATTACGCTAGGTGATCAAAAGCGCTGTGTGACGAAATGAGCAGGCGGCTCATAAACGCAGGGTGACCAGACGAGCATCGTGCTCATCTGAGCAGTATGCGCAAAAACGCAGGGTGCGCGAAGAAGCACAGTGCTCAAAAAGCCAGTGCGCACTGGGAGGCAGATGAGCCGCGATGCCAAAGGAACAACGGCTTGCTAATATAAACCATGTCACGTTATATATATTCTGTTTTGGGCTATCAGGAAGGAATGTCTACGTGCCAACGGTTGCGCTTGCAGCGTCGAAGGGCGGCGTCGGGAAGTCGACTCTTTGCGCCCTCCTCGGATCGGAAATGGCGAGCATGGGGTTGCATACCGCCATTCTCTGCGCGGATCCCCAGCACTCGACCTGGAAATGGGCGGAGCGATCGAAGGCCGCCGGACGGCTCGACAAGAACCTGTCAGTGGTGCGCGTCGACAATGAGGATCAGTTGCGGGAGCGCATCGAGAACGGATTGGACTACGACTTCATCCTGATCGACCCGCAAGGCGCCCTCAACCAGATGCTGGCGCTTTCGATCATCGCATCGGATCTGTCTATCGTGCCTTGCCGCGCGTCCTACATCGACGCCGTCGAAGCGGTCAGCGTGTTCAACTACGGGGCGAACCTCAAGCGTGCGAACATGCGTCTGGTGCTGAACGACGTTAAAGGCATCGACAAGACGACCGGTGCTTTCAAGGACGCCATCACGGCGATTGTGCACAACAAGCTCCCCTACTTCGACAGCGTGATCCAGTCCCGCGCGGTCTATGCCCAGTTCTCCAAGGACGCGGGGTCACTCTCCGAGCTGGCCACGGATCCATCCAAGCAGGAACAGGTGACCAAGGCCAAGGCGAACATTGCTCTGCTGATCAAGGAAATCTTCACCCACACCGGCACGGAATATGAGTGACCCAGGCAAGCCGTTCGCCCCGAGGAATATCTCGGTCAAGAAGAGCAAGCCGTTTCTGCTCGGCGATCTGTCCGAATTTCGAAGGGAGGCGGAGGCGGCCGGTGCGGCCCTCGGCCTGCTGGTGCCGAGCGTGAGCGGTCCTCCGGTCCTTCCGGAGGAGGAGGCGGGCGCGCCGCCGCCGATCGCACCCGTATCCGATCCGCACGAAGAAGCGGCCCCTGTCGTCCAGCGCCCGCCACGGACCACCAAACGGGAGGCGGACCGCATTGTGAGCGCGGGGAATACAGAACGGCGCATTGTCAGGGTGGCGTTGCGCGCCGACCTGGTGAAGCAGGCGCGGTATGCTGCGGCAGATGGTGACTGTCAGCTCCGAGATGTCTTCGAGGCTGCGCTTTCAGCCTACTTCAAGGGCCGAAAATAGAAGGCTCTCGCGTGCACGTGCACGTGTGCGCAAGAGAGCGTTTTTCAACACCTGGAGCCTAGAAGCCAACATGATAGATGAGTCACCTGGGAAGAGCAGCCGCCTTCCCGCTGTAGACGGCGAGACAGACGGGCCTGGCCAGGAAACCCAGCAGCCGCTCGGCTCCACCCGTGCGGTTCGGCGGTCAATTCGCGTCGAGATCCACCGCGGACTTGTGAAGAAGTTTCAACACGCCGCTATCGATCAGGATCGGACGTTTAGGGACCTGGTGGAAGAAGCCATGCAGGATTTTGTGGCGCTCAAGCTCGATCGTGCCGAAGGGACCCACTCATGAGCCGGAACTCGAAATTGAGCGGCTACATAAAACAGCTGCAACACTACGAGGAGGAAATCAAAAAGTTGAATGACGCCAAATCGGCCGCGTTCAAGGATGCCAAAGGCGATGGCTACGATCCCAAGATCATGCGTGTCGTGCTCCGAATTCAGAAGAACGGGCTGGATAAGCACCAGGAGGATCAGGCCCTAGTGGACGCCTATCTGGCTGAGCTGCGCTGACCGAAGTGCCCTTCATTCAATGGGAAAAGCCATGACCATGAACAGCGGCCTTGCTGCCGCGCTCGGAATCGTATTCGGCGCTCTTCTGGGGGTGTCACTCGGACACTCCACGATCACCCGTGGCGATCCTACCCCCCCGACCGTTGAAGCCCCCTCCCAAGCTCAGGCACAAGCGGCGATCATCCGCAAGGTACCGGAGACATTCGCAAAGCTCTCGGTGATGCTGGGCGAGTGCACACCAGGCGGCGGGGTCGCCGCCGGTGTGATGTGCGCGGTCAAACTCCAACTCACTGCCAGCGAAGCCCCCGACATTCGCTCGGTCGGCTTCGCACGAGTAGCGGGCCAATGGGAGGTCTCGCGATGGTGAGGAGCTGGCGTTGCCGAACTCGGGGGACCATTGATGGCGTGCAGCGCCAGCAGAGAATAATAGATTCCAAGATGCTGCGCGCGCGGAGAGCCGGACAAGTCAGGCGGCAGAACCGCAACAATGCGATGCGCCGCCGAAATTCTAGCAACGGCATCCGCGGCCAGGTTTCCTGGTTTGCTCATAAATCCCGGTCTCCACTACAGACGCTTACCATTGATCTGCTGGGGGCAGAGGTAGACACTTCCTGCGCAGTGAGCGATTGGCGGCCACCATGCGCAGCCAGCGCTAGTAACTCGCGAACGTCTCCTTCCCGCCAATCCGGCAACGCAAGCAACTCGTCATCCGTCCACCCTGCGACATCAGCCAGCGCCCCAAGGGGCCAGTGACGGCGTAGCAGAGCGTCAAGACGCACAGACGCCTCGCAATCTTCCAGCCTCACTTGGGGAGGCCTCGACCGCCCAGAAGGGTTGAGCGTCTGCACGCCTTCTCGCGGAGCCAACTCTCCGAAAGTACGCGCCAGACGACGCCCCGCCCCTCCGGATCGCGCTCGAAATATTCGGCGGGCCAATTGGAGGGCACGGCGAAGAAGGATCGGGCCTCGTCCTGCGAAGCCGCAATAACGTAATGCCATCTGTCGAAGTCATATTGGCGCATGGTCAGTAACTCCATATCCAACAACCATCCCTGCACAGTCTAAATCTATCTCGGACGTAGAGAAAAGTCCATCAAAAACAAACTGTTATTGGGTGGCGCATCAATAAGGGGAAGCAGCCAAATGTCAGTTTCTCGCGAACATTTTGCCCGCTCGACGGTCAGTTCAGCTCGAAGGAATGCCCCCAATAGGCGTATCCACGCGGCTTGGTTCCGTCCGGCTTCCGGACTCGCACCGTGATTGTATTGCAGTGGGTCCCGACGCTCGAAAAAGAGCCGGCCGGCAGGTCCGAGAACCCGCCGCCGAGCTCGATCATGAGCTTGCGAAAGCCTCGGCTCTTGCGCGTGTCGCGGAACTCGGTGCCGGCCGACATGACGGCGACGAGTATACCACCCGGACGGAGGAACTTGAGCGCATGCACGACATGATCGATGTCGCGCTCGCGGTCGAAGGGCGGATTCATCACCACGCGATCATAGAGGCGATCCGGATCGGGCTGCAGCGTGAGGAAGTCGGCATGAATGACGCGCTCGTAAAGACCGCTTGCGCGCAAACCTGCCGCAAGCGCGGATTGGATCTCGACGCAATCGACTGCGCAGGCTCGCCAGACGTTCCCCTCTCGATCGCCGTTCTCCTTGAGCGCGACGAGCTGGGCTAGATTGCCGGTGCCGGCACTCGGCTCGAGCACCCGCAAGAGCGGTTCGTCCTGGTCTCGGTAGAGCGGGAAATCGTACAGCACGCGTTCGGCGGTATCCTCCGGCGTCGGGAAAAAGCCGTAGCGCTTGGCCGGCGTCGTCTTCGGCGATTGCAGGCCGTCGTCCTCGTCCGCGTCGCGATCTTCGGGGATCGGCGCGCCATAATATTCACCCAGCAGCTTGTTGACCTGGCGCAGCAGGTCATCGCGCTTGAACCAGATATGCGCATTGCCGTTCTTGAAACACCGAACCGTAAAATACTCGGTCTCAACCACAGTCTGGCGGCGGCCCCATTCCCGCCCGCGAGCATGCTCGATGGCGCCGATAAGTCCGGCATAGCTGGGCGGCAACTGCTTGCCCTCCAGGACCATGAAGGTGCGTTCGATGTCCTGGATGGTGTCCCGGTGATTGCGGTGATAGTTCCAGCTACCATACTCGTTGAAGCAATAGGACAGGATCACCCTCGAACCGATCTTCCAGCCGTCATGCGAGCGAAAGCGGCGGTCGAGAGCGGAAAAGGCGAGCGCTATGCCGCGCCGAAAGATCATGCCGGCATCGAGGGCGAACCGTTCCAAGGTCGCGATGATGTTTTCCGTGGTCACTTCCGGGGGCGCCTGCTGCAACTGGCCGTGCAGCTCGTCCTTGGCCTTCTTGTCCATAAGCCGTTCAAGGTCGGTCATCTGGACGATATGCGCCCAAACGTCCCGGTCTGTGATCTCCCGCGCGGTCGTCAGGAACGCCTCGCGCTCGGGGAGGTCCAAGACCTTCCAGAACTGGCGGCGGTCATCCGCCGAGGTTTGATTGTAGCGGGTCAGACCGGGCGAGGCCTGTTCGGCGGCCTGCCGCGCTGCCAGGAGGTCGTGATAGGCGCCTTCCAGGGAAGAGTAGGCCACGGCATAGCGGTCCATGGCCAGATTGCGGTGGGCGACGATAGCGTCAACGGTGGCGCGCGGCACAACGGCGTTCATGATGTGGCCCTTGGGAATTCAGTTGAGAGCGGCGGCGCAGGCGAGCAGCCCGCCGATGAAAAGCAGCACTGCGACGGCCTCGGCGCCGGTCGCCAGTGCGGAAGCGAGAGACTGCCGCATGTCAATTTGCTCCAACCGTCGCCGTCAGGAATGCGGGCAGATCGGCCGCCCGCCCGACGCCCCATGGAAGAGCCTCAAGCGCGCTGGCACTCGGACAACGGCCGGCCGTCCGGACAGCCGCAATCGCGTTGCGATAGAAAACGGCGGCGGGCGTGGACTCGAAGTCGTCCGTTTCGCAGGACTGATACTCGGTGTATTGGCACAACCGCACCAGGCCGGCCGGCGTCACCCCCTCGACATAGTGAAATCGATAATCCTCGATCCGCTGGCGGTAGCCGTCGTGCTCGATCGTTCCCTCGATCCGGTAGAGTGCAACGACGCTGCGGACATTCTCCGCAAGCAGCATCTGGCCGAAGCGGGTCGCGTTCTCCCGCGTGACGGCGGCTTCCTCATCGCCGGCATTTTCCAGCGCGGAGCAAAGGCCGATATCGACGGCCGCGCTCAGGATCATGTGAATTTCTTGGTCCGAGACGACGAAAGCACTCATGGATGGTCCTCCAAATCAACGAGGCGAAGCAGGCCCCGTCCTGCTTCCCGAGCTCGCGCGGAGCAGCCGGATGGCGGGGGGCAAGGCCAATCGCGGGAGGGGGATCGCCTGGCTCGCACGGAGGGAGCGCAGCGAGAGGAGGAGAGTTGGGGAGACCCACGATTGAGCGCAGCGGGCCTTGCTGGGGGAGGGAGAGCGGCGCGGCCCTCCCCCGCCGTGCGGGCGCCGATCGGCGTCAGCACCTGGGAGCAATGAGCGTGCCACCAATGTCGGCGCGCAGCGACTCACCTGCCGGTTCTCAGGCGACGCTTGCCGCGCCTGGTTCGAACCGGACTTCGATGCCGGCGCTGTTGAAGGTGTAAACCTGGCGAGAATTTAGCAGCTTATCTATCTCACCAAGCGCCACTTCCCGGTCATAGGGGCGGTCGGGGCCGGCCAGCCTTAGGACAAAGCGCCCTTCCTCGGCGTGGGCATCCACGAGCCACGCGGACCTGAGATGTGACCTCAAGAGATCTGCCAGTTCCTGAAGACCGAGAGGCTTTGACGGTAGGGGTCGTGCGTTCATCGCACACTCACCATCTCTGCATGAGCCTACGTGCTTAGTCGCTTCTATGGCTCGTCGATCCCACCCTTTCTTGACTGTGACATCGAATTCGCGCCACGGCAAGTTGTGTCGTTCATCGAGCCGGCTGCACAGCGAGCCGACCTAGGCCCAGCATATGACCCTGAGCAATCTTCGTCGGATCTCCACGGACATGATGATGGGAGATCGTGCCGGCGCGCCGGGCTGCGACGGCGCGCCGCAAATTTGACAATGTGTCATCGCGCGGACCGCATCCGGCGAGCGAGATGCTGGCGTGCGCCCTTGGCGACGCGCAGGGCTGAAAACACGGCGGCGAGCGCCGGGCGTTCGTCGGCAAGGCGGGCCCAACGCAGCGTTTCGGACAACAGGCGTATCGTCTCGTCGATGGCCTCCACATTCGCAATCCTGGCGGGACGCAAAGCAGACCGCTTCATGATCGATCCTCCTTCCTCGAGGAAACGGGCCGGCCTTGCGACCGGCCCGGGCTGGGTCACGCAGCGGACTTGAGTTCGGCCATCTTCTGCGTCAGCTGCCGAAGGGCCTTGTTCAGCTTCACATCCTGATCGATGCCGTTGATGGCACGGGCGGTAACGCGGCGGTGACGGCCATGATCCCCGACCGCCCAGGCGCTCATGCCGCCCCGGATGACGTTCTCCTGCGCCACGTTGAAGGTGGTCCACAGGTCCCGGCCGGCATCGTCCCGACGGCGGGGAACCAGCAGCTGCGCCGGCTTGATCGGCGTTTCCGTCTCGCCTTCATTGTCTCCGAAGCGGATGACATGGGCGGCCTCGGCAAAGACCGCGCGCTCCTCGGCACTCAGATGCACCTTGGACCAGTCGGCAGGAGCGGCGAGCGCGTTGCGAGCCTCGCCCAGCACCCGATAGGTGCCTTCGATCACCTTGCCGGCGACGTCGCCGCTATGACGCACCTTCACGCTGTCGATCGTGCCCGTCTGCGCAACAAGGCTGTTCATGCAGCAGATCCGAAACAGTCCCGCCATGAGGTCATAGGCAGACGTGCCGTCATTGGCATTCTTCAGCAGGATCTCGCAGACCGTATCGCCCACCTTGTAGACCTGCTCGTCATCGATGCGGCGAAGACGGATCAGGTGCTTTGTGAACGGCACCTTGCTTTCGTCCCGCGCCACCGCCTGCTTGACGCCGACCGGTACAAATCCCTCCTTCGTCAGGCCACGCAGCACCTCGATCGTCGGGATCGGCTGGAACCGCTCCGAGCGGCTGTCATGGGCCGTGGTGGCAAAGATCGATGGCGCAATTGTGCGCATCTCGTCTTCGGTCAGCGCGCGGGCGTGGTCGAAACGGGCGGTCTTGGTGTAAACGGTCATGATCTCATCTCCTCTTTCAATCGAACGGCGAAGCAGGCCCCGTCCTGCTTCCCGAGCTCGTGCGGAACAGCGGTGAGAGAGGGGGGCAAGGCCGTGTTGCGGGAGGGGGATCGCCCACCGGCGCAGCCGGCCGCGAGGATCCTCGCGGTCCTGCAGGAGCGCAGCGACGAAGGATGGGGACACCCGCAAGACGGCCTTGCTGGGGAGAGAGAGGCAGCGCTTCTTCTCCCCGCCATGCCGGCGCCGATCGGTGCCGGCATCACTCAGCAAAGGATGTTGCCGCCTTTACTCGCGACCCAAAACGAAAGGGGGCGGCGAACCGCCCCCTTGCAGATTTGCTCGCCGTCCCGCTCGGGTCAGCCCGCATCCCTCGCGGGGGCACCGGCCAGAAGCTCGAAGGTGTTAGCGAGGCGGTCGGTGGTGTAGACGGTCTTGCCGTCCTTCTCGTAGGAGCGATCCTCGAGGTTGCCCTCGACCAGGACCAGGTCACCCTTGGAGCGCTTCTTCTGGACCCACTCGGCCTGCTTGCCGAAGACCGTGACCGTGTTCCAGCGGGTGCGATCCTGGTAGTCGCCGGCCTCGTCCTTCACGCTGTAGTTCGAGGCGATGCTGACCCTCACGGTCTTGCCGGCGCGTTCGATCTTGGCGATGCGGCCGATCAGGCGGAAGCTGGCTTCGCTGTACATTGTCGTCTCTCCTTCGTGGGGCGATGCCCCGTTGCGATGAAACCCGGCATCGGCCGCCACAAGGGCCGGGTAGAGCTGGGCGCAAGCCCAGGCCAGCGCAGCGCCGCTCCCGCCAGCCGAAGGAATTTTGCATCGCGAGGAATGCCCGCACGGCAGGGGAAAATTCTGCGCGGCCAGGGACGACACCCGGACCGGCGGCTGTAAGGAAAAGTTTCAGGAGGGCAACGGGACATCGCCTTCACAAGGAAGGGAACGCCACCCCCATGAAGAAGCCCGCTTCCGCCTGATCGGTCGCTCGCCTGGCCATGAATCCGGCAATACTGGAGGGTCAAGCCTCCCAGCTCAAACAGTGTGAAGGACGAGGCCGGCGACTGACAGGTCTTTGGAATGTGCGGGCACTCGGCCGCCCTCAAGCAAGCAGGCCGAGTGGGTCCAGAAGGAGTAACCGGGATCCGTTGTGACCAGGCCGTGGTTGAAGCGCACCGGAAAGGCGCTCAGGCACCGAAGGGCGCCTGGGCCTACACCACCGACCGCCTCGCCAACCCCTTGCTTGGCTGAAATACGTCCGAAGGGCGCCGGTCTGTGCCGCTTGCTGCGGCTACCATACTGCAGGGGGGCGGTTCACCGCCCCCTTTCCTCTTGGGCGCGGGTATGCGCGATCGTGGATACGATCGTGGACAGAACCACCCGTCGCGCTCATGCTACCGGCTGAGCTCGCATAACGAGGACATGGCCCAATGTCAGAGCTACGCGGCCCCGATCCAGCCCAAGACATCTCCGATCGCCTGCTCGATTGTGAATTCCAACTCGAGCCGCATTTCCTGGAACTCATTGCCCGCGCGGGAGCTGTCGGCTGGAGGCCGACAGAGATCGCGATGGCCCTTTCTGGCCTGGCCGACAATTTCCTGCTCGGTCAGGCGGAGAATGCGACGACCGATGACTTGCTGCGAAGAGCGATCGACCGTTGAAGATGTGAATGACAGCAGCCTACGTTGCGGCTTCCTGGGGCTTTCGAAACAGTCTCGTCCGGCCGATCACGATAAACTGCTTCGTCAGGTCGTCGACCGCCCTGCCCTGCAGCAGCCAGACCAATCCCATGTTCTCGTAGCGCGCAAACGGAGCGATAGGGTCGATTCCGAATAGCTCATCAACGGGCCAGCCGAACGCCTCGGCCTTGTCGCCCCACTTCTCGATGAAGCGGGCCGCGTCGTGCTTCACCTGCTCCCAGCGTGTGGGATCGGGTGTCGGGTTGCGGCTGCGGAGTTGTTCTAGGGCTTTGTCGTAGGCCATGCCGGAGGCGTAGCGCGGCTAAGGCGATTCCATCAACCTTCCTTGACTAGATCAAGCACAAAGAAGGTCACTTCTTGTCTGGTCCAAAAATTGGGACTAGCATTCCTTATGGCCGACTTGGCGCTAACATCTGAAGGTGCCCGATGATGCTTCCGCGCCAGTTGTGTGGAGGTTGAGGGGAATGACACCGGAAAATCTGGCAATCGCAAAGGTAAGCGTTGTGCAGGAAGGCGGGGAATGGC
The DNA here is from genome assembly GCF_059699065.1 of Labrys sp. ALF-8. NCBI lineage: Bacteria > Pseudomonadati > Pseudomonadota > Alphaproteobacteria > Hyphomicrobiales > Xanthobacteraceae > Labrys > Labrys sp. ALF-8. The sequence goes on from NZ_AP048540.1 coordinate 117,287, forward strand.
TCGTCAATGTCCGCGAGAGCGATGGTGAACTAAATGCCCAGACCTTCGCCGAGTTTGAATGGGCGATGAACTATGCCGAGGGCCAGCGCATGCGGCTCGGCCTTGAGCAAGTCGACGTTCCCGTTCCGCCCGAACTCGACGAAAACCGTGATGACGGACAAGACAGACAAGGAAGGGCTCCTATTTGGGCAGTTCGACATGCCGCCACGGACGCCGCGTCGCAGGCCATCATCGATGAAGAGATTGCCGCTATCAGGGAGAAGACGGAGCGACTGCGCAAGGCGCGGCTGGCTGGCAATGCGCAAGAGTCGCCACCATCCTCCAAGCAATTGCCGATAAGGTAAGCGGCCATAGCGACGCTACGTCGCTGTGGCCGCGCTCTGCGCCGTGGGAGAGGCCAGTACAACCAGCGCATCATCCGCCAGCGGGCGCTGCAGCTCCTTCGCCTCGCTCCACGGCGCCTTGAGCCAGATCTCGAACTGCTGCGGCTCGGTGAGAATCACGGGCATGGCCTTGGCGTGGTGTGGCTTCACCACCGCATTGGCGTCCGTCGTCAGGAAGCCGAAGATGTCGGTCGTCACCTCGCCCTCCTTGACCTTCCGCACGCTCGTCCAGGACGTCCAGATCCCGGCGAAGAAGGCGAGAGGTTGGATGTCGCTGAGGGCGAACCACTTCAGGGCCTTGCGCCCCTTCTCGCTGGTCTCGATGTCCGAGTATTCGGAGAACGACGTCATCGGCACCAGGCAGCGGTTTTCGATGCCCTGCCAGCGCCGCCAATGCGGCGACGAGACGTTCCTGATGTTGGTGACGGCAGGGTCCGCCTTCCTGCCTTCCAGGAACTTCGGCGGCGTCGGCATGCCCCAGCGCGCGGTTACAAGCTCGCGAACGCCGTCTGCCCCGGTGCGCACGATCGGGGCCGGATAGTCGGGATAGATGTCGGTGGAATCCGGCCAGTTCAGGACGTCACGGACGACGTTGCCGGCGAGCCTGAGTTCGGCCTGCGTGATCCGGAGATTGTAGAGGTTGCACATGCTCTGCCTCCCGTCGGCGCGCAGCATGCTTCGGCTTGGCTCGTTCCGCAACACCGGCTGACACGTGAACAAAAAAAGAACAAAAGACTCGACAGCTAGCGGGACCACGCGTAGCCTCCCGTTCAAATCGAACCTGCTGTGGAGGCGAACATGGCAATCTTTGATAATTTCGACGAGGGCGTTTTCATGGCCCGGCTCGATCGCTTCGACATCGGCCGCACCACCGTCGACATCATGCGCGATCTATTGAAGCGCTCGGGCGGCGATCCCATGGCCGCATTGAAATTCATGGTCGAAAGGAACGCCGATATCGAGGACGAGCGCGACACGATCGCACTGGATCTCGACAAGCTTCGAGCGGAGCATGATTTGAAACCACTCCTCGATGATGGTGAACTCCGGGAGACGCATCTGACGGCCAGGATGGAGCAGGCCGACGCCGAGGAAGCGGCCTATGATGACGGCCTGTCTCAGGAAGACCTGGACTATCTGCACGACATGAGCGGCTTCGAGGATGAGGAAGTCGGTGAGCGGCCGCCGGGTTGGCGCGATCCGGAGCGGGCGCCGCAGGAGACGCATCTGCGTATCGTGAAGCGATGAGCCGGCCGGCCCAGGAGCCGGCGCCCGAAGATCTCGAAACCAGTGTCGACGATGCCATTGCCGCTTGCAACGGCGATGCGAGAGCGGCCGTGCGCGTGCTTCTGGTGACGGTGTTTCATCAACAGACCGAGCTCGATGAGCTCAAGGCTGAAATCGCCGGCCTCGCCGTCGACATCTCCCGCGGCTACTCGCGTGGGCGTCGGGAGAAATTTCTGCGTGAATGACCCAATCTCTGAAGTTCCCCCGCTATGGCCCCTACCCTCAAACCGTCGAGGAGGCCATCGCGGACGGCTGGACCGGAATGAGGCTTAGTTTCTGGTTCTGTCGGCAGGTCTGCCCCCGGGAAGTGCTGGTCATGTTCCGGGATCTAGCCGAACAGGCTCGCGCGACCGCATCTCTTGCCGAGATCTACGACAGCGCGATCTGCGAGCACTGTAATCGACGGCCGGCATGGGCATACCTCACCCATCGGTTCCAGATGCCTAGCCTTATCAGCTGGCACGATCGGCCGGTTCACTTCATGGACGGTCGTGCCGTCAGCCCGGGCCTGGCTGCAGGGGCCGATATCAGGCACGGCGCAGAGCGATTGCAGCCTGACAATCAGGCGCCGACGGTCGCCGGGCTGGCGAATGAGGCCGGCTGGATCTGGATCGTGTGCAATCGCTGCATGCGGCGCAAGGCCTTCCGAGTCCCATCGCTCATTCAAAGATGGGGGCGGGATACCTCGAGTAACGTGATACTGCGTGCCATGCGGTGCTCGAGGTGCAAATGGAAGCGCGCTTTGTTCCAGCATCCGAGCTGGGGCGGATCGGCCGTGGGCTGGGCGTCGTTTCCAGCCGACGATGACGAGGATTATTGAATGGTCGGCAGGGCATACGTCTATGAACTATGCGCAGCCGCTCGTAGGCGACGCATCCTTGTAAATGCCCCCGAGACGCGCAACTAAAACGGCGTCGCCGGCAGCGCCGACGACAAAGCGGCGGGAGTGACCAATCGGCCAAAGGTCGAGTGGGAAACGAACGCGGCCTCTGTCCGTCAGAAGTAATGGCGATGGCGAATCCGGCATGACGGCAGTGTCACCCTGGCAGACTGGGAGCCGAATTGGAGCCTGGGAGAGCGCGAGAGGGGGGCTTGCGCCCTCTCGCGCGCCGCAAGGCGCAACGGCGTTTTCATCCGTTTCTGGATCCAAGTCAGCGACGGCCGCCGCGACCTATTCAGCAGACAGCAAAGGTCCGCACCCGGCATCGATGTGGGCGCGGCTGAAAGCCTCGGCTGCATCCGCGCGGATCGATAGCATCATGCCGGGAGCCGTGTTCGACACGGTCGGGACGCGTGTCCTGGCCACCAGGCCGCGAGCCTCCATCACCTCTGCGAGATGTTCGCCCTCTGCAGCGGTTGAGCCAACACTGAGAGCCAAGTCCGCCACAGTCGGCCTGCGCCCCATGGCGGTCTCGGCCCCGATCATGTTGAGGAAGGCGATCTGGCGATATCTCGCGGCTTCCGTGTCTCCCTCAAAGCGCGACTTGTGAATGAGGCGGGACACCCTCAGGCAGTCAACTGTGGTCGAGATCGTGGATGACTTCAATTCGATAACTCCGATCTGTTAATTTCCGTGACTTGGTGGTCACCGCAGTCGTTGACCGCGCGGTTTGTCGGCCGGCGCCGGCTTTGCGGCTTCAGGCCCCGCGCCCGCCTCGACCGGCTTGCCGGCCGTTTCGACTTTCGGATCCAGGCCGGGAAGCTCCTTGAGGGCCTGAAGCTGGGTTTCCCGGTCAGCCACCTTCTGAACGAAGGGCTTGAGATAGGCGTCGAGGTGCCCCTTGCCGGGATGATCCAGCTCTTTTGTCAGGGCGGCGAGGTAGTCGTCCCTCCTGGTCTTTTCCCACTCGATGCTGATGCCGGCGCGATGCGCCAACTCGTTGTGCACCACCATGATGGTGCGGCCATTGCCATCGAGGAAGGGATGGGCGTGGGCGAGACTGCCCATGACCGTGCCCGGCTTGGCCGCCATGAACGCCTTGTCCTGCCCCTGCTTCAGGGCATAGTCCACGGCCCTGCCGATCTCCTGCGGATGGGCGAACATGTCGTCCTTGCCCGCCTTCGTGATTGCGACATTCGGGGCGGTCCGCGACCTGTCCTCTCCTGCCCACGGATACACCTTCTCGAACAGGGTCTTGTGCGCCTGTTGGATGTCCGCATAGGAGATCTTGGAAACCTGGGCGAGCTGATCGGCTGCCTTGTCGACCTTTCGGACGAACTCGTGGTGCTCGAACCTCTTGAGTACGTCCATATCGGACGTGCCAAGGGAGTTGCGCAAATAGCCGCGCGTTGCGGCATCACCGAAGGGATCGAAAGCCATAAGGGGAGGTCTATCTGCCGCCGAGATAGGCCTTGATCAGGTTCGTGGCGTCGTCGCTGGACACGACCTTCGCGCGCTCGAGCGCAATGATCAGCTGCTCGATCTCATCGAACTGCACCTCGTCGCCAGCCAGCTCCGTCACCTTGTCGGCCCAGCGGTCGCGAGCCGTCTTGACGTAATGAATATTATGCTGATGCGCCAGCTTGAGGACAATGGCGGCGGCCCGGTCCTTGTTGCTGCGTGCATCTGTCTTGGGAGCGAAAGCGACGGTCATCTGAACATTCCAATTCACGCTCTTTATAGCGTGAATTGGCCTCCCTGTCGAAACATAGGAAAGGTTTTCCGGTGAAACCCGGCCGATTCCGGGCATTTTGTGATAGCTTCAACGGGAATGGCCCGGCTCTCGCCGGGCCCGCTCCCTCATTCCGCCGCCTCGGCAAACTCGACGTCTTCGGCTTCCTCCGCTCCCTCGGTCTGCTGCACCGCCTCCGGCGTCTTCAGCACCTCGGGAAGCCAGCCGCGCCCGGCAAGGTCACGCTCCGCCCGGTCAACCGCTTCCGACTTCGTCAGGCGCTCGATGTCGGCAGCAGCGCCATCTGGCAAGCCCGCCTCCTTCATGATGCCGGCAATGGTCGCCTTGGACACTCGGCCAAGGAACTCACGTTCGGGGCTCCACCAAGCCCGCATATCGAAAGCAATCGCCTGTGCGATCCGGTCCGCGTTGCAAACCCGGTCTGAACGCTTCTTCTCGAAACCCATCTGCACCGCATTGAGATTGGCAGCGGACACAACTGCAAGCAGCTGTCCAAGGGTCGCCGGGGTCTGGTCCAGCAACCAGTCCCAAAGCTCGGCGGCATCACTCGGGAGTCGTGCCTTCCAGCTGTCCATGATGTCATTCCACGCCACGAGGGCGCGGCAGGCCTCTGGCTCCTTGATCGAGGTTTCGATGCGGCGGGCTTCGCCGCGAACCTCGACGGCGGAACTCGGCATGCTGGAATAGCTCAGATCGGCGTAGAACGTACGCACGGCGAAGGGATGCAGTATCGCGACCAAGCCGACCTGGGGCGTTTCCACCAGCTGGCAACGCAGAGCGGCGGTTCGGATCGCGGTCAGTTCCTCGGTCAGAGCGCCATTGAACCCCATAGCCTCCGGTTCGGCGACAACAGGAGCGCCCTCCCCTTCCCCGGCGACGTCCTGTCCTTCGTCACGCACGACAAGGCGTGCCTCATCTTCCTTGCGCACGATGCCGCGCCTGATTTCGACACGCCCGCCATGGCCGACATAGAGGATCGCGCCGGCAACGCCCAACTGTTCGGGGGTGAAGGCTTGCGAGGTTGCCCGCAGCTGCTCGATGGCCTCTTCGAGGGCATCCATCTCCGCGTTGAAGGCGATCAGGTCCGCCTCATCGTCATCTGCGTTTTCGAAGGCAGCGGATTGGTCTTCCATTTCTTCATATCGCGCCTGCAGTCCCTCAAGCCTCTGCTGATCCTCGTCGCCCAAGGGCACCTGCTTGGGGTAAAGCGTGCGCATTCCGTAGGTCGACACAGCCTCCTGAGACGTCTCGACCCATGACCACCCTTCGGCCTTGACCGGCTCGGCCAGCGTTGCCAGCTTCTCGTCGGCCAGCCTGCGCACAAGGTCGCGATCGGACAGATAGATGCTGTCCTGCGTCGAGAACAGGTCCTCCTCAACTGCCCCGCCCGCTGCGCGATAAGCTTCGAGCGTGACGAACTGCGCGAGCGCCGATTTGCCGGACAGGGCTTCCTTGGTGAGCGCGGAACGAAGGTAGTGCGGCTGACGATAGAATGAGTTCACATCGAACCATGCCCGTTCCTGCGCCTCGTGATCCCCGCTGATCGCAAGCGCCTCGGCCTGTTCAAGGCTCACCTCTTCCTTGCGCAGTTCCTCCAAGAGCCGGGGCGACAGGGTTGCCAGCTTCAGCCGGCGACGAACCGTCATATGTGAAATGCCGAACCGCGCCGCGATCTCCTCGCTCGGCAGGCCTTCGTCCTGATTGAGCCTGCGGAATGCCTCAATCTCGTCGGCCGGGTGCATGGCGCTGCGCTGGATGTTCTCGACAAGAGAAATCTCCACGTCCCGCTCGCCGGTCAATATGGCAACCCGGACCGGGTATTCCTTGGTCACCGCGACGCCCTGCACGCTGCGCCCTTCCTTGAGCAACAGCTTCAGGGCTGCGAACCGACGCGCACCCGCCACCACCTCGAACTTGCCCTTGGCCTTGCGCACATTGAGGTTCTGCAACTGGCCGTTGGCCTCGATGGAAGCCGCAAGCTCGCTGATACCGGCCTCCGAATTGACGCGCCGCACATTGTCGGCGCTCGGAATCAGCTTGGAAAGCGCAATCGTGGTAACGTCCGTCATCTCTTCTCTCCTTTGTCAGGCACGGCCCTGTTCGACGGCATGGACGGCGGCTTCATCAACATGGCCTCCTTCGTGTTTTCGGACTACCGGCTGATGAACGCCCTTACCGCCGCGGCCATCCGCGGCACGCATATTCGGATCTACCTGGATCCCGGCGAGCTCAAGCATCTCTCGCTCACGCCGACACATCCGCTGGTCGTGCTGGCCCAAACGCCGAATGTCCAGGTCAAGGTAAAGGCCCGGGATCAGGACCTGATGCATCTGAAGGGCTACACCATCAATGGCAAACTGCTACGCACGGGCTCCGCCAACTTCTCGATGGCGGGACTGAAGAAGCAGGACAACGACCTGGTGCTGATCTACTCGAGCGACGCGGCCAGGCGCTTCGACCAGCATTTCGCAACCATGTGGTCCCGAACCGACAACCAGTCCTTGCCGGTCGAGTAGGCGTCGGCCGCGGGGGCAAAGAGCCCTGCTTGGTTCCCGGTCCAATGACAATTCCCTTTCACGAACACCCACGGCTTAGGGCTCTGCCCTCGGCGCGCCGGCAAGCCGGTTCCGTCCCATCTTCGTTCGCTTCGCTCCCTGCAGACGGGTCCCTCGAGAACCGGCTTGCCCGCTTGCACACCCGCTGCTCCGCGCGAGCTCGGGAAGCAGGACGGGGCCTGCTTCGCCGTCCAAGGGAAAAGCGCAAGATGAGAAACCTTACCCTCTCCGAGAGTGCGAACCTATGTGCGGCCGCCGCACGGGTTTTGCCAGGATCGAAGATCGCCGGCGACCTGGACGCCGGCAACTTGACGCCGGGCGACATAACGGCGGCTATCAGCGGCATCCTTGCCTGGGCCTCCTCCGTCGTCAGCGACGACACCTCGGGGCAAAAGTCTGCCGAGATTGTCGCCGCTATGCCTGGAATGCCGGATTTTGTTGCCGCGCGGTTCTTTGTCGAACAGCTGGTCCGAGGGGCGGCGTTGAAGTGCGAAGCGGCCGGGCAGTTCGACCGACGTCTTTTCGCGCTAGCGGCCATACAAGGCGTCATTGAGTTTCAGAAATACGATGGCCAGGTGGAGGAATGACCTCCACGGCCCCCGTGGTCTGTTCGACATCTCGCCGGAAAACCCTCTGGCAGCGGCATATCCAATATCAGGGAGAAGGGCGCCGATGGCGCCCTCCCGCCAACTCAGGCGCGGCTATCGTCTGCATCGCCCTTCTTAGCAACCCGTCCGAACTCGAACGCAACCAGGTCCGTGGTGTAGATGGTTTCGCCATTCTTGTCATAGCTGCCGTTGCGGATCCGCCCCCGAGCCAGGACAGTATCGCCAATGGCGTAGCCGGAAGCCTTGTTTTGCAAGTACTCTCCAAAAAGGGTGACTGTTGCCCAGTGCGTGTCGTCCGACCACTCACCGTTCTTGTCCTGCTGCGGATAGTTCGCGGCTATGTTGATCTTGGTCGCGGCACCGACCTTCGAGACCTTGCCGATATTGCCCAGGATGCTGAATTCCGAAAAGTTCTTCATGGCCGTTCTCCTTGTTGGGGTTGCGCCCGTTGCGATGTGAGCCGTCAATAGCCGGCGAGCGGATTCAGAGCCGACCGCGCCACGCGGTCGGACTAGCGGAGCGCTGATCTCCGAACTGAGGAAGCATTTTGGTTCGCGAGGAATGAAGGCAGACGAAAATGCGAACCGACGGGGGACGCCGAAACCGACGAAGGCGATAGGTGAAAGCTCATCTCCGCAACGGATCGCGGCCCCACCTCCAGGTGGCCACAAACTGCAGCGGCTTCCAATTCGGCCATCAATTCGGGCTGGAAGGCGACAGAATACGCCAGACCACATCGAGGTGCACGAACGCAGCAAATACGCGACCAATGTGATGATCCACATTCTTAAACCATATCACTTCATATGACCACTTTTTATGTAACTGAGCAATAGCGATTGGCGACGGACGCCGGACGACAGCCAAAGAGCAATGGCGCCTATGCGCCAGGGAATGTGGCCTCATACATGGGATAGGCTATCGAAACCCCGGCGCTCCGTACGCGATCTAAGCCGATGCAGATTTAGGCCTCACGGGAGATGGTCATACAAGTGATGACGCCGGCGGCGCGGATCCTAGCCCGGGTTAATGGCACTATCGGCGGATTGAGTGCCCGTTTCTCGCAGATTGCGTCCGTAACAGCCCTGCACCGGAGCGAGGTATATAGCCCCTGCCCCTTTCATCGACCGAGAATCTGGGCGCGACATCGCATTCTGACATTTAGCCTCCGAAGACGGACGCTTCACGAAAGATAATGACATGGCCAATCCGCTTGGCTTCATTGGAAGCCAACTGGAACCACTGGTCTAACAGAATAAAGCGACAATTCAGCCCGCGACGGGATGTTGATCGCCAAAGGCGACGCGGAATTTCTACCGTGAGGGCAACATCTCTCGGTCTCGGAACTCCCCGCCTTATTCCTCCGCCCTAGTTATATAATTCACTCGGGATTCAGTCCGCTTGGCGGACTCACGTTTCCTGATCAACGAACCAAGCCGTGCGAGGCTTTCGGAGAGAGGATTGCGCCCGTGCAGGAAGAAGGGGAGCTCTTCTGGCGGAAGATGCTCCTGATAATCCTGCAACCGCGCGGCACCTAGCGCTCTTTCATGTTCCGCGTCCTCGGGCATTGGAGGGGAAGCGACCCAGTGCCCCAGAAGAGCCCGGGCGTTCTGAGGCAGTGAGAGCCTGTAGGCATTGCTCGTTTGTTGGACCTGCGGCCCGCGGCCACCCATGCCGGTGGGGACATAGCGACGAATCCAGTCTAGGAAACCATGCCGACGAAGCGCCTGGAGTGCGCCGACTACAGCGCTTCGGCAACGCTTAAGGAGACGCATGAGGGTGCCAATTGAAGGCTCGAGGCGACCTGTGCGAAAGTCCACAAGATTGGCCAACAGCTCGATCAGTTCGAGGGCAACGCCACCAAGGGGGCCGTTGCGACGTCCAGCCTGGCGCCCAGCGCGGTCAAAGCGACGTGCCGTCCTGACGATCGTCCGGATCTCGTTGCGGGACGTGGAACGCCAGATCGCGGCTTCGCAATGTTGCGCCTTATGCGAAAGCCGGCGAACTGGTTGCCGGTCTTTCACTTCGTGTTGCCGCAAATGGGGGAGCGCAGACGAAGCGTTCGCGAGTTCAAGACCAGCGCAGAGGCTCGATCCAAGCGACGTGAAATCAGTCTCGGGGGCGCGTTTCTCCACCCCGGGCCTTGATACCGGCCAGGTATTTACGTTCCGCTCCATTTAGCGGGGTCCTTCTGGCAAAGCTCCGCCAACAAGAAAACCGCAACGCCTTGACGCTGACACAGAGATTGACTAACTTCGCAACTGGAGACGTTGCTGGCTTGTCTTTGTGGTGTCAGGTCGCTGGAGCTGCAATCTCAAGGGCTAGCTGGTTACTTTTAAAGAGACCCCGGTGTTGGAAGCGCCGGGGTTTTCTTTTGCGCGATTGTTCTGCTTGTTGGCTAAGCACTCTCCTCTAAGGTCTCGGCTATCGTAATCGTCGGACGGCAACGGCCCTGCACGGTACCGACGGAATCGGGCTCGCCAGTTACCCGAAGTTACACGCTATATATTGGTATATGATTTATTCTGTAAATAGCCTGACTTGGCTGCGCGATGGCCTGAGCCACGACAAACCACCGCTGCGACAGGGGAGCGCGGCGGTAGGCAGGAGTACCGCCCCCGGCAACTATGGAAATGCAGAGCGGCAACGTGGACCGATCCCATCCGGTAGACAAGTCCTGCCTATCCTTTGAGCATAGGAGGCAGCTTGTGAATTCACAGCGGTTTACGCCGGAATTTAAAGAGGAAACTGTCAGGCAGGTGGCCGAGCAAGGTCACGGCGCTCCCGATGTCGCCGCCCGCTTCGGCGTGTCGCCACATAATTTGTACACGTGGGTCAAGGCCATATCGCCCGACCAATCAGAGCAACAGTCGAAGGAGATTTCCGAGGCCAGGAGCGAGCTTCTTCGCCATCATTCCCGACTGAGGCGTTCCGCCACCCGCAATGTGGGCCTGACTGAATGCTACGAGGGCATCTTGCCTGTTCGACATGTGATTTCACGTTGAAGCTGGACTCTAGAAGCGAGAAGTCGGTCCCGATTCCCAACTTTCAAAGGTGCTCACCGGCCGAAGCTTTCAAGGCCGGGATCGTGTCATCCCCATAGAAATATTTTCTGTCCCGTGGGGAGCATACGTGCGTCCCGTCTCCGTGCAGGATAACCTTGAAATCAGGAATTCCTTAGGGGGCAAAGGTAACATGAGATTGGCTGACTATCGTTCCAGGGTCGTTCTCGATTATCTCCTAGCGATACTGACGATTTTTGTTTTGGTGATATCACTGGCCGGTCCGGTAGAAGCTCAGCAGGCCGCATGGAACGGCTGCAGGAGCGCCCAGACGTCGCCCGACAAGATCTTGGCTTGTTCGCAGGCGATCTCGACATTGAGGGACAAAGGCCTTTTGGAAAAGGCCTATCTGCGCAGGGGCAACGCCTACCTGGAACAGCGGCAATTTGGCTTGGCCGTGGCCGATTTCACCAAGCTGATCGCGCTGCATCCTGGCGTTGCCGGATATTATGACAACAGGCAAGCAGCCTTCAAAGGCCTCGGCAATTTCCAGGCGGCGCTGAGCGACGTCAACACGGCGATGAACCTCGCGCCTAAGCTCGCCTTCCCACATCTGAGCCGGGGTCTCCTGCTCGGCTCGCTGGATCGGTGGCAGGAGGCCCTCAGTGATTTCAACGCCAGCGTCGCTATCGAACCTAGTAATCCCAGTTTTCTGAACCTTAGGGGCGAAGCGCTGGTGAAGCTCAATAGAGCTGACGAGGCGATACGCGACTTCAATAATGCGCTCATCTTGGATCCGAAGGCGATTTACGTTTTGAAGGGACGCGCCCAGGCTAACGCCATGCTCGGCAATAGCCAGGCGGCCTTGAGCGACATTCAGGTATTCATGCAGACCTACCCCACCGATCCCGATGCACCCGGAATCCTGGCCGAACTGCAGCGTACCAGAAATCAAGCGCCAGTGGTGACGAGGGCCAGCCAACCCGAAATCGCTGGCACGAAGAGCGTTGGAAATCAGGTCACGAAAGCCGACGTGCTGGCGACTTTCTGCGCTCCTCAAGATGTCGACGACAACAATTGCAAGGTAGTGAGAAACTATCCAGGCAGCGATTCCAGCTCGACCTGCAATGTGGAATTGGATGGCGGCGTCTTTGAGCAGCGATTCCAGGGCGAAGATGTGATCTTCGCATCCTATCGGAGCGATTGCGAGTCACACGCCACCAATTACGGCGGAAGTGTCCTTCTGCAACGATCTCGCGGAACTCTAAAATTCCTGTCCTTCGTGGCGGGTTCGCCTGTCGGGGATAATTGCGTGACGGTCGCCGGAGATTACGATCAGGACACGCTCTATTGCATATCCAAATACGACGGCATGGGAGAGCACGACAGCGGCCTGGCCAGTTATTGGCCAAGAAGGCAGAATGGCAGCAGTGTCTTCAATGCCATCGATACGGCCGAGGTGATCTCTGGTAGCCGGTACTACGACAATGATCCGGTCGATTGTTCGAAGCGCATCGTCTATCTCGACGTCGACAAGGTCCGGCCAGGACCTAAGCCGCAGACGCTTCTGGTTGACGTCAAATATGCCGACAATGACCTCATAAAGGCAGCGTGTTCGACAGGAGGTTACAAGCCCCCCGACAATAATGATCCGCTTGCCAAGGGCAGCGTTTTCCTTGCTCCGGGACAGGCGAAGTCCGAACCCTTCGTCTATGATGTCCAGTCCCGGGAGTTCTTGCCGCTGCGCCGCTATTTGGATGACGCGATGCCATCCAAACCAGCACCCGCACAATCTCCTGTTGTCGCGACGGCGGCGCCCATCAATGAAAATCGGGTCGCTTTGGTCATCGGCAATTCGGAATACAAGAATGTGCCGGCGCTCCCCAATCCCCAACGGGACGCCGAGGCCGTCGCCGAAAAGCTCAAGGCGTTGGGTTTCAGGACCGTGACTCTGGTCACCAATGCCGGACAAGCCCAGATGATCTCCGCGCTCTCTGAATTCTCGGATGTCGCCAGCCAGGCCGACTGGGCCGTGGTCTATTTCGCGGGCCATGGCCTTGTGGTCGATGGTAAGAACTATTTGGTGCCGGTCGATGCCGCTCTGAAGTCGGATCGCCAGGTCGCCCTACAAACAATTTCGCTCGACCAGATGATGGGTGCCATCAGTGGCGCCAAGAAACTGCGTCTCGTGTTTCTTGACGCCTGCCGCGATGATCCGTTCTTGAATCAGATGATGGTCACGAGTGCCAAGCGCAGCCTTCCAAGAGGGCTCGCGCGCGTCGAGCCCGACAGCGGGACCATGGTCATCTATGCTGCTCGAGATGGCGCCGTGGCTGATGATGGGCAATCCGGCTCCCATAGTCCATTCACCACGGCCCTGCTCGACAACATCGGCGCACCGGGCGTTGAGATCAACCTACTACTCCGAAAGGTGCGTGACGACGTGCTTCGGGCCACTGGCAATGAGCAAGAGCCCTTTACGTATGGATCATTACCGGGGCAAGAATATTATTTCGCGAAATGAAAAGAAAAATGGATCAGTAAAAGCTCGAGATACTTCCCGTTGATCCTCCAATCTTCCGCGGCAAGTCCTGTAGCCGGCGGGAACGTGATCGCCATTCCGGCGAGAAGGGCTATGTTGACGATCTCCATGCAGTTGTTCCGGCATCAAAAAAGCGAACAGAAATTCATATCGGTGGCGTCACCGTCAAAAATGATTGATGAAGTGCGTAATGGAGAAAGCATCGATCACGCGGGGATTTGGGATTTATTTTTTAATTACCTCCGGCGTAAATGCTTTTATGGCACCCGCGCGCAATGCGCACCTGTTCGCCACCTATCACTATGCCAGACAGATTGTCTCTCTTGGCGTTCGAGAGTTCGAGAAGAACATCGAAGGTCTCCTCTGTCATGGTGCTACATCTCGCCGTTCCGCAAAGCATCTGGTCCTCCCCAACGCAGCCGCTTCACAATCAACGCAAACGCCAGATGTGCAAGAAGGACGGCGACAAGGCGGATCAATTGTGCGGCCGATTTCACGTGTTATGGGCATATGAACATCCGATCTTGGGAAATCATAAAATTGCATCATTGTTGGATGTTCGCAGTTTCCACCTCAGTAAGGCGCGCATTGTGAGGTACCCAAGGCCCACGCTCACTCCCAGAATAGGTACCAAAGCCGGAACTACGACAAAGAGAAGGGACCACCCGAATGCCGACCTGCTTGAAAGGTCGTGAGGGTTAATTAGCCACCATCGCAAAGCTTCTACGAGCCCCGCGACAAGGGCGACGAACCAGGCAATGCTCGAAACCGACAGCGAGCGAAACTGTGGGTAGGTCACTCCGCCCTCCTATTGCGCTGGCAGGGATAAAGTTCGGCTTGCATTGAATCACGCGCGAGGTTCGTGCCTTCCTGCGACCCTAACGTGCTCCCCGACAAGACCATCCCACGTAAGGTACTTTCTGGCCATCCAAAAGACGCAGGCGTGCCACCCTCGAAAAATGTGACTACTTTTTACTCTGAGATTTCCTCTTTGATTTGGTCAGCGAAGGTGCCCAGCCGGCCCGAAGGACCCAACCGAAGGCCATGAGAATCACGCAGGCGGCGACTAGCCAAAGTGCTTAGTACAGCATAGCGAGCAGGGGATGCGCCTGGTTCCAGGGTGACCCAAAGCTGGCATTGATCGCGTAACTGCATGCCACCGCGAAAACCACCAAGGCGATCGTCCGCAGCAATATCATTCATGTGCATCCCAAGCGAATCCGATCAATAATAACAGGGCCGCGGATGGTCTCCTATCGGAACCAATTATCGTCGGCCTTGGACGATTACTGGCGCCCCTTTCTAGCCATCCGGGTTTTCCACTGGTCAGGCACAGCCTGCCAGCGAAGCCGTACGGGGCTTGCCCGTGCCGGCGCAGCAGGCTAGAGGGGTGAACGCGCTTTCATGCTGCGCCGAAGAGAACCCCGAAAGCCTGTGGGCAAACCCGCCCAATTCCAAGTCTCCGCAACTGTCCTTGCTACCGAGCCGGCAAACCTCACGCTCGCCGGATTATTTCCATCCATCTATTACCTGAATCCTACCACGCCGATCGATCCACAGAATGAACTGGATCGGCGTGATGCGGCGGGCAAGAATGGCTTATGGCAAAGCCCCCTGCCCTCCCCCGGCTCCATTATGTTCTCGAGCGCATCGATGTCTCGAAGAACATGGCCCGCTACTATGTGCTCTCGATCGAGCCTACCCTGTTCGAGGAGGCCGCTCTTGTCCGGGAATGGGGCCGCCTCGGCACATCCACAGACTGAACAACCTTCTCGGCAACGACACCTACCTTGCTGCTTTGTTCATGAATTCCGGAGACCTACGGCCTACTCTTGTAGCTACCCCAAGTTGCCCATTGGGAGCGGCAGCCTCGACGCGAGAATGGATGGCGCCCAGCCTACGGGAGAGATTCACAGGACGCTCATCAGTCGATGCTGGTCACCTGAACCATGAAGCGCGCCGTCCGTCGTCTTTGCGAGGGCAATGTCGCGGAGACATCGCCCTTGGCCAGACTTTGGCGCCAGATCGGGCCGTTGCGCACCTGGTGCTCGACTAGCTCGAGCCGGCCTCAGTTCGGTTACTGCACGACCTGCACGATACGGTGGGTGCCGGGATCGACAAGAACGACCTCGTCATTCACGTAAGCGTATCGATAGGTGACATGCCCATACTCGGCGGGCACCTCGTAATATTGGATCCCCTCAGCCGGGAGGACCGCACCGACTGCAACCGGCTGGTCGTACCTGTAGACCTGGGGTTGCTGCTCGATGACATATTGCTTGAAGCGCGGCTTTTCCTTGATGCCGATGAGACCGTTGATACCGCCCGTTATGGCACCGACCGCGCCCCCCACGACGCCGCCGACGGGTCCTGCGGCATCATTGCCTTGTTCCGCGCCATTCTTCGCTCCCGGCAGCACGCCTTGCGCGAAGCCGGCGGTCGGTGCCGCGACACAAAGCGCGAAGGCCGTCGCGATAAGAAGTGATTTCGTAGTCATGGCGATCTCCAATCGTTTCGGACTGTTCCCTTGGGAGGAATCTTGAAGAAAACGGAGCAAATCAGCCAATGTTCCTCCGAGAGCAATTTTGTCGGTTTCACGAATTAATAAGAGTTGTTACAAGCATATGAGTCAATTAATCTAAGAATTTGGTAGAAATGATATAAACAAACCCGCCCTTCGACTGCGAGGGGCGGTTTTCCACGTCACGACTGGCCTGACAGGCGAGTCGCTAGAACTCGACCCAACTGCCACCCTGCCAATAACCGCGACCCTCATATTCGCGCCAGCGGTATCTGTCACGGTCCGTCCAGCGCCAGTTGTCAGGATGGATCACGAGTTTGAATCCGGGCCTGTATTCATAATGCTGCCTGACGTGCCAGCAGTCCCCGTCCTCGTTGCATACGATGCGTGCCGAGGCGCTGTTCGAAGCAAGCGCCATGGCGCCAATGCCCAGCAGTGCTGCCACGGATAGATTTCGAAGCGTCTTCATCGGACTCTCCATCAGTTTGTACGCAAGGTAGAAACGTACATGAGGTGATTTTGTTCCAAATTCCGTAAGAGGATGTCTGCAAGATAAATTATATCCAGGTAGATCATCCAACGCGATGTTATCGATTCTTCAACAACATCCGAGAGCCATCCAGAGACCATTTGAAGCCAGCGACGTTCGCTCGGCAAATCCGCATCCGGAGGGGAAGAAGGTCAGAGCTTGGCTTCCCCACGGAACGGGTGCATCCCGTGGGGAAGAGGCCTGGTCATTCCTCGTCGATGACGTCCACTACGGCGTGGGTATCCGGATCGACCAGGACGACCTGGTCATTCTGATCGACGAAGAAGTCGTAGCTCTGGATGGCCGGCACCTCGGTGACGATGGCGTCCGGCATCGGCACCAATTCAACCTGGCTCGGTACGCTCGCGCCGGTGTCGACGTCGAAGCTCGGCGGTGGGGCAGCAGAGCGGTGAGCGCGCCCATAGCTCAGGATCTCCTGGCGCTGCGCAGCCGTCAGCTGGATATTGGGAGCCACATTGGCACGAGCGGTTCCCCCTCCGCCCTTGCGGAGAATCTCGACCACCTTGTGAGTCCGTGGCTCGACGATGACGACCTCGTCGCGAACGACGACATAGTCATAGCTGCGATACTCGGGCGCAATCGCGATGATATCGGGCGGCAATGGCCGCGCGCGCACCCGTTCCGGAAGCACCTGGCCGACATCGATGCTTACGCTGACGTCGACATCGCTGCGCTGGCCGGAGCGGAACAGGGATTCACGGATCCGGCTGGCCTTGTTGCGCGGAACATTGATGGAACCGACGACATCAACGTCGTTGCTACCGCCGGTCCCGGTTTGTCCGGTCTGGGTCCGGTCAGGCTTTATTCCGGGTGCCACGGGCTGCTGCGGCGCCTCGCCCGTCAGTCGCTTGTTCTGCGGCAGGGCTTGGTTCTCGGGCTGCGGGTTCTGGCCCGTCAGCGGTTTCTTCTGTGGGCGGCCCTGATCCTCGGGCTGTTGCTGGCCAAGATTGGTGTTCGACTTTGCAGGGGCCTGTTGGTCATGGCCAACCTTCAAAGGCTTGGCGGGACGACAATTGCCTTCCTGGCCGGCTGCGCAATTTCTTTCAGCCCGGTTGGGGGCGGTGGGGACCGATCGCTGCGTGTTATCGACCGGCTTGCGGGCAGGTGCACCTGTTTGGTCAGCCTGCGAAGGTTGCTCCGTGGCCGGTGCCTGCTGCGATTGCCTGAGTTTCTTGTGTAGGACGGGCGTGGTGTCGGCAGGCTCCTGCTGCGTGGGCGCTGGTGCGCCCTCCTGCATCTGCTTGCGCTTCAGGATCTGCTCATCCTGTCCGAAGGCGCCACTCGCGGCGATGACCGCGGATAGCGCCGCCACAGTGACGGTGGCCAGTAGTTTGTTTCTCATCGGGGAACCTCTATTAGCTCCGTGCACGAGTGCACCGTTTCAAGCCGTTCTAAGAAAGAAGCCGTATCCACCCGTGGTTGTTCCCCACTTTGATGAGAATGCACGCCTGGCGGACTGGGAGGTGGAGCGCGACGAGGCGGTGTCCGGACGAAGCGAGCGGCGATAAGGTTACTTCTTGTCGGGCCCAACAATCGAGTCTAGCATTGGTTATGTCGACATGGCGCTGACGTCTAAAAGTGCCGAATGACGCTTCCGCGCCAGTTGTGTGTAGGTCAAAGGGGATGACACCGGAAAATCTGGCAATCGCAAAGGTAAGCGTTGTGCAGGAAGGCGGGGAATGGCTCGTCAATGTCCGCGAGAGCGATGGCAAACTCTACGCCCAGACCTTCGCCGAGTTTGAATGGGCGATGAACTTTGCTGAAGGCTAGCGCATGCGGCTCGGCCTTGAGCAAGTCGACGTTCCCGTTCCGCCCGAACCCGACGAAAACCGTGATGACGGACAAGACAGACAAGGAAGGGCTCCTATCTGGGCAGTTCGACATGCCGCCACGGACGCCGCGTCGCAGGCCATCATCGATCAAGAGATTGCTGCTATCAGGGAGAAGACGGAGCGGCTGCGAAAGGCGCGGCTGGCTGGCAATGTGCAAGCTCGCCCGCCGGCACCAAAGCAATCGCCGTTGGGCTAGGCGGCCATAGCGACGCTACGTTGCAGTGGCCGCGCTCTGCGCCGTGGGCAGCCAACGGGCGTTGCAATTCCTTCGCCTCGCTCGAGGGCGCCTTCGGCCAGATCTCGAACTGCTCGGGCTCGGTGAGGATCACCGGCATGGCCTTGGCATGGTGGGGCTTCAGCACTGCGTTGGCGTCCGTCGTCAGGAAACCGAAGATGTGGGTCGTCACCTCGCCCTCCTTCACCTTCCGCATACTCGTCCAGTCCGTCCAGATCCCGGCGAAGAAGGCGTGCCATCACTCTATTCGAAGTGATTGATGCCCGGATTGCTGCGAACTTTGTGCCGTCGGTGGTCTTGCAAAAGTGATTCATCGAAAACTTACCGCAACGAATACCGTATGATAGAGGAGCTATAACGCCTTACAATCGTGGCTCGCCTAGTGACTACCATTGACCCCAACATCGTATTTTGCGCGGTTCTAGCTGTAGTCATTCTAATCTGCGTTGTGGTGGCATTCGGCTTAAGGGCCGTGCGAACACGGAAGAAATAACAGCGGCTCAGGGTCTGGTTGCCGATCGACGAGGAAGACGTGCACCAGCGCGGGCGCCACTATCGGGGGAACCGTTCCGCTGCCCGCAGGAGGAGCTACCAATAATTCCTACAATTAAATGTGTCGACTAACCGCTCAGCCCCAGCGCCGGTGTGCCCACATCCACTGCTCTGGGTGTTCGCGGATCCATTGCTCGAAGAGCGCATGAATTCGCTTCGTCAGCACTTCGATATCAACCTCCCTATTCTCGGTGCGAGGAACTTTAATTTCCTGTGCCTCGATGCGAAAATGAGCTCCGCCGGTACGGATAGTACGTGCGGCGACCAAAACGGCCTCACTGCTGCGGCAGAGTAGCGCGGGGAAGGTGTTGCTGGGCGCGGGGCGACCGAAGAATGGCACGATTATACCGCGTCGATCCCTCAGATCAGCCAGCATTGCGACGGAACCGCCTTCGCGCACGATACGAAGCAGGCGCCGCCCCGCGGCGGCACTCTTGGCGAAGAGACCACGCGGATAGCGATCCCGACGGGCCAGAGCAATATAGTCATCGACCATGGGGTTCTTCATTTGCTGGTAGACGCCGGCCGCCTTGATCCCCCTGAAGACGGCAGGAATAATTGCCAGCTCCCAATTACCGATGTGCAGTGAAACAAAAACAATAGCCGCTCCGGCCCTCTTTAGTGGCTCCAGAATAGGTCCTGTCCGGTCATCGATGCGCCCCGCCCGAATGAGGCGCTCAATCAGTAAGCTCTCAGCGAAGGTTCTGCCCAGTTGCATCCACATTTCCCGCGCGATGGCCTCGATCTCGCCGCGGTTCTTGTCCGGATAGGCAGATGCCAGCTGTCTCAGCGCCCGACCATGGCGCTTCAACCTAGGAGCGATCAAGCGCCACACCACCCCCATGGACCATGAGGCCGTGTCGAGAGGGAACATGTGCAAAAAGCCCACCAGGGCGCGCAGGGCGACATATTCCACCGCATACTTAAAACGGAGCTGACGGCGCCTTGTGAAGCTTTCGTCGGAAGTGGGTCTTACACTCACGCGGTAGTCCACAATTCAGCAAAGCCCCCGCTTCGCTTTTTTGCGCTTCGCCGGTACGATTTTCAACGGTTGCAACATGGCTTTTTATGATTGGTCTTGCTGCCGCCAGGACGAAATGCCTCCTGCATTCTTGGGGGGGGACCCGTACGGTGCCCGCATTGACGTAGCGGGAACAACTTACTGGGGCCGCGAAAGTCGGGAGCGTTTGAACATTCAAGGAAGCGGCACTTGGCGATTGGTTGAAGCAGTTGGAAGAACAAGGCGAACAAAGTGCCGAGGACGCTCCGAGACCAGGTCATCGTCCGTTAACTGCATGGATCCGAATCCACGACAGTCAGAAAATCGCGTGCGACACGACGGGCTGCTCAAGGCCGGCTAGATTGTTGTGGCGCACCTTTTCTCCAGAAGCCGTTGGGCGGTGGGCATTGGCCGGGCCGGTGAAGCGCCATCCTGCGCACCTCAACCGCTCCTGCAACCTTCTGCTACCCCATGCAAAAGGCGCCTATCAGCTGGAGATGAACAATCCTCCTCGGTCCTTCTTCTTGCCGGAGAAGGCCGTATTGGCGATTCATCGCGTCGTCGAGGTGTTGCCTGCCGCGGCGACAGAAACAGCGGCAGGCGAAAGGTTCATCAAGTTCTGAATCTCTCCGGGGATGCTCAGATTGCGTCCCTCAAAACCGGTATCGGCAGGTAACACTGCCGCCGCAGCTCGCGGCGGCAGTTATAATGTCTAGTGCTATTGAATCGACGCTCCCGAATTACCGGACGTACCCGATTGTTCCGAGATTTTGCGACGCTGAACTCGACGCAAATACCGACGAGCCTGGCGGCCCGGTTCCTCATCCAAGGTACGTAGCGCATCCATGACCTCATCGTAACTGGCCACGCTTCCCTTGTTAAGCTCACGCAACAATGGAGCCGCGGTCATGGCACAAGCGTCCGACGCCCAAGACGCTAAAATGGCCCTCTTCTCGTTGAGCGTCAGATCTGGGTCTTCCGCAACTTGCAGCGGGCTTTCAAATGCTTGGCTTGGATGCAGCAGTTCATTGAAGTCCCAACCACTGTCTTGTTTTTTCATCGAAGCCTCCAAAATCGATGATCCAAAAAGGGAGACGACATGGCCACGACATCTCCCGAACGAGAGGTTAGGCGGCCTTAGCCTCCTCAAGTTGATGCTTGTCCCGCGGCGCGGAAGTCGTAGGCACCACCTCAATGCTACGAGGTTTCATAGCCTCGGGAACGTTGCGCAACAGTTCGATCTGCAGCAATCCGTTCTCGAACCCTGCGCCTACCACCTCGATGTAGTCGGCGAGATTGAAGCGCCGTTCAAATGCCCGGGCGGAAATGCCTTGGTAGATGTAGTCCTCTGAGCGCGGCCTCTCCGCCTTGCGACCTACTACAGTCAGCAAGTTCTGCTGAGCGGTCACCGTGATGTCGGACGGCGAAAAGCCCGCTACCGCAAGGGTGATCCGAAACGTATCGTCCCCGGTGCGGACAATGTCGTAGGGAGGAAAATTCTCCGCACTTTCAGGGGATTGCTTGTTCAACAGTTCAAAGAAGCGATCAAAGCCGATGGCAGAGCGAGCGAATGGAGTGAAATCGTAGGTTCTCATAGCCACATCCTCATTTGAAGCAACATGGTTACAAGCAGTGCGCCAGACGCTTCTGGCGCCCGCGTCAGGCCTCTTAAGCGCCTGACTCAGATCGATTTGGTTTGCCTCCTGGCGATTTCAAGAGCCAATGAAGGCTCAGCGCGATTTTTCGATTGCCTGCAGCACCGTCGCCAGCCTTGCGCGAACTTCCGACCGGGCTACCGCCTGTACCTTTTCTCCGGAGGCGGAGCTTGCCCGCGCAACGAACTCCTCTTCTTGGCGCATGACGGCGTCCAGGCGCCAGGCCGGCGTAAGCCTGGATCGCAGCTTCTCCACGGCGTCCAGAGACGATGTCAGCATCGGAGCCCAGGTGGGGAGATCGCGCTTGCTCGGCGCGTCATACAGTACCATGCATTTCACATGAGGATGGCGCCTCACATTCTTGTATTCGGTGTGCGTATCGGGAAGATACTGGAAACTGGAAGCAATATCGCTCTCTAGATCCTCGTCGCGTCGCTCATCACTAAGAACACGCGTGAGCAATTCTGGTATGGGGGTCCTTCCGTCGGTCATGGTTCCGTCATGCAAGTAGGTTGTCGACAGCTACCCCAGATTGGTGCCGAGACCTTGTTTTGCAAGATGGTAGCTGGGGGATCTAGTGTTGCTCCCCGTACCTCGTCCAGACGGCCCCTCCCTGGTAATGACTTGGAACTCGCGAAGGTCGTGAGGGCCGAACGTGTGGAGCATGGGTATGTCCATGGCGTCGCGTCCTCGAGCGACCAGGATGTGTCCAATCAACGGCATGTTGTGGCGGGCATCGAACGTGTACCACTGCCCGCCGATAGGCTTCGGACCAGGCGTTGAAGTCCATGGGCGCTGGATCGGGTGGTACACCGATGTCGCCGAGGTAGCCGTTGCAGTATCGAGTGGGAATGTTGAGACGCCGGCCCGCTGTGACCGCGGGATGAGTGAAGTCGCGACACGCCCCCACCTGCTCGTTCATCGCGGCGGCCGCCGTGCGCATCGGCCGAGCCCTGCCGTAATCAAACCGTAAGTGGCCGTGCACGAAGTCGCAAACGCCTTGAACCTTGGCCCACGCCCGTTGAATCCATCCGAAGCGGTCCCACACCGTCTGCATGAGTATAACGGTTGCAGAGGTCCTCTAGCATGGAAGACCGCAACGCGACCGTTCGGGTTTTCCACTGGTCAGGCGCAGCATGCCAGCGAAGCCGAACAGGGCTTGCCCGTGCCGGCGCAGCAGGCTGGAGGGGTGAACGCGCTTTCATATTGCGCCGAAGAGAACCACGATAGACTGTGGGCAAACCCGCCCAAATTCCAAGTTTCGGTGGCACAACGTTGTTTTTAGCCGGCAAACTAGAAGCGTTCGGGCCGCTTCATCCCATCAATTCCCTGAATCCTTTCCATGCCGAACGATTCACAGAATGAATTGGATCGGCGTGATGCGGCGGGCAAGAATGACTTATGGCAAAGCCCCCTGCCCTCCCCCGGCTCCATTATGTTCTCGAGCGCATCGATGCGTCGAAGAACATGGCCCGCTACTATGTGCTCTCGATCGAGCCGACCCTGTTCGAGGAGACCGCTCTTGTCCGGGAATGGGGCCGTCTCGGCACACCTGGCCGCAGGGTGAGCAATCTGTTCGATCTGCCTGCGAGTGCCGTCGTCGCGCTCGATATCTGGCTGGCCCGCAAGCGGAAGCGAGGATACAGGCGTATCGGCTGACCCCTGCGCCCCAGCGATGCGCCTGGACATCGCCAGACGGTGCTCCATTGCCTCCCCCTCACGCACTACGCCGCTCCTTGCCGAGCTTCGATCGGATCAGGGCCATCAGCATGGGACCGAGCGAGAACTGCCCTGCCCTCGCCCTCTGCGTAAGGTTGCGCAGATAACCGCCCGGGCTCTTGATGGCCTCGCCCTTCTGCAGCATGGCGGCAATGACGATATTCGCACCCTCTGCACCGAGGGCTTCCTGCGCCTCCTCCCAGGCGCTCGGGCTGATACCGAGGAATTTGCGCACAAGCCCCACCGCGCCTGCCAGATCGCGCCAGGATCGTATGCCGTCCGGAGCATAGTCCGCGATCTCGGGGCAGGCCTCCAGCACCATGCCCAGCGGATAGGTCTTCGACGCAGGTTGCGGTCGGGGTCCCGGTCCATCGGATATCCGCGCGCTCGGAGGCGCATCCGCTCCAGGCCCCAGCGCCGTGCGGCCTGGAGCGGTCGCGGCTTCACCCGGCGGGTCGATGATCAGGAGGGGCACTGCCTTCGCCTTTGCTTTTTCGAAAGCAAGTTCAGATTCAATAGGAGAGTCTGGGTTTGAATTCTGTATGTGGCGCTCACTTTGAGACTCTTTGGCGCTTGGATTCCTGGAAAAGACATGCGTTTCCAGGATATTGCGGATATTCGTCGCCATCTGCGCCAGTTCCGCCTCGACAGGCTTGAGCTCCTCATGCGTCGCAGAGCGCGGAATCCCGCGCATGAGACCGAGATAGCTCTCGTGCAGGCCTTCCCAATTCCCCGGAACCCCCTCCTCCAGCCCGGCCGCGATCATCTTGGCAATGTCGCGCCGAAGCAGCGTGACCCTTTCCCGCAGCAGCAGCATGGCTTGCCTCTCCGCCTTTACCGCTCCCGCGAGATGCTCGAACTCTCCGGCGCGGGCCACGAGCGGCGCGAGATCGAAGCCGAAGGCATCCTCGATGGTTCCCCCCTCCCCTTTTCGCGCATAGCGCTTGCCGTTGGGACTGTCGCGGCGAACGATGAGGCCCCGCTCGACCAACACCGCAAGGTGGCGCCTCAGCGTCGCCGGCGCCATGCCATGCGCCCGCAGCGACAGATGACGGTTGGACGGGAAGACCACCAGGTCCCCCTCCCCTGTCAGGGTCGTGTCCGGATGGAAGCTCAGCAGCGCGTTCAAGACCGCCAGCGCCCGGTCGGAAACACCCAGCCGCGTCTTCGCCTCGCAGATCGCATGGAAGACCTGCCATTTATGAACGACCGCATCCGGCGGACAGCCGCGCGCGGTGACCTGCGCTGCGATCATGCCAAGCGACAGCGATCGGCGCCCAAAGGGCGTCGTTGCGATTTCTGTCATATGTCCTTTGCCTCTGATCAGGCAAAAGAAATCCGCTCACCAAAAACGGCGCCAAAAAACTTGACTGTGATTCGCGGAAGTGAGACTCTCATTTTGCGAGAAAGAGAGGGGCTTCCGGGACGGTGACGTTCTGGGGGCCTTTTTCTTTGCCGAATGTCATTCCTTTTCAGATGTTTACGGGCATTGTCAGGTGACAAACCTGGCGATCATCTGTCCTCACGCTCCTCCCCTGCTAGGCGGGCGTTGTCCGATATTCCCGCCTCCTCAAATTCCTTGATGAAGTCCGGAAGACGAGATTCGAGGAACGAGGCAAAGCTCAACTTGTCCGTCGTTAACCGCACGCCCTTTGAGGTGCTCTCAAGCCAGGCAATCCGCTGGCCACTGGGCGTTGTCAATGCCCGACGAACCGGTGCCTTAACTAGCTTTGTTTCCGTTGCCGACAAAACGGCATTGAACCGAGCATTTGTGTCGAGACTGGCGAACTCCGGAGACTTAAGCGCACGATCAACAGCCTTGGCAGCACCCAAGGTAGTGATCCTATCGACAAGCTGAAGCCACCGCGGTCTTCCGATCTTTGGTGCCGGGCCGATCGCCAAAATCACCCTTGAATCCACAACCTCTACCACTCGCAATAAACGAGACAGTTCGGGCTTATCGACACCAAGTGCGGCCGTGATTGTGTCCCTACCAAAACCGTTAGCATTCAGCTGGGAGGCAAACAGTGCTCGCTCAACAAAGCTAAGATCTCGTCTTTCACCATTTTCTTGCCCTTGCGCGATAACGAGTTCGGCATCCGAAAGCTTCCGTACGATTGCCTTCACCGATCTTCCAAGAGCAGCCGCTACCCGCAATCGGCGCCTCCCATAAGCAACCTCGTAGCGTCTCTCCGCCGACGGATGCGGTCGCACCAGAATGGGAACGAGTTGCCCATTGTCCCGAATCTTCTCGAGTAGGCTCTCGAACTCGGGATCCTCGTCAGACGGTATTCTGTCCGCAATTGACGATACCTCGATATCCGATGGTGCAAGCTCAACAATTTGCTCTCCGCTTGCCAACACAGCGCGCAGAGCCTTGGCCTGGGTGGCTTCTTCAGAGATATGCTGAAGCCCCAAGCCAACGGTTCTGATAGCCCCGGCGCTACGGAGCGGATGCGCAGACCCATCACCTTCCTTAGGCTTGCCGGCAGCAATCAGTTCACGAAGAGCCTCACGCCCTTTCATGGAGCACTCCTCCCCCAAGCTAGACGAACAAGTTTCTCAATCTCGCGATTGACGTCATCCATCGCCTCAACAGCTCTATCGTAGGTCTGGCGATTTCGTGCTTCGCGAGTGGATTCATAGATAGTTTGCTTAGAAAGGCCCGCATCGGAAACGGCGGTAGACTTCACCATCATCGCGGTCAGAACTCGCTCATCGAAGAGATTTCGGAGCAAGGCTACTATCTGGGCCTGGGGGCCGTCATTAGGCTCGTACCTTGTGATTAAGTATCGGATCCAATCGTACTGGAGGTTTCCGCCTGCCTCGCGAACAACCGCCAGGAGGTCGGACGCCATTGCGAGGAACTGGTTCATCGACGCTATGTCCAACATTTGCGGATGAACTGTGATGAGAACCGAAGTGGCTGCGCATAGAGCGGAAAGTGTCAAGAAACCGAGTTGAGGCGGGCAGTCGATGATGACCACGTCATAGGAGGTCGCGACTTCCGCCAGTGCGCCAGCAACACGCGCAAAAAATAGACCGTCCGCGGAACGCGAGGGGTCACCTAGAACTTTCGGCGTGTCGTGTTCGAATTCATGAAGTTCTAGATTCGCCGGGACCAAATCCAAGCCGGCAAAGTATGTCTTGCGGACAATCTCCGTGAGCGGTCGTCGCTCATCGTCGTAGCGAATGGCGCCGAAAAGGGTCTGGTTGTCACCAACGTCGAACTCAGGTTGGTACCCGAAAAGCGCAGACATCGAGGCCTGAGGATCGAGATCCACCGCTAGAACGCGGTAACCTCGAAGGGCAAAAAATTGGGCGAGATGAGCGGCAGTTGTGGTTTTACCTGAGCCCCCTTTGAAATTCGTGACTGCAATCGTTTGTAGGTGCTCAAGACCAGTTCGGCTGGGCAAGTAGGATGGCTTCGCCCTTCCGAGATATTGACGGAGTTCGTGGATCTGAGTGAGCGAATAGGCTCGCCGCCCGCCAGCCGTCACCTCCGGCACTGGGCCTTCACCAATAGCCGAAAGGTGGCGGAGATAGCTGTCAGTTACCCCAATCAGCTTGGCCGCCTCGCCGCTCGAGAATTTTCGCAGTGCCTTCTGCGCCTCAGGAGGGAATAACTTTTCCCTGAGCGCCTGAAGGTTTTGACTTAGCGAATGCGCGTCGGCAGCGATGACTTGGTCCATCGCCGGTGCCACCTGTTGTTCCAGGTGCAGTTCGTTTTTTGAGGTGAGCGGCGTCATTCACGGTTCCGAGAGAGAATAGGCCCTACTGCCGCAAATAGGCGCCGAGTCGTACCTTCCGTCAAGGAATTTTGTGTAAACAAAAGCTTAACGCCTGGGCCGACGCCCACTTTATGAAGGAAAAATTGTCAGCTGACAATTCGCACGGAATGAGCGCAACCACGGTACATTTTCCCGGTTGGCTGAAGGACGATCCGGAGAATTGGGCCGTAGACTCGCAAGCTCGAAACCGCAGCCGCATTGGGGCGAGTTGAACCATAGCGAGAAAGTTGGCGGCAAGCTTTCCTAGCGAGTAGCGATCCGTCCGAAGTGCTTCTGCTTTAAGAAGAAGCGCTCGAACAGGTTACGCCTACGGTAGGGCCGCCTACTGACGCAAGGCCACCAACGCCGATGGCTTTTGCGTGGAATGTTGGGGGTGGTGGTCCCTGCTCTCGGATCGGTTCTCGGATTCGATCGGCATCGTCGGCCTTGTCCGCTAGGAAGATGGTGGGCGTGCGAAGTTAGCCAAGCAGCGTATCCGCGATCCTTCCGTCATGTGCTTCGCCTCCCGTCAAGTCGGGTGTGATCGGGAGCCCCTGCACATCGACGCTGACGTGGATTTTGGTCGTAAGTCCGCCGCGTGATCGATCGAGATATTCATCTGCACACCTCACTTTGCCGTTGAGACTTGAAAATGTGCGCGTACGGAAGTGCAATCGATCCTTTTCGGCTCACGCCGATGCTGAATCCTAGTCGCCGTACTCGGTGAAGAGCCGTGCGAGCAGATCCGCCCCCTTAATGCTGCCGTCGCTTCGAAACACCTCGATTTCAGGCGGGCAATTAGGGAAAAACTCGATCTCCCAGCGTTCGCCCGGCACAGCTACCTGCACCATTAGTACTCCTTCACGTACAGAAGTAAGCGTGTAGTGGAGGCAAGCAGCCTCTAACCGACGGAGGAAGCTCGCAACATCAGAGAGAGAACTGCCGGTCAGATCAGCCATCAGAGGACCGTAGCGAACTGGTTCCCGAATGCCAACCGGTCGCCATTTTTGGGTTCTCAACCTAGCTCAGCCGCAACGGGGCAGGCCGCGTCAAATGAGTCCTGGCCAATATCGCCCACGCGCAAGCCAGTTTTGCCTCGCCGGCCCGTCCGACTTCCACCCTTGCTAACCCTTGGATCGCATCTCGCAGGGTTGTGTCAAACGCAGTCATGCCACCTCAATGTCGGTCTGAGAGAAATCATTGCCCTTGAACAACAACGGCAATCGATGGGCTCTTGCGCAGGCATAGGACATGCAGTCGGCAAGATTGAGCTGGGCTGGGTGGCCTCGCCCCTTACCGAATGCGGCGAAAGCGGACACAGCCAGTGTGGCGATGGCACCGTTGATCGGCATGATCAGGATGACGGCTTCATCGATGACTTGCTGTATCCGGCGCTCGGCTACAACGGGGTCGACATTGAGGAGGCTGGACAAGCGCATGGCAGCTTCGAGAATAACCAGGCCTGATGTATAGCGGTGAGGTGCATCGGCTAGCTTCGCCGCGAAGGCGTCTGCCTCAGGCTCGTCGGCCAGGATCGCAACGATGACAGATGTGTCCACAAACATCAGTGCCCCCACATCGCATCGATTTCTTCCTTCGTCATGGCCCTGCCACCCGGCTTGCCGTCATCTGCAAGCTCGGCCGCGATCCTTCGCAAACGACCGGCGAGCGGGACTTGTTGCCTTTCACGGTCCAGTTCCCTTTCGAGCGCTTGGATTACCGCCTCGGTCATTGTGATCTTGCGCCTTACGGCCAATTCCTGGGCCAGGGAACGCGCGCGTTCGTCCCGAATCTGTAGCGTCGTCATTACGGCATCTCCGCTGTATGGAGAATTATATCATGGCGTATGGAGAGAGTCATCCATACGCGCGCCTCATAGGTAAGCCCGACGTGTCAACGGCCACTCCCGTTCCCATCGGCGACTACAGCGTCAGGAAAAGGGTAGGCGGCAATGGAGTTTGATTTCTAACGGCTCGTCAATGCCGCGCTGGCCTAAATTGGAGGGTCACCAGATCAGTCGCTCGTCAACCCCCGTCGTCAGATCTCACCGCTGATATATGGAGATTCCAGGCCGAGACCCGCACTCTGACCGAAGCGCGCCACTGACGAGTGGATGCCATTGCGGCTCGAATTCTCACAAGACTAAAACTGCCGAGTTAGAGCCCGACAGCCTTGGTGAGATTGATCCGGAAGCGATCACGCCGGCGCTGATAGCGGCGCGTCATCTCGGCGGACGCGTGACCGAGTTGCTTCTGGACATAGCGCTCGTCGACCTCGGCTGAGGAGGCAAGACCGGCGCGCAACGAATGCCCGGAGAACTTCATCTGCCGTTCTCCCTCGCTGAGGTCCGGCCGCACGCCGGCGGCGAGCGCCGTGCGTTTCACCAGCCGCGCCACCTCCTGGTCAGCAAGGCGGTTCGAACCGACGTCCTTGCCCCGGCCGGTGACCCGGCGGAATAATGGCCCGTGACTGATCTTCGCCAAACTGAGCCAGGTTTCAACTGCCACGATGGGGCAGGTTAGGTCCGAAGAACCACGTCCGATCTCGACTTCGCGCCAGCCGGTCTTGCCACGCAAGGTGACCAGCATCCCCATATCGAGGATCTCGACCCAGCCTCGGCTATCCTCGGTGTCGTCGCGACGGAGGTCGAGACCAACAATCTCGGATCGCCGCAAGCCGCCGGCGAAGCCCAGCAGCAGCATCGCGCGATCGCGCAGCCCGCGCAGTGTGCCGCGGTCGAGCGTCTCGAGCATGGCCATGACGTCTTCCGGCAGAACCGCTTCTTTCTGACGGGGAGGGGAGGCGTGCGTGTTGCGAATGCCGGCAAGAACGGTAGCGATGTGTCGGTCCTTGCGATCCAGCGGCATGCCACGCTGGAGATAGTTCCAGCTTAGGGCGGACAGGCGGCGTTCGATCGTCGCGACCGAATTCGGCTTGCGATCGGCTGCCGCGGCGCCGGAGGCGCAGGCGGTGATATAGAGACCGGTGATTTGCGGGGAGGGCGGCAGCAGCTCAAAGCCATGGCGCCGGCACCAGGCAACAAAGTGCTTCCAATCGGACGCATAGGCGCGGCGGGTATTGGCCGAGCTCGCCGCTTCGACGTATTGGCGGGCGCGATCTGCAAGGTGCCCAAGATGCCCCGGCACCACAGACTCGATCAGGGGAGGGGAGGGTTGGTTCAGGCTCTCGGCCGGTGTCTGCGCGGTTGAAAGATCGACGGCAATCGCCGGTGGCTCAGGCGAAGCCGAGCCTTCCGGGGTGTGATTTTCGGGGTTGTGGACGCTGTCTTGCGGCATCTCCTATATAAAGTAGAAAACGAACGATAATGCAAGATTATCGGACGTTGTCGAGCGCCGACAGCCGCGGCGGTTCTAACACCTTTGGAATGCCACAAGCGCCGTCAGCCGGGGCTGACCACGCTGCGGCTTAGTGAGACTATCACACCCTCAATTTCGACGGAGCGCATGCTTCCGACAAGGTTAAGAGCCAACGAGATCTGCCGACGACTGGGGGCCAGCCCATCTGTTGAAACCTGTGACAATGTCTCGCCTTCCATCCTATCCGCGGCAGATACAGCCAAAGACAAGGTTCGCATGACCACGATATTGACGTGGCGTTCATTCCCCTACCCCATATGTAGTGTCATGGGTCCTCGGATTCGCATCCGGGGCTAAGAGGGAATCCGGTGAGCTTTTTTGCGATACCGGAGCTGCCCCCGCAACTGTGAGCGGCGAGCCGACTGTCATCCAGCGTCACTGGCGAGTATCGCCGGGAAGGCCGACAGGAAGCGAAGACCCGCGAGCCAGGAGACCTGCCCAGGCAATCGTTTCGTCCTCGGGCGGGGTGCCCCTAAGGAACGCCTTGCTTGTCGCACGCAAGCCGTGCGGCCATGGAATGCGCTCCTCGGCCCAAGCCCCCAACAGATTGGGGTTTGCCGAATGTCTCTTAATCCGATTCCACATCCCACGCCATGACATCTCCGCCGGTCACTATCGCGAATTGCGTTCAGCAGCGATGAGCCTATGGGCGGAAATCGCTCCGGCGTGAACCCACAGGGCCCGATCGGGCTGCCCCCTGCCTCGCGTCTGTTAAGTTCACGATGCCTCAATTCCTCTTACTGGCCTTGGCGCTGGCGCTATTTAGTCCATTTTTTTATCAATCATCGCGGGCAGTTGGAACCTTTGATTCCAGCTGCCCGTGGGCAGGTATTTGAGCGCTTTGTGATCGACCTTAGATCCTTTCGCGCTGTGCGTCTGGCGAAGAATTTTGAACGAAGCCGAAGGCGCCGCCATAATAGTCATCTACGGATCGGGCGCGGGCTGGATCGTTCCAGTCCCACTCCTCCTCATGGGCATATCTGGGCGCGCGGGTCAGGTCGTCTTCCGTAACCGCAACCTGATAGCCGCCAAGATTCGTATTGTATTTCAGACTATCCCACGACAACGGATAGTGATCGTCTCCAATGCCGAGGAAGCCGCCAAAGGCGAGCACGGCATAGGATACCTGCCCGCTGCGCTTGTCGAGCATCACCCGCTCCACTGATCCAATGCGTTCTCCATCTGCACCGTAGACCGCAGTGCCCTCCACTTTGTCACTGCCGATCAGGTGACCAATTTCGTTGTCCTCGATTGCCATGTCAGGCCTCCATTTCATGGTTCCGCAACATCCGACGAGGCCACTTGGTTCCAACCGCGTTAGGCAAGGGCGCAACAGCGACTAGTCATTCATCCCCTAGCTCAGGGGCTGATGCCGGCCTGGCCAAAGTCGGTATCCGTTGAATTTAAGCGGCGCGGCGGAAATACATCGGGCAGGAACAACTCCGCGCCATGACAGTTTTGAAGCAGCCGGACATCGTCGCAGGCGAACACCGCTCATGTCATTGGGGAGGGAACAATGGGTCGAGGCATTTTACTGTGGCTGTTGGGAGTCCCGATCCCAATCATCATCCTTATTGCATTGCTGTATCGATAGGAGGCCTAGATGTCAGAAGCTTCAATTCGAACGGCTGAGTTTGTCACCTCGGCATCCGGACCGGTCGAATCAGCTAGATCGGCGGTATCATGGGCGGCAATTATTGCAGGAGCTGCCGCTTCCACAGTCATCAGCCTTATTCTTGTTGTGGTCGGCGCCGGGATAGGGCTGGCCTCCATTTCTCCTTGGTCGAACGCCGGTGCATCCGGAACGACGGTTGGGGTGCTGGCGATTTTATGGTCGATCGCGATCCCGCTCTTCGCCTATGCGGTAGGAGGTTACTTGTCTGGGCGTCTGCGGACGCAGTGGGTCGGCATCCATAACGACGAAGTTTTCTTCCGGGATACTGCACATGGGATGCTCGTCTGGGCGGTGGGTACTATCGCTGCCGCTTGCCTTGCCGGTACGA
The DNA here is from genome assembly GCF_059699065.1 of Labrys sp. ALF-8. Classification (NCBI taxonomy): domain Bacteria; kingdom Pseudomonadati; phylum Pseudomonadota; class Alphaproteobacteria; order Hyphomicrobiales; family Xanthobacteraceae; genus Labrys; species Labrys sp. ALF-8. Next base: position 149,511 of record NZ_AP048540.1, read on the forward strand.
TTCTTTCGGCAGCCGTCACCGGCATCGCTCAGTCAGGCGCAGCTTTGACCGGCGCAGTTGCCAATGCCGCAGGGTCGGCCGCGGGCGCCGCAACGGGCAACAGCGACGTGAGTGCCTACTTCAATGACATGCTGTTCCGTTCCCAACAGCCGCCTGCGTCGGCGGATAGCGCCCAAGCCAAATCCGAAGTCGGCCGTATCGTGGCCCAATCGCTCGTCAGCGGAGAACTGAACGAAGCTGACAAAGCCTATATCGCTCAAGTCGTAGCGCGTCAGACCGGGCTCAGCCAGGCCGACGCCGCCAAAAGAGTTGACGACGTTATCGCCCAGGCGAAGCAAACGGCCCAGCACGCGACCGATAAGGCTAAAGCAGCTGCAGATGCAGCACGCAAAGCGGGTGCCTATGCCGCCCTCTGGGCCTTTGTGGGACTTCTGGTTGGAGGATTATCCGCGGCCTACATGGCAACGGTTGGGGGCCGCATCAGGGATGATCTGCCGGCGATCTAAAACGGCGGCGAGCAGAGGGTCACGCTCGATCAAGCAGCGTGGCCCAAACACAATTTCGAGCAACCTCGCTAAAGAAAGGGAGCTTACCCATGCCTCAGGATGGAAAGTTCAAGACGGATCGCGGGCATGGTGGAGAGACCCATCAACGTCTGGATGACGGAACCGATCGTTTTCTGACGACCGATCAGGGTATTCGGATTTCTGACAATCAGAATACCCTCAAGGCCGAGTTGCGCGGACCCGCCTTGCTCGAAGATTTCGTCCTGCGGGAGAAGATCTTTCACTTCGACCACGAGCGTATCCCTGAGCGCATCGTGCACGCGCGCGGGTCCGGTGCTCATGGTGTGTTCGAACTTACAGAGGATATTTCAGACATTACCGAGGCGGATCTGTTCCGCGGCAAGGGCAAGAAAACGCCGGTCTTCGTGCGGTTCTCGACGGTCGCCGGCGGTGCGGGATCCGTGGATACGCCTCGCGATGTCCGAGGCTTTGCGGTCAAATTCTATACCCAGCAAGGCAACTGGGACCTCGTCGGAAACAACATCCCGGTCTTCTTCATCCAGGATGCCATGAAATTCCCGGACCTCGTGCATTCGGTGAAAATGGAGGCTGACCGGGCCTATCCTCAGGCTGGGAGCGCCCACGATACCTTTTGGGATTTTGCTTCCTTGATGCCGGAAAGCACTCACATGCTGATGTGGGCCATGTCGGACCGGGCGCTGCCGCGCTCTTTCCGGATGATGGAGGGCTTTGGCGTTCACACTTTCAAGTTGGTCAACGCGAAGGGAAAGGTGACGTTCGTCAAGTTTCACTGGCGGCCGCGTCTCGGTATCCAGTCTACAATTTGGGACGAGGCGCTGAAGCTGCAGGCCGCGGACAATGATTACCATCGCCGGGATCTGTTCGAGGCAATCGCTGCCGGCGATTTTCCTGAGTGGGACCTTGGACTCCAGCTGTTCGACGAAGAACTGGCGGCCCGCCTTCCATACGATGTTCTCGACGCCACCAAACTGATCCCGGAGGAGGTGGTGCCTTTGAAGATGGTTGGACGGCTGACGCTGAACCGCAATCCGGACAATTTCTTCGCGGAGACGGAGCAGGTCGCTTTCTGCCCTGCCAATATTGTCCCTGGCATCGACTTCTCAGCCGATCCTTTGTTACAAGGCCGACTGTTCAGTTATCTTGATACCCAGAAATCCCGTCTTGGGACTGCCAATTTCTATCAGCTCCCCATCAATGCCCCAAAATGCCCCGTCATGAATTTCCAGCGGGACGGCATGATGCAAATGCAGGTTCCCAAAGGCCGGGCAAATTACGAGCCTAACAGCCTCGAGGATCACGGCGAGACCGGCGGCCCGCGGGAATGTCCGGCGACAGGCTTTAGAACGACAAGCGTGATGGAGGACCGGTCGGGAGACGGCAAGCTCCGGGCTCGAGGCGAACTTTTCGCCGATCACTACAGCCAGGCCCGGATGTTCTGGAGGTCGCAAACGCAAAGTGAACAAGCCCACATTGCCTCGTCCTTCACTTTTGAGCTGTCCAAGGTGGGACTCGAAAAAGTGCCGGCGCGCATGGTGGCCAATCTGCGTAACGTCGATGAGGGTCTCGCCAAGCGGGTAGCAGAGGGGCTCGGCATCGCCTTGCCTGCGCGGAGCGAGGCCGCACGAAAGACCGTCGAGCTCGAGGCGAGCGATAGCCTATCGATACAAAAGAGAATGAAGGATACGCTCAAGGGGCGAAAAATCGGCATCCTCCTCGCCGAAGGGAGCGACGCGTCGACGCTCACCAAGCTTGTCGAGGCTATTGCCGGGCAGGGCGCCAAAGCCTTCCTCGTCGCGCCCATCAGGAAGGGCGTCAAGCTTTCGGACGACGGCATGGTTCAAGCCGACGGGCAGCTAGCGGGCTCCCCCTCCCAGCTCTTCGATGCAGTCGCCGTCATTTTGTCCGCCGATGCAGGGAACAAACTGAGCAAGGACGCAGCGGCTGTCCAGTGGCTCACAGATGCATTCGGTCATCTGAAGGCGATAGGGCACGACGGACGAGCCGACAAGCTGCTCGAGGCGGCTGGCGTAAAAGTCGACGAAGGTGTCGTCGAGTTGGGCGCGGCTTTCATTGCTGCTGCAGCGAAGCGGTATTGGAAGCGCGAGCCGACGCTGAGAATGCTGGCGTGACGAGGGAAGAAGCCTCCTCTTCTCTGGGAATGTTCAACGTTCTCCTTTCAAATTCCTGCAGCTGTCATTTCGGAGGCCATCCATGCAAGTGGAGATCGAAGCTCGACTCAATTATGCATTTGAAAATGAGACCCAGATCCTGTTAGCGCTTCAGGCATCGCAAAGTCGAGATCAGGAGATCATTACCGAAAGTCTGGTCTTCGAGCCCAGCGCAAACTACCAGACCGACAAAAATCTCGAAGGCGATCGCAAGTTGCGTGCAGTGGTCTCGGGTCCGACAACCATTACCTATAGGGCCGTAATCGAGAACCATTTGCGCCCACTGCTTCCAGCAGAAGGTCGTCGGCATTTGTGGGCCGAACTTCCCGACTACACTTTTCCTTTTCTGCTGCCCAGCCGCTTTTGCCCGTCAGACCGTTTCATGCGTTTTGCCCAGAGGGAATTCGCCAATTCCCCGGATGGCGTGGCGCGAGTGGTCGAGATCCTCGACTGGATCTATGATCACATTGATTATGTCCACGGGGTCAGCGACGCCCAGACGACGGCGCTCGCCACTTTTGTCGATCGGGCAGGCGTGTGTCGGGATTTCACGCATCTGGCGATCAGCCTGTGTCGCGCCATCGGCGTGCCGGCACGGGCGGTGAGCGCCTACGCGCTTGAACTGCAGCCCCCGGATTTCCATGCCATACTTGAAGTCTATCTCGAAAACGCATGGTGGCTGGTGGATCCAACCCGCCTTGCTCCTGTCGGTGGCCTTGTCCGCATCGGCAGTGGGCGGGACGCCTCCGATATCGCCTTCATGACGACCGACAAGCCCTGTCAAATGATAGAACAGGCAATCTCGGTGAGCCGCTTCAGCAAACAAGGGTCCCACATTACATCGCCTTGAGAGCGCCAAAGACGCCCGCATTCGCCCTCTTCGTGACGGAGCGATGCTCGTCTAAGATCACTCCCTGACCTCCCTCAACTCGGTCAAACGTACCAGGCCGTGCTGACTCGAAAAAGTCAGTGTCTGATCCTGGCTCTGAGCCTGCGATATTCCCTGGATCACATGATCACCGGTATCGAAGATACGAACTCTACCGTTATCGCTGATCGCCAAGCGCCGGGCCGCTGGGAAAATGGCATAATGCATGGCGTTCTGTGACCCGGTCGACACCGCTCTTCCCAGAGCTTTTGGCCAAGCAATGGAATGCATCGAGGAAGCTGAGCGGTAGCTTGTTCCCTCAGCATCTTCCGATCGCCCCGGCGCGCTTCGGATGTAAGCCGCGAGATCGGCGCAAACCCCGTCGAGTTTTGCCTTCAGACCGCTGTTGAACATGTCACCCACCATGCTCATCGTTGGTGTCCATTGAGCCATTCCGCCAAAATCGGGGTGGCTGAATTGCGCCATCTGGCCTCCGCCGCGCCGGATCGCAGTGAGGGCAGCCCGCACCGCGTCTTCCGAAACGCCGTACCTTAGGGCGATACCAGCGATATGGCTTTCCTCGGTTTCGGGGATCATTGCGTTTACTCGCCTCCTGCAGCCAGCGTCGATCGCGGGCGTTGGTTTGAATTGGGCGCGGCCTCCGGAGTTCAGGTCGCCCAAGGCTTTGCAGTCGACAAGCTAACCTAAGGCCGAGGGCTTTGTTCCCGTTGGCTGTGGGGACCGCGCGCAGGGAACGATCCCGTCTGCCCGGTGTTGCAGAGGACGTACCGAAAATTGGGAGGTGGAGATGCGGGCAGGCTTGGTCCGGGAGATCAGAGGCGAGACACCGGGGCTCGCCTCACGCCTGTCCTCTTTCACTGCACTTTGCGAGGCGAGGGCCGCAGAGGCCGACGAACGGTCGGCCGTTGATCCCGAGGTTCTGACGGCGTTGCGTTCGGCCGGTATTCTGGCGGCACCTCTTCCACGGGAGGTGGGCGGAGATGGGATGATGGAGGCCGATTGCTGGTCAAGCCTGTTTGATGCTCTGCGTCGCCTCGGTAGCGCGGACCTCTCGATCGGGCGCCTATTCGAAGGTCATGCCAACGCCATCGATCTGGTACGCCGTCACGGCAGCGCCGAGCAACTCCGCGTTCTTGCCGAAGAGGTCGGGAATGGCGCCATGACAGGTGTCTGGGGCGCCGACGGACGATCGCCTTTACGGGTCGCCAGGACGTCGCAGGGCTGGCGACTCGAAGGAGGCAAGATCCTCGCCTCCGGCGCCGGCCTGCTCACCCGCCCGTTAGTCAGTGCCGCCAGCGAGACCGGGCAGAGGCTAGTCCTGCTCGATCTTACGGGCAGCGAAAAGGTCGACCTCTCGGCTTGGACACCGCTCGGCATGCGCTCGAGCGCGACCGGCTCCGTTGATCTCAGCGGCATCATCGTTCCCGACTCCTCCCTCGTCGGCGAACCAGGCGACTTCATGCGACAACCCTACTTTTCCGGTGGGGCCTGGCGGTTCTGCGCCGTCCATCTTGGTGGCATGGAAAGATTGTTCGAACTCTACCGCCGCCAGTTACGCGAGCGCAGGCGCGGTGAAGATCCCTATCAGCTCCAGCGCGTAGCGGCCTGCGTCTCTGCGGCGGGCAACGCCTCGCTCTGGATCAGAACGGCGGCCCGGCAACTGGCCCTGGACATGGATCAGGCGGAGCGGTGCGTGGCGCTGTCCAATCTCGCCCGCGGGGTCACAGAACGCGCGGCCCTCGACATCATGGAAGCGGTACAGCGTGGCGCGGGCCTCTCGGCCTTCCTCCGGCCGAACCCGATCGAACGCGTCGCGCGGGACCTTGCCACTTATCTGCGTCAACCCGTTCCCGACCTCGCCATGGCGGATGCAGCGCGTTTTGCCTTGGGCAGCGAGAGGGCGATTGAAGCACTCTGGAGTTTCGATGCTGATTAGCAATTACCTCAGGGCGATTGAGGCCCTGCCCGCCGCGGGCCTGGAGCGGTTGGGCAACGGCGGCGTGACCGTGCTGGCGCCGCATCCCGACGATGAGGTCCTCGGCGCGGGCGGCCTGATCGCCGCCAGCCGCGAGGCGGGGCGGTCGGTGAATGTCGTGGTGCTTACCGACGGCACTGGATCTCATCCCAATTCGAAGCGCTACCCGTCGCACCTTCTGGCCGAGTTACGGCGTCAGGAATGCAGAAAGGGCCTTGCGGTCCTGGGCCTACCGGAGAGCGACATCATCCATTTCGATCAGCCCGACACGCGGGCGCCGATTTCGGGCCCAGTGTTCGAGGCGGCGGCTGGGCGTCTTTCCGGCCTCGTCCGGCAGAATGAATCCACGAGCTTGCTTGTGACCTGGGACAAGGATCCGCACTGCGATCATTTCGCGGCCGCGCGGCTGGCCCGAGAGGTCGGCCGCCGCGTGCCGGGCCTCGCCATCTGGCACTATCCAGTGTGGGGATGGATTCTACCGCGCATGAAACACATCCATCGGCGGGGCCCCGAGGGTTTTAGCCTCGACATCTCGCAATGGATCGACAGAAAGCGCGCGGCGATTGCCTGCCATCTCTCGCAGATGTCCGGCCTGATCGACGACGATCCTAGCGGCTTCACCTTTCCCTCCGACAAGCTGGCGCGCTTCCTGCGGCCGACAGAATATTTCATCCAGAGGTTACGATGACGGGTAGCAAATCATTGGGGCGCGATTATTTCGAGGCGATCTACCAGGAGGATCCAGATCCGTGGAAATTCGCCACGAGCGCGTATGAAGATGAGAAATACGGCGCGACCATCGGCGCTCTGTCACGCGCGACCTATGCCGATGCGATCGAGATTGGTTGCTCGATCGGCGTGCTGACAGCGCGCCTTGCGCTGCGATGTCGATCTCTCGACGCAGTCGACCTCTCGCCAACCGCTGTTGCCAAGGCCAAGATCGTCTGCGCCGCATTCGACAACATCCGGTTTCATGACGGTGCGGCGCCGCACGGCCTGCCGCCCGGGCCATACGATCTCATCATCCTGTCGGAGGTGCTTTATTATCTCGACAGGACAGACTTGGCGACCATGGCCCGGTGGTGCCGGCAACATGCAAGGGCCGGTTGCGAAATCGTGCTGTGCCATTGGCTGGGACCGACGGACTACCCCCTCAGGGGCGCCCTCGCCAGCGAGCTATTCTTGGAGGCTATGCAGCCGTGCCTCAAAAGTCACACTGTTCTCCATGACGAAATCTATCGCCTTGAGCGGTTCTGTTTGCGCGCGTAGATATTTCAGCAGCGCTTCGGCCCGTGCAATTTCGGCGGGAAGCATGGAAGGACGAAGCGCCGTACGAAACTGCAACGTTGGGCTGATCCTGCACAGATGCTGCCAGAAGACCTCGAAGCAAGTCTCCCGCAAATTGGCGAGCGCGGCATCGATCTGCTCAGTTCTAAGGCCAAGCCCGGCGAGAATGGTCGATTCGCGCATGAAGCCCAGATGGCTGGTCCGCCGCAGATGGCCCTTTAGCCAGGCTTTCCTTGCAATCGTAAAGGCTGGTTCAAGCGCGTCGTCGCAGGGCGTCTCGTCGACCGCATGACGAAGCCGCATCGTATCTGCAGCACCACCCATCGCTCGCCCATCTAGCCGGCACGACGTAGAGACGCAGACACTCATGGCGTGACGCACCTTGCCCTCGGCGCATTCCACCGCGAGAGCCAATGCGGCGTCCTCCCCGCTCGCATGCGCTGGCAGCCCACCGATCTTTCGATACATCGCCAGTGTGATACCAAGACTGGCACCGGAACTGACCTGATGGTTCGGCCAGGGGTCATGCGGGCGCGGATCCAGAAGGGCGAAGATCTCTGAGACCAGGGCGTGGTAATGCTCTTCCAAAAAGCCCCGACCTTGGAAAGCCATGCCCAGCCCGACAAACTCGAGTGGGTCTGCATCGATATAACCGGCCACGCAATCGGCGCCTGCTTCAAACTCAGCGAGATTGGCAGCAACCCAGGTTGGCGAAACAGTGCTGTCGGCATCTGTCGTAAGTATGACGCCGCCCGATAATCCTTCGGCCTCCAGCCGATCAGCGGCCTCATCCATCACGCGCCTGCGCGCCAGGCCTGCGGCCTTCAACGGCGTCGTCATCGCTTCGAGGACATCGATCGAAAGGTTCATCCTTTGACCAGCTTCGCGCGCCTGCTGCGCCGTCGCGTCGACACAATTGTTCGCGAAAACGAGGACTCGATATGCCTTGGGTGACACCCGCCTGCCTTGCCAGTCTCGTTGCCGGGCGATGGCCGCGAGACAGGGCGTGATCCGCTCCTGTTCGTTGCACGCCGGGATCGCAATGATTGCGGGTCGGCTTACACCGCTATCGGGTGAGATTGTTGGGTTCAGGGGCATCGGGATCACTGTGTGGCACAGATGAACCTCGCCTAGCTCCTTTTGGTTCCCTTGACTACGAGTTGAAAGCGGAGGGACTCGATCACATTAACCAGCGCTCGAATACTATCCGGCTTTGCGAGCCATCTTGGCGCCCTTCCTCACCAAGACGGCAGCGGCCGCGGCGTCCCTTTTCCGATAACCTCGAAGCTCTTGCGTGAGGCTCTACTCTTGTTGATCCATACTCGCGAGATAGTATCAATAAATACGGCTTCAAGATCGTGTTTACCGTGGATTGTTCGGAGAACCTATTGCCGCCGCAACGGTTTCGGTGACCCAGGGCAAAGAGACCAGAACTTTTTGCCGCCTTGAGCGGAACGATCCTTCGTGATGCACGAGGTTGCCCTAGCGATAGTTAGGCGTCAATCAGACATGGCGACAGAGGCCACAGGGATGGTTTTCCCGGTTTACCGCCTTAGCCAACGGATGGCAGCCGAGCCCCTACCGCGTCAATGCGTATAATTTCTTGATGCGACCTGCCGTGCCATTTTTTTTGAAGGCAGGGAGAGGAACGTTCCATCGAGGCAGACGTTAACTTGCCGCTGAGAAGCAAAAAGCAAGAACGAGAAGGCGCGGCACGGTGACCACGCAAGACCCCGTCAATCTCAACGCTTCGCCGAATCCTTCCAAAGATCCCGGCAAGCTGCAAATCCTGGACGTTCTCGGGCCGGGTCTCATTACCGGCGCCTCGGACGACGATCCAAGCGGTATCGCAACCTATTCGCAGATCGGCGCCCAGTTCGGCTACACCATGAACTGGACCCTGATCTTCTCCTATCCGCTGATGGTTGCCATCCAGATCATCAGTGGGCGGTTGGGCCGCACGACAGGTCGTGGCGTCGCTGGAAACCTGAGAAAGTTCTACTCCAACTGGCTGGTCTACTCCGCTGTTCCCCTGCTTCTCGTAGCAAATGTCATCAACATCGGGGCCGATATCGGCGCGATGGGAGACGCCACGAAGTTGGTGATTGGAGGCCCATCCCTTCTCTACGCCCTCGCATTCGGCGTGGCGTGCGCCGCCGCTCAGGTTTTCTTCGACTACAACAAATATGCCAGGATCCTGAAATGGCTCAGCCTGGCCCTGCTGACTTATGTCGCCACGCTCTTCGTCGTGAAGATCGATTGGCGCGGCTTTGGTTTTGGCCTCGTCGTGCCGCATCTGGAATTTTCAAAGGAACTACTGACCGCCGTGGTGGCGGTTTTCGGGACCACCATCAGCCCCTATCTCTTCTTCTGGCAAGCGTCGCAGGAAGTAGAGGAGATCGAGGACAACGCGGATCGAGAACGTCTGAAGGACGCGCCTGAGCAGGCACATTCCGCCAATATGCGTATCAACCTCGATACTTTTGCCGGAATGGCTGTCTCCAATGTGATCGCCTTGGCCATCATGGTCACCGCCGCCGCGACCCTGCACACGCATAATGTGACGACGATCAACAGTTCCGCCGACGCCGCAAAAGCGCTGGAGCCGGTTGCCGGCAAGTTCGCCGAGGTGCTCTTTGTACTCGGCATTCTCGGCACAGGTCTGCTCGCGGTTCCCGTTCTCGCAGGATCGGCGGCATACGGCCTGGGCGAAGCATTCAAATGGCCGACGGGGCTCGCCAAGAAGCCGCGAGAAGCCAAGGCCTTCTACACCGCCATCACGTTGGCCACGCTGATTGGAGCTTCGATCGTCTTCACGGGCGTCAATCCCATTGACGCCCTGTTCTGGAGCGCCGTCGTAAATGGGGTTGTAGCCGTACCCATCATGGTTCTGATGATGCTTATGGCCACTAGCGCCAGAGTGATGGGCGATCACAGGATCGGCCGGACCCTCCAGATATTCGGATGGCTCTCGACCGCGGTCATGGCTCTATGCGCCCTCGGCATGTTTGCCTCTTTCGCTCTCTGAAACACTGTGGGCAAGAGAAAGTTCGATGGCAGGTGACCGATCTCGTTTCGTGGTCTATGCCGCGCTTGCCGGAAACATCCTGGTAGCGGCAACCAAGTTTGTTGCTGCGGCGATGACCGGTAGTTCGTCGATGTGGAGCGAGGCCATCCACTCAGTGGTGGATTCCGGCAATGAGGTGCTCCTGCTCTACGGATATCGGCGCTCAAGGCTTGGACCGGACGACCAGCACCCTCTCGGTTACGGCCGAGAACTGTATTTCTGGTCGTTCGTCGTCGCCATGCTGCTCTTCACACTTGGCGCTGGCCTGGCGGCCTATGAGGGCGCGAGCCGCATCATCAATCCAGAGCCCTTGACGCATGTCTTGGCGAATTATGGCGTGTTGCTAGCCGCCGCGATCTTCGAGGGAGCTACGTGGATCGTGGCTCTTCGCGCCTTTCGCCAGACGAAGGGGGACGGGAGCTACCTGACGGCCATCGAGGACAGCAAAGATCCTCCAGGCTTCATGGTGCTGCTAGAAGACAGCGCCGCGCTCGTAGGCCTGGCGGTCGCAGGCGTCGGATTGTTCCTTTCCGATCACTTGCAAGATCCACGCTTTGACGGCGCAGCCTCAATAGTCATCGGCCTTATACTCGGGGGCGTGGCTTTTCTGGTCGCAAGGGAGAGCAAGGCCTTGTTGATCGGCGAGCGTGCGGACCGGGAAATCGAAGCCTCGATCGCCGAACTCGCCATGCGGGAACAGGCGGTCGAGCGGGTAAATAGCGTACTCACGCTCCACATGGCACCAGAACAAATTGTCGTCGCCCTGAGCCTCGAATTCGCCGATAACGTGCGCACCAGCGAAATTGAAAATGCTATTTTCTCTATGGAGCGGCGAATTCGAGAGACACATCCCCAAGCGATTTCGATATTTGTAAAGCCGCAGACACAAAAGGTGTTCAAGGACAGTCTTCGGGCTATCGAGCAAGAATGGCCATCGAAATAAAGATCCGATAAAATTTCCCGGAATTTGCGTTCCAAAAGAATTCCGAGGTCTTGGGTAGGCGGAAACGGTGCCCAGCGGGACAGCAGCACCCGTCAAGCCAGTCGCGGGATACATGAGATTCTTGAGGATGTACCATACACCGCCCAAATCCATTGTTTGGACGCCAGACGGCGTTGATACGCCAAGGACGCGTCAGGCTCGGAATAGCCGAAATTCGTCTGCCGGTATGTGTTCAGAGCTTCGAGATCAGCCCTGATGCGGGTTGAAGTGTCGCGCAATATTTAATTATACATCGGCTACAATTTCGAGCGGAAACCCCGAAGCTTTGATGGTTTTGGTGACGATATAGGTGAAATAGCGGTCTATGCCGAGTTCGGCCGACAGCAGGCCGTCGATCAGGCGCTGGTAGGAATCGATGTCGGGCGTCACCACCCGCAGGAGATAGTCGATACCCCCGCCCACGGCGTCGCAGCCAACGATGGAAGACTCGCGCATAATGGCCGCCTCGAAGCGTTGGAAATCGGATTGCCGGTGGCTTTTGAGGGTGATTTCCACCAGAACGCTGGCGAATCGCCCTAGCCGGCTGGCGTCGATCGCGGCGCTGTAGCCCGAAATCACGCCTGCTTTCTCCAGACGCGCAAGGCGTTCCCAGCAGGCGGCGGCAGACAGGTTGGCCTCCTGCGCCAGTCCGAGCTTCGTGATGCGACCGTCCCGCTGCAGGGCGGCCAGGATTTTCAGGTCGATCTTGTCCAGTTTCAACATGGCGCCCGCGAGTTGATTGGTATAATAGAAGAGTGCCTCGATATTGTATCAGGACAATTTCATGTCACTCTCCCATTCTGACTCTTTCCGTCGTCTTGTCGACTCCCGAAAACCATTGTCGGCGGCAACGGAATGGCGGCCGGTCCTGCCGCGCCGCATGGGAGTGACCAAGCACAAGCTACTGACGGACCGGATCATCGCGGACGTGGAGAGCGAAGTCCTGCCGCCCGGTACGCGTATGCCCACCCATCGCGATCTCGCCCACGACCTCAAGTTGTCCGTGCAGACGGTCAGCATCAGCTACAAGGAAGCGGAGCGGCGCGGCTATCTGCGCGGCGAGGTCGGCCGCGGCACCTTCGTGCGCGACCGCGTGACCGAGCGGGCCGAGCGCTTCATGCTCGACCGCGAGCCGGGGCAGACGGCGGACCTTTCGATCATCCGGGCCGTCTATACCGAGGCGCACGAACGGGCCTCGCGCCAGACGATGATGCGGCTCGGGGAGGGCGACAACAGCGCCTTCATGCGCCCGTGCCGGCCAATCGCAGGGCTCGACCGTCACCGCACCGCCGCGCAGGCCTGGCTGCGGCGGCTGGGCGTGGAAGCCGACCGCGACCGCATCCTCATCACCAATGGCGCAGCCCACGGCCTTTTCCTTGCCGTGGCCTCCATCGTGCATCCTGGCGACCTGGTGCTGACGGAGAATCTCACCGATCACGGCATTATCGGCCTTGCCTCCGTGCTCGGCTTCACGCTGCGCGGGCTACCGACGGATGAACAGGGCATCCTCCCCGAGGCCTTCGAAACTGCATGCGCCGCCGGCGGCGTCAAGGCCCTGGTTCTCATTCCAACGCTCGGCAATCCGACCAGCCATGTCGCCGGGGCGCAACGGCGACAGGCGATTGCCGCCATCGCCGCGCGATACGGCATCTTCGTGGTGGAGGACGAGGTCTACAAGCCAATGCTCGAGGAGCCGATGCCCTCAATCACACAGCTTCTGCCGGACCTCGGCTTCTTCGTCACCAGCTTCACCAAGAGCGTCATGACTGGCCTTCGCGTCGGCTATCTCGTGGTTCCTCCGACCCACGGCATCCGCGTCGCCAGCATCCTTCGCGTGACGAGCTGGAGCGCCACCAACCTGCCTGCAGAGATCGCCTCCCTCTGGATCGAGGACGGCACTGCAGAGGCCCTCCTGCAGATTCAGCGCCAGGAGGCGCGGGCGCGGCAGGCGATCGTGGCGCGTACGCTTGGTCCACATATTGCCTCGACCTACCCCCTCTCGCATTGCGCGTGGCTGAAGGTGCCGCCGCATTGGACGGAGGAGGGGCTCGTGCGCGCCCTGTCGCAGCGCCACATTGCAGTGACGCCCTCGGATCCCTTCGTCGCCGGGGAAGCCGGGGGAGGCGGTATTCGCATCTGCCTCGGCGGCCGCCTTTCGCACACCGCGCTCGCCGAAACCCTGACCTCTCTTCGTTTGACCTTCGAACAGCTGCCGCCCGTCTTCGACGCCCAGCTCATCGCCTAGGAGAAATGAATCATTACAATATAATAATTGACATGATTTTTGTGCCGCGACACCATCCCGTCAATGAAAGGCGGAGGACGGTCGATGCCGGAAGCGTTCACTATTGGCGGACGAGGCAGGAGCGGGGCTGACACACGTCTGTCCGCGCCGACGGGCTGGAATTCCCAGCCATGAACGCCCCAGTCGGGCTAGACGCCATCCAGACGGCGGAGGCGCGCCTGCGCGGCCACGTCTTGCGCACGCCCTTCATCCTTTCCCCGGCCTTGTCCAGGCGCGGCCCCCCCATCCATCTCAAGCTCGAGACGCATCAGCAGACCGGATCGTTCAAGCTGCGCGGCGCCACCAATGCCGTGCTCACCATGGGGGCGTCGGCCAGAGGCTTTGTAACCGCCTCCACCGGCAACCATGGCCGAGCGGTCGCCCATGCCGCCAGGGCCCAGGGTCGGCGGGCCGTCGTGTGCATGTCGGGACTGGTGCCGGGAAACAAGGTCGATGCCGTCCGGGCGCTCGGGGCGGAAGTCCGTATCGTCGGCCGCTCACAGGACGAGGCACAGGCCGAGGTCGAACGGCTGGTACGCAAGGAGGGCCTCACGCAGATCCCGCCCTTCGACCATCCGGCGGTCATCGCAGGGCAGGGCACCATCGGCCTCGCAATCGCCGAGGCGCTTCCGGATGTCGATCTCGTCCTGGTGCCCTTGTCCGGCGGCGGGCTGGCGGCGGGGGTCGCTGCCGCGGTCAAGGGCCTGCGGCCCGGGGCCAGGGTCGTCGGCGTCTCCATGGAGCGCGGAGCCGCCATGTATGCGAGCCTGCGCGCCGGCAGGCCCGTGGCCGTGGAAGAACTGCCCACGCTCGCGGATTCGCTGGGCGGCGGCATCGGCCTTGACAACCGCTTCACCTTCGCCATGTGCCGCGACCTTCTCGACGACGTGATCCTGCTCGAAGAGGCGGAGATCTCCGAGGGCATCCGCCATGCCTTTCGCTTGGAAAACGAAGTGGTGGAGGGCGGCGGGGCCGTCGGCATCGCCGCCCTCCTCACCGGCAAGGTCCGTCCCCAAGGTCCCACGGCGCTCATACTCTCCGGTCGCAACATCGATCCCGCAATTCACCGGCGCATCGTCGAGGAAGGAGCCTTGGCATGATCATCCTGACCGAGGCCGACCTCCGCGCGAGCGTCCCTCTCGATCTGGCTGCGGTCGACTGCGTGGAGGACGCCTTCGTCGCGCTCGCGACCAAGGCCGTCGCGATGCCGCCTATCCTGAGGCTCGACATTCCCGAATACCGCGGCGAAGTGGATGTGAAGACGGCCTATATCCCTGGTATCGATGGTTTTGCAATCAAGGTCAGCCCTGGTTTCTTCGACAATCCCAGGCTCGGCCTGCCGAGCCTCAACGGGCTGATGGTGTTGTTCAGCAGCCGTACGGGGCTGGTCGAGGCGCTGCTACTTGACAATGGCTACCTCACGCAGGTGCGCACGGCCGCCGCTGGGGCGGTCGCCGCCCGCCATCTCTCGAGGCCGGGCTCCCGTGTCGCGGCAGTCCTGGGCGCGGGCGAACAGGCCGGCATGCAACTGGAGGCGCTGAAGCTGGTGCGCCCGATCGAAGAGGCCCGGCTCTGGGCCCGCGATCCAAGCCGGGCGCAGGTGGCAGCCTGGGAACTGGCGGCCCGGCTCGGCATCCCCGTCCGCGCAGTCGCAAGCGGGCAGGCAGCCTGTGAGGGCGCCGACATAATCGTAACGGCCACCCCCGCGGAAAGCCCGATCCTGATGGCGGACTGGCTCAAGCCTGGCCAGCACGTGACCGCCATGGGCGCGGACGCCGAGCACAAGAACGAGATCGACCCCGCTGCCTTCACCAAGATTTCCTATGTCGCCGACAGTTTTGCCCAGACCCGGCACCTCGGCGAACTCGCCCATGCGGTAAAGGCGGGAACTGCCAGCGCCGAGCGCTGGTTTCCGGAATTGGGCCAGGTCATCGCCGGCAAGGCGGCCGGACGCACCAGCGACGCCGACATCACACTTTGCGACCTGACCGGCACCGGCGTGCAGGACACCGCCATCGCCACGCTCGCCTACAAGCGCGCCCAGGCTGGGGGGGCCGGACAGGTTTTCGAGACAACGGCATCAAGGAAAGGCAGGCCATGACGGGCCCCACGCTCAACTTCACCCACGAGGAATATGGCCAGCGCCTCGTCAAGACCCAAGCTGCCATGGCTAAGGTGGGACTCGACCTCCTCATCGTCAGCGACCCCTCCAACATGCACTGGCTGACGGGCTATGACGGCTGGTCCTTCTACGTTCATCAATGCGTGGTGGTGCCTGGCGAGGGCGAGCCCGTCTGGTTCGGGCGTGGCCAGGATGCCAATGGCGCCAAGCGCACGGCCTGGCTCAGCCACGACAACATCGTCGGCTATCCTGACCACTACGTGCAGTCCACCGAACGCCATCCGATGGACTATCTCTCGGGCGTGATCGAGCAGCGCGGTTGGTCGCGTGGCACCATTGGCGTGGAGATGGACAATTACTGGTTCAGCGCCGCCGCCTTCGCCGCGCTGGTCGGACACCTGCCCAATGCCCGTTTCAAGGACTGCCTGTCGCTGGTGAACTGGCAGCGCGCCATCAAGAGCCCAACCGAGATCGACTACATGCGTAAGGCCGGCCGCATCGTAGAGGCCATGCACAAGCGTATCGTGGACAAGGTCGAGCCGGGCATGCGCAAGAACGACCTCGTTGCCGAGATCTTCGATGCCGGCATCCGCGGCGTCGAGGGCATCGGCGGCGACTACGCGGCGATCGTGCCGCTGCTGCCCTCGGGCGAGGAGGCTTCCGCCCCGCATCTGACCTGGAACGATCTGCCGATGCGGAGCGGCGAAGGCACCTTCTTCGAGATCGCGGGCTGCTACAGGCGCTATCATTGTCCGCTCTCGCGCACCGTTTTTCTCGGCAAGCCGACGCAGGCCTTCCTCGATGCGGAAAAGGCGACGCTCGAAGGCATGGAAGCCGGGCTTGCCGCAGCCAGGCCCGGCAACACCTGCGAGGACATCGCCAACGCCTTCTTCGCCGTTCTTAGGAAATACGGCATCGTGAAGGACAACCGCACCGGCTATTCCATCGGCCTGTCCTACCCGCCGGACTGGGGCGAGCGCACCATGAGCCTGCGCCCCGGTGATCGGACAGAGCTGAAGCCCGGGATGACCTTCCATTTCATGACCGGCCTGTGGCTGGAGACCATGGGGCTGGAGATCACCGAAAGCATTCTGATCACCCCGAACGGCGTCGAATGCCTCTCCAGCGTGCCACGCCAGCTCTTCGTAAAGCCATGAGCACGCCGGTGATAGAGCTTCGGCCTTCGCCGATCAGCGCCACCGTCGATTTCGAGGCGGAAGGCGTACAGCATGGCCATCTGCGCTTGCCCTGGAGCCGGGACGATTCCGCCTGGGGTTCCGTGATGATCCCAATCTGTGTGGTCAAGCGGGGGGAGGGGCCGACGGCGCTGCTGACGGGAGCCAACCATGGCGACGAATATGAAGGGCCGATCGCTCTCTTCGACCTCGCGCGAACCCTTCGGGCGGAGGCGGTTACCGGGCGCGTGATCATCGTGCCGGCGATGAACTATCCGGCCTTTCGTGCCGCAACGCGCACGTCGCCCATCGACAAGGGCAATCTCAACCGCAGCTTCCCCGGCCGGCCCGACGGGACGGCGACCGAGAAGATCGCTGACTATGTCACCCGTGCCCTGCTGCCGCTGGCCGATCTGGTGCTCGACTTTCATTCCGGCGGCAGGACGCTGGATTTCCTGCCCTATGCGGCGGCCCATGAACTGCCGGACGAGGCCCAGGAGAAACGCTGCTTCGAAGCCGTGGCCGCCTTCTCCGCGCCCTGGTCGATGAAGATGATCGAGATCGACGCAGTCGGCATGTTCGACA
>NZ_AP048539.1:0-85160 GCF_059699065.1 Labrys sp. ALF-8
TATGGCCCTTGTGGCCTGGACGTACGATCGGCATCTCGATGGGTGTCTCGGCTTTGCGGTTTATCGACAGGATCTGGGTGCTGGGACGGAGGCGCCGTTGCCAGCCCTGGCCCGGTTCAAGGCCACGCAGAACCAGAAAGATGCGACGACTGCAGACGCTCCGGTTCAGAAGTTCTGGTGGAAGGATTTGGGTGTCAGGCGGGGAGCGCATGTTCGCTACCGCATTGTTCCGCTTGGTGGGGCACCAGGGTCACTTAAGCCGCTCCCGGGTGTTCAGCCGCTCCTCTCCAATTCCGTCACCGTCACGGCGGATCGAGGTCTGTTCAAGGCCTATTTCAACCGTGGCATCGTTGCGACGCAGGCGGTGACCCGCGCTCTCGGCGACAAACCGGACGTTGCTCTGCTGAAACGCCGGATTGCCGATCCCGCCGACAGCATCCGCAAAGGCCTAGAGGGCGAGCTTTTTACGGGTGTCACCTCGCTGCTCGACGAGGCCGATGCGCATGGTTCATCAGTCCTTGCGGCTCTGTACGAGCTGAACGACCCGAAAGGTCTGGAGGTGAGACTGGGTGCAAAAGACCACGGCAACCCCGCCTCGCGCAAAGTGATTCTTGGCAACGAGCGCGATACGAAAACGGGGGCTGAGGACGTTGACACTGATAATCGCCAAGCCTTGAAAGCCGCTGGGGTCGACGTGACAGACCGGATACTAGGGAAGAATGCGATCCCCCATAACAAATTCATGGTGCTGCAGGAGGGCAATGCGGGCGCCGCCGTCCTGACCGGTTCCACCAACTGGACGGCGAGTGGACTTTGTACCCAGACGAACAATGCCTTGGTGATCCGATCAAAGCGGGTTGCGGCGCTCTACATCAACTATTGGAACGCTCTCCAAAAGGATATCAAGGACGCCGCGGGCGCTCAGAAGGACCTGCAGGGCGCCGACTTCCGCCGCACAAATCACGCCGGCAACGCGAGGCTGCTGCAAACGCCGATCGAACTCGAGGACGGCAGCGCACATCTCGAGATCATGTTCTCCCCGAACACGAACCACCAGCTGGCGAGCCCGCCACGCGAGAAGCCGAACGATATGGGGCGGTTGTTCGATCTGGTCGCGGCCGCCAAGCAGGCGGTGCTTTTTCTCGCCTTCGATCCTGGCAACAATTCGATCCTGGACGCCGCTGGCGCGGCGCTTCGAAATAATCCGAGCTTGTTCGTCCGCGGCGCGCTGACCAGCCCCGCGCGCGCTGTGAATTTCACCGATGCTCTTCACGGCAAGGGCGACCAGCAGCCGGACGACAAAGGATTCACGGTCGGCGTCGTCGGAGAGCCGGCGGGACCCAAAAAAGCGGTGGGCAAACGCGGCGGCGAGCCGGATTACCGCGCCATCCCGGCAGGACGCATCACCCCCGACGACGCCTTCGGCGCCTGGGAAGCCGAGATCTACAATGCCGGCTTCGCCATCATCCACAACAAGGTCCTTGTCATCGACCCGTTCAGCGACGAGTGCGTGGTCATTACCGGGTCACACAATCTCGGCTTCCGCGCCTCCCACAACAACGACGAGAACATGGTCATCATTCACGGCCACCGACCGCTGGCAGAGGCCTACGCCTGCCACGTGCTCGATCTCTACGATCACTACGCATGGCGCTATTGGCTGCAGAAATTCCCCGACAAGTTCGGTAAGCCGCTCGATGAGAACGATCGATGGCAGGAGCGCTACATCGCACCGGACGGTGTGAAATCGCCGGAGTTGCGTTTCTGGCTGAGCGCCGAGGCGAGCGCCGCCTAGTGGATAATATCGAAGCCAGGGCGGCTGATGGTGGGCGACTCAATCATGCTGATGCGACTGCGGGCGGCAGCATACGCCTTACGTTGCATCCTGACCGATAGACCGTACATTGGAAGCTGACGGCGCGAAGAACTTCATCATCGTCCGGCGAAGGTCTCGGTCGGCACGGACTGGAAATTGCGAAGCGACCGTGAGCGCGGCAAAGGCAACCGCGGCGAATGACTGCAGGTCGTGCAAGTTCTCCGGATGCAAGCTCCTTTACAGCGGTTGTAGCCTGCGGGCTAAGGACTGACGCGACACAATCCCGGGCGCCAGCGATCCTCAACCAGATTGGACTACAATTGACCCACTGATTTTCGATGGGTCGCCCGCATTCGTCATGATGACCGTCCGGAGGGAAGCGGGCTGCGGAGTTCGGGAAGCGATCGAGCTCTATTCGGATCGCTATTGCATTCTACGAGAGGAGCATCCCGAGAAATTTAAGCTCCCGCATGAAAAGCATTGGGAAGGATTTCACAACTGACTTTTGGGGTGAGAGGATGCGAAATTCAGTTTCCGCAGTTCAGGCATGCCGCACCGCCGAGTAAACCATGGAATTGATTCGCTTCGATTGTAATGTTCAGCGTCACGCCTTGGTCATGGAACTGAGAGGAGACTGCGGTTCGTACCTTCTATCTCGGTTAATCAGAGAGTGTGAACGTTGGCATGTCGTTTTACCAGGAGCTGGCAGAACATATCGGCCATCGCGTGCATCGTTGTGGCAGGTGGAGCTGTGTGCATGGAGCGTCCGTATGCTCAGAGTGCGGGTGGTGAACCGCCTCCGTCAGCATTTGTGGTCCATGGCTAGGAGTTCCAAGGGAAGGGTAGGCCTGGAGATTTCACCTGGATGATTGGCAAGCCGGCGTATCGCGGCACGCTATTTGTGTTCAACGACAATGAGGAGCAATTCCTTGCTCACCAGGCCGATGGCAATGATCCATTCGGTTGTACGGCTGGCGACGGAAACGGAGCAATGCGGCCGTACCAATGTGAGGATCCGCCTAGAGCCGTGGGAATTCCGACTGGCGATTGAAACGGCGGCTATCCGTCGCTCACACTTCATGCGAAAGCAGTTATCGATCGGGCACTTGCGAAAGTGAAAGCTGTGGCGCTGCAAAGCCATGCGAGCGCCATAGCTTATAATAGTACCAGCCCAGACGGCACCATCGGTCACGGAATCTTTTCGCCTGGGAGTGATGTGTTGGCATACATCACCGTAGGCTTAAAAAACTGCGAGGCGGGGGTGAATTAGTTCGTGAAGGCTTGTGTGAGTGCTTTTTAACGTGAGCCAGAGTGCGATTTGTAAAGAAATGAACAATATAACATAGAAAATTTTCCCACAAAGTTTGCATATGCATCCGTTGTTGCTAGGTCTTCCAGTAAATGTGGCTGATCGCCAACAATCCTTTAAGGTTTGAAAATTAAATGCACAAATTTCTATATTAATATCTATGTGTATAGCAGGACTCAATGAAATATACATTTGGAATTTCGATTAACGTCGATGTCACGCCCACCATGTCGTGATGATAGCGCATAACGTCATGGGGGAATAACATGTTTAGTTCGGGGAGAGTCACAAATATTTTCGCGGCGGCAATATTAATATCGGTCATTGCCGTGAGTTATGTCTCGGCGCAAGGAGCTCTTACGGTTGGAATGATTCAGAGTGCACTGACAGATGCACTGAGTAGTCTCAGAGAAGGCATGAAGGAAGCAACTTACGATGCGCAATCAGTAGGTAATTCGTTTCAGGCTAACGCCCAGAATGTTCTGAGTGACATGAATAAGATGTTTAAGGACAATGTCAATCTGACATTCGATAAGCTTACCGACCAACAGCGACAGCTAGTGCAAAATGCTCAGCAACTCATTGCACTGACAAAGGAAGCGACTGATGAAGTTACAAAGAAGAACTTCGATCGTGCTCGCGTCCTGATGATCCAGGGCGATATTGTCGCGTACAACGCAAGCTACTCGCTGCCTTGTCGCTCGGCTACGCCGAGGGTCATGATGATTGAGCCGGAAACACTGGACCAAGGTGCTGACACCGCTGTTGTCAAAGTCAGTGGCAATTTCCTGATGCAGGGTAAGGACCTTAAGGTCATAGTCGGCAAGGATGAAGCGCCGATCCTTCAGAGGGCCGACACTCAGATTAGCTTTTCAGTTCCTCAAAACACCCTGGACGCCGCGAAAAGCAAACAGATCACAGCGACAGCCCGCATTGATGGCCTTGTTAAAATCAATCGCAGGGTCGGTCTGCTATTTGGATGTAAGGAAAAAAGCGAGGCATTGGCTAGCTCCCCGTCGGTGCAGTTTTTTGTCAATCCACCGATCTCGTATAGAGTTTCGGGTACGTTGGTGACCACTCATCTCACCACAGCAGTGGTGAAAGATCTAAATGGCTCTTTCGCCAATACCGGCGGCGATCACTGTGACGATTCCTACGCCGTGAACCAAAATTTCTGCCTGATCAATAAAACAGGGACCTTTGACCATATTGATATTACTGGTCAAAGTGCCAATTGCGGGAGCAGCATTGGCCCCGTCAATCCGTCTGGTGATCACTGCGTCTTTGTCGGAGGTCACGTGCAAGGTTGCGGGGCCAACAGAGGGCCCTTCAATACTTGGCTTGGCTGCAAAGGGCGCGGCTGGGTAAAATATTCCTATCAGCTTTGGAGGAAGGACACCGTTCGGGAGGAAGCGAGCAGAACGGAGATTTCAAAAGAGGGCATTCCTGGCGAGAGCCAATTTGCGTTCGCCTTTCCAATCGCAAAGGAGGAGCCTCAATACCAGTTCAGTGTGGTGGTGGAAAAGCTTCGCGGTGACCGTATTCTGGAGCGCGCCACCTTAACGGATGCCGCGGCGGTTCACGGCACTTGGCGGGCGGATGTAAAGGACGGCCAATTGTCAGTCTCGGTCCAATGAAGCTGCGACATTAGTCTCTGGATGTCGTGGGTCTATATAGCTGGAGATTGGGGAAGTCCGGAGTCTGGGCTCCCCCTTTTTTGAATTCAACTGGTTCGTCCAGCATCGGCGAGGAAGAGATCTTGAGGGCAATATGACCAAGTCGAATCTAACTAAGCTCTTCCAGGCGATTGCGTTGGTCGGCTTCGCCATCGCCCTCAATGCCCTTCTGATAGGGCAGGGCGGCAAGGCGTTACTCAGCCAGCCCATTCTTGGTGAGGACCGGATTACACAGGCGTTCTTCGCCATTTATGTGGTCTCGGCCTTGCTGATCCTGATGTCGATTGTTGGAATCTGGCATTCCCTTCGCTTCGGTCGCAGGTGGCACGAGCGCATGCCAGTCGTGTGGCTGGAAGGTGTGGATACCTCACGCTTCGATGCGAGGATCTATCAGGCCGTGATCATCGTGCTGCTCGTGGTCGCGCCGGCGGTCGGCCTGCTCAAATTCGAGGATACCCTGCAGGACGGCAAACTATGCGTGACCGATACCGGCAAGGTGCAGTTGGTCAAAGATATGTGGCAGTTGCCCAACGCGGCCGGCCCGGGCCAACAGGTCCGCCTGTTGGCGGACCGCCCTAAAATCGATGGCAAGGAAGTGTGCGCCGGCGGCGCACAAGTTTGGCCAGTCGAGCAGTTCACCTGGCTCTTGCGCCTGCAGAAGCTCGCTATTGGCCTAGTGATCCTGTTCCTGGCAAGCTTGCTGCGAGGACCGTTCCTGACCGGGCCTCAGGAGGACGTTTCTGGGCCAGCGCCAGTCAACACCTGATAATGGCTTCCTTCAGGCGGCGTGGAGTTCCCATTCGTCAGGCTGGCCGGCTACCGGATCGGCCGTCCATTCAAATTTCTTGTTGCCTAGGAGGCCGACCGGGAGCGGCACTTTGGCGAGCGCGTTGTGGACCGTATAGGTTTCGAATTTACCATTGCTAAGCCGTTCTCCCGCGCATCCGAGCACGGCGCTGACATGAGCATATTCGGGCTGAAGGAATGGCGTTGTCGGTACGTCCGCGCCGTTCCGGTTTTCGATCGAGAAGCGGAGCGAGGTATACTCACCGCCGATAAATTTACCGCTGCTCCGATCGACTTTGAAGGCCCGGGGCTCAACGGGGTATACCGCCTCGCCCCCGAATGGAAACCCGTGATGCCTTCTACGAGCGGCTGCGGCGTGGCGACACGCTGGCTGCGATGGAAGATCTCGACGGTTCGGCTGGTGGCACGAATATCGACCTGCTCGCGGATCAGGACATGAGGTACCGAATAGAAGAAGCCGTCGAACTCGACATGGTAGTCGAGCGAGACACGGGCCAGGCGCCATTCGACGAACTGGTAGTCGGCCTCGGGCAAGGCGGCGAGTGCCGGCCGCTCGATCGTCTCGAACAGATGCCGGCCGCTGACGCCAAGCCTGCGCTTGACATGGGCGTTGATACGGTCGACCGCCATCGCGATGGCTGCGTTCGCCTCGGTCAAAGAGAAGAAGGTCTGCTTGCGCAGGCGCCCGAGAATATAGCTTTGGGCAAAGCGCACGCCGGCTTCGATCTTGGCCTTGTCGCGCGGTTTGCGTGGGCGGGCCGGCAGGATGCCGACGCCAGAGTGGGAAGCCATCATGCCGTAGGAACGGTTGATCTCTGGATCGTAGAACGAGGCCTTGTTGACGCCTGACTTCAGATTGTCGGGCACCACAAGCCGCGGCACACCGCCGAAGAAGCGGAACATGCGCGCATGGGCCCCGATCCAGTCTGGCAAGGCCGGTGTCCAGCTCTCGTAATCAGGTCACTACGATCGAGCTCAGGGTTGTTCCGGGCTCGGTATTAAAGGACGCAGGGTAGTCGAGGCCTGGCTCAAACAGGCAGAGGGCGTGCGAGCAGAGGGTGACGTTCCGCCTGGGCGAACGGCTTAGGTGCGAAGCCGGCCCGCATGACGGGACTGCCGCATGGGCTCCTGGCCCGAAGGCGGAGATCCTCAGGAGTTATCTGTGCACCGCCAATAGAGCCTGCCCGTACACAGGGACAGAGGGACCACTCGGCGACCGGTTGTCTGCGAGCTTTCCCCGGCGAGCGGCGCCGGCGCCAATTCAATCGAGAGGAAGGAGAGGGGAGCCAACGGTGTCGATATGCGCCTGGTTGAAGGCGTCAACTGCATCGTCCCGGATGGTGAGCACCTTGCCAGAGGGCGCGCCGGCGATTCCGGGCATGTGCCGCCGCTCTATAATGCCACGTGCTTCCATCACCTTTGCCAGCAACTCGGTTTGAGAACCGTTCGAGCCCACGCCACGCGCCAGATTCGTCGCAGTCGGACGATTGCCCATGGTGACCTCGGCCGAGATCATATTGACGAAGGCGATCTGGCGATATCTGGCCGCGCCGGTGTCACCTTCGAACCGGGATTTGTGAATCATCCGCGACAGTACGAGGAGATCGGCCTTGGTGGGAGCGATTTCCGGCGGCTGCAGATCCAAGGGCTTGGCTTTCTTCCCCTCGAGCGTGGCAAGATAGGAGACCACGCACTGGCCGATCACGACCGGGATCCGTTCACCCAACTCCTGCGCGATTTCGACGAGCTTTGCGTGTTCTTCCCGGGGGAGGAAGAGTTTCGTCTCGACGAATCCTTCTTCCAGGGACTTCGCCCTCCACTCTTCCCGCCACTTCGCGTATTTGGACTTCGACTTCATTTTCTCGGTATGCGGTCTTTCATGGCGTTGAACAGAATCAGGTTCGGGTGGGGCAGGTCGGTAAACGCCCATAGCCCGGCCCGGGCCTGTTTCGCGGTTGCCTCTGCGACAAGGTAGGGCATGTAGACAGGTTTTGCCTCATTTGTAAAAGCCGCAAAGGCAAAGCCTCTTGAAACCAATATGGTTCCCAGGTCCAGCGAGTTATTGCCAATATGCGCCGAACATATGACCAAAATCTCCGGTATCCGGGAGTTTGGTGCAAGTGGAAGCTGCGCGACAGCCGAACATGTAGGCTTCGTATCGCGAACCAAAGCAGCAAGCATCGCTAACGAGACTGTACCGCAGTCCTGTTTATTCCCGACCTTGTCCGTGTAATACGTCCCGCGGAGGCAAGACTGTATTCCATAAAGCCGCATTATTTGCGTGCCCTGTTGCCAGGAATCTCCCGTCAGGAAACGAACGCCACTTTGAGGAATCGGAAAAACTGGCGCCGCAGAGCCGTTGGGGGCGGATTGTTGCTGTCCATATACAGGATTATTGACCCAACAAAGGGCGAGCGAGAGCGCGAGCAGAATAGATTTCACGAGCGACGTTCCTTGAGGAAAATTAATGTGGGAATGAGGCCGATGCAGGCCACGGCCGCCGCTGCCAGCCAGCCGAATGGATAGGGAAGCCTAGCCCGCCTTCAAGCAGCCAGCTGAAAGCAATTGCTGAAGGCTCGGGTTTTAGTATCAACTCGGCCCCTCGAAAAACTCCACCTGAACGATTGTACTTCAAGCGCCCCAGGGAGCGTCTTGGCCGCACAGAGCAATTGAGCATGCGAGTCACGGTGGAAACGATCAACCATTTCCGTGAGTGGTGCGCGCAAAATCGCTTCACTGCAGTCGACGGCTTCACCCATATCGTAAGCCAACTGGAATTGAAGGCTACGGATTAGGGCAGTGGCCGTCCTCAGCCCTACTGCACCGGTACAACAATCGAGCATTTTTGCTCTGTATTGCTTTTTCTCGCGGCCGCGCGACAGGATCGCAGGGCGTCGACATTGGCATTCAGCAGGCGTGAGGTCGCCCAGAGCTCATTGGATCCTGCTGGGTTGTCCACCTGCATCAAGCTCGCGCCCGCTTGCCAGCGATCGACAATCCCCATCGCGAGCGCGGCCAGATAGCTGCCGCCTGGCGCGAAAGCTCCGAGCAACGGGAACAGCACCAACCCAGCCGCCAGACCTGCCGCGAGCGTCCAGAGCAGCGCTCGCCTTTGCGCGTGCCGGGTACGCGTGGTTCCAACGATCTCTGCCAGCTGCCGCCGCTCGCGTCCCAGATCCTCGCTTTCGTCCCGCAAGGCTCGGGCTGCTTCTCCAACGAGTCCGGCACCGGCCCTGCTCATCGCCTGCGCATGCTGCTCGGGCGTCAATTTCAGCGCCGGCTGTTGCTCGATGCCGGCAAGCCGCTTCTCGACGGTGCCAAGCGTCTGCTTGATGGCACTGAGGGAAGGCGTGTAGTCCGGCCTTATCATGCTCTCCAGCACCGGCAGCAGCCCTTCCAGGGCGGAGCGCATCCCTCCGACCTCGGTCCTCAACCTTTCGAAGGCAAGCGTGGCGCTATCCTCCTCCTGCTCGATCGGTACCAGATCCCGAGCCTTGTCGTCCGCCATGCCGTCTTCCTCCGTCATCTCGATAGATCCTGTCCACGTTGCCGCTCGCCACGCTCAAGGGCGCGCTCGAGCGCTTGTCCGGGCTGCTCCTGGCGCAGGGCGCGGCCGAGGGTGCTGTTGTGGGTAATGCCGAGATCCTGCTGCTTGTCCCGCAGCACGGCCTCGACGGGAGCATCGCGCTTGATCTCGCCGGCGATGGCCCGCATGCCGCTCTCAACCTCTTGGCGCTCCTCACGCTGCTGCCAGCCTTTCAGTTTGCCGTGCTCCTGCTCGAGCTTGTTCCAGCGTGCCACCAGGCGCTCGGCCCTGACATTGGGATCAAGCTGGGCCTGGCGCTCACGCTCCATGCCGGCGAGCAGCTGTTCGGCCCGCTCGTCTCCTCGCATTTGCGCCAACGCGGAACGGGTCTGGGCGTCATGCTGCAGGGCAGAGGTCAATTCCTGCGTTCCGCCCGGCCGAACCGCCTCCAGCGCCGCGCCAGCCTTCCGCAGCGCGATTTCCTGGTGCTCGACCACCGGCAGGCCCTGGTCCTTCATGCGGGCGACATCGACAAAGGCCCGCGCCAGGTCTTCCGTCGCGCGCAGCAAGCGGCCATGCTCGTCGTTCTCGGCAAAAGCAGGGCCTCTTTCCGGTCGCGCTTGTGCATTCTCTGCCCCTTGCCGCGCCCGGTCCTGTGAGGGCGTTGGTCTGTCAGCCCCGGCATTGAGCTTCAGGCCGGAGAACATGCCCTGCCGCCTTGCCGGCCTTTGCGGGCCAGGCTCCTCGGTCTCGCGGGGCAGGGCAGGGGGCTGCGCCTCGTGCTCTTGCCGCGCCGGGCGAGAATCCCCGCGCTGCGACGGAGTGGCATCCTCGCGCAAGCGCTCGCCGCCCGGCCGCGCCTGCGCCGGGATTTCCAGGGCCAGCTTCTCCTGCATCCGGCCTTGCTCCGGACGCTCGATCTCGCTGCGCAGGCCCAGCTGCTCGGCGATGCCGCGCCGCTCGGCATAGCCGGCGGTGTAGTCGAGCGTGGTCTCCTTCGAGCCGTCCCGGCTCAGCCGCGCCGCCAGCGCCGGCATGCCGCCCTTGAACTCGTCCTGGCCAGCGTAGAGCCTGGCCTCGTCGCGATGACGTGTCATCGCCACATAGGTCAGATGCCGGTCCATGGTGCTCGAGGCCAGCACGAAGCCGCGATCCACCGTGGCGCCCTGCGTCTTATGGATCGTCGTCGCATAGCCATGGTCAAAGGATTGGTAAGTTTTGGGATCTATCGTCACCTGACGGGCCCCTTTAGATCCATGCGCCCCGCCGTCGAGCCGAATGCGTATCGAGTGCGGCTCGACGGCCTCCACCTCTCCCAGCATGCCATTCTTCACCCCGAGATCGCGGTTGTTCTCCAGGAACACAAAGCGGTCGCCCGCCGCAAAGCTGCGCTCTCCGTCCCTGGTCTCATAGATCTGCTCCCGGCCAAGACCCGCCTTGTCTTGCTCGCCGGTCTCCCGCCCCCCTTTGGCCAGCTCGCCGCGCGCCTGGCGGGCAGCGCGAATATCCTCGTTCAAAGCCCGGACATCGACCCGCCGATGCGCCATGGCCAGACGCGTGCCCTCCGGACGACGCTCGAGGTCCGCCATGTAGTCGCGCACGATCTCGGCCCGGGCCGCCTCGCGGGTTTCCTTCAGCGAGACCGCGCCGCGCTCGGCATAGGTTGAGAGCGCTTCGCCTGTGCGATGTCGGGCAAAATCCCGTGAGGCACCGCGCTGCCAGTCCTCGCGCTGACGGCGCACCTCCGAGAGTTCGGCAAAGCCGATGCGCTCGGCGATCGCCCGAAACGGAGCGCCGGCGCCGATCGCCTGCAACTGCTCATGGTCACCGACCAGCACCAGCTTGGCGCCCGACCTCTCCGCCTCGCCGACAAAATGCGCGAGCTGGCGCGAACCCACCATGCCGGCTTCGTCGATCACCAGCACGTCCCTGGGACCGAGCCCGCCACGCCCGGCCTGCCAGCTGTGCTCATAGGAGGCGAGGGTACGGCTGGCGATGCCGGAAGACTCCTCCAGCCCCTCCGCCGCCTTGCCGGCGAGGGCAGCGCCCCGGACCGTATAGCCCCGCGCTTCCCAAGCCTCGCGCGCCGCCGCCAGCATGGTGCTCTTGCCGGCGCCCGCCAGGCCCACCACCGCCGCGATCCGCTCGCCCCCGGTGACATGCTCGACCGCTTGCCTTTGCTCATCGCTCAACCGCGCCGAGGCGATCTCAACCTCGCCGGCGGATCGCGACATCGTGCCTGCCTCAATCTGTCGCTTCACATGCGCGCGTACGCCCGTGCGGATCGCCCAGTCATGGCGCTCCAGCGCAGCCTCGACATGACGCGACTGCACGCCATGGCTGGAGGCCTCCGCCATGCGGCCAGCGTCTTGCACCAGGCCGCGTTCGAGGTTGATCATTTCCTGGGTCGAATAGCGGGCCGGCGAGATCTCGCCATACCGATCGACGCGCTCGGCCTGCAGCTCCACTAGGGCAGGGGACGCCATTACCTTGGCGAAGGCATTCTGGAAGGCTTCGGGCTCATCGATATAGCGATGCAGCGCGCGGGCGACATCGCGCCGATCGAACACGCTCTTCTCCCCGGTGATCAGCGTCAGCACCTGTTCCGGCTTTTGCCGGATCAGCTCGGCATTGCGCCTGGCCGCCTCGGCATCGAGACGCGCACGCGAGACATCAAGGCCGCGCCGCTCCATCTGCGTGGCATGCACGCCCATATGCTCGGTCGGCTCGATCTCCAGCCCGCGCTCCTGATGCGAGCGATGATCGATGGTAAGATCCAATCCCGCCGCGGCGAGACGCTCATTGGCGATCTCTTCCCAGGACTGCCGCAGTTCGCGAAGCTGCATCGGCGGTGTCGGCTGGCCCTGCGCCAACAGCCATTTGTTCTCGCGCTCCAGCAGCGTCTTCTCGCCAAGTCCGTCTCGGCCCACAGCGCGAACCGTCATCATCACATGGGCATGATGATTGCGGATATCGGTCTCGCCATGGGGAGAGTGAATGGCGAAGTCGACCGCCGCGCCATAGCGATCCGCGAGGGCCTGGGCGAAGTCGCGCGTGGCCTGCAATCGTTGCTCGGCCGTCAGCTCATGCGGCAGGGCGATCTCGAACTCGCGGGCCACGCGCGCGTCCTTGCGTTTCTCGGCCCGCTCGGCCGCGTTCCACAGCGCCGATCGATGCTTGGCCCAATCGGCTTCCACGCCGGCGGGCAGGATGATCTCGGCATGCTCCACGCCCTCGCGCCGGGTGAAGTCGTGCGTCAGGCCATCCCGTTCATTGGTCAGGCATTCGCCGGCGCGATAGGCCGCCGCCGCCACGGCGCTGCGGCCGGAGGCCCGGCTGATCGGCTTCATGCTCAGATGATAGATCGGCAAATCGAGACTTCCGCTTCCGATCTCACGGTAGCGCGCCTTGAGTTGCAAAGCAACTCGTAAGTGCGCCCTTAATCTCCTTTCGCTTCGCTTTGTTCGATTATCGGTATCTTCCTACGACATGAGACGTATCATAACTTCAACACGGTAAAAACAATTGGCATTTCCCTGGTGTAAAACTCACCAGAGAACCAATCTCAAGCCTCGACAATCGGATATCTTTGACCTAATGCGCGATATCCACCAAGGGAAACCGCGCATGGCCCGTATCACGATCGAGGAACGCATCGCCCAGCTCGAAGCTCGCAAGAAAACGCTGCAGGCCAGACTAAGCAAGCAGGAGCGTGTCAACGATACCCGCCGCAAGATCCTGCTTGGCGCCTTGGTACTCGACCGCCTGGAACGCAGTGACGATGCGGATTTCGCCAGGCGCCTGCGCGAATGGCTGCGCCGCGAACTGCCGGGCTTCCTCAGCCGCGAGGCCGACAAGGTGTTGCTCGAGGATCTGATCGCACCGAGCGCGCCGGCTGATCCTGTTTCCTCTCCCGCCTCCGCGCCCGCCGAGCAAGGGCTGGGGCAATGACGCAAACCTGGATCGCGTTCCGGAACATGCTCGCCGCCGCCCGGCGCGATCCGCTCTGGGCCGTCATGCGCATCATCATGGCTCCCTTCAAGGTCGGGCGCTATCTGTTCGGCTTCCTGCTCGTCTGGCTGGTTGCTATCGTCATCCTGATATTTGTCTCCAGCTATATCGGTTCGCGCCTTGGCATCTCCTACAACAGCTGGTGGAATGGTCTCATTGCTCTGCCAGGTTTTGTGCTTGCACTCGCTCTGCTCTGGCGGGTGATCACCTTCCCCCTGCTGACGCATTTTGGCGGCGACGGCGGCGACAGCCATGGCTCCGCCCGCATCGCCAGCCAGGCCGAGATGGCCCCTCTCTCGGCCACCAATCAGGGGCTCCTGATCGGACGCGATGGCAAAACGCGCAAGCTTCTGCGCTACGACGGTCCAGCCCATCTTCTGACCATCGCGCCCACGCGCAGCGGCAAGGGCGTCGGCACCATTATTCCGAACCTGTTGACCCTCGACCGTTCCGTGATTTGCATCGACCCCAAGGGCGAGAACGCGCGTGTCACCGGGCGCGCCCGGGATCGCTTTGGCCGCGTCCATATTCTTGATCCCTTCGGTGTCACCGGCAAGGCCACAAGCGCCTTCAATCCGCTGGCCGCCATGGACCCCTATGGCCTCGATATTGCCGAGGAGGCCGCCACACTCGCCGAGGCGCTTGTCTTCGATACCGAAGGCAAGAGCGACGACGCGCATTGGAACGAGGAGGCCCGCGCTCTGATCGGTGGTCTCATCCTTCATATCGTCACGGCCGAGCCCGCCGATCGGCGCAATCTCTCCACCCTGCGCACGCTACTGACCCTGGCGCCCGATGGCTTCAAGGCGCTGATGGAAAACATGCAGGACTCGAACGCGGCTGGCGGCCTGGTGGCCCGCGCCGCCAATCGGCATCTCAGCAAGGCGGAGCGGGAAGCCGCCAGCGTTCTGTCGACGGCGCAACGCCATACCCACTTCCTCGATTCACCGCGCATGACCGCCGTGCTCGAGCGCTCGGATTTTAAGTTCGAGGATCTGAAAAGCCGGACGGCAACGGTGTTCCTGGTGCTGCCGCCCGATCGCCTTGCCACCTATTCGCGTTGGTTGCGCCTGATGATCACCCAGAGCCTCAAGGACATAGCGCGCTCGTCCGCCAAACCCGCCACGCCGGTGCTCTTCCTGCTCGACGAGTTCGCCGCCCTCGGCAATCTCTCAGCCGTCGAGCGCGCCATGGGCCTGATGGCCGGCTACGGCGTGCAGCTCTGGCCGATCCTGCAGGACATCCATCAGCTGCGCGCCACCTACGGGCAGAGAGCGGGTACCTTCCTCTCCAACGCCGGCGTGCTGCAGGTCTTCGGCGTCAACGATCACGACAGCGCCCGCTTTGTCTCCGACCTCCTCGGCCAGACCACCGTGGCCTTCCAGACCATAGGTCGAGCGCTCGATAGCGAGAAAACCGGCATCAGCTACAGCGAGCAGCGCGTCGGCCGCGCGCTCATGACGCCAGATGAGGTTCGTAATCTGCCGGCACAGGTCGAGCTATTGTTCCTCTCGGGGCAACGGCCGATCATCGCGCGCAAGCTGGCGTACTACGAGGACAAGGAATTCGAGGGGCGCTTCGATGCTCTATAGTCCCCTCACCAAGATGCTATGCCTAATTGCGAAATCCATATGATGAGCAGCTATTCCCCTGTCCCCCGATTCAGGTAAGTTGGCGAAATGAAAATGAATCTTGCCCTCGACCCTAATTCGGCCAGCAATGTAATTTCCTTGCGAGCCCCCGTGCCTTCAAAGGCATCCCAAGGCTTGCCGGATCTCGCAGCCCGGTATCCTGAGTTGCGTTACATGGGGTCCAAGAAGCGGCTTTTGCCATGGATCCATCAGGTGCTAGATGCACTCGACTTTGAGACGGCACAGGATCCCTTTTCCGGAACCGGCTGCGTGCCTTACCTCATGAAGGCTATGGGTCGCCGCGTCGTCGCATCCGACTTTTTGAACTTTTCTACTGTCATCGCCAGGGCAACCATAGAAAACAGCCACCATCGTCTCGATGGCAAAGCAATTAAGCAGCTGATCGACCGCACGCCCACCGTTCACAAATTCATCGAGAAGACCTTCGCCGGCGTCTTTTACACCCGCGACGATTTGCAGTTCCTCGACCGCGTTTCCGGAAACATCCGCCAGCTCGAGAACCCCTACGAGCAGGCGCTGGCCTTTGCCGCACTGTTCCGTTCTTGCCTCAAGCGCCAGCCCCGCGGTGTTTTCACCGTTTCCGGCGATCTATCTCGGTATGACGATGGCCGGCGCGATTTGCGGCTCTCCCTCGAGGAGCACTTTCTTGAGCAGATTGAGGTATTCAACGCGGCCGTCTTCGACAATGGCCGCAAAAATCACGTCATTCGGTCGGATGTTTTTGAATTATCCCGGCGCAAGGTCGACCTGGTCTATCTGGATCCCCCTTACGTGCCGCGCGCCGATGATAATTGCTACATTAAGCGCTACCATTTTCTGGAGGGGCTATCCTGCTACTGGCAAGGCCTGCCGATCGACACTTCCACTAAGGTCAAAAAGATTGCGAAGCGCTACACCCCCTTCAGCTATCGACGCACGGCCGTCGATGCGTTCGATCGGATGTTCGCCCGCTTTGCCAAAAGCACAATCGTCCTTTCTTATAGCTCGAACGGTTTTCCCGACCTTGAGCAACTCGAGGCGCTGCTCCGCCGCTACAAAGACTCTGTCCGGGTATTCGAGAAACCCCACCGCTACCACTTCGGCACCCATGGGGCCGTAGAGCGCGCCAGCGTTACCGAGTACCTCATCGTGGGACGCTGATGCAGGTTGTTGATCAGACCTTTGAGGAAGTAATTGCAAACTTAAGCCCACTCGCCGTCGACTGGATGGATGAGATGGCTGCCAATGCGATTGCTAAACTTGCCGATATTCCACGCAAAGCTGCGTATAGTCGCGATGATATTGCTGCTCTCCTTGATGGTGACTTCGATGAGGGGATCCTGTGTTGCAGGCTGTTTCTAGCGCTTTCCAAGGATACAATGGAGGGCGAACTACGCAAGGAGCTGAGTGGCGGCATCGGTGTGAAGCGTTTTCAAGCAGAGCGTGAGGGCTACCTCGATGTGTTGGAGCGTCTCGGTCTGCTGGACGCGATGGCTAGCACTATCAATTACGAACCGATCTGGAGCGACATTCTAGTCGAAAGGCTGCGCTCCGGGCGTGGTTCCGCTATTCAGGGTCAGAAGCGGGGTCGCGGCCTTGAGGATTTTGCCGAGGCACTTGTCAAAGAGGTGTTTGGCACGGGGACCTACGAAACCCGCTGCACCTTTACAGGCGCCGATAACAAGACGGCCAAATGCGACGTCGCTATTCCCGGTCGCGAGCGGCCGCGGATTATCATCGAGGTGAAGGGTTACGGCGCCACCGGCTCCAAGATGACGGACATCATCGGCGACCTCGATGCGATCATTGATGCCAAGCGCCACGACACGGCGCTTTTGTTTGTCACGGACGGCACAACCTGGAAGGCAAGGCCTTCAGACCTCCGCAAGATCGTGAAACGCCAGAATGAAGGCAAGATCACTCGTATCTACACGACGAAAATGCGCGAGCAATTCCTTGAAGACCTCAAATCGCTCAAGCAGGAGTTTCATATCAGCTAGTGAATCCTATCGAATTCTATCAAACAGTTGTAGAACTGTTGGCGGCAGAAGATGCTGCCTAACCGGTGATCCTGAGAACAAGGGGAGGATCATGGATTTCGATCTTGCGGCGTCATTTGACGACAACATGGCGGTATTCAGAGCCGAAGCTGATGGACTTGATCCCGAATGCGCACGGATCCTGTTTGACAATCTCGCAATCCTCTCCCGAGATGGTGATGCAGCGCGTAGCCGTCAGGCCATTCAGGAATTCCATCGTGCCGTGCTGGCGGCTGTAGAGGCCCTACCGGACCCGCCAGCACAATGAGCCGGTATTTCTTGTCATCCGTCACCATTGAGGGGTTCCGGGGCATCAATAACGATGGCGACCCCTTGGTGCTCCGGTTTCGCCCCGATGTCGTCAACTCGGTCCATGCCCCCAACGGCGTCGGAAAAAGTTCGATTTTCGAGGCTTTGCACTTCGCCATCCATGGAAATGTGGCTCGCCTCGAAGCACTGCAGGGGGCAGAGCAAGGGGATCGCTACGTCGTCAATAAATTCCATCCCGCCCAACAGGCAACCGTCGCCTTGGTCTTCGCGAGTGACGACGGGTCAGCCGACATTGCGATCACCGTCACCCGTCAGGCTGCTGGGGGAAGGGTCATCACATCACCTTCCGGCCATGCTGATCCAGAGGCGTTCCTCGCGAGCCTGCGCGAAGATTTCGTTCTGGTCGATTATCCGCGCTTTGCATCGTTCGTTGATTGCTCCGCTCTAGATCGTGGGAGGTCGTTTGCGTCGCTCGTCGGTCTAAGCCGATACTCACGTCTGCGTCAGGCGCTTGATGGCACAAGAAACACCCGCAACATTAACAGCGATCTTGGAATCTCGACCTTCGAAACGGAAGTCACGACGGAAATTCGATCCATCGCCGGGATCGAAACTCGCCTTAAGACCGCGTTTCAGGCCGTCACGGGGAGGCAAATAGCAGCGATAGACGATGCGAGCTTACTGACGGCCGAAGTAACGGCTGCGCTTGCCGGAATTCCACTGTTCGCTCCACTGTTGAACAATATCACAGTCATGGAATTGGATTTTGATGCTGCCGAGCAGGCGATCGACCGAGAGGAGGGCGGCCAGGCTCGAAAAGCGCTTGATGCCCTGAACAATACCGTCGTGGCACTCGCGAGCCTGCAGGTCACGCAGGCCGATCTTGACGATGCCGACGCCCTAGTAGCTTTCGCCCAATCTCGCGATGAAGCAATGAGGAAGGTTGGCGCCGCCTCTATCCACGCCCTTCTTCGGGACGCTTTGGCGGTCGTCAACGGTGACGATTGGCACGATCCACGCCAATGCCCCGTTTGTGAGAAAATCTCAGACGCGCCACTCACCGATCATCTCGCCGCACGCATCGCCCTCTATGACGAAGCCGATAGGCTCGACACTGATTTAAAGCGGCACGCTGCTGCCTCGGCCAGCCTGACGAAACTAAGGCAGCTTGAAGAAAATGTCGCTTTTGGCATTTCCGCTGACAACCGTATCACATCGGGAATTGCGCCTGCGTTGCGGCAAACCTCGATAGCTACAGGTGATCTGGAGCGTGCCAAGGCACAGCTCGTCGAGCTGGAAGCTCGACGCGTGACCGCGACCGATACCGCCAATGCCGAAATCGCTCAACTCCAAGCAACGCTTCCCCCCTCGCTCGTTGCCGTCACGCGCACACTGGGCCAGGCAAAGCAGTATCGCGATGCGGTGCGCGAGCGAGAGAACGGCCTTCCGCGATTGATAGAAAAGAAGCGGAAACTCGCCAAGCTCAACCGCTGGAAAACATTCATCACCAATGCTGCCCAGAGCTTTGCGACGGCAGAAACCACCCTGGCAAATGCGCGGGTGGCCGAAATACAAGCGGATTGCCAGGCTCTGTTCGGGGATCTTGTACGCGGCGGTCCCGATGTGCGGCCAACCCTAAATCGCGCTCAAAACACCGAACAGGTGGATTTGAAGCTAGTTGACTTTTTTGGTTTGCCTGATCTGAGCGCACGCGCCTTGCTGTCGGAAAGTTATCGCAACGCAGTCGCGGCCTCGATCTTCCTAGCTGCAGCCTCAAGCCACAAGGGTGTACCCCGTTTTATGGTGCTGGATGATGTCACGTCCAGCTTTGACGCGGGACACCAATTTGCCCTTATGGAGGCGATCCGCTGCAAGCTTCGGAATGGCGCCGCGGGCGGCGTGCCGGATGGCCTGCAATTCATCATCTTGAGCCACGACACGTTGCTGGAGAAATATTTCGACCGTCTCAATGGCACCACAGAGTGGCATCATCAGAAGCTGCAGGGGATGCCGCCTCGAGGGCGTCTCATGGTTGCTGCCCAGCAGGCCGATCGTCTTAAGGGCCAGGCAGAGCACTATTTGAACGCAGGACAAATCGACATAGGCGAGCCGTTCTTGCGGCAATATCTCGAATACAAGCTCGGCCAGATCATATCTAGACTGTCGATACCCGTACCACCCGATTACGCGACTCGGGGCGATAAGCGCACGCTTTCGACATTCATGGACGCAATCACTGATGCCGTTGGCCTTTTTCGGGCCGCCAATAGGTGCGTTCTCACAGCGCAGCAGGTTGCCGATCTGCAGCAGCGCCATGCACCATCAATCATTGCGAATTATGTCAGCCACTACGAAACCGGAGCAGGTAATCCGTTCAATGCCTATGCGCTCTTGGGCGTCCTACAGAGCATTGACGATCTTGCGAACTGCTTCACTTGGATAGACCCTGCCAATCAGCAAAAGAAATATTATCGACGTATAGATCAACGGTAGATCTCGAAAACCTCAGTTCTGGCCCTCACTCGCGCCCGTACTGGGGAGCGATAGGGTGGCACGCGAACTTCGTACTCAGTCCCGGCGGCGCGCCGCATATTCCGCTATTCTAGTTTG
Source organism: Labrys sp. ALF-8 (assembly GCF_059699065.1). Classification (NCBI taxonomy): domain Bacteria; kingdom Pseudomonadati; phylum Pseudomonadota; class Alphaproteobacteria; order Hyphomicrobiales; family Xanthobacteraceae; genus Labrys; species Labrys sp. ALF-8. The sequence continues at coordinate 19,696 of NZ_AP048539.1, forward strand.
GATTTGGCATCACTAGCCCAAATCGGGATCGACTAATGTGATATATTGCCTCAACTTGGGGCAGAAGGGGTCTGACAAGATGTGGAGCGATCGCGAGAGCGCGAAAGATTTCCTGAACTTCACAGAGCTGGCGGACCAGATTGGCGTACTCGCGACGACGAAGGAGATGCTGCCGCTTTCGATCGGCGTGTTTGGAACATGGGGAACCGGCAAGTCGACTGTCTTGAGACTGGTCAGGGGCAAGCTTGAAGGTGGCGACTCGCCACCACTCTTTATCGACTTCGACGCCTGGCTCTATCAAGGCTTCGACGATTCCAAGGCCGCTTTAATGGAGGTCGTCGCCGACACCCTGCTAAAGGCCGCAAAAGACGACGAGAAGCTGATCGAGAAGATCAAGCGACTCGCGTCGCGCGTGAATTACTTCCGTGCGATCGGCATGGCAGCCGACTTCGGCATTGGGATGGCGTTCGGCGTGCCGCCCGGGCTGTTGACCAAGGCTGGTTCGGCGATCTCGTCGATTGTGGCTGGCGCTGGCGGTGGCGACGATGCGGAGCATTTGAAGGAGGCGGCAAAGGAAGCACAGGAAGGCTGGTCCAAGCTGATCAAGCCCGAGGAGGCTAAGACACCGCCGAAGGAGATCGCGGCGTTCCGCAAAGAGTTCGGTGAGATTCTCGACGAGCTTGGCCGGCCACTGATTGTCTTTGTCGACAATCTCGATCGCTGCCTTCCGGATGTCGCGATCGGCACGCTTGAGGCGATCCGTCTTTTCCTGTTCCTGCCCGGCACTGCCTTCGTGGTCGCGGCGGACGAGGATATGATTCGCCATTCCGTCGCCAAGCACTTCAGCGATCCCAACGCAAAGCACGTACACGACTATCTTGACAAGGTCATACAAGTGCCGTTCCGGGTCCCCCGTGTCGGAGTCGACGACGTACGCGCCTACATGTACTCTCTATTTACGCAGCAGCTCGCGCCCGACGCGCTCAGCGATGTCCAAGAAGTTCTACTCCAGGCGCTACAGAACGCGTGGAACGGCGCCAGCTTCACAGCCGACCAGATCGACGGGGTCGCCGGGCGTCCCGCTGGCCTTCTCGAGATGCTAGGCACTGCCGATGGCCTCGCGCCGACGCTTACCACAGCAGAAAAGATCGACGGCAACCCACGCATCATCAAGCGCCTTCTCAATGCAGTAATGTTGCGCAGGGCCCTGGCCGCAACGAGGAAGATGAAGATCGACCTTGGGACCTTGGCGAAGCTTGCGATCTTCGAGCGCGGGACGAACGCTGATGCGACCCAAGCTCTCTATACGATGATCATGGCCGGCGAGGAAGGCGCCGACCTGCAGCTCAAGGCGACCGAGGACTTAGGTGACGGCATTGATCGCCCGCAGACCCCTCCTGCATGGAAGGCGCATGAAGCGTTCATCGAGGAATGGCGACGGCTGAAGCCCCGTTTCGATGATGCCAAGGCTCTGCAGCCGGCACTGTTCCTGAGCCGCGACGTGATGGCCTCGCCCACCAGATCGAGGGCGAACGACAGCGTCGGGGCGGCCGTGAAGGCCCTGCTCGGCGTGACCAGCGTAAATTCGCCGGTCGCGACGGAAGTGATCGACCGACTAAGCGTTGACGAGCGCGTCGCCGCGATGGCGGCAATGGTCGCGAGCCTGCGGGAGGGTGACTGGACCGCCAAGCTACCGGGTATCCAAGGGGCCATACTGCTGGGCGAGAAGTCGGAAGGGGGTAAGCGCCAGCTGCAAGCGCTGATCGATGACATTCCGCAGGATACGATGAATTCGGGGGTGAAGTTTGCCCTCCGCGGAAAGGGCTATCTCGGGGGGAAGTAAATGGGCACATCGCAGTCGAAGCCGTCGACACCGGGCGGATCGCCCCTCGTCGCACCTTGGGCGGATCAGGATCCGCCGGCGCCGGATCAACCACAGCCGGCGCCGGCGGTGCCTGACGTGCTACCTGCGGCACCACTGTCCGGAGTGCGCCGGGCGCTCAGAGAATACATGAGCACCGGCGATAGAGCAGCAGGCCGCCGCGCGCTCGGGCGGTACGCCAGGGCCATGGGCGGCTCGCGAGCGTCGGCGCGCCATGCGCGGGCCGCGCGGACGGGCGGGGCCGCTTTGTCGGCCCTGGCGTCCGTTGCGCAGGCAAACGGCGCAGCAGTGGTCATCGCTGGGTTCGATCTCGGGACTCTCGCCGGCCGGCCGCTGGAGGAGGCAATCACCGCGATCGTCGATGAGTTCTGCCCGCCAGGCATCCTCGACGAGGACCTGGTTCGATCAGCGATAGCCGAGGCGCTCTTCGACGCACTCGGAGATCAGGCGGTGTTCGACCTTAACGCCGTGACCGACCACGTGGTCGTTGTCGCAACGGTTTGCTTCGTAGCGGAGCTGGTGTTCGCGTCGGTCGCCGCCGAGCAAGGCAAGTCAGCAGAGAACGAATCGCCTGCGATCGCAGTCCAACGAGAGAATGCCCTCAGGGACTTGGTTCGTGCCGCCGCGGATGAGATCGCCACGCCGATCGTCCAGCGGTCTGGCGGCTCGCTGGATCCGGCGGGTCTTGATAGGATCGTGACCGAGATAACGAGTGCAGTCTACGGGGAAATGGCCAGATGGTAGACCTCAGTGTCCAGGCGACGCCTGTCATGGCCGATGCTGTCGCGGCCCACCGTCGACCCAACACGATCGGCATCCACCTCTTCGCGAGCGGGAGCCCGGACCTGCCGGGCCTCGGTGCCACGTTGGCCGAGCGCGTAAGCTTGGGGATCCCTGGCGCGCCTAGCGTGGCGGCCTGGGACTTTATGTCGATTGCGATGTCGGTGTTCGCGGCCGACCGATTTGTAACACGGTACGGATCCCCGAACGGCTGGACGCGCGTCATCGGCCTGGATGTCGCCGTGGTCGACCCGGCACCATGGACGGCGCTCGCCGCTGAGCTGGCCGGGGCGCTTCGCTTTCTCACAGGTGACGTGTGGCATCTTTCCTTCCGGGCGGGCGGGCGCGCTTGTCCGCACGTCGAGGGGCAGCTCCACGACCGCGACGTAGTCTGCCTCTTCTCTGGCGGGCTCGATAGCTTCCTGGGCGCGCTCGCAACATTGAACAGTGGCGGCCGGCCACTCCTAGTCAGCCAAGGATCGAGTAAGGAGATCGGACCGCAACAGCGTCTCGCTGCCGCCTTGGAACTCGGAGCCCATCGCTTCGAGGGCCGGGTCGCTGAACGTTGGCGCCAACCCTACGAAGGCTCGACCCGCGCGCGGTCGATCTTATTTTTCGCCTACGGGGCGCTGGCGGCGACGGGTTGCGGGATCCGCGAAGTGCTGGTGCCGGAGAACGCGCTGATCGCCATTAATCCACCGTTTACAGTCAGGCGGATGGGATCTCTCAGCACGCGGACGACCCACCCCCATTTCATGTCGCGACTGAATGATATCTGGGCCAAGGCGGGGATCGACGCGGAGCTGCGCAACCCGTTCTATGCAACTACCAAGGGTGAAATGCTGGCTCAGGGGCATCACCCGCGCTTGGTCGAGCTTGCCGCCACCACCTATTCCTGCGGCAAGGGCAAGCGTGCTAATGGGCAATGCGGCAGGTGCGTACCCTGTCTCATCCGGCGCGCATCTTTCCACGCCGCCGGGATGCATGACGGCACAATATATCTAAACAACCTGCGCGACAGCTCGCGCAACGACGACGTGCTGGCGGCACGGCATACGGTAGCCGCCCACGACGGAGCCAATCTACGCGATCTCGACCGGTGGGCCGCGCGGGCCGGTCCGCTGCCCGCGGATGCGGCGACGCGCGCCCTCACCGTTGGTGCCGTCGGCCGCGGATTGGCCGAGCTCGGCGCCCTGTTCGGTACTGTGCGATGGCGCTGATCGACTTCCACTGCCATCTGGACCTCTACCCCGATCCGGCGGCGACAGCCCGTAAGGCAGTCGAGGACAAAATATACATCTTGTCGGTTACAACGACGCCGAGCGCGTTCGCCGGGACGTCGGCGCTCGCACCGGCCGGCGGCAGGATTCGTACCGCGCTCGGGCTGCACCCCGAGCTGGCGGCAAGCCGGAGGAGCGAGCTGAGTCTTTTTCACGACCTGCTGCCGACCGTCGCATATGTCGGTGAGGTTGGGCTCGACGGTTCGCCACCACACCGCGAAAATCTGCCAACCCAGGCCGAGGTGCTGCACGAGATACTTGACGCCTGTGCCGCCGCTGGGGGCCGCATCATTTCCCTGCACAGCCGCGGCGCCGCCGACATGCTGCTCGACATGCTGGAGTTCGAACCGCTAGCCGGGACGTTCGTGCTTCACTGGTTCTCGGCAAAGCCTGCGATCATCGAGCGTGCCGCCCACATTGGGTGCTGGTTCTCATTCGGGTCGGGCATGATGGCCAGCAGGTCGGGGCGCGACGCCATCGACGCCATGCCCATTGATCGCGTTTTGCCCGAGACCGACGGCCCCTTCGGGATGGCGGATGGTGTCCCGCTCGCTCCCGGCGGCGGTGGTTCGGTCTATCGCGACTTCGCCCGACTAAAAGGTATTTCCTTCAAGGCCGCAGAGCGCCTCATGACCAAGAATTTTTGCCGGTTGGTAGCTTCAGGTTCGTGCGCAGCCGAAGGTTCAAGCGGATGATCGATAGGCATCGCGAAACCCGGATGTCCAGCACTCGGCGTCCGCTGAAGGCCGAGGTGGCGCGAAGTCAGAGGGCCGCTGTACCGTACAAAAGAAAGGCGCTCGACCCTTGCGGGGAGCGCCTTTCACATGGTCCGGCCCGGATCGCAGGGGGAGCGACCGTAAGCGAAACCACTTGCTCCGATATAAGCGCGGCGATCCGGTTTTCAAGGCGCCACCATATATGATAATATCCTTTATCAGTTAAAAGGAGATGCCGCGTGGAGGCATTGCACGATAAGTTTGGCCACGTCCGCGCGTGGCTCGATTTGAACACTGGACGCATTTATGGCTTGCGAGGAGAGAACCTCGCTTTCGTAGACGGCGATAGCATCTATGACTGGCATGGCCGCCATGTCGCGTGGTGGAAGGACGCCCATGTCAGGGATAGATTTGGTGCCGTGGCCTACTTCACTGCGGACTCGGTAAACCTTGGAGTTGCAAGGCCTGTGAAGGCAGTTAAGCCCGTGAAGCCGGTGAAGGCCATTGCGCCAGTGAGACCCATCAAACAGGTTAAGCCTGTGAGACCCGTCAAGCGCTTGTCTTGGTCGGGCGAGTTACCGTTTTGATCGGCGACGTTGCTACCCGTCTGCACTTCTACGTGCCAGCTGCTTTTGACCAAGCTGGCGAACGCGCTGTGCAACGCTTCCTCGAGTTCTTCACCGCCCATATCCGCAACCCACACACCCGACGCGCCTATGCCGGCGCCGTCGACGACTTCTGCGAATGGCTTGAGCGCCAGGGTCTGCTCTCGATCGCCTCCGTCACCTCGCTGCATGTCGCCACCTATGTCGAGCTGCTCGGCCGCGAGGTCTCGGCGCCGACCGTGAAGCAGCATTTGGCCGCGATCCGCTCGTTGTTCGACTGGCTGGCCAGCGGCGGCGTGCTGCCGTTCAATCCAGCCTCGGCCGTGCGCGGACCCAAACACACGGTGAAGCGCGGCAAGACGCCGGTGCTCGCTCCGGAGGAGGCGCGCCAGCTCCTCGATGCCATCGACGTCTCAACGCCGGCCGGGCTGCGCGATCGCGCCCTGATCGGGCTGATGGTCTATTCCTTCGCCCGCATCGGCGCGGCGCTCGCGATGAAGGTCGAGGATATCTATGTGCAGCAGCGCCGGCTATGGGTGCGGCTGCATGAGAAGGGCGGCAAGCGCCACGACATGCCCTGCCACCATAATCTGGAGGCTTATCTGCAGGCTTATATTGATGGCTGTGGCCTTGGCGATGATCCGAGGGGCTTCCTGTTCCGAACCATCGGCCGCGGCACCGGCAAGCTGAGCCAGACGCCGCTGCCCCAGGCTAATGCCTACGCGATGATCCGCCGGCGAGCCGAGGCTGCCGCGATCAAGACGAAAATCGGCAATCACACCTTCCGGGCGACAGGCATCACCGCCTATCTCAGGAATGGCGGCACCCTGGAGAAAGCGGCCGCCATGGCCAACCATGCCAGCACGCGCACCACGCAGCTCTACGACCGCCGTCAGGACGAGGTCAGCTTCGACGAGGTCGAGCGCGTGCTGATCTAACCTGAAAGAGAAAAGAGAGCCTCATGCTGAAAACAGCTACCCGCCAGGCGAATTGGCGCCGCGCCAATCCCGACAAATATGATGCTCACCTTGCTGTGCATAGAGCAGTGAAGGCGGGGGAGCTTGAGAAGCAGACTTGCGAGGTCTGTGGAAATGAAGCGGTTGATGCCCATCACGATCAGTATGGCGAGCCTTTGAGGGTTCGATGGCTATGCCGACGCCATCATACCAGGCTCCATAGCCATGGAGAGGACATGTTCCCGATCCGGAGCAACCCTTAACGGCTCGTCGTGACGCCGGTCTGCCTTTGCCGAGTTGACCCGTAAACAGTTGAGAGGGAGCGCCCGGGTCAATTTTGCAGATCTCGAGCTCGTCGATGCCAAAAGACTTCTTGCGCACCGGACAGCCGTGGTGACGTCGATCGAAGACACCCTGAACAATGGCGGCGACACCACGATCAAGCCGGGATGGCGGCCCGGAACCAGCGGCCACATCGGGTTTGAGACGACCTGGATCTTATTTGTTGTACCACGCGTCACTGTCGAACCCCGCCAGCGAAAAGATAAGCCGTGCGGCAATAACGATATTATTCAACAAAGACATCAATGCCAGCGGCTCAGATTCGCAACCGACTCCCACGCCGTATGAATATTTGACCAAGTATTGGTAATATCCACAAATATTCACTTTATTGGCCAGTTTTTATCTGTAACACCAAGGAAATGCCCGCGGCGCCGGGTTAATTATCGAGCGCTATCAGTCGTTTTATTTAAATACTAACTTAGTATATACTTGATAGTGACGCGCGTAGCAGAGTCGAATCTGAATCATGCCCTTACGTTATGTTCTATTGACTCTAGAATAATTACTCATTAACTCGACGTAATATGACGCTTCATCCCCGGAACGGTGCGGATTTGTCTGGCGACTGCAATAATGTTCGAGCATTGAGCGACAATGGGCATGTGGACGGTGCTACCGCTTCGAGGATCTCGGCTCTTTGCGTCGCCGCCGCCATAGTAATGGGTTGCAACGGTGCTCTTCGCGCGGAGGAGGCTCCAACTTCTTCCTCACAGCCTGTGGAGTCGAGTAGGCAGGAGCATCCGCTGCTTGAACAGCAGCCCTCCCCTTCCTCCAAGATCATGCAATTTGGCGATTGGGAGGTCTCATGTGTCCTCCCGACAACTTCACCATCTGCGCCTGCACCGCCGCCAGCCGCGGCAGCGGCAAACGCCGCTAACAGCACCGCGTCCTCGACAGCCGCCTGCCGCGCGATCCAGCGCCTTGTTGTCAAGGAAAGCGGTGAGACAGTGTTCGCCACCACGATCATGCCGAATACCGCAGCCAAGCCCGGAGAGGCCTTCATCGGCATCGTGTCGGTGCCGCTCGGCGGCTATCTCGCTCCCGGCATGCAGCTCTCGATCGACAAGGGCAGGGCTTACAAGATCCTGTTCGAGACCTGCAACGAGGCCGGATGCCATGCAGGCTTTCCCATCGCCGGTCCCGTGCTCGCTTCCTTCAAGAAGGGCAAGGCTGCTTCCTTCCGGCTGTGGACGACCAAAACCAAGCCGGCAACGGTTTCCGTTTCCCTGAAGGGCCTGCCCGAAGCCCTTGTCGCGCTCACCAAGGGCGGAGTCTAACATGTCCGCTGTCTTTCAAATCCATCTCTCCTCATTGCGCCTCGGCCTCATCAATGGTGCCGGCGCCGCCCTGCTGATCTGTCTGCCGGCGGTCGCCCAACAGGTGATCCCCGATGGCGGCACCGCCACGCAGATGGGCGCAACGACACCAGCCGGCCGGCCGACGGTCGAGATCGCCACGCCCAATGCGAGCGGCATCAGCCACAATACCTATACCGATTTCTCCGTGGGCACGGCCGGCCTGAACCTCGACAACAGCACGGCCAACCCAAACCTCAAGGGCTCGCCCTTCGCCACCACCATCGTCAACGAAGTGACTTCCTCCAGACGCTCGACGCTCAATGGGCCGATCGAGGTACTGGGATCGAGTGCCCACATCATCATCGCCAATCCGAACGGCATCACTGCCGACGGCGTGTCCTTCGTCAACACTGGCGGCGTGGTGCTGTCCGGCGGCACGGTTACCTATGCCCCCTCGTTGACCTCTCCGGGCATGGTGAACGCCATCGTCTCCTCGGGCTCCGACATCGAAGTGAGTGGCAAGGGCCTTGCCGGCGCCATGCCGACCCTCCAGCTGCTCGCCTCGAAGATCAAGATCGATGGCCCGATCACCAATACCGATCCGAGCCCTAACGCCGACATAAACGTGAATGCCGGCGACGCGCAATTGACGCTCGACTCCACCGTTTCGCCAAATTCCACGGTGAAGACCTGGGCCACGAAGACCAAATCCGGTAGCGGCAGCGCCAGCGAGATTCTCGTCGACGTAACGCCCGAAGGCTCGCTCTCGGCGAGCCGCGTGCAGATTGCCGTCAATGCCAAGGGGGCCGGCGTCTCCTTCGCCGGCAGCGGCAATGCCGCCATCGGCGGCTTCTCAATTACGGCTGATGGCAGGGTCGGCATAACCGGCGCCAAGATCAAGGCGGAGAAGACGGTCAAGATCGTCGCCCGCTCAATCGATATCCGCAACAGCGCGGCCGCCCAGTCGACCGTCACATCGGTCACGGGTGGGGTTACGCTGCTCGCCAATGATGGGGACATCAATCTGGAAGGGCAGGTCTCCGGCGCCCAGCGACCATCCGCCGACCCGACCGACCCAGACTATGATCCCAATGCCGAGGGCGCGGTCACCATGGTGGCCACCGGCGACATCAACCTGCTCTCGCAGAGCGCCGATCGTCTCGCGATCGCCTTCGCCGACAAGGGCGACCTGTCGATCACCGCCGGCGGCGACGTCAACAATGACACCGGTCGGCTCCTCTCCAACCATAACGTCATCATCAAGGCCGGCGGCGCGGTGAACAACACCGTCGACGTGGTCGGTGCGGTGAATGGGGGGCAGCCGGTGACACGGGTCGTGCATGGACCGAAGTTTTTCTTCGGCCTGTTCGGCGGCCACCGATCGCGACGCGTCACCACCGTGACCTACGGTGATCTGCGCTTGGCCAACCAGCTTGGCTACATCGTCGGCCAGGGCGTTTTCATTGATTCCGACAGTGTCAACAACACCGGCGAGATCGATGCCCAGGACGGCGCCATGAAGATCACCACCGGTTCGCTCGTCAATGGCGGCGTGGCGACCGGCTCGATGACGCTGATCCGAAAGTGCAACATCTTCTTCTGTACCACCCGCGGTGGTTCCACGATCTCCAACACTGGCGGTAGGATCAACGCCTCTCTCAGCCTGGAGATCGACGCCGCACGGTCAATCGCCAACGACGGCGGACAGATCGTCAGCTACGGCAACATGATCCTGAACTCCCCGCGGATCACCGCCACGGCCTTCTTCGCGCCCGACGTGATGACACAGGCCGGCGGACTGTCGAAGTTCTTCTCAGGCAGGCGTGGCTGGATTGTCGAGCAACCGATCGGCGGCCAGTTCATCGCTCCGGTCGGTTCGATCACGGTCAATACCAGCCAGCCGGTGGTGCTGGACGGCGGCGAACTCCTGGCCGGTACCACCGTGATCAATCCGGCCGGCGTCGTGGTGAAGGCGCCCGCCCAGCCCCGCTTTGTCGGCCAACCGCCGCATATCGGCGTCTTCCGCGGAGCATTCGAGTAGATCGCATGCGGGGACCGGAGAATTCATCGACACGGTGGATGGGCACACCATCCTGGTCGCAGCCGCTCGTGTTCGCCACCATCGTGGCGCTGGCCGTGACCGGCCCGGTCAGGCCGGCCGGCGCCCAGCCAGAGCCTGAGACACTCAATGCCCCACCGGCGGACACGCTCAATTCTCCCGCGACAGCCGGCCCGCCAATCCAGCGGCGGCCAAAGCCGCGCCCGGCCAGGCATGTCGCCAGACCGATCCAAGCCAAGAGCGCCGTGCGGGCCGATCTGCCCAAGCCGGATCCTGATGCACCCGTTCTTGTGATTCCAACGGCGGCGAAGAGCCAACCCAAGATCAAGGATCTGGCCGGAGATCGGTGCTTCGAAGTGCGCGAGATCGAGATCCGCGGTGTCGGGCTCATCGATCCGGAGGGCGTGCGCAAGGCGGTCGAACCGCTGGCCTGGCACTGCGTCGGCAATGTGCTCGCCAACAATATCGCCGGTGTCGTCAACAAGGCCTATGCCGACAAGGGCTACATCACCACGCAAGCTTATGTCGTCGAGGGGCAGGATCTCGTCAGATCCCGTCGTTTTGCCCTCAATGTCATCGTCGGGCGCATCGGGACGATCCGCTACCGAGAGCACCAGAAGCAGGAAGGCTTGCTCGAGGCCTGGCGTCGCACGCGCGAGGCACACAATCCCTGGCAGGTTCTGTCGGGCTTGTCAGGCATGCTGGATGCCCTCGACAATCCGCTCGATCGCTTCCAGCTTCTCAGCGGCAAGCGCTTTCCCGCCATCAAGCCCCGGATGGCGACACCCGTCGGCCTGCGCGATCCCCTGCAGCTGGACCGCCTCCAGCAGGGCCTCGACCAGATCAACACCGCGCCTTCGTCCCATGCCGGGGTCAAGCTGACGCCCGGAACGCAGGTGGGAACCTCGGATGTGGTCATCGACAATCCGATGGACGACAGCTTCCGGCTGTTCGCCGGCTACGAGATCAATGGCGGTTCGCTCAACGGCCTCGGCGGCACCACAGCCGAACGTTTGCGCGTGGATGCGGCCAAGGACAATCTGCTCGGCATCAACGACAGCTGGAATGCCTCGCTTGCTTCTGGCCTCGACACCAACGAGCTGCGCGGATCAGTCTCCGTCCCCTGGCGCTGGTGGACCTTCTCCTATGCGCAGGGCTATTCGGAATCGCTGCAGCCAATCGGTACCACGGCCGAGCTGTTCATTCGCACTTATACCTCAAACCTGGCGGCCTCCTACCTCGCCTGGCGCAGCAGCGATCTGCAAGTCTCGCTCGATTCAAGCCTCTCCTGGCGCCGGAAAAACCGCTATATCGATGTCATCAACCTAACGCCGCAGTCAGTGACGGCCCCGCGCTTTGGCCTCTCCGGCACCAAGCGCTTCGATAGCTCCCAGCTCACCCTCGGGCTCGGCATCAGCCATGGCATCGCCGCCCTCGGCGCCATGCATGATCCCGCCAATCCCGCCGACAGCACGCCGCGCGCCCAATATCTCAAGATCGACGGCTCGCTGAACTATGCCTATGCCTGGCAGAAGATCGGCGTGTTCAAGGCCGATCTTTTCGGGCAGTGGACCAACCATCCGCTCTACCAGGACGACCAGATCACCCTGGGCTCGCCCACCACCGTGCGCGGCTTCACCTCGAACGCCGTAACGGTGGACAGCGGTTTCGTGCTGCGCACCGAATATGCGCCCGCCATTCCCTTCGGTCTCTTCCTCGACATGCCCAAGCCCAGCGCCGACGGCAAGGACGGCGCCAAGGCCGAGCCCGGCTTTCTGGCCTCCGTGCTGCCGCCGCTGCAGCCCTATGTCTTCCTCGACTACGGCTTCGGCCGTGACATCGCCAACAGCACGAATATCGCCCGCGCCGGCGTCGGGGCGGGCATCCGCTACAAATATGAGCGCGTCAACCTCGATTTCAGCGCCGCCCAACCGATCTATCGGGCCGGCAGCACCGGACGATTCCGGCGCGATCCCGAGCTCTATCTAACCCTTTCCGTCAAGGCCTTCTAAACGCGCCCCGCCCTCGAAACAGGTTCGCACATGTCCAAGCTCTCCCTCCTCGGCTTCGCCTCCCTCTTCCTCGCCGCCACCGCTTTGCCGGTACAGGCCGATACCAAGCCCGCCAAGCAGCCGGCGGCGCCCGCCTCCGAAGCCCAGCAAGCCGCACCGAGCGCCGATGCGCAGGCCAGGATCAAGGACGGGTTGAAGGCGCTCGACGACAAGAAGTTCGACGTTGCTCTCAAGGCCTTCAACGATGCCTTCGCGGCCGGCAATGGCGACGGGGCCTTCTATCTCGGCCGCATGGTCGAGCTCGGCGTCGGTCTGAAGGCGGACTTCGACAAGGCCCGCGTGCTCTATCTCGCCGCCGCCAACAAGGGCAGCACCAAGGCGATGAACCGCCTCGGCCTGATGCATTATCGCGGCGAGAAAGTGCTGCAGGACTACCAGGCCGCCTATGAGCTGATCTGCAAGGCCGCCGATCTCGGCGACGCCGATGCCCAGTTCAACTGCGCCGGCCTCTATGCCGATGGCCGCGGCGTGACCAAGGACCTTTCCAGGGCCCTCGCCTACTATGGCAAGTCGGCCGACCAGGGGAATATCGGCGCTCTCAATGCGCTCGGCTTTGCCTATTACCAGGGCTTGGGCGAACCGGTGGATCCGGCCAAGGCCGAGGGATATTTCGAGAAGGCTGCCGCCAAGGGCAATCCGGTCGGCCTGTTTGAGCTCGGCACCATGTATGAGCGCGGCCAACCGATGGGCCGCGATCTTTCCAAGGCGCACCTCTACTACAACCTCGCGGCTGCCCGCCAGCACCCCGCCGCCTCGGCCGCGCTCCAGCGCGTCACGGCGCTGATGTCGGCCGACCAGGTCGCTTCCGCCCAGGCTGCCGCCAAGAACTGGAAGGCGACGAACTGAGCCCTCACCGCTCCCTCCCGTGCGATTTTCCCCTTCCGCTCACAGGTATTGCACCATGCGCTTTCCCACCCTCGCGTTCGCTTTGGCGTTCAGTTGCAGCTTCGCCGCGATCTCCCAGGCCGATGACGCCAGCCGGCTGACGCTCGCCCGCCAGGTCGTGGTGGACTCCCACGCCGCCGACACCATGCGCCAGGTGCTGCCGGCGATGCTCAACCAGTTGAAGCCGATGCTCGCCCGCCAGGGCGCCAGCCAGCAGATGATCGACGACATCATGGGCCGCTTCCAGGCGAAGATCGAACCGGAGCTCGGCAAGTTCGCCGATCTGGCGGCGCAGATCTACGCGCGGGAATTCTCGGAAGAGGACCTGGCCAATCTCGACACCTTCTACAAGTCTCCCACCGGGCAGAACCTGATCGCCAAGCAGCCGGCCATCGTGCAGGGCATGACGGTGCTCGGCACGCAATGGGGCCAGAACATGGCCCGAGAGGTGCTCCAGGACTATCAGCGCGAGAAGCTGAACGGCGCCGGTACGGCGACGCCCTGAACTCTCCCTCAAGCCACTTCACGGACAGTATGATGAATAAGTCTTTCAGGATTGCCGCCCTCGCCCTCTCAGGCGCGGTGCTGGCTTCATGTGCAACCGGCCGCAATTTCGCGGAAGTCTCAAGCGCGATTCCTCACCTGAAGCCGGGGAACGGAAGAATCTACTTCGAGCGCCCCGACTACATGGCTCTGGCGATCCAGCCCCAGATCCGTCTCAACAACGAGGTCGTCGGTAAATCGCAGGCGGGCGGCTTCTTCTATGTCGACCGCCCGCAGGGAGACTACACGGTCGCCCTGACGACAGAGACGACGAATTCGGTGGCGTTCCACCTCTCCGCGGGTGAGACGAAGTATATCAAGACGGCTCCGTCCATGGGCCTTTTCGTGGCCCACATCGTGCCGACGATCGAGTACCCGGAGCAGGGTCAATCCGACCTCCGCAATCTCAAATACACCGGCACCGCGGCCCCCGGCAGCTAATCCCGACCATTTGATCGACATCGCTCGCGGCAGGCTTGCCTCGGGCCTTCTCAGCTCCTCGACCTTCCCTTACGGAATAAAGAAGAGCCGAACCGCCCAGATTGAAGTGGGAATGACGTGATGACCAGCAAGCGCAATCGGCAGCAACGGGATCGGACTGCGATGCCTTTGACGGATGAGGTTGGCCTCCCATTGCTCGAAGAGCGTGGCGGCTATGCCCGGCGTCGTCTGTTCGCCGCTTCTTCGGACCTGTCCCCTCTTTCAGGCTGGCAGCATTTCGGGAGGGCGCTGGTGTCCACCGCGCTCAGCCTGGCGCTGGTGGTGCAACCCTTCCTGACGCAAGGGACCTACGCGCAGGTGATCTCCGACCCGAACGCGCCCATAACGTTCCGCCCAACGGTCGGCACCTCGTCCAATGGTACGCCGACCGTCAACATCGTGACGCCAAGTTTTGGCGGCGTGAGCCACAACAAGTACCAGAACTATAACATCGACACGCGCGGAATCATCCTGAACAACAGCGCTTTGGGTGGAACGTCCGTCATTGGCGGTCAGGTGTCCGGCAATCCCAATCTCGTTGGATCGGCGCCGGCGCGTGTCATTATCAACGAAGTTACCGGTTCCGGCTCGTCGCTAATCAACGGTCCGACCGAAGTGTTCGGTTCGAAGGGCGACGTGATCGTCGCCAATCCGAACGGCGTCTCCTGCATATCTTGCGGCTTCATCAATGCCGGCCGCGTAACCCTGACCACCGGCACGCCGACCCCCAACTACGATACCGGCGCCGTCAGCTACAACGTGACCAAGGGCACCGTCTCGATCTCGGGCGCCGGCCTCAACGGCGGTCCGGGGGTCGACGCCAATGGCCAGGCAGGCCTGGTGGCGCTCGGCGATATCGACCTCATCGGGCGGCAGCTCCAAGTCAACGGGCCAGTGCTTTCCAAGGGCGATGTGCGCCTGCGCGCCGGGGCGATCAATTACGACCAGAACGCCGATGTGACGACGCCGATAGCTGGCGCCGACGCGGTGAGCGGCCCCGCAATCTCCTCCAGCGCGTCCGGCACCATCACAGCGGGCTCGCTCTCGGTGCTCTCCTCGGATGTCGATCTGGCCATCGACCTCTCCGGTAACATTACCACGCTGGATGGCAACCTCACCGTCAAAGGCGCCGGCGATGTGACTCTCGCGACCGTCGGCAGCAACAAGGATATTGCCGTCACCGCCGCCGGCACCGCTACTTTCGAGGGCCTGGCGCAGGCGTTCGGGCGCATCACCGCCAACGCCCGGGCCATCACCGTCACCGATCCGGCCGTCCTCGCCGCCAACGATGCGATCATCCTGCAGGCGCTCGACAGCATCTCTTCGACCGGCACGGTGGAGTCGGGAACAGCAGTGAGCCTGACCGCGGGCGGCGACATCACCGCCTCCGGCGTGATCGTCGCCAACGGCCAGGTTGCCATCGAGGGCGCCAGCGTCCATGCCGACAATCTCAGCGCTGCCGGCACCACGGTCACCGTTTCGGGGTTGAGCGCGGTCTCGCTCGACGACACCGGCCTTGCCGCCACCGGCGACATCCGCGTCAGCGCCCCCTCGATCAGCCTGGGCCAGCAGACCGGCTTCCAGGCCGGTGGCACCATCGCGCTCCAGGCGAGCCAGGACTTTTCGACGGACTCGATCCTGAACTATCCCAACCTCGACCTCATCGTCCGCGACAAGCTCAGCATTGGCACCCATGGCGGCATCGTCGCCGACAATCTGGCTTACTCCGTTACCGATACCATCGACAATGCCGGCCTCATTTATGGCCGCCTGTCCACCGTCCTCGACGCCGCCACGATCACCAACGAGACGAGCGGCATCATCTACGGTCCCGACGTCACGCTCAATGTCGGCTCCAGCCTCACCAATCTCGGCAAGATCCTGTCCGACCACACCATGGCGGTACTGGCTGGCGGAGCCGGCGTCAGCAATAACGGGCTGATCCAGTCCAACGGCACGCTCTCGCTCACCTCGGCGAGCTATACCACTCATTCGGCCGAGGGCGCGCTTGCCGGCGCCACCGCGACGCTGATCGTCTCCGGCGTGCTCGACAACGCCGGCTCGATCCTCGGCACCGACAGCCTCGACATCACCGC
Organism: Labrys sp. ALF-8; assembly: GCF_059699065.1. NCBI lineage: Bacteria > Pseudomonadati > Pseudomonadota > Alphaproteobacteria > Hyphomicrobiales > Xanthobacteraceae > Labrys > Labrys sp. ALF-8. The sequence goes on from NZ_AP048539.1 coordinate 35,693, forward strand.
CGGCTCGCTCGACAATGAGGGCACCGGCAGCATCCGCGGCGCCACCGCCCGGCTCGCCGTTATCGGTGACCTCGTCAATGCCGGCCTTGCCGGTGCCGTCTCGGACCTGACCATCAAGGCAAGCACCGTCGCCAACAGCGGCAGCCTGATCGCCGCCCAGGGCGCGCTCGATCTCGATGCCGGCTCGACCACCTCCTCCGGCACCATCGCGGCCGGCGACACCGTGAAGCTCAGCGGCGGCAGCTACGATGGCGGCGCGGGCTCCGAGCTCGGCGGCAAGGCGGTTAGCGTCGATCTCTCGGGCCTGTTCCACAATGCCGGCCTGGTCGCCGCCAACACCACGCTGACGCTCCAGGCCGGCTCGCTCAGCCAGGATGCGGGCGGCACGCTCTATGGCGGCGACAGCGCGAAGCTCACCCTTTCCGGCGACGCCGGTAGCACCGGCGATGCCGACAATGCCGGCGCCATCATCGCCACCGATCTCACCCTCACCGCCGCCGAGCTGACCAACCAGGCCTCCGGCACGATCAAGGCCGGCATCGCCGATCTCACCACGGCCGGAGACCTCACCAACAAGGGCAGCATCGCCGCGCTCGGCCTGCTCGGCATCACGGCGGGCGGCGCGCTCGACAATGAAGGCAGCCTGGAGTCCGACCAGGACATGGGGCTGGCCGTCACCGGCGCCTGGACCAACAATGGCACGGCGGACGCCGCGGGGACGCTGGTCGCCAGCGCCGCCTCGCTCGCCAACGGCCCGGCCGGCCATATCCAGGCCAACGCGCTGCAGCTCGGCCTCACCGGGGACGCCGTCAACCACGGCACCATCGTCTCCGACACCGACCTCGTGCTCCAGGCCGCCAGCCTCGCCAATGCCGGTAGTGCCGATGGCGCGGTGGCCGAGATCTCCGGCCAGGACCTGACCGTCGTCGTCACCGATGCGCTGGCCAACGGCCCCTATGCCGTCCTTCAGGGCGGCAAATCGGCGACGGTCGCGGCCGGCACCTCTAATCTCGACCTCACCCATTCCAACGATATCGCGGCGGGCCAGTTCAACTTCGGCAAGAGCCTGACCTATGAACTCACCAATTCCGGCCTGACCATCGACGCGGGCAAGACGCTGGAGGTGGACGGCAAGCTCGCCATCCAGGTCTCGGGCGATATCGACGTCCTCGGCACCGTCGCCGCGGCGGGCGATCTCTATTTGCAGTCGACCGGCGGTTCGATCAACATCGGCAATGCCGATCCGAACAATCCGGGCGGGGCGGAGGTGTTCACCCTCGGCAACGCCACGCTGGTCTCGGCCAAGGACATCGTCAACAACAACTCGATCATCCAGGCCGAGGGCGATATCGTGCTCTCGGCGGCGGGCAGGGTCGAGAACCTGCGCATGGGCGCCATGGTCTGGCCGGACGAGTTCCAGGCCTGGCTGGACGGGGCCTATTCCGCGGATGCCCATCGCGCGCCCACGGGCTGGTATGAACGCGATCCCGGGCCGAAGGACGGGCAATACCTGTTCTACTATGCCCAGATCGACGAGTTCCCCAACCTGTATTCCTCGATCGAGGCCGGTGGCTCGATCCAGATCGTGGCGCAGGAGCTGGATAATGTCGGCTCCACCATCGCCGCCAATGGCGACCTTATCGTCCGGGCCCAGACCGTCAACAATACAGCGCGCACGTCCGAGGTCTACCGCCAGGAATGGCGCGTGCAGGGCGACGACAAGGGCGCGCGCGGCGGGCCCGTCAAGGTCACCGCCGACGAGGATTCCAACGCCATCGTCCAGACCCCGGCGCTGCCGGTGATGTTCGCCGGCGGCACCATCGACATCGTCGACGCCAACGGCACCTTCAATCTCGCCGGGACGCTGCAAGGCCAGTACATCCATATCGACGGGCAAACCGTCACCACCGGCATCTCCGATCCCAACGAGTTCGTGCTGCCCAACAAGGTGCCGGACACTTCGATCGACCTGGCCTCCTATTATGTCGGCGCCGGCGCGGTGAACGCCGCGGGCGGCGGCTTGGGCGCGCCCGATCCGGTCACCGAGAACGGCGTCACCTACCTGCACGGGGCTCCCCTCGCCCCGGCCGGCCAGCGCGATCCCTCCTGGATCCTCGCCCAGGTTGGCAACACCAGGGGCGATCTCACCTTCTTCGCCGATCCCCTCACCGAGCAGCATCTGATCGAGCAGGCTCTGGTCGACCAAACCGGCCGCGCTTTGCTCGACCCGAAGTACAAGGATCCGGCCCAGCAGCAGGAGGCGCTGTGGCAGGGCACGGTCGACTTCCTCAAGGCCCATCCCGACATTCATCTCGGCGATGAGCTGACCGACGCGCAGAAGGCCTCGATCACCGAGCCGCTGCTCTGGTACACCAACGACAATGGCGTACTGACGCCCGAACTGCTGCTGCCCAAGGACCAGGTCGACGCCCTCACCAAGCAGATGGGCGGCATGGTGCTGGGGCGGGACATCTACATCTCCGGCGACCTCGTCACCAATACCGGCAACCTCGTCGCCTCCGACCAGCTGTTGATCACCGCCGGCGGCTTCATCAACAACCAGCGCGCCGTCTATGACGGCTGGGACGCCCATCTCCAGGACGGCGGCTCGATCAAGGCGGCCGACATCGGCATCCTGACGATGGGCGATCTCGATGTGGTCGGCGGCTCGCTTGCCGCCTCCGGCGACATCACGCTGCAATCGCTGATGGGCGATGTGAACATCCTGCCCCAGATGGAGCAGGTGGTCACCCGCACCGCCGACGACGGCGAGGTCACCACCGTGACCCGCACGATCGCCGCCGGGGCCGACATCCAGGCGGGCGGCGCGCTCGACATCGTCGCCAACACTGGCAACATCGTCATCGAGGCGAGCAACCTGAAGGGCGATGGCATCGTCATCGATGCCGCGCAGGCGGTGAAGTTCCTGGCCGGCACCGACGAAACCCTGGTGCAGGTGACCGGCAAGCGCGACAACGGCATCACCGTCACGCATTTCGACCACGGCTCCTACGACACCAGCCTGGTCTATGACACCATCGACGCCGGCGCGGGCGGGCTCACGGTCAGCGCGCCCGGCGGTGTCGTCATCGACTACGAGAAGCCGGCGGGCGCCGGGGCCTGGCCGAGCGGCCTGCCGCCCTCCTTCGCCGAAGCCATCGCCGGCACGCTCTCCGACGGCCTGCAGTCCGGCGCGCTCGCCGGGGCGGGACAGGCCCTGACGCCCGAGCAGGCGGGCCTGGGCTGGATGAGCCAGGTCGTCAACGACCCCGCCCTCGCCGTCTCCTTCGACGGCCTCACCACAGAACACCAGACCTGGAACAACGACGTCACCACCATGAACCCGGTGGCGGCGGCGATCATCGGGGTGATCGCCGGCATCGCCGTGCCCTTCGCGCTCGGCGCCATCGGCCTGACGGCCGGTATCGCGAGTGCCGCGACCTCGGCCCTGGGCAGCATGGGCGTTTCCGCCGCTACTGCCTCCATCATTGGCGGCGCCATCGCCGATGGCGTGGTGGGCTTTGCCACCAGCCTGACCACCGGCGTGCTGGAAGGCGCCATCACCGGCAACATGGACATGGGCGCCATTCTGATGGGCGCCCTCGCCGCCGGCCTGACCGCAGGCCTCATCAGCGGCGTCAACGCCGAGCTGTTCGGCACGAACGGCACAGGCGTCATTGTCGATGCGAACGGCGACGCGGTCGGAAACGGCCTGTTCGGCTCGACGGTCACCGGTGTCCTGGCGCCCGAGAGCATGAATGGCCTCGGCATGACCCTCGCTGATCTCAGCACCGGGGATATCGTCAACAGTCTCATCAAGATCGGCGTCGACGCCCCCATCCAGGCCGGCGTCAGTTCACTGCTGAACGGGAGCGACTTCGAGGATGGCCTCGTATCCGGCCTGCGCTCAGGCCTCTCCAACGAGATCATAGAGCCCATCGGCTTTGCCTATGTCGGCGACATCATCGGCTCTCAGGGCGCCGGCAGCCTGGAGGCCGTACTGCTCCATGCCGTCGTCGGCGGCGCAGGCGGCTTCGTCGTCAACGGCGTGAAGGGGGCCGAAGGCGGCGCTCTCGGCGCTGCGTTCGGGGAACTGCTCGTCAACGTCGACGGCAGCCTGCCCACTTCCGGCCTCATCACTCAAGCAAGCCTGACACAGCTCGCCGGCGCGCTCGGATCGATAATTGTTGGCGACGCTACCCTGGCAGGCCAATCGGCAGCCATGAACGGCTTTGAATACAATTATCTAAGCCACAAGCAAATAGACGAAGCAATTAAAGAGTTAGAAAATTGTAAGTCGGATTCGGATCCGAAGGCGTGCATGGATGCCGTTGATGACAAGTATTTGAATCTGTCCGCCAAGCAGCAAAATGACCTATACAACTGCCCAGACGAGGCCTGCGTTCAAAAGGCAATTGCCGAAATACAAGACGAATATGCCAATATCGATGAAGACATGGCAAGGTTGAAAGCTCTCGGCGATGATTATTTTGCGGACTCGCTATTGAAGAGCTTGCAATATCCCAACGGAGGGGGAGCGCTCGCCTTCACCGCTGGGATGAGAGGGGTGTCAGCCGATGAGCAATTGGCCAATCTGGCGCTGGATGCCGTCAGCGTCTGCCATGGCGATATTGCTTGTACCAATAGCTACATCGATGCCCGCTCGGGAGGAATTGGGCTCAGCGGCATATTGGCGATCGCAGGCGGAAAGCTGGGCGGTCTTCCGGAAGAGTCCGCGGGGACAGGCTGCTCCTTCGATGGGACGACCCTGGTTGAAACCAATCATGGCTTCATGGCCATCCGCGATGTTCGCCCCGGCATCGATGAAGTGTGGTCCCGGGACGCGGACGGACAGGCTGGGTTCAAGGTCATCCAGAAGCTGTTCGAAGACTGGCATCCGACCCGCCTCTACCTGACGATCCGCTCGCTCTCCAACGCTGCCGAGCAGACAATCACCACAACGACGAACCATCCCTTCTTTGCCGTGCCGAAAGAGGGTGCACCCGTCTCTGTTGCACTCAAGGATGAAGCCCATGCCTATAATGGCCCGATCGAGCATGGTGGTTGGGTACCCGCGCAGGAGCTAACAGCCGGATACCGCTTGCTCGATGCCGGTAATGGCTGGGCAGAAGTCGTTTCGACGCGAACTGAGGCCACACCGCTTGTAGCCTACAATCTCACGGTCAAGGACTTCCATACCTTCTTCGTCAAACAAGCTGGCAACGATAACGCTCCTGCCGTTCTGGTGCACAATGCTTGCGCGGGATCATCTCGGCCTGCTGGAGCGAATACCCTATATGACGCCGATGGGCCGGTGATGGTGACGGAGGTCGAGGGCCTGCCCGCCGGAGTGACCGTTGATGACGGCCTGGCTGATGTGGAAACGGCAGGAGGCAAATATTACGTCAAGGCCAGCGACGGAAATTATTACGAGGTATCGAAATCTGAAAATGGAACGTGGAGCAATACGCCCACGCCTCAATCAGTCAGTTCGGCTATAACGTACACTAGCCCAAAACTCGCAAGCATTGGAGACACAATAGATCTGTCCGCGTTTACGGTTAAAACTAAAATAGATGGAGAATACTATTTGGAAGACCCCGCCACTGGTTATTACATTCAAGTAGATACCGCTGGCCATGGCGGATCCGCCTATAAGTTGTATCAACCAGGTCCAGGTAACGTGCCTCCATCGCGAATATATTCCGTCGGGTCGGACGGAACAATCTTCAAGCGCTGACTTTTTCTAGGAGAAAATAACAATGAAATACAAAAAATACATGATATCAATTCACGATCATATTTTATCTTACGAAGAATCCACGATGACCCCGATGACTATGAAAGAAATACCGTGTAATGATAGAAATGTCATAGCTCTTGAATTTAACGATTTGTACCAAAAACAATTTTTCGATAGAGAATTTATCGACTACTCCTCAAATATTAACCTTGCAGCGAGAGAGAGAAATATAGATATTATAAATTACATAAATATTTATTATAAAAAGGCCTTGCGTAATAATTCTAACCGCCGTGGCGCTAGTATAGATAATTTCTTATCGGAGAGGCGTTTATCTGTATTCTATTCGAAAAACATTAAAGGTTATATTGTTGAGTTACATGATCTTAGTTTGATAATTTATTCTATATCAGATAAAGCAATGGATTTTTCTGAATATAAAAGTTTGCATATATTCCGCCTATAGCAAAGGCTTTTGGTGGCGCCCCCCGAATTCCGTGGCCCGGAGATAAGCCATGGCCTGAAAACAAAACGGCCTGTAGAAAATTGGGCAGAACCGCTATACTCAGATTACCCAATTGATCAAGGCTTAATTCTGGATTGGCTTTTACTTGGCGTTCGCTGCCGCCAACCGCTAATGCGACAGTTCCTCCCCCCAAAATTACAATCGTCTGGACTGCCCCCGGTCTGGCAGACAACTACCAGCCTCAAGCCGTGGCGCTTTCGAACGCCTCGGGACTGACGCCGCCGAGATGACTATGGCGGCGGGCTCGATTGTAGAAGACCTCGTTATAATAGAAGATGTCGGCTTGAGCGAGGTCTCGGGTAGATGCCTTTTCGTATGCGTTCCTTTTTTCAGGCTGCTCGTGTCTAGGAGGCAGCCCTGGCGCTGCCTCCCCCAACTGGCTGCGTCTCACCCTGCGGTGGCAATGGCGATACCTGCCTCCATCAGCTCTTTAAGAGCCTTCTGGATCTCAGGGTCATTAATGGTGTTCGCGAGTTTGCTCCACTCATCTGGCGTCGGAAGTGGCCCGTGGGACAGAAACACAAACTTAAACCCGTCCCCTTCCCGAAAGGCCATGTAGTGATCATGACCCGGCGTGGTGAAAATCATGAATTTACTGGAGTGATCTCCCAAATTACCGCTGGCGCTCACACGGTGATGGAAGAATTGGCCGTCTTTCCAGGACGCATCCCAGCAGTCGTTCCCGTCGGTTGAGTACTGTATGAAATCCCCATCATGCGAAGGCCCATTATGAGCCGTAGGTACAAAGTGAAAGCGGTCCCCGGCGATCCAAGTGGCGTCCCAATCACCACTCCCACATGAATCAGCCCTGAGAGTCTTGTCATAGTGAACTTGACCAACCTCCTGGGCGGAAGCGAAGTTTGGAAAATAAAGACAAACGATGGCGGGTATCAGCAAAAATGTTCTCACTCGATCCTCCTCTGTTTTCACTTTTCACTAAACACTTCTGCAGAACCACAATGTGCCTATAGTTGCGTTTCAGCAATAGTGCAGGCTTGGAGAGTATACGGCCGTGTTTCGCCTCTCGATGTCCGCCTGCGCTTGAGTGTCAAAAGCGCCGCTCTGCGATGATGCGGGCAAGGGCCCTGAAATATCCACCTGCGTCTCGCAACTGCTGGGCGCCGGAGGCCGCGTCATCGATATGCTTCTGGAGCACTGAAGCCAGCAGCTACAGTGTCCACGATATGGACCTATCGGGTCAACGCCTCCGGCCAGGCTGACTCATGCGCTGCAAAGGCCAGCGACGATCGCTCCCACTTCATCACTGATGGGTAGCTCGACACCAGTTCGTCTGGCGCTGACGGCTCAGTTTCTCGGTACCACTGAGCAGGCTCCGCCTGCCAGCGAAGCACGAACAGGGCTTGCCCGTGCCGGCGCAGCAGGCTGGAGGGGTGAACGCGCTTTCATATTGCGCCGAAGAGAACCCCGACAGACTGTGGGCAAACCCGCCCAAATTCCAAGTTTCGGTGGCACAACGTTGTTTTTAAACCGGCAATCCAAGAGCATTCGGGCCGCTTCATCCCATCAATTCCCTGAATCCTACGAGGCCGAACGATTCACAGAATGAATTGGATCGGCGTGATGCGGCGGGCAAGAATGGCTTATGGCAAAGCCCCCTGCCCTCCCCCGGCTCCATTATGTTCTCGAGCGCATCGATGCCTCGAGGAACATGGCCCGCTACTATGTGCTCTCGATCGAGCCGACCCTGTTCGAGGAGACCGCTCTTGTCCGGGAATGGGGCCGTCTCGGCGCACCTGGCCGCAGGATGAGCAATCTGTTCGATCTGCCTGCGAGTGCCGTCGTCGCGCTCGATATCTGGCTGGCTCGCAAGCAGAAGCGAGGATACAGGCGTATCGGCTGACCCCTGCGCCCCAGCGATGCGCCTGGACATCGCCAGCCGCTGCTCCATTGCCTTCCCCTCACGCACTACGCCGCTCCTTGCCGAGCTTCGATCGGATCAGGGCCATCAACATGGGACCGAGCGAGAACTGCCCTGCCCTCGCCCTCTGCGTAAGGTTGCGCAGATAACCGCCCGGGCTCTTGATCGCCTCGCCCTTCTGCAGCATAGCGGCAATGACGATATTCGCACCCTCTGCACCCAGGGCTTCCAGCGCCTCCTCCCAGGCGCTCGGGCTGACACCGAGGAATTTGCGCACAAGCGCCACCGCACCTGCCAGATCGCGCCAGGATCGAATGCCGTCCGGAGCATAGTCGGCGATCTCGGGGCAGGCCTCCAGCACCATGCCCAGCGGATAGGTCTTCGACGCAGGTTGCGGCCGGGGCATCTCTCCCGGTCCATCGGATATCCGCGCGCTCGGAGGCGCATCCGGCCCCGGCGCCGTGCGGCCTGGAGCGGTCGCGGCTTCACCCGGCGGGTCGATGATCAGGAGGGGCACTGCCTTCGCCTTTGCTTTTTCGAAAGCAAGTTCAGATTCAATAGGGGAGTCTGGGTTTGAATTCTGTATGTGGCGCTCACTTTGAGACTCTTTGGCGCTTAGATTCCTGGAAAAGACATGCGTTTCCAGGATATTGCGGATCCTCGCCGCCATCTGCGCCAGTTCCGCCTCGACAGGCTTGAGTTCCTCATACGTCGCAGAGCGCGGAATCCCGCGCGTGAGACCGAGATAGCCCTCGTGCAGGCCTTCCCAGTTCCCAGGAACCCCCTCCTCCAGCCCGGCCGCGATCATCTTGGCAATGTCGCGCCGAAGCAGCGTGACCCTTTCCCGCAGCAGCAGCATGGCCTGCCTCTCCGCCTTCACCGCTCCCGCGAGATGCTCGAACTCTCCGGCGCGGGCCACGAGCGGCGCGAGATCGAAGCCGAAGGCATCCTCGATGGTTCCCCCCTCCCCTTTTCGCGCATAGCGCTTGCCGTTGGGACTGTCGCGGCGAACGATGAGGCCCCGCTCGACCAACACCGCAAGGTGGCGCCTCAGCGTCGCCGGCGCCATGCCATGCGCCCGCAGCGACAGATGACGGTTGGACGGGAAGACCACCAGGTCCCCCTCCCCTGTCAGGGTCGTGTCCGGATGGAAGCTCAGCAGCGCGTTCAAGACCGCCAGCGCCCGGTCGGAAACACCCAGCCGCGTCTTCGCCTCGCAGATCGCATGGAAGACCTGCCATTTATGAACGACCGCATCCGGCGGACAGCCGCGCGCGGTGACCTGCGCTGCGATCATGCCAAGCGACAGCGATCGGCGCCCAAAGGGCGTCGTTGCGATTTCTGTCATGTGTCCTTTGCCTTCAGTTAGGCAAAAGAATCCTGCTCGCCAAAACGACGCCAAAAAAACTTGACTGCAAATCGTGGAAGTGTGATTCTCTCAATCGTCACATATCGAGAAGGGCTTCCATGACGGCGACGTTTTGGGGGCCTTTTCTTTTGCTGCCTCAGTCTCCTGTTGATGACGTGCCGGACGAAGTAAATGAGCTGTAGAGTTCATCCAGACGTTCAGCGATGTATGCTGCAAATCGCGGGCCATTCCGGGCACTTATAGCTAGGGTGGCTACCGTTCCGTTGTTCCTAAGAACGGCACTTACGGATCTATCGGCAGCCGACCAGGCATGCGTCGTCGGTTTCTTGACGGGTTTTTCTTGCGCCGCCAGTGCCATGGCCTCGAACGCTTTCATAAAGCGATCGTCAGTGGACGCACTGCGAAACGCGTCCTGTTGAGTGAGATTGGCCAACAAGGATGGAGCTGGCTGCGCTTCGTATCGCTTTAAAAATTCTTCCCAGCGCCCTCGTCCAACGCCGGGGGCCTTTCCAATGGCCGTCAAGATAGCGCGTGGTACCTGGCCAGCTATCTTAATCATTTCGCTCACGTGAGATTTGCCGGTAGACAATGACGCGCAGATCGTATCTCGACCGAAACCAGCCTGCTCTTGCGCCAGAGCAAAAGCACACTTCTCAATGAATGAGAGATCTTCTCTGGCGGTGTTTTCCTCGCCCTGGAAGATGATAGCCTGTTCGTCAGTAAGGCTTCGAACGACGGCCCGGAAGGGCAAACCAAGTTGCCTTGCCGCCTCAAGTCGCCGACGACCATAAACGATCTGAAAGCTGTACTTGCCACCTGAAGTTGGTCTGACAAGCCCAGGTACAATTTGGCCCCGTTCGCGAATCGACTTCAGAAGCTCAGTGACCGCTGACGCCTCGTAGGCTTCATCGAAGCGATCGGCGATGAGCGAAGGGGCAACCTCTGCCGGCTCAATTTCGACAACCTGATCCCCGGCCTGCAACAGCCTCTCAGCCAGGTCGCTGCGCTCTTGCATCTGGCGGACACCGGCCGCTACTTTAAGCAGATGGGGAGACGGCGACCGTCCTGCATTGCTCTGGTTAGAGGTCTCCTCCTCCAGTTTGCCTAGAACAGCTGCGAACATTCCTTTCGATTCTTTACGACTCATGGCTCACGGCCCCACGCTGTCATAATTAGACCTTCGATTTCGGCGTTTGCGGCGTTAATGGACTCCATTGCTCGATCGTAGGTCTTGGGTGCCGAAAAACGCGAGCGATGCACCTCATAAAGACTCTGTTTCCAAGTCAACGCGTCCGCGACAGCAGTCGATTTTGCAACAGCATTCAAAAGCAGGTCCTCACCAAACACTTGGCGCATCAGCGCCTGCATGTTGGCCTGCGGGTGATCGTTGGGCTCAAATTTAGTGATTAGAAATTTCGCGAAGTCCCACGTTGCCGTCGCGCCAACATTGTCCAAGATCTGCATATAAGACGCAGCAAGCTCGAGAAACTTACCGGTGGAATCCACGTCCAACATATGTGCAGGCACCGGAACCAGTACACCTGTGGCCGCAGTAAGCGACGACAGGGTTAGGAAGTTGAGAGACGGAGCGCAATCGAGCAAGATTATGTCATAATCCTCTGCGACCTGATCCAGCGCTTGAGAGACGCGCAACAGGAACCCGGTGCCCCCGGTCTTGCGCATCTCAAGTGCGACGGCAGTTTCAAACTCCGTGAGCTCTAGGCCGGCACATATGACGTCGAATCCTACAATGTGGGTCTTTTGGACTACGGTCTCTGTTGGAACAGGCTCCTCGAAACGAATTGCTGCGTAAAGAGTGTCACTTTCACGATAGTCAAATCCGGGTAGCGCTCCATGCAGGCTGGTAAGCGATGCCTGCGGATCCATATCGACAGCGAGCACACGATATCCGCGCAGGGCTAGGTAGTGGCCAAGATGGATTGCCGTGGAGGTTTTGCTGCTGCCGCCCTTAAAGTTTGTTACGGCGATAATCTGGCAGGGCTCTCCCTCGGTTCTGCGAGGGTTGATCCACTTCTTGCGGCCCTTCTCCGCCAGAAGCATCCGTAGCTCAAGGATTTGCTCGAGAGAATATAGGCGTTTCCCGCCAGCTGACGTATCCGGATCTGGTCCCTGCCCTCGCAGTGATACCTGGCGCACATAAGCTTCACTAACGCCGAGCAGTGCCGCCACCTCCGTTGAAGTGAACTTTCGCATTGATCGAACGGCGTTCGGCGGGAACTGGGCAAGCGAAAGATTGTTGAGTGCCGTCTCAAGCTTGGCTGAGAAAGTCCCCATGAAATGCAGGCTATTAAGCTGCCTGGCCACACCGATTCTCCATTATGATTTCACGCATGTAGCATCGGTGCTCGTGGTAAAAAGAGAATTAACGAACGTCCAACTACGCAAAATCGACGAAATGCGAGAATTCTCCGTAGCGAGAGATCTCATGATTCGGGGGAGGTTGGCAAACAATCATACCGCTCAGTTCCCAGCTGGGAACTCAAGTACCATGTGTGTAATACTGAGTTGCTGCGCGGTCAGAAGCTCTACAGCACCCTCCGGTTCCCAGCTGGGAACTTCGCCTCGGTAGCCTACTTTCCACCAGAACCATGAACTCCAAGCCCAGACACGCGGACGGCTCAGAGTCGCGATCAGTGCAGGGACCGAGGAGGGAGTGGGAGCCAGGGAATCGAAGATTGAGATTCCCCTAGGCAGTGGTCCGCTACAGCGTGCAATCGACGCGGGGTGACACTCATCAGCAGCGTCAGCGGATAAACCGCTTATCGAACCAGAAGTTCTCGATCGGTCCTTCCGCCAAATGAGTCAGCGCCTGTGGATGGCCAGGGTTAATGAGATAGTTCGTAGAGTGGGCCAGGATGGCCGAAGGTACAGGGATGAGCAAGGCCGACACGCCGGCTAGCCAAGCGTCACCGACGGCCCGACTGGTCGGTTCATTGGCCTGCCAACCCGTAGGCAAGGACGGCGGCTCGTCGACGATGGCAGAGACTGCAACATCGATAGGTATCAATTTAAGGGTCATAGGGATGTTGGTCACACTCAGTCGCAGATGGGCCATCACTTCCACCATGGCCAACGCCGGGTGTTCGGCGGCATAGATCACTCTCTGACCGCGAGTGTGCCAACGACCATCGACGTGCATTCCACCTTCACCCGAAAGGCCTGGCCAAGCTGAAATTCGCCAAAGCCGCATCAAAACACGCCGTACGCCGTGCGCTGCAGCAGCGACTCTACAATTCGTGCGCCGGAGTCCGTCTCCGCCAGCTTCATCGGCGTCGTCGTGACGCCGTCCTGCAGATAGTCACCTGGTGTGTTGAGCCAAGCCAGCGCCGCGTCTTCTTCGCCGAACAGCTGTGTGGCTTCGGAGTACACGCGAGCCAGGCGGACGAGCCGTTCGCTCTCGCCCGGCGTTAACAGAGCTTCGGGCGTTATTTCAGGGGAATTCGTCTTGCTTGAGCGGGCAGCCGGATCCACTCGCCCGGTAACGCGTCCTTCCTTGTCCACAATCACGTCTTTGAGACGGCGCCGGATAGTGCTCGCCGCGCCGATAGAATCGATAGTGAGGTGCAGCCGACGGGCAACAGCAACGAATTGGCTGGCGGGAATACCAGCTCGGGCCACGCGCAGGGCGTCGGCCTCAGATGACAAAGGCATGCCCAGCAGTTGCCCCATCCGGGTGTAGGTCGTCTCGGCTGGGACTTTGGCCTGACGGCTGGCATCTTGACTCATAATAAGCTCCATTTGAGCGTAACCATACCCCATATGGTGCTCGCTGTCGTTATATTCTAGGAGCGTCGAGGTGATACATCGGCTCCAGTTTACAATCCGACAGCCTTGGTGAGATTGATCCGGAAGCGATCACGCCGGCGCTGATAGCGGCGCGTCATCTCGGCGGACGCGTGACCGAGTTGCTTCTGGACATAGCGCTCGTCGACCTCGGCTGAGGAGGCAAGACCGGCGCGCAACGAATGCCCGGAGAACTTCATCTGCCGTTCTCCCTCGCTGAGGTCCGGCCGCACGCCGGCGGCGAGCGCCGTGCGTTTCACCAGCCGCGCCACCTCCTGGTCAGCAAGGCGGTTCGAACCGACGTCCTTGCCCCGGCCGGTGACCCGGCGGAATAATGGCCCGTGACTGATCTTCGCCAGACTGAGCCAGGTTTCAACTGCCACGATGGGGCAGGTTAGGTCCGAAGAACCACGTCCGATCTCGACTTCGCGCCAGCCGGTCTTGCCACGCAAGGTGACCAGCATCCCCATATCGAGGATCTCGACCCAGCCTCGGCTATCCTCGGTGTCGTCGCGACGGAGGTCGAGACCAACAATCTCGGATCGCCGCAAGCCGCCGGCGAAGCCCAGCAGCAGCATCGCGCGATCGCGCAGCCCGCGCAGTGTGCCGCGGTCGAGCGTCTCGAGCATGGCCATGACGTCTTCCGGCAGAACCGCTTCTTTCTGACGGGGAGGGGAGGCGTGCGTGTTGCGAATGCCGGCAAGAACGGTAGCGATGTGTCGGTCCTTGCGATCCAGCGGCATGCCACGCTGGAGATAGTTCCAGCTTAGGGCGGACAGGCGGCGTTCGATCGTCGCGACCGAATTCGGCTTGCGATCGGCTGCCGCGGCGCCGGAGGCGCAGGCGGTGATATAGAGACCGGTGATTTGCGGGGAGGGCGGCAGCAGCTCAAAGCCATGGCGCCGGCACCAGGCAACAAAGTGCTTCCAATCGGACGCATAGGCGCGGCGGGTATTGGCCGAGCTCGCCGCTTCGAGGTATTGGCGGGCGCGATCTGCAAGGTGCCCAAGATGCCCCGGCACCACAGACTCGATCAGGGGAGGGGAGGGTTGGTTCAGGCCCTCGGCCGATGTCTGCACGGTTGAAAGATCGACGGCAATCGCCGGTGGCTCAGGCGAAGCCGAGCCTTCCGGGGTGTGATTTTCGGGGTTGTGGACGCTGTCTTGCGGCATTCCCTATATAAAGCAGAAAACGAACGATAATGCAATCTTATCGTCCATCTCTTTGCGCAGACAAGTGCGGCGGTTTGGTGGATTTGCCGTAGCATAAACCGCCGCGTCGGTTTAGCGTTACCATGCGCGGACCCAAAACCATTGTACCATCGACCGCCACCCTGCGCCCTGTGCCGGCCTGGGGCAGGGTTAAGAAGGCACTCACCAGCGATACGGACGCCGCCTTCGCCGCCGGTACCGGCCTGGCGGTGCTCGATGCTGTCGTTCGGACCGAGCCGGTCTTTGCAGGCGTCTGGCGCCAGCGTCTGGCGCTTTCAGCCGCTGCAGCTACGGCACGCCTCACCGGCCGACGCGAGGACGAGGCCGCCTTGCGCGATGCCTGGTGTTTCTGCACCAGCGGCGCGGATCCTGGGCCAGCCGGTGCCATCCTACGGATCTGGCGCCAACTCGCTACTCGATCGTCCGGCTGGTCGGACACCGCGATCGAGGAGGCCGCCCGAACGATGGGGATCGATCTCGAGGGCAGGGCCGGGGAACTTGTCAAGCTGCTCGATGCCCGCGCCCCTGCCTCGCCGCCTGCTGTCGCAGCCGCGATGAGCACGGCCGTGGTCCGCATCCTGCCGGAGGCCGAGTTGCTGGCGCTGATGCTGGCTGACCTGGTCCTGGCGATAACAATGCGCTGGCGGATGCCGGTGCCTCTCCTGAGGCCCATCACCCTTGCCACCGCCTATGCGCTGGCAGCCACAGCTGCTGTCGATCTGGCCATCGATCTCGATCGGCGAGCGGGGCTCTGCAAAGGGCGGTGCCCAAGCTCCGCGCCAAGGGCGCGGAGAAAATCGTCGCGGCGCTGCTCGACGATGACGCGCTCACGCCGGCCTCGGCCCCCGGGCAGATGAGCGACCGGGCGCTCCGCCGACTCTTCGATCGTCTGACCGAACTCGGCGCCGTGCGCGAGTTCAGCGGCCGGCCCAGCTTCCGTGTCTACGGCCTCTAGCCATGGCCCGGTCAAAGCCCACCCCCGCGCTCGACCGCGACCTTGCGGACCTGCCGCCGGCGGCGCGGTGGCGCCAATGGATGGGCCGCGTGGAGGCGGTGATCTTTGCCTCGCCCAAACCAGTCGGCCGCGAGGACCGGGCCAAGGTTGTGGGGGAGGGCGCTAATCTCGATCTTCTCATCGACGACATCCGCGCCGAGCTTGGGGACCGGCCCTATGATCTCGTTGCTGTTGCCGGCGGTTGGCAGCATCGCACCAGGCCGGCTTATGCCAGTGCCATCCGCGCCACCGACATTGTCGACCCACCGCGGCCTGAGCTGACGCCGTTGGAAGCAACTGTTTTGCTGGCTATCGGATATTTCCAGCCGGTGACCAGGGGAGAGCTAAGCCAGATGTTCGGCCGGGACATCAGCCGCGATCTGATTGCGGCGTTGCGCGGCGACGGCTTCGTCGCCGCCGGGCCGCGCAGTCCGCAACCTGGCGCGCCCTACACCTATGTCACCACGCCGAAATTCCTGAGCCACTTCGGCTTCCAGACGCCACGGGATCTGCCCGATCTCGAGAGGCTCGAAGACGCCGGCTTGCTCAGCAAGGAAAGGCTCCTCGCTGAAGCCCTGGTCGATCTGCCGGGCTTCAGCAATGACGATGCCTCTCACGGTGATAATGAGGAGGAGGAGGATCAGATCGAAGCATAGAATTCGCGGGATAGCCCGCCTTGTCAGGCGACGATGATCGGTTCAGGTGTGGGCTTTGGGGAGTTTCGTAGGTTCAAATCCTGCCCGGGGCGCCAAAATCCGCCCATCACCCCCCACAGCAAGTATACCCGCCGAGGCGACGCCCGTGCAAAGAGCGAGAGATAGCCCGTGCTATGGAAAAGGGTAGAAACGGCGGCATTTGGCGGTGAGGAAGTTCGAATCGCTTACGGTCGTTGCCCCACAGAGGCGTCGAACATGAGGCCTTGAATGCCCGCTTTGCGCCCCAAGCCGGTCATAGCAGGCTCTGATCCCATCGCATAAAAGCCGTCATTCGCTCTTCTGGCTGCCACCAAACAAAAATTACCGTTTATGGGATATTTTCGGCCGATTTTCTTACGGATAGAATAATAGGAAGCAGTTGCTAAATCCAGGAGCGCACTCATTCTGTTAAAAGAGCAAAGGCCACCTTGCTTTATGCTCTCGAAAGTCGGCGTATGCTTGCCACGAGCGCATTCACTTCGAATAATCGATTGACGTTTGCACTTAACAGCCTATGCCAGGATGGGTATCTACGAAGCGAAAAGTGCGATAAGCGATATTTGTTAGATCAATAAAGGCTAGGGTGAGGCGAGTCGGAGAAATTCTCGCGAAGACAGTGCTGGCGATGCCATCGAAAAGAGTCGAATTATAACCGAGCGATCACTCTTGCCGCCTAGCCACGAAGCGGATCTTACGCTATTCTTTGGACGGGGTCGAATATTACATTCGAACTGTCGCCCCTTGATTCCGCTCGGGCGGGGGAATTGCAATGCTCGATATTCCGCGACCATCACTGCGACCATTGCGGATCTATGCGACGGATCCAGCGCGCGGTTACAAGGCCGCTCGAATGACTACCATCGGCGTTGACAACGAGCCGCTTGATGCCGGGCCAATCGGCGCCCGCCTGGAGGTCGTTGACTACGACGCTGAGAACGATTTGTTCTACGATGCCGTCAATCTCGACCACCCTTCTATCTTGATGCAGTCTGGCCTCGCGCCTTCTGAATCTGATCCGCATTTCCATCAGCAAATGGTCTATGCGGTCGCCTCCCGAACCCTGACGAACTTCGATCGGGCGCTCGGTCGCCGAGTTTCGCTTAAAAAGAGCAGCGCACGGGATAAGCTGCGCCTGCTTCCGCACGCTTTCGAGGGTGAGAACGCCTTTTACGATCGCGATCTACATGCGGTGCTGTTCGGCTACTTCTCCGCCGACCCGGCCAAGCCCGGACCGAACATCCCCAATCAGACGATTTTCACCTGCCTCAGCCACGACATCATCGTTCACGAGATGACGCACGCGATCGTCGATCGGCTGCGTCGCTATTTTCTGGAACCATCAAATGTCGACGTCCTGGCATTTCACGAGGGCTTTTCTGACATTGTGGCGCTTCTTCAGCACTTCTCTTACCGGGATCTGCTGATCGATGAAATTCGGCTTGGGGGAGGCAATATCGTCGATGGCTCGCTTCTGGTGAACCTGGCAAGGCAGTTCGGCGAAGCAACCGGCACCGGCAAAGCTCTTCGCTCGGCGATAGACACGGAAACGCCAGATCCGCGCCGCTATGGCAACGTGACTGAGCCGCACGCGCGGGGCGCTATCCTGGTCGCAGCGGTGTTTGATGGGTTCCTGACCACCTTCAGGTCGCGCATTGCGGACCTTGTTCGCATTGCAACAGGGGGCAGTGGTAAGCTTCCGCCAGGCGAACTCCTTCCCGATCTCGTCGCCAGGATCGCGAGCGAAGCGTCGCAGACGGCGCAACGCCAACTCAATATGTGTATCCGCGCCTTCGACTATCTGCCGCCGGTCGACATAACTTTTGGGGACTATCTTCGAGCGTTGGTGACCGCGGATTTCGAACTCGACCCAGACGACGCCTGGGGGCAACGCGCGGCGCTCATCGAAGGATTTAGGCGACGCGGCATCTATCCTGATGGTGTGACTTCGCTCGCAGAGGAGTCCTTGCGCTGGCCTGCCGCTGAGCCTGGAACGGCACCAGTAGTCGACAGCCTCAGCTCCGTCTTGCCGAAACTGTTGCAGGGCGAAGCAGCTCGCTTCACAAAGATCTCGAGTGACCCAAAGATTGCGAAACAGTCTGCGTTACTAAGCGATGATTTGAATGAGGAAAGCGCCAGCGCCGCGTCGAAGACGATGCGAGACGCGCTCGTCGCTTATGCACAGTATAACAGCGCGGCGCTGCAGCTCACAGGCCGCCGGGACGTGTATGTGTCGGCATTCAACGCCGTTTTCCGCGTCGCGCCCTCCGGTGCACTCCAGATCGAACTCGTCGCCCAATTCGTCGAAACTGACAAGAAGAGCGCCTCCGACCCCGAATGGGGAGGCGTTCCCGTGAGGGGAGGCACCACTGCAATCATCGGCGTCGATGGGACCGTACGGTACATCATAGCGAAGCCATTGCCAGCGCACACACTCGACGCTGCGAGTGCGGCCCGAGCGGATGCTCGAGTAGCCAAGCAGCGTGCTTTCGTAGAGGAACTCGATGCAGCCGATCCGCGAACCAACTATCTCAACCGGTCTGAGTATGGCGACCGAATGGCAGCGCGGATGAGCCTTCGCGCGCTACATGAGGATGCGCCGTGATGCGACGCACAATCCGGATGTATGAGGTCGGCTTCGGTGACTGCTTCTTGCTCGGGTTTCACGACGCTGCTGAATCGAAATATGTCCTAATCGATTGCGGAACGATCACTGAAAAGAAGGCGCAGCTCGATAGGATTGTTTCCGACATCATCGAGACTACCGGAGGGCGGCTTGCGCTTGTGATCGCGACGCATCGGCATAAGGATCACGTGTGGGGCTTTGATGATCCGCGCTGGGCCGACGTCGAGGTCGGCGAAGTTTGGATGCCTTGGACGGAAGATCCGAAGGATCCGCGCGCCACCCGCATCCGCGAACGCCATTCGGCTTTGGCGTTAGCACTTGCCGGCGCACCAAGCATTCAGAATCCGCTCGAGCGCACGCCAGCACGAGAGACGATTGCTCAGGCGAGAATGCGCAGCCTCCAAGCCATCGCGCTGAATGCGTTGACCAATGAAAGAGCGATGACCACGCTCCACAGCGGCTTCGCCGGGGCGCCCGCTCGCGCGTTTTTGCCCACTGCTGATGCAGCCTACGAAGCTCGGACAGTCGCTGGTCTAGCGGGCGTTACCTTTCATGTGCTCGGCCCGACACGCGACGAGAAGGCGTTGGCAAGCATGGATCCGCCCGAGGGCGCGGGATATCTGAAATGGCCAACACGCATTCCTAAGCGCCGCGTCGGCCCTCCGTTTTCCCAGCGCTACCAGATCAGCGACTCAGATTATGTGCCCGTCGTAGGCCGGCAAACGTTTCGCTTGGACGATAGGGCAGCAGTCAAGAAGTCGCTGATTCAACCCCCCGGCGTGTTGGCGGCGGCTTTGGACAAGGCGATAAACAACACGAGCCTTGTCATCGTCTTGGAGGCGGATGGACACTTCATGCTGTTCCCGGGCGACGCGCAATGGGGCTCGTGGCAAGCGATCATGGCTGAGCAGAAATGCCGCGAGGTCCTTCAAAAGGTAGACCTGCTCAAAGTTGGACATCACGGCAGCCATAACGCAACGCCGAGGGCTTTGGTCGAGCAGATCATCCTCAAGCCATTGACCGCGTTGTTCTCGACCAAGCCGGTGAAGCAATGGCCGAACATTCCGCGCGCAATGTTGCTAGCCGCTCTCAACGAACGCCACGCGAAAATCGCGCGGACGGACGCTGAACTAGATGTAGCCGACGCGGCGTTCCAGGTGTCGAAGGGGCTTTACATCGACTGGACAGGGTAAGGGGCGAAGCAATCGATCGAGGGGGATTGGATCTTGGAAGACGCAGGTTGGGTCATTTTGATCACGCTTGGCATGAGCGTCATCTGCTTTATATTGTATGTCGTACAGAGCTTTGGGCTTTTCTCTCCAAAGCCTGTTGCACCGGCTAAGGCTATGGCCGAGCGGGCAGGAGGTTTGGCGCCGGCGTCGGTCCCCGAAATGACCGACCTCTTGAAGGCAACCGCAGCGCTCGCCGACACCCTCGGGAAGATCGGACCAGCTGTGACTTCGTTGATCGGCGCGATTCTCTTCGCCACGATCGCTGCCCTTGCGACGCATGCTTTGCCGGGCACTGAACCCAAGCCGACGCCACCAGCCAAGGGCACGTCCGAGCCTTCATCAAAACCTGATAAGCCTGCGGGCCAGTCCGACAACACAAAACAATAGGACTTCGGCCCCGGCGGCCTTGGTGCCGCCGACCCAGTGATTTGCCGATTCACAAAGGAGACGGGCAATGACGATCCGATTGACCTGCACACCCCGGCGGCTGCCTGACCACATCATCGATGAGCTGCTACGAACGGGGGTGGCCGCAAATCGCGCGACTCTGTCAGTTCTCATTCCCCGACGCTGGCCTGCTGGTGGGGTTCGACTCACAGTCGGCTTCCTTGACGACGCGCCGGCTGATTTGCGCGCACGCATTGTGCTGCACATGAATGCTTGGGCCAAGACCGCAAACGTCTCGTTCGTCGAAACGCGAGAGCAGGCGCAGGTCCGGATCGCTCGCATCGTTGGCGGTGATCAGGGTGGCTATTGGTCGTATCTTGGTACCGATATCCTTCATATCGAGAAGGATCAGCCGACGATGAACCTTCAAGCGTTCACGATGGCCACGAGCGAATCCGAGTTCAAACGCGTCGTGCGCCACGAAACCGGACACACGCTCGGCTTCCCTCATGAGCATATGCGTCGGGAGCTTGTGGATCTGATCGACCGCCAACGCGCTTTGCAGTATTTCTGGAAAACGCAGGGCTGGGGTCAGGATGAGGTCGAGCAACAAGTATTGACACCAATTGAGGACAGTTCGCTCCTCGGCACACCCCGCGCCGACAGCAACTCGATTATGTGCTATGAAATCCCTGGTGAGATCACGAAGTCCGGCGATCCAATCGCGGGCGGTACCGACATTGATGAGCTCGACTACGAGTTTGCCGGTTCCGTCTATCCTAAGTGAGTGCTCCACGTGAACGTGCTTGGTTCGATTCTTGAGATAGGGCGCGTATGGCGGTGCCTTGGCTAGCCAGTTCGAAATCCATGCTGAGAACGGGCACTCTGCTATGGAGTGACTACCTTAATCCGCGCGGTGGAATTACTCGATTTAATGGCGGCCGGTGTTGCACTGTAATCTGACACTAGCCCGGATATCTCACGAATAGAGGTACATTGCGGCTAAGAATCAGCAAAAGTTCTTTTGCGAGAACAACTTAAGCTGTTTTCAGAGGTTCCCCAATGCCGACAGAGTGTAGCACGGAGCTTTTCGATTTTGCTCCTGTCGCGGGTCATAAACTTGTGGCCAGCTTCGACGGTGGCACGATCACCTCGGATACTGGTGCCCTGCTGCTGGGGCAGGCGGATCGGGTGTTGGGTCTGACGCGCCGGCTCGCGGCGTGCTTTGTCGACGCCCGCTCGCCGGAACGGATCGAACACAGCGTGGCGACGCTGGTGGGCCAGCGCCTGTTCGGTTCGGCGCTGGGCTATGAGGACCTGAAGGACCACGACCAGTTGAGGCATGATCCGGTGTTCGCGCTGCTGGCCGGCAAGCTGGAGAGCCGACGCCGGCACTGCGCGGCGGTAGCGGGCAAATCGACCTCGAACCGGCTGGAACTGTCGAAGGCCGAGGCGACGCGCTATCACAGGATCAGCCATGATCCGAGCCGGGTGGAAACCCTGTTCGTCGATCTGTTCCTGGAGGCGCATGCCCGAGCGCCCGAGGAGATCGTGCTGGACCTAGATGCCACCGACGATCCCTTGCATGGCGAGCAGGAGGGGCGCTTCTTCCATGGCTATTACGACAGCTATTGCTACCTGCCGCTCTATATCTTCTGTGGCCGGCACCTGCTGGCGGCCACGTTGCGGCCCGCCAACTAGAATGCCAGCGCCGGCGCGGTGGAGGAAGTGGCCCGCCTTACCGAGCGGATCCGAGCCCGCTGGCCGAAGATGCGCATCCTGCCGCGGGCCGATTCCGGCTTTGCCCGTGAGGCACTGATGGCCTGGTGCGAGACCAACGGGGTCAACTATCTGTTCGGCCTGGCCCGCAACGAGCGGCTGAGCGCGGCCATCGAGGGGGAGATGGAGCAAGCCTGCCAGGCCAGCGCAGCCAGCGGCAAGCCGGCCCGCCGCTTCAGAGGCTTCACCTATCGCACCCTCTCCAGCTGGAGCCGCCAGCGCCGCGTCGTCGGCAAGGCCGAATGGATGGGCCCTTCGCTCGCCGAGAGCCAGGCCTATCTCGCCGCAGCAGGCCGGGCCAATCCCCGGTTCGTCGTCACCAGCCTGGCTGCCGACACCTATCCCGCCCAGACCCTCTATGAGCAGCTCTATTGCGCGCGCGGCGAGACGGAGAACCGGCTCAAGGAGTGCCAGCTCGACCTGTTCGCCGACCACACCTCCACCCACACCATGGCCGGCAACCAGCTCAGGCTCTGGTTCGCCTCCTTCGCCTATGTCCTGGTCAGCGTCGTGCGCCGCATCGGCCTCGCCAGTACCCGCCTGGCCCACGCCACCTGCGCCTCCATCCGCCTCACCCTATTCAAGATCGGCGCCCTCGTGCGAACCAGCCTGCGACGCGTCAAGCTTTCCATGGCCTCGGAAGGCCCAAGTCGCGATCTGTTCCGAATAGCCTGGGCCGCCCTCGACAACGCGGCGCGATAACGGCCCTTGGCCCACAGGAGACCTCAAAATACCAATCTGCCTGATCTGAACAACAAAACCGCACTCGCCGGCCGCCTCCATGCGCACCACGCAACCGACACGCGCGACATGCCACTCAATCGGCTCCACCCAGCCCGTTCGCAAAAATTGGTGAGAAATGCGGGCTAGGGCCGCTTGCCCTTCTGAAAAATTGGCTACTACATCGAGTTTGAATTCCGTGCCTACCGCCTTTTACGCCAGGATTAATTTGATTATCCAGCGCGGTCATCCGCCGAGCTTCACTCGAAAACTGGCTAGCCAATCCCGGGCCATGGCCGAGTAGGGCGCATGGGGCTCAGCCATCGCTGTCATTTCGTTAAGCAGTCGCTCGCGCAGTAGTCGCAAACGTGCGGGAACCCGCTCGATTCCTCGCTTTCGAGATGGTGGGAGGCTATCGACTTTTTCGGCGATCTCCGTGACCTCCAACACCATATCAGCCAGAAGTTCAAGCTGTCGCAGTAACCTTGTGCGATCCTGAACCAGTCCGAGGCGGTTCAATCCGTAAACTTGGATTGAGGCGTTTCCACGCGAATCCACCGTCGCAGCATCAACCGCGTGAGCGATTGCCGGTACACCGCCGCCGTCGATCGCAAAGGAAAGGAATTCCTCCGGTTTGTCGACGCACGGATTTATAAGTAGCGCCTGTTCCCGCCCGAAATCGACCTCTTCGTTCACAAGCCGGATGCCTGCCGAGGCCAGAGGAAAGCTGTCCTTCTTTCCTGCTTGCGCGCCTTGGAAGTTTCGGACGTCCTTTCCGAACCGCCACAGTTCTTCCAACGTGGTAGCGTTGGAGACGACTTTCTGTTTGCGCTTGCGATTGCAGTCGATGCAGCTTGGCAGGAGGTTCTCGAAGCGCATCGCGAGCCACCAGTAACCTGGATGATTTTCCTCCTCGGCAACAGCACCTTTTGGGCGGTAATGTTCAATATCAACCGGTGCGCTCGCAGAATAGAACGTCTCGCAGTAGGCACATTTCCCGTGGAAGAGCTTTTCGAGTGCCTGTTTGATCACTTCCGTCTTGTAGACTTTGAATTCAAAGGCATCAGGCTTCTGCTTGTAGGAAGCAAGTTCAGCATCGGCTTTTGCAAGCACCTCAGCGCTGACCGTGACATTGCTTCGATTGACATATCTCATCCGGCGACCCCCTGCAGGATTGCCAGAATTTCGTCCTTGGTTTCCTTGCGCAACGTTCTTAACCGAGCTTCCGATGCGGTCCGTCTATCTCGTAGGAACGTCGCTATCGCCTCCTGGACGAGGCGATGTGCTTCCGAAAGGCCAACCGGCAATGCCTGATTGATATCATCGTCAAACGCAGCCAACGTCCGAGCCTCGTCTGCTCGAAGAACTTCGCCGCGTCGGCGTTTGGCCAAGATGTCCCCCAAGGCTGCGTATCTTCCTTCGATCTCAGGCGCGTCTGCCGAATAGAGCTGAAAGAAGTCCGAGGTAAGAAGTTGTTCGACTGTAAGCTCTGACGTCTTCGGTAACTTCGAGAGCCGCTCGACGAACACAGGAAGCTGACTCACTTTCTCAGCAGGTCCTCCCGCATCGCGTCCAGCCCGCTGCAGGACCATAACCTCATCATCTCCCATGCTACGCAAGCACAGAGGATCATGAGTGGTCGTGATGAAGGTCACGTTCGGAAGCGCCAAACGAAGGCCACGCATAATTCCCATCTTCCACCGGGGATGCAGATGAGCTTCTACCTCATCGATTAAAACCACTGCGCTCGCCTGCGCCAAGGTCTCAATCTTGCCGCTTACGCGTTCGTCAAGAAGCCCCTGAAATATGTCGCATACGGTCGCGAGGACTGTGCGAAAGCCCGACGAGGCGACCTCCAGAGGGGTCAGATTGAACTGCTCTTCGTTAGATTTGCCGGCGAGAGCGGTGACGATGTAGCAGCGCCCTTGTTTCTGATCACGCCTGATAACCTCAAATTCGCCCTCGATGCTCAACACATGTCTCAGCTGCCGCACCACCATCGCAAACGTCGCCGGGTCCAGGCTGAGCAACCATTTTTCCGGGTTTGACAGGACCTCGTCGGACCGCATCAGGTTTTTGATATACTTCGCCGGCGTATAGCTGCGCTGCCTGCGGAGATAGTGTCGGAAGGCTCCGTAGGCGAAAACCGGTGGCAGGAGCGACTGCTCGATCCTGGACCTTATATCAAAGCCGCCACGGTCGATGCTCAGAACGTGAACCGTTTCGTCCTTAAAATGAAGCTCGACCACCGCCTCATCCGGCGGAGCCTGCTTGGGCGCGCCCATATAGCTTGGGTTGAGAACGTAATCGTTGGCTGCGAGCGCAAGCTCCTCTCGTGCCGCGTCAGTCGCCAGCGCCAAAGCCACCGCCTCAAGGATTGAGCTCTTGCCCGCAGCGTTCTCCCCGAGAATGAGCAGCGACGGCGAAAAGAACGTTGGTCCATCGAACTGCCACCCGCTTTCGGGTAACTCGAATTCAAGGCTTTCCAAAGCCTTGAAATTCCGCAGGGTGACTTTGCGCAAGCGTGCCTTTCCGGTGCGCCCGATAGGGCCTGCAAATTCAGCCTCGACGCCATATTGGTCGGCTTCGCGTAATGCCTCGATCGCGGCGGAGAACACGAGGAGAGCATCCGCACGGCTCTGCAAGCGCCTTATGAAGCGCCTAATACGCGTCATAGAGAGCGGCTGCGTCGGGCCGCCGCCAGACCCGATGGTCATGCAGATGCGACGCAGAAGTAGAAACCAGGTGCCGCCAAATTCGAGACTTCCGAAATCGACCAAGGGATCGATATCGTCAGGCCGGCCCCGATCCAGCAAGTCGCGAAGCTGCGCTATCAAATCGTCAAAGAGTGCGGCACGTTGTGTGACCCGTTCCGGTCTATTCAGATTGAAATGTGATATCGTCTCCTGTGCGATGCGATTTTTGTGGTGTATCACGCCGGACAGTTGAACACTAAAAAACGGAATGAAGTCCTTTTTCTCGCAAGGGTCGATCAACAAAGCGTTTTCTGTAGGAGGATAAGTCGGCCAAAGTCCGGTCGCATCTATCACGAATCGATCGAGCTCCTCCGCCTTCGGCAAAGGGCATCGACGGCCGGCGACCGGGAAATGACTCAGCTGCGCGCGCTCCTCGGGAACGCAACTCAAGCAGATCGGGTAGATGTTCTGCCACGCATCCGCCAACCACGCGTAGTAGAGATGATTATTGACGTTTGATGTCTCCACGGGCGTTGCTTCGGACGTTGGCCGGAAGCGGTAAGGTCTCGTGTCGGTGCGAGCCTCGCAGAACGCGCATTTTTTTTGAAACAGACGATCGAGAGCACCTCGCACGTTCGCCTCTTCCAAAGACAGAAAGTTGCGGGGCGCGAAAGATTGAGACAACTTCTCGCCGTTGAAATCGAAGAGAGTGCGCAACCACTGGCGATTGTTATCGGCGATGGCGCTCGTGAAAACAGCCGGTGGCGGCACTGACAACCGATTAAAGTATTGCATGGACTCCCCCGAATGTAGAGCCGGAATAACAAGAAGCTTTGATCTCGAACACGTGGAAATTCGGTTCGAATTTGCTCCCGCCCGAGACAATTTGGATTTTGCTTGACAGCACCCTCGATACGATCAAATACTGAATATATTTCAAGTTTCGGGTTTAGGCCACGCCGCCCAGTACTGCTCTGACTCTCGGAAATCATGCCCAGTTGGGTGGGCATCGCCATCTTAGCTGCTGATAATCAAAATAGCACGGTGTAGAGCCGGGCCCACCCTGCAGGTTAAGTCCTAATCCTTGCAATGGCGGTGGTGGAAGTCTTGCACTCAACTGATAATCGTGATGCATTTGTGTCAACGCGGCTATCATCTTTGTCTCTGGAGTCGAAGACGCCGACAATTTGAGCGCTACAAGGTGGTGAGTATGATTACCGCACGGTACCGTTTTGATATATTGGATATCTTGGATCACCTTGAGGTCAATTTTGGTCCAGTGCTCACACGTCGTCGGCAGTGCGTATTCCAGCGCGGTTTCATCTCCGTTTATTGGCCTGATTAAGCCCACCAACTGTACAGATTTACCCGCAAGATCGAGCTTTGAAAATAGGTCCGTCGAGGTTTTTGGTTTCACCGAAGTGGTCTCCGTCTTTTCATTTGACGGGGTACAGAATTAACATAACTTCGTTTGCTAGGTTACATGAAAATTAAAATCGGCTGAGCACTGCCAGCACTTGGGGACAAATCAGATGCGGTTCTTTGAATCAGGTGCGTCCTTACCTTACTGTGTCTTACTTTCTTTACCTTGTATAATGGCAATTTCAGGGTGCACCATCGCTGATCAGTTCGGATCTCGCGCGTCGATTTATAATCGAGAGGTGGCCGAAACTACGAGCAATACGGTTTTGACCAATATTTTGCGTTCTGCCTATAGAAAGCCATTGCAATTTACATCTTTACAAAGCGTAACCGGATCAGCATCTGTTAATGCGGGAATTCAATCTAGCTTGCCCGCGTTTCCCGGTCCCGGAGATACGACACGTACCGGAACGTTGAGTCCTTCTATATCCGCGCAGGGCGGGCCCACCTTCCAAGTCGCCAACCAAAATAATCTAGAATTCTACAATGGAATCAAAGCGCCCATTTCAGCTCAGTTGATGGCATCCTACATAGCCGACGGGTACAACGCTCATGTTCTTTACCCGCTTCTTTTTAATGACATTGAGATCGATGCCGGTGGCGATGTAGTGCATATTTCAAATTCGGGCAATTCTCCAGCCGAGTTCGCAGGATTTTACTCAGCGGTTAATCAGCTTCTCGATGCTGGCCTAACTGTTGAGCAGACAAGTCAGGAGGCTCAGATCGGCGCGACTATGTCTGCGGCCGAAGTGAAGCAGCCCGAATTTTTGGGACGCTATCTGCAAGCGAGCGCTCAAGCTACCAAGCCATTACCAGTCCCCAAGCCCCTTCCCAACTCACAAGGCAAATTGTTTGGCCTAATCAAGTCCGGTAGCAGCTATCGATTTTGTTTTGACGGGAGGATACGTCAACATAACCCATACCCTGGGATCGATTACACTGTAGGCCCCACCAAGATCCAAGGTTTCTCATTCCCGTTAGCAAAGGCTAACAACGAACCAATAATCGGCGGTCTAATTAAGGTTACGCCGTCAGACATGTGCGGAGGGAAGGCTGCTGCACGCGACGAAGGCAAGCTGACGCAGAACATGCGCATTCGGCCTCGCTCCGTTGAAGGAGTGTTTCGGTTTCTAGGTAATATCGCTCGAAGAGAGCTTGAATCGCCCCACAGCGCTGCTGACTTTGCGGTTCCTGGGGGTAAAGCTCCCTTCGGTCTGTTTCGTGTTGCCAGGGGCGGCGCAGACAGGCATGGGATACAGACCGAGTTCGAAGGTGACACTTACTCGATTAAGGCAGATCCTACTGGCTATGATGGTTCTTCTGAAGTTATACAGATACTAGTTTCCCTTATCGCCTTGAACAGCTCGTCAAAGGATTTACCAACACAAACGTTAATTGCAGTTGGCAGCGGCGGTTGACAGCACCTTCCCTGTTTGAGCAATGGGCGTCTCAGTCAACTCGCTTCAAGCCTGGCGTCGCTCACCTCCCAGCGCGAGCAGAAGCTGACGGAGCAGGCGCGGATCGGCGAGACCATCGAGACGCAGAGGTCGCTAATCGCAACGCTGCAGGACCGCGTCACCATGCGCTCCACCGCCGCCGCCAAGCAGGCTGACACCAGGTCGAGCGTGATCGACGCCGCCGAGACCCTGAAGTACCAGGTGACGCAGCTCGCCGTGCAGCAGGGCCAGATGTCGGATGCCCTGGCCGGCGCCGGCGTGCTGGAAAAGGAGATCGACAAGACGACGCAGAGCTTCGTCAGCGATAACGCCCAGAAGCTCGGCAATGCCGAGCGCCAGATCGACGACCTCATCCAGAAGCTCGCCAAGGCCACGGCCGAGCGGGAGCATAAGACCATCCTCGCCCCGATCTCCGGGACCATCCAGACCTCGGTGATCACCAATGTCGGCCAGGTCGTCACCGTCGGCCAGGAGGTGATGCGCATCGTACCGGATGATTCAAAGCTGGAGCTGCAGGTCTATGTCCTCAACGCCGACATCGGCTTCGTTAAGGCGGGCCAGGAGGCAGTGGTGAAGATCCAGTCCTTCCCCTTCACCCGCTACGGCACCATCACCGCCAGGGTCACCAATATGGCCAGGTATAGCGTGCAGCTTTGGCCCATCCTGCAGGACATCCATCAACTGCGCGCCACCTACGGGGAGAGGGCAGGAACCTTCCTGTCCAACGCCGGCGTGCTGCAGGTCTTTGGCGTCGGCGCCGCACGGTCTCATAGGAAACGACGATGCCGCGCTCCAGCAGCGTCTCCTCCACCTGGCGCAGGCTCAGGGGAAACTGAAAATACAGCCACACCGTATGAGCGATGATCGCAGGCGGAAACCGGTGACGCTTGTAGCTAACGGATGGCTGGCTCATGCGAGCCCATCTACACCGATTGCCACCACGCCGCGGTCAACGTGACAACGCCGATGCTCGATGTCGCGGCAGCTTAGGCAAAAGCGAAGATAAAGCCAGACCGCATACTGAATAACCGTAGGCGGAAAACGATGGCGAGCGTAAGAACTGGACGTCAAACCTCCACGTTACGTGCGCCCAGACGTTTGCGTGACAATGCCCTCGCGGGACCAGATTGCCGATCTTCCCAAAGATCGCTTTATCGGGGCCAAACTGTGTAGCCCCGAAGCGCGAGCGCCCTATACCTATGGCACCATGAGAATTCCACGACAGGAGAAAGAAACCACCTCCGATTGTACCATTATCCCTAATACTACCACCTCTTGCATCCCCGTGACTTGAGCGTGACATAGATTGCAGGTGAGTGGACGGGTCGCCTTAAAAAAAACTAGAGGTCCCTAATGCTCGTTGACGTTCAGAAACAAATCTGCAAACATTGTGGCAACTTAGGGGCATGCAAAAAAATTAACGGATTACCGTGAGTGTCGACAGTATATATTAAGAAGGTATCCATTCCATCTTCGCTCAAAAATGCATCCGTGCTTCGTTTCATTTCATCGCTTACGCTCATAGCCCTATTCTGTTCAGTATAAAGGTATGGTTAGCTCTCGCGAAGCTCCGAGGCAATCCGCCTAGCGCAACCGAAGGCTCTTCGCGTTGCGTATTGAAAATACGCGAACTTAATATATACAATATTTCTTGGTACTATACCAGGGTAAGGAGAACCCACTGTCACGTTTTTATTCAGCACATTCACCGCCACTGGGACTATATACCGCACGATATGCTACGATTTCTCAAACCTGTCATTTGAAGCAGCGTGTACTGATCTTGATTCACACCCGGGGGAACCTAGAGATCGGCAGTAGGAAAAGAGACTCTCTCTGATCTCAAGGCTAACGGTGACACTTTCACGGCGGCAAAAGCAAATATCCGCACTATCCATGAACGAAATCACACAGCAGAGCTTTAGAAATGACAATGAAATTATCTGGAAAAGAAAGCATAGACAAGTACTTGGTGAGCCTTGTGTGTAATTCTGATGAATTTAAAATGGGTCCGGCGGGAGGGCGTCCTGAAATTGGCATAAGTTATTACTATACAGACAAGAATTATAGTTTCTTTTTGCTCGTAGATGTACAGAGTACTAAGTTTAACAAAAGTGGATATGTCATGAGTATAGTAGACCTCTCAGACAAACCACCATTCAGTGAGAATAATTACGCATGCGTGCTACCTACGGCTGCTGCCGATATGGAAGATATTAAAAGAAACGTTTATGCGTATTTCTCTAAATATCCATGCCTAACTATATTTGTGATATTTAAAGATATGGACCAAATGCCCCTATCTTCCATTGAATTTAACTGGCACTTGGGGCAATAAGATGGCTTCCGTTTCGTCTCTGACTGTTAGTGAAGCCGTTTCGCAGGCGATGTCAGCTACTTCGCTGGCTGAAATCGACGCTATCGCGGCAAAGCTGAGTGCGGCCCCGAGCGGGCCAGGAGCCGTATTGTACAGCGGTCGAGTACCCGGCGTAAATGTCAGTGCCCTGGTCAGCGGAATATCACAGCAGACTGGTTATTCCGTTATTGACAATACAGACAGGGCGAAATTTCTTTCTGAAATTCAGGCTACGGTCGAATCTAAGTTTGGGAAGCTTGGGCTAGATCATCTTTATGACGCAGTAAATGGACCATGGGCCGTCGCGTCAAGAGAGTTTGCTAGCTCTGTATCGGGCGAAATTATTACGATAACACCAAATGCATCGATAGATAGAACTTTCGCACAGGTTGAAGTTCCTTCGTTATTAAATAATCCTAAAGTTAATAGTGTAAACGGCATTCCACGCAGTGATTTGGTGGGAATAAGTAACGCTTCCGGTATAACTGCAGTTGTAGGAGCGCTAAATGACGCCTCCAAGTCCGCTTTAGGTACAAATGGTATATATAGTGCCGGCTCGCTCTACGCGCTGACTGAGGAAGGTCTTTCACGATTTGGAATTACTGACGCCGCCGCAATCGGGGCGGTCCGCACGCTGAGCAGCACAATGAAGGCTCTCGGGGTCGCAGGAACTATCCTTGGTGTCCTGACTACAACTGCTACGGCGGCGGATCAGGTTCATAAGGGAGACTATGCAGGCGCCGCTACAACTGTAGCCGAATTTGGAGGTGGGCTGGCTGGCGGGATTGCGGGGGCTGCTGCGGCGGTTGGTGAATTCGCGCCGTACGCCGCAGCATTAGCTGCAGGCGGTGGACCGTTAGGCATTCTTGCAGGCGGTGCTTTGGAGCTCGGAGCCGGCCTGGTTGGGGGCCTGGTTGGGAGCGGCATTGGAGAAGAAATCGTTGATGTTGCTGCAAGCGTTCTGCGCGAGCAGGCCTCAAATGGGCATAGCACACCGGTAGGTTCCGGCGACGGAGGCACTCATGGAGGCCAAAACCAATCTACTGGAAAGGGCGTCGGAGGCACGGGTACCGCTTCACAACAACAGGGGAGTGGCCAAACTCAACAAAGCGGCGGGACTGGTGGTGGAAGTCGGACGCCTGGACAAGGCACAGGGAACGGCGGAGGCGGCCAAGGGCAGGCAACAAGCGGGCCTGGCGGCGCTCCTGCCAACCAAGACCCTGGACATGGGGCCTGGAAGGATGGTGTGGGTCCGACGCACCCCGCCCATCAGTACGCTGGTACTGCAGCCAATTCCACCGACGATGCGCAAACTGATGG
Source organism: Labrys sp. ALF-8 (assembly GCF_059699065.1). Lineage (NCBI taxonomy): Bacteria > Pseudomonadati > Pseudomonadota > Alphaproteobacteria > Hyphomicrobiales > Xanthobacteraceae > Labrys > Labrys sp. ALF-8. Next base: position 67,906 of record NZ_AP048539.1, read on the forward strand.
GAACCTCGTGGGTATGCGGGTTCACAATGACGATGGCGAACCGGGAAATTATGGACCGAATTATGGAAAAAAGGGAACAATTGTAGCAAATGACGCTGAGAGAAACATTTATACCATACGATATGATGACGGCACGTTAGACTATGTAAGCGACTATCAGGTTGCGGGCTCGTGGGCCAATACTACGCCGAATGGGTATGTACACCTTCTTTCCGAGGTCAATCCACCTCAATGCTTTCCACCTGGAACTCCGATAACTCTTCCAAATGGCGGTTCCATCCCAATCGAGAGACTATCGCCCGGGGACCATGTAATTGCTTATGACTCTGGCGATGGAAGCAACCAGGATCTCTTGCTTGTCAAGAAAATCGTCCGAGTATTTTCAAATATTACGAACGAATGGCTTATTCTTTCTAATGGAATCATTGTTACGCCAGGACATTATTTTCTAAACGAGCATGGAAAGTTTGAGCAAATCAAGACACTCGTGGAGCGTGGCGGTAGCATCGTAACGGCGGAGGGCCGGCTTGAGACGGTATCTGGTGCACGAATCCATTACTCCGAAGAGACGCATCATCTCTATGAGGAGGCCGAGCAAGTATACTATCCCTCAGTCCGTGGAGTTGCGCTCGAGCCTTTAACTAAGCGCGGATGGCGAACCTATAACTTCGAGGTTGAGGAACTTCATACCTACATCGCTGGCGGATATCGAGTGCATAACGACTCCGTTGCCGATCTAGAAGGCTACATGGCGCAATTTAACGGAGCGAATTACGGCTCAGCCTTTTCGGCGATGATGGCAGATCCGAATGAGGGGCCGCCTGCTACACAATTGGCTTCGTGGACATTGGCCGGACAAGTCGATCCGAATGCGGTGGAGGATCTGAGTGCGATATCGGATCCTGCAGTTCGCTCCAGGTTTGCAAATGCTCAGGCCGCGCTTGGCGCGCAGATTCCAGCCCAATTTATGACGCCAGTCACGGAGCCTTCATTAAGCGTGGGCGATGTTGTCAATGGGATTGCCGGTTCTGTTGAAGGATTGGTGAGTGGCATAGTTGGGGGGCTCGCGCAGCTCGCGAAGGGAATACTAAGCGGCGAGCCTCTTACATATACCACTGCGGATACTCATCCAGCGGTTGGAAAGCAAGGTGGCGATCCGATCAACTCAAGGACGGGTGCAGGTTATCGAGATGCATACGGAGTGTATCATAACACCTACGACGAAGCTCTAGCGGCAAGCCAGAACGACGCAGCGGGCTCGAAAGGACGATTCGATCCATCCGGATCAAATCCAGCCGCCGGCGATGGTGGCGCGCTGGCTCACGCGTTGGGCCTCCCTGGTCCGGCTGATACCAACACCGGGTACGGATATGGCGGCGGTTCTAACGGCGGCCCGGGCGGAAGCAGCGGCGGCTCCGCCGGAAGCTCAAGTAGCAGCAATAGTTCTTCAAACGGCGCAGGTGGGCGCCCGAGTGCCTCGAGCGGCAATAATGGCGGCAGTAAGCCGGTCATACTGGACCTTGACGGGAATGGCCTGAGCGTGACGCCCTTGTCGGCTTCCACCCAGTTCATCGACATGGAAGGGGATGGCTACCAGTCACGCACTGCCTGGGCGGGTGCGGGCGATGGTGTGCTAGTACTGGATCTCGACAATAATGGTCAGATCTCATCGCAGAACGAATTTATCTTCACCAATTGGGATTCTAGTGCGACGTCCGACCTCCAGGCATTAAAAGATGTATTCGACACCAATCATGATGGCAAACTTGATGCGGGGGATGCCGATTGGTCGAAATTCAAGGTCATGGTCAATGGCCAAATGGTATCTCTGTCATCGCTCGGTATCACCTCGATCGACCTGACCCCAGCCGGCAGCGGGGAAGTTTTCAGCGACGGGTCGGCGATTAGCGGCGTGACGACCTATACCAAGTCCGACGGTTCCACGGGGCAAGTTGGCGATGCCACGCTGTCGACGGACAGCAATGGTTATAAGCTCCATCAGAGCCAGACCGTCAACACGGATGGATCAGTGAAGACTGACATCAAAGCAAATAATGCCGATGGGTCCGAGGCGTTTGAGAACCTTGTGACCGTCAGCGCTGATGGTCTTTCTAAAACCATTGAATATGACGACAATGGCGATGGCGTCTTCGATCGTGTTCAGACAGACAATATCGTTGCCAACAGTGATGGTTCCTCAACCGAGTCACTCAGCAATTTCAATGCCGATGGATCGTTGCAGAATCGCACCACAACTACGACCAGCGCTGATACCAAGACAGTAACGACGCTGGTCGACCAGAATGGCGATGGTATCTGGGATCAGTCCGAAGTCTTCCTGACCAATGCCGATCATTCCAGTTCCACTACCATCAAGAGCCTTGCTCCTAATGGTACCGCAATCAGTCAGACGCAGGTGGTCACGAGCGCCGATGGGCTGACCAAGACGATCAAGACGGATAATACTGGGTCGGGGACATTTGATCAGATCACTATCGATGCTACCGTTATCAATGGCGACGGCAGCCGGACCGAAACGGTGACAGACACGGGTCACGACGGCACCATACTCGGTACGACTGTGACGACGACCAGCAGCGATAGCCGTTCGAAAACCGCGCAGGTGGACCACACTGGCTCCGGCACCTTCGATCTCGTGACCATTTCTTCTGTCGTCGTGAATGCGGACAATTCCGTAACGACCACCTCGCAAGAAAAAAACGGCGACGGTTCGCTGAGAGATGAGAGTGTCGCCACCATCAGTGCAGACGGGCTTTCGAAGACAGTCTCGATAGACGTCGATGGGGATGCAAGTTTCGATGACGTTTCTTCGGACGTGACGGTAGTTGCCGTTGGCGGCGGCCGAACCGAGACGCAGAGCGACAGGAGCGGCAACGGCACGCTGCTCGACCAGAGCGTCACGGTGACGAGCGCCGATCAAAAGACGATCACGACGACGATCGATGCCAACGGTGACGGGGCGACGGACGCGGTCAAGACCATCGTGGTGAATGCCGACGGTTCGAGCACGACCACGGTGTCCGACTATGCGTCCAACGGCACGCTGATAGACCGTACCCTCACCACCACCTCCGCCAACGGTCTTTCCAAGACGGTGAAGACGGACGTCAATGGCGACGGCACCTATGACGACGTCACGAGCGATGCCATTGTCCTCAATGCTGACGGCTCGAGCACGGAGACGGTGACGGACACCAGTGCCAACGGCACGCTGGTCGGCAAGAGCATCATCACCACCAGCGCCAACGGCCTGACGCAGGTCGAGCAGGACGACCTGGACGGGAATGGCACGATCGACCTGACGACGACGGATGCGATCGTGCTGAACACCGACGGCAGCCGGGTGGAGACGGTATCGACGGCCAGTGGCAATGGCACTTTGTTGTCGAAGACGGTGACCACCGATAGTGCCGATCGTCTGACCACGACGGTGGCCATCGACGCGAACGGCGACGGGCATGTCGACGAGACCCGGGTCGCGGTTCTCAACGCGGATGGCTCGACCACCACCACCGTGACCGACACGGCGATCAACGGCACCGTGTATGGCAAGAGCCTCACCACGACCAGCGCCGATGGACTGAGCACGACGACACAGAAGGACGCCAATGGCGACGGCACCTATGACGGCTCGAGTAGCGACGTCCTGGTGCTGAATGCCGACGGCTCGCAGACCGAGACCCGGAGCGTTCAATCCGGCAACGGCACCTTGATGAGCAGGAGCGTGACCACGACCAGCGGCAACGGGCTGTCCGTCACCCGGCAGCTGGATACCGACGGCGACGGCAGCTTCGACGGCAAGACCACGGATGTGATCGTCCTCAACGCCGACGGCTCTCGGACCGAGACGATCTCGAACTACAATGGTGCGGGCACCACCCTCATCAATCGAACGATCACCACGACATCGGCCAATGGTCTGGCGAAGACCACTTCGAGGGATATCGACGGCAACGATACGATCGACCAGGTATCGTTGGACGTCGTTGTCATCGCCGCCGACGGTTCGAACGCCGAGACGCAGAGCGACAGGAGCGGCAACGGCACGCTGCTCGACCAGAGCGTCACGGTGACGAGCGCCGATCAAAAGACGATCACGACGACGATCGATGCCAACGGTGACGGGGCGACGGACGCGGTCAAGACCATCGTGGTGAATGCCGACGGTTCGAGCACGACCACGGTGTCCGACTATGCGTCCAACGGCACGCTGATAGACCGTACCCTCACCACCACCTCCGCCAACGGTCTTTCCAAGACGGTGAAGACGGACGTCAATGGCGACGGCACCTATGACGACGTCACGAGCGATGCCATTGTCCTCAATGCTGACGGCTCGAGCACGGAGACGGTGACGGACACCAGTGCCAACGGCACGCTGGTCGGCAAGAGCATCATCACCACCAGCGCCAACGGCCTGACGCAGGTCGAGCAGGACGACCTGGACGGGAATGGCACGATCGACCTGACGACGACGGATGCGATCGTGCTGAACACCGACGGCAGCCGGGTGGAGACGGTGTCGACGGCCAGTGGCAATGGCACTTTGTTGTCGAAGACGGTGACCACCGATAGTGCCGATCGTCTGACCACGACGGTGGCCATCGACGCGAACGGCGACGGGCATGTCGACGAGACCCGGGTCGCGGTTCTCAACGCGGATGGCTCGACCACCACCACCGTGACCGACACGGCGATCAACGGCACCGTGTATGGCAAGAGCCTCACCACGACCAGCGCCGATGGACTGAGCACGACGACACAGAAGGACGCCAATGGCGACGGCACCTATGACGGCTCGAGTAGCGACGTCCTGGTGCTGAATGCCGACGGCTCGCAGACCGAGACCCGGAGCGTTCAATCCGGCAACGGCACCTTGATGAGCAGGAGCGTGACCACGACCAGCGGCAACGGGCTGTCCGTCACCCGGCAGCTGGATACCGACGGCGACGGCAGCTTCGACGGCAAGACCACGGATGTGATCGTCCTCAACGCCGACGGCTCTCGGACCGAGACGATCTCGAACTACAATGGTGCGGGCACCACCCTCATCAATCGAACGATCACCACGACATCGGCCAATGGTCTGGCGAAGACCACTTCGAGGGATATCGACGGCAACGATACGATCGACCAGGTATCGTTGGACGTCGTTGTCATCGCCGCCGACGGTTCGAACGCCGAGACGCAGAGCGACAGGAGCGGCAACGGCACGCTGCTCGACCAGAGCGTCACGGTGACGAGCGCCGATCAAAAGACGATCACGACGACGATCGATGCCAACGGTGACGGGGCGACGGACGCGGTCAAGACCATCGTGGTGAATGCCGACGGTTCGAGCACGACCACGGTGTCCGACTATGCGTCCAACGGCACGCTGATAGACCGTACCCTCACCACCACCTCCGCCAACGGTCTTTCCAAGACGGTGAAGACGGACGTCAATGGCGACGGCACCTATGACGACGTCACGAGCGATGCCATTGTCCTCAATGCTGACGGCTCGAGCACGGAGACGGTGACGGACACCAGTGCCAACGGCACGCTGGTCGGCAAGAGCATCATCACCACCAGCGCCAACGGCCTGACGCAGGTCGAGCAGGACGACCTGGACGGGAATGGCACGATCGACCTGACGACGACGGATGCGATCGTGCTGAACACCGACGGCAGCCGGGTGGAGACGGTGTCGACGGCCAGTGGCAATGGCACTTTGTTGTCGAAGACGGTGACCACCGATAGTGCCGATCGTCTGACCACGACGGTGGCCATCGACGCGAACGGCGACGGGCATGTCGACGAGACCCGGGTCGCGGTTCTCAACGCGGATGGCTCGACCACCACCACCGTGACCGACACGGCGATCAACGGCACCGTGTATGGCAAGAGCCTCACCACGACCAGCGCCGATGGACTGAGCACGACGACACAGAAGGACGCCAATGGCGACGGCACCTATGACGGCTCGAGTAGCGACGTCCTGGTGCTGAATGCCGACGGCTCGCAGACCGAGACCCGGAGCGTTCAATCCGGCAACGGCACCTTGATGAGCAGGAGCGTGACCACGACCAGCGGCAACGGGCTGTCCGTCACCCGGCAGCTGGATACCGACGGCGACGGCAGCTTCGACGGCAAGACCACGGATGTGATCGTCCTCAACGCCGACGGCTCTCGGACCGAGACGATCTCGAACTACAATGGTGCGGGCACCACCCTCATCAATCGAACGATCACCACGACATCGGCCAATGGTCTGGCGAAGACCGTTCTAACCGATATTGACGGTGATGGCACAGCCGATCAGGTCACTGGCGACGCCGTAACCATCAATGCCGATGGGTCAAGCGTCGAGACAAAGACGGCAAGCGACGCAAACGGCGCTATTGTCGCTAAGAGTGTGACGACGACGTCCGCGGATCGCAGAACAGTGACGACGAATACCGACCTCGATGGCAATGGGATCGCCGACATCACCTCGACCGCTGTGCTGAACGCCGATGGATCCACCACCGTGACGACCTCAGCCTTTGACGGAACCGGCACGTTGAACTCCAGATCAGTGAGTACAGCCAGTGCGAACGGGTTGTCGATTTCGCTTCAGAGCGATGTTGACGGCGACGGGACAATGGACCTGTCGACGACTATTCTCAAAGCTATCAACGCCGACGGCTCAACAACGCAATCGGTCGCTGAATACGATGGCTCCTCGACGCTCAAGAACAAGGTGATAACAGCAACAAACGGCAACGGACTTTCGTCCACCACAACGTGGGACAACAACGGTGATGGAACCGTTGACCGGACCGAGACTGACGCCAAAACCTTGAATGCCGATGGTTCGACGACAAGAATGGTAACCAACACAGGGAGCCAAGCCAACAAGACGACGACCACCGTCAGCGCAAACGCGCTGACCACGACGATCACGAAAGATATCGACGGCAACGGGACGGTTGATCAAACCATCCTGCGTCAAGTCAATACGGACGGCTCAACAACCATTTCATCAATGGACGGCACGGTTAGATCGGCCTCCGGCCGCAGCTATGGTGCCACTGACGGACAGTACGAAATCGACAGCGCAGATGGCCTCTCGAAGACCATTCAGTACGACAGCGATGGCAATGGCCTGGCCGAAACGCAAACGTCTGATGTGACCGTCATCGACGCAGATGGCTCTCAAGTTGAGACGTTGACTGTCTCCGCTCTATCCGGCGGTGTCGCGACCTCCGCCAGCCCAGCATACACCGTGACCCGGAAGGACCAGGAAGTCATCACCACCAGTGCCAATGGTCTCATCAAGACGATGCAGTACGACCTGACGGGTGGTGGCACCCTCGGCGAGACGATAAGCGACCAGACGATCCTCAACGCAGATGGATCCAAGACAGAGACAGTCACAGAAACAAATGCAGGAATGCAAACCGATCGCTATGTCGAGACCAAGAGCGGTAACGGTTTGAGTATTAGCAAACAATGGTATTTCGGTAGTGCGACAACGCCGAGCGAAACCCTGACCGACATCATAGCGGTCAGTTCGGACGGCTCGACGACAGAGACCGTATCGAGCCACAGGGCCGATGGCTCTCTGCTGTCTACTACTGTTAAAACCACGAGTGCGGATGGCCGGACGGTCTCTGTCCAACAGGACACCACTGGCTCAGGGAGCGTGACCCAGGGCAGCACGACCAGGACCTCGACACTTGCAGATGGCTCCAAGGTTATTGCCGTTGACGATTTCAATGGTGACGGCAGCCTGAAGGACGCGGTGGCCACTAGCATCAGTGCAGATGGACTTACGACGACCATCAAGCGCGACGCCAATGGCGACGGGATCAATGACCAGACGGAGACCATTACGAAATCCGTCGATGGAAGTTCGACCGACGTCGTAACGAGCTACGCGCCTGATGGCGTGATGGTCAGTCAGATGACGAGTTCGGTGAGTTCGAATGGTCTGGTTACCAAGATCAATTGGGATCTCGATGGTGACGGAACCACGGATAGGTCGAGAACGATTACCGACAAGCATAATGCCGACGGCTCTACCCAGGAAACAGTTGCGGAGACCTACTTCGACAACCCCGCAACCGCGTACTTTTCGGGCCTTTACACTGGCGCATCCGCGACATATCGAGCTCCACCCGTAACGACGACTGTCAGTGCCGACGGTCGAAAGGTGACATCCACACAGTCATTCTCGCAAACGGTTGACGTTCCCTCGACCGAGCGTACGGGGGTCCATGGTGAGCAGGAGGGATATCCTGAGCACTATGTCACCGAAACCGGCACCCGAACCACGACGACAACCTACAATATCGACGGTTCTTCCACGACCACCTTATCCAATATTGTGACCACAAGCGGCTATGACTCCGTGGCGGGCGGTACCCTTTCTGGAAGCATCGATCTCAGACCGCAATTCACGGACCAGGCGGGGGCGGTCCTCTGGATCTCGCCGGTGCAGACGGGAACGACCAAGCTGGCGGCCAAGCTGAAGATCACCACCAGCGCGGACGGCCTGTCGAGCACCGTTCAAGCCGACTACGACGGCAATGGCACCTACGAACATACCGAAGCCTGGCAAACCCAGATCGACGGTTCGAAAGTGGCGACAATTCAGGACGTGAACGCCAGCGGAGCCGTTATTGCATCCGGTACGGAAACCGTTAGCCTGGACGGCCTGACCACGACTTTGAGGGAAGATACCGATCACAACGGGACCATCGATCATATCGATGCCGCGATCACCCATGTGGACGGCAGCATCACGCGAACGACCACCGACTACAACGCTGATGGGTCGCTCAAGCAAACCAAGGTCACACAGGTAAGTGCGAACGGGCAGTCGACGGCGACCGTCAAAACACTTCCTGCGACGACGACTGGGGCCATGCCGACATCCAACGCCTCCTTTAAAGGAGATGGCATGATGGCGGTTGCCAGCGGCTCCAATGACACCGCTACCGTGACCGGCGATAACAACGTGCTCGCGCTCGACCACGGTACGGATACGGCGACCGTTACCGGCAAGGGCAACACTTTCAGTCTTGGCGACGCGGTAACCCTGAGCATCAGCGGAGGCACCAACAATGTCGTCAACGTCAGCGGTGTAGCGGACGCAATCACGGCAAACTTTGCGACAATCAATGTCGCCAGCGGACTGAGCGCCACTGTGACGGGCGCCTCGAACAAAGTGAGTGTCTCGGGGGCTGGAGCCGTGACGACGACGGGCGCCAGCAATACGGTGACCGCGGAGAACGACGGTGCGACGGTCACGATGATCGGAGCGAGCGGCGGCAAGGCAACGATAACCAATGGCACCTTGATCCTTGGCGCGAATACGGCGGTCGCATTGACCGGTTCCGGCAATGCCATCAGCGAAGTGGGTGGCGATTCCCTGACCGGGACAGGCACGGGAGGCACGCTTGATGTCAGCGGCGCTGGCAACACAGCGACCTTGTCCTCCGCCGCCGTTACGGTCGAGAACGCAGGGGTCCTCACATTGACCGGAACCAACGATGCCGTGCAGGTAAAGGGCAGCGGCAAGGTGACGATCTCAAGTGCGACCAACACCGTTGATCTTGTCGGTAGCAACGGCACGGTCACGGTGACAGGCGGTGGTGCCACGGTCACTGTAGAGGATGGCGCAGGCGGCTCCATCAGCGACGCCAATGGAACCATCGGTATCGGCAGCAACGCCACGCTCACCGTGTCGGGCACCGGCGCCACCATCAATGTCACTGGCACCGGCAACGTCCTATCGGCGAGCTCCGAGACGATCAACGTCGCGGCCGGTGCCAGCGTGACGGTGACGGGAGCCAGCAACACCATCAACATCACTGGTGACGGTTCAGCGACGTCGTCGGGCAATTCCGATCACGTTACAGTGGTCGGTGATGGAGCTATCGTCACCATTGCCAGCGGCACCAGCGATACGGTCCTCGTCTCCAATGGTACCCTTATCCTGGGGGCCTCGGTCACTCTCACAGAGGCCGGCTCCAACGATGCCCTGGTCGAGAATACCAACGACACGATCACCGGTACCGGCACGGGCTATACATTGGATGTCATCGGCGTCGGCAACAAGGCGACGCTCTCCAATGCCGCGGTGACGGTGGAAACCGGCGGCGTGCTGACGCTTACCGGAACGGGCGATACCGTGACCGTTAACGGCGCCGGCAAAGTCACGGTTTCCAGCGCGACCGACACGATCGACATGACGGGTGCCGGTGAGACCGTAACGGTTACGGGTGGCGGTGGCACGATTACCGTGGAAGATGGGGCGGGCGGCACGATCACCGATGCCAATGGCAACATCGCTGTCGGCAGTAACGCTGTACTGACCGTCTCCGGTACCGCAACCACGCTCAACGTCAGCGGGACGGGCAATGCCATGTCGGTGGGCTCGGCAACCATCAACCTCGGCGCCGGGGCGGGAACTTCCGTAACCGGCGCCAGCAACTCCATCAATGTTGGCGATAATGCTTCGGTGACCGTCTCCGGCAATTCGAACCACGTGACCGCCACTGGCACTGGCGCCTCGGTGACGATCGCCAGCGGCGCCAGCGATACGGTCAATGTCTCGAATGGCACAGTCGCTCTTGGCGCGTCGGTAACCTTGACGGTAAACGGCTCCAACGATGCCTTGATCGAGGGCACAAGCGATACCTTGAGCGTGACGGGCTCCGGCTACACACTGGACGTGACCGGCACGGGTAACAAAGCCACCCTCTCAAATGCCGCGATAACGGTCGAGGATGGCGCCGTCCTGACACTAACCGGCGCGAACGACACCGTGACCGTGAAGGGTACCGGCAAGGTCACCGTATCGGACGACACCGATACGATCGACATGATGGGTGCAGGGGAAACAGTCACGGTCACCGGAGGCGGTGGCGAAGTGACCGTGGAAGATGGTGCAGGTGGCACCATCAGCGACGCCAATGGAACGATCGATGTCGGGAGCAACGCCACGCTCACCGTGTCGGGCACCGGCGCCACGATCAATGTCACTGGCACCGGCAACGTCATTTCGGCAAGCTCCGAAACGATCAATGTCGCGGCCGGCGCCAGCGTGACGGTGACGGGAGCCAGCAACACCATCAACATCACCGGTGACGGTTCAGCGACGTCGTCGGGCAATTCCGATCACGTCACAGTGGTCGGTGATGGAGCTATCGTCACCATTGCCAGCGGCACCAGCGATACGGTCCTCGTCTCCAACGGTACCCTTATCCTGGGGGCATCGGTCACTCTCACGGAGGCCGGCTCCAACGATGCCCTGGTCGAGAATACCAACGACACGATCACCGGTACCGGCACGGGCTATACATTGGATGTCATCGGCGCCGGCAACAAGGCGACGCTTTCCAATGCCGCGGTGACGGTAGAAACCGGCGGTGTGCTGACGCTTACCGGAACGGGCGATACCGTGACCGTTAACGGCGTCGGCAAAGTCACGGTTTCCAGCGCGACCGACACGATCGACATGACGGGTGCCGGTGAGAGTGTCACTGTCACTGGCGGTGGCGGCGCCGTCAAGGTCGAAGAGGGTGCCGGCGGCACGATCAGCGATGCCAATGGCACCATCAACATGGGAGGAAGCTCGACACTGACGGTGTCAGGGGCAGGCACCACCCTCAACGTCAGCGGGACCGGCGACACCGTCACCGCCAGTTCCGCGTCGATCCACCTTGGCGACAACGAGACGTTCTCCACGACGGCTAGCAGCAGCTCCAATACGTATTATCTGGGGGCGAACGACACCGTGAACTCGCCCAGTATCTACGGAGATACCTTCGTCTTCCAACCCAGTTTCGGGCACGAGACGATCAATGGCTACACCGCACAAGCCGGCTTTGGAACGACCGCTGACCAGATCAAAATCGACCATACAGTCTTCGCCGACTGGGCCACGCTGCTTTCCCATACCACACAGTCGGGCAGCGACGTGATCATCACGGCTGATGCCAATGACACCATCACCCTGAAGAACACGACGGTGGCCAGCCTGCAACAGGCCAACTTCCACTTCACCTGATCACATCGGTAAGCCTCAGGGCAGCATTGCTGCCCTGAGGCAGAGATTGCATCCCCATTGATTTCAACCTCGTCCCAAGATTGCCACTCCCGTGACTCAGCAGCTCAATTTCCTGGCCGATCTCGGTCTGCACGAAACTCCCTCTGCCCCTGGTAATAACGAACCCCAGCCGGCCGCCAATGGCGCTGACCAGCCAGGCCATGTCTTCGGTTTTATGCAGCCGTTTGTTTACACGCCGGCTCCTGTCAGTACGCCCAACGCGGACTCATCGCCGGCAAAATTCTTCTGGGACTCCCTCAAAGGCGCCGTCTTCGCATCACCGCCCGCCACGAGCGAGCCCGCCCAGCACCTCTTCGACAGCTGGATCACCTGGTTGGCCCACTGGACACAGGCGGGAAGTGCAACGATCGAGCCTCATCCCGGGAACCAGTTCGGCGATCATCCGCTGGCGTCCAATGGCATCGACACCAGAACCCATGGCGGCTGGAACTGACCTGGCGCTTCTGGCTGACAAGAACGCCCGATTTCCGAGTAATCATGAACAGCTCCGCTTCCGCCGCCCCTCCGACCGATCCGCCCGATTCCGGCCTGCGGGCGCTCTGCGGTATCGCGGCCTTCTACCGCATCGCATCCGATCCCAAGCATCTCGCCAAGGAATTGGCGATCACCGATCATTTGGCCACGGAGCGCGATCTCGTCCGCGCCGCGGCGATGATCGGCCTCAAGGCGCGAGTGGTCACAAGGGTGACGGCCAAACGCATCGAGACCATCCCGGTGCCCGCCATCGTCAGGGTGGCGGACGGCTCCTTCCATGTCTTCGGCGGCAAGAACCCCAATGGCCGCTTCCGCCTCGTCGATCCCATCACGCGCGCCGATCGGGAGCTCACCCTGGATGCGCTGTTGCGCGAGATCGGCGGCCAGGTTGTGCTGGTCGGACGGCGCCTGCGCGGAGCGGGTTCGGATCCCCGCAGCTTCGGGCTTGGATGGTTCCTCCCTTCGATCTGGCGCTACCGCAAGCCGCTCGCCCATGTCCTTCTCGCTTCCCTCTTCGTGCAGATCTTCGCTCTCGTCACGCCGCTGTTCTTCCAGGTCGTGGTCGACAAGGTGCTCACCCACAAGGGCTACTCGACCCTGTTCGTGCTGGTCGCCGGCATCGCCCTGATCGGCATCTTCGACGTGGTGCTGCAATATCTGCGCAGCTACGCTCTCTCGCATACGACGAACCGCATCGATGTCGAGCTCGGCCAGAAGCTCTTCCATCATCTCCTGCGCCTGCCGCTCGGCTATTTCGAGACACGCTCTGCCGGCCAGACCGTGGCACGGGTGCGGGAGTTGGAGACCATTCGCGCCTTCCTGACCGGGCAGGGGCTGTTTTCAGCCATCGACCTCGTCTTCACCATCGTCTTTATCGCCGTGCTCTGGGCTTATTCCTGGAAGCTTACCCTCATCGTCGTGGGCTCGATCCCGCTCTATATTCTCATTGCCGTGCTGGTGCGCCCGTCCCTGCGCGAGATGATCAAGGAGAAGTTCAACCGCGGCGCCGTCAGCCAGCAATTCCTGGTGGAGGCCATCGTCGGCATCCACACGGTGAAGGCCGGCGCGGTCGAACCGGTGATGCAGGCCCAATGGGCCGAGCGGCTCGCTTCCTATGTACGCACCGCCTTCGATGCCACCATGCTCTCGGCCGGCGGGCAGAACGCCATCCAGTACGTCTCAAAGCTCTCCACCGCCCTGCTGTTGCTGTTCGGCGCCAAGGCAGTGATCGATGGTGAGCTTTCAGTCGGGGCGCTTGTCGCCTTCAACATGATCGCCGGTCAGGTCACGGCACCCGTGCTGCGCCTTTCCCAGCTCTGGCAGGACTTCCAGCAGGTGCAGATCTCGATGGACCGGCTCGGCGACATCCTCAACACGCCCATGGAGCGGGCGCCGCAGACCAGCCTGGTACTACCACCGCCGCGCGGCTTGATCGAACTCAGACAAGTTACCTTCCGCTATCGGCCCGGCGCACCCGAGGTGCTCAAGGGCGTGTCGCTGGCGATCCAGCCAGGAGAGGTCATCGGCATCGTCGGCGCCTCGGGTTCGGGCAAGTCGACGTTGACCAAGCTGATCCAGCGCCTCTACCTGCCCGAGGAGGGCCAGGTGCTCCTCGACGGCGCCGATCTCAGCCAGGTGGATCCCGCCTGGCTGCGCAGCCAGATCGGCGTGGTGCTGCAGGAAAATCTCCTGTTCAATCGCACCATCCACGACAACATCGCCTTTGCCAATCCGGCGCTGCCGCGTGCGAACGTCATCGCCATTGCGAGGCTCGCCGGTGCCGACGAGTTCATCGCCAAGCTCCCGGCCGGCTATGACACCATCATCGAGGAGCGCGGCGCCAATCTCTCAGGTGGCCAGCGCCAGCGCATCGCCATTGCAAGAGCGCTTGCCACCAATCCCCCCATCCTGATCTTCGACGAGGCGACCTCGGCGCTCGACTATGAGAGCGAGCGGGTGATCCAGACCAATATGCGGGAGATCGTCAAGGGACGCACGGTTGTTATCATCGCTCATCGCCTCGCCGCGGTCAGGCCCTGCCACCGCATCGTCGGCATGGCTGAGGGCCGTATCGTCGAGATCGGCAGCCATGCCGAGCTGCTGGCCAAGCCGGACGGGGTCTACGCCCGTCTATGGGCGCTGCAGAACGACCAGGCGAGCGCCGCATGAACGTCCAGGCACCGCCGCCCTCCGGCACTCCCATTCCGCCGCCACGCCGGCTGAAGCCCCGGCGCTCGGACCAGGAGTTCCTGGCTCCGGCCCTGGAGATCCTGGAGACCCCGCCTTCCCCCATCCGCATGGCGTTGATCCTGGTGATCTGCGCCTTCGTCACCGTATCGCTGGTGTGGGCCTATGTCGGGCGCATCGACATCATCGCCTCCGCCCAGGGCAAGTTCGAGCCTACGGGCAAGGTCAAGATCATCCAGCCCCTCGAGACTGGAAAGGTCAAGACGCTGCCACCGCGCGATGGCAGCCATGTCAATGAAGGCGACGTCCTGCTCGAACTCAACGACGATGAGGAGATTGCCGATGAGGTCAATTTTGCCAGGAGCCTTGCTTCGTACAAAGCCGAGGTGGCGCGCCGGTGGGTCGCGATCAAGGCAGCCCATGACCGAGTTCTCATGCCTCCACCAGCCATTGCCTGGGACGAGGATGTCGACATTCTCCTGCGTCAGCGCGAGCAACACATTCTCGATAGCGATCTGACCAGTCTCTCCGCCAACCTCGCATCACTCCATGCCCAACTTCAGGGCAAGCTGATTGCGCGCGATCGCTTTGCAGCCACCATCGACAGTCAGAAATCGCTTATCTCCACGCTGCAGGAACGCGTCACCATGCGCGAGACCGCCCAGGCCAAGCAAGCGGAAACCAAGGCCAGCGTCATCGATGCCACCGAGACGTTGAAGTATCAGGTCACCCAGCTCGCCATTCAGCAGGGCGAATTCGCGGACGCCAAAGCGGGCGCTGCCGTGCTCGAGCGCGAGATCGACAAGACGGTCGAGAGCTTCGTATCGGACTATGCGACAAAGCTGGGCGATGCGGAGCGGCAGGTCGACGACCTCACGCAGAAACTGGCCAAAGCAACAGCGGAGCGCAGGCGCAAGACCATTCTCAGTCCGATCTCCGGCATCATCCAGGCGTCCGTCATCACGACCCCTGGTCAGGTTGTGACCGCGAGCGAAGAAGTTATGCGGATCGTGCCGGACGGATCTCAGCTGGAGTTACGGGTCTATGTGCGAAACACCGACATCGGCTTTGTGAGGGCAGGGCAAGAGGCAGTCGTCAAAATCGAATCCTTCCCCTTCACGCGATACGGCACCATCGCCGCAAAGGTCACGAACGTCGCGACGGACGCCATCCCCGAGCCCGACGCCAGCCAGCTCGAAGGCAATCCAGCCGCGCAGATCAGCACGTCAACTTTCGCGGGTGCCGAGCGGATGCAGAATCTGGTGTTCCCGGTGACGTTGGTGCCGGACAAAACTGTCATGAGCGCCGATGGTCATGAGGTGGCACTAACACCCGGCATGGCGGCGACAGTCGAGATCAAAACCGACAGCCGCAGAATCCTCGAATACGTGTTCTCGCCCATCGTCGAGGTTACGAGCGACGCAATGAAGGAAAGATAGTTGCGTCAGTCCGAAGGAACCCTACCGAGCGCCTGCGTCGCACACATTTGGCATCGACGAGAACGAGACCGGTTTATGATATTCTCAGACTTTGAAAAGAAATGGAAAGTGGTTAAATGCCGAAAAAAGCTGGCCGTTTCCTCGTTGCTTTCTGCAGTCTGTCGTGTGAGCATTAGCAACTAATGTTTTTTGCTTCACGTAATATATACGCCATGCCTTTACCATACTAAGTTCGATTTGAGCATCGGATGATTGACCAAAAAGATCCGCAGGCGAAAACTGACGAACCACCTCGTACCCGCTCTGTCGAGAGCAGCAGCATCCGCATACACTGGGAAACCTTCAGTGATGATATGCGCGCTGAAAGATCGCGACGGGGCCTGACCCTTCGAGAATTCTCAAAGGTTACTGGGGTTCATTACAGCACTCTGTCGCGCCTGGAGACTGCGTACGCGCCCTGCAATGCGGAAGCCTTTATGGCTTTAGCAATCGAAATGGGTAGGGATCCTCGAGACTACATCTTCCCAAAACCCAAGAATTTCCGTTCATCCCGCGTCGTTCGGCAACACAAACCCGCGAGTAGCTAGTCGCCTGCTTGACGAACCGATAAAAGCTCAGCCGGGGCGAAGTACATGAAAGCAATGGCCATGCGCTCAAGCTCGACGGCCGCCAATGCGGTGGATGCTCAGTGCCCGCCGGAAACGGAGCCACATTTCACCATTCGTGAGAGCGCCGCCGCAGGCGCGAATAGACGCAGTGCGGTTTCTGAGAGGGCCTACGCTTCGATGGCCCGCGCGTCACGCTGCCGTAACGCAGGGCCCTGCTAAATCATTGGTGGCTGAGATCAGAGGCAGCACGTTTCGGAGGGATGCATGGTCAAGGTTCTTTGAGAGACGTTCTCGGCTTGGATCGACACGCAGTCGGCGTGCCAAGAAGCTGATCGCTAAGGGATCAGTCGAATGTCCGAAGGGAGGATGGATCGTCTCACTCACGAGAGCCAACCCTTAGGGATCAACCCGCTGATTGACATC
>NZ_AP048542.1:0-68120 GCF_059699065.1 Labrys sp. ALF-8
CGCCATTCTCCTTTTCACCCCTATATATTTCAATAGGTTACGGCTCGATTTTGTCGCACCTATTCGAACCACGCTTCAAGGTGCGACACTTCTGTCGTTCCTTTGTTCTGCGGTCGGCGTGAGAATCCCCTCTGCGACAAGAGTCTCTGCGATCCGCTCGAAGCCCTTCGTGGCCAGCAGGAGCGCCCTCGCCTTCTTGGTATAGGTGCCTGACTGGCGCGTGTTCGACCATCCGTACATCGCTTCGAGCTCGACTTCCGAACCGCCGTTCTCCGAGCAGATCGTAGCGCCGCCCTTCCGAAGCCCATGCGGGGAGCAGTCTGGCAGCTTTGCCTCGACGCAGCGGTCCTTGAACCAATTGCCGAAGGAAGCCCCGGAGGCGAACGGCTTGCCATAGGCGTTGAGCAGATAGGCCAGTTGGTCGGTCTCAGGCATTGCCGCGATCGCCTGCACCAAGGGCCACGGCGTGTGAGTTATGAGTTCCGCTCCGGTCTTGCTGGTCTTGAATTTCACCTTGCCGCTGCGCGCGTGCTGGCGCCCGAATTTCGTAGCGTCGGAGCGCCGCAATCCCGTGAAAAGCAGCAGCATGCATGCGAGATAGGGCATCGTGCCAATAGGATGCCGCTCGATGTATGCCCGGAGATCGTCGATCGTCCAGGTGTAAAAGCCCTCGGTGTCGGTCTGGATCTTGCCGATGCCGCCTGCAGGATTCGACGGAACGATCGCTAGCGATGATGCCCAACTGTAGAGCGCCTTGATAGATTTCAGCCAATCATTGGCGTTGCCTGGTACCGCGGCGCGTTTTGCCATGCCCTTCGCGATGTTCTCGGCCGGGATGAGCATGGGACGATGCCCGCTCTTTTCCTTCATGGCCTCAAGGATCTTGCGCCGTCGGCCGCGGCCGATCGGGTTCATGGTCAGGTACTTCGGCGATTCGACGAAATACCGATCTATCAGCCAGCCGAGTGTCTTGGGCGCGAATTCTTGCCGGCCTGTGGCCTTCTTCTCCGGTAGAGGTGCATCGGAATGCAGCTCTTTCACAGCAGCCCGGTATTCATCGACGAACTCTGGCGACGACACGGGATGCTTGAGCCGGATGCGCCTGCCTTTGACACGTGCATAGATCACACGCCGGCCGTGACGCGTCTTCTCCTCGCTAAGGTATTGAAGGTCTATTTCCATCCCCTCAGGGTGCTTCATCGCCCCAACCGTCGTCAACGCCGTCTCCTGGGGATTGCGGGGACTGATCGTCCCGCATCTGGTCAAAGGCCGCGTCGAGAGCGCGCATGTCCCAGATTACGCGTCGATCTATCCTGATCGGCTTGGGCATTTTGCCCTCTTCGACAAGCGAGAGAAACTTCGTCTGGCCGATGCCAATATAAGCAGCCGCTTCCTCACATGAGAGGCCTCGGCGCGGTGACGGTGATAGAGGCAGCACAATGGTAGTGGCGGATTCGACGGCGCGGGTGTGTTTCATCGAGCCATCTCGCCAGCTACGTCCTTCACAATCGCGATCGCTTCACTGGGAAAACAATCGAACCATTCTCCTCGGCGTCGACTGGAGGAAAGCCGCGCATGTACAGCGCGTTCGATTAGACGAGCGTCCTTCTCAGCCACCTCGATTGAAAACGCACATGTCACTTCCACAGGTGACGCGACATTCAAGTCGGCAAGGCGCTTGGCAACGTCAAAGGCGATCCCAACTTTCACGTATCGCCCGCTCTCCATGACATAGACGCTCCTGCGACCTGTCTCCCGCGGCTTGACCTGCCTTTCAGCTTTCGCTTGTTGACGCTGTTCCAACACGTGCTGCATCGCCTTGATCGCGCCAAGGGACGTGTAGAGCCTGCCGCCGATGCGCCAGGCTTCAAGGGCTCCGTTCGCCAGAGCCTTGCGCAAGCCGCTCACAGACATTGTCCCGTCGGGAAATGCAAGTTGTGCAGCGATATGGAGCTGCAGCGGGGTATCGTCTCGGATCTCGTCGAGGGCAGGCAGGCGTGGACGGCGGCTCATGGTGTCACTCGCCCCCGCCCCAGGAGGATTCGTCATCGCCCGGGATCATCTCGCGCGTGTCGTGGATCAGGCCACCGAGGCCGGCCGCGACCAGCGCCACGCCGATCGCTGCGACAGGCGGCAGGGACGCAGCGCAGAGGCAGATGCCGGCGGCGAGCGCGATAAGGTAGCGCTTGGTCATGCCGACTCCCTTTCGCGCTTCCTGGCGCCTGCGTGCTCGGCTGAGGCCTTTGCCAGGACTTCCAGCTCATCGGCGGCGAGTTCGATCCCTCTTTCGACGATACTCGTCACGGATATCGCGTAGGGTATGATCGACGTCAGGCTGGCCAAGCGTGCCGCAGTGCTGTCCGACAGACGAATTGTAAGATTCTTGCTCTTTGTCATCTGCTCTCTCCTGGTCCCCACGGCGGTTTCCCGCGCAGGCGGTTCAATGTCATGCCCAAGCTGTGGTCGACCCAGAACAGCTTATCGCGCGGCCATTCGTCATCCGCCGGGATGACACGTTTCGCCATGGCGACTAGCCAGCGGGCCAAGGCGTAGCGGGTGATTGGGAAGCGGGTCACAGCCCGATCTCCTTCCCGATCTGCGCCAATGTCGTGAGATCCTCGCGGATGCTTTTGTCCATCCAGAGGAGGTCGACGAGCTTGCGGCCCTCGACGACGCCGATATTGAAATCGTCGGAGCCTCGGATCTCGAATCCGTGCCGCTTGGCGTCTTCCAGCAGCTTGAAATGCGTGCCGTCGCAGTAGTGCTCGATCGAGATCGGGCCACCGTCGGTGCATATCGCCTGGGACGTGATGACGACGTAGGAGCGTGCCATCCTATTTCCTCCCGAACATGTCAGGCTGCCCGCGCTTCTCGGCGCGCGTGATCGATGCATTGTGGGCATGGTGCTTGGCGTCATAGGAGAGATGGCACCTTTGGCAGAGCGCCTTGAGATTTGCCGGGTCGCTGTTCTCCGGCTGGTGGTCCAAGTGCGCGACGGTCAGAACGATGCGGATAATGCGAAGTTGGATGTCATAGCCTTCGCACCAGGCGTGATCGCCCTCGCGCGGCCAAGTGAGGCGCAAGCCGTTGTCGCCAGTCGGCCGGGCCTTGTGAAAGACACCTGCGCGCGTTCGTCCTCCCAGCGCATGGTTCTCGACGCCGCAAAACTCGCAGCGGTGGTCTGCGCGACGCAATATGTCCTGCCTGATCTTGGACCAGTCTGCCGGGTAGCGCGCTTGATTTTCGGGGCGGATCGGCATCAATTCCCCCTCGCCAGATAAACGCCCAAGGCCTCGATAATGCGGACGGGATGCACCTCCACGACAATGTTGCAGGCCTCGCAGGTCGGCCAGTCATGCTCGGCATAGAAAGCGCCGGCATCATCCTCGGCAGGCTCATAGTCGAGCTCAGCGCCACAACTCGGACATTCGGTGCAAAGACGGGTAGGACGCGGCAGTCTGGTGGCGCGCAGGATCGTAGCCTCTGCCATCGTCATCGCTCCCACACAATGCGGTAGGCGACGACTTCGCCGTACTCGGCGTCTTTCTCCCATCGGACGAAACGCGCCTGCGCCTTGGTCTGAAGACCACCTTTACGCATGACCTCGACCATCCAGTTCGGATCGATCGCCGGCACGACCTGGCCTTCTGCGGTCTTGGGCTGCGCGGCCCATGTGATCCAAGCGCTCGCTCTCATTTCTGCCTCGGCGGTGTCGAGAAATCGGTGAGGATCTTCCCGCAGCGCATGCACTCGCAGCGGGTGGTGACTCCTCGGTGGCGTTGGCGCGGCCCGGTCGGGCTGGCCCAGTACCAGCGCAGGCGCCATGCATGACCGAAGATGAAGCAGCGGAGGTTCATCAAATCCCCCTGCCGCACGGACAACCGCGTTTACGATCCGTCCCGCCATTTCGTGCAAGCCGGTGATCACTTTCGGCAACAACCGGCCCGATGTTCTGCACGGGTTCTTGGGAGGCCGTCATTCCGCCTCTCCGATTTCTTGGCTGCCCAACGCCTGATTTGCGAGCTCGACCAGCATGCGAAGCCCATCAAG
Source organism: Labrys sp. ALF-8 (assembly GCF_059699065.1). Classification (NCBI taxonomy): domain Bacteria; kingdom Pseudomonadati; phylum Pseudomonadota; class Alphaproteobacteria; order Hyphomicrobiales; family Xanthobacteraceae; genus Labrys; species Labrys sp. ALF-8. Next base: position 4,051 of record NZ_AP048542.1, read on the forward strand.
GTCGTTGATCCTGGCGAAGGTCGCGATGATGGGTGGGTCACCCCCATCCGGGTTGTTGCGGACGATGCAAGGCACGAGACAATTCTCCCAGGGACCTTCCATCAAGCGGAAATAGGTCGGCTTCGGCTTCGCGTTGGCGGGGTGCGTGCTCATGCGTCGACCTCAAACCTTGCGCCAAAGTAGGGATCATGGTGTCGAGACAGAGTGCTCGGATCAGGCTTCCGCACCTTGACAATGATGGTGTTGCAATAGGTTCCCACGCTGGCGAAAGAGCCGGCAGGAAGGTCGACATGCTGCCCGTTCATGTCGATCATCAGCTTTCGAAAGGCTGTCGTCTTCTTGGTGCTTCGAAACTCGGTGCCAGCCGACATGATCGCCACTAGAATTCCGCCGGGGCGCAAGAACTTCAGCGCATGCACGACATGGTCAATGTCGCGCTCTCGGTCGAATGGTGGGTTCATCACCACGCGGTCGTACAGACCATCACGCGGAGGCTGGAGAGCAAGAAAATCTGCCCGTTGCACACAATTGTAGATCCACTCGCGGCGCAAGCCGGCCGCTCTCTCCTCGTTGATCTCGACGCAGTCGACGATGCACCCCTTCCTAACCAGCGGCCTGGCGAGGTTGCCGGTGCCGGCGCTCGGCTCAAGCACTCGCAGCGGTGGCTCGTCCTTCTGGCGATAGAGCGGCACGGCATCTACAACCCGTTCCGTCGCCGCGTCTGGAGTCGGATAGAACCCGTAGTTTTTGGCCAACGACGTCTTTGGGGTGTGCAATCCCCAATCTTCATCCGGACCGCGTTCTTCCGGAATTGGGGCACCATAGTATTCGCCTAAAAGCTGGTTCACCTTGTCGAGCAGGTCATCTCGCTTGAACCACAGATGCGCATTGCCATTCATGAAGCAACGCACCCGGAAATACTCCGTCTCGACGAAGGACTGTCTGGCGCCGTAATGGCCGGCACGCGATTCCTCGATCGCAGCGACTAGGCCGGCATGAACGAGCGGTACGGGTTTCCCCTCCAGGACCATAAAGGCGCGCTCGATATCATGGATCGTATCGCGCTCATTTCGGTAGTAGTTCCAAGAGCCATACTCGTTGAACGCGCGGGTCAGGATGACTCGGCTGCCGATCTTCCATCCATCGTGTGAGCGAAAGCGTCGATCCAAGCTGGAGAAGCACATCGCGATTCCGCGCCTGAAGATCGTGCCTGCGTCCAGGGCGAATTGCTCCAGCGTCGCTATGACATTCTCGACCGTGACTTCTGGCGGGTCCTTTTGAAGTTGCGACCTGAATTCATCCTTGGCGCGTTTGTCCATTAGAGTGTCGAGTTCCGTCATCCGGATCAAATGCGCCCAGACATCCGTGTCGATCATCCTCCGAGCAGCGCCGAGAAAATCATCCCGAATAGGAAGATCCAGGCCGGAGAGGAAGCCACTACGTTCCTCCTTAGCATGATGATTGATGCCGGTTTGGGTAGGAGCGGCCACCAATGTCGCGCTTAATGCCTCCTGCAATGCCGAGGCGGCTGTACCCAGGGCGCTGTGCGCATCGGTGTAGAGCGACAAGGCTCGGTTTCTGTTCGCGACAATTTGATCAATGGTCGCGCGCGGGACGAGTGCGCTCATTCCGCCCACCTCTGGCTGCAACTGAATTGCCCATCCCGCACGGACGGGTAGTCGTTCGCCTCGCACCGCTCTTGGGATAGGCCGCATGAACAGAGCTCGACGGCCGGCAGCCCGGTCGCTGTCAGGCGCTCCGACGCCACCTTGAGGTAGCCGATCGCGCCTGAACCATCCTCGGGCTTCTGGATCTCCTGATCCTTGTCGAGCACGACAATCGCCTTGCGCTCATGCCAAGCGCGGACGATGCCGCGGCGCGTGATCATGCTCTTGAGCGTAAGCTCGCCGTATTCGTTGGGATTTTCGACTATCTCGAAGGCCTTCACGTCGACGACCGAGCCCGGCGGAAAATCCTTCTGAGGCAACGAGCACTTCATGGTCACCTTCGTGATGCTATGCCCCTTCAGCGCGGCGAGCGTTTTCTTCCGGATGCTGCAGTCCGCCTTGCGGTGGCAGTTGTGGCAGGGATGGAGGACGGTCATGCCGCCTCCCCAACCGATGATGGGAGCAGATCAAGCCGCGCGACGGCATTCGAATCCCAGATGCACCCAGAGGCGCAATCCCGGCCGTAGTACCAGTTGAGTTCGAGGCGAGCCGACCAGATGTAAGGAGCGATGATAATGCCGCTGTAGGTTTGGGCGACACTTCCCTAGTCTATCGTGAGGCCATGGAAGTATGCCGCACTGGGTCGCCCGAAGCGTCTCTGGAAATCAGTAAGTTCCCCATGAGAGCAGAGGCGCAAAATATTGGCGTCTGGCGCCAAAATGACATCGTATGCCAGCTGCTTCCCGACATCGCGGAAGCCTTCTGACCGACACCATGATTCCCAATCGTCCTCGCCGACAATCGAGACCCAGAATCCGCGCGGCTTCGAATACGAAGCGAGATCATCGAAATCCAGTTGCGTGGTGGACCGAACCTTTTTGATAGCGGCATTGCTGTAGTGGCGGAGGACGGTCATGCCAGCGCCTCGATCTTCTCGATCGCGCTCTCGGTCTGCGCCTTCATCGCCAGAAAAGACATCGTGTCGAGATACTGGCCGATCTCCACATAGCGCCATTGCTCAAGTGCTTGCTTGGCCGCTTCGAGCGCAACCTTCTGTGACTCGATGATCGCGCGCTGATCGATCTGCCCGACCTCAGCCGGCGGTGCACTCCCAGTGGATTCCACCGTCGTCGGGCCGCTGAACTTGATCGACATCGAGCCGTCTTTGTGGATGCTGATCTCAGCCATTGACCGCCTCCTGCATCCGGGCGCCCGACATTGCGTTGAGCGAGGTGATCATGTGGTCAACCGCTTTGTCACAGGCGTTGGCGTCTCCCGTCGAGGCGTTGAGCGTCGTGACGATGACTGCCCTGACGTCGGCCGTCTTCTCGCTCGGGATCTGGTAGGCGCCCATCGTGACGATGGTCATTGCCTCCAGCGCGGCCTTGAGGCCGGTCAGAGCCAGGGCCGACATCTCGGTGCCGTCCGGTGCCGAAACCACGGCATCGGTGAAGGAATTGACGATGTTGTCAGCGAGCGCGTCGGCGTGCGTGTAGAACTGGTGCTCGTTCATGAGGATGCTCCGTCGCGGCGAACAACGCCGTGGTTGAACGTCTTCTTCAAAGGGGACTTGCGGCTGCCGTCCATCGGCCTGCCCGTACGTCGATAGGCGCCGGTATGCTTGTCGCGCTGACGATCCGATTTCCGGATGCGTCCAATGTCCTGTGCGGTCTTGGCCTTGTGGCAAACCCTGCAAAGCCACTGCCCGTTTTCGATCACGCTCTCGCCGCCGAGTTCGACAGGCAACACATGATCCGCATCGCCTTCGCCGACCTTCAGGCGCGCCCCGCATGACTCGCAGCATCCGTTGGCTCGAAGAGCGATGTCGCGGCACTGCTTACGCGTAAAGTTGTGCGCCCTCATGCTGCCGCCTCGCGAGCTTTGGCAAGACGCACACCGGCCATCTGCTCGATCTCGTCTCGCAATGTCCCTTCCGGTACGCCGGGCAGGATCTCGTCGAGGATGATCGGCCAGACGAAATCGAAGTAGGAGCGCCACTCCGGCAGCGACCAATCGCCGGTCGGCAGCGGCGTACCCTTCGCGATCGACCCGTCGGCGGCGACATAGACCGCCGTGATCTTGTGGGCACGGAGCATCAACGCCGTGTGGACGGAGTTGCCGTCCGGAAAGTGGCCGGTCGCTTGGGCGATCTTCGAGCACAGCGCCCGGTACAGGCGGGTGAGATCGAGCGGCGCGGGGCGGTCTACCGTGACTCTGAGCGCTACCGATTGCGGGAAGCGCTCCAGCTCCTCGCGGTCGTAGGCGCTGGCGACCACCAAGGATGCACCGCGGCGCACCATGACGAGTTCGATTGCCATCATGCACCTACCTGGACCTTGGCCGCTTCCGAGCGGAGTTGATCGAGATGCGGCTCGAGGTCTTCGAACTGATCGTTCGTCAGCTTGCCGAGCCAGAAATTGAACTTCTTCAACCCCTCCTTCGCTTTTGCCCGGGCCTGTTCAAGGACAGCGAGCGCCGCAGCATGCGTTGCCGGTTCGCCGACCTGGTCGGGCGCAGGCGGCTCAGGAACTGGCGGCTCCGGCGGGGCGGTCTCCTCGGCAGGCTTGGCGTCAGCAATGCGTGCCTTGTGCTTGTCGAGCAGCCCCGTCATCTCAGTGATTTCGGCTGTCACGAGCTTGCGTGTGGGCTGCTCGCGTCCCTTCCATGCGGCCTTGAGCTCGTCCTCGGTCTTGGCGACCGCAAGCACCTTGTCGAGGCCGGCGACGTAGTCCGTGAAGGACCATTCGGGCGGCTGCTCGGGTGCGGGAGGCGCGGGTTCGTCAACGATCTCGCCAGTGACCTCCTGTGATGCCGGCGGTGGTGCAGGCGGCGGCTCGGGTGGAGCGGGAGGCGCTATCGCCTGATGCTCGATCACTCGCCCTTCCATTTCGTCGTCGGTCGGCTGATTGCTGACCGCCTCGGGGAAGGCCATGCGCAACGCCTGGGCCTCGGCAACCTTGGCCAGTTGTCCATAGGCACGCTTCGTCCACATCGCGTTCGGGGCAAGCGTCTCGCGACTGGCCGTCGCATAGTTCTCCAGCCAGAATTCCTTGGCGGTGAAAGAGCGTTCCTTGCCGGCGATCAACCGATAGACCGTGATCTTGCACCACTCGGGGAAGCGTACCTCCTTGCCGCTCAGCGTCTCGGTCTGTATGGGGCCGTATTCAGGTTCGCTCTTGCCGACATATTGGCCGGTGCGCGCGGCGTCGACGCGATAGCTGTAAATGCCAGGCATGATGACATCACGCATGGCACCCTTGCCGCTTGCGGCGTCCTTCACCCACATCGGAACGATATGGACGGGCTTCATCATCGGATCGAGATTGCGCGCCCGGCAGTAGGTCAGCACCAAGCCTATCGAAGCAGGCTTCGCGCCGGGATAGAGCGAGCTCTCCATCGCCTGGATAAGTTCGCCGTCGGAGAGTTGGGCAACTGCTGTGGTCTGCGCGACCGGCACGATCTGGTTCATGGCTGCCTCAGGCTGCGTACTGCTGGGTTTTGCCTTCGGTGCCGGGCACAGTCAGGCCCGCGGCGATCACGCGGCCGGACAGGGTGCGCACGACTTCGACGAACTCGGTCGGCGGCTCGGCCATCGCGGCGAAGAAAGCCGCTGCCGCCTTCAGATCGGTGATTTCGGTCACCTTGCGGGTCTTGAGAACGACGGCGCGCTTCTGCCCGGCTCGGGCCGTACCAAGGTCGACGACCGATTCATCGACGCCGGCGGCTTCGGCAGCTAGCTTCGCTGCAGCTTCGAGCCTCACCTTCTCGGCCTTCAGGAAGTCGCCCACGACGGTTTTCGCCGACTGCTTCGCCCGCGCCGCCTTGTCGATAACCGGCTTCCATTTCGCATCGACGGCTCGTCCGGCGCTGAGATGCGGTTCCTTCTCGGCCTTGTGCTCGGCGGTTGCGGCCTTTTCGAACTCGCCGAACTTGGTGGCGATGTCGGACATCCTATCGGCTGTCGCCTGGTCGGTGATCGGGCCGGCCGCCATGAGCTTGCGAGCCATCGCATCCCATTCGGCCATGTCGGCGACGATCTGATCGAGCGTCGATCCGCTGTTGTGACCGATGCCGGGCTGGGGCTGCTGTTCTTCGGTCGCCGGCTGCACCGCTTCCTTCGGCGGCAACGCGGTCTCGTCCGGCCACGGCTCGCCCACCATCTTCGCCATATAGTCGGGGTGCTTCACGGGTGCCCTGCAGACCTGCGCAAACAGATCGGCGACGTCCGGCTCCTGCGTGATGACCTTCGTGCCGATCTTGGCGTACCAGACGCCGTCAGCCTGCCAGATCGCGACCGGGTCGAGGCGACGGGTTCGGAAGAATCCCGTGTGGATATCGCCTTCCTTGACCTCCGGCGCACGGCCAGCGAGGGAGTCCTGCCAAAACTGCCAGACGTTCATGATTTCAATCCCTTCACGATCTTCAGAGCGGTTGAGCCAACGACCATTGCTGGCGGTGTCGAATGACGGATCTCAGCGTCGCCAAGCCGATGAGGAGATCCGACTTGTCCTTGCTGTCGGGCTCGGTCACCTTGACCTTGAGCCACTGGCGGTTGACCCATTCCGTCGCCTGTGGCGGCGTCATCGCGTCGACCTTCTCGCAGGCAAAGTTCACTGCCGCCTGCACCCGGTCCGAGGCGACGAGCCTGATTTCGATCACCGACATTCAAAGGCTCGCCTCCAACTGGAGTTGGCGGACCCGGAGCCGAACGAGGCTCTTGTCGTAGTCGCGGACCCGGCGGCGGCGTTGCTTTGCGATCTCGCGCTTCGTCGACAGCTTCTTGAACCTGTCGACCACGGGGCCGACGATCTTCTGCCAGCGCCAGTCCTGATACTCGGCGAGCGCGATCCTGATCACTTCAATGGGAGGCATGACGCATCTCCATGGACTTACGAGCGGCGCGCTCCATCCGAGCCCGCTCAATGACGATGTTCAGTTCAGGAGGGCTGAGATCGATGCCGGCGCGACCCAGCGCGTCGAGGACGCCGTTAAGGTCGGTACGTTCGCCATCGAGGCACAGCTCAGATCCGGCGATGATCAGTGACGCATCGAAGATTGACCGGCTGACGAGGTGGGTTGGACGGTTCATCGCCTCACCTCGCGCGCCTTCAACATCGCATCGGCGAACTGGTAGGCTCGCTCCGCTGCATCTGACGGTTGGTAGGCGAATTGCTCGTTTTCGCATGCGAGCATTCCGCTCAATGCCTGCCAGGCGAACCGATCGCGTAGCTCTGCAGTGGCCGGTGCCGAACTGGGGACTTCGGATTTGCCATGGCCTGTCGCAAGCCATGCAAGATCCACATCGAGCGCTGTCGCAATGGCGATCGCAGTGTCCACACGAGGGGAGTAGTCTGCATTCGCCGAAGAACGGGTAATATTGGTGATCGCCCCTTCGGCCAGTCCGGCGCGCCTTTCGGCTTCTCTGATGGAAAGGTTATGATGCCGAAGAGATGATCGAATACGATCGGCGATAGTCTCGCCTACAATGTCGGCGCTTTCCTCGCCCAAACCCAATAAGAGCCATTGGGGAGCTACGCCGAACACTGCTCCGTACTTCACGGCCTCGTCGGGACCGAATGAATTCTGGCCGTTTTCGTGAGCGGCATAAGTGCTAACGCCAATGCCAAGACGACGCGCGGCATCAGCGGCAGATTTGAAGCGCGCATTGATCCGCGCCGTCCTCAGGCGAAGCGCCAAGGTATTGTCGCTCATCGCCCTACTCCGCAGCATCGAGGATCGAAGCGCGGACTGGCGCCGTCTGCGCCTTGTCGCCGTTGATCGCGTCTGCAATGCGCTTAGCGTGCTCGGCATTGTCGGCCGGCAGATTGACCGTGCCGATCGCACTGCGGATCTCGACCCACGATGTGCCGCCGCTCGAAAGCGCTTCCGCCGACTGGCGGCCGTGCAGGTGGAAGGTGAAATAGTCCATCAGGCAGCCCTTTCATCGAAGGTCGCGAGCCACTGCGACTGAGCGAACAGGATCTCAGTGCGGGCGGCTGAATTGGCGGGGTGAAGACGGTCAAGGAATCGGGCGAGCCATTCGAAGTGGTTCCAGCCGCGATCGAGAGCACCGGCGACGACGTACCTGCATGCCTCGTCGAGACCCTCATCGTTCGCGATGAAGGCAGCGCTCGTCAGATTGGAGGTGTGATAGCTATGCGCGGACCAGAAAGCCGGCTTGCCTGCCCGGGCTTTCTCAATGGCCAACCCGAAAGTGACGCTATCGGTCTCGCCGCATCCAATTGCGCGGGCCTCGGTAGCAGTGAGGATTTTCAGGTTGGGCATCGGGTCTCTCCATCCGCCGCAGCGGGTATGGAGGGATTAGTTGCACAACTTGCAACTCTCATCAAGCGCTAATTGCGCATCTTGCAACTTTTTTTCGCTATGGAGCTCCTAGCAAAAAAAGACCGCAGGCTATGCTCATGTCCACTGAAGTGCTCACCGCCTTACGGCGTGACGTGAACGTGACACAATCCGGTCCATCAAAAATCGCAGCAACATCATGTATTGAAAAATAACGATTCCTCTCATACAAGCACCCATCTTCCAAGGAATTGTGTAAAGAAGCTAACATTATGACTAACGACGACCGCGAAGAATTCGAAAAGAAAAAGATAGTGTCATCAATTGCTTTGGGAAAGGACCAACGAGCGCTCTGGAAATCTATAGAGCTGTTACGTATCGCTGACCGATATGATTACAACTATTTGTGGAGCTTCCTTGGGCTGCCTATAATACAAATGCCTTCTGACGTCATGGCGACGCAGGAGGTAATCTGGAAATCGAAGCCTGATATTATTATCGAAACAGGGGTGGCCCGAGGCGGATCTCTCATTTTCCTCGCCGCCATGCTTCAGCTGATGGATAAAGGGAAAGTAATCGGCGTCGATATCGACATCCGGCGCCACAATCGACAGTCGATTGAGAGCCATCCGCTCTCCCATAGAATTTCGCTTGTTGAGGGGCCATCAACCGACCCAAAGACTATCGCAAAGGTCGTATCGCAGATACCGACCGGTTCGTCTGTAATGGTCATCCTGGACAGCGACCATAGTCGCGAGCACGTATTGGACGAACTCAGGGCCTACGGCGATCTCGTAACAAAGAACCAATATTTGGTTGTCGCCGATACGATTCTGGGTCATCTGGAGCCCGATGAGACACCGACGAATCGTTCCAAAATATGGCTGCGCGGGAATGAGCCTCTCGCCGCGCTCAACGAATATCTGTCGGAAACAGACCGCTTCGAAATAGACCGAGAGATCAACGGAAAGCTGATTTTCTCGAGCTCTCCTGGCGGCTACCTTCGCTGTGTTAAAGACTGATCCCGCATCTGGCGCCCCTGAAAGGGGCGCAATACCCATTCTCTGAAAAGCGGCTTCACTTTGATAATTCGCTTATTGATGAAGTATAGAAGCATCGGGCGCAGCAGCTTCTTTTTCCAATAGCTAATGGGTAGGCCGTCTAGCCCTTCAGCGCCCACCCGCCAAACCAGCTTGAATGCTGCGATTCGTTGATCGAGCGAAAACTCCCAGAGCGGAGACGGTTTTAGCGTCAAGCGCTGATGGTGCATTGATGCGCCTTGCACCGACACTACCCGGCCCTCAGTCACTAGTTTGGCCATGGTGATAAGATCGCCGTTATAGTTGGAATACCCGATATTGTCCCGGCAATATTCCCAGTGACTTATTAGCGGCACCCTTCGGTACAATCCATAGAACCAACCCGAACAACACCGCTGCAAATGTAGGAAAACGGCCCTATCCACGTTGGTCTTCAACGAGTTGGTGACGCAGAACCATTTTTCGTAATCCTCTGGCGCGCTCCACCAGTGGGTATCTGTGACCGCCAATATCGCTCGTGGCGTATCCTTCAGAGCCGATAGCAAAACTTCTAAGTAATTATCGCTGGAATAATCGTCATAAGCGCGCCAGAGAAAATACGGTGCCTTGGCTTCTTTCAGAACAAATTCAAAGTTAGCCACCATTCCTATATTTTGATCTTGGCGAACATACCTAAACCGGCTGTCATCTTTACAAAAGGCTTGACATATCTCTCCGGTATTATCGGTAGAGCTATTGTCTGATATTATAACTTCAAAATCTTTGAAGGTCTGGCGCTGAATGCCTCGCAGTGCATCTATGACAGCTGGTGACGCATTGTAGACAGGCATACCTATTGAAATAGTAGGAGTCATTGATTGTCTGCTTTCGAATGCCTTGGCCTTTAATATTCGGTCTCTCTCACGGTAGGCGTCACTCCATCCCCTCGATGCTTTCCGGGGTCTCGCCGTAGCGCGCCAGGATTACCGCATCATCGAAATCTCCCAGTTGCGGATCTCCGGTACGCGAGAAAGCAATAGCGCCGACGATCTTATGGCCGTCCCGTTCGCGCCCAACCTTACCCCGCGCCCTCCCCGTCGCCGCCAAGCTGGACGGAGCTTCCTCCGCTTCCAGCCCAAGCAAGTCACCATCGCTGGTGCGAACGAATGGCAGCACGACATAATAGGTGATGTTGGGCATCGGGTGTTACCCGCCAGTCCCAGATTTCCGGGGAAATGCAGCTTCGAGCGTCGCCTTAATACGCTCTATCTCATCAGCCGCGCGCCCCGCAAAGAACTTGGCAAGCCAATCCTCGTCGGGATGACGGAATAGTGCCTCAACATCTATCTCGAAAAGATCGGCCAGCCTCTTCTGCCATTCTTCTCCTGGCGTCGTGCCATTGTACCAGCGTGAAACCACGCTCTTATCGGCACCGAGTTCGCGGCCCAGATCGGCCTGCGTCAGATGCCGGCGCTCCGCCCATTCCTCAATGTGGTGGGGGCGTTTGGGCTGCTTGCCTTTGTGAATTTCCGTGATGTTGCTCATAGGGTAGGCGTATGCGCGTTGCGCAACTTTGTCGTTATCGCATTCTGCAACTTCGGACTTGTGTTTTGTTGCTAGTTGTGCAACTAGGTACGACATGAGCAATCACACCCTCTCAGAAGCCCTGAAAGAGCGCGGCGCCAAGGCATCCTTGGCAAGAATGCTCGGCATCAAAGTTTCTACGGTCATGCGCTGGCTAGAAAAGGAACGCTTACCCGCCGAGCGCGTCCTCGAAGTCGAGCGTGTAACCGGCATCCCTCGCCATGAACTGCGCCCCGATCTCTATCCTCGGGAGAACGCAGCATGACCGACCCCTCCTTCATCTTCGTCTGCATCTGCCTCGGCCTTGCGCTCCTCTGCTCGCTGGTCGAGCTGATCCATTCGTCTAGCACCACGAACGGCAACCCTCCGATCGAAGAGAAAGGTTGGCAATGATCTACTTCGAGATCGCACTCACCTACCTCGCCGCCCAGTTGGTCCTGGCCTCCGCGATCGGCCAAGCATTCCGCCGGACTACGCCATGAAATTCCTCCGTCGCACATCCTCCCTGCGGCGGCTCAAGCCGGGTCTCCTCTGGAGCCCGGCTCTTTCCATTCGCTCTCGCGCCTAACCGCCAAGTTGCCGCCCGAGCGTCTCGCCACTTCGTGAGTTCAGATCATGCAAGGTGTCTCCACTCTCTCCGAGCACTCGCCTGTGATGCAGTCAGCATCACAGGGAAGCTTTGGAATGTCTGGTCGAAAGAGAGTGCCGTCAGGTCAAGTTGAGACCGCGGTCGGGGTTTGTTCTGCTTCGAGTGCCCGCATAATTGCATGGTTGCGCAAGCAGTTCCGAGAGAAGGCGGCGCAAAACGTCACCGCGAAGACCGGGATTGCATTCAACACCACCCGGAAATGGTTCTCCAATGAAAGCCGCCCAAGCGGTGAAGCGATCATTACGCTGATCGCGGCGTACGGTCCCGAACTCTTGGCGGCCGCCTACCCTAAGGGCCTGGGCTGGCTGGATAGCGCCGTACGTGACGAGCAAATCGCCGCCCTTCGCGCCGAGCAGGCCGAGTTGCAGCGCCGGATGGAGGCGCTTCTGTGATCTGGCTGCGCACGCTCCTTGTCGCTCTTGTCTTCCAGTTCGCGCGGCGCCGCGCCGCCAACCACCAGCGCGCCGGCCGGTACCACCTGCTCCGCTCTGCGGTGTGGACCGATCGAGCTGACCGGCTGAACGAACAATCGAAACTCTCCAACCCCAAACCGATGGGAGACTGACAGTGACCGTGCATGAGTCCGTTTCGAATTTCACCAATGTGCCGGAGTCGATCTTTCTGGCGTTCGTCAGCCGATTGAAGGCCGCGACGAAGACGAAGGACGAGGCCGTCAACGCGATCCGCACGCTGCGCAAGACGGCGAAGGCCGACGGCATCGATCTAAAGGCCGCCGACAAGGCGCTCAAGATCGCGGAGTTGATGGACGAAGAGGCCCGCGCCGAGCACAACACCACGCTGGCCTATATGAAGTTCATGCGTCTGCCGATCGGCTCGCAACTGAGTTTCCTCGACGCGGCGGACGATGACATATCCGAGCTGTCCGACAGTCAGCGCAAGGCTAAATGGTTCGACGACGGCTGGGCATGTTCGGCCAACGGTGGCAACCGCGTCGATTGCCCGCACGATCCGACGAGCGATGCTGGTCAGGCGTGGCAGGATGGCTATCAGGCGAGCCAAAGGCAGATCCTGGAAGGCATCCGTCAACTCGACGAAAAGCCGGTCAAGGCCGCGCCTGAGCAGACCGACGAGCAGCCGGTTCCTCCCGAACCGCCGATGGCAGCCTAAGGCAAGCCGTCATGCGGGTGCTGGGGCTCGATCAAGGAACTGATACCGGGTTCGCTCATGGCGAGCCCGGCGGCATGCCCATATCGGGCGTGATCCGCCTTGGCACCATCAAGGACCGCGGCGCACGGTTGAATGCCTACCGCCGCGAGCTCCTGAACATCGTCGTCGCGAACGGCGTCCGGAAGATGGTCTTCGAAAGCCCTTGGGAGGGCCCGAACACCTCGAATGCCCAGCGCCGCGTGTCGTACGGCCTGATCGCCGTGATCCGCATGGTGGCGGCGCAAGCTGGCATCCCCTGCGATGAAATCGCCCCGTCGGAATGGCGCAAGAAATTCGGAGCGCCCACCAACGCTCCCCGACACATCAAGGATTACAACGCCCGCCGCGCGCTGATCAAAGCCGGCACGATGCAGCGCTGCCACCTCTTGGGATATGCCCCGAGGTCCGACGACGAAGCAGACAGCATCGGTATCTGGTGGGCATCCTGCAACACCGTCCTTCGGCCTCTCGTTGAGCCTGCCTTCGAATTCGGAGGTGCGGCATGACGATCGCCCTCATCGATGCCTCAGGCCTCATTCACCGCTGCTTCCATCGCACCGAGCATATGGACGCGAACTTCCGATACCGCTCCGACGGTGTACCGGTCGGCGCCGTCCGTGATTTCTCGAAGATCCTGTTCAACTGGCTGACGAGAGGCATCTACCAGATCCAGCCGACCCATGTCGGCGTCATCTTCGACGCAGCCGGCGAGACGTTCCGGCACATGCTGCACGACGGATACAAGGCGCACCGCCCTGCCCGTCCCGACGATCTCACGCTGCAGATGCCCCTGTTCCGCGAGGCGGTCACTGCCTTCGGGCTTTGGCCGATCGAACTCAGCGGCTTCGAGGCGGATGACCTGATCGCCACCTACAGCCGCCTTGCCGTGGAGGCTGGGCATGACGTGCTGATCGTATCCGGCGACAAGGACATGATGCAGCTCGTACGACCGGGCGTCACGATCTATTCCCCAGCGGTCGGAGATCCTCGCTATTACGGCCACCGCTCCGAGCAGATGATCAACGCCTTCGAGGTACTCGCCAAATTCGGTGTCGAGCCCAGTCTCGTTCCGGAAGTGCAGGCCTTGGCCGGCGACTCGACCGACGGAATCCCGGGCGTCCCGAAGGTCGGCGTCAAGACTGCGGCCGACCTTATCCGTCAGTTTGGATCGGCCGAGGCCGTGATCGCCTCTCTTGGCCAAATCAGCCGGCCGAAGCTCCGCGATGCCATCGCGGCCAACATCGACGCGATCCGGCTGGCGCACCAGCTCGTCACCCTACTCGACGATGTCCCAATCCCCTTCGGGATCGATCAGCTCGCGATGCCAGCACTCGATCCCATCCGCCTCATCCGCTTTTTCGATCGCATGGAGTTCCGCTCGATGGCTGCTCGCGTCCGTCAATACTTCAACATGCAGGAGGCGGCATGAATATCCTCCGCCGCATCGCCTCGGTTCCCATGCCGGACGTGACCTTTCAGTCGATCGTCGGCGCACTGCCGATCTTCGAGTGGGTCGAGCCAGCCTCTCTGCAGGTCGAAGAGACCTATCAGCGCGATCTCTCTGACAAGTCCTGGAAGCTCATTCGGCGCATCGCCGAGAACTGGGACTGGAAATCGATGAAGCCGCCGGTGTGCGCTCGCACAGCGTCCGGCGACCTCATGGTGATCGATGGCCAGCATACGGCGATAGCGGCGGCGTCCCGGCCGGATGTTCGGAACATCCCCGTGATGATCGTCGAGGCCGACGCGGTCGCCGATCGAGCCACTGCCTTTGTCCGGCACAACCAGGATCGCATCGCGATGACGCCGATGCAGTTGCACCACGCAGCGCTGGCAGCCGGTGATGAAATCGCGCTTGCCATGCAGGAGGCCTGCAAGCTGGCCGGCGTACGTATTCTTCGCAATCCGGCGCCGAGCGAAGCATGCGACGTCGGCGACACGATGGCCGTCACCACGCTCCGGACAATCGTCGAGGCGAAGGGTGTCAGGTTCTCGGCGAGGATGCTTAAGATCCTGGTCGACGCCAAGCGCGCTCCGATCCCTGCGATCGAAATCGCTGCGGTCAAGGAACTCCTGACCGAACCGGAATGGAAGGATTCGATCGACCCTGAGGGGCTTTCCTACCTCATCCGCTCTCGGGGCCCGAAGGAGTGGATGGCCCATGCGGAGGCAAACGTCCGCAAGGGACAGAAGATGCCCTCCGCCAGGGCCTTGGCGATCGACTGGTTCAAGATGCTGCCCAAGCGCCGGAGGGCAGCATGACACCTAACGAGAATACGCGTGTCCAAGTCCTGGAGCGCGAAAACGACATGCTGAGGGAACGGGTTCGGCAGCTCGAGGCAGACCTCGGCATGGCTGCTGAACTTCCTCCGGTGTTCGGGCTCACCGGTCAAGAGAGCCGGCTGCTGGGCACGCTGCTCGCCCGGGAAACATGCACCAAAGAGCAACTGATGAATACGCTCTATTCGTTTCGCCACGACGGCGAGATCCCTGAAATCAAGATCGTCGATGTCTTCGTCTGCAAGCTGCGCAAGAAGATTTCGCCCTTCGGAGTCGAGATCACCACCATCTGGGGGCGGGGCTACATGCTCTCGGGCGAAATGAAAGCCCGGCTCAACGCGATCATCGCTCAGGCGAGGTTCGCAGCATGAGCGTTAGCCAGATCGTCGCAGAAGGCCTCTATGAAGGCAAATCGACATCGCAAATGATCGTCGAAAACCCTGGCGTGAAGCCGAATAGCATTTCGGTGCTTGCTTCGCGCGTCCGCAAGGAAATGGGCATCGTCGGCCGGACCGTCTCCGGTCCGCCTCTTCAACTGACCAGGGATATCCACGCAGACCTGGAACGCGAGGCGTTGGCTAGAGGCGACAGGAGCGCAAACCTGCTGGCTCTCCGCATCCTCACGATCATCGTCAAGGACGACCTCTTCGACGCAATCCTTGGGGGCGCCGAATGAGTACCCGCGTCTCCGGTTTCGCTCGCGTCGAGCACGAGCACTATCCTACTCCAGCCTGGGTCATCGATGCTCTTGCCGAGCACATCGTGTTGCGTGGGCGCACGATATGGGAGCCTGCATGCGGCACTGGCCTCATGTCCGAGGCACTGATCGCTGCCGGCGCCGTGGTGTCATCGACCGACATACACGACCATGGGTACAACCGCCTGTATCGCACGGCAGACTTCCTCACGGGCGGAAACTGCTGCGAGTTCACCCACTACGAAGGAATTGTCACGAACCCGCCCTACGGGCGCCAGAACAAGACGGCAGAGGCCTTCATTCGCCAAGGCCTGCGGATGATCCGCGACTACGGCTTCCTTGCCCTCCTGCTGCCGGTCGATTTCGACAGCGCCAAGACCCGCGCTGAGTTCTTTCGAGACTGCCCGCTCTGGGCCGCCAAGATCGTGTTGACGAGGCGGATCAAGTGGTTCGAGCCGGAGCCGGGATCGAAGTCGTCGGGACCATCCGACAACCATGCCTGGTACATTTGGCAACGCTCTTGGATGGGCGACAGCCAGGTACCGAAGATCCTCTATGCGCCGTCCCGGTACACAGAGGTGGCAGCATGAGCCGCCCGTGGATGCCTCTCTATATCGGTGACTACCTGACCGCGACCCGTCACCTGTCGGCCGCAGAGCATGGCGCGTACCTGCTGTTGATCATGTCCTACTGGGACAAGGGATCTCTGCCGAACGACGAGCGCCAGATCATGCGCCTGACCGCCATGACGGAGAAGGAATGGCGTGACAGTCGCGACACCATCGCCGAGTTCTTCGAGCCAGGTTGGATCCATCCTCGGATTGACCGGGAACTCGCAGAGGCTAGCGAGAAGTATCAAAGGCGAGCTGAGGCCGGCCGGTCGGGTGGTTTGAACCGCGGAAAGGCCAAGCAAAATGAAAGCAATGCTTCGGCGACAAGCCAAGCAAACGGGAAGCAAAAAAATAGCAATGCTTCAAGCAATGCTATTAGCAACGGGGCAAGCAAACACCATAGCAAAACCGAAGCCGGGCTGAACCAACCACAACCACACTCACTACGTTCGTCCTATCCAGGTAGTCTCAGTAGCTCAGACCTAAGGGAGGTAGCTCTAGGGGAAGCCACCGAACCCCATGGCGAGGAACCCTCGATCTCGGAACGTGCCCTCGCCGCAATGGGGAGTGGCCGGCCATGATCAGCACGCTCTACCCCCACCAAGTGCATGCGCTGGAGATGCTCAAGCACTCCCTGAGGACAGGCCACAGACGGCCGATGCTTCAGGCCAGCGTAGGTTTCGGCAAGACCAAACTCGCCGCGGCGATCGTCGACGGAGCCCTGAAAAAGGGCAAGCGGGTCATCTTCGGGGTGCCCGCGCTGTCGCTGATCGATCAGACCGTCAAGTCGTTTTGGCAGGAGGACATCCGGGACGTCAGCGTCATCCAGGGCGACCACGAAATGGCGAATTGGGCGCGTCCGGTGCAGGTCGTGAGCCTGCCGACGCTGGCGCGTCGGAATATCCCGCCGGCCGACATCGTGGTGATCGACGAGGCGCACGAGATGTCCGATTTCGTCAAAAAGTGGATGCAGATGGCGGACTGGCGCGGCGTGCCGTTTGTCGGCCTGAGCGCAACACCGTGGACGAAAGGGCTCGGAAATCACTACGACGACCTGCTGATTGCCGCCACGACGAAGCAGCTGATCGAGAACGGTTACCTCACCCCGTTCAAGGTCTATGCCCCGTCGCATCCCGATCTGACCGGCGTCAGGACGGTCGGCGACGACTACAACGAGGCCGATCTCGCGAAGGTCTTCAGCAAAAAGCACCTCAGCGCCGACATCGTCGAGAGCTGGCTGCAGCTTGGCGAAAACCGCTCGACGCTGTGCTTCGCCGTCGACCGAGCTCACGCCAAAACGCTCGAGCAGGAGTTCGCCGCCAGGGGCGTCCGGACAGCCTACATCGACGCCTACACCACCCGAGAACAGCGCAGCGAAATCGGGGAGAGGTTCCAGTCCGGCGACGTCAAAATGGTCGTCAACGTCGGGACGCTCACGACCGGAGTCGACTGGGATGTCCGGTGCATCATCCTAGCCCGAAGCACGAAGTCGGAAAAGCTGCTTTGTTTAGATGCGGAAACGGAAATCCTCACGTCGAGAGGATGGAAGGGTATCGGTGAAATTCGCGTCGGTGATTGTGTCGCCGCTTGTGACGGCGCGGACCAAACGCGCGGGCGCTGGAGCAATGTAAACGCCGTTGTCGAACGGGAAATGGAGCCCACTGAATCGTGGGTGGAATACGACGCGCCTCGAGCGAATTTTCGCGTTACCGATCGCCATAGAATGATCTTTAGAGGAGGGAATGACAGCCGAGGTTTCCGTATCGCGGAAGCCCGAGAAATGGTCGGATATGGCGATGGGGTGAGAATCCCTACTGCCGTGTCGATGGAGCAGACTGGCGTTCCGCTGACTCTCGACGAGCTTTACTTCGTTGGCATGATGATGGCCGACGGCACTTGGACTGCAACAAAGGGGGCGATAACTCAGTCCGAGCGCCATCCTGAGATTATCGCTCGGATTGAGGCGTCCTTGCAGGGATGCGGCATTGGATATGCCAAGAGACGGATCAAACTCCACGCGTCGTCCCCTGCCTTCCAAGAGCGATACCCGCGTTGGGTTTTCACCTTCTCTGCCGGCAAACCAGCGCCTCACAAGCGCCTAGGATCTGCGATCGCCGGGAACGAGTGCAAGACACCCTACGAGTTCATAAGCGGAACCACGGGATACCAGCACCTCATTCCATACCTTGATAAGGACTTCGCGCCTGCTCTTTTTCAGATGTCTAAGGCTCAACTATTGGCTTTGCTGTCCGGTCTTTGGGACGGCGATGGAACCAAAAAACTAGGCGTAGACTATACTCCTCAGTCATTGGAGATTTGCTCTGCCCGCCGAGTTTTGATGGATCGCCTTCAGGCTCTTTGCGCCATCAATGGCCTGACTGCGAATCTTCGACAGGACAAAAGCCCAAGCCGTAAGGGTGAGATGTATTACATCACCATTACGGACAAGGATTGGCGCTCATGCGGCGGATACTCGAGCGCCAATCGCGGGCCTAGACCAAAAATAGAACTGAAGCCTTCGACCAAAGAACGCGTTTGGTGTGTTGAAAGCGAAGCCGGCACGATCGTCACCCGCCGTCGCGGGAAAGTCACGGTCATGGGTAACTGCCAGATCATCGGTCGAGGTCTGCGCACGGCTGAGGGCAAGGAAGACCTGATCGTCCTCGATCACGGTGACAGCCACCTCAACCTCGGATTCGTGACCGACATCCACCACGAAACCCTCGATGTTTCCACTCCCGGCAAAAAACGGTTCCAGAAGCGCAACGAGAAGCTGCCGAAGGAATGCGTCAGGTGCCATTTCCTGAAGCCGATCGGCGTGCACGCCTGCCCTCAGTGCGGGTTCGCTCCAGTTCAGCAGTCACAGGTCACGGTCGACGATGGGAAGCTGATCGAGTTCGACGACGTCGCGCAGCGCGCCGACAAGGCCACCAAGCAGCGCTGGATGAACATGTTCCGCGGCTATGCCGACAGCCACGGTAAGACCGAGAAGTGGGTGCTCGCGCAGTACAAATCGAAGTTCGGCGTATGGCCCCGTGGCCTCGATGATGGCGTGCTCGAGCCTGAATCGGACGTGCTCGGCTGGATCAGGCACCAACAGATCAAGTGGGCCAAGCGGAACGGAGGCGCCAATGCCAGAGCCGCTTAAGGATCGCGCGCTGGGGCGCTGGGCTGGCATCCTGCCGGCGCTCGGTGTGTCGCCCAGCTATCTCGTAAATCGGCATGGGCCCTGCCCGATCTGCGGCGGCGGAAAGGACCGCTGGCGGTGGGATGATAAAGGGGGCACGGGCAGCTGGTACTGTTCGCACTGCGGGTCGGGTGACGGCCTGTCGCTGCTCATGAAATTGAACGGGTGGCCCTTCAAGGAGGCCGCCCGCCGCGTCGAGGAAATCATTGGCGTTGTACCGGTCCATACGCCCAGGCAGGAACGCAGCGACGAGGACAAGCGAGAGGCGGTAAAGCGTCTGT
Organism: Labrys sp. ALF-8; assembly: GCF_059699065.1. Lineage (NCBI taxonomy): Bacteria > Pseudomonadati > Pseudomonadota > Alphaproteobacteria > Hyphomicrobiales > Xanthobacteraceae > Labrys > Labrys sp. ALF-8. The sequence goes on from NZ_AP048542.1 coordinate 23,496, forward strand.
GGCGCAGCTCCAACCCCGTCACGGCCGGTGATCCTGTCTGGCGCTATATCAACCGCCGCACGGGCATGACGGAATTCCCGCTTTGTCTACGTACGGCAGCAAGGTGCCGCTACAACGCAGAGCCGCCGACGTTCCATCCAGCGATGATCGCGATGATGCAGGATGTGAACGGCCGCGCAGCGATCGCGCACCGCACCTACCTCACGAAGGATGGGCAGAAAGCGCCGGTCGAGGACGTGCGGCGCATCATGAACGGTCACGTGCCCAAAGGCGCGGCCGTCCGCCTGGCGGAATACACCGACACGCTCGGAATCGCTGAGGGCATCGAGACCGCGATCTCGGCGAACAGGCTGTTCGGTATCCCCTGCTGGTCTGCGTTGACAGCAGGCTTTCTCGCCGAATGGATCCCGCCGGCCAACGTCAGCCGCATCGTGGTCTTCGCCGATCACGACCGGAGCTTCACGGGCCAAGCTGCCGCCTTCGCGCTGGCCAAGCGCCTTCGCTCGACCGGCCTCGTTGTCGATGTCGAGATCCCCCCGAAACCAGACACGGATTGGAACGACGTCTTGGACGCTATGGAGCATGCAGCATGATCGGCCACCAATTTCGAGCCGTCAAAGATCGGTACGGCCGGGGCTGGCTCGGCCAGTTCACCTACGCGAAGGACGGCGTCGATTGTACCGCCTACGTCCGAGACGACGCCGGCATGGTGGTGATCTTCGGCAACCAGCAGGCCGCCTCCTGGTCTGCATCGAGAGCGCTGTGCAAGGCCCTCAACCAGACCCACCGGGCCGCCCGCGGTCGTGAAGTCCGCATCACGCATTCAGGCGGCAAGCCCCACCTCACTGACCTCATCAAGCGAACCTTCGGAGCCATCGCATGATCGCCGCCGTGCCCCAGAAAGAACCTCGCTCCCGCAAGGCTCAAGCCCCAGAAGCCACATCGCCGGAGTGTGAAAAACAATCTCAGGTCGTATCACGCCGTGAATTCCGCCGGGAAGTGATGAAGTTTTTCGCCAAAGGGCTGAGAATCCCGGAGATCGCCAAGGTGATGGGAGAGCGGCCGGCGCGGATTGCTCGCGCCGTAGCTGCCTCTGCCCTGCCCCGTAAACGCGGCCAGGGCCGGGTGATCATGTTCCACGTCACGGAGCGCGATTACGCCATCATCCGCGGGCTGTGCGACGACGCCAATCTGCCCGAGGGCACCATGATGCATCGGATATTCCGTGCGACGGCGCCGACGAAGGAAGCCGCTCAGAAAAGGCTCGGCAAGGACGCGATGCCGACGCGCCGGTATGGGGAGCGCGGATGATGGCAGATTGGATAATTTGGACCGGCGGACAATGTCCCGCAGTTGGTCAGAAGGTCGAAATTCAGACGCGCAAAGGTGAATGGGCGGATGTAAAGGCCGATGAAATCATCTGGGAACATCGCGGTTCCCAGTCCGATGTAGTTGCATATCGACCTGTAGCGCCCTGCTCGAAAGGGCTTCTCGCGCGGGGATATCCCTGTTGGCGGTGCGACACCGGGCCGTGTCGAGAAAATGAAACCGAGAGACCGCTCATCCAAGCCGCTTTCGTGGAGGCATATCTCAACGCGCTGCCAGATGGATGGGCCAAAGACGAGTCTTCAATGAATGCCGTGCTCGGCCGAGCAATCGCAACTGGGCTCGCAGCAGCAATCGAGCGTTGGGAGAAGCGGTGATGGGGCTACTCGGCTTCAGCGCTCTCGGCCCATGCCAGCACCTTCGATCGAGCTTCCTCATCGAGATGCTCCCAAGCGATGATCGCAAATCGAATGTGCTTCGGGATGCCGCTTTCCCAATGTCCCCGGAGCTGGCGCGAGACGGTGTTCTCTGCATGACCGAGCAGCTTGGCCAACGCCTTCTGCGTCAGGCCAGCCGCCTTCGCTCGCTTCTGCCAGGGTTCATCGTCCATGGGCGGAAGCGATAGCGATTCCTCAGGAGCATTGCAAACGATCAACGTCACGTTGATTTTCCTGTTGACGCGAAAATGCGCGTGGCGTAGATAAATAGCGTCACGTTGATTTTAGGTCAACACCGGACAAAGGGGCGAGAGATGTCACGCTACAAACTCATGGTTTTTGAAGTCTATGACGACTGTGAACGCCTGACCGACACCAAGTCCTTCAACAGTCTTTGGCTCCGTAAGGCCTATATGCGTGCTCTCCGCGCCCGCTACGACGGCGATGAGTTCCGCAGCCTGCTCTACGGCCGGCCCACCGCCTACGACAAGTCCCGCCAGATGGTGGAGGCCGCGTGATGCTCACCGCAGCCGATATCGATCGTATCACTCTAGCGGTCTACCGCGCTCGTCTGGACGCTCATTGCGCAGGCGATGCCGACAAGCAGGTCGAGAATGACAAAGACACCGGCCAGAAGCAGGCGCGACGGTCCCTGTCATACCGCCCGGTCGTGATCGAAACGCTGGTCCAGGCGGGCGTCTATGAGCGGCCGGTACAGCTTAATCCGCACGAGCGTAAGAAGCTGAAGGAACTAAGCGCATGACATGCCCCACGACACCAACGGAGCTACTCATGAGCGCTGAGCGGATGACGAAACGGGAAGACGGGTTTTACTGGGTCTGTGTCGACTCCCAAACCTGGGAGACCGCCGAGTTTCGAGGCGGCAAATGGGCTGTGTTGAATATCCGTCGACCCGTCACTGACGGTGAGCTTTTCGAAATCGGAGATCGGCTTATTCCGCCAGCCTCTCCCGACCGTCAGCAGGCCGATGCTGACCGCGCGTCCCAGATGGACGAGGCAGTCTGATGACAGTTCACCCCCACGACAAGGCTCGCAGCCAGAGAGAAGCGGCATGACCCACCCCACAGACTGCGCGGCAATGACTGGGACGAAGCACACGGCGACGCCTTGGGAGGCTGAACCCGAAACAGGTCGCAGCGCATGGATCAAGGGCACAACAGGCGAATGGGCTGCTCTTTCATGCGGCGATACGGACGAAAGCGCGCGCGCTAACGCGGCCTTCATCGTCAAAGCCGTCAACGCCTATGACGACCTCAGGGCCCAACTCGCCGCGAAGGATGCGGAGATCGAGCGCTGGAAGGCACGCGACAGCGGCGGATATGCGCCAGATGGAAAGACGTGGAAGGACGCTCTGTGGGCAGAGGCGGCTAAGCGCGGTGAGGTAGAAGCACAACTCGCCGCCGCAACCAAGCGGCTGGCCGCTTTGCTTGACGAGGCAGAGGACATTTTTGTCTGCATGGCGGATGCGACAGGCATCGACAGACACAACTACCCCAAGCCGTTTGTTGAAGCACGCGCCTTCCTCGCCTCCAACCCCACACCGGAGGACGCGGGCAACGCCGTGGAAGCGGATGCAATAGCCGATCAGGTCATCGGCCAGATCGAAGAGCGTTTCCCAAATTGGCGCCAATATCGAGACCTGATCGATTGTATTGACTGCACCTTGCATGATCTTAGGAGCGCTCAGCCATGAATAAGAAAGAGCGCCGCGAGCTAATTGAGCTTGTTGTCGGCTGGGAGTTCATACAAGGCGGATCGGTTTCCGAAGCCGCCGCTTACAATAGGTGCGGGCATGGCATCAAAGAGCTTTTCAAGATATCGAACGAAGAAATAGCTTTTGACCGAGCTTGGGAAATAGCGAAATTGGAAGGTGATACATCAGACAACTTTGTCGATGCTGTTTTAGATCTTGTGGAAGAAGATTACGAGAAAGCCATAGATCTGCTTGAATGCAAAGGCGCTCTAGCCGAATACGTTAAAAAACGCAGCGAGGCGACGCCATGAAACTGTCAGCGTGCAAGTGCGGCGGCTGGGCTCACGTCACTGGTCCATGGGCCAAGGGGGAGTAGGGATGGCCCACTGGGATACCCCTGGCGCGTCCGATGAATGGTATACGCCCGCCTATGTCTTTGACGCGCTCGACGTCGGCTTCGATATGGACGTTGCGGCACCGCGTGATGCCAAGACATTCGTGCCAGCAGATGAGTTTGTCTTCTCGGATAGCCTGACCATGGATTGGCGCGGTTTCGTCTGGATGAACCCACCATTCGGCGGTCGCAATGGACTTGAGCCATGGCTCGACAAGTTCTTTGCTCATGGGAACGGTATCGCGCTAACGCCGGATCGGACCAGCGCACCATGGTTCAGGCGAGCATGGGTCCGAGCCGATCTTGTGCTCTTCACCCCGAAGATACGCTTCATCCGACCAGACGGTAGCGAAGGCGTATCGCCGTCGAACGGTACCGCTCTGTGGGCTGCTGGCTCGCGGGCAAGAAGCGCTCTGATAAACGCCAACAACAAAGGCTTGGGCATCCTCGGATTGCCAGCAGGAGTAGCAGCATGACCACCTCACCCGAAACACCGAAGCTGCCGGCTGGGGTTGTGGCGGCGCTTGATGAGAATGCCAGGACCGCCGCAATGGATGCGGTGTACCTACATTCGGATTGTCCGGCCAACTGGCTAGTGGCGGCGAATTTAGCAGAAACTGCCATCCGCGCTTATCTCGACGCCCTGTCCGCCCAGCCGGCGAGGGATGTCTCTCTGTCGCATGAACAAATGGTGGGAGAGTTGAAGGCATGGCAAAATTTGCTCGCCGCCAATCACTACCAAGAGAAAGTGGATTTGCTGCAAAAGGTCATCGTCTGTCTTGAAGCCGCCCCTCCCACCAGCGTGCCGGACGAGCGCGAAATCGCGACGTGGGAACTCGACCACGCCCGGCACAATGTCCGTGTGAAACTGGACGAAGCCGAACACGGCCCGGTCACGGTATCGGCCGGCTGGCTCAAGGGGCTTTCCAACTTCTTGGCAAGCATCAGCGTGCCAGACGAGCGAGAGGCAGCGGTGGCGGAAGCGGTGAATGAAGAAACGAGAGCGTGCGTTCGTATCCTAGAACGGAACTCTAGCATCAAAGCGCTCGACATTCTCCGCGCCCGCGCCCGTGCTGGAAAGGCCGCGCCAGATGCGGGGAGGGCTGGGTAGATGGAGTACGCCACAAGCCTCGCAGTCGATCTTTTCCTAGACGGCAGAAAGCATGCAATGCGCAGGTGGTTATCTTGCCCGCGAGTTGGCGACACTGTGTTCGTTGAAGATGCAGGCAAGCCGGTTGAGTGCATCGTGAAGCGCGTTGTTTATCTGATCCAGCGAGAACTTCGCGATCCGCAAGAGATAGACATCTACCTTGAAAGAGCCCAAGCCATGACCGACACCGGCCTACCGGGACCTTTGGACGAGGGCGAACTTAAGACATTGGCGGCTTGCGACCTCGGCAAGTTGATCAGCATTCTAGGCCAAGGCTCATTTGCGCGCATGTTGGACAGCGGCGCTATGGTGGCGACGGTTGATCCTTATATTGCCAGCTTGTTCCTGCGCCATCTCAACGCCGCCCCCGCCCGCGAAGCCCAAGCCCGCGCCGAGGCCTACGCCACCGGCCATGCGGCGGGGCAGGCGGAAATGCGGGAGAGGGCGGCTGTAGAGGCTGAAACGCAAGGTAAAACCCCTGAAAGCTTCGGGTGCTTTATAGCCGCCCGTCGCATCCGCGCCCTCACGCCGGAAGAACCTGACACGGAGCGGAAGGGATGACAGCGCTTGAGGAGATAGAAGAAGCGTACGAATTGTATCGCGAAAACACAAACTCCCCCGTCTCGAAGAAGACATTCGTTCAGATCATAGAAGCGTGGCTCACAGTAAGTGGTGACTCATACTACGAAGAGTGGAAAAAACAACACTTCGCGTCAGCCACGGAAGACCCTGACGGGCGGGGAGGTGGAGATTGAGCGACGAACAGCCGATCATCACGCATGTCCTGCGCGTCACGTCCGATCCCGGAGCGCCCATCGTCCGGACCTGTGTCATCTGCGGGCAGACCGATCTGCCGAAGTCGGCGACGGGAGACCCCTGCCCTAATCCGAACTCGCTCACACCGGACGGCATCGTCACGTTGCTCGAGCAGATCGCGGCGGAAGATCGAGCGACGGAGGGGTAATGAGAAAGTTCGAAGAGGATATGAAACGTCACACTCGCAATTTCCAGCTGATGCTTCTCGGTTTCCTCGTCCTCGGTGCCGTGCTGGTCGGTTACGGGATCTACTCAATGCCGTCCTGTGGCGTAGGAGAAGTGCTGGTCCGCGGAGCGTGGCAGCTGGTTTGTGTGAAGGGACATCAATGAGATTCGCCGAAGACTACGCACCCCTCAATATCGACCTGTCCTCCCCTGCCCGCGCTGATCGAGCGAAGTGGGTGTGTGCTTGTATGGTTGATGCCTTCGAAACGCTGAGGCGCCTTCCCGATGCTGGCGGACCAAAAGGCTTTGGTACGAACTGGCCCGCGACATTCCGCGATATCGGGCAATTGATGGACGATCTGTTCGGCCGGAACGACAATATGCCTCCGACAAGACGTCCTCCGTCTATCGAGCAGGTCTCTCGAATGGAAGAGGCTTTGCGCTGGCCCGCAGAGTTCCTGTCGGATCTGCCCAAGGCAGCCGACGCGCTGACGCTCTGGGCGATGTGCAAGGCATCAGGTCTCAGTATTCGTGCCGCCCTGCACGCCCGTAACAGGCGTGCTACCGAGATCGCTCGCCTTATGGAAACAGAGCGCAATGCTCAGCGTGCCATAGAGCGGCGAGAGATCGCTCGCCAAGTCGCGACTTGGGCGAATGAGCGACTTGTCGGCGCAACTCCCGAACGAGCCGAGAGAATCAGGGCGAATGCCACGATCCGTCTTCAGCGCAGTCTCGAAGAAGCCGGACTCCTCGCAGAGTATGTCATCGTCGACCCCAAAGAGGCCTTCCCGGACATGGTAATCACGCAAGGTGGCGTGGATGAATGGCGCTGGAGAGGCGCACGGATGATCGCCGATGGCCTTTCCCGAACCTAAATTCAGCGAGCAAAATACCCCCGCATGCGGGTGATATTTACGCGTTTTTGGGCAGTGAAATCGAGGATGACAAAGCGCCGAAAAAACGGCACCTCTTTTGTCAGCTTCGCGAGAGTTGCGGACGGGACACCGGTCACACTCCCTTGGCGCCCACAGCGCCCTCAAGGCCTAGCGCCTTCCACGCGAAGCGCCCTATTCCAATAAGCTCCTCGGCCGCCCATTTTTCGCGGCTTGAGTGCAGATGGCCCGGGCGACCGGCCCCTTATCTGTGACTGACGGGGACGGACAGTTTCGCCCGAACGGGCAGCGTATTATGGCGCGGGTTGCTCGCAAGGCAGCTGCCAGTCTGGCCAGACGGCCCCGAGAGATTGCAAGCTCAAGGGGCTTTTGAGGTGAACGGCATTTCGGTTCGACTCCGAGACCCTCACAGGCAACGCGCCTACCCTATTCTCTTGTTCGCTCGCACACAGTCGAGCCTCGGGGCGCCTGATAACCGTATGGTTGTCGGCGCTCCACCTAATTCATGCGGGCGGGGGAGCCAACGCCCTGTCACGGCAGGGCGGGATCCTTGGGTAACCTTGGATTGCACGCCCGCATGATCGAGTTATCCGGAATTTCCGGAACACTGAATTCATGCGGCGGCGCTGAAGGAAGCGCTAGTCGGCGGTATGCTACCCACAAGCCCGTAAATCGATATGAGTGGCACAGCCGGTTTCGAGTCCGGCCCGCATGAACCTTCCGGAATTTCCGGATAGTTCACCACCCGGCCACCTTTAACGCTTTGATATAACTACGTTATGGGGATTCCCATGACGAAAGACCGGCCACCCATCCGGCAGCCAAGCGCTCGCCGGGTTTTCTTTTGCTCCCACCGCCCGGTGAAAGCCGCGGCAGTTAACTCCCATTCCAAGGCCCAAGCCTGTGGAAGACAGCAGCGCAAGCCAGCGCCACAGTTTTCGGGATATCGATAGACCTGCCGTCTTCTGCCCTATGCCCGCGCTCGTAGAGCTGAACAGTGCTTTTGCCTATGCCCAGAGCTGAAGCCGCTTCATCCTGGCTCAGCTTGAGCGCTTTTCTCCAGGCCTTGAATTCTTCGGGGGTCATTCGTTCCTCCAGACAAAAGGGCCAGCATTTGCGCTGGCCCCCTTGCTCTAGCCACCATGCAGGTACTGCACGGCCATCAATCCCAACAGAACCAGGGAAAGGCCTATCGAGATCTTCCAGTAGGTGCGTTCTTGAATAATCAAGGGTTTGCTCCTATGATTTGGGCTACGTCCACCGGGCAGTGGTCAGACCGCCCGGTGGATCGCAGGATCACCAGTGATGGATCATGTTCCAGAGGAACAGCGCCAGCAAGGTGACCTGAAGAGCGAGAGCGAAGATCGGAAGATACTTCATCTCTTTTTCCTCAGCCGGGGTGGCGCCCATTCGCCGCCCCGGTGATTCTTTTCTAGCTTACTCAGTAAGCTTTATCAAGCCCTAAATAAACTCCTGTGTAAGTTTTTTACCGCAAATCACTCACTTAGGCGGTTTTTCTTCGTCCGTGTCACCTGAAGACATAGGCCAGCCGAGCTAAGTGGGGGGATGCGCCAAGCCACGCCCCAGTTGATGCAAAATATGCACAAACTGAAGTCCGCCCGGTCCGCCGTGGCGGGTTTCGTTTTGGCTCTACGCCATCCAGCCTTGTATTGAGAGTCAACCATGCCCGTCGGTGGACCACGCCCCGGTTTCGGCGGCAAGCAACCTGGTGCCGGCCGCAAGAGGGGCATCCAGAACAAGTTCAACCAGGCCCAGAAAGAGAAGGCACTGGAGGGCGGTCTGTCGCCGCTCCAGATCCTGATGAACCTCGCCCGCGACCACTATTCCGCCTACCTGACGGAGCGCAGGAAGACGCCCGTGAAACGTGACCACGCAGTCCTGATGGAGCGCGCGAAGGCCGCCGAGAGCGCCGCCAAAGAGGCCGCTCCCTTCATTCATTCCAAGATGCCCACAGCCCTGCATCACAGCGGGCCTGGCGGAGGACCGATCCAAACACTGGATCTGACGAAATTGACCGATGAGCAGCTTGCCGCCCTCGAACCTGTCATCGCTACGCTTGCCGCCGCCGGCGGCATTGCTGGAGCAGATCAGGGCGGAGAGGGCACGCCGGAAGGTTGAGCGCGAACAGCGCGAGCTCGCACAGAATGCGGAAGCCACACGCCAGCGCTGCAAAACCTTCGCCGGCTTCGTCAAGGAAGCCTGGCACGTCATCGAGCCCAATACCAAGCTGATCTGGGGGTGGGAGCTCCAGGCGATGTGCGATCACCTCGAGGCGATCACACTCGGCAAGCTGCACCCTCGCCTGATCATCAACATCTCGCCGGGCTCGTCAAAGTCTACAATCGTTTCCGTGCTGTGGCAGGCATGGGAATGGGGACCGATGGGCATGCGCGCGATGCGCTTCCTGTCGACCTCGTTCGAAATCACGAACGTCACGCGCGACACCCGCAAGACCCGCAACCTGATCCTGTCGGAGTGGTATCAGACCCTCTGGCCGGAGGTGAAGCTCACCCGCACCGCGGAAAAGAGCTTCGAGAATGCAGACACCGGCTTCCGGGAGGGTTCGGCCTTCGGCTCGATTACCGGCAAGCGCGGCGACCGCTTCACGATTGACGACCCGCACAGCGTCAACGGTGCCGAGTCCGAGAAGGAGCGTGCCGCCGCTGTCCAGTCGTTCCTGGAAGGCGGACTCAACCGCGTCAACGATCAGGAGAAATCCGCGATCGTCGTCGTCATGCAGCGCCTTCACGAAGGCGACCTGACGGGCGCGCTGCTCGCTCGGAAATGGGGCTTCATCCATCTCCGGATTCCGATGGAATTCGAGGCCGACGACGTCTGCGAAACGCCCCTGCCCTGGCGCGATCCGCGGAGCTTCGACGGCGAGCTGATGAACCCGCTGCGGTTCACCCCTGACGGGTTGGTGCCGTTCAAAGCCCAGCAGTTCGTTTGGGCCGGGCAGTACCAGCAACGTCCGGTGCCCCGCGAAGGCGGCATGTTCAAGCGTGTCTGGTTCGCCGGACAGATCATCGACGCCGCCCCGCCGAATACCCGGTGGGTTCGGCATTGGGACCTTGCCGCCACCAAAGGCGGCAACGGCGCCCGCACAGCAGGGGTGAAGATCGGCAAGACGCCCGAAGGCAAATTCGTCGTCGGCCATGTCGCCAAGGACAGGCTCGATGGTGCCGGCGTCCGCCTGTTGATCAAGGCCACAGCGGACGTCGACGGCAGGCCCGTTGCAATCAGTCTCCCGCAGGATCCGGGGCAGGCCGGGAAGGTGCAGGCCGCCGACCTGGTATCGATGCTCGCCGGATTCAAGGTCACGGCCGAACCGGAGACCGGCGACAAGGCTACCCGCGCGGAGCCATTCGCAGCCCAGTGCGCGGTCGGGAACGTCTTCCTGGTCCGCGGTGAATGGAACGAGGACTACATCGACGAGCTCTGCCTATTCCCCGGTGCGGCCGTGAAAGACCAGGTCGACGCTTCATCGGGTGCGTTCGGCAAGCTCGTCGGCATCAGACCGGCCATGCAGATCAGTGACGAAGCGCTGATTGCATCGGCGCAGCCGGCATAGTCAAAACCGAGGAGATGAAATGGTGTGGTGGCCCTGGCGCAAGAAGGCTGAGCCAGCCCCCGCACCGCAGGCACCAGCTCCGGCTGCTCGGCGCCCGCTCAGCATCTCGGCAGAGGCCGTAGCCGCCTCGCGTATCGACGAAAAGCCGGTCGAGCCTTTCAAGGTTGCCATGCATCCCCCATTGCCGGGGCAGGATCGCAAGGGCAAGGCGATAGCGCTCGATAGCGCCATGGGCGCCGTGAATACCTGGGCAGCGAGCTTATACGCGGCGAGCGGGTATCAGGGCGCAGCCTTCATGGGTTATCCGGTCCTCGCCGAAATGGCGCAGCGCCCCGAGTATCGCATGATGTCCGAGACGATCGCGACCGAGTGCACGCGGCGCTGGATCCGATTCACCGCGAAGGATGGCGATGACAAGGCGGACCGCATCGCGGAGCTCGATGCCGAATTCAAGCGCCTCAATATCCGCGCTGCCTTCCAGAAGGCAGCTGAGCTCGATGGCTATTTCGGGCGTAGCCATCTCTACCTCGACACGGGAAATGGCGACGAGCCCGAAGAGCTGGTGAAGACGATCGGCACCGGCTGGGACAGCGCCAGCGCCGCCAAGATCGGCAAGGGTGCACTGAAGGGCATCAAGGTCATTGAACCGGTCTGGACCTACCCGACGGCTTTCAATGGGTCTGACCCGCTCAGGGACGGTTGGTACGACCCGCAGACATGGAACGTCATGGGCAAGCAGGTCCACAAGACCAGGCTGTTCACATTCGTCAGTCGGGAAGTCCCGGACATCCTGAAGCCGGCCTATAGTTTCGGCGGTGTCTCGCTGTCCCAGATGGCGTATCCATACGTCGAGAACTGGCTCAAGGTCCGCCAGGGCATCGCGGAAATCATCGTCTCGTTCACGCAGTTCGTACTCAAGACGGCGATGGACGCCATCTTGTCAGGTGGGTCAGGCGACAGTTTCTTCAAGCGTATCGCTCTATTCAACAACACCCGCTCGAATCGCAGCGTTCTCGCAATCGACAAGGAGAGCGAGGAATTCGAGAGCGTCTCGGCGCCTCTCGGCGGTCTTGAAGGCCTCCAGACCCAGGCGCAGGAGCACCTTGCGAGCGTCTCACATATCCCGGTGGTGAAACTGCTGGGCATTCAGCCTGCGGGCATGAACGCCTCGTCGGAGGGTGAGCTCCGCAGCTTCTACGACTGGATCCACAGTTTCCAGGAGAAGGTCTTTCGTCAGAACCTGCACGCACTGCTCGGCATTGTCATGCTGTCGCTGTGGGGCGAAACCGACGATGGGATCGACTTCGAATTTGAGCCGCTATGGTCTCTCGACGAGAAGGGACAGTCCGAGGTCGAAAAGACCAAAGCGGAAACCGACCAGATCCTGATCGACGCTGGCGTGCTGTCACCGCAGGAGAGCCGTGAACGCGTCGCTCGGGATCCGCAATCGGATTACCAATCGATTGACGTCGATGATATGCCGGACCTCCTCGATGAAGAGGAAGAAGGCCTGATGCCGCGCGGCGGTCATCCCATTGAAGGACTTGGCGAGGGCAAGGAAAGCGGCGATAAACCGCTGGACAAGCTCTTCGACAAGTCCAGGGAAAACGCGTGATCGACATCAACCTTGCCGAGATGATCGCAGCCGCTCAACCGGCGCGCGAGGACGAAGCAGAAAAGATTGCGTTCAAGGATATCCCGGGGCCACCGATCCCGGGTTTTAAACCTCCGGAGGATGTCGATGGAGGAAGGAAGAGATCGCGAGACAATCACCGTCGGGGACCTAAGAAAACTGCTCGAAGGCGTCCCTGACCATCTTGAGGTGGTCGTTTCTTCTCAGTGCGGCGGCGATCATGAAGTCGCAAGGCAGGCCAAAGTCTACACCAGCAAATGGTGGGACGAAAAAGGCGTAGAGTATTTCCTCATCGACTGAATCGGAGGCCGACCTTGCTCCAGAGCAACCGCCGGCGCCGCTCTCCTCAGGAACGAAGCGAAAAGGTCTTGCGTCCGGTCCACGCCAACGCAGGGATTGAGGCGGAATATCGCCGTCGGCTCGACCGGCTGATTGCTGGGATGCAGGCCAGCACGGTCTACTTCCTGAAGGCCGCATATCGAGCCAATGAGCCCCGCGTCGCGCAGGATGAAACGCCTGCAGACTCGCTGCGCCGGACGATCCAAGATCTGGCGAAGCGTTGGCTTAGGAAATTCGATAAGGCCTCAGCGAAGCTCGCCGATTGGTTCGCCCAGTCGACGCAGACCCGATCTTCCGATGCACTTCGGAAGATACTGAAAGACGGCGGCTTTACAGTGAAATTCCAGATGACGCCCGCCATGCGCGACGTCCTGGACGCGACCGTCAATCAGAACGTGGCGCTGATCAAGAGCATCCCGGCGCAGTATTTCGAGCAGGTCGAGGGCCTGGTAATGCGATCGGTGCAGACCGGTCGTGATCTTGGCGGTCTGACGAAGGAGTTGGAAGCTCGGTACGGCATCACGCGTCGGCGGGCCGCCTTCATCGCACGAGACCAGAATAACAAGGCCACGTCAGCGATGGGACGGGCGCTAAAACTTGAGCTGGGATTGGATGAAGAAGAGTGGCTTCACTCCGGCGGAGGGCGACATCCCCGCCCCACGCACGTCAAAGCGGGGCGGGACAAGGTCCGCTACAAAATCCGCGAAGGTTGGTACGATCCTGCGTTGAAACGCCATATTTTCCCCGGCGAAGAGCCAAATTGCAAATGCGTTGGCCGGGTCGTGATCAAGGGATTCTCATGAACGGGGTCCTAATCCTTCTTGCAGCGCAAGGCGCGCAAGGGCTTCCGGAGTGGTATCGGGCTGTTCTCGGTAGCGCCATCATCTGCTTCAGCGGCTTCATGCTCTACAAGATGTGGACGTGGCGACAGAGATAGAACTCTGCAAGGCATTGGGGAATTTGGGGATGCCGGAACTAATCGGAAAGCTCGGCCCTGAGCGTGAGGTGCGATATCTCGAAGGCAAAGGGCCAAATCCGAAACCAACAGACAAGATATCCATTCATCTCGACCTGGATACTGGCATGGCCCTTGATGGTCTCGAAGCCATCCGCCTCAAGCTCGTCGAGATCGAGCAGCAGGCCGAGCGCACTGCATCAGCATTGTCGAAATTGAAAATCTGAACTCCGACAAATATCGACAATCTCCGACAGCCGCCGCAGGGCGGCTTTTGTTTTGAGGGAAACATGCCGGCCGTCAGTGAAAAACAGCGCCGGGCGATGGAAGCGGCTGCCCACGGGCATTCCACTCTGGGAATCCCGAAGAAGATCGCGGAAGAATTCGTCGGCGATGCTGATGCTCCGCATGCCGCTGGAATCGTCTTTGTGGCGCCTGATGGCGACGTGTTGCTGCTGCGACGCTCGTCGACAGAGACGAATTGGGCCGGGCATTGGGCGCTCCCAGGTGGCAAAGCCGAGGAAGGCGAAACGCCGGAAGAGGCCGCCGAGCGCGAGGTGAAAGAGGAGATTGGCTCGACTCCTGAGGGCGCGATGCGCTTGCTCGATCGCCGAATGACGCCGAACGGTTTCATTTTCTCGACCTTCGCGAAGCCGGTCGAGGAGAAGTTCACGCCCACGCTGAACGGTGAGCATTCCGGTTTCGCATGGGCTCCGCTCTCTATGATGCCGCGGCCGCTTCATCCAGCGGTCGAAGAAGTGCTGATGGCACTCCTGAGCATCGATGAAGGCGACGGGCTGGGATCGCCCGATAATCTCGCAACGGCTTGCGCCAATTTTGCAGCGTGGGCCCGCGAATATGTCGTCGCACAGGATAGCATAGCACTCGATCGCGCTACCGTGCGTTCGATTGATGCCGACGGTCATCTCCACGTCGAGCGGACGCCGATCAGCAAGGCAGTGGTGAACCCCTACTACGGCCGAGAGATCCCTGATTTCGAGCGCCTAGGCCTCGACCCGGACCGGATCTATCGACTCTATCGTCATCCCGACGAGCTCGCGCGCGCGGCTGGCACCTTCGAAGGTAAGCCGCTTCTGATCAGGCACCAGCCGGTCAATGCCGACGAGCATCCCTCAGAGCTCACTGTCGGAACCATCGGAAGCCCGGTCAACTTCGATCCACCGTACCTGACCGCGCCTCTATCGATCTGGGAAGGCGAAGCCATCAAGCTGATCCAGTCAGGCACGCAGCGAGAGCTTAGCTGCGGCTATCGCTACAGGCCGGACATGACGCCAGGCACGACTCCTGCGGGCGAGCCATACGATGGCGTGATGAGAGACATCGGGGGCAATCATCTCGCCCTCGTTGAACAGGGCCGCGCTGGCCCGGACGTGCTCGTCCAAGACAGCGCATTAATCCCACCTCCCATGGAGAACGACAGCATGGCGACCAAGTCGCAGAAGGCGCGCGCGGCGAAGGTCGCGGCGATCAAAACGGCCCTTGATGGGAAGTTGGCGCAGGACGCCAACCTCGACGAGGTGACCAAGGCCCTCCTCGCGCTCGACAACATGGATCCTCGCGGCGAAGACGAAGATCCCGACGAGGACGACGAGAAGAAGGCCGAGGACGAGTCCGAGGAGGATGACGACAAGGACAAGAAGAAGGCCAAGGACAAAGGCGCCAAGGACAAGGAAGCCTGCGACGAGGACGACGACCAGGCGGAAGACGAAGACGATGACGACAAGGAGGAGAAGGTGAGCAAGTCCGCGATGGACGCCGCGATCCGCTCTTCCACGAGCGCCGTCGAGAAGCGTATCCGCCAGCAGTTCTCCGATCTGCGCATGGCCGAGGACGAGGTTCGCCCTTATGTCGGCAAGATCGCCGTCGCCTGCGACACCGCGGACGAGGTCTACGGGCACGCACTCAAGGCCATGAAGGTTGACATTTCGGACGTTCCGAAATCGGCCTACCGGGCGCTGCTCAAAGCCCTCCCGGTACCCAAACCGGCGACCGCCGAAACCCTCCCCGCAATGGATGCCGCCGCTCAGGACGCTTATTCGAAGCGTTTCCCGAACTCCGGCCGCCTCAAGTAAGGAACCTGGCCGATGCCCTTCCAGACGCAGGTCAATATCACCCAGGCGCCCGCCGTTGCCGGCCAGTTTGCCTCGGTCAATCCTCGCCATGCCGCCCTCACCGTTGAGGGTGGTTTCGTCGCTGGCGCCAACGGTGCTGTAGTCGGGCTCTTCGCTTGGGCGGCCAACGACACCAACGGCGTGCCGCGGCTGCTCAACAACACCGGTACGGGCCTTCCCACCGGTATCGTTGCGAGAACCGAGCAGGCGCTCATCACGACGTACTTGACCGAGTACGGAAACACCATCCCCGCCGGCTTCCCGGTCGGTGACATCTTCAGCGGCGGCGACTTCTGGGTGAAGAACGCTGGCGCGGGCGCCGCCACGGTCGGCATGAAGGCTTTCGCCAAGCTTGCCGATGGCACCATCTCCTTCGCCGCTGCCGGCGCCACTGTGTCGGGCAGCATCGAGACCAAGTTCTATGCGGCCACTGCCGGCGCCGCAAACGAACTGGTCAAGATCACCGACACGATCTGATCCTGAGGGGCAAATCAACAATGATCCGTAACGCAGAATTTGCCCGCCTTCAGCGGGAGTGGGGCATCGTCCTGTTGGCTCAGGACTGGATGCCCGAAGAGTTCAAGCGCGACTATCAGGTTGCGCTCGACGCGCAGCCCGCCCTTGCCGGCGATCCCGCATCGAGCGGCGTCCCGGCGCTGTTCACGACCTACATCGATCCCGAGGTCGTGCGCATCCTGCAGTCTCCCAACGAGGGTGCCAGTATCCTCGGCGAGCGCAAGGAAGGCGACTGGAAGTCGCAGACGGCGATGTTCCTGGTGGTCGAGAACACCGGTGAGGTCTCCAGCTACGGTGACCACAATACCAACGGCATCTCGGACGCCAATGCGACCTTCCCGCAGCGCCAGTCTTACCTGTTCCAGACGATCATCGAATACGGCGATCTCGAGCAGGACCGCATGGCAACCGTGAAGCTGCAGTGGGTTTCGGAGAAGCAGCGCTCCGCGGCTCTGACCCTCGACAAGTTCATGGACTACACCTACCACTTCGGCGTGGTGGGCCTCCAGAACTACGGCCTGCTGAACGATCCCTCGCTCTCGGCGCCGCTCAGCCCTGCCACCAAGGCCGCTGGCGGACCGACCTGGATCACCGGGGCCGGCGTCATCAACGCCACCGCGAACGAGGTCTATCAGGACATCCAGGCGATCTTCAACAAGCTGGTGGCCCAGACCAACGGCCGCGTGAAGTCCAAGGACGCTCTCACCCTGGCCATGTCGCCCAGTTCGGAAGTCGCCATGACGACGACGAACTCGTTCGGCATCACCGTCTCGGATATGCTCGCAAAGAGCTTCCCCAATCTCAAGGTGAAGACCTCGCCCCGCTATGCCACCGCCGGCGGCAACGTCGTCCAGATGATTGCCGACAAGTTCGACGGCAACGACACCGGCTTCTGCGCCTTCAACGAGAAGCAGCGCGATCACGCGATCGTCCGCGAGCTCTCGGCCTGGAAGCAGAAGAAGACGTCGGGCACTTGGGGCGCGGTCATCAAGTACCCCGTCGCCATCGCCCAGATGCTGGGGGTCTGAGCATGGACAACATGGTCATCGTCGGCTGCAAGCTCCCTCACGGACTCGTTCTCCAGCACCAGCAGAAGATCACCTTGCAGGAGCCGGTTATGGGCGGCGGAACGCGGAAGGTCGATCGCTGGGACAAGGTCGGTCCAGCCGTCTCTCTCAAAGGCTGGGCGCATCCTGCTGACAAGGCGCCCACCACCCTGCTCGTCAATGGCTTCGCGGTGACAAGGGTCGACGCCGAGTTCATGGCGAAATGGATGGAGCAGAACAAGGACCATCCGGCCGTCCTGTCGGGCAACATCATCGTGGTCGACACGGTTGATACCATCAAGGTGGAGACCGCTGGACGCGAAAAGGAACGCGTCGGCTTCGAGCCCCACGATCCGGAGAACCCGACCCCGGAGTTCAATAGGCGCATCGAGAAGGCGGCCTGATCGGCCGACAACAGACATGGCGGACCAGGTCCCATTTGACTACGCGGCCTGGTCCGCTGCCTATCCGGAATTTTCGAACGTCACCGAAGCTCAGGTCAACGGGCGCATACTGCCCCTGGCTCAACAGGCAATTGCGGGCTTTATCGGGTGCGTCAGCGACCCTCAGCAGCAGACGAATTTCCTTTGGCTGATGGTTGCCCACCTCTGCCAGCTCTCATTTGGCACCGCCACGTCGCCGTCGGCTGGCCTAGTCGGCCGGGTCTCCGGGGCGACAGAAGGCAGCGTTTCGGTCCAGCTTGATTTCACCGCGACGCAAAACCAGGCCTGGTATTCGCAGACCCAGTACGGCGCCCTGTTCTGGCAACTCGCCCGGCCGTATTGGCTCGGCGGGTTCAGCTTCCCGGCACCTCCGCCGACACCATACCCCTACCCCCGCTATTGAGGAGACCGCTCGATGGACATCGACGCGATGGATCGGAAGGTACGTGACCTTCTGATTGCAAACCAGAACATGGGTGCCCAGATCGAGGATCTGGAAACCCGCCTTGCCGCCCTTGAGAGCAAGGCCAGCACGTCGGTTCCCGTTCCGAGCGCTCCTGCGCCGAGCGCACCCGCGCCAGCCGCCACCCCGACGAATCCCTCGCCCACTGAAGTCAGCCCGCCGGCACCCAAGGCCGCCGAGCCGGCCGCGACGGAACCCGCCAAGGAACCTCCAAGGGAGGCAGATAAGCCCGCGCCAGCCGAGACCCAGCCGAACGATGCGGACGCGAAGACTGGCAACGACGCGGCCAAGACGGACGGCAAGTGATGGTGAAGGTCCGCGGGGGCGACAAGCTCGAGGCTGCCCTCGCACAGATCGCCCAGAACTTATCCAAGGCTTCGGCCGTCGACATCGGGTTTCTTGAGGACGCCACCTACCCAGATGGAACTCCTGTCGCAATGGTAGCGGCGATCCAGGAGTTCGGAGCGCCGGCTTCCAACATCCCGCCCCGACCCTTCTTTCGCGGCATGATCCAGGACAAGAGCCCGGAATGGCCGAAAGCCATTGCTGCTCAGCTCAAGGATACCGAATACGACGCCGAGAAGACGCTCGGACGTGTCGGAGAAGGCATCAAGGGCCAGTTGCAACAGGCGATCATCGATTACGACGCCGTGCCGCTCTCTCCCGTCACGATCGCCAAGAAGGGCAACGAGAAACAGCTCGTCGACTCCGGTCACATGCTGAACAGCGCCGACTACGTGGTGAAATCATGAATCTGCACGGTATCGTCGCCCCCGCGATCGGCATCGTCAATCCGTTCGTGGGGGCCACTGTCCGGCGATCGACGGGCTACGCCACGCAGGACGATGGCAACAGGGTTCCGACCTATACGGAATTCCAGATCAGAGCGCAGGTCCAGGCCCTGACCTATACCGATATCACCTTGCTTGATGCCCAAGGCATCCAGGGCGTCAGGCGAGCGATCTATCTCACCGGCAACGTCATGGGCATCGTTCGCGCCGATCAGCGCGGCGGCGATCTCATTGTCTTCCCGGCCGGCACGCTCCCGGAGGGGAATACCTGGTTGGCGTCCCTCGTCCTCGAGGCATGGCCGGACTGGTGCAAGGTCGCGATCACCCTGCAGAACGAATAGGATCTCAGCCCGTGCCATTGGCGCCTGTACCGACGCAGTCCAACATCTTCGTTGCGCTGCGCTCGTTCCTGCTGGCCGTCCTTCCCGCCGGGGTGGAAGTCGTTCAGGGTCAGGACAACAGGGTGCCGGAGCCGCAGGTCAACGACTACGTCCTGATGGTGCCGACGCTTCGAGCGCGTCTGTCAACCAACGTCCGGACGCCAAACGATGTCAGTTTCATCGGCTCGATTGACGGAACGGTGTTGACTGTCACCGCCATGCTCCTCGGCGAGATCGCGGTCGGACAGACGTTGTTCGGTCCAGGCGTCGCCATGGGAACCGCGATAGCCGCCTTGGGCACTGGCTCCGGCGGGTTAGGCACTTATATCGTCAGCCAGGCGCAGAGTTTGGCCTCCGGAAAGCTTGCGAGCGGGTCCGCTGTCCTGCTGCAGTCGACACAGGTCACGATCCAGTTGGACGTGCACGGTCCGAACAGCGGCGACAATGCCCAGACGATCACGACGATGTTTCGCGATCCCTATGGCGTCGACCTCTTCGCGGCAACGGGCTTCGACATCGCCCCGCTCTACACCAGTGATCCGCGGCAAATGCCGTTCGTCAACGCCGAGCAGCAATACGAATGGCGCTGGATCATCGACGCCGTTCTCCAGGTCAATGCGACCGTGACGGTGCCGCAGCAGTTCGCCGACGAGCTCAGGCTCAACAGCATCCACCACATCGACGCCGACGCCACCCCCTGAGGAAACATAGACATGGCTACGATTCCCGCCTCACAGCTTGTGAGCGTGATCCCGAACGTGCTGAACGCGGGTGGCAGCGCCCTCGTCATGAACGGCATCCTGCTGACGAACAGTTCTCGCGTACCTGTCGGGGCGGTCCTGTCGTTTCCCAACGATGGTGTTTCCGTCGCCAGCTACTTCGGCCCCTCCTCCCAGGAAGCCCGAGTCGCGGCGATCTATTTCAACGGCTTCAACAACTCGACCAAGAAGCCGGCGACCATCCTGTTCACGCAGTACAACTCGGCGGCAGCCAAGGGTTATCTGCGCGGCGGACCGGTCAACAAGCTCTCTCTGTTGCAGTTGCAGGGGCTGTCCGGCGCCTTGTCGGTCGCGATTGACGGCTATGTACGATCGGCCGCGAACATCGATCTTGCGACCGCCACCAGCTTCAGCGCTGCGGCTGCGATCATCGAGCAGGATCTCAACGCGAGTCCGGCTACGCTGGCGACCGTTACGGGATCGATTGCCGCGCAGACCGCTGCCTTCTCCGGCACGATCGCCGGCAACGTGCTCAGCGTCAACGCCGTGACCTCCGGCAATATCGTCCCCGGAGCGATCCTGGCGGGCGCCGGCGTGATCAACGGGACCCAGATCACCTCCCAGATCAGCGGCACGCCGGGCGGTGTGGGCGACTACGCCGTGTCAGTCGCTCAGTCGGTCTCGAATGTGGCCTTCACGGCGACCTATGGTCTCCTGACCGTCACCGCCGTAGCATCGGGCACGGTCTCTATTGGTCAGGTCCTGTCTGGCACAGGGGTAACGGCCGGCACGATAATCACCGGGCTCGGTACCGGCGAAGGCCTCCTCGGGACCTACTACGTCCAGACCTCCCAGACCGCAGCGAGCGGCACCATCACCGCAGAGCCCGCCCCGATCGATGTCAGCTTCGACTCCGTGTCCGGCGGCTTCGTCATCACTTCTGGTGTCGCCGGCTGGGCTTCTGGTGCCGCGTTTGCGACAGGGTCGATCGCCAGCCAGATCTTCCTCACTGAAGCAACGGGCGCGATCCTGTCGCAGGGGGCGGATGCCGCTTCTCCGAACGCCTTCATGACCGCTCTCACCCAGGTCACCCAGAACTGGGCGACCTTCATGACGATGTTCGATCCCGACGGCGGGAACGGGAATGCCCAGAAGCTTGCCTTCGCTGGTTGGACCAACAACCAGAACAAGCGGTACTGCTACGTCGCCTGGGATACGGATATCACGCCGACCCAGAGCGACGATGCCGCGTCGAGCTTCGGCAACATCATCCAGTCGCAGGCGCTCAACGGCACCGCGGCGATCTGGGACAACAACGACGGTGCCGGCCTTGCCGCCTTCGTCTGCGGCACCACGGCCTCGATCAACTTCGATGCGGCCAACGGGCGGATAACCTTCGCCTATCGCGGACAGGACGGCCTTGTCGCCGCGGTCACCAGCGCCACGGTTGCGAACAACCTGATCGCGAACGGCTACAACTTCTATGGCGCCTACGCGACGGCAAACCAGCAGTTCCTGCTCTTCCAGGAAGGTACGGTCTCCGGCGAATTCCAGTGGCTGGACAGCTTCATCAACCAGATCTGGCTGAACAATGAACTGCAGCTCGCCCTGATGCAGCTGGAAGTCAACGTCAACTCGATCCCCTATACCGCGCCTGGCTACGACCTGGTGAAGGCGGCTTGCGCCGACCCGATCAACGCGGGCCTGAACTTCGGGGCAATCCGGGCTGGCGTGACGCTTTCCAGCGCGCAGAAGGCGGAGATCAACAACACCGCCGGCGCGACCGGGATCGACGTCGCCGCCGTCGTGAGTGCCCAGGGGTGGTATCTGCAAGTGGTGGATGCCGCCCCGCAGACCAGGCAGGCGCGCCAGTCTCCTCCTATCAACTTCTGGTACGCCGACGGCGAGAGCATCCAGAAGATCACGCTGAACAGCACGCTGGTCCAGTAAGCGGCAAATCCAAGACTTCGGAGAAACCTCAATGGCTACGCTTACCGGCGCGAGCGCGATCATCACGCTCACGATCCCGAACCTGTTCAACGCGCCGATCCAGTTGCAAGGGTTCGCCGCGGACGACGTCTACGATGCCGACCAGCAGGAAATCGTCGAAACCCAGATGGGCGTTGATGGAAAACTGTCGGGCGGCTTCGTCTGGGTCGCGGTGCGGCAGACTTTCAGTCTCCAGGCGGACTCGGACTCGAACCAATTGTTCGAGACCTGGGCCGCCCAGCAGAAACAGGGTCTTGATGCCTACCCGGCCAACGGCACCACGAACGTTCGTGCCACCGGCCGGCGCTACACGATGACCAATGGCTTCCTGACTTCGTTCACGACGTTGCCCACGATCAAGAAGCTGATCACGCCCCGCAAATACACGGTGACCTGGGAGAAAATCCAGGCGTCGCCGAACTGATCGGAGATCTAGATGCGTAAGGAAATCGACATCAGGATCACCGACGAGGGCCGCGACAAGGACAAGGTCTTCCATATCCGGGAAATGCCGTCCTCTCAGGCCGAGAAATGGGCGATGCGGGCCTTGCTCGCTGTTGCCCGCTCCGGCGTCGATCTGCCGGAGGGCTTCGCCCAAGGTGGCATGCGCAATCTTGCCGTTGTCGGCATGCAGGCCCTGATGCGGATCAGCTTCGAGGACGCCGAGCCTCTTCTCGACGAGATGATGGGCTGCATTTCCATCAAACCGGATCCGAGAAACCCCGACGTGATCAGGTCTCTGATGGACGACGTCGACATCGAGGAGGTCGCGACCCGCTTCCGGCTGCGCCAGGAGGTGCTGACGCTCCACACGGGTTTTTCTTTCGGCGCGAAGAGCTCGGAATCGACCTCGCCAGCGCCGGGCCCGACATCATCCTCGCCGAGTACCGAAACCTCCCCGCCAGCATCGGTGCAGTTCTCTCGCTCTCCACCAACAAGACGGCCGCGCTGATCGACCTTCAGCAACACCTGTCGGTTGAGGACGTCTACGACATCCTCGAGGTGGCGACGATCGACGCGCACAATCGCAATCTGCTTGCGGAGGCCGAGAACGAGAACAAGGACTGACGCATGCCGACGCTGATTGATGCCTTCTATGTCGAGCTTGGCCTCGATCCGACGCAGTTTCGGAAGGGGCAGAAGGAGGCCACGGAATCCTTCAAGAAGACGAAGGAGGAGGTCACCAAGAGCGGCAAGGATATCGAACAATCCGCGCAGAAGGCTGCCGACAGCATCAAGAAGATCGCGATTGAGGCCCTCGCTCTGTTTGCCATCTTCACCGGCTCCCGGAGCATCGCCGATTTCGCAACCAGCCTGATCACCGCAGATGCGGCGCTGGGCCGCTTCAGCAAGACCGCCGGCCTCACCCCTCAGTATGTGGGGGCCTTCGAGAAGCTCGTCGGTTCGGTCGGTGGAACAGCGGAGGCAACGGCCCGGACCATCGCTGCTCTGTCGCAGGCTGTCACGGATTTCCGGGTCAACGGTACGAATTTCCCTCCGGAGTTCTGGCGCCTCCAAGCCGATGCCCAGATCGACATCCCGACTGATAAGGGCATGGTGGCCTATATCGACGGGCTGTCGGCCGCGCTCCAGAAACTCTACCAGCAGGATCCGCAGAAGGCGGCGCTCTATGCGAACGCCCTGCATATCGACAGCGGCACGCTGCAGTTGATGATCCAGTACGGCTCCCAGCTGTCCAAGGTCATCGATCTCAATAAGGACCTGGCGCCATCGGACGCCGACGTCAAGAACGCCCAGGAGTTTCAGAAGGCCTGGAACGAGTTCGCCAATGCGATCGGCAGCCTATTCCAGAAGGGGTTCCGAGAGGTCGAGCCGATCCTCGTCCGGATCGCGAAGGGAATGTCGGACTGGGTCGAGGCGAACAAAGGTTGGCTCAACCAGAAAGTCGACGAATACGCCACCGAGATCAAGGACGCCTTCGATGCGTTCATGAAGTGGATCTCGAGCGACGATGGCAAAGCCAGCCTGAAGCAGTTCGGCCAGACCGTCATGGATATTCTGGGCGCCATCGCCCAGATGGCAAAAATCGCCGACAACGCGATCAGGGCCGTCCAGGGCCAGAAGGTCGACAACGGCGACGGCACCACCAGCCGCCATATCACCGGGGCCGATATCCCGCAGTCCGGCAAAGGCAGCAGGGAAGACCCGTACGATTCCTACGAGCAGTCCAAGCCCGGCACGTATTACAAGGGCTTCATGGGCACGACCCTGCTCAATCACGACTGGGTCGAGGAACCGAAGACCGGGCGCGCCACTGGCGGCCCCGTCACGGGCGGCCAGGCCTACCTGGTTGGCGAGCATGGCCCGGAGCCGTTCATTCCGAACACGAGCGGCACCATTCTGCCGAACAGCGCTTTCGGATCAGATCTCGCGGTTGATGGTCGCAAGGTCGATCGGGGGAACCCGGTGCCGGTCACGCTCTCCGGCGATCATGGCGGCGGCGAGAACTGGCTCCAGACCCTTGGCCGATGGCTGGGAGTGGACAACGGAGGTGGCTCGGCCCCAGGTGCCGGCGGTTCTGGCGGCGGTGGTGGCTTCCTCAGTGCCGTCGGTGGCGCCGTCAAGACCATGTTTGGCGGCGGGAATGGCAGCTACAATCCGGTTCCTGGCAAGCCAGGCCAGTATCGGCCGGTCTACACCTTATCCGGCGCCGATCTGAGCGACGACGTCGTGAATATCATCGCGGGCGAGGCCACCTCATCTCAACAGAGCGTTGACGCTGTCATCAACAACATGTTCAACCGGCTTGGCACGAAGGGGTACGGACCCAGTGGAGACCTGCGTCAAGTCGCGTTGGCACCAGGTCAATACGCAGCAAGCCGATTCCGGAAGGCCGGGGCAGAGCGAGCGGCCTTCATCCGAGATCGTATTCGGGCCATTGCATCTGGCAGCGTTCCGGACATTACCAATGGCGCGAACGAATACCGCGCTGGCTGGTATAATGGGCCCTGGGGTCAACGACATCGAGATGCTCCGGTGATCGGAGGAAATCGATTTGCATATAATCCCAGGGTGGCGCGCGGTCCCTATGCACCGTACGAGCATCCCAATGTTGGCATGGCTGGCCAGGTTGGTGGAAGCGTCGCGGGCGCCAGGTTCTCCGCTCTCTACGGCGCAGGAGCCAGGACCGACAATCGTCGGTCATCGACCTCGTCAAGCCAAGTGCAGACCAACGTTACTGGCCCGATCACCATCCACACCAAGGCTACCGATAGCCCTGGTATCGCCGCGTCGTTGAAGGATGCCCTTCATCGCACGCTGACGGCTTCGGCCGCGAACTACGGTCCAGGATGATTTCAGATGGCATTCCCGGTCAATGTTCCCAACGTTCCGGGGGTGCCCTCTGTATCGTTCGCGAGCATCGTGAGCACGGGTCTTAGCTTGCTGTCCACCGATGGCGCGTCTGTCTTGCTCGGCCTCCTTGGATTCCAGCAATGGGGAATCTACCTTGCTGGAGCGCCGATTGTGCTCTGCGACAATGTCGTGTCGGTCGATTATCGGCAGCAGTGGAACCTCTCAGACTATCCGGTCGAGGAAGGCGCCTTCGAAACCTATGACAAGGTCTCGACGCCATTCGAGGCGCGCGTCAGATTTTCGGCGGGAGGCTCGGCCTCGAACCGAGAGGCGCTGCTCGCTTCCATCGCTGCTATCGCTGGCAATCTGCTTCTCTATGACGTCGTGACGCCGGAAACGGTACACTCGAGCTGCAATATCACGCACTACGATTACAGCCGAAGCGCAGAGCGCGGCGCCGGTCTTATCGTGATCGACGTCTGGCTCGAGGAAGTTCGTGTCACGGCCGGAATGTCGACGCAAGGCACGCAAGATCCTGGCGCATCGCCACAGGTCAACACGGGCCCGGTTCAGGCGACGACGCCGAGCGCGGCGCAGACGGCAAAAGCGCTACCATTTAATGACGGGAACAAGGTCTGATGCAGATCGTGCCGCTGCAGGCCGTCCCGAACCAGGCAGTGACGCTCCAGCTTGGTGGCCAGAATTGCCAGATCAACGTCTATACCAAGGCGGGCGATCTCTATCTCGACCTCTTCGTCGACAGCGTCCTGATCATCGGCGGGGTCATCTGCGAGAACCTGAACGCGATCGTGCGTTCCGCCTATCTCGCGTTCACGGGGGATCTCGCCTTTCTCGATAACCAGGGTAACAGCAATCCGACCTACGACGGCCTGGGGACCAGATACAGCCTGCTCTATCTGGAAGATGGTGATTTCGTTACTTGACGATTATTGCCCCACAGCATCCCGAAGTACGACATAAATAAAAGGGTAGGCGTCGCACGTTGCGGGCGTCGCATTAGGTAAACGTGATGAGCAATCCAATACATAAGAAACGGTCAAAGACTCGCATCTGTGACTTAACGAAGTGACAGTCTCGTAATTCGCCGCGTCGTTTCCTTCTTTGTAGACACTGCCAGTCCTAATAGCGTTATCAACGACGCAAATGGCAAGATCTTCTGTCGTAGAATTCATTCTCATCATTGGGTTGCTCTTTATAGCATCATGAGCCCTCAACGTCCTTTCGTCGGCCCCCACAGTAGCTTCCTGACTTGGAGCCGTCTCATCTGTAGCAGGTAGAGGGGTGACCGCCTCGTCGAGATCTTCGCCAATCTTCTGTAGGCCTGCATTACCGACGTTGAAATAAAACGTACCGTACGGTCCGTCGTCATCAATATGGCCAGTCGCTATAAGAAGATTACTCCGAACCTTGTATTTGTATTCGTGTTTCTTCCCCTTCTCGTATTCTCCCGGTTCGCCAGTCATAGTGGGTAGCAGATAGGTTGCACCTGTACGAAGGTTAATAACGCCTCCAGCACTGCAATTCGTCCCGCACCCCCATTCTGCGACAACAAACTCTGACGCAAAATTAGGTGCTTGTTTCGCTGCCTCTCGAAACCTCGTTCGAAAAGCATAGGTACCCTTGTCTTTGAAAACGGGTATTGCGTGCTGCCCCGTATAAGGAGTTCCAGCAGGATAACTCTGGAAGTCCCGAAAGGCTGCTAAAGCAGGCGCGTTTACAGCTAATATTAGAACAGCCGACAAAACGTACTTCATCAAAAAACCTCCCGGTTATTGGCAAGCTATGCACGGCGCTTAGGAAGTCAACAACGGCACAATTGGTCTTCACAAATGTCTTTCACGCAGAAGCTGATCAACGTCCAGTTCAACCTGGCGAAGGGTAGCTTCGGAAAGAACGGCGACAACACGGCCATGGTGTCTGGCCTGCGAGTTGCCTTCACGTGCGCCTATGTCGGTGGGTTCGAGCAGGGGCAGGCCCAGATTACGATATATGGACTGCCGTTAAGCCTGATGAACCAGCTCACGACCTTCGGCAAGCAGCAGAACCAAATGGGAAAAAACCATATCGCCGTGTTCGCCGGCGAGGATCCCAATAACATGTCGGTGGTTTTCGAGGGAAATATCCTCAGCGCCTTTGTCGACGGACAGGCCCAGCCTGACGTCGCCTTCCAGATCACCGCGACGCCGGGCAACTACCACGCGGTCACCCCGGCCACGCCAATCAGCGTCAAAGGCTCCGCCGACGCCGCGGGCCTGATGAAACAGATCGCCGGCAAGATGGGGCTGGGGTTCGAGAACGCCGGCGTCACCGCCAAGCTGTCGAATCCATATTTCGCCGGCTCGCTCTGGACGCAGGCCCAGCAGATCGCGGAGCACTGCGGATTCGACTGGACCGTCGACCGCAAAACGCTAGCGATCGTGCAGCCGGGTAAAAACCGCGATAGCCCAGAACTGTTGATCTCGCCCCAAACTGGAATGGTCGGGTACCCCGCCTTCTATTCCGGCGGCGTGATCGTGAAATCTTTGTTCAACCCCAACTTCAAGCACTATGGGCTCATCACGGTGCAGAGCGATCTGACGCCGGCATGCGGCAAGTGGAAGACGAAAAGCGTTGTTCTCGAGCTCGAATCCATGGTGCCCAATGGCAAATGGTTCATGACCTTTGAGACGACGCCAGCGGATGCGGGAGCCGGACCGGCATGACGGAACCACAGAGCTACTTCGGCCAGCAAGGTCTCGGCTCAGATACCTCTCACTCAAACGCAACGCGTTTTCTGATCAAGCAGGCCCTGGGTCAGGTTCGCACCACTGTGCCGGTCAAGATCATCGCCGTGCACGGAAGCGGCACGACGGGAGCCCCGGCTACTGTCGATGTTCAACCACTTGTCGATCAGATCGACGGCGTCGGTAACAAGACGCCTCACGGCGTAATCTATGGCGTCCCCTGCATGCGAACCCAGAGCGGGAAATCGGCCATTGTCATGGACCCTTCCGCGGGCGACATCGGCCTGATGTCGATCTCCGACAGGGATATGTCGGCGCTCAAGGCCAATCAGGGCAAGCAGTCCACACCAGGCTCCTTTCGTCGGCATGATTTGTCCGATGGCATCTATCTGGGTTCGATGTTGAACCCGGCGGCACCGAACAAGTACATCCATCTCAGTGGCGACGGCATATCGATGGCCGATGAGCACGGCAACAAGGCCTCATCGAGTGCCAGCGGCTGGAACTTCAACGGCATGACCGTAGACACCAGCGGCAACATCTCGACGCCTGGCACCATCACGGCCGGCGCCGGCGGTGGCGACAGCGTCACGCTGCAACATCACAGACACGCGGGTGGGCCCCCGCCTGATCCCGGGACATGATGAGGAATATCCCATGGCGTCGACACTCCTGTTGGACACCGTTACCTGGGATCTTTGCCTCGATACCTCCGGCAACATCGCAGTTGCCACCGAGCCCTACAGCCTGGCCCAGGACGCCGCGAGCGCAATCCGGTTGTTTCAGGGCGAGCTCTACTACGACACCAGCCTAGGTACTCCGTACTTTTCGGAGATCCTTGGGCATGCACCGCCGCTCTCGCTGGTGAAATCCTACTTCGTCCGCGCGGCGCTACGCGTTCCAGGCGTCGTGAAGGCTCAGGTTTTCATCGCTTCTTGGACCGATCGGGTTCTTTCAGGTCAGGTGCAGGTCTGGGACGCGAACGGCAATGTTTCCGCTGCAGGGTTCTGATCGAAAATGGCAATCCAGACTTCGGTTCCGACCCCGCAGTGGACGGATCAGGGCTTTGTCGTGCCCGCGACGGCCGACATCCTGGCCGGCGTCCAGGCGGACACCAACTCAGCGTTTGGCGGCGGCCTCAATCCTGCGCTCGACACACCTCAGGGACAGCTCGCCTCGAGCGAGACGGCGATCATCGACAACGTCTATGCGCTCTTCCTGAAATACACCCAACAGGTCGACCCGGCCTATTCGTCCGGGCGCATGCAGGACGCCATCGGTCGGATCTACTTCATCGAGCGGAATCCGGCGCTTCCGACGGTTGTACAGGCCGTTTGCAATGGGCTTGCGGGCGTGGTGATCCAGGTCGGGGCCATTGCGATCGCCGACGACGGTAACAAGTATATCTGCACCGAGCAGGGTACGATTCCATCCAGTGGCAGCATCACGTTGCCGTTCGAATGCGAGCTGTCCGGGCCGATCACTTGCGCCGCCGGCACTCTTAACCAGATCTACCAGGCAATCCCCGGCTGGGACTCGATCAACAATCCGGCCGACGGCGTCATCGGAAACGACGTCGAGAGCCGTTCCCAGTTCGAGGAGAGACGCGCTGCCTCGGTTGCGCTGAACTCGGCTGGCTCGCTTCCGTCCGTCCTCGGCGCTGTACTGAACGTTGCGGATGTCATCGACGCCTTTGTCACCGAGAACGACACCAACGACCTCCAGACGATCGGCGGCGTCAGCCTGTACCCGAACTCGATATACGTCGCCGCCGTCGGCGGGGATGCTCAGGCGATCGGCCAGGCGATCTGGTCGAGAAAGGCCCCAGGCTGCGCCTACAATGGCAACACCACTGTCACTGTGCTCGACAGGAGCACGGGCTATGTGCCGCCCTACCCGGCTTATGCCGTCTCGTTCCAGATCCCGAAGGCACTCCCGATCATCTTCGCGATCAACCTGACGAACAACCAGCTAGTGCCTGCAGACGCGGTCACTCAAATCCGGAATGCCATCGTCAGTGCCTTTGTCGGTGGTGATGGCGGATCACGCGCCAAGATCGGGACCAAGCTGCTGGCCAGTCGGTTCTATGCACCTCTGTTCGCCCTCGGGAACTGGGTCCAGATCATCTCAATCGAGATCGGATCAACGAATATCGCCTCAGCGGGCTTCACTGGAGACATCGCCGGAACGACCCTCACGGTTTCTGCGGTCTCATCCGGCGCGCTTGCTGTTGGACAGGCCCTGGTCGATGCGACTGGCGTGCTGGTGCCGGGCACGACGATCACCGCCCTCGGCACCGGAACGGGCGGGATCGGTACCTACATCGTCAGCAATACCCAGACGGTGCCCGTCGAACTGATGAAGTCAGTCCTTCCGGATCTCTTCGACGTCTCGGTCAACATCGACCAGGTGCCGACGATCGCCCCCGGCAATATCGCGGTCTCGCTTACGAGCTGATCCGAGCTCTCCAACATCATGAGAATCTGAAATGGCCGGTGAAAAATCCAGCGCCTGGGCAAACGCGCTCCTGTTGCTGCTCTTCAACAACGTCAATGTGGCCAATGTCGGTGACGCCACAGGGCTGCGAGGGTCGGCAACAGCGGGAAACCTCTATCTGTCTCTCCACACCGCTGATCCTGGCCCTGGTGGCAACCAGAGCTCCAGCGAGGTGGCCTACACGAGCTATGTGCGCCTCGCAGTTCCTCGATCGCCTGCCGGCTTCACCGTAACAGGAAATATCGTAGTGCCTGCCGCACTGGCGGCCTTCGTGACCGGCACAGGGGGTACCGGCACGGCCGCTTTCTTTGGCGTAGGGACATCTCCGACCGGCGCCGGCATGCTACTCTATAGCGGCCCGATTGCCCCCACCATCGCCACCGGCAACGGCATAGCGCCCCAGTTGACCACCGGTACCGAGATCACCGAGAGCTGAGCCAGCGGCCGGCGATTAGGGGGCTGGCATGGCAGCGACGCTCAATCCATCTGATGTCACCGGATGGCAACCGGCCGCAGTCGTCTTTTCCAACGGCAACCTGACAATCACGCTCGGAAGCGGGGACAGTCGAAACCCTGTCACCGTTCGCGCGACGGTCGGGGTAACTGGCGGCAAATACTACTTCCAGGCAGTCGCCAACTACTGCGGCAGCCAAGGCGATCTCATGGTCGGATGGTCGCCGGCCGGCGGCTATACGAAGCTGGGAGACGATGCCCCGGCCATCGGCATCCGGCAGAGCCATGACGTTGTTTGCGGGACCTATATCGGTTTCGGCGATCCCTATACGACTGGCGGCGAAATCGATATCGCGACGGATTTCGACAATCTGCTGATCTGGTATCGCGTCACCACCGGTGGCGTCACGGGGAACTGGAACAACAACGCAACTGCCGACCCGGCAACAGGGTCCGGCGGCTTCTCGTTTCCATCGCCGGGACAAGAACTGTTCCCCGCGATCTACATGTCGACCTATAACCCGACTAGCGACATCGACATGATGTCGGTGGCGTTCGCCAGCGGCACCTGGACCCGGGCCGCACCGGCTGGCTTCGGTGAAGTCGTGCCGGCTGGATCGGTAGGAACGGCGGCAGGAACCTCCACGGCCACGGCTGTTGGTGTCGCGCTTGCTGCCTCGACCGGAGCAATTTCCGGGACCTCTACGGCTGCCGCTGTTGGAACTGCTGCGATCGCGTCGACCGGCAGAGCGGATGGCGTGGCAACTGTAGCCGGAACTGGGGCGGCTATTGCCGCCGCGATCGGATCGGCAGACGGACGCGCTGCTGTAATCGGTCTCGCGGCCGTCGCAGCCGCCAGCATCGGAAGGGCCGACGGGAGCTCGACGGCGGTTGCGCGAAGCAACGGCGAACAGGAAGGCTCGGTCGGAAATGCCGATGGCGTCTCCACGGCCACAGCCGTCGGCGCATCGATCAGCACTGCGACCGGAAAGATACAGGGATCGTCGTCGGCCAAAGCCGTCGGCTCGGCAATCCTGCCCATCGATCGAACCGGACCGCCATACCCGCCCCCATCGAGGAACAACGGTATAGGCGCAACCTTCCCGACTGCGCCGACCAGACTGCTTCCTCGAGCTTCGGCTCAAGGCGGTATGCCCCCCGGCTACAACGTCGACAAGACTGGGCCGCCCTACCCTCGTTGAGGCAAGTCAGAGGAATGTCGGAATGAGTCTCCCCGGATCGAATGGGATAGGGGGATTTACGATTGGCGTCTCGCCGATCGGCACTATCCCAAGCTTCGATTTCTGGAAGACGGTCATTTCGCAGTACGCGAACAGCCCGATCCTGATCCAGCTGATCGAGAACCTGGATGCCTACCTCGACCAGACCAAAAACTTCGACGCGTTCTTCGATCTGATCTGGAACGTCGACACCGCCGAGGGATACGGCCTGGATATCTGGGGTCGCATCGTTGGCGTCAAACGCACGCTCCAGGTCGAGACCGGGGATTGGTTCGGCTTCAAGGAGGCGCTGCCAGGGTCCGATGCCTTCGGACAAGGCTCGTTCTATTCCGGCGCGCCACTGACATCGAACTATCGCCTCACCGATCAGGCCTATCGGCAACTGATCTTTGCCAAGGCAGCCGCCAACATCACGAACGGGTCGATCCCGGCAATCAATCGGATCCTGATGAACCTCTTCCCGCATCGAGGGAATTGCTACGTCACCGAAGGTTTCCAGGGCGGCAGCTGGTTCGGCTTTGCGGAATCGATCAACGCGAAGGGCTTCGGCCAGGCGGCTTTCTACGCCGGTCAATCGATCCCGACGATGATCATGACCTACACCTTCGAATTCGCCCTGTCTCCGGTTGAGCTCGCCATCGTCCAGCAATCCGGCGTCCTGCCGAAATCCACGGGCGTCGCCGCCTCGGTCGTCATCCTTTAGGTCCGATCCATGAAATATTCGCAGGTTCCACCGAAGTTCAAGTTGGCCTTCGCGGCCAATGCGGGCGGCAGCTTCATCACGACCATTCCGCTGTCATCGCAGATCGGAATCGTCGACGGCGCGGCCTCTCTCAACGATGGATTCGTACCGCTCAACTTCACTCCAACGGGCTCCGGGGGCGTGCCGCCTCGAGGCGCCGACTTCAACGGCATCATGAACTGGATCACCCGTTGGTCGCAGTGGCAGAATGCGGGCGGTCTTGTCCGCTACGATGCCGATTTTGCGACGGCGATCGGGGGCTACCCCATGAGCGCGATGCTCGCGGGCAGCACGGCCGGAACGATCTGGCTCAACACCGTCGACGACAACGCGACCAATCCTGAAAGCGTCGGCGCCACCGGCTGGATCAATCTGGGGACGCAGTCGGCCTCGATTGCCGTCGGCACCGATACCGGCTCTGCGAACGTCCTGACAGCGAACGTCACGCCGGCTCCGACGGCCTACCTCAACGGTGCTATCTTCATCGTCCAGAAGGCCGGAACGGCCAACAACGGCGCGATGATGGGCAACCTGAACTCGATCGGTCTGGTACCGATTGTTGGGCCCGACGGTAGCGCGCTGGCGCAAGGTCAGTTCCCGGCAAACTATTGCGGCATCATGATCTATCTCGCCGCGGCCTCGTCGCTCTTCCTGCTTAATCCCGCACCAGCAGCCGACCCCAGCGCCGTCCAACCTGGGACCATCGAGTTCTATGCCGGCGTGACGCCGCCGAACGGCCGCATCAAGGCCAACGGCGCGACGCTGAGCCGGACGACCTATGCCGCGTTGTGGTCGTTCGCCCAGGTCAGCGGCAACCTCGCTTCGTCGCAAGGCCTCAAGACGGCCGGCCAGTTCGGGCCGGGCGACGGCACGACCAACTTCACCATTCCCGATCTCCGCGGCTACTTCATGCGGGCCTTCGATGATGGCGTCGGTGTCGATCCGGGCCGCGCCTTCGGCAGCACGCAGGGCGATCTCTTCGCCAGCCATATCCACTTCACCTGGGACCAGAGCAGCGGGAACGTCTGGAATACGCAGGTCACAACGATCACGACTGGCCCCGTGGTTCCGGGCCGGCTCGTCAATGCAGGCGTCGGTGGGGTCCAGAACGGCCCTTCGATGACTACGACGGCGACGGGCGGCACCGAGACCAGGCCGAAGAACATCGCCCTTCTGGCGTGCATCAAATACTGAGGCTCCTCATGCAGATCTGGAACTATGAGCCCGAGACCGGCATCCTCGTCGGTCCGGGAACGGCCGATCCTTGCCCGATCGAGGAAGGGAACTTCCTGATCCCCGCGAATGCGACGGCGATCGAGCCGCCGTCCTTCGACTCGGAGGCCGAGACCTGCGCGTTTCGGGACGGCCGCTGGCTCGTATCCGCGCGGCCGCAAGCGGTCGCAGAACCGAAGCCGGATCTGTCGGCGACTGCTAGCGAGGCATTTCGGGTCTGTGTCTCAGTCTGCGAGCACATCCTGAGCCAGATCTATCCCGATCCGATCAGGAAGGCTTCCCTGCAGACCGCCGCCACCATTCTCAGTGGGAACGGTGGCGAGGCACCGACCACAGGCCCTTATGCGGAGGAGTTCTCGGCGCTGGCCGCTCTGTACATCAAGGGCGACGATGCAGCTTCCGCATTTGCTGCCACGATCGGGGCGATCCAGAGCGGCACGATCAAGCTCAACATCGCCCTGACGACGCTTCAGGCAAGTTGTGCAGCGGTGACGAAGGCCTCTCAGCTCAAAGCAGCGATCGAGACGTTTCAGGCCTCGGTCACGTCCATTCTCGACGATCTGAACGCGACCCGACTGCCGTCGCCAGTCCTGGACTTCTGGCCGGTCGAGATTCCCGGCATCAACGCGTAGAGCCCGCTATGAAGCTTCGCATCTTGGCGCTACTGGCCCTCATGTGGCCAGCGCTGGCGCTCGCCCAGACTTCGCCAAACCTGACCTACGGCCAGGTCCTGACACCAGGGCAATGGAACGCCCTCTTCGCCGGCAAGCAGGACACCCTGGGGTATACGCCCGTCAATCGTGGCGGCGATACCATGTTCGGGCCGCTCAAGACCCTGTCGCCGACGGCGCAGTCTGCTGGGCTCGTCGTCACACCCGGACTGGCTCCTACCGCGCCCGCCGACGGCAGTATCTGGATTACGAACACCGGTCTGTTCGTCCAGGTCAATGGTAGCACGATCGGGCCGATTCAGAACGGCAATGTCACCGGTCCGTCGGTGTCAGTCATTGGCGATATCGCCACCTTCGGCGCCACGAACGGCGGCGTCCTGGTCGACAGCGGCAAGACCCTTCCGACCGGAACGATTGTCGGTACCAGCGACACCCAGACGCTCACCAACAAGAGCATCTCGGCCGACCAGGTGAATTCCGGAATTCTCGGCACGGCCCGGATCCCGCCCGTTACCTCGGCGATGCTGGCAACGGGAGCCGCCGCTGGAAACCTCGGCTATACGCCGCTGGCGCCGGCCAACAACCTGTCCGATGTGGCGGCCGCCGCGACGGCTTGGACCAACCTTGGCGGCGGCTCGATCGGCAAGCTGTCGACCGTCAGCCTGACATCGAACGTCACCGGCACCCTACCGGTCGGAAACGGCGGCATCGGCGCCGCCACCCTGACGGCGAACGGGATCCTGCTCGGAAACGGGACTGCAGCTGTCACGCCCACGGCGGCGATGACGAACGGGCAGCTTCTCGTCGGCCAGACGAGCGCAGCGCCGCTCCCCAAGACGGTTTCCGGCGATTGCACGCTGGCCGCGTCCGGGGCTGCGACCTGCACGAAGCTCAACGGCGTCTCTCCCGGGACCGCCTACCCTCTCAATGTCGGCACCGCGGCCAACAACATCGTGCAGTTGGACGGCAGCGCCAAGCTGCCTGCGGTCGATGGGTCGCAACTCATCAACCTTCCGAATGCCACGGCGGTCTATGCGCCCGGTACGATCTACAAGCTGACGCTCTCGAATGACGCGACGACCCCGAATACGGTCATCGACATCGCGTCGGGTGTGGCGGTCAACGATGATGGCAGCACCGCCAAAAACATGGTGCTGGCCAGTGCCATCACGAAGTCGATCTCCTCGACCTGGACGGCCGGTACCGGCAATGGCTGTTTGGACACCGGCACCGTCGCGGCGAGCACCTGGTACCATATCTTCCTGATCTCGAACGCAAGCAACAACGTCGACGCACTCTGCTCGACGAGCTTGTCGTCGCCGACCATGCCAAGCGGCTACACCGCGCGCCGGCGTATTGGGTCGATCAAGACGAATGCCTCGTCCCAGATCCTAGCCTTCACCCAGATCGGCGACACGTTCCTCTGGTCGACGTCCGTTACGGACGCGAGTGCCGCGATCACCGTGACAACGCCCCAGTTGGTGGCGTTGAGCGTTCCGCCCGGCGTGAACGTGCTGGCCGACGTGATGTTCAGGACATCGAACGCGTCGACCTTCGTCCAGACCTACGCCTATTCCCCGTACGTCACGGCGGAAGCATCGAATGCGACGGGAAATCCTCTCTTCACTGCCATCGCTTCGTCATCAGTGCAGTCTTCGGTGCCCCAGCGCCTTCGGCTGATGACGAACACGAGCCAGCAAATCGGCTTCGTGAACAACAGTACCACCAGCACCAACGTCTACATTGTCACCTACGGCTATGTCGACATGAGGGGAAGAGGCTGATGCCTTATGTCAAACGCGATGCAACTGGGGCAATCACCGGCACCTATGCCAATCCCCAGCCCGGGTATGCGGTGGAGTGGCTCGCGGACAACGATCCGGCCGTGGTGGCGTTTCTGGCGCCACCGGTGCCGGAGGTACTTTCGCGGTGGCAGTTCTTCACCGTAGCCGCGCTGAACAACATCATCACGCAGGAAGCCGCACAGGCTGCCCTGACGGGCACGATGCCTCAGCCCTTCGTTGATTTCATCGCGACGCTGCCGACCGATCAGCAGTTCCCGGCGACTATGTTGCTCTCCGGCACCAGCGAGTTTCACCGCCATCACCCGTTCGTCCAGGCCTTCCTGACCGCGAAGGGAATGACGGATGCCCAGGCCGACGCGATCTGGGTCCAAGGCGCAACCTTGACGGCGACTTGAAGTCGTCGTCGCCCCAAGAATCACCCCGGTTTATCCATTTTCAGGAGCCATTTATGCGCGCAGATCTTCTGCACGTCGTGACCGCTATTGCGAACCCGATCCGATGGCAGAGTCGGCTTCGTT
The DNA here is from genome assembly GCF_059699065.1 of Labrys sp. ALF-8. Classification (NCBI taxonomy): domain Bacteria; kingdom Pseudomonadati; phylum Pseudomonadota; class Alphaproteobacteria; order Hyphomicrobiales; family Xanthobacteraceae; genus Labrys; species Labrys sp. ALF-8. Next base: position 60,607 of record NZ_AP048542.1, read on the forward strand.
TATACCGAGAGTTCGAGGAGCATATGCTCGACAGCGGTGTGAAGCTCACCGTAGTCGAGTGCACCTTCGGTGATCGTTCAATCGAGCTGTTCAGCGACCGGGTCCAGCATATCCATGTGCGCGCCAATGCCGGCGCCTTGGTCTGGAACAAGGAATCGCTTCTGAACCTTGGCATATCGAGACTGCCGCCTGAGGCCAAATATATCGGGACGTTCGACGCCGATATCCGCTTCCGGGCCCGGCACTGGGCCGCCGAAACCGTTCACGCCTTGCAGCAGTATCACGTGCTGCAGCCTTGGTCGGATTGCTACGACCTCGGTCCGCACGGCGAGCATATCGACTTGCATCGTTCCTTCTGCCGGCTCGCCCACGAACGCAAGCCGATCATTCAGGGACCAAACGCGAAGAATGGGCCATATCGGTTCGGCCATCCCGGCTATGCCTGGTGCTGGACACGCCAAGCGCTCGAATGGGTTGGCGGCCTCGTCGAGACGGCCGCACTTGGTGCCGCCGATCATCACATGGCCATGGCCTTGATCGGTCGCGTAGACGACAGCATCCCGGGTAACCTCACCGAGGCGTACAAGGCGCCGCTGCGCCTCTGGCAGAAGCGAGCCTCGCAGCAGATCGCCAAGAATATCTCCTATGTTCCCGGGACGATCGAGCATTCGTTTCATGGCGATAAGGCCAAGCGCGCCTATGTCGACCGCTGGCAGATCCTGCAGAAGCACGGTTTCGATCCGACCACCGATCTGAAGCGGAACACCTACGGCGTGATGGAGCTCGCCGGGAACAAGATCGAGCTCCGCCACGACATCGATCGGTATATGCGTTCCCGGGACGAGGACGCCACGACGATCGGCTGACGCCTATCCTGTCTCCCGCCTCCGGGCGGTCTTTCTCCCCGGAGCAATCATGCGTTCCATCTTCCTTGCCGTGCTGGCGTTCGCCGGCGCGATCAGTCACGCACGCGCCGAAGTGGGTTTGGCGTCCTGGTACGGCTACGAGTCCGGCCGGCGCACTGCCAACGGCGAGCGCTTCCCCACCTCCGAAAAGACCTGTGCCCATCGCACGGCTCGGTTCGGCACGCGATTGCGTGTCACCGAACTTCGAACCGGACGGTCCGTGGTCTGTAGGGTCAACGACCGTGGCCCCTTCATCCGTGGGCGCATCGTCGATCTCAACCCAGCGTCGGCGCGCGCGATCGGGCTTAACGGGCTCGCTCGGGTGCGGATCGAAACGATCGGACGCTGATGGGGCGGAGGCCCGACATGGGCTGGGGGCACATGTTTAATCGGGCCTCCGACCTCTCGAATGGGGCTTGTTGGGATCGAGAGGTCACAGACCCGAACATGGTGGACTTAGCCGAGAATTAGCAACTGCCCACCAGGGGCAGAACTCCCAGGAGCACACATGCTGAAAACTCTGGTCATCGCCGGGGCGCTGGCGCTTGCCCTCACCAGTTGCGCCTCGTTTCATCGCATAGAGAGCCATGACATGTCGGCGAAGACGGCGCGTACCATCGCCGGGAGCCTCCCGCGATGATCTGGCTCCTGGTCCCGGCGTTCGCCATCATCAATCATGTCCGCGGCGGCGGAGGTCTCTTCGGATCTCGCATCGTCGGGCTCCTGGACAAGCTGCCCGGCAACGGAGACATGAACGCGGCGCCATTCGTTGCGCTCATGGCCTGGCTCGCGAACGTCTCCACCTTCGGCCTGCCAGGATGGGCTTCTGCGATCCTCTTCACACTCTGCTGGCTCGCCTGGTCGACGCCCGCTTGGGGTTTTCTGCAAGGCCTTGGGCGCGGGCCCGGCCCCATCAATGTCCGCCAGCCGAGCTGGTACGAGGCCCTGTTCCTGAAGACCGGCAATCCCTGGATCGCCTACGGCCTCCGGACGACGCTGTTCCTGATACCGATGTCGATTTGCTTCGGCTGGCCGTGGATCCTGATCGGTCCCTTGCAGGTCGCGGCATATGAGCTCGGCTGGCGCGTCCGGCCAACCGGAGGCATCGCCGTCGGCGAGCTTCTTACCGGCGCCATCTGGGGGGCATTTCTCGCCCTGAACGTCTGAAGCCGCCCTACGAATTCATCCGAGAAAATTATCGAGGCCATTTCCGATGAGCGATACCCTCGCCCAATCGATCAAGCTCGTCTTCGGCTCCGAGGGCGGCTATGTGAACCACCCCAAGGATCCGGGCGGCGCGACGAAATTCGGCATCACGGCCGCCACCCTTGGTGCCTGGCGCAAGCTGGGGCGAAAGGCCATGCCGACGGAGGTCGCGGCCCTCACCCTAGCCGAAGCGGCGCAGATCCTCGACAAGCAGTACGCCCAGCCGATCCGCTATGCTGAACTGCCCTCACCGATCGATTATGTCGTCTTCGACGAGGCCGCGAATTCGGGTCCCGTCCAGGCGATCAAGGACCTGCAGGCCTGCGTCGGGGTGAAGGTCGACGGCAATATCGGCATCAACACGCTTCGCGCCGTCCAGGGCACCAACGACCGAGCCACACTCGTTCGCAAGCTCTGTTCCCGTCGGCTTGGTTTCATGCGCCGCCTCAAGACTTGGCTGACCTTTGGCCGTGGCTGGACCAACCGCGTCAATCACGTCCAGGCGACTGCCCTGGCGATGATCCGGTGACCGAGCCATGAAGCGCGGTGTCCTTCTCCTCATCGAGGACGGTCGCGTCGCCTTCTTTTGCCCGGGCTGCAAAGAGCACCATCAGGTGCGCGTTGAGGGTGCCCAGCATCCCGTCTGGGGCTTCAACGGCAACTATGAGCGGCCAACCTTCACGCCTTCGATCCTCGTCAATGGTGTTCAGGTCGAGCTTGACGAGAAAGGCGAGTGGACGGGCGAATGGGTGCGCGGGCCTGATGGCAAGGCGCTCCCTCTGGTCTGCCATTCCTTCGTGACAGACGGCCAAATCCAGTTCCTCGGCGACTGCACGCATGCGCTCGCCGGCCAGACCGTACCTCTGAAAGAGCCGGAGGCCGCATCATGAAGGACGCCCTGAAAGCCGTTGCCTTCGGCGTCGTCGGCGCGCTCGTAGTTTTCGGCCTCGCCGGTGGCGTGATCTTCATCCTCTACAGCTTCGCCGCTGGGTTTCAGCACTGAACCGCGCCCGGCCGGCTGCCGAGCAAATCTCCCGCAACAGGATCCGTCCTATGAACCGCTTCAATCTCGCGGCGCTGCTGGCGCTCGCGCTGGTGACGTCTGTCTTTCTCCATCCTCTCGCCGGCATCGTCATCCTCGCCGCTGGCCTGGTTGCCCCGTTCCTGCCTCTGTGGGCAGTTACGGCCGCAGTCGGGCTGCTCGCCATGGTGGCTCCCGCATTCGCCCAGACCGCCACGACGACCGCGACTGATGCCACCGGCACCATCTTCTCGCTGCCCTACGGCACCTGGATCAACAACCTCGGCTCCCTGATCCTCGAGATCACGCCGGTAGTGGTTCTCTGGCTCCTCCGAAGGTTGCCGGCAAGCCTTTACCAGATCGCGACCACGATGCAGGCCGACCAGTTGCTGAACAAGGCGATCTCCTACGCGATCAATGCCGTCGAGGGCGCCACGGCCGGCAAGACGCTTAACGTGAACGTCGGCAATGCTGTGCTCGCCCAGGCCCTGAACTACGTGGCGACGCATGCGCCGGATTGGCTGATCAACTGGCTCGGCGGCCTCGATGCCATCGCGCAGAAGATCATCGCGCGGCTCAACCTCGACGCCACGGCTTCGGTGACCTTGGTCAACGGCACTCCGACGATCACTGGCGCCACCACAGCGGCAGCATCTCCGGCGCCGGCGGCAGTTCCTGCATCGTGAGCGCGTTCTGGTCTGCCCTGCTGGCTCTGTTCCTGGACGCCTTCGGCAAGGCCGCCGTCGACTGGGCGACCACCTGGCAGGCCACGCAGAAGACGGACGAGGCGATAGCGGATGCTTCCGTCTCGGACGCCGCCAACGAAACCCAACAAGTCATCACTGGAGTAGCCGATGCGCGCTCGAAACTTGTTCCTGCTGCTGATGCCAGTGATCTTGCTGCCCAGCTGCGCGCACGTGCAGCCGCCGAAAGCAGTGGTGGGAGTGCCGAAGGCAGCAACCAACCGACAAGCTGAGATCCAGCGCCAGCTTGCACCTATCTGCCCCAATCCCCTGCCGGCGGCTTCTCTCAACCGGGCCGCCGACTATCTCGATGCCCACCCCGATGCCTTCCCGGTTGTTGGTGACCTCGATCGTCTCGACCGAGAAAGCCGCCTGTGCCGCGGTCTGAAACCCTAGATCTCCGGAACCTGAAATGAGTGGTGCAATTCAATGGGGCGACCTCGCCCCCGTGTTCGCGGCTCTTGCTATCATTGCCGGGGCACTCTGGTTCCTGTGGTCGAGGATTGATGCTGTCCGTGCAGCGTGTGACCGCAAGATCGAAGGTGTCCGGGAACAGGCACTGTCTCGCATCGAGGCCGTTCGCGTAGATATAACCGGCCGCGTCGAAGGTTTGCGCGACGAGGTCACGACCGTCCGGCTCGAGATGGCGCGCGAATACGCCTCACTGGATGCCGTCACTGCTGTCGAAGAGCGACTGTCCGATACGCTGGAAAAGCTCGGGGACAAGCTCGATGCCCTGGTGCGTGAAGTCGTCGGAAAGCGCGGTGGCCCCTGATTACCCTGCCGACCCATCGTTGACGCGACGCGCAGGTATTTGAGCCCGCTGCCCTTCGGGGTGGCGGGCTCTTTTTGCGTCAACGCCTATTGCTTCGGGGTCGCTAGGCTCTCTGGGTCCCATGCTTGGCGATTAATGAAGCGTGCGAGCAGTGGTACCGCGAAACAATACGCTCCACGTCGATTCTTATAGATCAACCCACGTTCGGTTAGGGCCTGGAGGATCTGAACAGCGTGGCTCGGACTGAAGCCTGTCTTTAATGCCGCTCTAGATGCCGCCACAATTTCCGGCACGGAGAATTCTCCCTCTGCATTAGGCAGCGTCGCGATAACCTGCATAAACTGCTGCTGACGGTCTGTTGCCCTCACCCACCTTGGCGCAAAAAAGTCCTGGTCTAGCTTCTCAAGTATTTCCTTCATCGGAACAGAGGCAGCCAATCCCTCATTGATTTTTCCAATCCACACATCGAAAACTTCCTTGCCGATGAATTGGATGAAATAGGGATATCCACCGGACATCTGGATGATCTTATTAATTGTTGAGTCGGCAAAACCGAGTGGGCTTTTGGTGAGAGTAAGTGGCTCTACAACAGCCGCCTTTGCATCTGCTTCCGCCAGACTTTCAAGTTGGATGACATGAAACATCCGCTCGGTATAAGTTCTTGCTTCGTTTAATTTTGGGAAGAGCGTTGGAAGACCCGTCAGCACCAAGAAGAAGCTCTTGTTTCTACGCTGACGCTGGAGATAAGAAAATAAATCCAATATCAAGGAAAGAGGATACTCCTTAGCCACCGCGTGATCAGCTAAATTCTGGGCCTCATCGTAAGCGAATACAATACCCTTAATTTCAGAGTTCTCGATTAGGTCGCTGACGGAATTGAAAACTGCTTGAAGTTTATCGATGGTAAGACCTGGTTGCCTCTCATAGATCGACCAAAGATCATCGAAATTCAGCGGCCTCTGAACCTGCTCTTCGCGAGCGGTGAAGCCAGCAGATTGCTGATTAACAGTGATGTTTACTCGCGGCCCGAGAAGACTAGAGAGATCGACCACAAGGCGACGCGCGATTCTTTCTTCCGTTAAGCTGATCGACTCGGAAAGGTCGTTACCCGTCCACAGCCACCCGTCGTTTTGAGCAATGGGCTTTAAAGTCTCCAGTAACACTGTCTTCCCGACGCCCCGCAATCCGGTCACAATCACATTCTGCGACACAGGGCTTTGGGAAAGCATTTTCCTGAACGTATCCTGTTCCTTCGTGCGACCGGCCAAATAGACCGGTTGTTGGCCAGCTCCGGGGCGGAACGGATTGATCGGCGCTTTCACTGGTGGAGGAGGCGGTGGCGGCAAATCGCTCATCGGAGGAGGCCCTTTTTAGTGTCGTTTAGGAACTAGTCTAAATTTACCCCAGACTATAAATTTAGACAAGGCTCTAAATTGGCTCGCCATAGCCCTACGGTAGCGGCTTCCTAAACAGCCTCGTCCGCCCGATCCGCACAAACTGCTCCGTCACGTCGTCGACTTGCCGCCCCTGGAGCAGCCACACGAGCCCCATGTTCTCGTATCGCGTGAGCGGCGCGATCGGGTCGACGCCGAACAACTCGTCAGCGGGCCAGCCGAACGCCTCGGCCTTCTCGCCCCACTTCTCGACGAAGCGCGTGGCATCATGCTTTGCCTGTTCCCAGCGCGTACCGTCGTGCGTGGGGTTGCGAGTGCGGAGTTGTTCGAGGGCGGTTTCGTAGGCCATGTCGACGGCGTAGCGCGGTCAGGCCGATTCCTTCAACTGGACTTCCCTGACAGGGTAGCCTTCGATTAATCGTACACGGTTCCGAATCTCTGCTACGGTCACTTCAGCCGGTTGTAGGGGACAAGCCTCCCGGTGGGAACCGGCCAGGGGCCACACGATCCATCGCTGCCTCTGGCCGGAACTCCGCCACCTTACTTCGCCTCTTTTGTCACCGTCAATCCGCTCGGCAGCCAGTCGCCTTCCCTGAGGGCCCAGAGCATCGTCATGGCTTCCTCGCGATAGCTCTCCCACATCGGGCGACCATCCATCTTGAGGTTTTCAGAGTGGCCGTGGAATTGGCAAAGGGCACGACAGATGCGCTCAATCGGATCGGCGTTGCGGGTCTTTGGCATCAATCCACGCCCTCCGAGGTTACGCTAAGACCCAGCGAGAACGATGCTATTAGCTACCGCCCCTCTGGCGTTCAGGCTGGAGGGGCGCATCTTTCGTTTTTGTCTCATTCCGCCGTCTTCAGAGCAAGCGAGATACGATTAATAACCTCGTCAAGCTTTTCAACAACTCCTACGCTGGTCTCGCCGTCAAAGAAAATCTTCGTTCCCCTATCCGATACCGGCTCAATGCGCGTAATTCTAACAATATTAATGGCCACCTCGTGCCTGTTGGCTACCGTACTGGTGAACTTAACTAAGATAGGCTTCATGTTTCTCCCCTTCGGTTACAAGCGCCGAATATCTCCTCAATGATCTCGCCGCCTTGCTTGAGGCCTTTGACTCGCTGATCATGCGCCCATGCCTCTCGAATGGGAAACCCTGCGCGATAGCGACGTGCCCTCTCTCTCCGACCTCCAGCGCGCCGACGGCGGTTGGGTCTGGGCCATATGCAACTACTGCGGCAATCGTCGGCCGCTGGCGATAGCACCCTATGTGATTCTCTGGGGGCCGAAGGCGTCGAGCAATCGGCTGAGGCGTGCGCTGCATTGCCGGTGCGGCCGGAAGGGCTGCACCATTCAGACGCCGAATTGGGTCAATCTGGAGATCGGCGTGGAGGCTTGGCCGGGCGATAGGTCATGAAAAGGTGCGACAGGAACTAGCAAAAAGCTGTGTGTTTCGATGGCAAAAGGT